>CAJXPB010000003.1 GCA_913057905.1 uncultured Pseudomonadota bacterium
ATCACCCATGGCATCCGACCCAAAACCCCGATCACTTTGGCCGAACTGGACGCGGTCAGTTTACCCGGTTTTTGACAGCGGGTCAGGTAGTTGATGAGTCGTTGCAGACGTCCGTAGGCCGACTCCGTGTCTTCGGCCCCTTCTGCGTCCGGCGGGGGGGCCAGAGATTGCAGCAGATTCTCGAGCTCTCCGATCACCGCGCCGGCTTCGCCCTCGTAGATGGTGTCGAGGTGGCCCTCGACCCACCCGTCGACATCTCGGATAAGTATGTCTTCGTCGAGGAGCCGTTCCCCGGTCTCGTAGAGGTGGTGTTTGAGATGACACCAGTCGAGGATGAATTCGAGATGCGGGAAGTGTTCCTGCAGGCCTTCTTTGAGTCCGAAGGTACGTCGCCTCGACCTGCTCGGGGCGGCGGACCAGGCCGGTCCGTACTTCCTTCCACTCGACCAGCCGAACTGACTCATCATCCTCGTAGTCTTCCAGCCGCTCCAGCTCTTCAGGATCCTCGGCTTGCTGGCGTGCCTCCGCGGCCGTAATCCATGCCCCGCACCGGATGTGACATCCATCGGCCTGGACGAGAATCTCATCGGCCGTCTTCCCTTGCTCTCTCGGTGGTTTGCCCAGGATGTCCCGAGCGTTTTGGTGGCGGCGCTCAAGATACGCTTCGGTCGCTCGGCGCCGTCGCTATACTGTCCTCCAACGATGCCGAAATGCTCTCGCATCGGGCGCTCTCCCTGTCCGGCCTCTCGATCGTACACGTACGGAGAGGCCACCTCGACAGGGCCAAGTAGCGTCTTGAAGGTCACCTCTGAGGTCCGCTCGACGGTCTTGCCAGTGCGTTTGGCCTCTTCGACCAGGATCGCACGCGCCACCTCGAAGAGTTTCACCAAAAGCTAGCGTCCCAGCAAAAAGACGACCTCTTTGACCTTCAGATCAAGACCGCGTCCTTCGGCGATCAGCGCGTCGATGTCCCCGAGCATCGCTTCAAGCAAGATATCGCTGGCATTGTCGATCGCTTCCTCATAGTCTGTGCCGTCCATGGCAATGTCCTTGTTTTAGTGCATTAACGTGCCGCTAATTCTCAGCAAGGACATTGCCATTTTTTTGTGCGCAAGAAAAGCTACCGACTAGCGGTGATCGCACTCCACCGAGAGCTCGGCGGCCTGATGGCACCCACGGAGACCGCAGTCACCTGGAAGCTCGACCCCGATTTCACGTGGTATGAGTTGCAGATCTCTAGTCTGAAGTGACCTCGAAGACCCGGCGGTTGAAGTCGTCGCCGTCGGATTCGATGTCGACGATGTAGACGCGATCTCCGCCGGGCAAGACCATGCGCACGTCCTGCAATTCGAGGTTCGACAGATCAAATGACTCGGGCCCGACGAAGTCGACACCTGTGGGCGCGCCGTACAGGGTCTGGAAATCGGCGGTTACACCCCAAATCCAGCCGCTCGGCGCCGCGAAAGCGGTGCTGGATCGACCGGTGTCCGAGACGGCGGCTTCCGCGAAGACGGTTCCCTCAACGGAGCTGTACGATTCCGGCGAGTCGTACTGTTCCAGGTCTTGGAGCGTCCCGGGCGGGTAGAAGACCCCGTACTGTCCGGCGGGTAGAGGCGTGAAGCTCGGCGGCCCCGACCGTTGGCAATCGACGGCATCCAGATCGTCGAGCGGTGCCACGCAGGCCCACTCCGGGTCGGACTGTCTCGCCTCGCGCGGCAGCAAGAACAGGTGTCCATTCGCCACGGTGCAGGACGTCTCCTCTCCAGGAATCCCGGTGAAGGGACCTCCTTCTTCCTGAAGTTCGGCGAGTGCGATTTTTGTGACGACCGAGGTCGGAGAGACATCGTCGCGAACCACGAGAGTCGGCGGCGGTTGCGACCCCATATCTACGATGACCTCCCAGTGGAACAACCGCTCGCCGTCGGTACACATGTGTCCTGAGACCCGGTCGAGCTCCCCGAGCTTTTCGATGTCAGTTCCGTCGATACTCCATACAGTCCGAAAGCTCGCGTTCCACAGACGTGCCCGCAGGTCGTTTTCCAACAGGTGAAACCGAAGGGCGTTCAAACCTGTGAGCGTTCCCGGCACATCGATCTGCTGGCTGGCAGCCAGTGATCCATCGGGATTGTACGCTGCCAACCTATGGGCCGTCTGCTTTGTATGACTGCCCCGATACTCGACAAGCCAGACCCGACCCTTGTGATCGAGCGCCATGTCACCGGGTGTGGGTGTGACGGGCGTCCACCCGTCGTCAAACTCCTGAATGACCTCGGCCGAATCTGCCCCGGGCTCATATTTGTAGAGGGATTTGTCCGTTTCCGTTTCGTTCTCGCCGAGCCCATACAGCGTGCCGCTGCCGTCGACACGGACAAGACCCATGTAGGCCGGCTCCATCCCGGGAATCTGGCGTGCCGACTCGGGCTGAAATGGAAGCCAAGGACACGTCGTCGAGCTGTTTCTGGCCGGCGAGCCGCGGCGCATGGGCCAACACGGCGGGCCCTCATCGGCGGGCTTGGCGTCCTGGCCGGCGTCCTCGGTGAACTCGAAGTCGCCGCCGACGGTGTCTTCGGTGCAGCCGACGGCGAGGAGGATCGTCGCGACCGACATTAGAATGTGGGTCTTAGTAGGCGTCATTCGTCCCGAGGAACGTCATCTTCGGCGGAGAGACCATCCAGAATCTCATCGAATACCTCGCCGCCTTCGATTGCTTCTCCCCGATCGAGCTCTTCAATACCGGTATTGACGATCTCGCGGAGGGCTTCGATTTCTGCCTCCATACTTCCTCCTCAGTGAGGACTGGGTTTCATTCACGCCTGGTCAGCGGTCGACGTGGGGCGTCACCCCGACACCAGTGTGCGTGGTTACAGCCGGCAATCGCAAACGCTGAAAGGGTCAGCAGCACGATGTTGAGACGACCCGAGAATTTCGTGATTGGCGGGTTCTCATTCGGGGAATGGAGTCAATTGCAGGGTTGCGAACTGTTCTCCTCGACGACGACACTCGCGCTACTGCCCATTTGGACATCCTCGAGCACGTCTTGAATGTGACAGCTTGAGAGCGAGGAGTTCCCACGGATGGTGATCCCCTGAGAGATGCCATCCAGGGAACGAAGTGCCGAGATATCCGTAAGGTTGTCGTTGAATCTCAGGAAGATCTGAGAGACCTCCCCGGAAAGCTGCGGCAGCTCCGTCAGTCCATCATTCGACTGAAAGGTCAACTCATCGTTGGTCACATCCAACCCTTCAAAAGGAGAGTAGTCGTTGAGCTCCGACTCCATGACGGTAAGATACCCTCCTAAGCCCGACGAGTCAGGCACGAGTTCCTCCAGGGAGCCAACGTCTTGAAAGTCTTCGAGACCCACTCCCTCGATCGACAGCCGACTCAATTCTGTCACTCCTTGCATCGCATCCAGACTTTCGAGGTTTGGTGCAAACCGGACGATGAGCGAACCGCCGCTTTCGAGTTGAAGGGCGGCCGTCGACTGCAATTCTGGCAAATCCTCAAGGGTGATATCCTTGACGACCTTGTTGGAGAGGGCATTCAGATTCTTGAGCCCCGGTACCTGCACGAGCATGAGCTCATCGATGTTTCTGCACGCCGACTCGCAGATTTGTTGGAGGCCAGACTGCGTCTCGACACGTCGCGGTGCGTCGACCTCACAATCTTCAAGTTGGCTTTCAGGCACTGGTTCACAGGTGCCACCTTCCGGTCCCGGGTCCTCGCCAGTTCCACCGCATCCGATGAGCAGCAGAGAAGCAAGAACAAGAGGAAGGCCGCATCGAATGTCACTGTAGAAGGTAGTCATGGCATTTTCCTTTTAGGCACTTTTGTCACATGAGCTAGTTCAAGTACCCGACCACCATCTACTGCCAGTCGAGCTCCAGCGAGTGTACTTCGAAGTTGAATCCGCCGGCGCGGGGGTAGCATAGTTTTTCTCAATCCCTTTCAAGGTACCAAAGGGAATCGACGGTTGCAAAACGAAAGCAATTGCGGCCACGATGATGATCTAGGTGTTATCAAAATTTGGAGGCCCCACCATGCGACCCATCTGCCGTGTTCCTCTCGTGCAATTGCTTCTCGCTGTCGTGGTCACTGCGGGACTGTCGACCGGGTGCGATAAATCTGAAGGCCAGTCGAGTCCCACCAGCGAGGCAACCGAGGCCGAGAAGTTGGATCCCCCGGCCCAGAAGACGGAAATCGTCTGGAAGACCAAGGCGCCAGACCATGATTGTTCAAGTCCAACCCCACCTCACTTCGACGCCGGGGCCACGCGCGTCATTTACTTCGACTGCTCGGTACTGACGGCCTACGACCGCGCATCCGGAGAGAAGGCGTGGGAGATGGAGGTAGGGGGCCACCAGAAAGGTGGTCCGTCTGCTGTCATCGGAGACACCAACGTCTACTTCGAGCGAGAACTCGGTATGAATGAACACGTATTCTACGCAGTGGACCTGGAGAGCGGCGAGGTCAACTGGAAGATGCAGGGCGCACACGGGTGGGGCAGACCCATGGTTGAGGGTGGAAAGGTCTACCTGCCGACCTGGACGAGAGTCATGCGTGAGGCGTCCGGGAAGAAAGTCCGCGGCCCGCTGAATGTCATGGTTCACAAACCGACATCGGGCGAGAAGACAGGAAGCTTTGAGTGCGGCGAGGGGTTCGTACTCCGTGGAGATACCGCCTTCTGTCGTCGTAGACTCGCAGATGACGAAAAGAAGGAGTCCGAGGAGTTCACCCACATGTTCGTCGCCTACGACGTGCAGAGTGGCGAGCGTCGATGGGGTAGAAAGACCGAACACAGTGGCCGCCTCCCGTCGATGCTCTCCGCGACCCATGCGTTTCATGCCTCCCGCGACGGCCACACCCTGGTGGCGCGTGATATCAAGACCGGAGAGACGAGCTATACCATCAAACCGAAGCTGGCAGAGCTCAATGACCCCATCCCGCTGGGTATGACCGACACACTGGCAGTGGCCTACGAGGAGAAAGGTGCTAGCCCGGTCCGACTCTTTGGATTCGACCCGGCCTCGGGAGATATCGAATGGGAGAAAGAGATCACCACGGACATGAACCTCGAGGGCCCACGATTCGACGGTAAACACATTCTGCTATTGCGCGCCGTCGAAGGGGACAATGTCCTCCAGGTCTTCGACGCCGACTCCGGCGAGGTCGACTGGAGCCTCCACTTTGAGAGCGCCTACAACGTGCCGAAGATCATCGACGATCGATTCTATCACGGCGCTTCGATCGAACGCACTGAGTACATCGTGGCCTCGCGGCCAGTCAATTAAGCGGCGTGGACTTGCCATTTTCGGCGCCATGATCTTCCAAGAT
Organism: uncultured Pseudomonadota bacterium; assembly: GCA_913057905.1. GTDB lineage: Bacteria > Myxococcota_A > Bradymonadia > Bradymonadales > Bradymonadaceae > CAJXPB01. The sequence continues at coordinate 5,332 of CAJXPB010000003.1, forward strand.
CTCGTCGAACACGTCCTCCCCATCCATGCCTTCTCCGCGGTCGAGCTCCTCGATACCGGTGCCCACCATCTCGCGGAGGGCTTCCCATTTCGCCTCATCCTCTTGGGTCGAATCTTCACTCATGGGACTGCCTCCCTGATAGAACGTTCTTATCGCCGTCTGCTCAGAGGCGAACTCACCGCCAATAGAACGAACGCCACGGCGGCAATGGTAGCCGACCACTGAAGCACCGTCGACAGCGCGCTCCTACGGCCACTCACCGTCGGTCACACGGCGCGAGCACCATGAGGTCCCTAATCGTTGGTCTTCGCCCTCGACGCACTCATATCCCGCGGGACAAGAGAAATCGTCAGGGTTGTACCGATGCTCGCAATCAATGCCGAGTCGGCAGAATGGATCGTCCTCGTCGAGGCGAAACTCCCATCCTCTGCACAAACGCTTACCCCCTGTACACTGACCCAAGTATTTTTCCCTAAACCCTTTTGGCGAAAGCACACAGTCGCCCTCTGGACAATGGGCCGTCCGATGGCAGGCATGGGGCCGGCAGTTGTCGTCATTGCACAGTTGGTCCTCGGGACACGAAATCTCGCAATCCGGGTAGCCGGCTGGCGGCCTATAGCATCCGAGTAATCCGGCTCGACGATCATACGTTCGGCACGCTCGACCACTACGCGGGCAGTCCTCCTCGGCAAAGCAGGTACGGCTGCATGTTCCCTCATCGCATTCTCCTGACTTGCACTGCCAGTCCTTCTCACAGGAGGCGCCGACCGGTTTATCGCCGCTACGTCTACAGGTCCCGCCGCGACCGCTGAATTCGATATCACACCAGTAGCCCGGCGGACACAGAGCATGTCTGTAGTAGCACTTCCGGCGCGGGAAACAGCGGTCGTTGACGTTGCAGTACTGCTTCTGGCCGCAATCGCCATGGTCGGTGCATTCCGGCCTGCACTCGGCGCCGTGGACGTCAAAGTCGCACTCGTCCCCTTCAACCACACACACGGCCCTCCCGTCGATACGCTCGCAGGTTGCCCCGTCGACGGCACAGGTGCAACCGGATGGGCCCGCGTCAATCGTATCGCGGGTGTCCGTCGTGTCCTGCACGTCAGTTGCATCGCGTCCGCCATCGGCATCCAGAACGTCGCTCACATCCGAGTCAGACGCAGCGTCGCGCACATCTCCATCCAGCGTCCAGTCCTCAGGGCGCTCCGGATCGTCCATGCACCCCGTGGCGGCCATGCACAGGCCGGCCAGGATCATCGTTCCGATGCGCATCGCCCACGTATGCATCTGGAAGTCCTCACAGCGGCCACGAAGCAGCAAGCAGAAAGCTCCCGTGATCTTTTTCATTCGCACCGTGAGACTAGTGACGCTCCTCACGCACATCAAGGTGATCGCACCGAGAGCGCGGTGGCCTGATGGTACCCACGGAGGCCGCAGTCACCTGGAAGCTCGACCCCGATTTCACGTGGTAGGAGCTTCGTATCGAGTAGGCCGCCGCACTCTTTACTGAGAAAGCACCCTTGCACAGTTGTGCAACTGTGCGTTCGTAGTAAAGAGTCGACGGAAATATCGATTTCTCATCGGCCCTTAATCCCCAACCACCTCAAAGACCCGGCGGTTGAAGTCGTCGCCGACGGTGTCTTCGGTGCAGCCGATGGCGAGGAGGACCGTCGCGACCGCCACCAAAATGCGGGCCTTGGTGGGCGTCATTTGTCGTGAGAAATGTCCTCTTCGGCCGGGAGACCATCCAGGACTTCATCCACGCCTGGTCATCGGTGAAATCACCGCAAGTATGACGAATGCCGCTGCGGCGATCATACCCGACCACTGAAGCACCGTCGACAGTGCCTGCCACGACTCCGCCGGCGCCCCGCTGACCATGGCACCCAAAACGGAGAGTGTGGCGGCGAACCCGAGCCGGCCGGCCAGGCTCTGAAGCGACAGGTACGTCGCCCGGTGGCCGCGGTCGACACGCGGGGTCACCCCGGCGCGAAGCGGCGCCTTGGCCATCGCACCGGGCACGCCTCTCAGCAGGATAATCAGAGCGATCAGCGGGTGCAGGACCAGGGCCATCGCCGCCAGCACCAAGCCCTGCAGGGCAGTCGCACTCAACAGTACGCGGCGACGCCCGAATCGCTGACTCCACTCGGCGCTCTTGCCCGCCACGTAGGCGCCCAGAAGGGTGGTCACGCCCATGTGTAGACCCGTCGCGGCCGGCGTGCCGGTATGCCAGCCAAGGTCGGCGCCCAGCAGTTCGATGTAGGGTTGGTAAAACTCGTAGGGCAGGTGATTGAGGACCGTCATGGCCACGGCATAGCCAAAGAACCAGAGCAGCGCCGGCTGGCGCAGGTAGCCAAAGCAGTCCAGCAGTTGTCCGCCGAAATGGCGCTTTTCCCCCGGCGCATCCTCCGAACGAGTCGGCTCGGTGAACTGCAGCGTCACAAACAATGCGGCCACTGCGCCCAGGCCCGACAGCACGTAGGCCATCCGCAGGTCCCAGGCCCCGGCCAGTCCGCCAAGGACGGCAGCGGCCGCGGTGGCGCCCAGGCTGGTGCGGGCGACGGTCGCCTCCTTGGCCTCGTAGTCGTCCTCGCGGCCGGCGTCCGACAACGAGTCGTACAGAAACGACGTGCCCGTGCCGGACTGAAAGGCGATGCCCGCGGCCAGACAGACCTGAGCGATGGCGAAGACCGCAAAGCTACCGCCGATGGCAAAGGTCGCGTAGGCGACGACCAGCAAGACCGACGAGGTGATCAGCGTGGGACGGCGACCCAGCGAATCCGAGACGTAGCCAGACGGCACCTCCAGAAACACGATGGCCGTGTAGTAGACGGCCTCCAGGTACAAGACCCCGGTCAGGTCCAGATGGTCGCCGAAGTACAGAAAGAAGACCGGCATCCAGAAAAACGCGTTGTAGAAGGCCGCATACCAGGGATAGAGCCTGACGTTTCGGTCGGCGGCAGATGTCTCGGACATAGCGGCCCTCTTTTAGCGACGTTCCGATTCATCGTTCAGCGCGCCGAAGCGATTGTACAGCGCCGGCACCACGACCATGTTTAGGAAGGTCGAAGAGACCAGACCAAACAATATGACGACCGCCATCGGCCCCTGAATCTCGCCGCCCGGCTCGCCAATCTTCAGCGCCAGCGGCACCAGCCCCAGCCCCGCCGAAAGGGCGGTCATCAGGATCGGCGCTAGCCGTTCCATGGCACCGGTTGCGACGGCCTCGCGCACCCGGGTGATGCCTTCGTCGAAGTAGAGTTGCCGGATGCGAGTCACCATCAGCAGGCCGTTTCGGGTGGCGATGCCGAAGAGCATGACGAACCCGATGAGCGACGAGATCGAAACGATGCCACCGGTGGCCCACACCCCGGCCACGCCGCCGATCAGCGCCAGCGGCAGGTTCGCCATCACCAGGGTGGCGTCGCGCAGGGAGTTCAGCGGCATGACCAGGAGCGCAAGGACGGCAAAGAAGACGACGATGGCGGCGATGGCGATCATGCGAGAGGCGCGGGTGGCGCTCTCGAACTGACCGCCGTATTCGACGTGGTAGCCGTCGGGAAAATCGACGGACTGGTCGACTCGCCGGCGAATCTCCTCGACCACGCCCACCAGGTCTCCGCCGGAGACGTTGCAAGAGACGACGAGTTTTCGTTGGCCATCCTCGCGGGAGATGCGATTTGGCTCGCGGGTGCGCCGAATGTCGGCCAGGCTCTTGAGTGGGACGCGGGCCCCGTTGGGTGTATCCACCAGCGTCTGTCGGATGGTCTCGACGCTGGATGTCGCGGACTCGTCGTAACGCACCAGCACCTCGAAGGCGCGCTGGCCGTCGACGATCCGGGTGACCTCGTGGCCGCGAAAGGCCGTCTCGACGGTCTCGGCCACCTCGGCGACGTTCAACCCGTGACGGGCGATGGCGCGGCGGTCGAAGTCGACCTTCAAAAACGGCACATCCAGGATCTTGGAGATGTTCAGGTCGACCACCCCGTCGACCCCGGACATCGCGCCGCGGACCTCGTCTGCCAGGGTTCGAAGCCGGGACAAATTCTCGCCGAAGATCTTCACCGCCACATTGGCGCGGGTCCCCGATAGCATGTGGTCGATTCGGTGAGTGATGGGCTGGCCGATGGTGATGTTCATGCCGGGGATCGCCTGCAGATCGGCGCGAAGATCGGCGAGCATCTCCTTCTTGGAGCGATCCTTCATCTGCAGGCTGACATCGATCTCCGAGGAGTAGACGCCCTGGGCGTGTTCGTTGCCCTTGGCGCGCCCGGTGCGCCGGGCCGTGGAAGTCACTTCAGGTTGCTGCAAGAGCACTTTTTCGACCTGTTCGCCCAGCCGGTCGGAGGTCTTCAGCGACGTCCCGGGCTGGGTCACCGCGGCGATGGTCAGCGAACCTTCATTGAAGGTCGGCAAGAAGGACTGGCCCGCCTGCAGGAAAGCCAGGATGGCAACCAACGACGCCGCCACGGCGAAGCCGACGACGGCCTTCCAGTGGTCGATGCTCCAGTCCAAAAGCGGTTTGTAGCTCGACTCCAGCCACCCCATGACCTTGCCCTTCTGGGTCTGTTTGACCCCGTCGGTGTCGGGCAGCAGGTATAGACACAGGGCGGGCGTCACAGTCAGCGCCACCGCTAACGAGGCACACAGCGCCACGATGTAGGCCACGCCCAACGGCTGCAGCAGCCGCCCCTCGATCCCCTGCAAAAAGAACAGGGGCAGGAAGACCATGACGATGATCGCCGTGGCGTAGACGATGGCCGAGCGGATCTCGCTGGAGGCGTCGAAAACGACCCTCAGTACCGAGCGGTCGTCATCGCCGCGATGGTATTCACGTAGCCTGCGGACGACATTTTCGACGTCGATTATCGCGTCGTCGACGATGGCTCCCACTGCGATCGCCATGCCGCCCAGGGTCATGGTGTTGATGGAGCCGCCCATCGCCGACAGCACCAGCACCGCCGCCATCAGCGCCAACGGAATCGCCGTCGCCGCGATGACCGTAGCGCGCCAGTTGCCCAGAAAGATCAGGATGATGAGGACCACCAGGATAGCGCCGTCGCGCAGGGCCTCGACGACATTGTCGACCGACACCTCGATGAAGTCGGCCTGGCGAAACAGGTCCTGTTTGACGGTCATGCCCTCGGGCAACGACGCCTCGATGCGGCGAAGTTGCTCGTCGACGCGCTTGGTCAGCGCCAGGGTGTTGGCGTTTGGCTGCTTCTGGATGCCGATCACGACGGCATCTTTGCCGTTGTAGGATCCGTCGCCGCGTTTGAGGGCCTCGCCAACTTTGACCTCTCCCAGGTCGCCGACGGTGATCGAGGTGCCGTCGCGGGTTCCAAAACCGACTCGGGAGATGTCTTCGGTGTCGTGCAGCCGGCCGACCCCGTAGATGAGGTACTCCCGGCCGTTTTCCTGGTAGAAGCCCGCCGAGGTGTTCTGGTTGGACTGCTCCAGGGCATGGGAGACCTCGTCGAGCCCGAGGTCGTAGGCGGCGAGCCGTTCGGGATCGACGACGACCTCGAACTGCTTCACGTCGCCGCCGATGGGCACCACGTTCGAGACGCCTTCAACCGACTGAAGCCGACGTTTGACGCTCCAGTCCGCCTCGGTCCTGAGCGCCCTCGGCGAGACCTGCGAGCCCTCCTCGGCGGTCAGGGCCACGAACATGATCTCGCCCATCACCGAGGTCATCGGCGCCAGGGTCGGAGGCTCGATGCCCGGCGGCAGCGAGCCGCGCACCTGCTGGAGCCGTTCGGAGACGATCTGTCGGGCCCGGTACAGGTCCTGCCCCCAGTCGAAGTCAGCGTTGATGACCGTGTAGCCGATGCCGGTGCTCGAGCGAACGCGCCGCACACCGGGCGCGCCATTGAGCGTTGTCTCGATGGGAAAGGTGACCTGGTTTTCGATCTCTTCGGGCGCCATACCGTGGGCTTCAACCACCACGGTGACCGTCGGCGCCGTCAGGTTCGGGAAGACCTCGACGGGCATGCGGCTGGCCTGGATGGCGCCCCACACCATCAGCACGACCGCGCCCACCACGACGATGAAGCGATTCTCGAGCGACCATTTGATGATGCCGTCAATCAATGGTGGTGCCCTCCGACGCCGCTCGTCGTCGCTGCCAGTTTCACGTAGTAGGCTCCGCGGGTGACGACCTTGTCACCCGGGTCGAGCCCCTCGACGATCTCGACGAATCCTCCGTCGCGCATTCCGATCTTCACGTTTCGCCGCGCAAAGCTCTCCGCACCAGTCGCCACGTAGACCGTCCAGACGCCTTTCTGTTCCAGAAGGGCGGACGCCGGCACGGCTACCGTCTCCTTTGGCTCTCCAGCCCACAGATGCACGCGGTGGTACTGCCCGGCCGATAGACCGTCGGTATCCTCGGGGATGCCAAACCAAAACGACCGAGTTCGAGTCACCGGATCGATGCGATCGACCGTGCCGAAGTAAGGGATTTTCTGGCGGTCGAACTCGACGATGCCGCCCTCCTTTCGTTTGAACCAGACCCCGTCGACCCGCTCGATATCGGTCAAGTTCACCTCGGCGACTCGCGCCTCCAGACGAAGGCGTCTTTCGTCGAGCGTGCGCATGACGACCTCGCCGGCCTCCACGTACTCGCCGGAGGCGACGGTCCGTTCGGCAATCGTCCCCCCGATGGGAGCCGTCAGCCGAATCGAGGCGCCGCCGCCGCGGTCAAAGGACTGATATTGCCCGATGCGCTGGCGAGCGGCCTGAACCTCGGAGCGGATGACGTCGAGCTCGGATTTGGCGTCGAGCAGCCGTTTCTGTGGGATGGCGTCGTCTTCGACCAACCCCTGCAGCCGCTCGACCTCACGTTTTTGACGCTCCAGCCTGGCTTCGGCCTGCGAGAGATTCGAGCGCAGCATCGGCAGCGCGTTGGCATCGACCTTCGGCACGATCGTCGCGACGGTTTCGCCGGCCTCGACCGTCTGACCGACGTCGGGCAGCCCTCCCGAAGGCTCGATCACCCGCCCGGCAAAGGGCGCTCGAATGCGCACATCTGCCCCAGGCGCTGACCGGACGATCCCCTGGGCAGGGACCGAGGGCTTCAGGCTGCGTTTGCGCACGGTCCCGATGGCAAAGTCGACCTTCGTTTGCTGGTCGGTCGAGAACTCGATGCTGCCCTCGGCGTGATCTTCGTCGCCGTGAGCGTGGTCCTCCTGCCCACCGTGGGAATGACCGTGGCCGGCCGAACCCGAGTTTCCCTGGCAGGCCACCGCTGCGGTCACAAAGACCGCGGCGAGGCCGATTCGTGCGAGATGATCGATCGGTCTCATGGGTTCTCCTCCAGCGCGATCTCTGCCTGTCGGGCGAGGAATGCGAGTTTTGAGGTACGTAGACGGGCGTCGATCTGGCGTCGGTATGCGTCGACGAGCTCCAAAATGCCCGCCTCGCCAGCTCGGTATGATTTACGTGCCGTCTCGTAGACGGCCTGGGCCGCCGCCAGCCCCTTATCTTCGAAGTTTTTCGCTGCGTCGCGCAGCAACCTGGCCTGACTCAGCAATCCGATATATTTCGCCGTAAGCCGCTGCCGCTGGACCCTCGCCTGGGACTCGGCCTGGATCTTTTCGGAGCGCACGGCATCGGCGGACGCCTTGCCCCGGTCGGCCACTGGCAGCTCCAGACCGATCCCGGCCACGAACCCATGGTCGACCTGCCCGCCAGATGACGACCGTTTATACCCGCCCGTCAGCGTCGGCTCGGGCACCCACTCTCGTTTGGCCGCCTTCAATCGCCGTTGCGCAGCTTCCACACGCCGCTTCGAAGCCACCAAAGACGGTCGATTGGCGAGGGCCGTTTTTAACTCCGACTTCGAGGGGAGCGATGCCGGCAAGAGTGTACCCTCGGCGCTCGGTTGGTCGTCGCCGGCGGACTCTCCGATCAGCCCCGCGAGTCGGGCGCGATGACGTGCGAGCTCGGCCTCCTCGACCGCCATCTCGGATTCGATCTCCGATATTTCGACCTGCAGGCGATCCAGCTCATAGGGAGCCGTCTCGCCGGCCTCGACCCGCTTTTTGAACGTCTCTTCGAGCCGACGCATCTCATCGAGCCAGCGGCCAAAGACCTCGGAACGTCTTTGGTAGAAAAGCACCCCGTAGAACGCCTCACGTACGTCGGCCGCAAGATTGCGAGCCTCGGCCCGGTTTTCGGAGGCGCGCGCCGATGCCCGGATCTTTGACGCCTGCGCCAGAAGTCGCCGCTGGCCTCCAATCGGCAGGGCCTGCTCCAGAAGCACGAAGTCCTCCGCGACGTCTTCTCCATCGAGCAACGTCTGCTCCCGAGAGTACGAAACCACGGGGTTCGGCCATCGACGGGTCGCCCGCGAGTGGGCCTCCAGCGACTCCACCTCGGCGGTCCAGCCGGCCTGGATGCCCTCGACGGCCAGGGCGCGATCGACGGCCTCGGCCTCCGTGAGCGTCGAGGTCTGGGCCGCCGCGGCTGAGCTCAACAGCACGACCGCGACGCCCACCACGGCGCCCAAAAACCGACCGGTAATCGGTTTCATCGCATCGAGGCGGCAAAAATTTTTCATTCTCTCATCCATAATGTCCTCGAACGTCCCTAGACGATCAGGCCCAGCCAGGTCTCAATCGCGTGATGAAGCCAGTCGTAGTGACCGGCGATTCCGGCGACCGACAAGACGGCGATCCCGACGATCACGCCCCAATTCGGCATCCTCCAATCTGCCTCGAGCATCGCCCTGACGCGCCGCTCGATGGCCGAGCCGCCGAAGCCAAGGGCCGTGTCGGGCATCGCGCCAGCCTGCCTCTCCATGGTGAGGATGGCCTCCGCCACCGAAAGCTCGTCGCCGACGCTGTCGGCGGCGGCTCGGTCACTGATCTGCTCGCACGCGAGTTCAACTTCGGTGACCAGAAAGCGCCCGGTGTCACCCAGGTGCAAGGGACGACAGCACCGTCCAACGAGTTGAATCAACGAATGGAATCGTTCGGCGTGAGCCCGCTCGTGGCTGACGACAGCCCGGTACTGAGACTCGGAGAGAATCGACCGAAGTCCGCCCGTCACATACACCGTCGGGCTGAAGAGTCCGACGGTCATCGCAAGCGGTGTGGGCGCGTCGATGTGAAAGACACCTTCAGACTGTTCGACCGATCCGCAGTCGCGAATGGCCCGAAGGCGTCCGCGCACTCGTAGGAGTTCCCCGAGCGTCCGGCTCCAGGACCAGGCCAGATACCCAAACCCGGCGAGCAATCCCGCCGAGAGAAAGCCCGACGGCGCCGGCGGCTGGCTGTGCACAAAACAGGCGTGGAAGGCGTGATGGCCCGGGTGGCTGTGGCAGTGGTCGCTGACTACACCGAGCCCATCCAAAACCGAGGGCGCAAAGACGACCCCGAGGGCGGCGGTAGCCGCAACGGCCGGCAACAACAGGAGCCCGGACAACAGCTTCAACCGAGCAGCGGGTTCGATGTCCTCGAGTTCACTAGCGAACCACTTGGAGAGCCCTGCCGACGCGACGGCACCGCCAAATGCTCCGACAACGGCGATGATGCCCCCGAGTTGTAGCCACCCGAGAATTGCCATCATGCGTCATCCCCCTCGCCGCTACGACGCCGCCGGGCGACCAATTCCTCCAGCGCCTCGAGCGTCTCCGAGCCGGCCCGCTCGGCGAAACTCACGAACGCCTCCAGTGCCACGTCTTCCGAGCCGGCGATGTCGTCGACCAACTCACCGACCATCATCTCGGTCAGTTCCTTCCGGGTGTATCGAGGCTCGTAGACGTAGGCGTGCCCATCCTTGTGGCGCTCCAGAAGCCCCTTTTCCCACAGACGCTTGAAGGCGGATTGGACCGTATTGTGGGTGATGCCTCTTTTTTGGCCGACCTCCTGAAACCCCGACTTCACGTCACTGCAGCCCTGATTCCACAGATACTTCAGGACTGCCATCTCCAGGTCACCCAGGTTGTCGACGTCGGCCTTCATTCGCTCTCCTGCACGCGTAGATATCGCAGCCGAGGACCGTACGTGCCGGAAAACCGACCGTCAATCGGTTTTAGGAGCCCTGCTCTGATTCAACCGTTTCCTTCAGATTTTTGAGCCCCTTCTCGTAGTCGGTGCCAACCCACCGATCCATCATCAGCCCCATCCAGCGGGCGATGGGATTGTTCCCCATGTCTGACTTCATGCCCCAGGTGATGTTTGTCTTAGTGCCGTCGCTGCGCGGCTCAAGGTCGAAATAGGCCTCGGCCGTCCCCTGGTCACCGAAGTCGAGCTCGGTTCGAACCAGCTCATTCTCTTTGGACTCGAGGATCGTCTGGCTACCCGCGCCGACCGACTCGTTGCCCTCCCAGCTCATCTTGGCGCCCTCGCCGGCCTCGGGACCCGAGTAGGTGTAGGTCGCATCAGGGTCACGATTCGCCCAGGGAGACCACTCGTTGAACTTCTTGTAGTTGTTTACGTAGGGGAAGACCTCGGCCGGCGGTGCATCGATGGTGATGTCGCGCTCGACGTTGATCGTCTTGGGCATCAGGTACGCGCCGGCGATGAAGACGACGAACAGAACGGCGAGTACGATTCCGACATACTTCAAAATGGTAAGCAGCATGGGGGCCTCTGCATGATTGGTTGAAATGCACCGCCAAGATTCCGCGCTTTTTCCGCCTGGTCAAGATCTTTGGGCCGCCCCACCTACGACTCAGCCCGCCGCCCGCGGCCCAAGCATGTTTGACGGGAGTTCGTCATCGTCCTGACGCGCTTCGTACAGGTCGTACTTTTGTTGCAGTGTCAGCCAGAATTCGGCACTGGGTCCGAGGGCCGCTCCCAGCTTCCTCGCCATCTCGGTAGAGATCGCCGTGTGCATGTTGACGATGCGATTTATCGTTTTGATGTCGCACTTGATATGACGCGCCAGCTCGGCCTGACTGATATCCGCCGGGCCGAGAAACTCCTCTTCCAGAATTTCTCCTGGATGTACAGGTTTACTGGTTCGCTTGTCCGGGTCGTATTCAATACGTTTCGACTCTGTCATGGCTGCTCCTCAGTCGTGGTAGTCGACGATTCTTACAAACTCTGGACCCTCGTCGGTCCACTGGAAGGTGATGCGCCACTGGTCGTTGATTCGAATGCTCCACCAGTCGTTTGAACCTCGTCTGCGGAGTTTCTCCAGACGATTCCCAGGTGGGATTCTCAAATCAGATACTTCGCTGGCGGCATCGATCATCTCGAGCTTCCTGTATGCAGTTCGGCTTTGAGAAGCCCATCCGGCGCCCTTTTTTGGCACGTCACCATGAACAAACAGGTCATACGTTTCTTGGTCTCCAAACGATTGAATCATCCAACACGCCCCTTTATTACCACGCCACTGTATACATTAACATGGTAAACATGGTTCAACCGAAGGCAAGGGCCGATGTGCCCGAGCCTCTGAATCCAGCTACCTTCAGAAGGCTGCGTCCTGTGCAACATTTGCCGCCGCCCCGTCGCTGCTGATATTCTGGTTGAGTCTGACCCCCGTGCCTCCAGACCGGCGTGACGATGGCTCTTGCACCAAATACATCCGGCGAGCGACAGTGGACCGTCTCCGAGTACATGGCGTTGGAGGACGAAGAGCGCCACGAACTGATTCGCGGCGAGTTATTGATGGTCCCGAGCCCCGACATCGCTCATCAACGTACGATCACCAAATTGGGAACGTTGATCGATACCCACGTTCTCGAGAATGACCTCGGAGAGTGCTTTGACGCGCCCTTCGACGTCGTTCTGGCCGAAGATACCGTCCTCCAGCCGGATTTCACCTTCGTCGGTAAGGAGAGATTCCCGGAGCTGTGGGATGGCCACTGCATCACCGGGGCTCCGGACATGGTCGTGGAGGTCGTCTCGCCGTCGACGGCCCAGCGGGACCGCATTAGCAAGCGGCGCATCTTCGCGGAGTCCGGCGTGCCCTGGCTTCTATTCGTCGACCCGGACGCCCACGTCGTGGAGGTTTTCCACCTGAACGACGAGGGAAAATACGTGCTCGAAAACTCCGCGGCCGAAGACGAGACGTTAGGCTTTGGGCTTTTTCCGGATCTGGAGATTGAACTCTCGAAGATCTGGTTTCACCCGCCGGATGCTGAAGCGAACGGGGCCGAGGACGCAATGGCAACTGCAAAACAAGACATTCGACAGCTTCTCGACGAACTGCCAGAGGATTCGACGTACGAAGATATCCAGTATCACATCTACGTGCGTCAGAAGGTGGCAAAGGGACTCGAAGACGTGGAGGAGGGACGCGTGCTGTCCCAGGACGAAGTTGAAGAGAGGATGGGTCGGTGGCTGGACGAATAATGTGGAGGGACAATTCATTCGGTGCCTGGCACCTCATTAGAGCCCAAGTGGAGAGTCAGCCTGACGGGTCGTTGCCGTCAAGATCTTCCCAGTTTGCCCGGGCCCCTGAATCCAGCTACCTTCAGAAGGCTGCGGCAATGCGAACGATACCGGAGAGGCTCAGATGGATTGGCAAACGATATTGCTGGCTGGTTCATCGGTATTCTTTCTAGGCCTCCTCGGCTGCAACGAAGACCCCGTCGGCGGAGGGTTCACGTTCGACGCGGGGCAGAATGACACGGGCGTCCCTTCCACCGCAGAGGAGTGGTTCGAGACGGCCTGCGAGACGACCTCGCCGGGCGACGTAACGGTCCAGGAGAACCAGGACGGCAACTGGGCCTTCGCCCTCCCCAAGGGTGACTTCGAGTACTTCAACCTGCCGATCTCCGGTTTCGACGCCCCGCACGCAGGGGCGTTGATCGATCACTCCAACGGGGATGTGGCCGGCGCCGTGGCCTCGGGTCCCGGGTCGATCGATGACTTCGAAGAACCCGACAAGTCGCTTCGGCGCGCACTCCTCGACAGGCTTCCCGATGGCGTCGAGACCCCGGACTTCGGCAGCAACCTGTCAGCCGAGTATGAGACCCATGACGGACGGCGGGCCCGCACGCTGACGAGCCCCTTGCTGACCGACAGCGCCATGGCGGCGGGGCAACTTCGAAACGACATCCTCTTCGCCCTGGCCGACTTTGACCACTCGGACATCTGGTTTGTCGAACCAGAGTTCGACGGCACGGCATTTTCCAGCTTCCGGCTCCGGCTGACGCTCCAATCGATGCCGAGTGCCGGCGACGGTGGCGGCCACTGGGTCATCGCCCTTTCAGTCGAACCGACGGAGCCCAACGACGAACAAACCCGCATCGCGGCCGTTGACATGGCGGGTTCGCACAACCTGGCCGTCGCCGGCAGTTCGTTTTCCGCGCAGTGCGACCGGTCCACGATGGTCCTGCCCACGCCGTACTACCTGTACTTTGTCATCGACGTCGACGGCCCGGCAGGATGGGCCGGCACGGTGGAGAACTACGTCACGCAGGTCTCCGAGCGGATCGCGCAGATTTCCCCGCGGTATCGTCTTCAGATCGGAATCACCAATACGGTGGCTGCCAACGAGGGACGGTTTTTCAGGGAGGCCGATTGGCTCGAGCGCGGCGAAGTCAGTGTCGACGCCGTCCGTAGGGCCGCCACAGTCTGCCAGGAAACCAATGGTTGGCAGTGCGGTGGCGAACGCGACGGGCTAGCCGTCGCCGAGGCGGGTCTGCAGAGGATGGATAGACCCGAGAGCGGCGGCGGCGAAGGCCCCAGCATGAAGCCCGCCGACCAGCGGCAACTCGCCGTCATCTTCATCTCCGACGAAGAACCCGCGTCGGTCCAGAGCGGCAACCGAACGGCGGCGTCCTACAGAGAGAGCCTGCAATCCCACAACCCCTGGGTCGTCCAGGTCATCGGCCCGCAGAGCGACTGCGGCTCAAAACCGCTCGCCAAAGCCTACAGGGGCATCGACGCCGACTCCGTCGAAGACCTGTGCGCGCTACCGACGAATGCCGGCGAGCTCAACCGCATCGTACGCGAGGTTTTCGCTATCGGCGGAGTCGCATACGAAACCCGGGCCCTTGGATCGATACAGCTCTCCGAAACGCCGATCTCGCCGTCCCTGCGCATGTTTCAGAATGCCGACGGAATCGTACGTGATGATGCGGACGGCTTTCGGTACCAGCCAGATCTCAATCAGGTCGAGTTACGCGGCGGATTCAGCCCCTGGCAGGTCGACTACTTTGGCGGTCCGTATTTCAATGTGGTGCGGTATTATTCGTGGGATTGAGGTTGGGCGATCACGCAGCGTGTCGCGCCTGCGGCGCTCCGCCGCGGGATAGGCAACGGAGGAAGCGCAACGAACTCGGTTGATGCGACCCTGACTTGTTCTGCTTGGCGCGGATCGCTACCTTGCGTGAGCAACACACTCGACACGCTGACACGGGATCGAATCGTGAAACGAACGGCGCTCATTTTGGGTTGTCTGTTGCCCCTGGCGGCGACGTTTGGGTGCAACGAGGATCCGCGGCGCGGCGCGTTCACGATGGACGTGGGCACCGAGGATACGAGCCCGCCGTCGGAGGCGGAGAAATGGTACCAGACCGCCTGTGAAACCACGTCTCCGCGAGAGATCTCAGTCGAGGAGAATGGCGACGGCAACTGGGCGTATGCCTTGCCGCGATCGGCCAGCGAGTATCGAAACCTGCAGCTCTCGGGGTTTGAGCCTCCCCACGCGGCGGCGATCGTGGAGTCCAACCTGACAGGGGTCTCCGGGGCGCTCCTCTCGCGACCTGTCGCATTTGGAGAGGAAAATGCACCCGACGCGGTCATGAGAGATCAAACCAAGTCCTTACCCAAGCCGGTGGCCGAGCAGATTTTCAACACAAGCCACGGGACTTACGATACACCGGGCGACCGTCGTGCTACCATCTTCAGACTCCTCCTCGAGACCAGCGAACCGGTGACGGTCGACGCGTTTCGGAATCTGATGCTGGTACACTTCGCCGACTTCGATCGAAATGATGTCGAATCTCTGGGGGACGAAGACGGAGAGACCCATTCGAAATTCCGAGTGTACGTCACGCTCCAGACGATGCCGACGCCGGGTTCAGACAACAATCACGGCGTCTACTCGATGGCCGTTTCGGCGGCACAGGCCTACGACGAAAACGATGAGGTGCGACAAGTCATGGATGACCTGTCGCTGTCGAACAATGTGGCGCCGGCAGGAACCGCCCGGACCGGACGATGCGACAAGTACCTCGTCGACATCGGGACCCGCCGATACACCTACTTGGTCATCGACGTTGACGGTCCCGATGGATATTCGAAAGACGTCAACCGGTTCTTTTCCAAAATCGCAGAAGTGGCTTTCGAACGCGGCGTACCTCCACTCGTGCGGCTTGGCGTCACAAACACAGTGATGGCCAACAAGGGTCGGTTCGTCCACGACGGTTGGCTGAACGACAAAGAGGAGTTCCTCCAGGCCATCAAGGATGCCGCGACCGAGTGCAAGCCGACCGACGAATGGGCCTGTGAGGGTGAGCGAGACGGGTTGGCCGTGGCGAAGAAGGGGCTGGAGTACATGAGCAACCAGGAAAACCCTCCTCCCAAAGATGTTCGAATGGTGCCAGACAGCCTCTCAGCCGTGGGAATCATCAGCGACGAGAATCCGCACACCATCGAAAGTGGTGAACGTACGGCTGACTACTACCGACCGTGGGGGAGAGAAAAGGTCGCCCAGATCATCGGGCCCCGAGGCGACTGCGCCCCTGACCACCAGCTTGCAGCCGCCTACATCGACATCTTCGGCGCAACCGACTTCGCATATCTTCATGACTACTGCGAGCTCCAGGAAGAACGGAACTCTGTAAACACAGCTTCCCATCACTTTGGGAACACATTCCCGATCTTTCCACGCACTAGGCACGCCCCGCAGCTGTCGTCGACACCAATCACGCCGTCGTTACGCTCATTTCTAAATGCCGATGAGGTTCCTCGAGCACGCGAAAACGGGTTTGCCTACTTCCCGTATGACAATACTGCTCAGCTGGTCGGCTCCTACAGCGACACCGAGCTCGACCCTTTCGGCGGACCTTACTTCGTCGCGTTTCGACATTTCTCGTGGGATTACGGTTCCGGGGACTGACGTCGGACGTGACTTGATGGTTTGGGACGCAGGATCTGGGTCTTCGACGATTCCAGTAGGTCGATGGCGATTTGCCCATCATTTCCAGCACCGCTACAGTCTGCGCGATCCTCTCTCCTGGTTGGCACGGGTCAAGACCTTGAAGCGTACGGCGCTCATATTCTGTAGTTCGATGCTTCTGGCAGTGGGCTTTGGGTGCAACGAAGACCCGCGCTACGGGCCGTTCCAGAGGGACCTTGGTGGGGAGGACGTGGAGACCCTGGACTCCGGACTCGACGCCTCAGATGGTGGTCGAGACACCGAACGAGACGTGCGTGACGACGTCCAAGAAGATAGCGGCCGCGACATTGAAGAGGACGTCGATGAGGACACCGGGCCGCCGGACGATCCGAATGAGGCCTGGTTTCAGACGGCCTGCGAGACGACCTCGCCAAAATCTCTGAAACTCGAGACCAACGACGACGGAAACTGGGCGTTCGCGCCGCCGACGGGCATCTCCAACTACAAGAATCTCAACGTTGAAGGGTACGACCCACCGCACGCGGCGGCGACCTACGATTCCGAGTCACTGCACGTAGCCGGTGGCGTCGTCTCCACCCCGGATTCGCTCGCAAGGGTCGGCAAGGAGACCTTTCGGTCGACGCTCGATCAAACCCTGCCCGCCGACTTCACGCAGGACCCGCTGGGGAGCACAGTGGTGGAGCGACAGAGTCCCGACGGTCGACCTGTGAAAATTTATCGGACATGGGGGACGACGTCGGAGCCCGCCACGGTGCAGGACATCCGCAGCGACGTCCTTGTGGGGCTGGGGGCCTTAGACGAGTCGGACATCCCTGGCATCAAACGGTCTGGCTCCAAGACGAGCAGCCACTTTCGCATCGAGGTTGCCGCACACGGCATTCCGCGTGCAGGTGATTCGCCGCATCGGATCTACGGACTCTCCGTCGAACACTTCCGAGGCCAGCATCGCGCATTCAGCACGGATGCACGGAGCCTCGAGAGTCTTGCGCCGCTGGGGACGGCCACCGAGAGCCACTGCGTCAAAGAGCGCATGGAGATGCCTCGCCCGCTGTACCTCTATTTCGTGGTCGATGTCGACGGACCCGACGGATGGGAAGCCAAAGTGGCGCAGTTCGTGGAATGGGTTGCTGAGGACTCCATCTACAGGCGTTGGCCTACTCGGGTGAAGTTCGGGATTACGAACACGATTCCAGCCAACGAAGGTCGCCTCCACGGAGACGATGGCTGGCTGGGCAACCTCGAGAAGGTGAAGTCTCACCTGAAGGATGCGGCCCTGGATTGCCAATCCTCGGCCGACTGGGCGTGCTCCGGAACTCGGGATGGACTGAAGTCGGCGCGCCAGGGGCTGACCTACATGGATCGCACGACAGACCCGGCGCCGCTGGACGAGCGGCTCCGTCCCGAAGGCAAGCGGAAATTGGCCGTCGTCTTCATCAGCGACGAGACGCCGGCCTCGGTTCAGGACGGCTCGAAGAGCCTGGAGTTTTACCCGAATTTTCTGAGGTCCAAGAGTCCGAGCCTTATCGGTCTCGTCAGCACGACAATGGAGTGCCGCTCAAGCGCTGCCTCCAGCCCCTACCGGGCCCTGGGGGCCGACATCCAGACGGATCTATGCTCGATCTCAGAGAGATATGGAGACCTGCACCGCGCCCTAGTCGACGAGTCTTTCGCCGCGTCACCGGTCAGCCTACCGACACTCCACGACTACATCATCTTCGATGAGGCGCCGATCCCGCCGTCTCTCCGGGTCTACCAGAACGAGGCGGAACTCCCGCGAGGCTCGGGATTTGAGTACGATCCATCCCAGGGTATCCGGCTCATGGGCGAATATTCGCCGGACAACAGAAGCCTCTGGGGCGGACCGTACTACAACGTGCTTCGGTTCTATTCTTGGGACTACGGTTTAGAGGAATGATCCATCATGAAGACCTACACAAAAAACGGCATCGACATCGAATTGGTGCAGGGTGACATCGCCAGCCAGGACGACATCGAGGCGGTGGTCAACGCCGCGAACGCGCAACTTCGGACCGGCGGCGGGGTGGCGGGCGCCATCCACCGTGGTGCGGGGCCGGGGCTGACCGAAGAGACGCGCCAGTATGCCCCTATCGAGCCCGGCGAGGCGGTGGTGACGGGCGGGCACAACCTGCCGAACGCCTACGTGATCCACTGTCTGGGGCCGCGCTGGGAGATCGACACGCCCGAAGAGGAGCTGCTTCGGCGTTGCTACCGGCGCGCTCTGGAGTTGGCCGAGGAGAACGAGATCACGTCGGTCGCGTTTCCGGCGCTATCCACCGGGGCCTTCGGGTATCCTGTCGAGGAGGCGACGGAGGCCGCCGTCGATGAAGTGCTGGCGGGGCTGGAGGGCCTGGAGTCGGTCGAACGGATTCGGTTCGTCGTCTTTTCGGACCGCGACCGCGAGGTCTATCGAGAGGTGTTGGACGGGAGACTCGGATAGCAACCCTTGGAAATAGGCCATTGGGGACTATTGATAGTGGGTGGATTGCCACGAATCATCTTTCCTCGAACAGCTCCAAGTGTATGGCCGGACTCCCGATCACCGATGAAAACGAAGCCGTACGTCAGCAGATCGTCGACAAGCTGTCGCCGGACGACTTGCGTGATGACCCGACGCTCACTCGCGTCGCGCAGTGCGTGGAGGCGATCTACGGGGTCTCGATGACCCATGTGTCGCTGCTCGACCGCGAGTATCAGTGCGTGGTCGGCCAGGTCGGGTTCGACCGGTGGCAGATCGACCGGGAGCAGACCTTCTGTACCCGGGTTATCGCGCGCAACGACGTTCTGTTCGTCAACGATGCGACCGAACACCCCGACTTCGAGGACAACCCGATGGTCACCGGGGAGCCATACATTCGCTTTTATGTCGGGGTACCGGTCGTCGTCGGTGATGTGGCGGTGGGGACGCTGTGCGCGATGGACAACGTGCCGCACGAGCCGGACATGGAGAAACGCATCGAGATGTTCGGGCTGGTGCACCTTCTGGAGCAGGCGCTGGGGTTGCGGCTCAAGTACGGCCGCGAGAGTGTGGAGTTCGCCCTGGCGCGGGATCTCGTCGATGCGCGCGCCGCCACCACGTTGAAGCGATACGAAGGAGCGCTGGACCCGAACGACAGGGAACTGCGGGTTGCCGAAGAGAGCATCCGCTCGGCGATGGACCGGCTGGCCCAGATGGACACCGAGGCGGCTACGGACCTCGACGATCCGACCGATGTGGACCCGTCGATCGCCGAGAGGCACAAAAAATAGCAAGAAAAAAGAGAGCGCGCCGGACATGGCCTACATGACGTGGCGACTTGCTCCTTTCGGAGTGCGGCCGTTCATATCATGCGGGAGGACGATTTAATGACCTCCGTAATGACAACTGCTATCCATCGGCCACGTTTGACCGCGACCGTTTGCCTGGCGCCCTTAGCAGGACGCCCGGTAG
The DNA here is from genome assembly GCA_913057905.1 of uncultured Pseudomonadota bacterium. Lineage (GTDB taxonomy): Bacteria > Myxococcota_A > Bradymonadia > Bradymonadales > Bradymonadaceae > CAJXPB01. The sequence continues at coordinate 24,827 of CAJXPB010000003.1, forward strand.
AATGGGAGCCCTCTCGGGCGACATCCTCGCCGGCCTCTCGGCCAACTCCGAAAGCAGCGCTTTCTGTGGGTGTTGAGACTCCTTAGAGTCTCGCCACCGACAGCGATGCATCCAACGAATTCGGCAGCCACCCACGATGTCGACACAGCTTGAACCGCGCCTTCACCGCCAGGGTGGTGTCTCTCGGCAATCAACGGTGGTTCACACAGTTACCTCTTGAGTCGTGCGTTCCATCGCTGGCCTGTCTTGTCCGCCAGACACATCAGCCACCCGACTCTCGGCCTCGGCGTCGCCGCCGGCGGCGTCTAAATCGGGAGAGCCACTACACCATGTACAACGCGCTCTAGTGACGAAGCTAGCCACCGGGACGTCACGGGCAACTCAGAATTTTTGTTCGTAGACCTCGAGCATCAGCTCGTAGATCGTCTCGTCGGAGGGGACGTCGCCGAGCTGGGAGGAGGCCTCGGTTCGGAAGGCATCGACCATCTCGCGGACCGGTTTTCGCCACTCTTCATCGATGGTCCAGAAAAACGCAGTCAGCCGGGAGACATCGCCGTGGGGGTCGACGGTGTAGTCGACGACCTTGGCCAGATCCTGGCCGCGGCCACGGCGTTTGGCCCGGTCGATCATCTCGGCGATGCGATTGCGAAATGACTCGGTGACGGCGTGGTCGGCGTGGCCCCACTGAGCGGTCTCCTCGTCGGGCAGCGAGCGCGCCGTAAAGCGGGTCTCCTCGAGCCCGCTTCCCGGCTCGTAGCAGATGTGGATGCTGACCGGCTGGCCGGCGTGGATGTCGATGGCCTCGCGCAGCGGCACAAGCACGGAGCTGAGGCCGCTCTGGCTGGTCGTCTGAATGACGCCTTCGGCGAGCTCGCAGATGGTGGTGAGTCGCAGCCCGGTGAGCCGGCCGTCGAGCAGTGGTTTGACGATGATGGTGTCGTCGATCGTCTCGGGGATCGGGCCGTCGTTCGTGAAGCTGGTCGTCGTGAAGTGCTTCGACTCGCTGAGCACGGGGACCGGTTCGCCGGGGCGCGTAAACCGCGGTGTTTTCAGACCCAGGCCGCCCACCCGATTGGGAGCGCTGGTCAGCTCGAACATGTGGAACAGCCGGCGAGGCACCATCACACCGTCGGACTCGACCACATTCTTGCGCACATTCTCCAGCACTGCGGCGGCACGCCCTTCGATGATCCAGGTCGACTGCACGGCTGCGATGGCGACGTCCGCGCGGTCGCCACTCTTCAGGGTCACATCCCGGGGCGCCGACTCGATCAATTTGACCTTCTTGCCGCGATTCTGGGCGTACAGTCCCTGTTGGATGCTCTCGACGAGCTCGGGGTCGTCTTCGACGATCACGACGCGGCCGGCGCGATCGTAGACCTCGTCGATCAACGTCGCGGCTCCCCAGCCGATCAGCGCGACCGTCGGTTCGGAGCCGACGTCGTCGCCGGCGAAGGTCCGTTCGATGGCTCGGACCAGACTGGATCGTCGGTGCGGATCGAGCGCGTTTGCAAAACTATCGCCATTGGTGAGCTTGCTGTGGCCGTTGCTCATCGTCGCCTCGGTGGTGTCGGGAGGGCGTATCGTGATGTCGTTGGCCAATTTATACACCATTCCCGGCCGAGGCGACCAGACGCCCCGCAGCGCTTATTTTGCATTCCCCACCCCATTCGTTAGTATGCGCCCGTGTACCCTTTGAACCTCATGCAGGGATCGTTGTGACGGAGTCAGTTGTGAAAGCGAATGGAACGCGCTGGACGTGGTCGTGGTTGCCGGTCTGCATTCTTTTGGGCGGGTTCGCCCTGGCCTTGACGAGCTGTCAGGCTCCGCTGGAGACCAAGCGCGGGGACATCGGCGACTTCTGCAACGGCGAAGACATGGACTGTCGCCAGGGCCTGCTGTGCCAGGAGGGGGTCTGCGACACGATCAACAATTCGCCGGATGCCTGCACCAAGGTCTGTGACATCTTCGGCGCCTGCGGGGCCCGGCTGTCGGGGTGTCGCGAGGGATGCATCGACGCTCTGAAATTCTGGAAGACATCGGTCATCGACCAGTACAAGCGTTGCTACGTCGAACAGATCAGTTGTCAGCAGATCCAGGCTGCGGAAAACCCGCAACAGATTTGTTACGACCGACTACCGGCGGCGCCGCAGGAGCGTTTGGACCGCTGCAACTCCCTGAGGTCCACCGGGCAACAGTGTCTGGGAGGCGCTTCGGGTCAATACGAGGAGTCGTTCAACTCCTTTGACAGCAACTGTCAACTGCAGGCCCGCACCCGGGCCGACCAGATCTGGGCGCGCTCCGACGACTGCGTCGAAGCTGGCGATGCCGGCAACTGCGGTCAGTTGTTCAGGTGCGTCAATCGGGTCTTCAACGTGGATCCGAAGTTCCCGACCTCGGACCCGAGCGCCAACTAGAGGCGGCCGCCTACAGTCGTTCTTCCAGGGTGTCGGCGAGCTCGCGGATGCGAGAATCGTCGGTCATCGTGCGGATGGTCGACAGTCGGCTCTTCAGCGGCGTGATGCGTTCCAGGTCGCGTCGGTCGCTGAGGTTGACCAGGTGTTCCAGGGTCTGAGCGACGATGTCGTTGTCCGGGTGATCGAGCATGCGAACGAGCAGGTTCTCGTCGTCCGGAAAGGCAAAGTCCAGGGTCACGAAGTTGTTGACGGCCTTGGCGAACTCGCGGAAGCCGTCGGCGTCGCGCAGCTTCTGGATGGCATCGCGGCGCTCGGCTTCTTCGGAGCCCTCTTCCGGGCCGATCTCGCCCATCATGTCTTTGAACTCATCGGGCACCTCGGCGTCGGACGTAAAGAGTTTGTCCAGGCGCCTCTTGTACTTGGCGTCCTGACGGTCCCTATTTGACTTGGCCGCCTTCTGGCTGTTTTTGAGGTCTTCCCAGCTCTTTTCGCTGTTGTCACTGCCCATCGTGCTTCCTCAGGTGGGATCATGCGGGTGGGATTAATCACACTGTACATCTCGTAAACGTATACGGCCTCCCCCAGCCTTCCAAGCATCGCAAATCGAGTTGGCGCAGTCGCCGGCTCGATGGTAATCGAAAGGTGGCCGATAACCGTCTAGCCTTCCGGCCTGAGACCTTATGCCAGAAGACGACACACTGAGTGAAGAGACGCGCGCTGCGATCCGACGAGTCGCCGACGACCACGATCTCGACGTCGAAGATGTGGAGCTGACCGACGAGGTCTTGGTCCTGCATCCGGCCGACAGCGACCGGATTCCCGAGACCGAAGCGATCCAGCGGCTCGCTGATGCACTCGAGCGGATGGGCTTTCGGTACGTCACCTTCGAAGTCGACACCGACGATCCCGAGGATTCATGAGCGACCAACTTCCAAATCCATTGCGCGAGACGGTCGACACCATCGTCGACGAGATGCGCGAGATGTCGGGCATGGTCGTGGCATTCAGCGGGGGCGTCGACTCGAGCGTCGTGGCCGCACTGGCCAAACGTGCGTTGGGTTCCGAAGCGCGCGCGGTCACCGCGGTCAGCGAAACCCTGGCGGGCCGAGAGCTCGAAGAGGCCAAGGAGGTCGCAGGCGAGATCGGCATCACACACGACATGATGGAGTTCAGCGAACTCGACGACCCACGGTTCAAGGAAAACACGCCTTCGCGGTGTTTCTTTTGCCAGTCGATGCGATTCGACCATCTGCAGGAGATCGCCGAGACCGTCGGCTGCGAGGTCCTGGCCAGCGGCACGAACGCCTCGGATGCCGGCGACCATCGACCGGGCCTGCAGGCGATGGCCGAACGCGGCGTCTATCAACCGCTGCTGGAGTACGACGTTCCCAAGGAAGATGTGCGCCGCATTGCGCGCTGGCTCGGGCTTTCGGTCTGGGACAAACCGGCCAAGGCGTGTCTGTCGTCGCGGATTCCCCACGGCCAGCGGGTCACCGAGCGGAGTCTGCGCCGGGTCGAGGCCGCCGAAGAGGTCCTGCACGACCACTCCTTTCGACAGTTTCGCGTGCGCGACCACGACGGGCTGGCCAGGATCGAGGTCGCCCCCGACGAACTCGACCGTCTGATGCGAGGCGACCGGCGCCGCTCGGTTGCCGAGGGTGTGCGCGCCGCCGGGTTCGACCGCGTGGTCGTCGACATGAGCGGCTATCGCTCCGGCAGCCTGAATCCGGCCTCGTAACCTCCAACCGCTAGAATTCCATGAGCGACGATATTCGAGAACTCCTGCGTGCCTTCAAAGAGGGCGAGGTCGACGAAGACGAGGTCGTCCAGCGGATGGTCCGCCAGCCCTTCGAAGAGCATATGCTCGGCAAGTTCGACCATCACCGCGAGGCGCGCACGGGCATCCCCGAGGCGATCTTGGCCGAGGGAAAGGATCCCGGAGAGGTCGCCGACATCTTCGAGACCTATCTGGAGCGTGGCGACCGGCTTCTGGCCACCCGGGTGACCGACGAGATCCTGGAGGGCCTGGCCGACCACATGCCCGACCTGCACCACTACCTCGACGCCCGGATCGTCTCGACGTATCGGCCGGAGGCCATCGAAGATCGTCCCAGCGTGCTGGTCATCTCGGCGGGTTCGCTGGACCGCTCGGTGGCCCGGGAGGTCTCGGTCTCGTCGGAGTTGCTCGGCAACCCGACCGACACGCTGTTCGATGTGGGAGTCGCCGGACTGACCCGACTCGCCTCCCATCTGGATGACATGGAGCAGGCGGGCATTCTGGTGGTCGTCGCCGGCATGGACGGTGCTCTACCGAGCGTGGTGGGCGGCCTGGCGCAACAGCCCGTTATCGCCGTGCCCACCAGCGTCGGTTACGGCGCAAGCTTCGAGGGCGTCGCGCCGCTTTTGACCATGCTCAATGCCTGCTCTCCCGGCACGGCTGTCATGAACATCGACAACGGATTTGGCGCCGCCGTGTTGGCCACCAAGATCAACCGCCTGGCCGTTCAGACCGACTCTTCTTGAGGAGAACGACCCCATGCACGTCCACCTGGATCTGATCGGCGGCATCGCCGGCGACATGTTTTTGGCCGCGGCCCTGGACGCCGGACTCCTGGATGACGAGGCCGTCGAAGATTTGGAGGCCGGCCTCTCCTCTCTGGGCGTCGGCGACATTCGCATCGAACGCGAGCGGGTCCGGCGCGGAGCCATCGCCGGGACTCACATCGAGTTCACCGGGTGGCCGCCCGAGGCGGAATCGGACCACCGTCACCTGTCGACGATCCTGGAGATGCTCGAAGACGCCGAGCTGCCCGATGCGGTCCGCCAGCGCACATCCTGGATGTTCAAGACGCTGGGCGAATCGGAGTCGGAGGTCCACGACATCCCGCTCGAGGACGTCCACTTTCACGAGTGCGGCGCCCTGGATTCGATCTTCGACTTCGTCAGCGCCGCGTGGATTCTGGAGACGACCGCGACATCCTGGTCGTTCGGGGAGATTCCCACCGGCCGGGGCACCGCTCAGACCGATCACGGCACAATGCCGATTCCCGTGCCGGCCACCACCCGCCTGCTGCGTGGATTGTCCACGGCGCCAAGCGACATCGAAGCGGAGATGGTCACGCCGACGGGCGCGACGATCCTGCGGGCCATGGCAGACATCTCACCGACCAATCGCCGGCCGTCCGGGACGATTCAAACCGACGGTTTCGGGGCGGGCACCCGGGACCTGGAGGAGGTCTCGAACGTCGTTCGAATGATGGTGATCGAAGCCGATGGAGTCGACACCGAGTCTACGGTCCCCGAGGAACACACCGACTTCGTGGTCTCGCTGACCTGCGAAATCGACGACATGACACCCGAGTTGTTAGCCGACGCCGCGGAGGCCCTCCTCGAAGAGGGAGCCATCGACGTCGTCCGCGAGCCGGTGACGATGAAGAAAGGTCGCCAGGGGACGCGGCTTTCTGTGCTGAGCACCCCGGAGGATGCGGAGCGGCTGGCTGAATCGGTCCTGCGACACACAACGACCTTCGGTGTGCGCATGCAGACGGTGGGCCGTCGAATCCTGCAGCGCGGCGTGCGCCACGTTGAGACCCAGTACGGTGACGTCCCGATCAAGGTCGGCGCCTGGCGCGGAGAGGTCCTTCAACGAACGCCCGAGTACGAAGCCTGCCGGGAGCTGGCCCGCGAACACGGCGTCCCGACCAGGGACGTCTTTCGGGCGGCTCAGTCGGCGGCCGACGCGTCGAGCGACAGCGATTCGACCAAGGCCTGACGGAGGAACGCCGAACGCAGGACCGGCGCCGAATCGGTCCAGAGCCGTCCCAGCCGTTCTCGTGCGGGCAGGGATCCGTTTTCGGCCAACAGTCGAGCGGCCTCCATCGCCAGCGGACCTTCGCCGTCGGCCAACGACTCGAGCCGATCGAGAATGCCCTCGGGCGCGTCTGCCCGTCCCCCGATCGCGAGGATGTCGGCCGCACTCAACAACTCGGCCTTGTCGTCGGGGAACTGCGCCGCGAAGTCCGGGTCGATCTCGGCCTTCAACCGACGAGTCGCCACATTCACGCCCGGGTCATCGACGTCTGCAAACATCTCGACGAGCTGCCCGGCGAGGTCTTCGACATCGCCGTCCCTCTCGGTCCAGCCCTTGCGCGCCCAGGTGCGAGCATCGGTCAGGGTACGCAGCACGGTGACCCGGGTCTCGACGCTCCAGCTTTCGGCGGGCTGTCCGGCCGCTTCGCCCATCAGCCAGAAGACCGGATCGGTGTCGAGTTCCTTCTCGGAGGTCGTCGACAGGGGCAGCCCGGCCACCCCCGGTGAATGGACCCCCCAGGTGACCAGACGTTCGTGGGCGGCGGCCTGGACCAGCGGCAGGGCAAACCCATCGCCGCCCAGTGCCAACTGGAGCCCAAAGCCAAGTTCCGTGGCCAGGGATTGCCACTCCGGGTTGCCCTCATCATTTTCGGCCTCGGGGTCGACGGTGAGCAGCTCCAGCAGACCGTCGACCTCGTGTTCCTCGGGCGGGGTGGTGCCGATTCCGGCTGCCGCGGCGACGGCCAGTCTGGCACCCAGCGCAAAGGCGACGTCGTCCTCGTCCGACCCGGGGTCGTAGCCGAGTTCCAGAAGCCCCTGAACCTCGAGCCAGTCGGAGGGGCCGTACGCCTGCAAAAAGTCCGCCACGCTCGCCGGCCGGTCGAGCCAGCCGTCGTGGTAGTCCCCGGCCAGCAGCCCACGGCCGTACAATTCGGGATCGAGAAGGGCCGCCACGCCGTCGAGCCGGTCGATCCAACCTTCGACGTCGGCCTCGTCGTCGGCCTCGGCGGCGAGGTCCTCGAGTTCGATGCGCAAAAAGAGGATCATCTCGCCGAGTTCGCTTCGCCCCTCCAGTCCGGCGGCGCGCAGCGACAGCAACACATCATCGATGACCGAGCTTCGGTCGATCGCCTCGGAGAGTTCGTCGACTTCACCACGAGCCAACGTGAGGGCCGCGGCGGCGACGTCCTCGTCGGAGTGGGCGTCCTCCTCGTCGGCGGCGGCCACGATCTGTGTGAGCCCCTCGTGACTCCAGGGTACATCGGCGCGCGCCAGCGCCTGGAGCATCGACGAGAACTCCGAGCCTTCGAGGGCCGTGTCGACGGCCCGGTCGACCTCCTCGAGGACCGCTCGCACGAACGCGATGCGGCCGGCCGCGTCGACATCCGCGGGGGAATCGACCTGCCGGGCAAATGCCACGTGGAGGGCTTCATCGTCGCCGAGAGCGACCAACAGGCGAATCCAGGCGTCGGAGGTCGCCTCGTCGATCACCTCTTCGGGCGGCAGGGGCTCGGCCTCGGGGCCTTCGGCGATCTGTCGGCGCAGATTGTCAGCGAGCTCAGACATGGAGTCCTTCGGATACTGAGAGTCGGGACGAGAATATTTCCACGCCCGTGTTTCTATGAGATGGTCCGCAACGTCAACGCACCGCCGTTCACCCACACGTGTTTGCGAGCCCCATGAGTACGAAAACGCTCCCGCCATCGATCTTGTGTCTGGCCCTCTTCGGGCTCATCGCCGCCGGCTCCGTCGGGTGTGCATCGACCGAGAAATCGAAGACCGACGTGGTCACGAATCCCGAGGACGTGCAACGCAAGATCGAGGATTTCCACCGCTTTATGGTCTGGGAGTTGTTCGACCGGGCCTCCTCGAGCGTGCACCCCTCGTACCGCGAGACGTTTCTGGGCCGCTACGAGGAGTACGGCGACGATCTGAACATCGTCGAGATGGAGATGAAGAGCCTCAAACGCCACGGCCCGAAGTCGATGCGAGTGGAGGTCGAGCAGCGGTGGTACGTCGAGCCCGACATGAGCGTAAACGACGAGCGTTTCGTGGAGATCTGGAAGTTCAGCAGCGCCGGCTGGCTGCTCCACGACCGGATGAAGCGAGACGAGTGGCGACGACGCGAAAAAGAGCGCCGGGAATCGGAGGCAAGCAGTGACTCGGAAGATGACGGCGCCGAAAAAAACGCCGAAGACGAAGACACCGACGCCACGAAACCGTAGTCAGCCGCCCACCGTCCAGACGGTTTGACCGTCGACCTCTCCGCGAACGAGTTCCACCTCGAAGACGTCGCTGAGCAGGTCGGTATTTAGGGTCTCGTCGACGGGACCCGTGGCGACGAGCTCGCCCGCCTTCAAGACCGCCACCCGGTCGAAGAACCGATGTACCAGACCCAGGTCGTGGAGCACGGCCAGCACGGTGCCGCCGTCGCCGACGTGTCCGCCGACCTGTCGGAGCATGGCGAGTTGGTGGCGGACGTCCAGGTGAGACGTCGGCTCGTCGAGCAGCCAGACGTCGGCCCGGGCCACCAGTGTTCGCGCCATCAACACCCGCTGCAATTCGCCGCCACTGAGTACCGAGGCGGGACGTTCGGCGAGGTGTTCGATCTCGAGTTGCCGCATCGCCGCGTGAGCTCGCTCCCGCTGGGTCTTCGACGGCAGCGAAAACCGTCCCGTCCGAGCATGGAAGCCCATCAGGACCAGTTCCAGGGCCGAAAAATCGAAGACCTGGGGCGTCGCCTGGCTCAAATACGACATGCGCCGGGCGATCTCGCGCCGAGACATCTCCGCCAGATCCCGCCCGTCGATCCGAACCGACCCGGCGTCGGGTTCGAGAAGCCCGCCGGCGGCCCGCAGAAGCGTCGTCTTTCCGGCCCCGTTCGGTCCGATGAGCGCCATCGAATCGCCCGCCTCGACCGTCAGATCCACCTGGTGGAGCACCGGGACGCCGGCGAAGCCGTGTGTGAGGCCGTCGATCTGAAGGATCGGTTCGCTCATCGGACCCCCTCGGCATCCTGTCGAAGATTGCGCCACAGAAACACCACAAAGAGCGGCGCCCCGACGAAGGCGGTCACGACGCCGACGGGAAGTGTCGTCGAAAAGACAGCGAACGACGCCCTGGTCAACAGGTCGGCGCCGGTCAAAAAGGCCGCCCCGCCCAGTGCGCAGCAGGGGATCAGGACGCGATGGTCGGGCCCGACGACCAGCCGTAGCCCATGGGGAACGACCAGCCCGACGAAGCCGATCAGCCCGGTAAACGCGACGGCACAGGCGACGGCCAGGCTGGCGATGGCGACGGTCCACCACCGTGTGCGCTCGACGTCGACGCCCAGGGCCGCGGCCTCGTCATCTCCCAGACTCAAGACGTTCAGGTCCCGGGCATACCAGATAATGGCGGCCAGACAGGCGAGCACGACGCCGCCGACGCTGGCGATAAGCTGGAAGCTCAGCCCTTCGACGGTCAGCGTCCCCATCAGATAAAAGAGCATCTCCTGGGCTTTCCGGGCCGAGACGACCGACTTCAAAAACAGGATCACCGCCGAGGCGAAGGCGTTGACGATGACGCCGGTCAACAGCAGCACGTAGTTGCCCGTGCGCCCGGCCGGCGTCCATCGGGCGACCCCGAAGATGATGCTCAGGGTTCCCATGGCCCCGATGAACGCGGCGATCGGCGGCGACAGTTGGCCCAAGTAGGTCATGGCACCGCCGAAGACCGCGGCCTCGAGCGCCAACAAAAGGGTACCTCCCAGGGCGGCGCCCCCGGAGATGCCCAGGATGTACGGGTCGGCCAGCGGGTTGCGCAACACGGCCTGAAAGACGGCCCCGCCGACGGCGAGGGCGGCTCCGACGATGCCGGCGAAGAGGATGCGCGGCATGCGGGCGTGCCAGACGATGGCGTGCTGGGAGGGCGTCAGCTCGCCGGAGACGAGCCCGGAGACGACCTGCCAGCCGCCGAAATCGGAGCTTCCATACGTCAGCGCCATCACCGAAACGGCGACGTACAAAAGCGACACGGCCAGAACGGCCTGCCACAACCCTCGACTTGTGAGCGCTCGGTCGCGTCGGGTGGTCACCGGCTGTCACCCTCCGCATCGTGGATCGCATCGACGATCCGGCGCAGCCCCTCGTCGATCCGCGGCCCCGGCCTGAGCACCACCGGGTCGGTCAGGTGGACCACGCCGCCGGATTGTACCGCCTTCAGGCCCGTGTGCTGATCCCAGTACGATCCTTCGGCCTGCTCGGGGCGCATCGACGTATCGATGATCCGCTCGGGCTGCAGGGCCAGCACCTTCTCGAGATCCAGGCGCGGGAACTTCTTGTCGGAGTCGGCGACGACGTTTTTGCCACCGGCCATCTCCAAGAGCTGGTGTCCGAAGGTGCCCGGTCCAGCGGCCACCAGCGGGTCGTGGCCGTAGACGAGCAGCGTCGGCACCGACGCATCGGAGTATTTTTGTCGGACATCTTCGAAGTCTTGCTCGATCCGGGCCGCCAACCGGCGACCGGCATCGGACCGGCCGACGAGATCGCCGACGGCCTCGAACATCTCGAGGGTATCCTGGACGGTGTAGGTACGCAGAAAGGCGTAAGGGACGCCGGCGCCTTCGAGCTTGTCGGCCACGCTCTTGTCTCCGCCGGAGGTGATGCCGACCACCAGGTCGGGCTTTTTGGCCAGAATCGTCTCGAAGTCCGGGTTCGAAAAACTGCCGATCGATGGCAGCGACTCGACCTCGGGCGGATAGTCGCAGAAGTTGGTGACGGCGACGACACGGTCGCCGACCCCGAGCGCGAAGAGGGTCTCGGTGATATTCGGGGCCAGCGAAACGATTCTCTTGGGTTCGTCGGGCAGCTCGTCGGAGGCGGCCTCCAGAACCCGAGGAGCCTTCTTGTCGTCGGCGGTTTCACTGGCGGTCTCATCGGCGTTATCGCCGGTAGATTCGCCTGGACGTTCGCAGCCGGAGACGCACGCCAGCACCAGGAGAATCGACAGGAAAAGGCCCGTCGGTTTTAGATGAGCATCGAGGGTCATCGATCGTGCCGAGTCATTGGAAAAGCGCATACGCGGTGGTAACATATCGACCGAATTGGATTTCGCAATAACACGAGGACGGCAACATGGGCCAAGACGAAGCATCGAATGACGAAATCGACGCCATGTTGCGCAAGCTCGAGAAGGACCTGGACCAGTTGCGCCGGGCCTACGAGAAATTCTTCGTGGGCAGCCGCAAGCGCCCGCCACAGAACCAGCGGGCCCAGGTCAACCGGCAGATCCGCGAGCTCGAGGGAACGCGGATCTCAAATACCAGCCAGCGATTCCGTTTTCGAAGCATCCAGCAGCGTTTTGTATCGCTGAAACAGAAGTGGAACCGGGTCCAACGCGAGATCGAACAGGGGACCTACGCCCCGCACAGACAGAAGGCCAAGAAGCGCCAAGAGGAACGCCAGCGCCAAGAGGAGCAGGAGGCGGCCCAGCGCGAGCAAGACGACGGCGACGACTCGGCCGACGAAGGGCAGGAGGAGTTCGTCGAGATCGATCCCGACATGAGCCGGGTCGACCTCAAGAGCCTGGAGCAGGAACTCGAGGCGATGGACCAGGAGGGGGAATTCGAGAAATATGTGGCCACTGACCGCGTCAAACGCCCCAGCGAAGACGAACTGGAGAATCAGCGCCAAAAGAAGAACAAAGGCGACGACGACCAGGGCGACCGAAAGGAGAGCCATCGCCCCGGCGGCGACGATGTCTTTTCGGGCCAGGAGACCACCCGCAAGGAGAAGCTCCGAAGCCTTCAGGACAAGCTGGGCATCTCAAAGGGCGGGGGCGGTTCGAGCAAAGGGGATTCCGGCGGTCGCTCAAAGAGTTTCGAAGACGCCTCGCGCGAGCCGACCCAGCGACTCTCCGAAGAAGACCTGGATGACCGGCAGAAAAACCGCGAGCAGGAACCCGAACGACGCAGCCGGGAGCGTTCCCGGCGGACCTCACGCTCGCGTACGTCGTCTGGTAACGGCGACGACGGATCCGAAAGCAAGAGTCGCGGCCGCTCCAGCCGGGTCATCCGGCGTTCCTCCGACGACGATTCGTCGGATTCAAGCTCCGACGACGACGAAGACGGACGTGACCGCCGCCTGTACAATCGCCTGGTCGACGCAAAGCGAGACGCCGGCGAATCGGTCGACGACATGAACTTCGACGATGTCCGCGACTCGATCCGGGCCCGACGCGCCTCCCTTCGCGAGGAACACGGCCGCGACGTCTCGTTTAACATCGTCCGCAAGGGAGATTCGGTTTATCTGCAGCCGAATCTCGACGATGACGACGAGTGATCCTCAGAGGTACTTTTCCCATTCGGCCTCGCGGGTCTGCTTCTGGGCGCGCTCGCGCTGATTCTGCCGCAGAAGCCGATTCTCCAACTCGTCGATCAGCGGCTGGGTCGTCTCCAGATTCAGCGCCGAGATCGGGATCGCATCGTAGGTCTGCGCCAGCGAACGCGCCGCCTCCTCGTCGATGCGGTCCATCTTGTTGAAGACCAGAATCTGCTCTTTGTCCTCGAGTTCCAGCTCGCGCAGAATCTGGTTGACCGTCGCCATGTGATCTTCGAACCGATCCGACGAGATGTCGACCAGATGGATCAAAAGATCCGCCTGGTACAGTTCCTCGAGCGTGGCCCGAAACGCCTTCACCAGATCCGGCGGCAGCTCGTGGATGAAGCCGACGGTGTCGGTGAAGATGATGTCCTTGGGCTCCGGGTAGCGCAGACGACGGGTCGTCGGCCGCAGCGTCGCAAAGAGTTTGTCCTCGCAGCGCACCTCCGACTGGGTCAGCCCGTTGAGCAACGTCGATTTACCGGCATTCGTGTAGCCGATGACGCTTACGATCGGATCCGGTGACTGGATGCGGCGTTTGCGCCGCTGCTGACGCTGCTTGGCAATCTCGTCGATCTCGTTTTCCAATCGCGCGATCCGGTCGCGGACCCGACGCCGATTGACCTCGAGTTTCGTCTCACCGGGGCCTCGGCCGCCGATGCCTCCGGCGAGACGGCTCATGCCGGTGTTTTTTTGCTGAAGTCGGGGAAGACGGTACTTCAGTTGCGCAAGCTCGACCTGAATCTGGCCGTCGCGCGACTTCGCGCGCTGGGCGAAGATGTCCAGGATGAGCTGGGTTCGGTCGATGACCTTGAGGTCGGTCTCGTCGGTGATCGCCCGGAGTTGGCCGGGCGTCAGGTCCTGGCCGAAGATCACCAGATCGCAGTCGTATTGCAGGGCCTGCAGGGTGATCTCCTCGATCTTGCCCTTCCCGACGGCGTACTTCGGATGGATCTCGGTGCGCCGCTGGACGACCGTGTCGACGACGTTGACGCCGGCGGTGTGGCACAACTGATGCAGCTCCTCGAGTTCCGACTCTTCGTTCCGTCCGTCGGGCGTAGTGACGTAGACGAGCATCGCGGGATCGCTGCCCGTCTCGTACAGCTCGTCTGCCTTGCGCTGGAACTCGTCCTCGACCTCCTTGATGAAGATGTCGTAGTCGACCTCGACTTCCTCGGGAGACTCGGCCCGGAAGGTGCGCCACAGTTTGTTGTCCGGATTTTTGGGCAGAAGGTGTGCCCACTCGATCTCGCCGGGAAAACCGCCGGCATTGACGCCGATCGTCATGACCATGTCGAGTTGCAGTTTCGACAGGTCCGTCAGGTCGTCCTCCGACAGCGTCGGCTTCGGGTCGGTCTCCAGGTTCGTCCGTATCAGCCGGATGCCCCGAAAGCGCCCCGAACCGGCGCGTTGACGTCCGATGTCGGGCAGATAGACGCGGTGAGCATCACCGACCATCACTTCGTCGACGCGCCCGCGGCGGTCCACGAGCACGGCGACAACCCGGTTGATCTCCTCGGAGATGAGCGTGAGCTGGTGGGCGAACTCCCGCGTGATCGCTTCGGTCGCCGGGATCCGTCGCCCGTGCAGCTCTTCGAGTTCTTTGCGCTGACTCGGCTTCAGGCCGGTCAGGTCACCGTGAACGTCACGTCGTCCGATTGCTGACTCCTCTGGTGTGGATGATCACTGCCTGCTACTTGTCGGGTCAAACAAGGGGTCGACGCCGGTCATTCCGCACCCGTGGTCGAGCATCCGAGCTCCTCCATCTGGCGGCGGATCTTGGGCGCATCGTCGGGCTCGGTCGCCACGTATTCTTCGAAGTGTCGACACGCCTCCGGGGTGTTTCCCCTCTGCTTCTGAGCCATACCGATCACGCGATAGCACGGGGTATACCCCGTCTCCAAGGCGCGGGAGCAGTCCTCGATCGCCCCCTTCGCATTTCCCTGCACCCACTTGCGCGTAGCGCTTTGAAAGAGCGACTCGGGGGGCGGCCCCTGTTTGGCGGACTCACCTAACCCGGCGTCGGATGTCGGTTCTGTCGGCTGGGGGTCGGAGGCCGGCTCATCGCCGCGGTCGGGCGGCTCGGTCGGCGAATCGTCGGTCTGAGCCACGCGGTCGGCCGTCGGTTCATCGGATCGAGCTGCCCGATCGTCCTCCGGTTCGCTCGGCGGCGCCTCGGCCCGTCGTTCGGGTTCGGACTCTGTCGACTCGACCGCCTCGCCGGCATCGGGCGCAGCCGACGGCTCGGATGGAGGCTTCGACGGGGACTCCGAGGCGGCCAACTTCGCCGGCCCCGCATCCGGTGGCCTCGTGCCCGGGCGCGCCGTTTCAGTGGACGCCGATTCAGTCGGTGTCGGTTCAGTGGGCGCCGATTCAGCTTGCTCGGACTCCTCCGTGCTGGAGTCGGCACCGGCGACGTTCGAGCTTTCGGCCGAGCGCTGGCGGTCGGACTCGGCAGGCTCGTGCATGCGAATCGCCACCACCGCCACGACGGCGACCAGGACGATCCCGAAGACCCCGAGCACGACGAGACCGCGATCTCTGTCGGATTCGCCGGCCTCGGCTGACGCGGCTGGCTTTGCCGATGATTCGGGGCCGGCGGGTTCGTCGCGCAGATTGCTCGCGGCGAACTGCCACGATTTATCGGGCCCCACAAATCGGAGTTCGACATGCCCCAGTCCGATGATGTCACCGGGCTCCAGCGGCATCGATCGGTAGCGCTCCCCGTCGACCTTTACGCCGTTGCTGCTGTCGAGGTCGATGATTCGATAGTCCTCGCCCTCGCGGACGACCCGCGCATGGCGACTGGAGACCGACCGGTGATTCAGCACGATGTCGCACTCGTCGGACCGGCCGATGAGCAGGGCGTCCGAATCCAGTTCAAACGTCCGCCCCGGATCATGGTTCGAGATGACCGTCAGCGCTCCGACGGCTCCCTTGTCATCGCGTTGGGCCTCCGATGTCTCTTCCTCCGGGCCGCCGCCGACCTTCGGCTGGGGGCGGGTGACAACGGAATCTGGCGATGCGGCCTCGTCACCGGAATCCTCGCCGGGCTGGACGTCTTCAGGGCGAAGCGTCAGCCGGTAGTCGCCGATCTGGACGACATCGCCCTCATTGAAAGGCGCGCGATCGTCGATCTCGGCGCCGTTCAAAAAGACGCCGTAGCGAGCGTCGACTTCTTCGATGAAGAGTTGATCGTCGTCCCGGACGATACGTGCGTGGTCACGCGACACATTTCGCTCGGTCAGCCGAACGGAATGGCTCTCACGCCGCCCGATGGTGATCTCGTCGCGAATGACGGGCACCACGGTGCGGTGGCCTTCGTCATCCTCGATTAATAGCTTCATGGACGTGTGGGGGGCGGGCAGCGTGACGGAGACTGAATCGTAGCACAGGCACGCGGCGGGCTGCAATTTTTGGACGCCTCACTATAATGGCCCGTGCCACTCCAGCTTCTTACGCTTCAAACAGGGTGCCGGAACATGGGATCACCGGCGTCGATGCCTGACATCAAGCCCGGCGACATCGTCGCAGGCCGTTTTCGTATTGTCGAAGTCGTCGGCAAGGGAGGGTTCTCTGTCGTCTACAGAGCGTACCAGCCCTCGATGGACCGTTTTGTGGCGCTGAAAGTTCTCAAACCCCACGTGCTCGAGGACGACAAGGTCGTCGAGCGCTTTCGCCGCGAAGCTTTGTACGTCAGCCGACTGTCGCATCCGAACACCATTACCCTGTTCGACTACGGCGACACCGACGCGGGCCTGTGCTACATCGCCATGGAGTTTTTGAAGGGCCGCCACCTGGGATCGGTGCTCAATGAAGAGGGACCCATGGCGCCCAGCCGGGTCTGGTCGATCGCCGTACAGGTCTGCCAGAGCCTGGCGGAGGCTCACGAACTGGATCTGATCCACCGGGATCTGAAGCCGGCGAACATATTTCTGCTGAGGCGCCACAGCGGCGAGCGGGTCAAGGTACTCGATTTCGGACTGTCGAAATCCCTCCAGGGGCTCGGATCGTCGAGTAGCGAACCGATCTCACCGCTGACCCAGGAGGGGCGCGTCTTTGGAACCCCGATGTACATGGCGCCGGAACAGGCGATGGACAACCCCATCGGCCCGTCGATCGACATCTATGCCATGGGCCATATCATCTACCAGATGATCACCGGCGAGGCGCGGTATGCCGATCTCGATCATTCGATGGACATCATGCTGCGCCAGATCTACGACTCGCCGCTGGAGCTGCCACCGCAGTTTCGCGACAGCCCCTTCAAAGATGTCGTCTACGAGTGCACCCGGAAGGCCCCCGAGGATCGCATCGCCGATGCGGGGAAGCTCCTCGAGACGCTGCGCGGGTCGGAGTTTCGGCCACTCTCGCAGCCGGAGGACGGCGACGGGGAGGATGAGGCCGACGACCAGAAGGTCGTGCCCGTCCGAAGCGGTCACCCGCCGGAGGACCCGGCTCGCGGCCCGCGCACCGGCAGCCTGGGCCGGCACCTCGACACCCTGCACGAGCACCTTCGGACCGTCGAACACGAAGGGACCATTCGCCTCGCGATCCTCGACGGCCTGGAGGGAAGCGGGCGCGACGATATCTTGACCGCCTTCCTCGACGAGGCCGCCGAACGGGGCATTCGCACCGTCGATGAATCCGACTGGCCCGCCGAAGACTCCGGATCGACGTACCGGCTCCTCAGCGAACGGTATCCGGCCCCCGGCCAGCACGAATCCTCGATCTTCGGGGAGCTCTCGAAACGCCGGCTCGCCTGGTTTGCCCGCCGCGGCGAGGCCCTGCGCCGGGCCGCCGAAGACGGTCCGGTGATCTGGAGCATTCCGGATCTGGACGGGGCGAGCGCCCAGACCCTGGCATTTCTCGACTGGCTGTTTCGGGACCTGAAGGACCGCCCGGCGCCCATCATGATCCTGACGTCCCTGGATCGTCGGCGGCTGCGCGAACGAACCGGGCTGCACCGCTACACCCAGGGCATCCTCGGCGCGAGTGGCCCCGAGGCGAACTACCTGACCGTGCAACCGGGCTATACCCCGCCGTCCCTCGAGGAGCTGCTCGCCATCGGCGCGACCTCCAGCGAGGAGACGTCGCGTCCGACGAACGAACTCGAGAGCGACGCGGTGACCCCCGTCGAACAGGAAGCCATCCGGCCGGAAC
The DNA here is from genome assembly GCA_913057905.1 of uncultured Pseudomonadota bacterium. Lineage (GTDB taxonomy): Bacteria > Myxococcota_A > Bradymonadia > Bradymonadales > Bradymonadaceae > CAJXPB01. The sequence goes on from CAJXPB010000003.1 coordinate 42,576, forward strand.
CGAGCGAAGACAATGAAGAACGTGTCGACCACCTGCGCCAGGCCCTGACCATCCTCGCGCTGTTCGGCGACGAAGTCCCTCGGTCGATGGAATCGGGGATCGCCTCGCTGCGCAGAGAGATCTTTTCGGAAGAGGAATTCGAAGACGCGCTGGAGCGAGCCGAGCGGATCGGGATCATCGTCCGCAACGACGAACACCTCGCCTTTCGCCGCCACACCTACGCGAATTCGCTGCGAAAGCTCGAGCCGCCGACCCCGCTGAAGACGCCGTCTGCACCGCTGCGGGCTGCCAAACTTTTGCTGGAAGCCAACGGCGACGATGTGCCCCGGAAGGTCCTGGACTTGGCGGTCGACCACTTTCTGGAGGGCGGCGCGCCCGAGCACGCTGTTGAACTCCTCGAAGACGCCGTCAGCTCCGCGCTCGAAGACCTGAAACTCGACGATGCGCGAGAGTTTCTCATCCGGCTCGTCGACATCCTGGAATCCCACGACATCGACGGAGAATCGGCACTGGAGGTACGTCTTCAGCTCGGCGAAATCCAGGGGGCCCTGGAGGAACTCGGCTCGGCCGAAGACATCCTCGGCGACGCGCTCGTCGAAGCCGAAAACTCCGACAATATCGCCGCCGAAGCCCGGGCGTTGAAATTGATGGGCGACCTGTCGATGCGACAGAACGAACCGCGACGCGCCGACGGTTACTACCGAAAAGCGCGGCTGCGATTCCGACAGGCCGGCAAACCGATCTCGGCGGCGGGCGTCGCCACATTGCTGGCCGAGGCGCAGATTCTGGATGGGCGGCCCGACGAAGCCACCGACGCGCTGGTTGAAGCCCGCGAAGAGATCGACAGCGAGAGCCATCCCGTCCTTCAAGCCCGGCTCGACGCGCGGATGGGCGAGGCACTGAATCGGCTGACCGAATTCGATCGAGCCGCGGAGCTGCTCGAGAAGTCCGCTCGACACTTCGAGGACTCTCGCTGGCCCGACGAACAGAGGTCGGTCTACTTTGCAGCTGCCACCGCAGCGCTGGGACGCGGCGACACCGACGCGGCCGAGGATTTCGCCGATCGTGGCTGCGCCCTCCACGATTACGCCCCGGGAGTCTCGACCCTCGATTGCGCCCTCTTCCGCGCCGATGTCCAGGCCGCCCGCGGTGACCTCGACCGGGCGAGCGATGCGTTGGACCAGTTCGATGAGGGGGCAATTTCAACCCATGAACACGACATCCGACCGGCCTTTTACCGTGGAGATATCGCGCTGGCTCGAGGCGACTCGGCAGCCGTCGACTGGTTCGAGACCGTACTCCAGCGGGCCCGCGAAGTAGGCCACACCGACTGGTACCTGGAGTCGCTGATGCGTCGAGCCTGGGCGCTGTTCGAGGACGGCGACGCCCAGGAGTCCCAGGAATGTCTGGCGCGCGCCCAGTCCTTCGCCGATCACTTCGGTGCCAGCGCCGGCATCGTCGGCGCCCGCGCCCGACAGCTCTACTTTCAAGTCCATCAACTCGACGAATCGCCCTACGCGGACGTACAGGAGTGTCTCCGCGAGGCCGAATCGTCCGACCGAACCGACGCCCGCATCATCGCCAGAACCACCATGGCCGACGTCCTGCTCCGACGCGACGCCCCCGACGAAGCAGCCGAACATCTGCTTGTTGCCCGACGCGAAGCCGCCCGCACGGGCCACTTCACCGTCCTGATTCCCATCCAACGCCGCCTGGCACGCTGCGGCCGCGACGGGTTCACTCCCGCCTCCCGCTGGCCCGGCATCCCCCTCGGGTCTCTACTCCCTCCAACGACCAGCCCGTAACCACTCGCTCGACCCCCAAAAACGTAAACGTCCAACGGCAATGTGTCTGCCAAACTCCAGCAACCTCAGACACGGGGCACAGGTCACGCGGCGCGTTTACGTTGGACGTTTAGGTTGGACGAACACGAGGCACGGGTCACAGGGCACGTTTACGTTGGACGTTTAGGTTGGACGAACACGAGGCACGGGTCACGGGGCACGTTTACGTTGGACGTTTAGGTTGGACGTATAGGTTGGACGAACACGGGTCACGGGGACGGATCACGCGGCACGTTTACGTTGGACGTTTAGGTTGGACGAACACGAGGCACGGGTCACGGGGCACGTTGGTTCGTCTACTATCGGATCATCGCATTTAGCATGGAGATAATCCGCACGAGTAGGGTTCGAGCCCGATCGAAGAACGATTCATCGATTGCGCCGTAAGCGTGGAGCACATCCAAGATCGCAGCACACTCGCGGGCGCTACCATCCGCGTACCGATAAAAACGTTTTTGGTCATTACCCGCCGATCTACCCGTTCCCTCGGCAATATTCAGTGTTATCGAACTCGCCGCTGCGAGCATCTGCTTTCTCACGTGACCAATCCCCGTCGGCAAATCCTCGACAGCCTGTTTTGCGAGGTCTAGAAACTCCCGGCCCGCCTGGTATACGTCCAGCATCTCGTGGTCGATTTTCCGAGCTCCGGCCTCTTTTCGTTGCGTCATCTTGTCCGAACTATTCTCGGTGCTCATCAGTCCCTCACGCTTGAGCAATGAACCTCTCCCTTTCTCTGTTTTCGCCGACCTGGCCGAATCTGTTGCTCAGAAAACACCCTGAGTTCAACGTCAAGGCCCCCAATATCTGGACATAAACGTCCAACCTAAACGTGAACGTCCAACCTCAATGTGAACGTGATCGTGCACGTCCAATGTAATCGTGAACGTCCAACCTCAACGTGAACGTGATCGTGCACGCCCAACGTAAACGTGAACGCGAGACGCGAAACCGTGCTACCGTATTGTCAAGAGAATGCGGAAGGTGGGACTCGAACCCACACGGGATATAACTCCCACTAGATCCTTAGTCTAGCGCGTCTGCCAATTCCGCCACTTCCGCGGATGCATCTCTTTTGATTCAGCGCCATCTGGGCGCGGAGCCGGGTTATAAGGCCCCCAATTCCAGTGTGTCAAGGTAGGTAACCGGCGGTCGCCTCAAAAGTATTCGGCGGCTTCGCGCAGGATATCGATGTAGCTGACTATGCCGACCAGGCTGCCGTCGCGCGGGTCCACGATGGGGACGGCGCCGACCTTCTGGTCGATCATGATGTCGATGATCTCGGTGACATCGTCCTCTGGATGTGCGGAGATCACATCGCCGGACATGATGTCGCTGACGGACGTCTCTTCGCGTTCGTTCGACGACGTCAGGTTATCGAACTGCATCTCCAGGGGCTGAGAATATTCGCGCAGGTCGCGGTCACTGAGGACGCCCACGAGTTCGCCGTGCTCATCGACGACGGGCAGGTGACGAGCGTCGAGTTCGAACAGCTTATTGATGGCTTCTTGAACCGACCCGGTCGCCACGATGTGCTCCGGGTTGCTCGTCATGATTTCGGCTACATTCAACACGATAGATACCTCCGGGAAATTCTTCGGATAGGGTCAAATGACATCCCGTCCGAAACCTAAGAGTCGACGCCGCCGCTTCAACCACGAACCCGCCGTGCGACCTACTGATACATCGCCTCGATCTCGGTTGCGTACTTGTCCTGGACCACCCGACGTTTGATCTTCTGGGTGGGCGTCAGCTCGCCAGTCTCCTGGGTAAAGTCTTGCGGGAGGACGGTGTACTCCTTGATGGTCTCGACCCGAGCCAGATCGTCATTGACCCTTTCTATCGCTTCGTCGACGTACGCGCTGAACCCCTCGGAGGCGACCAGTTCTTCGGCGTCGGCCGGCCAGCCTCGCTCCTCGGCCAGACCGGGATAGCGATCCGGGTCCAGCGTCAGAAGGGCGGTCACGTACGAGCGACGGTCTCCGATCGCCATTGCCTGGCTGATCCCGTCGATGTCGCGCAGGGCGTTCTCGATCTTCGCCGGGGCGATATTTTTGCCGCCGGAGGTGATGATGATCTCCTTTTTTCGGCCGGTGATGTAGAGGAACCCGTCCTCGTCGAAGTACCCGAGGTCACCGGAGTGCAGCCACCCGTTTTTAAGGGCCTCGTCGGTGGCCTCCTGGTCCTTGAAGTACCCTTTGAAGACGTTGTCGCCCCGGACGAGGATCTCGCCGCCGGGCTGGTCTTCCAGCAGATCGCCCTCGCCGATGCGCACGTCGATGTCGGGCAGCGGCAGGCCTACCGAGCCGAGTTTGGTCTTACCCGGCTCGGGCACGTTGAAGCTTGTGGGCCCGGTATCTTCGGACTGGCCGTAGATCTCGTGGATGGTGATGTCGCACGACAGGAAGAACTCGAGGACGTCGACACCGATCGGCGCGGCGGCGCTCAAGGCGATCTTTAGCTGATCGAGGCCAAGCTGCGCCTTCAGTTTCGAAAAGAAGAGACGGTCGGCGATGGCGTATTTCATGCCGAGCCAGCCGCCGACTTCGCCCTCCTCGATGCGGTGATATCCGGCCTCGGTGCCGACCTGTCGGGCCCATTTGACGATGGCGGCCTTCAGTCCCGTCGCCTCATCGAGTTTGTTCTCGAGCGCCGAGCGGAACTTCTCCCAGATCCGGGGGACCCCGAAGAACAGCGAGGGCCGAGCCGCGACCAGCGCCTCTTTGACCTCGTAGACGTCGTCGGCGAACCAGACCTCGTAGCCAAAGGTGATCGCCAGATGGATCGAAAACATCTGCTCGGCGATGTGCGACAGCGGCAGGTAGCTGACCACGGAGTCGTCTTCGGTCAGATCCCCGACGATCATCTTCGCCTGATCGGCGGTGAACGCCAGGTTGTCGTGGGTCAGCATCACGCCCTTCGGGTCGCCGGTGGTGCCCGAGGTGTAGATCATCTCGGCGACATCGTCGCGCGAGATGGCCGCCACACGTGCGTCGACCTCGTCGAGGTGCGCCTCGCCCTCCTCGAGAAACGCCTCGAAGCCGACGGCCAACGGATCGTCGATGTCGTCGATGCCTCGGATGACGACGATGCGTTCCAGGTCCGGGAGTTCGTCGCGTTTCTCGTCGATCTTCGCCCAGTGTTCCTTATTTTCGGCGACGATGACCTTCGATTCGGAGTGGCGCGCCACATAGGCCAGCTCCTTGGGGGAGTTGGTGTGGTAGATCCCCACGGGCACAAGCCGTGCCATCATGGCCCCGACGTTGGCGATGAGCCATTCCGGGCAGTTGTACGCCGAGATCGAGATCCGCTGGTTGTCCTCCAGGCCCATGCCGACCAGCGCGCCGGCGAAGGCCTTTGCCTGTCGGCCGTATTCGCCCCAGTTGCGCGAAACCCACTCGTCGCGGTCTTCCTCGGTTTCGTGGTGCCAGAGGGCTGGATCCCCCGGACGCGATTCGACATGATCCAGAAAACGATCGACAACGGTATCCCGACTCAACATATCCTCCGATACTCGGGCAACTGCTTGTTGTGACGCACACCCTTGAAGGATACGCCTGCGGCGGGAATTGGCAACCGAAATCGTGCGCATCCCGGCGTATTTTGAGGGAATCAGGGACTATTCGAGCAACGGAGCGAGCCCATCTTCGTCGATCAGAATCCGGCGCCTTCTGGCCAACACATGCTCGCGGCGGGCCTGCTTGGTCATCCGCTCCAGCGGCGCGCCGGATTCCTCTTCGATCCGCCGGTCGATCTCGCGGCGACGCTCGGCGTCGAGGGCCTCAAAGTACCCTTCGACGAGTTCCTCTTCGATGGCGACGAGTTTCTCGAAGGGATCATCGTCGTCGGAGCCGTCGAGGGCGCGAACCCGGCTCCACGCGTGGCGGTAGACCTCGCGGATCGCTTCATCGTCGGTCTGGCGGCCCGCTTGCTCGATGCGCTCGAGGGCCGAGTGCACCAGTCCGTCGACGGGTGGTCCGTCTTCCGACTTCGCGTCTTCCCCGTCGCCTCCCGGCGCGCCGCGCCGCTCGTCGTCGTGCCCGCCCACACCGCGGTTTTGAGCACGCTCGACGTGGGGTTCGATCCACTTTCGGCATGCCCAGATGTTGCGGGGAGGATCGTCTTCGGGCATCGCCGTGGCGGCGTCCTGCAGACCGCGACACACATCTCGCGCGTTTGCTCCGCGCTCTCGCCACTCTTCGAGCAGCCGCAGGTCGCGTCCGCTGAACATGATCGAACGCTGGGTCAGATCGACGAAGAAGACCTGGATCGTATCGAGATACCCAAGGTCGTTGTCGGGTACGAAACTCATCTGAAGTCGTCGCGGAGGCGGCGGGCCAGTCGTGTATAGCGGTTCTTTGCCTGATCATTGTCGACGGCGATCTGTACGGCCTTCTGTTGGCCGACCAGAATCACGAGTTTTTCGGCGCGGGAGACCGCCGTGTACAGCAGGTTGCGCTGCAGCATGATGTAGTGCTGGGTGACAACCGGGATGACGACGGCTGGATACTCGCTGCCCTGGCTCTTGTGAACCGTGATGGCGTAGGCGAGCTCCAGTTCGTCCAACGCGCTGTAGGGGTGCGGGACACGGCGGCCGCCGTAGTCGACGTGGACGGTCTCGCTGCCTTCGTCGATCCGTTCGATCGTGCCGATGTCGCCGTTGAAAACCTCCAGATCGTAGTTATTTCGGGTCTGCATCACCCGATCTCCGACCTTCCACAGCCGACCGGCTCGCTCCAGCTCGGGCGCACCCTGGTTGTAGATCGTCTGAAGTCGCTCGTTGAGCTGGGTACAGCCGACGAGACCTCGATGCATCGGCGACAGGATCTGGACCTCGCGGACCGAGTCGAATCCGAAGGCCTCGGGGATGCGATCGCTGACGGTCCGGATCACGGTATCGCGGGCCTGTTCGGGGGAATCGGCCGAGATCGTATAGAAGTCGACGAGCCGGCCGTCGTCGTGGGTCGGCGCCACCGGCATCTCTCCTTCGTTGATCCGATGGGCATTGCGCACGATCGCCGATTGTTCGGCCTGCCGGAAGATCTCGGTCAGCTTGACCACGGCGATCTGCTGGCTCTCGATGAGATCCGCCAACACGTCGCCGGGGCCGACGCTGGGCAACTGATCGATGTCGCCGACCAGCACCAGCGATGTACCCGGCTGCAGGGCCCGAACGACGGCGTGGAAGAGGTACGTATCGAGCATCGAGGCTTCGTCGACGACGAGCATGTCGACATCCAGCGGCTCGTCCTCGTCGCGTTGAAAGCCGTCCTGGCCGCCGTACTCCAGCAGACGATGCACGGTCTTGGACTCCCGGCCGGTCGCTTCGCCGAGGCGTTTGGCCGCTCGACCGGTCGGCGCCGCCAGGGCGATGGCCTGCCCGCGCGATTCTCCGATGTTGCAGATTGCCTGCACGATCGTCGTCTTCCCCGTGCCGGGCCCGCCGGTGATGACGGTCACGGCGTCGGTCCATGCCGTGCGTACCGCCTTGCGCTGCGCCTCGGCGAGCTCCAGCCCGAGGTCGCGCTCGGCGTCGCGCAGCTCCGAGTCGAGGGCGGCATCGCCGCCGCCGTCGATCCCCGCCAGAAGATCACCGCTATCGAAGAGCTTTCGTACGTGACGTGCCGCCCCGGTCTCGGCGCCGAAGGCGGGGGCCCGGTAGACGGCGGTCTCCTCGTCGCCGGAGCCGGGTTCGAGCTCGACCTTCTCCTGACGGCGAAGTTGTCCCAGGGGCTCGCGCAGCATCTCGCCGGGCACGCCGAGCCGCTCGCTGGTCCTCTCGACGAGCTCCGAGAGCGGAAGAAACATGTGGCCTTCGTTGTGGGCCTGACTCAGCTCGTACAGCAGCCCGGCTCGAGCGCGTTCGGGGGCATCGGCGTCGATACCCAGACGCCGGGCGATGGCGTCGGCGGTCTTGAAGCCGATGCCGTGGATGTCTTCGGCCAGCCGGTACGGATTTTCGCGAACCACGCTGGGTGCCTCGGGACCGTACTCGTCCCAGATCTTGACGGCCCGGGCCGTACTCACGCCATGGGATTGCAAAAACACCATGACCGAGCGGATGGTCCGCTGACGGGTCCACGCGTCCATGATGCGGTCGCCACGAACCTCGCCGATGCCCTCGACCTCTTTGATACGGCTCGGATCGTCGTCGAGGATCTCGAGGGCGTCTTCGCCGAAGTGCTCGACGATTCGCTCGGCCAACACCTCGCCGATCCCTTCGACGAGCCCGCTGGCCAGGTACTTTTTGATCCCCTCGCGGGTCGACGGGGGCACCGCCCGGATCGAATCGACGTCGAACTGGCGGCCGTAGCGGGGATCGTTGGTCCACGAGCCGGTCACTTCGACGGTCTCTCCCGGTTGTGTCGACAGGAGGTTGCCGACGATGGTGACCGTCATCGGACGATCCGCGACATCGAGCTCGCAGACGGAAAAACCGCCGTCCTCGCTTTGGAACCGGACCCGGTCCAGGGTTCCCCGCAATGTTGTCGTATCTTCGGACATTATCGCCCCCAGTTTAGGCCGCCGGCACCGAGACCTCCAGTGTCGTTCCCTCGCGCCAGCTCGACTCCCAGACGACCTGGCCGTCGACGGCCTCGACCAGCGAGCGCAACTCGCGCAGATTCAGATCCGCGGGTCCGACCTCGGCGGCATCGAAGGCGGTTCCGTCGTCGCCGACGTGCAGCATGACATTATCGGTCCCGCTCAGAGTGACCGCGATTGTGTCGGCCCCGTGCTCGGCGAACGCCCCAACCAGCATCTCGGCGGCCTCGACGATCACCTCCTGCGCGCGGTCCCCGAGCGGCGGATGGCCTCCGAGTCCGACCTCGACTCGACAGCCGGCATTCGATCCGATCTCGAGGCACCGATCCCGAAGGACCCGACCCAGCGGTCCCTCGATCCCCTCGCGCTCCCCACCATCCTCGGAACCATCGCGCTGCTGTCGGATCCGACGGGCGCCGGCCAGGGCCTGACGAACCAGCGGCCGTACCCCGGAGGGGTCCCCGCCGTCGGCCAGTCGGCTGTCGGCCTCGGTCAAGGCGTCGACGATCTCGTCGATCGGTGTCATGTACGTGTCCTCGTTTCGATATCTCTGTAAATTCCGGCCGCAATGGAATGAACGACCGTTGACGGACGGGTTTGTTGTATAGTTTGAAGAGGAGCCCTGTCGCCCCGGATTATGGGAGTTTTTGCCATGTTGCCTTTTTACGAAGTCGATGTCTTCGCCGCACGCCCGTTCATGGGAAACCCGCTGGCGGTCGTAATGCACGCCGACGGGCTCGATGCCCACCACATGCAGCGGATCGCCCGCTGGCTGAATCTATCGGAGACCGTCTTCGTGCGAAACGCCGACGAAGCGTTGCCGGAGCTGCGCATTTTTGCGCCGAACCGCGAGATTCCCTTCGCCGGACACCCTCTGATCGGCGCCGGCCGGGTGCTGGTATCGACGGGGATGGTCAATCCAGCCGACGGACAGTTTCGAGTCCGGTGCGGCCGCGGGCCGATCTGGCTGAATGTGCAGGGCGAACAGGTCCAGGCGATGGTTGCGCCCCCGGAGCGGCGAAACACCCAGTTCGACGCCTCGGAGGTCCATCATGCGCTGGGACTCGACTCGGACCTCGACGATGAGCCGGGCATCTACGACGCGGGCGCCACCTGGATGGTCGCCCGGGCCGATTCCACCGACACACTGGAGACCCTTCGTCCGGCACTGGGGGCGATCGACTCGATCAGTGAACGCCTGGGGCTGACCGGGATCACCGTCTACGCCGTCTCCGACGAAGGCTCCATCCATACCCGAAGTTTTGCGCCGGCCGCGGGCATCCCCGAGGATCCGGTCTGTGGGAGCGGAAATCTGTGCGTCGCCGCCCACGCCGACGATACCGGCGTAGCCGATGAGCTCGGCGGCTCATGGACGGCCTATCAGGGCCAGTCGATGGACCGCGACGGCCGCATCCGAATCGACATCAAAGAGGACCATATGACCTTCGGCGGCCCGGCGGTCATTCGGCTCGAGGGCAAGATCACGCCGGGCAGCCGGTGACAGTCACTCGTAGTCCTCGGGCTCGTAGTCGAGATTGCGCATCAGCCAGCGCTCCACATCGTCGACGTCCATGTTCTTGCGCTCGGCGTAGGATTCGATCTGGTCGCGGCCCAGGCCACCCACGTTGAAGTACTTGCTCTCGGGGTGAGAGTAGTACCACCCTGACACCGACGCCCCGGGATCCATGGCGTACGACTGCGTCAGGGTCATGCCCGTGGCATCCTCGACATCGAGCAGGTCCCAAAGCTTGACCTTTTCGGTGTGATCGGGACAGGCCGGGTAGCCGGGAGCCGGACGGATGCCGCGGTACTCCTCGTCGACCAGTTCTTCGTGCGACAGGTCGTCGCCGTATCCGAGCGCCTCGCGCGCCGTCTCGTGCATGTACTCGGCGCAGGCCTCCGCCAGGCGATCGGCCAACACCGTGGCCATGATCGAGGAGTAGTCGTCGTGTTCATCCTCGAGCTCGGTGCGCCACTCGCGCAGGCCGAGTCCCGCTGTGCAGGCAAAGCCGCCGACGTAATCTTGCAGGCCGCTGTCGGCAGGTGCCACAAAATCCGACAGACAAATGTTGGGGCTCGATTCGTCGTGGCGCTTGCGCTGCTGGCGCAGGTTGCAGAGGCGCTGGCGGACCGACTCCCGTTCGTCGCTGTCGAACAACAGCACGTCGTCGCCGGTTCGACCCGCCGGGAAGATGCCCCAGACGCCCTTCGCGCCGAGGCGGCCCTCCTTGATGATGGAATCGAGCATGCGCCTGCCGTCGTCGTAGACCTTCTGGGCCTCTTCGCCGTATTCGTCGTGCTCCAGGATCTGGGGAAATGGATACTTCATCTCCCAGGCCAGAAAGAACGGCGTCCAGTCGATGTATTCGGCGACGTTCTCCAGTGACGGCTCCAGGGTCCGGGTCCCCAAAAACTCCGGCTCCGGCATGTCCTCCTGTTGGAATTCAATGTCGAGCCGGTTGTCGACCGCCTCCTGGTAGTCGAGCAGGGGCCGGCCCTTGCCGCCCTCGTGAATACGGCGGTCACGCTCCTGGCGCGCCTCGTTCTTTTCGATGAAGTCGGGGCGCTTTGCCGGATTCAGCAGATGACCGACCACGCCGGTGACCCGTGAGGCGTCGACCACATGAACAGTCGGACTGTCGTAGCGGGGCGCGATCTTGACCGATGTGTGTTTTCGGCTGGTGGTCGCGCCACCGATCAGAAGCGGCACATCCAGGCCGACGCGCTCCATCTCTTTGGCCACATGGGTCATCTCGTCGAGCGACGGCGTGATCAGGCCGCTGAGCCCGACGATATCTGCGTCGACCTCCTGGGCCTTCTCGATGATCTCGTCGGCCGGCGTCATCACGCCCATGTCGACGACGTTGTAGTCGTTGCAGCCGAGGACCACACCCACGATGTTTTTCCCGATGTCGTGGACGTCGCCCTTGACCGTCGCCAGGACGACCGTGCCCTGGTCCTGGTGTTCGTCCTCTTCATCATCCTCCATGTACGGAAGCAGGTAGGCGACGGCCTTCTTCATGGCCCGCGCACTCTTGACGACCTGGGGCAGAAACATCTCGCCGGCCCCGAAGAGGTCGCCGACCACGCCCATCCCGTCCATCAGGGGTCCTTCGATGACGTCCAGGGGGCGCTCGGCCTTCTGGCGCGCCTCCTCGACATCCTCTTCGACGTAGGTGTCGATGCCGTGAACGAGGGCGTGTTCGAGCCGCTCTTCGACGGTCCCCTCACGCCACTCGTCGTCGTCCTCTTCCTCGCGTTCCTTGTCCTCGTACTCGTCGGCGAGATCGAGCAGCCGTTCGGTCGCATCGTCGCGCCGGTTGAACAGCACATCCTCGATGCGGTCGCGCAGCTCCTCGTCGATATCCCGATAGACGGTCAGCCGGCCGGCGTTGACGATGGCGGTATCCAGACCGGCATCGACGGCGTGGTACATGAAGGTCGAGTGCATCGCCTCGCGGACGATCTCGTTGCCGCGAAAGCTGAATGAGATGTTGCTGACGCCCCCGGTGGTCTTGACCTCGGGGAACTCCTCTTTGATCCGCTCGATCGCCTCCAGGTAGTTGATTGCGTACTCGCGGTGCTCCTCCATCCCGGTGGCCACGGTGAGGATATTCGCGTCGAAGAGGATGTCTTTTTCGTCGTAGCCGACCTCCTCTTTGAGCAGCGTGACCGCCCGCCTGGCGATCTCGACGCGATGTTCGGTCTCGGTGGCTTGACCACCCTCGTCGAAGGCCATCACCACGATCGCGGCGCCGAACTTCTTGCAGTAACGGGCATGCTCCAGAAACTCCTCTTCGCCCTCCTTGAGGCTCAGCGAGTTGACCACGGGTTTGCCCTGCACGCTCTTGAGTCCGGCCTTGATGACCGAAAACTTCGAGCTGTCGATCATAAACGGGATGCGGGCGATATCCGGCTCGGTGGCCAGGATGTTCAGGAACGTCCGCATCGCGTCTTCGCTGTCGAGCAACCCCTTGTCCATGTTGACATCGAGGATGTTGGCGCCGCCCTCAACCTGGTCGCGCGCCACGCTGACCGCGCCTTGATAGTCCTCCTCTTCGATCAGGCCGCGGAACTTGCGCGAACCCATCACGTTGGTGCGCTCTCCGATCATCGTGAAGTTCGCGTCGGGGCGCAGGATCAGGGGTTCGAGTCCCGCGTAGTGTGTGTACTCGATTGGATCGGAGGGTTCCCTGGGCTCGTAGTCCGACACGACCTCGGCGATCTGGCGGACGTGCTCCGGCGTCGTCCCACAGCAACCCCCGACCATGTTCAGCCACCCCTCGGCGGCGAATTCCTCGAGCTGGTCGGCCATCTCCTCGGGCGTCTCGTCGTACTCCCCGAATTCGTTGGGTAGACCGGCGTTCGGGTAACAGCTCGTGTAGGTGGAGGCGATGTCGGACAGCTCCTCCATGTAGGGGCGCATATCCTCGGCGCCCAGCGAGCAGTTGATCCCGACGGCCAGCGGATCGGCGTGTTCGATCGAGATCCAGAAGGCCTCGACGGTCTGGCCCGACAGGGTGCGGCCGGACTGGTCGGTGATCGTCACCGAAATGATGATCGGCAAGTCGACGCCCTTCTCGTCCATCATCTCCTGCGCGGCGATGATGGCGGCCTTTGCGTTGAGGGTATCGAAGATCGTCTCGATGAGCAGCGCGTCGACGCCCCCGTCGATCAACCCGCCGATCTGTTCGGCGTAGGCATCCTTGAGCTCATCGAAGGAGATCTCGCGGAATGCCGGTTCTTCGACGTCCGGCGACAGCGACAGGGTCTTGTTGGTCGGCCCCACCGCACCCGCCACGAACCGCGGCCGGCCGGTCTCCTCTTCGACGGCATCGGCCGCCTTCCGAGCGACCCGAGCCGCCTCCACGTTCAGCTCGCGGACGAGATCCTCGGCATCGTAGTCGGCCTGTGAGATCCGCTGGGCGCTGAAGGTATTCGTCTCGATGACGTCGGCGCCCGCCTCCAAAAACGACCGGTGAATCCCCTCGATGATATCGGGCCGTGTCAGGACCAGCATCTCGTTGTTGCCCTGCAGATCGCAGGAGTGATCCTCGAATCGCTGCCCGCGGAAGTCCTCCTCGGACAGGTCGTGCTCCTGGATCATCGTGCCCATCGCCCCATCCAAAATGGCAATCCGATCCTCGAATATCGATTCGATCGATTCTGTCATGGGCTGGCTCGTTCTGGAAAAATCGCTGGAGAATCGTGCGGCTCACGTACGCCCCTTAGGGCGTGAACCCCAAGGAATCAACCACTTATCCAAGGGAATACCACCACTCGAGCACGGGGTGTTTCTGCACGAGCGGATACGGTGGGGCCTCGGCCGGGCAATCCGGGTGACCGAGCGCCATCTCGAGATCTCCGTCCGCGGCCTCGACGACGATCTCGCGCAGCGCCTCGAGATCCCCGTCGTCCTTCAGCGACTCGACGGTCTCGTCCATCTCGCCGCCACCCTCCAGGGCGACGTGGAAACTTAGATTCGTATACCAGAGAAGAATTGTGTCGTCGGCCCCCTCGTCGGACGACGCACGCGCAGCTTCACAGACCTGACGTACCGCGCCGAAAAGCGGCGCCGGGTCGGGAAGGCCGACCTGCCCCTCCTCGACAGCACCGTCTTCGGCCAATCGTTCGGCAAGCGAGCTGTCGGCCCGGGTATAAATGTCTCCGTCGCCCAGATACCCCACGACCGGGTTCGTCTGCTCGTCCCAGTCGTCGTCGGGCGACTCGAGAACCGGCGCCACGGCATCCATCGGATCCCCGGCCAGCGCGTCCGACTCACCGAAATCCGGGTGGTCCTCCCGGGGCACCTTCAGGAAGAACCCTCGCTCGACCAGCACCGGCATCACCCGAAAGTACGTCACGTCGGTCGAGTAGCTGTCCTGAAAGTCGTAGAGCCGCCGAGCGTGCGCACGGAAGAGACGGTCTTCGTCGACCGACTCGTCCAAGTAGCGGATCGACTGTTCGACGAGATCGTTGACTTCGCGAGGTTTCATAAGCCGTTGTAACCCTGATAGGAAGAAGCGTGTTGCGGCTGAATTCGACTGAAGGTGCCCTTTCGGAGGTAAGCAATGAGCGACGAGACCAACGTACTCGGCGAGCCGCTGGAATCATGTTGCCAGAATCCCGAGACCGGATTTTACCGCGACGGCTACTGCCGGACTGGGCCGCGGGACCAGGGCCAGCATGTCATCTGCGCCATGATGACCGGGGAATTCCTGGAGTTCAGCAAGGCGCAGGGCAATGATTTAACGACACCGATGCCCCAGCACAACTTCCCCGGCCTCGAGGCCGGGGATCGCTGGTGTCTCTGTGCCGCACGTTGGAAAGAGGCGATGGAGGCCGGCAAGGCGCCGCCCGTCTTTCTGGAGGCGACCGAGGAGTCGGCCCTGAAAGTCGTCGAGCTCGAAAAGCTCAAACGCTTCGCCGTGGCGAAGTCGTAGTGCGCGCCACAGCACTGACTCGTCAGTAGTCCGAAATGCGTTCGACGAGTTCGGGGTATCCGATAAAACGGTTTCGTGACTGCTGTACGTCTTCGATGGCGGCGTTTCGCTGCTCTTCAGCGTTGTTTACGGGATCCTGGGTATGCCAGCGGCGAAGGACGGCCTCTTCGTCGGCGGGAATGTCGTCGCTGTAGATGACGGCGAAGTAAAACATCGCCCTCGCCGCGTTGCCCCGGTGTTTGGGCCTGACCTCAAAGACCTGATCGCCGTTCATGGCGGGCCCGACCATCGAGCCGCCGTCGCTCCATTCGACGGGACCGGTGACGACTCCGAATCGCAGGTTTCCGCGCCGCGAGTTCGCCCGCGAATCCGTCGGAAACAGGTGGTGGAGGTCCGCCTCGGCGTCGCCGCTGCCGGCGCCTTTGCTACGCGGCCAGGTGTGTTCGGTATTGAAGATCGTGTGGTCCGGCACGCCCATCGTCTGGATCGTCGCACCCGTGTAGACTCCCTCCACGGTGCCTCCCATGTTGTCGATGACCGAGAACATCGCCTCGCGAGCCCGTTCGTACGACACGGAGCGATGGGTCCCGTGATCCGAGCGCAGCTCTTGCTCCAATGCGTACCCGTTCAACCCTTCAAACGAAGGATCTTCGCCGGGGTCGTCCTCGTCGAAGCACGGTCCGTCCAGACACTCCAATGTCAATTTCAACCGAGCATCGGCCGCGGCGGTGTTCGAGACGGCGAGTCGGTGTTGGCCGCCGTCGAAGAAGACCCACCCGTCCCCGAGCTCCTCGTCACGGTAGGGAATGTGGGCCTCACCTTGTTCGGGCATGCTGTAGACCAGGCGATCCGAGCCGCGAAAGAGTTCGAGCCCGGGGCTTCCCTGATCTCCGGTTGCCTCGAGCCGAATGACGACCACGTCGTTGGCCTCGGCGACGAGGGT
Source organism: uncultured Pseudomonadota bacterium (assembly GCA_913057905.1). Taxonomy (GTDB): domain Bacteria; phylum Myxococcota_A; class Bradymonadia; order Bradymonadales; family Bradymonadaceae; genus CAJXPB01. The sequence goes on from CAJXPB010000003.1 coordinate 58,346, forward strand.
GACATCGGTCTGACCGCCGGCGGGCACCGTCGCCTCCCAGGAGCCGCCCTCGGTCGTGATCTGCGACGGAAAGCCCGGCGAGGACGCATCTTCGGTCGATCCGTCGGCGTCTCCGGCGTCCTCCATCGTACCCGCGTCGCCCCCAACGTCGCCGGCCGCGTCGTCCAGGTGAACGTCCCCGGCGTCAGCCAGAGCCCCGGTGTCGGACCCGGGAATCCCGGCATCATCGCCGCAGGCCCCCGCCAGAAGCGAGAAGACGGCGAGGGGAATGAGGATCGACTTTAGATATCGCATGGCTTCGGAGTCTAAGGGAACCTTGCCTTCTATGTACCTGCTAGCAAATGTCGGGCTGCAATTCGAGTTTCCCGGAGCCTCGTCCTCTGTCTTGACAATGCACGACCCTACCGCACGTTTAGATTCGCCGAGGGCACAGTTCGTGCGCTCCGAAAGTTTTCCATCCTCACTCAACGGAGGAACGTATGAAGAACTATCTACGCAAGCTCGCTCTTCCCGCCGCCCTTTTACTGGTCGGATTCACCGTGCTCACCGGCTGTGAGAGCGGCAAACACGGCGAAGGCGACCTCGTCGAGAGCGGCACCTATGAAGGAACGATCGAAGAGGTCGAAGCCTCCAAAGACGAGATCTACGTCAAATCCGGCGACAACACTCTGGAACTGTACTTCACCGAGCAGACGAAACTGACCAAGGGCGGCGAGACCGTCGAATTCTCGAGCCTCGAGAAGGGCCAGAAAGTCGAGGTCAAAATCGAGAAGAAGGGAAAGAGACTCGACCCGATCTCGGTCAAGATTCTGGAGTGACCCTCTGACAACTCGGACCTCCGCGGACCCGTTCCGCGGAGGCCTTTTACGTATCTCCACGCCCCGAGCCCACGAGCCATGCCGGACTTTTGGCGTCCCGAAATCTATCATCCCCTGACCGTCCACTTTCCCGTCGGCTTGCTGACCCTCGGCGCCCTGATCCGGATCGCCTGGCCCCTGCTCCCAGACCGCATCCGCCCCCGGTTCTTGCTGCCGATGGCGCGGACCCTTCTGGGACTGGGTACGGCCGGCGTCTGGGTCACGATCCTGACGGGCGAATGGGCCTACAACGTGGTGGTCCGCCAAATCTGTGACCCGACCGTGCTCGGAGACCACTACGATGCCGGCTACTGGACCGGATGGACCTTCAGTTCCGTGGTCGTCCTCGAGATACTTCAACTTCTGAAGACAGAGGCCCTGGAGAAGTGGCGCACCTGGATGGAGGCCGCCGTGGCCATCCTGTGTGCAGCGGGACTCGGGTTGCTGATCTACGCCGGAGATCTCGGTGCAAAACTCGTCTACCAGCAGGGAGCCGGCGTCTACCATCCCTCCGAGGCCTGTACCGAGTGGGAATAGCCGATCAATCGACCGAAAGCCCGGTCCGCTCGCGCAATTCGCGCTCGATCGGATTGTAGTAGTCGGGCCCGCGCTCAAAGACGCCGTCCAACCCCTTTCCGCGGTCCTTGGGCCGGAAGACGTCGGCGAACACGCCCTCGGCCAGCACCTCGAACATGCCGCGGTCTTCGACGTCCTCCAGCAGATCGACCGCCTGGCCGAGCACGTTCTGAGCGCGCGACTGAATGATGCCGTCCTCCTTGAACCGCATCTCCTCGCCGAGATCCCGCATGTTATTCATGACCATCTGGGCATTCTCCAGCGACAGGTAGCGATCGCCCATGTGTGGGGTGTGCATCGCCTCGGTCATCATCCCCAGAAGCTGGATGCCCTGACCGGTCATCACGCCCACGGCGTTAAACAGCGCATCCTGGACGTGGCCGCGGAAGATATTGCCGGTCATGTGCTTGGTCGGCGGCATGTACTTCAGGGGCGCGTCGGGAAAGATCTCGCGCGACAACTGGGCCTGGGCGAGCTCGTAGAGAAACCCGTTTTCGATCTCGGGGTCCATCTCCATGGCGTGGCCCAGCCCCATCTGCTCTTCGGGCAGCCCACTGCGCAGGGCGAACTGCTCGTTGATGAATTGACTGGCCAGCACCGTATCGGCCGCCTCCATCGGATCGGCGGTCGTCAGATAGTTGTCCTCGCCCGTATTGATCACGACGCCCGCGTACGCGTTGACCAGCCGGCTGAAGTACTGATCGACAAAGGTGCGCTGGGGATTGATATCGCGAAACAGGATGCCGTAGAGCGCGTCGTTGAGCATGACGTCGAGCCGCTCCAGCGCCCCCATCGCCGCGATCTCCGGCATGCAGAGCCCGCTGCAGTAGTTACACAGCCGAATGTAGCGGCCCAATTCCTCGCCGACGTCGTCCAGCCCCTCCCGCATGATCCGAAAGTTTTCCTGGGTGGCCATCGTGCCGCCGAACCCCTCGGTGGTGGCGCCGTAGGGGACGTAGTCGAGCAGGCTCTGGCCGGTCGACCGAATCACGGCGATGATGTCGGCACCCTCGCGGGCGGCCGTCCTCGCCTGGACGACATCCTCGTGGATGTTTCCGGTGGCCACGATGACGTAGTGAAGCGGCTCGGGCCGTTCCTCGGACTCCTCCAGGTACGCCTGCCTCTGGTCGGCATTGTTCTTGATGGTATCGGCTGCGCTCTCGGCGAGCTCGTCGCCCATCCGGCGCACCCGGTCCTCGGGGAGCGAGTCGAGCTCCGAGAGATCGAGCGACCCGTCGGCGACGGCCTCCGCGACGGTCTGCGGGTCGCGGCCCGTCTGCACCACCGCCCGCGCCATCGTTCGGGTAATGCCGCCGCGCAGCTCGCCGGCCTCGTCGGCGGCATCGACCACGACGTTCGCCAGCGGGATATCCTCGTCGTCGACCCCGTCGACGCCCATCAGACGCAGGACCGTCCGCTCGACCGACAGAGTGCTGCGCCGACGGATAAAGTCGTCCATACGATCCGCCACCGCGGAGGCGGCCTGCCGGGCGCGCCTCACCTGGCGGTCATCGATGCCGAGTTTGGTTGTCATAGGGGGTCCGACTGGGTCACTCTTCCTGCAGCTTCTCGCGGGTGTGCTCGCGATCCTGCTCTTCAGAGAGGTCCTCGGTACTGAAGACGAAGTCCCAGAAACGGGTCGAGACTCCGTAGCGCAGATCGCTGTAGTCGGGATGGAAGTGGTGGCTCATGTGGTGCTTTTTGAGTTTCTTGAGCCAACTAAACCGCGCCCGGCCATGGTGCTGCACGTAATGCAGCAGGTCGTAAATCATGTACCCGAAGACGAATCCGCCATGCCAGGCCCATCCCCAGCTTCCGAGCGTGGTCGTCCAGAAGCCCAGAAACAGGAAAAACAGCGACAGACTGACCGCCGGGGGCATCACCAAGCGATAGGGATCGTCGGGCCAGTCGTGGTGCACGCCGTGCACGAAGAAGTGCAGGGTCTCGCCCCAGGTGTCGTTGGGAATCCAGTGAAAGAAGGTGCGGTGCAGGAAGTATTCAAACAGCGTCCAGGCCAGGATGCCGGCCAGCATCAGACCCATCGACGACATCAGGTCGATGCCCATATTCGACACGCTGTAATATACGAGCCCCAGGCTGGCGGGCAGATAGAGGATGGGCACGGTCGACCAATGCGTCCGTGTCATCATATCGAGCCAGTCATTGTCGAAAATCCGGGGAGATTCCGGGCGCTCTTTGATAAACATAATCGAGCCCACTCGTAGGTCAGATACAGCTCAGCCAGCCTCGCGCGTGCGAGTCGGCGCGAATCGTAAGGGAGCAGCGGCGCGCCGACAAGGTTCTCGCCCCGCTGAACGGTATTTATCAGAGACAATTCACCGTTGGTGTTCCGGGCTATGTCTGGTATCGGCGACCGTTGGTTCTACCCTCACTCACCGCCTTACACGAACATCGGCACAAAGCGAAAGACGAAACAGCCCCCTTCAGAACTCCACGACAGCAAGGTTTTGCGCGATGGACGCCATAACTGACTATGTAACTTTCAACGATTCTGCACTGGCGAAGAAGTACACCAAGAAGAAGATTCCGATGGCCAAACTCTACGAGGCCTATTTCGACGGAGACGTCGACATCGAGGGGGATATCTACGACTTCTTGGACAACCGCGACAAATTCGTGAAGTACAGCCTGACGATGGGCCACTTCAAATGGGCGGTCACCAACTTCCTGCCCGAGGTCCTGATTCACTCCCGCAGCCAAGACCAGCGGATCGTTCAGGAGCACTACGACCGCGGAAACGACTTCTTCGAGTGGTTCCTCGGCGAGACAATGGTCTATACGTCGGGCTTTTATGAAAACGCCGACGAAGGCGTCGACGAGGCCCAGCGCAACAAGATGGATCTCGTCTGCCGCAAGCTGCAGCTCGAGCCGGGAGAGACCTTCCTGGACATCGGGTGCGGCTGGGGCACGCTGGTCCAGTACGCCGCCGAGAACTACGGGGTCAACGCCCTGGGTGTGACGCTGGCCGAAGAGCAGGCCGCCCACGCCAATGCCCGCATTGCCGACGCCGGCCTCTCCGATCGCGCCGAAGTCCGCACCTGTGACTACCGCGACCTTCCCGAGTCGACCTTCGACAAGATCGCCTCGCTGGAGATGGTCGAACACGTCGGGGTCAAAAACCTGTCGCAGTACTACGAAGGCGTCTACGACCTGCTCGAAGACGACGGGCTCTTTTACCTGCAATGGACCGGCCTTCGCCGCGACATGCGACCCGAGGACCTCATCTGGGGCCTCTTCATGAACAAGTACGTCTTCCCCGGCGCCGACGCCAGTCTGTGCCTGTGGCCGATGTCCCGCCAGATGGAGAAGGCGGACTTCGAGATCCACAGCATCGAGAACGTCACCAACCACTACGGCCTGACGCTCAAAGACTGGCACGAGAACTGGCGCTCGAACCGCGAAGAGGTCATCGAGGCCTACGGCGAGCGGTGGTATCGCATCTGGAACTTCTTTTTGGCCTGGTCGACCTACATCGCCCGCCAGGGCAACGCCGCCTGCTTCCAGGTCGTGATGAACAAGAATCTCGACAGCTTCGATCGCTACCGCTGGGTCGGCGACGAGTCCGAGCCGAGCCTCGGCGAGCGCTTCGACAGCCTGGATAGCGACGACCTCGAAGCCGCCGAAGAAAAAGCGGCCGAGTAGGAAAGACTCTCCAGCCGGCTGGAGGGTTCGTTTTGGAATTGGCAGCCGGCTGGAGGCTGCGACTCTGGAATCGGCAGCTTGCTGGAGATGCCGTACGGGCTGGATCTGGCAGGAGGAAGTTGGACATCCCGGTCTCGCGAGGCGCCTTGGCGCCTCGCAGCGAACCGGGTGATCACGCGGCGTGTCGCGCCTCCGGCGCGCCGCCGCGGAATAGGCAAAAGGCGTGGAAGTCGACGGCCGCCGTTGCCCCACTCCTCCTTATTACCCACGATCTCCGCAGTTCGACCATCACCAGCTTCAGGCTTTGTCGCACTCCCAACGCGAGGCCGCCGCGCCGCTGACGCGCGCGGTCGCGGATCCCCGTCGTACCTTGTACGTCCTACGCGTGACGCGGCCACGTGAGTCGCGGCTCCCGTCGTACCTCGTACGTCGTACGCGAGACGTGCAGACGCGAAGACGCGATAAAAAAGCCCCCGACGACTTCAGTCGCCGGGGGCTTTTTGTTCATCCTCAGATGCAATCAACGTCGGTCGACGGTTCCGTTGTAGTAATCCCGCGTAACTCGGTCGAACAATGTGACCGACGGATCCAGCAGGAACTTCAACCACAGCTTGGTCAGACTGGTGTGGTAGTCGAGCTCCTCCTCGTAGACGTCCGAGCAGATCTGGCGCAGCTTCGGCAGGTTGTTCCAGGGGACGGCCGGGAAGTCGTGGTGTTCGTTGTGGTGGTAGACGTTCATCGCCAGTTTGTTGACCGGCCCGTAGTAGCTGTAGGTCTCCTGGTTGTCCTCGTCGTCGAAGACGAAGTGTTCCTGGATGAGCCGGGCGCTCAGCGGGTGAAGCCCCATGCTGAACGTGAAGCACAGCAGCAGGTACAACATCGCCCAGGAGCCGGCGAAGTACCAAAACGTCGCCAGGAAGGCGAACTGGGCGACGACATTTCCGATGACCCATTTATCCCAGAACTCGACGATGCCGTTGTCGTCGAACTTGCGGGTTCGGATCGCCTGGAAGAAGGGGTAGAACGTCTGCCAGATGACTTTCTTGAAGGTCGAGTTGCCGACGAACTCCGCCTCTTTTTTGGTGGCGAGGTCGGCGTCGTACTCCGGGTCGCCCTGATAGAGGTGGTGCTTGAGGTGGTACTTGCGGAAGCTCGACGAAGTGGGCAGAAGCTGCGGGAAATTCGCGATCCAACCGGTGATCTCGTTGCCGAGCTGGCCCCGAAAGATCCGTTTGTGCGAGGCCTCGTGGATGATGGCGTAGGTGGCGTTGTTCAAAAACGCGCCCACGAAATAGGCCAGCAGCGCGATGCCCCACCACGGGAGCGTCGACGCCCACACTGCCAGGCCGAGCTGGGCGCCGACCACTCCCACGCAGATGACCGCCGTCCATGGATTTGTGTCGAACAACTCCTTGATTTCGGGGTGTTCCTTCAGGAGTTGCTTGGTCCGTTCAGCGTGGGGCTCGGGATATTGGACCTCGAGAAATCCGTCGTCGTCTCGAGCCGCTTCTGACTGTTCGACCGCGTCGGCCGATGTGGGTTCCGCTGTCATAATACTTTACCTTTCAGGTTACCAACCTCTGTTGCGTGCATGCGTCCTACCAAGGGCACACCCGATTTTCAATCATTTATTGGCGCTCGATCCCGCGGTCGAACCCGCGCCATCGGAAACGCCTCTGCGACTTGTCGGCCATGCCTATCTAACGTACTCGTATTTAGTGATGCAGACCCCTTCCATCCCGATGCGTAGATGATACCGATCAAAGGAAGTGCCCCGAACCCTCGGACCGCGTGGGTGACCCTCTGGCTGATCACCGCAAACGCCCTGGCATTCGCCTATCAGGTCTCTCTTTCAGCGCCCGAACTCGAATCCCTGATCCGCACGTGGGGATTCGTCCCGCGGGAGTTCTGGACGGTCGTAGGCAGCGCGCCCTGGTCGGTCGAAGAGTGGCTGGCCCCGATCATGACCTCGATGTTTCTGCACGGAAGCTGGGGCCACATCATCGGGAACATGCTCTTTTTGTGGGTCTTCGGCGACGGCATCGAAAACCGGATCGGCTCCGTTCGATTCCTGGTGTTCTACCTCGTCGTCGGAGTGGCTGCGATGATGGGACACGCATTCTTCACGCCAGGAACCACGTTGCCGACGATCGGCGCCTCCGGTGCGATCGCCGGGGTGCTGGGCGCCTACCTGTTACTCTATCCGACGGCGTGGATCGTCATCCTGGTCCCCATCATCATCTACCCGCTCTTTTTCCGCGTCCCGGCCATCTTGTTTCTGGGGTTCTGGTTCATCCAACAGATCTTCTTCGGGACCGTCGCCAGCATGGGCGCCGTCAGCACCGCTCAGGGCGGCGTGGCATGGTGGGCGCACGCCGGTGGGTTCGTGGCGGGCGTGGTCCTGATCAAACTCTTCTGCATCGGCCGCGAGCCACCCGAGGACACCAACGCACTCAGCCAGCTCGAGCAGATGCGCCGCGACGAGCAGCAAAACCGCTGGCGCAACGACGACCGGCCTCGTCTGGAACGTCGCGACGACATTTTCTGAGCGGCCTCTACTTCACGACCATCCGCGCCGTGCCCGTCCGCCCGAAGGTCTCGGGGTGATACATCTCCTCGGCCTTCGCCGGCGGCACCACGAACTCCCCAGGAGTCGTAGCCCGGGCGACGTATTCGTAGGTGTAGACACCGCCGCTCAGGCGGGTGGCGAAGGCCTCGACGCGTTCGGTGCGGAGATTGTCGTGCCCGTACCACCAACGCCGTCCGCCGTCGGGAACGTCTCCGGTTGTGGCCAGCGCGGGATTGATCGCCTCCAGGCCGGCGGGCAGCGGATCGACGAGGGCGACGTGGTTGCGGCGAGCCCTCGCGACCATCTCGAGGGTCACTCGCACCCGAGAGCCCGCCTCCACAACCCAGGTGCCGTCGTCGCGTTGGCTGACATCGTCGGGATCATCGACGGACTCGTAGACCCGATTCACGGTGAAACCGGCGGACTTCGGATCCAGGTCGTGGGATTGCGGCGCGTAGTCGAGGCCGATGCGGTAGTAGAGCCGACCCGGCCCCTGCTTTTTGATAGTCAGCGGGGCGCGTTGCTTCGGTCCCGAACCCGTTTTTTCGATGACGGACGCCATGGGCACTTCCATGCGATGACGCCCGGTCGTGCGACCTCGAAAGCTGCGTTTGCCCAGGTAGCCATCCCCCAGCCAGGTGCGCGCAACGAAGTCTGGCGTTTTGGATTCGTACGTCTCGAAGTATTTCCGCAACGCCCGCAACACAAAGACGTTCTCCTGGGTGTTGGCCCAACGACCTCGAGTGCGGTTTTCCTGTAGGCCGCGTACGAGTTTCTGTATCAGATCGGACTCGGGGCGGTGGTCCATCCAGCTTTCCAACAATACGGCATCGGCCCGTCGGCTCGACTGCATGATGAGGTATCCATCTTCCTCGGAGTATTCGGTGGCAAAGTGGGCCGACGAAGCCGTCTCTGAGACGCGATTGCGAAGGCTACGCAGCGTCCTTTCGACGTTGAAGTCGGTAGCCGGTTCGTCACCGAGGGCCGACAACAACCACCCGACGCCTTCGAGTGAGATTGTTTCTCCGAGCTTCGAGTCACCCAGTAGCTTCGCCGCCTCTTTCGGCCGCCCTTCGCCGATCTCGTGGAGTACATAGAGGGCGTAGGCATGGATGGACTTGCGCAGTTTTTTCCCCAGTCGGGGTCCAGGCCGGCGGCATCGATCTCGGCGGCATATTCTGCGGCGTCCTCGAGCATGTCCGCGGGGACCTCGTAGCCAGCCTCCTCGACTCGGTGCAACGCCAGGGTGGCGTGGAGACTGGCGTAGGGCCAGACGTCGGTCCCATCATCCCAGAGCGTAAATCCACCGCCGTATCGCTGCCGATTCTCGAGCAACTCAATGTCCTCCTGAATCGACCCCTTGAGCTCCTCCGCATCCGGCAGGGATGCCGACTCGAAAACACCCAGCACATCGCGCAGCGCGGCGATGCCAAGCATGCGCGAAGACGCCTGCTCGGTACACTCATAGGGATAGTCGACCAAGTAAATGAAGGCATCGGTCAGCTTTTGAAGCGCCGTCGACGACGTCGTCACATTCAGTGAACCGTAATCCGGGATGACGTCTTCGGGCTTTTCTACGGGATGCTCGACCGTGGCCTCGGGTGAGTCGATACTGCCGTACGTGGCGAAGGCCTCGGTCGTCGCCGGGCGATGGACCGGAATCGACTCTTCGACGCCGTCGGCCCAGTCGCCTGAAGAGGCGGCCAATTGAACCTGTGCCGTGCCGCTGTCCTTGGTCCGCGACGGAAACTGAACCTCCACGCGTTCGAGAGCCGGAACCTCGACGGAGACGCCTCGCGCGCCATCGATGTTCAGGTTTGACGTCCGAGCGGCCAGTTTGATGGTTCGATCGCGGCGGGTCTGATTGTGCACGACCAACGGGAGCTGCGCCCGGTCGCCCAGATTCAGAAACTTCGGAAAGGACGGGCTGATCGACACGGGTTTTCGAACCGTGACCGTCTCTTCAGCGGTGCCGAAGTACTCGGCGCCGTCGGCGGCCACGGCCATCAGGCGCCACCGAGTCAGATTGTCGGGCAGCTCAAACGACACGGTCGCCTCGCCGTCTTCGTCCGTCGTCACCCTGGGCCCGAAGTAAGCAGCGGGACGGAGATCTCGGCGCAGACGGATCTGCGACGCCTGCGACCCGGGTTTCGCCCTGGGCGTACGCGTCGGCGGTTCGCTGCCCATTTCTCTATTCATTCTCGCTGAGATGCCGTCTTCGTTGTTGAAAATGTTCTTGAGTGCCCCCGAACCCAAGTTCTCCGAGGCCATCATCCTGTTTACACCCAAATTTTCGATATCGATTGTGTTCTTCGGGATACGCGGCACGTCCTCGGGTGTAAGCCGGACAAGATCACGAAACGAGACGGCTTCGATCGAGGAGTAATACCTCGGGTAAAAGGAGGAGAGTGGGTCGTCGAGTTCGTAGCCTCCCGTTGCCAACACGGCCTCGTCGACCACGGCCAAGGCGACCTCACTCCGGACTGCCGGCGTTCCGTCGGGACGCTCGACTTCCAGACCAACCGTGAGTTCACCCGAGGGTTTCAGGCCGACAGTTTGCGGGTGAAGCGACACATCGAGGCGACGGGCGCTCGGTGACACATCGAGCCCCAATTTACCCGTGGCATGCACGGGCCCTGAACGACCGTTGACGTTGCCACGCCCGACGAGCTGAACCGCTAGCTGCGCGTTCGGGATGTCGGCAGCATCGATGGCGATGGCGAGCGTGGCCGAATGGTCTTCGACCTCGAAACGTTTGGTTGCCACGATCTCATCGCGAGAGACCAGGAGCAGACCCTGAGCGGTCTCAAAGGGGGACTGGACCAGAACCTCGGCAGTATCGCCGGCGTGATAGGTCGACTTGTCCGGTATGAGCTCGACCTCTTGTTTCTTGATCTCATCGTCCGCTCCCGGGTCGTGGCCGGGCACCCAGATTCGGCGCTGGCTGACACTCGATCGGCCATCACGGTCGAAGATCTCGCCTGTGATGACGTGCGTTCCGCCACGCCGCGCCTCGAATGTGCAGCTCACCGGGGTCTTACCCGTGGACGCCCTCTCGCAGCTCTGAGTCCCCATCGAGATCTCCATGCGCCGACCCTTGAGGGGCTCTCCACCGATCGACACACCTACGGCCTGCACCTCAAACCGCTCTCCCCGATCCACCAAGTGACCCGGTTTCCGAAGCCCGATGTACGCCTCGGCCGGGTGCACGAGGGTCGACATTGAGCCTGCGACGGTCTGGCGATTTACATCCTGGACAATGGCCTCTGCTGTGATGGCGATCGGAAGGTCGAGATCCGTGGGACCGGTCTCCAGGCCCAACCGATGGATGCCTCCCTTTTTGAGAACTCCATCCAAGACGTCCATGTCCGAGTCCCCAGGCTGCTGGTGGTACCAGGGGGAACTCCACCTCCCGAATGAAAACTCCTCCCAGCCGGGCGGTGCGTACTCTCCGGTGTCACTCTCGACCCGCCAGGTGACATCCGACCCGGAGAGACTTCCGCCCCGGTAGTAGTTGGCAGAAACCTTCGCCGTGGCCGTCTCACCGATGACGAATGGCCCGCCCGGCGCGGCGACATCTAGCTCGAATTTCGGCGTACGGAATTCTCGAACATCAAAGGAGGTGCCCGACTCAGCCGACGTATCCTCCAGGCTCACGCTAAACCGCGCCCGGCCGAGTTGGACATCTTCGGGAAGGGTGAATTCCACATGAAACCCGCCCACCTCGCTCAGCGACGTATCGCCCCCGGCGATTCGTTCGTATCCAGGCCCGCGAAGTTCCCACTTCAGCGCCGAAGACCGGTCGACTTGCCTGAGAAGACCGGAATCTGACGCATCGACCTGCCGGACCCATCCCTTCATGTCGACCGTCTCGCCGGGACGGTAGAGTCCCCGGTCGGTGTAGACATGCCACCGGTAGTCGTCCCTGTCTTGGCGTCTGGGCAACGTGTCGACAGACGTCTCTTCAATGGGCACGATTGCAGTGTCGTCACCGCGCGACACCATGAGCGCGCTGGAATGCACGGACGTCGCGTCATCCAGGGTCCGGTCCTCCACCGCCAGGCCCTCCGGCCCGGACTCCATGATCGGCCAGTCGCTGTCTCGCAGAACCTCGATCGCGGCACCGCTTACGGGCATGCCGTCCGCCAGGTCCGTCACCCAAGCGTACGTCGCCGCTGGATCGACAAACATCACCGGGGCCAGGTCAGTCGCCTGCACCCACGTCCACCGTTCCGAGAGCGAGTAGCGCGGGTCGGGCGCATCCTCCAGCGGCTCGCCACGCTCAATCCTGAGGAGGAGATGGCCGTGTTCTTCCGCTAGCCATTTGGAGAGATCGATTCGATTCTCGACGAGCCCCGATCGGGGATTTGCCACTTGAATACGCTCGGTGCCGACCTCTGTACCGTACTCCTGGACGGAGTCGGAGTCGTCGAAAAGTTCTCCGAGGTCGTACAGGGGCCAGTCCGCCGGATCGACCCGATAGGCCGTGACATCAAAGTACTTTAGACTCGCCGTCGGAACACCGATCGTCGGCCGACGGCCGGGGTCGGCAACCATCATCGAAGGCACGTCCCCAAGTCGCGGCTGTTGAAACGGCACGTAGAAGTCCCGGGAGACCGACACATCGAGGGTCTGTCCGAAGCGGTCGGTCAGCGCGTCGTCTATAGTTACGTCATAGTCTCTCCCGGTCTGGAAGTCGGCGGTCACGACGACTTCGTTCCCATCGACCTCGACGGTCCTCTCCTCCATGGACGGACGCACCTCAACCACCGAGGCTTCGAACGCATCAGTGTCGAGCTGATTGTTGAACTTCAACTTGAACGACGAATCGGACTCGCACCGGCCCGTGCACCACGATTTCTCAAGTCTCAAGGGCTTGTAGGTCGCAAAGACCGTCGACAGGGCGACGTCTTTATTCTCACCGGAAATGTCGGTTTGCACTTCGACTGAGTAAGTCGTCGCCGGCTTCAATTTCATCGTCGGCCGAAAAACCGCCGACTCACCGTCGGGAATCGTCTCGACTAGATTTGTCGCCCGTTCGCTGTCTCGAATTTCCTGTTTTGTGGCGAGGCGGAGGCGTGGGTCCCGCTGCTCTCCCAGGAGTTTGAGATCCTCGAGGATACGCCCCGCATCGACGGGTCGATTGAACTCGAGAAGGATCAGAGGGTGTAGGGGATCGTCGTCCAGAAGGGGATAGCAGTACTCGACCTGCACGGGCGTCGTGCGGAAGGTCAATTGGATGTCCTCACCGAGCCGTGTTCCATCGGCGGACTCAACGGCGTCGTCGACGGTGGCCGTGAACTCCGTGGCCCCGGGAAACTCGTCGCCCGCGGGGCGAAACACCACCGTCCTGGTACCGACCCAACGCCACGTCCCGTCGACATCGGGCTCGAGTTGGACTGGAAGCTTCTGGGAGGTCTGATCACGTGTACCCAGAGAGACCATCGGCTTCGAGAACGTGACGCTGACCCTGTGGACCCGTGAGGGATCCCCGGCAGGAACCCTGCGCAGCACCCGAAGGTCTTCGGGCTCCGATGACGTCGAAGAGGGTGGCTTCTCGACCTTCTCTTTCGGGTTGACCGTCGTGGCGGTCGTCGACTTTCGTGCCGGCGGAGACGGTCCTCCCTCAAAGGTGGATGTGTCGGACTCCGATCCGGAGGACTCCATCGGAGGCATCCGATCCAAAAGAGCCTCGGCCTCCTCCTCGGGGAGCGGCGTCCCGTCCACGGAGCGGACGTCGTCGACTTGCTTCGGCGTCGAAGACAGCGACCTGAGGCGCACCTCGAAGTTCGACTGCACCTTTACCTCGTGGGTGGTTGGCTCGTCGGGCTCCGGCGTGTCGCCCTCATGGCCGCAGGCGACCAGAAGGAGCGTGAAGACGGCGACTGCGACCAACCTCGGGGTTCTCATCTCGTCCCTTCGCTCGTTCGAGGAGAGAGCCAACTCACTCAAAGAGACAGGACGAGCGCCAGCAGGTTCCGCGCCGAAGGTCTACTTCACGACCATCCGCGCCGTGCCCGTCCGCCCGAAAGTCTCGGGATGATACATCTCCTCGGCCTTCGCCGGCGGCACCACAAATTCGCCGGGCGTGGTGGCTCGAGCGACGTACTCGTAGGTGTAGACGCCGCCGCTCAGGCGCGTGGCAAATGCCTCGACGCGTTCGGTGCGGAGGTTTTGGTGTTCGTACCAGCGCGGGTCCCACCAAGGCCGGATGCCTAAAGATGCACCGCGGCCAGCGCGACCGCTGCGGCCGGTGCCCGGCAGACTCGCCGTCGTGTCCAGCGCCGGATTCACGGCCTCGAGGCCGGCGGGGAGCGGGTCGACCAGGGCAACGTGGCTACGCCGCGCCGGCGCCGCCATCTCGAGCGTGACTCGAACCCTAGAGCCTGCTTTGACGACCCAGGTGCCATCGTCACGGCGAGTCACATCATCAGGGTCGTCGACGGCCTCGTAGCTGCGCTCGACGGCGAATCCGACCGACATCGGGTCGAGCTTCAGCGACTCGGGGGCGTAACTGAGACCGATGCGGTAGTAGAGTCGTCCCTGACCTTGTTTTTGGATGGTCAGGGGTGTTCGTGGGCTGTCGCCCTCGCTGGTCTTCTCGATGACCGACTTCATGGGCACGTCGACGCGGTTTCGCTCAGTCGTGCGGCCGCTGTAGCTGTGGGCGCCCATGTACCCGTCGCCCAGCCACATGCGGGCCACGAAGTTCGGCGCCTGGGATTCATACGCCTCGAAGTACTCGCGCAGTGCCATGAGCACGAATACGTTTTCCTGGGTGTTCGCCCAGCGGCCCTTCACCCGATCGTTTTGCAGACCGCGCACGAGCTTCTGGACCAGATCGGAGTCGGGCCGGTGGGCCATCCAGCTCTCGAGCAGCACCGCGTCAGCCCGGCGGCTCGAGTGCATGACTACGTAGCCGTCATCGTTGCCGAAGTGGGTGGCGAAGTGGGCCGAAGACGCCGTCTCCGTGATGCGGTTTGTGAGCTGGCGGAGGGTCTCGTCGATCGCATCGTTTGCCCCCGACTCGCCTTTCAGCGCCGACAGCAACCAACCAGTGCCCTCGAAGGAGATAGACTCGCCGGAGGTCGTATTCTGAAGAAGGTCGAGAGCCTCCGGTGGATTGCCGTCGCCCATCTGCTCGAGCACGAAAAGCGCATAGGCATGGATGGTGTGACGGGCCTTCTCGCTCCACTGACTCGGTAAATGTGAGTGGTGTACGGATTGGACATACTCAGCGGCGCGCTGGAGTATTCGCTCGGGAATCTCATATCCAGCTCTCTTGGCTCGATGGAGCGCCAGGGTCGCGTGGATGCTCGAGAAGGGCCACTCGCGATGACCGCGCTTCCAGAACCCGAAACCCCCGGAAGGCATTTGCCGACTCTGTAGCTCCTTGATGTCTGCCTGCATCGCCTCCCGAAGTCTTTCCTTTTCGGGGACCTCAGCGGACTCGAAGACGTCGAGCACGTCGCGCAGCGCCGTGACGCCTAGCATCCTCGATGCGATCTGTTCGGTACATCCGTAGGGATAGTCGACCAAGTAGATGAAGGCGTCGGTCAACTGCTGCAGGGCCGTCGACGAGGTCGTGACGTTCAGATCGCCGAATTCCGGGATGACGCCCTCGGGCTTGCGGATCGGCTGCACGACCCGGGCATTCGAGTCCTCGACGCTTCCGTAGGTGGCAAACGCCTCGGTCGTGGCGGGTGTCCAGACGGGGAAGGACTCCTCGACGGCATCGGCCCAGCCTCCGGAGGCGACGGCGAACTGCAGGCCCGCTTTTCCGGCCGATTTCGTATTTGAGGGAAACCGGACTTCGACACGATCACCCGCCGGCACGTCGACCGCCATCCCGTGCGGATCATCTAGATTGAGGTTCGCAGCACGGGCGGCAATACGAACGTTGCGATCCTCGCCGCTCTGGTTGTGAACGACGACTGGCAGATCGGCCTGATCGCCGTAGTTCAAAAACCGCGGCAGTGACGGCCGCACTGACACCGGCAGGCGAGTCGTGACCGTCTCTTCCGCAGTACCAAAGTACTCCGCATCGTCAACGGCGAGGGCCATCAGGCGCCAGCGAGTCAGATTGTCGGGCAGTTCGAAGGACGTGCTGGCAACGCCCTGCCCGTCTGTGGTGAGCCGTGGACCGAAGTAGGCGAGAGGCAGAATGTCCTTCCGGAGGTCGATAGTCTTGCCCAGAGGAAACGGGCTCGGCCGGCCCTTGGCACTTGGTGACGGCGAGTTTTCGCCGTCACCCAACCCGTGTACTCGGCCGAAGCCCGACGCGTCTCCCTTCAAGCCCGATGCGCCTTCATCGTCGAAACTGTAGAACTTGGAAGCCGTGGAGTCTTCCTTGTCCATACGCAGATCCGTCGTCGCTCGTCTGACTTCGGGATCGGCAATCTGCACCCAATTTCGCAATCGGCTTTGCGCGACGGTGAAATTGCGGTCCGGATAGAACGACGACATCGGGTCACTGAAATCGTAACCCGCCGCGGCCAAGAGCGCCTCGTCCACGACAGCCAATGCGATCTCAGCGCCTTCCGCCGGCGAACCATCGGCGCGGTCGACTTGGAACGTGACATCCAAATCGTCCGACGGCTGGAAGCCTGACTGGCCCGTCTCCATCGACACATCGAGTCGGCGCGATGCCGTCGAGACGTCGAGCGCTAGACTCCCTTTGGCCTGCGCCGGTTTTGGGGGACCGTCCTCTACTGGGGTCTGACCGACGAGATGGACGTCGACGTTCACATTTGGAATATCGACTTCGCCGATATTCAGATCGAGTCGGATGCTCGAGCCGTCGATCGAAAACCGACGCCGCTCGACAATATCGTGCCGTTTGACCAGAAGAATCCCCTGGGCGTCCCTCAAGGGAGACTGGACCAAGAGTTCGGCCGTATCACCCGGTCTGTACGTCGATTTGTCCGGAATGAGATCGACTTCTTGCATCTCGACGCCTTCGGTGCGCGGCCGGCTGCCGCCGGAGACCCATATAGGCCTCCGCGTCTCGCTGACCTGTCCGTCTTCGTCGCGGATGAGTCCCGTCAGCCGATACCGGCCTCCCTTCGGCGTCTCGAAGCTGCACGTCACCGGCGATTTCCCGGTCGAAGCCTTCTGGCAGCTCTGCGAATCCGCGACCACCTGCTTGTACTCGCCAGAGACGTGACGCCAGTCGAGGCGTTCGGCTCGAATCTTCAGACGGCGCCCCTCAAGGAGTTCGCCATCAATGGAAACGCCGATCGCCCGGACCTCGATGGGGTCGCCGCGCTCCACAAAGTGACGTTCTGTCTTGAGGCCGATGTACGCATCCGCCGGGTGTACAAGGAGGGTATCGGAGCCTTCGATTATCTGGCGGGAGACGTCAGTGACGTTCGCCTCCACGGCCAAGGACGATGCAAAGCTCGGGTCGACTGACTTGGATTCGATTCCCAAACGATGCTTGCCGGCGGCATCGACCTGTGTCTCCAAGGTCTCGAACTGTCTGTCGGTGCGTTCGGCCCTCCGCCAGATGGGATCCCACCGGCCAAAGGTGTAATCATCCCATCCCGACGGAGAGTATTGCACTTCCCTGCTAAAGACGGCCCATTCGACATCTGCCCCGGAAAGCGGGCTGCCGCTGTAGTAGCTGGCCGCCACCTCGGTCTTGATGGTGTCACCGACGACGTAGGGGCCTGGCGAGGTACTGACTCCAACTTCGAACTCCGGAGTTCGAAACTCCTGGACCTCGACGAATTGTGAGGTGCTCACACTCGGCTCCTTCACGAAGCTGAACGAGACCGTGGCGTCACCCAGGTTGATGTCGCCGGGAAGCTCGGCCGCCATGTGAAATCCGCCGTTCTCCGTTAGTCTAGATGTGCCCTCCTCAACCTTGTTTCCCCGAACTCCCGCTACGTCCCACTCAATTTCGCGGCCCGGCTTCACCTGCTCGAGGGACCCACCCTCTTGGAGGTTGACCCGGCGAACCCACCCTTTTACCCGAACCGTTTCGCCAGGTCGGTACAGTCCACGGTCCGAGTAGGTGTGCCAGCGGTACACCGTTGCCTGATCGGTGTCGCGGTCTCGGCCGTTGCTGGATGCAAAAGGAACCAGCACGGAATCATCGGCGTTGGTCGCCACCCACGCTGCGGACACCGAGCCTGGAACCGGAACCCTATCGTTCGAAATTGTAGCCAGTCCGTCTTCATTCGTCTCGGCGTGACTCGGGGGCTTGGGCCCCATAATACGGACGTCGGCATCACGTACCGGGGAACCATCGACCAAATTCGAAACCCAAGCATAGGTCTCGCCTCTGCCAGTAAATACGTCGAGGCCCATATCTGTAAGCTGCACCCAGGAGGTATAGGTCATGCGGTCCAGATACTCGTTCTTCGGTGCCTGCGGCAGGGTCGCGCCGGGTTCGATGTTGAGCAGCAGGTGACCATGCTCGTCTTCGAGCCATGGAGACAACTTGAGGCGAGTACGGACAAGCCCGTCTTCGGGATCCTCCACACCGATGATGCGCGTCGAGAGCCTCGTCCCCGGGACCCGCCCCGGGTCGAACTCATCGGGAGACCAGCGATCTCGCGAGGTGTTGCGAAACTCCGGCCAATCCTCCGGTTTGACCCGATAAATAGTGACCTTGATTGACTTTAGACTTGTGGACCACAGGTCGACGGCTGGCTCGGCGGCGGGGTCTGGTACGATGAGCCTGTCCGGAACGCCGAGCCCCGGCTTGCTGTAGCCAACGTGGACTTCCGCGTCGATTGGAGAAGAGAGCGTCTGACCAAACCGGTCCGAAAGCCGATCACTGACGGTGATGGAGTAAGACGTCCCGGCTTCAGGGTGTCCCTCAATCGTCATTCGCCTTCCAGAGACCTGGACTTCACTCCCGTCCAAGTCAGGGGAAATCTGGACCATCGATGAGTCAAACGATTCCTGGTCCAGCCTATTGTTGAAGGTGAGCTCCCAATTCGATTCAGGAGTACAGGCATCGTAGCCACAGTCAGCCCCCCGATACGTCAGTGCCCGATAGGTTTGAAAACTCCTCGAGCTTTGTCGGGACTTGCGAAGCGGCCCTTCGGCCGAGGGCGCTCCCGCCTGAACAGTCATTCTGTATCGCGAGGCGACCCGAAGCGGCGACTTCGTCCTGAATGCGACCCACTGCTCCTCGGAAGCACGCTCCACCAACCGCGGTACAGTGTCATCTCTCTCGATCTCGACGCTCGTGGCCAGTCGAAGATCATATTCTTTCTCTCTGCCCCGCACTTTGACGTGGTCGATTATCTTCTCAGGGTCGACGCGCTGGTTGAACTCAAGGAAAAAGAGGGGGCGTCGCGGGTGACTTTCGCCTGTCGGATGCCACCACTCGACCTGGAGGGTTGGTGTCTCAAAGGTCCATTCGACGGCCTTGGCGAACGCAGACCCATCAGCCGCTTTCGTGCCACTACGCAACGTGGCGGTATATTCGGTCGCCATGGGTAGACGGTCGGCCTTCGGTTTGAAGACCAGCGTTTCAGTGCCGATCCAACGCCATGTGCCGTCGACTCTTGGTTTGAGCCTGACGGGGGTCCTGTCATCCACTTGCTTCCGGGTGCCGATGGAGACCATCGGCTTGGAAAACGTCACGCTCACGCGCGGGGCCATCGGAACACTCCCAGCGGGCACCTTCCGAACGATGCGTGGCGGCTCATCGGCCGAGCGCCTAGCCGGCTTCGCCTTTGCCGCATCGGGTGGAAAGGCCGTAGAGATCGTCTGTCCGACCCGCGGCGCCGGTTTGGAGCGCTCGGGGAAGGCAAAGGATGACTCCTTGCTGCTTCCCGCAGCCAACGGCGGAAGCCGATCCAAGAGTGCCTGTGTCTTTTCTTTGGAAAGAGGCGTACCTTCGACGGTTCGAGCCCCGTCAACATCGCGTCGCTTGGACTCGAGCGAAGTCAAATCAAATTGCAGCCCAGACAAAGACTCCTCGGTTTCCCCCAAGGCCCTCATTCCCTGGAAATCTGAGGTTGTGGTCGGGTCACGTTTGTCGGGCCGATCGACCCCTCCCTCACCGCTGCAGCCGCCGACCCACACGAAGCCCCCGAGTAGCAACATGGCAGACGCTGTTACTGCCCGAAGGCTCTTTGAACCGTGTTCGCTCATCATGGATCACCTGCAGACCTGACGACCATCCGCGCCGTGCCCGTCCGCCCGAAGGTCTCGGGGTGATACATCTCCTCGGCCTTCGCCGGCGGCACCACGAACTCCCCAGGAGTCGTAGCCCGGGCGACGTATTCGTAGGTGTAGACACCGCCGCTCAGGCGGGTGGCGAAGGCCTCGACGCGTTCGGTGCGGAGATTGTCGTGCCCGTACCACCAACGCCGTCCGCCGTCGGGAACGTCTCCGGTTGTGGCCAGCGCGGGATTGATCGCCTCCAGGCCGGCGGGCAGCGGATCGACGAGGGCGACGTGGTTGCGGCGAGCCCTCGCGACCATCTCGAGGGTCACTCGCACCCGAGAGCCCGCCTCCACAACCCAGGTGCCGTCGTCGCGTTGGCTGACATCGTCGGGATCATCGACGGACTCGTAGACCCGATTCACGGTGAAACCGGCGGACTTCGGATCCAGGTCGTGGGATTGCGGCGCGTAGTCGAGGCCGATGCGGTAGTAGAGCCGACCCGGCCCCTGCTTTTTGATAGTCAGCGGGGCGCGTTGCTTCGGTCCCGAACCCGTTTTTTCGATGACGGACGCCATGGGCACTTCCATGCGATGACGCCCGGTCGTGCGACCTCGAAAGCTGCGTTTGCCCAGGTAGCCATCCCCCAGCCAGGTGCGCGCAACGAAGTCTGGCGTTTTGGATTCGTACGTCTCGAAGTATTTCCGCAACGCCCGCAACACAAAGACGTTCTCCTGGGTGTTGGCCCAACGACCTCGAGTGCGGTTTTCCTGTAGGCCGCGTACGAGTTTCTGTATCAGATCGGACTCGGGGCGGTGGTCCATCCAGCTTTCCAACAATACGGCATCGGCCCGTCGGCTCGACTGCATGATGAGGTATCCATCTTCCTCGGAGTATTCGGTGGCAAAGTGGGCCGACGAAGCCGTCTCTGAGACGCGATTGCGAAGGCTACGCAGCGTCCTTTCGACGTTGAAGTCGGTAGCCGGTTCGTCACCGAGGGCCGACAACAACCACCCGACGCCTTCGAGTGAGATTGTTTCTCCGAGCTTCGAGTCACCCAGTAGCTTCGCCGCCTCTTTCGGCCGCCCTTCGCCGATCTCGTGGAGTACATAGAGGGCGTAGGCATGGATGGACTTGCGCAGTTTTTTCCCCAGTCGGGGTCCAGGCCGGCGGCATCGATCTCGGCGGCATATTCTGCGGCGTCCTCGAGCATGTCCGCGGGGACCTCGTAGCCAGCCTCCTCGACTCGGTGCAACGCCAGGGTGGCGTGGAGACTGGCGTAGGGCCAGACGTCGGTCCCATCATCCCAGAGCGTAAATCCACCGCCGTATCGCTGCCGATTCTCGAGCAACTCAATGTCCTCCTGAATCGACCCCTTGAGCTCCTCCGCATCCGGCAGGGATGCCGACTCGAAAACACCCAGCACATCGCGCAGCGCGGCGATGCCAAGCATGCGCGAAGACGCCTGCTCGGTACACTCATAGGGATAGTCGACCAAGTAAATGAAGGCATCGGTCAGCTTTTGAAGCGCCGTCGACGACGTCGTCACATTCAGTGAACCGTAATCCGGGATGACGTCTTCGGGCTTTTCTACGGGATGCTCGACCGTGGCCTCGGGTGAGTCGATACTGCCGTACGTGGCGAAGGCCTCGGTCGTCGCCGGGCGATGGACCGGAATCGACTCTTCGACGCCGTCGGCCCAGTCGCCTGAAGAGGCGGCCAATTGAACCTGTGCCGTGCCGCTGTCCTTGGTCCGCGACGGAAACTGAACCTCCACGCGTTCGAGAGCCGGAACCTCGACGGAGACGCCTCGCGCGCCATCGATGTTCAGGTTTGACGTCCGAGCGGCCAGTTTGATGGTTCGATCGCGGCGGGTCTGATTGTGCACGACCAACGGGAGCTGCGCCCGGTCGCCCAGATTCAGAAACTTCGGAAAGGACGGGCTGATCGACACGGGTTTTCGAACCGTGACCGTCTCTTCAGCGGTGCCGAAGTACTCGGCGCCGTCGGCGGCCACGGCCATCAGGCGCCACCGAGTCAGATTGTCGGGCAGCTCAAACGACACGGTCGCCTCGCCGTCTTCGTCCGTCGTCACCCTGGGCCCGAAGTAAGCAGCGGGACGGAGATCTCGGCGCAGACGGATCTGCGACGCCTGCGACCCGGGTTTCGCCCTGGGCGTACGCGTCGGCGGTTCGCTGCCCATTTCTCTATTCATTCTCGCTGAGATGCCGTCTTCGTTGTTGAAAATGTTCTTGAGTGCCCCCGAACCCAAGTTCTCCGAGGCCATCATCCTGTTTACACCCAAATTTTCGATATCGATTGTGTTCTTCGGGATACGCGGCACGTCCTCGGGTGTAAGCCGGACAAGATCACGAAACGAGACGGCTTCGATCGAGGAGTAATACCTCGGGTAAAAGGAGGAGAGTGGGTCGTCGAGTTCGTAGCCTCCCGTTGCCAACACGGCCTCGTCGACCACGGCCAAGGCGACCTCACTCCGGACTGCCGGCGTTCCGTCGGGACGCTCGACTTCCAGACCAACCGTGAGTTCACCCGAGGGTTTCAGGCCGACAGTTTGCGGGTGAAGCGACACATCGAGGCGACGGGCGCTCGGTGACACATCGAGCCCCAATTTACCCGTGGCATGCACGGGCCCTGAACGACCGTTGACGTTGCCACGCCCGACGAGCTGAACCGCTAGCTGCGCGTTCGGGATGTCGGCAGCATCGATGGCGATGGCGAGCGTGGCCGAATGGTCTTCGACCTCGAAACGTTTGGTTGCCACGATCTCATCGCGAGAGACCAGGAGCAGACCCTGAGCGGTCTCAAAGGGGGACTGGACCAGAACCTCGGCAGTATCGCCGGCGTGATAGGTCGACTTGTCCGGTATGAGCTCGACCTCTTGTTTCTTGATCTCATCGTCCGCTCCCGGGTCGTGGCCGGGCACCCAGATTCGGCGCTGGCTGACACTCGATCGGCCATCACGGTCGAAGATCTCGCCTGTGATGACGTGCGTTCCGCCACGCCGCGCCTCGAATGTGCAGCTCACCGGGGTCTTACCCGTGGACGCCCTCTCGCAGCTCTGAGTCCCCATCGAGATCTCCATGCGCCGACCCTTGAGGGGCTCTCCACCGATCGACACACCTACGGCCTGCACCTCAAACCGCTCTCCCCGATCCACCAAGTGACCCGGTTTCCGAAGCCCGATGTACGCCTCGGCCGGGTGCACGAGGGTCGACATTGAGCCTGCGACGGTCTGGCGATTTACATCCTGGACAATGGCCTCTGCTGTGATGGCGATCGGAAGGTCGAGATCCGTGGGACCGGTCTCCAGGCCCAACCGATGGATGCCTCCCTTTTTGAGAACTCCATCCAAGACGTCCATGTCCGAGTCCCCAGGCTGCTGGTGGTACCAGGGGGAACTCCACCTCCCGAATGAAAACTCCTCCCAGCCGGGCGGTGCGTACTCTCCGGTGTCACTCTCGACCCGCCAGGTGACATCCGACCCGGAGAGACTTCCGCCCCGGTAGTAGTTGGCAGAAACCTTCGCCGTGGCCGTCTCACCGATGACGAATGGCCCGCCCGGCGCGGCGACATCTAGCTCGAATTTCGGCGTACGGAATTCTCGAACATCAAAGGAGGTGCCCGACTCAGCCGACGTATCCTCCAGGCTCACGCTAAACCGCGCCCGGCCGAGTTGGACATCTTCGGGAAGGGTGAATTCCACATGAAACCCGCCCACCTCGCTCAGCGACGTATCGCCCCCGGCGATTCGTTCGTATCCAGGCCCGCGAAGTTCCCACTTCAGCGCCGAAGACCGGTCGACTTGCCTGAGAAGACCGGAATCTGACGCATCGACCTGCCGGACCCATCCCTTCATGTCGACCGTCTCGCCGGGACGGTAGAGTCCCCGGTCGGTGTAGACATGCCACCGGTAGTCGTCCCTGTCTTGGCGTCTGGGCAACGTGTCGACAGACGTCTCTTCAATGGGCACGATTGCAGTGTCGTCACCGCGCGACACCATGAGCGCGCTGGAATGCACGGACGTCGCGTCATCCAGGGTCCGGTCCTCCACCGCCAGGCCCTCCGGCCCGGACTCCATGATCGGCCAGTCGCTGTCTCGCAGAACCTCGATCGCGGCACCGCTTACGGGCATGCCGTCCGCCAGGTCCGTCACCCAAGCGTACGTCGCCGCTGGATCGACAAACATCACCGGGGCCAGGTCAGTCGCCTGCACCCACGTCCACCGTTCCGAGAGCGAGTAGCGCGGGTCGGGCGCATCCTCCAGCGGCTCGCCACGCTCAATCCTGAGGAGGAGATGGCCGTGTTCTTCCGCTAGCCATTTGGAGAGATCGATTCGATTCTCGACGAGCCCCGATCGGGGATTTGCCACTTGAATACGCTCGGTGCCGACCTCTGTACCGTACTCCTGGACGGAGTCGGAGTCGTCGAAAAGTTCTCCGAGGTCGTACAGGGGCCAGTCCGCCGGATCGACCCGATAGGCCGTGACATCAAAGTACTTTAGACTCGCCGTCGGAACACCGATCGTCGGCCGACGGCCGGGGTCGGCAACCATCATCGAAGGCACGTCCCCAAGTCGCGGCTGTTGAAACGGCACGTAGAAGTCCCGGGAGACCGACACATCGAGGGTCTGTCCGAAGCGGTCGGTCAGCGCGTCGTCTATAGTTACGTCATAGTCTCTCCCGGTCTGGAAGTCGGCGGTCACGACGACTTCGTTCCCATCGACCTCGACGGTCCTCTCCTCCATGGACGGACGCACCTCAACCACCGAGGCTTCGAACGCATCAGTGTCGAGCTGATTGTTGAACTTCAACTTGAACGACGAATCGGACTCGCACCGGCCCGTGCACCACGATTTCTCAAGTCTCAAGGGCTTGTAGGTCGCAAAGACCGTCGACAGGGCGACGTCTTTATTCTCACCGGAAATGTCGGTTTGCACTTCGACTGAGTAAGTCGTCGCCGGCTTCAATTTCATCGTCGGCCGAAAAACCGCCGACTCACCGTCGGGAATCGTCTCGACTAGATTTGTCGCCCGTTCGCTGTCTCGAATTTCCTGTTTTGTGGCGAGGCGGAGGCGTGGGTCCCGCTGCTCTCCCAGGAGTTTGAGATCCTCGAGGATACGCCCCGCATCGACGGGTCGATTGAACTCGAGAAGGATCAGAGGGTGTAGGGGATCGTCGTCCAGAAGGGGATAGCAGTACTCGACCTGCACGGGCGTCGTGCGGAAGGTCAATTGGATGTCCTCACCGAGCCGTGTTCCATCGGCGGACTCAACGGCGTCGTCGACGGTGGCCGTGAACTCCGTGGCCCCGGGAAACTCGTCGCCCGCGGGGCGAAACACCACCGTCCTGGTACCGACCCAACGCCACGTCCCGTCGACATCGGGCTCGAGTTGGACTGGAAGCTTCTGGGAGGTCTGATCACGTGTACCCAGAGAGACCATCGGCTTCGAGAACGTGACGCTGACCCTGTGGACCCGTGAGGGATCCCCGGCAGGAACCCTGCGCAGCACCCGAAGGTCTTCGGGCTCCGATGACGTCGAAGAGGGTGGCTTCTCGACCTTCTCTTTCGGGTTGACCGTCGTGGCGGTCGTCGACTTTCGTGCCGGCGGAGACGGTCCTCCCTCAAAGGTGGATGTGTCGGACTCCGATCCGGAGGACTCCATCGGAGGCATCCGATCCAAAAGAGCCTCGGCCTCCTCCTCGGGGAGCGGCGTCCCGTCCACGGAGCGGACGTCGTCGACTTGCTTCGGCGTCGAAGACAGCGACCTGAGGCGCACCTCGAAGTTCGACTGCACCTTTACCTCGTGGGTGGTTGGCTCGTCGGGCTCCGGCGTGTCGCCCTCATGGCCGCAGGCGACCAGAAGGAGCGTGAAGACGGCGACTGCGACCAACCTCGGGGTTCTCATCTCGTCCCTTCGCTCGTTCGAGGAGAGAGCCAACTCACTCAAAGAGACAGGACGAGCGCCAGCAGGTTCCGCGCCGAAGGTCTACTTCACGACCATCCGCGCCGTGCCCGTCCGCCCGAAAGTCTCGGGATGATACATCTCCTCGGCCTTCGCCGGCGGCACCACAAATTCGCCGGGCGTGGTGGCTCGAGCGACGTACTCGTAGGTGTAGACGCCGCCGCTCAGGCGCGTGGCAAATGCCTCGACGCGTTCGGTGCGGAGGTTTTGGTGTTCGTACCAGCGCGGGTCCCACCAAGGCCGGATGCCTAAAGATGCACCGCGGCCAGCGCGACCGCTGCGGCCGGTGCCCGGCAGACTCGCCGTCGTGTCCAGCGCCGGATTCACGGCCTCGAGGCCGGCGGGGAGCGGGTCGACCAGGGCAACGTGGCTACGCCGCGCCGGCGCCGCCATCTCGAGCGTGACTCGAACCCTAGAGCCTGCTTTGACGACCCAGGTGCCATCGTCACGGCGAGTCACATCATCAGGGTCGTCGACGGCCTCGTAGCTGCGCTCGACGGCGAATCCGACCGACATCGGGTCGAGCTTCAGCGACTCGGGGGCGTAACTGAGACCGATGCGGTAGTAGAGCCGACCCTGCCCCTGCTTCTGAATGGTCAGCGGCGCGCTTGAGGTGTCGCCCTCGCTGGTCTTCTCGATAACCGACTTCATGGGCACGTCGACGCGATTTCGCTCCGTCGTGCGGCCGCTGTAGCTGTGGGCGCCCATGTATCCGTCGCCCAGCCACATGCGCGCCACGAAGTTGGGCGTTTGCGATTCGTACGCATCGAAGTATTCGCGCAGAGCCATGAGCACGAAAACGTTTTCCTGGGTGTTTGCCCAGCGGCCCTTCACGCGGTCGTTTTGTAGTCCGCGGACGAGCTTCTGGACGAGGTCGGAGTCGGGCCTGTGGGCCATCCAGCTCTCCAGAAGCACCGCGTCGGCCCGGCGGCTCGAGTGCATGACGAGGTAGCCGTCGTCGTTGCCGAAGTTGGTGGCGAAGTGCGCGGACGAGGCGGTCTCGGTGATGCGATTGGTGAGCTGGCGCAAGGTCTCGTCGACGGCCTCCGCTGCCGCTTCGTAGTCCGAAAGTGCCGACAACAACCATCCGACGCCCTCGAAGGAGATCGACTCACCCGGCGTCGTCTTCTGAAGCAGGTCATAGGCCTCGGGAGAGTCGCCCTGACCCATTTTTTCGAGCACATACAGCGCATAGGCGTGGATGGTGTGGCGAGCCTTCGGACTCCACTGATTCGGCATCCGGGCGTGGTGGACGGACTGTACGTATCTCAGGGCGCGATCGAGTACGCTCTCGGGCACCTCGTACCCGGCTTTATCGGCCCGATAGAGCGCCAGAGTCGCGTGGGTGCTCGAAAAGGGCCACTCGCGGTGGCCGCGTTTCCAAAATCCAAAGCCCCCTGAGCCCATTTGCCGGCTTTGCAGTTCCTTGATGTCTGTCTGCATCGCCTCCTGAAGCTCTGCTTCTTCGGGGATCTCCGCGGATTCGAAGACGTCGAGCACATCGCGCAGCGCCGTGACGCCGAGCATTCTGGAGGAGATTTGCTCGGTACAGCCGTAGGGATAGTCGACCAGGTAGATGAACGCGTCGGTCAACTGCTGCAGGGCCGTCGACGAGGTCGTGACGTTCAGGTCGCCAAACTCGGGGATCACACCCTGGGGTTTGCGGATCGGCTGCACGACTCGTGCATTTGAGTCCTCGACGCTTCCGTAGGTGGCGAAGGCCTCGGTCGTGGCGGGCGTCCAGACGGGGAAGGACTCCTCGACGGCGTCGGCCCAGTCGCCCGAGGCGACGGCGAATTGCAGACCCGCTTTCCCGGCGGATTTGGTGTTGGAGGGAAATCGGACTTCGACCCGGTCTCCTGCGGGCACATCGACGGAGACTCCGTTTGGATCATCCAGATTCAGGTTAGCCGCTCGGGCCGCAAGGTTCACCGTCCGGTCCTCGCCGGTTTGGTTGTGAACGACGACCGGAAGATCGGCCTGATCGCCGTAATTCAAAAACCGCGGCAACGAGGGGCGCACCGACACGGGAAGCCGAGTCGTGACCGTCTCTTCGGCGGTGCCGAAGTACTCCTCATCGTCGACGGCCACCGCCATCAGGCGCCAGCGGGTCAGGTTGTCGGGGAGTTCAAAGGAGGTGCTCGCGCGGCCCTGCCCATCGGTCGAGATGCGAGGCCCAAAGTAGGCGATCGGACGGATGTCCTCGCGGAGGTCGATGGCCGGGCCCTGATCGCTGGGTGCAGCACGTCCCTGAATGTTGGGTGCGGCTAGGTCCATCTGAGCATGCGGCGAGATCTCCATCCTCTGCTTGGTGAGTCCCTCGTACTCCGCACTTCCGGCCCCGCGCTTCTCTCTATTCTCTTCCTCACGCCGCAATTCCGGCGCCGCGATCTGAACCAGGCTTCTCAGATGCGCCTGGCGGACGTTGAAGTTTCGTTCGGGATAGAACGACGGGATCGGGTCACTGAAGTCGTAGCCCGCTGTGGCGAGGATCGCCTCGTCGACGACGGCCAGGGCGATCTCAGCGTCGGCGGCTGGCGAGCCATCGGCCCGGTCGACCTGCAACGAGACATCCAAACCTTCGGATGGCTGGAAGCCCGACCGGCCCGTATCCATCGACACATCGAGTCGGCGCGATGCAGTGGAGACGTCAAGTTTCAGACTCCCCGTCGCCTGAGCCGGTTTCGGAGGTCCATTCTCCACCGTAGCCTGGCCGATAACCTGCACCTCGATGTTCACGTTGGGGATATCCACTTCGCCGATGTTCAGGTCGAGTCGGGTGCTCGAGCCGTCGGTCTGGAACCGACGCCGTTCGACGATGTCGTGGCGTTTGACCAGCAGAATCCCCTCGGCGTTCTCAAACGGAGACTGGACCAGCACCTCGGCGGTGTCGCCCGGCTTGTAGGTCGACTTGTCGGGGATGAGTTCGACGTCTTGCATCTCGACGTTTTCGGTCTGTGGCCGGCTGCCGCCGGAGACCCAGATGTGACGCTGGGTCTCGCTGACCTGACCGTCTTCGTCGCGGATGAGTCCCGTCAGCCGATACCGACCGCCCTTGGGCGTCTCGAAGCTGCAGCTCACCGGGGACTCGCCCTGTGAGGCACGTTCACACGTCTGGGAGTCAGCCGCGACCTGTTTATATTCGCCAGAGACCCGGCGCCAATCGAGGCGTTCGATCCGGATCTTGAGCCGGCGCCCCTCCAGGGGCTCGCCGTCGATCGATACGCCGATGGCTTCCACCTCGATGGGTTCGCCGCGCTCAACGAAGTGGCGGTCGGTCTTGAGGCCGACGTACGCCCTGGCCGGATGGACCAAAATGGTGTCCGAGCCGGTGATCGTCTGGCGAGAGACGTCGCTGACGGTCGCCTCGGCGTCCAGTGATGTGGCAAATCCCGGATCGACGGATTCAGGGGTGATGCCGAGCCGATGTTTGCCGGCTGCGTCGACCTGGGCCTTCAGCGTCTTCGTTCTGCCTTCACTCGAATCAAACCCCCACCAGATCGGGTTCCAACGGCCGAAGGTATAGTCGTCCCAGCCCGGCGGCGAGTACTGGGCTTCGCTGCTGGAGACCCGCCACTCAAGATCGGCACCGGAGAGCGGCCCGCCGCTGTAGTAGCTGGCCGACACTTCGGACTCGATGACGTCGCCCACCACATGCGGTCCCGGCGATGTCTCGACTCCGACTTCGAACTCCGGCGTACGAAACTCCTGAACCTGGAAGGTCTGCTGCGTGCCCACATCGGCGTCCTTGAGGGTGAACGAGACCCGGGCATCGCCCAAGTTGATGTCGTCCGGTAGCTCGGCCTCCATGTGGAAACCGCCGAGCTCGGACAGTTCCGTCGTGCCGGAGACGATCTCGTTTCTTCGCGGCCCCCATAATTTCCAATCAACCTCGGTGCCCGCGCCGATCTGCTCCAGGGCGCCCTCTTGTTCGAGATCTGCCCTCCGGACCCAGCCCTTCACCCGAACGGTCTCGCCGGGGCGGTAGAGTCCTCGGTCCGAATACGTGTGCCACCGGTACGCCGTCATACCGTCGGAACCAACGCTTCGGTAGCCGTGCGATGAAAAGGGAACCAACACGGAGTCATCTCCGCTCGAGGCCACCCACGCGAACGCCTCCGCGCCCGAGGCGTCGACTGAACTGTTCGACATCGACGCCAGCCCATCGCCGCCGGTCGAAGCGTTTGGTGTCATATTTCCGCCCACGGTTCGGACGTCAGCCCCTTTCACCGACGACCCGTCAGCCAACCTCGAAACCCATGCGTAGGTGTCATTTCTGCCGGCGAAGACATCGAGGGCCATGTCGGTGACCTGCACCCAGGAGGCCCCGACGTATCGGTCCAGGTGCTCGTTTGTCGGCGCCTCGGGCAGCGGTTTGCCCGGCTCGATCCACAGGACCAGATGGCCGTGCTCACCGTCCAACCAGTCCGATAGTGCAACTCGGCTCCGCACCAGCCCACCCTTGGGGTGATCCACCTCGACCGTGTGCGTCGACAGTTTGGCACCCGGTATGTCGGACATGTCGAAATCCTCGCGATCCCATCGGTAGCGCGGCACTTCGCGAAACTCCGGCCAGTCCTCGGGCTCGACGCGGAAGGCGGTCACCTCGATGGTCTCGAGGCTAGTCGACCAGAGGTCGATGGCGGGCTCGGCGGCCGGATCTGGTACGATGAGACGGTCGGGCATGGCGAGCCCAGGTTCGCTGTAGCCGACGTCAAAGTCTGCGGTGATCGCCGATCCCAGAGTCTGTCCAAAGCGATCCTGCAGCTTCCCGTCGACGGTGACCGTGTAAGTCGTATCCGCTTCGGGCCGACCCTGAATGACGATCTGCTCACCAGACGCTCGAACCTCCCGCCCCTTTAACTGCGGCGAGACGTTGACCATCGACGCATCGAAGGCATCGACATCGATCCGATTGTTGAACTCGAGCCGCCAAGCCGATTGCGGCGTGCAGGATCGATACCCGCAGTCGGCCTGCTCGAAAACAAACTCCTGGTACGTCTGGAAGCTCCTGTAGCTGTCTTCCGCTTTCTTGAGCGGGCCCTCGGCCGAGGGCGCACCTTCTTGAACGGCGAATTTGAACTTGGTGGCGACCCTCAGGGGCGACTTCGTCTTGAAGGCGATCCACTGGTCCTTTGGAGCGCGTTCGGCGAGCCGAGATACCCGTTCGTCGTCCTGAATCTCGGCGTCGGTCGCCAGGCGCAGGTCGTAGATATTGCCGCCGCCCCATATCTTGACGTACTCGAGGACCTTTTCGCGGTCGACGCGCTGATTGAACTGCAGGAAGAAGATCGGCCGGCGCGGCTGACTGGAGCCGGTCGGATGCCAGCGCTCGACCTCGAGAGGTGGCGTCTTGAAGCTCCACTCAACGGACTTCTGGAAGCCGGAGCCATCGGCGGCCTTGGTGCCACTGCGAAGCGCCGCGGTGTACTCGGTCGCCATCGGCAGCCGGTCGCCCTCCGGTTTGAAGACCAGGGTCTCGGTGCCGATCCAGCGCCACGTGCCTTCGACCTTTGGTTTGATGCCGACGGGATTCCAGTCATCGATCTGGGCACGCGTGCCCACGGAGACCATCGGCTTCGAGAAGGTGACGCTCACTCGAGGGACCATGGGCACATCACCGACCGGGACCTTCCGGACGATGCTGGGCGGTTGATCGGCCGATGGCTCGTCGGGCCTCTCCTCGGATTCTTCGGGCGGGAAGACCGTCGAGATCGTCTCGCCGGCTCGCGGCGCCGGTTTGGAACGGCCGCGGAAGGCAAAGGAGGTCTCCTCACTGCTGGTGTCGGCCAGTGGGGGAAGGCGATCCAGAAGGGCCTGGGTCTCTTCGGCCGACAGCGGCGTGCCATCGACCGTGCGCGCTCCGTCGGCCTCGGGCGCCTTTGATTCGAGCGACGAGAGGTTGAACTGAAGCCCGGAGGTCGATTCGCCGTCCTCGGCGGATGCCCCCTGAGACCGAAAGCCCGAGGAGGTCGCAGAGCCCTGTCCATCGGGCTTGTCGACGCCGCCGTCGCCGCTGCAACCGCCGGTCCACACGAGGAGTCCGACCAGCGAGATAGCACACACCACCGCCGCACGTCTGATCGTCGAGCCAGCTTCACCATTCAACCACATCATAGAATATCTCCGTCAGCGTGCTCGCAGTTGTCTCCCCCGACTGATTGCCGGGGGTCTAATCTATCGGCGTCGGTTCGCCACCTTGTGTCAGCGAGTAGGCGCGACCGCCCTTGAGCGTAAAGATCTCGGTCGTCAGCTCCTGGTTCGGCCATCGGACTGTGACCTCCGCCTCGCAGGCCTCGCCGAGCCCGAAGTGCAGCCGCTGGCTGTGCTGGATGCCGTAGTGGCCGTGGCCGCCGCCGACATCCTGAGTCTGGGTGCCGCGCTCGGTGGTCACCGTCACCCGGGCACCGATGGCGGACCCATTGGTCCCCTGTGAACCAGACAACTGAAGCTGCAGCCAGTTCCCTTGTTGACCCAATTGATTCTCGAACATCCGGACGTGGTGGTCGCCATCTGGGTAGCAGTGGTCCCCACTGCCGCACCGGTTGTCGGAGTGGCCGACGACCACATCGACATCGCCGTCGTGGTCGAAGTCGGCCAGGCCGATGCCGTGACTACTCGTATGGTCGATACCGGGGCCTTTGGGGACTTTTGTGTAGGTGCCATCGGGAGTCTGTCGCCACAGATGCCCTCGGGTTCCCGGATAGTCGGTCGAGCCGATGTAGATGTCGGGCCGAGCATCGTTGTCGGCGTCGAACACTCCCGCGGTGATGTCGCCTTCGTTCCAGGCCTGAAGCTGGTGTTCGCGAGTCAGACCCGTCGCCTGTCGTCCCGGTCGCTCGAAGACGATCGAGTCGCCGTCGGAGTTGTAGAGAATCTCACTGGGATCGCTCGAAGAGCCGACGTCCCAGTGGACGATCTCGGTCGTGAGCAGGTCCATACTGCCGTCGGCATCGATGTCCGCGCAGACGGTCGTACCGCTGTTACCGCCCAGCCGGAAGGGCTCGCGGTCGAACATGTGGTTCCAACGAAACGCGTCGTCCTCGCTTTGGCACCGAATCTGCTCCGGCGGCGGCACGTCGCCGCACTCGGCGGCCCCGGGATTTAGCTCGCAGTAGCAACGCGCCGAGGCATTGTCGTGCCAGTCCATCCGGTCGTCGTAGGCGTAGCCGCTGTCGACGGAGATGTTCGAAAAGGTGACGCTTCCCTCGCCTGCCGAGTCGGCTCGCCAGAGGTGGTTCGGCGCGCGACCGTAGGAGGCCGACAGGAGTTCGGGCGAACCGTCGTCGTTGAGGTCACAGGCCGCGCCGCTCCATGCCTGGGTATGAGCCTCGGCCTGGTTGAGCTCCTGAAGGTTCTGCCACGGATCGGTCGCCAATCCCACCTGCGAGGTCACTTCGGTGAAGGTCCCGTCACCCTCGCCGCGGTAGAGTCGATCCTGCAGCGGCGCGTCGCTAGCGTACTGGGCCACCCACAGGTCGACGTTTCCGTCACGGTTGTAGTCGACGAAGCTCGCTCCGGCCGGCATGTCCACCGAACCGGACCGGCGAAGGTCGTTGTCGGCAGGTGCCAGGCTGAAGGTCCCGTCGCCGTCGTTGAGCATGATCTCGGCGGTGTCTCCGCCTCCGCCCTGCGGTCGATTGAAGCCCGTGTACGCGTCGATACGACCGTCATTGTTGACGTCGGCCCAGGCGACGACCTCGGCTTTGCGGGACCCGTCGGCACCGTCTCGGCGCTGCAGAATCCCCGAAGATTGCGTCACATCCTCGAAGGATTCGCCCTGGTTATTTTTGAGCAACCAGAACGTGCGGCCGCCCTCGTAGTCGTTGCGGCTCGCCGCGGCGTGACGCACGGCCAAGTCGGCCCAGTTGTCGCCGTTGAAATCAACGGCGGTGATCCGCACGCCATCGGCACCCAGATCGGGCAGGCCCCACTCGTCGCTGGTGTCTTCGAAGAGAGTCTGACCCTCGGACCAGGCGGTCGGGTCGTTGCATTGGGCCGGATGTTCCGGCCCGTCGGATTCGGAGCCGCAGGCTGCGACGCCGAAGAGGAATAGAAAGGAGAGCAGGCACGCGCAGGAAGTCGACTTCATCGTCCTCGGGGGCTGGGACCGGTCTGACCATTCGGTTTGAATCGGCCCCATTGTGCCGCAACCGGCGCCGAAATCAAAGTCGGCGCCGGTCACGATTGTCCCACAAACCCAGCTCTACAGAAGCATGTCTTCGAGCTGGTCGGTTTTGTCGGTCTCTTCCCAGGCGTAGCCATCCCAGCCGAAGTGACCGTACGCGGCGGTCTCCTTGTAGTTCGGATCGGTCAGCAGACCCAGCTCGCGGATGATGTCCGCCGGCTTGAGGGCAAAGACCTCGGGAATCGCCTGCTCGATCTCCGCCTCGGCAACCGCGCCGGTGCCGTAGGTGTTGACCATCACACTGACCGGCTCGGGCACGCCGATGGCGTAGGCGAGCTGGACGTCGCAGCGGTCGGCCAGGCCGGCGGCCACGAGGTTCTTGGCGATGTAACGGCACTGATAGGCCGCCGAGCGGTCGACCTTGCTGGGGTCTTTCCCGCTGAAGGCGCCGCCGCCGTGCTTGCCCATGCCGCCGTAGGTATCGACGATGATCTTGCGTCCCGTCAGTCCGCCGTCGGCCTTCGGTCCACCCTCGACGAATCGACCGGTCGGATTGATGTGGAACTTCGTTCCGTCGTGGAGCAGGTGCTCGGGGATGACTTCCTTGATGGTCGTATCCATCACCGCCGTCTTGACCTGATCGAGCGTGGAACTCTCACGATGTTGGGTCGACAGGACCACGGCGTCGATCGCTACGGGTTTGTCGTCTTCATAGCGCACCGTCACCTGGCTCTTGCTGTCGGGGCCCAGAAAATCGATGCCGTTGTCGGCCCGTCGCACGTCCGCCAAACGTCGCACCAGCTTGTGCGACATCATGATCGGCATCGGCATCAGCTCGTCGGTCTCGTTGGACGCGTACCCGAACATCAGACCCTGGTCGCCGGCGCCCTGTTCTTTGTCATCGCTGGCGTCGACGCCCTGGGCGATGTCCTGAGCTTGCTCGTCGATCGCCGTCATGACCGAACAGGCGCGATGGTCGAAGCCAAAATCGGGATCGGTGTAACCGATATCTCCAATCGTCTGGCGGGCGATCTCTGACATGTCGACGTAGGCCTCGGTGGTGATCTCACCGAAGACGAGTGCCATCCCGGTATTGACGATGCTCTCGCAGGCGACCCGGGCGTTCGGGTCTTTCTCGAGGATCGCATCGAGGACGCCGTCGGATATCTGATCGGCGACCTTGTCGGGGTGACCTTCAGAGACGGATTCAGACGTAAAGATAAAGTCTCGCGACATGAACCAATCCTGTGTCGAGGGACCGGCCGTAGGCCGGAATAGTTACAGACAAAGGTGAGGGGCCTTCAATTGTTCGCCCCTCCCCATTACTTCGATTGAGTAAGGATCGTCAAACCGCTCGATCAGCCCGAGAGTTCACCCAGGAGGGTGTGGCTGGTGCAGTCGGTGATATCGACGTCGACGAAGTCGCCGGCCTCGATCGAGTCGTCTGCGGGCCGCGGGAAGACCGTGGTCTTGAAATCGTCGGTCCGGCCGCTGAGCTCGGAGTCGTCGCGCTTGCTGGGCCCTTCAACCAGCACCTCTTGGGTGGTGCCGATGCGGGACTCGCAGATCTCGCGGCTGATGTCCTCCTGCATCTCGATAATCGATGTCAGCCGCTCCTTTTTGACCGACTCCGGCACGTCGTCCTCCATCTCGCGCTCGGCGTACGTCTTGGAGCGCTCGGAGTACTTGAACATGTAGGCGAAGTCGAAGCGAAGCTCCTCCATCAGATCCTTGGTCTGCTGGAACTGCTCGTCGGTCTCGCCGGGGAAGCCGACGATGATGTCTGTCGACAGCGCCAGGCCGTCGATCCGCTCGCGCATTCGCTCGACCAGGTCGACGTACTCTTCGACGGTGTACTGACGGCGCATCCGCTCGAGCACCTCGTTCGAGGCCGACTGCATCGGCAGGTGCAGGTAATTGCAGACCTCGTCGTGCCGGGCGATCGTGTCAATCAGCTTGTCGGTGAAGTCGATCGGGTACGGCGAGGTAAACCGAATCCGCTCGATCCCGTCGATCGGGACGATCATCTCGAGCAGATCCGCGAAGTCCGTATCCTCGTATTCGTAGGAGTTGACCGTCTGGCCCAGCAGCGTGACTTTTTTGAACCCGCGCTCGGCGATGTCCTTACACTGGCGGACGACCTCTTCGGGCGGCACACCGCGCTCGCGACCCCGTGTGAACGGGACGATACAGAATGTGCAAAACTTGTCGCAGCCGCGCTGCACCGAGACCCAGGCGCCGACGCCGTCTTCACGCTTCGGCGAAAAGCCTTCGTAGACCTCGTCCTGGTCGAGTTTGACGTCGATGACCGGGTCGGCGTTCTCTTCCATGGCGTCGGCCACCAGCTCCGGCAGCCGGCGATACGCGTCGGGGCCGACCACGAGGTCGACGTACGGCGCCTTCTCGACGATCTTTTCGCGCAGGTTCTCCGCCATGCATCCCGTCACGCCCAGCACAAGTTCCGGGTTTTCATGCTTGTGCTGAAGCAGGTGCGACAGCCGGCCGAAGACGCGGTCCTCGGCGCTCTCGCGCACGGCGCACGTGTTGATCAGAATGACGTCGGACTCCTCCATCGAGTCGGCGGCCGTGAAGCCCTCCTCGGCGAGGATGCCTCCCATCAGCTCGCTGTCGGCCAGGTTCATCTGGCAGCCGTACGTCTCGATGAAGACCTTTTTGCCGTCGACGTCGTCGGGCTTCATCGCGTTGACCCCACCGTTGTTCGCGTGGGGATCCTTGATTTTGGACGACAGGGGCTGGGTGCTCATTTCATTTCTGGGATGCTTTGAGTTCTTTGATGATTTGTTTGACCAAGGCCTTCAGAGTGTCGAAGACACCCGGACCCTCCGGATGAATCGCCTGCGCCTTGAAATCGGGATATTTTCCGCCGGGATTCAGATCCTCGCGCAGCTCCTCGACGGGCATCTTCGAGTCGAGGTCCCGCTTGTTGTACTGAATCACGAAGGGGATTTCATCTTTGGAGACCCCGTAGTGTTCCAGGTTTTCCTCCAGGTCCTCCATCGACGTGATATTGGCGTCTTTTCGCGCCCGCTGAGAGTCGGCCACAAAGACCACGCCGTCGGCGTTCTTCATGATCAACTTCCGGCTGGCGCTGTAGAAGAGCTGGCCCGGCACCGAATACAGGTGCAGCCGCGTCTCGAAGCCGGGCAGGCCCGCCAGACTCAGCGGTAGAAAGTCGAAGAACAGCGTCCGCTCCTGCTGCGTCTCCAGATTGACCAGTTTTCCCCGAGCATCGGGGTTGGTCTTGGAGTAGATAAATTTGATGTTTGTCGTCTTACCCGAGAGCCCCGGACCGTAGTACACGATCTTCAGGATGATCTCTCGCTTCTTGTAATTGATAAACGACATAGAGACCTTCTATGGACCGAAAGTCGGCGTAGTACTGGCACTATCAATTGAAGGTAGCCGTCCCCGGCAGCGGCCGGCGTTCGTCCTCCGGCGGGGCGTGTATAGCACGTCTTGGACGTCTGTCATCTTCTTTCAGGAGGACTGGCAGGGGGTGCGTCGGGGTCAACCGAAGGTGTCGTTGACCAGGTCGTCAATATCGTCATCGGAGATATCCCCAAATAGGTCGGGCCCTTCGTTGTCGTCCGACTCGCGCTTTTCATCCAGGGAATCCATCACATCTTCCATCTCCTTGTATGCCCGCTTGACCCGCAGCCGAACGAGCCCGAGGCTGGAGCGCTCGTCAAAGATGACCACGAGAATCATCGAGTCACGGATCACCGAGACGTGGATGTTGGTCTCTTCCCCTTCGTGGAAATGGACGGGGAACCGCTCTTCGCCGAGCATGTCGGCGATGCCGCCGGTGGCCGCGGTGGATCCGGCGACCAGCGAGGCGAGGCTGGTCGTATCGATGCCCTCGGTCTCGCCGGTTCCCGTGATCAGTTGGCCATCCTTGTCGACGATGAAAATCGCCTTGGCCAGGGCATCTTCGACGAGACGATCACAGATGTCTTCGAGTCGATCGTGCTCCTCCTCGTAGATCACCTGACCGCTGAGCATTCCACAACTCCTCGTCGTCAAACTTCGGAACTGGCAGTCCGCGACGGTCTCACATTCCCTTGCGGGATCTCCCTCGGCGGCACCTGCTCTCAAGCCCGGACGCTAGCACATTCGAAGCTGGCGACGCAATCACAGCTCCCGGCGTTCGGACAACGCCCGCGACAGCGTCGACTTGTCGGTGTACTCCAGCTCGCTTCCGATGGGCACGCCCGACGCGATGCGCGAAATTCGAATATCGAGCGGCTTGATCGCTTTGGACAGATACAGCGACGTCGCCTCGCCGTCGACCGACGGGCTGGTCGCCACGATGACCTCCTGGACCTCGGTGCCGCCATTGGCATCGGCCGATTGCAGCCGTTCCAGAAGCTCCGACATGTGAATGTCGTCGGGGCCGACGCCCTCCAGAGGGCTGATGACCCCGTGGAGGACGTGGTAGGCGCCGTCGAATTCGCCCGTATTTTCGATGGCCCGCAGGTCCTGCGCATTCGCGACCACACAGATCGTGCTGTGGTCGCGGTCGGGCGCCCGACAGATCGAACAGGTCTCGGCCTGCGTCAGGTTGCAACACCGCTCGCACAGGTTGACCTGGTCTTTGACCGCCATAAGCGCCTCGGCGATGTCGTCGGCCAGAGAATCGGGCTCGTTGAGCACATAAAACGCCAGCCGCGAGGCCGTGCGCTCCCCGATACCCGGCAGCCGGGCAAAGGCGCTGACCAAATTGGTGATGGGATCGTCGCTCTTCACGTGAATCCGTTCAGATCGGTCACGTCAGACCGGGGATGTTCATGCCGCCGGTGATGTCCTCGACTTCCTGGTTCATCTTCTCGGCCGCCTTCTCCAGCGCCTGGTTGGTGGCGCCGACGACCATCTCTTCGAGCATCTCCACGTCGTCGGGGTCCATGACCTCCGGGTCGATGGAGATATCGAGCATCTCCTGGTTGCCGTTGACCGTCACGGTCACCACACCGCCACCGGTGGAGGCTTCGAATTCCTCCTCGCCGATGCGCTCCTGCACCTCGGCGATCTTCTTTTGCATGTTCTGCGCCTGCCGCATCATATTCTTGAGTCCGCCACCGCCGTTCATGGGTAATCTCCTTTCAAAGGGGAATGAGTGAGCCTCGAGGTGAGCATTCGTATATGACACGAGTGGGGGAAGGTAAATGTTCCTTGGGGTCGCGGATCGCGTTGGCGCGTCTCGCGTACGACGTAGGACGTACGACGATTTCCGCGCAGAACGATTCCACGTCTCGCGTAGGACGTACGAGACGTACGACGTGGCACGAGCAGGTGCACGAGGAACGGGGACGAGGCACGGATGACGGGGTCCGCAGACTGGACACTTTTGCCTTGACCGCGGCGGCGCGCCGAGGCGCGACACGCCGCGTGATCGCCCGGTTCGATGCGCCGCGTTCCGCGGCGCGAGACCGGGATGACTATCGCTGAATGACCAATAAGGCCGTGTCAGCATCTCCAGCCAGCTGCAGAACCCAGAGTCGCGATTCACAGCCGGCTTCCAACTACGACCTCGCCATCCCCAGCCTGCCTCGACACTCAGCTCTGCTCACGAATGCGGATGCGTTCCGGCTCCACGATCCACAGC
This sequence comes from uncultured Pseudomonadota bacterium, assembly GCA_913057905.1. GTDB lineage: Bacteria > Myxococcota_A > Bradymonadia > Bradymonadales > Bradymonadaceae > CAJXPB01. The sequence goes on from CAJXPB010000003.1 coordinate 97,874, forward strand.
GAACCGGACCCAAAGCTCTCCTGGACTTCAGGAATTAACCGATCAATCAATTGCAATACCGAACGAATATCCTGCGTCTCTGGGCGAAGGACGATGTAACCTGGGGATTCAGCCGGCGGATATCTACGAATGTTCGAAAAATCTGTGTCGAGCGAAACCAAGACTCTATCTTCACGTCGGCTCGCCTCCGCAAGGCTTTCGTCGGAGGCGCCACCCATCCCTTCGGAAAGAACCGTTTCCGCATCAATCCCGGCTTCCTCGAACAAATCAGCTACAGAGCCAGGTAGATTTTCATCGATTTTCACCCGCAATCACTCCTCCTCTACCTAGGGCGCGCATCGAAATCGATTACTCGCTCACGCGAAAGTTCGGCGCCGTAGGCGATGGCCGCCAACACATCCGCTTCCGACACGGACGGATACTCTTCGAGGATCTCAGCAACTGAAACTCCTTCGGCCAAATTGTCGAGAAGGACCGAAGCAGGAATCCGCGTCCCACGAATGCACGCCTTCCCATGGCAGACATCCGGCTCGACCGTAATTCTGTCTCTCCATTCCATCCTGGGCCTCCGGGGCTATCGAACACGCGGCCAGTACAGTCCCTAGAATAGCATCTTTCTCTGCACAGAAGAAATGCTCAAAAGGACTGATTTCGACGAGGATTTTTGGTGGAATGAAGTGGCCCGCAAGCGCACGAGGACGGACACAAAGCCGCGATCCGCGACCCGAATACTTTTGCCTTGACCGCGGCGGCGCGCCAAGGCGCGACACGCCGCGTGATCGCCCGGTTCGATGCGCCGCGTTCCGCGGCGCGAGACCGGGATGACTATCGCTGAATGACCAATAAGGCCGTGTCGGCATCTCCAGCCGTCTGCCGATCCCAACCTCGCGATCCCCAGCCAGCTGCATAGTCCGTTGCAAAGCAACGACTCATTCCTCAGACTACCCACGATCGACAAGCCCGCTGCCCGCCCGAGAGATGGGAACTCACATGTCGCTTTTTTCAGAGTCGACGCTCCGCCGCATCGCCGTCGCCACCATCGCCTGCTTCAGCCTACTGACGGCGGGATGCTTCAACCGGGTACAGATAAAGCCAGATCAAGCGGAAAAATTGAACAAGACTCATAAGGCTTTTGTCTGGAACCCTTTTGTTTTCTTTGGAGTTGGCGCTGGGGGATTGGTTCACAAGAATGTGGTCAAGCTGGAGCGCGATGATGGACGCATCTATCGAATGAATGGGGCCGGAGATCTCATCGTCACGACCGACGAAGATGGTGAGGTTCGCTTTGAGCATCCCATCATCGTCGACTACGAGCAGGGCAATCTAAAAGTGGCGGGAAAGAACCGCTCCGCAACCTCTTTTTCCGCTGACGAGATCGAGCAGGTCGAAGTCTACGATAAGGACGAAAAGAAGACGACACAGGCTGTCATCGGGGGTGTTTTCGGCGTTGCCGCAGTCTCCGTGGCGACATTCTTCCTCGTCCGAAACTCTGCAAATAGTCGCTCAACACCCTAAGCCGTATTCTTAGACAGTGCGCCGCCGCCTGCCACGAGAAGACTCGACGGTTGGCCGCACACATCAGAAGAAGGGAAAAATGTCACTATTCTCGAAACGTACGCTCCGCAGCATCGCCGTCGCCACCATCGCGTGCTTCAGCCTGCTGACGACGGGATGCTTCAACTACGTCCACATCCCGCCGAGCGAGGCGGAAAAGCTGAATGCGACTGAAACCGCCCAATCCGTTTCTGGAAATCCCGGTGTTCAGGTCAAGAGCCGCGTCAACGTCGAGCGAGAGGACGGCCGCCTTTACGAGGTACTGGGCGCTGCTGACCTCATCGTAAGAACTGAAGATGGTCGAGAACTAATGTTCAAGCACCCTCTGTCCGTCGAGGCAAACATGGCGCGATTTACGGTGGAGTCCAAAAACCGTGCTTCGACTCGAATTAAAACGGACGACATCGAGGAAGTCGTCGTCAAAGACAGATCTCCAGCGCGCACCGGACTCTTGGGCGGTGGGATTGTCCTACTCGTGCTCGGCGGCACTTTCGGAATTATACCCCTGGCAACCCGGGCATCAACTCGGTGACGCAAGAATCGACCAATCCAACCTCATCCCCAAGATCCACGACTGACAACCAGCCGGGAGATTGTTAGAAACGATGCGCGTCGTGGTGAATATTTTTTCAGTGACGGCTTTCAATGGGTGACGACGGGTTTCAATTGGCAGATTCTCCGGAAGACGCGCTTCAAAATATCTTTGGATACGAGTCCTTTCGGCCGGCGCAGCGCGAGATCATCGACGCGGTCGGCGAGGGGAAAGACCAGTTGGCGATCATGCCGACGGGGTCGGGTAAGAGCCTCTGCTATCAATTGCCGGCCTGTCTGCTGGACAAAACGGTGCTGGTGGTGTCGCCGCTGATCGCCCTGATGGAGGATCAACTGGCGGGGCTGCAGTCGCTGGATATCCCGTCGACGGTCATCAACTCGAACATGTCGCGGCGGGAGCGGAACCGGCGGATCGACGGGATGATCTCGGGTCGGTTTCGGATCGTGTACGTGGCGCCGGAGCGGTTTCGAAGCGACCGGTTTTTGGAGGCAGCGCAGTCGGCGAACATCGGGCTTTTGGCCATCGACGAGGCGCACTGCATCAGCCACTGGGGCCACGACTTTCGGCCCGACTACCTGGCGCTGGGCGATGTGCGTGACGAGCTCGATGAGCCGCCGGTGTTGGCGCTGACGGCCACGGCGACGCGGCAGGTTCGACAGGATATCCTCGACCAGCTCGGCCTGGAGGATGCCGAAGTCGTCATCGGCGGGTTCGAGCGGCCAAACCTCTTCTTTGACGTCCATCAGACCGCCGGCGACAAGCGTAAAATGGAGAAGGCCGTCGAGGTATTGGAGGCGCGTCACGGAGAGTCGGCGGTCGTCTACTGTGCGACCCGCCGGCAGGTCGAAGACGTCTCGCAGGGATTGGAGGATGCCGGTCTCGTCGTCGGGGCCTACCACGCCGGCTTGTCGGGTCGGCGGCGCAGCGAAACGCAGGATGCCTTCATGGCGGGCGACCTGCCGGTGTTGGTGGCGACCAATGCCTTCGGGATGGGCGTCGACAAACCGGACATCCGAACCATCATCCACTACAACATCACCGGCAGTCTGGAGGCGTACTACCAGGAGGCCGGGCGCGCGGGCCGCGACGGCGATCCAGCCCACTGTCTGATGCTCTACGATTCATCGGACCGCGGCATCCACGACTTTTTTATCGAAAACTCGTACCCGGAACCATCGGTGGTCGAGGCCGTCTGGCGCGAAGTCGCCCGCGAGGGGATGGGACGCCACGAGATCGGTCCCGATCAAATTGCAGAGAACATCAGTCGTTCCGGTCGCGGCGTGAATGTACACTCCTGGGCGGTCGAGACATCGTTGAAGCTATTGCGCAAGGCCGGGCACCTGGACTTCGGCTGGCAGCAGGATCGGCCGTATGTGGAGGTCAAAGACCGATCCCGAAAACGTGACCTGAGAGTCGACTGGGACCGATTGCGCCAGCAGCGCGAGGTCAACGAAAAGCACCTGGACGACGTCATCAACTACGCCAAGGGCAAGGGCTGCCGCCAGGCCTACATGCTCCACTACTTCGGGGCCTCGCCGAGCTTTGGTGACCAGTGCGGGCGCTGCGACGCCTGCGGCGAACGCGCCGAGTCGATGATGCATCCACCGGAGCGCGGACACTTCGACGATGGTCCGGAGACGGTCCTGCGCAAGGCGCTTTCTGCGGTGGCACGGACTCGGGAGAATGCCGGCGTTGTGACGGTCGCCGCCCTGCTTCGAGGGTCCGAATCCGAGGCGATCCAAAACCGCGGATTCGACGACCTTTCGACCTGGGGCGCGCTCGAGACGCTGACCCAGGTGGAGCTTGTCGATCTGCTGCGCCACAGCGTCGACCGCGACTATCTGCGCCAGGCTGCCGACGGCCAGCTCGGGCTGACCGACGCCGGAGTGGCGATCATGTCCGGCCGCGAGTCAGTGCCGCCGAATACAATCGAATGGATCGAAAACCAGTTCGACTGCGCGGCCGCCGCGAGCTAATTTTGGTGAGTTGACGTGCCTTCGGGCCTGGCCGACCCTCCCAGCGACGATTCTCTCGACCCACCAAGGATATGTCCAAGCCGATCACCCGCGACAAACTCGTCGACATGCGCCGGCACCTGCACGCGCATCCGGAGCTGTCGAATCAGGAACGCGAGACGAGCCGGTATGTACAGGAAAGGCTTGCCGAATTCGGCTTCGACGAAGTCGAGGTCGTCGCCGGCACCGGCGTAGTGGCGCTGGTCGAGGGCACCGCACCGGGCGCGGAGGATGGGCCGACACTGGCCTACCGCGCCGACATCGACGCCCTGCCGATCGAAGAGGCCAACGATGTGGATTACACCAGCCGCAACGAGGGCGTGATGCACGCCTGCGGCCACGACGTGCACACCACCATCGGGCTGGGTGTCGCCGCCGAAGTGCTGCGTCGCCGCGATGAGTTGGCGGGACGGGTGAAGTTTATCTTCCAACCGGCCGAGGAAGCGACGCCACAGGACGAGCCGGTGGGCGCCGAGAAGATGGCGTTGGCGGGCGTGCTGGATGACCCGAAGGTCGACGCCATGTTTGCGCTGCATTGCCAGCCGGCACTCGACGTCGGCACGATCGGCCATACCGGCGGCCCCGTCTGGGCGAGCTCGGGCCTGGTCGACATCGAGATTACGGGAAAGAAGGCCCACGGCGCCCTTCCGCACGAAGGGGTCGACGCCGGGCTCGTCGCCAGCCAGATCGTCGTGTCGCTGCAGTCGGTCATCAGCCGGATGACCGACGCCCGCGAAGCCTGTGTGCTGAGCTTCGGCGAAATCTCGGCCGGCGACAGCTACAACATCCTACCCGAGCGCGCGAAAATGACCGGCATTCTGAGGTCGCTTTCGGCCGAGGTCTCGGACGCGGCCGAAACCAAGATCCGACAGATGGCAGAACGTATTGCCGAGGGCTTCGGCGCCGAGGCCGACGTTTCATTCACTCAGGGCGCTCGCCCGGTGCACAACGACATCGAGCTCGAGGAGGCCACGGTCGACATCCTGCGCGACGCCCTGCCCGACGGCACGCTCGTCGACTTCCCCCCGCAGCTCGCCGCCGAGGATTTCTCGGCCTTCTCTCGGCGCGTGCCCGGCTGCTACCTCTTTTTAGGCATTCGCAACGAGGCCGAAGGCATCACCTCGGGACTTCACACGCCGACCTTCGACGTCGACGAAGATTGCCTGCCCCTGGGCGTCGAAGCAATGACGACGGCGTTGCTCGAGACGGCTCGGCGAAGGACGGGACAGGGCTAACGATGAGCACGGGAGCCAACCGACAGACCGCCGCAGTCAAAGATGCCCTGGAGGCGGATTTTTCCTCGGGGCTCTACTCCGACTCGACGGTCACGGTCGTGGTGCCCGACGCCACCCGGCCGCTGAACTACACGGCGCTCGCGCCATTGTTCCGCCGACTCGATGACGCAGGCGCGAAGGCGCGCATCCTGATCGGCCTCGGACTCCACCGGCCGGTGGAACCTCGCGAAGTCCAGTCCCTACGCCGGCTCGCCAAAACCCACCGTACTCGGCTGGCCCAACACGATGCCCAAGCCGACGATCTGGTCGTCCTCGACGAAGACGCGCCCGCCATCGTGCACCCGTGGATTGTGGACTCCGACCGAGTGATCTCGGTCGGGACCGTGGAGCCCCATCAGTACGCCGGTTTTTCCGGCGGCACGAAGGGCGTGGCCATCGGCTGCGGCGGCGCCGAGACGATCTCGATGATGCACGGCCTGGACTTACTCCGAGATCCCAGAACGCGCATCGGCGGCATCGACGACAATCCGTTCCGCCAGATTCTGGACGAGTTAGTCGAAGCCCTTGGACCCATCGACGGACTCCAGCTCGTCCCGGCGCCCTCAAAAGATTCAGTGGACAAGCCGAGGGCCTTCTTTGGGCCCATCGACTCGGCCTTCGGAGACGCCGTCGTCTTGGCTCGGATTCGATTCTTCGAGCACCTCGATTCTCCGCTGGACTGGCTTCATCTGCCGGTGCCAGAATCAAAGGCGCAGAACGTCTACCAAGCCTCCCGCGCCGCCACCTACGTGGCGCTGATCGACCGGCCCGCTATCCGACAGGGCGGCACGGTCATCGTGGAGGCGAGCTGTCCGGAAGGCATCGGGCAGGGAGCCGGCGAGCAGGCGTGCCGCGAGGCGATGATGTGGGGGCCGGAGCGACTCAACGCCATCCTGGAGGGCCGCGAGTCCGTCGAGACCCGCGGCGGCCAACAGCGCGCCTTCGTCCTCGCCAAGGCCATGAATCACGTCGACATCGCCTTCGTGGGCGCACCAAAACTAGACGCCCTCGAAGCGATGGGCATCGATCAATACGACACGATCGACGACGCCCGCGAAGCCAGCCTCATGTCAGGAAACGGGAAGACGATCGAGAACGTGTTCCACTCGATTCCGGTGCTGAGTTGATACACGTACCGCCGGGGATTCCAGAGTGCTACATCCTCAATTACTCATCAAAAGAGGGTTCCACCCAGCCCTTGCCCATATTTTCTTTGTTCTGGCCCTGGCGGCCGATGGTCCAGGAGGGGTCGGGGCGGACCTCTTCGTTGGGGTCGGGCGGGCGCTTTTCGGAGCGCTCATGGAGGGTGATGCTGTAGCCGGTGCCGCCGGTGGGCAGGCCGACGCCTTCGGGGAGGAAGGCGAGTTCACCGAGCAGTTCGGGGCGATCGGTGAGTCCCTCGACGGCCTCTTCGAGGTCGCGGAGCCACTCGGTGGCCTTGCGTTCGAAGTCCTCGATCTTCTGGAAGACCTCGGCGTCTGGATCGGCCTTGGAGCCGGGGGACATCAGCTTGTCGCCGGCGATGAAGAATTTGCTCATCAGGGTGTTTCCACGGATCAGCAGGTCGCGGGTCGAGCGACCGGTCCCGATGGCATCGTGAATCGTCTCGTTGGTGCGCAGCATCCCCATCATACGTAGGGCGCGGGCTGCGACCTCGACGACGTGTTCGTCGGAGTGCAGATCCTCGCCGCCGGTCTTTTCGATGAGCGCGGCGGCGACGGATTCGTTGCGCAGTCGGGAGCGGACGGTCTGCATCCACATCTCCACCTCGGTCGCCGAGGTGTGGACGCCGTGTTCGACGATGCGTTCGTCGCCGGTCTCCTCGACCTTGCGATTGGGGAGCGAGGCGCCAAATTCAGCGAGTTCGGCGCCGCTGTTGATTTGGTCCTGGCCGAGACCCTGGCCGACCAGCGCCGAGGCGAGCTCCTTGTTGTGCTCGCAGGTGTGAGTGGCCGCGAGCAGATGTCCGAGCAACTGAAAATACGGGGCAGTCATGCGTAATACCTTGTCGTCGTCCGCGCGAGCGGTCGCAGGAAACTTGGTCGGCGGGACCATAGCCCACCGGATTTCAATAGGCAAACCTTCGCCCGGTTTACGAGGTGCCACCCACTGACTATCAATGATACCGTAGATCGCACCCCGACCGACGGCCGCGAGGAGACGTTGGACGAAAGAGACCTTGCACAACGCGTCGACACGATTGTCGAAGCGACACCGACGATCCCCCTGGAGACCGATCGCACGGTCCATTCCGCCACCATCGATGCCATGTGGGACGAAGGGGCCTCGTACCTGGGACTGCGCCTGGCGGTTCCCGACCCGCTCGCGGAGACGTTCACCGCGCCCGGCCAGTACGTGACCCTCAGACTCGACAATCTGGAGCCCCGATTTCTGGTCATCGCCAATGGGCCGTCGCGTGCCAATGGAGCGTGGGAGTTTCTGGTCGATGAGGCCACGGATCTCGGCCAGGCGATCGCCGGGTTGAAACCGGGAGACTCGGTATCGGTCAGCGGGGCCGAGGGACCGGGGTATCCGATGCAGCGAGCAACGGGAGCCGACGTTCACTGCTTTGTAACGGGAAGCGGTGTGGCCAGCATCCGTCCCGCCATGCACCTGTGGGAGGACCGGCCCGAATTGGCTCCGCGATCGGTCACCATCTACTACGGCGAATCCGCGTCCCATGATTTTGCCTTCGATCGGGAATTCGACGAATGGACAGGCGCAGGTGCCACGATCTACCTGTGCGCCGCCGACTTGGCCGAAGCCGATGACGGCCACCGCTACGTACAACACGCCTTCGAGGCCCACGATCCGGATCTCGACGACGTTGTGGTCTTTCTGAGCGGCGCCCCGGTGATGAAGCGCGCCGTCGCCGATCTGCTGTTGCGCCGAGGGGTGCCAATCCAAGCCATCGCCACGAACATGGGCGACGAAACCTCCGAAGACGAGTAACGATCCATGCACTTTCAGATGACGCCCCATGTCCGCTCGCTCGTAGACCGGGCCCTGGACGAAGATCGCATCGGCTTTGATGTATCTTCGGCCGCCTTCGACGAAGACCACCATTCGGAGGCGCGTCTCGTGGCCAAACAGGAGATGATCCTGGCGGGATGGCCCGTCCTTGAGCAGGTCTTCGAGACGGTCGACCCGGCGATCGACTGGCAGCAACGAGCCGACGAGGGGCAGCGGCTGGAGGCGGGCGATGTGCTCGGCGAGGCCGAAGGGCCGACGGCCTCGCTTCTTCGGGGCGAACGCGTCGCCCTGAATTTTGTGCAACGGATGTCGGGCGTGGCCACAAAGACGGCTCGCTTCGTCGATGCCCTGGACGATCCGACGACCCACATCGTCGACACCCGAAAGACGCTTCCCGGCTGGCGGGAGCTCGATAAATACGCGGTGCGCTGCGGGGGTGGGGCCAACCACCGATTCGACCTGGGTGGCGGGGCCATGATCAAGGACAATCACATCGCCGCGGCCGGAGGGATCGCCGAGGCGGTCGACCGTGTGCGTCGCCAGGCCCCCTTCACACTCAAGATCGAGGTCGAATGCGAAGGCCTCGATCAGATAGAGCCCGCTCTGGAGGCCGGCGCCGACATCATCATGCTCGACAACATGACGACCGAGCAGATGGCCACCGCCATCGACACCATCCGTGGCCGTGCCGACAAGCGCGTGGTCGTCGAAGCCAGCGGGAATATCACGGTCGAACGGCTGCCGGAACTGGGCGGTCTGGGGCTCGATGTCATCTCCTCGGGCGCGTTGACCCACTCGGCCTCGGCGGTCGACATCTCGATGCGCATGTAATGGTCGGTCCGACGTCTCGGATTGATTGCCGTATATCGGCGGGTCTGATACTCCTTGATACTGACGATACGAACACGCTCCGACTGGGTCCCACTGGTATGACCACACAGATCTCCCGAACAGGCGTTCCCCGGCCAACCATCATCCTCGTGTGCCTGATGAGCCTGCTTGCGGCGGGTCTGACGGCCTGCAACAAAAACAAGGATGCAGCCGCCTCCGACTCCGAGAAACTCAAGAAGGCGACCAAGACTCCGGCCACGCAACGCCGCAGAAACCGAAATCTGTCGAGGAAAAATCTCGAGGTCAAAACCTTTGACCTCAACGAAGACGGGAAGGCCGACCAACGCCGCTTCATCAACAAAAATGGCGAACTGATCCGCATCGAGCGGGACATGAACTTCGATGGAAAGGTCGACCTGTGGCAGTACCCGAATGCCGAGGGCGACGTGATCGAAGAGGAGATGGATCTCGACCTGGACGGCACCGTCGACCTGGTCGCTTTCTACGAGGACGGCACCGTCACCCGCAAGAAGATGAGCCTCGATTTCAAGGAGGATTTCGCCATCGTCAAATTCTACGACAAAGAGGGCCAGCTCCTTCGGGTCGAGCGAGACGAAGATGGCGACGGGAAGGCCGACGTCTTCGAATATTACGACGACCAGGGCAACCGCGCCCGGGTCGGCTGGGACGAAAACGACGACGGCAGCCCCGATTCCTTCGACCAACTGCCGTAGACCCTAAAGCTCCGGGAACCGAACCTCTCCGGCCTGCACATCGGTGACCTGGCCGTCGACCTCCACGGTCAACTGCCCCCGGTCGCCGATCCCCTTCGAGGTACCGTCGACCCACTCCCCGTCGCGCGAGATCTCCACGCGCCGACCCGCGGTCCGGTCGTAGCTTCGAAGATCCTCGAGGATCGCCTCGATACCCCCGCCCGCGAAGGCGTCACACCGTTCGACCAGCCGACGCCGAACCTCGAAGACCAGCCTGAGCCGATCGGCCTGGCGACCGCTCTCGATCGCCACGCTCGTCATGATGTCGCTCAACTCGTCGGGGACCTCATCGGCCGAGATATTGATGTTCAGACCCAGCCCGCAGATGATCGCGTCCAACTCCCCGTCGTCGATGGCCGCCTCGGTGAGCACGCCCCCGAGTTTTCGCTCGCCGACAAAGAGGTCGTTCGGCCACTTCAACCAGATATCCAACCCGGTCTCTTCGACGAGCGCGTCGGCCACACCCAGCCCCGCCGCCAACGTGATCGGCGTGGCCGATTCCGGCTCCATCTCGGGGCGTAGAAGGACCGACATGTAAATATTCGAGCCGGCCGGCGAGAACCACTGCCGGCGCTCGCCGCCGACCTCGCGGCGTCCACGCCCTTTCGTCTGCCGATCGGCCACCCAGCAGGCCCCGTGCCCGGCGCCGTGCCGGTGCTCCAGCGCAAGGTCATTTGTAGACGTCGCTTCTTCGACCAGATTAATCATGTCGCCAATCCTCCGTCGGAGTTCATGCATCCCATGAGCGTGCGTACGAACAGTTCGACGCATGTGAATCTGGATCAACCCAGCCACTGGACATTTTCACCGTCTACAGGTTAGCGGAAGTGCGGCGCGCGCCGACCCGTCGGCACACTCACGATCCTTATCGGGACCGCTCGTATGCTGCTGGAAGTCATTCTGTTCCTGGTTGGACTCGTCCTGCTCTACTTCGGAGCGGAGGCCCTGGTCGACGGTGCCAGCGGGATCGCGTTGAAGTTCGGGGTCAAACCGCTGGTGGTGGGTCTGACCGTCGTAGCCTTCGGCACCAGCTCGCCCGAGCTTTTGGTCTGTCTGACCGCCGCCATCGAGCATACGGATGCGACCGATTCGATCTCGATCGGAAACATCATCGGCAGCAATATCGCCAACATCGCCCTGATTCTGGGGTGCGCCTCGCTGGTGCGTCCCATCAAGGTAACCGAGCAGGCGGTGCGCAGAGAATATCCGCTGATGCTGGCCGCCTCCTTTCTGCTGTTGGGGCTTATTCTCTTCGACAAGACCCTGTGGGGTGCCGACCACTACATGCTCACACGGTGGGATGGTGCCATTTTGGCCGGCGGAATGGTCGCGTACCTGCTGTACTCGTATATGACGTCGCTGTACGGCGACTCGAACGAGGAACCGGCGGTGACCGAGGAGCTCGAGGAGGTCGACCCCGACGCCGTCGCCCGGGATCCGATGTGGAAGCAAATCGTCCGCATCGTCCTGGGGATCGCCGCTCTGGCCGGCGGGGCGTACCTGATGGTCGAATCGTCGGTCGAGATCGCCCGTTACTTCGAGGTGCCGGACCTGGTCATCGGCATCAGCATCGTCGCTCTGGGCACGAGCCTGCCCGAGCTGGCGACCAGCCTGGTGGCGGCGCTCAACGACGCCTCGGATATCTCGGTGGGCAACGTCATCGGCTCGAACCTGTTTAACATCCTGCTGGTGCTGGGCACGGTCTCGTTGATCGCGCCGATTCACGTGCAGGACCACGTGCTGGACTTCGACATCTGGATGATGCTGGCCGTGGCACTCCTGATCTTTCCGATCCTTCAGACCGGCGATCGCATCAGCCGCACCGAGGGCGTGGCGATGCTTCTGGTCTACGGGGGCTACATCTTCTTTCTGTTCTACCGATCGTCCCCCACGGTGACCGGCGCCGTGTAGCCACCCGACATCGGTTGTCGGGGCCGTCACAGGCGTTACATTCAGCTACGGACTCTCACTGAACTCAACGAACGAGGTATGTCCATGTCCGACGAGACCGAAAAGACCCCGGGCACACCCGGAGACGATCCGGAAGACACCGACTTTGAGATGGTGCCTCTGTACGCGAGCCCCAACTTCGCCGAGGTCGAACTGCTGGTCGATGTCCTCGAGGATCACGGCATCCGCTGCCACACGCGCAAAAACGAGAATCCCGGTTTTCCCGTCAGCGCCGGCGAAGAGGGTGAGATCCGCATTCTCGTGCAGGACAACCGGCTCGAGGACGCCCGCAGCCTGGTCGAAGAGGCACTCTCCGAGAGTCCGGAGCCCGACGACGGAAAATTCCTCGCCTGATCGATTCCCACAGACGCCGGGTGCGCCGGAGGTATTGCAGCGCACCCGGGGTTCGTCTATATGTTCGCCCTCCACGGGACGTGGCGCAGCATGGTAGCGCGCCTGCTTTGGGTGCAGGAGGTCCCCGGTTCAAATCCGGGCGTCCCGACTCCGGTTCGTCCGGAACCCCTCCACCCGCCGCTCCGGCGGGTTGCGGAGCGCCCGTAGCTCAGTTGGATTAGAGCAGCGGCCTTCTAAGCCGCCGGTCGTAGGTTCGAGTCCTACCGGGCGCGCTTTTGTGGCGTTCATGGATTCGGATGTTTGAAATGAGCCTGCGCCGAAAGCTGCTGGAACTCGGGCTCGCCGCACTCGTGGCGGCCGCCATCGTTCCGATCTGGCTGCCCGACTGGCTCCCCCTCCAAGATCTACCCCAGCATCTGGCCGCCATCCGGGTCCTCGCCGACTACGGCGACCCGGCGCTGAACCTGTCGAACTTCTTCCGAATCACCCCCTTTCAGACCCAGTACCTGGGCTACTACAGCGCGGTCTGGCTGCTCTCCTGGATCGTTGAAATCCAGGTCGCCAACCGCCTCTTTTTGACGGCGTGCCTGGCGACGACGCCCTACGCCCTGCGCTACCTGCTGGCCGAACTCGACCGCCCTCAGTTTCTGGCCCTCTTCGCCGTCCCGCTGCTCTACAATCCCTTCGTCCTTCTGGGATTCATCAACTTCGCGGCGGCCCTCCCGCTTATGCTTCTGGGACTGGGACTCTGTGCGAAACTTCGCGACGAGTACACCCGACAGACCGCCATCTCGCTGGGAGTCGTCGGGATCGTCTGCTTCTTTATGCACGTCGTACCCTTCGCGTTTTTGGCCATCGGCGCGGCCACGCTGGGACTTCGAGACTCGGCGCCCCAGACCTTCTGGCGCTGGCTGCCGATGCTGCCGGCAGGTCTCATCTCGATCCTCTGGACTTTCTTCAGTCCTGCGGGAAGCTCGGCGACCAAAGCCGTCGGAGAGGACGCGCAGTTTCGCCCCTGGCGAGAGGCGTTTTCTCAGTTGCCAGATTGGACGACGAATATCACCCACGAGGCCTTCGACGACCACCTGCTGATACTGGTGGGCCTCGTCGCCATCTTCGTGGTCATCACCGGCGCGGGACTCCAGCGAGACAAGCCGTCAGACACCTGGTGGCCGCCGGTACAGCGGGTAGCGATGATGGCGCCGTTGGCGATGGTCGCCTACTTCGCGCTCCCGTTGTCGTACGACTGGATCTGGCCGATCTCACCCAGATTCGCCATCATCGGCATCCTCCTGGCCGTGCCGGCACTTCCCGAACCGACACGCTGGCCGAAGGTCCTGGCCGCCGCCGCGCTCGTGGCCGTCTCGTGCGTCCAGTTCTACCAGGTCGCCGACAGCTTCCAGTCGTTTAGCCGCGATGAAGTCGGCGAGCTCCAGGCCGCTATCGACGAGATCCCGGAGGGCCAGCGCGTGGCGGGACTGATGTTTCGGACCGGCTCGCGACACGTCCGATTCTCGCCATTTTTGCACGCCGTGGCCTACTACCAGGCCCACAAGGGCGGCGCCGTGATGTTCACCTTCGCCGACTTCCCACAGTCGCCCTTTCGCTTTCGAGAGGGCAACCGTCCGCCGCGCGTCCCCCCACGCTGGGAATGGAAGCCTGGCGACGTGAATCCCAGAGAAGATCTCGGCTGGTACAACTACGTGCTCGTCCGTGGCGGACCCGGCCGAATTCAGCGTCAAAATGACACCTTCAAACGCGTCTTCAAAAGCCCTCACTGGTCGGTTTACCGGCGCGCCGAACGTCCTTGACAGTGTCACGGGCGCGTATTAGTTACCCGATCCGATTGCCGCCGGAGCAAAATTCCGGCGACGGCCCTGCGGTGGGCATAGCTCAGTCTGGTTAGAGCGCCGGCTTGTGGTGCCGGAGGACGCGGGTTCAAGTCCCGTTGCCCACCCTTTTTACGATCTGTGCGCCCGTAGCTCAGCCTGGATAGAGCAGCGGACTTCGAATCCGTGAGTCGCAGGTTCAAATCCTGCCGGGCGCGCTCCCTTCCCCGCACGGTCGACGACCCGCGTCGTCGACCCCGCGAGGGCCAGTAGCTCAGCTTGGTAGAGCAATGGATTCTTAATCCATCGGTCGGAGGTTCGAATCCTCCCTGGCTCACTCATGCGGAGGCACCTCCGGGCGGAGAGCCCGCATCACGGCCGCCGTCCCGTTTCCGAATTCCGACACGTACACGACGACGCACTCGAATTTATCTACGCGCGTACAGGAGCGTTGCATGGCTTACGAACTCGAAGAAACCGGCGACATGACCCGCACGGCGCACGTCAGCGTCCCCTTTGAAGAATACAACAAAGAGATGAACCGGGCGCTCAACGAGCTGGCCGAAAACGCCGACATGGACGGATTCCGCAAGGGAAACGTCCCGATGTCGGTCATCAAGCGCAAATACGGCCAGCGCGTCCAGGGTGACGTCATCGAAAACCTGGTCCGAGACCAGATCGATCAGTTCATCGAAGACCTCGACCAGGACATCCTGCATCTCGGCCAGCCCGAGGTCACGCAGGTGCCCGGCGAGGACGAAGGCTCGCTGGACTTCGACGTCTACGTCGAAATCAGCCCGGCCGTCGACCCGGTCGGTTACATGGGTCTGGAGGTCGACTCGCCGCAACCGGAGGTCGATGACGAAGAGATCGACGAGCAGCTCGAGCAGATGCGCGAGCAGTTCGCCACGCTCGAGCCGATCGAATTTCGCGAGACCATCGAAGAAGGTGACGTCGCGACCATCGACTTCAAGCCGCTCGACGACGAAGACGTCAACCCGGAGGAGTTCTCCGGCGAGGACATGCAGGTCGAGATCGGAGCCGGGCAGACGCTGCCGGGCATCGAAGAGGCGCTCGAAGGCGCCGGCTTCAGCGACACGGTCGAGGCGACCATCGAACTGCCGGAGTCCTTCCCCGAGGAGTCACTTCAGGGCAAGTCGATCACGCTTCAGCTCACGATTAAATCGGTCAAAACCCGTGTGCTCCCCGAACTCAACGACGAGTTCGCCAAGGACACCGGCGAGGCCGAGACGATGCTGGAGCTTCGCGGCCAAATTCGCGACCAGATCGCCGACCAGAAGTCCCACCGCGCCGAGCACGTCGCCGAAGACGAACTGGTCGACGCATTGGTCGACGCCCACGACATCGACGTGCCGCCGAAATTCCTGGAGCAGCAGCTCGAACGCGAGGTCGAGCAGCGAAAGAAGATGTTCCAGCAGCAGGGTCTGGACATCGACGACCTCGAGATCGACATCGAGGACCTCAAAGCCGACATGGAAGACGAGGTCAAAAAGTCGATCAAATCGGAGTTCATCCTGCTGGCCATCGCCGAGAAAGAGGGCCTCGAGGTCGGAGAAGAAGACCTCAACGCCTTCTTCGAGCATCAGGCGCAGCACAATCCGCAGATCAACGCCGAGCAACTGCGAAACTACGCCGAGCAGGACCCGCAGCAGATGCAGTCGGTGCAGTACCAGGCGTTGATGGAGAAGACGAAGACCCTGCTGATGGACGAGGCCGAGGTCAACGAGATCTCGTGGTCCGAATTCGAGGAGAAGCAGCGCCAGAACACGCCGGCGCCGGTCGGCCTCGACGAGGACAGCTCCGATGCGGGCCTCGATGAGGACAGCTCCGACGTCGGCCTCGACGAAGACAGCTCCGAGGTCGAGGAAGACTGAGAAAGTCGGGTCCACGGCCCTTGTCCTGAGGGCCGTGTGACCTACCTTTCTTCGTTGAGATTCGACCTCTACCGTCGACGGGACCAATCATGGCTTTCATTCCGCAGGTAATCGAAGAGACGCACCGCGGTGAGCGCGGCTGGGACATCTTCAGCCGCCTCCTCAAGGAACGCATCATCTTCCTTGGCACCGGCGTCAACGACCAGGTCTCCAACAGCATCATCGCCCAGATGCTGTTTCTGGAGAGCGAAGATCCCGAAAAGGAGATCTTCTTGTACATCAACTCGCCGGGTGGAAGCGTCACCGCGGGACTGGGCATCTACGATACGATGCAGTACATTCAGCCGCCGATCACGACCATCTGTATGGGACAGGCGGCCTCGATGGGGGCGCTCCTTCTGGCGGCCGGCGAGCCGGGGCGTCGTCTGACGCTTCCGAACGCTCGTGTGCTGATCCATCAGCCGATGATGGGCGGGGTCAGCGGCCAGGCCAGTGACATCGATATCCAGGCCAACGAGATCCTGAATCTGCGCGAGCGGATCAACGAGATCCTGGCCGACCACACCGGCCAAGAGATCGAGCGGATCCGCAAGGACACCGACCGGGACTACTACATGAGCGCCGAGGAGGCGGTCGACTACGGGCTGGCCGACGAGATCATCGACCGCCCGCCGGAGCCCAACGACTGAACGGGACCCACGAGGGGTAGCTCCCCTTGCCGCGGCGGGAATTTCGGCACCGTCGCGGTTTTTTGTATATCGGGCCTGTCCAAGACGGGCCGTGTTCAAGAAGCTCGGCGGCGCGGGCTGAACTCTCGCGGCGTTTCGGGTACCATCACAGACGACAGTTCTCGTCTTTCAGCACTACGGGACGTAGACTCATGGCAAACCAGGGAAACAACGGCGGGGGCCACTCGAACCTGAGCTGTTCGTTTTGTGGCAAGAGCCAGCGCGAAGTCCAGAAGCTGATCGCCGGCCCCACGGTCTACATCTGCAACGAATGTATCGGCCTGTGCGGCAACATCATCGATGAGGAGCTGCAGCACGACGAGTCGAGCACCGACCACTCCGAATTGCCGTCGCCCTCAGAGATCAAGGATTTTCTGGACCAGTACGTCATCTCTCAGGAGCGCGCCAAGAAGATCCTCTCGGTGGCAGTCCACAATCACTACAAGCGAATCGAGTCGAGCCAGGAGGGCGATGACGTCGAGCTCGAGAAGTCGAACATCCTGCTGATCGGGCCGACCGGCAGCGGCAAGACCCTGTTGGCTCAGACCCTGGCCAGGGTGTTGGATGTCCCGTTTACCATCGCCGACGCCACCAGCCTGACCGAGGCCGGCTACGTCGGAGAGGACGTCGAGAACATCATCGTCAATCTCCTGCAGGCCGCCGACGGCGACATCGAGGCCGCCAGCAAGGGGATCATCTACATCGACGAGATCGACAAGGTCGCCCGGAAGGGTGAAAACCCGTCGATCACCCGAGACGTCTCCGGCGAAGGCGTCCAGCAGGCTCTGCTCAAGATCATCGAGGGCACGGTTGCCTCGGTGCCGCCGAAGGGTGGCCGCAAACACCCACAGCAGGACTTCCTGCAGATCGACACCACGAACATCCTGTTTATCTGCGGCGGAGCGTTCTCCGGGCTCGACGACATCATCAATCAGCGGCTCGGTGACCGGAAGATGGGCTTCGGCTCGGACGTCTCCGAGAAGCGCGAGCGTTCGACGACCGAACTGCTGCAGGCGCTGCAACCCGAAGACCTGATGCGCTACGGCCTGATTCCGGAATTCGTCGGGCGGATTCCCACGGAAGCGACGCTGCAGAAGCTCGACGAGGAGTCGCTGGTGCGGATTCTGACCGAGCCGAAAAACGCTCTGGTGCGCCAGTACCGAAAACTGTTTAAGATCGACGGTGTCGACCTGCAGTTCGAAGAGGATGCGTTGCGCGCCATCGCCCGGGCGGCCCTGGATCACGATACGGGGGCCCGCGGCCTGCGCACGATCCTCGAGCGAGTGATGCTCGATCTGATGTACGAACTTCCCGGGCGCTCGGACATCACCGAGGTCCGCATCACCGAAGATATGATCGAAGACGCGGAGCATTCGTCGATTCAGTTCGAAGAAGTCATCGCCGAATCGGCGTAGCCTGCGCGACACGCACGTCCCACCATCGATGCAGTGACGAGGACTCTCCATGTCGCAATCGAGTGACGGCAGCGACGACGCACGTTTTCTGCCGGTATTGCCCCTGCGCGACATCGCGGTCTTCCCGCACATGACGGCCCCGCTGATCGTGGGTCGGGCCCCGAGTATTCGGGCGCTGGAAGAGGCGATGCACCGCGACAAAAAACTCGTGCTCGTCGTCCAGAAGCAAAACATCGAGCACCCCACCGAGGACGACCTCCACGAGGTCGGGACCGTCGCGCGGATCGCCCAGCTTGTCCGGCTGCCCAACGGCACGGTCAAGGTCCTGGTCAAAGGGGACCATCGGACCAAGACCCAGAATTTCCGCTCCGACGACGACCACCTTCAGGTCCAGCACGACCCGGTCCTGATCCCCGAGCCGACCGACATCCCCAACGATATCGTCGAGGCGGTCCGCTCGGCCTTCGAGACCTACGTCGACCTCAACAAACGCATCCCGCCCGACGCCCTCAGCCAGCTCGAACAGGTCGACGCTCCGTCCCAGATCGCCGACCACATCTCGGCCCAGTTGTCGCTGGATCTCGATCTCAAACAGGACCTGCTCGAGACCTTCGATCCCCGCGAGCGACTCGATCGACTCTACGAGTTGTTGCAGGACGAAATCGAGGTCGAGGCCGAGCGCAAGGCCGAATCCCGCAGCCAGAAGCCCGCCAGCGACGACGATGACGACGACTCTCGGGCCAAGAAGCTCCACCAGAAGATGCAGGAGCGCCAGGACGTCTTCGCCGACGAAGTGGCCGAGCTCGAGGACCGCATCGAGCAAAAGGAGCTGCCCGACGAGGCGACAGAGCGGCTCAAGAGTGAGCTCAAGAAGCTCAAGATGATGAGCCCGATGAGCGCCGAGGCGACGGTCGTGCGCAACTACATCGACCGGGTCCTGGAGCTGCCCTGGTTCGAGATGACCGACGACCGGCTCGACATCGAGGCGGCCGAAGAGACCCTGGAGAACGATCACTACGGACTGGAGCGGCCCAAGGACCGGATCCTCGAGTACCTGGCCGTCCGCTCGCTGTCGGACGCCCCGTCGGGGACGATCCTCTGTTTTGTGGGACCGCCGGGCGTCGGAAAGACCTCGCTGGGGCGGTCGATCGCACGGGCGACCAATCGAAACTTCGTGCGACTATCGCTGGGCGGCGTGCGCGACGAGGCCGAGATCCGCGGTCACCGGCGCACCTACATCGGGTCGATGCCCGGCAAGATCATCCAGTCGATCGAAAAGGCCGGCTCCTCGAACCCGGTCTTCTTGCTCGACGAGGTCGACAAGATGTCCTCGGACTTCCGGGGCGACCCGGCGAGCGCCATGCTCGAGGTCCTGGACCCGGAGCAAAACGAGACCTTCAACGACCACTACCTGGACCTCGATTACGACCTCTCCGATGTGATGTTCATCTGCACGGCCAACCGGCTCGAGCCGATCCCGGCGCCGCTGCAGGACCGCATGGAGATCATCGAGATCCCGGGATACACCGACTACGAAAAAGAAAAGATCGCCCGGCAGTATCTGGTGCCCAAACGGCTCAAGGCCGCCGGCCTCGACGACCTCGATGTCTCGTTTACCTCCAGCGCCCTCGATAGGATCGCATCGGAGTACACTCGCGAAGCCGGTGTGCGGAATCTGGAGCGCGAGATCGGCTCGATCTGCCGGAAAATTGCGCGCAAAGTCGTGGAGGATTCCGACCAGGAGACCTTTACGATCCGGGCGCGCACGGTGCCGACCTACCTGGGCGCGCCGCAGTTCGAGGAAGAGGAGATCGAGGAGTCCGATGAGATCGGCATGACCAACGGGCTGGCCTGGACCCAAAACGGCGGGGTCATGCTCGTCAGCGAGGTCACGGTCATGCCCGGGAAGGGCAAGTTGATCATCACCGGCAAGCTGGGCGACGTGATGCAGGAGTCGGCCCGCGCCGCGATGAGCTATGTGCGCTCCCGGGCCCTAAACATGGGACTCAACCCCGAGTTCCACGAGAAGGTCGACCTGCACGTCCACTTTCCCGAGGGCGCGCTACCCAAGGACGGGCCCTCAGCCGGCATTACGATGGCGACCAGCATCGTCAGCGTACTCACCCAGACGCCCGTGCGACGCACGGTCGCCATGACCGGAGAGATCACCCTCCGCGGACGCGTGATGCGGGTCGGCGGACTCAAAGAAAAGATCGTCGCCGCCCATCGTGCCGGCATCGAGACGGTGATCATCCCCGAGGCCAACGAAAAGGACCTGCAGGAGGTCCCCTCGCGCATCCGACGCGGCCTGGAGATCGTCACCGTCGAGCACATGGACGAGGTGCTGCGCGAAGCTCTCGCGCTGGAGAATCCCGAGATGTTCTTCGAACAACTCCAGGGGCCGCTTCTGCCGCCGGAAGTCCTGCGTGACGAGGAGTCGGCCGAAGACGCCGGCGACGAAACTCTGCCGGAATCGTCGGCTTCGGCCATCGGACTCGGCGAACGGTCGTATCAGTGACAAGAATGCCGGTTGACAGGGGCCAGCCACACTGGTTAGAGAAGCGGTCGCTCGGGCGCCGAGCCCGGCCGCCGACGAGGGGCCAGAGACGGATTGGCTCTTGACTCGGCACGCGCCGGCACATAGATTGTGCCGCCCGCTGAGGGCCACGCTCTCGGCGGTAAGACGCGCCACGGGCGTATAGCTCAGTGGGAGAGCGGCTGCCTTACAAGCAGTAGGTCCCTGGTTCAATCCCAGGTGCGCCCATTGCCGCGCCCGCACCACTGGGGTGGTAGTTCAGTTGGTTAGAACGCCTGCCTGTCACGCAGGAGGTCGCGAGTTCGAGTCTCGTCCACCCCGCTTGTTTCAGCATCCCACGAAGAGCGCGCAGCTTCACGGCTGCGCGCTTTTCTTTGTATGGTCTCAAACTGACACCATGCTCACCCCCGATTTCCAACGCCCAGTCTTTGCCGCCCTCCTCGTCGCCGCTGCGATGAGCGGGCCGTGGGGGTGTTCGTCCGAAGAGAAAACAGCGACTGACTCCCGCGACGAGCGCCCGCTCAAGCCTCTGGTCTACACCGAAGACCCGGATCATTCCCCGGAGGCGGCCGCCACCCGGGAGCGCCGATTGCGCCGCCAGCTCCAGATCGGAGCCCGCGGAGATGCCGGGCGCTGGGGGTCGATGACCGGTGAGCAAGACGACACGCTGCCCCGACTGAATTCGACGCAGGCGCTGGGAAAGGCCCTGTTCGATGCGTTGATCACCGACAACGATTCGCTTTGGGACCACGTCTTCGTCGGGCCCGCCGACTACGCGTCGCTGGTGAACCTCGGCCTCGAAGATGCCAGAAAATTCGTGGACACCCAGCAGGGAAAGGCGGCCGAGACGCGCCGTCGCCTGCGCGTCGACAACCCCTCCGAGGCCCCGGCCGAGGGGCTCGATTCGATCTTCGAATTTCGCGGCCTCGCGCTGGGCAAAGGCCGCACGGTCGACGGACCTGTGGCTGACGAAGACGAACGCGTCGTCCAGCACTGGGACAACACCCTGAAGGTCGGCCTCGTCGGCCAGGACGCCACCTTCGAGATTCGCATCCCCAAGATCATCCGCATCGGCGACTCTCCCGACAGCGGTGCCGATGCCGGCCAGGCGGGCGACGCCGCACAGAACCCGGACCTTCGACTCGGCGTCGCGTCGACGATGCATCTGGGACACCGCCTCGACGTGTTTCTGAAGGCCGGGCTTCACCTGAAGACGACGCTTCTGGACTCGTCAGACTACCCGTTTCCGCTGGAGGTCGGAAACTACTGGCGCTACGAGCGCCGGCCCGCCTCGGCCGCCGACGACAGCGGGGCCGATGCCCCCGATTCACCGGCACAATCGGCCTTGCCTGCCACCACCGTGACCACCTCCGTCGAATCGGTCGACCGATACGGAACCCGTCGACTGGTGCACCTGCGCTCGGAGTACAACGACGCCAATCTCAGCCAGGCCAACCACCACTGGCTGGTGACCCCGAGACGTATCTGGGAATGTCCAAGCCCGTGCCGTCGCAACATCGATGACCTGGACTGGCTGCTCTCGTACCTGGGCCGACAGACTCCCGTGTACCGATTCCCGCTGGAACTCGGTAGGTCCTGGCCCGAGCGGTCGCCGACCTTCACCGTCGGCACGAACTGGAACCGCATCGAGACCCCTGCTGGGTCGTTCTTCGGCAGCATCTCCATCGAGGGTGTCGGCCCCCTTCACGACGAGGTTCCCTTCGGCCGCATCCACCGCATGAGCCGCTACTTCGCCCGCGGCATCGGCGTGGTTATGCGCGAGTTCCGACTGCGAGGCACCCGCGTCGTGGAGACCCTCGTCGACTACCGGATCATGCCGCGGTAGGCGGACGAATCTGAAACAACGAGCCGGGGATGAACGTCTGTCGCAACGATGCATGAGTGTGCGATTGATTACTTCCCTGCGGCCCGTTGTGCCATGAATGACTCCACGGACGTCCCCCTCGACTCGCTCGTCGCCAAATTTCGAGACAACATCGACGTCTCGGACCGCACCTATCGCCTCAAGGAATACGAGGACTGTTTCGTCGGCTCCGAGGCGTGCGAGTGGCTCGTCGACTCTGGCCTGGCCGACAGCACCGACGAAGCCGAGCGCATCGGAAATCTACTCCTCGAAGCTGGCGTGTTTCACCACGTCACCCGGGAACATCGGTTCAAGGACGATTATCTCTTCTACCGATTCACCTGGGACGAGGATCACGGGCATCGATCGCGGGGCGAAGGCGACGGACCCGCCTCCTGGGCGGATTTCCTGACGGGCGCGGATCCGTCGGACTCCGCGGCGGGCCTGCAGGCTCGGCTGCCCGAGCAGGTGGACCTTCGATCGGCCGAAGACCTGGAGGAGATCGGCGTCGAGCCGATGGATGAGGCAAACGTCGAGTTGCTCGACCAGGTCCACCCGCCCGACTGGGTCAATCCGGACCCGGAGCCCCGTTACAACATGGTGGTCGTCGGCGCTGGAACGGGCGGACTGGTGACCGCCGCAGCCGTCGCCGGTCTGGGAGGCAAAGTCGCCCTCGTCGAAAAACATCTGATGGGCGGCGATTGCCTCAACTTCGGGTGCGTCCCTTCCAAGGCGATCCTTCGGGCGGGCCGAGCCGCGGCCGAGGTGCGCGGCGCGCAGGAGTTTGGCATCCACGTCCGCGGCGACATCGAGGTCGACTTTCAGGAGGTCATGAAGCGGGTGCGTTCGGTCCGCGCTCACATCTCGCACCACGATTCCGCCGAGCGCTTCGCCCGGGAGCTCGGGGTGGATGTCTTTCTGGGTCACGGCGAGTTCGTCGGGCCGAACACCCTGGAGGTCGACGGAACGAAGCTCGAATTCGCCAAGGCCTGCGTCGCCACCGGCGCTAAACCCGCAGCGCCGCCGATCCCAGGGCTCGACGAGACCTCCTATGTGACCAGCCAGAATCTCTTCAATTTGACCAAGTTGCCCGATCGATTCGGGATCATCGGCGCCGGGCCGATCGGCGCGGAGATGGCTCAGGCCTTCAGTCGACTCGGCTCCGAGGTCACGGTCTTCGACTTGCAGGATAGAATCCTGGCAAAGGAGCCGAGCGACGCGGCTGATATCGTTCAATCCGCCATGGAAGACGAGGGCGTCGACTTTCGGCTGGGCGCCGATATCGAACGCGTCAGCCCAGCCGGCGACGGGGACGACCACGCGGTCCGACTTCGATTGGCTGACGGCGAGACATTTACGTTCGACCGGCTGTTGTTGGCAGCCGGCCGGCGGCCAAATGTCGACGGCCTGGGGCTCGATCGCGCCGATGTCTCGTACAGCTCGAAGAAGGGCATCGACGTCGACCAGCGGCTCCAGACGACGAATTCGGACATCTACGCCGTCGGCGATGTCGCCACGCGGTATCAGTTCACCCATGCCGCCGACTTCATGGCCCGGATGGTGGTCCAAAACGCCCTCTTCTTCGGGCGCAAGAAGTTCGACGACCTACTCATCCCATGGTGTACCTATACGGACCCGGAGGTCGCCCACGTGGGGCTGTATCCCCGGGACCTCGAGGATCGAGGCGTCGACTTCGAGACCTACACAACCCCACTCTCCGACGTCGACCGCGCTATCGTCGAGGGAGAGACCGACGGGTTTATTCGAATCCACGTCGACGGCTCCGGCACCATCAAAGGGGCCACCATCGTCGGTCCCCATGCCGGCGACCTGATCAGTGAAGTCGCCGTCGCAATGCGCGGCGACATGACCCTCGATGCATTGGCCGACGTCATTCATCCGTACCCCACCCTCGCCGGCGGCATCCGGTCGGCAGGCGATGACTACAACCGCACGAAGCTGACCCTGACGGTCAAAAAGATCCTGCGTCAGGTGCTGGCGATGCGTCGCTGAGGTCTGCCCGACCCTCAGTCCGGCATACTTTCGTCAGATTGAAACCGAATCCGCCGCTGACCATCTATCGTAACG
This sequence comes from uncultured Pseudomonadota bacterium, assembly GCA_913057905.1. GTDB lineage: Bacteria > Myxococcota_A > Bradymonadia > Bradymonadales > Bradymonadaceae > CAJXPB01. Next base: position 122,506 of record CAJXPB010000003.1, read on the forward strand.
AAATCACCGACTCCGCGTTGACGGCCCTCGACTCGATTGAGAGTGACCGAGCCATGAAGCTTCCCACCGAACCCAGCGAAGACTTTCCGTTCGAGGTCGAGCGCACCGTCGGGCACGGCTCGATGGGTGTGGTCCTTTTGGCGCGGGAGTTGAATCTGGACCGGAAGGTGGCCCTGAAGGTCCTGCGCCCCGATTTTTTGGACCGACTCTCCGAGAACGGGGCGATGGAAGCGTCGCGTCGATTCCTGCAGGAGGCGCGGGCCAGCGCCGCATTCTCTCATCCGGGAATCGTTACGACGCACCGACTCGGCTACGTCAACGGGCTATCCTACATCGCCATGGAGTGGATCGATGGCGACGACCTGGCCGAGGTCATCGAACACAATGCACCCTGCGATCCGGACCGGGTCTGCGACATCGGGGTCCAGCTCCTGGATGCGCTGGAGACCGCCCACTCCCACGACGTCGTCCATCGGGATGTGAAACCGGCCAATGTCATGGTCAAGCGCGACGGCCGCATCAAACTCACCGACTTCGGCATCGCGCAGGTCAAGGATTCCGACCTGGTCAAAACCCAGGCTGGCGAGGTGCTGGGAACGCCGCTGTATTCGTCGCCCGAACAGCTCATGGAGGGCGAGGTCACCGAGCGTTCCGACCTCTTTTCGGTCGGCGTTATCCTGTACGAAATGTTGACCGGGACCCCACCCTTCGACGGCTCGAATATTGCGACCGTCAGCACGAAGATCGTCAACGAGGACCCCGACAACATCACCGCACAGAATCCGACGGTGCCGCCAGTCCTGGAAGCCGTCGTCCACCGGGCGCTGGCCAAAAACCCCAGCGACCGATTCGCCTCCGCCGCGGAGATGAAGATCTCGCTCGAGGAGTTCAACTCCGACGGCTCGGGCACCCTGCAGTCGTTGTCCTGGACGAACGAACCAGATACCGCCCTCGATTCACCCGACGAAACGTCACCGCCCACCTGCGTGGTCTCGGGCACACGACCCGTCGAACTCGTCGTCAACGCCGTATTGAACTGGCCCGGCAAGTCCCTGGGCACTTCCTCGACGCAGGAATTGCTAGAGAAGTTGTTGGAGACCCCTCTTCACACCGACCCCTTTGCCGGCGTCGCCCGGCTCGGAAACTCAGTATTTTTCATCTTCCAGGGGCTGATCTTCGCATCGGTGGATCTCGAGGACGGAAGCGTCGGGGATCACATCTACGAGTCGCTTCCGGAGACGACGCGAGCGACCCTGTACCCGGTGCCGGATGACCTCGAAGATCGGTGCATTCCACACCTCGCCTCGGCTCTGTACGAACCGGATCGTCTTCACGAGGACCTCGACTCGTCGTTTACCGACATTGTCGAGCTGGTGCGCCGACTGAGGGATGCCGATTTCGACGGGGCCGTCCAACTTCGCGACGGTCAGGACGTGGCGTATCTCTTCATCGAGCAGGGGACCGACCTTCTGGAGGTCTTTTCGGAGGGCTGGGAGCCGGATCCCACCGAACACAGTTGGGAGTCGTGGATCGATGACCGCTCGGTGACCGTGCACGTCGAACGGCGTCAAACCCACTTTCCGACCATCACCTACCGACGTGAACTCAGGGACCGGACCTTCCACATTTCTCCCTCCTCCGAGGGTCAGGAGGTCGAGGAGACCTCCTCGTCGACCGTGGGAATGCGCTACTCCACCTGGTCGATCGAACCGGCCGCCGACGCTCGCGCCGAGGCCCCGGCTCGCGATTCGACGGTGTGGCGCGACCTCTACCGAAGCGACCCCACTTATCGACTCCTGCGGTGGATGCTCACGCAACTGCCGCAACACATGGAGGAGCGCAAGCGCTTCGAGGACTGGAAGTATCTGACCCACTGGGTGGCCGAGACATCGACGGCGACCCTCTACTGCGAGCTGCCGCGGCCGAACTCCAGGGAGAGCGACTTCTTCGACCTGATCACCCAGAACAACGAAGGAAAAGTTCTGCATGTGGGCCGCCAGGTATCGACCCTTACCCCGGAGACGCTCGAGTCGTTTCTGGCGACCGTGAAGCCGGCCAAAAACGCCCGCAACGATCGAGGCGACATCGGCGCGGCGCTGCTCGTGGCCGACGCCTACACCGACGCCTTTCTGGATGCCTACGAGAGCGCCACGGCCGACATCGCCTCTTGGATGGCGTCGATGACCGAGTCGATTACCGGCTACGAAGGCTTCATTCGCACCGGGCTGAGGCGAGGCTTCCACCTGCTACCTGTTCTGCGCACCGACAACGGATTCGAACCGATTCTTCCAAAGTCTGACTGACAATCACCGTTCGTTCAAAAGGAGTGCAACATGTCCAAAACAGCACTGATCGTCTTTGCCGGAACCGACAGTCACGCCGACCTGGGCCGCGTCTTCAACGCCCTGGAGACCACCCGAGAATTCATCGAAAATGGCGAAGGAGACGACGTCAAACTGATCTTCGACGGGGCTGGGACGCAGTGGATCCCGGAACTCGAAGATCCCGAACACGATGCTCACCCGATCTACGATGCCGTGAAGGGTAGCATCGCCGGGGCCTGCCGATTCTGCTCGAAATCCTTCGGAGTCTTCGAAGAAGTCCAGCAGAGCGACATCGACTTTCTGGCCGACTTCAACGGCCATCCGAGCATTAAATCGCTCGTCGATGATGGCTACGAAGTCGTGACCTTCTAGTCACCGAAGGCGGAGGGGGTCAGGTGATCGCCTCTTCGATCATCTCGACAGGTGGCACGCCGGACGTGCCCCGCGCCGTAGAGTAGACACGACAACCGCGTCCAACCGTCGTCCGCCCTTCGACATCCGGCTCGATATCTGTGCCCTCCACGCGAACCGACGGAGAGCCGCGAAAGCCCAAGTCGCGTGCCTCTTCGTCCGTCTCAACTTCAGTCGTCTCGATGTCGGCCTCGACATCCAGCCTTCGGACAACGTTCCGGACCCGCTCGAGTGTTTCCCGGTAATTGGGGCATCCGTCGAAATACAAAATTTCGATGTACATCAGTTTTCCTCGCCGAAAGGCGCTCTCATAGGTCGATTGAACCAGATCTTCGGCCTCCCAATCCGTATCTCCATAGGTACTCATTGCCATGGATGTCCTGCGGCTCTTTTCAACCCCGCCACGCAGCTATGATGAAGAAACTCACCTCGTTCTTTTTAGTGACGGCTACCCTGCTCGCCTGCGACAAGCCCCCAACCACGACCGAGGGGTAGTCGGCCGAGCAGACCGACGAACCACAGAAGCCGAGCCCCTAAGACAAACCGGTGTTGCTTTCGGTCGGGTATTCGACGTGTCACTGGTGTCACGTCATGGCCAAGGAGAGCTTCGACGAAGCCGAGATCGCCGAGTACCTCAATGAACATTACATCACCATCAAGGTCGACCGGGAGCAGCGCCCGGACATCGATGACCGCTACATGAGTGCGGTGCGCATGATGTCGGGTGAGGGCGGCGCAACAAGTTTCCCATGCCATCCAGGCTGCAGTTTCTGCTGAGATATCACAAACGTTCCGGTGAAGAGCGCGCGCTGGAGATGGTCAGCGAGGAGGGCGCACTGTACGCCGCGACCCACGCCGACAGCCGGGTCAAGCCGGGAGGCAAGCTCAAAGAAGGCGTCTTCTTCCTCTGGTCGCCCGACGAGATCCGGGAGGTCCTGACCGACAAGCAGGCCGAGCTGGTCAACGCGTATTACAATGTCACCAACTCCGGGAACCATGAGGGCAAAAACGTTCTGCATACGCCCCGGTCGCGAGACGCCGTCGCCGAGGAACTCGGCCTCGATCGGTCGACGACCGACTCGATCGGGCCCGCAAAAAGCTGCGTATCGCCCGGGAAAACCGCCCGAATCCGCCGCTCGATGACAACATCATCACGGCGTGGAACGGGCTGGCGCTGGAGGCCTTCGCCCGGGCCGCACTCGCCTTCGCCATCGCGGGCCTCCTGAACCTGTACGAGGCTTCAAGCGAGACCCGATGGCTGAAAGGGGCCGAGGAGCTGCAACGCCAGCACCTGGAGCACTACTGGGACGACAAGCACGGTGGATTCTACCAGACCGCCTCCGGCTCCGATGTTCCCATCACCCGAAAGAAGGGCGATCGCGATGGCTCCACACCGACCTCCAACTCCTACGCCGCCCTGAATCTCTTCAAACTCTACCAGTTCACGCTGGACGAGTCGTTTCAGAAACGTGGGAAAGACGTACTCGAAGCCTTCGGTGAAACGCTGGAGACCCGCGGTGCTCGTCTGTCACGTATGCTCGTCGCCCTGGACTTCATCGATGCCAAACCCCGCGAGATCGCGTTTGTGAAACCCTCCGAAGATTCGCTCAATCCCATGATGAATACCTGGCGCAAGACCTTCCTGCCCAACGCCGTCCTGGTGCGCACCGAGGACCCCTCGATCCCCAACCGGAAAGAGACGATCCCCTGGATGGAGAAAAAAGAGACCAAGAAAGGAAAGTCGACGGCCTACGTCTGCCGGGACTTCACCTGCAAGTACCCGACAACCGAGCCGTCGACCTTTGAGGACCAGATCTCCGAGGTCACCCCGGCGAAAAAGCCCTTTGCCTCGGGGTACTCTGCATGGTCGGGAATCGGGAAGAGACCGGACTCCGAGACGCTATCGATGTGATCGCGAAGATAGGATTTCACCATCTTCCGCTCGCCCTGGGTGATCTGATCTTTTTGCCAGGAGGTTTCGGCGGCGGAACTGGAAGCCGTCTTCTGGGTATCGCCGGTGGCGCAAGGCGGACTGCGTGGTTCTCGGCGTGGCGTCGGGAAATTGAAACGGGTCGGCTCGGCTTTCCATCACCCTTATGGACCATCGAAACGTGGGGGAATCGAGAAGATCTGAAAGTGAACGAGAACCGCTTTGCCCTTTATTTGGAGGAACACAGATGTCGACACGTCAAATTGGATGTTCCGCTGCACTGATCAGCTTGTTCGCGTTTGTCCTCGCGGGATGCGCATCCGGAAACAAGGCCGACAAGGGTGGCGACCGTGCGGACCGGACGGCGGCTCAGACTTCGGCTTCGGCCGACGAGGCCGGCACATCGAAGGCCGCCAAGATGAAGAAGATGATGAAAAAGATGATGAAGGCCGACAAATCGAAGATGCCATCTTCAAAAAACGTCGAGGCAACCGTGACTCAGGAGGAAGGGAAGGTCACGTACTGGGTCCTGCCAGGGCCGCGAAAGCTCGACTCATACTTTGGCACCAAGGCGGATCCGAAGTTGACGGCGACGCCGCCGGAGAATGCTCCGAAACCGATCAAACGACTGATCAAGGACCTGCCGATCCTGCTCGGAGTGCCCGAGAAGGGGCGTATGTACAAAGACGGTGAAGCCTGGACAAAAAAGCCGGGTCCGTTCGGCAACAAGGGGGTTCCGGTCGAGGAGAGCTCGCTGGATCTGACCTACATCGACCGCCAGAGCCAAGACAAAGGACCACCGATAAAGACGGCCGACGAAGTCGAGGCGAGCATCGAGTTTACCGACCCCCAAGGCAATGCATACGAACTCGTGCCGCTGCTGGTCGTCCAGCCCCCCATTCCAGGCTATCAAACGCAGGGCGGCGTGGTGACCGACTCCAAACACCACGGGACGACCGGCACCGGAAGTCCCCTGATGCCCGAGGTCTACACATGGGGCGCGTTCTGGGCCATCGCCAACGTCAAGATCAACGGCGAGGTTGCCGACAAGAAGAAGGTGATGCACTGCATGACCACCGAGACCGTCCGAGATACGGACTACAAACTCGCTCACAACGATGATCTGCCCCTGGACAAGGAAGAGACCATCGCAGGTCAGATGCACCACACCCACTGCATCGTCCTTCCCGTGACCTTCACGCCTCAAGGCCCCAAGCACGAGCCCGTCAAGACGGCCTTCGAGTTGCCGAACGGAAAAAAACAGCCATTCATCCACATCATGTACGAAAACGACACCCTCGGCGACGGACTCGAATGGAACGGGCCGACCGGCGAAAACTGACGCGTTCCGAGGGAGGGCGACATGCCCTCCCTCCGTACGGTACTGACCAGCCCATTTCTTACGTCGTCTCAAGAAAACGAGGAAGGAAAATGAGAGATATCTTGGCCACCATGACCATCGCTGTAGCTACCGTTTTTCTTTCGCCGGCTCCCCTGGTCGCAGCAGACGACCAAGAGAACTCCGACGCCGACCGAACCGTCACGGTCGAAGCGACCGACTTCGACTTCAGCCCGAAGAAAATTGAAATCGATTCGTCGACGACACTGAAAATCGTGCTCGTCAACAAGGGGAACGTCACCCACAGTTGGGCCATCCCGGAACTCGACAAAAAGAGTGACCGTATCCAGCCCGGAAAACAGACGGCGATCACGTTGAGTCCCGGCGAGCCCGGAACCTACAAAATCGCCTGTCAGGTCCCGGGCCATGAACAGATCGGAATGGTCGGCGAACTCGTCGTCACCTCCGACGACTGATTCGCCCGCTCAGTAGTCGTACCCGGTCATTTCTGCCTGCGAGAAGGCCACACCGAGGCCCTCGGCGAGCCGGTTGACGAAATTGAAGTATCCGACAACCAGCGCTGTCGCGAGGATCTGCTCGTCGTCGAGCCCCGCCTCGCGCAGCCGATCGACGGAGTCGGGACCGACTTCATCGGGGGCCTCGGTCAGCGCCTCGGCGTAGTCAACCAGGGCCCGTTTGCGCGGTGGAAGTTCGACCGACCGGAGGTCTTCGACAAATCGCCCGAGCCGCTCGTCGTCTCGCCAGTATTTACCAAGGGCGACGGCGTGATGGTTCGTGCAGTACTCACAGCCATTGACTACAGACACGGCCGTGGCAACCAGTTCACGTTCCTTGCGGCTCAATCCGTTGTCCCCGTAGACGACGGTCTTGTACAGCTCGAGATGTGCCTCCATCGCCTCGGGATTCAGGCTCTGAATACGCATGATATTGGAGACCTTTCCGCGCTCGTCGGAAATCCGGTCGTAGACCTTTCGCAGCGCGCCACTGGCCTCGCTTTCGTCGATTGTCTGAATCCAAGACATCTATGTTTCCTAATTGCGTAGACTGGTCATGAAGTGGCGACCCCGAACTCGGCCGCCTCACCGTGATAGTGAGGGTGCCCATAGATACCCGGGCCGTCGATGGACAGACCGTCCAGGAATTCGACCGCGTGGTTGTATCCCGCCTCGATCAATTCGTCGGTTCGGTGAAACTCATGGGGTGGGACGTCGACTGGACACGGCGGTGGAAGGTACACGATCGGCGAGTCCTCTGCCAAAAAATGCAGTGCTCCGTAGGATTGGTGACGGATCATCAATGTGAGGATGTGCATCGAAAACCCGAGCAGATCGTCGGGCACCTGGTCGAGAGCACAAGGATAGCCCGGGTCGAGCACGATCAACGACTTTGCCCCACTCTGACGCGCCGGCACGACCGGGACGTTGGAGGTCACACCGCCATCGACGAGCATCCGGCCGTCGTCTGTGGCCGGCTCGAAGACGAAGGGGATCGATGCACTGGTGACGACGTTCTTTCGAAGGTCCCCATCACTGAGTAGCACCTTATCACCGCTGACGAGATCGCTGGCTACCACCGTCGTCGGAACGGACAACTCGGCATGGCTCCGGGGCAAATACGACTCGGCGAGCCGCTCGATCCCTTCTTTTGAGGCCAGATGATGGGTCCCGCCAGCCACCCATCTGATTGCCCGCATGAGGCTGATGCCGGGAAAGACCGTCTCACGGGTGAGGCCGTGCCACACGGATTCGAGCTCCTCGACCTTCGAGGCACTGAACCCTTGCGCGAGAAAACTTCCGTTCAGAGCCCCGACAGAGGTGCCAACGATCATATCCGGCTCGATGCCGGCTTCGACCAGGGCTCGGGCCATTCCCACCTGCGCAGCCCCGAGGCTCGCTCCGCCTGCAAATACGAAGCCGATGGGTCGCTCCAGTTTGTTTATCCAAGATGAAGGCATCGAACGCTCACCGTCTTCGCCCACAGCACCCAATACTCACAGCCTCGCTCCCAAGATGATTGGCACTGCGGAGGAGTTTCACTTTCGACCACACCCTTTGACTCCTCCTTGACCCTTCGTTGACGTCATCACCCCCCTCGGATACGCTCCCGGCGCCGAAAGTTGACTCCTCCCCTTCGCGCTTGTTTGGAATCTGCATGGACACCCCCACGACCTGGATCAAAGACGTCGAACTCTTCACCCCCGACGGGCGCCACCGTGGCGACTGTCTGATCAAGAATGGCCGCATCGCGCAGCTCGGTGACGTCGACGGATCAGGATCCGATGAGGTCGTCGAAGGCAACGGTCGGTGGTTGTTTCCCGGCATCATCGATGCCCACGTCCACTTTCGGACCCCAGGGTTGACCCACAAGGAGGACTGGACCACGGCCTCGGCGGCGGCCGTCGCCGGGGGCGTGACCACGGCCTTCGATATGCCCAACGTCGACCCGGCGACGATCACGCCCCAGTCTCTCGACGACAAGCGTGACCTCGTCGGCGAGCAAACTCGCTGCAACTTCGGGTTCTTCTACGGCGCGACCGCGGACAACACCGATTCCTACGACACCGTCGATGGCGTCTGCGCCCTCAAGATCTTCATGGCGATGAGTACGGGCAACCTGCTCGTCGACAAGGAAGAGGACCTGCGACGAGTCTTCGGTGCCTGGGACGGCCAGATCAGCGTCCACGCCGAAAATCAGGCCCGACTCGATGCACGCCGCGAAGAGTTCAAGGACCGCACGGACACAGCAGTCCATTCGGAGATCCGCGACCCGAAGGCCGCCGCGGACGCCATTCGGCTGGCAGGCGAGCTGGCAATCGAATTCGGCCGTCAGGTGCACGTCCTTCACACGTCGACCGGGGCAGAGATGGAGGCTTTGGCCGAGGTTCGCGAGGCCGCCGACCAGGCCGACACCGACGCGCGGATCACCGCCGAGGTCTGTCCTCACCACCTGGTGATGAGCACCGAGATGTACGACAAGTGGGGCAACTACGCGAAGGTCAACCCGCCCGTTCGTCCACCCGAGGAGCAGGCGCGGATGTGGCAGGCCCTGCACGACGGCGACGTGCAGATGATGGCGACCGACCACGCGCCGCATCGGCCAGAAGAAAAGGAGCAGCCCTACTGGAAGGCCCCCAGCGGCATGCCCGGCGTCCAGACGTTGCTTCCGGTGATGCTCGACGCCGCTCACCGCGACAAGTGCAGCCCGGAGCAGGTCGTCGAGTGGCTCTGCCACGGGCCCACCGAGATCTACGGCATCGAAGAGCGCGGACGACTCGAGGAGGGCAACTGGGCCGATCTGACGCTCATCGACCCGGAGATGACCCGCGAGGTCACCGACGCCGACCAGTTTTCACGCTGCGGATGGACGCCGCTTCGCGGCCGCACGCTCTCCGGATGGCCGACCGAGACTTGGGTCAACGGCCGGCTCGCTTACCGCCGCGAAGACAAGGGCCAGGGCGTGGTGAGGGCCGATGAAGGGACGGGTCGAGAAGTCGACTTCCGCTGAGCTACTGCCCCTGTTGGCCACCTTGAGCAGGCAGTTTCTTGAGGGTCTGCAGCATCACCCATCCCGGTCCGGTCATCTCGGTCATGAAGATCCCTTCGCCGCCGAAGATCGACTTGAGACACCCGCCGGTACGGCGGATGTCGTAGTCGACGTCGCCGGAGAAGACCGCCAGGTTCCCGGTGGAGACCAGAAAGCTCTCGCCGGCATCCAGGTCCTTTTCGACGAAGTCGCCCGACCCGTGCAGGATGACGATCCCGTCGCCGGAGAGCCGCTGCATGAAGACCCCTGCGCCGCCGAAAAACGCCGCGCCCGCCTTGCCGGCGGTCGTCACGTCGATGTCGACGTCACCCAACGCCGCCACGAAGGTCCCGCGGGTACATACGATGTCTCCGTTGCTGAGGTCCCAGGTCACCAGTTGCCCCGGTTGATTGGCACCCAGAATCGCCGTCGCCCCGGTCGCTTTGGCCATCACGTGCGTCATCGACAGCCCCTCGCCAGACAGTGCCCGGCTGACGGCCTTCCCCGCGCCTCCGGGGACCTTGAGCTGCCACTCGATCTCGGGCCCGTAGCCCAGAAGCGTCCCCTTAGAGGCCCAGAAGGTCTGTCCGCGGTTGAGTTCGACCTCCACACTCTGGGCGATGACGCCGTCCACGGAGATACCGCGACAGTATTGTGCCAGCTCTTCTTTCTCCAGGTGGCGCATCGCGTCCATCACCGACCCGGAGCGCTCCCGCTCCCTCGTCAGTGCATCATCACCACGCGGTTGAAGTGCCTGGTCGTCAGACTGCGGCTGCTCGTCGCTCATCGGTACCCTCTCTCAGCAAACAACATCGAACTCATTCTATCACAACACTCAAGAGGGTAGCGCCGCCGCCGGGTCCCTGCAATGAATGTTGACGCCGTGACCGTATTCCTTACTTTAAGTAAGAATGCTCTACGAGGAGGTGAAGATGGCGACGGCGAAGATCACATCGAAGGGTCAGATCACGATCCCCAAGGAACTGCGAGAGGCATTCGACCTCGAGCCGGGGGATTCGGTGCACTTCGAGGTTCGTGAAGATGGCGAAATCGTCATGGAGCCCGAGCGCGGGGACATCCGAGAGCTGCGTGGCTGCATTGACCCGGACGTCCAGGGCGTGTCGATCGACGATATGAAAGAGGTGGTCCGACAGCGGGGGGGAGAGCAATGATCGGAGTCGATACGAACGTCCTCGTAAGATATCTCGTGGGCGACAAACCCCGGCATCAGTGCGAGCGCGCAGCCGATCTCTTCGAGTCGACGATTGCTCAAGGCGGCGACGTTTTCCTCTCGAATATCGTACTCTGCGAATGTGTCTGGGTCCTGGAGAGTGCCTACAACGTCTCGCGGGCCGAGATTTCAGACGTCCTGAACAAGCTGCTCGACGCCCGCCACGTTCGATTCCGCGACCGGGCTCTCGTCCGGTCAGCCCTTCAGTCCTACCGGGATTCCCAGGGCGATTTTGCGGATTATCTCATCCGCGATATCGCCATCGATGAAGGGTGCGAGAAGGTTGCGACCTTCGACCAGGATCTTCTGGATGATTCCGAATTCATCGCGCCCTGAGCCGCGGTAGCCCCCCAATCCACACGCCTCAATCGTCGACCTCCCACTCGTCTCGGCGCGAGTACTGGTACCAGGAGCCATCGTAGTTCTGGACGTTCTCTCGCCCGAGCCACCGCAGGACCGTGTAGACGACCGAGGAGCGGAAGCCGCCCTGGCAGTAAGGAATGATTACGGCGTCTTCCTTCAGCAGGCCCTTGGACTGAAGTTCTGCTCTGAGCTCGTCCTTGGGCCGAAGCGTCCCGTCAGCCTGATAGACGTTCTTCCAGTTGTAGTGGATCGCTTGCGGAACGTGGCCGTGACGAGGGTTGTCTCGGTCATCGGTCCCTTCGTACTCCGACTGGCTTCGTGCATCGAAGATGACGACCGGGTCATCGCTCTCCAGAGCCGCCTGAACTTCGGAGCCCGTCGCCAAAATCGAGTCCCTTTTGGCCACCTTGAACGTCCCGGGTGAGACGTCAGGCGTCGTAGTCGAGAGTTCGACCTCTGTCTGCTGCTTCCATCGCTCAAGCCCTCCATCCAACTGGTAGACCTGTCCGTGGCCGATGTACTCCAGGGACCACGCCTGGCGCGAGGGCAGCGTCGACTGAGCGCTTCCGTAGACGAGGATCTTACGGTCTCGATCGATGCCGAGTGCCCGTGCCGCCTCCTGAAGCTGACTGCGATCCTGTTCGATAAACGCACCATCCCGGTCATCTTCCTTGAAGGCCGTCCATGACGCGTGCACCGCCCCGGGCACGTGGCCCCGCTCGTAGGCCTCCTTCGAGCGAACATCGAGAACGGTCGCGCCGTCGGCCCTGAATTGCTCGAAGGTCTCGACATCGACGTAGACCTCGTTGTTCAACGGGGCCGGGTCCACGGTCGGCCCCGATGATGAGGGGCCATCGATCGTTTCTCCGCATCCCACGGCGAACAGCAGGATGGCGAATAGAAAAAAGAGACGTGATAAGCTGGTCCTTTCAGTCATGGATCACTCCGTATCGAAAATTGGCGAAAATCGACGACGCCCCCCTTTCGGAAGCCTAATACATATAAAGCCTACCAATCAAGTAGGCTTTATATGCTTTTGCGCTCAACCCGTCGTTTAAGGACGCTTTTCGAGCAGCATCAGTCGGTCTCAGCCCACCCGTCGAGCAGCGTCCCGACGCCGAACCCGGCGAAGACAATCAGGCAGCCGGCCAGATTTGTGCCCAGCAGCTCCGCGTAGTCGCCGGAGCCGACGGCCAGCCACGCCGGAGTCAATCCCGCAGCGTGAACAACCCCGACGACGACGCCCGGCCAGAAGGCCAGGTGGAAGGCAAAGGGCCCGGCACGGTCGATGAACCAGAACAAGAAGACGGGAGCGAGTCCCAGCACCATGGTCCCGCTGAGCGTCGTGGCCTTCAAAATCTCCGTGCCCGCATAGAGAGGCAGCGACCCGATCACAATGGTCACGACCATCACCCAGCGCCCCAGGCGCACGGAATCTCTGCGCTGAACCCATCGACTGAAGGCTTCCAGAGGGACGGTCCGTCGGGCCGACGGCCGGGTCGCTGCCCCGCCGAGGTCCTGTACGACCGCCTTGCTAAACGAGCTGAGGGTGGAGTCGAGGGTCGAGCCGGCACTGAGCATCATCATTACGCTCATTCCCGCCAGGACCGAGACGCCGAACGCCTCGGCCACACGAAGCGGTGCATCCTCGCCGACGCTCAGGCCCGTGACATGAGCATGGACGCCGATCAGGCCGAACAGGACAATGAACGCCGCGGCGATGGCGCCGGCTCCCAGATAACCGCGCAGCATCTTCTTTGGCTCGGTGATGAACCCCCGGTCCGTCAGGACGGGGTCGTGGAAGCCGTAGCTGAAGGCCTGAAGAAGCCCCACCAGCAGCAGATCGACGCCGCCCTTCAGCGTCCACTGCCCGCTGGTCACCGTCGCCTCGACGCCGGCATCGGGCATGACCAGAGCCAGTGCAAAGACCAACAGAAACACCGCCATACCGCACTGAAACGCATCGGTCAGGACCGACGAGCGGAGCCCGCCACGAAGGCTGTAGCCCAGGGTCACGAGCGCGAATGCCCCGGCCGCCGCGTAGTAGGCAGGACTCCCCGCACTGCCGAAATATGCGGCCACCACGGCCGTGTTGGACCAGACCTCGTTGAAGAGCCGGATCAGAATAGCCGTCAAAAAGCCCAGACTCGCGAGGCGGCCGTACTTCGAGGTAATGAAACCCGACAGGCTCTGGACGCCCAGTCGGTCGCGCAACCGGTAGATGATGAGACCGGCGACGGGAATGGTCACGTACCACGCCGCGTAGGCGACCGCTCCGACGAGGCCGTAGGTAGCCCCGAGGTTGGCGGCGTTGGTGATCGATTTGGCGAACAGCCAACTGATGACCACCGAGCCGACCAGAAACCCGGTGGATATCTCGCGTTTGCCGTCCTCTTTGGCAGAAAAGAACTCCGCGGCCGTCGTCGCCATCGGCGACAGTGCAAACATGACGACGGCGTAGACGAGAAGTGATGTCCACAGGAGAATCTGAAGATTCATGACTGCGCTTTACTCAGATCAGAAGTAAGCGTGAAGAATCCACTCGACCCGGTCGACGACCTCACGATCGGCGAATTCCCAGCGGACATATTCGGCGGTGACACCGAGCAATTTGTGGAGTCGCACATGCAGTCCCGGGGCGACGAACCACTCGTCGACATCGGCGAAGTGATAATGGACATGGGAACCATTGACCCTCAGTTCGACGTCCCGCAGCCACCGGGTTTCTCGCGACCATGTGTAGGCCAATCCGGCCAAGCCGTATTCGATGATTCGCTGGTCGGCTTGCGATGAGACGTCGATCCCACGGGTCTGTTGACGAAGCCATTCTCCATGCACGGAGAACCCTTTCCAGCCGAGTTCCCCTTTGACTCCGAGGGTCAACTCCCGGCCCTGAGCCCCCGCGAAATCGTCGGACGCTTGGCGCACAAGTCGGCTCCGGGCCACCGACAGTCCAGCACGAAGCGACACGTCTCCGATGGACAGCGTGGGGGCAATCTCTCCGACGATGATGTCGCGTTCGGTGTAGCCCGGCGCACTGTCGAAATCGATCGGCCATCCGCCTGCGGGAGTTGCGTTCAGCCGATCGAGTTTGAACGAGGGAGCAAAAAAGCCGTTCAGACCATCCTCGACCGGAAAGAACTGGAGACCGTAGTGGAGTCCAGCGGTGGCGTTGCCGCCGAGATCCCATTCGGGCGTCCCGACCGCCTCGATGCCGTAATCCGGGTCGAGCTTCAATCCGTTCAAATAGACGAGGTTCCCAAACCACGAGCGGTCCCAGGATAGCCCCGTTCGATTGTAAATGAGTCCGGCCCGCAGGGTTCCCACTGAGTCATGGAACTCATCGAACGCGACCCATGCCTCCTGGACCCAGATGTTCGACGGTGAGAAACTCCGCAGAGGCGTCTGGCGAAACCGCGGCTCGGCGTACAAGGAGATCCCCTCGAAGGACCGTTCCAGATAGAGCCGAAGATTGTACAACTCGGCGCCATTTGGATCGTCCAGATCGAGCGACCACGTGTATCGAAACATCGCGTGGCCGGAGATGTTGACCGGAAGGGGATTCGACGATTCCTGGCTGTCGGCCTCGGCAGCCTCCTCGCCCTCGGATGCGACCGAATTGGAAGGCATCCAGAGTAAAGTCAGTGCAAGCAGGACGATGGTCAGCCTGGGCACTTCCGACACCCTCTTTCTCACGCAAACAGTCCTTCGATCTTCAGTTCCATCGATTCGGTCACCGCAAAAGCCGAAGCCTCCGGCACCTCTCGCCAGGGTTCGTCGGTCAAGGGTTCCGAGGCGATGACCACGCTGCGGTAGGCCTCGTCGTTGTCGGGGTGGGCGTGTCGGTGCCCACAGATCTCACACTCGAGCGGTTCATCTCGCTGAAGATACCACAGCGACCGGCCCAGTTTGGTTCCCACAAGTTGGTCCTCGTCGGACCAGAGAAGGTTCAGGGCCAATTCCGCTTTCGAGTCGGACTCGCGGGTCCATTCGCGCAACAGTGCTGCACTACGCCGGAGCGCCTCCGGCCGGGTTGACCCCGCGGAGACCTCGGCACGCAGCAGCTCAAAGATGTGTTCGCTGTCGGTCGAGCCCCCGATCCTCTGGCGTTGGCCTTCCCGAAGGTGCTCAGTGAGCCGGGGACGTATCTCGTCAAAATTTTCGACGTGGCCATTGTGCGCCAGAAAAGAGTTGACCCGCCGGAACGGATGGGTGTTGCTCAAGCTGGGGGTGCCGACCGTGGCACGACGGACGTGGGCGATCAGCAATTCCGCATCACTCTGGACGGCCTCTCGACGAAAGGTCTCACTGCATTTCGCCGGTTCGACCTGACGGCGACAGTCCGCCTCGCCGCCGCGGACATACCCGATTCCCCAACCGTCCGGGTTTTCAAGCCCCCGGGCATCCTCTTCGGCCTGGTTGATCAGTGAATTCTGGGCATCGAGCAGTTCACATTCCGCTTTGGTCGGATGGGTGGCGACCATTCCGTACAGGCGACACATCGAAGCACCTCCGAGACAAGTGATGGGTTCGCTGACTCCATCTGCACAGGTGCATTCGACAGCTCCTCGGTTTCAAATCCCCCCCAATGTGTTGCGGAGTCTATCGATGCTCGGGATTCGGATGGTCGAACCGGCAGCCGGCCTCCCATTCGGAGCGCTGATTCCCGTATGCCGGGATGCCGCCCTGGTCCTTGAGCATCCGACCCATGTGCATGAGATTCCAGGTCAAAAAGGTGGTGTTGCGCTGAGTGAAGTCGTTTTCCGGACCACCCGAGCCTTCGTCCAGGTAGGAGGGTCCCGGGCCAGCTTCGCCGATCCAGCCGGCGTCGGCCTGCGGGGGAATCAGGTAGCCGATGTGCTGGAGGGCATACAGAACGCTGGTCGACACCTGTTTTACGCCGTCTTCGTTGCCGGTGACGATGCAGCCGCCGACGCGGTCGTAGTAGGCGTACTGTCCGTCATCGTTGAGATCGCCCGACGAGGCGTAGAGCCGCTCGATGACCTTCGAGCAGGTCGACGATCGCTCGCCGAGCCAGATGGGAGAACCCAGCACCAGAATGTCGGCATCCATGACCTTCTGCTGGATTTCGGGCCAGTCATCGGTCTCGAAGCCGTGCTCGGTCATGTCGGGGTAGACACCCTGCGGGATGTCGTAATCCGCCGGACGCAGGATCTCCACGTCGACGTCATTCTCCCGCATGATCGCCGCCGAGACGTCGATCAGCCCGCGGGTGTGAGACTGCTTGGGCGATGGCTTGAGCGTGCAGTTCAGATAAAGAGCCTTCAGGTCGGAGTAGTCGGTCTCGTTTTCGTCACACAGACGTTGTTGTTCGTCGCTGAGCATCTCTTCTTCCTCCGTCGTCGAAACATCAGGAAAGGTAAATCACGCACTCCATTTAAGATCGTCGCGGGTATATCGTTCCAGGGACGCCCGAAGTTGCAGGCGGGCTCGATGCACACGGGTCTTCACCCCGCCGGCGGTCAGACCCAGCCGCTCGCCGATAGCGTCGAAATCGACGCCCTCCAGTTCATAAAGTACGAACGGCACGCGGTACTTCGACTCGAGTCCGTCCACGGCTTCTGCGATCTTGTCGCCAAGCTCGGCATGCTTCAGGGCCTCGTCGGCGCGGGTCTGCCAGTCGGGGGCCGTCGACTCGTGGTACTCTTCGGCGTCGCGCCCTTCACCGAGGTCGCCAAAACCGATCTCCTCGTTTCTCTTCTCGCGGCGTACGACCATGAGCGCTTCGTTTTTGACGAGGCGGTAGGCCCAGCTCTTAAAGCTCGAAGGGTTGTTGAGGGTGTCGAGCTTGTCGTGGATCTTGACCATCGCCTTCTGCCAGACGTCCTGCGCGGCGGACTCGCCGACGATCCCGCGGGCCATTCGATACAACGCCCCCGAGTGGCGACAGACCAGGGATTCGAACGCACCCGTGTCTCCGTCGAGGGCTCGCTCGACCAGATCCGAATCATCGTCGGGGTGGCGCTCGCTACAGGGCATCGCGGTCGTTCTCGTCTTCGGCATCGCATCCTCCATGTATCGGTGAGTAGACTCTCTACTGCCTCCTGCATGTATTCAGTGCGCCGAGCCGCCAAAACGTTACACGGGAATTTCTAGAAAGACGGACTCCCAACCGCGAGCACCCGTGATAAACCCGGAATTGTTTGATACACGCTCGCTGCAAGATGAAACCCCGAACCCGTCGAACCCATCCGATGATTGAGGGCGGCCTTGTCCGATGACGCCCACATAATTGAGCGGTTGAAAGCCGGCGACGAGAAGGCCTTCGAAGCCCTCATCGATCGCCACTACGCCGCGATGATCCGGCTGGCCGAGACCTTCGTCTCGGATGAATCGTCGGCCGAAGAACTGGTCCAAGAGACGTGGCGAGTCGTGATCGATAAACTCGACACCTTTGAAGGCCGTTCAAAACTCAAGACCTGGATCTTCGGTATTCTGGCGAATCTGGCACGCCAACGGCGCAGATCCGACCAGCGCGAAAAGCCCTGGTCGACGATCATGGAGGAACCCATCGAGGAATCGGCTGGCCACATGACGGAGCGTTTCGACGCCGAGGGGCGATGGCAGGCCCCGCCACGGGCGCTGCAGCTCGACCCCGAAGACGAGGCGATGAAGACCCAGTTTTTGGAACACGTCCAAGCAGCGATGGATGAACTTCCTGCACGTCAACGGGCTGCGGTGATGCTGCGCGACGTTCAGGGTCTGAGCTCTGAGGAGACCTGCGAGATTCTCGACGTATCCAAGGCGAATCAACGGGTCCTTTTGCACCGCGGGCGTGCGAAGATTCGAGAGACCCTCGAAGACGCCGCGGTCGTGCCGGGAGAGGTACGCTCATGATGTCGTGCGAGGAATTCACCGACGAGGTCGGCGAGTACATCGAGGGGACCCTGCCCTTCGGCGAACGGATCCAGATGTGGCTGCATGCCTTTCTGTGCGACCACTGCAAGACCTATCTGCAACAGATGCGGGATGTCGCCGATCTGATGGGCGAGCTGGGGGAGCGATGGAGAGAACACCCCGAAGAAGAGGCCCCCGAGGAACTCAAAGGCGACCTGCTCGATTCCTACCGCGAAAAAGTCGACGGTGAGTCGACGGAATGAAGTTGGCTTTGAATAAAGTTCAAGTCAGCGCGTCAAACCCCTGCGATGCGACAATTCGGGTGGATGGGACCGCATTGCCAATCTCGGCAGTGGTCCATATGGTCAAAGGTGACCAACCACATGTCGCTTGATCTCACGTGAGCCACCAAACTCACGCTCGTCACTCGCTTTTTCTTACGCAGGGATTGCGATGATGAAACGACTGCGCCAATTCTCAGCGCTGACGATTACGTTCGGTCTACTCATGTATACTACTGGGTGCGGAGGCCTCGGCGATTCAGGAGGGAACTCCTGCGCGGCCCCGGCGACAATCGAGAAGAAGGACTACGATCAGGGTGGGACCATCGAAGCCGGTTGTTATCTGGCTGAAAACGGAATGCGTGTCACAAAAGGGGAGCTCACGGTTGAACCGGGCGTGACCATTCAGTTCGGTCAGGATACTGGCATATTGGTCAAAAACGATGGCGGGCTCACCGCAGAGGGCACCGAGGGAGACCCCATCGTCTTCACCGGAGTTGAAGAGACCCGCGGCTACTGGAAGGGTGTCTACATCCAAAATCGGACAACCGCCAACAGCTTCGACTGGGTCACCGTCGAATACGCCGGCAGCGGCGCATGGGCCTCCTACAAATCGACGGCGGGCGTCTTCGTCGAAGGGTCCGAGTCCTCGCTCGACATTCAGAATTCGACCTTCCTCGAAAACGCCGAAACCGCGCTGTATGCGGACGGAGAGGATTCGAACCTCACCATCGAGTCATCGTCATTTATTGACAATGCTCAGCCGATGCAACTCCAACCCAACCTCACCGGCAAGATCGGCGGAGACGTCAGTTTCAGCGGCAACGACGAAAGCCACGTCGTCGTCGGAGCCTCGGATGGGAGCGGTAGCACAATCAACACGGACCAGACCTGGCCGTCGCTCGGTATCGGCTACCGGATCATCAAACGGGTCAAAGTCGAGGCTGGCCTGACCCTGTCACCGGGGATCACCTTGGAGATGGGACAAAACAAAGGAATTGAGGTCAACGGCGGCACCTTGAGGGCCGACGCCTCTGGAGCGGAACGCATTACATTCACAGCAGCAAACGGCGAAGAAGTCCAAGGCTACTGGCAAGGCATTCGCTTCGCCAACACGCTCAGCTCCGACAATGTCATCAAAAACGCCGCCATTCTCTACGGGGGAGAGTCAGACTGGTTTATCTCCGATACACGCTCAAATCTGTTCGTCCACCAGGAATCGAAGGTCGCTCTTTCCGACGTTCGGATCGAGGGGAGCGGTGGGACCGGCATCATAGTGGGCTCAAATAGCCGCATTGAGCCGTGCAGCAATGTCACCATCGAGAACAACGCCGGGACCAAGGTCAATGGGGATGGCTTGTTCGCTTGCTCCGGAAACTGACCCCTCGACAGGTAAGGCCTCGCTCCTCCGAGGGGAGGGGCGATTGCCTTGAGCGAACATCTTCGCTAACGGGACCGCTGAAGCGGCCGTGGCTCGGCCGTCTCAGCGGTCCTTTTCGTACGGAGATCCCTGTGGAGTTCTCTCCTCTACTCGGCCTTGTCACCATTATCGTCGTCGGCGTGCTCTCTCAGTGGCTCGCCTGGCGCACCAAACTGCCGGCGATTCTGTTGTTGCTGATGGCCGGCTTTGCGATCGGCCCCGGCCTTGGCCTCGTCAGTCCAAACGAGCTCTTCGGGCAGATGTTGTTTCCGACGGTCTCGGTCGCCGTGGCGCTCATCCTCTTCGAAGGGGGCATGATGCTGCGGATCCCGACGATCTCGGAGAGTCGAGACATCGTCGTACGGATGGTGACGATCGGCGTGGTACTGACCTGGACCCTGACGACTGCAGCGGCATGGTGGATTCTGGGGTTTCGACTGGACCTGGCGCTGTTGATCGGGGCCATGCTCGTGGTGACCGGTCCCACCGTGATCATTCCGCTGTTGCGCCAGGTGCGCCCAAAGCCTCGCCTGGGGGCGATCACTCGGTGGGAAGGGATCATCAACGACCCGATCGGAGCCGTCCTGGCCGTCCTGGTCTTCGAGGGAATCCTGGCTGGCGGGTTTCAGGCGATGACCCTTCGGATGATCGAGGGCCTGGCCGTCACCGTCGTGGGCGCTACCGCACTGGCCGTGGCGGGAGCGGCGATCTTGATTTTCGCGCTGAAACGCCACTGGATCCCCGACTTTCTGGAGAGTCCAGCGACCCTTGCAACGGTCATCGCCGTCTTTGCCGCCTCCAACGTCATTCAAAAGGAATCGGGGCTGGTGGCTGTAACCCTGATGGGAATCATCCTGGCGAACCAGAACTTCGTCAAAGTCGGACACATCGTCGAGTTCAAGGAGAACCTGCGCGTCCTGCTGATCTCGACGCTGTTTGTCGTCCTCGCCGCGCGTATCGACATGGCGGTGGTCTCGCAGATCAGCGTATGGAGTATCGTGTTTTTGCTGGTCGTCATCTTCGTGATCCGCCCCCTTTCGATCTTCGTGTCGACGGCCGGCACGGAGCTTAGCTGGAAGTCGAAGGTCTTTGTCAGCATGATGGCGCCGCGCGGGATCGTTGCCGCGGCCATCGCATCGCTCTTTTCCTACGAGCTGGCCAATCAGGGCGTGCCGATGGCCGACCAGCTCCTGACGGAGACCTTTCTGGTCATCACGGGTACGGTGGCCTTCTATGGGTTGCTCGCCAGACCGATCGCCGAGTGGTTGGGTCTGACACAGGCATCCGACCAGGGCATCGTGATCGCGGGAAGTCATTCTTGGGCTATCAAGATAGGTAAAGCCCTCGATTCGCTCGGCTACGAGGTCGAAATCATCGCACAGGATGCCTCCGATGCGACGGCTGCCCGCCATGCCGGACTTCAGGTCCAGCATGGAAGCGCGGCGTCCCACGAAGTCGTCGAGGAGCTGGATCTGACCGGCTTCGGGAAGTTCGTGTCGTTGTCGGCGACCGACGAAGTCAACCTGCTGGCGACCACGGAGTTTGCCGAGGCCTTCGGCAGCGAACACGTCTATCGGCTGGCCTCGCGCGAGATGGAAGTCGAACCCGGTTCCGAGCCGGCCGTCGCTCGCCGGCGTGGCCGCGTCCTCTTCAACGAGCGGGTCACCTACGATGAAGTCAACCGGCTGTTTCGACGCGGCGCAGAGATCCAGACAGTGGAACTGACCTCCGACGAAGCCCTCCGCGAGTTTGAAGCCCAGATCGATGACACCATCCCGATGTTCTACGTCCGCGACGAGCGACTCTGGATCTGCAGCACCGACCAGAACTTCACGCCACGGCTCGGCGACACGGTCGTCTGCGCGGTCGAGACCTAATGCGGTCAAGGGGCGGACACGGCTTCGTTCTCGTAAGTCGGCGTCTTCTGGAACGACTCACCCGGCTGCCAGTAGAGGGTTCCGTAGTACAGCGCCCAGGCGATGATGCTGATCAAAAGCACCCACGCCCAGGTCGGAATCGGCGCGGGTGACTCGACGCGCTCGGGTTCCCAGTCCCCCTGCGATGCGCCGCCCCAGGCGTGGACCACCACATCGAGGTCTCCCTCGACGACATCGCCGGCCCGCAGTCCCTCGATCGAGATCGCCGGGCCATTTCGAACCTCGAAGGGAATGCGTTGAAGCCCGAGCGTATCGTCGCTCCCGCTAGCCTCGATCCGAAGCTCGTGTTCGCCATCTGAAAGTTGTGTCGTGTCGACGCTGATCCGCGCCGGCGGAGAGTATTCGGCGATGGGTTCGGTGCCATCGTCGAGGTAGACGGCAACGCGTTCGGCATCACTCACGGTCGACCTCCTCGTCGTCGAGGATGCGACGCTTGATGTGCTCGTCCTGGCGTTCGCCGGGCCAGATCAGGTATGTGATCGCCAGCACGAACGTCAGCACCACGATGGCCACGGCGACGATGATCACGGTGTAGTCAAAGAGACTCATCGCTCGCCTCCTTCATTGCTTTTCGAATGGCTTCGACATCTTCGGGCTCGACGGTGGGGGCCGAGTTGCCCCAGCTCGTCCGCTCGTGATTGACGACTGCAGCGATCTCGTCGTCGTCGAGCTGGTCGGCAAACCCCGGCATGGCGGCCGAGTACGAGGTCCCTTCGATCTTTTTGCCCGACAGGCCTTCGAGGATGATCTCGACATGGCGTCTCGGATCCTCGGCAGTAACCACCGGATCGCCCTTCAGCGGCGGAAATGCACCGGGCACGCCGGCGCCGTTGGACTGGTGGCAACTGGCGCAACTCGATGCGTAGATCGACGCGCCGTCGGGTCCGCCGGCCTCCTTTGCGGGGCTCGACGTCGAACCTTTTTTGGATCCGCCACCCGCGGCGTCCTGCCCCGGAAGCGGCGCCTGGTCGAGCGACTGCAGATAGGCGACCAGGGTCTCGGCGCGGTCGGTGGCGACGAGTGTACCGTCCTCGGGTCCGTACCCGCCCGGCATCGAGACGACCGTGGCATCCTCGGCCGGTCGGTCGACGACACGAAACAGCCACTTGAACGACGGCATGATCGACTCGGACACCACGGCCCTGGGATTGTACAGGTGCATCAGGTGCCACTGCCCGCTGGGCTGGCGTTTGCCGACGTTTGTCAGATCCGGCCCGGTCCGCTCGGACCCGAGGATCGCCGGGGTCTGTCGCCAGATCCCGGGCCGCTCAACACGGGCGAAGTCACCCGGCGCCGAGGGCCGGCCCAGATTCTCGTCGGGCTTGACCGGGCGGACTTGCTGGGTGTGACAGTAGACGCACCCCTCGTTGACGTAGACCTTCAGCCCCTTGCGTTCCAGATCGGTCATCGGCTCGGAGGTCGGCAGCGGTTCGTTGGTCGATTGCGAGGTCAGCGCCGGGCCGATGGCGATGACGACGGTCAGCACGACAAATAACAACCACACCGTCGAAAAAAGGAGCTGTTCGTTTCGGTGGAATTCAAACATCGGCGGCCTCCTCGTCTGATTCCGAGACGGCTGGCCATATCGACCAGAGGTTGTAGGCAAAGATGAGGTGGCCAAGGAACATCGCGGTGCCCCCGATGGCTCGCCAGACCCAGTACGGCGTCATCGCCTGGACGGTCTCGATGAAAGGGACCCCTTCGATCCACATCGACCCCTGGATCGTGCCGCCGATCGACATCGACACCCCGTAGAGGATCAACCCCGACAGCGAGAGCCAGAAGTGGGCGCCGATGAGCGCGTGCGGCGGCTCGCGGCCCGACAGCCTCGGCAACAGCCCATAGATGCCTCCCCAGATCAGGAAGGCCACGAAGCCGTACATGGTGATGTGGGAATGGCCGACGGTGAAGTCGGTGAAATGCCAGTAGAGGTTGGCCGACCGCAGGGCCTCGACCGATCCCTGAAGCGAACCGACGCAGTAGAAGACGACGCCTACCACGAGGTACGGCAGGGCGTAGCTGTGCGAGATGGTGGTGCCGGATCCGCGCATCGTGAGTAAGAAATTCGCGGTACCGGCGACCACGGGCACGATCATGCCGATCGAAAAGATGATGGCGACCGTCTGAATCCACCAGGGGATCGGCGCGAACACAAAGTGGTGCGAGCCGATCATCGTGTAGAACAGAAGCTGGGTCCAAAAGGCGAGTACGCCCAGAGAGTACGAGTAGATCGGTTTGTTCAGCAGCTTCGGCAGGCTGTAGTAGGTCAGCCCCAGCGCCAGCGGCGTAAACCACATACCGACGCCCTGATGCATGTAATACCCCTGGATGATCGTCTGCCCGATGCCGTCCTGGTACCCGGGCAGATAGGCGACGGTCACCAGTGTGAGCGTCCAGATCACCGCCGCCAGGATGTACCAGTTCGAGATGTAGATGGCGTCGGTATTGCGGTCGGCGATCGTGCGGTAGAAGTTCACGCCACACGCCACGAGCCCCACTGCAAAAAGCGCCATCACCGGCCAGATGAACTCCCGGTACTCCTGGCCCCCGTTGTTGATGCCGGCGATCAACTGCACATCTCCCGCGATCACCGACAGGTTGATGGCGCCCAACGCCACCCAGCCCAGCCGGTAGCTGAACAACTCGGTCCTGCTCGTGCGGGCGACCACGTAGTGAGCCACCGCCAGCGCGCCCAGCGAACTCCACCCCCAGAAGACGGTATTGGTGTGGACGGGCCGCAGACGGCCAAACGAAAGCCAGGACGTCGACGCGATCTCCGGCCAGATGAAGGTCAGACCCAGAAACTCCCCCACCGCCGTGCCGGCGACCAACCAAAAGGTGGCCGACGCCGCGTACCAAAAGACCAGTCGTACCAGACGCGGGTCGGCATCGACGACTTCATCGATACTCGATTTGGACGCGGTCACGCGGCGATCAGCGCGACCGGACTGAGTGGCGCCTCGATGAGACTGTGTCACAACGGCCCTCGGGTCCGTTCAGAGTCGAAAGGCAGCTCCGAATGCAACCGAAAGGTATGCAACGACTCCCACCTGCGTCAAATTAAAACTGTTTTTTTACGTGTTTATTTGTGGCCTCAAAGCGCAAATGCCGTGAATTTAGGACTTATAGTTTACACGATGTATAACGTCTTTATAATCCACCATGGAGTACCTAGAATGCGTTGTTCACCCATCCTTGAGTCTGGAGACACGATCGATGCCTACACGTAACGCATACGCCAAGTGGAACGGAAATCTCGAAGAAGGATCCGGAACGGTCGGTTTCGGCGACTTCGAAGAAGCGTACTCAGCGGCATCTCGCTTCGGCGACGCCGGCGGCACCAACCCCGAGGAGCTCATCGGAGCCGCCCACGCCGGCTGCTTCTCGATGGCCCTGTCGTTGATGCTCGGCGAAGCAGGCTACGAGCCCGAGTCGATCGACACCGATGCCGAAGTCACCATCAAACAGGAGGGCGAAGACATCTTCATCCCGACGATTCGGCTCAAGACCAAGGCGGACGTCCCCGGCCTCGATGACGAGACGTTCCAGTCGATCGCCGAGCAGGCCAAGCAGGGCTGTCCGGTCTCGAAAGCCCTGGCCGGCGTCGATATCGAGCTGGACGCCCAGCTCCGCTAGAGGCCTAGTCATGGAGTCACTCGCAGACCTGTTTTCGGAATCTCAGGCCCAGATCCTGCTGGCCATCAAGCAGCAAGGCGAAGTTACCGCCGGGGATCTCGCTGAAACGATCGGACTCGCCGTCACGACGGTCCGTCAGCATCTCAATCGGCTGCAAGACCAGGGGCTCCTGGAGCATCGCGCCGAGGCTCGCGGCCGGGGCCGGCCTACCCACCTGTACCGCCTGTCGGAGCGGGCCGAGCGGCTCTTTCCCTCAATCGACGCGGCAATGCTCAACCGCCTGCTCGATTTCCTGTCCCGCGAGGGCCACCACCGGGCGATCGACGCCTTCTTTCGGGACTTCTGGCAGGAGCGTACCGAGGAATTCCAACGCCGCCTCAACCAGGCGGAAGGCACGGATCTGAATGTGCGACTTGAGATTCTGGGTGAGTTTCTCACCGAGCAGGGCTTTATGCCCGAGATCGACCACGAAGACGGCGAGGTTACGATTCGCGAGTGCAACTGCCCGTTGTCCGAGGCCGTCGAATCGACGCGTCTGCCCTGTCGGCTCGAGGCGGAGTTTCTGGAACTCGTCGTCGGCCAGTCCCTCGAGCGCGTCGCCTACATGCCAGATGGGCACGAATCGTGTACGTACCAGTTCAGCAGCACTGAGGATGACTCGGCCTGACGTGCTCTAGCTTGGGCACTGTCGGACACAAGTCTTTCGCGCCCTCCGAAGGGGAACGCCATATGACTGACGCTCCAGACTTCGACGCGTTCGACCATCGGTCGCACATGACTCGCGCCCTGGAACTCGCCAGGGAGGCGATGGGCCGGGGCGACGAGCCCTTTGGATCGGTCCTCGTGCGCGACGATGAGGTCATCATGGTCGAGTCGAATCGGATCGTGACCAAAGACGACCTGCGCCGCCATCCCGAACTCCACCTCGCCTACCGCGCGGTTCGAACGTTGGAGGCCGAGGAGAGAGCGAAAACCGTGATGTACACGAGCACCGCCCCCTGCATGATGTGCTGCGGCGGGATGCGAAAAGCCGGCTTCGGACGGGTCGTTTACAGCGTCTCCGGCGCGGATCTCGCGAAATTTACTGGTGGGTCCCCCGTCTACTCTGCAGGCGAACTGCTCGACGGCGTCACCGAGGTCGTTGGACCTGTCCTGCATGAAGAAGGACGGCGGATTCACGAAGACTTCATGCAGTGAAACGAAACTGCCCGCGGGCTCAAATCCGCTCGATCCTGGGGATGGCCGACGCCACAAACACGAGGATCGCAGCGGCGTTTCCCAGCCCACCCGCCAGTCGCCACGTCGGGTCGACGGCCAGGTCACCGTAGAGTCGCATCGCAAGCGTCACGTGGATGAGTGCCGGCGCCAGGTACAGGGTTGGATGGTACGGGATCCGGCGATCCGCCAGGGCGC
This sequence comes from uncultured Pseudomonadota bacterium, assembly GCA_913057905.1. GTDB lineage: Bacteria > Myxococcota_A > Bradymonadia > Bradymonadales > Bradymonadaceae > CAJXPB01. The sequence goes on from CAJXPB010000003.1 coordinate 149,192, forward strand.
GCAGTACCACCGGTGCATGAGCGAAGATCATCGTCAGGACGAAGCCGACGAAGATGGCGTGCCACTGGGCGTCGAAGACCAAGCCACCGGTCGTCGGGCCGTGGACCACGAGCAACACGCCGCCGACCGCCAGCCAGACGTAGCCGCCGAGCAGGGTTCGGCCGATGTAGCCCGGGAGTCCCTCCTGTTTGGCGGTCCTGCGTGCGACATCAAAGATGCCCAACCACAGCGCCAGGCCGACGAAGCCGACGCCGGTGATCTGCAGCCCAAACGAGAACCCGGCGAGTTGAAGGATCAGGCCGACCAGTACGGCGACGACGCTGGCCAGAAAGCAGGCCTGGCTGAACCGATCGGGACGCAGCACCCGAGCCAACTCCAGCCGTTCGCCGGCGATGGTGAGGACCAAAAAAGCCGCCCACCACGGGGCGAGTCCGCCCATCGAGATGCCCGTCCCATTTACATGGAGGACCAGGAGGGTGGCGGCAATGGCCCAACTGAGCGCGCCCAGTCCCATGATGACATGGTGGCGAGCGGGCTCCCGCCAGGTCAGCCAGCCGAACAGCCCGACCAACCCAAGTGAGGCGACAACGACGCTCAGACTACCGACAAGCGGCCAGCCAAAGTAGCTCACCCAGGTGCCGAGGGCGGCGGCCCCGGGAATCGCGTAGACGACCGGGCGGTCCAATGCGACCGCCCGCTCCAGCGAGATGACCGTGCCGAAGAATCCGTTGGCGATCAGCGCGCCGTGAGACATGGCCAACTCCGCCGGCGGAGCCATGGTCACCAGCCCCATACGGCCTAATCCACCCCATACGGCCCCGACCAGCGCGACGGCGGCCATCGCCGCGATGGGGGCGACGAACATCCTCGAATCATTCATCGGTTTTGCCACCCTAGCTTCTCTTTGCCGGGGTCACTCATGAAGTCGGGCGACCACGACGGCTCCCAGACGATCGAGACTTCGACGTCACGATCGTCGTTGAGCGCCTGTCGGATCGACTGTTCGACGTCACGCAGGATCGCCCCGGACATCGGACAGGCCGGCGTGGTGGCCGTGACGGCGGCGCGGACCTCATCATCTTTGACCTCCAGGGCATAGACCAGCCCGAGGTCGACGATGTTGATGCCGAGCTCCGGGTCGATGACGTCGGTCAGGGCATCGACCAACGCGGCGTTGGAATCGGTCCGACGCACCGGCACTTCGGCCTCGGTCAGCTCGAAGTCCGCAGTTCCTCCGTCGCCGTCGGCCGCATCGGCCTCGTCGGGAGAGCCGCTCTGCAGTTTGTCGACCAATGAATGCCACATCGTTCCTCCGCTGCCATTTCACTTCTTTGGGTGGTGGGAGCACAGCGACCATTTGCAGCACGAACGTAACCCCGAGCTCCGGGCCAATCAAATTAAACGTGTCTTTTTACGGTTTTATTTTGACTCTGACGCGACGCTGCGCACGATTGGCCTGCACGACCGTTCGATACGTCACATCTCGTTCCCTGACCTACGGAGGCCCCACCATGGCTGTCGACGCTGGAGAAGAACTGCACGTGACCGAACTTCCGCCGCCCAAAAAGCACCCGACGATCTTTGAGAGTTTCGACGGACTCGATTCCGGCGAATCGTTCGTGATCGTCAACGACCACGATCCCGTACCCCTGAAGTATCAGTTCGAGGCCGAACGTGGCGAAGATGCGTTTGAGTGGGAGTATCTGGAGGACGGACCGGACACCTGGCGAGTCCGACTGACGAAGCCCTAATCGGCGGGAGTCCCTTGCCAACGATCGTCGCGTCTCCACAATAGGGGCGGTCGGGCCTCCCGACCGTCCTTTGGCGACCTGCAGCCCAGAAGGTAACTGGTGGATGTCGACGATTCCGAACTCGTAGACCGGGCCCAAAACGGGGACCGGGACGCCTTCCAAGAGCTCGTCGAGCGCTACCAGCAGAAGGTCTACTCCATCTGCTACAGCAAGCTCAAAGACGAGCAGGACAGCCAGGACGTCTCCCAGGACGTCTTCATCAAGGTCTACCGCTACCTCGACAACTTCAACAAGAACTCCAGCTTCTACACGTGGCTGTACCGGATCACGGTCAACACGTGCATCGACTTTCTGCGCAAGGAGAATCGCGTCCAGAAGGTCGACTACGACGACTCGATCAAGCGCGACGAGGATATGGAGGGCATGGACGACCTGATGCCCACCAAGCTGGGGGTCGACCCCGACAAGGCCCTGGGCCGAAAGGAGCTGCGCTCCAAGATGCTTGAGGCACTGAATTCACTGTCGGAGAAGCACAGGACGATTCTGAATCTGCGCGAAGTCGAGGGGCTCTCGTACAAGGAGATGGCCGAGGTACTGGAGATCTCGAAGGGAACCGTCATGAGCCGCCTGTATCACGCCCGCCAGTACTTTCAGGAAGCCCTGAAAGATTACCTCGGTGAGTCGATCGAGATCGAGTGAGACGACATCCCATTGAATAATCGTGCGTGACCCCTCGTCTACTCAGTGTGACGGGAGCCCTCAACTGGCGACACGCAATAGAGAACACGATGACCGACGCCTCGCTCACAACTAGACAGCGCGACTTACTTCAGCGCTGGTTTGATGGGGAGCTCGCCGAAGACCGCGTACCCGAGGCCGAGGCACTGATCGAAGAATCTCAGGCGGCGGCCGACTACGTGGCGTCGCTCGAGTCGATGCAACGGATCACCCGCGGGCTGGCCGACGAGGTGCGCGGCGGGCCGGGATGGTCGGCCGAAGAGACGGTCTCGAAGGCCTTGGATGCGCCGCCCGCCGCCGACGAGCCGCTCAGAGAACTGGCGCCGCTTCTGGAGCGCTACCATGACGGCGAGGTCGTCGAGGCCGAAGCTGCACTGGTGCGACGATTGAGGCGCCGCCGCGACGATGTCGCCGACTACCTGAAGGGGCTCGAACAACTCGGAGACGCCGTGCGCGGCGCCGACGAGGCCAGCCGCGACGGCATCGACTTCGACGCCCAGGTCCATGCAGTGCTGGAGGCCGTCGACTCGCAGCCTCCCACATTCGACGCGGACGAGCACGCCGAGTGGCTGCACCGCTACGCCGACGACGAACTCGACGCCGAACGACGACAGATCGTCGAGGGATGGGTCGATGAGGGCCACCCCGAGGTCACCGACGCACTGAAGACCCTGGACGCCCTCGGTCAGACGACCCGCGCCGCCTTCGACCAGGCGGGCGGCCACAACATCGAGCTGTGGGACGCCGTCGCCGACGCGATCGACGACGAGGAAGAAGAATCCGGCGGCTCGGCCGAGGTCTTCCGGCTGGACGACTACCGCCAGGGGATCGCCGGAGCCGTCGCCGCGGCGCTGGTCCTGATTACGGTCGGCGCGCTGTTTGGCGACCGACTGTTCCCCTGGGGAGAGCGCGTCGTCGAAAAAAAGACCGTCGTCATCGTCGACAGCGTCGAACACAGCGAGGGCTCGTCGGTGCTGATCGACAGTCCAATGCAGGAAGCTGGTGCCTCGGAGTCGGCCGACGACCCGAAGAAAGCAACGAAGAAAGCAGACGACGAGGCCTCGGAGGACAAGCCGACGGTCATCTGGCTGCTCGACTCCGACGAAAACAAAGACGACGCCGAATCCGGTGGGACGGAAGACGGGAGCGACCAGCAGGATAAGGACCGCGCGCCCGACGCCGGAGCAGACGATGCCGACCAGCCGCCCAGCGGCCAGCCGATCTGATGGTTGTACAGTGACCGGGATACCGGACAATGCGGACGTATCGACATATTCTAGTGGCTCTGACGATGCTGGGGATCGTCGGCTTCTCCACCGCAGCGAAGGCTGAAGATCCCGGCATCACCGTCGAGATCCGCTCGATCGCCGCCGACAAACAAGGCGAGGGCTTCGACAGCAAGCTGTCGGATCTGAAGTCCAAGCTCGAGAAGGTCTTCGACGACTACACCCGATTTGAGCAGCTCACCTCGGTGGAGTTCGAGCTGACGCCTCACCAGACCAAATCTGTGACGCTTCCAGAGGGAAGCCAGATCTCGGTGACCTACCACGGGCCGGCCGACGACCTGCTGAAGATCGGCCTGGAGATCTCCGACAAACTCAGCACCACCCTGCGCGCCTCGCCGGGCAGCACCTTCTTTCAGGCCGGCCTCGACTACCGCTCCGGCATCCTGATCCTGGCGATCACCGTCGACAAATGACCGTACCTACGGGCTGGCGAAGTATTCGTAGCGAAGGGCTACGAAGTTTTCAGGATACTCTCCTCTGTATCCCTGAGGATAGTTGCCGTACATCCGCACGGCGTTGTCCCTGGAGAAGTAGACGAATCCATTCTCCCGGCTACGTGGGACGACCGTCGCCTCGGTCGGATGTTGGTCGCTCTCCAAGAAGACACGCAGCGATCCAGAAACCGGCACCTCGGGGAACGTGTATCCCGTGCGTCTACCCTGCGGGGGGGTCGAAACACAGCCGACCGTGACCGACCTTACTACCTCGCTGATCTGGGTTGTATTCGTCAGGTCGTCCACGTCGAATCGGACCTGAGGAGTGTCGTCGTAGATCGACTGAGGCACGACCGCCGCAGATAGCAACACCTGGTTGGGTCCAGTATTCGTGCTTCGTTGGATCACGGCCACATTGATCCAAAAGGTCATATACGTGGAGCCGTCCGTCGACGGCAGTCCGCCGGCGACGTCGCTCTGGCTGAAGGCATCCATGCCCAGAAGGAGCTCCTCGCGGACTTTGGCAGCGGTTTTCGCCATCGGTGTCTTGATCCTGTAGCGGCCGATCGATGCCAGGTGGCCGTCGTGGGTGGCGAAAGCTCCGCCAATGGTGGAGAAGGTCAGATTGTCTTCGTCGTTCCCGGCCAAATCGAGGACGGCCGGTCGCACCGTCTTGCGAGCGGATACATCGGGCTCCGACCGCCCGTCTTCGGCGTTTTTCGACAGCACGAACCCGTACAGTGAACTCGACGCGTCGCTGAACAGGTGGGCCGCGACGGGTGCTTGCACACCATTTAAAGTCACACCCTGAACGTTGCTGAAGCGCTCCGGGACGCCGAATTTGTAGTTCGCCGCCTGACTGGTGACAAAATTGATCGTTCCGGTGACATCTTCGGAAGAGTCCACCGGTTTCGCGCACGCGTCGACGCGCCAGCGGCTGGCGTCGGGAACTCCGTCGAAGGTCTCAGGATCATTGGGATTCAGGCCGAACTTGAACTCGGCCGGATCGTCAACCCCGTCGTCGTCGGTGTCTGGGTCGCACGGATCGGTTCCCTCTTGGAGCTCTTCAAGGTCGTTGAGCCCGTCATCGTCGGTGTCCGCGTTGGTTGGATCGGTGCAGAGCTCGGACTCGTCGCAGTTGTTCAACATGTCGCCATCGGAGTCCTTCGAACAGTCGGGCCCGGTATCCTCCTCGCCGCCGTCCTGGACGTCTACCGCGTCACTGCCTCCGTCGTCCAACTCGGCATCACCCCTTGCGTCGGCGTTTACATCGGCCGCATCGACGCCGGCATCAGCCGACCAGTTTCCCTCCGGTGGAGACTCCTGGCAGGCGGGGAAGACTCCCGAGAAGAGGAGTCCGCACATCAGAAGAAACGTTGCTCGTTTCAACATGACCTCACTCGTGTGTGCACTTCTCAGATTCTTCGTCGGTTTCATCGTATCGACCGGTCGACGAGCCTACGGGCTGGAAAGGTACTCGTAGCGCACGGCCACGAAATCTTCCGCGTAATCCGTCATCTGTCGATTTTTCGGTCGATAGCTGCCGAAGAAAGCCACGGTATTATGCTCGGGGAAGTAGTCGAATCCGTCATCCCGGCTTCGCGGCACGAATGTCGCCTTCGTGGGGTCCTGGTCGTTATCGGTGAAGACGCTCAGTGACGCGGAGACCGGTGTCTCTGACAGTACATACCCTGACAACTCACCGGCGGCCGAGAAGACGATATCTGACAGAATAGCCGACACGTCATTCGAGCAAATCGAGCCGGCCCCGCCGCCGGTCGCCAAGGCCACATCCCGGTAGGCCGAGCCATCCTGGGCGCAGTTCGGCGTCCCCGTCACCGCGAACGCCGTGGTGTCGGCGCGGCTCCCGGTAAAGAAGTTTCTGTACATCGACAGCGACGCCGAGCCGGAGGCGACCGAATAGGCCGGATCGTCGGCCATGAAGATGGTTACCATCGAAGCACCATCGTCGACTCTCTCTGCCGAGGGCGGCGTTTCGGGAAGAAGAACTCGCATGTACCGAGTTCCCTCGTAGGCGACCTCCAGCCCGGGTTTGATGGAACCACCGCAGGACCAACCGGTGCACGTGTTGCCGGCATTCTGAATATTGCTGGCAAACTGCATCCCATTTTGAGTCCAGGGGCTGTAGAGTCTGCCCTGATTGTCTGGATTCATGTTCGTGATGCCCAGTGACATATCGATCTGTGTCCCCAACATCTGGTTGTGGAGCGTCTGATTGAAGCCGGCCGACGAAGGCACCTTCGACCCTTGTACATCCGACTGGTCCACCACCCAGTAGACGTTTGCTCTGGGAGTTTTTTCTCGCGGGATAATCGAGTCGCACTGGATGACCGTCGACGCCCCGGATCCACTGACGTTGGTCGTGTTGACCAGGTCCTCCATCTCGAATCGAACCTGCGGGTCACTGTCGACGACTGGCGCCGGGGCGACCGCCATGGAAACAAGCACCTGATTGGGTCCGGAGCTCTTGGTTCGATGTGAGACCGACACGTCGATGCGAAAGCTCGAGTAGGAGGTCCCCGCGGTAGAAGGCAGCCCGCCCCCGGTGAGGTTGGACCTGGCAAACGCGTCCATTCCAAAGAGGAGCTCCTCGCGGACTTTGGCGGGGGTCTTCGCCGTGGGTGTGTCGATCTCATAGTGCCCGATGGTGGCCCGGTGTCCGTCGTGGGTGTCGAAGGCTGCCCCATGGGTTGCCATGACGAGGTTGTCCGTGTTGTTCCCGGCGAGCCCGTGAATCTCTGGGTGCACCTCCTGTCTAAGGGTTTCCACGGGATCTATGCGCCCCCCTTCGGCTCTCTTCGAGATCAGGAACCCATAGAGGGAGTTGGATCCGTCGCCGAATACGCTGGCGTCGACCAGCGGAGCCACCCCGGTCAGCCCCACTTGCTGAAAGGACCCAAACTGCTGGGGGACTCCGATCGTGTAGTCCGCCGCAGAGTTGGATCGGTAGGTGATCGTTCCGGTCAAGTCTTCGGATGGGTCGGCCGGTGGAGCGCAGGCATCGGTCCGCCAGCGATTCCCATCGGTCACCCCGTCCTCAAAGGTGTCTGGTTTGTTGGGGTTCAGCCCAGCCTCGAGCTCGGTGGCATCGTCGGCGCCATCTTCGTCGGTGTCGGCCTTGCAGGGATCGGTCCCCTCGACGACCTCTTTGTAATCGCTGAGTCCGTCCCCGTCGGTATCGGAGTCCGTCGGATCGGTGCAGAGCTCGGCTTCGTCGCAGTTATTCAATCTGTCGCCGTCGGTGTCCTTCGAGCAGTCGGGGCCACTGTAGGTGTCCGCTCCATCGGGCTGCGTATCCTGATCCTGGTCCCGAGTGTCAGACGTGTCCGGGCCAGTGGAGCCGTCGCCGTCGGCTCCTGCATCGTCCACGCCGAGATCGCCGGTCCCGTCCACACTGGTATCCGACGGCGCGTCACCGCCAACATCCGTCGTCCAGTTTGTGTTTGATGCGGGCTCCTGACAGGCAAGGAGAATCCCCGAGAATACGGCCACGGCAAATAAGCAAGACGTCATTCGTCGCATTCGAACTCCCTTCGTTCACATCGAAGTTTCACTCTTCGGGCATGCAATTGTCAGCCCCTTCGCCTGTTTCAATGCATCGATCGATGAAGTATTCGAAGCGCGCAGCGACGAAGTCCTCGGCGATCTCCCCCTCCGAGGGCTGCAGTCGGTAGTCACCGAAGAAAGCGATTGAGTTGTCCTCGGAGAAGTACTCAAACCCGTGTTCGCCGTTCCTTGGGACAAATGTCGCCTGCGTCGGGCGGCGAGCTATAGGGAACGGCCATGTCCGTGGAGACGTCCCGGCCGGGTGACTCCGGCGGCTGGTCGCATCCAGACGCCAGTAGCGCCGACACTACCACCAACGCACACACTTGGACTCGCATCATCGCCTCCTCAAAATTCACACATTTTACACAGTGAGGGTAGCCGGAGACTCGACGCGCCTCAAACGGCCCGCCCGTCGCGAGACGCCAATCAATCGCCGCAGTCGCCGCTCACGCAGAAGTTGTCGAAGTATTCGTAGCGCACGGCGACGAAGTCCTCCGCGATCTTCCCGTCCGACAACTCCGGCCGGTAGGATCCGAAGAAGGCGATGGAGTTGTTCTGGGCGAAGTACTCGAAGCCGTTCTCCCGGTAGCGGGGGACGAACTGCGAGGTCGTCGGGTCGTCGTTGCTCTCCATGAAGACAGTCAACGATGCCGAGACCGGGGTCCGAGACAGCTTGTACTCGGATTGTTCGCCGACGGCGGTATAGATGATGTCCGACAGGATGCCCTCGAGATCTCCCGAACAGACCGAGGCGAACTTTCCGCCTGTCGACCGGGCAACGTCCTGATACGCGGACCCAGGCTCCCCACAATCGGGGGTGCCCGCGATGGAGAACACCGTCGTGTCTCCGGCGCCTCGAAAGAAGTCGATGTAGGTCTGTACCGGCACGTTGTCATCCTGAACCGAACTGGCGTGTTCGTCGGTAAAGAAGACGGTATACATGGCTGCGTTCGAATCGATCGCCTCGACAGGCGGCGGCCGCTGGGTGGTCAGGCCGCGCATGAACCGAATGCCCTCCATGGCCACCTGAAGTCCCTTCTCCTCTCGGGAGGTTTCACCGGCGCAGTTCCAGCCGGTACAGTCGATCACGCCGTTTCGGACATCGCTGAAAAACTGCGTGGCACTGGTTGTCCAGGGATTGTACAGCCGGCCATTGTTTCGGGGATCCATGTTGGTGACGCCGAGTTTGAATCCGAGCTGTGTGCTTCGGGTCCGCTCGATGAATCCCTGGCTGAAACCGGAGAGCGTCTCGTTTTCGGCCGCCATCGAGCCGGACTGATCCAGGACCCAGTAGAAATGTGCCTCGGGGATCTCCTCAGCCGGCGTGAATGTCTCGCAGCCGACGAGGGTGCCGTCGACCACTTCGGAGATGTTGGTCGTGTTGGTCAGGTCGTCCATCTGGAAGCGCACCTGATTGCGGCTTTCGTACACCGACGCCGGGGTGACCGCCGCCGAGACCAGCGCCTGGCTGGGTGCGGAGGCGTTGGCGTTGGCGCGGAAGATGACCGACACGAAGATGCGAAACCGGGAGTGAGTCTTTTCGTCCGTCGATGGCAACCCGGTTCCGTCGATGTCCTCCTTATCGAAGGCATCGAGCCCCAGGAGAAGATCCTCGCGGACGGCGGCGGCCGATCTCTCGGTGGGGGTTTCGACGTGGTAGCGACCGATGGCGGCCTGATGCTGATTGTGGGTGGCGAAGGCCCCGCCGTTCATCTCGAAGATGAGGTTCTCCTGCTGGTTGCCGGCCAACTCAAAGACCTCGGGGCGCACGAATTCGACCAGCGACACATCGGGTTCGGTTCGTTCCGACTCCGCCTCTTTGGATAGGATGAAGCCGTAGACCGACGTCAGACTGTCGCCGTAGACTCCCGCGGCGATGGGGGCGGGCAGGTTGCCCAGTTTCAGTTGTCGATAGTTGCTGAAGCCGGGCGACAGTCCGATCTTGTAGTTGGCCGCGTAGCTTCCGTAATAGTCGATCGTGCCGGTGAAGTCCTCGTTCGGATCCTCGGGTGGTTCGCACGCATAGACTCGCCATCGATCCCCATCGGAGATCCCATCGCCGAAGGTCGACGGCTTGTTCGGGTTCAACCCGAGGTCGAGCTCCTCGCTGTCCGTGGCCCCGTCGTTGTCGGTGTCGGCCCGACAGGGGTCGGTCCCCGCCTGCAGTTCTTCGAAGTCACTGAGCTGATCATCATCGGTGTCGCCGTCAGTCGGACTGGTGCACAGCTCGGCTTCATCACAGTCGTTGAGCCCGTCGGCATCGGTATCCAGAGAGCAATCCGGACCGGTGTCCTCCCCGGTGTCGCGCCCACCGTCGGGTTCCCGGGCGTCCGGCCCGTTCGTATCGAACGAGCCGTCGGGCCGGACGTCACCTAGATCGGTCCCCCCGTCGACGGGCCAACGGTCGGAGCCGTCCGACTCGCAGCCCCAGGAAAGACCTGCCATTGCGACGACCCCGATCCCGACAAACAGCAATTTCTTCATGGCGCTCCCGCTCTCGAGTCTTCGGCTCAGGTGGCCGAGGCTCAGACACATCGATCAGTCTTCCGCGCAGTTGTTCGCTCCGTTGCCCGACTCCTTGCAACGGTCGATGAAGTATTCGTACCGCACGGCCACGAAGTCTTCGGCATACTCCCCGTCTCGCGGCTCCGGACGATAACTCCCGAAGAAGCCGACCGAGTTATTCTGGGCGAAGTATTCAAAGCCATTCGACTTGTTGCGCGGCACAAACTCCGACTTGGTCGGGTCTTCATCGCTCTCGACGAAGACACTCAGCGACGCGGAGACCGGCGTCTTGGAGAGCTGATATTGCGAGGCATCGGAGAGGCCAGCATCGATGATTTCGTCGAGGATCTGACTGAGGTCAGAACAGATCGAGGCGAAGTTCCCGCCGCTGGCAAACGCCACGTTTTGATACGAGGTGCCGGCAGGATAAAGCGGCTCGCAATCTTCGGTGCCCGTCAGGGCGAACGCCTTTGTCTTAGCGGGGCCCTCCCGGCCGTAGAAGTCCAGGTACTTCTGCTCCGGTACCGCGCCGCCGCCGAAGCCGGGATTCACCGACCGATCGGGCTCGTCGGTAAAGAAGACCGTAATCAGCGACGCCCCGGAGTCGATCGCCTCGACGGGCGGCGGCTGCTGGGGTGTAAGCCCCCGCATAAACCGGATTCCTTGATATCCGGATTCAAGTCCTTTCTCCGTGCCTCCGTTGCACGCCCACGGGCCGCCGGCCGAACATCCGATGACCCCCTGCTGGATGTCACTGGCGAACTGCTGCGGGTTTTGCGTCCATGGATTGTAGAGTCGTCCCCCGTTGTCGACGTCCATGTTCGTGACACCCAGGTTGTACTGCAATTGGGTCCCTTTCAACTTGCTGGTGAAATCAGACGCGAAGGCCGCCAGATCCGAGTTGTTGCCGTCCATCGACCCGGACTGGTCGAGGATCCAGTAGAAGTACGCCTTTGGCGTCTCTTTGGAGGGGACGTAGGTCTCGCAATTCACCTTCGGCTCGTCGACGGCTTCGGCCACATTGGTGGTGTTGGTCAGATCATCCATCTGAAACTGAACCTGGTTTCGGCTGTCGTAGACCGACTCGGGGGTGACGGCCGCCGACACCACCGCCTGACTCGGCCCGGATGTATTCGAACGGAAGATCACCGACACGAAGATCCGGAACTTCGTGTGGGTTTGACCGGCCGTCGAGGGAAGGCCGCTTCCACCGACATTTGACTGGTTGAATGCGTCGAGGCTCAACATCAATTCCTGGCGCACCTTTGCGGCGGACTTCGGCGTCGGACTTTTGATCTGGTAGCGCCCGATGGCAGCTTGCTTTCCGCCATGGGTCTCGAAGGCACCGCCATTGCTCCCGTACAGCAAGTTGTCGGTATCGTTGCCGGCGAGGTCGAGGATTTCGGGGCGCACGGCATCTCGAAGTGACTGATCCGGCTTGGTACGGCCCGACTCGGCATCCTTCGAGAGGATGAAACCATAGACCGAGGTGAGGCTGTCGCCGTAGACGCCGGCGGCCACGGGCTTCTGTGTATCCAACAGGGTCAACTGTTTGTAGTTGCTGAAGCCGGGGGGCAGGCCAATCTTGTAGTTCCCTCTATCATTTTCGTAATAGTTGATCGTCCCGGTGAAGTCTTCATCGGGGTCCTCGGGCGGCTCACACGCACGGACCCGCCAGCGATTTCCATCGATGATTCCGTCATCGAAGGTCGACGGTTTGTTCGGGTTCAGACTGACCTCGAGTTCGGTCTTGTCGTCCGCCCCGTCATTGTCGGTATCGGCTTTGCACGGGTCCGTTCCCTCGGTCAGCTCTTCCAAGTCACCGAGTTGATCATCATCGGTATCGCCGTCGGTCGGACTGGTGCACATCTCGGCTTCGTCGCAGTTGTTGAGCCCGTCGGCATCGGTATCCAGCGAGCAATCCGGCCCGCTGTCGGAGTCGCCGCTATCCGGCTCCTCATCGGGCGTATCGGGCTCGACATCCGGCTGCACATCTTCCCTGGTGTCGGGCTCGGCATCCGGCTGCCCGGAGTCTTGACGGACATCCATCTGGACATCACTCACATCCGTTCCGGAATCAGACATCCCGGCATCGGACCCCGTCGGTCCTTCGTCCGATCCACACGCCACAGTCCCGCAGGAGAGGCCGAAAATACACAATCCAGCCAGCAAGATCCGTTTCATAACACGCTCCAATTAGCTCTGGACCCGCTACACATCGCGACGAGAGGTCCAAAAAATGAAACTCCGATCCAATTGTTCACACTGCACAAAGGAATCGTAGAGAACACCGAATTGCGATTCAAATATGGGAAGCATTCGGCGAGGCACCGCCACAAAAAAGCGGAGCGGCTCCACCATCCGATGGAGCCGCTCCGCGAGATAGGCCCCGTGTCACCACGGGTCGGTATGTGAAGGTTCGATGCTTACGGGCTGCTGTCGCCGGCGCAGTTGTTGGCACCCTGACCGGACTCCTTGCAGCGGTCGATGAAGTATTCGTAGCGCACGGCCACGAAGTCCTGGGAGTAGTCCTGCTCGGACGGCTCCGGTCGGTAGCTTCCGAAGAAGGCCACCGAGTTGTCCTGAGCGAAGTACTCGAAGCCGCTGTCACGATTGCGCGGCACGAACTGCGAGGCAGTTGGGTCGCTGTCGCTCTCCAGGAAGACGCTCAGCGACGCCGAGACCGGAGTCTCGGAGAGCTGGTACTGCGTCGCCTGGCCGGTCGCCGCGAAGATGATGTCCGACAGGATCCCCGTCAGGTCACCCGAGCAGACCGATGCAAACTTGCCGCCCGTCGCCAATGCGACGTTCTGGTAGGCCGGTGCATCCTCCTCGCAGTCCTGCGTGCCAGTGATGGCAAACGCCGTCGTGCGACCCGGCCCCGAGTAGAAGTCGATGTACTTCTGTTCGGGCACGTTGTCATCGGCGACGGAGTTATCGTGTTCGTCGGTAAAGAAGACGGTGATCAGCGAGGCACCGGAGTCGATCGCCTCGACAGGCGGCGGCTGCTGGGAGGTCAGCCCGCGCATAAACCGGATGCCCTGGTACCCTGACTCAAGCCCGTCTTCGGATCCGCCGCTGCAATTCCAGCCCGTGCAACTGATCACACCTTGCTGGATGTCGCTGGCGAACTGCTGGGCATTCTTCGTCCATGGATTGTACAGCCGCCCGCCGTTGCCGACGTCCATATTGGTGACGCCCAGCTGGTAGTCGAGCTGGGTGCGCTGCACCTGATTGACGAAGCTCTGACCAAATGAGGCCAGGTCCGAGTTGTTCCCGTCCATCGAGCCGGACTGGTCCAGAACCCAGTAGAAGTAGGCCTTGGGGATGTCCTGGGCCGGCTCGAATCGCTCGCAGCCGACCAGCGTGCCGTCGACTTCCTCGGTGATGTTGGTGGTGTTGGTCAGATCATCCATCTGGAAGCGCACCTGATTGCGGCTGTCGTAGACCGACGCCGGGGTGACCGCCGCCGACAGCAGCGCCTGGCTCGGCCCGGCGTTGTTGCTGCGGAAGATGACCGACACGAAGATGCGGAATTTCGAGTGGGTCTGACCGGCCGTCGAGGGAAGCCCCTGGCCGGCGACGTCGCTCTGACCGAAGGCATCCAGTCCCAGAAGCAGTTCCTCGCGGACCTTCGCCGCCGATTTGTCGGTCGGCGTCCGAATCAGGTAGCGGCCGATCGAGGCCCGCTTGCCGTCGTGGGTATCGAAGGCCCCACCGTTGGTGCCGAAGATGATGTTGTTGGACGAATTGCCGGCGATATCCAGGATCTCGGGGCGCACGGCATCGCGCAGAGAGCTGTCCGGGGCGGTGCGGCCCGATGCGGCATCCTTCGAGAGGATGAAGCCGTAGACCGACGTCAGGCTGTCGCCGTAGACGCCGGCGGCGACCGGCGCCGGGGTGTTCGTCAGCGTCAACTGCCGGTAGTTACTGAAGCCCGGCGGCAAGCCGATCTTGTAATTCCCGGTCTCGCTTCCGTAGTAATCGATGGTGCCGGTAAAGTCTTCGTCGGGGTCGTCGGGCGGCGCACACGCATTGACCCGCCAGCGGTTCCCGTCGAGGATCCCGTCATCGAAGGTCGACGGCTTGTTCGGGTTCAGCCCCAGGTCCAGCTCCGTGGCGTCGTCGGCCCCATCATTGTCGGTGTCGGCCTTGCAGGGGTCGGTTCCCTCGGAGAGCTCTTCGAAGTCGCTGAGTTTGTCATCGTCGGTGTCGCCGTCGGTGGGGCTGGTGCACAGCTCGGCTTCGTCGCAGTTGTTGAGCCCGTCGGCATCGGTATCCAGCGAGCAGTCCGGACCGGTGTCGGCGTCGCCGCCGCCCCCATCCGTCTCCTCGTCGCCGCTATCGGGTTTGACATCCGGCTCCGTATCCTCCTCGACATCGGGCCCCGTGTCGGGCTCACCGGTGTCCGGATCCTCCTGGGTATCGGGTTGGACATCCCCGGCATCCATCTGCGGATCCGTGTCCATTTGCTGCCCGGCATCCGGGTCATCCTGGTCGCCGGGTCCGCAACCGACCAAGAGCCCCGACAAACCGATCATGCACAATCCAATGAGCGATATTCTTTTCATGGCGACCTCTTTAAGCTTGAAATGTGGTCCCCGTATCACCGAGGCAGGCCAACGATTTCGATGCAGTCCGACTTCATTCGAGCTGTTCACTTCTCAGGATCTTAAGGAATGTCGGACCGGTCTTCAAATGGGTTTCCACAGTCTTCCCCACAAAAACAAAACGGAGCGACGTCACCCGGGGGCGACGTCGCTCCGCAGAACCACATCGAGGAGTGGCCGAGCGTGCATTCCAGCCGCCGGCCTCGAGCAGGGTTAGTCGCTGCAGTTGTTGGCCCCCTGACCGGACTCTTTGCAGCGATCGATGAAGTATTCGTAGCGTACCGCCACGAAGTCTTCCGAGTAATCCGTACCCGACGGCTCCGGCCGGTAACTTCCGAAGAAGGCGACGGAGTTGTCCTGGGCGAAATACTCGAAACCGCTGTCGCGATTCCGGGGCACGAAGTCGCCGTTCAGGAAGACGCTCAGTGAAGCCGACACCGGGGTTTCCGAGAGCTGGTACTGTGTCGCCTGGCCGGTTGCCGCAAAGATGATATCGGTCAGAATCCCCGTCAGATCACCCGAGCAGACCGATGCAAACTTGCCGCCCGTAGCCAGCGCCACGTTCTGATATGACGGACCGTCCTGCTCGCAGTCCTGTGTACCGGTGATGGCAAACGCCGTCGTCTTGCCCGGCCCCGTATAGAAGTCGATGTACTTCTGTTCGGGCACGTTGTCGTAGGCAACGGAGTTGTCGGGTTCGTCGGTAAAGAAGATGGTAATCAACGCGGCGCCCGAGTCGATCGCCTCGACGGGCGGCGGCTGCTGGGCGGTCAGCCCGCGCATGTACTGGATGCCCCGCATCCCGGACTCGAGTCCGTCCTCGGAGCCGCCGCTACAATTCCAGCCGGTACAACTGATGACACCTTGCTGGATGTCACTGGCGAACTGCTGGGCGTTTTTGGTCCAAGGGTTGTACAGGCGCCCGTCGTTGCGCATGTCCATATTCGTCACCCCCAGCGCGAAGTCGAGTTGCGTCCGCTGGACCTGATTGATGAAGCTCTGACCAAAGGATGCCAGGTCGGAGTTGTTGGTGTTCATCGAGCCGGACTGGTCCAGGACCCAGTAGAAGTAGGCCTTGGGGATGTCCGACGCCGGCCGGAAGCGCTCACAACCGACCAGGTTTCCGTCGACTTCCTCGGCAATGTTGGTGGTGTTGGTCAGATCGTCCATCTGGAAGCGGACCTGATTGCGGCTATCGTAGACCGACGCCGGCGCGACCGCTGCCGACATCAGTGCCTGGCTGGGCCCGGCGTTGTTGCTGCGGAAGATGACCGACACGAAGATGCGGAATTTCGAGTGGGTCTGGCCGGCCGTCGAGGGAAGTCCCTGGCCGCTGACGTCACTCTGCTGGAAGGCATTCAGGCTCAGCAGAAGTTCCTCGCGGACCTTGGACGCGGATTTCGGCACGGGCGTATTGATCAGATACCGACCGATTGCGGCTCGTTTGCCGTCGTGGGTATCGAAGGCTCCACCGTTGGTCCCGAAGATGAGATTGTCGGAATCGTTGCCGGCGAGGGACAAAATCTCGGGTCGGACCGTGTCGCGGAGCGACTGGTCCGGGGCGGTGCGACCCGACTCGGCGTCCTTCGAAAGGATGAAGCCGTAGACCGAGGTCAGACTGTCGCCGTAGACGCCGGCGGCGACCGGCGCCGGGGTGTTGACCAGCGTCAGCTCGCGATAGTTACTGAAGCCGGGGGGCAGCCCCATCTTAAAGTTGCCGGTCTCGCTGCTGTAGTAGTCGATCGTCCCCGTGAAATCCTCCTCGGGATCATCGGGCGGGGCGCAGGCAGTCAGCCGCCAGCGGTTGCCGTCGAGGACTCCGTCGTCAAAGGTCGACGGCTTGTTCGGGTTCAGACCCAGATCGAGCTCCTCGCTGTCCGTGGCCCCGTCGTTGTCGGTGTCGGCCTTGCAAGGGTCGGTCCCGGCCTGGAGCTCTTCGAAGTCGCTGAGCTGATCGTCATCGGTGTCGCCGTCGGTCGGACTTGTGCACAACTCGGCCTCGTCGCAGTCATTGAGCCCGTCGGCATCGGTATCCAGGGAGCAATCCGGCCCGGTATCGACTTCGCCGACATCCCCCTGTGGCTCGACATCCGGCTCGACGTCCGGCGCCGCGTCTTCTTGGACGTCGGGCTCGGCATCGGCCTCGTCGGCATCCGATCCCTCGGTATCAGCGGCGGCATCCATCTGAACATCCCCGGCATCGGCGATGGAGCCATCCATCTGTCCGCCCGCATCGTTGCTCGGATCGTCACCACCCCCACATGCTGATGTGACCATCAGCGCCAGAGCCAGAAAAAAGAGATTGAATCGTCTCACGGTTTGCTCCCAGAAAGTTCGTAATGCGTGTGTAATTCCCAACATCTCGCAAGTCTACCTATTGGCGCGAGGCTTCGCAAGGCACGGTCGAGAAAGACAGAGCCTAACGGTTCGTTCCCTTGATCATACGCACACAAGCGCCACAGTCTTCCCGAATGTTGTGTTTTCAGGCGTTGACTTCCCGATCCGGTGCGGCTACACCACACCAACGGTACACAACCAAAGGCAGCGCCCTGGCGAGACGCGTCTTCGCCCGGCCCCCTGGCGATGCCTTTGACGACGGCCCGCGGGCCGACACGCTAATCCGCTCCCGAACGATCTCTTCGAGGTATTTGCAATGATGACCCCGGATGATGTGCTCGCCAAGATCGAGCAGGAAAACATCGACTTCGTCCGCCTCCAGTTCACCGACATTCTCGGCATCGTCAAGAACGTGTCGATCCCGTCAGATCAGGCCCGCAAGGCCTTCGACGAAGGGATCTACTTCGACGGGTCGAGCATCGATGGGTTCGTGCGCATCGAAGAAAGCGACATGCGCCTGGCCCCCGATCCCGACACCTTCGCGGTGTTGCCCTGGCGACGCGCCGAGGATGGCAGCGGTGTCGCGCGGCTGATCTGCGATGTCATGGGCCCTGACGGCCAGCCCTTCGAGGGCGATCCTCGCTTCGTCCTCAAACGAGCCCTCGACAAGTGCGATGACATGGGGTTTGAACCCTTTGCCGGTCCGGAGCCGGAGTTCTTCATTTTCCAGCGCGACGACGACGGCAATGCCACAACGGTCACCCATGACTCGGGCGGCTATTTCGACATGTCGCCCAAGGATCTCGCCATGGATATCCGTCGCGAGATCATTCACACGCTGGTGGCCATGGACTTCGAGGTCGAGGCGAGCCACCACGAGGTCGCGAAGGGCCAGCACGAAATCGACTTCAAATACGCCGATGGGCTGCGGACCGCCGACAACATCTCGACGTTTCGAACCGTCGTGCGTGCGGTCGCCGAGCACAACGGCGTCCACGCCACGTTCATGCCCAAGCCAATCGCCGAGATCAACGGCAGCGGCATGCACGTTCACCTGTCGCTGTTCGACGACGACGGCAACGCGTTCCACGACCCAAACGCCGAGTTCAGCCTGTCGGACACCGCGCTGAGTTTCCTGGCTGGCCTGCTCGATCACGCCCCGGCGATCACGGCGGTCACCAACCCGACGGTTAACTCCTACAAGCGGCTGGTCCCCGGCTACGAGGCGCCGACCTACATCGCCTGGAGCGACGTCAACCGATCTGCTCTGATCCGTGTGCCCGCCACCCGCACGCCCGAGAGCGCACGTGTGGAACTGCGCTCGCCGGACCCGTCGTGCAATCCGTATCTGGGCCTGGCCGTGATGCTGCGCGCCGGACTCGACGGCATCGAGCGCGACCTGGATCCGCCGGCCCCGGTCCGCGAGAACATCTACGAGTTCGACGAAGCCAAGCGCAACGAGTACGGCATCGACACGCTGCCGGGCAACCTCAACGAGGCCATCGACGCTCTGGTCGAAGACGAGGTCATCCTCGACGCCCTCGGCGACCACATCGCCGAGAAATTCGTCGAAGCCAAGCGTCGCGAGTGGGACCGATACAAGCCGTACGTCAGCGACTGGGAACTCGACTCGTATCTCGAAAAGTACTGACCGGTCCTTCATGAACCGCCACTCTCCGCTCTTTCGCTTCGACGACGACCGGGCTCACCTGGTCGCCGAAGTGTGCCGGCGTACCTACAGCGAGTTCCTCAGTCGGGCCCGGAACTCGCGCATCGAGGGATTGGACCACCTCCTCAACGACGCCACCTACCAGGAAGTCGAGCGGCTGAAGGCCGAGCAGGGGCCCGAAAGTGAAGTCCGCTCCAGGCAGTGGTGGACGGACATCTCCCGGCGGCTCGGCGAGATGTCCGATACCGAGAAGCGCTCGGTGGTCAGAGAGCTCGTCGCCAGCTACACCGAAGACATCGCGGGTCATTTCGATCCGCGGGTCTATCGGCTGGCCACCCAGGCGCTTCCAGTCGGATTGAGCCTGCTGTTTAAGGCTCAGGATCTGGGCGATCTGCCCGGTCAAATCCTCGATCTACGCCAGGCCCTCGACACCCTGCGCGACCTCTCCGAACGGGTCGTCATCGAGGGGCCGCTCGACACGCTGCGCAAGCTGTCGCGCCGCGGCACCCTGGTCGTGGTCCCGACCCACAGCTCCAACATGGACTCGATTCTGATGGGTTGGTCGCTGTACAGCGCCGGGTTGCCGCCGGTGACCTACGGCGCCGGCAAGAACCTGTTTACCAACCCGCTGACCAGCTTTTTCATGAATAATCTGGGCGCCTACAAGCTCGATCGGCGCCTCCAGCACGACCTCTACAAATGCGTCCTGAAGACCTTCTCTCAGGTGTTGCTAGAGCGGGGGTACCACAGCCTCTTTTTCCCCGGGGGCACCCGCTGTCGCTCGAACATCGTCGAGGAGCAACTGAAGCTGGGGCTTTTGGGGACCGCCATCGATGCCTACGTCCACAACCTCCTGCACCACGGCTCGCGGCGGCCCATGTACATCGTCCCGGTCACCATCAACTACAATCTGGTGCTCGAGGCCGAGAGTCTCATCGACGATCACCTTCGGGATGCCGGCGGCCGTCGATACTTCCGTGAATCCGACGAGTTCGATCAGATCAGCACGGTCGTCCGATTCGCGCTGAACACGATGAAGATGGATTCGACGACGATCCTCCGCTACGGGGAGCCGCTGGATCCCTTCGGCAACCGTGTCGGCCCGGATGGGCGCAGCTATGACAACCGCGGCCGACGGCTCGATCCGACCGACCTCGTTCGCTGTCCGCGAAGCGGCGAGATCACCGCGGATCCGGAACGCAACCGAGCCTACACGCGGCGCACCGGTCGTCGGGTCACCGAAGCGTTTCGACGAAACACGGTGATCATGCCGACCCAGATCGTGGCCTTCGCGCTCTTCGAGCTACTGAACCACGAACATCCAAACTGGGACGTCTACGAACTCCTCCGGTTGGCCTCCGATGAGACGCTCACCTGGCGACGCATCCGGGCGATGGTCGCGCTGCTGATCGACGAATTCACCGACATGGCGGACCGTGACCAATTGCATGTCGCCCCGGTCCTCGAGTCGGGTTCGGTGCGAGACGTCGTCAACGCCGGCATCGACAGCCTGACCAGCTATCACGCCCCGGCGGTCGTCGAGCGGGTCGGCGACGGGGTCATGATCCACAGAATCGATCTGCTGTACTACTACGGAAACCGGGTGCGAACCTTCGATATCGACGGCGCACACCTGGCAGCGTCGCTGAACTGATCACCCCGTTTCCGCTCACCCGGCGGTGCCGAGCAGCTCATCGACGGCCTCCTGCAGGGAGATCTCCTCGGAGACGACACGGTCCACGACCTCCAGGATCGTCAGATCGAGTTGAGCCTGACGCGCCCGACTCGCCAGTGTGTCGAGCAGACCGAATATCTCTTCGTCGACCGCAGCAAGATTGTCGCGAAAGGCCTCGATGTCGTCGAGCCCGCCGTCGACCAGTTCACGGCCGATCCGAAAATCGATCCCGCCCGTGCCGGTGGTATCGACGTGCAAATTCCCGGCTCCGGCCAATCCGAAGGTGGTTCGGTCCACGCCCCCCTGGTAGGCCACGAAGTCGCGCATCTCCGCGAGCCCGCTGGCGAAGAGGGTCGACCGCAAGCTTCGTCCGACATCGAGTTCGGCGGCCATGCCTGCCACCAGCGACAGAATCCGTGCATAGACGGCCGCCGCCTGAGTGCCGGCCAGATCGGTGTTTCGGAAGAATCGAAACCGCGGCCTCCGCAGCACTTCTTCGACGAGATCGTTGACCTCGGGAAAATCGGAGGCACAGACCGCCGAAGCGCCCCGTTCGGCGACCACGTCTTCGGGCACCATCGGTCCGGTCACAAACCCGGTGCGGGGCACGGGCGTCTCCTGCTCGATGATCGACGAGACATTCGTCAACGTGGCGTACTCCAGCGTGCGGCTCAGATGAACCACCACCTGGCGGCCGGTCAACACATCGCCGAGTCGCCGCAGGGTGTCACGCATCCGGTGGATCGGCGTCCACAGAAAGATCAATGGGGTGTCGGCCAGATCGTCGACGCGGGCCTCACCGACCGATTCGGGCCAGGCGGACACCTGTTCACCTCGACGGCCGCTAGCCCCGAAATCGCCCGACGAGACAGAATCCGACGATGCCTCCTCGAGCCCCCAGTGGCGCATCTGCCGACCGTTTCGATCCACCAGGTGAGCGATCGCCGCCAAACGCGGTCCCGTTCCGACGAGCCCGATGTCTTCCATTGCGTCCTCCGTTTGATATCAGCAGCCTGAGCCCCACTATCGGGACGCGCAGTCGAACTGGACTCTGGCGACCACGAGATCTCATGCAACACGACAATGTATTTTTATTCGCCACGGGCAATCGGCACAAACGCCGGGAGTTCGAGGGGCTTCTCGACGAATTTCTGAGCCCGACCTGGCAGCTCCACGATCTGACCGACTGGCCGGAACCGATGCCCGACATCGAGGAGGACGCCGACACCTTCGTCGGCAACGCGATCAAGAAGGCCGGCGACGCCTCCCGAGTGGCCAACTGCACGACGATGGCCGACGATTCGGGGCTCGAAGTCGACGCGCTGGACGGCCGTCCCGGGGTCTACAGCGCTCGTTTCGCGGGAGAGGACGCCACCGACGCCGACAACAATGCCAAGTTGATCGAGGAACTCCAGGGGGTTCCCGACTCCGAGCGCACGGCGCGCTACGTCTGCGTGACGGCACTGGCGATCGCAAACCAGAAGGTCGGTCGGGCGATCCTGCGGAGACTTCACACGAATTTCCAGGACGTACCCGCCGGCGACCTTCGCGAAGAGGCGGAGCTGACGCGCGTCGAAGACCGGCTCTTCATCTGGTTCAGGGGGACCGTCGAGGGTCGCATCATCGACGAGGCCCGGGGAGACGGCGGCTTCGGCTACGACCCTCACTTCTACGTGCCTCGCTGGGACAAAACGATGGCCGAGGTGCCGATGGCCAAGAAGAACTCGGTCTCGCACCGGGCCGAAGCGGCCCGCAAGCTGGTGGACTACTTTCCGTCGGGCCGCAAGCCGTAAGTGGTCGATTTGATCAGTTTCCCTTCGAGCGGTTGATGATCGTCTCGGTCTCGCCGGGTTCGATGGTCACGGAGTAGGTCTTGTCGAGCCCGAAATTCTCGTTTTTCAGCGTCACACTGTAGGTCCCCGGCCTGAGCTCATGGCCGATAAGTGGCGTGTGTTGTCCGGTATCCTTCCCGTCGATGATGACCTTGGCCGCCGGTCGAGACGCGACCTTCAGGTAGCCCGGATCCGCCTCCATTTTTGAGGGAGGGAGCGCGCCCGGCGCCGCCGTGCCGGCGTCGGCCCCGCCCGCCGTCTGTGCGCCCGCCTTCGCGGCGGCCTCGTCGTCCTGTTCGGGGCTCGCCGGCTCCTCTGGCTGCGGCTGAGGCTCTGGTTCGGGGTCCTTCGCCGCGGCTTTCGGCTTTCTCTGGGGTTCTGACTCCGTCGATTCCCGGTTCCCGGCCGTCGGATTCCGAGAGGGTTTGCGGACCGGATCGGATGGCCGGGCACGATCCTGCTTCGGCTCCACCTGGCTCTTCTCGGTGCGTGCCCCGTCGGCGGTGTCCCTCGCGAGTCGGACGACCGCAGTGCCAACCGAGCTCGCCTGGTCACCGGCCGTGGTCGCCGGGTCGGGCGACTCCCGGACTGGCGTGCCCAGTTCCGCGTTGAACACGTACGTACGGCCGGCCTCCAGGGTCTGGGTGCGCCGTTCGGATTCATATCCCTCGCGGCTGACCACGATCTCGGTCGAACCGGCCTCGGCACGATGGGTGTGGGGAAGCGAGCCGCGATAGACGACTTCATCGTCGACCCGGATCGATACCCGATCGACCCCTTCGTTTTCGGTCTTAAACGTGATCTCGGCCCGGGACGGAGCCATCGAAAAGCCGGAGAGACGCTCGGTGATGCCATCGAGCCACGCCGGCTGCAGCCAGACGGCGGCCGCCACCCCTGCCACCAGGAGGACGGCGGCGACCACGATCAGGGGGGGGCTGGACCGGCTGGCCGATGAGTCCTCCGGTTCATCAGCCGGACGGCGCGCCGGAGACTCCATCGGCTCGGTCGTCTCGCCGGACTCACCGGCCTCCCCGACCTCTTCGATGATGTCGGCCTCGGTCAACGTCTGGGTCTGTTCGTCGGCATCCTCGTCGTCGAACGGCTCGAAGACCCCGGTGGCGACGTCGCGCTCATCCCAGGTGACGTCCGGGCCATCCCCGCCGGACTGCCGGCTCAACTCCCCGGAGCCCTCGGGTTCCTCCAGCTCCAGGGACCGATAGTACTCGAGCTTGCGCCGCTCCATCTTCAGTTCGTCGCTGAAGGCGGCCCGCATATCCTCGGCGAGATCCGTGCTCTTGTAGAAGAGATCGTCGTGGCGCATGTAGCGCTCGAGGGCCTCTTCGAACTCCCGGGCCGTCTGGAATCGCTCCCCGGGGGGCCGAGCCAGGGACTTCATGACGATCGCGTCGAGTTCGTCGTTGACCTCCGGGTTGTGTGTCGACGGCGGAGGGATCTTCATGTCCTGTATGTTCTGAATCGTCCGAACGTCGCTGTCTCCCCGGAAGAGACGCCGGCGGGTCAGCATCTCCCACAGGACGATCCCCAGGCTGAAGAGGTCGCAACGATGATCGACCTCCTCCCCCTCGACCTGCTCGGGGCTCATGTAGCTGAATTTGCCCTTGAGCACCCCCGCTTCGGTCTCGCTGGTTCGCCCCCGGGCCTTGGCGATCCCGAAGTCGATGATCTTGACCTCGCCCTCGTAGCTAAGCAGGACGTTTTGCGGCGAGATGTCGCGATGGACGATATCGAGGTCGCGTCCCGATGAGTCCTTTTTGCCGTGGGCGTGGGCGAGCCCCTCGCAGACCTTGGTGACGACGTGGATGATCCGCGGGATCTTGGGGCGCTGCTCGAGGCGGCGATTTCGCTGAAACAGCGTCTTCAGGTCCTGGCCGCTGATATACTCCAGTGCGATGAAATACGATCCTTCGACGCGGCCGAGGTCGAAGATCTGGGCGATATTCGGGTGATGGAGCTGCCCGGCGATCTTGGCCTCATCGATGAACATGTCGATGAATTCTTCGTTCTCGGCGATGTGGCCGAGGATGCGCTTGACCGCCAGAAGCCGCTCGAACCCCTCCACCCCGAAGGCCTTGGCCTTGAAGATCTCGGCCATCCCACCGGTGCTGATGCGCTCCAGCAGATAGTAGCGGCCAAAGGGAATCGGCTCGGAAAAAATGCCGTCTTCATCACTCATGTATCGACAGTATCAGTTCGAACCGCTGAACAGGCCCTTGATCTTGGCTGCAATCCCCCGCCGATACAGCCCGTCCAGGGCCCGATCGAGGGTATCGACGACCGACTCCCGGTACGGATACCAGAAGGGCTCGCGCTTCATCCCCAGCCGATCCTCCATGATCGTCTGCGGCTGGGTGTAGTGCTCCAGTTCCCACAGACCCTTGCGACGCCCGACCCCCGACTCCTTCATCCCTCCGTAGGGCGCCTCGATCGCCAGATAGCTGGCGATCACGTCGTTGATGCAGACGTTGCCGGATTCGATCTGGCGAGCCAGGCGGCGGGCGCGCTCGCGGTCGGTCGAAAAGATCGACGCATTCAGACCGTAGGGACTGTCGTTTGCCAGCCGGACCGCTTCGGCCGCCGACGACACCTTCATGATCGGCATGACCGGCCCGAAGGTCTCCTCGCCCATCAGATCCATCTCGTGGGTCACATCGACGACGACGGTCGGCTCGAAGTACGTTCCGCCTTCGATCGAAATCGCCGAGCCGCCGGTCAGGATCCGGGCCCCCTTGTCGACGGCATCCTGGAGCTGGTCTTCGATCACCTCGACCTGGGGCGGAAAGGTCATCGCGCCGACGTCGACCTGGCCGGTTTCCGGATTTCCCTGCCTGAGCCGGCGGGTATCGGTCACCACGGAGTCGACGAAATCATCGTACAGATTCTCGTGGACGTATACCCGCTCGACCGACATACAGACCTGACCGGAGTTGAAGTAGGCCCCGAAGGTCGCGGCGTTGATCGCCCGCTGCGGGTCGGCATCGTCGAGGACGATACAGGGGTCCTTGCCCCCCATCTCGAGTGAACAGGGGATCAGTTTTCGCGCCGCCGCCTCGGCCACGCTGCGCCCGGTCTCGACACTTCCGGTAAAGCTGACGACATCGGCCTGATCGATCAGTTGAGCGCCCGTATCTCCGTAGCCCGGGATCGACTGGAGGAGCCCGTCGGGCAACCCCGCCTGATTCATCAACTCGACGGTTCGCTCGGCGATCAACGGCGTCCACTCCGACGGTTTGATGATGGCCGCGTTGCCGGCCAGCAGCGCCGGAATGAGCGGCGTGATCGCGAGATCGAACGGGAAATTCCAGGGGCTGATGTTGACGGCGACCCCGTAGGGCACCCGGCGCACGGTGACCGATTTGTTTTTGAGCAACCGCAACGGCGGGCTGTCGTCTCCCAGGACCTCGGGCGCCTTTTTCGTGTAGTAGTCGAAGGTCTCGAAGACGGTCAGAAACTCCGCCAGGGCGTCGGTCTGCGCTTTGCCGGTTTCGGCAACCAGCAGATCCCGCAGCTCGCGACGATGATCGAGCAAGATATCCCGGGCATCGAGCACATATTCAACGCGCTCTTCGACCGGCAGCCGCCGCCAGTGAGCCTGAGCCTCCCTCGCTTCGGCGACGGCGTTGCGGATCTGGTCCTCATCGGGCACCGAGATCTCATCGATCACGGTCCCATCGGCCGGATTGGTGCAGACGATCCTGTCGGCGTCCTCTCCGGATCTGTGCGACGTCGGTTGTACGGTCATCGATATCCTTTTCGGTTCGGACTGAAGATGTCCTCGGTCCCCTATCGGCCGGCGAGTACCCTGCGGAGGATACCAGCAGGACCCGCCGATGTCAGCATCGCTCACGGGATTCGGCTTTGAAGATTTTGGAATCTTGGAGGGTTCGGGTACGGTTCTCTGAGACGCGAGCCTCTCCGAGACCTCAGGCCCGGATACAATGAGCGAGACCCCGGAAGATACCGTCGAGCGCGCCGCCGAGATCCTGGAGCGGATCGAGGAGGCCGACTCCGAAGAGCAGTATCGCAATCTGCGCGATCAGCTCTACGGCCTCGGCGAAGACGTGGCGCCGCTGCTGCGTCGCGAACTCACGAGTTGGCACTACCGGCGGCGCATGGCGGCGGCGACGAATCTGGGTCGGCTCGGCGACAAGACGGCGGTCACCCCACTGGTCGACTGCCTGGGTGACCCGCAGGCCGGGGTCCGCGAGATGGCGCTCTTTTCGCTCGGGATCCTCGGCGACAGCTCCGTCGTCGACGCCGTCCGTCAGTGTCTGGACGACTACGACTCCGACGTCCGCTACCGCGCGCTGATCGCCCTGCACGATCTCGGATATCCCGGTCTGGAGTCGATTTTGATCGAGCGGCTGCGCGAGGACGACGCCTACGGGGTCCGAGAACAGGCGCTGACCCTGCTCGCCAAAGAGGGCTCGCCACACGCGGTGCCGGCCATCCTCGAGGCGTTGTTGGAGTCGGAACGTCAAATGCAGCGCACTGCCGAGGAGGCCCTCGATTCGCTGGTCCCACAGATGGGCCCCGACGCCTACGCGCGGGTGTCCGATGAGCTCACCAAGCGCGAGCGGCGACTGGTGCTTAACTACTTCCAGAACCGAAATCTGCAGGAGGTGTACCCGAAGCTGGCCGGCGCCCTGGACCTGGACGACACCGAGGTGCCGTCCGAGGAGCGCGGGCTGGACAAATACGGGCGACTTCTGAGCGACGAGGTCGAGCGCCCCCTCCTGGAGAGGGCCTTCGGACGCGACGAAACCGTCGACCTGCTGATGGACCACTGCACCGACCCCGATACCCGGCGCAGTCTGTTGCTCGTCGGCGAAGCCGGGGTCGGGAAGACGGCGATCATCCACGAATTTGCCCGACGCGCTGCCGAACGCGACGACCCCCTCGAGGTCCTCGAGACGAACACAAGCGAACTCATCAGCGGCACCCGGTATCTGGGCGACTGGGAGAGCAAGCTCAAAGAGATGACCGAAGCCATCATCGAGCATGGCCACGTCATCCTGTATTTGACCAACCCGAACGACCTGCTGGGAGCGGGCGCCCACTCAAAGAGCGATGAAAATTTCGCCGACTTCTTCAAACCGTATCTTCACCGCGGCGAACTGACGATCGTGGCAGAATCGACCGAGGAGGAGCTCAAGGAGGGGCTCAGCTCCGATCCCGGCTTTTTGCGTCTATTTCGCAAGGTCAACATTCAGCCGATGAGCCGCGACGAGACGATGGAGGTCCTGCGCCGGCGCGCCGACCATCGGACGGTGCGAGGCAACCGAGAGGTCGTGGCCGACAGGGCCTGTCTGGAGACGATCTGGGACTTCGCGCGCAGTTTTTACACCCGGAGTGCTCCGCCCGGCCGTGCCTGCGATCTGCAGGACGCGCTCATCGACTACACCGTCAGACACGTGCCCGAGGAGGATGACCCGGTTCGCCTGGAGAGCCAGCAGGTGCCGCCGTGTCTGGCCGAGGAGACCGGCCTGAGCCTGGATCTACTCGATGACACGGTCGCCCTGGACCTCGAAGAGACGCGCGACTGGTTTACGGATCGGCTCGTCGACCAGCCCGAACCCGTCGAACGGATCGTCGACCGAATGGCGATGGTCAAGTCGGGCCTGGTCGATCCCACAAGCCCCCTGGGAGTCTACTTTCTGGTGGGGCCGACCGGCGTGGGCAAAACCTACCTGGCCCAACTGGTGGCCGAGCGCATCTTCGGCGATCGGGACCGCCTGATGCGCTTTGACCTGAGCGAATACCAGGGTCGCTACGCCGTCGAAAAACTCATCGGCTCGCCGCACGACCGAGACCGCGAAGGTCTGTTGACCGAGCAGGTCAGCAATCAGCCCTTCTCGGTGCTTTTATTCGACGAATTCGAGAAGGCCGACCCCGAGATCTATCATCTGTTCTTGCAGATCCTCGACGAGGGCCGGCTGACCGACGCTCGCGGTCGAACGACGGATTTTCGACAGACCCTGATCTTTTTGACCAGTAACCTGGGAGCCTCCTCGCAGAGCATCGCGCCGGTCGGCTTCGACAAGGCCGACCGCAACTCGAAGGCCGCCAAGATGCGCGAGGCACTGGACGACTACTTTGCGCCGGAGTTTCTGAACCGACTCGACGACATACTGGCCTTTACCCCGCTGTCGAAGTCGGCGATGGCTCAGTTGGTCGACATCGAGCTCGACAAGATCCTTGAGCGCCGCGGCATCGTCCGGCGCGACCTGGAGATCGACATCGAGCCCGAGGCACGCACCTACCTGCAGAAGAGGGGCTTCAGCGAACGCTTCGGCGCCCGGGAGCTGCACCGCACCATCGAACAGGAGGTGCTCACGCCGCTGAGCCGTCTGCTGGTATCGACCCACGACACCCGGCAGGGCAGCCGTCTCGTGGTGCGCCGCGACGACGACGGTCTGGACGTCGCCTTTGCCGGAACCCCTCACCGGCAGGACAACGCCGCGCCGGCGCCCCCGGAAGCTGAAGCCCCCTCCTCGGACCGATCCGATTCTGGCGACGACACGCTGAGCCGATGACACCTATCGATCGACTCGCCGACATCTGCGACCGCCACGAACTCCCCTACACCGAGCGGACCCACGAGCGCTTCGAGACCTACCTGGAGCTGTTGCTGCACTTCAACGACTCGATGAACCTCATCGGCCCGATGGATGCCGATCAGGTCGTCGATGAGTTGCTGATCGACAGCATCCTGCCGGCGATACTCCGACCGCCGAAGGGGTCGATCATCGACGTCGGCACGGGCGCCGGGCTGCCGGGCATCCCGCTGTCTATTCTTTATCCCGACCGCGACGTCGTACTCGTCGAGCCCCGCAAAAAGCGGACAACTTTCCTGAAAATCGCCCGCCAACGGCTGGAGCTCGACCACCTGCAACTCGAGCGGTGTCGCGTCGAAGAGCTCGACGACGACCAGATCGGCGTCCATGACATCGCCATCTCGAAGGCCTTTCAGTCCCCGGACGAGTGGGTGAGGACCGCCGAGCCTCTGATCGATGACCAGGGTTCGATCATCTGTCTGACCCGCCCAGGGCAACGGGATCGGGTCGAGGACGCCGCCGGTGGCGCGGGACTTCAGCTCCGGGGCTCATGCGACGATGTCACCGAGCTGGGCGCCCCTCCTCAAGAAACCCCGAGAGCGATCTTCGTAGTTGGTCGATGAAAGTCGGCCTTGAAGCGATGCCTGAACTCGGTTCAAATAGGCGCCGGACCATCTCCTGTTCTCACTGAGAAGAACCAACCATGTCTGACGCCGACGGCGACGGCAAAGTTCCGGTGATCGTGCTGACGGCCTTCATCCTGTTGAGCGCCGTGGCCTGGGGCATCTGGACGCTCCAGATCGGCGGGGGCATCGACCCCGATCGCGCCAAGGAGGCGGCCGAACGCGCCGAAAAAGAGTGCGTCCTGAAGGGGATCGACCCGTCGCGTTGTCGTGAGTTGATTGGCGAGAACCAGCGCCGGTGCCTCGGCGACGCGCGCACTCGAACCACCAAGGGGCGTCTCGTGCTCGATGAATCGACCTACTCATCGTGCATGAACGAGGTCTTTCAGCGGGTGCTCGACGAGGATCAGGCCCCATGAAGCCCTTGGCAGACAAACCGACCGCCGAGGTGATCGGTGTCGACGATGTCCGAGGGGCGCTCAGCCCCGTGAGTCCCGCCGGCCGACGCCTCGCCGAGACCCTTGAAGCGTACCGACCGGGACAACGTCCAAGATGGCAGCATGAGATGAAGCGGGCACGCGCCACGAACCGCTGGGCCCTAGAGAACGAAGACCAGGTGCCGAGGGCCGAGTCTGTTCTCGGCGAGGTCCCCAAGATCGACGGAGTTTCGCAGAGCCTCCAGCAGCCCGAGCAACGACGCGATCCTCTGGCTGACGTCGACCTCTTTCGGATCAAACGCTTCCTGTATCACGGCCGTCAACTCCTGGTGAACTTTCCGGGTCTGGCGGCGGCTCAAGAAGTCCCCGTCGACCCGGCGCGCAAGAAGTTTGCCGACCTGCTGGGCAGCCTCCATCCGGATGGTACCGATCACCCCCGATTCCATCTATCGGACGCGCTGAACGACGAACTCGCCGACGTGCGCCGGCGCCGTCGTGATGCCGACGACCGCCTCCGCGAGGTCCGCGGCGAGCTCGAGGCGTCTGTCGTCGAAGACTACGGGGGTAGCTTCGATATTCAGGGGGCGTGGCGCCCGCCCGAGGGAGAAGATGAGCGAGAGGCGGTGCCGGACGGCGGTCCGGGCGCAGATCCGCGCCTTCGGCACTCGGCCGGCGCCTGGCGCGTCTGGTCGGACGAACTCGAGGAGCTCCGCGACCGGCGAGACTCCCTGGACGCCCGAATCGACGACCTGGAGCAGGCCTGCCGCGGCGACCTGACCGAGAAGCTGTCCGAGGAGGTCGAGTGGCTCGACCGCATGGCGACGCACCTGGCGAAAGCGGATCTGAGGCTGGCCAAAGCCCGACTCATCGAACAGCTGAACGGCTGCTGGCCCGAGTGGAGCGAGGAAGATGAACTCGCTGAAGGCGCCGCGAGCCTGGAAGGGGCCCGCCACCCCCACATTTTGCGACGAGCCGAAACCGTCCAACCGATCGACATTCGTATCGGGACACGCCCGATCGTGGTGATGGGACCGAATATGGGAGGAAAATCGGCGTTGCTGCGCATGGTGGGACTGGCCCAGTGGTGCGCCCAGCACGCCCTTCCCGTTCCCGCCGACGGGTATCGGTTTCGACCCGTCGAATCGATCGTCTACGTCGGCAGCGAAGAGCCCCACGCCGCAGACGCCGAAGAGGGTCTGTCGTCGTTTGGTCGCGAAATCCACCGGATCGTCGAACACATGCGCCGAGACGAGGTACCGAGCCTCTGGCTTCTCGACGAGGTGGGGCGCGGGACCCATCCCGAAGACGGCGCCGACCTGGCGGTGAGCATCGTCGAGGCTCTGGCATCCCGAGGCCATCGGGTCGTCGCGGCCACCCACTTTCCCGAGCTCGCCGTGCTGGAGTCGGCCAGGAATCTGCGAATCAAGGGGCTAGACGAATCCCGGGATCTCGACGATGCCCTCGGCCGGGCGGCCGGCGATCCCGACGCCGTCGAAGCCGCGCTGCGCTCAGCGATGGACTATCAGCTCGAACCCGCCGACGGAAGCGACGTGCCCCGCGACGCACGCCGCGTCGCCGAAGCCCTCGGCCTCGATCTCACGTAACCGCTCAGACCTCCGAGCCATGCCGACCTTCGAGACGAAAGACGAGGCCCGCCAGTGGGTCTGGGACACCCTGCGCGAAACCGGGGCCGCCCGGTTTCCCTTCCCGGTCGAGGGGCGCATCCCGAACTTCGACGGGGCCGAGCGCGCGGCCCGACGCCTTCTGGATTCCGATATCTTCGACGGCGTCGACGCCATCAAATCGAACCCCGATTCCCCTCAGAAGTACGTACGTGAACTGGCGCTGCGTCGCGGCATCTCGGTCTACGTTCCGACACCGCGGCTCAAAGGGGGTTTTCACCGCTTCGACCCCGAGGCGATCCCCGAGGAGCACTACGAAGACGCATCGATGTTGAGCCGCTGGGATCCGTGGGCCGAACAAGTCTCCCTCGACGATCTTCCCCACATGGATCTGATCGTCACGGGATCCGTGGCGGTCACCCGGGATGGACGCCGTTGCGGCAAAGGAGAAGGGTACAGCGACCTCGAATACGCCATGTTACGGGAACTCGGACACCCTCCGGCACCCGTGGTCACGACGGTTCACGACCGGCAGGTCGTCGACGGTTTTCCCATCGATGATCACGACATCGGCCTGACCGGCATCGCCACGCCCGAAGAGTGGATCGTGGTCGAAGAGCCGCCGGTACCCTCAGGCGGCATCGACTGGTCGAAGCTCTCCGAGGACGACCTCGAGGCCATGCCTATACTCCGAGAGTTGATGTAGACACCGGTCCGGTCGCACTTACATTCGACCGGTGAGCCGGTCCACAGCTCTCCATTGGAGGTGCGATATGGCGACCGATATCCAAGCGAGTCGTTACGCCCACGAGCAGTTCACCGTCTACGCCGTCATCCTGGCGCTCGCGGGCTTGGGGTCGACCCTCGTCGGCATCGGGGCGTACACGATGCCCGGCTTCGGCGAACGATTTCTGATCGACGCCATCTCGATCCACCGAATCTGGGCATTGGCCTGGGGCGTCCCGACCCTGGTGGCGTTCGGCACGGCGCTGTTGCTCCCGCGCTCGAAGGCGGCCTGGGTCTTCGACCTGATCCTGATCGCCCTCGGCCTCTTCAGCATCGTCCTGATCCCGTTTTGCGCGCCGCTGCTGAAGCGGTGGGTGCAACCGTAACGCTGCGTCATCCGTCCCACTCGGGGAGTGATTCGGGGGGCGCCATCGACGGCGGCTCGCCAAAGTCGGGCTTTCGCTCATCGGAGGAGTCGAGCCCCTCGAGCGCTCGCTCGATCGCGGCTTCGAGCTGCGGATCATCGCCTTCCTGCATCGAACCGGGCGGGTCGCCGACCTCGATGTCGGGCTCGGTCCCGCGGTTCTCCAGTCCAAACCCGATGTCGCGATACCAGGAGGCGAATTCCGGCTGAGTCGTCACGCTGCCGTCGACGAGGCCGTGAGTCGGCCAGATGCCGACCACGCCGCCCCAGGTGCGTTTCCCGACGAGCGGGCCGACGTCCATCATCTTGAAGCAGTGCGAGAAGATGTCTCCGTCGCTGCCGGCGTACTCGTTGGTCAACCCCACGATGGGTCCGGTAATGCTCCCCGACGGATACGGATTCGCATCGCCCCAGCGTGGGAGGCTGTAGCCGAGCCGTTGTCGGGCGAGTTTCTCGAGGATGAGTTCACTGACGTGGCCACCGGCGTTGAAGCGCACGTCGACGACGAGCCCATCCTTTGACTGCTCGGACAGAAAGCTGCGGTGGAACTCCGAGAACCCGCGCGGCCCCATGTCCGGGATGTGCACGTAGCCGACGCGTCCATCGGTCGCCTGGTGGACGCGTTCGCGATTCTCTTCGACCCACTCGAGATACCGGGCCCGCTGCTCGGAGCGAAGCAGTTCCACGGAGTATCGGGCCGTCGCATCCGACTCGTCGGACTCCCGGTCCGCACCGCTGTGAAGCAGCGTCACCTCGACGTCCTCGCCGGATCGATGCACGAGCGACTCCTGAAAGGAATCCCCCGGTCGAAATGGCGTGCGATTGACGGCGACGATGACATCGCCCTCGGTGGCGTCGACGCCCGGGCGAGCCAGCGGAGACGTCGCCGACTCCTCCCAGCTCGCTCCGCGCACCAGATGTGTGATCCGAAAGCCCCCGCGGTGTTCCGTGCCACCGCGCTCCCATGTGACGTCGGGGTCCCACTCGACGTCGACCCCGAGGTATCCCGGTCGATACTGCGGGGCACGCTCGTAGTCTCCACCCATCTCGTAGGCGTGGCTGGTCCCGAGTTCACCCTGCATCGTCCAGACGAGGTCCGAGAACTCCCCGCGGGTCGACACCCGGTCGACCAGTCGACTGTATCGCTCCCAGACTGCCTGCCAGTCGACCCCGGTCATATCGGCTCGCCAGAAGTGATCGCGCATCAGACGCCATGCTTCCCGCAGCATCTGGCGCCACTCGCGAGCCGGTTCGACCGGCAAGACGAGGCGATCGAGGTCGATCCAGCCGGTCGAACGGCCGGGTTCGGGTGAGCCGCCGTTTTGCTGGGCCGGCCCCTTTCCGGTGGCGTCGACCACACGCAGCCGGCCCTGCATCTCCATGGCCAGCGTCGAGTTATCCGGCCCGACCTCGAAGGTCGACACACCTTCGGCGAAGGTCTGGGTCGACCGTTTCTTCAGCGAGAAATACTTGAGGCTTCCGGAGTCTGAACCGCCGTCCATCGGCGTTCCGATGCTCCCCTCGATGGGGTGGACCGTCCAGAAGACCCGGTTGGCCGTCGCATCGAGGCCGCCGTACTCGGCGGCCTTCACATCGAAGGTCTCGACGCGGTCGCCGATCCCTTTGAAGTCGATCTCGACCTCTCCTTCGTCGGACGAGTCATCGTCGCCGGCCTCTTCGGAGTCGTCTTCGTCCTCGCCGTCGGAGTCAGCGCCGTTGTCCCCCGCTTCGCCGCCTTTCGGTTTGCCCCCGTTGAGCGGCCGCGGTGTTTCGTGAAACGGCGAATCGAGATCCTCCTGCAACGTCACTACACAGGGCTTCATCGTCCTGGGAAAGCTCAGCTCCAGGAACACCTGGTCGTAGACCGGGTCGAATTCCCGGCATGACAGGAAGTACAGATACCGGCCCTGGGGATCGAACACGGGCTCGGTGTCCCGGTACTGGCCCGAGGTGACAGCACGGGTGTCCCAGGTGCCGACCTCGGCGATGCGGATCTCGGAGGTGTGCCATCCACCGAAGGTGCTGTAGGCGATCCAGCGGCCGTCGGGAGACCAGTCGAAGCCACCGAGCAGGACGTGGTCGCTCTCGTCGATGACCTGGCAGGCGCCCGTATCCAACTCCATGTGGATCAACTCGGCCCGGTGGTTCGAAAACAGGGCGGCGTCGGTTTCTTCGTCCGGCGAGACCTTCACTTCCAGGGGACGGCCGATGTCGAAGTCACCGGTGTCGACCGGGTCGACTTCGCCGGAGTCCAGGTCGTGGATCTCGAAGGATTCTTCGCCGCCCTCGTCAGAGACGACCAGGAGACGATCCTCATCGAGGTAGCGCTGGTTTCTGTAGCGCACTCCGTGGGCCCGTCCGTGCTGGCGCGCCGGACCTTCCCAGAGCCCGAAGTCATGGACCTTACCCCTGGCCGTGGTGGCCATCGAATGGCCCTCGGGGTGGAGCGTATAGTCCTCCAGATACTCCGAGGCGTCGACGAACTTGCGGTTGCGCTCGGTGCGGGGTGACCCGAACTGCACCTCGATCGGCTCCGGCTCGGTGGCACCGACATCCAGTCGCCACAGCCGAGCCCCACAACTGTAGACGATGGTATCGCCGTCGGTGGCGGCAAACCGGGCGTAAAAATCGTCGTGGTGAGTATGCCGCTGCAGCGACTCCCCATCGAGGTTCGCCGAATAGATGTTTCCGTATCCTTCGAAGTCGCTGATGAAGTACAGGCGGTCCCCGATCCACAACGGAGAGACGAGCCCGGCATCCTGGTCGGCGAGGAATTGCTCCCACTGACCATCCCCCTGGCGGTCCAGCCAGATCGTGCCGGCGGTGCCACCACGATAGCGCTTCCAGCGGGCCAGATCGTCGGAGTGTCGTCCGATGACGCATCCGTCGCCATTCGGCTCCCGCTCCAGGGCGTGAGCCTGCCCGAACGACAGCGATTCAGTGGGGCCGCCGTCGGCCGGCACGGCGTGCAAAAACGTCGGGCGCTTGAAGGGGTGTTTGTGGGTCGAGCGGAAGACGATCGACTCGCCGTCGGACTCCCATCCCACGACCGCCGAACGGGTGCCGTGGAAGGTGAGTTGCTCGACGGGGCCGCCGTCGGCGTCCATCACAAACACCTCCGGAGCTCCCTCCTCGGTCCCCGTAAACGCGATCTGGGTGCCATCCGGAGAGAAATGCGGAT
This sequence comes from uncultured Pseudomonadota bacterium, assembly GCA_913057905.1. Lineage (GTDB taxonomy): Bacteria > Myxococcota_A > Bradymonadia > Bradymonadales > Bradymonadaceae > CAJXPB01. The sequence goes on from CAJXPB010000003.1 coordinate 185,187, forward strand.
GCGAGGCGTCGCCGCGGCCACTCGTCAATCGCCGGGCGCGCCCTCCCTCCAGGGGAGCCTCCCACAGATCGTCGTCACTGACGAAGACAATTCGATCGTCGTGAACCGTCGGCTGACGGTAGTACCCACCTTCATCTGCCATGAATAACCTCGGTCTAAGCCCGGCCCCACTCAGGGTGCCGAAGGCATGTGCTGATGTTCGAGATTGTCGCTTCTGAGATAGGGTAGATCACTGGCGCGCCAATGCAACCGCGCGCGCCTGGCTCTACCAGCGCCCATTGAGATACGGATTGGACTCCTTTTCTCGACCGATCGTCGTGTTCGGCCCGTGGCCGCACATCACGCGAGTCTCGTCGGGGAGTTTACTCATACGCTCCAGCGACGCCTTCATGGCATCGGGGTCACAGCCCGGGAGGTCGACCCGGCCGATGCTCCCCCGAAACAGCACGTCTCCGCTGAAGATGATCGACTGTTCCTGGAAATAGAAGGCGACGTGCCCGGGGCTGTGGCCGGGCAACAACAGCACCTCGGCCTCGAGATCTCCGACCTGCAATCGATCGCCCTCTTCGATCCATCGATCCGGCTCGGGCAGCGGCTCGACCTCGAAACCAAACATCTGCCCCTGCTGGGGAGCGGCCCGGTAGAGCTCGTGGTCGTCACGGTGCAATAAAATCGGCGCGTCGGTGCGAGCTTTCAGCGAGCCAAGCCCCGCCACGTGGTCGATATGAGCATGGGTCTGCCAGATCGCCTGGATCTGCAGATCGTGCTCTTCGGCGGTCTGCAGGATCCGCTCGGTATCGCCGCCCCCGTCGACGACCACCGCCTCGCCGGTCTCTGCGCACCCGACCAGGAAGATAGACGTCTGGATGGGCCCGACGGTCAACGACTCGACGATCATTGATTCAGGTTCGTCCGTCATCTTGATGTTCCTTGGGTTAGAGGTGTTCCCGTCCGTGTGGGGCACGAAGGGTTTACAGGGGACCCAGGCAGAGGAGCAACCCGACCAGCGAGGCCGTCAACACGGGCCGCTCCATGCGTCGGTCGTCCAGCGCCCGAGCCAACAACACATACGCGGGCACAGCAAACAACAATGCCCCGGTGGCCGGCAGGACCGGATCATGCAGCAGCGGCCACACCAGCGCGGGCAGAGCGATCAGCGGCCAGGACAGCGGCGTCCGCTTGGCGTGGCGAGCAAAGAGCACGACGACGACCAACACGGCCGTGGCCGCAGCCATCAGCGAGACGTCTTCGACGCCCGGGGGCCAGGGCCAATGGGCCCTCCATTCGGCGCCGGTCTGAAGGGTCCTCACCGAGATGCCCCAGGTACCCGCCAGCAGGATCGCGATGCCGACAAACAGGGTAAACGCTGCGGGCACCGCCAGGGTGACCGCCCACGGCCCCCACGTCGGGTTCTTGGCAGGCTGATACACTCGCCAGGCCATCCATACGATCCCGGCGCCGACGATCAGGCTCTCGGGACGGAATCCGACCGCCGCCACGAGTGCCAGGGTCGCCCACATCCATCGCCCGCCCCGAAGGCTGGCCAGCCCGACGGCGAGCCCGGCGGCCGCGAAATTCCACGCCGAGACCGGCAGGGTCAGGGCGGCGGCGGGAGTCGCCAGCCAGAGCCACGTCGTCCGTTCGGCGGTGTGGGGAAGGTCGTCCTTGCGAGCGAACCGATAGACGGCGACGGCCCCCGCCAGCAACACCAGCTCGCCGGCCCCGGCGAGCCACCATTCGGCAGACCCGCCGACCAGCGACGCGATCTGCCGAGCTCCCTCCACGGCGCCGACCCAGAGGGGGGCACCGCGCGGCGAGCCGCCAGCCAAAAACGCGGGAGTCGGAGGCTGTGACTGAAGCAACAGAAAGCTCCAGACGTACAGCCGGCACAGAAGCCAGGCGGTGACGCTCGTTCGAATGCTCGGATGGATTCGGGCAACCAGTGGATGCATGGCACCGTAACCCTACCGAAGATCACCCCTCTGACAATTTTTTTGATGACCTCTCGGCGGGGGATCAGCCGATCCGCGTCGTGTTTCGACCGGCGTGTTTGGCTCGGTACATCGCTTGGTCGACGGCGTCGATGAAATCGTCGGCCGTCTCGGGCTGAGCATCGGCTCGAGTCGCGACGCCCACGCTCACCGAGATTGGAATCGTCTCGCCGCGGTACTCGAAGGGCGTATCGGCAACCGTCCGCCGGATCCGCTCTCCCAGCTCCATGCCGCCCTCGCGTTCGATGCCGCGGCAGACGATCACGAACTCGTCGCCGCCGTAGCGTGCGATCGTATCCTCGTCGCGGACAGCCTGGTCGACCCGTTCGGCCAACTGCTCCAAAATCCGGTCGCCTGCCAGGTGGCCGTGGGTGTCGTTGATCGGTTTGAACTCGTCGATGTCGAACATCACCAGGCAGAGAGGTGTATCGTGACGCCGCGAAAAGGAGAGTTCCGAGTGGAGATACTCCTGGAGATAATCCTTGTTGTAGACGTCGGTGAGACCGTCGCGAAGCGTGGCCTCGTACATCTTGCGCTGGTAGGTCTCCTCGAATTCGTCCTGGTAGGCGAATTTGAGGATCGTGGCAGTGCCCAGCGTCAGCTTGTCGCCATCTTCGAGCTTGTGGACACCGGTCAGCTCCGTCCCGTTGACGTAGGTGCCGTTGGAACTGTCGAGATCTCGCAGGTACACGCCATCGTCAGCGGGGACGAGCCGGGCGTGTTCGCGGGAGACACCGCGGTCGTGGAGTTGAAGCTCGGCCGACTCGGTGCGCCCCACCAGAAGCGGGGATTCGCTGACCTGGAGCATCTGGCCGACGTGCGGGCCCGAGATCACGATCAGGTACGCCTGTTGATCGGGTTCACTCTCATCGCGGACCCGCGTGACGACGTCGGTATCGACGACGGTCGTCGTATCCGGCTTCTCCCCGTGACTGAACTCCTCACTTCCCATGGCTCTGCCCACAGTGCCTGCCCGGGTCATGTCGCTAAATTCGATGCGACTCTCAGCGTGATAGTTTCGCGCCGATTTTGTCCTTTACGATCTGCTCTTCAGCCGCTTCGGCCAGCCGCCCCAACGCGTCTCGCCCGGGGGATCCGGCGTGGGCCCCCAGGGTCTCGACGATGGTCAGTCTCGTCTGGACGTCGGCCTCCGGCCAGAGCGACTCAAACCGCTCGGCCGCTCGGGCGTCGTCGAGGATGCGACCCAGGCTCGAGATGGCGTGCATTCTGAGTAACTCCGCGATCCGTCGTTCGCGGTCGTCGCTTGCCGACGGAGACCTCTCGAGCATCGACTCCAAAAAGACCGTCGCCTCGTCGCCACCGAGCCGCCCCAGGGCATCGACGGCACGAAGTCGAATCGACGGGCGCATGTCTGGGTCCGAGGCCAGGTCTTTCAAGGCCGCGACGACCCCGGCTCGAGAGCCCAACTCCAAAAGGGGCCCCGGCTCGGTCGAGGCGTGATACCCGCTGAAGGTCCAGACGATCCGCTCTCTGATGGTTGCAGAGTCCGACTCCGAGTCCCGGTCACCCTCGACCGACGGTGTGGAGCCCTCGGCGCCCCCGGCACGGGGCTGGGCCGAGGCCGTGAAGATGCCGAGAAGCATCGACAGCCCCCCGCACGCGACCAGAAAGGTCGCCCACTGGTTTCGTCTGTAGCCGAGCAACGCTGTCATGCCAGTTGAACCCGTTCAAGGGTGCGAAAATTCCCCGCGTCTGTTCAGCAGCATCGTCATAAAAGCCGCGGGCGATGACTATGGCAAGTACAAAATATTCCACACTATTCTGTTGCTCACCAACTCCCGGGTCAATCGGTGAAGAAACGGATCAGCGAGTCGTGGCGTGCCTTCGCATCTCGATACCCGAGTTTGAGAAGCTGGCTGGTGTAGCCGCCGTCGAACAAAAGGTAGCTCAGCAGGTCACTTTCGCCGTAGCCGGCACTCTCGGCGGCCCGCGAGCCGAGGGTGTCGAGGATACGAGAGCCCCAGAATTCGGAGTCGACCTGCGAGGCGAATGTCGAGGCCATCGATCCCAGGTCTCGGCTGGGTCGAATCACCTGCGGCTCCACGATTCGATATCCCTTGCCCCGATAGGCCCGCATCAACTCATTGAGTTGTTCGATGGCCGACTCGTCGGTCGCGAACAGCTTCTCGGCCTGGCGCAGCATCGCATTGATGCGCTCGAGCACCATCAGGTCGTAGTCGAGGGGATCGAGCAGCAGGGCGTCCAGCAGCTTACCCATCAGGAACAGGTAATCGGGATAGTGGCGCGCCGGCCCCGGCAGCGGTTCATCGAAGGGGTTTGGGTTGGGTTCGGGCATCTGAGATTCGGCGTGCAGCGTGATCACCAGCACGCGGTCCGCGCCGAGCCGAAGCGCCGGCGTCAGAGGGGTGTTCTGACGCAGCCCACCATCGGAGAACCATCGTTGACCGATGCGGACCACCGGGAACAGGATCGGCAGCGACGCGCTGGCGAGCACCTTGTCGGCGGTCAACGGGCCACCCACCGCCACGCGCCGAGGATCACGGGTCCATTCGGGAAGCTCGCCGGATGCAGTCTGGGCGAAGACCGTGGTGCGTCCGGAGACGATATCTGTCGCCGAGACCGTGGCCGCCTTCAGAACCCCACGGTCGAGATTCCGATGAATGTTGTGAAACGGGATCTCGTCACGGACGAGTTGTTGGAAGTACGAGGTATCCAGAAGGCCGCCCCGGCGCCCTCCCTCCTCTTCGCCGGCCGCCGCCTCGAGCCAGTCGGCACGCCCGACAAACTCGGCGGCCAGTCGCGTGATCTCGCGCCACGACACCGAGACGACCTCCGAGAACTTCAGCGTTCGCCACAGATACCAGAGGCGCTCGCCGGCGCGCTCCGGGTCGTTGAGGGTGGCCGCCAGCCACGCCGCGTTGATGGCCCCCACGCTCGTGCCACAGACGATGTCGAACTGAGGCGGCTCGCCGGTCTCCTCGGGCACGGCCTCCAGAATATAGCGCAGGACACCCGCTTCGTAGGCGCCCCGCGCTCCCCCTCCGGACAGAACGACAGCTCGTGTCGGATTCCCCATAATCACCCATCCATCATCGGTATCGTCCCGCCGAGAGAACCCTCACGGCGATGTGACCTCAATCTGGTTGTCGACCGCACGAACCCCATCGACCGACCGGACGATCAGCTCCGCACGGTCCCGATGGATCATTGCATCGGCCCGGCCGCGCAGGGTCACTCGCTGACCAGTGACGCTGTAGCTGAGCTCGTCGATCGCCAGCTCTGCGTCGTCGAGCTTCAGCCCGATGACCAGACGCAGACGGCTGTCGGGGACGGTCGCATTCCGGGCGGGCTCGTCGGTCGACTCCACCTCCAGTTCCGGCATCGACTGCACCAGCCGAACCGGCTCGACCGGTCCCACGAATCGGGCGGCCCGCTTCAGGGCGTCATCCTCGAGGGCCTCGCAGCCGACGACGCCACACAAGAGTATGGCGAGGGCCGGCCACCCACACCGACGGACCCGACGATACATTTTGTGCGCGGAAACCATCATAAGGTAACGATGTGTTACCGCTTCCGCCAGTTGGTGTAAACGACTGGCTGGTCTACACTCTGTGTTCCAATCACACCGATCTCACGCGGGACATCGGGCATGCTGGAACGTACCCCCTTCGATTTCGACGCAACGAGCCGATGGACAGCCCTGGCGGACGGCCCGGAGAACGTGTCGCTGTGGCGGGACCTGACCGACGCCGACCTCCGGGAGCCGACCGGCACCGTCGAGACCCGGCGAAGTCGAATCGTCGGACTCGCGCTGGTCGACGCCGAGCGGATGATCACCGTCCACGATCTGGGAGAGATCGTCGGCTGGTCTCTGGCGACGGCCTCCGAGGAGTCCGATGCGACGGTCCTCTGGGAGTGCGACACCCCGCTGGAGCCCTGCGCCGTCGCGGCCCACCGCCAGGGCCGATGCAGAGTCGTCGTCGGAGGACGACGGGGCCGCATCCTTGTGCTCAGCCCCACCCGCGAGCCCGGCGACCCTCCATTTGCGCGACTCAACCGTGCGCACCGCACCGACATCGTCAGCTTTGCCTTTTCGGGGGACGGGCGGAGGCTGGCGAGCAGCGGCAGGGACCGTCGAATCGGGTTGTGGAACATCGAGCCGACGGGGGAGAACCTCCTCACAGACATCCCCTTCGACCGGGCGACCGGCCGGTTGTCGGCCGACGCTATCTGGCTCGGCTCGGCCGGCTGGCCGTTGAGCATGGTCTTTGAACCCGACGGCCGACGCCTCGTCTCGGGCGCCATGGACAACGGAGTCTACCTCTGGGACGACGCCGGCGAATCGCCCCTGGCAGCGGTGCGCCACCGACACGGGAACTGGGTCGCCGACGTCGACTGGTCCGAGGACGGGAAGATGGTCGCATCGGCGGGCTGGGACGCGTCGGTGGTGCTGTACGATGGCGAAGACCTCGAGCCGGAGCATCTGCTCGATGCTCACTCCGACATCGTCACGACCGTACAGTTCCAGCCCGACTCCTCGCTTCTGGTCACCGCCGGGTACGACGGAAAAGTCGGGATCTGGAATTGGCGCGACAAGACTCTGGAGCACTGGTTCGACGCCCACTCGACCTGGATCGAACACGTCGTTCCGGACTCCGAGGGCGGGATCCTTACGGTCTCCAGCGCGGGCACGATCGGGCGATGGTCGCTGCAGACGGGCGAGTCACTTGGAACGATGGGAGACAAATCCGAGGGCTTCCAGCTCGGCCGGGCCGTCGACTTCTCGGAATACCTCGATATCGACGAGCCGTCCGACCCATCGGACCGGGGCTCCGAGCCGAACCTGCCGGAGACCCACTTCCGCGCCATCGAGGCCGACAGCGCGGCGAATGAAGCCGAACGAAGCGCCGTGGGTCTGCTGGAGGCCGCCGCGGCGCCTCCCGAGGACATCGACGGCCTCGGCCACGAGGAAGATGAACCGTCGCCCCCGGCCGACACCGCCACCGACGATGCCCTCGCCCCCACCACCGGAGATCCCGTCGAGGACGCCGACATCGAGCCCGACTCCCCGGACCCCGAGCGCGTCGTCGACGATCTGAACCTCCGAGACCAGGCGCCCGACACCGATGCCGTGGCCACCTCCGACGACGACTCCGCCACGCGGGTTCCGGACCTGGATCTGGCCGGCCTCAAGGAGGCCGACGCCGGCCCCGACCTCGACCGCTCTATCGACGAAGACTTGGAGATCGCCGGCACCGAGTCACAGCAGCCCGCCGGCGGCGAAAACCCCGAGCTCTCGAAGGACCTGGACCTCGCCGGCACCGAACATCCCGAGTCGATCGAGGATGACGAGGAGTCGTAGTCGGTAGCTGGCTGGAGTTGGTAACCCCGGGCTCCCCTTCGGTCGCATCGGGGTAATTGATGCGCGCCTGCGGCGCGCGGCGACTGACGATCTCCGTGCTGGCGGGAGGTTCAGCGCAGCAATCGGTTTTCGTGCTTGCGGGGGTTTTCGAGCACGAGCTTCGTAGGCCGATGGGCTGCGTGCTTTCGGGATTTCTTGGGCCCGCTGGGGTCGTGCTTGCCGAAAGGGCAGCCGGCTGGAGATGCCGGCACGGGCGTTGGTCGGTTTCAGTATGATGGTCATCCCGGTCTCGCGAGGCGCTGGAGCGCCTCGCAGCGAACCGGGCGATCACGCGGCGTGTCGCGCCCGAGGCGCGCCGCCGCGGGACAGGCAAACGCAAGTACGACGCTCACGACAACTCCCCCGGAGTTCAGCTCCGGGGGGGCAACGATCGTCGGCCGGCGCCGGCACCGAAGTCGACGACCCCGGGCTTCCCGGGGCCCACTCGTCCTTGCCACCCACGATCTCCACAGGCCCATTTTCGTCAGCTTCAGGCTTCTAGGTCCTACCAACGCGAGGACGCCTCGCCGCTGAGGCGGGCGGCCGATGTCTCGTGACCCCGGGTGCTGGCGGCGCCTTCGGGCGCCGTCGAACCCGGGGGTGTCCACCTCCGCACACCCATGATCCCCGCACTCACGACCCCCGACGATCCCACCATCCACGAACTCAAGCGAACGCGACCGCCAACATCGCCAGCCCCCAGCCTGCCAGATTCAGCAAGAAGGGCCTATCACTCAGGATCTGGTCAGTCGGGCTGTGCGGATCTTCATTCTGGACGAGTTGATAGAATCGGACGATCCCGACGACCGCAAAAATGATGGTTCCCAGAAGCCATGGACTGGCAAAGGGGGTCGGTCGAGCGTGCAGCGGCTGTCTGATCATCGACTCGGTTAGCTTCGGGAGGGCGGCCGTCAGCGTCCAAATCGTGTACACGGCGATCGTCATTCCGGCCACAAAGAGCGTGCCAAACTCAAGGTGTTCCTCGCGGTACCGATCCAGGACCTTGCGCGTCCCCGAACTCTCTCCGTTGGCGTACAGATGAAACTCGTGGGCCCGTTTTCCCATCGCCAAATACAGGGCCAGCAGAAAGGTGCAGCCCAGCAGCCAGTTCGAGACGGCGACGCCCGTGGCGAACTGTCCGGCGAGGACCCGGAGCACGAAACCGGCCGCAATGATGGTGACATCGACGACGGCGACATGCTTCAGAGCCGTCGAGTAGGCGAGGTTCATCACCAGGTACCCGCCGACGACGACAGCCAGCCAGGGCTCGATAAGAAAGCACAGCCCGACGGTCCCGATGGCCAGGATCACCGCGGCGGCGCGGGCCACCGAGATCGGCAGGCGCCCGCTCGGAATCGGACGCTTGCATTTGACCGGATGGTTTCGGTCCTTTTCGACATCAAAGATGTCATTGATCAGATAGACGCTTCCCGCCGCCAGGCAGAACAGAAGCGTCGCCGCCAATCCCAGCGAAAGACGCTCGAGGTCACGGAATTGAAGCGAAAAGAACAGCGGCGCCAGTACGAAGAGATTCTTGATCCACTGCTGGGGCCGGAGTGTTTCGAACAGCGCCAGGAATATCGAAAGCGGCCCGGACGATTCGTCGGTTTCGGGCGGAGTTGTCGTGGAATCTGTGGAATCCGTCATCGTCCAGTCCGGGGGCCGTATTCCGTAGTCACCTGAACACTGCGCGGACTTGTACCCGCATCATTACTATTGCTATCAATTCTGCCGCGTTGCGTCGACCCGACGCCCGGGCTCGGCGGCGGCTCCGTAACCGCACAAACTCGATGAACGTCAGGACACTATGGGCGATTTGCTGACCGACTGGCACGTCTGGATTCTGGGGGCCTATTTTCTGATCCTCGGGCTTCTGTCGCTATACGGAATCCACCGATACCTGATCGTGTATCTGTATCGTCGTCACGCCAGCGGCGGGGATCCCGAGCCGGCCGACCATTTCGAGGCGTCGGACCTTCCCCGGGTCACCGTTCAACTACCGATCTTCAACGAGCGCTACGTCGTCGAACGGCTCATCGAAGCGGTCTGCAAGCTCGATTATCCCGCCGACCGACTGCAGATCCAGGTGCTCGACGATTCCACCGACGATACGACCGAGCGCGCCAGAGAACTCGTCGAACGCCACAAAAACCGAGGCGTCGACATCGAGCTGATCCACCGTGACGACCGGACCGGGTACAAGGCCGGCGCACTTTCGGAGGGCCTCGAGTCGGCCACCGGCGAGTTCGTGGCGGTCTTCGACGCCGACTTCGTCCCCAAACCGAGCTTTTTGCTCGACACCATCCACTATTTTACCGACGAAGACATCGGGATGGTCCAGGCGCGCTGGGAACATATCAACCGTGATTACAGCCTGCTGACCCGTGCCCAGGCGATCCTGTTGGACGGTCACTTCGTGCTCGAGCACACAGCTCGCCATCGGTCCGGTCGATTCTTCAACTTCAACGGCACGGCCGGCATCTGGCGGCGCCAGGCCATCGAAGAGGCCGGCGGCTGGGAACACGACACGCTGACCGAAGACCTCGACCTGTCGTACCGTGCGCAGCTCGAAGGGTGGGAGTTCGTCTTCCTGCGCGATCGAACCGCACCCAGCGAGGTTCCCGTCGAAATGAACGCCTTCAAGTCCCAGCAACATCGGTGGGCGAAGGGATCGATTCAGACGGCCCTCAAATTACTGCCGCGCATCGTCCGGAGTGACATCTCGCTGGCGCGCAAAATCGAGGCGTTCTACCACATGACGGCCAACCTGGCCTACCCCTTAATGGTCGCCCTGGCCGTGCTCATGCCCATGGCGACCATGGTCCGGATTCAGCAGGGATGGTGGGAGGCGATGTTTGTCGACCTCCCGATCTTCATGAGCGCCACCCTGTCGGTCTGCTACTTCTACTGGGTCTCCCAGCGCGAGATCGGCCGCGACGCCCTGGATACGCTCGCGATGATCCCAGTGGTCCTGTCGGTGGGAATCGGCATCTCCGTCAACAATGCCAAGGCCGTCCTCGAAGCGCTGCTGGGATACGATACGCCCTTTGTGCGAACCCCAAAATACGCCATCAAGTCCGTCGGCGAATCCTGGACGTCAAAGCTCTACTTTCGCCCCTCGACGCTGATGACAGCCGTGGAGCTCTCCCTGGGCGCCTGGTTTAGCTGGGCCGTAACGATGGTGGCGTTGAGTCCCGACCACGGTGTCATCGCCTTGCCCTTCCTGGCGCTCTTTCAATTCGGGTTTCTATACGTGGGAGCCGTGAGCCTGACGCAGGGACTCCGCGGAGCCGCCGCTCGAGTCGGCACCTGACAGATGTCTTCGACCGCAGACGATACAGGAGCCGCCGCCCCGTCGGATCGCCGATGGTCCCTGGCCCTTCTGGCCGGGCTGGTGCTCGGCTCCATGTCGCTTGCGGCGCTGGGCTCCACACTCCCTCCAGCCGCAACCGTCACCGCCTACGCGCTGCTCTTTGTACCCTACGCCCTGGTGGCCCGCGGCCAGGCCGGCAGCGAGAGACGCCCGGGCGCCATCTCCGCCACCGAACTCGTCGTCGCCGGTCTACTCTGTCGGCTCGCATTCCTGCCGGCGGCCCCGGTACTTTCCGATGACCTCTACCGCTACATCTGGGACGGACGCGTCGCTCTGTCGGGTATCAATCCCTACCTTCATGCCCCGGCGGCCGACGCCCTGGCTCACCTCCGAGACGCCCAGATCTGGCCGCAGATCAACCACCCGCAGATCCCCACGGTCTACCCGCCGGGCTCCCAGGCGCTCTTCCAGCTAAATGCCTGGATCGGCGGGGGGCTGACGAGCCTGAAGGCCATCTTCGTCGCCATCGAGCTCGCCGGCGTGGCCCTGGTCTGGCGGCTCTCTCGGAGGATGTTCGGCGAGGCCCAGCGCAGGCTCGGGCTCGCCATCTATCTGCTGAATCCGCTCGTCTTCATCGAGATTGCATGGAGCGGCCACCTGGACGGGGTCGCCTGGACCCTGCTCGCCGTGTCTCTGGTCGCGTGGTGCCGCGACCGGAGCTGGCGGATGACCCTGTTGGCGGCCATCGCGCTGGCAGCGAGTGTGGCCGTGAAGTTTCTGGCCCTCGCCGCCGTGCCGTTGATGCTCTTCGGTACGCGCGACCGCGGCAGCCAGACGAGCCCGTCGATCCAACGGGCCGTCGCACAACGCGGCACGCTCGCGCTACTGGTCCCCGTACTCCTCGCCGCCACCTATCTGCCCTGCCGCCAGGCAGGGGCTCAGAATATGGGTGGCCTCGACACCTATGCCGCGTCCTGGCGAGGCAACGACGGCGGCTACCGCGCCGTCTACACAGCGACCCGGTATCTTTTGCAGGCGCAGACGACCCCCGACGACCACACTCCCGACGGCTCGTCGCTTTATCGCTTCCCCTCCTGGGATTCGACGGCCAAGCAGTGGGGCTGGACCCGAACCTGGCAGGGCCGCCGGGTGCCCGCCACCTCCTTCACCGCCGACCAGATCGCAGCGACCATCGCCAAGCTGATCACCGTGTTTCTGGTCCTCGTTGCCCTGAGCTGGGCGATCGTCACCCGAGCCGGCCCCATCGCCGGGACTCTGACCGTGTTGGTGACGCTCTACCTGTTCGCCCCCGTCGTCCATCCCTGGTATGTGGCATGGCTCGTTCCCCTGGCGGCCCTGCGCCCCCGACTGGCGCCGCTCGTCTTCAGCTTCACGGTACTTCTCGGGTATGCGGCGTGGATCTCCGCGGAGGGTGGCGGAACCTGGGCCGTGCCGGGATGGATCGTATGGGTGGAGTATGGGGTGGTGGCCGCGACGGCGGCTGTCGAGGTCGTCAGCGATGAAGAGTAGTTGTGGGGTCCGCGTATCCGCGTCTCGCGTTGGACGTTTACGTTGGACGTTCAGGTTGGACGGAGCTCGTTTACGTTGGACGTTTACGTTGGACGTTTACGTTGGACGTTCAGGTTGGACGGAGCTCGTTTAGAAGACCCCCGCAAGCACGAAGATCGATTGCTGCGCTGGACGTTCCGCAAGCACGGCGATCGGCAGTCGCCGCGCGCCGAAGGCGCGTATCGTTCCCCCCGATGCGACCGGATGGGAGCCCGGGGTGACCATCACACTGAAACCGACCAACCCGCGTCCCGCCACGAAAACCGCGCCCCTGTCGCACTCGCGGGTTTTGACACCTTCGAGGCTGCTGCTAGATTGGGCGACGACGATGTCATCCCCGCCGCGAGCCGAGTAGCCCCCACCCATGGGATTGATTCCCGAAGAGACGATCGAGGAGGTCCTGCAGCGCGCCGAGATCGTGGATGTGGTGCGTCAATACGTGGCGCTGAAGAAGGCGGGCAAGAGCTTCAAGGGGTTGTGTCCGTTCCACGACGACCACGACCCGAGCCTGAAGGTTCATCCGGGCAAGCAGATCTACAAATGTTTTGCCTGCGGGGCCGGCGGCAACGCCATCGGGTTCGTCATGGAGATGGAGGGGTGGAGCTTTCCCGAGGCGGTCCGAAAGCTGGCAGATCAGTACGGCGTCGAGGTGCCGGACCAGGATCCGGAGGCCGCCGAGCGGGCTCGCAAGCGGCGGCGATCGCGGGATCGGTACTTCGAGATCACGGGGATGGCCGCCGAATTCTTCGAGAACAACCTCTGGAGCGACGCCGGCGAAGCGGCGCGCATGTATCTGAAGGAGCGAGGGATCGACGCGGAGACCGCACGCGACTTCGGCCTCGGCTACGCGCCCGACGGCTGGGAGAACCTGCTCGGTTACCTGCACAACCAGGGTGTCGACGCGGAAACCGCCGAAAAGGCCGGCCTGGTGCGCTCGCGTTCGAATTCACCGGGCCACTACGACCGTTTTCGCCACCGGATAGTCTTTCCGGTTGTCGACATCTGGAACAACGTGCGGGCGTTCGGCGGACGGACACTCTCTCAAGAGGACGACGTCCCCAAGTACCTGAACTCGCCGGAGACCGCCTACTACACCAAGGGCGAGCACCTCTACGGGCTCCATGTCGCCAAGCAGCACTTCGGTTCGACGGACTACGCGCTGTTGGTCGAGGGGAACTTCGATGTCTTTGCCCTGCACGCGGCGGGGTTTCGCACGGCGGTGGCGCCGATGGGCACGGCCCTGACGGCCGAGCAGGCGGAGCTTTTGTCGCGATACGCACAGAAGGTGATCGTCGCCTTCGACGGGGACGATGCCGGCGCCAAGGCCACCCGGGAGTGCATCCCGGCGCTGCAGAAGGCTGGACTCGAGGGGCGGGTCATTCGATTCGATGCCGCCGACGACCCGGACACCTTCGTGCGCCACAGGGGAGCGGACGCGTTGAGCGACAAGATCGATCGGGCGAACTCGCTGGTCGGATGGGCGGTCAACCAGGTCGTGGCGCCGGCTCAGGGCGACGAGGTCGAACGCAAACTGACGGCCCTCGACGAGGTCTCCGAGATCCTCGAGGAGGTCCAGAGCCGAATGGCCTGGGACCACTACGTGCAAGACATCTCCCGGCAGTTGGATCTGAGGCCGGAATTGATGCGCCGGTATCTGAAGGCACCCCCGGGACGTCAGCGAGCTGCCAAAAAGAAGGTCGTCGAGGCTCATCAGCCCCGCGAGCTCGACAAGGCCGAACACGGCATGCTGGTCGTCCTGCTCGATCAGCCCGACTGGATCGGAGATTTTCTGGACGAAGAGTACGACGAGCTTCTCAGAGATCGCCAACTGGCAGAATTTTTACACCTCGCACACAGTCATTACAGCGAGCACGACGAACTCGCCGAAGCGATGCTTCTGGAGAAAATCGACGATCCGTCACTTCGCACGACCGTCGCCCGGGCACTGGACCCCGAGGATACCGGCTACGATTCGGAGCAGGCTGGACAATGGTATCGGGACTGTGTTCAGACCCTGCAGAAGCGCTGGGCGACGCGGATGCTCGAGGAAATTCAGTCGGAACTCGAAAGACTCGACTTCGTCGACCAGCGTGATAGATTTGAAGAGTTGACGCGTCAGCAACAGGAAATCGTTCAGTTTCGTAACTCCTTGACGAATAATTCGTTGAACTGACCTTTACCGTTGTGTACAAAGCAGCCTCGCGACGGGGGGCGGGGACGTATATACCCAGATGGGATCCTGTTTGCTTGAAATAAAGTGTGTAATGCGTTCGTTAGGTCAACGCCGTCGGTGCGTCGAGCGCCCGTCTGCCGCCGAGGATCACCGATATTATGAACCACAGGCGCGGGCTCACGCACCGAGGTGCGATATTCTTGTCGATCGACGCATGCGAGCACGCATTTACGTTTGAAAACGCCGACACCTTCAAACTTTCCGTATTCGAGGCCACGACTCGCCGACTCGAGCACTCGTGTGTTCGCGCGGGCGCTTCGTGCCCTCGGCTGTCGTAACTTGCCCACCCTGAAGGAGTAGTCTCGATGTCTGAAGCCCCTGCTACAGCCCAATCCGAGAGCTTGGAAGTCCAGAAGCTCGTCGACATGGGGAAAGAGAAGGGCTTTCTCACGTATGAGGAAGTCAACAACGCACTGCCCCAGGGAGTCCTGTCGAGCGAGCAGATCGACGACATGTTGATCCTGTTCGAGCAACTGGGGATCCAGGTCGTCGAGAACGCCGAGGACGCCGACGAGGTCGATGAGGAGGACTTCGACGAAGAGGCCTTCACCAAGTCCGACGATTCGAACAAGAAACGCTCCAGCGGATCCGGTTTCGTCAAGGGCAATGACCCGGTGCGCATGTACCTGCGCAAGATGGGTCAGGTCCCCCTGCTGACGCGCGAAGGCGAAGTCGAGATCGCCAAACGGATCGAAGAGGGAGAGCGCACGGTTCTGACCGTTGTGTTGAGCACGCGCGTGGGCGTCGAGAAGATGATCGACGTCGGCGAACGGGTGCGCAAAAACGACGTAAAGCTGTCGGACGTCCTCCAGGCGCCCGACCCGGATGATCTGCCGAAGGACGAAGACGGCGAGGTCATCGAACTGACCCCCGAGGAACGCAAGCGGTGGTTCTGCGAGCAGATCGACAAGGTCCGCCAACTGTACCGCGAAAACCGTCGGCTCGGTGAAGACCTGATCACCCAACCCGGCCTGTCGAGCGCGGAGCGTCGTGAGTTGCGTGAGCGGATCAAGTCGAACCGCAAAGAGATGTTCGGTCTCATCAAAGAGGTGAGGCTGACCAAGAAGTACACCGACAAGATCGTCGCCGAATTCAAGGAGCTCATCGACCGGATCGACGAGGCCGAGCGCGACCTGGCCCAGATCGAGCGCCTCTACGACGTGACGTTCGACGGGGTCGAAGAGGCCGCCACCGAACTGAAGCGCGGCGACCAGGAGAAGGGCGAATCACGGCGCAAGAAGCTCGGGCTGGCCGAACCGCAACTGTTCCGCATCTGGGAAGAGATGCGCTCGATCCGGCGTCGACTGCGCGCCGTCGAGATCGAAGCGGGTCAGTCGATCGATTCGTTGCGCGTGACCCATCAGGCGGTCAAGGCGGGCGAAAAGATAGCCGAGCGGGCCAAATCGGAGCTCGTCGAAGCCAACCTGCGGCTGGTCGTCTCGATCGCCAAAAAGTACACCAACCGCGGCCTGCAGTTTCTGGACCTCATCCAGGAGGGCAACATCGGCCTGATGAAGGCCGTCGACAAGTTCGAGTACCAGCGTGGCTACAAATTCTCGACCTACGCCACCTGGTGGATCCGTCAGGCGATCACCCGTGCGATCGCCGACCAGGCGCGCACGATCCGCATTCCGGTCCACATGATCGAGACGATCAACAAGCTGTCGCGCACCGAGCGCTATCTCATCCAGGAGCTCGGCCGACCGCCGCGGCCCGAAGAGATCGCCGAAAAGATGGACATGCCGGTCGAAAAAGTCCGCAAGGTCCAGAAGATCGCCAAGGAGCCGATCAGCCTGGAGACACCGATCGGCGAAGAGGAGGACTCCTCGCTGGGCGACTTCATCGAAGACGAAAAAGCGATCGACCCCTCGGACGCCGTCGTCGACGCCAACCTCGCCGAGCAGACTCGGAAAGTCCTCGAGACGCTGACGCCCCGGGAGGAGAAGGTCCTTCGGATGCGCTTCGGCATCGGCGGCAAATCCGACCACACGCTCGAAGAGGTCGGCCAAGACTTCAACGTCACCCGAGAGCGTATCCGACAGATCGAGGCGAAGGCTCTCAAGAAGCTGCGCAACCCGGGCCGGGCCAAGCAGCTCGAGAGCTTCATCGACAGTTGAGCCCGTCACCGGGCTCGCCTTGCGAAAACAACGCCCATTCGCTAGTTCATGGTCAACCGGTGCCCGATGGGGCATCGGTTGATCTCGTTTGCACGGGCGACAGACGGGCCCATAGCTCAATTGGTAGAGCCGTCGGCTCATAACCGATAGGTTCCAGGTTCAAGTCCTGGTGGGCCCATCTCCCGAGATCATCGGCCCGTTGGCCCATTTAGCTCGTCGGTGACGATGGTCACACCAGATACAGATAGGCTGGGCGAGGCCCCGAACGAGCAGCGAAAGGGGTACGCCGGGCCAACTGCACCAGAAGATGGGCGCCTGACTTCCGAGTCGGGCGCCTTTTCATTTACGACCAGAATCGTTAGTAGTTCGCGCCGGCGCGTTCATCTAAACACTCCGCGAGGTGTACATTGAAGGAGCAGCTAGCCCTACTTCGAGAGTTGCAGGACATCGACCTGAAGCTCGATGAACTCGAAGATCACAAAAACGAGATTCGGTCTCGTCTCAAGGAAAACAAGCGCTTTCTGGAGAAACTAGAAACCGACCTCGAGAACCAGAAGGACGAGCTCGAGGAGGTGCGTTCGACGCGCACCAAGAAGCAACACAATCTCCAGGAGCTCAACAACAAGCTGGAGGACCGCCAGAACAAGCTCCACAAGACCAAGACCGGGAAGGAGTACGAGGCGGTCGAGACCGAGATCGACGTGATCAAAGAGGAGATCGAGGAAGCCGAGGACGAAATTGAACGCCTCGGCGAAGTCATCGAGGAGACTGAAGATTCCATCGAAGACAAGGAAGAGAAGATCTTCCATCTTCGCGAAGGGATCGCCGAAGAGGAGGCCTCGGCCGAAGAGCAGATCGCAGAGCTGGATGAAGAGGTCCAGGCTCTCAAAGATCGCCGTGAAGAGGCCCGCGGCGACGTCTCCCAGCGCGTTCTGCGCCGCTACGATTTCATCCGAGACCGCGGCGACGGCAAGGCGATTGCGCCGGCCAAGGACGAGCACTGCGAGAACTGTTACATGGCGATTCCGCCCCAGCAGTACATCGAGCTTCAGCGCGGTGACAAACTCATCACCTGCTCGAGCTGTCAGTCGATCTTGTACTTCTATGAAGACGCCCTGAACGAAGACGAGACCGGCGAAGAAGCTGAGGCCGAAGAGGCGTAGTCGCCGAGATTCCTCGCGGAATCAGCCCCGATCGACCGCGACCTACGAGACCGCGGCCCCGGCCGTGAGGGCGGAACTCCGGAACAACGGAGTCGGGTCCGCTGTTGTCTCGACGATATCGGTCCTTCAAGACCGTCGCCGGCAGACCGTTCCCCAGCGGGATAGTCTGCGGGAGGAAAGTCCGGGCATCACAGGGCCGGATGGTCGGTAACGCCGACCGAGGGAAACCTCCGGGACAGTGCCACAGAAAACAGACCGCCGGGCACGCGCGCCCCTTCGGGGGCCGCTCGGTAAGGGTGAAACGGCGAGGTAAGAGCTCACCGGGGCGGCGGCGACGTCGTCCGCAGAGGCAAACCCCATCTCGATGCAAGATGAACCGGAGTCGGGCACACGCCCGGAAGCGGCCCGCTTCCATACTCCAGGTAGTCGCTCGAGCCGCATGGCAACGTGCGGCCTAGATGAATGACGGTCCCGCGCGAGCGGACCGAACCCGGCTTACTCGGAGGACCGATTCTCCAGCTTGGCCCCGTCACCGCTTCGGTGGCGGGGCCGGGCTATTTTTGCTCCAGCCGTTTGCTCAACCTCGGATCGGCCGCTCCGGCCTCCCGCACCCGTTCGACGGCTGTCTCTATCGTCTCGTCGCCGACCCAGTCGACCGGATGGGTCAGATCGGCGGCGGTCGCCAGCATCGACAATAGATTCAGATACCTGGCCCGCGGGATCTGTGCGGGCGAGCTCGACCGCTCGGCGAGCATCCGACTCAGGGCCTCGGCGCGGATCGTGATGGCATTTCCGAATTCGGTCACAATGGCCCGTCGAAGGGTCGTGTCGTCGAGCGAAGCGACGGCCACGATCGAACCATCGAGGGGAGTCTTCGGGGGAACCGAGATACTCCAGTTGCCCTCCGAATCGGTACGGGTTTGGCCGAGAACGTCATCCGGCTGGTCGGCCCGACGCAGCTCGACGGGCACCTCTTGGCCCGGCCGCTCGCGAAACACGGCCCCCTCTCCGAGACTCTCCAGGTTCTGAAAATCGGGCAGTCGGACGCTGCCCTCGATCACGCGCTGTTTGGCCGGCGGCGAGTCTGCAGGCGAACCACCGCCCTGCGGGCACCCAAACGCGAACAACACGAGTGCGGCCAACGGAACGTAGATGAGACGTTTCATGAAGCTCATGGGTCAGATGCCGAATCGTCGAGGTCCAGGATCTGGCGGGCCTCGGCGGGTGTCGCCGGCTCGCGGCCGACCTCTCTGGCGACCTCGACGATCGCCTCGATAAGCGGACCGTTTCCGGAGACCTTTTCGCCGCCGGGCAGATAAAACGTATCTTCGATGCCGGTGCGCAAATGACCACCGCGTTCGGCGGTCAGGCGATGGATATCCCAGATTTCGTCGCGCCCGATGACGATCGACTGCCACGGGACGCCGTCGGGCATTTCATCGATCAGGATCGGCAGCAGGTCCGGGCGCGCCGGCATCCCCGATTGCACCCCCTGGACGAGGCTCACCGAGTAGGGCCGCTCGAGCAGCCCGTTGTCTTCGTACAGCGACAGCGAGCGGAGGATACCGGTGTCGAAGCACTCGCATTCGGGGTGGATGCCATGGGCGTCCATCGTCTCCAGAAACCGTTCGACCTTGGAGACCGAATTGCTGAACAACATCGGCGGCCACTTCCAGCTTCCATCGGACGTCTGCCCCAGATAGTTCAGCGACCCGGCATTCAGCGCGGCCATCTCCGGCTCGACCTCCTCGAGCATCCGCAGCGGCATCTGTACGACGTCGTCGTCCTCCGAAGGGACGCCGGTAGTGAGATTGATCACGATGTCAGGACACGCCTCGCGGATAGCATCGACGATGTCGGCGGCGAGCTCCGGATCCCAGGAGGGAAACCGTCCGCTGTTTTGCTCACGCACATGCAGGTGGATCACCGATGCGCCGGCCTCGGCGGCACGACGAGATTCCCGGGCCATCTCCTCGGGTGTCACCGGCACGGGATGGGTCTGCGGGTCGGTCAGCACGCCATTGAGGGCGCACGTGACGATGACACGGTCCGACATGGCCGCCTCCATTCGACGGGTCAGTTGCGTTCACGATTCGACTTTCGGGTCTTCATGACCCGTTCGGTGCGCGAGGGTTTCTCACGGTCTGCCAGGTCGTCCATGATGCGGAGAGCCGTCCGCGAGAGGATATAGGAGCCGGTGCCGATGACCCGTTCGTCGACGTCGAAGCGGGCCGAGTGCAGCAGATGCTTGGGACCGACCCCGGCACTTCCCAGCCGGAACATCGCCCCGGGCGCGTACTGAAGATACTCCGAGAAATCCTCCGACCCCATGCTCGGAAGTGGGATCTCCTGGACGCCCTCGTCGCCGAGCAGCTCGGAGGTGACCGCTTCGATGTGGTCGACGACCCGGTGATCGTTGTAGATGGCCGGAGCCCCGTATTTGATGTCGAGCTCATATTGAGCATCGTGCGCCATACAGACACCCCCGACGATGCGCTTGAGCAGCGGCTCGATCCGCTCCTGCTGTTCGTCCGATAGAGTTCGGATGGTGCCCTCGATCGTCGCCGACGAGGGAATGGCATTGGGGGCGTCGCCCCCCTCGATCGACCCGATCGACAATACGACCGGATCCCGGGCATCGAGGCTTCGACTCGTGGCCTGGTACAGAGCGTTGGCGACCTGGGTGACCACATAGATCGGATCGATCGTCTCGTGAGGACGCGCCCCGTGACCGCCGCGACCGATGACCTTGATTCTGAAGTCGTCGAAACCTGCAGTAAACGCCCCCTTGCGAAGGCCGACGGTCCCGACCTCCATCTGTGGCTGGCAGTGGACTCCGAGGATGGCGTCGACCTCGTCGATCGCGCCGAAGTCGACCATCTCGGTGGCGCCCCCGTGGACCTTCTCCTCGGCGTGCTGGAAGATCAGCCGCAGTCGCCCCGTCAGATCGCGCGACAACGAGTCGATGGCCATGCCCGAGCCCATGACCGAGGCCATGTGTACGTCGTGGCCGCAGGCATGCATGACACCCTCGTTTTTGGAGCGATACGGCACATCGTTTTCCTCCTCGATCGGAAGGGCGTCGATGTCGCTGCGTATCGCCACCGTCGGGTCTTCGAGGGGGTCGAACCCCTCGGGCTCCAGATCGGCATACAGCCCCGTGCCTTCGTCGCGCACATGCACCTCGAAGCCGAGCTCTTCGAGCCGCTGCTTCAGCTCGCGCGTCGTCTCGAACTCCTGGTTGCTGAGTTCGGGGTGCGCGTGGAACTGGCGGCGCAGCGAGATCAGGTCGTCGTCGTTGCTGCGGATCGTCCGTTCGAGCTGCTCGACGAGATTTGTCGGTAGATTACCCATCGGTGGAGGTGCCAGACGAAAGAAGCAAGTGAGGTCAGTCCGTGTCGTCCCGGGATTTTGCCTGCTCGAGAAGCCGACCCATAAATGCCTCGAGATGGTCGAGCATCACGAAGGGGTTAAAAAGCCGCACCGGGATCTGGTGTTCGGCGACATTCAACTCGAGTTGACCGCCCACGGAGCTGACATTCATCTCCTCGAGCCCCAGGGCTTCGCGGTCCAAAAGATCCCAACTGATGGCCCACATCCGGTCACGGGTGCCCACGAACAGGTGTTCGGGGGTCGCCGCCAGAAAATGCGTCTGGGTGTAGCTGTACCAGTAGGCGGCCAGACCGCCCAAGGCCAGTCCCAGGCCGACCAGCACACCGAAGGTGACGGTGTAGCCGCCGGTCCCAAGCTGCCCTTTCCACCAGATGACGCCCCCGAGCCCCGTCAGCGCCGACCCCACGATCAGCGTGATCAAAAAGGTCGGTATATTCAAATTGTACCGGAACAGCGCGAGTTCGTCGGTGTCACGCAACGCCTCGCGGACGTCGGTTCGGCCGTGCAGAAGTTGAATCTCTGACATAGCTTCGAGCGGGGCGAGACGCAGGGGATTCCGGCAACGATTTAGACGTCGAGGTTGCGCACCTTCAGGGCGTTCGACTCGATGAATTCACGGCGTGGCTGCACGCTGTCTCCCATCAGCACGGTAAAGAGATCGTCGGTCTCGACGATGTCTTCGACGCGCACCTGACGCAGCGTACGCCCCTCGGGATCCATCGTCGTCTCCCAGAGCTGATCGGGGTTCATCTCGCCGAGACCCTTGTACCGCTGGATCGATTGGCCCTTCGAACCCTGCTCCAGCACGTAGTCGAGCAGCGCCCGCGGCTCATCGAAGGTATCTTCGGTGCGGCTCGCTTCAACCCGCAGCGTGTCGCCCAGGTCCTTGAACCGCTTCCAGACGCGGCGCAATTCTCGGTACTCGACGCCGGTCAAAAAGTCGCGGTCGATTCTGGTGGTCACCGGTGCACCGGCGACGCGGGTTTTCCAGACCGCCTCGTAGAACTCGTCGTATTCGTCGGACTCGTAGATGTCGGGCGACGACCAGCTCGTCGAGCGGTCGGCCTCGTGGAGCTGCTCGCGCAGTTTGTCCATGATCTCGGCGAACTTCGCTTCGTCGCGCAGGTCATCGGCTTCGAGTCCCTCGCGAACCAGCAGGCTGACAACCCGTTCGTCGGTGTGACGCGACAGTTGATCGAGAATCTCGCGGTACTTGATCAGGTCTTTGACGAAATCCTCGACTTCCTCGTCCTCCAGGACCTCGTCGTCCCCGTGGATCGACACGCGATTCATGGCGTTGTCGATCAGGAACTCTCGCAGAGCTTCTTCGTCTTTGAGGTAATCGACCGAGCTGCCGCGTTTGATGCCGTACAGCGGCGGCTGGGCGATGTAGAGAAACCCGTTCTCGATGATCTCGGGATACTGTCGGTAGAAGAACGTCAGAAGCAGCGTGCGGATGTGGCTGCCGTCGACGTCGGCGTCCGTCATCAGAATGATCTTCTCGTAGCGCAGGTTCTCCAGGTCGAAATGCTCGTCGCCGATCCCGCAGCCGAGCGCCGAGATCAGCGCCGAAATCTCGTTGTTCGACAGCATCTTGTCGAACCGAGCCTTTTCGACGTTCAGGATCTTTCCGCGCAACGGAAGAATCGCCTGGAAGCGCCGCTCACGACCCTGTTTGGCGGAGCCGCCCGCGGAGTCACCCTCGACGATATACAGCTCGCTCTCGGAGGGGTCCCGCGACTGACAGTCCGCCAGCTTGCCGGGAAGGTTCGAGACCGTCGACAGCGCCGATTTGCGGGCGATGTCGCGGGCTTTGCGCGCCGCCTCTCGGGCGCGGTTCGCCGCCAGCGCCTTCTCGACGATCGTCTTGGCGACCTTCGGATTCTCGTTGAGGAAGTAGCCGAGCCGCTCGTTGACGACCGACTCGACCATGCCCTTGACCTCGTTGGAGACGAGTTTCTCCTTGGTCTGGCTGGAGAACTTCGGCTCGGGCATCTTCACCGACAGCACCGCCGTCAGCCCCTCGCGGATGTCCCGGCCCTTGAGCGTGTCGTCCAACAGGTCATTGGTCACGCCGTAGGAGTTGATCGTGCGCGTCAGCGCAGCCTTCAGACCCGACAGGTGCGACCCGCCGTCTTCGTTGCGGATGTTGTTGGTGTAGGCGAAGACGTTGGTGTTGTAGCTGTCGTTCCACTGGAGGCTGACCTCCACCAGAATGCCCTCGTTTTCGACCTCTTTGGAGATGAAGATCGGGTCGTCGTGCAGCCGCTGTTTATTCTCGTTGAGCGACTTCACAAACGAGTTGATGCCGCCTTCGTAGTTGAAGTGGTGGTCCTGGCCGGAACGCTCATCGACGATGTTGATGGCGATTCCGGCATTCAGATACGACAGCTCCCTCAACCTCTGAGAGAGGGTATCAAAGGAGAATTCCGTGCCGTCGAAGATCTCGTCATCGGGCTTGAAGGTGATCTTCGTGCCCGTCGTCTTGGCCTTGCCGACTGATTGGAGGGACTTCAGCGGGATGCCACGCTTGTATTCCTGCTCCCAGACGTGGCCGTCGCGTTTGACCTCGATCTGCAGCCACTCCGACAGCGCGTTGACGACCGAGACGCCGACGCCGTGCAGTCCGCCCGAGACCTTGTAGGAGTTTTTGTCGAACTTCCCGCCGGCGTGCAGCTCGGTCATGATGACCTCGGCCGCCGAACGTCCCGTCTCGTGTTCGTCGACGGGAATGCCGCGGCCGTTGTCTTCGACGGTGATGACATCTCCCTCGTGGATGGTGATATCGATGGTGTCGCAGTGGCCGGCCAACGCCTCGTCGATGGAGTTGTCGACGACCTCGTAGACCATGTGATGCAGGCCCGAGCCGTCGTCGGTGTCACCGATGTACATCCCGGGGCGTTTGCGCACCGCCTCAAGGCCCTCCAGGACCTGGATGTTGTTGGCGGTGTATTCCTCGGAATGCGCGACGGCCTCTTCGAGTGTCTCATCCAGAGCGACCTGCTCGGCATCCTCTTCGACGTCTTCGCCTTCTGGCGTGGTAATCTGCTGTTGTTGATTCATCTATATATCCTCGATGCGTGCACTGTAGGGGCCTCGGGCCGCACCCACGTCCGCGCGAGCGGGTCGGGCGACGGCGCCTGTCTGCAACCCCTCGATGGCTGTCGCTTCCAGCGGGCCGATGGCAGATTGTTCTGGCCCGATGGGCGCCCAGAATTGGCTGAACGTGCGGGAGATGCTGAATTGTAACAAATGAGTCGTTCTCTTTATTGCACCATAAAACGCCCGGTCACGACACGTCGTCGGCAGGGTGACGCACCACGGGATTTCGCAGTGTGCCAATGCCGTCGACTGCGATGTCGACGGTGTCTCCCGCCTCGACCGGGCCGACACCCGAAGGCGTGCCAGTCAGCACGAGATCCCCGGGCTCAAGCGTCATAATGTGGCTGACAAACTCGATGATCTCGGCGGGCGGAAAGATGAAATCGTCCAGTCCGGCGTGCTGTCGGTCTCGCCCGTTGACCCGACACGTCACATGGTGTTCCGCGGGCTCGAACTCCGAGGCCAGGGCCATCGTCGGCCCGACGGGGCAGAAGGTATCGAACCCCTTGGCCCGGCTGAATTTGTCCTCTCGTCGCTGGATGTCGCGCGCCGTCACGTCGTTGGCGCAGGTGTAACCGGCTACGAATTCGTGGGCCCGCTGGGCCGACACCGATTTGGCGCGTCGGCCGACCACCATGGCGAGTTCCGCCTCGTGGTGGACCTCCTCGGACTGGTCGGGCAGGTGAATCGCCTGACCCGGTCCGATCAATGCCGAGGGTGGCTTCAAAAAGATGAGAGGCTCCTCGGGGATGGCGTTGCCCAGCTCTTCGGCATGGGCGCGGTAGTTTCTCCCCACACACACGATCTTGGTGGGGTCGGCCGGCGCGAGGGCATCCTTTTCGGTCACCCCTTCGAGAGGGGCGCCGAGCGACAGGCTCGAAGCGTCGGCCTCGGGGAAATCCCCCAGGGGCGTCTCGACCTCGATAAACTGTCCCTCCCGGCGGATGGCCCAGCGCGCAGACTCACCCTCACCGGTGCGGACCCGGTACAGGGAAGCAGCCATCGGCTCACTCCCCCTTCGCCGAGCTGCCCTTTGCCGAACCGCCCTTCTGAGAACCCGCACTGCTGACGGCTCCCGGGGCGTCGGGGCCGGCTTCCTGCATTTCTCTCATCTTCTCGTTCGCCTTCTTGATCTCCTCGCGCTTCTTCTGACGCTCGTCGATGTAACTCTGCAGCTCGTTGAAGTTCAGATTCAGGGTGAACGTGTAGTTGCAGCGGGAGGTGTAGGGCGCATCCTCTTCGAGGTCCTCGATCTCGTCTTCGTCCTTCCAGTTGCAGGTCCACATCTGCCGTTCCAGCGGCGAGACGTATTTCGGCAGGTCGCTGTCGGGCATGCGCAACTGGATCTTGTGGCCGCGGTCGGGCGGCGTATCGACCCGGACCTTGTTCTCGACGAGTTCGGGATCGTCCTTCTTCTTGTCGCGGGTGTAATACTTCTCGAAGGTCACCGGGGTCTTCAGCTCTTCGCCATCCTCGTTCAGCAGCGGCTCACCGTCGAAGATGACGGTGGCGCCCTCGGGCGTCGACTTGATGGTGACCTCACCGTAGAAGTTGTTCTCGGTGTCCTTCTGCATCCGCTGCATGAATTCGATCTGGTGGTCGCGGCTGACCGGGGTGAGGTTCGCAGTAATCGCCTTCTGGACCTCGACCTCCGAGCCGCTGACCGAACTCCACTGTCCGGGCGTCAACGTGTGTTCGAATTTCTCGTGGCCGGGCGCGGTCAGGGTCAGCTTGTGGGTCTTCTCGGCGTCGAGCCCCTGAAAGTTGGTGCCCGGGGTCAACCGAAGCGCCTTCCATTCACCGGACTCGGGCGTCTGGCCGTACTGGGCTTCGCCATTGAGCTTGATGAGCGAGTACAGCGGATTGCCCCGCATGTTCAGCGTCCCGTACTGGGGAAGCTGCGCTTGCATCTTTTCTTCGTGCTCGTCCTGAGCCTGAATGGATTTGGCCCGCTCCCACTCCCTCAGATCGCCCTTCATCAGATGGACGAATCGGGTCGTCTGGCCGGTGGCCGCCAGCACGGCGTAGCCGCCGGCGGCGATGACCAGAATCGAGATGGCGGCGATGCCGAAGATCCGCCCGGCCGAGATGGTCTGTTCGGGCTCGTAGCCCTCCAGGTCATCCTCCCCCAGGTAGCCGCCGTCGCTGTCGTCTTCCACACCGACGGGATCATCGGGGCGAAAGACGCCTGCGATGAGCCCCTCTTGGTCCTCCGCATCGGGCTCCCCGGAAGCCGTCTCATCGGCATCGGAAGCCTCCGCGTCGTCGGAGGACTCCTCCTGGGACTCCGTCGAACTCTCCTCTTCGACCGATTCCTCCTGATCGGACGCCTGCTCGACCTCCGAGTCCTCGGAGGTGTCGACGTCGTCGGACGTCTCTTCGGTCGACTCTTGATCTTTGTCTTTGTCGGCCACGTTACCTTCCTCGTCTGGTTGCGCGTCTTCCGATTCGGCGTCGCCGGCCTCTTCGGCCAGAGCCGCCAGAGTATCTGCAAGATCGTCGTTGTCGAGTAAGTCTCCGAACTCGGGCTCGGCTTCACCCGCGAGGGCCTCCCCGAGCCGCTCCCGAACCTCCGGATCCAGTTCGTCGGTGTCGACCACGGAGCGTGCCCGCTCCCGGGACATTTCCACGGTTTCTTCTTCCTGCTCGTCCGCCCCCGTCTCGTCGGTCTTCCCGTCGCCGGCTGCACCGAGGCTCGCCTCGTCGCCGAGGGCCTCGCCCTCGTCGGCGCCGGTCTCGAAGAGGTCCCCCAGCTCGTCGATCATCTCTTGGGAGAAAGCATCCAGGTCGGAGGACCCGGCCTCTGCGTCCGTGTCTTCGGCCCTGTCATCGACGGAATCGGCGGCCACTTCGGACGCATCCTTCCTCTCGTTGTCGTCAGCCATACTGGCTCCTGGCTCCAACGATGCGGACCCGAGGGCCCACAGCCTTGCGGCGCACTGTTGTTCCAAGCCACCGACCCCGGCGAAAAGCCGGCGTCGTCGTCGATGTCAGAACGTCGAAAACGCGCCTATTCAGGCTCCGGAGATTAGACGTATTCGCAAAAATCTGTCAAGGTCGCGATGACCATACTGCTTCGAGTGCACCGGATACCGCATCTGGCGACGTTTTGCCAGCATCTCTCCCAGACCCCAACCCACCCCATGAACGAGACCGACAGGCCGTCGACAGACGCTCTCGCTGAATCGCTGCTCGACTGGCTGGCCATCGACTCGACGACCGGACGAGAAAGCGAGTTTCTGGAACGGCTCGAGGCGTTTTTCCGGGAGCGCGGCTACGACATTCGCCGACAGCCCGTCGCCGAGAACCGCTGGAACCTGGTCGCCACCGCCTCCGACAACCCGTCGTTGTTGTATTCGACCCACGTCGACACGGTTCCGCCTCATCTGGCAGCCCGGCGCGAAGGCGACACGGTTTACGGGCGCGGCGCCTGCGATACAAAGGGTGGGCTCTTGGCGATGACCGAAGCCGCCCGGCGACTCCGCGCCGACGGCTCCGAGGACCTCGGGTTTTTGCTGGTCGTCGGAGAGGAAGTCGACCACATCGGCGCGAAGAAGGCTCGGGAGCTCGATCTAACCCCCGACCGGATCGTTTTGTGCGAACCGACGCAAAATCGCGTGGTGACCGGACAAAAGGGCATGGTCAAGGCCGAGCTGACAGCCGAAGGCACTGCCGCCCACTCCGCGTATCCCGAGCGGGGCATCTCGGCGGTTCACCGGCTCCTCGACGCCCTCGAACGCATCCGAGGCGTCGGCTGGCCCACGGACCCGATCCTGGGCCGAACAACCCTCAACGTGGGCGAAATCGAGGGGGGTGTCGCCGCTAACGTGATGGCGCCGTCGGCCAAAGCGGTCCTGCTCTTTCGGGCCGTCTCCCCGTCCGAGGCCCTCACCGAACGGCTCCGCAAAGCCGCCGGCGACGACACCGACGTCGACGTCGTCGCCCACAACGACCCCGTCCGATTCGACGTCCCCGACGACCTCGATACCTGCACCGTCGCCTTCAATACCGACGCCAGCTACCTGCAGGCGCTGGGACCCGTCTGGCTCGTCGGGCCGGGGGATATTCAGGTGGCGCACTCGGATGATGAACGGATTGATCTGGGGGAGCTGGGGGAGGGGATCCGGGTGTATGAAGACCTGGGGCGGCGGAGTCTGGACGGAAGCTGACGTGGGACACCCCCGCGCTCGGCGGCGGCATGCTGCGCCGCCGCCACGTTTCCGCGTCTCGCGTAGGACGTACGAGGTACGACGATTCCCGCGGGTCACGGGGCCGCGTCTCGCGTACGACGTAGGACGTACGACGATCTCCGCAGGGAGTCGGCGTTGGTAAGTGTGCGTACGGTGGACACCCCGGGGCTCGCTGCGCTCGCACCCGGGTTAGGATCGGCGACCGCCACGCCTTTCTCCTTTGCCTATTCCGCGGCGGCGCGACCGCGGGCGCGACACGCCGCAGATAGCCCCGGTTCGCTGCGAGGCGCCGACGCGCCTCGCGAGACCGGGGTGTCCATTGGGCTCACGCCCCACATCGCGCGTCCGGCATCTCCAGCAAACTGCAGATTCCCAAAACGCCTCCTCCAGCCAGCCCATGATCGCGCGGAATGCGCGGGCATTCGATAGTGTTATTGATGGTGGCACCGGTCGAGGAATGTTGACCCGTTGGGTCCTGTCCGGTATCGGTTGCCGACGACGTTCGTGTTCGAGAAATCGACATCCTGGGGGTTGGAATGAGGCGACTCGTGTCCAACCTTCCAGCGTGCGATTGTGAAGACGAATCACTTCGCGTGTCTTCAAGAAGGAGCCTCCGAGATGGAATCTCAGGGTAAAGAGAAGAGTCCATACCCCCGACTTCAAGCCGTGTTGCCCCAGCTCTCTTCCATCGGCCCCAACCAAGAAAATCGCCCAGTCTACGACACCCGTGCAGAGGCCAGGGAACACATCGACCAAGCCCGACAGGAAGAAGGAAAGATCCTTCACTTGAATCCTGTCTGGGCGATCAACCACGAGGATCTGCAGGCGAGTTCGGTGGCCGGCTGGTCGGTCACGGAGGAACTGAACTGACAACGCGAATCGCGTCCCAAGTTCAACGAACACACGTTGAACGAGCAAAAGCCCCGACGCCGCCAGGCGCCGGGGCTCTTTTTTTCTCGTTTCAAGTCGCTCGGAGCGTCATTCCTCTTTGACGGTGATCGTGCGGGTCGTGTTGTTGTAGCCGCCGTTTTTGATGACGTTGCCCTCGCCGTCGACGAGCTTCAGGTTGACCTTGTGCTCGCCGGGTTTCATCGGCGGCAAAAGCACGGGCTTCCATTCGGTGGCTTCGCCGACTTTCTCGCCGTCGACCGAGTAGACGACCTTGGTGTCGTCGCCGAGTTCGGTGTTCGAGACGTAGTAGTCGAGCAGAAGCTCCTTGCCAGCCGCGGCGCTGTAGGTGCCCTTCGGGCGACTGTAGGTGATGTACGGCTCGTCGGGGTTGAAGCCGAAGTCTTTCGACTTCTCTTCGACGTGGAAGGTGATCGTCTCAAAGACGTCGCCCTCTTTGAGCGACAGGTGGTAGTGGCGCGCCGGGAACGCGCGAATGGTGTGGGTGCCCGGCTCCAGGTCCTCCAGCACCAGTGGTTCATCGTTGGCGTAGTGAGCGATGTACGGCTGGTTGTCGGGGATGAAGTGGATGTGTTGACCGATCTGTCTGCCGATACGGTACTGTTCGACGTTGAAGGTCACCTCCACGGAGTCCCCAGACTCCAGGACCTGACCGTCCTTCGGGTTGGTGATCTCGAAGCTGACTTCGGGGACGTCCTGGTCCCACAGAAGCTGGTTTTCGGTCCCGGGGATCGACGAGGAGTGGGCGGGCTGCTCGGCCTCCTCCTCCTCATCGTCGGCTGCCTGGTCTTCTTTGTCCTTTTGTTTGGCCTTCTGGCCCTGCTTGGCCTTGCTCTCGGGCGCATCCGCCTGCGCTTTCTCTTTGGAGTCTTTTTCGCAGGCCGGGGCCGCGAGCACGAATGTCAGGGCGATCGACAAACACAACCACGAGTTTCGACGCATCGTTTCACCTCTCTGGTTCCATTCACTTCAAGCACTCGATTCCAACGTAACCCAGATGAGACGTCTCGCAAGGGTCGGCGGCCCGCGTGTAGCCGTCTGGGCGCGTCTTGTGTTAGGCACGGGCGCTGCATGAGTGGACTCTCAGCTCGAGGATCGACATGGCACTTCTGGAATCAAACGACGTCGCACTCGGCTCGAAGGCGCCGGACTTCGAACTCGAAGGCATCGATGGCGCCCACTGGAGCCTGCAGGACTTCGAGGCCGACGCCCTGGTCGTGATGTTCATCTGCAATCACTGTCCCTACGTCAAAGCCGTGCAGGGTCGGCTGGTGGAGCTGGCCGAGGAGATGGCCGACGAATCGGTCGACTTCGTGGCGATCAATCCCAATGTAGAGGCCCATCCCGAGGATACGTTTCCGAAGATGAAGGAGACGGCCCAAAAGTGGGGCCTTCCCTTTCCGTACCTGGCCGACCGCACGCAGGATGTGGCACGAGCCTACAACGCCGTCTGCACCCCGGACATCTACGTCTATGACAGCGACCGAACACTCGCCTACCACGGCCGGGTCGATGACAACTGGGAGGAGCCCGACGAGGTCGAGCGCCGCGAGCTCAAGCAGGCCATCGAGACGGTGCTCGACGGCGGACGCCCGGATCCGGCCAGCCAGCAACCGTCGATGGGTTGCAGTATCAAATGGCTCGACCAGCAGTAGGAGCCCGCCTTGTTTGGTATTTCGCTCGCCGAACTATTGTTCATCCTGGTGATCGCCCTGATCGTCCTGGGGCCGGAGCGATTGCCGGAGGTGGCACGCACCCTCGCCGGGTGGATCCGCCAGATCCGCGAGGCCTCCGACGAGATCCAGCGGACCCTGATGATCGAAGATCAGGGGTCCGCGGACTCGGAGAACCACCTGGACCGGATGATGGCCGACCAACCGATCGACCAACCCGATTCGGGGGAGGCTGGCCGCGAGCAGTCCGAGGCGAGTGCCCCCATGTCCGTCCCGGCGATTCGACCGGTGGCGCTGGCCCCGACCCGACCGACCGGCGATGTTCGGAGCGTGGAACTGGCGGCCGCCGCCACCCCCGATGGCGAGCACTTTGTCGACGAAACCCTGACCCCAGCACCGGCGTTGCCCTGGTAATTCGATGACCTCGACCGACTCACAGACAGACGCGGCTCCGTCGTCCGATGAACGACACGACGGCGAGATGTCGCTGATGGAGCATCTGGCCGACCTGCGCCTGCGGATCATCTACTCGGCGGCGTGGTTTCTGATCGGATGCATCATCGCCTGGAACTTCCGGGAGACGCTGTTTCTGTTTATGAAGGCGCCTCTGCAGATCGGGGCCGAGAGCGCCGAGGCCGCCACGATCCACCACAAGGATCTGGCCGAACCCTTCTTTGTGTTCCTCAAGATCACCGGCGTCGCCGGCACCTTCCTGGCCCTTCCCGGCATCCTCTACAACGTCTGGAAGTTCATCGCGCCCGGGCTTTACAAGGATGAAAAGCGCCTGGCGATCCCCTTCGTGATCATGGCGACCGGGTTTTTCGTGGGAGGGGCCGCCTTCTGCTACTACCTGGTACTCCCCTTCGGCTACAAAGTCCTGCTGCAGTTCGGCGCCGACGTCTCGAGCCCGCAACTGATGATGCAGGAGTACTTTCAGATCACCACGAAATTGCTGCTCGGGTTCGGGCTGATCTTCGAGTTGCCGGTCTTCTCGATGTTCTTCTCGGCGCTGGGAGTCATCACGCACCGCACCCTGCTGAAATACTGGCGGTTCGCCATGGTCGGGGCGTTCTTGATGGCGGCCATCTTCACTCCCCCCGACATCCTCACCCAGTTGATGATGGCCGGCCCCCTGGTCATCCTGTACGGACTGTCGATCGCCATCGCCTGGTTCTTTACCCGGCGAAATGCCCGCGACACCGACTGATCCGGAAACTTTTCTACCAAAGTCTCAACCCCGTTCGTACAACTCTGTGAAGCGGGCGAGGCCGATGCCTCGGATGTCATGGAACTGAAAGATAATGACAAATTGGCCGAGGCATATCGCCGCGGAGACCGCGAAGTACTCGGGCAATTGTACCGGGCCTGGCGCGACGAGGTGGAGGCGATGCTGCGAGGCGGTTTCACCTTCACCAGCGACGGCCGCACCGTCCGCTTTCAGGGATACCACGAGCCCTTTCGGCTCCAGGAGGCCCTGCAGGATGCCTTCATCCACGCGTTCAAAGAGCGCGTGCGCAAAAACTACGACCCAAGTCGTTCCTTTCGCCCCTATCTGATGACCGTGATTCGAAATCACCTCATCGACAAATTCCGACGCCGGCAGCTCGAATCGGAGCTGTTCGTGGCGGCGGAGGACGTGGCCGCCGAAGACGAGTCGGGCACGTCTGCGCTGGATCGCCTCGGCCAGCAGAGCGCGTCGAACACGCAGGACGCCTCGCCAGAGGCCGAAGCGATGCGCGGTGAGGTCGGCCGGGCGCTGGAGTCGTTCGTCGAGGAGCTCGACGACAAGGACACCCAGATCCTGAGACACTATCTTCTGGGCGAGATGACCCAAAACGAGGTGGCCGATCATCTGGAGACGGACCGAAACGATGTTCGCAAGCACATTCGCATGATTCGACGCAGCCTTCTGGGGCACCTCAAGCGGCGTGACCTCATCGGCACGTCGGACGTCGAATCTCTGCTCGACACCCTCTCGAAGATCGGGGTCGTGACGTGAGCGATGTGAACACACAATCCGACCCGCAGGTGGTGGAGTCGGCGCTGGACGCGCTGTTTGCCGAGGGTGATCCCGACGAAGCCTTCCGTGAGATCTCGGCCCAGCGTGCGGCCGAGGCGATCCGTTCGTCCGACGAGCTTCGCAACTACTTCGACCAGCTCGCCCGCCTCGACCGTTCGCTGTCCGACGAGGAGTCGGACTTCGAGCGCACCTTTTCCGATGCAGTGATGGAGTCGCGGCTCGACGCCGAATTCGGTCCCACAGCCGAAGACGGCTCCGCGGACGGCGCAGCCGAGGACGACGAGGCCGAGGTTATCTCCTTGTTCGGCGCACGACCGGCCACTGCGGGGCTTGTCGCGGCGGCCCTGGCGGTCGGTCTCTTTGGAATCATCTGGCTTATCCAGCCCGTTCTCAATGGGAGCGGGCAGGGGGCCCACGGGACGTTTCGAGCCCGATCGGCCGCATCCGCGTCGACTTCGGACTATCCGGAGCCCGACCTGGAGGTCTTTTGTGCACGACGCGACGAACGCGGTGTGCGCTTCGACGGCTCGACCGACGACTCCCTGGGAATGTTGACCTGCCCGAAGGACGGCGAGATCAAGATCACCTACCGAAACCACGCGCCCGAACTGGGCTACGTCGTCTTCTTCGGCGTCGACTCCCAAGGGAGCTACTACTGGTACGGGCCGACGCCTGTAGCCAAGGAGCCGATTCGGGCCAAGCGCAGCGAAGACCTCGTTCCCCACGGCGAGTCGATCCGACTGGCGGTCAACCACCGACCCGGAAAGCTTCGGGTTCACGCGGTCTTTACGACCGAGCCGATCGATTTCGAATCGTTGAACCAGCGACTCGAGGCCGCAGACGGCACCAAGATGTTCGAACGCCCGACGGTCGACCTTCTCGGTTTGCCCGAGGCCGCGACCAGTGAGATGATCGAAATCACCTCCCCCGATGAAGACCGGGAGGCACCATGAGAGCTCACAACGACAGAACATATCTCAGTCTCGCGTGCATCGTCGCGGCCATGGCGTCGCTGTGCGCCGTTATGGCGACCTCGACCGTCGCGGCCGAACCCGGGCTGACGCAGGATGACGATTCGAACCTGCGGCGCTTCGCGCTGATCGTGGCCAACAACGACAGCGTCGACCCCGGCGTCGAACCCCTCCAGTACGCCGACGATGACGGCGCGCGCTACTTCGAGATGTTCTCCAGCCTCTCGACGCGTGCCGAGCTCCTGACGACGCTCGACAGCGAAAGTCAGCGCGTCTTCCCCGAAGTCACCGATCAGACTCGCCCGCCGACCCGTACCGCGCTCAAGCAGACCGTCGAGAGCCTGAAGTCCGACATCAAGGAGGCGCGCAAGGCCGGCTACGAAACCGAGATGTACGTCGTCTTTACCGGGCACGGAAACGTGGGTCCCGAGGGCAACGGGTATTTGAGTCTGGCCGACAGCAAGCTCGAGCGCGACGACCTGTTTCGTCAGATCATCGAGCCGCTGGGCGCCGACTTCACACATCTGATCATCGACGCCTGTCACGCGTACTTCATGGTGAACTCGCGCGGTGGCAGCGGCGACGACTGGCAGGATGACCGCTCCGGACAGACTCTGAACCGACAGCTCAACGCCTACCTGACGCGCAAGCAAAAGAAGAGCCGTCAGACCCGCCGCACCGTCGGGGTCATCGTCTCGACGGCGGGCACCGCCGAGGTCCACGAGTGGAGCAAATTCCGCGGCGGCGTCTTCAGCCACGAGCTTCGAAGCGGGCTGCTCGGCGCGGCCGACGCCAATGGCGACGGTCAGGTGACGTATCCAGAGATCGAGGCGTACCTGGTGGCAGCCAACGCCGCGGTCACCAACCCGAAGGCCAAGATCAACGTCTACGCCGAAGCCCCCGCCCAGGACCAGTCGCGACCGCTCACCGAACTGGGTGCCTACGAGGAGGCGACGCTCCTGACCATCCCCGGCGGCGTCAGCGGGCGGTACCACCTGGAAGATGCCCGGGGCGTGCGCTACGCCGACTTCCACGTCGACGGCTCGGTGCCCACGCGCATCGCGCTGCTTCGAGAACCCTTGGGTCAGGACGGCGGCTACTACCTGCAGCACGACGGACAACAGGCTTACATTCCGCTGACATCCGACGACGTGACCTCCGCGAAACTGGCCTACTCCGAGGTCTCGCAGCAGGCGCGCGGCTCGGTCGACGAGGCCTTCCGCTCGGACCTCTTCAAGACCCCGTTTGGCCCCTCCTTTGTAGCGGGCTTTGACGCCGGCCGGCGAAACGCCGAGATATCGGGCGGCGGGGGCGGGACCGCCCAGCCGGATCGATGGAACCTCGAGCCGTATCTCGCCATGGGCGCGGCCACGGCCCTGGACATCAGCACCTTTGCGTCGTCCGCCCAGTACGAGACCGCCCTGGATGTCACCTTCCGCCACGATTCGGGCTGGGGCGTCGGCCCCTACGCCAGCTACGGCGTCGCCTTCGACCGGTCCAACGACAGGCTGAACAGCCTCCATCGGATTTCGGCCGGGATCTCCGGGTCGTACCGCTGGCAGTTGACGCCGGTCTTCGATCTGACTCCCCGACTGCGCGCCGGCTACCAGGTTGTCATCGCGAACAGCTTCTCCGCCTCAAGCGATCCGCTGGGCGCCCGTGTCGGCGCGTCACTGAGCGCAGGCTTCCGGTTCAACTCCGGCCTGTCGGCCATCATCGAGGGCGGCGTTGCCGGCGACATCTACACCGTGTCGACGGCCACCGCGGTCCAAGAAAACGTCCAGCCGGTGCCATTCGGCCGCATCGGACTGCGGTTCTGAAACCCTGCCCGCCACGATTTCTCTGCAACAGATCGGCCCGATCCCGCGAAAACGGTACATGGGGGGCCGCTTCGTCGGTGACCCTCATTTCGACCGTTTTGATACCCAACTGAGGGAGGGAGCCGATGTGGCAGACGTTGACCACCTTTTCACTGGCGATCACCGCTGTAGTATCAGCCGGCTGCGATACGCCATTTCCGTTGTCGACCGAGGCGCGCGCGGAAAACGCGCCGACGGTTACACAGATCGCTGACAACACCTACGCGTCGACCGATGAGTCGGCGGAGCCGCCCGACATGATGTCGGAGGATCAGGCCCGCGAGATGATGCGCGAGGACTGGCTCGAAGAGCAAGAACCGACCGAAGCAGCAAACATCGCCCAAAAGAAGGGCGATGACGACGATTCGACGCTTCAGGGCGTCGTCAACCTGAACAACGCCTCGACCGATTCGCTGATGCTGCTGCCCGGCATCGGACCCGCCACGGCGGCGCGGATCGTCGAATACCGGCAGAAGCGCCCGTTCAAGAAGCCCGACCACCTGAAGCGCATCAAGGGAATCGGCCCGAAGACCTGGGCCAAACTCGAGCGCTTCGTCTCGGTGACCGGCGAGACCACTTTATCGGAGTAGACCCGGTCCGTACGTCTATGCACCCACCGCCGCGGGCTACCCCAGGCCCGCGGCGTTTCTGATCGGCTGTACTCACGCCAGGTCGTCGAGCATCTCTTCGAGCTCGTCCGGTTCGGTCACGGGCCGGTGACAGGCGCGATTCTGGCAGACGTAGACCGTGCAGCGGCCGTCGCGGGCGTCGCGGCCCTCCATCAGGGGGGTCAGCTCGGCCCAATCCTCGGCGCTCACCTCGTCGAGGTCGGCACGGACGCGGACGGCGTGGGGCAGGTAGCGACGCCGCAGCACATCGTCGAGCTCGGCGCAGGCGTCGCCGGGGTCGACGCTGACGATCTCCTGGCTCTCGGATAACAGCAGATCCAGCCCCTGCAGCATCTCGCCCATGGCGTGGGGACGTTTTTGCAGGGCGTCGCCGAACTCCGAGAGGATCGCGTCGGCGCGCTCCTCCCAGCGAGCTTCGCCGGTGAGCCGGCCGAGTTTCACAAGCGCCTTGACCGCCTGGGAGTTGCCGGCGGGCGTGGCATTGTCGATCTGGTCCTTGTCGCGCACCAGGACATTGTCGTGGTGCTCGCCGGTGTAGAAATAGGCGCCTTCGGCTCCGAAGAGCTCGTCGGTGCGCTCCAGTATCCGCTCGGCCCAGCGAAGCCACTGCGGCTCGCCAGATGCCTCAAAGAGTTCGATCAATCCGTTGGCCAGATACGCGTAGTCATCCAGGTAGCCGGTGATGCGGGCGCGGCCATCCTTGTAGGTGCGCATGACCTCGAAGTCTTCGTCGCGTTCGCCGTCGATCATGACGTCGGTGACGAAGGTGGCGGCGCGGCGCGCGGCGTCGATCCAGTCGTCGCGGCCGAAGGTGTCGCCGGCGTGGGCCATGGCGGCGATCATCAGCCCGTTCCAACTGGCCAGCACCTTGGTGTCGGTGGCGGGGGCCACCCGGTCGGTGCGGGCTTCGAACAGCTCCTCGCGCATCTCCTCGATGTGGTCGGGACGCGCATCGAAGGCCGCCTCGACGCCGTCTTGTTCCAGGGGATTGAGTCGGTTCGGGATGGACGTTCCCTCCCAGTTGCCTCCCTCGGTGATGTCCCACCACTCGCAGGCCTCGGCGCCGCGCTCATTGCCGAGGACGTCGGTGACCTCATCGGGCGTCCAGACGAAAAACTTGCCCTCTTCGCCCTCGCTGTCGGCGTCCTGGGTCGAAAAGAAGGGCGCGCCCGCGTCGTGGTCCAGGGTCATCTCGCGGCGGACGTACTCGATGGTTTCGTCGACGACACGCTCGTAGAAATCCCGCCCGGTGATGCGCCATGCGTCGGTGTAAGCCGACGTCAGCAGGGCATTGTCGTAGAGCATCTTTTCGAAGTGGGGGACCAGCCAGCGCTGGTCGGTGGAGTAGCGGTGGAAGCCGCCGCCGATCTGGTCGTACATGCCGCCGCTGGCCATAAACGCCAGGGTCGTCTCGACCATCCCCAGGGTGTGGTTGCGGGTCTCTTGATCCAGGCCCCCGTCGGCCCACCCGTGCATCAACGTCCGCAGGGTCATCGCGGAGGGGAACTTCGGGGCGCCGCCGAAGCCGCCGTGGCTGCGGTCAAACTGTTTTTCGGCCACCTCGATCGCCTTGCGCAGCGGCTCGCGATTCAGGTCAGAGGATTCAGACTTTTCGGAGGCCTGCTCGAGCCGCTTGCGCATCCGTTCGCCGATCGACTCCGCCCGGTCGCGTTCGTCGTCCCAGATCCCGACAAGCCGCTCGAGTACGGTGCCGAAGCCGGGGCGGCCATATTTGTCCTCGGGTGGGAAGTAGGTGCCGGCGTAGAAGGGCTCCAGATCCGGGGTCAGAAAGACACTCATCGGCCAGCCACCCTGGCCGGTCATCAGTTGGGTGGCGTTCATGTAGACGCGGTCGATGTCGGGGCGTTCCTCCCGGTCGACCTTGATGGGCACGAAGTGCTCGTTGAGGTATTCGGCGATCGCCTCGTCCTCGAAGCTCTCGCGCTCCATGACGTGGCACCAGTGACAGGCCGAATAGCCGATGGACAAAAAGATCGGCTTATCCTCGCGGCGCGCCTTCTCGAGGGCTTCGTCGCCCCAGGGGTACCAGTCGACGGGATTGTGGGCGTGCTGCAGAAGGTAGGGGCTCGTCTCGTCGATCAGGCGATTGGTGTGCTCATGATCGGTCATAGAGGAAGAAGTCGTTGGAGTCAGAATTTGAGTTGAAGTGCGTTGTGATGGATCGACCAGTAGGCGGGCAGCCGGCCGGGAGTCTCGCCGTCGACATCGAGGTCGACGGCGTCCTCGGGGTCGGTGGTACGGGCCGCGACGTGGTTGGCCCGATACCGGTCGATCTTGTCGGAATCGAGGTGGCGCCCCCGGTAGATCTTGGGCAAAATCGCCAGCATCTCGCCGTGGCTCATATCCCCCATGCGCACGACCTGGAACTCCCCGTCGTCGACATCGGCGCCCGGCGCCACCCACATGCCGCCGCCGAAGTATTCGCCGTTTGCGACGACCAGGTTCTGGGTGGGCCCTTCGAGCTGATGGGTCTCGTCGATGACGACCTCGATGTCGACGTTTCGCCACCGGAAGAACGCCAGACTCGTAGCCATAAAGAAACTGACCGCCCCGCCCATTCCCTTCCAACGTTCGTTGGCGATGCGGTCGACCAGGCCCGAAAAACCGGCGCTGGCGATGTTGATAAAATAGCGGCTCTCGAGGGTGCCATCGTCGTCCAGGAATCCTATCTCACCGAGGTCCAGATCGACGGTCGAACGACCCGTCAGGTGGCCGATCGTCTCGGAGAACCCGCCCATCAGGCCGACACTGCGTCGGAAGTCACCGCCGGTACCCAGCGGGATTAAACCCAGGACCGCATCGTCGTCGATCGGCGTCGGTTCAGGGGGTTGTCCGGCGTCGTCGGCCGGCCGCACCCAGCCGTCGTCTAGCCGATAGGTCTCGGGCGCATCGGGGGTCTCGAAGAACCCGTTGACGACCTCGTTGATGGTCCCGTCGCCTCCCACACACACGATCATATCCCAGCCGGCGCGCAGCGCCTCGCGGGTGAGCATGGTGGCATGGCCGGGGCCTTCGGTGAACGCGGCATCCCATTCCGGCAGTCGGGCATTCAGGAGCCGTTCGATCCAGTCCCAGTCCCGTTCGACGGCCCCTGCACCGGCCACAGGGTTGGCAATGACAAAGGCTCGGTAATGTAGGTCGGTCTCCATCGTCACGTCTGACCTCCTTCCCCGAATGTATGCGCTGGCGGCTCGATGGCGAAGGCCCGCAGGGCGAGCTCGACGATGTCTCGAACGGTCTCCTCTGAACCGGCCTCTCCCCGCAGTGCCTTTGTGCAATCCGCGGAGCCACAGACGACCGTTCGACCGCCCTCCCGTTGCAGGTCGTCGATCCTCGAGGCCGCGCATCGGCGAGCCGCGTCGGGGGCCACCCGGTCGTACAGCCCCGATGCCCCGCAACAGGGGGCCTCATCTCGATTGAAGTCGAACTCCGAGACGTCGCCGTCGGTCAGGGCGTCTACGACCTGGCGCGTCTCGTCGGCCAACCCGAGCTGGCGCGTCAGCAGGCAAGAGTCGTGCAGCATCGGGTCCGTCAGGCGCACGGGCTCCGACGGTGTCGCCTCCTGAAGTTCCCGCGCCATGAAGCCGATCAGATGTTCGACATGCACGCGCCGTTGCTTGCCCCAGCTACTGCCCTCGGAGAAGTGCGCGGCCATCGACGGGCATTCGGTGACAACCAGGTCGGCCTCCTGTAACTCGGCTTCCAGGCCGGAGCGCCACCGTCGCCATCCGGCGCCGTCTCCGGCAGCCGCCAGTGGAGCACCGCAGCATCCACGGTCGGTCTCGGTACCATCCGCCGCGGCGCCCGGGGTGTGAAGCGCCACGGGCTCTCCTCCGTTGAGGCGAGCCAACAGGAGTCCGATGGCGACGACCGTGGCGGGGTCTTCCCATCGCGTGGTGCAG
This sequence comes from uncultured Pseudomonadota bacterium, assembly GCA_913057905.1. GTDB lineage: Bacteria > Myxococcota_A > Bradymonadia > Bradymonadales > Bradymonadaceae > CAJXPB01. The sequence goes on from CAJXPB010000003.1 coordinate 225,625, forward strand.
TCGGGCACAAAGACGATGGAGGAGTCGGGATCGAAGACGCTATCGAGCGCGCGCGACGACTCGTCATCCAGCGATGGGGCCGGCTCGTCGAAGGGTCCCCCGAACTCCTCGAATTGGTCGGTCACATGCGAGGCCGGCTCGGGCGCCAGCCCTTCGCTGTGGACCCAGTCGCGCGCCGCCCAGAGCGCCTCGGGCACATCGTTGTCGTGCTCACACCAGGTCTGGCAGCGCCGGCAGCCGGTGCAGTGGTAAAAGGTCTCGGCGACCGAGCCGTCGAGCTCGACGGATCCGTCCCTGGCGAGCTCGAAGAGCCGCATCATGCCCCAGGGCGTCACGGTCTCGCGCTTTTCGGCCTCGGAGGCGGGACACGAAAAACGGCACATCTTCGGGCAATACGTACAGTACGCGGTCGCCTTCTCGATATCGTCGGAAAACTGCCTCAACTGTCTCCTCCCGAATTCCGCTGCGAGTCCGGCTTTGGGACTTCCGCTCCAGGCCCCACCGCCAGCACGCCGGAATCATCCAGCGTGTTTTTGATGTGTCGAAGCCACTCCGGCTGCCCGCTCTGAGTCGAGCGGCCCCGTTTTTCGGCAGCTTCGGCGGGGAGTTGTTCGGCCTCGATGACGTCTCGACGTTCTCGGCACGCCTCCGCGCCCCGAACCTCGAGGTCGAGCTCCGGCGAGACGACCTCGCCGGCTCGGGCGGCCCATCGCTCCAGGACGGCCTCGGGCCCGTGGACGGCGACGTCCCAGACCCCTTCGGACTCGTCGAACCAGGACCACGCGGCCCGGATGTCGTGGTCGGCCAGTCGATCGATCAGTTGCACGCCGCCGAGATCCTCGCTCTCCAGCGCGTCGCCGGAAAACCGCCACAATCGGGCATCGGGCCGCGGCCCGAGCGCCAAGGTCACGGTCAGAATCACACCAAACGCACCCTCGCACCCGATGAACAGGTAGCGCATGTCGGGGCCGGCGGCCTTGCGCGGGGCCTCGGCATAACTGTAATCGCGGCCCGACGCCGTGCAGGCCGTCATCGCGGCTACGTCGGGGCCCAGACCTGACACTCCTGCGCTGGCCAAGAGGCCACCGACCGTGGAGTCCGCCGGGTACAATCCATTTGGCGCAAACTGGAGACCCTCGTCGCGAAGGCGATGTCGCAGCTCGCCCCAGCAAATCCCTGCTTCCACGGTGACGGTGCCGCTCGTCGAATCGATCGACTGAACCCGGGCACACCCGCGAGTGACGACGACATCGAAGGGTTCCGCGGTCACCGCCGAGGGGCGCAGATGTGACCCGGTCCCCACAATCACGATGGGTCGAGAGGATTCAGACGGGCCGGCGATCCTGCGGCGAAGGGCCCGGATCGAGTCGGGCGTATACACCTGACCCGGCGGTTCGAGGCCGCGGGACTTCCAGTAGTCGGGTTCGGTCACGTCGCGGGTATCGGTCGTCACGGCGACGCCTCCCGAGGCTCCGTTGCGGCTCGAGGGTACACCTTCCCCGGATTGAGAATGCCGTCGGGATCGAAGGCCTCCTTGAGGGCCCGAAATCCAGCCTCCCCGCCACGGTGGTCTCGCCCGGTCCACGGCGTCTTGACGGAGCCCACGCCGTGGTGGTGGGCGATGCTCCCGCCGGCGCCGTCGACGGCATCGAGCCCTCTGCGCCACGCGGTTTGGTGCAACTCGAGCGCCTCCTCGGCGGTGTCGGCGGATCCGACGAAGGTGAAGTAGATGGAGCTGCCGGCGGTGTAGACGTGGCTGAAGTGGGCCATCACCAACACGTGGGGCGCCAGGGCCTCGCGCACCCGCTGGTACAGTGACTCCAGATTCGACCAGCTCGTCGCCACCTCCATCGTGTCGACGAAGGCGCCCGCATCGAAGACCGGCGATTGCTTGTACGAGACGGCGTAGCGATGTTCCCGCCACTCCTCGCCCGGCTCGACGCCCAGGTCGACGCCGTAGCGTCGAAGTAGATCAAATCCGGCCTCGGCCTCCGTTTGTAACGTCTCGGTATGGCCCTCGTACCCGACGATCAGTCGACATTCCGACGAAAACGCGTCGACGGCCCCGTTGACCCATCCCGCCCGTCGAATGAGTTCGTTGAAGGCGGCCCGGCCCCACTCGTCGACGCGCGCCTCGAGTGCGGTGCGAAGGGCCGCCGGGAGCGCACGGCGCAGAGTGCCGGCCCCGTCCCCGCTGGGAGCCTTCTTTACCAGGGTGTCGAAGGGGTCATACAGACGTACGACCGCCGGTCGTAGACCCGATTGCATCAGCCGTCGTATCGCCTCGAGGCCATCGGAGAGGTCGTCGAACTGGAAGCCTCGATAGTGACGGTCGGCCGGCTTTGGCTCGACCTGCAGGGTCACATCGGTGATGAACCCGAGCGTCCCCTCGCTTCCGACAAACCACGGGGTCGGGTCCGGCGGCGGCGACTCCGCGGTATCGATCACATCGCCGCGGCCCGTGACAACCCGCACCGACTCGACGATGTCCTCGATCTTGCCGTATCGGCTCGACAACTGACCGGCGCCTCGGGCTGCCACCCAGCCGCCGACACTCGAACAGTAGATCGACGAAGGGAAGTGCCCGGCCGTCCAGCCGCGACGCTGCATCTCCCGCTCGAAGAGATAGCCGTTCACACCCGCCTGCACCCTGACACTCCGGCGGTCCTCGTCGAGCTCCAGGATGTCGTCGAACCGCTTCAAGTCGACGACCACGCTGTCGGCGTTGCCGACGGCCCCGCGGCAGACCCCGCTTCCATCGCCGTAGGCGACCAGGGCCGTGCCCGTTCGCGCGGCCCACTCGACGAGCCCTCGAAGTTCGTCGACACCGTCCGGCTGGACGACCGCAGCGGGCTGGCCGGCTTCGAGACGACGACCACGGGTCAGGATGATCCCCCGCGGCGAACAGTCGGCGTTGTAAGCGAGCAGGTCGGCTCGGTCGGTGAGGACCCGGGCATCTCCGACGATCGATGCCAACTCGGCCCGGCGGTCATTCGAGAGGGTCATCGCTGGGCTCCTCGCGCTTCGATGCGTGTCGTCGCGACTCCAACAACGCCGGCACCAGCCATCGCCGCGCGATCTCTTCGAAGACGGCCTCGAATGCCTCCACCACACGCTCCATTCGCTCGAGGTTCTTCTGGGAACGCTTCGGCGTAAACGCCCAGGCCAACAGCCGCTCCAGGACGGCGTCTATCACATTCGTCACGTATTCGAGCCCTCGGCCGACCAGGTCGGCCAACTCCCGGGATTCGCCGTCGATGTCTCCCAACACGCCGTTGATCGCGCCGCGGATGGGGCCACTGGCGTCTTGCAGCGCGGCCTCGAGCAGCTCACCCCAGATCTGTTCTTCGGGTTCGGACTCGTCGGTCACGAAATAACTACCTTCGTTTTGTTGCTATAAGACTTGAGAGCAGACGCCCTGTCGGTACCGATGGTATCGGCTTTCTCGACTCCCTGCCAAGATGACATTAAATTGAATTTGGATTCATGATCTCGCGTCATATATAGTGAAGCCACTCGGCCGGCGAGCCGAGGACGTTCTCGCAGATGCTCTCGCGAGTTGTACCATGGGCCTTGAGCCCGACGGGTTACGCCCCGACGGCTCGGCTCGCAACGAAGGAGCCTGCCATGTTGCCGGATTACGCCATCTACGATGAGCTCGAACAACAGCGCCGCCAGCGCGACGATCGCGAACGGCCGCGCAAACGCATCGAGCCTCCGAGACCCCAACCCGAATTCGACAAACCTCACAAGGACCAGGAAGAGGATTCCGATGACGAATCCTCCGACCGGGGAGTCACGATCATCGACATCTAATCGATGTCGACAATCCAGCCTCGTCTACTGCTGGCCAGACGAGGCGGATGAGCTGTTTTGCATGCCGGGTGTCGCGACGATGATGTCACGATACGGCTCGGCAATGTGCGTCATCAAATCGGGCATCCGCGTCGCCGCGCTCCAACTCGACGGGTCGGTTCCGTCCGGGACCGGCCCCGACTCGGGTATCGTCCGCTCCATCGAGTAGTTCGCCTCCACCTGACAACTGCTCCCTGAACAGGTCAATTCACGGCCGCCGGCGTACGGCGTTCCGTTGTCGCCGACGACATCGATGGCCGGCTGTTCCAGCGAACGCGCCACGTTTCTGAGCTCCAGGTGCAGCGACGCGTTCTTGAGATTCAACCGCGGGAAACGCGGGTCGTTGGCCGTATTCAGGGTGAAGTCCGGTTCGGTGAAGGCGTGGGTGCCCCGCTGCGGCCGATTCTCGGAGTACGGTTCCAGGTTGTGGTCGGCCACCAGAAAGTACTCGCCCGGCATGATCGTCGTGCCCGGCGGAAAGCCGAGCACGAAATCCTGACCATTTGTGACCGTCCACATCGACATATCGATGGGCTCGTCGGTGGTGTTGTATAGCTCCAGGAATTCATCGTTCGAGACCAGGTCTCGGTCCTCCAGCGCACCGGTGTGGTCGCTCGGATCGACGCGGCCGTTCCAGCCGTCCCAGTGGACTTCGCTGATAACGACGTCGCCGGGATTGACCTCGTCGCCGCACCTCGCGCGCGGCGGCTCCAGATAGTAGCAGAGACCGTCGGACAGCGGGCGGGAGTTGTTCCAGATATTGTCGAACATCGACATGAAGCGGTCGGTGATCTCTTCGCCGCGAAGGATCAACATGATCTCATCGTTCGACGTCGTCGCCGACGACGACCAGTTGAAGCTGCCGGTAATCACCCGGGCGTCTTCGGTGCCGGCATCCAGGATCATCGTCTTGGTGTGAAGCCGCCCACCGCCGGCCTGGTAGTCGCCGGGCTGGACCGAATTGTCGTTGGCGTCGTAGCGCATCGGGATGCCGAAGGCCGACATCCGATAGCCCTCGTGATACTGTCCGTTGCCGTGCACCTGGCTACGATCGAGCACGCCGGTGACCTTTTTGGGCCAGCTTCGCGGCGACTGCTGCTCCCAGTCGGGGTCGAGGTTGCCATTCTGCGCCGCCTGGCGATTCGCCTCCATCAACTGACGGTGCTTTCGGACGAACGCGCCGCCGACTTCGTTTTTGGTGAACGCAAAGATCTGAAAATGGATCGAGGTATCGACGCTTCGCACCTCGTGGAGCAGGCGATCCATCGCCTGTTCCTGCGGTGAAAAGTACGCCTCCACGGTCGTATCGCCGATCTGGTAGGTGTTGATGCTGTTGGTCGACTCCTTGGCGGCGCTGAACTCCCCCTGAAACATCTGCTCGAACTCCTCGGTGAAGTCCCGTGCGAGAGGTTCCGACTCCATCCACACCCAGTTGTTGTTGTTTCGTCCAAACCCGGTCGGTGTGATGTTCCCCGTGCCCGTGAAGACGAACCGTCCGTCGATGATGAAGGTCTTCAGGTGCATGATGCTGTACTCGTTTCCGACCTGCATCGGGATGTGCCGGTCCAGCATCTGTTCGTAGCCGTAGTCGGACAGGTGGGTCGGGTCGCCGACAAACCGCAGGTCGACACCACGCTCGTAGGCGCGGATCAGAGCGTCGGCGATCCCCTGATGCTCGAACCCGTAGGCGGCGACGTCGATCGTCGACTGGGCGTGATCGATCCGCTCGATCAAAAAGTCGTCGGGCTTGAGATCGCCGGCATTGCCTCGGCGAGTCCCCGTCGAGTTGAAGAAGGCCTCGACCTTGGGAGTCTGAAGCGTCCGGCGGTCCTCGTCGGACAGCCCGTCGTTGCAGCCCCACAGGCCCGCGCACGTCAGCATCAGCAGAGCAAACAGCCCCACCCAGCTACCGGAGATTTCGGGTCGTCGCCGTCTCATGGGAACTCCTGCGTGTCTTGTTCGATACGGTCGGCCCACTGCGAAAATCGGTCGATCGGTTCGGCCTGACCGATGTTGCTCTCGTACTCGAAGATCTTCCAGAGATTGCCGTCGATGAACGCATCGCTCGGATAGATCAGCACCTCGTCGGAGCCGCCCGGGCCGGTCCCGACTGACAATTGCAGCGGACGAGCCCGCTCGAGGGGATGGCTCAACACGATGGCCGAGCGAGGCCAACGGCGTCCCTGCGGCTTCGGCTCCTGGTCGATCAAAACCAGCGTCGGCAGGTTCTCGCCGGCGGGATGGACTCGCGCGCCGAGGGCGTCGAGCCGCGAGCGCGGTCCATCGGACTCGAGGTCCTGCGGCTGCGCGCCCTCACCGATGATCACGTCGACCTGAAAGCCGTTGTTTGCCTTGTATTCGAGCGCGCCCAGAAGAAACGGATTCCGGATGCGCGGCGAAATCACGGTCACCGAGCTGCGGGCACGATAGACCGCGTCGATGACCTCTTTCATCAACCGCTCCTGCGGGTTGAATCGGATCGTCAGCGCCCCGGGCTGGTTCGACAGGTAGACGACGTTGGAGTCGGTGCGCGACTTCAGAATACCGTCGTAGGCGCCGAGGGTGGTCGCAAAGACCGAGTCGCGCTCCAATCCGGGGGTATCGGGGCCGCCGGTGCCGTCCATCTGCCGGAACTCCCGTTCGAAGTCCTCGCGCACGATCTCGCTTTCGACCTTCCAGCCGAGCGCGCCCGCCTGCCCCATGTCCTCGAATCCGTTGGCGAAATTCCAGACGGTGTGCTCATCGAGGATGACGAACCGATGCGACATGGTGTTGAAGCTGTCGGGCCGGCACAGCGCTCCCTGAATGCCGTCTTCGCGGTCACAGAGCGGCGAGGAGGTGCTGCCGGAATCGCAGGTCACGGTCTGAGTGGCCTGGTCGAGCCGACAGCGCGTGGCGACCTGCGAGAGATTCGGGTCCGGCAGGTACAGCAGTTCGCCGTCGCCATATGTGATCGGCACGTCGGCATCTTCGAGGGCCTGAAAGCCGGCGCCGCCCTCGTCTTCGGCGTCGGCAACCACGCGGACATCAGCACCCTCCTGGTGGGCCTGGATCATCGCGTCGGCGACCTCCTGATCCATGACATCGCCGTTGACGGCGGCCCAGATCCGGGAGTCGGCCTCCCTCATGTCTGTCAGCCACCGGTCCCGAAGCGACGCCCGGTCGTTGCCGTCCTGGGCGACCTCGTACTGGAGGACCGTCTGGAGTTCGGCGTAGGGCGCCGGCTCGCAGCCGGTCATCGTCAGCAAGACCAGGGCGCCCAGCGCCACGAGGCCGAGCCCCGCCGACGCCGCCACCTCTTGTCCGGTCTGTCGAGTCGTGCTCTCCATCGTCATCTCCTTACTCGAAGCTTCCGGTCGAGGTGCTGCCGGAGTAGTCGGTGCTGTTGGCTTCGCCCGGGCTGGCCAGTGTGTGCTCGCGCCAGCCCTCGGCGATCGTATCGAGGCCCTCGTCGTCGGAGTAGGTATGCCAGCTTCGCGAGACGCCGCCCGAGTTGCTGAACAACAACTGCACCCGCTCCATCGACCGGACCGACACCGTATCCCAGCCCCCGGCGAAGGTCCGTACATCTTCGGAGCCGACCGATTCCATCAGTCGCTCATCGCGGTCGACCAGTCTGACCTGGACGCGCTTGGTTCCCAGTTCCAGCTCGGGGATGACCACATCGGCCACCTCACCGAAGGCCTTGTCCCCGTCGCTGGCGATCACGAAGTAGTCGTTGGTCGTGATCGCTTCGGTCTCGGGGATCGTATAGCTTCTGTCGACATCGCCGCTGATGCGCAGCTCCCATCCGGTCATATTGACCGGCGTCTCCTCGTCGCTGTGCAGCTCGATGAAGACGTCATCGGGGAAATAGGTGCCGTCGTCGCGGACGCTTCCGGCGAAATTGACCTCGGTCACCATCACGCTGCCACGCTCACCGCTGGAGGTCTCGCCGCTGGCCGGGGTCCTATACAGAGGTGTCTGGTCGGAGAACTCCGGCGTGGAGTTGCAGCCCCAGGCCAACGCCGCCATCGCGGCGACGATGCCAACAAACTGTGTCGCTCTCAGTCGTCTCATCCTTATGCTCGTGCTCGAGAGTACGTTCAAAACCGCATCGACGTGCCGAAGGCCGCCGACCAGAAGCTGGCCGGGTCGCTGGACCCCAACTGCGTGTAGTCGCCGGCGACGGTCCGATCGACCTCGATCTCGTAGAAGTTCGACGGGATGAAGTATCCGCCGCGGGCGTAGAAGACCAGGAAGTCGTTGGGCCGATAATTCACCGACAGGTCGAGTTCGGTTCCCAGCGATTTACCCAGTCGTTCCTGGGCCTCGAGGTCGGCCTGCGTGTACCCGAAGGGCAGATTGCCGGCGACCTGGTCGGCCTGCGACTGGTCGAAGCTGGAGTTGGAATTGTCCATGTAGTGCCAGACTTCGAGATCGGCGCCGAAATTGTCGTTGCCGACACCGACGCCGCCCTTCAGAAACTGCGTTCCCGAGGCGCGGTCGACGGTATGGGGCATATCATCGATGCCGTTGTCGCTGACGTAGGCCGACGGGTGCCATCCGGCGTATCTGTCGATGGCCAGGCCGCCGATTTCGTCACCCTTCATCGATGTGAATCCGTGATTGTACTGGACGCCGTTGCCCCGGGCGTACTGCGCGCCGTCGGCACGAAATGCTTTGATGTTGGCGTTCAGGTTGACGGCTCCCAGGTCGAACTCGCCGCGTGCGCCCAGACCGAAGGCGTATCCCTCGGTGTTGACATCGTAGAGTCCGACCGTGGTGTCCTTTCGGTCGATTCCGTTCGAGCGGGCAAACTCGGCGTGGCCGGCGATCTCGTAGTTGTCGGCCTCGTGGGTGTAGCTGGCTCGAAGCCCGCCCATCCACGTGTAGTCCTCGTCCGAGAAGTTCCCCAGCGCGCCGGCGTAGGAACGGTCGGCCCCCGTGCCGTTGTCGCCGGTCGATGCGCCGATGTCGGCGTAGAATCCGAAGGCTCGCGCCTCGAGACCGCCGAACAGCTCGGGCGTCTTGTAGACACCACCGAGCCGGTAGGTGTTGTTGTCACCACGAAATCCCTGAATCGTCCCACCCGAGGCGGAGTATCGGGCAAACGAGACGTGCCGCGGCTCGGCGTTGCTCCCCATAAACCCGGCGGTCAGCCGCACGCTTCCGAGCTCTCGCCCGTCGAGTTCCAGCGTGGCGCCGTCGTGGATGTCGTCGAAGAAGTAGTCCTCTTCGGTGCCCCCGATGGTGAAGGGATGCCGTCCGACGACCAGGTCGAGCCCGAACTCGTCATTGTCGATGGGCTCCCACTCGACGTTCAGCTCGTAGATCCACAGGAAGTTTGCCGAGCCACCTTCACCGCGGTCCGGCATCGCCAGCCCGCCGATCTGGTCGCTGCCCCACAGGCCGCTGTGATTGGCGGCGACGTTGAGCTTGACCGAGTCGATCGGCTCGTACTGCAGGTCGACCGAGATGCTCGAGAACCCGAAGGTGTCGCGGTCGTCGCTCTCCAGGATCGCCTGGTCGCTCGACTCATCGAGCGTCCGAAAGTCCAGATTATTGAACGTGTGCGCTTCGCCGGCCAGGCTGCCGTCGATGCGCAGCCCCGGCACCGCCAGAGCCTCGTCGTCGTCCTCCTCTTCGTCGCGTTCCGGCAGGTCGACGGCAGAGGTTTCATCGGGCTCCTCCTGGGCAACCAGGGGAGCGGCGAATAAGCAGATCAGCCCGGCGAGGGCCCAGCCCGTGAGTCGTCTAAAAGTCATGGCATCTTCACTGCAGTGAGAGTATCGCTTGCTCAACGTTCAGTTTGACATCGAATGACGTTGGAGCTGACCGATCCGGCCAGCCAGCAGATTGAAAGTCCAGCGGCACGGGGCGAGCCCTGAGAGCCGTCCCCAGACCGGACCCGTGGCGGTGATGACCTCACCGCGCTCGAAGTCGAAGTTGCGTTTTCCGAGTTCCAGCCCGATCGAGACCGTCCAACTGACGTCGGGGTCTTCCTGGCATTCGCCGCCCTCGGGCTGAAGGATCATTTCGTTGAAGTTCAGGTCGTTCGGCTCCTGGCAGACCTGGCCGCGCACCCGGTAGCTGTTGCCCAGCCGAGGCGGATGCTGAAAGCCGACGTTCCGGCCTCCCTGGCTGATACCCCAGCACGAGGTCGGCCCGTTCCACTGCGGCCCGTCGCGGTCGAATTCCTCGGCGAAGGTCGTCTGCAGGGTCTGATACGGGACGGCCCCGCCGGTCTCGACGACGGTCTCGGCGTCGTGGGCCAACACCGCCGTCGTCCCGAACTGGCGGACCACGCCCAGCACCTCGATTTCGACGACATCACCGTACGAAAAGTCCGGGATCCGGGTGTCCTTCAGCACCATCACCGACCCGGTGTCATCCTGGATGACATACGAGCCGTAGTAGCGGTGGTCCTGCCCGCAGATCGTCGGCTTCTGGTAGACTTGCGGATGGATCGTCACGCGGCCGCGGATCGTCTTCGGAAAGTCGCCGAGTTCGAAGACCCGGTTGCCGAAGTTTGTATCGCAGGGTTCGTCGAACCCGGAGTCGGCCCCGAACGGATACGGGTCGGCGGGATTAAAGCCGAACCAGACCGGATCCGGGTCGCCGGTGCCGGGAAATTCCGTATCCAGGATCTCGCGGATCGGCGTGGGTCCCTGGACCTGCGCTGCCGACTCCTGAAAGTCGATGGGGTCCTCGACCGGGGTATTGGTCGGCGTACCGAATCGCGCCTCGCGGTCGCCCGGCGAGTCGGTCTCGGCGCAGCTCGCCAGCAACATAGCCGCGACCATGGCTGCGGCCGCCGGTCCAAGGATGGGGGCAAAAGGGGATGTGTCGGTCATCGGAGAGATCCTGATCCGAGAAAATGTTCCGTCGACGCCGGGCCTAGCACGCCGGACTGGACGGTTCAACTGCTTTAGGACCGTTAAGAAATAGGCTGGGGTCACAACGCCGTACGTTTCAAGTGAATGTCGGCCGGGGACCGTTCGTCAAAGGCTTGCGCGTACACCACGGGGCTGGTAGTTACAGAGTCCGCCGCGATGGTTTTGGCAGCTCGGCCGGCAGGTCCGGCCCGGAGAGATGTCTCCGCCGAATTGTAGTCCAGAGTCTTCTTCTGTCTTCGATTGAGGTATCCGACTATGAGATTCACACGATTGTTCGCTGGCTTGCTCGCCTTCGCCTTTCTGGCGACGTCCTTTGCCATCGGCTGTGCGCCGCAGTACGTGCGCGACACCGAGAAGCGCGACATCGACGAAGCGGCGATGAGTACTCGGTTGGACCGAAAGGACCTCAACCGGCTGTACAAGGAAAACGTCGACAAAATGATGTCGTCGTCGGTCGTCGGCCAGTGGGAACGTCAGGCCGCTCAGGGTGAAGCCCCGGTCGTGGCGATCTTCCCGATGCGCAACGAAACCAGCCAGAATCTCGCCCTCGATGCGCTGCTGTCGAAGTTCGAGACCGACCTGGTCAACCAGACGGCCGCCGATGTGGTCAGCCACGAAAACCAGGCCGAACTGATCGCCGAGATCAAACGCCAGCAATCCAGCGCCTACAACCCTCGGCGACTGGCTGGCTACGGCAAGCAACTCGGCGCCCAGTACTTCGTGACCGGCAAGGTCTACGGGGTCCGTGAGCAGGTCAAGGCCGAGAAGCGCCAGCAGTACTTCATGTTCGTGCAGGTCCTCGATGTGGAGACCGGCGCCATCAAGTTCCAGAACGAGGCCGGCCTCACCAAAGGCTTCATGAAGTAATGTCGGCCGCCGCGTTCGCCGCTCACGAGGAACCATTTCGAGGGTGATGGTGCAACGACGTCTTCCACAACCACTGCAGCACTCCACGTCTGCGTTCTCGATCCTGTTGGCGCTGATGGTCTCGGGCTTTGCGATGGTCGGCGCCTCCGGCTGCGCCACCTACACCGACCACGTCCGCGAGGCGAAGCAAGATGCCCTCCAGGGCCGAACTCAACAGGCAGTCGAACGTCTGAACAAGGCGATCGGCGCCGAGGAGAGCCATCAGTATCCCGAGAAGCTGACCAGCGAAAATACGCTGATGCTGCTGGAACGGGCGACGCTCCTGCAGGCGATCGGCAAATACAAGCTGGCCGCACGCGACATGATGATCGCCGACCAGCAGCTCGACTGGCTGGACATCGGCGCCCAGGGAAAGGCCAAGATCGGCAAGTACATGTTCAGCGGGTCCTCGGTGAAGTACCGCGCGCCGCCGTTTGAGCGGCTGCTTCTGAACACGCTGAATATGGTCAATTTCATGGCCGTCGGCGACTACGAAGGGGCCCAGGTCGAGGCTCGACGCTTCTCGATCGTCGAGTACTTCTTTTTGAACGACGAATCGAAGACCCTGCTTCCGGAGTCGCTGGCGCTGGGGAACTACCTGGGCGGCGTCGCCTTCGAGGCGACCGGAGAGTACAACCAGGCGGCCCGCTACTACGCCGATGCGTATCGGTACGGGTTGCGGACCTCGCGGTTTGAACGGCGGTTGGTCGATCTGTTTCGCATCACCGGATACGGCGGCAAGGGCAAGGGCGACGCCGTCCAGCAGCTCGTCGACAGGTCGCGGGCCGGGTCGGTGCTGAGCTTCGAGGAATACCGAAAACAATACGTCGACGGCGAACTCCTGATGGTCGTGCAGTCCGGCATGGCCCCCTATAAAGAAGGCAAGAAGTATCCGGTCGGCCAGGCGATCGCCTACGCGAACGCCCACTCGTACAATTACAACTACACGCTGAGCGCCAAGGAGAAGTCGCGCGCCCGGGAGATGGCGGTCAGCGGGGCCCTGAAATGGATCTCGTTCCCCCAACTGACCGAGAAGGGTCTGCCCGGCCAGCGCAATGTCAACATCTTCGTCGACGGCCGCGAGGCGGCGGTCTTTATGGGTTCGAATATCGAACGGCAGGTCGAGCACGCCTGGGAACGTATCTCGGGGGCCCTGATGGTCGCGGCCATCACCCGAATGATCACCCGTGCCGCTGCAGGTGCCGGCGCCCGGGAAGCCACCCAACAGGCAACCGGTAAGTCGGGACTCGGCATTCTGGCCCAGCTCGCCGTCGAGGGGAGCATGCTGGCGGCCGACAAGCCCGACACGCGCAGTTGGTCGATGCTCCCCGGTCGCATCAAACTCGCCCGCGTCCGATTGCCCGACGGCTCATACCCCGTGAAGGTGAAGGTCGCCGGACGCACTGAAAGTCGAAATGTCGAGATCGGCTCCGGAGTCAGAGTCGTCAATTTCTCGCGGAACCGATAATCACATGACGTTCCCGATTCGTGGTACCATGAAGGAATTCCAGACATTCTCGGTCATACTCGCCCTGGGCCTGATGGCGCACTTGACCGGCTGTGCCGGCCAACACATGCGCGGCTCGGAGAACCCGGCGCTCGACCAGATGACCTTCAGCCTCCGGTTCGACCGCGCCGACCTGGACCGGCTGTATAAGAAGAACATCGAAGAATTGATGGACTCGTCGATTATGGGCCAGTGGAAGGGCCAGGCCCAGAACGGAGCGCCCCCGAACGTGGCCGTCTTTCCGATTCGAAACGAAACCTCCGAGCACATCCGCGGGTCGCTCGATGCACTGGTCTCCAAGATCGAGACCGATCTGGTCAACGACACCCCCATCAGCATCATTGCGCAGGAGAGCCAGGGGGCGCTGATCTCGGAGGTCAAACGCCAGCAGTCGTCGGCCTACGACCCGAAGCGGCTGGCCGAGTACGGCGAGCAACTGGGTGCCCAGTACTACATCACCGGCCGGATCTACGACGTGGCCGAGCGGACCAAAGACGCCCGTCGCGTGCAGTACTTTTTGTTTCTGCAGGTCCTCGACGTCGAAACCGGCGCCATCAAGTTCCAGCACGAGGCGAGCCTGACCAAAGCACTGATTGGATGATTTGAATGTTCACGCCCCTCGCGCGTCGAACGAATCGAGACACAATAGCCCCGCAGCAAGGAGACGATCCATGACTTCGACGCGACTGACGACCCTGACCAGCCTTCTCGCCTTCATTGCCACGCTGTTGGTGGGCGCCTCTTCCGCGATGGCCATCGACGGCTATCAGAAGCGAAAGAACGTCTTCGGTGGATTCGCCCTCGGCGGCGGGCCCGGCGCCATCCACAGCGGCGATGCCACGGACTTTTCGGCACTGCGCGACGGCTACAACGTCGGATTTCACGCCTCGGCCATCTTCGGCGGCGGCGTCACCGACCACGTACTCATCGGCGCCGAGGCGAACTACTGGCTGACCACTATCAAGAAGGGCAACACCCAGGACTACGCCAACCACCAGGGCAGCGTCCTCGCCATCGGCAACTTCTACGTCATCGAAGGGTTCCACCTCGATGTCGGCGGCGGGTTCAGCTACGGCGCCCTCGTCGGCGATCACCCCTCGGCAAACCTGCCGATTCAGGAAGCCGGCGGCGCCATCAAAGCGGGGCTCGGCTACGAGTTCTGGTTCAACGGCACCCTGGCGATGGGCATCGGCGCCCACTACAACCGCCATTTCTACAGCAACGGCTCCTTCGACATGTTCAACGGGAGCATCGGGCTCCGGTGGTACTAGTCAGGTTGCTGGAGACTGCGACATAGAAATCGGCAGCTTGCTGGAGACTGCGACATAGAAATTCGCAGCTTGCTGGAGACTGCGACATAGAAATCCGCAGCTTGCTGGAGATGCCGACACGATCTTGATCGGCATGAGGAAGACGGACATCCCGGTCTCCCTCGCGCCCTGAAGTTCAGGGCGCTTCAGTCGAACCGGGCGATCACGCGGCGTGTCGCGCCTGTGGCGCGCCGCCGCGGTCTTGTAACCCCGGGTACTGACGGCGCGCAGCGGCGTCGAGCCCGGGGGTGTCCACCTCCGCATGCCCCAGCCATCTCGAATGCACGCGCGGGAGTCGTCGTACCTCGTACGTCCTACGCGGCCCGTGATCACGTGAGCCGCGCCGAAGGCGCGCCGCCGGATTTGTCCCCCCCGGCCGATGACGGCGCAAAGCGCCGTCGAGCCCGGGGGTCCAATCACCTACTCCTGCCGTAAATCCATCAGAAACCGCGACGACCTCTCAACCGACACCGCGAACTCCCGAAAGTCCCCGTACGCGTCGGTCCCGATCCGCTGGATGGGCAGATGCACCGACGAGCGGACGGTCACCGCCTCGCCGCCGGCTTCGACCTTACGGCTGAAGCTGCCGAAGGCCGATTCGAACTCCCATTCGCCGGTGCGGCTGGTGATCTCGGCGGAGTAGCCCAACGGAAGACGGATGGTCATCTGAAAGTCGGCGCGGCGCTGCCCGCGGATCATCATCGGGGTCTGGCGACTCTGCAGTTTGGCGTAGACGCTCGCCACGGGCACCCGAAACAGCGTCGTCTGCACGCTGAGCGAGCCGTTGGAGGCCCGGGCGAACTGCCGGCGCGTGAAGTCCAGCTCGAAGGTCAGCGGTTTGTCGTGCTTATCCTCGTTGCGGATCCGGTAGGCCTCCAGGGAGCTTCCCGGGATCAAACCGGTCATGATCCGGCCCATGAACTTCTGCCGCTTCGCCTTTTCGGGCACCTGCGTCAGCGTCTTTCGGACGGTCATGGCGCGGATGCCGTTGAAGGTGACCTCGGCGGTGCCCGTCAGGGTGCCGTCGGCCGACAGGCTCGACTCGACGTGGATCTCGCGGCGAGATGTGGGGAACCCGTCCCCGGGCACGCGTTGAGCCCCCTCCGACGGATCCTCACAACTGACACAGATCGCCGGCTGGCCGTGCAGTAGCAAACCTAGGAGGCCGAACATCGCATCCTCGTGGCCCGGCTGCACCCATGTCCAGGAGCCATCGGGCTTCTGCACTCGAAGCACCGCGTACCGATACTTGGCGAATTCGCCCATCGGATAGGTCGCCGGGTCCTGATTGGCGCTTTTGACCATGTGAATCTGCGAGGGAATCCCCGCCAACTGGTACGCCGCATGGAGCATCATCACCGGGCTTCCGCTCCGGGTATACAGCGCGTGGCTGACATCGGTGGTCAGCGACTGAGGCGACGGGTCGTTAAACCAAGCCGTCACGTCGTAGAAGAGGTCGCGCATCTCGGCGACCGTGCCCGGTTCGGTGCCCTCTCGCCACTCGTCGACCTGTCGGCGAAAGGCATCGCTGACCTCGAGCCCCTTCAGGACCTGGTTTCGCGCACTCATGCGATGGACCTGCTGGAAGTCGATGGTCGTCCCCTGGCGATACATCTGGATCCAGGGCAAGTACTCGGTCCCCCGCACCCGATGGGGTTCTCGGCGCGGCCGGGGGCTGTCCCGCCGCACAAAGGTCTTGCCCGGCCCCGCCTCGGTCTCGACGGTCTCGGCCTCGGGGGCTCCGTTTTGGCGCATGAACTTCGACTCGACGGCGCCCAGCACCGTGTACTGGCTGCGCAGACTCGAGATATCCGACATCTGGAAGAAGAACCGCATCCCCTGCCGCGTGCTACGTACGGGCCGCGATTCGGAGCGGTGAGTCAGGTAGGCGACCTCCACGAAGTCGCCCTCGTCGAGACCCGGCATGCTCAAGGTCGATTTGCCCGAGGTCCGCTCGGGGACCAGCGTCGTGCCGTCCTCCTTGATGGTCCGGATTCTGATGAGTTCGGCGCCCCCGGGAACCTGGGTCTCGGCAAACCGGTCGATGGCCCCCTTGGTCATCACACGAACCAGCGTGTGGGTCAGGGTTCGCCGCACGCCGTTTTCGGAGTAGTCGGAGGCGGCGTAATCGACCACGTAGTAGGCCTCGTCGGATTGCCCCACGGAGGATTGCTCCCCGCTCAGATGCTCCATCGCCACCTCTCGGCCGTCGACGAGGAGGTCGCTGAGCGGCACCTTGTTCGTCAACGTCGACAGCCGGCGAAGCTCCCATACGCCGGGGCCGCCGTTTCGTTTAAACGACTCGCGCATGAAGTCGACGGCGGCCTGCTCGCCGGAGTCCGCAAAGATCCGGTTCGCCCGTTCGGAGACCATTGCGCTCGACCAGGGCATTCGGGTGCGGGCGTCCCTGAGCACCCTGTGAGCCCGGTCGGTTGCGCCGCGGCGGCGAAGAGCATCGGCCAGGGCAATCTGGCGGCCGGCATCGTAGGGATGGCGCTCGGCCATGCGACGGGTCAACGCCAGCCGCTCGTCGTCGGACGCATTCGGATTCTGACGCACCTGGCGCCGCTCGAGTCCCGGGCATTTTTCCCAGGCTTCGGTGATCGACGACAACTCCGGGTAGACCCCGCGCTGATACAGGAGATCTTGCAGTGAATTCGCGGCCGTGCAGTTCGTCGGTTCGACCTCGAGAGCGTGTCGCCACCCGTCCTCGGCCATTGGGGCCCAGCCGCGCGATTCCAACCAGTCCGCCCAGGCGTTGAACGGCTCCAACGCCTTGAGCTCACCGTCCGACGCCCGGGCCATCTGGCGGGCCGCCTCCAGCAGCTCCCGCACCTCGCGGCTGTCGGGACTTCGTTGTCGCAGCCGGCTGGCGAGCCGGGAGGTAAACCGGATGCTGTCGCCGTCCAGGGCGTGCGCTTTCCTCAGATGCGACAGTGACTGGGCACTACGCTTGTCCGAAGGGATCTCCCAGCGCGTCGCAACCTCCAGGCTCTTGAGTCCCCAGGCCGGGGCGAAGTCCCCGTGACGCTCCAAAAGCGTCTGCATGGCCGGCTCGAAGTACTGGGGCTGATGGTCGAAATACGCCGCCAGGGCCGTCAGATAGACCGCCGAACTGTCAGCCTCCTGCAGTCCCGACTCCGGCACCATCAGCGGTTCCAGGTCGTAGGGCTTCATCGAATCGCCGCGCAGCCCGATGCCGGCACCGGGAGCCGAAAAATCCGCGGGCGCCGTCCTCGAGAAGGTCACGCCACTGTCCGAGACCGGCGTGGCGTCGTCGGCCAAGAACGCGATATCGAAAGAGTCGCGATAATTCTGGTCGTAGGCGAGCTTCACGCGGACCCGGTGGACGCCGGGGCTTAGTTTGACCCGGCGCATCCGCTTGCCGGTCCCATAGCTTCCCATCTGGCGACGAAACACGGTGTTGCCGTCGATGCGGACTTCGGTGGCCGCCGGAAAGTTCCCGTAGACCCAGAAGTCCCGCCGGCCACCCTCCGACGACGACACGGTCATGAAGGTCTCCAGATAATACAGCCCCTCGCCGCTGAGATTCGGGCTCAACTCCAGGCTGTTTGGCAGATACGGCTTGCTCGGCCGCCTGTTTACGGGACGGTCCTCGGCAAACCACGGCGCGATGTACTCGCTGGCCAATGTGGGCTGATCGTCGATCGAGAAGCCGCGGTCGAAGCCGAGTCGATGAAACGGTGACATGCGCGGCGAAATCGTCCACTCGGCGGGGAAGCCGACGTCGTCACCGGCAAACGGCTCGGCGGGGTGGTCTTCGAGCCAGTCGCTGTAGTGAATCGTCTGGCCGGCGAGCGACAGATAGACTCGGCCCAGCGGATGGACACTGTCGAAGGTCGTCTGCTTCAGCAGCGGTCGGATCCTCTCTTTCCAGTCGACCACGTCCTGGCGCAACTCGTAGAGCCGGGTGGCGACAAACCTCGTCAGCGGATGCGCCGGCTCCTCGCGCAGAATGTCGGCGTACAGCTCGAAGGCCCGCTCGACGTCGCCTTTCCAGAAGGCCATCTCGGCGATCGTAAACCGCCGCGAGACGTCAAATCCCGTCACCATCGAGGCCGCTTCGGCATCTCCTTCGATTTCGGCGTCGGGCACCTCGGCGGTCTGCGTCTCGGCTTCGACGTCCGATGCATCGATCTCGCCGCGAAACCATTGGTCGAAGGTCTCGTGGGCATCGGATTCCGGGGGCACGCGCCAGTCCTGGTCGGCGTAGGGCACCGACACGCAGGAGGCGGCCATGACGACGAGGCCAAGCCCCAGTGCCATCGACATTCTTCTGTGCAGGTCATTCATCGCAGTATCCATTGGATACGATCCAGACTCAGTCGGTGGTGATCGGTATCGTCCGGCTGAACGCCGACGTGATATCCGACATGATATTTCGGAAGGATTCGTACTTCTCGACGGGTACTCGTTGCACCTTGATCGCGTAGCTGATCTCGACGACCAGTGTGCGGCCGTCGCGACGGAAGTCGAGGCTCGCCGAAGCAAATTCGTTGTCGTACGAGACCGGTTCGGGCACCGAGTCAAACCGCCGTCCATCGCCGGGGTTGAACCGGACGGTGGCCACGCCCTTGCGAGGATACGAGATCTTTCGGTCCTGACTTCGATCGGGCTGCGAGGCCCAGGTCTGCAGAAAATCACGCGGCGAGGCGAAGGGAACGACGTAGGGCTGTCCGCCCGACGAGCGTTCGATTCGGCCGCCCTTGAAGGTGAACTCGATCTCGGTGGGTTTCTCGAGTTCGGTCAGATTTCGGTACGTCGCCTCCTGCAGCTCGGCGCCCTGAAAGCGATTGGCCAACTGTTTTTCGAAGACTTCGTCGCGCCGCTCCGGATCCTGCAAGGCCTGTCTCAGCTCGACGGCCTGCTGCCCGTAGGCGGTCCAGGTCCCCCGGGTCGTCGTCTGGTCGCCATCCAGCGAGATTTCATAGGACGCCTCGATGCGATTCTCCCCGGCCTCGTCGACCGGCAGCGTCACAAACCGGGCGTTTCCGCCGTCCTCAATGACCAGCGCCTGAGCGCCCTGGTCCATCGGCGTCAGTTGGGTGGTGCCGTTGAACTCGGCGGTCGGGTCCAAATAGAGGTCCATCGACGGCACGTAGTCGATGGCGTGGTTGAAGATATGCATGTTCGGGGGCACATCGCTGACGTGGCCCATCCGGCGGGTGCGCACCAGGACCAACTGGGTCGGAATCCCCGCCTCTTCGAGCATGACCTTCAGCAACGCGGCTTTGTCCTTGCAGTCGCCGTATTTGTTGTTGAAGCAGGCGGTGGTTTTGTAGGGCTTCCAGCCGTGGATCCCGAGGCCCACGTGCAGATACCGGGTGTTTTTGACCACCCAGTTGTGGATCGCCTCGAGCTTGCCGCGTTTAGAGGTCGGCCCGCGGGTCAGCTCGGCGACCTTGTTGGCGATCTCGTCATTCAAGATGAGCTGCTCTTCGATCAGATTCCACCACCAGCGGCCCACGGCGTCCCAGCTCTTTTTGTTCGAGACGACGATGTAGTCGTACACATCGGTGTAGCCCGGCATGTTCGGGTCGGTCTGCACGGCCGGGGCGTCGGTCCATTCGAAGCCCTGAACCGTGAAGCCCTCGGGCGCCTCGGCGTCACCCGGCCGCGCCTTCACCTCGGTGTGCTTCAAGTCCGGCTGACGAAAGTGCAGATTCCAGCCTTCGGGCGCCTCGACGACGTAGCGCCCCAGAGCCAATGGGCGCGTCGACTGCGTGAAGGTGACATCGCCGAAGTAGTCACCGCGGAAGTTCTCGTTGGCCACCTGACGGATCTTGTAGCGAAACTCGACGAGGTCGCCGGGATCGACGTTGTTGGCCCGCAGATTCATGTAGGCGCGGTCGGTGTAATACGACCCGCCGCCTCCGCTCTCGGTGCGCCACTTGTCGTAGTCCTCCAGGACCGTCCCGTCGGATTTGTGGACCCGGACGTCGATGACCTCGACGACCTCGTCGCCGGCCTGGTGCGACACCGAGATGCCCCGCGCCCCGCTGATACCCTGCGAGGTGTTCACCCGCTCGACCTTCTGGACGACCTTCTCGTACAGGCCATTCGCCGACACACGCACCACCGTCTGGTCGACCAACGTATCGTAGCTGTGGCGGTGCGAGTCGGCCGATTCGGCCAGCGAACGCAGCTCCTTTGGTTCGACCATCCAGGAGGCATGGAAGCCGCGCTCTCTGGGTTGAAGAAACGAGGCAAACGTCTCGACCTGGTCGTTTTGCGGAGCCAGTGCCGCCGCGCGTTCCACGGTCTTGAGCGCCTGCTCGGTGCGGCCTTCGGCCGCCAACAATTTCGCGAAGTACAAATGGAGCGAGACGTCGCCGGGCCGCTGGCCGATCAGGGGCTCCGAGAAGTCCGGGAAGTTGCCGCCCTTGGCCTGCATCAGACTCACCTGCCGACGCAGCCACCAGGTCGACATCGGATGACGCTCCCTCTGCTCCTTCGTCCAGGCCAACGCCTCGTCGATCTGGCCTTCGGCGGAGAGCCGTTCGAGTTTGACCCGCGGCCAACTCGACGTGGAGGCCGCGATGGTCCAGTAGTGCTTCTGGAGGTCTCGAACCTCCTTGCGCGAGCCGACCTCCCGCGCCACGGCGAGTTGCTGGCGCACGAAGGCCGGCCGCTGGTCGGCTTTGGACCAGTCGGCGGCCTCCAGTGTACGGGCCGCCTTCTGAGAGAAGTCGTGGCGCAGATACCAGTCGACCAGGCGCAGTCGCGCCGGCCAGAAGTCCTCGTTGTTCTCGACCAGCGCCTGCAGCACCCGGCGTTCCCGAACGCGGTTCTCTGAGCCGATCGCCTGGGAGTAAGTGCCGGCGCGGTGCAGCTCGACCCAGGGATCCTCGGGAGACACCGCCGCGCCCCACTCCGCCGCTTCGATGTGGCGTGCGTGACCCTCGAGCAGTTGCCCGAGTCTGGCCACGGTGTACCCGTCGAGTTTCGTGGAGACCGAGGCCGGGTCATCGGCGTCTCTCAGGGGAGCAAGAAGTTCCTGCACCACGCTGCGCCAGGGGGTCGCAGCCTGACCCGACGTGGAGTTTTGCCACTGGATCGCGCACAGGGCCCGTGTGGTTGGCGCGCCGTCGGCCGAGCAGGTCTCGGCCCGAGCGAGCATCCCCTCGCCGGTCGCCTCGGGTGTCGAGGCCTCCTCGGGAGACGTCGTCGCATGCGCCTGGGGCCGGTCCGTCATCTCGACATCTAGCGGTTCCAACTGCCGGTCGACCAGACGCGAGGTCCACGCAAACCCGCTGTCGCTCTGTGAAGCGAGCTTCACGAGAATGCGGTTGGACCCGCGATTCAGCCGGACCCGCCAGGCCTGATTGTCGACGGTCAGCCCCAGGTCGCTGGACTGTTCGCCGACGAGATTGCCGTTGACCCAGATTCGGTACGCCCCCCGGGCGCCCACCATGAGACGTGCGGTACGACTCCGGTCGACCTCGACGCTGCCCGACAGGTAAGTGACCGCCGATGTGTTTGGCGACACGGTCTGGTTCAACCGGAGCGTACAGAGTCGGTTCACCGGTGGAAGCTCGCGCCAGTCGACCTGGGTCATCTTGCCGTCGTAGGGCCCGGACTGTCCCTTCTCCGGTCCGAGACGATCGTCGAACCCCTGCATCGAATCATTGTCGAAGGGTCCGACGACCGACCAGTTCGTCATGCAACCCTGCTGACTCAACGGCCCCTGCATGCCCCGAAGCCCCACCGAAGTATCATGGGTATGCATGCGCGCCCGGGTCCAGGCCTCGACCACCCGATGGTGCACCAGGGGATCGGTGACCGATTCCGCCAGCGACCCGAGTCGATTCAAGTAATCCGGCCGGGCCAGATAGGGCGCCACACCGCGAAGATGGCTCAGAAGAGTGGCGGCCTTGGGCGCATTCTCACTGGCACTCAACCGTTTCTGGAGCGCATCGGCGCGCTTTTCCGGCGTCGACGAATCCGCAGCGGACTGGGCGTGGGCCGCTCCGGGGAAGACACCGTGGCTGAGGACGAAAGCGAGGACGACCCCGGCGAGCAGGGCCGGAATCGCCGCCAGACATCGGGAATGTGAGTCCATGAAAGTGTCTGCGTGGGTGATGAGTTCGGTTCGCGCGGAGGGTAGGTCTCAGGCTGGCGTTCGTCTAGCGACGTCATCTGCGGGACCAATAAATTTACTTGGGCCGGTTTCTGGTCTATCCAGAGGCATCCGCAGACGAGCACTCTGACGCATCGAATCGCCACGAGCCTGACCATGACCGATTCCCCCGTCGACACTCCGTCGGTTGGGAACACGAGTACGGACCTCACCCTTCCGAGGATGGACGACGCCGCCGACGCGGGCGACGATATCTCCGATCTGATGGCGTCGCTGCGCGGGGCTCGTCAGATGTCGACCTTCCACCGGCTGGCCGTCGGCATGATGCTGCCGTTTAAGGCCGCCGGCATCCTGTGGAACCACCGGCGCACCTGGCCGATGGTCGTCCTGCCCGCCCTGATCAACGCCGCCGTCTTCGTGTTGCTGGCGATCTTTATGGTCACCTATGCCGGCGACATCATCGGCTGGGTCTGGTCGAAGCCGACCGGCCTGATCGCTCTCATTTTCTGGTGGGCCGCCATCGTGTTCGCCAGCGCCCTCTCGCTGGTCGCCAGCTACGCCTTCACCCTCATCCTCGCGGGGATCGTCGCCAGCCCCTTCAACGACGTGCTATCGGCACGGGTCGAGCGCGAGGCGCTGGCCGGCGAGATGCCCGAGCCCGACTACGGACTCATATGGGGGTCGCTGCGGGCCGTCGGCTCGAGCATCGTCATTTTGCTCAGCTACGGCATCGTGATGCTCCCGATTCTGGTTCTCAATCTCGTGCCCGTCGTCGGACAGGTCGCCGCAAGTATACTGAGCACGGGGGTCAGCGCCATGTTCATCGCCCTGGAGTTTACCGACTATTCGCTGGAGCGCCGCGGCCTGAATCTGCGCCAGAAGTTTGAACTTCTCGAAGACAACCGCACGTTCGCTCTTGGGTTTGGACTCGGCACGGCGGTGCTCATCTGGGTTCCGCTGCTGAACTTTCTGACGATCCCGATCGCCGTCGCCGGGGGCACCCTGCTCGGAATCATTTTGACGGAACCGGCACCTTCAATCGCTTCGGACACCCCTGTTGAACGCCATGGATGACAAAGACATAGATGACGCAGAGAAATTCGGACCGCCAAACGACGAAGAACAACAGCTCGCCGAGACCGCCCTCGAAGCCATCGAAGCGTCGGACCGCCTGGGCGTGATCCCCTTCTGGGATACCGAAGACGAGCAGCGCGTCCTGTTTTTGTGCGCCCTGCAGGACAAAGAGGACGGCTCGGTCGCCATGCACCCGCTGGGCCCGCTGACCGACTTCGACGACATCGAGGGCCGCTACGAGGTCTCCGAGGAATTCATGCGTCAGTGAGTCCGCGCTCTCTTTAACCGCACAGATTTTCAGTATACAGTCGTCCCGTGGCTGCTCGTTTGTCTGATTGCCGATTACGCACGGGACGTCGATGTTGAATCCGTCGAAAAATCCGGAAGCCCAGATCCAGGAGCTGGTCCAGAAGTGGCAAAACGGCCGCGGCGCCGGCCGCCACATGACCGCCATCGAACATGTGCCCGCCGAACCGGCCGAACACGCGCCCTTTCCCGACCGGCTCGACGGGCGCCTGCACGAGGCGCTCAAGAACCGCGGCATCGACCAGCTCTACACCCACCAGACCCAGGCGATCGAGCACATCCTCGACGGGGACAATACCGTGGTGGTCACCCCGACCGCCAGCGGCAAGAGCCTGTGTTACAACTTGCCCGTCCTCGACCAGATGCGCCGCGGCGGCAGCGCCCTGTATCTGTTTCCCACCAAGGCGCTCAGCCAAGATCAGACCTCCGAGCTCAACGAATTGATCGGCGAGGTTCCCGGGTCGGACGCCTCTTGGGAGGCACAGGTCTACGATGGCGACACCCCGAGCGATGTTCGCCGGCGCGTGCGACGAAACGGCCGCATGGTCGTCACCAACCCGGATATGCTCCACGCCGGCATCATGCCGAACCACGACAAGTGGGTCGGTTTTTTTCAGGGGCTCGAGTACGTCGTCATCGACGAGATTCACACCTACCGCGGCGTCTTTGGCAGCCACGTCTCGCAGGTCATCCGACGGTTGCGGCGCATCTGTGAACACTACGGCGCCGACCCGACCTTCATCTCGACGAGTGCGACGATCGCAAACCCCGAAGAACTGGCCGAGACATTGACGGGCGTCGACTTCGAACTCGTCGACGACAACGGCGCACCGACCTCCGAGCGGTACGTCTGCTTTATGAACCCGCCGATCGTCGACGCCGAGCAGATGCGCCGCCAATCGCCGCTGACCGCCTCGGAGGGCGTGGCCCGAAACCTCCTGCAAAAGGGCGCCGGCACCATCATCTTTGCGCGCAGCCGCCGCTCGGTCGAGGTGGTCCTGCACCGACTCAAAGATCGGCTGAAGCGCAAGAGCGACACCCCGGGGCTGCACCACCGCATCGCAAGCTACCGCGGTGGGTATTTGCCCGACCTTCGCCGCTCTATCGAAGAGGGGCTGCGCGACGGGTCATTGATGGGCGTCGTCTCGACGAACGCGTTGGAGTTGGGCATCGACATCGGCAGCCTCGATGCCTGTGTGCAGGCCGGCTACCCGGGGACCGTGGCGTCGACCTGGCAGCAGATCGGCCGGGCCGGCCGCGGCGATTCCACCAGTCTGGCGGTCCTGGTCGCCAGTGACCAGCCCGTCGACCAGTTCATCATCCGCAATCCCGACCACTTTCTAGGTAAATCACCGGAGCACGCCCGGGTCGATCCGGGCAACCTGCTGATCGCAGTCGAGCACCTCAAGTGCGCCGCCTACGAGCTGCCCATCCAGGTCGGCGAGTCCTTCGGGGCGCTGTCGGCCGACGAGACCGAGGAGTCGATGGAGTTTCTGGCCCAGCAGACCGGGATGGTCCGAAAAAAGGGCCCGGAGTGGGTCTGGACGACCCGCACCTACCCCGCCTCGGAGGTCAACCTCAGGGACATCGACGAGGAGAACTTCGTGGTGGTCGACGAGACCGACGGCGAACCCAACATCATCGCGGAGGTCGACTTCGAGAGCGCGCACCTGGAGCTGTATCCGAACGCCGTCTACCAGGTCTCCGGCGAGCCCTACCGGGTCACCCGGCTCGATTACGACGAACGCCGCGCCTACGTCGAGCGCAGCGATGACGGCTACTACACGACCGCCATCCACTACTCGTCGGTCCACGTGCTCGATACCTTCAAAGAGGCCGAGCCGGCTCCGGGGCGCACCCACTTCGGTGAGGTCCGGGTCACCGACCGATTCGTCGGATACAAGAAGATCAAGTTTCGCACCGGCGAAAACGTCGGCTACGGCGAGATCAACCTGCCGGAGTTGGACCTCCATACGATGGCGTATTGGCTGACCCTGTCGACCGAGTACTTCCCCAAGCTCTCGGCTGTGCCCGAGCAGTGGGCCCGCACGCTGCAGGGGCTGGGCGTGGTCCTCAAGACCGCCGCAAGCCTGAAGTTGATGTGCGATCCACGGGACCTGGACACCTGCATCGGCTCGCCGGCCGACGACAAGTGGCTCAGCGAGGGCTTCGATGGATTGACCCTGCGCGACAGCGGCGGCGACAAACACACCTTCGACGGCGATGGCGGCCCGGCCGACAGCTCGCAGCACGAGACCGGCGATTCCGGCCGCGTGGGCCCCGGCCTCTTCGAGCCCTCGATCTTTATCTACGACTGCTACCCCGGCGGCGTCGGCTTCGGCGAAGGGCTATTCGACGACCATCGCCCCTTCATGAAGAAGGCGCTGGAGCTGGTCGAATCGTGCGACTGCGACGAGGGGTGTCCCTCGTGCGTCGGCCCGCCCGACCCCGGCCAGCCCCCGATCAAAGACGCCGTCGAGACGGCGCTGAATCGCCTCGCGTATGTAAATTAGATAAAACGAAATTTATTTTTTGATTCGGTTCCGAAGAGTTGTCATGATGGTGTGTCGTTGACCGAACGGAATACACGCTGATACCTTCGAGCTAGGTAAATTTATGCGCCCCACAATTGCTGCCTCGATAGTCGTCGCCGTCGTACTCGTCGCGGCCGACGGATTTGCCCGGATGAAACGGGTCGACCAGATCCCGAACGGAAACTCTTACAGTTGCGGCACGTGCCACGTCAGCTCAGCCGGCGGCGGGCCGCGAAATGTCTTCGGGCAGCAGGTCGAAAATAACCTCACTCAGCCTGGCTTTGCCGGCGACGTGCAGTGGGGCCAGATCTTCAATCTCGATGCCGACGGCGACGGCTACACGAATGGCGAGGAATTGGGCGATCCGAATGGCACCTGGACCATCGGTGATCCGGACCCAGCCGGCATGACCTCCCGACCGGCCGACTCGTCGGACACCCTCTGCGGCAACGGCATGATCGAAGGGCCCGAGGCCTGCGACGGCAACAACCTGGCTGGCTCCACCTGCAGCGATCAGGGTTTCTCGGGCGGCACCCTCTCCTGTGACGGTTCGTGCAACTACGACACGAGCGGCTGCTTTACGGCCATGGACACCGGGGTCGACGCCGGAATGGATGTCGGCATGGATGCAGGCCCTGACATCACCGAGATGGATATGGGCGTGGACGCCGGCGCCGATGTGGGCATGGATGCAGCCATGGACGCCGGCATGGATGCAGCCATGGACGTCGGCATGGATGCTGGAGAAGACGCCGGCATGGATATGGGGATGGACGCCGGGGCCGACGCCTCTATGGACGCGGCGACCGGTGAAGACACCGACGGAACGGACGACCCGATGCGCGAGCCCGAGTCGGCCTGCTCCTCTTCGCAATCCACGCCGGCCGCGCCACTGTGGATCCTCTGCCTCTTCCTCTACATTGGATTCAACCGTCGTAAGAACCGAACATCAAACTGACCGAACTGATTGGAGTATTATGCGCACGTTGTTGACGACCGCAGTCGTACTTTCATTTCTGCTCGCCGCCGCCGACGGGTTTGCCCGCGACAAACGAGTCGACCAAGTACCCCACGGCGACACCTTTAGTTGCGGCCTTTGTCATACGAGTTCCCTCGGCGGTGGCCCGCGCAATGCCTTCGGCCAACAGGTCGAGAACAACCTGACCGAACCGGGTCAGGCCGGCGATGTCATCTGGGAAGACGTCTGTCCCCTGGACGCCGATGGCGACGGCTACTCGAACGGCACCGAGCTGGGTGACCCGGACTGTACCTGGCAGGTTGGTGCCCAAGACCCCCAGGCGGCGGTCTCGGAGCCGGGCGATCCCGATGACACCCTCTGCGGCAACGGGATGATCGAGGAAGAGGTCGAGGATTGTGACGGTGAAAACCTGGGAGGTTCGACCTGCCGGAACGAACAATTCGAGGGCGGTACACTGAGCTGCGCCTCCGACTGCACCTTCGACTTTAGCGGCTGTGAAGGCGGCGGCTCGATGGATGCGGGCATGGATGCCGGCGGCGACTCGGGGATGGACGCCGGCATGGATACCGGTAACTCCAATGACCCGGTCGACCCGGAGGCGTCGAGCTGCTCGACCACGGGCGCTCCGGGCCCGGCTCCGCTGGCGATCTTGGTCTTTGCCCTCTACGCTGTGCGGCGTCGAATGAGGTGAACTCAGCGCAACAAGGAACAGACGTGACCGACACATTGCGAGTTGGATTCGTCACCTGCAGTGACCGGGCCTACAACGGAGAGTACGAAGATCAGGGCGGCCCGGCCCTGGTCGAGTGGTTCGAAAACGCGCTCACCTCGCCGTGGACCTACCAGGACAGACTCGTCCCCGACGAACGCGACACCATCGCCGCGACCATCCGGGAACTCACCGACGATGAGGAGTGTCATCTGGTCCTGACGACCGGCGGCACGGGACCGGCCCCGCGGGATGTCACACCCGAAGCCACGCGGGATGTGGCCGACAAAATCCTGCCCGGCTTCGGCGAGCGGATGCGCCAGATCAGCCTGCAGTACGTGCCGACGGCGATCCTGTCTCGCCAGATCGGTGCCACCCGCGGCCGGTCGCTCATCATCAACCTGCCGGGAAAACCGAAGGCGATCGCCGAGACGCTGGACGAACTCTTCGTGGTCGTCCCCGCCACCATCGAACTACTCGAAGGCCCCCGCGTGGAGACCGACCCCGAGGTCGTCGAGGCGTTTCACCCGCATTAGAACAGACGGGTCAGCCCAGCATGTCCTGGAGTTCTTCGACCCGGTCGAAGTACTCCTGACGGCTGAACTTCTGGTTGAGGATGTGAAACTCGGCGTCGACAAGGCCGACGCATCCGAAGCAAAACGTGCAGCCGACGCAGTCGGTGCATTCGACTAAGTGGGAGCTGTCGGCGCACCCTTCGCTGTGTTTGCAGTGGCGGCAGTCATCGCAGTCCTCGCAGCCCGTGCAGTGGGTACACCGCGTACACGACTCGCAGTCCGTGCAATTGGTGCACTTGGTGCAATCGGTGCTGTCGACGGTGAACATGCAGTTGCGGCACCGCCGGCAATTCTCGACCTCATACGACCCCGGGTTGCCGTCGAGCTTGCGTTGATCGCGCCGTATGTCTCGCAACGCGCCGCGGAACTCCGAGGCGCTCGTCGGCCATTCATCCATTGTTGGTTACCCGGAGTTCGATAATGAGGCTGCCGTAGTTGCCCTTGACGTCGCGTTTGGGGATGTAGCCACGTACGTACTTGCCCCCGTGATTCTCGATCCAGCGAAGAACCGCGGGTTTGAGGACCGGGGCGCCCTCGGATCGCTTCCCCTTCCCATGGACGATGCGCACGAACTGGAACTGATCCTCCCAGGCCGAGCGAACAAACTCCTCGAGCTTGGAGACGGCCTCCGAGACGGTCTCGCCGCGGATGTTCAACTCGGGCGTCCCGTCCCGTTTGGCCCACTGTTTATGGCGCATCTTCAATTGTTTCTGGGTCTCATCCAGCGGCGGGATCCACTCCAGGCCGTCGCCGCTTTTGGGCAGGCGCGGCGTCACGAACTCCCAGGTCTGCTCGACGCTGCCATCCAGGTATTCGGCCGGGTCCGGCGGCGAGGGATCCTTCAAGGGCTTTTTTGACTCCTTGCGATCGACGTCGTGCATGGCCTGCTCGAACTGCCGCTTTTGTTGGCGGAATTCGAGCTCCTGGCGCGCCTCGTCGTCGAGCTTCTCCTTTTTTTGCTCCAACTCGTCAGAGCTGAGCGTGTTGGCGGGCTCGTCGTCGGAGGTCTGGCCGCTGTATTTCTGCTTCTGCATCTCCGCGGCGCTCAGCCCGTCGAGGGCCTCGCGCATCTTCTCCTCGCTGCTCTTGTTTTCTTCGCGCTCCCACGCCTCGAGGGCTTCCTCGAAGGAGGCTTCATCCGCGTCGTCGACAGTGACGTCGTCTCGGTCGACGCCGGCCTCCTCCATGGACTGCTCCATCTCGGTCGAGTCCTCGGCATCCTCGCTGGGCCCGTCGTCGAACTTCTTGTGGAGTTCAGAGCCGTCCATCTGCTCGACGGCCTGGCGAAACATGGCGTCGGGATCCGGCTGTTCGTCGTCCTCTTGATCGTCACTCATCGTCGTCGCCGTCGTCGCGAAGAGGCTCAGGCACCTCCAACTCCTGGTATTCGTACGACAGATCGTAGCGCACCAGCGAATCCCGTCCGAACCGCGAGGCGGGGAACGTAAATCGCAGCTCCGAGACGGATTCGCCCGGGCGTTCGAAGATCGAGAAGTCCTCGACCGACTCGCCGGGTTTGATGGTCGTGTCCTCGGTGATCTGTCCCTCGACGGTGGTGCTGCCCGAGAATTTCAGCCGCGCGTAGGTCGACTGCTCGCTCGTCACACTCGCGACCCGCCGGCCGGCCACGTCGCGGTGGCCCGGCCGATAGGTCACGGGCTCGTCGGTGTTGTTGGTGATGGAGTAGTTCACCACAAGGGCGGGGTCGGAGCTGTATCCTTCGCCCTGAGAAGAATGTTCCAGCTTCAGATAGTCGGCTTCGGAGCCGGTGACCTTGAACTGTACGCCATCGAGCTCGACGGCTTCACCCGACGAATAGACCTCGGGGCCGGTCGGTTCCGAGGATTCGAACTGCATCCGGATCAGGACCGGCAGATCGCCGCGGTGCATCGCCGGCGGCACGCTGAAGATCAGCTCGGCGGGGGAACGTTCCGGGACCTCGAACAAAAAGACGTCCTCCACGGAGTCACCCGGGGCGATGGTCACCGGGTTGGTCACCTGGCCCTGAAAGTGGCCCTTCTGCAGCGACACGCCCGCGATGGTCTGCTTGGTAGCCGGTGGAACCGTCGACTGCTCACCCTCCGGCGCAAAGTACAGAAGCGGCGTCGTCGCCTCGCTCAACTGATTGGCGCCGTGGGGCGGCGAGTATCGAAACGCGTCTTTGCCGCGATTGGTCAGCGACACGGTCACCGCCATCACCGGTTCGTCGTAGGTGTGGATGCGACCGTCGTTCGAGACCTCGGGCACCCGCAGCTCGTGGTCGGTGACCGACACCTCCATCCCGCCGACCCGTGCGGACTCGGAGGCCGACACAACCGTTGGCCCGGTCTCTTCGCACGCAGCCAACAGAACCGTCGCTGCCAGGGCGGCGCACAGTGTGGACCACTGGAGGCCGCTCGATCGCGGCATCGGACGGTCCGCCGAATTGTCGCTGCCGAATGTCATACTGGAAAGCCCTTGTCGGTGAGGCATTTGGGACCCTCGCGGTCGCGGAGACCGTACCAGAGGGCTGCAGCCCCGACAATCTTTTGGAAACGAGGATTACCGTTCTTTCAGATCGACATCGACGTATACATCGTCGGCTTCGACCCCGAAGAGCTCGCGCGCCCGTGCCACAGCTTCGTGGTTTCGGACCGTCTCGTACAGGTCGGCCTTGCGCTTTTTGAATTTGGCTTCGCGCTGATCGGCGAGCGTTTCGCTGGAGGCATCCACGCCGTCCCAGGCGTCGATCGAGACGTTCCACTCGCCGCCGAGGGCTCGAGAGGCGGCCTTTTCGATCAGCTCCTGATGACGGTCGTCCTTGAAGAATTCGTAGAACTGGCCCTCACACCCGAGCTTGATCAATCCGTCCTCGAGCCGATCCGGGTGAGCGTGTTCGTACTGCACCCCCGACGCCCCGAGCTCGTCGCACAAGACATCGATCACCCGCCGCCATCGCTGCTCGACATCCATCGCGTCGGCGTCGGCGGCCGGCCCCGACTGGGCCGACACATCGATGGTCGTGGGTTCGTTCGAGGCCGGTTCCCCGCCGGTATCTCCGGGCCGCGGCTCCATCGGCGGCGGCTCGGGCTGGCCGGCATCCTGGTCGTCAGGATCGGGTTCTTCGTCCGGTTCGGGGTCGGGGTCCGGTTCGGGGTCGGATTCAGGTTCTACGTCGAGCGCAGGGTCGGACTCGTCGTCCTCGTCTGCGGCCTCGTTCGACTCCTCGGCCCTCGGCTCGGCGGGAGATCCGGCTTCGCGGCTCGTTCCCTGCTCGGAGGTCGCCGCGGAAGTCGGTTCCGGATCGGTTCCGCCGGCGTCCTGGCCGCCTTTTTTGGGGCTCGGAGTCGGGGAGCCGTCCGCCGGCGGCTCGAAGGGCTCGGTCCCGTCAAATTCACCCTCCAAGGCTTCGAGCTTGTCGACCAGAAGGTCGATGCTCTTGAGCGGCTCGAGCTGAGTCAGCCGCACGAGCGTCATCTCGAAGACGAGCTTCGGGTACGGCGACTGGGTCATCTCCTTGGCGCCGTCGGCCATCACCGAAAAGAAACGGTGGACGAGCTGGCGGCGCTCGTCGCCGGTGAGCTGCATCGAATCGAGCTGGGAGCGCGCCTCGTCGAGTTCGCTGGCGGTCAACTTGGTGACCTCCATCGGATCGTCGACCGCCGAGACGACCACAAGGTCCCGCAGGTGCGTCACGAGTTCCGAGGCGAACTGCTGCATGTCGTAGCCGAACCGGTGCACCGTATCGAGGGCATCGAGCGCGCCGGCCGGATCGCGCGCGAGGATTGCGCGACTGATCTCGAAGAGGTGTTCGCGGTTGGCCACGCCCAGGATGTCGGCGACCTGTTTTTCGGTGATCGTGTCGCCGGCGAATCCGATGACCTGATCGAGCAGGCTCTGGGCGTCGCGCATCGCCCCGTCGGCCTGCCGGGCGATCAGTTCCAGGGCCGACTCCTCGGCATCCAGACCCTCTTCGCTGCAGATCTTGGCCAGGTGGTCGACGATGTCGCCCTGTTGGATGCGCTTGAAATCGAAGCGCTGGCACCGGCTCAGGATCGTGATCGGGATCTTCTGGGGCTCGGTCGTCGCAAAGATGAAGTAGGCGTGCTCGGGCGGCTCCTCCAGGGTCTTCAACAGGGCGTTGAAGGCCTCGGTGGTGAGCATGTGAACTTCATCGATAATGTAGATCTTGTAGCGGCTCTGGCTGGGGGCATAGCGGACCCCCTCTCGCAACTCGCGGATCTCATTGATCCCGCGGTTCGACGCCCCGTCGATCTCGTAGACGTCGACGGCCTGGCCTTCGGTGATGTCCTTGCAGGACTGGCATTCGTAGCACGGCTCGGCGGTCGGCCCCTCGCGCTCGCCGTCCGGGCCCTGGCAGTTCAGAGCCTTGGCCAGAATGCGAGCCGTCGAGGTCTTGCCGACGCCGCGGGCACCACAAAACAGGTAGGCGTGGTGGACGCGGTCCTGCTCGATCGAATTTTTGAGGGTGCGGGCGACATGTTCCTGCCCGACGACCTCGTCGAAGTGGTCGGGTCGCCACTTCCGTGCTAGCGCGAGATAAGACATGGCATTCGGGGTTGGAGGGACTCGGTCCGACGACCATACTGTGTAGTCGAATGACCGCCCCGAGACAACGACAGTGAATTGAAACAAACCGGAACACGCATGTGGGTCTTCGGATACGGATCGATCGTCTGGCGGCCGGGGTTCGAGTACGTCGAATCGCACCCCGGCTACGTCGAAGGGTGGACGCGTCGATTCTGGCAACATTCGACCGATCATCGTGGGGTGCCGGGTGATCCCGGACGCGTCGTGACCCTCTTGCAGGACGAGGGCGCGGCCTGTTGGGGCGTGGTCTACCGTGCGGATCCGGCATTTGCCGACGAGATCCGCCGGCAGCTCGATGTGCGCGAGCAGGGCGGCTACGAGCGCCACGAAGTCGACGTCCACCCCGCTCCCGGTGCCGAGCGAGACACGATCATCGAGAGTGCGCTGATGTACGTGGCGACCCCCCAAAACCCGCAGTTTGCCGGCGACGACACGATCGAGGCGATCGCCGAGCAGGTGATACGATCCGAAGGCCCCAGCGGACACAACGTCGAATACGTACTGGAACTGGCCGATGCGCTGGCCGAGATCGGCGCCGAAGATCCGCACGTCTTTGCCGTGGCCGAGGAAGTTCGCCGCCGACTCAACAGGGCTGGTTAATCCGCCCGTGGAGACTATCTTGAAGATCGCACGAACCGCCACTGCCCATTCCCCGCTGACACCGACGGACACATGACGCGCGAACTCGAGAGCTTTGAAGAATTCTGGCCCCAGTATTTGAGCGAGCACAGCAGACGCAGCACGCGCCTTCTGCACGCACTGGGCCTCGGCGGCGCGTTGGCGTCGCTGACCGCGGCAGCCGTAAAAAAGGACGGCCGCTTCGTGGCTCTGGCCGCCGCGCTTGGGTACGGGCCGGCGTGGTTCAGTCACATGGCCATCGAGGGGAACAAACCGACCTCGCTGAGCCACCCGCTGTGGGCAATCCGCGCCAACCTGAAGATGTGCCAGAAGATGATGACCGGCGAGATCGAGCGGGAGTACGATCGGCTGCTGGGCAGCGAGACGAACCGCCGGCATCTGCTCGAGGCACTGGAGGCCGCCGAGTCCGCCGCCGCGGAGATGGCGCCAGTCGAAGCCGAGGGGGAGTGATGAGTGACGCGTTCGTACAGAGCGCTGCCGACCGGATCGATGCCCCCTGGGCGGCCGAAGCGGCCGAGTACGTCGTGGAAACGATGCGTCAGGACGGCAGCCACGACGGCGATCACCTCCTGCGCGTGATGCGCAACTGCGAGATGATCCTCGATGGCGAGCGCCAGCGCGGCGGCGAGGCCGACCGGGAAGTCGTGATGGCCGCCGCGTTGTTTCACGACGTCGTCAACGTCCCCAAAGATAGTGACGAACGCGCCGATGCCTCGGTCCACGCGGCTGATACCGCCCGGGATTTCTTCGCCGGCACCGGCGTATTTGACGAGAACCGGCTCGCATGGGTCGCCGATGCCATCGAGCGCCACAGCTACTCGCGGGGCCTGGAGCCGAAGCGACTGGAGGGCGCCATCGTGCGCGACGCCGACCGACTGGAGGCGATCGGTGCGGTCGGGCTGGCCCGTTGCTTCCACGTAGGCGGTCAACTCGACCGACCGCTCTGGGATCAGGCCGACCCGTTCGCCGAGGACCGCGACCTGGACGACACACGATACGCCATCGACCATTTCTTCGAGAAGCTGCTAACGATCCGCGAGCATATGCAGACCGAGACCGGCGCCGAGATCGCCGACCGGCGCCACGGATTGCTGACGGACTACCTCGAACAACTCGCCGAGGAGATCGGCGCCGACTGGCCGCCATCGCGGCTCGCACATTCCGAGTCCAGTGAGCCCAAGTAGAGAGGACCTGACATGGATTTTTCGATCAGCCCGGAACTCGAATCGACACTCGACATCGTCGAGACCTTCGTAGCCGAAGAGCTGCATCCGCTGGAGGACCATGTGGTCCACGGCCACTGGGACGTCATTCAGTCCGAACTGGACAAACGCCGCGACCGGGTCAAGGAACTGGGCCTCTGGACCCCTCACCTGGACGAACAATGGGGCGGCATGGGGCTGTCGCTGGTGGAGTTCGGCCACGTCGCCGAAGCCCTGGGCCGCAGCCCACTGGGCCACTACGCCTTCAACTGCCAGGCGCCCGACGCCGGCAACATGGAGATTCTGACCGAATACGGCACCGACTGGCAAAAAGAGCGGTTTTTGGAACCGCTGCTGGACGGCGACACCCGCAGTTGCTTCGCGATGACCGAACCGGACAACGCCGGCTCCAACCCGACGATGCTCGACACCACGGCCCGCCGCGACGGCGACGAGTTCGTCATCAACGGCCGCAAGTGGT
The DNA here is from genome assembly GCA_913057905.1 of uncultured Pseudomonadota bacterium. Lineage (GTDB taxonomy): Bacteria > Myxococcota_A > Bradymonadia > Bradymonadales > Bradymonadaceae > CAJXPB01. The sequence continues at coordinate 261,271 of CAJXPB010000003.1, forward strand.
TTACCTCGGGTGCCGACGGCGCCGACTTCGCCATCGTCATGGCAGTGACCGACCCCGACGCCGAGGACCGCTACAGCCGCGCCAGCCAGATCATCGTTCCCGCCGACGCCGACGGCTTTGAACTCGAGCGCAACATCTCGGTGATGGGCGAGTCGGGCAGCGGGTATCTGAGCCACGGGGAAGTCACGTTCGACGACTGCCGGGTGCCGGCCGAAAACCTGCTGGGGCCCGCCGAAGGTGGATTCGCCATCGCTCAGGAGCGGCTGGGACCGGGACGCATCCACCACTGCATGCGCTGGATCGGCATCTGCGAGCGGGCCTTCGACCTGATGTGCAGGCGCGCCAACCAACGCGAGGTCTACCCGGGAAGTCCCCTGGGTGACCGGCAGATGGTCCAGGAAAAGATCGCCGACAGCCGGGCCGACATCGACGCCGCCCGACTGATGACCCTGCAGGCGGCCTGGCAGATCGACCGCAAGGGAACCCGTGCCGCACGGGTCGACATCTCCAAGATCAAATACTTCGTGGCGGGTGTACTCCAGGACGTCCTCGATCGGGCCATCCAGATCCACGGCGCGCTTGGTGTCACCGACGACACGCCCCTGGCGTTCTGGTATCGCCATGAACGCGGCGCCCGCATCTACGACGGCCCCGACGAAGTCCACAAACGGGTCGTCGCCAAGAAATCGCTAAAGGAGCGGGCCTCGGACTGAGCCTGCCGGCCTAGATAGAGTCGCGCTCCAATGCCCGCACCGCCGTCGAGGCCAACGCCCGCACGGCATGAATCAGCGCGGCAAACCGGGGATCGTCGGTGTGGCCCTGATCGAACCGATAGTAGATCTGCTGGCCGATCACCGCGACCTTGTAGAGCCCGTAGACATAGTAAAACAACATGTCCGAGACATCGCGGCCGGTCCTCTCGGCGTATGCATCGACTAGCTCGCGGCGCGTGAAGTTCCCAGGCTTGGCCGTCGGCCCGAACTGCATCGTCAACAACACGTCGGGATCGTCGTCTTCGACCCAGTAGGCCAGCGTCGTTCCCAGGTCCATCAACGGGTCGCCGACAGTCGCCATCTCCCAGTCGAGAATCGCCCGGATCTGCGACAGATCCTCCGGATCCAAGACCAGATTGTCGTATTTGAAGTCGTTGTGGATCAGAGACGCGCCACGCTGATCAAGGTCGGTCTCGGGCCGGTTTGTCTTCAGCCAGTCGCCGACCTCTTCCATCTGCTCGATCTCGTCGGTGCGTGACTTTGCATACCGGTCGATCCAGCCGACGACCTGCCGGTCCACGTAGCCCTCTGGGTTGCCGAACCCTTCGAGTCCAGCCTCCTTCCAATCGATCCCGTGCAACGTGGCGAATTCTTCGACAAACGACTCCGACAACCCCTCCATCGTCGCGGCATCCAGCTCGAAGCCCTCGGGATCTGCCCCGCGAAGCACCGCCCCCTCGACACGCTCCATCAGATAAAACGGCGCACCGATGACATCCTCCTCATCGCAGAACGCCACCGGCGAGGGCACCCTGTCGTAGGTGCCCTCCAGCGCCTTCAGCACTCGCCACTCCCGCGACATGTCATGCCCCGATTCGACGTGCGCCCCATGAGGCGGCCGCCGCAGCACGAATTCCCGGTCACCGACGCGAATCAGATACGTCAGATTCGAGTGGCCGGCCGGAAACTGCAGAACCTCGATCTCACCGGCCAGATCCGGCCGATCTTCGCGCAGCCAGACACCCAGGCAATCTACGTCGAGCTCTTCGCCCTCTCGGACATCCGTCGGTGTGTCGATCCTGTCGGACATGCATTGACCCTCTCCTTATACACTCCGATTCCCTCCAAGGGTAGGGGCAACGGAGGATGGTCGCAAAACACACCCCCAAGCTCGGAGGCGCCCCGCCTGGGCGCCTCCAGCGCGCTGGGGCCAACGATGCGCGCCTCCGGCGCGCGGCGACTGTCGATCTCCGTGCTCGCGAGGCTTTCAGCGCAGCAACCGATCTCCGCGCTTGCGGGGGGTATCCACCTCCGCATGCCCACGATCTCCGCACTCACCACCCCGCGGCTCCCGTCGTACCTCGTACGTCCTACGCGAGACGTGGCCACGTGATTCGCGGACCCCCGTCGTACCTCGTACGTCCTACGCGACACGCGGCCACGTGCTCCGCGGATCCCGTCGTACCTCGTACGTCCTACGCGAGACGCGGCCACGTGATTCGCGGATCCCGTCGTACCTCGTACGTCCTACGCGAGACGCGGCCACGTGATTCGCGGCTCCCGTCGTACCTCGTACGTCCTACGGGGCCCGCGAAGACGTGACGCGCGTTCCCATTTGCCGAAAGAGATGCCTCACGTTAGGTTGGCGCGCGGCGAGCCATTTTTCACCCTTCGAGATGCGATCTTTACGAATTCAAGGAGACGATAGTGAGTGATTACGACGTGGTAGTCATCGGAAGTGGGCCGGGCGGATACGTGGCAGCGATTCGGGCGGCTCAGGCCGGGCTCGAGACGGCGATCGTCGAGAAGGAAGAGACGGAGCGGCTGGGTGGCACCTGTCTGTTGCGCGGCTGCATTCCCACCAAGGCGATGCTGCAGACAGCCGAGCTGGCCGAGAAGTTCGACCACGCCGAGGACTTCGGGCTCGATGTCGACGGCTCGGGCGTCGACATGGAGAAGATGGCCGCCTACCGCGACAAGAACATCAATAAAAATGCGCGCGGCGTCGGGTATCTGATGAAGAAAAACGGCGTCGACGTCCACTTCGGCCACGGCCGGCTCGGCGATCGCGGCGAAGTCAACGTCGAAAAGGAAGACGGATCGACCGAGACGCTGAATACCGAACACGCCATTCTGGCGACGGGCTCGGAGTGCGGCGGTCTGCCGTTTATCGAGACCGATGGCGAGCGCATCCTCAACTCCGATCAGCTCCTGCAGTACGAGGAGATCCCGGAGCATCTGGTGATCCTGGGCGCCGGCGCCGTGGGCACCGAATACGGCAGTTGCTTCAAGCGATACGGTTCCGAGGTGACCATCATCGAGATGGAGGACCACGTCCTGCCGCTGGAGGACGCCGAGGTCTCCGACGAGCTCGAAAAGTCGTTCGGCCGTCAGGGTATCGACGTGCGCACCTCGTCGAAGGTCACTGACGTGAAGGTCGTCGACGATGGCGTCGAGGCAGTCGTCGAAGGCACCGACGGCGGTGACTCCGAAGTCATCGAGGGCTCGCACTTTCTGGTCGCCGTCGGGCGTCGCCCCGTGACCGGCGACTGCGGCATCGAAAACACCGCCATCGAGCTGGATGACCGCGGCTGCGTGCCGGTCGACGAGTACTACCAGACCGACGAAGATTGGGTCTACGCCATCGGCGACATCCTCGACAATCCGTGGCTGGCCCACATCGCCTCCCACGAGGGCATCGTCGCCGTCGACCACATCGCCGACGACGACCCGCACCCGATCAACTACGACCACACGCCGATGTGCACCTACTGCTCGCCTGAGGTCGCCTCGGTGGGGCTGACGGAGGCCGAAGCCGAGGAGCGCGGCTACGACGTCAAGACGGGCAAGTTTCCGTTTTCGGCCATCGGCAAAGCCACGATCGTCGGCCAGGAAGAAGGCTTCGTGAAGATCGTCAGCGAAGAGAAATACGACGAGCTTCTGGGTCTGCACATCATCGGCCCGAAGGCCACCGAGCTTATCACCGAGGGGACGGTCGCCATGAAGCTCGAGTCGACGGTCCTCGAGGTCGAGCACACCATCCACCCGCACCCGACGCTCTCGGAGGCCGTCGGCGAAGCCGCCCACGATGTGATGGGCGAGACCCTCCACGCCTGACCGATGGTCATTCGGGCGGATCCTGCACCGGATCCGCCCGAGCAACCATCTTCGAGGCGAGTTGTCAAAATCGGCGGGCGCGACTATGAGTCCTCCCGGCGATCCGATGCATGAATGTGAGTTCCCAGCGAGGTTCAGGGATGCGAAACGAAGTGGTGATGCCCCAGATGGGCGAGTCGGTCACCGAAGGTACGGTGACGACCTGGTTCAAAGAAGTCGGAGACTACGTCGAGCGTGACGAAGCGCTGCTCGAGATCACGACCGACAAGGTCGACTCCGAAGTCGCCAGCCCCGCCGAGGGCGTCCTGGTCGAGCGGCTCGTCGATCCCGGTGAGACCGTCGAGGTCGACACCGTCATCGCCGTGCTCGACAGCGAAGCCGACGAAGGCGAAGTCCCGGCAGATGCCGGCGACAGCGCGTCCGACGATTCCGACTCGGATCGAGACGAAACCGAAGCGCGAGATTCCGGCACGGACGGCTCGGTCGCCACCGACCAAGGCTCCGAGACGACCGCGTCGTCGGCCGACAGAAGTGCGGGCCTGGAGTCCTCCGGCGACGGTGAATTTCCCTCTAAAGAGGAGCTTCGCCGGACCCGTTCGACCCCGTTGGTTCGGCGCATCGCCGACGAACACGGAATCGACGATCTGACTCGAATCGACGGGTCGGGACTGTCGGGCCGGGTCACCAAAGACGACATCCTGGCCTACATCGAAGAGGGCAAACACGAGGCGCCGGCCCGCCAGCCGACGCAACCGAGTGCGCCCAGCCAAGGCCGTGCGCCGCGCGGCGACATCGAGATGCCCGACGTCGACGTCGGCGAACGCGACCGCGTCGAGATGCTGTCTCCGCAGCGCAAGATGATCGCCGAGCACATGGTCAAAAGCCGCTCGGTCAGCGCCCACGCCCAGACGGTCCACGAGGTCGACTTCTCGAACGTCGTCGAGGCCAGAAAGCAGCGCAAACAGGAGTTCGCCGACCGCGGTGTGAAACTGACCTACACCGCATACATCATGAAGGCGGCGGCCGACGCACTGCGCGAGTTTCCGATGGTCAACGCCGCGATGGACCCCGATGAGGAGCACATCATCTACCGGGGCGACATCGACATCGGCATGGCCGTGGCGCTCGATGGCAGCCTTATCGTGCCGAGCATCGATGGTGTCGACGAATTGAGTCTGCTGGGCATCGCGCGGCGGGTCAACGACCTGGCCGAGCGCGCCCGAAACAAACAACTGAAGGCCGACGAAGTCGAGGGTGGCACCTTCACGGTGTCGAACCACGGCGTCTTCGGGCCGGAATTCGGCATTCCGATCATCAATCAGCCGCAGGCGGCCATCGTCTCGACCGGCGCGATCAAAAAGCGCGTCGTCGCCGACCAGGAGACCGGCGCCATCGAAGTGCGCCCGACCTCCTACTGGTGTCTGTCGTTCGACCACCGCGTCATCGACGGTGCCACGGCCGACAAATTCATGCGGTACATGCGCAAGACGATCGAAGAATGGCCGGTCGACTGAGCTGCCAGCTTGCGGCCGCCCCTCGGTGTGATTACCGTTCAACCTGACGTTGTACCTCTACACAGGAGTGTCTCATGGGTGTCACGAAGATCACCTCCGACAATTTCGAAGACAAAGTCGTCAACGGCGAGCTGCCCTGGATCCTGGATCTCTGGGCTCCCTGGTGTGGCCCCTGCAAGAACCTCAGCCCGGTGATCGAAAAACTCGCCGAGGAGTACGAGGGCAAGGTCGAGGTCGGCAAGGTCAACGTCGACGAGGAACAGGAACTCGCCCAGGCCTTTCAGGTCCGCGGCATCCCGATGGTCGTGGCCATGCGCGGCGACGAGCCGCAGGACCACATGGTCGGCTTCTCCGGCGAGCAGCCGGTTCGCGAGCTCTTTGAAGGGTTGGCTCAGGGAGAGTGACTGCCTTGACGCAGACAACCGGCGTACAGGCACTGCCCGAGGGACAGCGCGAACAGTACCACCAGATCAACGATGAGATCGCGCGGATGACGGCCCGCCAGGCCGTCGACCACCTCGACGGCATTCTCGGACACATTCCCGACGACGACGAACACACCCTACTGCGTGCCGGCTTGATCGCCGAACGTGCCGATCTCCTCCTGGAGATGGGCCACCTGAGTGACGCCTGGGACGCCGTCCAGGCCTCGCTGGAAGCCGGCTGGACGAATCCCGACACCTACAGCCTGGCGGGATGGATCGCGTATACCGACGACCGACCGGGCCGGGCCCGCGAGCAATTCGACCGGGCGCTCGATGCCGACGAGGATCTCGTCAGCGCTCTGATGGGCCGCGGCCTGGCTCTGATGGAGGACGACGAACTTGAGCTGGCGCGATCCGACTTCAGCCACGCGATCCGGCTCGATCCCGAAAACCCCGAATTGTACAGTCTGCGCGGCGAAGTCTATCTGGGGCTGCGCGATCTGGAGCAGGCCGAGCGCGACGTCCGAAAGGCCCGGGAACTCGACGCCGAGGATCCCGAGTACGGCATCGCCCTTGGCCGAATGCTGATGGTCCGCGGCGAGACCGAAGAGGCCCTCGAGGTCATCGACGATCTCCTCGACGAGGAGGATCCCGAACTCGAGCCGCTGCTGATGCGCAGCCACCTTCGATTGATCGGCGGCGACAGCGAGCAGGCGCGACGCGATGCCATCCGTGCCTCGAATCACTACCCCGACGAGGCCTTCGCCTTCGTCCAGCTCGCCCATTCGCAGCTCGCCGACGGAAACCTGTCGCTTGCGCTGAAAGCGGCCGAACGCGCCGTGCGCCTCGACTCGAGCCTTCCCGACGGGTACATGGTCCGAGGGACGGCCCGGCAGATGCAGGGCCAGCCCGAAGAGGCGCAGGAAGACCTGGAGCGTGCCGGGCAGGCCCCCGCCGAATTGCCGATGTTTCTGCTCGGCCCCTTCTACGATGTGCTCGAGGCGGGCGGCTACCACCAGTCGATGCGCGACCTGCTGCGCCAGTACCGTCAGATGTACAGCGGCGAGACTGGCCCCGGCCAGATGGGCGGCGAGTTTCCCGGCGGGATGGGAGGCGAGATGCCGGACCCCGAGGAGATGATGGGGCAGATCTTCGACGAATCGGGCGAACTCGACGAGCGGCTCAAACCCTTTCTGGAGATGGCCGTCCAGAACGCGCCCAGCATCCTCAAGAATCTGCCACCCGGGTTGCTCAAAGGGATGGGCGGCCTGGACCCCGATCGACTCGACGAGATGGATCTGTCGAATCTGTCGTCCGATGAGATCGAATCGCAGATGAAGCAGATCTACCAGATGTTTCAGTCCGGGGAGAACCCGTTCGAGCAGTTTGACACCGGCGACGCGGGCGGCCCCGAGGGCCCTGAAGGCACCGACGGATCGACCGACACATCCGACGACGACGAGTAGCCTCGCCGGACCTCTTTGCCCGACCTATTTGCCCAACCGACAGTTGGCGTTTACCTGTATGGGCTGTGAAACGATCCGGCCACCTGCGACATCACAGGATCGGTTTGTCCCGATGTCGATGGCTGGACAAACGGTAGCCGCCTCCGTACATACCGGGGCGAGCTAAACCGCCGCCTCCAAATCCTCCCGCCGCACCGACCCTGCACACTCATGTCGAAACTCGTCATTGTTGAATCCCCCGCGAAGGCCAAGACGATCCAGAAGTACCTGCCCGGGGACTTTGACGTCCGCGCCTCGTACGGCCACATCCGAGACCTGCCCGACAACAAAAGTCAGGTTCCCAAGAAGTATCGCGATGAACCGTGGGCAAAGCTCGGGGTCGATACCGAGCACGACTTCGAGGCGGTCTACGTCGTCCAGAACAAGCGCTCGCGCCAGACGATCAAGGACCTCAAGAAGAAACTGAAAGACTGCGAGGAGCTGTATCTTGCGACGGACGAAGACCGCGAGGGAGAGGCGATCTCCTGGCACCTGGTCGAAGAACTCAGCCCGAAGGTGCCCAGCAAACGGATGGTCTTCCACGAGATCACCCGGACGGCGATCGAAGCCGCGCTGGAGGACACCCGAGACATCGATGACAACCTGGTCGCCGCTCAGGAGACCCGCCGTATTCTGGACCGCCTGGTCGGTTATCCGCTGTCGCTTCTGGTCAGCCAGAAGATCAGCTACGGACTGTCTGCCGGGCGCGTGCAGTCGGTCGCCCTCCGACTTCTCGTCGAGCGCGAGCGCGAGCGACGTCGCTTCAAGATCGGCACCTACTGGGACCTGAAGGCCCAGCTCGACGAAAAGGGTGACAACTTCGAGGCTCGGCTTCGCAGCGTCGACGGCACCCGCGTCGCCCGCGGCAAGGATTTCGACGAGACGACCGGCAAGATCAAAGAGGGCAAAGACGTCCTGCTTCTGGACGAGGACGACGCCCAGAAACTGCAGAAGCGCCTGGTCGGAAAGCCCTTTTCGGTCGAAAACATCAAGCACCGAAGTTACACGACCTCGCCGAAGGCGCCGTTCATCACGTCGACGCTCCAGCAGGAGGCAAACCGCAAGCTGGGGCTGTCGGCCGGCCAGACGATGAGCATCGCGCAGGACCTGTATGAGAACGGGTTTATCACCTACCACCGTACCGACAGCGTGAACCTGTCGAAGCAGGCCACCGACGCCGCTCGCGATGCGGCGCGCGGTCTCTACGGCTCCGAATACGTGCGCAACAAGCCGCGAAACTACTCCTCGAGCACCGGAAACGCTCAGGAGGCCCACGAGGCGATCCGCCCGACCGGCGACGCCTTCGTTCACCCCGAAAAATCGGGACTCTCGGGTATCAAGCAGCGGCTGTATGACCTGATCTGGAAGCGCACCGTCGCCTGTCAGATGGCCGACGCCAAAAAGACCAGCATCAAGGTCGATCTGGGCGTCAAGGTCGACGGACACCACGCGAGCTTCCGCGCCAGCGGCACCCGCATCGACTTTCCCGGATTCATTCGGGCCTACGTCGAGGGCAGCGACGACCCCGACGCGGTGCTCGAAGACCAGGAATCGCTGCTTCCGGAGCTCGATGAAGGACAGGATGTCGATTGCACCGACATCGAGGCGATCGGCCACGAGACCCGTCCGCCCCGGCGATTCACCGAGGCGTCGTTGGTCAAAGAACTCGAGGAACAGGGCGTCGGCCGACCGAGTACCTACGCCTCGATCCTCGACAAGATCACCCGGGAACGCGGCCAGAACAAAAACCAGCAGTATGCCCTGCAGGATGGCAAGACCCTGATCCCGACCTACCTGGGATTTGCCATCACCGAACTCCTCGAGGAGCACTTCGAGGGGCTGGTCAACACGAACTTCACCGCCCGCATGGAGGGCGAACTCGACGCCATCGCCCGCGGCGAAGAATCGAAGGTCGAATACCTGCACAAATTCTACCGCGAGAAGGACGCGCTGCGCGACCAGATCGAACGCGGCGAAGAGGAGATCGACAAGGAGAAGGCGCGGACGGTCGATCTGGAGGAGTTCCCGGCGACCCTGCGCGTGGGCCGCTACGGCGCCTACGTGGTCATCGAAGAGGACGGCGAAGAAAAAACCGTCGATGTGCCCGATGGCGTGGCGCCCGCAGACCTCGACTACGAGAAGGTCATCGAACAGCTCCGCCGCAAGGAGGAGGGGCCGACGCCCCTGGGTACGGATCCCGACTCCGGCGAGCCGGTGTATCTCAAGAACGGCCGGTACGGCTGGTATCTTCAACTCGGCGAGCGAAACGACGACGGCCCCAAACCCAAGACGGCGTCGGTTCCCGACGGTGTCGAGCCGGAGAACGTCGACCTGAAGGAGGCGCTGAAGTTCCTGTCGCTTCCCCGAGAGATCGGCAACCATCCCGAGGACAACAACACGATCGAAGCGGGGATCGGCCGCTACGGGCCGTATGTGCGCCACACTGCCGAGGGCAAAAGCAAGCCGACCTACGCCAGTCTGAACAAAATCGACGAGGTCTTCGAGGTCGGCGTCGACGAGGCCGTCGAATTGCTGAAGGCCAAGCGGAATAAGAGCGGCAGTCAGCGCAATGTGATCAAGGACCTGGGCGAGGACCCCGACAGCGGCGACGACGTCCGTGTCTTGAACGGACGCTACGGGCCGTACGTGAAGGCGGGCAAAACCAACGCCTCACTCCCCGACGACCAGGAGCCCAAAGAGGTGACCCTCGAACAGGCGATGGAACTGATCCAGAAAAAGCGAGCCAAATGACCATGAACCGAGCCGCCACCACCGCGCTGATGTGCCTCCTCTGCGCGGTCGCCGTCCCCGCTCTTGCCGCCGACGATGGCGATGCCCTCGATGAACTCCAGGGCACCTGGGAGGCGACCAATTCTCTCGAAGATGCGCGCTCGAATATCGACGCCCAGATCGATGCGGTGGTCAGTGAGATGTCGTTCATCAAACGGCCGTTTGCACGGCGGCGGCTGACCAAGGTCACCAAGCCGTGTCAGACGATGACCTTTGATCGGCTCGAAGAGGCTCGCGTGGAAATCCACTGCACGAGCCGCAAGGCCGCCGCCGCTCCACTGGATGGCACCCCCGTACGGTGGACCGACGAAGACGGCGAGACGTTTACACTGACCCAGAAAGTCGAAGAAGACCGGATCGTCCAGACCTTCAAGGGTGAGGACGGCACGCGCCGCAACACCTACCGTCGCGAGGGCGACAGAATGATCCTGAACGCCAAGCTGACCTCGGACCAACTGCCCGAGCCGCTGACCTTCCGTCGGACCTTCGAGCGCAAATAGTCACCGCTCGTCGAGCTCCAGCAGCCGGACGCCCAGCTCCCCCTCGATGTCGACGAGTTCCCCGCGACCGAGCCGCCGGCCGTCGACGTACAGCTCCAGAGGTTCGCCGACCCGGCGGTCGAGCTCGATGACCTGACCTCCCGTCAGCTCCGAGATCTCTCGCAACGTCAGCGAGGCCGTCCCCACCTGAACGTCCACGGCCACCGAGGGCGCCTCGAGCAATTCGGTCGCCTGCTCGGCGGTCGGAGCATCTTCGGCCTGTTCATTCGTCGCATCGTCCATCGGTCGAACCTTCCGTGCACTGGGAGTTAAACTGTCGAGGGTGAGCTGCCAACGATCGGGCCCGGGAGAGACCCGACCGGTCAGAACATGTGAGACGCCAAACGGGGAGTCGGGCGACCGCACCTCAACCAACGCCGCCGTCGCATCGGGCTCAAACATCTCGGTCTCGAGCCCGTGTTCGGTGGGCAGAAGAATGTCACCGGGACCCAGGCCGAGGCATTCATCGACCGTGAGCGTCAGCCGCGCCAGGCTGACCGGCCAATGCTGTCGAAGTTCGCCCCAATGTGAGCCGACGAGCTTCCGAAGGCGCTCGACCGGCGAGCCGATAGATTCTGCCGAGACGAGCCGCTCGACCATCGGTCCCGGCAGCCACAGTCGCACCAGCCCGCGTCCGGCGTCGGTCTCCAGCCCCAGGTCGACCTCGACGACTTCGTCAAACCCGTTCAGATCCTCGATCACCCAGTCTTGGGGCGGCGCTTCCGTTGGAAAGACGGCCGTCGCGCCGACCCTCTCCGACAGCCATCCGGCGACCCGCAGACACACGTAGGTCACCAGGCCGAAGTCCGACGGCTCGATCGCTTCGGGACGGCGCACGACATTCGGCTCCCCCCAGAGACTCTCGAGCCACCGATCGACCAGCAGGCGATCGACGGCGAGCACGCCGGCCTCGGTGCCGGGTGGCGTAAAGAACTGGGTCACAAAACCCTGTCCGAATTCGGGCTCGACTCCATCCTCCCGGACCTCGACGCTCGGCGGCCCCACCCCGTGCCGGATCCCGGTGAGGGACTCCAGAAGATCGTCCAGCTCGTCGAACCCCTCCGCGACCCCGGCGAACCTCCGGCGCACTCCATTGATCAGCTCGACGCTGCGACGTGACACCTTCGGCAGCCGCCCCCAGTCGTAGGGCGCCACTCCCGACTTCGTCGGGGCAGCCGCCGCTCGCGTCGTTTCATTCGAATCCAGCATGGTTTAATCCCTCCCAGCTCGAACGCATGTTCAATTCGGATCGGCGACCCGAAGTTCCCCGAACTGCACCCCGGCATCGTCGCCCGCCTGGCGCAGATCTTCCCGATGGCGCCGCAGCATCCGCGCCAGGCCGTGATCGTCGGCGCGAAACCGCGCGTCGAATTTGGCCCCCTGTCGCCGAAGCCGAATGTGGACCGTCCCCCGACCGGGAATCTCGACGTCCATCAGGACGACCTGCCGTTTCGCCGCATCGACCCCGACCTTCAGACTCTTGGCGACCTCTCCAGCCAGCCGACGGATCGTCTCCAGATTCTCGGCCCCTCGACTCGATGCCGCGGCCTGTGACGTCTCCACACGAGCCGGCGGCGACGGGCTCACGCCCTCTCGGATTCCCGGGGGTCCCTGAACCGGCTCCGCATCCGCGCCCCGACGACGACCGGGAGATTTCGACGACGGCCGAGTCGGCGCGTCGCCCCTGGCCCACGGCGCCTTTCGGTGTCGGCTGCGCAATGAGTGCCTCCGGTCGATGTGTCGGTTTTCCTGGACCGACTGCCCGTGACAACGCCTCTCGAGCCGGCCCGACTCGCAGTGTTCCTCCCGACGGCGAACCAGACATCGATCGTCGCGCCGTTCGATCAGGTGTCGCCGGCCCGCTTCGACGTCCCGCAGACGCCCCCGAAAGACCCGGGACTTCTCCGAGACCCGCGCCGACTCGCGACCCCGGGCTCGACCGGCCGCCTCGCCGTGTCGAAGCTCTCTGGGCACCGACGTCGCCTCTCTACCACGGCCGCGACGCCCGCTTCGCTTCTTCGTCCCGCGACCCTTCAGCACGTCGTCGAATCGCTTGCCGTCTTTCGATTTCTCGGAGGCCGCTGATTTTTCGCGCCCGTCGTCGCCGCGCTGGGCCTTGGTCTGATCGTCGATCTTCATGGCTCCCCTCCTGCTGATTTCGTCGACTAGACCCCTATTCTACGCTCGCCGGCTCACGGGGGTCAAGGCGAGATTCTCGTATTTCTGGCGAGCACGACGAGGGTAGGTTTTCGTGCTTGGGACAGCCCCAGGCTCGGACGCGCCCCGCCGGGGCGCCTCCAGCGCGCTGGGGTCAACGATGCGCGCCGAGGGCGCGCGGCGAATGACGATCTCCGTGCTTGCGAGACTTTCAGCGCAGCAATCGATCTCCGTGCTTGCGGGGATTTTCGAGCACGAGCTCAGTGGGCGGATGGACTCCGTGCTTGCGGGATTTTCAGCCGGCTGGGTCGTGTCTTCGGAATCTGCAGCCGGCTGGAGATGCCGACACGGGGGTCGGTCGGTTTCAGTATGATGGTCATCCCGGTCTCGCGAGGCGCTGGAGCGCCTCGCAGCGAACCGGGCGATCACGCGGCGTGTCGCGCCTTCGGCGCGCCGCCGCGGAATAGGCAAAGGCAAAAGGCGTAGACGCGGAGGTCGCGGATTCCGCCAACACGTCACGCGGGCAACGTCGTACCTCGTACGTCCTACGCGAGACGCGGCTACGTGCTTCGCGGATCCCGTCGTACCTCGTACGTCCTACGCGAGACGCGGCCTCGCGGGCACCCACCTTCTCAGTCATCACTATTTCCAACCGCCGCACAACCCCCCGCCGAATGCGGACATCAAAGCGGCGAGTGTAGTGACCGTCCAGCGACAGCCGCACCCGGTGGTGGCCGGCTTCGAGGGTCATGACGCTGTCGGTCCACTGGGCGGCGGTGCCGCGGAAGCGCTCGTCGACGTAGACTTCGGTGTCGGAGGGCTCGACGTTCAACTCCAGGTAGCCGGGGGCGCGGCCGTCGCGTTCGACGAAATGCACGGCGCTGCAGCCGGCCGACAGGAGGACGACCAAAAGAGAGGTCATCAGCGGGGCGGCAGCGGCTCGGCGAGTTGTCGTCGGCGTGATCACGGTTGACTCGACTCGAGATATACGTACAAGGGGCGGTCCACTGCGGGAGACGCCCGCGCTCCACCGTCCGGACTTGCGCTCAGGGTGTCAATCTACTAATCCTTCAGTGCTAGCGAACTCCCCCTTTGACACACGCCAGCGGGCCCGGCTCGCTGTGCGGCCAGACGAAAGCAGGAGTCATTATGCGCGAAAAAATCAAGCTCGTATCGACCGCCGGCACCGGGTATTTCTACACGACGACCAAGAACAAGCGGAAGAACCCGGACAAGCTGGAACTCAAAAAATACGACCCCGTGGCCAAGAAGCACGTCAAGTTCGTCGAAGAGAAGTTGAGCTGACGGCCCCGGAGTCGACCCGACTCTTTCGACTCGAGACACGCTGAATCCCCACAGGTTTATCTACCATGGCACGAAGTGAAAAGTACGGAAGCATCAACTGGCGCCGCCGCCGCAAGGTCGACCCGTTCGACCAGAACAAGGACTGGCACATCGACTACAAGAACCCGGAGCTTCTGAAGCTCTTTGTGACGCGGACCGGCAAGATGTTGCCCGGTCGCATCACCGGCGTGTCGGCCCGCAACCAGCGCAAGCTGCGCAAGGCGATTTTGCGCGCCCGACACCTTGGGCTTCTGCCCTATACGACGCACACCGGGTGACACCCGCCGGGTGACAACTCGACGGAACACCTGAAGGCCCGGGACCTTCGACGCCTGCCTGTAAGGAGTACGCGATGCAGCGTTTCCCAATCGATCGACGACGCCCATGCATTGGATTCCTTCTCGCCGTCGGGGCCCTGGGCCTTCTGACTTTCGGCTGTAATGCCCACCCCGTCGAATACGGCCAAGCCGCCGGCCAGCAGGAGCGCTCGACCGACATCTCTCTGGGCGAACGCGCCAAGGTCGACCTGTTGTGGGTCATCGACAACTCCGGCTCGATGTGTCAGGAGCAGCGCCAGCTCAAAGAAAATTTCGAGCGGTTTATCGACGAGCTGACCGTCAATCCCGTGGACTTCAATCTGGCGGTCACCACGACGCACTTTCTGGAATCGAGCAACTTCGAGCCGGTCGCCGAGCCCGGTCACATCCAGTCGACGCCCTCGCCGATCACCAGCTTCGATCCGACCTGTCGATTCGCGCTGGACGAAAACAGCGAACCGATCGGGCCGGACGACCCGGGTGGACCCGACGTCTCGCCGGTGCGCAATCAGATCCAGCGCGCCGTCGACTGCACGTCGAACCCGGGTAATTTTCAGGACCTGTTGAACCCCAGCGACGATGAGGTCCAGTGCCACCTGCGCGCCGGCAACTACGAGCAGGCGTGCAACGACGCGGGCATCAACCCCGACAACGCCGCGCCAGCCGAACTCTTCCCACCGAGCAGCGCCTACCGCGACATTCCGCTGGTGCTCAGGGCCTCGGACTACCGCAACCAGGACGACTCGCTGCGCACCCAGGAGCTTCAACAGGACTGGGCGTGCATGAGTTACGTGGGCACCCGGGGTTCGGCCTTCGAACAGGGTCTGCAGGCGGCCAACCGCGCCCTGTCGCCCCAGATGACCGGCGGGCCGGCCCGCACGGATTTCGACTCCGAGCAGGCCCGCGACATGTTCTACCAGCAGCAGCGACAGGACCACCCCAACTACGGGTTTCTGCGTAAGGACGCCAAACTGGTGGTCACCTTCGTGACCGACGAAAACGACTGCAGCCACCAGGGCGACACCATCGAGAACAGCCAGGGGCAGGGGTGCGAGGAAGACTGCTACTTCGCCACCAAGGGAGACGATCCGTCGCCGCTGTTTTCGACCGGTGATCTCGCCGACACCTTCAAGAACAACGTGACCCAGTCGAAGGGCCTCGATACGTTTCCCTCCGAGGACGTCTACGTGGCGTCGATCCACGGTGACTACCAGCCCTACGACGGCCCCACCCCGGATATGTGCCCGGCCGACAGCCCGATCAATCCGGTCTGCTTTACCTCGCTGGGCAAGGCCAAGACCGGCGATCGCTACGAGGATTTCCTGCGCAACTTCCAGAACTTCTTCCCGGAGCCGAACGAATCGAACCCCAACACCCCGCTGACCGGCTACATGTGCCGCGGCGGCATTCGGCCGGCGCTCGAGGGGATCGCGAGTTTCGTGGACCTCTCCGAGCGCACCTGCATTCGCGAGCGGATCCTGTCGTGTAGCAGCGACGACGACTGCCCCGACTATCAGTACGCCAACGGGGGCGCCGCCATGGGCGCGGCGCTCTGTCAGCCGAAGGGCTCCGGCGGCGAGAACTTCTGCAACAGCGCCGTCCAACTGTGGATCACGCCGTCGGACGCCGACTCCATGAGTGCCCAACAGGCCCAGCAGGAGTTGTCCGACAGCGGGCTCTGCATCGCCGAGACGATCGGCAACGAACGCGACGCCAAGGCCTGCGTGGTCCAGCGCTCCAAATATCAGTGGGTCCCCTGCGAGGGGAACCCTCAGGATGCGATAGAGCTCGCCTGGGACGCATCGGTTCAGCCGCGGACCCGCTCGGGCTTCGACGGCACACTGCGCTACACCGTGGCCACCGGCGCCGCACGCCGCGATGCCGGGTCCGGCATGGGGAACTAGTCGCGAGACTTTCGGCGACATTGCCCCAGATGGGGCGCAATGCTAAAACATGGTCGTCATAAGCAGACGATCGTTCGATCTCGAATCGCAACCAGCTCTCGCTGGTCGAACTAGGGGATTCGCCTTGTCGCTCAAACTTCAATACGCCGGAAAAACACACGTCGGACGCAAGCGCAGCCACAACGAAGACAACCTCGGTCTGGCGACGGAACAAAACCTCTACATGGTGGCAGACGGCATGGGAGGGCACGCCAGCGGCGAGGTCGCTTCGGAGATGGCCGTCGAAACGGTCCAAGAGTTTTTTGAGGAAACCGAAGACGACGAGCAGCTCACCTGGCCCTACAAGATGGACCAGGACCTCAATTACGAGGAAAACCGGCTCAACGCCGGCATCAAGCTCGCCAACCTCAAGATCTACGAGACCGCCTCCCAGAACTCCGCCCAGCGGGGCATGGGCACCACGATGGTGGCGCTTCTTTTCAACGGCGAGACGGCCTACTTCGGCCACGTCGGCGACAGCCGCATCTACCGGCTGCGCGACGACGAGCTGTACCAGGTCACCGACGACCACTCGTTGTTGAACGACTACATCCAGATGAAGGATCTCTCCGAGGAGGAGATCGAGAACTTCCCGCACAAAAACGTCATCGTGCGGGCCCTGGGCATGAAGGAGACCGTTCAGGTCGACGTCGACAACGAACATCCGCAACACGGCGACATCTACCTGCTCTGCTCGGACGGGCTCAACGCCATGAGCACCGACGAGGAGATCAAGTCGATCATGACCGAGAACCAGGACGATCTGGAGGTCTGCTGCAACGCGTTGATCGAATCGGCCAACGAGAACGGCGGCAACGACAACATCACGGTCGTGCTCGTCAAGGTACTGGAAACGTGAGCGACGAACCCGACCATTCGATTATCGAACAATCCGACGCCGAACACGATCCGCACGTCGTCATCATCACCGGCCTGAGCGGATCGGGGAAGTCGACCGCAGTCAACGCCCTCGAAGACTGCGGCTTTTTTTGTATCGACAATCTGCCGGTCCCGCTGTTGCCGAAGGTCTTGGAGCTGGCCGAATCCGGCGGCGGCCGCGTCGGCTCGCTGGCCTTTGTGATCGACACCCGCGAGCGGATGTTTCTGGACGACGCCGCCGAGATGGTCGGCGAACTGCGCGACGGCGACGTGCAACTGCAGGTGCTGTTTTTCGAGGCCGACGACGAGGAGCTTGTGCGCCGCTACAGCGAGACGCGGCGGCGTCACCCGATGGCCGGCGAAGACGGAACCGTCCGCGAGGGAATCAAGCGGGAGCGCGCCCGGCTCCAGGACCTTCGAGAGCTGGCCGACGTGCTGATCGACACCTCCGAGCATACGGTCCACACGCTCAAGAAGCTCGTCCAGCGTCGCTACGCGGGCGACCGGTCCTCGCAGTTTTCGATCACCCTGCTCAGCTTCGGGTTCAAACACGGCCTGCCCGCCGAGTGTGACCTGGTCTTCGACCTTCGATTTCTGACGAACCCCTATTTCGTCGAGGGGCTTCGCGAAAAGGACGGCCGGGACCAGGAGATCCAGGAGTACGTGCTGGCCCAGCCCGAGGCCGGCAAGTTCATCTCGCTGTTCCAGGAGATGGCCGAATTCGTGCTGCCCCAGTACGAAAAAGAGGGAAAGTCGTACCTGACGATCGGCTTCGGCTGCACCGGCGGCCACCACCGTTCGGTGTCGATGAGCGAGGCGATCGCCACCCGTCTGCGCGGGCGGAACTGGGACGTCCAGGTCCGCCACCGAGACGTCGAGAAGTGAGCCGACCTACAGACCTTTCAATTCGAGGGCGCTCGTGTCACAACGCCCGCATGAAAGGATCCGATTCCGACCAATAACGACAAGGACACACCATGGCCAACGATTCCGCCGCTCTGCGCACCGTCGAACTCTACGACACCCGTGAAGGCAGACAGAAGCCGCTGGAGCCCCGCCAGTCGGGTCACGTGGGCATGTACGTCTGCGGGGTGACGGTCTACGACCTCACCCACATCGGCCATGCACGGGTCTACGTCTTCTTCGATGTCGTCGAACGATTCCTGGAGCACCTCGGCTACGATGTCACCCACGTGCGAAACTTCACCGACGTGGACGACAAGATCATCAACCGCGCCGAGGAGACCGGCGACGACCCTCTGGAGCTGTCGGCCCGGTTCATCGAGGAATTCAACGAGGACATGAGCGCCCTGGGCGTGCGCCACGCCGACCACGAGCCGAAGGTCTCCGAATGCATCGATGAAATCATCGAGATGAACGAGACGTTGATCGAGCGCGGCTACGCCTACGAGGTCGACGGCGACGTCTTCTATCGGGTCGAGGAATTCGACGGCTACGGCAAACTGTCGCACCGCGACCTCGACGAGATGGAGGCCGGCCGCTCGGGACGTACCGAGGACGAGGCCGATGACAAAAAGAAACACCCCTTTGACTTCGCTCTGTGGAAATCGTCGGAGGACGACGAGCTCGGCTGGGAGTCGCCCTGGGGCTGGGGCCGACCCGGCTGGCACATCGAGTGCTCGGTCATGTCGACCAAGTTCCTCGGCGAGTGCTTCGACATCCACGGCGGAGGAAGCGACCTGATCTTTCCTCACCACGAAAACGAGATCGCCCAGTCCGAGGCGGCCAACGACTGCGAGCCGCTGGCGAACCACTGGATGCACATGGGCCTGGTCAACGTCGTCTCCGAGGAGGACGACGAAGTCGAGAAGATGTCGAAGTCGCTGGACAACTTCTGGACGACCCGCGACGTTCTCGACGAATTCGACAACGAGGCGGTCCGCTACTTTCTGCTGACGGCCCACTATCGCAAGCCGATCACCTACTCGATGGACAATCTCGAGGAGGCGACCCAGCGTGTCGAATACCTCTACGCCACTCTGGAGCGGATCGGCGAACGGCTGACGCAGTTGGGCCACACGGAGGGGGACAGCCTGCCCGACGGCGAACTCGTCGGCAGTGTCGCGTCGACGGTCACGGGCTTTCTGCCGAAGTTCGAGGCCGCGCTGGCCGACGACTTCAACACCTCCGAGGCTCTGGCGGTGCTCGGTGACCTCGCCAAGGCGGGCAACGAGCTGGCCACCGAGGTCGGCTCGACGAATCCAAACGCCAGCCCCGAGGACCTGGCTTTCTCGCTGGTCGCCATCGAGAGCCACATGCGCAAGGCGGGCTCGATCCTGGGCGTGCTGGAGCGACCCTACGCCGAGGCGCTCCGCGAGATCCGGAACCTGAAGCTTCAGGACCGCGATATCACGCCCGAAGAGATCGAGGAGCTGATCGCCGAGCGCAAGGAGGCGCGCGCCAACGAAGACTACGAACGCGCCGATGCGATCCGTGACGAATTGGTCGACCACGGCATCGAATTGATGGACAAGGACTGGGGCACGCTCTGGCGCGCCCGCTAGGACAGCACGTGCAACGCACAAGGTGAACCATGCCCGACTTTCAACTCGTCTCGGACTACGACCCGAAGGGCGACCAGCCCAAGGCGATCGATCAGTTGAGCGAGGGGGTCGAGCGCGGCGACAAGTGGCAGACGCTGCTGGGCGCCACCGGGACCGGCAAGACCTTTACCATCGCCAACGTGGTCGAAGAGGTACAGCGGCCCACGCTGGTGATGGCCCACAACAAGACCCTGGCCGCCCAACTGTACAACGAGTTCAAAGAGCTGTTTCCCCACAACGCGGTCGAGTACTTCGTCTCGTACTACGACTACTACCAGCCCGAGGCGTACGTCCCCTCGACGAATACCTACATCGAGAAGGACTCGTCGATTAACGACGCCATCGACCGCATGCGCCACGCCGCCACGCACTCGCTGTTCGAGCGGCGCGACGTCCTGATCGTCGCCTCGGTGTCGTGCATCTACGGGCTGGGTTCCAAAAAGGCCTACAGCGGCATGCAGGTCGTCGTCGAAGAGGGCGACATCATCGAGCGCGACGAGCTGCTCGAGGAACTCGTCAGCATCCAGTACGAGCGAAACGACATGGACTTCTACCGCGGGAACTTCCGGGTCCGCGGTGACGTCGTCGAGGTCTTTCCCGCCTATGAAGAAGACCAGGCGCTGCGCATCGAGTTCTTCGGCGACGAGGTCGAGACCATCTGGGCCATCGACCCGCTGCGGGGCAAACGCCTGGAACAGCTCTCGAAGGCAGCGATCTACCCGAATACACACTACCTGCTGCGTCCCGAACGCAAGCAACAGGCGATCGAGTCGATCAAAGAGGAACTCGACGAGCGCGTCGACGAGCTGGTGGCCAACGACCAGCTCGTCGAGGCCCAGCGGCTGCAGGAGCGCACGCAGTTCGACATCGAGATGATGATCACGATGGGGTACTGCAACGGGATCGAGAACTACTCCCGGCACCTGTCGGGCCGCGAGGCCGGCGAGGCCCCGCCCTGTCTGCTCGACTACTTTCCCGACGACTACCTGATGGTCGTCGACGAATCCCACATGACCGTTCCCCAAGTCGGCGGCATGTACCGGGGTGATCGCGCCCGCACCGAAACCCTGATCGACCACGGGTTCAGGCTGCCCAGCGCCCTGGACAACCGGCCGCTGAAGTTCGACGAGTGGGAGGAGCGGCTCAACCAGACGATCTTCGTATCGGCCACGCCCGCCGACTACGAGCTCGACAAATGCGACGGGGTGGTCACCGAACAGATCATCCGTCCGACGGGCCTGGTCGACCCCGAGATCGAGATCCGGCCGGCCAAAGAGCAGGTCGACGACGTCTACGGCGAGATCCGCAAACGGGTCGACGCCGACGAGCGGGTGCTGGTGACGACACTGACCAAGAAGATGGCCGAGGACCTGACCGACTACCTGACCGAACTCGGCATCCGGGTCGAATACCTGCACAGCGACATCGACACCCTGGAGCGCATGAACCTGATCCGCGATCTGCGCAAAGGGGAGTTCGATGTGCTGGTCGGCATCAACCTACTCAGAGAGGGGCTCGACATCCCGGAGGTCAGCCTGGTGGCGATTCTGGATGCCGACAAAGAGGGGTTTTTGCGCTCGGAGCGCAGCCTCATCCAGACGATCGGCCGCGCGGCGCGCAACGTAAACGGCACCTGCATCCTGTACGCCGAAGAGGAGACCGATTCGCTGCGCGACGCCGTCGACGAGACGAACCGCCGCCGCGAGATCCAGAAGGCCCACAACGAAGAACACGGGATCACGCCGCAGACGATCAAAAAGAAAATCGCCGACATCGAGGAACACGTCCCCTACGATGTCGATGAAAACGAGTCCAAGGAGGCCTCCTCCGGGCAGGCGGCCGCCTACGGCGCATCGTCGGCTCCCAGCCCCGACCAGGAGCCCTCGTCGTCCGAGCCAGACGCCGACGACGATTCCGAGATCACCGACATCTCGGACCCCGACGAAATCGAGGCCCTCATCGAAGAGTACAAAGAGAAGATGCAGGAGGCCGCCGAGGAACTCGAGTTCGAGAAGGCCGCCGACTACCGCGACAAGATGCGCAAGCTCCAGTCGCGCCACCTGGGCGTCGATGTGGCGTAGCCGCCGGGTCTGCCGCCTCTATATTGACACCCGAGGGGGCCGGCTCAACAATGCTTCCACGAACGATAACGCACGCACGGTGCCTGCGATCACGTTGTTTGCGACCGGGATGAATTGAATGACTGAAACGGCCTACGAGACGACCAACAAGTTCCTGCAGGACGCCTTCGACGTCATCGGCCTCGACAAGAATGCCGAACACCTGCTGAAGACGCCCAGTCGGCAGGTCAGTGTCGAACTCGTCATCCAGCGCGACGACGGCAGCATCGGCAATTTCATCGGCTACCGGGTCCAGCACGACAACGCCCGCGGCCCGTTCAAAGGAGGTCTGCGCTTCAGCGGCGACGTCAACCTCGACGAGGTTCGCTCCCTGGCGAGTCTGATGACCTGGAAGACCGCCTTGGCGGATGTGCCCTACGGCGGGGCCAAGGGAGGCATCCACGTCGACCCGACCGAGCTCTCCAGAAGCGAACTCGAACGGCTGACTCGTCGGTTCACCGAGTGCATCCACGAGATGATCGGGCCGACGACCGACATCCCGGCCCCCGACATGAATACCGACGCCGGGGTCATGGCCTGGATCTTCGACGAGTACTCCAAGCACAACGGATTCAATCCGGCGGTCGTCACCGGCAAACCCGTCGATCTGCACGGGTCGGTCGGCCGCGAGGCGGCCACCGGGCGCGGCTGTCTGTATGCGATCCGCGAAGTGCTGGAGAACGACGGCGAAGGCCTCGACGGCAGCGAATTCGTCATCCAGGGATTCGGGAATGTCGGAAGCTGGGCCGGACGGCTGCTGCACGACCAAAACGCCAAGGTGAAGGCCGTCAGCGATGTTCATGGCGCGATCTACAACGAAAACGGCCTCGATACCCACGCCGTCTACGACCACCTGAAGAAAACCGGATCGGTCGTCGACTTTCCTCAGGCCGAGGACATGGCCAACGAGGAGCTGCTCGAGCTGGACTGCGACGTCTTGATGCCGGCGGCCATCGGCCACGTCATCACCGAGGAAAACGCCGACGACATCTCGGCCGACTACGTGCTCGAGGCCGCCAACGGCCCCTGCACATACAAGGCCCATCACATCCTGGAGGACCGCGGCGTCACCGTGGTGCCCGACATCTTCGCCAACGCCGGGGGCGTGACCGTCAGCTACTTCGAGTGGGCCCAGAACATCCAGCACTTCTCCTGGGAAGAGGACCGGGTCAACAGCGAGCTCGAAAGCCACATGGTCGATGCCTTCCGCACGATCCGCGGGCTGATGAACAAACACGACATCACCATGCGCACCGCGGCCTTCGTAGCCGCCATCCAAAAGGTGCGGGAAGCCACCAAACAACGCGGCCTTCAATAAGGGGACTCAGCGATGCCCGAGTCAGACGATCCGATCGAACGCTTTTCCAACCGGGTCGGCCAGTACATGCGCAGCCGGCCGGACTATCCCGAAAACGCCATCGCTCTGCTCAAGCAGCGCGGCTACTGCGGCATGGGGGTCGACGTCGGCGAGATGGGAGCCGGCACGGGGATTTTGACCCGACAACTGCTGGACGTCGGCTCCACGGTCTGGGCCATCGAACCGAATGACGCCATGCGCTCGGTGGCCGACGCCCAGCTCGGCACCCGCCCGCAGTTCCACAGCGTCGCCGGCCGCGCCGAAGAGACCTCGCTCGCCGACGACAGCCTCGATGCCATCGTCTGCGGCCAGTCCTTCCACTGGTTCGACCGCGACGCCGCCAAACAGGAATTCAAGCGCCTGCTGCGTATGCCCAAAAAGCTGGCGATCATCTGGAACCTGCGCAGCCGGCGCACGCCCTTCATGGAAGCACTGGGCACCTTTCTGGAGGAGTACTCCGTCGACTTCGACGAGGTCCTCGAGCGGGTCGACCGGCGCCGCAAGGAACTCGACGAATTCTACGGCGGCGGCGAGGGCAACGCCTACACGCACCAGCAGCTCAAACACCACCAGGATCTCGACTTCGAAGGCCTCGAGTCGCTGGTGACCTCATTCAGTTACATGCCCGAGCCGGCCTCCGACGACTCCCGCGAAGCGATGAAACAGCTCCACGAGATTTTCCAGGATCACGCCGAGGATGGGGAAGTGCGCGTGGAATATGACACGCACTTGGTGTGGGGAAAGTTTAGGGATTAGCCGGGAATCACGTGGGCGCGGGCCGCGTAGGACGTACGAGGTACGACGGGAGCCGCGAATCACGTGGCCGCGGGCCGCGTAGGACGTACGAGGTACGACGGGGATCCGCGAATCACGTGGCCGCGGGCCGCGTAGGACGTACGACGATTTCCGCGAGAATGACGTGGCTAGGTCTTCGTGCTCGCGTGAAGGCGACGTGGCTGGGCCGCTGTGCGCTGGACACCCCCGGGCTCGACAGCGCTCAGCGCGTCATCGGCCGGGGGTTTTCTTATCCTTTGCCTATCCCGCGGCGGAGCGCCTCCGGCGCGACACGCCGCAGAGTACCCTCGGTTCGCTGCCGGCGCCTGCGGCGCCGCGCGAGACCGGGGTGTCCATCATCCTCCTGCCGATCAAGCCCATCCGGCATCTCCAGCCGGCTGTCGATTCCAAAGACACGATCTAGCCGGCTGAAAGCCTCGCGATCACGGAGATCGACAGTCGCCGCGCGCCGAAGGCGCGTATCGATCACCCCGATGCGACCGGATGGGAGCCCGGGGCTCCTCACCGATCCATCCCGATCGCCTCGCGAATATCGCCCATTAACTCGCGAGCCTTCGGGCGGGCGCGCTCGGCGCCGTCTTTGAGGAGGGCGTCGATCTGCGCCTTGTCGTCCATCAGGGTCTCGTAGCGGCGTCGGGGCTCCTCGAGTTGATCGTCCAGAAGTTCGAAGAGCTCGAGTTTGGCGTCGCCCCAGCCGATGCCCTCGCGCAGCCGGCCGGCGAGGTCGTCGGCCTGCTCGTCGGTGGCGAATTGCTCGTAGATGTCGAAGACGACCGAGTCGTCGGGGTCCTTGGGCGCCTCGCGCGGGGAGGAATCGGTCTCGATCGAGAAGCAGAGGTCCTTGAGGGTGTCGGTGTCGGCAAAGCACGGGATCGTGTTGCCGTAGCTGGCGCTCATCTTGCGGCCATCCAGCCCCGGCAGGGTGCTCCCCTCGCGGACGCGGTGCTCCGGCAGGGTGAAGAGATCCGTGTCGTAGTTGTGGTTGAAGGCGCCGGCGACGTCGCGGGCGATCTCGACGTGCTGGATCTGATCCTCTCCCACGGGCACGAGGTCGGCGTTGAACATGAGGATGTCGGCCGCCATCAGCACCGGGTAGGTGTACAGCCCGATGTCGACGCCCTTGTCGGGGTCTTCGCCGGCCTCTTTGTTCTGCTCGACGGTGGCCTTGTAGGCGTGGGCGCGATTCATCAGGCCCTTCGAGCAAAAGCAGGCCAACACCCAGTTGAGCTCGAAGAGCTCGGGGATGTCGGACTGGCGATAAAAGAGGACCTCGTCGGGGTCGAGTCCGAAGGCCATCCAGGTGGCGGCCACATCGTAGGTCAGATGCTTGAGCCGCTCCTGATCCTTGATGGTCGTCAGGGCGTGGTAGTCGG
Source organism: uncultured Pseudomonadota bacterium (assembly GCA_913057905.1). Taxonomy (GTDB): domain Bacteria; phylum Myxococcota_A; class Bradymonadia; order Bradymonadales; family Bradymonadaceae; genus CAJXPB01. The sequence continues at coordinate 286,723 of CAJXPB010000003.1, forward strand.
CCATAAAGAAGTACGGCCGGGTTTCCGGGCGGTCGGCCATCTGAAGCGCCGGCTCGATGGCGCCGATGTAGTTGCCCAGATGGGCCTCACCGGAGGGCTTGATTCCGGTCAGAACGATCTGCTCGTCACTCACGTCGCGCTCCTTGAGTTTTCTTGTTTTTCAGTGTGTTACGGGGCCTGGATCGAGGCTTCCGCGCCGTCGTTCAGGGCGATGGGAGCCATCGGCTCGTCGGGGAGGACGACGCCGCGCAGGTCGTAGGGCGTGGCGTCGTTGATCTCGACTTCGACCATGTCGCCGGCCGTCGGAAGGTCGCCGCCGTAGTCGAACGACAAAAAGACCTTGCCGTCGATGTCGGGGGCCTGTCCGTAGTGGCGGCCCTCGAAGACCAGGTCGTGTTCTTCGCTGACGCCGTCGACGATCACGTCGGTGGTGTACCCGACCCATTCGCGGTTTTTCTCCAGGCTGATCTGCTGCTGGAGCTCCATCAGCGCGTCGCGCCGCTCGATCTTGACCTCTTCGGGGACCTGGTCGTCGAGCTCGGCGGCCTTCGTGCCCTCCTCCGGGCTGTAGGTGAAGACGCCGACGTGGTCGAATCGGACCTCTTCGACCCAGTCGTACAGCTCCTGAAATTCTTCGTCGGTCTCGCCCGGGTAGCCCGTGATGAAGGTCGTGCGCAGCACCATGTCGTCCACATCGCGGATCCGCGCGATCAATTCCTTTTGGCGATCGCGGGTGACGTTTCGGCGCATCGAACGGAGGATCCGTTTGTTGACGTGCTGCAGCGGCATATCCACGTAGGGGACGACCGTGTTGCCCTCCTGCAGGATCCCGAGCAGCTCGTCGGTGAAGTTCCACGGGTACATGTACAGCATGCGCACCCACTCGACGTCGCCGAGATCGGCGCTCTCGAGTTCACGCAGAAGCTGAACCAGATAGTCGCGGTTCTCTCGGGGGTCGATGTCGATGCCGTAGCTGGTCATGTCCTGGGCCACCAGGATGATCTCCTTGATGCCCTGCTGACCCAGCCGCTTGGCCTCGGTGACGACGTCCTCGAGCTTGCGACTCTCCTGATCACCGCGGATGTCGGGGATGATGCAGAAGCTGCAGTTTCGCGAGCAGCCCTCCGCGATCTTCAGATACGCCGTGCCCCCTCGGACGGTGTTCGTCCGGGAGACCTCGTTGTCCATGATGAAGCTGCCCGGCTTGATGTAGGACTTCTCCGAGAGGTCGCCGCGCAGCGCGTCGTTGATCGCCGTGAAGGTCTTGGTGCCCAAATAGGCGTCGACCTCGGGGATCTCTTTTTCCAGCTCGTCGGCGTATCGCTGCGAGAGACATCCCGTGACGACGACCTTCTCCAGATCGCCCTCGCCCTTGCGCTGGGTCATCTCCAGGATCGTCTCGATCGACTCCTTTTTGGAGTCCTCGATAAACCCGCAGGTGTTGACGACGACGATATCGGCTTCGTCCTCGCGCTCGGTCATCTCGAACTCGGCTTCGTCCTGAATGAGTCCGACCATGACCTCGGAGTCGACCCGGTTTTTGGGACAACCCAGCGAGACCATCCGTACTTTCTTTTTTGATTCCGTCATAACCGTCGCGTCATTAGAGGAGCGACTCGATTCGCGTGTCGTGCAGTGTGTCAGACGTCCGGCGCGGTGTCGTCGCGGACGACTTCGTCTTCACCGACGTCGATGGCCGCCAGTGTGCCACCCTCGACGTTGATGCATTCACCGTCCCATCCCTCGGTCTCGAGGATCTGGCACGCCTTGGCGCTGCGCGCACCGGACCGGCAAATGATCGCCACCGGCCGGCCGTCGTCTTCCGGGCGCTCACCGGCCTCGAACTTCGAGAGCGGAAACAGCTCCACACCCTCGACGTGGACCTCTTCATATTCGTCGGGCTCGCGCACGTCGATGATCCGAAGATCCATCTCATCGCGCTGCTCGGCCACTTCCTTGTAACTCATCTGTTTCATCGGCTACCCTTGGAAGCCAGTAGTTTTCGTGAGGGACCAGACCACGCCGGCGCGCCCCACGCCTGCAAGTGCCGCTAACACACTCATAGAGTGGCACACAAATCAAGCGGGCCCTTCTATTCCAAGGTAACTCGGATTCCCTATGGCTGACGCATCGCACGACGCCGATTCTCTGGCACCCGGATTCTTGATCGCCGCGCCCTCGCTCGATGGCGGCCCCTTCGAGAAGTCGGTCATTCTGATGGTCCACCACGATTCCGACGGGGCGATGGGCTTCATCGTCAACAAGCAGATCGAACCGAGCTTCGGTGAGCTGATGGAATCGGCCCACGGCCCGTCGACGCCCACGTTGAGCGACGCCAGCTACGACAGGCCCGTCTTCTTCGGTGGGCCGGTCGGCCTGGAACAACTCTGGGTGATCTATCGACAGGACGAAGAAGCCACCGTCCCCACCTCGGAACTCGAAGAGGCCGAGACCGCCGGCGAACTCGCGTTCCATGCCCACTGGATCCTCGCCGGGGCCGGCTCGGTCATCGAAGACTACGCCGCCGGCCGTCGAGGCGGCGAGTATCTGCCGCTACTGGGCTACGCCGGATGGGGTCCGGGCCAGCTCGAAGGCGAAATCGAACAGGGCTCCTGGCTGGCGGCCGACTTCGACGAATCTCTGCTGACCGAGACGGCTCCGAAGGAACGCTGGAACGCGGCCCTGACCAACATGGGACTCGATCCGACGACCTTCATGATGATGGGTGGCGGACGAGCATAGTGCCAAAAAAGAAAGTGCCCCAAAAGATGGTGGGCGGCGAGCGATCGGGTCCGATCGGGCCCTGCTCCGATCCGATCGCCCGGTTTTTGACCGTCACACGACCGATCGGCAATTGGCGATCGATCTGCGATCGTATTCGCAGCCACGGGACCCGGCGACGGCTTGTCAAGCGCCGACGCTGATTGATGAGTGGGTTGGGCCATTTCACCCCAACACTTCATCAATGATCCCAAAGGCTTACAGATTCTCTTTGTGCGATGTGCGTTTTCGGTTGCACGGTTTATGCATGACGAATTGCCGCGAATTTCCGCCCCTAGGAGCGACCAAAATCGGCCCTAGGAACCGCCGCAAAAATGCCCCGCCAGATCGCTCGCCGATCGGATCGTCACGGCGTCGACACGTCAGCTTCTAATTTCAAATTCTGGCTTTCCAAACCCCGCCTCCACATTGCTATGATGGGCCGCCGTGCTTCGGTTTCTCACGGTTCGGGACTCGTGTTCACAGCCTGATAAATCGCCATTCAACTCGACGATTTTGACGGCCTGAGCAGGTGGCTCGCCCCGTCTTCGAAGCCAGAGTTAATGAGTGAACTGAATGATTGTGTCTGGTTCCTGACCACCCCCATTTTCCGACCTTCGTAGTCATGCCCAATATCTGGAAAGCCGCGCTGCGCGACCTCGAAGAGAAGGTTCGCACAGATACTTTTGACTTCTGGTTCAAAAGTATCGATTTCCTGCGCCGAGAGGATGCGTCGGTCCATCTGACCGTGGACGACGACTTCTTCAAGGCCTGGATCGAGGAGAACTATCTCGATCTCATCGAGGACTCGATCGAGACGGTCTCCGGCGAACCGCTCGCCGTCGAACTGATCGTCGACGGGACCGAGGAGGCCGAGGCCGACGATGAGCAGCAAGAGGCCGAGATGGTCCAGGCGCTGGACGCCGACGAGGAGCCGGTCGCCGCCCGCGTGGGACGCGCCGAACAACAAGAAGCGCGGACCGACGGCCCGGATACCGATTCGGCGGACGCCGAACAGGTCGACGCGCCGCTGCCGGGCGACGAAGACGCCGCGTCCGACGGCCCGGTCCTGCCCGAAGAAGAGCACCGCGAGCGCGTCGTCGAAGCCGGGCTCAATCCGCGCTACACCTTCGAGGAATTCGTCGTCGGCTCGTCGAATCAGTTCGTGCACGCTGCGTGCTCCGCCGTCGCCGACAAGCCGGCCAAAAGCTACAATCCGCTGTTCATCTTCGGCGGGGTCGGCCTGGGCAAGACCCACCTTCTGCAGGCAGTCGGTCACCGGATCATCGAGAGGGACCCCGACCAGCACGTCGTCAATCTGTCGTCGGAAGACTTCATGAACCAGGTGATCTCGTCGATCCGCGAGGAGCGGATGAACGAGTTTCGCACCCAGTTCAGAAACGAGTGCGACGTCCTGCTGATCGACGACATCCAGACCATCGCCGGCAAGGACGCCACCCAGAAGGAGTTCTTCCACACCTTCAACGCGCTGTATAATTCCGGCAAGCAGATCGTGATCACGTCGGACCAGCCCCCCGGCGAGCTGCCGGGCATCGAGGAGCGGCTGGCCAGCCGGTTTGCCTGGGGCCTGTGTGCCGACATCCAGCCCCCGGAGATCGAGACGCGGATCGCCATCCTGGAGCAAAAGGCCGAGTCCGACGACATCGACCTCGACGACGAGGTCGCCCTGCTTTTGGCCCAGAACATCCGCACCAACGTGCGTGAGCTCGAAGGCACGCTGGTGCGCCTGAGCGCCCAGGCCAAGCTGATGGACCAACCCATCAGCAAACAGATGGTCGCCGACATGCTCGACCGCATGAACATCGACCAGAACCGAGAGATCGGCGTCGACACCATCATCGAGAAGGTCGCCGACTACTTCGACATCGGGCCCGCCGACATCAAGGGCTCTCGCCGGCCCCGCTCGATCAGCCGCCCGCGCCAGTACGCCATGTACCTGTCGCGCAAACACACCGAACACTCCTACCCCGAGCTCGGCCGGCTCTTCGGCGGCAAGGATCACACCACGGTCCTGGCAGCCGTCAAAAAGTACGAAGAAAAAATCGAAGAGGACCCCGAGATCGCGAATCTCTTCGAGAAGCTCGAGACAAAGATCTTCGGCTGACTTGCCTCCGGCCCGCACGTGGGCTACTTTAGGTACACATCGACCAATTTGGGCAATCTGCTAATTCCAATGGGTCGGGACTCGCATCGGGGCTGAGCTGTAGGTATTCGACCATGCGAGGTCATATCGTGCCTTCAACCCCTCGCATCGGTTCGTGTCCCCATGCCAAAGTCCAACTATCTGATCCTCTCCGTCTTTCTCTCCATCCTCGCAGCCGCCTGCGGCGAGACCCTCCTGGCGGAAGGGGGCTCGTATTGCACGCCGAGTGCCGAGCAGCGCAGCGAGGACTGCTACCTCAACGATGGCGAACCGGTCGTCGTCGAAGATGTCTCCGATTTGGACCCCATTTGCAGTACCTCCTGTAACAAGATCCGGGAACTAAGGATCTCCGGCAGAAACGTCGCCGGCCTGACAAACCTCGAAGCCCTCCGAGGTATTAGTGTTGAGAGCGTCGACTTTACGGGTGTTCCTGACCTTCGGACGACGCGTGGACTGAGCCTGGCCCAAGGCGCGGGAATCCGCTTAGGACTCAATCCTAGCTTGAGAGAATTTGCTATCGAAGAACCGTTGACGAAGATAACCCACGTTATCATCGAAGCCAATTCCAGTTTAGTATCACTCGACGCACTGTCGGAGATCACCCACGAAACTTCCTCCCAATTTCACCTTATGGACATTCCAGTAAGAGACCTTGACTTCCTTGACGGGATGAAACTTACGAGTGGCGCCTATTTCCAAATAAGGAATCTCGACAATGTCACCGAGGTCCCGGAGCTTTCGGGAGAAGCGACCTTCATTCAGATCGAGGAAAATGACTCTCTGAACGATGTCTCCGGGCTCGCCGGCATCGATCGGATCTTCGGTAGTTTGACCGTATTGGGGAATCCTAACGTCAAAAACTGCGCCGCTGACAAGGTCGCCCAACAAATCACCTTCCACGATCGTGCCCGGATCAACATCCGCGAGAACGGCACCGGGAGTTGTGAGTAAAAAGCGCGCCGGCACGTCGATTTATCCTTGACTCCCCGCTGGGGGTGGTGTCTACTTGCGCGGTCGTTTCGCATTTGGACGACCCACGAACACCAAGGGAGCAGATATGAGCAAGCAGACATACCAACCGAGCCGGAAGAAGCGTCGAAAACAGGGCTTTCGTGCCCGCATGAAGACCAAGAATGGTCGCAAAGTTCTGAAGCGGCGCCGCAAAAAGGGCCGCCACCGACTGGCCGTCAAAACGAAGAGGTCGAAGCGTCGTAGCTGACGTCTCGACAGGTAAGTTGTAGATGATACGCGAAAGAGGGCCGGCATGCGCCGGCCTTTTTTCGTTGAGCCGCTGAATTGCAGCCTGTCCCCCACCCTGTCGTAGAGATGTCGTATCGAGACGACGAGAAATTTCGCCCCGAGGAGCGACTGCTGGAGCGCGGCGACTTCTTGAGTACCCAGCGCGAGGGGCGGCGCACGTCGAGTCGCCACCTTATTGTGTACGCCGCACCCAACGGGCGGGAGTACTCGCGGCTAGGGATCACGGCGAGCACGAAGGTGGGCAAAGCGCATGTGCGTAACTGGTGGAAACGGCGCATCCGCGAGGCGTACCGGCGTCAGAAGCGGGAATTTCCCGCCGGCTTCGACTTTGTTGTCATCGTGAAGGCGTCGGTCGACCGGCCCGATTTTCAGGAGTTGGCCGACGAGCTGGTCGAGGTGCTGGAGAACGCAGCGCGGCGCAGTCAAAGCGACTAGACGCACAGACTAGATGAGCGAACCCGAGACCACAGACGGTGAATCGAAGGAGGGTGGCGAGCTGCAGCGCCAGACCTCGGCGGGTGTGGCGGCGCGGGCCGGACTGGCGGTCGTCCGGTTCTATCAGAATGCGATCTCGCCGCTGTTTCCGCCATCGTGTCGATTTCAGCCGAGCTGCTCGGAGTACACCAAGCGGGCGATCGAAAAGCACGGGCTCATCAAGGGTGGCTGGCTGGGTGCCAAGCGGATCCTCAAGTGTCACCCCTTTCATCCCGGCGGCCACGACCCGGTGCCGTGAAACGGTGCTGTGAGACAGCGGACTTGAGCCGATTCACGTTCCTTTTGTACTTTCGCGCGAACACTGATAGGTCTGCGGGCCACTGAGTGGTCCCGTGCCGTGCGGAACGCCGATTCAACCCCCTCGGCCCGGGCCCGCCGACCGTAGAAGGGACCCGACTTTCGAGTTAGGACTCATGGATAATCAGCGATTCTTACTTGCACTGGTACTCAGCGGGGCGGTGCTGTTCTTGTGGCAGTATCTGTTTCCCCCGGCCAAGCCCGATCAGGCCAACAAAAACGGCCAGGCCGTCGAGAAGACGGCCGACGCGGGCTCGGAAGGGACCGATCCAGCCGACGACGGCCCGCCCGAACAGGCCGACGGCGATTCCGACTCCGGCGACTCGACGGCCTCGGCCGACGCCGACGCCGGGACCTCCGGCTCCGAGGGCAGCGCCCCGGACGAAGGCGGCTCGCTGGGCGAAGAGGTTTTGGCCGACGCCAAGCCGTCTGAAGACGTCGAGATCTCGACGCAGACGATGAAGTCGGAGCAGTTGGAGCTGAAGGTGACCAACGCCCAAAGCGGGCGCATCACCTCGGCGACCATCCTGTCGCCGGAGCAATACTCCAAGCGTGGCGACCTGTTGGAGGCGATCCCCGAGGACTCCGGGCACTTCCCGTTTGGCGTTCGCATCATGGACCGCGAACGCTCGATCACCGGCGGCGCCGCCTACACGTTCCAGAAAGACGCCAGCGAGACCGACTCCGAGGGCAACTACACCTCGCTGGTCTACCGCTACGACGATCCCAAGGGCCGATACACCATCGAAAAGGTCTTCGACTTCACCGGCGAGACGCCGTTTATGGTGAAGATGGACGTGACGGTCACCAATCACATGGAGGACCGCACGCTGGGCGACACGGCCGTCGTCGACATGTACGGCTACAAGGACCCGAACGAAGAGACGAGCTTTCTGAACTTCCGGCCCAACGACGTCAGCGGCGCCTGCAAGATGGCCGACTCGACGGAGCGCAGCTCGATCAGCGGCATCGAGAGCCCGCTGCGCTACGACAAATCAATGGTTCGGTGGGGCGCCATCGATACACGTTACTTCATGTGGGCGACGATCCCCGCCGAGGGCGCCACGGCCTGTGATATCGAAAAAGTCGACAAAAACTACCTGCGCACGCGGCTGACCTTCGGGGAATTCGAGGTCGGACCGGGCGCCACGAGGACCCTGGAACAGGAGCTGTTTCTGGGGCCCAAAGACGTCGACATGCTCAAGGAGGCCGGCCACGAGCTGACCTCCAGTGTCGACTTCGGGTTTCTGTCGTTTCTGGCCTGGCCGCTGCACTGGTCGCTCAGCAAGATCCACAACTACGTGGGCAACTGGGGTCTCGCCATCATCCTGTTGACCATCCTGATCAAACTGCTGACATGGCCCATCAACATGTCGGCGTACCGAAACATGAACGACATGAAGGAGATCCAGCCGAAACTGGAGGAACTCCGCGACAAGTACGAGGACGACCGGCAGAAGATGACCGAGGAGACGATGAAGCTCTTCCAGGAGAACGACGTCAGCCCGATGGGAGGCTGTCTGCCGATGCTCCTGCAGATGCCGATTCTGTATGCGCTCTACATCATGATCTACAACTCGGTCGAGCTCTACGAAGCGGACTTCTTTCTGTGGTATACGAACCTCGCTGCACCGGACCCGTTCTATGTGCTGCCGGTCCTGATGGGCGTCGTGATGTACGGCCAGCAGGGCATGATGGGCAGCCCGGGCAACAGCACGCAGGCTCAGATCATGACCAAGGTGATGCCGGTCATGTTCACGGCCTTCATGCTGTTTCTGCCCTCGGGGCTGGTGCTGTACTACTCGATGAACTTGGCGATCGGACTCAGCCAGCAGCTCTACATCCGAGGCTGGGGCGACGACGATGACGAAGAACCCGAAGTCGCCACCGCATAAACACACCTCTCAACGACCCGCCCTCCGACGTGACACGGGTAAGGTGATCAGACATGAGCAATAATTCGAACGACAACAACGCCGAAGACTCCAATCAGGACCAGCAGGGGCGTCGCGAGGCGCGCTCCTCGTCGCATCGGGTGATCGACCCGCCCGAGCCGAATCAGCCTCAAAAGGTCGAACCCGCCGAAGGGTCCCAGCCCGCCGACGACGAGGAAGAGGTCGACGGCAACGTGATCCCCGAGGCCGACCAGCAACAGCAGGCCCAGCAACAGCCGCCGCCGGTCCCCGAGGACGATTCGTCGGGCCAGCAGCAGCAGGCGGACGATGACCAGGCTGACGGGCAGGGCGCCAAGAAGCGGACCGACAAGCCCGACAAACCCGAGCCGATCAACCTGCCCAAAGAGGGCTCCGAATGGCTCGAAGGATTGTTCGATCGCATGGGCCTGGACGTCGATCTGCGCGGCGTGCGCGATGACGGGGACCGACTGTACTTCAACCTGACCGGCCCCGACGTCAATCGCCTGCTCGGACTCGGCAAGATGGCCCCGAAGGCGCTCGAGGGTATCGAGACGATCATGGGGAGCGTCTTCAACGAGCACCCCGATTCGTCGAACATCTACGTCGATGTCGACGGGGCTCGGGAAGCCCGCAAAAAGCAGCTCCAGCGGGTGGCCGGCGACCTCGCCGAGCGCGCGCTGAACTTGAAAAAGCACGTCACGGTCTCGGGCTTCAACAGCACCGAGCGGCGCATCATCCACCGCGCCCTGCGCGACAACGACAAGATCGAGACCGAAAGTGTGGGCGACGGCGTCTTCCGTCGGCTGAAGATCTCGCCGCAAAACTGACCCATGTCCAAGACTATTGCCGCCATCGCCACCCCGTCGGGTCGCGGGGGCGTCGGCATCGTTCGCGTCAGCGGTCCGGCCAGCGGCGACATCCTGCGCACCCTGATCCCCGACTGGCCCGACGATCACGAGAGTCACAACCTTCGACTCTCGCAGATCCACGACACCGACGGCGAGCTGATCGACGAATCCCTCGCCGTAATGATGGAGGGCCCAAAGACCTATACCGGCGAAGATGTCGTGGAGTTTCAGTGCCACGGCGGGCCCATCATCCTGCGCCGCGTGCTCGATGCCACACTCGAGGCGGGCGCGACGACCGCAGAACCCGGTGAATTTACCCGCCGCGCCTTCCTCAACGGGCGCCTCGATCTGACCCAGGCCGAGGCCGTCGCCGATCTGGTCAACGCCACCAGCGAGAGCGCCCACAAGATGGCCCTGGAGCATCTTCAGGGACGGCTCGGCGAGTCGATCGAGGCCGAGCGCGAACGGGTGGCCGAGGCGTTGACGCTGGTCGAGGCCGCCATCGACTTCGCCCACGAGGAGCACGTCTACCAGATCGAACGCGACGAGATCCTCGAGCGGCTCAACACCACCATCGACGAGCTACAGCGCCTGGAGGATCAATTCGACCGCGGACGCCGCCAGCGCGAGGGCGTCCGCGTCGTCATCCTGGGGCCGACCAACGCCGGCAAGTCGACGCTGTTTAACGCGCTGTACGGCTCCGACCGCGCCATCGTCACCCCCGTGGCCGGGACCACGCGCGACTTTCTGGAAGAAGAGTTGCACCTCGAAGGTGTCGCCCTTCGCGTCATGGATACGGCGGGGCTGCGCGAGACCACCGACGAGGTCGAATCGATCGGCATCGAACGCTCCCGCGAGCTCAAGGACAAGGCCGACCTGGCCTTGTGGGTCATCGACCGCTCCGAGGGCCTCTCCGAAGAGGCGCGCGAGGAACTCGCCGAACTCGAATCCAGCGACACCCCGACAATCGCCGTCGTCAACAAGATGGATCTGGAGGACAACTTCACAGACGAGGACCGGGAGTTTCTGGATTCGTTGACCCACGTGAATCGAACACGCCTGGCCGGCGCCGCCGGCGACAACAGCGACGACGGCGACAGCATCGAAGCCGCCGACATCGAAGGGCTCGAGGAGCTGACCGACACGCTGGCCGAGATCGCCGAACGATTGACCGACGGAGAAGGGGTTTTGTTGAGTCGGGCGCGGCATCTGGAGTCGGTCCGTTCGGCACGCGAGCACCTCGAGCAGGCTCGTCGCGCCGTGCGCCAAGAGATGGACCACGAGTTCATCGCCCTGGACCTGCGCGACGGCCTCGACGACCTCGGCGAGATCGTCGGCGAGGTGTCGACCGACGACATCTTGGGCCGGATCTTCAGCGAATTCTGCGTCGGCAAATGACCGCGCGGCGACCGTCGCGACCTTGTCACTCCTCTGTGCACGGCTATAATTAAGGTTGCACTGTTTACTGCGGTGCACGTGAGAGACGGGTGCAACGGAGCCCCACAAGTACACACAAGGGAACCGTCCCTGACGGAAATAGGTCATGCCTCTTGAGTCCCAAGAGCGACTTCCGACAGCCGTTAGATGGTTCACCACCTGATATAATCAGGGTTTCTAAGCCCAACCCTCAATTATCGGCTCTCGCGGTTGCAGTGCGTACCGGGTGGTTCTGCCACCCGGTATTTCTTTGTACCCTCCGCAGCCTCGGATGGCATGGTCGAAGCCCTCCATTTGGTCGTCCGCCTTCTGGAGAAGGTCGCGGTCCTGGTCAGCGCAACCCTCGTGTTGCTGCTTCTGCGTCCGGCGGAGGTCTGGCTCGGTGAACCGGGGCCGCAGGCATCGCTTCGACGCCGGCTCTTCCTGGTCGCTGTCCTCGGCGCACTGGCTATCTGGGGCGCCTTCCTTGGCTTCGAGGTAGGCGGGCTCAGCTTCAACGTACGTATGGTCGGGGTGATCGTCGCCGGGTACCTGGGTGGCGTATGGGTCGGCGTGGTCGTCGGCCTGGCCGCCGGGGTCGTCGCGGCGTTCGTCGTCTCGGCCAACACCTTCTACGTGCTGGCGGCGAGCATTCTGGTGGGCGTCGTCAGCGGATTGTGGAGTCGCCGCTGGGGCACCGACTTCGAGGCGTCGGTCATCGGGGCCATTCTGATCCAGATCGGCTACCACGCCGGGCTGGGCGCCATCCTTCTGGCCGCCGAACCCCAGGAGGCGCTGCGGCTGGCGGGGCGCACGGGGCTGCACGCCGCCAAGATCGCCGCCAACGCCATCGGCGTGACCGTCTTCGTGGGACTTCTGAAGCTGTTTCGGGAGTTCGAACGCGCCCGCCGCGAGGTCGAATTCTCGCGCGCCCAGGTTCGGTCGGCCCGCCTGGAGGCCCTGCAGTATCAGGTCCGCCCCCACTTTCTATTCAACCTGCTGAATACACTGGCCTATCTGATCCGTACGGACGCGACCCGCGCCCGCGAGCTCACCCTCGATCTGGCCGAATTCCTCCGCTACACCCTGTCGACCCAGCAGTCGGCCACGACCCTGGCCGACGAACTCGAGCAGATCGAACGCTACGTGGAACTCGAACGCGCCCGATTCGGCGACGGCCTGAAATTCTCGGCCGATCCGCTCGACGATCCGGAGACCGCCCGGGTGAAGGTGCCCCCGCTGATCCTGCAGCCGCTGGTAGAGAACGCCATTCGCCACGGCTCCCAGGACGGCGAAGTCCGCGTTAAGCTGCAGGTCGAACGTACGGGCGACGAGCTCGAGATTCGGGTTGTTGACGACGGGCCGGGCCCCCCGAAAGAATGGCCCACCGAAGAGACATCGACCCCCGCCTACACCTGGGGTTCGCCGCCGACCGCCGAGGAGACCGGCGGCGTCGGCCTCGAGAACGTCAACGAGCGGTTGCAGCGGTTTTACCGGGGCCGCTCCCGGCTTCATCTGACCAGACGCGACGACGAGGGTGGCGCCTGCGCACAGTTTCGCATCCCGATGGGCGAAGCCGACGAACCCCACGGGCTGAAACGCCAGGCTCGCGAACAGCTCAAAAAGATGCTCAGCCAACAGGAGTCGCAGTGAAGGCCTTCATCGTCGACGACGAAAAACCGGCCCGCGAGGAGCTTCGCTGGCTCCTCGAGCAGTGCGACGACGTGGCGGTCGTCGGCGAGGCCGGCGAGGCCTCCGGCGCCCGCGACGCATTCGCCTCGCAGGAGGTCGCCGAGGATGTCGATGTCGTCTTTCTGGACATCGACATGCCCGGCATCGACGGCATCCGGCTGGCCGAGAGTCTGCAGACCATCGAGTCGCCGCCGGTCACGGTGTTCGTGACGGCCTACGACGACTTCGCGGTCGACGCCTTCGGGGTCGATGCCGTCGACTATCTGCTCAAACCCGTCCGGCTGCAGCGTCTGCGCAAATCCGTCGAGCGAGCACGGCGCCGGCTGGCCGCCCGGGCCCGGGACGGCTCGACCGAGCCGGAGGCCGACGGAGGGCAAGACGAAGAAGAAGGCGCCCCGCTCGAGCGGATCTCGGTGGAGGACAACGGTTCGTACCGGGTCGTCGATGTCGAGGAGATCCTGTTCTTCGAGTCGATCGACGGCGACGTCTTCGTCAGGACCCCCGAGGCACGCTACAAGACCGACTTCCGGCTGAAGTTTCTGGAGTCGAACTTGCCCCGCGATCACTTCTATCGTTGCCACCGCAGCTTCATCGTGCGACTCGACGCCATCCGCAGCATCGAACCCGCCGGCGCCGGCACGTATCGGCTGCATCTCGGCGGGGACGGGCCCGCCGAAGAGGCCGATGTCGTCGACGCCGATTCCCGGGCCGAAACCTCGGCAGACTCGAAACCGGCCGCGATGCACGTACCTTTGGCACGAGCCCGCGCCTCTGAGTTCAAACGGCGCATCCCCTGGTCCGCAAACGTAGTGGATTGATATGGCACGCTTGGAAGAACCATCGTCCCGCCGCACAGGCTCATCGGGCCTGCAGGGCCTGATCAAACGGGTCGTGGAGTATCGCTTTTTGCGCAATCTCTCGGGTGACAAACGCGAGGAAGTCCAGGAAAACCTCGGGCTCTTTCGGCGCCTGCTGGCCGATCAGCGCACCCCGCGGATCGCGGTTGTCGGGCAGTCCGAAACCGACCTGACCAGCCTGCTCGAGAAAGCGACGGGTCACGAGCTGACCGGCGAGCCCGACATCAAAGAGTATCTGGGCCACGAGCGCTGGTATGATTACGAGTTCGGCGAGACGACGCTGGAACTGCTCGATCTACGCACGTCCGGCGGCGAGGAGCCGTGTTTGAAGGCCATCGAGCGGCAGGGCCCAGATGTCGTACTCGCCCTCTGGGAATGGCACGACCAGACCCCGGACCCCACGCTCGAGGCCCTGGAGCGGATCGAGGGCCGTGCGCGAGACTCCGGCGGCACCACACCCCCGGCGATCGCCGTCGTACACGACTCGAAGCTCCCCGAGGACAAGACCCTTCGCGATGCCGAACGGATCGTGCGCCAGCGGCTGGCGGACTCGACGATCCCGAACACCTCGACCTCGGTCGTCCGCTTCAACCAACCCTGGGAGCTGGTCGACGAGATCGTCGAAGCCGTGCCGATGGAGGCGCGTCTGAAGATGACGCGGCTCGTCGGGTCGTCGGAGACCAAAAAACGGATGGCCCGCGACATCATCCGCTCTTCGGCGGGACTCACGGCGGCCATCGCCACCCTGCCCCTGCCGGTGGCCGACATCGTGCCGATCACGAGCATCCAGCTCTCGATGGTCGCCTCGGTGGCGTACCTCAGCGGCAAGCCCTTTGAACTGCGGACGGTGGGAGAGTTTCTGGGTGCAGCGGGCCTCAACGTCGGGGCCGGATTCGCCCTGCGAGAGGCCGCCCGCATCCTGGTGAAGTTCATACCCTTCGCCGGCCCCGCCATCTCGAGCGGAATTGCCACGGCGGCCACCTTCGGGATCGGCAACGCGGCCGTCGCCTACTTCATCGAAGACAAACCTGGGGACGCCCTCGAGATCTGAGGCGATCGCTATTCATCGAGCCGAATCTTCAGTTCGGTCCGCGTCTCATCGTCGTCGACATCGCTGGTCAACGTGAACGACTGGAAGGGCACCAGCCACGCGGCGCCCTCGTCGAGACCGTTGGCGGTCAGCAGATTCGACAACGTAGCGGCGTCCAGATACAGGCCCGAGGTCGTCGGCTGGGCCAACAACGGCTCGATGCCCATCGTCTCTGCCTCTTCGCCCAGCGGCCGGCCGCGCCGCTCGTAGGCCTTCGCCCGGTCGAGCGCCGTGGCGCTGTCGACCAAGATGGCGTGATCGTCGGCTAGAATCATCGCCCAGCGTAAGACCCCCTCTTCGAACCACGCATACTGGACCGCGTCGCGGACCTTCTGGCGCGACAGTTGTCCCTGCGAGAGCTGCGTGACGATATCGAGGGTGCGCTCCAGTCGATTGCGGTGGCGGATCGGAAGCAGGATGACCTCGCGGGTCGCCTCCATCGACAGGACGCGGCGCACGAGTTCGGCCCCAGATGCCCTCAGAGCCTCGGCATCGACCCCGAACCCGACGATCACCGCGTGGCCCGTCCACAGCTCGAACAGTTCTTTGGGCCCGCTCAACTGCACCTCGGCCTCGAGCTGTCTCCAGAACGCATCGACCCGGCGACGCTGCTCGGCCGGCAGGGCGCTGCGCAAAAGCTGGTAGGTCTTCTGAGGGTCGACCGACAGCCGAAGCACCCCGAGCACCCCCGGCTCGATCAACCCGCCGAGCGCAGGCAACTCGCCGCTCGCCCGGCCCAGGTTCTCGATCGGCGACGGCTCTCCCGGGTTGCCCGTCCCCTTCATGTCGACCTCCAGGGTCCGCGAGTCTTCCTCCCAGCGAACGCCCAGCCCGACCGGCCCGGCGTGGCGCGCGACCCGATCGTACAGCGCCGCCGCATGGCCCCGGGCCGAGCCCGTCAGCCGCTTGACCCAACGAGCCGGGTGCCCCACGCCCACGGCACGTACGTCGCGACCGTCGGCCTGTGTCATCAGACCGAGCTTCGATTCGTCGTCGACCCACCTTCCCCCCTCCGGCTCTCCGGCCCCCGGATTCAACCAGGCCGGCGTCGGACCGGCGGCCTCGGTCGACCAGATCGCCACGGCACTGCCCCGAAATACGTAGATGTCCAGCGCCAGCGGGCTCGTCGACTCTGGCTCCTCGGTGCCCTCCGCGCTCGACGCGTCCACCCCTGCATCTGGGGTCTCCGAGCCGGGGTCCGGGCTGTCCGCCCCGAGAGTCAGCCGCCATCGAAGGGGATACTTCTGGGTCGGGTTCGGACCGCGTTCGGCCTGCTTCAGTTCGTTGAGACGGGTCCGAAGCGTCGACGCCCCGGTGAGCCGCACGCCTACGCCGGGGCTGCCGTCGATGTCGAAGACCACGGCCGGGGCATCCAGATCGAGTCCCGCGCGGTCGAGCTGCTCGACAACCGGGGCCTCGGCCGAAGTCGTCCAGGGGAAGGCATGGCCCAGACGATGCAGCGGAGACGCCCGGGTGACATCCTCCGAACGCATGCGCTGTTGCACGAATCGCGCCGATTCCGCCAGATCGCGCAACGTGCGCACCGCCAACACGCCGTCGGCGCGTGCGGGCAGCCGATCCATCGCCGGCGCAGCCTCGAACCAGGCCTGTGCGTCGGCCTCCGAGCCGCATCCGTCAAAACATCCGGCGAGTCCGAAGGTCAGGCTCAGACAAATCGCTGCAAGAACCGAGTAGAGCGCCACCCCGTGGGCGACGCCCGACCGATCCGATGCTGTGCGGCTGCCTGAGCCCTGCATACCGACTACCTCATGATGTTGTTTCGATAGTATCTGAGCTCCTCGATCGACTCGAGGATGTCGTCCATCGCCCGGTGCGACGCGCCCTTCTTCGGGACGTTGACGTCGTCGTACCACCGCAGCACCAGCTCCTTGATCGTCGAGACATCGATGTTGCGGTAGTGCAGAAACGCACTCAGCTCGGGCATGTACTTGTACAGAAACCGCCGATCCTGGGTGATCGAGTTTCCACACAGCGGCGCCTGGTTGGGTTCGACGCCGCACTCCTTCAAAAAGGAGATGGTCTCGGCTTCGGCCTGTTCCAGGGATATCGACGATTCGCGCACCGCGTCGGTCAGCCCCGAATCACCGTGATGCGTCGTGTTCCATTCGTCCATATTGTCGAGGACCTCGTCGGGCTGATGGACCACCAGGTCCGGCCCCTTGGTCACACTCGACAGATGAGAGTCGGTCACCACGGTGGCAATCTCGAGGATGACGTCCCGTTCGGGTTCCAGGCCCGACATCTCCAAATCGATCCAGACGAGTTTACTCATATCGTCACTCATGCACACTCCATATGGAACGGGAGGTCCCTGTGCAGGGACCGGTCGGCCAGGCGCCCGGAAGCGGGCTTTGCTGGACTGCCGACATCATGTAGGTAGCGCCAGGCTCGCGCCCGAGGTCGTACTCGACGCATCGGCGACCTGTTCAACTGGGCATCCTCGGGGTACAGTGAGTCGTCGTCGAATATCAAGCAAGTAGTTCACTATGGTTGACACACAGCGCTTCCAACTCGGTCCGGGTCTGATTCAGGTGGTCGGTCGAGCAGCCGGCCGATTGGCCCAGCGACACGACCGTCCGGTCAGCCCGCTGGAGGTGACGACCTACGTGCCGCTGGATGTCGACAGTGTGGGCCGCATCCTCGAGAGCCTCGAAGAGGACTACGAGATCGCACGGGTCCAGACCGACGGGCTCTGCCACTTCCGGATCGACGACGCCGACGCACTCGCTTCGGGCGCCGGAGACATCGATGCCGGCGACCATCTCCGAGACCACGAACTCTTCGAGAGCAACCTCGCCGACCTGAAATCCGACGAGGGATGGACGCGCAAGGTCTTTGAACAACACGAGCTCATTTCGATCGCGGCGGCCGCCGAGTCTAAAAACCTCGAGGTCGCCTACTTTCAGAGCCGCAGCGAGATCCCGAGCTCCAAGATCCAGAGTCTGCTCAACGACTTCGACGCCGAGGGCTACATCGGGTCGAACCTCGAGGAAGACGGCGATTCGCCCTCCTTCCGGTTCCCCCCGCTGGAGTATCCGAATGCCCGCCGCTCCAGAAACATGGCCATCCTGGATGAGACCGAGTCCGACAAACGGTCCAACCGGATCTGGCTGGCGCTGACCGTCGCAGTCGCCGTCTTATTGGTCTTTATCATACTCGTCCGATTTTACTTCTGATCGTCGTCCGTCCTACGTCCTGTGTGCAAACGTGCCCACGCGGAATTCGTCGTACGTCGTGCGTCCTACGCGCCACGTGATCCGCGTTCAACAGAGTTTGCGCCATAATTTGGTATTCGGTATATATATCGGCTGGATTCTTCGACCAAACGACATAGGCAGAGAATGAGCATCGACAGCGCCCCAAGGACTTCTTCTCGCTTACTGGGACTCTTGTTGAGTCTCGGGCTCGTAGCCACGTTCGTCGGCTGTAGTGACAATGGCTCATCCCCCGACGGTGACACCGGCACGGCCGACGCCTCGCCGGATGTCGGCGATGTGGGGATCGACGCCCCGGGCTCCAAAAAGCAGGTCCGCTCCTTCGAGACGATGCCCGTCTACCCGACGACCTGCGGAGGCTCGACGGGGCGCACCTATCGCCTTCCGTTCTATTTCAAGAGCACCGCCCAACTGAAGCCGATCAAAAAGGGCGACATCGTCAACGACCGCGTCGTCGAGGGTGAAAGCCTGATCAATGCGGGCCTGTTTGCCGCGCAACGATCCAGGGTCTCGACGGGGCAAACCTGCGAAGATGCCTCGGATTGTTCCGGGTCGTTCAAATGCGGCGAAGCCGGTGTGCGCGGCGCCCAGCGCTACTGCACCCGCCAGACCGGCATCGAATTTCTGCCGGGAAGCATTCAGTTCGACAACCGCTCGGGAATCGACCCGGACGACCAACAGGTCGTGACCCTGTTGGTTCAAAACACCTCGAGCCTCGAGGGCCTTCTTCCGAACTCCGTCTCGACGCTCTACGGCCCCGACGGCGAAAATGACATCATGGCCAAAGACTCGCGGGCGACCGATCCCGACGGACTCCTCGACGGAGCCGTCGAGACCTTCGGCACCAACCTTGCGACGGCCGCCGACCCGAGTGACACCTCCGTCAGCCTCTGGAGCTTCGGCGGTGCGTTCCCCGCCCGCGCCCGGCCGGCGTTTAATTCGATGGCCGACCAGGATCACTTCATCAGCGACCTGGGACGGCTCGGAGACGCCGTCAACGACTTCCCGTCGCTGCTGCCGCAACCCGCAAACCTCTACCAGTCGATCCTGCGGGTCATCGACAAGGACCTCGGGATTCAGAAGTACCAGAACCACGAGAAACACCTGGTCGTGATGATCGACGGCCCCAACGGACTCTACGACCCGTCGGCCAACCGGCAGGCCGTGCTCGACGCGTTGAACGAGCACAACATCAAGCTGTATATCATGCACTTCGACCCCTCGATCGAAGCCGACCAGCTTCGCGATGTGCCTCAATACTGGCAGGGCAACTCGAACTGCCAGGACAACGAAAACTGTGGCGCGCCGACGTGCAGCTCCGATGCCGACTGCGCCAACTTCGAGACCTGTCGCACCGCCACGATCTACGCCGAAAGTCCCGAGGGAGAAGTCACTCAGACCGACGACCGCTACTGCATGCCCGACTACGGCTCCGACGGCCGCCTCGGGCCGATCACCGAGTACCAGAACCTCGCCTGCCAGACCGGCGGTCATTACAGCTACATCGAATCCGCCGAAGACCTGGGCTTCTTCGCCCAGCGCGTGCCGTACCTGTTCGACGGACAATGGTCCATCGAGGTCGATATCTCCTCGCTGGATGAACGAGTCGGACTGTCGAACGGCTACTACCGGCTCAGCTCCATCTACTTCAACCTGATCAAGCCGACGCTGTCGCAGACGGTCTCGGCGACGGGGCCGGGGACGACTCACCCTGCCGACAATCGTGGGCTTTTGAGGGTGCAGCGAAGCGGAAATAGCCAGTAAACCCCGGCTCGCTGCGAGGCGCTCCAGCGCCTCGCGAGACCGGGGTGTCCAACGGCTCGCGTAATCACGGGCCGCGTAGGACGTACGAGGTACGACGGGAGCCGCGAATCACGTGGCCGCGGTCCGCGTAGGACGTACGAGGTACGACGGGAGCCGCGAATCACGTAGCCGCGAGCCGCGTAGGACGTACGAGGTACGACGGCTTCCGCGGATTGTGAGTGCTCGAAAACCCCCGCGAGCACGAAGTTCGATTGCTGCGCTGAAGGTCCCGCAAGCACGGAGATCGACAGTCGCCGCGCGCCGCAGGCGCGCAACGATCCCCCCGATGCGACCGGATGGGAGCCCGGGGTGACAATCTCCAGCCTCCTACCCCCGCTCAAAACCCAAACCCCACGCGCAGGCTTCCAGCGTGGACCACGTCGTTCCCCGACGCCGGGGAATCGCGGGTGTTCGGCTGCGGATGACGCGGATTCAGCCACTGCAGATCATAGCCGACGCCGATCCGAACTGGATCCAGGGCGGTGAGGGTGAAATCGAAGCCCCCCTTGGCGCCAACGCTGACCGCACCGTCGCCGAAGGCCTGGCCGTTGGTCCGGGTAAAGAGAGTCGGAAGCGCACCGACGTAGAAGCCCAGTGTCGCCGCTCCCGGAAAACGTTGGACCACGCCGACTCCCGCATCGATCGACGTGTAGCGGCTGCCGACGTAGGTGCCGTTCGATTCGATCCCGAGGTCGGAAAACTCACCGCCGAGTTGGCCGTAGACGGTGACCGTCGGGGTGATCCTCCCGAGGTAGCGCAGCGCGGCGCCCGCCCGGATGTACGAGCCGCGCAGTGAACCCTGCGTGCCGGTGAACTCGCTCGAAAACGGCGCGTAGCGCACGAATCCCGTGGCGCCGAATCCCCCGCGGCCCGACTGATTGAGCCCGAAGACGCCCTCGACCCTCGCCTGTACCCCAACCAACGGGGTCGTGTGGCTGAGATCGAATCCGCCTTCGGTCGAAAGCGACAGGGCGCGACGGCCGAAGAACGCACCGACGCTCAGACCGGCGCCGGGCTCCAGCTCGGCTGAAGTTCGCTCGGGAAGCGACACCATATCGGTGGAGCTCTCCCGGGCGGAACCGGACTCTTCGACGGATTCGGCGACGGATTCGGCCTCTCCGGACGAGCCCTCCGGCGACTCCGACTTCAACCGCTCGATCGCCGTCGATAAAGCGTCGATGACGACCCGATCCGACACCCGTTCAGAGTCCGTGTCGGTGCGGACGGTCCCACGAGAGGTCCCGGCGGCATCGATGATGGTCAGCGAAAAGGCTGCGCTCTGGCGCCCGTAGATAATCAGCCCGTCCAAGTCGCGCCGTTTCATGGTCTTGGCAAACTCGGTGCGCGGCACCTGGCTCGAATCAAAGGAGGCCAGAAGCTCGTCGGCGGAACTTAGCCGTACATCGGGGCTTTCAACGAGAACGGCCCGGACCTTTTCGAAGATAAACCGCCCCTTCGAGGGGGTGGCGTCTGCCAACGCCACGGCGACGTCCGCACCGTCGGCGCTCTCGTCGCCGGAATCGTCTTCAGAGGCCGAACCGATCCCCGGGTTCCAAAGCGTCAACACGAGAATCACCGACAACGAAACGACACCTCGGAACTGCACGTTTCTCCTTGTATTCCAGAAACTTACGAGCCGGCCGGCGAGACTCGTATTTGGGATCGACCCTTCTGTTGAGGCTCCACGATCACCTGGTCGGCAATCTGCTCCTGCAGCGCCTCCACGTGGCTGATCACGCCGACCGTCCGACCGCCTTCGCCGCCCTGTCCCTGCAGATTGTTCAGAATCTCCATCGCCTTGCGCAGGGAGTCACGGTCGAGGGTGCCGAATCCTTCGTCCAGAAACAACGTCTCGATGGGCATCTCGACCTCCTGCTGGTCGGCCAGGGCCAACGCCAGCGCCAGCGACACCAGGAAGGTTTCGCCGCCCGACAACGTCGACAACGGCCGCGGCTTCCCCGCGTGGTACTCATCCAGAATCTCGAAGTCGAGCTTCGGCAGCCCCGACTCGTCGCGTTTGGTGCAGAGCTTATAGCGTTCGTGTAACTCCCCGAGCCGACGGTTGGCGCGCTTGACGATCCGGTCGAGGTTCAGCGCCTGGGCAAACTGCTTGAACTTCTCGCCTCCGCCGACGCCGATCAAGGACCTCAACTCATCCCACACGCGAAATTCCTCGCGCTGGGCGTCGAGCTGTTCCTTTTTTTCGTGGTATTCCTCCAGCTTCTGCTCGAGCGTCTCGATGGTGTTGTCCAGAGCACCGATCTTCTGATTCGACTCGCTGATGGCCTCGTCGAGCCTGCGTTTGGCCTCCTTGAGGGCCTCCAGCTTGTAGACCTCGGGGTCGAGCCGATCGGGGCGCCCATCGCCGTGTTCGACGAGTTCGTCGTTGAGCCGTTCGAGCGCCTGACGGGCCGAATCGACGCGCCCCTGAATCTTCTCGCAGCGCTCCTTCAGCTCCTTGCGCTCCTCCTCCTCGAGCAGAGCTGACCTCACCGCATCGAGATCGTCGAAGATCTTGGACGCCTCGATTTCGGCCTTCAGACTCTCGCGCTTTTTCTTCAGGTCCTCGGCAACCTTCTTTTGCTGCTTTCGTGTGGTCTTCAACTCGGTCGTCGTCTCGGTCAACGCCTTTTTGGCCTCGCCGACCGCCTCCTTGGCCTCGTCGCGCTGCTTGCGCTTTTTGTCGACCGCCTTTTGGAGTTCGGCTTCCCGTTTACTGGGAGTCTGGTCGCCGAACATCGTCTCGAGGCTGTCGTCGAGCTCCCGGACCCGAAGCTCGAGCCGGTAGAGGGCCGTCGCCTCGTCCAGACCGTCCTCAACCTCTCGGTCGTACTCCTTCCGGACTGCCTCGAGATTCCCGACGGCCTGGTCGTGGGCTTCCTTCGCTTCCTCGAGCGTGTCGACGGCCTCCTCGGCGCTGTCCAGTGATTCACGCCGCGCCTCGAGCTGCTCGACCTTCGTTCTGCAGGCGTCTCGCATCGCATCGACGTCCCCGAACTCGACGTCGGCTTCCCAACCCTCCGTCTGATTTGCCCATGTGTCGCCGAGGGTTTCGAGCCGCTTCTTTTGGGTCTGAAGTTGCTCGGAGGTGTTTTCGACGGTCCCCTCGATCTGGGCGATCTTGTTGGCCTTCTTTTGCTTCTTTTTGCGGAGCCGTTCGAGTTCGTCTTCGAGCTCCGAGATACGTTCCTGAACGCGGTCGCGTTCCTGCTGAAGCTCGGCTTCGTCGGCGTCGATCGCCGCCTCGTCGCCCCCGTGGGTATGTTGCAGCTTCGGGTGCTCGTCGCTGCCGCAGACGGGGCAATCATCGCCCTCCTGCAGTTCGCGGCGCAGGTCCACGGCCCGGAGTTCCAGATCGAGATGCGCCTTTCTCTTCTTTTCGGACTCGAGGGCGTCTTTGCGTGATTCGGCTTCTTCTTTCAACTCCGCGAGCGACTCTTCGAGCTCCTTTTTTTGCTCCCCGAGATCGCTCAACTTTTCGCCGAGCTTTTCGATCTCGCCTTTCGCCTCTTCGACGTCATCGACGGTCGACCGGGCCTTGCTGAGCTCGAGATTGCGCTCGTTGAGCCGATCGCGCTTCTCTTTGGGCGTCGACGCGTTGCCGAGGGTGTCGTGTAGCTTCCGCTCACAGCGGTCGAGCTCCTCCCGCAATCGTTCGGACCAAGAGGCGTCGTCAGACTTCGATACGTCTGCACCGACGACTTCCCGCACCGTCTCCTCTAGCTCGGCTTCAGCCTCGCGCACCTCCTCTCTGGCATCGTCGAGCTCTTGGCGAGCCTCGCGAACCCGATCGGCCGACTCCCGGGCGGCCGAGAGGCTCTCGGTGCGGCGCCCTCGAAGATCCTCGAGCCGCGTCTCCAGCCGCTTGCCCTCTTCGATATCGTCTTTTTTATCACTGTAGTTCTGCTCGGCCTCTTCGAGCTCTTTTTCCGCGGCCTCGAGAGCTTTGTCGGCCTCGTCGACGGCCTCTTTTCGCTCTTTTTTTTGCCCCTCGAGGGACTCGATCTTTTCGCCGATCTCGTCGAGTTCGGACTCGAGTTCTTCGACCCGCCGCGGACTCGTCCCGAAGTTCCTCGCCTCCTGGTCGCGCTCGAGCCTCTCGAAGTCCTCGTTGTGCTCTCTCTTTTCCGCCTTGCCCGCCTCCAGTTCCCTCGCCGTGTCGGCGTGCTCCTCATGCAATTCGGCGCGCCGCTGAAGCCAGTCGATAAAGTCGACGGCATCCTGGTGCCATGTCTCCAGACCCTCGAGGATCGCCTGGCGGTCTTCGCGTTCGGCCCGCGTCGCTTCGAGCTTTTCGGCCGGTGACTTTTCTTCGCCCTCGAAACTCTCGACCTCCTCTTCGAGCGCTTCCAGCGCATCCCGCTCCGAACGCCAGCGCTCCTGAGCCAGACGGCCGAGCTCCTTGTAGACGCTCGTGTCGGTCAAACGCTCCAGGATCGACGCCTTCTCCTCGGCGTCGGCCTTCAAAAGAGCGGAGAACTCGCCCTGCGCCAGCATCACGCTGCGCAAGAAGTCCTGCATCTCCATGCCGCCGAGCACCGCCTCGAACTCGTCTTCGTAGTCCTTTTTCGTCGTGCTCGAGACGAGCTGGTGCCAGCCGTCTTCGACCCTCTTGAACAACTCCCGGCGAGGGGTCTGAGGCGTCGCGCCGGGCTTTTCGTAGGCGCGGCGAAAATGCCACCCCGCCCTGTAGCGATTTCGCACCCGCGCTCCGTCGCGCCCGGCGTCCTCCTCGATGACGCTAAACTCCACCTCCGCCTTCGACTCGCCGGTCCCGTAGGAGTTGACCCGAGCACCGATGTCATCGAGCGAATTCGCGCGATTCGTCTGGCGAGGCGTCTCGCCAAAGAGCGCCAGACACACCGCATCGAGAATCGTCGTCTTGCCCGAGCCGGTCGGGCCCATGATCAAGTACAGCGGCGCGCCATCGAGATCTTCATCGAAGTCGACCTCCTGGACCCCGTACAGCGAGTTGATGTTTTCGACGGTGATGCGGTGAAACTTCATCGCTCCCCCTCGTCGCGCCCCTGGTAGTCAGCCAAGATCTCGTGGAAGGCGTCGACTAGCCGGTCACCGGGCCCGTCGGCGTCGGGGTTCTTCTTTTCGTACATCCTCTGGAACACCTCGGTGTGATCCATCTCCTCGAAGGGCGGCACCTCGCGCTCGTCGTCCTCCGACGCTCTGCCGTCGCCGATTGACTCCTCTCTGTTTCCGACGATGATCGGGCGCTCGTCGGCATCGGGGAACGCTTCGGCCAACACCTCGTTTAGCGCCGACAGATAGTTGCCGATGAACTCGTCGGACTCCACCTCGACGATGACGTAGACCGCCGCCGGCAGCTCGCCATCGGTCGACAGGTTCCGAAGCTTCTCTTTGAGCCGCTCGACCGTGCCTCGAAGCTCCAGAATATCTCGCCATCTGGGGACCGTAACGGGATCGACGGTCAGCTCCGCCTGTCCAGCTCCGGTCAAATCGAGCTGTTGGCCGGACCCAAAACCGATCTCGACGACCTGGCGACGCGGGGTATCCTCCTCCTTGGTGGTAGGCACGGGCGTGCCGCTGTAGCGGATGTGACGGGCACCGCCGACCGGCATCGGCCGATGGATGTGTCCCAGGGCCACGTAGTCCCATCCGGCGCCGAAGATCCCGGGATCCATCGCCTGGATCGCACCGATATCGCGAGCCTCGAACCCATCGCGCATATCATCGGGCCTGGGGCGCGAGGTCCGGTGGATGCCGGTGTGAAAGTCGCCCTCCCGCGCCTCGTCATCTTCGCCATAGACGGTCAAATGACCGGTCGCGATCTTGGCCGCATCGGGCCACTTGTCGGCGGCGCGCTTCGCCAAGTCACCATACAGATCGGCAAACGCCTGGCGGTATCTTTCCCTGAGCCCGCGCTCGCCGTCGTCTTGGGTGCGCACGCCGAGCTGCGCCTCGCGCACGTACGGGACGGCGGCGACCACCATCTCGACCTCGCCGGACTCGCCCTCGATGGGCACCAGGCACTCGTCCCAGTCCTCTCGGTCGCGTGGGATGCGACCCACGACCGTTACGTCCAGAGCGCTCAACACCGCTGCCGGCGCCTCCAGACCCGACGGCGAGTCGTGGTTGCCCGCCACCACCACGACCTTGCGGAGGGTGTCGATCCGCGCGCACTCCACCAGAAAATCGTAGTAGAGCTTTTCGTCCTGACTCCCCGGATTTTGATAGTGAAAGATGTCGCCCGAGACGACGAGGACGTCGATCTCGCGCTCCCGGATCGTGTCGATCAACCAATCCAGAAACCGCGCGTGCTCGGGACCGCAGTCGACCTGCTCGATCGAGGTCCCGAGATGCCAATCAGAGGTATGTAAAACCCGCACTCTTGCTCCGTCCAAATTCAGATGCACCGGAAGTCGTCAGCATCTATCTTGGACGCGATCGACCGCTTCGCAAAGCCTCAAATCCACTTCAGGAACTTTCGTCGATCGTACTGGGCAGAAAGAAGACTTCGTTGAGAGGATTCAACCCAAAAACATCGGGCTGAATTGGGGCGGGTTTTCGAAGAGGCCTCGTCACGAGGCAAAATCAGCGCCGATAGGCCGACGGTCGAGCCTCGCAGGCGATGCAGCGCATCGTCGAGAAGTGAGACCGAGGGATCTCGGTGCTGATGCGCCGCAGTAGAGGCCTCGAGAACAACCCGGCCCAATTCAGGTATGCATTCTTGGCATCATTGCTGGAATCATGAAGGCGAGGAAGAGGCCGCCGGCGATGCCCAGGTACAGGAAGTCCAGGCTGCCGGTGGCCCATTTGGCGAAGAACATCAGGGTCAGGAAGCCGAAGCAGGTGCCGACGGTGGCAAAGAAGACCCAGGGGGCCTGGTGGAGCGGTTCGTCGTGCTCTTCGTCGTGTTCGGTTGCGCTCATGGTTTGGCCTCGTTGCGGACGGGAACATACGGCTGGCGGATATAGGCTAACCCGCCGGTCCGGTCAACTGATCCGGGGTCACATCAACCCGACTGCGTGTACATCTCCTGCGGGGACGACTGCTCGATCTCGGACTCCAGGTCCTCGAGGGTGACATCGGAGCCGAGCTCGCGGGAGAGTCGTTCGTCGAAGTCGTCCATCTCCGATTCCTCCAGGCTCTTTTCGTCCTCGTCCGACGAAAAGACCGTCTGGCCGAAGATGACATTTTCGTTTGCGGCCTGCTGACGAGATTGCTCGGCGGCGTCGTACTGCCGGGCGATCTCTGGGAACACGTACTGCATGTCGCCATCTTCGGTCACATCGACGTCGCCCTCGTAGTCGACCATCAGGTCGTCGGCCAGCGGCTCGGGCAGGACGTGCTCCTGGATCGGCTCGGCCTCGCCGGAATTGGCCGATTCGAAGACCACACCCAGGGCCTTGCGGCGCTGGTTTTCCTTTTCGACTTTCTTCTTTTCCATCGCACGCTGCACGCGCCGAAACAGCGGCACGGCGAAGAACATGGCGCTGAAGATGAACGGCACCCAGCCGAGCCCGATGGTCACGCCCAGGGTGGCGCCCTCGAGCCCGAAGGTCACAATCGACGACATCACCAGGTTGAATCCGTTGAGGATCGTGATCCAGACGTTCGTCGACTTGGGGTTGCCGGTCAGCGGCGGCAGCTCGACCATGCGGTTCCAGATCGGCTGCGGCTCGCGCTGTTGGGACTGGTCGGCGCTCTCCTCGTCGGCGGTCACCCGGAGCTCGTCGAATCGATACACCAGCGAGCCCTCGTCGGAGACGTCGACGTCGCCGCGAAAGCGCATGATGCTGGCGGTCAGGGCGTTGTCGGCCTTGTCGAGCGACTGCCCGGAACGCGAGGCCCACTCGGCCGCCGTCACCCGGCCGCGGCGGTTTCTCACAAACGCGGTAAAGGCCTTTTCGGTCGCAAGGGGGTCCTTCTGCTGGTCGCCATCCGGCCCGAAGAGGTATCGAAAGATCTTTTCGTAGAACGGTTTTTCGGGCTTCGACTTTTTGCGCCGACTCCGCAGACGCTGGGCCCGACGGCCGAGGCCGCCGTAGCTGAAGAGGTCCCACCAGAACAGAAACTCGAGCATCCGTGCCAGCAGGTAAAAGGGCAGCACGGCGATCTCGCCGCCCCCGGAATCCTCGTCGCCCGCCGTCAACGCCGCGATGCTCAGTCCCACCAGAATCAGCACGAAGACGACGGTGTAGCCGACCAGCATCACCATCGTCCACGCCTTGAAAAACGCCACGAAGGCCTTCCACATCCACTGGCGCGCCCGGTGCCACCAGCGGCCCGGGTCTTCACCGCGCCGTGTAAACGACGGGTCGAACCGGTAGCGGAGGTTGCCGTCGTCGTCGACGTCCAGGTGGCTTTTGTACTGCGTCAACATGCGACGCAGTACCGTCTCGACGCGGTCGTACGGCAGCCCCGTATCGGCCGCGACGTCCCCCACCGTCGCCTCGCCATCGCGTTGTTTGAGGCTCTCGAGTACGCGGTCTTCGAACTCGTACTTCGACAGTTCCTGGGATTCTTCTTGGTCAGTCATAGACCGCCGGGTCTGAAAACATCGGTAAGATCAGTCGAGCAGACTCATCTGCGAGTCGCTCTGTTCGCCGTCTTCGTCTTCGGGTAGATCGTCGTCCTGTAGATCGGTCGGTTCGGTGGGAGCCATCGGTTCGGTATCCTCCTCCGGCTCCCAGGGAATCGTCTCGTCGGCCGGACGGACGTCGGCGATTCGACTCATCCGAAACACCCGCTCGTCGCGGCGCAGGTGACACCAGCCGTGCAGATAGGTCTCGGCCTCGAGGCTGATCGGGCTGACATCGCGGTGAGTCAACTCCCCGCGACCGTGGGTGTAGTAGTCCATCGAGAGATCCTCTTTGTGAGCGATCGCCCACTGGATGATCTCGACCTTCGAGTTTTTGGGAGTCGGCGTCTCGAGGTCCGGAGTCTCCTCGTGAGACCACTCATCGGGGTCGATCGAGCGGGCCAGCCACAGCAGGATCTCGTAGGCCTCGATCTCGATTTCCATGACCTCCTTGCGATCGAAGGTCTTCAAAAGCTTGCGCGCCACCGACTCGAGGGCCCGTCTCGGCGCCCGCGTGCCCCCCTGTTCGCGCAGGTTTTCCAGAATCAAACACGCCAGGGCCACGGCCCCGCGCTCGTCGGCGTCCTCCAGGACGACCTGCCCGGGCCCGTCCGGAAACTCCAGCTCCTCGTCGGCATTCTCCAGGCGCGACTCGGAGCGCTGCAGTCGCTCGGCGATCCGACCCTTGATGGTCGGGATCGCAAACGGCCCGTCGTTTTTTCCCTTGTTGCTCGACACGTCTCGGCCCTCGTCTCGGTCTCGGATGCGCCGTCCTCGCGGCTCCCACATTATAAGGGCGGGACTCGAACTGACTACCGTCCCTCGACAACTCCTCCCCGCCGGCGCCGCGGCCCCACCGGGTAACAGACTGTTTCTGGATTGAAACGCTCGAAGCGTTGACAACATCTCAAAGTTGACGACCTTGAATGTTGTCGAAGCGCGGTGGTGGACTCCATCGCGCCGTAGTGGAATGATTCAACGTTTAACCAATCTCAACCAAGGAGAGTAACATGAAGAACCGTAAAGGACTGTTGACTGGATTGATCGCCGTGCTCGCCTTCGTCCTCGTGCCGACGCTGAGCTTCGCTCAGGACGACGCCGAGCAGACCTTCTCGATCGACCCGGCCCACTCGAGCGTGCTGTTTCGGGCCAACCACATGAACATCGGCTACGTCTTCGGGATGTTCCCCGAGGTCGGCGGCGAGTTTACGTTCAACGAGGAAGACCCCGCGGCCAGCTCGGTCAGCATCGAAGTCGAGGCCGGCAGCGTCGAGACGTTTGTCGACAAGCGCGACAAGCACCTTCGCAGCCCGGACTTCTTGAGCGCCAAAGAGTTCTCGACGATCACCTTCGAGTCGACCAGCATCGAGCAGACCGGCGACAAGACCTTCGAGGTCACCGGCGACTTCACGATCCGCGACGTCACCAAAGAGATCACCATCGACGTCAAGCACCTCGGCTCGGGCAAAGGTCCGGAGGGCAACTTCCGCCGCGGCTTCTACACCGAGTTCGACATCGACCGCACCCAGTTCAACGTCGACTGGAACCCCAAAGTGGTCGGCAAAAAGCTGCGCATCATCCTCGCCTTTGAGGGCGTCGTCAAAAACTGACGTCACCTGATCAGGTAGCATGTAGGACCCGCGGCCTCCCGGCGACTCGTTCCCGGGAGGCCGCGGCTTTTGGCCCCGCTCACCACGTTCGATGAAGGAACTGCCATGGAAACGGTCATCTTCAACGCAGCCGTCTGGGGCATCCTCGTCCCCGCCACCATCACCGGCCTTCTAATGCTCGTCGAGCAGCCACCCTGGCGAGTCACATCGGAGTCCGACACGCCGCTCGGATTCGGCTGGGCCGGCGCGCTGACTTTCCCGCTGGGCCTGGTCATCGCCTACGTCGGTACCGGCGGCGCCCCAAAAAACATTCCGGCGATCGCGTTCGTGGCCGTCCTCCTGGGACTCTTTGAATTCGGCATCCGCAAACCGCAGTGGGCACGCTGGCTGGTCCGCGCCGTGGCCATCACGACCATCATGTTTGCCCTCATCGGATTTCAGTTCGCCGATTACTGGACAACGCTCGGCCAAGACCTCCTCTGGGGCACCACGATCGTCGCCATCACCGCGCTGTTGTTCGAAACCTTCGACCGTGTGGGCCGCAACCGCCCCGGGGCCACCGTGCCGCTGACGATGATGATCCTGGCGGCCGGCACCGCCGGCTTCTTCGCGCTGGTGGGCACCGCCCGCGTCGCTCAGATGATCGGCGCGCTTGCCGCCGTCGCCGGCGCCGCCACCGTCGTGGCGCTCTGGAACTGCAACACCCGCATCGCCCCCGGCGCCTCCACCGCCTGGGGCCTGCTGTACGCCGGACTTACCATGTTCGCGCTGTTCTCGTTGATGGAACTCCCGCCGCTGGGCCCCTTTGCCATCCTGCTCGTCGCCCCCCACCTGCTGTGGCTCGGTGATGTCGGCCCGCTCAAAAACCTCAGCGGCTGGAAAGACACCGCCCTGCGCGTCGCCGTGGTCGGCGCCGCAACCGCTGCGGCCCTGGGCTGGACCCAGGCGCTCGTCGGCGGCGGTGGCGGGAGTGTGTACTAGCGCGACGATTCAGGTGCGTGCTTGGCTTGATCTTCGCACGATGGTCTCCCCGCCCTCGCTCGGCGCACCATGCGCCTCGCTCAGACGAGGCAATGAATGTCGGTCGCTACGCTCCCTCGCGTCGAGTTCGACGTCCAACCTAAACGTCCAACCTAAACGTCCAACGTGAACGCGTCGCGTGACCCGTGACCCGCGCCGCCGTCGTACCTCATACGTCGTACGCGCGACGCGATCACGAGTCACCGCGATCTGCCCCTTTTAATAACCCAACTTTTTCTCTATCACCGTCGCCGTCACGCGTTTTCGTGAACTACAGCGACGTACATCATGAGCCTTTCTGCAGGAATCGTCGGACTGCCGAACGTCGGCAAGTCCACCCTCTTTAACACTCTCTCCAGCGGCAAAGCCGAGTCGGGCAACTACCCGTTCTGTACCATCGACCCGAACGTCGGGATCATCGAGGTGCCCGACCCGCGGCTGGATACCATCGCAGAGTACATCGACACCGAGGAGGTCATCCCCGCGGTCGTCGAGATGCACGACATCGCCGGACTGGTCGAGGGCGCGTCCGAGGGTGAGGGGCTGGGCAACAAGTTTTTGGCCAACATCCGCGAGACCGACGCCATCATTCACGTGGTCCGCTGCTTCGAGAACGACGACGTGGTGCACGTGGAGGGCTCGGTCGACCCGGTGCGCGATGTGGAGATCATCGAGACCGAGTTGATCCTCGCCGACCTGCAGACACTGGAGACCAGGCTGGAGAAGGCCAAGCGGGCCGCCAAGAGCCAGGAAAAAGAGGATATCGAAAAAGCCGAGGCGATCGAGAAAGCCTGGGATGCCCTGAACGAGGGCATTCCGGCGCGGGCGGTCGACTTTACGGAAAACGAGCTCGACTACCTGAAGGACAGCCACCTGCTGACGATGAAGCCCGTGCTGTATGTCGCCAACGTCGATGAAGACGACCTGGATGGCGACAGCGAGCACGTGCAGGCGTTGCGCGAGGTCGCCGAGGAGCGCGGCAGCGAAGTCATGACCGTGTGCGCCGAGATCGAGGCCGAGCTGGCGGATCTGGACGAAGAAGGCCAGCGCGAGATGCTCGAGGGCCTTGGGATCGCCGAGCCGGCACTGCACAATCTGATCCGAAAGACCTACGAGCTTCTGGGTCTGGAGAGTTTCTTTACCGCCGGACCCAAAGAGATTCGAGCGTGGACGGTGGAGAAGGGCTCGACGGCGCCGGAGGCCGCCGGGGTCATCCATTCGGACTTTCAGGACAACTTCATCCGCGCCGAGGTCTACACCGTCGCCGACCTCGACGAATACGAGGACGAAGCTACCCTCCGCGAGGAAGGGATGATTCGGCTCGAAGGCAAGGATTACGTCGTCGAGGACGGCGACATCATGTTCTTCCGTCACGGGGGTTGATTAATCGTGGCGGTGGTTACCGATTAAGCAATAGATGAACCCTTCCACTCAAAAGACTCGAGGAGCCTGACGATGAACGTGGCAATCAATGGATTCGGCCGCATCGGCCGCAGCGTCGCCCGCATTTTGGCCCGCGACGCCGAGGTCAACCTTGTGGCCGTCAACGACCTTTCGGACCCCGAGCAGCTCGCCCACCTGTTTAAATACGACACGGTGCACGGCACCTTCGACGGCGACATCTCCGTCGAAGACGGGACGATGCACGTCGACGACGCGTCCTTTGATCTCGTCGCCGAACGCGATCCGACGGACCTCCCCTGGGATGAGCTGGACGTCGACTACGTGCTCGAATGCACCGGGAAGTTCCGCAGCCGCGAAGATGCCGGCAAGCACCTCGAAGCCGGCGCCGACCACGTGCTGATCTCGGCTCCGGGTCGCGGCGACATCGACTACTCGGTCGTCTACGGCGTCAACCACGGCGGCCTGGAAGCCGACATGCAGATCGTCGACAACGCCAGTTGCACCACCAACTGCCTGGCGCCGATCGCCAAGGTACTCAACGACGAGTTCGGCATCGAATCGGGCTCGATGACCACGATTCACAGCTACACGAACAGCCAGAACCTGCTGGACGGCTCCCACAACAAAGACTGGCG
Source organism: uncultured Pseudomonadota bacterium (assembly GCA_913057905.1). Taxonomy (GTDB): domain Bacteria; phylum Myxococcota_A; class Bradymonadia; order Bradymonadales; family Bradymonadaceae; genus CAJXPB01. Next base: position 319,783 of record CAJXPB010000003.1, read on the forward strand.
CCGCGCCCGCGCCGCCGCCGAGAACATCGTTCCGACGACCACCGGCGCCGCCAAAGCCGTGACCGGCGTGCTGCCGGAGCTCGAGGGCAAACTCGACGGCATGGCCGTCCGCGTGCCCACGCCGAACGTCTCGCTGGTCGACCTGGTCGCCGAACTCCAGACCGACGTCACCAAACAAGACGTCGACGCGGCCATGAAATCGGCCTCCGACGGCGAACTCGCCGGCGTGCTCGGCTACACCGAAGAACCGCTGGTCTCGTCGGACCTCGAGGGCAATCCCCACTCGTCGGTCTACGACGCCGACTCCACGATGGTCACCAACGGAAACATGGTGAAAGTCATCTCGTGGTATGACAACGAATGGGGCTTCTCGAACCGCATGATCGATGTGGTCAAGCACCTGCAATCGTTGAAGTAATCAACGGCTCCTTTAACGCGCCAGCGGCCCATGGAACTGACCGGCATCCGATTCATCGACGACCTGGATCTCGAACCCGAGACCCCGGTCTTTATTCGCACCGACTTCAACGTCCCCCTGTCAGACGACGGCGAAGTCGACGATGACTTCCGCATCCGCGCGGCGATCCCCACGATCGAGCACGCGGTGCAGAAGGACTGCCGCGTCATCCTGGCCAGCCACCTGGGCCGGCCGGGCGGCGAGCGGGACCCCGATCTCAGCATGGAGCCGGTCGGCGAGGCGTTGACCGAACTGATGGACATCGAGGTCGTGCTGCCCGAGGACCTGACCGGCCATCCGGTCCAGCGCCTCGTCTCGAACCTGAAGCCGGGCAACCAGGTCATGCTGCTGGAGAACCTGCGCTTTGACCCCGGCGAAAAGGGCGCGAACAAGGAATTCGCCGAGGGGCTCGCCGAGCTGGCAGACCTCTACGTAAACGACGCCTTCGGCGCGATGCATCGAAAGCACGCATCGGTCTACACGATGGCGCAGTTTTTCGACCGCGACGAGAAGGCCGCCGGCCGGCTGGTCAAATCGGAGCTCGAGCATCTGGGCGACCTGCTCGACGAGCCCAAACGACCATTTACCGCCATCATGGGCGGGGCGAAGGTCTCCGATAAACTCGGGGTCATGGAACGGCTCTCCAAAAAGGTCGACCGCATCCTGGTCGGCGGCGCTATGGCCTACACCTTCCTGAAAGCCGACGGTGAACGCGTGGGCGACTCGATGGTCGAAGAGGACTACGTCGCCCAGGCGGGTCGCATCCTCGATACGGCAACCAGTCGCGGCGTCGACATCGTCCTGCCGCTCGACCACGTCGTCGCCCCGGGCTTCGACGCCGTCGAGGCCGACGTTCAGACGACCGAAGGCCCCGGCATTCCCGACGGGAACATGGGACTCGACATCGGCCCCCGAACCGTCGAGGCCTACAGCGAAGCCATCCGCGAGTCGCGCACCGTCTTCTGGAACGGCCCGATGGGGGTCTTCGAAAAGGACCTGTTTGCCCGCGGCACGCTTGAGATCGCCCGAACCCTGGCGCTGGCCCCCTGCCACTCGGTGGTCGGCGGCGGCGACAGCGCCTCGGCCGTCCGAAAGGCCGAGGTCACCGACGCCATCGACCACGTCTCCACCGGCGGCGGCGCCGCCCTGCAAGTGGTCGAAGGCAAGGCGCTCCCCGGTGTCGACGCGCTGCGCGCGAATCATCCATTCGACGACTGAAGATTTTCGGAAGTTCTGACTTTCTGACTGATGACCCGGCAAAAATATGAGTGAAAGAACCCCGATCGTCGCTGGCAACTGGAAGATGAACAAAACCCTCGAGCCGGCTCGTGAGCTGGCCGGTGCCGTCGCCGAAGCCTCCGACGAGGTCGGCGACGTCGAATTGATCGTCTCGCCGGTGGGGCCGTATCTGCGCGCCGTCGGCCGAACGATGGAGGGCTCCGACGTCGGGTTGGCCGCCCAGAACGTCCACTGGGCCGAAAGCGGCGCCTACACCGGCGAGGTATCGCCGACCATGCTGCGCGACATCGGCTGCAGCCACGCCATCATCGGTCACTCCGAGCGCCGTCAGTACTTCGGCGAGACCGACGTGTCGGTCAATCGCCGCGCACGGGCCGCCCTCGAGCACGATCTGACGGCCATCATCTGCGTCGGAGAATCACTGGCCGAACGCAAGGGAGGCGACACGGAACTCAAGATCAAACTTCAGGTACGCGCCGCCCTCTCGGAGGTCCCCCGCTCGCTGGCCCGCAACGTGATCATCGCCTACGAACCGCTGTGGGCCATCGGCACCGGCGAGTCCGCCACCCCCGAACAGGCACAGGACGCCCACGCCACCATCCGCCAACTGATGGCCGGGCTCTACGACCAAAAACTCGCCGACACCACCCGCATCATCTACGGCGGCAGCGTCAAACCCCACAACATCGACGGCCTCATCGAACAACCCGACTTCGACGGCGCCCTCATCGGCGGCGCCAGCCTCCAGGCCGACAGCTTCCTGTCGATCGCCCGCTCCGTTCAGGATTACGTGGGCTGAGGGATCGGCAGGCGGCTGGGATTTCGAATCTGGGATTGGCAGCTTGCTGGGGAGGGTCATCCCCGGGCTCCCATCCGGTCGCATCGGGGTAATCGCTGCGCGCCTGCGGCGCGCGGCGATTGCCGATCTTTGTGCTCGCGAAGCTTTCAGCGCAGCGATCGATCTTCGTTCTTGCGGTGATTTTCGAGCACGAACTCCGTAGGCTGATGGGCTGCGTGCTTGCGGGATTTCTTGGGCCCTCTGGGGTCGTGCTAGCGGAAAAGGCAGCGTGCTGGAGATGCCGGATGGGCTAAGTCTGACATGAGAAAGATGGTCATCCCGGTCTCGCGAGGCGCCTTGGCGCCTCGCAGCGAACCGGGCGATCACGCGGCGTGTCGCGCCCAAGGCGCGCCGCCGCGGGATAGGCAAAAACCCCCGGCCGATGACGGCGCTGAGCGCCGTCGAGCCCGGGGGTGTCCAGCGCACAGCGGCCCAGCCACGTCGCCTTCACGCGAGCACGAAGACCCAGCCACGTCATTCTCGCGGAAATCGTCGTACGTCCTACGCGGCCCGCGGCATCCGCGGCTCCAAGCCAAGCCCGACTGGAATGAATAAGCCGTAAAGCCTATTGTCATAGTTGGAAGCTCACAGGCAGTGGAGCCCAACTATGCATATGCTTCTGCAACGTTTTCGGGACTTCGAGGATGGCGAAACGGTCCCCGAGATGGGCTTCGACATCGTCATCGAGCGGCGTTACCTGGGAGAGCTTCACATGCCGACCGGCTCGCTGGTGGCGTGCGACCCCGTCGACGGCCTCGAGACCGAACCCTTCGAGACGGAACTTCAGCCGGGGGATTATTCGGTGGTCATCTACGGCGCGCAGATGCGCGACGAGACCCTGTGTGCGTACTCGGCGCTGCACGTGACCGACGCCGAGCCGGAGCGCTGGGAGCTGGCGACGGTCCAGGACGAGGAGCTCGATCCGCTGGCCGACGAGGGCGAGCCGGGTTACCCGGTGGGCAGCTCGCTGGGCAGCTTTATGGATGCCCGGGTCGCCAAGGTGTTGATGGACTACACCCACTCGGTGATGCCCGACGACGACGAGTTTCGCCGGGCGCTGCGCGGCAGCATCCACAGGCGCATCGACAATGTCGGCTTTGGATGGGCGAACATCGACCTGATGAGCGACGCCAAGGTGCCCCAGGCCGACTCTTCGATGAACATGGTCGCCTTCGAGTCCGGTTACGGGCCCGGCACCTATTCGACCTACTTGGGCTACGACGCCGACGACGAGCTGTGCCGCGTGGTCACCGATTTCGAGGTGCTGGATCTGCGGTTCAACACGCTGCGCTTCGGCCCCGGCGCGCACTCCTGAAAGCCACGGTATTTCGGGAAAGCTCGCGGGCCGGGATAAATTGGGTGGGCCCGCTTGTTGTGCTATAGGGATCACTCGACTGTCACGGGTCTTTCACACCGCTTCGCCGCCATGCTTCTCGACAATCAGGCCAGCCACAAACACGTCATCCTGTGGGGAGCCGTTCTGGGTGTGGCGCTGGTCATCTCGGCGATCGCCACCGCCGGCCAGGCCGGCATCCGCTACAAGATCCACGACAAGGTCCAAAAAGGTAAGGGTCACCCCCGGCTGATCATCGAGGCGACCGGCGGCATCGACAAAGGCACCATCCACCTGAAGCGCTCCGACGGCCACACTCGAGACGTTCCCTTCAACACGCTGAAGGAGGGCGACACCAAGGAGATCGAACTCAAACAGCCCGTCGGCACCTACAACTACAACGTCGAGGTCGAGGCGACGGGCATCCGCGGCGAGACGGTCAACATGGCCTTCGAGTTTTCGGCGACCCTGGCCGAGAAGCTCGACATCTCGGTCCAAAAGGACGCCAAAATGGTCGCGCAGGGCAAGTTGTGGATGCACAGCAACCGCCCGCTCGACCGCGTGGACATCACGGTCAAGAAGGATTCCGGCGAACTCGCCCACCGAGAGACGGTGGAACTCGGCGGGCAAAAGGGCACCATCAAGCTGGAGTGGCCGGCGGTCCAAGACGTCGGGTCGGTGGAATTGAAGGCCCACGACGTCGACGGCTTCTGGCGCGGCCTTCGCCTGCAGCCTTTCTTCGTGAAAATCCCCCACAAAGAAGTCAACTTCAACTTCGGCGAGGCGACCTGGGACGACTCCGAGACACCGAAGTTGAAGGGGTCGCTGGAGCGCATCCGCGAGGCGATGGAAAAGCACGCCCACAAGGGCCTGCAGATGCGGCTGTACATTGCCGGCTACACCGACACCGTCGGCTCGCGGTCCGAAAACCGCACGCTCAGCCGAAAGCGCGCTCGGGCCATCGGCGACTGGTTCTCCGATGAGCTCGACATGCCGATCTTCTATCAGGGCTTCGGCGAAGACGTGTTGGCCGTCGAGACGCCCGACGAGACCAAGGAACCCAAAAACCGCCGCGCCGTCTACATTCTTGGGAACGCCGAACCACCCACATCCGAGGCGATCCCACGATCCAACTGGAAGCGACTCGAGTAGTAACTTATGGCCCCGACCGAAGACTTCGACAACTCGATGCATGACGCGATGCCGACCGGACTGCGGGGGCCGGCGGTGTGGCTGACCTCTCTGTCGGTGCTCTTGGCCGCCGGCCTGCTCGCGGCGGGCTGCGGCGAGCCGACGATCAAGCCCAAAGAGGCGGAGGCCTACGTCGAAAAATGGGCCGAAAACGCCGCCGAGACGCTGGTCAAAGAGGCGCAACGACAGGAGCAGATCGGCCCGGAGGCGTTGCTCGAGACCCGGCTTCAGGAGGCCGCCGCCAAAGAGGAGGGCGAGGCGCGCCGTTGGCAGCCGCCCTGGGACATCCTGGCACGCGACGTCTACCAGCAGCGCGAATGGGCGCTCGATTTGGCCGGCACCGACGGCCTGAGCCCGCGCGGCCAGGCGGTGATCGCGGCACTCGAGGAGGTCGAATCTCACGCCATCGACCCGAAGCCCTTCGAGATCGACGAGGTCAAGGGGCTGTCAACGTCGCTGGAGACCACCGCCGAGAAGGTCGCCGATGCGTCGGCCTACGAGGTCAGCGGCGCGGAGAAGGCCGCCGCCAAGGCGTGGCTGGTCGACCAAAAGCGCAAGGACTTCGAACTGAAGCCCGAGAACTTCGTCGACGTCACCCACGCGGTGCTCCAGAGCGACGCCGGTGGGTCGATGTCCAAGCAGACCGAGCTGTTGACCGATCTGGCCAAAAAGCGGGCAAAAAAACGGGCCGAACTCGAACACGAACTCGCCCGACGCGCCCTGAGGTACAGCCGCAAGCTGAAGCATTTTCGGGTCTCCGAGATCTTCGTCCACCAGCGCGAGGACGACTACTGGAGCCTGCCCCACACCGAGGGTGAACGGCCCGACGAAGCGAAGGGCGAATACGTGGGAGGCCAGGTCTGGAGAAAGGCCGCGCGAATTGCCAATCAGACGAGCAATACCCGCGAGACGGCGATCCTGCACGAGCGGATGCGCCAGACGTTGACCGACCTTCTGGAGGCCGAAGACCGCCAGGCGGCCGACGCCGTGCTCGAGAATCTGGCGCCCCAGCACCCCGACTACGACGGGCTGCGCGCCGAGTATCAGCGCTACAAGAAGATCGTCGCAGATGGCGGGTGGGATCCGATCCCGCCCGAATTCATGCGCCGCGGCTCCACCGGCCCGGCGGTCACCGCACTCAAAGAGCGACTGCACGCCGAGGATTACTACGAGAAGGAGCCGCCCTTCGATGCCACGTTCGGGGCAGATCTGGAGGCGGCGGTCGAAAACTACCAGCGCCACCATCAGATCCGCGTGACGGGCAGCACCTACGGCACCTTCCGCAGCAGCCTCAACAAGCCGGCCAAGTGGCGCACCCAGCAGCTCGCGCTGAACCTGGAGCGCTGGCGCGAATCCAACGTCGACCACGGCGACGAGCTGTACCTGATGGTGAACATCCCCGAATACACCGTCGAGATCTGGAAGCAGGGGAACCGCAAGATGCACTTCCCCATCGTAGTCGGCAACACCAGGTCGAAGACGAACAAGAAGACCGGCGAGACCGAGCACCCGAATCACACGCCGGAGTTGAGCGCGTATGTCGACCGGGTCATCTACAACCCGTACTGGAACATCACCGACCGGATTCGCCGCGAGGAGATCCTGCCGAAGGCGCGCAAGTCACTCGAAGAAAAGTACCTGACGAAGCTTCGGACCATGCGCGAGAAGGTGCAGGAACACGAACAAAAACAAGAGAAAAAGCCGTTCTTTAAGCGCATATTCGACGGAAAATCCGGCGACGAGTCCAGCGGCGCATCCGACGACCAGGCCCGCAAGCAACAGGGCGACGACGGAACCTATCTGGTCGCGCAGGGTCCAAATCGCGAGGGTCGAAATCGTGGGGCCGACTCGGAGCAGCCGTCCTCCGAGGGCGACGCGCCCAGCGAACGGCCCGATGATGTCCCCGAGGAATCAGAGGCTGCGGTGAGCCCGCCCTCGGATCTGGCCGGGGACGAGTCCGCCGACGGCCAGAACAAAAAGGGCAAAAATGACGAGAAGGCGAAGGAGCCCGAGGTCGACATCTCGGATCTGTACCGAAAGGGCAAAGAGGACTTCCTGGAACAGAAGGTCATCGTCTTTGACGTCGACAAGATCCGGGAGTTGATCTCTACGTATCGGGCCATCGAATCGGGTGGCTCGGCCGACAAAAAAGCAGACAAAAACGCGGCCCCGAAACCGACGCCACCGGCAGCCGACAAGCAGGGCAAAGAGGGCGAAAAGAGCTCGCCGCTCGCGCAGACCCTGCCGTACCTGGACCCGAAGACCGGCAAGGTCGACGTCAGCGAGACCGACCCCGACAACATCCCCGAGTGGTACGAGGAAAACGACTACAAGGTGATGTATCCGGGGCAAAAATGGGAGTACGTGCGCCAGAAGCAGGGCGACGAAAACGCGCTGGGGCGGGTGAAGGTGATCTTCCCGAATCCCTACTCGGTGTACTTGCACGACACGCCCAAAAAGGACCTCTTTTCGCAGACCCTGCGGGCGTTTAGCCACGGGTGCATGCGCATGGAGAAGCCCATGGAGATGGCCGAATTTCTGCTCAGGGAGACCGGCCAGTTCGACGAGATCAACGTGCCGCAACTGATGCGCGGCCGAAAGAAGATGGTCAAAGACGAGGAGACCGGCGAAAAGAAAGAGGAGACCGTCTACACCTACAAGCCGGTCTTTCTAAAAGAGAAGATCCCGGTGCACGTGGAGTACTTCACGGTACGCCCCTCCGAGGAGGGCCGTGCGGTCTTCTTTGCCGACGTCTACAAAAAGGACCTCAAGGCCATCAAAGGCGAGGATGCCGTCGAGGACTCCGACGGGTGATTTGGCCCCGTTCAGGTCCGACGAAACCACGCCAGGTGCTCGACGTTGCCGGCCGGGCCGTGTTTGTCGGAATCGGTCGAATCCACCAGCTCCATGCCCAGGTTTTCGGCGCCCTGGATGACGTTTTCGATGGTCCGCTGACGGATCTCTTCGTCGCGCACCACGCCTCCCTTGCCGACGTTTTCTTTGCCCGCCTCGAACTGCGGTTTGATCAGGGCGATGACGTCGGCGTCGTCGGTCAAAAACTTGAGCGTATTGGGTAGGACCAGCTCAAGCGAGATGAACGAACAATCGATGACGGCCAGGTCGCAGGGCTCGTCGATCCGGTCGGCTTCCATCTCGCGGATGTTGGTGCGCTCGATGACGGTCACCCGTTCGTCCTGGCGCAGCTTCCAGGCGAGCTGGCCGTACCCGACGTCGACCGCGTAGACGTGGCGGGCCCCGCGCTGGAGCACGCAGTCGGTGAATCCACCCGTCGAGGCGCCCACGTCGATGACGGTCTTGCCGGCGGGATCGTAGCCGAATTCATCCAGCGCGCCTTCCAGTTTGAGACCACCCCGCGAGACGTAGGGGTTCTCGTCGCCGCGCAGCTCGATCTCGGCATCGACCGGCACCTGAGTGCCCGCCTTGTCGACTCGCTGGCCATCCACGAAGACCTCGCCGGCCATGATCCGTCGCTTGGCGCGCGATCGACTGCGGACCAGACCGCGGTCGTTGATCAATTTGTCGATGCGTTCAGTGGTCATGGGCGTATCACGGCTCGAATTCCTCGACGTAGAACGTCATGTAGCGGACGTCGGTCTCGGCGCGACGCCATCCGGAGGGGGCCCCGCGGACGGTGCGGGTCCCTAACGTCGACGCCTCTTTCTTGAAACCCTCGATGGCCTTGCGTTGCTGGCGGCCCGCCTCCAGATAAACCCGCGTCCAACGGCCGTGGATGAACGCCTCGAAGGGCGGCGCGTCGCACCTCGGGGGATTGTGCCGAATGCGCACGGTGTAGGCCGACTGGTTTTCGGAGGCTCGGTAGCCGCTCTCGACGGCGCGGTCGACCTGCCGCTCTCCGGCCTGTCGGGCCTGCTCGAGGGGCGTCGGCTGCTCGTCGGGGGGCGTGGCGCATCCGGTCGCCAGAAGGCAGGCTGCCAGAGGACAGGCCACTATTGTCGCATACGCCGAACGCTTCACGTCGCCCCCAGGCTCGCCAGTCGCTTCTGAACCTCGGGGCCGTAATCGGAGCCCTCGCGGCCGTACTGGTACAGCGGCGGTCGCACGCGAATGTCGGGGGCGCCGCCACGGCGCAGCACGCATTCGACCAGATAAGCGTCCTCGTCGGGGCGGGCGTGGTAGTAGCGCATCGTCTCGAACGACAGATCGGTGTCGGCGGCCGCGGCGTAGAGGTCGCCCAGCCGCAGCGGTGGCACGATGATCTTGAGCCGCCCGCGCTGATCGAGCACGTAGGCCGCCGCATCGACGAAATCCGCCAGGGTGCCGTTCATCTCGATCCGTGCCGCTGCCCGTTCGTCGCTCGACCCGGGCCGCCGCTCGCCCTGGCGGTAATACGGCGGATTACAGACGACCAGGTCGGCCGTGTGGGGTTCCAGCGCCTCCCGGTGGTCGCGCACATCGCCCTGCCGCGCCTCGACGCGATCCTTCAGGTCGTTGATCTCGATATTCTCGCGCAAAAGCTCCAACAGAGACGGCTGCCGCTCCACACAGATCACCCGGGCCCGCGGATTCGACACGGCCACGCTCAGACCCACCGCTCCCTGACCGGCGCCCAGGTCGACGACGGTCCCCTCGGGATCAAATTCCGGCAGGTCGGTGGCCAACATCACCGCATCGATCCCAAAGCGAAATCCGTCGCGCCCCTGAAGGATGGTCAGGGCCCCGTCGGCCAGGGTATCGCGTGTGACGTCTCGGTTCATTGCTCCGGTTGGGTGCGCCCGTGGTCGCGGATTTCGCCGCGCGGGTCATCGATATTGACGCCGTAGACGCGCTCGATGCCCGTACCCTCGGATTCGATCATCTTCGAGCGCACCAGCTCGTCCATCATCTCGCGGTACAGGCTCGCCTTCCAGACGAGTTCCACGAAGTCATCGGGGCGATAACCCAGGTCACGCTCGACGAATTCCAGAAGCGTCGGCTTCTCGAACATCGCCGAGGGCGCGTTGCTCATGAAGTTGTTGATAAAGGTGATGGCCGAGCGAATCGCCCAGTCACCGCGGCGCTTGGGCCGGTCGCGGTTGGGCAGAAGCCAGCCGATATCCAGGTCGAGCAGCCGTTCCAGAGCGACCATGTAGCTGCGCAGGTCCCGAAGCTGGTAGGGCAGCCCGCTGGTGGTCATATCGCCGCAAAACAACCAGTCGCGCTCCCGCTCCAAAAGCGCCACGTTGCCCGGTCCGGGGCCTTCGGCGCCCATGACCTCCAGCTCGGCGGACCCGGCCCGCACGGTCTGCCCGTTTCGAATCGGAATGATGGGCAGCGACCGGGGCATCTCGGGCCAGTAGGTGTCGATGAAGTCGTCGACCGCATCCATGTCGCCGTTTGGCTCCTGCTGGGCCGCCCCCTCGGCGAGCTGGCGAAACCCGTCGCGGCGCTCGGCGATGAGCGCCTCGTAGCGCGACGGGCGGATCATGTCGGGGCTCGAGACGAAGTGGTCGGCGTCGGGAAAATTGACGGCCCCGCCCAACACGTCGATCGACCAGCTCGTATGGACCACCCGAAGAATGCGGGCGGGCTCCACACGGGGGTCGTCGATCGCCTCGATTGCCTCGACGAGCTCGTCGCCCTGGCTGGGGTGGCCGGCATTGATCATCGCCGGATTGTCGCCGCCGATGATGTAGACGCGGTTCGGGTCGCTCAGCGACTCGGGCCACGCATCGCGACGCGTGAGTTCGATCGCCCACAGGTCATCGTCGATCTGTTCGACGGAATCAGTCACTTCAAACCGGGTCTGTAGGGAAATCTATCGAAACGTAAACTGCAGCGGGTGGTCGCACAGATAAAAGACGTCGCCGTCCTCGATCTTTTTGGACTCGATGCGACTGCCCCGATGCTCCACGCCGTTGGTGCTGTCGAGGTCCTTGATGAACCAGTCGTCGTCCTTTTTGACGATGGCGCAGTGTTGCCGCGAGACGTTGCCGTCGCGGATCGTCAGGTCGCTGTCCTGCTTGGCCCGACCGATGACGAATCGCTCCTTGCCGACCGGGCGCTCCTCGCCATCGAAGATCATCACGAGCTCGCCATCGCCGGACTCACCGCCGGATCTTTCGCTCGATGACGGTGGGGGCGGCGGCTCCTGACGATTCTTCGACGCTCCCGGCGGCTCGTGCAACGTCGCCCCACTGAAGGTCTTGGACTTGCCGTCGGTACGATCGCTGGGTTTGAAATCCCGCTTTTTGGCGTACTCGCGCATCGCCTCGTTGAGCAAGTACTCCGTCGAGCACCCGAGCTCCTCGCTCATGTACTCGAACAACTCCCACAGATAATCGCGGGCGTAGAAGCTGCGCAGCGTCTTACGGTTTTGACTCGAATCGTCGTCAGCCATGGCTGTCCTCGTTCAGTGGCGTGAGGCCCTTGCATCCTGACAACTTAGCCCCTGAGAGGCAAGTTCGTTGGTCAACCCCAGGCTCAGGCCGCGCCGGGGGTAGCGGGCGTGCGCCACGTAACGTGGGTGGTAGCCAACTGCGCTTTTTTAACCCCAGGCTCAGGCCGCGCCCGTTTAAAAAACGGGGCGCGGCCATCGCATTGAGGTCAACGATACGGCGGCGCCCCGCGCCGCCGCGAACACCCCGTTTGAGTCGATCCAGCCGTACACGCCAACCGTGGGCCTACAATAGTCCGCAAGCACGCACTTCAGCAGCCTGCTGAGCCCGTGCTTGAAAATCCCCACAAGCACGGACGTGATTGCTCCGCTAAAATCAGCATTCGTGGAAGCATCGTCAGTCGGGGCGCGCCGCAGGCGCGTATCTTTCACCCCGATGCGACCGTAGGGAGCCCGGGGATGACCATCTACACCCGCCGATCATCCAACACCTTACCATCTCTGAGTTCGATGACGCGGTCGGCGTAACTCGTCAGCTCTTCGTCGTGGGTGACCATCAGAAACGTCGTCCCCGTCTCCTGATTGATCTCGCGCATCAGCGCCATGACCGTCCGGGAGGTCTCGGTATCGAGGCTGCCGGTCGGCTCGTCGGCCAGGACGATGGTCGGGTCGTTGGCGAAGGCGCGGACGGTAGCGACCCGTTGTTGCTGGCCGCCCGACAAGTCGGTGACGGGTGTGTGGATCTTGTCGCCGAGTTCGACCATCTCGAGCATCTCGACGGCCCGGTCGTGGGCCTCCTCTTCGTACGTTCTGCCGCGAATGCGACAGGGCATCAGCACATTCTCCAGCACGTTGAAATCCGGCAGCAGGTGGTGGAACTGGAAGATAAAGCCGAGGTACTCTCGGCGCAGTTTGGCCCGCTCGTCCTCTTCGAGGGTCGAGATGTCGCGGCCGTCCAGGGTGAGCCGGCCCGAGGTCGGCTTGTCGAGCAATCCGATGATGTTCAACAGCGTGGTTTTGCCCGAACCACTCTTGCCGACCAAGACGGCGAAATCGCCAGCCTTCATCTCGAGGTCGATGCCGAAGAGGACCTCCTCATCGACGCCATTGGTGTAGGTTTTGTGGATATCCTCGAGTTGCAGGATCGTCTCGCCGGCCGTCGAGGCCTCCCGACGGCGGCGCTGTTTGTCGGTCAACTCATCCACTGCGGATCACCTCGATCGGGTCGACGTCGGAGGCGCGTGCCGCCGGGATGAGCGAGGCCAAAAATCCGATGATGACGGCCCCGACGATGGTCCCGATGATCAGTTCGGGACCGAGCTCGAAGGGGAACAGCGGCTCACGCCGGCCGGCGGCGGTCGGCGGTCCCTTGAGGCCCCTGAGCGATTCGACGACCAAGACCCCGGCCGCCGCGCCGAGGATGCCGCCGACCAGCGACAACAGCACGCCCTCCAGGGCAAAGATAGTCCGAATCTGGCGACGCGTCGCGCCCATCGCCTTGAGGATGCCGATCTCGGGGAGCTTGTTGGTGACCAGGACGATCAAAATGCTGGCGACGGCAAACGCGGCTGCGACGGCGGTAAAGAAGATGATGAGATCGCTGGAGCGCCCCTGTCCCTCGAGGGCGCGAAGCAGACGTTCGTTGTCGGCGATCCAGCTTTTGACCTTGTAGGGGACCTGGCGCTGCAGTTGGGCGGCGAGACGGTCGGCCTCGAAGACATCGCGAACCTCGATGCCGACGGAGTTGACCGACGACCCCAGGCCGAACAGGGACTGCCCGTCGCCCAGCCGCATAAAGACCGTGCCCTGGTCGATGGCGCCAAACCCGGTCTCGAACAGCCCGACCACGCGCATGCTCCGACCGGCTGCCTCTGGGGGCGTGACCTGGAGGCGGTCCCCGATGCCGACGCCCATCTCCTGGGCGAGTTGATAGCCGACGGTGACCTCGCCGGGACTCAATTCGTAGAATCGACCTTCGACGAGATTCTCCTGAATCGGCACGAGACGGTCGAAGCGGCGCGGCTCGACGCCGTACAGCCGGACGGCCTCCTTTTTTTCGCCGCGGATGACGAACCCTCGCCCCTCGGCGGCCGGCGACACGCCTTCGATCTGTGGGTCGAAGTCGGCTGCCAGGTCGGCCCATCGCCTCCAGTTGTCGATGGCGCCCTTCTGGCTGGTCAGCGTGGTGCGTTCGCCGACGTAAAGTGGCGAATCCGGTCGGTCGGCCGTTTGGGTCCGCTCCCACAGAGCGATGGCTTCGCGCTCTTGCGGCTCGATGACGATGTGCGGGATCGCGCCGGTCGTCTCTTCGACGAGCTGACGCTCCAGACCGTCGATCAACGCCGTCAGAAAGACCACCAGGATGATACTGACCGACAGCACCACCAGGGTCAGAACCGTCAGCCGCTTGGAGCGAAGCAGGCTGCGCCACGCCACACTCCATGAGAGGCGGTCCGGGATCACGGTGCACCTCCACTCGCCTCTCCCTCCTTCGGTGCGACGGCGTCTCCCGCCTCTACGCGGGCCGCGTTTCGGACGATGCGCCTCCCTTCGTCGACCCCATCGACGGCCATCCAGACCTCGCCGCGGGCACGGATGTCGACGGGTTTTCGAGTCGCCCGCCCCTCTTCGATGATCAGCACAAAGGTACCCGACGGATCCCGGACCACGGCGTCAGCAGGCACCGCCAGGGCCTTATCGAACCGCTCGACCTCGATGTTGACGTCGACGGTCAGCCCGGGAAAGGCGTTGTCGGGCAGGGAGCTCGGATCGAGATGAATGCCCACGACCCCGCGGTCGGTCGAAATCTCGGGGCCGACCTGCCGGACCGTCGCCTCGTAGGTCTCGGCCGGCATCGACGGAAAGATCAACGTCGCCGGCTGGCCCTTCTGGATCCGGCCGAAGTAATCCTCGTCGACCTCCGCATAGATCTCGGCGCTCGACATGTCGGCCAGCCGAGCGACTGCCTGATTGGGGCTGAGCTGCTCGCCGTCGTCGGCACTGACCGACAGGACGAGCCCGGCGAACGGAGCCCTCACGGTCGTCTCGGCGACGTCATCGCGGGCCTTCTCTAGATCGACTTCGGCCTGCTTGAGCCGGTAGCGGGCCGCTCCGACCTGCTCTGGAAGTGGACGCTCCCTCAGCCGCTGGAGCCGCGCTTTCGCCTGGGCGAGTTGCGCCTCGGCCTGGGCAGCAGCGGTCCGCGCCTCTTCGAGCCGCTGCGCGGTCATGACCTGCTGGTCGTGTAGCGCCTTTGTTCGCTTCAGATCCCGGTCGGTCTGGGCGCGCCGAGCCTCGAATTGGTCGACCTCGGCACGAGCCGCGTCGATCTCGGCCTGCGTCGGGCCGCGTTTGATCTCCTGGAGTTCGTTGCGAAGCGTCTCGACCCGCGCCTTCATCTGGTCGACTGCGAGTTCGGCATCTCTCGGACGAATCTCGACCAAGGGATCCCCGCGCTCGACTTCGTCTCCCTCATCGACGAGGACCCGCTCGACGGTACCGCCGATGCGAACACCGACCTCGCTGGTACGACGGGCCTCGATGCGCCCGGTCGCCACGTACAGCTCGACGACCTCGCGCTGCTGCACCCGCGCCGTCTCCACGGTCTCCGCAGAGGAGAGCCCCCACCAGAGCACCACGGCAGCCACCACGACCGCGACGCCCCCCGCAAGCCAGTATAGTCGTCTACTCACGATGTCCCCGCAATAGTCCGCAAGCACGCACTTCAACAGCCTGCTGAGCCCGTGCTTGAAAATCCCCACAAGCACGGACGTGATTGCTCCGCCAAAATAAGCATTCGTGGGAGCATCGTCAGTCGGGGCGCGCCGCAGGCGCGTATCTTTCACCCCGATGCGACCGTAGGGAGCCCGGGGATGACCATCCCCGCACCACGCAGATCCACGATCCACCAAACCCCGGCGCGACCGAAGGGAGCCCGGGGTGTCCATCCCCGTACTGCGAAGATCGCCGTCCGCCCTACAAGAGATTAATCGCCAACCCACTCATCACTTTCGGATAAAAGTAGGTCGACTTCTGGGGCATCTTCTCGCCGGCGTTGCAGACATCGACGACGTGCTCGATCGGCGTGGGATTCATCAGCACGACGAGCTGGCCGTCGCCCGATTCGGCGGCGCCGACGGCCTCGTCGAGATCGCGGGTGTACTTGAGAAAGTCGTTTTCGGCCTGCGCCTCTTTGTCGATCCCGAGCATGTTGTCGAAGATCGCCTCGTGCAGGATCGTCGTATCTAGCTTTCGGACCTGCTCGCCGGTGTCGTCGTCAAAGAAAGACGCGCCGAGCTCGCCGACAAACCTCACCAGTAGCGGCTGCTCGAGCTCCTGGCCGAGCATCATGAAGCTCGGGCATTCGTCGCCGGCGTCTCGCAGGTGCTCGACCAGGGTGTCGGGCTGGTCGGTCATGCGGTCCGACAGCGGCTCGATCTGAAAGAACGACGAGTCCTGCAGCATCGCCCACAGCCGCGGCGCATCGAATTTCTGTAGACCCCGAAGAATGCGGTGCGTCGGGAAGATCTGCAGGCCGGGATCGCGCATGTTCACGAAGTACGCCATCATGAATTCGTAGGGCGCATCTTCATTGACGGGCTCCTCGGCGGCGCGGCGGCGAAAGTCCCGGTACTCCAGCGCGGTTTCGTAGCGATGGTGGCCGTCGGCGATGAGCAGCTTCTTGTCCTGGAAGATCTCGTTGAGTTTCGCCTCGGTCTCCTCGTCGAAGACGGGCCACAGCCGGCCGCGCACGTCGTTGGGCTCGGTGGCGATGTCGACCAGCGGCTCGTCGACATTTATCTGATCGGCGAGCAGATCGTCGACCTCGCCGTCGGGGTCGTCGTACAGCAAGAAGACCGGCGACAGGTTCGCGTCGACGGACTTCATCAGCTCCAGTCGGTCTTCCTTGGGCCCGTTGAGGGTACGCTCGTGGGGTAACACGACGTTTTCCTCGTAGTCAGACAAGCGCACCACGCCCAGAAACCCGCGGCGGGTGAACTCGTGGCCCTGGTCATCGTCGAAATCCTGGTAATGGACGTAGAGTCCGCGCTCGTCGTCGATGGTGAGCACGCCCTCGGCCAGCCAGTCGAAGAGGTTGCGCCGGGCACGCGTATACCGGTTGTTCTCGCCGGTGTCGCGATCCTGGGCGCGGTTTAGAATCAGCCGCACCACATTGCGCGGATGCTCTTCGTAGAGTTCGTCGAGGATGTCCCCCGTGATGACGTCGTAGGGCGGCGCCAGCAACTCCTCGGGGTCACAACACACGTCCTCGAAGTTGTAGCGGACGCTGCGAAAGCCTCGGATATCTGCCATATGGTCGGAATTCAAAAGGTGGGAATTAGACGAAAGCCCCCGCCGAAGCGGGGGCTCCCATCTCGGTTTTCAGCTAGCCGTTACGGCCAACCGATTTAGCCATCCTCGAGCGCCGAGTCGATGGCGCTCTTGAATTTCGAGGCCGGCTGGGCACCGACGAGGCGCTGACCATTGATGAAGTAGGCGGGCGTGCCACGCACACCGACCTCTTTCCCCATGGCCATGTCCTCTTTGATGGTGTTCGAGTCGGCGGCGGCCTTCATGTCCTTTTTGAACTTCTCGACATTCAGGCCCAGCTCTTTGGCGTAGCCGACGTAGGTGTCGGTCGACTGGTCGAGCTGTTTCTGGTTTTTGAACAGCAGGTCGTACATCTCCCAGAACTTGCCCTGCTCCTGGGCCGCCAGCGCCGCGTGGGCCGCGGGTTTGGCTGCCTTGTGGAACGGCAGCGGGTAGTTCTTGTGGACGACCTTGACCTTGCCTTCGTAGTCCTTGAGGACGCCTTCGAAGGTGTCCTTGGCCTTCGAGCAGTACGGACATTCAAAGTCCGAGAACTCGTAGACCGTGACCGGCGCGTCTTCCGGGCCTTTGACCGGCGAGTCGCCGATCGTCAGCTTCTCGGTATCGACCTTCGGAGCCGGCTTGTCCTTGCTCGGCGAGGGCTTGTTGCCTCCGCCGGCGGCCGAATCGGCGTCTTTCTTGTTCTTGGCGACGACCGCTTCGTACAGCTTCTCGCCGCTGACGCCCTTCTCTTCCTTGATCTTCTTGGCCAGCTTGATCTGCTTCTCGATCTCACTCTCGAAGCGGCTGTAGGGCTGGGCACCCACGACTTTCACGCCGTTGATGAAGAAGGTGGGCGTACCGTTCGCGCCGACGTTGCCGGCGACTTTGGTGTCGTTCTTGAGCTGCTGGGCGACCTTGTCGGAGTTCATGTCCTTTTTGAACTTCTCGACGTTCAGGCCGAGGTCCTTGGCGGCCTTGACGTAGAAGTCCTCGCCGAGCTTCTTCTGGTTGGCGAACAGCTTGTCGTGCATCTCCCAGAATTTGCCCTGCATCTGAGCGGCAATCGCGGCCTTGGCGGCACCTTCCGCCTGCTTGTGGAAGCTCAGGGGACGGTGTTTGAAGACGAGCCGGACCTGGTCGCTGAAGTTCTCTTTGATCTTGTTGACCGCCGGCAGCGCCTTGTCGCAGAAGGGACATTCGAAGTCCGAGAATTCGACCACGGTCACAAGGTAGTCTTCGGTGGCGCCGTACATCGCGTCGTCATCCGACACGGGCACGTTCTCGACCTTGGTCTTCTTCTTCTTCGGGCTCGGCTTCTTGTTGTTGCCCTTGTTACCCGACGACTCGAAGTTCTTCTTGACGGCTTCGGCGTACAGATTCGACTTGGCCACGCCGCCTTCGAGCATCTCGTTGGCCTGCTCGAGCTTCGAGTCGATGACCGACTCGAACTTCGAGTACGGCTGCGCACCACTGAGTGCTTCGCCGTTGATCAGGAAGTGGGGCGTGCCGCGCACACCCAGCTCTTTGCCCAGGCTCATGTCCTCGTCGATCTTGGACAGATATTGCTCTTTGTTTTCGGTGTAGTCCTTCTTGAACTTCTCGACGTCCAGGCCGATCTCTTTGGCCCAGCCCGCCGCAAGCTCTTTCATCTTGCCTTCGGCGAATTTCTTCTGGTTGGCAAACAGCTTGTCGTGCATCTCCCAGAACTTGCCCTGCTCACCGGCGGCCATCGCGGCGCGAGACGCCTCGTGGGCCTGCTTGTGCATCGGCAGCGGGTAGTGCTTGAAGACCACGCGGACCTTGTCGGGGTAGTTTTCGCGTACCTTCTTGAGGCGGTCTTCGCCCTTCGAGCAGAAGGGACATTGGAAGTCGGAGAACTCGACGATGGTGACCGGCGCGTCCTTCGGTCCTTTGATGGGACTTTCGCCGATGGGAATCTCGGAGCTGTCTCCGGCTTCACCTTCGGCGCTGGGAGCAGCCGCGCTGCCCTGCTTGTCCGAGTCGCCGGAGGGGCCACCGGTCAGATTCTTGACGAGAAACCCGCCTGCAAAGGCGAGGGCGGCGACCACGATGATCGCCAGAATGTTGCTGGAACTACTCGATTTACTAGCCATGAGGGTATCTCCTCTAGGTTGCGATGAAACGTTGCGCTGCAGCTATAGCACACGTGCAGCGTAAGTCGATTGTCCTACAAATTGTTCTCTTGGGGGTGCTTCAGCCCAGGCGAGGCGGTTGGAAAACCTCGCCGTCGTGACCCCGGGCGGGGCCAACACGAAGCGATGTTCGGGAATCGTCCTGTTCGATGTGCGGCTCGTCGATCTCTTCGAGACGAGCCTCCAGTTCGGCCGCCGGCGCCGTAACCTCGACCTTCAAGGTCGTCGGACCGGGCGGCACACTCTGACACATGTCCGGATCGGACGTGCACGCGTACTTCGGGTCGGGCTCGTCGGGCGTCCCGACGGGCCCGCTATGAGAGGCGAACGCACCGTCGGGGAAGATCCGCTCGAAGCGCTCGCCTCGGTCCGGCGTGCTGGTCGGCAGCCGGGTGGTGCCCCAGAAATCCCCGAAGACAACCTCGGGACTCACCGTCGCCGGCGCCCCGGCCCCTTCAAAACAGACGTTGTTCGAATCAGATGCTCGCCCGCCGGACTCACAGCCATCCGTCGACTGACTCATCCGCCGCGTCGCCCGCTCGGTCTTCGACAGATGGCCCTCGAAGCCCCCGTCGGCGGTCGGATTCAGCACACACCGGCTCGACCCGGGACCCGCGCCCCAGGATCCGGTCTGCGCCGCAGACCCCGCGGCCCACAGCGACACCACCATCACGGCCACGACGCAGCTCAACCCTCGTACGGACCGGGCGCGGCGCATACCCTGATTGTGTTCACCTTCAGCCATCGAGGCTCTACAAAGCGAGACGTGGATTACCGACTGGCTATTTTACCGATATCGCCATTCTAATCAACCACAACCCCGCCGCAGGCATTCCGAGCAACCCGAGTTGATCTACACCTCCCCCGACCTACCTTCCAAAGCACGCGGTCTGTACTCATTCCATTTTCATCAGAGGACACAGCAATGAGCCGAATCATGGTCGTAGGCGGAACGGGACTACTGGGCAGCGCGGTTGTCGAAGCACTTCAACCCGACCACGACGTCACCGTGGTCGGTCACTCCTCCGGCGAGCACCAGGTCGACATAGCTTCCAAATCGTCGATCCAGCAGCTCTTCGATACCGTCGGCGAGGTCGACCACGTCGTCAGCGCCGCCGGCGAGGCGAAGTTCGGACCGCTCGTCGACCTCACCGACGACGACTTCGAAGTCGGCCTGCGAAACAAACTCATGGGGCAGGTCAATCTGGTCCGCGTGGGTCACGAGTACATCGCCGATGGCGGCTCCATCACCCTGACCACGGGCGTCCTCTCCCGACAGCCCATGGAGGGCAGCGCGGCCATCAGTCTGGTCAACGCCGGCGTCGAAGGCTTTATGCGCGGCGCCGCCCTGGAGCTCGGCCCCGACCTACGGGTCAATTGCGTCAGCCCCGGCTGGGTGGCCGAAACCCTCGAGCAGATGGGCCGCGATCCCTCCGACGGCGTCCCGGCCGCCGACGTCGCAAAAGCGTACGTCCAGAGCCTGAACGGCTCGGCAAATGGCGAAGTGATCGAAGTCTTCGGGTAGACGCCTAACCCCGGTGCGACCGACAGGGAGCCCGGGGTGTCCCGCCACGACCCACCAGATCCAGCCCGCCCTCGCCCTGACCATCCGCGCCTTGCCCACCCGCGGCAGATCCTCATCATACCCGTATGAACCTCTCCTTCATCATCCCGACCCATAACGAGTCTGCCTGGCTGCCCCACCATCTGGCAGCCCTGCGGGCCAGTCTGCGCGCCACCGGCCTCACCGATGATTCCGAGATCATCGTCGTCGACGCAAAAAGCACCGACGACACGGCCGAACTCGCCGAGGCAGGCGGCGCCCGGTTCATCACCACGAATACCTGCCAGCGCGCGCACCAGTTAAATAAGGGCGCATGCGCGGCGACCGGCGAAACACTGGTCTTTTTGCACGCCGACACGCTGGTCAGTCCGGGGTGGCTGCGGGAGCTCGTCGATTCCATCACTCCCGCGACGCGGGCCGGCTGGAGCGAAGTCGAGATTCTGGTGGAGGCGCCCACCGAGGACAGCCACCCGCTGGGCCTGGAGGTCATGCAGCACGGCATCAACTGGCGGACGCGGCGGTTTCGAAGCGCCACCGGCGACCAGGGACTCTTCGTGGACCGCGAGTTGTTTGATCAGGTGGGCGGGTTTCCCGAGCAGCCGATCCTGGAGGCGAACGTGCTGGCGCGGCGGCTTCGGCGCCATACCAATCCCGCCATTTTGGACACGCCGCTGAGAATCTCCGGTCGCCGCTGGCAGCGGCGTGGGATTTTTCGCACGATGGTGCTGATGTGGACGGTTCGTGGGCTAGACCGCATCGGGGCGGATCCCGATTCTCTCGCAGAAATATGGGCGAATGCTTGAAATCAGCTATACCTTGTGAGATTGGAATCATCGTGCAGTTGGCGAGCGACACAGCCAAAGAGGGATCGCAATCATGATTGTACAGTCCGAGATCGAACGCAGCACGAAGCACCAGGGCGGCGAGACCGCTCTGGAGACGCCCGATTGGCGATACTCGGATCGGGACGACATGCCCGATTACGACCACCTCGATGAGCTGGAGGCCCGCAGCATCTTCATCCTGCGCGAGGCCTTCAACCAGTTCGAAAATCTGGGCATGCTCTGGAGCATGGGCAAAGATTCGAGCGTGCTGCTGTGGCTGGCCCGAAAGGCCTTCTTCGGCCACGTGCCATTTCCGATCATCCACGTCGACACCAGCTACCTGATCCCGCAGATGATCGACTTCCGCGACCACTACGCGGACAAGTGGGACCTGGACCTGGTGATCGGCCAGAACACGTCGAAGATTCAGGACAAAGACACCTATCCCGACGGCGATCTCAGCCGCGTGGATTGCTGCAAGGCGCTCAAGCGTGACCCGATGCAGCAGGTCATCGACGAGCACGGATTCGAAGGCATCTTCGCCGGCATCCGCCGCGACGAAGAGGGCACGCGCGCCAAGGAGCGGTACTTCTCGCCGCGCGACAAAAACTTCGACTGGGACTACCGCGACCAGCCGCCCGAATTCTGGAGTCAGTACAAGACCGATTTCGAGCCGGGCACGCACCTGCGGATCCACCCGCTTTTGCACTGGACCGAGATCAACATCTGGGAGTACATCGACCGCGAGCAGATTCCGACGCTGAACCTCTACTTCGCCGACGAAGACGGCAAGCGGTTTCGAAGCCTCGGCTGCGGGCCCTGCACGTTTCCGGTCGACTCCGAGGCCGACACGGTCCCCGAGATCGTCAAGGAATTGAAGGCGACGCGGATCGCCGAGCGCTCGACGCGCGCCCAGGACCAGGAGTCCGAGGGCGCCTTCGAGGAGCTTCGCGCCAGCGGGTACATGTAGTCTGAATCAGGTGAGACCGAGAAAGTTCTACTCTAGCAAGGTATCTGAACGGGCCCCGACTTCGCGCCCCGCAAGATAGCGAACTATGCCATCTGTTGCGCCAAGTACGTCTGAGAAGCCCCTGAAGACGGCCATCGTCGGCCACGTGGACCACGGCAAATCGACGCTCGTGGGCCGACTCCTCTACGAGACCGATTCGCTGGAGGACGGCAAATACGAGAAGGTGAAGTCGACCTGCGAAAAACGTGGCGTCCCCTTTGAGTGGGCCTTTCTGCTCGACGCCCTGCAGGCCGAGCGCAACCAGAACATCACCATCGACACGGCCCAGATCTGGTTCGAGACCGATCTGCGCCCGTACACGATTATCGACGCGCCGGGCCACAAGGAGTTCCTCAAGAACATGGTCACCGGCGCCGCCCAGGCCGACGCGGCGCTGCTTTTGATCGCCGCCGACGAGGGCGTGCAGGAACAGAGCCGACGGCACTGCTACATGCTGAGTATGCTGGGCATCGACCAGGTGTCGGTGGTCGTCAACAAGATGGACTTGGTCGACTACTCCGAGGATCGCTACGACGAGATCGTCGAGGAGTACACCGAATTCCTCGACGAGATCGGCGTCGAGACCCGGGAGTTCGTGCCGACGTCGGCGCGCGACGGCGACAACGTCGTCGATCCCCCGACCGAAAACATGCCCTGGTGGGACGGCCCGACGGTCCTCGAGGAACTCGACCGCTTCGACCGGCCCGAGGAACTGACCGAGCGCTCCCTGCGCTTTCCCATCCAAGACATCTACCGATTCGACAATCGCCGCATCCTCGCCGGACGCATCGAATCCGGCGAGCTCGAGGTGGGCCAGAAGCTCGTCTTTACGCCCCACCAAAAGACCGCGCGGGTCGAGACCATCGAGGCATGGAACGCCCCCAGTCCCGACAGCGCCCGGGTCGGCGAGTCGATCGGTATCACCCTGGACGAAGAGATCTTCGTCGAGCGCGGCCACGTCGCCGCCGACGCCGAAGACCAGACCCCGCCCGCGCAGACGACGAAGTTCCGGGCGAATCTCTTCTGGCTCGGCAAAGAACCGCTCAAAGCCGGTGAGCCCTACAAACTGAAGCTCGGGCCCATCGCCGAAGAGTGCTCGGTGGAGTCGATCGAGCGGATCATGGATGGCGCAAACCTCGAGCCGATCGAGGAAGAGCGCGACCACATCAACCGCTACGACGTCGCCGAGGTCGTCCTGGAGACGCGCCGGCCGATCTCGGTCGACCGTTACCTGGACCATCCCACCGTGGGACGCTTCGTCATCGTCGACGAATACGACGTCGCCGGCGGCGGGATCATCGACGAGCCCATCGAGACCGAGCGACAGGAAGAGAGCAAACTGCGCCGCGTGACCGAAACCGAGCGCGCCGACCGCGCCGGCCACGAGGGAGCCTTCGTGGAACTGCACGCCGCCGACGCCGACCGCCTGGCCGTGATGCTCGAGCGCACGCTCTTCGACCGCGGCATCAACGCCATGTATCTGGACCACGTGCCCAAGGGCATCGACCAGCGCCAGTTGGCCAACTACCTGGCCAAATCCGGCGCCGTGACGATCGTGCCCATCGAAGTAGACACCGACGGCGTCGAGATCGTCCTCAACGGCGGCGAGCGCACCGCGGTCAACATCGAGACCGAAGAGGACATCGACTCGCTGGTCGACTCGCTGCTGCCGCACCTGCGCGGCGAGGACGTCGAAGCCCGCATCCAGGCGTCTGTCTGATGGCCGACGACTCCGACACCTCCGACAACGTCTACTGGCAGGAATCCGGCCTCACCCAGGCCGCCCGTGAACAGCTCGGCGGCCACGAGGGCGCGTGCGTCTGGCTGACGGGGCTGTCCGGCTCCGGCAAGACGACCATCGCCCGGGAGCTGGAGCGCCAGCTCTACGAGCGCGACATCCGCACCTTCATGCTCGACGGCGACAACATCCGCCACGGGCTCAACAAGGACCTCGGATTCAGCGCCGAAGACCGCAACGAAAACATCCGCCGCATCGGCGAAGTAGCCAAGCTCTTCGTCCACTCCGGGACCATCGTCATCGCGTCGTTCATCTCGCCGTACCGCGAAGTCCGCGACGCCCTGCGCCAAAACATGGATCCCGGCGAATTCATCGAGGTCCACGTCGACGCCCCCCTCGACGTCTGCGAAGACCGCGACCCCAAGGGCCTCTACGAGCGCGTCCGCGCCGGCGAGATCGATAACTTCACCGGCATCGACGCCCCCTACGAAGAACCCCTCGACCCCGAACTCCAAATCGACACCGCGGCCGACGACGACGAAAAGGTCAGCGCCGCCCGGATCGTCTCCTTCCTGGAAGAAAACGGATACCTGGACGTCGAGTAGTCGAGGGTCGCAAGGAGTCGATGGGCGGCGACTTGCTTCGAGGACCGTCTGGACCGAGGCGTAGTTCAGCCGAGGGAAGCAGGTCTCGAGAAGCAGGTCGACCCCGAAGACTCCTCGACTGCGACTCGCCGGCTGACGCATCGGCTCCTGCCTTTCCTCAGGGCATCACGCGATATTCCGGGAATTTGACGAATTGCGCGGATCACCTCTACGCTACCCGTGCATCCATGAATTCGTCGTACGCGGCGGGATAGCAGAATCTCTGGGATGCGGGCCGGTTTGCACCGGAACTCCCGCCGGGCTTTTTGGTACCGAATAAGGGATACAATGAACTCCGCTTCTTCGAAGAATCCTCACAATCGTTTCGCCCGGCGAGCGCTGCTCGCAGTCGCCGCCTGTCTCTTCATCTTCGGCCTGACCGCTTGCGGCGGCTCGAATGACCTGTCGAAGAACGAAATCCGCTCCTATTGTACGGATCTAAAGGACTGCGTCGGCGAGTCGGACTTCCTCTGGGACTCCGTCGACCAGTGCGTGAATCAACAATACACCGCATACGATCAGTCCGAGGGAGCCTGCCGCGACGCGACCACCGAACTCTTCCGGTGCCAGATAAACAATTTCCAGTGCATGCAGGGATCGCGGCCCGATGAACTGTGCCCGGATAAGGGCCAGGAATTCGTCGAATCTTGTGAGGACGTCGGCGCCTGACCGCCGCTGCTACCACGCCGACCAACGACGAAAGCCCCCGAGGATTCGCCAGGGCCCTCGGGGGCTTTTCCGTGATCGACTCCCATGCCAACTCCGCACCTGTACTCGCCGAACCGCCCGAGAGTGGGCGCGAGAACGGGGATTCCTTCGAGCGCCGCCTGAATCCCGGAGCTGTACTCGCCGAGCCGCCCGAGAGTGGGCGCGAGAACGGGGATTCCTTCGAGCGCCGTCTGGACTGAAGCGAGGCGCCTGCCGAGCGGAGGGAAGCAGGCGTCGAGAAGGAACCCCCGGCGACGCGCCCACGATCGTCGAATCAGCGGCTCAGGCAGTACAGCCCGAGCATCTCGTTGCACGCTCGCGAGGGCCCCGCCAGCCAGTTGTCGACCGACGAAGCATCGCCGGCCACGCCTTCGGAGCCCGAATCGGATACGGTCCAGCCCGAACACGTCGTGTCGGCGGCATCGCCCTGGGGGAGCGTGCCGTCGGCATTGCTGCCCGTCCACATGTAGGTGCCGGAGCTAAACGCCTGTTGGTCGCGGTCGAGTATGGTCGCCTCAAGCGAGGCCTCGGGGTCGAACAGGTTTCCGTCGGCCCCGACGACGACCTCGTTGGCCGTGTTGTAGACCGGGCCCTCGACCTCGCCGACACGCTCTTTGGTCGTCTCTACCTCGTTGCCGAAGACGGCCACCCAGCCGCCGCCGCGCAACCCGGGGATCTCGTTGGCCTTGCTGTTGCATAGCGCGTCGACCGAATGCAGCGACCCACCGGGCGTGGTCCCGATGGTGCCCTGGCTGAGCTCGTCGACACCGAAGATGATCGGCCCGCACCCGTCGGCCTGCCGGCAGTCCATGTCCGCGCAGTCGACAAGCCCGTCTTCGTCATCGTCGACCCCGTTCGAACAGGCCTGCTCGCCCTGCGGACCCATGTCTGGAGTCGTATCCTGAGCCATATCCTGGCCGGCATCCTGAGGCGCCGGCTCCCCGGAGCCATCCCCACACCCAGAGGCGGCCAGCGTGACGACCCAGACAACCGACAAAATTCCGACCCAATGTGCTCGATTCATAGATTGCTCCGGTGCGGAGAAATGCGACTCACCATCAGGTTGGCAACTACCGGTCGCACAAGCAACCGCGCGCCGCCCCGACCCGGACTCGGGACTCGCGGATCCGCCCGAGGGCGGGCGCAAGACCGGGGCGTCCTTCGAGCGCCGTCTGGACTGGAGCGAGGCCCCAGCCGAGCGGAGGGAAGCAGGCGTCGAGAAGGAACCCCCGGCAAAGCGCCCACGCTCGCCGACGAGTCCACCTAATTGGAGATGCAGTAGATCCCGTGGGTTTCGGTGCAGGCGCGCAGTCGGTTGTCCGACGCCGCTGTAAGCCAGTTGCTCAGCGAGGAGGGCACACCGACGATACCTTCGAGCTCGAAGTCGAAGATGTTCTCGGATTCTGTCGCCGTCCAGTCGGCACAGGTGGTGCCGTCGTCGCTGGGGCTGTTGCCATCGGGGCGGCTGCCCGTCCACATGCGCACGTTCGCGCCAAAGGTGTTGCCGTTCACGTCGGTGATCGGCGCATTCAACGTTTGGCGGTCGAATAACGACGAGTTGGAGCCGACCACCGCCCGCGAATTCAGGTTGAAGACCGCCTCGTCGTCGTCGCCGACGCGGTCTTTGACCGAATCATCTCGATTGCCAACTATCGCCGTCCAGCCGACGTTTCCGTCGAGCCCCGACACCTGGGCGGCCGCACCCCGACAGGCTTCGTTGGCCGCCTGGAAGGCCTGACTGGCATTGCTGGCGAACTGGCCATTCGAGAACTCTCTGATCCCAAAGATGATCCGCCCGCACCGATTCGCCTGCATGCAGTCGGTGTCCGCGCAGTCGGTCAGCCCGTCGCGGTCGCCGTCGACGTTGTCCGAACAATTCTGCTCGTTCTCTGGCGTCACGTCGGGTTCGGCGTCCTCCCGGACGTCCATCGCGTCTGAGGTATCGGCGACATCGGTCGCATCCCCGCCGTTGCCCATGTCTTCCCGCACGTCGCCCACGTCTCGGCCCATGTCCGCCACATCCCCGCCGACATCCTCGACGTCCATGACGTCCATCGACTCATCGACGTCCTGCCCGCCGTTCTCCGACACCGGCGCGGCGGCCTGATACAGACACCCGGACGCCCCGAGCGCCATGGCGCCCACGAGCGACACAACTCCAATCAAACGCATACGACTCATGACAAAACCCGATACAACGAGGTGAGGTTCACCCAAACGCCCAACGGATTAGACTATCTGATACGCAGTGCGGATCAAGTTTGGGGTGCGGTCTAGAGCCGGCCGCAGATGGGTGACGTCGACGAACGTCGTCAATTTGACGTCCAGTTCAAGATACCGTTAAATAGTGGTCGCATCCACAATTTTGTCGTCTACGGTGGGTACATGTGCCCTCGGGGATGCGGGCCGATTAATGTCGAAAGACCCGCCACTCGTTTACTTCGTACCTACGAGGTGAAGCTGTGAAGTTGCATTCTTCGAAATCTGTTCTGTTCACGTTCGCCGCCATTCTACTGACCTTCGGACTGGCAGCCTGTGGTGGCTCCGATGGAAACGGCAATGGCAACGGCAACAACAACGGTGGACTGACGCAGGCTGACTTTGCGGACTACTGTTCGGAGATCAAATCCTGCGTGGGCGATCAGTCCTTCAACATGCAGTACGACTCCGTCGAGGACTGCGCGAGTACCCAAACTAACTCGTTTGAGGGATTCGACGGCGCGTGCGGCACGGCTGCCCAAGGCTACTACGAGTGCTTCATCCAGAACTTCGAGTGCACGCAGGGAGCCCCGCAGCCGGATCCGTCGGCGTGCCAGGAAGAAATCACCGAGTTTTCGATGGAATGCGGCAGCGGCCTATAACGGCCACCGCTCCCGGTTGAGCAATCGTCAACCCAAAGCCCCCGAAGACCCACCGCGGTCCTCGGGGGCTTTTGGTTTCACCTACCTTCACTGCCACTCGAGATACACCCGCTCTGGCGTCGGCGGAGGAGTGCAACGATTTGTACAGCGACTTTTTGACCGCACCGTCTCAAACGCCTAAGGTCGTAGAGGATCGACGACATTCGCGCACAATATTATCGACAGAGGGAATTTGATGTACTCCGCTGAATCTACGAACGATAGTCGCCGTGCAATTCGACGCCTCATCGCCGTGGCGTGCGGCTGTGTCATGGTCGCCTCCCTGGCGGCCTGCGGCGGCAGCACCGAAGAACCAACCAGCTCCTATCAGACGATCTGCGAGGTCCAACAAGAGTGCCTGGACGATCAATTCGACCGCACCCATGGCACCGTCGACGGGTGCGCGGCGACGTTGAAGGCCAACGCCGAGATCTCGACCAAGAGCGGTGAGTGTCTGCAGAAGACCGAGGCTGTCTTCGAATGCCGGGCTGAAAACGCCCGATGCCAGAACAACCAGGTCTCCTACGGCAGTGGGTGTTCGGCCGAGGTCACCGCCCAGACGAAGGCGTGCCGCGGCGAGGTCGCCGACCGAGATGATCTCCGGCGCCTGTGCGAGAACCTCAAGTCCTGCATCGGCGAGTCGGAATTCAGTGATGATTACGTCAGTATGGAGATGTGCATCGGCGACTTTGAATTTCAAATTCAAGAAGCCAGCGGATCCAACTGCAAGGAATTGGCGAGTGACTACTTCTACTGCCTAGACGACAATTTGCAGTGCAACCAGGGGACCCCCGATGCCGACTGCCAAGATGAAATCGATGCGTTCCAAATGCAGTGCGGTTCTTCGTAAGCCTCACGGCTCCGGCCACTCCGGATACACCCGCTGTGGCTCGGCGGTCGACTGCTGCCCAACGAGTATGTCGCCCAATTGCCCGGAGCTCGACGCTCCCTGGCAGAAGGCGCGGCCGTCGCCGTCCGCCCAGCAGGTGAACCGATCGCCGGGCGCCACGTCGTTGGGCTCGGCCAGGTCGTGGAGCAGCACGGGGTTGCGATAGAGTCTCGACTGGTCGTCGAAGGCGAGTTGTTCGTTGTCTCCCCAGCAGACGATGCGCCCGGAGGCGCGCTCGGCGCAGACGTGAAACAGCGCATGCCACAGCCGCTGGGCGTCACCCACACCCGGGTACTCGACAGCGGCGTACTGGATGTCGGTTAGATCCAGCGAACCGAAGTGCCCCTGCGTGCCGTCGCCCCAGCACCAGACCGAGCCGCCCTGGCGGATGGCGCACGTCGAGTTTTGTCCCGCCGCCAGACTGCCCGCCACGAAATCTCTGATTTCGGTGTCATTGGACTTCTGGCGGACACTTTCGATGGGCGAGGACCGCTGGATATTCGTTCGGCCGTTGCCCTGTTGGCCCATCTCGCCGTCGCCCCAGCACATGATGGTGTGGCCGCTCTGCCCGACCGACGGTTTCATCGCGCAGTTGTGTTGGAGGCCGCTCGCCACGTCGGTGTAGCCCCGGATGGCGGTGCCACTCTGCAGGACCTCCGTGGGCACACGCATCTGGTTGCCGAAGGGGGCGCCGATTTGATAGCGATCGTTGTTCCCCCAACACAGCAGCCGGCTGGGCTCGTCGCTTGTGACCGCGCAGGTGTGGAGTCCGTTGGCCGAGATGGCGGCCGCGTTGGTCAACCCGGCGACCTGCACGGGAAACGGCGAGTTCACGAACGAATCGTCGCCGAGCTGCCCCTCCTCGTTTCTGCCCCAGCAGTAGACGCTTCCATCGGAGCCCAGGGCGCAGGAGTGTCGCAGGCCGACGGCCACGTCGACCATCGACTCGAGCCCCTCGACGACCGTCGGCGGAGCGGGCTTGGTAACCGACTCGCCGTTGCCGATCTGCGCCTCGCCATTCCAACCCCAGCAGACGACATCGCCGGACTGAAGCACTCCGCATGCGTGCAATCGGCCGGCATCGAGTTGCGTGAACGAGCACGCCGCCTCGCCGTCGCAATCCTCATCGCGGCAATCGACGTCCATGTCCTCGTCGTTGTCGACGCCGTCGTCACAGACCTCCGAGGAGATGTCGACGTCGTTCTCGACATCGCTTTGGACATCGCCGCCGACGTCGCTCTCCACGTCGCCCGCGTCGAGCTCGGCTACATCACCGGCGGCGTCCTGGCCGTCACCCGGCGTGCCATCGCCGTCACTGCAAGCACTGCTGACCAGTAGAAACATCGCAACGCCGACCAATCTCCAATCCAAGTACTTCGTACCCATCGACCGACTCCACTGCCAAGAAAGAAAATCGCGCCGCAAAAGCCGCAACGCGACGGGAATAGGGGGAAGTTAGGCACGGTGTAGGTGCGAGCGAGCCAGTTTCTTCCGGCCTCATCCGCCAGAAAGTCGATGAGGGAAGCATGCGAGGAGAATGAGCCGCATTGTCCCAGTAACTTGACCCATCGGATGGCGATTTTTAGCCTCGCGTTCGACCGCGAAGATCATGAGTTTTGGGACTGATTTGCGAGGCACGACATGAAATCGCTTGCTGGGACAATACTCGGCGCCCTGGGCGCACTGTTTTTGGTCACATCGTCGATGGCATGTGGCGGTGAGAATGGGGAAGACCCCAATTCATCCAGCGCCTTTCAGGAAATCTGCCAAGTCCAGGCAAGCTGTTTGGACGACCAGTTCGACAAACAATACGGCACGGTCAACGGGTGCGCCGAGGCGCTGAAGGCCAACGCCGACCTCTCGAACAAGAGCGGCGAGTGCCTGCGAGCGACTCGGAAGACCTTCGAATGCCAGGCCGACAACGTCCAATGCATGAACAATGAAATCGCCTACGATGACGCCTGCGAAGCAGAGGCCGAGGCCCAAGCCACGGCCTGCAGCGACTACGACTTTGCAACGGCCGAAGACTACCGCGAATACTGTAACTTTTTGCGAGACTGCCTGGGCGAGTCGACGTTTGGGCAGGCCTTCGACGACATCGACGCCTGCGTCACTCAGTACGAAAACGACTTCGCAGCCCTAAGCCTCGAGTGCAAGAAGCTGGGGAGCGACATGGTGAAATGCGACAATGAGCACCAGGAGTGTCAGAACGGTCAAATCGTGCAGGCCCAGGAGTGCTCGGAGGAATACAGCGCGTTCGAATCGCAATGCGGCGGATAAGGCCTGGCTGATTCCTACTCATTGCCACTCTCGGCCGTCTTGCCCGATGTCACGACGCCCACAGCATGCAGTGCAGCAACAACTTATTGCACTACACCGCTATAGTGGTACGGTGCTAAAGTGGTACACCGCTAGAAGGTTTAAGCAGCGGAGGCGCGAATCGTGGCTGAACTGGTCGACAGGGAACGGGAACTTCGGGAGCTTCGAGACCTCGTCAAAGAGAGCGGCCCGAAGTTGGGGCTCATCTATGGAAGGCGACGCGTCGGAAAGACCTACCTTCTTAGTCACACGTGGGCAGACGCCGACACGCGCGTCTTCTACTTTCTTGCGACCGACACGACCCCGGAATTCAATCGTCGGGCGCTGCTTGAGGAACTCCGAAGGTGGTCGGACCGTGAGATCATCGAGGAGGATTACCCAACCTGGCGCGCCGTCTTTCGGTTGCTCGCGGAACTCGCCGCCGATGAGCCCATCATCGTAGTGCTCGATGAGTTCCAGTTTTTGACGGGAACGGAGAATTCGGTGCCATCCCAGCTCAACGCTGTGTGGGACCGTTTGGAAGACGTTGAGGTCAAGATGGTCTTGAGCGGCTCCGAAGTCGGGACGATGGAAGACCTAAAGTCGCGGGATGCGGCGTTGTTCGGTCGGTTCGACTGGGCCGCCCGCCTCCGGCCATTTGACTACTTTGATGCAGCTCAAATGGTCCCCGAATACGACCGCCGTCGAGCCATACACACCTATGCCATCTTTGGGGGCATGCCGAGTTTCCTGGACACCATCGACGACTCACGCCCCTTGGCAGACAACGTCATCCGGCGAGTTCTGTCTCCCCGCGGGGCCGTACACCTCCAACTCGACACCGTCATCGACCAGGAAAAGGGCATCCGCAAGCCCGGAGACCATCGGGCCGTGCTCGGGGCCCTGGCAGATGGCGATCATGCGGTCGGTGACATCACGAGCAGCGTTGGGTTGAGCAAGGATAGCGTCCGTCGCATCCTCACCACCTTGCAGGACCTGCAACTCGTCAGACGAGACGACAACTTCGACGCCGGCAGGACCACGCCGGCCCGCTACATCATCGCCGACAATGCCGTCCGATTCTGGCATCGTTTCGTGCAGTCGAACCTGTCGCATCTCGCACGAGATGGCGGCGAGGCCGTCTGGAAAGACACCATTGAACCCGAACTGAACACCTACACAGGCAAGGTCTTCGAGCAGGTCGTCGCCCAGGGCTTCGACCGCATGCACGAGAGCCTCGGTCTCGCGTCAGCCAGCCGCTGGCACCGATGGGAGGGAAAAGACAGGGGCGGCAATCAGATCGAAATCGACATCATCGCCGAACTCAGTTCGGGAAAACTGCTGACCGGCGAAGTGAAATGGTCCTCCTCGCCGGTAGACGTGTCGCTGCACACCGACCTCCAGCAAGACCTCGCCGCCCTGGGAAACTCCGGCCGTGGTTGGGCTCGCGACGCGCTCGACCCCGACGGCGCTGCCGGCCATCTGTACGTGTCCGCCGCCGGATTTACCGACGCATTCCGGTCCCTTGCCGACACGTCTGCGGGTCTACCCATCTACCTGCTGGATCTCGACGACCTGTTTGAGCTCGCCGACTGACGCATCGGCGCACGGTGGTCGCGTCTGCACCCTGCATGGCGTGTTCGGGGAACAGAAGATGAACACGGCGAGGTGACGTAGATCACGCTGCCGGCTCGCCAGATGTCACAACACCTTCAGCGACCACCGAGTTTCCCTGGAGCAACTGGAAACGAGTATTCGGTTTGAGCAGTTCTCTAGGCGCTTCATCGGCTAGGAAGTCGACAAGCGCTGGAACATCCTCGCCGGCGGTCGGCTCTGCGAGAAATTCCACGAGCAAAGTCCAGTTGGAGACGCCTTCGATCTTCACGGGCGCCGCGAGGTGGGACTCCGGCAGGTTTTTCATACCTCCCTCTTCAGGGCCGAGGAATTTGATCCGTGCCCAGTAATCGGGATCTAGACGTGTCATCGCGTCTTCCTCGACGGAAATTTCACGAACATGGAGCAAAGATAGCCGATCTGCTCCCCGCATCAAGAATGGAAGTGAGGAAGGCGGCGGCCGCACGGTGGTCGGCACCGTTCGACGACCGTCTGGACCGAATCCGAATGAACGACTCGACAGTAGCCAGCAAGTGAGTGCGAGACCGGGGGTTCTTTCGAGCGCCGTCTGGACTGAAGCGAGGCGCAAGCCGAGCGGAGGAAAGCAGGCGTCGAGAATGAGCCCCCGGCGACGCACTCACGATATCCAGCACTTACGGCTCCGACCACTCGGGATACACTCGCTGGGGCTCGGACGTCGCCTGAGTGATCGACGGGGTGCCGAGCTGGCCGGAGTCCGACGCTCCCTGGCAGAAGGCGCGGCCTTTGCTGTCGGCCCAGCAGGTGAATCGGTCACCGGGCGCCACGTCGTTGGGCTCGACCACATCGTGGAGCAGGACGGGGTTGAAGTGGACCTTCGATTCGTCGTCGAAGGCGAGTTGTCCGTTGTCGCCCCAGCAGGTGACGCGCCCGGAGGCCCGCTCGGCGCAGACGTGAAACATGGCGTGCCACAGTCGCTCGGCGTCGCCCAGACCCGGGTACTCCACGGCGGCAAACTGGCTCTCGGAGAGGGCATCGGAGCCGAAGTGGCCCTGCGAGCCGTCGCCCCAGCACCAGACCGAGCCACCCTCTCGGATGGCGCACGTCGAATTCTGCCCGGCTGCGAGACTTCCTTCCACGAAGTTTCTAATCGCATTTCCGTTGGACTTCTGACGTACCACACGCACTGCGACCGATTGCTCGTACCGCTCGTCGGCCATGCCCTGCTGGCCGCTGCGGTTGTCGCCCCAGCACATGACGTTATAGCCAGTCTGGCGGCTATTCGGCATCATGGCGCAGTTGTGCTTAATGCCGCTGACCACGCCGGTGGCATCCACCACATGACGACCTAACGACTTAACCTCCTTCGGAACCCTCGTCTCCTCGTCCTTCCCCACGCCCACCTGTTTTCGGTCGTTTGCGCCCCAGCAGTGCACGCGACTGAAGTCCTCGTCGTTGGTAACCGCACAGGTGTGGAGTCCGTTGGCCGACAGGTCGGTCGCGGTCGTCACGCCCGAGACCTCGACCGGAAATGGGGAGTTCGCGAAGGAATCGTCGCCGAGCTGACCGTCGTCGTTGTTGCCCCAGCAATGCACGTTCCCGTCGGAACCGAGGGCGCACGAATGCCGCAACCCAACGGCCACGTCGGTGATGTCGTCGAGCCCGTCGACCACCGTCGGTGCCACCGCTTCCGACGCCGTTTCGCCGTTTCCTATCTGCCCCTCGCCGTTGAACCCCCAACACACCACGTTCCCGGACCCGAGCACGCCGCATGCGTGCGACCGACCGGCGGCCAGTTCCGTGAATGAGCATGCCGCAGCACCGTCGCAATCGTCGTCGCGGCAATCGACTTGCGTGTCGTCGTCGTTGTCGACACCGTCGTCACACACTTCACCGCCGGCGCCGCCGCCCCCGGGCCCGCCGCTTCTCACATCTCCATTGCAACCGAATAACAGGCACATCGCAGCACCGACCGCCAACCAACGCCAAGGCTTCATACCCATGGACTTGCTCCTTCAACCGCGCTGAAAGTGTGAGCGGGAGCTTAGGTGACTCAGGAGGCGAAAACCAGCGTCGGGGAGGTAGAGCGAAGGCCGGATCCGGTATCTTTACGTGATCGGACGGTAGTCTATGCTCTCCGATGCGGCGACGTCCTCAAAAGAAAGGACCAGAGGATGACGAACATCCCCGACAAGATCGACTTGGGCTGCGGAGACAAAAAGCCCGACGGCTTCTATGGCGTCGATGTAATCGAGACTCCATCGGTCGATTTGGTGCAAGACTTGGACGAACCGGACTGGGACCTTCCATCTGATCACTTCAAGGTGATTCGCGCTATCGACGTCTTCGAACACCTCGAAAATCCCGTGCAATTCATGGAGGAGGTCCACCGAATTGCGACGAGTGACGCCGAGATCACCATTCAAGGACCGCACTTCAGCAGTGGCAACTGGCATGACCCGACCCACAAGCGGTTGTTGGGCAGCCGGACCTTCGAGCATTTCACCAAGGACACGAGATTCGATTTCTACACCCAGGCCAAGTTCAGGGTCGACCGAGTCACCATTACCTTCGACTGGTCCGAAAACAGGGTCTACAAAGCCGCCGCGTCGTTTGTTGCCAATCGCTACACGCAGCTCTACGAGCGAACGTTCCTGAGGAACCTGATGCCCGCCACCAACATCACATTCCGACTGAGCCCAGAGAAGTAGAGTGAAGCAGCTGATTCTGACGACCGACTTCAAACCCAAATCCGGCGGCATCGCCGAGTATCTCCACAGGCTCGCTCTGGAGCTGTCGAACGACGATTCCTGCCACGTATTGACCTACGGCCTGGAGCAAGGAGACCACGATCCACCGTACGACGTCACTTATCTGAAGGGCCGTGACCGTGCGCTGGGAGAGCACTTCGGAGACTGCTTCGCGCCCTTTCGAGCCGTGAACAGCTTTTTGCACTCGTGGGGGGCAGTGCGCTTGGAGGCCACATCGATGCTGGAGGATTTTTTCGCCGACTCTTCAGCTGAAGACGTTAGAGTCTACGTCGGCGTTTGGAGTGAACAGGCCCACTTCTGGTGCCAGTGGCTGAGGCGTCGAGGGATCCCCTACTTTTTGTTCGCCCACGGGGCTGAAATCATTCGTGAAGGCGCAGGCCCACTTCAACACCAGTTCATGGAGGACTTTCGTTGCGCGGAGGCGGTATTCGCCAATAGCCAGGCGACAGCAGGTCTCGTCCGAGACTGGGTCGAGGTCGAAGATGTCCCTATTGCGCATCCGGGCGTCAGTGAGCCCGACATCTCCCAAGATGCAGAGATTGCCGACCTCGACCTGGACCTTCCAGCCGACGCGTGCCTGGTGCTGTCGCTCTGTCGACTGGTGGAACGCAAGGGAATCGCCAAGGTGCTGCGAGCCCTGAGCTCCCAAGAGCTGAGGTCCAACGACTTTCACTACGTGATCGCCGGCTCGGGCCCTCAACTCTCACGCCTCCGAGAGCTGACCGAAGAACTCGAACTGACGGATCGCGTCGACTTTGTGGGCTTTGTCGACGAGCAGGCGAAGTGGAAGCTGTACGACCTGGCCGACCTCTTTGTGATGCCGAACTCGGAGCTCGGGGGCCAAGATTGGGAAGGCTTCGGAATCGTCTTTTTGGAGGCGGCCATCATGGGAACACCCGCAATTGCGGGCAGAAGTGGCGGCGCCACAGAAGCCGTCGCTCACGGAGAAACAGGCTACACCGTCGACCCGAATTCTCCGACGGAACTCCAACAGAGACTTCTCGAGCTGCTCGAACATGCCGACCGGCGAGCGCAGATGGGGCGCGCGGCTCGACAGCGGGCTAAAGAGGAGTTTCGGTGGGAAGAGACCGCCCGGAAAGTGGCGGAGTACGGCTAGCCCAATGACGCGATGACCGACTACTTCGACACTCAGGATCCGGGGGAACTCAAGGACCGATCGGTCAGCGGCACGGGTTACCAGTTTGTCGGAAAACTCGTCTCGGCGGTGGTGGGAGTCGTCGCTACGGCTGTGTTGGCCCGCGCCCTCGATCCCGAGGCTTTCGGTCTCACAGCGATGGCTTTCGCTATCGTTGGCCTGGTGGGCATCTTTAGCAATCTCTCCCTCAAAACAGCCATCGTCCAACGAAAGGAACTGCGTCGCGAACAGGTGAGTTCGGTCTTCTGGCTGAACTCGATGTTCGCTGTCCTTCTGACGGGCATCTGCATCGGACTCGCCCCGGTCGGAGCATGGTTTTACGAAGATGGACGTATCTTCGGGATCATCGCGGTCTCCGCGATTCAGTTCATCCTGTCCGCCCTTCACGTCCCTCACCTGGCGTTGCTCGAGCGAAACCTCCTCTTTCGCAAGGTGACGATTTCCAACGTCCTCGGAGTGGTCATCGCTCAGGGTGCCGCGATCGGCATGGCCTGGGATGGGTTCGGGTATTGGTCCCTCGTGGTCGGCCCGCTGGTGGGACAGGCCTTCACGACGATCTACCTCTGGATGGCGTGCAGTTGGCGGCCCGGCGGACTCACGATCGATGACCATGTGAAGTCTATGTTGGCCTTCGGCGCCAACCTGTCACTGTCGAGCCTCGCGTCATTCTTGAATCGGAACACCGACGACTTCCTACTCGGCCGGTGGGCCGGCGCCTCGGCACTCGGACTCTACAATCGGGCGTACAAGATCTTCACGTACCCGATGAACTTCCTGTTTCAGCCCATGTCGTCGGTGGCGATCCCGATCCTCAGCCGAATCCAGGATAAGCCGGACACGTACCGCTCGACCTATCTGCGCATCCTTTCGCTGCTGCTGGCCGGCACGGCAGCAGCCGGGGCATTGCTAGTCGGCGCATCGGATTTCATCGTGGCGATTCTTCTCGGACCGAAATGGGCGGAAGCAGCGCCCATCTTGGCCGTGTTGGGCGTCGGAGTCATCTTCCAGCCCCTCGGAAAGACATCCAGTTGGATCTTCGTCTCGCAGAATCGAACCGACGAGGCGATGAAGTTCGCCCTCTTCATCTCCACGCCCGTGACCGTGAGCTCCTTCGTGATCGGACTCCCATGGGGCGTCATGGGTGTGGCAATCGCTTACATTACATTTGCCACGCTGGTTCGACTGCCGGCCAGCATCTGGATGACACACCGCCGCGGACCCACATCGGCCCGTCGAGTGCTGAGACAAGCCGCGCCGTTTCTGCTCAACGCATGCATCTCGCTCGGCCTGCTCCTCGCCTTACGGCGGTTCGTTCACTTCGATTCTGCCGTAGTTGGCCTGGCGGTTTGTGGGCTCGCCACGGCCCTCACCTACGGCGCCGGCATCATAGCCTTCGAAAAAACTCGCGAAACAGCCATCGACGGCTACGAGCTGATTCGCGACCACCTAACAGGCGAATAGCGGTTTGCCTCGCACCGAAAGTCGCCCGCGCGGCTGCCGACTCCCCTCGGCGACCGTCTGGACCGAATCCGACTGAGCGACTCTCCAGTGGCCCGCAAGTGAGTGCGAGACCGGGGGTTCGTTCGAGCGCCGTCTGGACTGAAGCGAGGCGCAAGCCGAGCGGAGGGAAGCAGGCGTCGAGAATGAACCCCCGTCGACCCACTTACTGCGCCGACCACTGGGGATACACCCGTTGCGGCTCGGAAGTCGCCTGGGTGATCGACGGCGTGCCGAGCTGGCCGGAGTCCGACGCTCCCTGGCAGTAGGCGCGGCCTTTGCTGTCGGCCCAGCAGGTGAATCGGTCGCCGGGGGCTACGTCGTTGGGCTCGACTACGTCGTGGAGCAGGACGGGATCGTAGTGGAGCTTCGATTCGTCGTCGAAGGCGAGTTGTCCGTTGTCGCCCCAGCAGGCAATGCGTCCGGAGTCACGCTCGGCGCAGACGTGAAACAGGGCGTGCCACAGTCGCTTGGCGTCGCCCAGACCCGGGTACTCCACGGCGGCGTAGTGGGTGTCGACGAGTTCCTGGTCGCCGAAGTGGCCCTCGGTTCCGTCGCCCCAGCACCAGACCGAGCCGCCCTGGCGGATGGCACACGTCGACTTTTGTCCTGCTGCCAGACTGCCCGCCACGAAGTCCCGGATTTCGGTGCCATTGGACTTTTGGCGCACCAGACCCCGCGGAATGGATTGGACGAGCTCCTCATCACCGATGCCGTGCTGGCCGCCCAGATTGTCGCCCCAGCAAATGACGGAATTTCCGCCCTGGGTGCCAACCGGCATCATGGCGCAATTGTGTTCGATGCCACTGGCCACGTCGGTGGCACCCACAACGTGCGGGCCTTTCGATGCAACCTCCGCGGGCACCCTCGCCCTGTCCCCCAACTCAGCGCCCACCTGCCAGCGACGATTTGAGCCCCAGCAGTGCACGCGGCTGCTGGACTCGCTGTTGGTGACCGCGCAAGTGTGGAGACCGCCGGCTGAAAGTTCGGTCGCGCTCGTCACCCCGGAGACCTCCACGGGAAATGGCGAGCTCACAAACGAATCGTCGCCGAGCTGCCCACGTTCGTTGTTGCCCCAGCAATGGACGGTCCCGCCGGAGCCGAGGGCGCACGAGTGCCTCACGCCCACGGCCACGTCCGTCATGTCATCGAGCCCTTCGACCACAACCGGTTCCACGGGCGCCGACGCCGATTCGCCGTTGCCGATCTGCCCCTCGCCGTTATGTCCCCAGCAGACGACGTTGCCGGACTCCAGCACTCCGCACGCATGCGAACGCCCCGAGGCGAGTTCCGTGAACG
The DNA here is from genome assembly GCA_913057905.1 of uncultured Pseudomonadota bacterium. Classification (GTDB taxonomy): domain Bacteria; phylum Myxococcota_A; class Bradymonadia; order Bradymonadales; family Bradymonadaceae; genus CAJXPB01. Next base: position 359,552 of record CAJXPB010000003.1, read on the forward strand.
AGCATGCAGCAGCGCCGTCGCAATCGTCGTCGCGGCAGTCGACCGCCATATCGTCGTCATTGTCGACACCGTCGTCACAGACTTCGCCGCCGCCCTGCGGGCCTTGCCCGCCGGTGTCACCACAACCGAAAATCAGACACGCTGCAGCACCGACCGCCAACCAACGCCAAAAGTTCGCGCCCATCGATCCGCTCCTCGCATCCGCTATGAAAATGGTGCCGTGAATGTAGCACGAGCCTAATAGACCTGGCCGGCGAGTGCCAGCGACGGACGGTGGTCGGCACCGTTCGAGGACCGTCTGGACCGAGGCGCAGTTCAGCCGAGGGAAGCAAGTCTCGAGAACGAGTCGACCACCAATGCGGGCGCTATCCGAGCTCGCTCTCGAAGCCGCGTTTCTTGAGGATGCGCTTGATGCGCTCGCGGTTGTTGGCCAGGTCGTCGCGGGTTTTGATGGGTTGGAAGCGGGCCTGGTCGCCTTCGCGGGGAACGCGCAGCACCTTGGTCTTCAGAAAGTGCGACAACTCGCCGGCGCGTCCATCAGACAAGGTGGCTTGTAGGCTACTGCCGGATTCCGCGAGCAAAAAACGCCCGCGTTCTGCCGCTGAGCTCACTCCTTGGAATTTCATTTTTCAATTCATCGTAGATCGCGACCTGAAAACTTTCGTTTTTCAAGAAATCCAGGAGACTCACATGGTCACCGTGCGAAGGATGTACCTCTATAGTTATCCACTTCACTTGGTCCAGCCAGGAGGTCGGCTCCCGTAGGACCGAGAATTCGGACCCTTCTATGTCCATCTTGATGTAGATGTCCCCCCCCCCGTAATCGGCTTCATCGAGGATATCTTGAATGCCCTGATTGGAGACTCCATCAAACGGTGAATCACCTTCCCGCACTTCTGATACGACGCCCTCATCCCCACCGATAATGGCGTTCACGATTCGAACGCTCTCCAAACATCCATTTCGCGAAATCTGTTCCTCTAAACTGGACAAGAAGCGCTGCTGCCCCTCAACGGCGATTACCGTGGCGCCGCGAGTTGCGGCAATCGTAGAAAACACACCGTGCGTCGCTCCAAGATCCAACACCCAATCGCCCGGCCCAAACGGGATTCCCTCATCTCCGAAATAGACATCGCGCAGCAATTGCTCCCGAATGGAGCCAAACAGCTCCCCGGGAATCTCAAGGGCAGGTCCATCATAGAATTCGACAGAGTAGTTACGGCCGATCATCTCTTCGTCGGCAGCCATCAAGCTTCGTTCTTGAAGAATCCGTGGCAAGTGCATCACCACGGCAGAGGCAAACTGCACAGCAGCTCGATTATTGATCTGCTGTCGAAGCCCCGATAGGTCGCCGATGAGCTTCTTCACAGCAGTCGCAGGCGTATTTCCGTCATCCATTGGAAGTTCCTTCCTCCGTTTTGTCTATCCTCTCGCTTCCCGCAAGCCTCCTCGAACCGTGGGAAAACGAGGTCGACGGAAAACCGTTGGCCAAATTGCACGAGCGAAGACCTGATAAGGAGGTTTAGGTGCGTGGCGTACAAATGAGCTCATCTTGTAGGTCTTCTGAGATGGGTTGGCATTCATAGCCAATCTCATCGAGCATTCGAACACAGTCACGATGAATGCTCTCTCCATGGGTAGCCAAAAAGATCAATGGCATTGTCTCATCGATCGTCTCTCTAGCTCCACGTAGGAAGGCGCGCTCGGCTCCCTCGATGTCGACCTTCATGACCGATGGTGGCTCTATTTTCTCTTCAGCCCGAAGCACATCGAGGGATTCGGTGCGCACCAAGAGATCACCGTCGGGGGAAAGGTGTCCCATGCTCGGTGAATCATGGCGATGAAACTTCGCCCATCCAGAGACATCTGACAATGCTGCGCAGAACACATCGAAATTGGCGAGTTCGTTGATCTCAAAATGGGCCGACAGGTACTCGAGGTTGCGGGGTAGAGGTTCGAACGCATAGACGTGGCCGGATACCCCCACAGCCTTGGCGGCAAGAATTGAATAAAACCCGACGTTTGCCCCGATGTCGTAGACCGTGTCTCCTTCGGATAATTTATCAGCGAATAATTCTTGCTTCTCAGCTTCAAAGCTCCCAAGCCAGCAACCGTGAGTCGAAGCACCAACGACCCAGCTCGCTCCCTTCAACGGGCCTTGGAGGACCGGTACTCGGAGATTCTCTGGTAAGAGTCGGAGCGGCAGCCGGAGACTCCGACCGAGTACTGAATCATTCGAGATTCCCGAAAAATCGATCATTCTGACCTGATTCCAGATTGGATGGCTGACGTGCTGTGGCGTCCCAAGAGCTTCAATTGGTCTCGGTGTTCCTTTCGGCTGTCACCCGCTCTCGAAGCCGCGCTTCTGTAGAATCCTCTTGATGCGCTCGCGGTTGTTGGCCAGGTCGTCGCGGGTCTTGATGGGCTGGAATCGAGCCTGGTCTCCCTCACGTGGGACGCGCAGCACCTTTGTTTTCAGAAAATGCGACAACTCTCCGGCGAGCCGCTCGAATTGGATGGCGGTGCGGCCCTGAACGGTCTTTTCAACCAGGTACCAACCGAGGTCGAAGTCGCGCTGGAGCGCCTCGGCATCGAACATGAAGGTGTTGGTGTTGAAGACAGGGATGTCTTCCCAGTCAAACTCCTCGGGAAACCGGAAGGACTCGACGATCTCCAGCGAGCCGTCCACCCGTGCAGGCTTGCCGCCGGCGTCCTCGGGCGTCGCTTCCACCGCCTCCACCGTCATTTCCACATCCGACACGCTGCTCGCCTTGATGTGGCTGCCAATGACCAGCGGATCGAGCGTGGCCAGAAGGTTGTCCACATTCGACATCATCAGATACTCGCCGCCGCGCTCCAGAAAGTCCTCGAGCGGCCCGCGATTGAGCGCATCTGGCATGTCCCCGTGCCCCGGCGAATACAGCGACACCGTGCCATCGTCCCGCTGGAACAACTCACCCTCCGGATTGAGCCGGATGGAGACATTCTGCAGAAACGGATGGATGCTGCTCGACGGGCAGCCAAAGTAATTGTTTTCCTCGATGTGCTGACGCGAGGCTTCGTCCGTCGCGAAGCTGTTCATCAGCAGCACATCGACCTTGTCGCCATGACGGCACGCATCGCGCAGCTTCAGCTCTAGAAAGCTGTGGCCGTTGAATACATCGACGCAGCCCTTTACGACCTCGCCAAATCGGGTGGCCATGCCGCCATTCAGGACGACGACGCCCACTTTTCCTTCCTTCAACGCCTTGCGACCGAGTTGGATGCGGTGCCAGGCCTCGTCGCTGCTGCGGTCGGGAAGCCGTTCCGTATCGGAATCGCGCGGCGGTTCCACGTTGCCGTCTACAGCATTGGAATCTCCGTCAATTTCACCGTTTCGGAAGCGACGCCACAACTCAAAGAACGCATCGGCGTCAAAATGATTCTCCTTGAGAATCTCCTGCGTCTCTGGCTCCAAGTCTTCGGCCAGATTCGGACGCTCTGCAATTTCGTTCATCAGGCTACCTAATTCGTTTGTTTAAATCCGCTCTACTCATACCCCTGATCGCACGGGACGATAAGGGTCATGCGATCGAAATGCACGTCGGACGCGACCCAATTGAGTGAAATTTGGGTAACTGCTTTACTCAGCCGCTTTGTCCTCTTCGATCAATCCGGAATCCGATTCCGGGGGTAGGTCCTCATTCTTCTTGACCGTCTTCCAGCGACGGATGAACGGAAGGCTCGACCCGTAGTGCCGGATCAGAAGGAACCCCGCCAAGCCTACCAAAAGGAACAGCAACGACGCTCTGTCATCGAGGGTCAGCGCAGAGAAGAATCCGAACACTGCGATCACCGTACTGAGACCATATAGGACCCAGACGGCCTTTGGATGCGAAAAGCCTACATCCAACAGAATATGATGAATGTGTTCCCGGTCGGCCCGGAACATCGCCTTCAGACTCTCGATCGAAACTTCGTCAGAACGAGTCGCGTGTCCAACCATTCGCCGCCCCATCGCGTACAAGGTATCGATCAAGGGAACCGCGAGCATTTGCATCGGAAGAATCAGCGCCAGACTGGTAGAGCGCTTCAACGAAGTCACTACCGAAATACAGGCCAGCAGAAACCCCAATAGTAGGGAGCCGCTGTCGCCCAGAAATACCCGTGCCGGATGGCTATTGTACCTCAAAAATCCCAGGCATGCGCCCGCCAGCAAAGCAAGCGAAGCCATCGCCATGAACTCTTCATTCAAGAACGCGATGGCAAAGACGCCGAAGCAGGCGATGAAGGCAATCCCTCCTGCCAATCCATCGAGTCCATCGATGATGTTCAGCGCATTCGTCACCCCGACGATCCAGAACGCCGTCAGGGGATAGGCCCACCAACCGATATCGACAGTCCCCACAAATGGGATGCCGAGGCTCTGGATTTTCACACCACCGAGAAAGATGACCAATGCTGCGGCTGTCGACTCGACCCCTAGGCGTGTGACAACGCTGGCCCCACGATAATCGTCGAGAGCCCCCACCCCGAACACCATTGTTGCCGCTGCCGCGACCGACAGATAGAAGCCAGGGTCGCGCATAAAAGCTCTACGCAGCCGGGGCACCAAGAGGATCCCGCAAGCCACGATCAGGCTAATTGCCGCGAAAATTGCCATTCCCCCGGTGCGGGGAACGGGCGTATCGTGAACCTTGCGGTCACCCGGGGCATCTACGACCGACAACCGGCGACCCAAACGAATAAAGTACGGTGTGATCGCCGCAGTCAGCCCCCACCCCGTGACAAAGAGGGCCAGTGCGTACGTCGTATTCACATTCGATCCCGATCAGTATCCGCCAGTGGAGATTGCAGAAAGTCTATTGGTGCAATGCAGTCGTATCGTACTGTGAAAACAGATTATCGAAATAGTCGATAGTCTGCCGCAGTCCGTCGCGCAAAGAGGTGGCTGGGGACCAATCATCGAGTTCCTTACGAGCCAAGGAGCAATCCGGCCTCCTACGTTGCGGGTCGTCCTCAGGAAGTTCCTCGAAAACGATCTCCGAAGAAGACCCGGTCAGCTCCAAAATGACTTCGGCCAGTTCGAGAATCGTCGTTTCCCGTTCGTTGCCGAGGTTGAGTGGCCCGGTAAAACCATCCCGGCTCTCCATGAGCCGCAAGAGTCCATCGACCATATCGTCCACAAAACAAAAGGATCGGGTCTGCTCCCCGTCGCCGTAGACAGTGATCGGCTCACCCAATAGAGCCTGTCCCACGAAATTGCTCACGACTCGCCCATCTTCGGCGTGCATCCTCGGCCCATAGGTGTTGAAGATTCGCGCAACCTTAATCTCAAGGTTGTGCTGGCGGTGGTAATCGAAAAACAGGGTCTCAGCGCACCGCTTGCCTTCATCGTAGCATGATCGAGGGCCTATCGGATTGACATTTCCAGCGTATTCTTCGGTTTGCGGATGCACTTCGGGATCCCCGTACACCTCTGAGGTAGATGCCTGAAGTATCGGTGCATCCAATCGTTTCGCGAGCCCGAGCATATTGATGGAACCGTGGACGTTGGTCTTTGTAGTCTGGACCGGATCGCTTTGGTAATGAACCGGGCTGGCAGGACTGGCCAAATTGAAGATCCCATCGGCTTCGACGTACAACGGAAAAGTGATGTCGTGGCGTATGAGCTCGAAAAAGGGCTCGTTTACCAGGTGGGCTACGTTTCGTTTCGTCCCCGTAAAGAAATTATCCACGCAGAGGACATCCTTACCCTTCGCCAAGAGCCGTTCGCACAGGTGCGATCCAATGAAGCCCGCACCTCCGGTTACGACGACTGTCTCTCGATACACGTCTGCAGCTCCTCAGTGTGTGAAGCAAATAATCAGGCCGCGCTCACCCGGCCAAGCTCGTCGGTGACTCCCTATCATCCTCATCCTCGCCGTAGTAAGAATAATCACCATACGACGAGTACCCGTAGTAGGCCCGCTCATCGACAGAGACCTTGTTGAAGACGAAGCCCAAGAAGGGCGCTCCGACCCCTTCGAGTTGTTCGACCGACCGTTCGAGCACTTCTCGGCGCGTCTTTCCGGCTTCCAGGACCAACAGGACACCTTCGGCAATCTGGCTGAGTACAAGTGAGTCCGACACCGCAGCCAGCGGTGGCGAGTCAAAGATCACCCGGTCGTATTTCTTCCCGAGAACGTCGACCACCTCTTCGAAGCGGCTGGAGTGAATTAACTCCGAGGGGTTCGGTGGGACCTCCCCGCTGGGGAGGACATCGAGGCGTTCGACCACCGTGTTCTGAACAAATTCGAGCGGCGAGCGGTCGCTCGTCACAGCCGTGGTCACACCCAGATCATTTTCCAATCCAAACGCCTTGTGCAAGCGGGGACGGCGCATATCTGTCCCAACAAGTAGGGTCTCCAATCCAGACTGTGCACTGGCGATCCCGAGGTTTGTGGTAACCGTCGTCTTCCCTTCTTTTGGACTTGAACTGGTGACCAACAGCTTTCGTGCGGGCTCGTCTGGCGACATGAACGTCAAATTCGTCCGAAGCCGCTTCATGCCTTCTGAAAAGGAGCTTTTCGGTGCCAAATGGGTGATCAAATCTGCGGGAGAATCACCGAGTTGGTCCAATCCTTCCAGGACGTTTTTCTTGAGAACCGGAAGGTCAGCCAGCACCGGGCGGCTCGCAATTTCCTCGACATCGCTGTGGGATTTGACCGTCGTATCGAGACTCTCCAGTACCAGCACGGTTCCGGTCCCGAGTCCGAGCCCCATGAACAAGGCGATCGCCAAGTTGAAGGTCAATGATGGGCTAAAGGGAGTCTCGGGAACCGTGGCACGCTCGAGGATTTCGATATTATCTGCGTTGAAGCTCGAATTGATATTCAGTTCGGACGCACGTTTGAGAACGGTGTCATAGAGTTCCTTGAGATTTTCCTTCCGATTCGTGAGCTGATTGTACTGTTGTCCGAGTTTGTCCAACTCAAACAGCTCAGATCGAATGGAATCCAGATCTTGCCGGTAGTTTTGACGCTTCTTTTGAAGCAGAGACACTCGGTTCTGAACCGACTGTTGAATCCGACTAATGTGCTCCTCGATATTGTCCCGAACCGTCTCTAGCTCGGCAGACACCGCCTGCACTTCGGGGTGCCGGTCGAGGTATTTGGCCTTGAGCTGTGAAAGTTTCGACTCAAGTTCTGATTCCCGCCGCAGTGCTGTTTTCAAACTCTCATTTTCAACCAGGCTTGCGATAGCCCGTCGATCCTGATCAGACTCTTGCATCTGTCGCAACTGACTCAATAGCGCTCGCTGACTCGAGAGCTCATTGCGAACCTCGACCAGTTTCTCGTTGACACTCTGCTTTCGACTACCGATCGAGCTTTGCTGTTTCTCATAAGACATCGAGAGGATGTTGTTCTTCCGTTTGAACTCTTGGAGCTTCGCCTGAGCCTTTTCGAGTTCCTTGCGCTTGGAAGCGACGTATTCGTCAAACCAGCTCGAAATGCGGTTCAGTCCCCCGGACTGGTACTCGTCGGTATAGCTGATGTACGCCTCAGCGGTCGCATTCGCGATCGTCGAAGCAAGCTCCGGGTCTCCAGATTCCGCTCGTACCACCGCGACACGACTGTTACGTTCAAGACGGACGGAAGTCAGCCCTAGAACCTTCCCGATGGCCATATCGAGCCGCGTCTTACGAGGGATCGTCTCGCCGGATTCTCGCGTTCTGGGCACGAAGCCCTCGCGCTCGAGCAAACCGACCTGCCGTACCACTCGCTCTCCAAACCAGCGTGCGTCAAATACCTGTTTTTGAGTATTCCAGAATTGGTCAAATTCCCATCGGCCACCTGGATCGAGCATTTTCACTTGTTCGATACTCTGCCCAAATATGTTCCCTTGAGGTTTGTGATAGATAATCTTGCTCTTGGCCTGGAACCGTTCGTCCTGATTCCGGGTCCACAGGAATCCTGCGACCATGGCGAGACAGACGGCAATCGCAACAACCCACCAGTAGCGACGCAAAAGATCCCAATAAAAGAGGATCAGGTCTCCGAGATTGTCGGCGTCATCATTTCTCGCCGGCGGGCGGCCCTCGGGCTGGGCGAAGTCGAGATTCTCGGCCATAACTGCACGTGAAGATTGGAGCGCTCAATTAGTAAAGGCGCCACAAGGGTGGTAGTCTTTGCGGCGAAGTCGTCTCAATCACCATACAACGAAACAGTGTCCTAAAAGGTGGTAGAGAAACCGTTCGGCGAAGTCAACAAACCGACGCCACGCCTACTCGCTTCAGGCCTGACAATTCTATTGACTGGCCTCGCCGTGAGTGTTGGGGGTGTTCATACGCGTACGGCCATCGTAGGTCTCGCCGGTGCGGTGCTTCTGACCTGGCTCACGTCCATCGGTACGGACGGAGCGACCGTTCGCATTCCTCTTCCTCTCTTTGGGTTTCTGGCATTCGCGGTCGTCTGCGCCGTCCAAATCGTTCCGATTCCAGGCTTCCTACACGGAACTCTCAGTCCATATCTCAGTGATGCGGTGACAAAAGGGAGCGTCGTACTCCTCGGGGAAGCACATCCCACTCACGGTTTGCGATTCCTATCGGCCGATCCTGCCAACACTGCAGACCGAGCCATTCGATGGCTTCTGTTGTTCACAACCGGGGTCGCTGCGAGTCAACTCGTACAAAGAAAGAGAGGGTGGAAACTGAGCCTCTGGAGTGTCGCAGCGACTACTGCCTTCGTCCTCGGAATTGGTACGCTGCAGGTTATCGCCGGCAGTGAACAAATCGCGTTTTTCTATCGGCCGGACGCTGGAATCAGTTCACTGACCACCTTCGTGAGCACAAATCATGCCGCGACCCTGTATGGGATCGGTGGGTTCGCCGCCACTGCGCTGTGGCTGCGAACCCAAAGTCCCCTATCGGCGGAGTCCTTGGGCTCAGCCGTCCTGGCAATTGCTTTTTTCGGACTTGCGATTTGGTACGAGAGTTACGGCGTAATCATCGCGCTGGGAGGCTCTCTGTGCATCCTCTTGACCCTGAAGGCTGACGGACTGGAGTTCCGGGGCCAATCCATACGTCTCGGAGGCTCTGCGTCGAGGATCATCGTCCTCTTTACCACCTTGTTAGCTCTAGCAACCCTGACTGTCACTCTGGCAACTGGGACTTTCTCTCCGAAGCTCTCTGATACATCGGCCACCGTCCGTGCGGAGCTGATTCGGTCGGCCCTCGATGCATCCGTCATCTCGCCGTGGGTAGGCCATGGAGCAGGCGCAACCGAATACGTACTACCGCCCTTTGTTGATTGGAGTATCGTACCGGCTGCAACGATTCCCACCATCGAAAACGAGCCTGCAGAGTGGCTCCTTGAGTTCGGCATCCCGACCGCCACTCTCGGCGTGCTGCTTCTTGCGAGCGGGTTCATGATCTTCGCCCGCAGGATTCGGCAATCGTCACGGATCCGTTACAGAATAGGATTTTCTCTGGCCACCTTCATGGCTGTCATATCGCTCTTCCATTTTCCCTTCTTTGCCCTCGGCATTGCAGCTCCAGCGACCGCATTATTGACGGCCGCCCTGGCGACGGAACCTCCACGTTCGGACTCCGAAAGTTCGACGAATCTCGTCGTAGAAGTCGGACGGCCTCACAGTGTCTTGCTACTAGTATTCGTCACTTTTGCTGGGGCAGCATGCGCAATCTCATCCGGTCATTTGAAGGCTGAGCTGCCTCCTGTCGACTCCACGTGGGAAGACGCTCAACCACAGTTTGACTCCCTGCTTCCGCGACGAGCTACGGACGGCGACCTCTTTCTCCGGGCTGCTTCAATCAAGATGCGGAATGGGCACACAGGGAGCGCTCTGCAAGCAGTGGACAGGGCTTACAAATTGGAGCCGAAGTCGACGACTGCCGCCTTCCGCGCAGCGACCTATGCTCGGGCTGACGAGAAGGAATCAGCCGTAGAGATGTTCGACTCCATCTTTTCCGGCCGTTTTCTCGACGTACCAAGCAGGATTGTTGACGCGTACGTCGTCCCATCGATGGAGACACCCCAAGCCGTGGCCGCATCGATGAAGTCCGCTTCGCTCGCCTACTGGAAGCGAGGTCACGCCGCGATACAGGCAACCAAGGGTCCTGCGGCAGCAGTCGAGTTCGCCATCGAAGCCCAGGGGCATTTCGAGGGCAGATTCTGGCCCTACCGAGCCATCATTGAAGGGTACCTGGACCTTGAACAGACGAAGCTGGCTGAATTCTGGGCGCGCAATATGTTGGAGAATGAATCACTATCTGGAGCCCCCGCCTACGGCCTCCTTGCCCGCGCATTGGATGCCCAGGGGCGCAGAGGAGACGCTCTTCGTGTCGCAGCCGACGGATTGCATCAGTCGGGTTCCAAAACACGGACTTCCCGCTTCTTCCTCTCACGCCTTCCACCTGATCCCCGAGGATTTGAGACCTCCCTGGTTCAAGCCGTCGACATCGCCAGCTCTGAGGTCTGCTCACAGCGTGCGAAGTACGAGTGGGCGGGACGGCTCTGCCTGCTGGGCCGAGCATGGAGTGATGAATGGCACGACGAGATAGCACCGGCCCGACACCATTACGCGGAACTTGAGCGGCGTTTTCGCGAGCCCGGTCCCCTGGCAAGATTCTACAGACGTCACGGGCGTTGTAGAGCCCTGAAATCCCTCACCATCCGCTGGCGGATCCGTCTCGGCGAAGCGTCCGAGCAAGTGGCCCGATTGGAGCGTTGGTCGGACGGTTGTCGGCAGACGCCTGACTGACTATAAGGTCAACCAACCGGATCTGGTGATATTGTTGCCATGTAAACCTTGGGGATCACCCCCATCGTTTCGTTTTAGACTTCGGAGACTCTCATGAAAGGCATCCTTTTGGCCGGGGGTTCCGGCACTCGACTGCATCCTGCCACGGAGGCGGTGAGCAAGCAGTTACTGCCGATCTTCGACAAGCCCATGGTCTACTATCCCTTGTCCGTGCTGATGCTTGCCGGGATCAGAGAGGTTCTGGTCATTTCGACCCCCGCGGACCTACCTCGCTTTAAGCGATTACTGGGAGATGGGACCCCATGGGGTATGAATATCTCCTACAGTGTCCAAAAGGAACCCAAGGGCATCGCCCAGGCGTTCACGATCGGTGAAGACTTCATTGGTGATGAACCAGTGAGCCTGATTCTCGGCGACAACATCTTTCATGGCGGGGGTTTTCGCGACCGAGTTCAAAAGGCCGCTGAACTCAAAACGGGGGCACGCGTTTTCGCGTATCGCGTCCGTGAACCCGAACGGTATGGCGTGGTCGATCTCGATGACGACAATCGCGTTCTGTCCATCGAGGAGAAACCCGAGAATCCCGCCTCCAACTATGCCGTAACCGGGCTGTACTTCTATGACCCGCGGGTCGTCGAGATTGCCAAGTCCATCAAACCTTCGGACCGGGGAGAACTCGAGATCACGGACGTCAATCGACACTATTTGGAGACCGGTGAGCTCGAAGCCGAACTGATAGGCCGGGGCACAGCCTGGCTCGACACGGGAACTCCCGACGCACTTTTGAAGGCTTCGCACTACGTACAAACCATCGAAGAGCGTGAGGGATTCAAGATCGCCTGCCCCGAAGAGGTTGCGTGGCGCAACGGCTGGATTGAAGACAGCGACTTGGCGAGATTGGCAGCGGATTGCCCCAGCGACCAATACGCCCAGTATTTGCGAGTGCTGCTAGAGAAGGAGGGACGGTGAGGGTTAAAACTACTTCAATTGCCGGGGTGAAGGTCATCGAGCCCGACATCTACCGTGATTCACGCGGCTATTTCATCGAGACATGGAAAGAGCCCACCTACGCCAAAGAGGTCTTTGAGACCGACTTCTGCCAGGACAACCTGTCCTACTCGAAACAGGACGTGTTACGCGGGTTGCATTATCAGTGTCCAAACGCACAAGCGAAACTGGTAACCGTTCTGTCGGGAGAAGTCTGGGACGTCGCTGTCGACCTTCGGCAGGATGAGCCTACCTTTGGTGATTGGACATCCGTGACTCTCTCCGGCGAGAACCACCGTCAGCTCTTCTTGCCGCCCTGGTGCGCCCACGGGTTCGTGGTCACTGGCGACCATGCTCGGTTCCACTACAAGTGTTCGAACCTCTACTCGCCCGAAGACGAACGTTCCATCACCTGGGATGACCCTACTCTGGGGATCGACTGGCCCGTAGAGGATCCGATTCTCTCTGAGAGCGACACGTCAGCTCCCGAGCTCCAGTCTATCCCGTCCGAACATCTGTTTTGACACCCTCCTCGTCTATGCCCGATACCGGCACACTGCGACATGACGACCCGACCATCCTCTTATTGGGGGCAACCGGTCAGATTGGTTGGGAGCTGGCTCGAACCCTGAGCCCACTGGGAAACCTGCTTACTCCGCCGCGCGAAGCCGTCGACCTTCTCGACCACGACGGACTCAGAGAATACGTCGTTCGCAAGGCGCCGGACGTCGTCGTCAACGCAGCCGCCTACACTGATGTCGATGGCGCCGAGTCGGACCGAGATACCGCCGAGGCCATCAACGCAGAAGCTCCCCGGGTACTCGCTTCGGCCGCTGATAAGATAGAGGCCCCCCTGATACACTATTCGACCGATTACGTCTTCGACGGCCGGAAAGCCGAACCCTACGAAGAATCCGACCCGACGAATCCGCTCGGTGTCTATGGCGAGACGAAACGTCGCGGCGAAATCGCCGTCCAAGACGAGACGGAACGCGCCATCATTCTCAGAACGAGCTGGGTATATGGCCTTCGACGGAGCAACTTCCTGTTGACCATGCTTCGATTGGCAAAAACAAGAGACGAAATCGAAGTCGTCGACGATCAAATCGGCGCTCCCACGTGGAGCCGCGATGTCGCCGAAGCGACTTCGCAGATTCTTACAAAATGGGCCGTCGCAGACTTTCAACCTGATATCTCTGGAATCTACCACCTCACTGCGTCGGGCTCTACATCGTGGTCAAGTTTCGCCTCAGAGATTTTCGACTGCCCTGAAATCGGCGTTACCTCTACGAGGGTCACACCCGTTTCCTCGGAACGCTTCCAAAGCCCAGCGCCTCGACCCGTCTACTCCGTCCTCTCAACGGATAAGCTCCAAGATATTTTTGGTCTTGGGGTACCGAAGTGGGACTCTTCTCTCTACAGGTGTGTCGAAGAGTTGGAAATCCTGTCAGCCCACGATTTCAACCTCGGGGACGAGCGATGATAAACTTTGGTCAGCAGCCGGTAATCATCGTCGGCATGCATCGTTCTGGAACCAGTTTGGCGACCCGCATTCTTGAGAAACTCGGGCTCTTTGTAGGAAATGACTTAGAGTCCAACCATGAGTCAACGTTCTTCTTGGACTTGAATGAGTGGTTGTTGAACCAAGCTGGCGCTTCATGGGACAACCCACACGCTTTTGAATACCTCGCCAACTCACACAGGGATTGGGAGTTGGCGCTTGATTACGCTGAATATCTGCTCAGCTCTCCGAGGAAACTGCAATACCTCGGACTGCGGCGTAGTGCCGAGCTACTATTCACTGGAGAAGACATTAAGTCTTGGGGCTGGAAGGACCCCAGGAACACAATTACGCTGCCTTTTTGGCTCGAATTGTTCCCGAATGCCAAGGTTTTGTGCATTGAGCGCCACGGGGTAGATGTTGCACGGAGCCTGCGGGACCGCCGGCGCCGAAAGGCGAAGGCTCATCGCGGACGATACGAGTCACTCCGCAACGCGCTTTCACCGATTTATTGGGCTCGTATGAAGGAATCTGGCTTCGGAGGTTCCGTGCGCACCGCAACCCTAACAGGGGCATTTTCACTTTGGACCGAGTATGTCCAAAGCGCACACACGCACCTTCGTCAGTATGGAAACTCAATGACTGTCAGGTACGAGGACCTGTTGCAGTCACCTATGGACACCGTTGAGGATTTGGCCGAGTTCTGCGACCTCAGCCGGACGTCGTTCGACAAGGACGAAATCGTCGAAAAAGTCGACGCTTCCCGCGCGTTCGCATACCGAGATTCACCGACCCTCAAGAAGTTTGCTTCGTCCGTATCGGATACCCTCGCCGAATACGGGTATTCTGCCTAACTGTTCGCTTGCCGACGTCAGAGTTCCATGACCCCACCCAATACAGTCGAACCAGAGAACCTAGGCGCCAAGGTCACGGCGTGCCTGCTGACATACAATCATCGGCATGTCCTACCCAGAGTTTTGGAATCACTCGAATGCCAGACATTGGGTGACTTCGAGCTGATCATCAGCGACGATGGTTCGTCAGATGGGACCTGGCAATACGTATCGGATTGGTGTTCGAGCCGATCGTGGGCCAAAGCTATCAAGAACAATGGCTCCTCCTCGATGGCCTCGAATGCGAACCATGCATTTTCAGAGTCCGACACTCCCTTCGTGGCCTTGTTGCACCACGATGATCTCTATCGAAGGGACCTCCTTGAGAAGTGGGCGCGGCTACTCCATAAGAATCCTTCCGCGGGATTCGTGTTCAACGCCTACGGCTTTTCCGACGATGAGCCCCCTAAGGTAGAGGACGTCGACCGCCTGATCGACGGACCCACCTTTTTGAAAGACGAGCTTCTATTAGACTGGGGATGCCCTGTGAGGGGTACGGCAATGATCCGGAAAAGCGCGTTCGAAGCGGTGGGTGGTTTTAACGAGGAATTCGGCTCAATTGCGGATGTTGACCTCTGGATGCGGTTGTCCGCCTCTTACGATGTCGGCTATGTTCGCGAACCACTCATCGAAGTGAATCAAGATCGCCCCGACGAAGGCTATCCAGAAGAATATTCAGCATTCTCCTGGGACCGTAGGAGACGGCTCTATGAAATTCACGGTCAAAACCTGGCACGTCTTCTCAGTAACGAACGGTCAATTTGGACAAACTTCGCATTGCTGCGGTACCGATGGATGGTATCTCTCGACCGGCTCAAGTGGCTTCTTTACGCCGTTGCGAAAGACAAAAATGCCATGATCGAAAACGCCCATGTCGGAGAAAACCCCTACGAGTTTCAGGCATTAAAATGGCTGGTCGAAATTTTCAGACTACTATTTGGGAAGCGATAGAAAACTTCCTCATTACTTATCCGAGTATCGTAACGGAAAGCGATTTGAGCGTTGCATGAATAGCCCTGTCTTTATCGTCGGCGTCCCCAGGTCTGGCAATACCCTGGTTGGATGCATCCTCAACAAGCATGAAGCACTCTCCATTTTCTTTGAATTTGCTCTATTTTCCGCCATTCGACCCAAGTGGTATCGGCGGGAGCGGCTTTTTGGATCGGTACCGCCGGACAAATATGTGGAGTTGTTTCTGCGGGGTAAGGAAGATTGGTATTTAGATGACACATCTCTGGACGTCGATCCCCAAGAACTTACCCGGGTAGTCGCAGACGCAGGGCCCCAGTGGGAGGACCAGACAGACGCGCTAATGTCGTCATTAGCCCGCAAAATGGGGGCGTCGCGATGGGGCGACAAGACGCCCCACAACCTTCGAGAAATCCCGAATATATTCAGAGAGTTCCCGGATGCCCGAATTGTGCACGTCTACCGCGACCCGAGACATGTCGTTCGGTCGATGTCCGATCCATCTTTCCCACCGGCTCCAAATCATCCGGTGATTAATGCCGAAATTGTTCGGCGATATCACACATTGTATTCCGAGATCCGGCGAGATATGAATGAGGCGCAAAAGTCCAAGATCCTGGACTTGAAGTACGAGTCCCTCTTGGCTGAACCCGAGCAGAGCCTCCGTGAACTCTTGGGCTTTCTCGGAGAAGACTACACTCCCAAACTACTGGAGCCCGCCACCGCCTCGGTTCGGAATGCGATCGGGTGGAAGGATTACAAGGGGTGGGGTGAATTGGAACCCCAATCCTCGGCGTCATCCAAACCTATGTCCGCCGCCGTTGAGCTCCACCTGGCCGAAATTCGGCGGAAACTCGATTACCCAACGTATCGCACTTCGAGTTTAGCTGGACATCTCGGGCGCCTTCCGGCCTTCGCATTTCGAGGAGCGTCGAAGGTCATGGGAGCCTTGTGGAAAGCAAAATACAAAGATGCACACGAATTTACTTTGACCTACGTTCCAAGTTTGAGCGATTACGGAAGATGGTCGTTGAAGTACTTCCAAGAACTTGCTTTTTCTCGGACTAATTGAATCAGGACCTTCACTGGCTCAGATGGTCATCCCATGGAAGAGGCTGAGAACAAATTCTTATTCATTTTGAGTCCTCCCTTCTCCGGAACGACACTGCTGTGGAATATCCTCGGCAGCTCGCCAAACGTCTCGTCTCATCCCAATGAGGGGCAATTCCTAGATGGCGCGCGCCAGGAAATGCGGGGGAATCAATGGGACAGCGAAAAGGAAATAGATTGGGACAGGGTCGAAGACGTGTGGCGCCGGCACTGGGACCCCTCCAAGGCTGTATTGCTCGAGAAGAGCCCTCCAAATCTTCTGCGCGCTTCCGAACTGGGGGGACGATTCGACCCGGCGTACTTCATTGTTATGATGCGCAATCCTTATGCCTTCATCGAAGGGGTGGAACGTCGCGACAATGACATGGGTGCCCGCGCGGCGGCCGAATTGTGGGTCAAATGCGCCAGTGCCCAACGAAACAATCAAGAGCGACTGAAACGGACTATCTCCTTTACTTACAAGTCATTCACTGAATCGCCGCGACAGATCTTGGACGACATCATTGACTTCATGCCAGACGTCGAAAAAGTGAACGTCGACAAGATCGAATCTCAATCGTTTCTGGGGACCCATTCTAAGATCCAGAACATGAATCCGATGAAAATCAACCGCCTCGACCGAGAATCCATCGAGTCAGCCAATGAAGTATTGGACGGCCACCAGGACCTCCTGTCACATTTCGGGTTTGAGTTGCGGAATCCCGCGCGACACTCGCAGGTTGCAAAGGCCCGCACCCGGTTGGCACACCTCATTGTCCGCGCAATTCGATACCGGGACATCTTGCCGGAGAAGCTCATTCACCCACTTGAGAGATGGTTGCTGGGGAAATCGCTCTGACCGCTGAGTCTACCTCGTAGCTCTGTCTCGATTCGACGGGATCTAACATCTGGAAATGGACCAAACGACTGTTTGAGCGAATTCTTCAGGGGATTCGCCGGTGGAAATCGGCATTTGCGACCATGGGTGCTGATTTCGCAATCAGCGGCCTCAGTATGTTGAGTGGTATCCTGACCGCACGATACCTCCTCCCCGAAGGAAAGGGTAAACTGACTGCTGCCATGCTTTGGCCAGCACTCTTCCTGGCCATCATAGGATTGGGGATGGGCCAAGCGGTAGTGTACCATACAGGGAAATACGACAAGGATTTCGACGAAGTCGTGAGCTCAGCCGCACTCGTGGGGTTTGTTCAAGGATCTATCGCTTGCGTCATCGGGTTCTTTACCATCCCTTACATCCTGGGCGACTATGGACAAGAGACTGTCTTCAGCGCCCAAATGCTTTTCCTCTGGGCACCACTGGGCCGGCTTCGCGACTATTCGATGCGGGCACTCCAGGGGAAAGGCCTCTACAGACCGTGGAACACCCTGAGGTTGGTCGAAAAATCGCTCTATGTTGTCGGGCTCATCGGTCTCTGGCTCACGGACCACCTGACTGTTTCGTCCGTAGTGGTCGTTTTCATTCTTTCGGAAGTCGTCACGTTCACAGCCTCGATCTACCTCTTGTCACGAATCGTCGAAGCAATCCGGATGAGTGCCCAATTTGCGATCAGCATGATCCGGTTCGGAGTCCAGAACCTGATGACTTCACTCGTTGGCAAGGCAAATCATGAAGCTGACCAAGCGATCATCTCTGCGTATCTGCCGGCGGAGTCCCTCGGCCTGTATCGCGTGGCAGTGAGCGCGTCGAACATGGTCACGATCCTCAGCGGCGGATTTAAACACATTCTGATCTCCGAAGTCTCGAGAGCCGACGAGGGCTCCGGCAAAGCGATGATCGCATCTTCACTGAAGATTGCGGCCCCCATGATGGTAGTGGCAGCCGCCGGTGCCGTGGTCACCGCCCCCTACCTCATTCCCCTCGTCTTCGGGGGCGAATACGCAGATGCGGTCTTGGCCACACAAGTGATGTCGATTGCAGCAGCCGCGCTCGGGCTCAAACATATCATCTACAATGGCCTTCGCGGCTTCAATCGGCCTGATTTGCCGTTTTATTGTGAATTTGTCAGTTTGGCTGCGACCATCGCCTTGCTCTACCTCCTCCTGCCTCTCTTGGGCATTCTCGGGGCCGCAATCGCCTCTCTGGTCGCATATTTGACTAGCTTCATCCTTGCGGCCATAACGTACTCTCGGTTTTCACCTGCCCAGTAAAAGTAGACTCATGCCGAACGAACCACGGTTTCCTACATTCATCATTCCAGGAGCAATGAAATCGGGGACGAGTTCACTGCGCGCACTTCTCGACGCCCATCCCGGCACGTATTTGCCCGGCACTGAGGTTTTTTTCTTTTCTATCGACGATTTCGACGAACACCCCAATCATTTTTTCCAGACGCACGAGGGTTGGACGCTTCCGGACTATGAACGAAATTTCGAGTTCTACCGAGACTGGTACGCGTCGCTGTTCGAAGATGCCCCGCCGGACGCAGTAATCGGGGAGGGGTCTTCCACATATCTTACCTCCCGGCACGCCCCGGGACGCATGCACGAGGTCCTCCCCGAAGTGAAACTCGTAGTCATGCTCCGGGATCCCGTCTCTCGGACCTACTCTCACTACTGGCACCTGGTTCGAAATGGAACGGCATTGTTCGACTTCGAAACCACTCTGGAGCGGGCGCCGGAGACTATCATCAAACGGAGTCGTTACGAGCAGGCCCTTCGGCGGTACCTCGAGTACTTCGACCGCCATCAACTCAAGATTGTCTTTTTCCAAGATTTTGTCGAAGACCCACAGACCGTCATAGATGAGGTCTGCAGTTTCCTCGGCCTTCCCCCGGTGATCGACGCAGAAGCCGACCGGGCCCACCAAAATTCAGGTGGAGCACCTGCTTCAATCCAGGCAAAGTTGCTGGAAAATCGGGTTTTCCGACGTCACACCGATTTGACATCCTTGCGCGGCTTGCTCGATCATCTTCCAGATATCGGGGCTCCTCAGTGGTCGGATTTGCAGCAATCCAGGGGTTTGCGCGGAGTCTTCACAACGTTGCTTCGGAATCGAGGGGTAGCCTGGCTTCAGCGGAATCTCTTTCCAAGGGACTATCCACAGATGCAACAGGATACGCGTCTGTTTCTTGAAGGCCTGCTGGAACGCGAAAATCGAGGTCTGTCGGAGTTGATTCAGGTCGATGTCAGCGACTACTGGCCTTACTTTGGATAACAGAAACGTCAGAACGCTACCGATCGAAACTCAGCCAACCACGGCATCATGGCCGCCATCGACGATACATATGAACTCGCCGTACTGACTCAGCACCCCATTCAGTACCATGCTCCGCTGTATCGGAGATACGACGAATCGCCGCGGATCAATGTGACCGTATTCTACTGCTGTAATCGTGGTGTCGAGGCCTACGCCGACCAGGGATTGGGCGGAGCTGAGGTAAAATGGGACCGGCCATTGCTAGAAGGCTACGACAGTGAATTTCTGCCGAACTGGTCACCGTTAGAGCCGGTCGACGACGGATTCTTCAGCCTTTTCAACCCCGCGATCATTCAGCGCCTCGCCGAACGCTCTTTCGACGCAATTTCTATCCACGGACACAACTTTTTTTCCTACCACCTGGGTTTCGCCGTCGCCCGGAGCATCGGGCTTCCGATCTTTTACAGTTGTGACACCCATCTGATGCTCGATCGAACGGCTTGGAAGGCTGCAGTCCGACACCCGCTGGTGACCGCCTTTTTTCGGAACTTTCAGGCCTTTCTGTCGATAGGCACGAAGAACCGAGAATATTATCGTGCGCACGGCGTACCCGACGAGAAGATCTTCCATGTGCCATACACAGTGGACAACGAGTTCTTTCGCCAACGGAGCCTGGGGGAATCAGAAAAAACAGAGTTTCTGAAGAGAGAAGGGCTGGATCCAACGCTACCCACAATTCTGTACGTCTCGAAACTGACCGCCAGAAAACGGCCGTTTGACTTGATCGAAGCCTACGCTGATTTGCGCTCTCGGGGAGTCACCTCTCAGTTGGCACTGATCGGTGACGGCCCACTTCAAGAACAAGTCGCAGAAAGGGCCACTGCAACCCCCTTTAGCGACGACATCCATTTGCTCGGGTTTCGAAACCAATCGGAATTGCCAGCATGGTACAGTGCAGCCGACGTCTTTGTCCTCCCTTCGGAGAACGAGCCGTGGGCAGTCGTCGTCAACGAAGCGATGAATGGCGCGACCCCGGTCGTCGCGACAACCGACGTGGGTGCCGCACACGACCTCATCGAATCGGGAGAGACGGGCTTCGTCTACGAGCCGGGGGATATATCAGCCCTGGCGCAGCGGCTAGAAACGATCCTCGCAGATCCCAACGGATGCCATGAGATGGGTAAAGCCGCCTTGGAGAGGGTCGACCAATGGAGCTACGACGAAGCCGTGGCCGGCATGGAACGAGCGCTCAACTCGGTGCGGTAGTCTCATCTTTTCTTCGCTCCCGTCATGAACGGGTGAAGGGCATAGACACCAGAAAACAGGGACGATGCAATCCTCCAAGAAGCAGCGCATTTTGGCAATCGGCAAATTCGGGACCGAACAGCTTGGCCTTCACGTCGCCGAGACCCTCGAGTCGATGGGGCACGAGGTGGCGAGGTTCCGCCCCGGAATCAAGAGAATCGCTGGAGGTAAACTCGCCCAAACGTGGACGAAGTTGAAGAACGTCGCATGGCGATTTGCCAGTAAGATTCCGCCCGTGCGCAAGACACGTCGAAAACGCCTGTTCAACCGTGCGAAACAATTTGAACCCGATGTCGTTCTGGAGTGCGGCTCATTCCTTTACCCGGATGAGATCGACCGAATCAAGGGTTTGACTGATGCCAAGTGCGCCCTCTGGTTCCCGGACTCTGTGGCGGGTTTCGGGGGTCACAAATTTCTTTTGGGCGACTACGACGCTCTCTTCTTCAAGGATCCGTACATAGTCCGTGCCCTGCAGCGGCGCCTCGGGATATCCGCGTTTTACCTGCCCGAGTGCTTTAATCCCGACCGCCATCGAGTTCCTGATCAGACTGAGGAGACGTCCCCGAAGTGGACCTGTGACATCGCCACGGCGGGAAGTATGTACCCATACCGAGCGAAATTCTTCGAGCAACTGTCGGCGTACGACGTCCAGATCTGGGGAAATCAGCCGCCTGTCTGGCTCGACCTGCCGCCCAGTGTCAAACGGATGCAACGCACCGAATTTGTCGCTGATGGAGAGAAGGCCCAGGCTTTTACCGGAGCCAAGATCGTGGTCAACAACCTCCTTCCGACTGAAGTCTGGGGGGTCAACGCACGGACCTTTGAGGCAGCAGGGGTCGGTGCCTTCCAGTTGATGGACCGGCAGGCGGGGCTCTCGCAGCTATACGAAGAAGGGAAAGAGGTCGCCTGCTTCGAGGACCACGATGAACTGATAACCAAAATCGAGTACTACTTGGAACATGACGCGGAGCGCCGATCGATTGCCGAGGCCGCACGCGAGCGCTCGCTCTCAGAACACACCTACAAGCACCGGCTTGTCACCCTCCTGAACACCCTCGACGGTGAGATCGAGGGCTTTCCCATGCCATCGATCGAATGGCACGAAGAATTGCCCGAGGACCGACTTCACGACTTGAGCCGAGCTGAGCTCTGATTCGGCATTCCTACAGCCCCGTCATTACCATGTTCGAATTCTTCGACCGAATCGGTATCGACCGTGAAACCCGCCAGAGGGCTGCGCAGAAGATCTTCTGGAATCGCTTCGGCGAGACGGTTGTCAAGGCTGCCAAGCGTGCCGAATCACTGTTTGACACGGTCATCCGAAACTACTCGATCATGTCCGACGCCAACGGCGAGAGCTGGTTGCCCACGACTCTGCCGTCATCCCCCTTGGTCTTCGATGTCGGCTTCTACGAGGGTGACTACACTCGAACAGTTCTCTCCCACCGTCCCGGCGCCACGATTGTCGGGTTCGATCCGTCTGAACACGCTCAATGCTGCTTTGACCCGGCCGACTTTCCCGGTGGAGCTCGTGTAACGCTGGAACAACTCGCACTGAGTAATACACCTGGTGAAGCGACGTTTTTTGACTACGACAACATGTGCAACAGCCTCTCCCCGCGTAGAGAACGCTCGTCCGAGGCCGTGCGCGAGTACCAAGTCGCAGTCGACACCCTGGATGATTACGTCGATAAGAAGAACCTCGACGCAAATCGGATCGACCTACTGAAGGTCGACGCCGAGGGACACGATGTGGAGGTGCTGGAGGGAGCACAGGAGCTGCTGGAGGCTCAGAGAATTGACCTATTCATGTTCGAGTTCAGCAGCGCTTGGGTGAACTCGCGATACTATCTGCGAGACATGGTCGATTTACTGGAACCGACCCCTTATCGGCTATTCCGGCTCTTTAATGGATTCTTGAACCGCTTTGACTACGACTGGTCAATTGACTCCTGCACGACTCGGTCCGCGATGTATGTCGGCCTAAGCGAACGCAGACTGGAAAGGGGCGACATCCCCATTCGTGATCTCGACCTCTAAATCCTGACGGACCTACTCGCGGTAAAGAAGATACTGAATAGGTATCAACAACACTGTGTCTCGAATCAGATCGATCGGGAGTGCATAGAACCCATTCGGTATCTTCACGAGGCCAGTCAGACTACCCACGAAAATGATAATTCCGCCGATACCGCCGAAGAAAAAGCCCCGGTACCACAGCCGCTGAAGAAGCCCCACACAAAAAAAGCCGACAAATACTGCGACCATACCACCGGCAATGTAGAGGTACGCGACTGCTGTCATTCCAATCGAATTGGTATAGGCCTCGGCCTCCAAAATCTCATTGTTGTACCAACGGCCAACTTGCGGATCGGGTTTCGATCGCCAAATGGCCCGCGGAATGACAGCCATGATCGGCGACATCGCCATGTAGTAACGAAATCGACGTTCTGCACCAGGGATGTCTCCGACCGCCTTTGCGCGGACTGCCGCGGCGGCCTGTACGACGAAGCTCTGACGGGTCAAAATTGGTACGGTCACATTTCTCGCCTGCCGACTGAGGTCCGACTGAAGACTCTCCTGGCCGATTGAAACAAAATTCTGTGTGAGCGCCCCGGCGTCTCGGGGCTCCACGCCCACTCCGCTCTGCATTCTTTGTCTGAACGGCTCTACCAATAAATACGCCGCAAAGACTCCGACGATCGCAACGGCCACGTACCGATAGGGAAGTCGTTCCCGAGAAATGTAGTAGGTGAACCCAAGTACGATAATCGGATAGACAACCGCTGACTTCATTCCACTCAGGAGCCCGAAGAACATTTCGAGCCCCACCAAAGTGGCCAGCAGGATCAGGCCGCTCAAGCCCGTATCCTCCGAGTAGACGAACAGCGCCGTTGGAACAATAGCAAGCAACCCCAAATTGGACGCCAACCGGAGGTACTGGATGTAGGCCGACATCGACTGTACTGTCTCGTACTCTCCGGCGTATCCATAGGCTCCCATGAATAACATGACGAGCCGGGCGAGCAGACTCACCCCGAATAACAGCCCGACGACGGTCCAGCGAGGTCGGTTCTTTCGACGAACCACCTTTTGAAAAAAATCCCATTCACGAAGCCGCTTGGCCATCCTGTCGACAAAGGGCATATCGTGGCCGATCCACATGGCCAATGCGGCGTTATTGGCATATAAAAGCGCCCACATCAGCCACTCGAAATCGAGCAACTGATAGTTCATGAAATCTCGCGCCCGTGGGGCTTCCAACAGCAGGTAGGGGCTGGTGACAGAGAACATCAGCCAGAATGAGAATATCGTACAGAGTACAATCGGAGCGGCGAGCCAGCGAGGTTCATCCTCTCGCCAATACAAAAGGACCTGGAATCCGGAGAACACAAATAGAGCGACACAAAGGAACCAGAAGAGCGGTTCATACACTCTCCAGTGACCGAATTCGATCGACCCGTACACCAATGCTATGGTCAGTCCCCATACAAATTGACCGATTCTTCGTGGACTACGGTTGATCATTGAGGCCGAACGGTTTGAGGTACATATGAGTATGGTAGTCTAGCCATGAGTTCCCAAGGTCAATCCGTCACACTCTGTGCCACGAGCATCTTCGACAAGCTCGGTGGTGTGCAGACCTACATGCGATTGCTCATCAGAGCCCTGGGCGATTCCGGGCGGCTGGCCCAGGTCATTTCATACCACGATTCTCTGAAAGATGAACGGGCACTGGACTGGGCCCAAGTGTACGAGTTCGATTACTTTGGCGCGAACTCGTCGAGCGCGCTGTTCGCCAGCGAACTCATTCGTAGCGATTTGCACAGCGATTTTCTACTACTGGGTCATCTGTCGCTCGTCCCGGCGGGATGGCTTCTGGCTGAGGTTTTGGGGCAAGCATCAGACTGGGGGGTTGTTCTGCATGGTGTCGAGGCCTGGGAGGCGCAGCCCGCTACTCGTCAGCTCGCCTTTGATTCGAGACCACTCTTCATTTCGACGACGGAATACACCGCCCGCGAATTCGCAAGCACGAACAACCTGGCAAATCCACGTAGCGGACTACTGCCCTTGGCTATCGAACCAGGTCGTTTCGAGGAGCGATGCGCGGAGGCACGTACGCCGGAGGCGTCGCTTCGAATCCTGACGGTCGGCCGGCTAGGAGTTGGTGAGCAATACAAAGGGGTCGACCACATGATCCATGCTGTGAACCAAGCCCACGCGGAGGGTGTAGACGTCGAATACATCGTGATCGGGGACGGCAAAGACCGGCAACGGCTCGAAACTATCGTCAAAGATGTCGATGCAGGAGACGTTGTGGAGTTCCTGGGCCACGTCAGTGACCGGAGACTCATCGAAGAGTTCGAGCGAGCCGACGTCTTTGCTATGCCCAGCTCGGGAGAGGGCTTCGGCTTGGTATATCTTGAGGCAATGCACTACGGATTGCCGTTAATTGCCTCACCTGAGGGTGGGGCTTCACATGTAATTCGCGATCAAGTGAACGGCCTCGAAGTTCAATACGGCGATGTCCGTGAGTTGGCCAACGCAATAATCGATCTCCAAGATTCCGATGTGCGTCTTCGGTTGAGTCGCGGCGCAAAACATGACGTGGAGGAACGCTTCTCCTTCGAGCGATTCCGAGAGGATCTTCTTCGGATCCTAGATTCGGGGATCCAAGCGGCTGGAGATAACCTACATGGATAATCGCCGATGCTAGACCGTACAGGACAGTGGAAAGAGCGGCTGAAACACCGGATCCGCACGCGGTTATCACCGGAATCGACGCAGACGCTCAAAAAGGTCGTCAACGGCACCGTCGAGATGGGACTCTGGGGTCGTGGGCTCCTGAAACAACTGGGGGGTGAGCATGCGACGGTTAATGTGTACCATGCTTGTATTCAGAAGACTGGGAGTCAGTGGATTAGCGCCGTCTTCCGCGATCCGAGAACGCGAGAGGCGAGCGGATTGTCCCCGTTTCCGCAGTTTCGATACGAATGGGGAGAAATGCGGACGCGGTTCCCTCCCCATACGTACGTACCAGGTCTTTACATCAGTCGCGGACTGTACGACGAAATCGAAAAACCCGAACCCTATCGAACCATCTACGTAGTTCGGGATCCCCGCGACACGGTTGTTTCGTGGTATCATTCTATGCGTGACTCCCACCGTTTGATGGGTAAGGTCCATGAGCATCGGAGAGCCTTGGTTGAGATGTCGGTGTCGGAGGGCATCTCATACTGTATTCGGCAATTTCAACTCAAGCTTTCCTTCGTTCGAAGCTGGCTTGAGGCTGACGATGACGCCCATGTGAAATTCGTCCGACTTGAGGACCTCGCGGACAACCCCTTCGAAGGGTACCGTGCCATCATGGACCACTGCCAGATCGATATCGGCGATGCGAAACTCGAAGAAGTGCTCAAGGACTATACGAAAGAAAAAATGCGAGAACGTGACTTGGAGGTTAGAGGGGAAGACGCCAAATCTCACTATCGAAGGGGCGGCTCCGACTGGCGCGAGGTCTTCACCGAAGAACACGAAAGGCTCTTCCGGCAGGTAAACGGGAATCTAGTTGAACTGATGGGCTACGAGTGGTGATGCCGATGGAGCCAGCAAACCCCAAAATCTCGGTCATCACGGCGGTCTACAACAACCGTTCGACCATTCGAGATACGCTCGAATCGGTCCTGGGACAGACGTACGATCACGTCGAGTACATTGTCATCGACGGCGAGTCGGACGACGGAACCCTCGAGATCATCGAGGGATACGAGGAAAGGCTCGACACCTTTGTGAGCGAGCCGGACGACGGGATCTATTCGGCATTCAACAAAGGCGTGCAACGCAGTTCCGGCGACATTGTCGGCATCCTCAACGCCGACGACTTTTACGCCAACGAGCGAGTGCTCGCCCGCGTCGTCGAGGCTTTTGCCGAAACGGACGCCGACTGCGTCTACGGTGATTTGGTCTACGTTGACGAAGAAGACCCCGAGAAAGTCGTGCGCTACTGGGAATCAGGGGAGTATGACCCCGAACGGCTGCGCAACGGCTGGATGCCGCCGCACCCGACCTTCTTCGTCCGTCAGACGCTCTACGAGCAGTACGGCGGATTTAGCAAAGATCTGGATATCTCCGCCGACTACGAGCTGATCATTCGGCTGCTGTATCGTCACGGTGCCGACGCCGCCTACATCCCGGAGACGCTCGTTCGAATGCGGACGGGAGGCGCCAGCAACGCCTCCATCGGTCAGCGACTCCGTAGCCACATGCAGGACTACCGCGCCTGGCTCAAAAATGGGTTCATTCCCAACCCCGTACGAATGTCACTGAAGCCCCTGTCGAAGATTCGCCAGTACTTCGCCTCGCCAGAATAGGAGCCCAGCGATCTCGAAGCCGCGCATCCTCGTTCCCATTGGAGTCTACCTTCCAGCCCACTCCGGCGGAGGGCCGATCCGTTCCATCTCGAACATGGTCGAAGCCCTCTCCGAAGACTTCGACTTCCGCGTCCTGACGGACGCCGAAAATCTGGACGAAGCCTCCTCTGAAGAACAGTACGGCACCGAAGAGTGGCGCCGCATTCGGGACGCACAGGTTCGGTACGTCTCCTCTGGCGAGCAGCGATTGGACCGCCTGGCTCGGTACATCGCCTCGTTGGAATTTGACCTGATCTACTTGAACGCCTTCTTCCCAACCCCGTTCACGTTGCCGGTTCTGGCGCTCAACCGACTCGGTTACCTGGAGGACACTCCCGTAGTCATAGCCCCACGCGGGCAGCTCTACGAAGGAGCACTAAACAAGAAGAGCTACAAGAAGGCTCCGTTCCTGAAGTTTGCCCAGTTGACCGGGCTGTACGAGGGACTCCACTGGCATGCGACCAGCCAAGCCGAAGCCGAGCAAATCCGCCGGGCTATGGGCGCCGAGAAACCCATCTCGATTGCGCCGAATCTGGGAACCATGCCGGATCCTTCGGAGGTTGCGGACGCTGACTGGGATTCAAACCGCGAGGGCCCGCTGCGGGTGATTTTTTTATCGCGAATCTCGCCCAAAAAGAACCTTTTGGGAGCCATCGAAATTCTAAACGAGTGGGGGCGGCCGGCAGTCTTCGATATATACGGCCCCATCTCGGATGAATCGTACTGGGAGGCATGCCGACGCCAGATCGAAAAGGCTCCTAAACACCTGCAGATTACACATCACGGCTCGATTCCCCACGACGAGGTATTCGAGGCCTTCGCAAGCCACAATTTATTTCTGTTCCCCACCCACGGAGAAAACTACGGCCACGTGATCTTCGAATCTCTGGCAGCCGGGTGTCCCGTACTCGTCAGCCAGACCACACCATGGCGCGATCTTGAAGAAGTGGGAGCGGGATGGGACGTTCCACTGGAAGATACCGAAGAATTCTGCCGCAGGCTCGACCAAGCCGCCGACGCCGACCCGCCGGAATGGAACGAATGCCGCAAAGACGCCCGTGAGTTCGCATTGGACGAGGATCGCATCGAGCGAGACATCGACGATCTTCGCCAAGTGTTTATGGATGCCCTAAGCGACCACCCCGGGGAAGGCCGATGACCGAGCCGACCGTTGCCGTCGTCATCCTCACCTACAACGAGGAACGTCACATTGAGCGGTGTATCGAAAGTGTCGTTCCCTTTGCCGACGAGATCCACGTCGTCGACTCGTTCTCGGAAGACCGCACCATCGAATTGGCACGAGAGCGGGGCGCTGCGGTCGTGGAGCACGAATTCCAAAACCAAGCCCAACAATTCAATTGGGCACTCGACAATCTGCAGATCGACTCTGACTGGATTCTTCGCCTCGACGCCGATGAATATGCCGATCGAACTTTTCGGACCGAGGTGCTCGACTTTCTGAGCACGGTCGACGCCGATGTCGACGGAGTTTATGTGCGCCGGCAAATTCACTTTCTGGGCAAATGGATTGAACATGGCGGTGTGTACCCGCAATGGGTCTTGCGGCTGTTTCGAAATGGCCGCGGCCACATGGAGCCGCGTTGGATGGACGAACATCTTGTAGTCGAGGGCGAAGAGGCTCGTTTCGACGCAGACATCATCGACGACAACAAACGCCCCCTCGGATGGTGGATCGACAAACACAACCGTTATTCGACCCGTGAGGCAATCGAACTACTCGACAAAGAATACGGCATCCTTCAGCGGCACACCGACGATGAGAATGCCGTAGAATCCGACGTACTCGGCGATCAAGTAGAGCGACGTCGATATTTGAAGAATGCCTACAACCGAGCGCCGAAGTTCTTTCGCGCATTTATCTACTTTGTAATTCGGTATTTCGTCCGTGGCGGATTCCTCGACGGCACCCGAGGATTGATTTGGCATTTCTTGCAGGCTGGATGGTATCGATTCTTGGTAGACGCGAAGGTTGACGAAATCAAACGAGCGGCCGGCGACGATCCCGAATCGATCCGACAGTTCATCCGCGACGAATACGGCCACGACGTCTAGGTCGACCCGGGCCCCATCAACCAAAAGGAACATTTTCCGATGAGCGGCGAAGCACCAACAGCATTCGTAACCGGAATTACCGGACAAGACGGCTCCTACCTCGGCGAACTACTCCTTGAGAAGGGCTACCACGTCCACGGCCTCATGCGGCGCTCGAGCACGTTTAGCACCGACCGCATCGAGCACATCTACCAGGACCCGCACACCGAGAATCAGCGGCTCTTTTTACACTACGGCGATCTGACAGATTCGTCGAACTTATCGCGACTCGTCGAGCGAATTCAGCCCGACGAAATCTACAATCTGGCCGCCCAGAGCCATGTGAAGGTCTCGTTCGAGGTTCCAGAATACACGGCTCAGGTCGACGCCCTGGGCACGCTTCGCTTGCTCGACGCCATCAAAGAGACCGGGGTCGACACGCGATTTTACCAGGCCTCGACCAGCGAGCTCTACGGAGATGTCGTCGAGTCTCCTCAGGACGAAGATACGCCGTTTCGGCCGCAGTCTCCCTACGCCACCGCGAAGCTCTACGCCTATTGGGCCACGAGGAATTATCGCGAATCCTACGACATTCACGCCTCCAACGGCATCCTCTTCAATCACGAGAGCCCTCGGCGCGGAAAGCGATTCGTGACCCGGAAGATCACGCGGGCCGTGGCACGTATAAAACATGGACTGCAGGACCGGCTTTATCTGGGAAACCTCGACGCCAAACGCGACTGGGGTTTCGCGCCAGAGTACGTGGAGGCCATGTGGATGATGCTCCAGCAGGACGAACCCGACGACTTCGTCATTGCCACGGGCGAGACGCACACCGTACGCGAGTTCGCCACTGCTGCGTTTGAGGCGGCCGACGTCCCGATCGAGTGGGAAGGTGCCGGGACCGAAGAAAAGGGCTATGACGCCAAGTCCGGCGACCTGCTTGTGGAAGTGGACCCCGAATATTTTCGCCCGGCAGAAGTGGAGTTGCTGATCGGAGACGCCTCGAAGGCCAAGGAAGAAATTGGCTGGGAGGCCTCCACAAAGTTCGGCAAGCTCGTCGAGATCATGGTCGATCACGACATCAACATGGTCGGCCGCTTGGTCACCCTGCGTGACGCCGGATACGACGTCATTGAACGTGGACTGGACTGAGGTACAGAGATGGCAGATACCGATTACCGAATGACCCCCGACGACACCGTCTACCTGGCCGGACACACAGGCCTCGTGGGCTCGGCGATTGCCAAACGGCTCGGCGAGGCCGGCTACGACGATGTAATCGCGCGGCGTAGCTCGGAACTCGACCTTCGAAATCAGGCGGCCGTCAATCGTCTTTTTGAGGAGGAATCGCCAGATGTAGTGATTCTGGCGGCTGCAAAGGTGGGAGGCATCCTCGCCAATGACACGTACCGCGGGGATTTCATCCGGGATAACCTGCAGATCCAAACCAACGTCATCGACGCCGCGCAACGCCACGATGTCGAACGCTTGCTGTTTCTAGGCTCGAGCTGCATCTACCCGCGTGAGTGTCCGCAGCCAATGAAAGAGCAGCACCTGCTCCAGGGTCCCCTCGAGCCAACGAACGAGCCCTACGCCATCGCCAAGATTGCGGGAATCAAGACGTGTGAGGCGCTCAACGACCAGTATGACACAAAGTACCTGAGCGTTATGCCGACCAACCTATATGGGCCGCGCGACGACTTCGACCTGGTGACCAGCCACGTTCTGCCCGCCTTCATTCACAAGTTTCACCGCGCGAAGGTCGAGGACCGGACGGCAGTCACGATCTGGGGAACTGGCGAGCCACGGCGCGAGTTTCTGCACGTCGACGACCTAGCAGACGCGTGTCTCTTCTTGTTGGAGCAGACTGACCGTACCGAACTCGTGAACATCGGTGTTGGCGAAGATATCTCCATCGCCGAACTGGCCCGGCTAGTTGCCGATGTCGTCGGGTTTGACGGCGAGATCGAACGCGACCTGTCCAAACCCGACGGCACGCCGCGAAAGCTGTTGGACGTCTCCGAGATGGAGAACCTGGGCTGGACGGCTTCGATCGGTCTGCGCGAGGGGATCGAACAGACCTACGAATGGTTTAAGAACAACTACTGATTCGGCCGTCCGACGCCGCGGTACTCAAATCCGAGTTCGCGCAGCTTCTCCGGGCGGTAGATGTTCCGGCCGTCGAAGATGACGGGGTCGTCGGCCATCAGGTCGCGGATTCGTTCAAAATTCGGGTTACGGAACTCGTTCCACTCGGTGAACAGGAACAGCGCGTCGGCGCCCTCAAGTGTGGCATAGTTGTCCTTCTGAAACTGAACATCTTCCAAGTCTGACAGCTCCGCCCGGGCATTTTCGATGGCGTGGGGATCCGTGGCTCGGACCCGCGCGCCATCGGCCACGAACCGGCGAACGTTTCTGATGGCGGGCGCCTGGCGGATGTCGTCTGTGCCGGGCTTGAAGCTCAGCCCCCAGACGGCGAATTCCAGTCCGTCGAACGAACCGAAGTAGCCTCGAGCCTGCTCGTACAGGTACATCTTTTGGCGCTCATTGATGTCGGTCACGGCACTGAGCATGTCTGCCTGAACGCCGCTGTCCCGACCCAGCCGCTCCAGAGCGCGAACGTCTTTGGGAAAACAACTGCCCCCGTAGCCCAGGCCCGGATAAATGAAGTGCGGACCGATTCGCTCGTCCATACTCATGCCCTGACGTACCTTCTCGACATCGGCACCCACCTCGTCGCAAATGTTGGCAATCTCGTTCATAAACGAGATCTTGGTCGCCAACATCGAGTTCGAGGCGTATTTGATCATCTCCGCCGTGGGCACATCGCACATGACGAAGCGTTCGCTACGTTGAAAGAATGGGCGGTACAGGTCGGCGAGTGTCTCGGCCGCGTCTTCGTTTTCACAGCCGATGACCACGCGCTCGGGTGACTGAAAGTCCTGAACCGCCGAGCCTTCCTTTAAAAATTCGGGGTTCGACGCGACGTCGAAGTCGTCGTCGGTACGTTCGCGGATGATCTCGGCAACTTTATGATTGGTGCCCACTGGCACGGTACTCTTGCACACGACGATGGTGTAGCCATCGAGGCTGTCGCCAATGTCTCGCGCCACGGCCTTTACCGCGCTCAAGTCCGCCGAACCATCGCCATCCATCGGCGTACCGACGGCAATGAAGACGATGTCAGAATTCGCCACGGCCTCTTGGGTATCGGTGGTGAAAGTCAGCCGGCCATCCTCCAGATTCTCTTCGACCAGCTCCTTGAGCCCGCTTTCGTGGATGGGGACGTCGCCCTCGCAAAGCCGCTCCACGAGCTCGGGGTCCTTGTCCACGCACACGACGTCCTGCCCGGTGTTCGCCAGGCACGTACCGGTGACGAGGCCCACATACCCAGTTCCTATAACTGAAATCTGCATAACGCTTCTCTTGTAGTTCAAAATAGAATCGACCGCCGAACCTAGTAGGACTTGACCGCAGGCTCAAGGGCGAGGAAGCCTAGCCAGAATAACTCACCGATCCATCCGCAGCCGTTCATCCAACTCGCCGTACAATGGCCGGCCCAATGTCTGGCCGAGGATGTGGGGCCCCATAAGCCAGGGTCGTACGGCTCCTCTAATCTTGTCAGAGAGACGGTCCGCTGCGACGACAGCCAAAGACTGAGTTGCAACGCTTTTCAATCGCGCACGAAAAGGTGGCCGACCATCGAACTCTGTCGGTTCTCGGCTTGGATCGTAGCGTTTCAAAATCCGGGCTCGAGACCACCTGGCCAGTGCCTTGCTCTTCAGCGTCTCTGCGACGGGAACCTCGTACCCGAGCTGACCGTCAGCCATCAGCTTGAGCGTACAAAGCGGCCAACGCACGAGGTCTAAAATGCCATGATGTCGCGCAAACCTCTCGACGTTGCCCCAATCGAGTTCGTCGACGTAGGCGCCCATGAAAGCAGCCACATCGACGAGCCCCTTGAAAAACCCCTTGTGCTGCTGGAAGTGATAGCAGAGCTCCACAAAGCTCAGCCAAGCCGGGAGCACGGGAACCTGGGTCCCCTCGCAATCGAACTCGATGCGCCGTTCGATGAGCCCGTCGACATCGGGCACCGGAAGATGGGGCTTGGCGATATCCCAGTGCACCTCAACGTAAGTCGACCGATCAGCGTGCACGAATGCCACCTGATTGCTCGCCCACGGCTTGTACTCGGTCTTCTGCTCGTAGCCGCGCTCCTTCAGGTGCTGCCAAACCGCAGGCCGGTCTTTGGGGCGGACCAGCACGTCGATGTCGAAGGTCGACCTCAGGTGTGGCTCGGCAAATATCCTCCGGCCCAGCGCCTCGCCCTTCAACACCACGAAGGGAACGCCCAAATCATCGAAGCCTTCGGCGAGCCGGCCCATCTCGGCGCGGTTGATCGCCACCCGGATCGCATTTTGCCGCCACGCACCGCTAGCCCAGTCCGGCAGCGGAAGGCCCTCCATCTGAGCGTACCGATAAAGGACCGGAAACCACCCGTTGGCCGCAGCGCGCTCGGCAAGCCCCTCAATGCTAGACCGCTGGCCGAGCCACCGCTCGACGATGGGCTCCACCAAAAGCCCGACAGAATTTGGAAGACCTTGACTCAACTCGGCCGACCGTACTCGAAGAACTGGAATCTGCGCGATCCCCAAATAGCACGAGCACCCGGAGCACGAAACGTCGGACGAAACCCATCTCTTCCGCTGGGTGGACGAGTTCGTGTCAGAGGGCGACAACGTTTGGGATATTGGGGCAAATACCGGACTGTTTTCATTCGCGGCAGCATACAAGGCCGGCCCCGATTCAGAAGTGTATTCCTTCGAGGCAGACACGTGGCTCGTCCGGCTTCTCAACGAAACGGCTCAAGAAAACGCCGATTTGCTCGGCGGCCGCGTAAAACCGGTGCCGGCCGCCATCTCCAACACGAACGGCATCGGCTCCCTGTCGATTGCAAACCGGGGTTGCTCGGCAAACTTCCTTTCGAATGTCAGCGGCTCGACGTCCGCCGGGGGTGAACGCCACGCGCAACCCGTGGTTCAACTTTCGATGGACTGGCTCGGCGAGCGGATCTCCGTACCAGATGTAATCAAGATCGATGTGGAGGGCGCCGAGAAGCTCGTGCTGGAGGGAGGAATGGGCCTCTTGGAGGAGGCTCGGCCCATCATTCTGTGCGAGACGTTCGAAGAGACGCGCACCGACGTTGCGGACATCCTGCAAGGGCTCGACTACACGTTCCTCGATGGCGGCATTGGCGAATCGTTTGGCGAGGAAATCGAAGAGATGCGCTTCGAGACGGTCGCCCTCCCGAAGTAGCCGCGAACCAGGCGAACCGCCTGAACCGACTCGCGCCGGCCTCATCGAACTCGCCATCGCGACCGCCTCAATTCTGGCTCGATACGTCGCAGGCCAGGACTCGTAGGAATCACGAAGCCGCTGGTAGGCGGCGTCCCACAGCCGCCCGTCGGAAGCCTCCTCGAGTTCAGTCTTGGACGCGCCGAGCCCGAGCACCGCCCTCGAAGCCAAAATCCGACGGCCGCGCTTCCGCACTATCGTGAAGCCAAGCTCCCGCAGAAAAGAGTTCGTCTCGTCCCCGCCCCGTACGACTCCGGGTCCAACTCCTCGCCGGTCGCCTCCTCCGCCGCGAGCCCCAGCGTGTACTTGGGCGGAAACCGCTCCCCCTCGCACAGCAAATCGAACTTCGTCGACTCCCGCCGCGACGGCACGCCAACTCGCCGGAGCCGATCGAGCGCGCTGATGACGTGTTGTCGGTCGATCTGGTCAGGAACCATGACGACAGTGAATCAGCGGAAGATGAACAGACCCTTCGAATGCCTCGATATTTCCCGCACCACGTCGCTGTTGGCTCGTTCCGCCGCGATCAGTTTGGCCGAACCAGCATGGATCAATTACCCCATTTTTTGGGAGGATGCGGGGCAATGACGGGCTCGGAAATTAGCCATCACTTTGTTCTTTTCGGACTTCCTCCAGATAGTTCCGGGCTTCGGCGCAGAAGTCCTTCACCTCGCCAATCGTCTGCTTGGTCAGACCTCGAATCTGCATCTGCTCTACCAGCACCTCAGGAATCCTGACTGATCTGTTTGCTTCCAAAATCAGTTCCTCTGAGGCGCTAGCATGGTTCCTTCTGTCGTACTTGATGACAAACCGAACTTTCTTTGAGACGCCGGGCCTATGTCCTCCCGATTGATCCATCTCTTCATACAAGGGCAGCGAGTAGGAGTATCCTGAATGGAGCAAAATTGGCGTCGATGACTCATTCTCTTCGATGTAGTTGTCACCGTCCTCGGAGGTCTCAACCCGGATATTTTCGACGTAGGCCGACGACTCTCCAATGTTTTTGAGCCACCAAGCCGCAACTGAGCGCGCCCCAACCTCCTGGGTCCTCTTCAGAAGCACCAACTCCGGTGCTTGTTCCTTGAGGCGTCGCTCTTCGGTCCGCCTCGCCTGGAAAATCGAGATTGAGAGCGCCCCGATAATTGCGAGAGACGTCGCCAATCCTGCCAGTAGGGCCCCGTCCTCCCGGAGATTTCCGGCCGACCACGAAAAATAAATGAAGACGCCTTCGACGGCGACGACGAAGAGGATGACCCAGACCTCGCCTTTCAGGCCGCAATTCCAGTTCGAGGTAGTTTGCATCTTGGACCCTCCGAAAGTGACTTCTTACCGATCCTTTGAGGCATGGTAGCGCGGAGGGCACCTGTGACCCAACTCGAATTCAGGGAGCACGACATCCGGCAGGTGAGAAGAGTCGCTGCTCTCTCGCCAGCCGTGGCAATTGACGACCAGGTAGGCGATTTGGGGGAGAGTCCGACACACAGCCAGATAAAGGGCCCAACGGACCGTTCACCCCTCTGCAATAACGCGGCCCGCAGATTGTCCGAAGGCAAACCAACCCCGTTGGAAGTGCGAACCACCTCCAAATAGGCGTTCCAACTCTCTCAATCTACTGCGGTGAGCACTGTCAAGATCTTCCCGTAACTTCCGAGCCCTCGAGCCTCTTCATTAAATAGAAGGTCACTTGGAGCATCTGGAAACCACTTCGTTGCGCTGACGACTTCTGCACGGGTTCTACGGGCTAAGACCTCGCCTGACTGACCTCCGAGGAGCGCAGTAGGGCTTCCTTCCGGTATTGCGTCTCCCGGACGCGGACGGTTCCCCCGAAAACGAGAGGCCCCCCACAACTTGTCAGACAAGGTTGCGAAAGAAATCGAAGAACCGTCTGATTCCAGAATGACGGTTGGCCGCCGTACATGGTTGGCGTAGCGGATCGCGGAACTCACAAGGGAAGATTCGCACGTCTTTGAGATTCTGAGAATCGAATCCAAACCCTTCGCACACCCATTAAGGATTCTCTCGACGCCCCATTTCGGCATGAGTAGTTCAGAGGCAAAAAAATTCGCCTCCTTCTCAAGATCACCGTCAGCGGCACTGAGATTCGTGGTCAAATGACTTGGGCCAGTTGAGAAAATAGCCTCAAGATGATTCGGCAGACAAAAATGGCCGAGTTCGTGCGCGAGGCTGAACCTACGATGACTACGGGTGTGACAATGCGCAGAGATCAGAATGATGAAGTGCCCGCGATGATACGAGAAAACACCATATGCCTCTTTCCCAAGATCCACCCCCGTCTGAACTAGCAATTGCGATTTCGACTTGGCGATACGAGTGGGCTCGACCGGCAACCCAGAAATATTGCATTCCTCAAGCGTCCTTCGGGCAACCCTTCGAGCACGGTCTTCACTACCCGGAACCTCCATTTGAGCCCCCTCTCTTCTCTTGTTCAATCAATGCGTCGGCTACCTCAGCGATAGTGTCGAGGACGCTGTCGGGTGCATCTTCGAGCCCTGCTCGACGCAGAAGCGCGTTGGAGAGCGCATTCGTGTATTCGTCCTCTTCAGTCTGTCCCAAGAGGTAATCTGTCGTCACGTCCAAGGCGCCAGCAATCTTCACGAGATTGTCCGCGGACGGGTATTTCCTTTCTCCCGTTTCGAAGTGTGAAATGGCTGCCGGAGAGACGTCAGCTCGCTTCGCGAGTTCAGACTGCGTGAACTCCCGCCGTTTTCTGGCGGATCTCAGACGCTTCCCGAAGATGGACGGCTCACCCATTGCCCGCTCCTTGACAGAGTTACGGCTTCGTATTATTTTACTACACGGTTCCGTAGTATTCTATCACTACGGATGCGACATCGTACACTATATGCCTGTAGCATGGAGCACTGGAGATTTCCAGAGATCTTGTTTGCGGGAATGAGAGGGGCACTTCCGCGCAACCCACACGCAAGACCCAAGTCAGGCAGCAACTTCAGTAGAGGTAGACACAATGAGCGACGCAGCAGATAACAGCGAGAAGGACAATCACGCAGGGAAGGACCCTCCGAAGAGTGAGGCGACAGGCCCGCCCTATTTCGTCAACATCGAAGGGACCCAACACGAGTGGGACGAGCCGACGATCAGCGCCTCAGAGATTGCGGACCTCGGTGGGTGGGAGCCAGAGCTGGGCGTCATAGAAATTGATCTCCGGACAAACGAGACGCGAACACTTGAAACCGGCGAAGAGTTGGAGCTTCGCCCGGGAAAGGGCTTTGCAAAGAAGATCAAGTGGAAGCGAGGTTGATGTGGACGAGCGTATCGAGAATGAGCTGGAAATCATCCGAGAATACTACTCAGATATCGAGTACGAGTCGGAGGGGCACTGGTTTCTGATTCCAGAGTATCCCGAAATGCCGGACGAACCAAAGTGGACCCCCCAGCCGATGCCCGTGGCGTTCTATCCGCGTCAGGGGTACCCGGCCCAAAAACCCTATGGCATGTTTGTGCCGGCGGATATTCTCGTAGATGGCGACGAGCCGGACAACTTCAAACCCAACCCCAACAAGCAACCGCCATTTGACGGCGAATGGGGGCAACTCTCATGGCAACCCAAGGAGTGGAATCCGGCCGCCAATGTGGCAGAGGGTGCAAACCTCCTTTCGTTTGCACTCACGTTCAAGGAACGCTTTCGCGAAGGTAAGTAAATGGAGAATGAGGGCAAAAGCCTACGGTTTCGCGGCGAGTGTTTCCAGAAGCTCCAGCGACACCTTCTCGGCAACCCGCATGGATCCGAGGAGGCTGCGTTTCTCTTCGCAGATTGGATGCCTGACGCTCAAACCGGGGCAGTCAAAAAGTGTCGGTATCTCGAGGATAAGGAGTTTGAATATCAGTCTCGCTACGGACTGGAATTGGCGGAGGGAGTGCTCGATGATGTAATCAAACAGGCTCATGATCTGGAAATGTCATTGGTCGAGGTGCACTCCCACCCATTTCACAGCGAAGGGGGTGCCGAGTTCTCCTCCAGCGATTGGACAGGCTTCCAAGAAGTCGTTGCCCATATTCTCTGGAGGTTGCCAAATCGGCCCTATTTCGCACTGGTCTTCGCTCCGGACGGCTTCGATGGATTGGTATGGCTCAATTCGGACGACGATCCGGAGAGTCTCTCGTCGATTCTGCTCAAAAATGATGAAAAGCTCGCAGCTGACCAATCCAGACAAGGAAGGGGATAACGATGGAATCTCTCAGATTTGAACGGCAGGTTCGCTTCTTCGGTGAGGAGGGCCAACGAAAAATACGCAATACCAAGCCGCTTGTGATCGGGGCGGGTGGCATCGGTTCGCACGTTATCCAACAACTGGCGTTCTTGGGGGTCGGAGCGCTCCACATTATTGACCCTGACGTGCTGGAGAAGACCAACGCAAATCGCCTAATTGGCGTCAACGATGCGGACCAGGCGGGAAAATCCAAGGCAGCTATCGCGGAGCGTCTAGTCCGCCGAATCAACCCCAATATCGACGTCACCGCGGAACAACAGGACGTGCTGGAGCTCATCGAAAGCCGTGACCAACCGTTCGGGACAGATTGGGTGTTTTCCTGCGTCGACGATGACGGCGTACGACTGAAGCTCCTTCAGGAAGTGGCCGGAGGCCCCACGCTAATTGATTGCGCGACAGAAGTCGTTCCCCGGGAAGAAGGATTGCCTAATTTCGGCGGGCGAATCTGTGTCGCGGATGGAACGGATGGATGCCCCTACTGCCGTGATCTCTACGACGAGCAGGAAATTCGCCACTCTCTTGCTGACGCGGATGAACTTCAAGACGAAGCGGAGAGGTATGGCGTAGCGCCGGAAGAACTTGAGGACTCCGGACCATCGGTGGTCACTTTGAACGGGATAGTCGCATCTCTCGCTTGTAATGAGTTTATGGCGGCCGTCGCCGGCATCCGAAAGCCAAAGCCCATACTGGAGTACAGAGGAAATTACGGAATCGTGGCGGCATCGCAGGATCCACTTCCCGATAGTTGCCTCTACTGCGATGACTGGCGAACGGGCGCATAGAAAGAGCGTTGAAAATTCAGTGAATCAGCGGATCGAGGAAACACAATGATTGAGTTGGAGATTGGAGACGGTGAAAAACACTCGTGGTCCGAAATGAATCCTGGAAGGTTGAGAGAGGCCATCCAACGGAGACGAAACGACGGAGCGCCCGCTACCGTAGAAATCCACATTCACGGGCATTGTATCGACTTGACCCTGCGAATCCCGTCGTCTCAGTCACCCGGACCCCCTCCCAAACGTAGCCGAGCCGAAGAACAAGTAATGGAACTATGCAAAAAGTTCGACTTCAACAGCGACGACTTCCCGGTTGGGCAACTGGTAGCCTTTTTGAACCAACTGAAAAACAAATTTGACTGTTGAAGAATCGGGAGCGCGGCCTCATCACCATCGCGGTTTTGACTATCAAAGTTTTACACCTCGGTCACATTCTGAACTGAGCTGATGGCGACGGTCGTATGTCGCAGTGACTTCGCCAGGACATCCCTTGGTACGGTCTTGGCCGCGACCTGGATGGATGGCGCGGTGCAAGGAGTCACGTTCATTGATGGGCAGCCAGGCACACTACGTGATGGCTGTCACCGGGGCGACGCCTCGGATCGCTCGCTGCGCTGGAAGAATGGTGGGTAGATGTCTGCCAGGGTCTGCTGGACCGACTCGCTGTCCGACCCGATGACCACGCGCTCCGGCGACTGAAAGTCCTGCACGGCCGAGCCCTCGGCCATGGAGTCCAATCCCGAGTTGGCCTCAGACAACGACACCGAAACGATTTCATGATCACGAAAACCAACGTCTTTCCCTCCGTTTTCCTGTAATCGTCTCTCATTTCCATGTCCATGCTCAACGCAAAGTTGACAAGCAGTGGCAAGCCTCTATCTTACATCGTAGTATGAATTTGCGTGCAGGGAACAATAGCTTTCTACCCATGATTGGAGGCATCAGATGACGTTTGGGCAGTTCGACAAACTTGAGATTGATACGAATGGACGATCGCCTGATGAAATAATTGCCGAATTTGAAGACAACTTGAACTCCCACTGGGACCGTTCACTCGAACGCGAGGAGCGGCTCAACTCAGAACAGTACTGCTTCATTTTCCGGGACCCCGGGTCCAATTTCGAAGCTACACTTTGGCTCAGCAAGAAATCTGACAGCGACATCCTGTACGTAACGAATGTGGTGCCAACCAAGACATCCCAAATTTCTGCCGATCGGTACAACGACCTCCTTCAAAAATTCAAAGATGAAATCGTTGATCCCGCGCTTGATGAAATGAGCCTATCCAGTGCAACTCAATCAAGCCCTCAAAGCCTCATGAATTCGTTGTCCAATCGCGAGATGGAAAAGCTCAGGAAGTTCTCCGACGCGGCAAACAAGGCTGCAGGTGGAACACATCCATCGGACCGGGATAGGTGGCGAGAATTCGTTGCTGAGGTGCATAGCAATGGCACTAATGTCGACCGGGGCGCTTTGGCTGGATGGCTGGAAGGCGA
This sequence comes from uncultured Pseudomonadota bacterium, assembly GCA_913057905.1. GTDB lineage: Bacteria > Myxococcota_A > Bradymonadia > Bradymonadales > Bradymonadaceae > CAJXPB01. The sequence goes on from CAJXPB010000003.1 coordinate 400,535, forward strand.
GGGATGGTCCGAGGAAGATGCACAGAAACTTTCGGATGAATTCTACGAAGCCACAGAATTACTAGAAAAATATGATGAAGTAACCTGAAGGCCAAACCAGCCTTTGTAATAACATGAATAATAATCTACCGCCTCACGCCACCGGGGGTAAATTATCCCTGATTGTACACTAGGTGAAGCGACGGAGCGCATCCTGGCCGATCCGGGACCAGTACTGATCCCGGATACTTGCTCCATCTTCGATTTGACTCGCCTAGGCTCAACGGGTGTCGACCCGGAGAGATTACGTCAAGAATTAGGTGCCGCTGATACAGTCATCGAGTCGCAACTCCAAAAAGATGACTTCTGGGTACTTTGTACGAACGAGATAATAAGGGAATGGGAGAAAAACAAAGAAATTGTTGAGGAAAGGGTAGGTGAGTGGATCGACAAGACAGCCGCCGCAATTGTGAGATGGGAAACCACTCTGGATCTAACAGAATCCCAACGTGAAATATCGATGGACGATAGCTTGGCCGAGTACACGAAAAATGATTGGAAAAGGCGTTCTCAACAAATTGTTACAAATGCACTCTTACTGGAATCAAAAACCGAATGCGTAGATGCGGGATTTGAGAGAAACTTGAACTCGATCCCTCCGGGCCATAATGGCAAGGCAACTTCAGACTGCGTCATTTTTGAAACGTTTCTAAGCCTAGCCAAGGGTATTCAGCAAGGTACAGAAAATAGTATTCCCGTGGTATTCCTCACTAGCAATCGCGACGACTACTTTGAAGGAAACACCCGCTCCAAGCACATTGTGGAAGACTTGGAAAACGTTGGTGCCGAACTCGCCACCGGATGGCGGGAAGCTATCGCAAAGTTAGGTCTCTAGGACCGAGAGGAACCGCATGCGCAACCTGGCTATCAAAGACAGCGTAAACTGACCGCACCCAGTTCGGCGAAAGTGATCGCGTTTTGGGGTCGTGACTCATGCACGATCTTCTGTCCTGCTCACTGGGTCTCCAGTTCCGCCAAGGCAGATCGTCTTCGGTTGCCGTGAAGAAGGAGGTTCTCGATACGAATCGCCCTCCAGCGTGGCGATTATCTGTGGTGCGGAAGCCGGACCATCACGGTGCTTGCAGGAAGCGCATCACCTGTAATGCTTCAGTTGGAAGTGGAGTTTCCTGAAACGGGGATCAAGCTGCATAAAATTGCCGTCCGCGAGAGATACGTCACACGCCCCAGTCCGAAACGACGACTTCGCGAGCCCTCCTTCAGGTTTCGTTTTCGGCGAATATACGGGGACTGAAGGACCGCTTTGTTTGAAATGACCCTTCAGCCAGTGTCTTGTGCCATTCCCTTAGAGGAAGATTTTACGGGGCGGCTCCGATGTCCCATTGGTAAATCCGTAATTCCAATGCATTAATGCCTTGAAGCCGCCGGCCGCCCAACGGCACGATACTCAAACTCCAGATCCCTCATCCTTGCGGGGCGGTAGACGTTCCGGCCGTCGAAGATGATGGGATCGTCGGCCATCAGGTCTTTGATCCGGTCGAAGTTCGGGTTTCGGAACTCGTTCCACTCGGTGAACAAAAACAGGGCGTCGGCGCCCTCGAGGGTGGCGTAGTTGTCGGTGTGGAACTGGACGGAATCGGCCACGTCGGACAACTCCTCGCGGGCGTTGTCGATGGCCACGGGGTCGGTGGCTCGGACGTGGGCGCCATCGGCCGCGAACTGGCGGATGTTGCGCAGCGCGGGGGCGTGGCGGATGTCGTCGGTGCCGGGCTTGAAGCTGAGCCCCCAGACGGCGAGCTCGGTGCCATCCAGCGAGCCGAAGTAGCCGAGCGCCTGCTCGTACAAATACAGCTTCTGGCGCTCGTTGATGTCGTTGACGGCGGTCAAAAGGTCGGGCTGGGCGCCGTTGTTGCCGGCCAGGTGGGCGAGCGCCTTCACATCCTTGGGGAAGCAACTGCCGCCGTAGCCGACGCCCGGATAGATGAAGTGCGGGCCGATGCGCTTGTCCATGCTCATCCCCTCGCGCACCGTCTCGACGTCGGCGCCGACCTCATCGCAGATGTTGGCGATCTCATTGATAAACGAGATCTTGGTCGCCAGCATCGAGTTCGAGGCGTACTTGATCATCTCGGCGGTGGGCGGATCGGCGAAGACGAATCGCTCGCTGCGCTGGAAGAACGGCCGGTAGATGTCTGCCAGGGTCTGCTGGACCGACTCGCTGTCCGACCCGATGACCACGCGCTCCGGCGACTGAAAGTCC
>CAJXPB010000004.1 GCA_913057905.1 uncultured Pseudomonadota bacterium
CGACAGCCATCCCTTGCCCAGATGACACTTCCAGGTGACGTGGACGACCGTCCCGGTGTCCGGACGGATATGCCCGGTGTCGTCGGTCTCCAGGTCCTCGAAGAGCAACTCCACGTCGTCGGTCGATTCGTCCGTTATCTCGGTCATGTTCCCCCCGGTTATCCTGGCTTAGCCATCCACGTCTCCCCACACTTGCCGTTTTCGACACAGACGCCGGATCCGTTGCATACAACCAGGCGGCCGCCCGCGGTGCGGCCGCCGAATACCCTTCCCCGAACGTAAGCATCGGGGAGGGGGTATTAGGGGGTCAGACTTCCGTGAATGACCGGAATCGTTCGATGATGCGCGGAAGGTACTCGTCGAGGAGGGCGGGTGGTGAGACTAGGCTGACGACGAGGTGTCCTGGGCCCAGGTCGAAAAGGAATCCCGGAGCCACCTCGATGCCGTCTTCTGCGAGTAGGCGAGTAGCCAGATCTTTGTCCTCAACCACGTCGGGGAATCGAAGAATTTGATACCAGCCGCCCTCTACGGGGTAGCTGGACCATCCGCGTGCATCATCGATGTGTGAACGGACGATGCGACGCGCCTCGCGGAGTTGGCTTCTCAGGGCGGTTTGAAATGCTGATCGGTGTTTCAGCAGGTCCGGGAGTGCGCGCTGGGCGACATCGTTAGCGGATAGAAATGTATCAGCGATGTATGAAAGTCGACTCATTGCAGCGTCGACGAGTTCCTCGGGTCCGTCTAAGACGATCCACCCAAGTTTGAGACCGGGAAGTCCACATATCTTGGAGATCCCCGAAATGACGAAGTGGAGTCCCGGATCGTCGCATTCAGCGAGGGTAATGAGCGAGGATGGGATCGCGTCGGTGTCGACGGGGTAGTCCAAAAACACCTCATCGACCGCCACTGCATTGTAAGCATCATGGAGGTGCTGGAGGAGGGCGGCATCTGTGGTGTGGCCAGTTGGGTTATTCGGATTCACCGCGACGGCGAATGCGGGCTGATTCGTCTGAGAGGGAATGCCAGAACGGGCCCATTTGCCATGAAAGTCGAGGTGGTCCGGAATGGTGGTGAGACCCTCAAGGCCGAGGAGATGTTCGAACAGTGGATAGCTGGGCTTGGGGATCCGGACCGTGTCGCCGGCGGATGCGAGGAGTTTTGCCAGCCACGTGTATGCTTCGCTGGTGCTTGCGCAGAGCACAATCCGGGACGGGTCGACGTCCGCTCCGTGCTCCGAATAGTAGGTTGCGACGGCATCGCGTGCTTCGAGTCGGCCCAGGGGCGCCGGATTGTAACCATCGTGGACGGCAGCGGAGGAGGCTTTGGCGATGGTCTCCGCGTAGCTTTCTTTTATGGATTGCGCGTCATTGATCGCGGACCACGCTCGGTTCGGAGAACCGTCGGCAAGGTCGATCAGATCGGTGGCCGACTCCCGGAGGCGGGCGAAGGACCGGGCGAAGTCGGAGTCGTCGAGTGCGCGTGGGAAGCGGTTTTTGGCAAACATGCAGACGGCCGGCGGGGCAATAGTAATTCGAAGGGGAGAGCCCGGGATTCGTAGCGATCCCGAGTCGAGCGAAGCGTTGACAGTGTGAGGCTGGCGCGGCTACCTTCGGGGATCCAAGGGTAATCGAACCGATAAGAGTCTGGAACGATTGGCTTTCGCGCAGGGGTCAAGGACCGACTTCATGAGTAAGAAGAGTTCCAACCGTACGACTTCAAACAAGCGGGGTGCACGGAAGGGACTGACCCGTGGCACGACCATCTCGTCGCGAAAGCTGTCCAAAACGGACTTCACCGAAGGCGAAGACCTTGAGATCGAGATCGATGCCGAACGGCCCGAAACCCGAGATGATTGTCGCCTCTCGGAGCGGCCCTGCCCGTACGTCTCCTGTAAATATCATCTCTACTTGGACGTCAATCCAAGGACCGGTTCCATCAAGTTGAATTTTCCGGACCTGGAGGTCTGGGAGCTTCCGGAGACATGTGCCCTGGATGTCGCTGAACGCGGGGGCATGACGCTCGAAGAAGTCGGGGAGCTTTTGAATCTGACCCGAGAGCGTATCCGGCAGGTCGAGTCCAAGGGCATCGACAAGCTCCGAGACGAACAGGACGAAGAAATCGTCCCGTGAATCTCGGCGACTGGCACAAATCCGTCTGACAATTTAAGGGACACGTCGACGCGGGGGCTTTCATTCGACGATGAATATTTTCTCAAACTCAACGAGAGGGCCATGTCAATTCAAGGGCCTTGCGCATTGCTGAGTGTTTCAGACAAGACCGGATTGTTGCCCTTTGCTCGGACGCTCGATGAAGCGGGCTGGACACTCGTTTCGACGGGCGGGACGCGTCAGCACCTCGAGGATGGTGGGCTCGAAGTGGTGGCGGTCTCGGAGCTTACAGGTTTCCCGGAGATGTTCGATGGACGAGTCAAGACGTTGCATCCCCTGATCCACGGTGGTGTGCTCGCACGGCGGAATCACGAGGGGGACCGCGCGGAAATGGCCGAGCACGATGTTCCGGACATCCGGCTGGTCGCGGTCAATCTGTATCCGTTCGAGGAGACGGTGAAGGATGGGGCCTCCCTCGAGGATGCATCGGAGATGATCGACATCGGGGGCCCGACACTGTTGCGGGCGGCGGCCAAGAATCACGCGACTCAAACGGTCGTATGCGATCCCGACGACTACGAGCGGGTCGGCGAGGCAATCGTCGGCGAAGAGGTCACTGAAGGGATGCGTAAGTCGCTGGCCAAAAAGGCTTTTCGACATACTGGAAATTACGACGCCGCCATCGTCGACTACTTCGATGGCGAAGTGTCTGACGAAGATGCGTTGCCCTCCGAATGGCCCATCGGCCTTCGTCGTCAAAGCCAGCTCAGGTACGGGGAAAATCCCCATCAACCAGGCGCGCTCTACAAAGAGCCGCTCGGTGACGATCTCGGCGGTTTTGAGCAGCTTCATGGAAAGGACCTGAGTTACAACAATCTGGTCGACCTGGATGCGGCCGTTCAGATTGCCGACGAATTCGATGATCCGACCTGCGCGATCATCAAACACACGAATCCGGCGGGATGCGCCACGGGCGAGAACCTTCTGGATGCTTACAATGATGCGCTCAAATGCGATCCGATGAGTGCGTTTGGCGGTATCGCAGCGTTTACGCGGCCGGTCGGTGCGGATGTGGCCGAGGCGATGCACGATCGTTTTTGGGAGGTCATCTGCGCACCGTCGTACTCCGACGAAGCGATGGAGTATCTGACGCAACGCAAAAACGTTCGGATTCTCCGGATGCCCGGGGAGCTTCCGGAAGTCGGCCGTGCGCTTCGGGCGACGTTGTTCGGAGTTCTTGTGCAGGGGACCGATCCCCGGATTGAGTTCGACCGCGACTCGATGGACGTCCCGACAGATCGTGAGCCGACCGAGGAAGAATGGAGAGCGTTGGAGTTTAACTGGCGAGTCTGCAAGCACGTGAAATCCAACGCGATTGTATTCGGGCGCGAACGTCGCACCGTCGGTGTGGGCGCCGGACAAATGAGTCGGGTCGACGCTGTTGAGTTCGCCATTCAGAAGGCCCGCGAAGAGACGGATGGTTGCGTGGTTGCCAGCGATGCCTTCTTTCCCTTCCGTGATGGCCCGGATACGGCCTACGAGGCCGGCGCCACGGCGATCATTCAGCCGGGGGGCTCACGAAACGATTCTGAAGTCATCGAGGCCTGCGATGAACACGACATGGCGATGGTGATGACGGGGAATCGGCATTTCAGACACTGAGACGTTCCTTGAAACCCGCAGCGATCTAATCACTGCAAGAGGTCCAAGATGAGTACGTATCTTGTGATAGGAAGTGGCGGCCGTGAGCACGCAATTGCGTGGACACTCGGTCGCGACGGTGCCGAGGTGATCGTGGCGCCGGGAAACGACGGTATCGCCAGGGATTCCGACATCGATGCCCGGTGCGTGGATGTCGACGCTACAGACGTCGACGGTCTCATCGAACTGGCGGAGGCCGAGTCCGTCGATCTGACGGTCGTCGGTCCCGAAGCCCCCCTCTGCGATGGCCTTGCGGACGCGTTTCGTGACGAAGGACTGGCAATTTTTGGCCCCGGAGAGGAGGCCGCTCGGCTCGAGGGAAGCAAGGCGTTTGCCAACGAGATTATGGAAGGTGCGGGGGTTCCGACCGCCCGCTGGGAGGCCTTTACCGACCCGGACGAGGCGTTCCGCCACATCGAGGCTGTCGACTACAACGTGGCTATCAAGGCGGATGGACTCGCCGCTGGGAAGGGCGTTGTTCTACCCGAGGATCTCGACGAAGCTCGCGAGACGCTGGATTCGTTCATGGAGGAGGGGCGGTTCGGTGAAGCGGGCGAGCGAGTAGTGATCGAGGAACGTCTGGAGGGCCCGGAGATGTCGTTCATCGTTGTGACCGACGGTGAATCGGTTGTTCCGATGGCCACGAGCCGCGACCACAAGCGAATCGGCGAAGGCGGGACAGGACCCAATACGGGTGGAATGGGCGCTGTGAGCCCGGCACCCGGAGTCGAGGATAGCCTGGTCGACGACGTGATGGAGACGATCATCGAGCCTACGCTGGCGGAGCTGAAACGACGAGGCATCGATTACCGGGGCTTTTTGTACGCCGGCCTGATGCTTACGTCCGAAGGCCCCAAGGTGCTGGAGTTCAATTGCCGGATGGGTGATCCCGAAGCTCAGGCACTTCTGTTTGCAGGCAACACATCGATCGGCCCGATCCTTCAACACGCTGCTCAAGGGACCCTTCAGTATGCCGACGATCTCGAATCAGCCAGTTGTGCCTGCTGTGTGGTCCTTGCCTCCGGGGGGTATCCGTCACCGGAACGCGACACCGGACACGTGATCAGCGGTCTGAAGGCTGCGTCTACTGTCGAAGAGTCCAAGGTATTCCATGCCGGAACTGCGTTGAACGACCAGGGAGACTTCATCAATGCGGGAGGCCGTGTCATCGGGGTGACCGGCCGTGGCGATTCGCCGGAAGCCGCCCGAAATCGGGCGTACGAAGCGGTGCAGGCGATCAACTGGACGGGAATGCAGTACCGCAGGGATATCGGGCGCTGATCGGCGTGGACTGGTCCGGGGCGTCCAATCCAAGTCGTCAATCGTCGCCGCCACCGAAAAATCGGGACAAAAAGCCTTTCTTGTCGTCGTTCCTGGAGGAATCTTCGTCCGAGGGCTCCCGCTCCGGGCTGGATTCGGCGTCGGCGCCATCTTCATCGGCGTCGTCGTCTGCCGGATTCTTGCGAGCCCCCGACGGTCGAAAATCCTGACCTGGATCGAATTCGAATTCGTCAGAGGGAGGCTCGGGAAGATCGTCGCCGAGCACTTTGTCGAGCGCATCTCCTTGTTCTTTGTCGTCCTGGGATTCCGACGAGACCGGCTGGAGCTCTTGCTGGGTGTCGGCGATCAGGGCGTCCAGACTGTCATCGTCCGGCGGCTCTTCGGGTTCGTCCTCTTCGTCGATCGATAGCTTCAGGTCTCTACGCTTTGTGTGTTCTTCGTCGTTTTCATCCAGAGCGCGGAAGGCTTCATCCAATTCCCCGGAGTCGTTCTCGGTATCATCGAGTGGTTCGAGGTCTTCCGATTCCGGGTTGACGGCGGCCCGTTCAGTCGATTCCGCAGCAAGGTCTGTAGGATCCTCCCGGCCTTCCGCTGAATCCGGCCCAGCCTCGGCCGCAAGGGCGCTTAACTCGTCGGCTGTGGTTGTATCCTCGGTATCGTCGGGTTCGTCATCGAAGGCTTCGGCGAAGAGGGCGTCGGCTGCTTCGTCTTCATCGAGCTCCGATTCGTCGCTCCCACCGGAGAACATGTTGTCGAGCATCCGATCGACATCGGAGTCTTCTCCGAAATCCAATTCAGAGAGAGCGTCTTCGGGCGAATCCGGGTCGTCTTCGTCGTACGGAAGCACCTGAAGCCCGCTCTCCTTGGTCTGGTTGTCTTCGGCCTCTTGGGTCTCGGTCTCTTCGGAGGGATCGTCATCAGATGCATCGTCTCCGAAGAGGGCGGCTTCTGCTCCGGCGGAGACGCCGAGTTCATCGAATTCGCCGCCGGCATCCTCCTGCTCATCGTCGGCTTCCGGCTCACGGACCGAAACTTCAGAGTCGTCGCCGACGTCGAAGCCAGTCTGGGCCATCTCGTCGAGCGTCTCGTCATCGGCGGCATGGGAGTCATCAGAGGTGTGGTCGTATTGGTCAGCCGCCTCGTCGTCGGTCTCCGGGCGCGCGCTGGCGGGGTCGGTGCCCGGACCGGCGTCTATGTCGGCTTCCTCGCGGGGATCGGCGCGCTCGGTCGTTTCTTCGAGGGAAGATTTGGGCTCATCAGCTTCCGGTGGTCTCGATGCGGGAGGGGAATCGGAGGCATCTGGGCTCTCGGAGGTAGACTCGGGGTCGTCAGTCTGCTCGGCCTTTTTTTGGCGAAGTATGTCCTTGACGAGTGCCTTGGAACGTTTGCTCAGGTGCGTGTACTCGACGACCATCCCGGCGGGGCCGCGGGTGGCTTCGGACTCAGATCGCACCTGGCGCACGATCCCTTTTCCGGCGAGTGCGCGCGAGCCATCCGACAGCAGGACTTCGAACTGAATCGAATCACCGACGGACTTCAGCCGAGAGGGATCGGTCGGCAGGAACATGCGGCCCGGTAGGATGAATTGCCCGAAGGTCTCGAAGAAGCCGTCGAGGGAGTCTAAAGGGAGCTTGGCTCGAAGATGGGGAGTGTTGCTCTCGGTCACGGGCGCTATCTGGGCTCAGAGCAGGGAGTTGGTCGGCACGGTATCGATATTGTAGGCCCACCGAGACGAGCGCGACAAGGGAACTGCATCGGAGGTGCCGGAAATCGTCTCAGGCGTTGTCGAAGTCGAATTCGTCCAGGTCGAATTCATCGTCGGGATCGCTGACACCCTCGCCGGTCATCGTATCCCATTCTCCGGTCTGAGATGTTGAAGAGGCGACGCCCCGGACCTTGAGTTTGAAGTCATCCGGGTTGGTCGACTGCGCGACAGCCTCATCGTAGGTGATATATCCGTTCTGCAGGAGGCTGAGCAAGGATTGGTCGAAGGTCTGCATTCCGTAGGAGTCGACGCCTTCGGCGATCTGCTCGGTGATGGCCCGCGGCGTGGCTTCCTCGAGAATCATGTCGCGAATACGAGCAGTCGAGATCATGACTTCGGCCGCCGGGACGCGGCCGCTGCCGTCTGCTCGGGGGATGAGTCGCTGTGCGATGACGCCTTTGAAGAGATTGGCGAACTGGTGGCGAGCATGTTCGCGTTGGTGCGGTGGAAACGTCGTCACCATTCGATTGACGGCGTCGGCGGCATCGACGGTGTGCAGCGTCGACAACACAAGGTGCCCGGTTTCGGCGGCCGTCAGGGCAATCTCCATGGTTTCGAAGTCCCGGAGTTCCCCGAGCATGATCACGTCGGGATCCTGGCGAAGCGCTGACGTCAGCGCGCGTTTGAACGAGGTCGTATCACGTCCGACTTCGCGTTGATTGACGACGCTTCGTTTGTCCTGAATGAGGTATTCGATCGGATCTTCGACTGTGACGATGTGGGCGGTCCGGCTTCGATTGATGTAATCGATCATCGCAGCCAGAGTCGTCGATTTTCCGCTCCCGGTGGCACCGGTGGCCAGGACGAGTCCGCGCCGTTCTTCGGCCAGCGTTCGGACGACGTCCGGCAGATTGAGTTCGTCTATGGGTTTGACTTCAAAGGGAATGGCGCGAAAGACCATTCCGATCTGATTGCGTTGCTGGAAGACGTTGACTCGAAAGCGTCCCAGTCCCTGGATTCCGTAGGAGAGGTCCAGGTCGAGGTCCTCGCGAAATTTTTTCTTTTGGTCGTCCGACATGATGTCGGCGGCCATCCGGCGGATCCGGTTGGCATCCAGGCGGTCGGCGTTGCGCAGGGGCAGCAGCGAGCCGTCGACCCGAAACAGCGGCGGGACTCCGGCCTTGAGGTGGATATCGCTGGCGCCCCCTTTCAGGGCCATCTTGAGGATTCGATGGAGGTGCTTTCTCGAATCGTCTTCGGACATAATGCGGTGCCGATCGCCGGGGGAGTTGAGGCATCGGCACGGTAGCATAGAGCACCCGGGCCGTCCACGAATTGGGGAGCGGCCCGGGGGTCATGTCTTCAGTAATGAGCGGTGGGGTCAGGCGTCTTCGGTTGCCTCCTCTTCGGACGCTTCGTCCTCGGAGGTGTCGGGCGCTTCGACGAGCGGCAGGTCGTGATGGTCACGGATTTTGTTTTCGATCTCGGCGCGTATCTCGGGATTTTCGCGCAGGAATTCCTTGGCATTTGAGCGGCCCTGGCCGAGCCGTTCTTCGCCGTAGCTGTACCAGGAGCCGGCGCGATCGACGATATTCAGGTCGGTGCCGAGGTTGATGATATCGCCTTCGCGGCTGATGCCTTCCCCGTAGATGATATCGAACTCGGCCTCCTTGAACGGCGGGGCGAGCTTGTTCTTTTTGACCTTCACCCGGGTCTTGTTTCCGATCACGTCGGATCCGTCTTTGATGGCGCCGATCCGGCGAATGTCGAGGCGCTGGCTGCAGTAGAATTTGAGGGCGCGTCCGCCGGAGGTGGTCTCGGGGCTGCCGAACATGACGCCGATCTTCATTCGAATCTGGTTGATAAAGACGACGCAGGTGCGGGACTTGCTGATCGATCCGGCGAGTTTGCGCATGGCCTGGCTCATCAGCCGAGCCTGGAGGCCAACGTGGCTGTCGCCCATCTCACCTTCGATTTCGGCACGCGGCGTCAGGGCTGCCACCGAATCGATCACGAGGATATCGATGGCGTTCGAGCGAACGAGCATATCGACGATCTCGAGGGCTTGCTCGCCGGTATCGGGTTGGCTGACGAGCAGTTCGTCGGTGTCGACGCCGAGAGCGCGGGCGTACTTGACGTCGAGAGCGTGCTCGGCATCGACGAATGCGGCGACTCCACCCGAATCTTGAGCGCTGGCGATGCAATGGAGTGCGAGGGTCGTCTTGCCCGAGCCCTCGGGACCGAAGATCTCGACGATGCGGCCCGGTGCCAGTCCTCCGATACCGAGGGCGACATCGAGGGAGATGGATCCAGTCGATATCGGGTCGTCGACATCGACGGTCAGATCGTCGTCACCGAGACGCATGATGGAGCCCTCTCCGAACTCCTTCTCGATGGCATCCATCGTCATATCGAGTGCTTTTTCTTTGTCTTCACTGGCCATGGCGGCGCCTCCTGATTGGGTAATTCCGACGGAGTGGTTCGACGGTCCGCTCGAAGTGGGTTACTGAACACCTGTATAGTAGCGAGAATTCAGCCCGTCAAGGCGCGGCGTGGACCAATGCGCGCATCGTCGATCGTGTTTCGATGACGAGGTTCGACGGGCGGTCTCATTGTTTGTTTTCGACCGAAAGTCGCATTTTGTTGCGTGGGGAGTCTACACCAGGGACGCACGGTGTATGATCCGATAGTCGGGTCCGCTCTGGTCGAGATTGGACTCGTACAGCGTCAGGGCGCGCACATCGGTTGTTCCGTACGGGCCCTGGGGAAGTTCATCGCGAATCTTGGTGAGTTTGGGGGCCCGGCTCGATTTGACTCGGCCCACTGTAATGTGGGCGGAAAATGCGTGCTCATCGCGGTCGACATCAAAGGGTGGCTCGAAGAGAGAGTCCTCAAGAAACTGATGGATCGGCCCCAGAATCCCGGAGGCCTCGTCATCGACTCCGGCCCACAGGATGCGGGGGTAGTTCGGTCTCGGGAAGGCCCCGATCCCGCGGGCTGTCAACTCGAAGGGGTCGGTCTGTCGTGCAGCCCGTTCGACCACGTCTGTGACTTCGTCGACCAGATCGTCTTCGGTGGCCCCCAGGAATTTGAGCGTCAGGTGGAGATTCTCGGGATCGGTCCATCGAATCCGCATGCCACTGGAGAGGTGGGGCTCAAAGGCCTCCTGCAGGGCGTGGAGTCCCTCTCTCGTTTCGTCGTTCAATTCGATGGCCACAAAGAGGCGTTGCATGGTGTCGGCTCGGGGGCGTGGAGGATTAGTGGATCCGGGACCAGTCGTGTGCGTCGAGGTTGTCATCGAGTCGCCATATCAGACCCGCGATGGCGGTCAGGGCGCTGGTACGCCGGACATACGCGCGACCGCGGTCCGGGAAGGTGGCGCGGTGGTGCCACAGTTCATCGGTGCCGGCGAGTCCAAAGTGAACCCGGCCGACCGGTTTGGCGTCGGTTCCGCCGCTGGGTCCGGCGATGCCGCTGACAGCCAGAGCCCAATCGGCGTCGGCTCGGGAACGGGCACCGTCGGCCATGGCGCAGACGACTTCAGCGCTCACGGCACCGTGATGTTCGAGCGTCGACTCCGACACCCCAAGCATGGCGATCTTGGCGTTGTTTGCGTAGGTGACGTACCCGTATTCGAACCAGTCGGAGGCACCGGGGGCATCCGTCAGAAGTTTCCCGATCCATCCGCCGGTGCAGGATTCAGCGGCGGTCACGGTGGCGCCGGCCGATTCGAGCCGACGCGCGAGAGCCTCGGCCGGGCTCTCGCGGTTGGAGGCGATCACCCAGGGGCCTGAACGCTCCCGGATGCCGGCGATCGTCTCATCGACGACGGATCGATCCGTGGCGCTCACCTCGATCGTTACCAGGGGAGAATTGGCCAGGAAGCTGATCCGTGCTCCCTCATGGCGTCCCTTCTCCAGCACGGACTGCAGCCGGTTCTCCAGCCCGCTTTCGCCGGGGCCCAGGAACGTGAGGCTTTCGGTCGGTGTCTCCCCGCCGTCCGACACCTCCTGAAGCCGGGGGATGACAAAACGGTCGACGTGCCATCGAAACTCGCTGGGGACGCCGGGCAGAAAAAACGCCTGGCAGTTGTTGTGAACCAGTCGAAAGCCTGCGGCGGTCCCGACATCGGAGGCGAGGATATCGGCGTCGCGGGGAAACTCGCACTGACGCCGATTGTTCTCAGTGAAGGTAAACCCGCGAGCCTCGAATTGATCGCGCAGGTTCGAGAGGTGTTGTTCGTCGAGTTCAATCGGGCTGGAGGCCCACTGGCTGGCTGCGTACCGAGTGATATCGTCCTGAGTGGGCCCGAGCCCGCCGGAGACAACGAGGATGTCGGCTCTTCGAGAAGCAGCCTCCAGCGCATCGACGATGGTCTGGTTGGTATCGCCGATGACCGAAGCATCGTCGACGGAGAGGCCGAGACGTCGCGCGTGGTCCCCGAGGGTGGCGAGGTTCGCTTCACGGACGCGGCCATCGAGGAGCTCGTCGCCGACTGCGAGATACGAGAGATGCATGAAGGCTCGTTGTTCAAGCGTGATGGGCCATCGAGTCGTCGTCGAGAAAGGTAATCGTTCCGCTTTGAGCTGCAAGGGATGCTGAAGTCCGTTGACGGGCCAAAACGGAGTCACGTAGCGTATCGGTTCCAGTTTCCCTTGGGCGAGAACGCCGCACCGAGAGACACGATGATTCGACCGACACATGACCCCCGGGGGCGACCAGCTCGCTGGAGCATGCTGCTAGGCTTGCTTTTCCCGGCGGTGGTACTGGTGATGTCGGGATGTGGTGATACCCAGAAGGCCTCTGGCGGGTCGGGCACTTCGCTGAAGGAGTCGGCACACCAAGCCATCGAGGCGGTGGATCAATCGATCGGAGAGGTCCTCGAGGACGAGGCCCGTGACCGAGCGCAGCGCCGTGCGATCCACGCACTCATTCGTGGCGATGGCCTCGAGGAGACGGATCATACGAGCGCGCTGGCTTACCTGTACGACGGGCGGGCCCCCCTCTGGTTGCGCGACGAGACCTCTCACCTCCATCTCAATGATGCGGGCCGACGTCTGTGGCGTCGGCTTCGCGCCGGGGTCGAAGAGCACGGGCTCTGGCCCGACCAGCTCAACGTCGCACAGCTCCGCGACCACTTCGCCCAGCCAGGCGATACGAATGCTTCATCGTTGCGCGGGCTGACCTTTAGGCCCGCGGAGCGGGAGGCATTGCTGCGACATCTCACCGGACCGCCTGGGGCGGACCTCCTGCGGGAGGTCGAGGGATCGTTGACCGACCGGGCGTCCCGGCGAGTCGTGCTGGAGGCGTTGTTGAGCGGAGCGGAGGGCCCGGTGCCTCGACTTCGAGAGGCCTTCAAAGCCAGAGCGGCTGAGTTGGATGAATACGCCGGACGAGCGGCCCGAGTGGAGTTGTTGTTGACCGATGGATTGCTGACCTACCTGCGGCGGATGCACTGGGACAACCCGGCCTGGTACGGGGATCGAGTCTGGCATGCGACGCTGAGGCTCGGGATTCGAGGCCCCCTGAAACCGGGTCGGAAAGTCGACGATCCGCAGGATGAAGGGTCGGCTGCTCGACGGGTTGGCAAAGCGGTGAACGCGGCCCGGTCGGCGGCGTTTGCCGTTGAACAGGTCGACGGAATTCTCGGCCAACCGGCGAAGGTCGGCGAGGAGATGGAGAAGGCGACTCCGCGATTCGAGCAGTACCGCCGACTGACGCGGGCCTTCCGGCGGTATCGTCCCGTCGTCGAACATGGTGGGTGGCCGGAGCTCCCGGCCCATGCAGCGGGACTGGACGTGGGAAACTTCGCGCCGGTCGTGGGGGCTCTGAAGGAACGGTTGCGCATCGAAGGGTATTATGACGAACCGCAGGTCGACGACCCGACCCAGGAGCACTTCTATGACCGTTCGCTCGCCGCGGCGGTGACCGAATATCAGGCGACCCACCAGCTCTATGAGACCGGTTCGGTCTCCGAGCAAACCCTTCGAAGTCTGAACATTCCTGCCCAGACCAGATGGCATCAGATCAGGGTCAGTCTACAGCGCTGGCGGGACTCGATGGTCGGGCCGGATAGCCACTTCGTTCACGTCAATATCCCCGACTATCATGCCGAGATCTGGCGTGACGGCGAACGAAAGATGCGCTTCAAGGTCGTCGTGGGTTCATCGAAACGAAAGGTCGATAAAAAGACCGGCCGAGTTCGGTTTCCGCACGAGACCCCGCGGTTCAGTGATCGGCTCGAGTACATGGTCATGAACCCGTACTGGAACGTGCCACACAGTATCTGGCAAGAGGAGATCAAACCAAAAAAGAAGGAGAATCCCGACCTGTTCGAGGAGGAAGGGTACGAGATCGTCGAGCACGACAACGGGCATCGTTCGCTGCGTCAGAAGCCCGGGCCGAAAAACGCCCTGGGACGCGTGAAGTTTCTGTTTCCGAACGAACACGCGGTCTACATGCACGACACGCCGGCCAAGGGGCTGTTCCGTCGGCCGACGCGGGCGGAGTCACACGGGTGCATTCGGGTCTCCGATCCGATGAAATTGGCGAACTACCTGCTGGATCTCGACGGCCGCTGGGAGCGCGGGGAGCGGCGGGAGAGTCAGTTTAAACGCTGGCTGAACAAGGAAGGCGAGACGTGGGTGCGGCTCCAGCAGACCGTGCCCGTGCACATCGAATACTACGTCGTTCGTGTCGACGAGCAGGGTCGCGCCCACTTTCTGGCCGATCCCTACGATCTCGACGAGCCCTTGGTCGCAGCGGTCGACCGGCGCCTGGAGACGTATCCGGGAGGCTACGACCTGCCGGGGGTCCAGCCCGACGAGATGATGCGACTGGCCCTGTCCGGTGAACTGAAGGAGCGCGAGACGCCCGCCTCGAGCTGGTAGAAGTCCACGCCGCCGAGACGTCGCACATGCATTCAGCCGGGGAGAGGGCTGCAGCCGATAATCGTCTTTCCAGATGGATCGGCATCGGGTATCATTGCGGCGTTGTTCCAAAATCTGCCGATTGAACCGTCCCACACGCGTAGGATGCCGTGATGAGTGCCCGTAGATTGACGCTGGTCTTCGTATTGCTTCTGACGTTTCCCGCCTGCGGCGGAACCGACGGTCCAAGCGAGATCGGCGAAGGGCTCTCGGAGGAGACCCCCACGGTCTTGAGAGAGACGCCGGATTTTATCTCGGACTCGAAACTCGACACCTTTTTGAGGGTCGACTGGGCCGATGATGTGACGATGGTCGATTCGCAAGCGATGGGCGCGCTTACGAACTTCGATTGGCAGCGCCAGACCTACACGTTCGACCGCAACGCACTGAATAGTGAGGGAGTTCAACTGAAATCGGGGCGGGTGCTTCTGATGGCGGGCCTGGCCCTTCGGCGGATCAAGTCGGTGAATCGAAACGGCGGGAAGGTGACGGTCACGACGGGTCCGGCAACGCTCGAAGACGCCATCTCAGACGGTGAGATCGGCCTGGACTACGAGACCGAGTACACGCCGGAGATGTTCAAATACTCGACGATGGAGTTCCGGCAGGCGACGGTCAAAGACGGCATGTTGACGGTCGGTCAGCCCCTGGAGATCGATGCCGGGTCGGTCAGTGTCGAGATCAACCAGGGCATGGCCTCCTATGAGGTGACCGCGGGGAAGTACACCTACACGATGGATTTCTCGCTGGAGGGGGATCGTTTCCAGACCGCCTTCAATATCGTCAAGGAGAGCGACAATGGTCCGACGATTCGATACGGCGTGTCGGGCCATGTCGACGCCCCCAAGCATCGGATGAGGGCGAGCTACAGCGACGGGAAGATCTCGGATTACTCCTATCAGACCGAGGGGCTGTCGGGGGAATTGACCCTCTCAATCGCGGCGGCTGGGTCCGGCCCCGACAGCGTCTCGTTCCCGCTGCCGTCGCCGCTTTTTAAATACCCCATTCTGATCGGCGGGGTGTTGCCGGCGACCATCGAGGTGGGGGCGCTCGTCGCCATTGAGGCGAACGTCCCACAGAACGTCTCGGCCTCCGTCCAGATCGAAAATACGTATCGCTTCGACTCCGATGTCGGCTTTCAGTTGAAGGATCGGTCCATCACGCCGGCGGCCCAGCTCGGGCCCATTCAGGCCAAAGATGGAATGGTAGACTTGGCCTCGAAGTTCGTGCCGGTCTCGGCGGCGATGTCCCTGGGATTTCCCCGGATCGGTATCAGCATTCTGAACGGGACGCTGGCAGGGCGATTGCAGACGGTCTTTACGTTGCAGGGATCGTTGACGTTCGGGCCGGTGTGCCAGAGCGCCAGGATTTCGCTGCTGGGCGAAGGGGCGTACGACATGACGCTCTTCGGTGCGATTCCGGTTTCGAGCGGGAAGACCCAGTTTTTCGACGAGGTCGAACGTGAAATTCAGGACAGCTGCGAGTCGTAGCCCGGCCAGAGCCGATCCCCACAGAAGATGGCCCTTCCCCATCATCCCTTGATGGGGTAGAATCGGACAGGTAACCAAAAGTGGAGTCCACCTGAGGACATGGGAGGGAGAGATGGTAGATCCGGTAGCAGGAGCAGGGCAGGTCGGCGCCGATATGGCCGCAAACCAGAGCGATTCGGGCCGAGCGAGCGAGTCGACCACGAAATTCGACGATCTCCTGGAGGCGGATATGGACGTCGAGTCGGGCGAACCGACGGGTCCGAATGCTGAAAGCGCTGTCGATGCCGTCGATGGCGCCTCCGAAGTCGAGGAGACCCGCCTGAGCCGAGTCATCGACTCGATTCAGTCGGATCGCGCGTCTCTTGAGAAGACGATGGATCGGGTAATGGGGGGCCAGGATCTCGACCAGCGGGAGATGCTCGAGATGCAGGCGCTCGTCTACCAGTACAGCCAGCGCGTCGAGCTGACGTCGAAGGTGGTCGAGAAGGCGACCGACGGTCTCAAGCAGATGCTGAACATGCAGGTCTGACCTCGCATGTGCTGCGCTCCGAAGCTCCAATACATGTAGGAAAACGAACGCGGGAGGATGCAATGAGATGGAAGTGGTTGGCCGCCCTCATGCTCTGGGCAGTCGTCGGTTGTAGTGCCGAGGTCTATCACGGGCTCAGCGAACGACAGGCGAATGAACTCGTCGTGGCACTCGAGGAGTCGGGCATCGCCGCCGACAAGGCCCCGGACCCGGCCGGCGAGGCGACATGGCTGGTCAGCGTGGCGCGCGGAGAACGGGTGAGGGCATGGCAACTTCTGGAATCTCGAGGGTTGCCTCGTCCCGAGACGGGTGGCTTCGACGAATTTTATCCGAGTGGCGGCCTGATTCCGACGTCTGGAGAAGAGCGGGTTATCCTCCAGTACGCAACGGCCGAGGAACTCCGAAAGACCCTGCTGAAGATCGACAGCGTCGTCGATGCCCAGGTCAATCTGGTGTTGCCCGAAAAACCCCGGATTCGCCTTGAACACACCAAGGTGGAGCCGCCGCGAGCCAGTGTGCTGGTCGTCAGCCGGCCCGAGCCCGAGGTGACACCCGAGGAGGTCCGGCGGCTCGTAGCCGGGGGCGTAGAGGGGCTGTCGGCTCAACGAGTAGAAGTCGTCTTAAAGACGGCCCCGGTCGACCGCGCAAAGATCGGAGAGCCGGACCTGGCGACCGTGGGGCCGGTCTCAGTGGCGCCCGAAAGTCAGGGGATGCTTCGGGCTGTCATCGGGGGGATGGGGGCGATCATCGTGCTGTTGGCAGCGGGGACGATGTACCTCCTGTGGCGTCGTGGATTTCAAGAGCGTCATTCCGACGGACCGGAGGTAACATGAGCGCGCCGGCCACGAATCGATACGAGCAGGGGTTGCTCTGGGTCATCCGTCATCACGGCGAGGATGGTGTGCTCGAGTTTCTGGAGCCCGGATCGTCGCATGCACTGGATTCAGTCCTGTCGGCGGCTGTCACACCTGGCGGACGAAGTGGAGGTTCCGGGAACCCGGCGGCCCACCGGATAGATGAGGCCGTAGCTGCGACTTTGGCCGGGTTGCGAACCCAGCGGCCCGCCGAGCTGTGTATTCCGCAGGTCTGTCATTCACAGACCCCGGATGGCTTCGACGCTGCGATCGATGCCGCCGTCGACTCGCCACGGACGTTTTTCATGGAGTTCGGTGCCTGGCTTCTGGGTCGAGTGCTTCAGGAGTCGGACCGCAGAGAGGTTGCTCGGTGGGGAGTGACGTTGTCGGGTCGGCAGCGGCGTGCGTTTGCGGAGGGCCATCGCGATCGTAGGCCGGTAGGCGAAGACGAAGGGCGCCGGATCCGTGAAGCATTCGATCGCTTCGGCCGGCATGTCGACGGCTTGGACGAGCAATTATACCGGCTCGGGCTCTTCGGTGTCGCCACCGCGACGGTCAGGCGTTTTCGACAGCGGTTGAATCGGTTAGCGGACGCGCTCGAGCCGCGCGAACGAGACCGGTGTCTGCACTATTACCGGCGCGCCTGGTCGAGTTCGCGCCGGAGTGTCGCGTATGCATTTCGAGAGACGTTACAGGCATTTACCGGATGGCATTGTGCGAAGGGGGGTGGTGATGTCGGGTGATGACGAGGCAATTCGGGTGGTCAAAGCGGGGCGAGGTATCGGCACTCCGTTGGCGAAGCTCGTCTCTTCCCCACGGGTTCGAGTCGTCACCGCCGAAGCCCTGGATGCGATCGAGACGGTACAGGAGTGTGTCGAAGCAGCAGTGACGGCGGCGGAGGATCGGCTGCGGGCCGCCGACGAGGAGGCAGACAGAATCCGTGAGACCGCTCGAGAAGAGGGGCGCGCCGACGGGCTCTCTCAGTGGATAGAGATGATCGAGGCGCTACACACCGAGCGGCGGCGGCTGGTGTCCGAGGCCCGCGATGACATGCTCAAGCTGGCGTTTCGAGTGGCCGGCCAGATCGTCGAAAGAACCGTCGAGATGGACCCTCGGGTGGTCGAGGGCATGGTCGAGCGTGCTCTCTCCCACGTGCGCGGGGAGTCGGACGTCGAATTGCGGATTCACCCCGAAGACAGGCAGGTTATCGACGCGGTGCGACCGACATTCGAGGCCGAACTCGGAGGGGCGCGGATCCGGGTTCAGGAGGACGACTCCGTCGATCGCGGAGGCTGTATTCTGGAGACCGACATGAACCGGGTCGATGCCCGGGTTGGCGTCCAACTTGAGAGCCTTCGGGCTGCTCTGGGCAGCGCCAGGCACAATGGCGCAGGGGGCGAATCATGAGCGAGCGAGGGTCGGTACTCTCGGACGTGTTGAGTCGCGTCGAGGCGAAACAGCAGGTCGAAGTTCGAGGGCGGATCAAGGAGGCGACGGGGCTGGTGCTGAGGGCGACGGTGCCCGAGGCGGCGGTCGGGGATGTCGTATACGTCGGGCGGCGGGCCGGGGTCCGAGTCCCGGCGGAGGTCGTGGGATTCGAACGGGGAACCGTGGTGTTGCTACCGCTCGGTGAGGTCGAGGGGATCGGCCCGGGGGCCCAGGTGGAGACGACGGGGGAGCCGTTGACGATCCGATGCGGTGAGCCGCTTCTGGGTCGCGTGGTCGACGGGCTCGGTCGTCCCATCGACGGTGACGCCCCCTTCGAGACCCTCGACCTGGAACAATGGCCGATCATGCGGAATCCGCCGCCGCCGCTGGAGCGCCGGCGGATTCTCGAGCCCCTTTCAGTAGGTATTCGGGCGATCGACGGATTGCTGACAATGGGCAAGGGACAACGTGTGGGACTATTTGCCGGTTCGGGGGTCGGAAAGTCGGTGCTGATGGGCCAGATCGCCAGGGGGAGCGATGCCGAGGTGAATGTCATCTGTCTGGTGGGAGAGCGCGGCCGCGAGGTGCGAGATTTTATCGAAGACGTTCTGGGGCCGGAAGGCCTGTCGCGCTCGGTCGTCGTCGTGGCGACCAGCGACCAGCCGAGTCTGATTCGTCTCAAGTCGTGTTTCGTGGCGACTGCGATCGCGGAGTGGTTCCGCGAGCAGGGCCGAGACGTTCTATTGATGATGGACTCGGCGACACGGTTCGCCCGGGCGCAGCGCGAGGTCGGACTCGCCGCCGGGGAGCCGCCCGCCAGGCAGGGATATCCGCCGAGTGTCTTTCGAATGTTGCCGAAACTCCTGGAGCGGGCGGGCAATTCGGCTCGAGGTACGATGACTGCCATCTATACAGTTCTGGTGGCGGGCGGAGACATGGAGGAGCCGATCGCCGACGAGGTCAGGGGTATCGTCGATGGACATTTTGTGCTGAGCCGCAAGTTGGCCAGCCGGAATCATTGGCCAGCGATGGATGTGTTGCATTCGTTGTCGCGAGTGATGAACCAGGTGGTGGACCGCTCCTTTTCGGAGGCGGCTGGCCGGCTTCGAGAGGCTCTCTCGGTGTACGAATCGAAGAGAGACCTCATCAGCCTGGGGGCGTATCAGTACGGGTCGGATCCCGATGTCGACTACGCCATCGATCTCATCGACGAGATCGAAGGGATTCTCAAGCAGGGCATGGATGAATTCAGCTCGATCGACGAGACACATCGCCAAATTCTGGATCTGTTCGGTTAACCGCCGACCAGGGACGAGGAGCCGGTGAACGAAGACTATCCATTGGAAGTGTTGCTGGACCTACGTGCCGATGCGGTCGACGAAGCCGAACGTGATTTGGCGTCGGAAGTGGGACGGCTCAACGAGTTGATCGAGAGGCGAGACGAATTGGGAGCCCGGCGACAACGCATGATCGATAAGCGGCATGCTCGGGAGGAGGCGTTTCGGCAGCGGCGACGAGACGAATCGGTGACGGGAGCGGAGTTCGCGCAAATTCGTCTCTTTTTGAAGGGGCTCGATATCGACATTGAACAGCTCCGAGTCGAGCAAACCCGTATCGACGAACGGGTCGAGGACCAGACCTCGGTCGTCGACCTTCGGCGCGACGAACTCGCCGAAGCCAAGGCAGAGCTGGAGGTGGTGCAGCGGCATCGGGCCGATTGGCAGGCCGATCGTGAGCGTCTCAAGAAGAGACGCCAGGCGGATGCGATGGATGAGTTGGGTACAATGGTGTGGAGAGGAGGCGAGGATGGCACTTAGGATCGATGGGTCGGGTCCCGCTGCATCGCAGGCGGCGGGGCGTCGTTCACCGGCAAAGAGCGCGATTACGGCGAGACTCGGGCAGCGCGGGACGATTGAGGCGTCGGCGGTCCCGATGCTCGGGGATCTTTTGACGCGACTCGACGGGTTGGCCGGGGGAGGGCAACTGGTCGATGTACCGGCTCCTTCGGGGAGTTCGATGTCGCCGGCGCGACGGTTCTCCGAGCTGCAGTCGCTGCGGCGGCCCCTGCGCGATGCGGTCTCCGGGGCGGCGGGAGCCCAGCGCAGGGCGTTGGCGCGCTGTGAGTCGGTCCTTGAGCGATATCTGGAGATGAAGGAATCAGCGTTGATGCGTGCGGAATTTCACGGGTAGACTGCATGTCGTATCCAGGAGTCCGGAAGCTATTCGACGCGACTCGGTCCGACGGACATGCCAGACATCGAGTTTCATTCGGGACTACCGATCGACGAGGTCCTCCCGGATCTGGTCGAGGACCTCCGTCAGGAGGGGGCTGCGGTCCTGGTGGCCGAGACCGGAGCGGGGAAGACGACCCAGGTCCCACAGGCGATCCTCGACGCCGAGCTCATTCCCCCGGATAAGAAGGTGTTGGTCCTGGAGCCTCGGCGGGTCGCCGCCCGGGCAACGGCGCGGAGGATCGCCCAGGAGAGGGGCGCGGAACTCGGCGGTGAGGTCGGCTATCAGGTCCGTTTCGATCGGCGAATTGGTGACGACACGCGGATCGCGATCGTGACGGAGGGTATTTTGACGGCGCGACTGCAGTCGGATCCCTTTTTGGAGGATATTGGCGCCGTTGTGCTCGATGAATTCCATGAACGCAGCGTCCACGCCGACCTGGCCATTTCATTTCTCAAGGAAGTGGTGACCGTGCGCACCGACATGAAGGTCTGCGTCATGTCGGCGACCATCGACCCGGAACCGGTCTCCGAGTTCCTCGACGCACCGATCATCGAGGCGGAAGGGCGGACCTATCCGGTCGACATCCGATATCAGGATGCTCCCTCCGACGATGATTTGGCGGTGCAGGCGGCTCGAGGGGTTCGGCGTGCTATCCAAGATCCCGACGACGACGGCGGCGACATTCTGGTTTTTATGCCGGGACGCCGGACGATCGAAGAGACCGTCGAGATCCTTGAGACGATGGATGTCTGCGAGGGAATCGAGATTCACTCGTTGTACGGGGCGTTGCCGCCGGAGAAACAGGATGCAGCCATCGAGCCCAGCGACGGCCGAAAGATCATCGTCGCCACGAATATCGCCGAGACGTCTCTGACGATCGACGGGGTCACCACGGTCGTCGACTCCGGGAAGTTCAAGCAGATGAGGATGTCGGCCGCCAGCGGGCTGGATCGGCTCGAGACCAGACATGTGAGCCACGCATCGGCCGACCAGCGGGCGGGACGAGCCGGTCGAACCCGGCCGGGCCGCGCTTTCCGGCTCTGGACGCCGGCGCTCGAGCACCGGATGGACCAAGAGGAGACCGCCGAGATCCTGCGTGTGGACATCACCGGGCCGGTCCTGGAGGTGATCGCATGGTCCGGCGTGGACCCGCGAGACTACGACTGGTTCGAGACGCCGCCGAAGCATGCTCTGGATCGGGCGATCGGCTTGCTTCGCCGGCTGGGTGCGGTGCCCTTCGATGATTTTTATCTGACCGCGCTCGGCAAACGGATGCGTCGGGTCCCGGCCCATCCCAGGATATCGCGGATGATCCTGGAGGCGTCCCGGCGCGGATGTTTGCGGCGGGTCGCCGGGATGGCCGCGATCTTGTCGGAGCGTGACTTCGTGTTGTCCATGGACCGCGACGCGCCGACCGGCGACGGTGATCTGCTGGCGCGTGTCGAGGTACTCGACTCGGCCTCTACCAGGCGGCGCGGGGACGCGGGAAACCAGGGGATGGAGGTGCACGTCGGTCGAGCTCGACGGGTCGCACGGGTCCGAGATCAGTTGTTCAACATGGTCGAAGAGCACGAGCGTCTCGAGAATCCCGGCGAGATCGATGTGGAGGCCCGAAAGTCTCTGGCGCTCGGATTCCCGGACCGGATCTGTCTGAAGCGCGGCGGGGATCGCAACTATGTGATGACCGGCGGTGAGCCGTTGGCACTCGCCTACGAGAGTGTCGTGCGGGATGCCGAGTTGCTGGTGGCCTCGAAGATTGCCGGCGAGACGCGGGGTCGCGGGACGGGCGGAGTCGAGTCCCGGGGGTTGATTCGTTTCGCTACCCGGTTTGATCGAAACTGGTTAAACGAGCTGTTCGGCCGCAGGTTGAAGGTGCGCATCGACATCGAATTCGACGAGCAGCGCGAGCAGATCATGGCGTTTCGCCGTCGAGCGCTCGATGAGTTGACCCTCGAGGAGGAGGTCGTATCCGTCGAGGAGTACGCCGATACCGCCGAGGTCACCGAGCGGATCGTACGCGAGGCGATGCCGAGATTCGAATACGCCTTCGGCCTGGACGACGACCAGAAGCGATTTCTCAAACGCGTCGAGACCGTGCGGCGTTGGCGCCCGGAACTCGAGTTCCCTCCGGTCTGGCCGGAGGCCGAGTCCGACGGAGAGGACGGCCAGGCGATCCGGGAGATGTATGTTCGGATGTGCTGGGGGGCTCGGAGTTTCGACGACCTGAGACGGGTCGACCTGAAGGGGCAATTGAAACAGAATCTCGATCACCGCCAGATCCAGGCGCTCCAGGAGATGGCACCTGTCGAGATCGAGGTGCCCTCGGGGCGAGTCCATGAGATCGAATACGAGCCCGGCTCACCGCCGGTGCTGGCAGTTCGGATCCAGGAGTTGTTTGGCTGGAACGAGGGCCCCCGCGTCGCCGGCGGCGACGTGCCGGTACGCCTTCACCTGCTGGCGCCGAACTTTCGTCCTCAGCAGATCACCGACGACCTGGGGAGTTTCTGGGACAACACCTATCCGCAGGTCAGAAAAGAGCTTCGGGCGAGGTATCCAAAGCACCCTTGGCCCGAGAATCCGCGCCAGGCGACCGCCGTGGCGAAGTGACAGATTTGCTTGGAACTCGCCAGACGACGTTGTAGACAGGTGCCGACCAGAGGATCTGTGAGTCTACAAAGTCCGTCTCAGGTGCGAACGAGAGGCACATGGTTATGACCTACGATATCGACGACGTTCCCCAACCGCCCGGCGCCACCGACGATCGGTTGCGGGGGATGCTTCTGGGGGTTGCCATCGGCGACGCGCTCGGAAACACCACGGAATCGCTGAATCCGGAGCAGCGCCGGGAGGCGCACGGCGAAGTGACGGACTATCTGCCCAATCGATGGGCGGATGACATGCCGGTGGGTGTGCCGAGTGACGACACGCAACTGACCTTCTGGACGGTCGAATCACTCCTCGAGCAGGGTCACATTGATCCGGAGGATCTGCTCGAACGTTTTTCCGACGAGGAGATCTTCGGGCCTGGGCATGGCGTCGAACGGGCCGTCGAAGCCTACCAGTACGGTTCGAACTGGAAGGATGCCGGCGAGCCCAGCGGTGGAAACGGGGCGCTGATGCGCATCTCACCGGTGGTACTCCCCCATCTGCCGACGGGCGGGCGTCAGCTGTGGGAAGATGTGGTGTTTGCGACGATGATCACCCACAGCGACGAGATGGCCGTGGTGGCCAGCGTCGGATTTACGGGCCTTCTGTACGAACTCTTCGGGGCGACGCCGGACGAACCCTCCGGGGAATGGTGGGTCGACCAGTTTGTGAAGTACGCCCGACCCGTCGAGAGCGGAGAGACCTACCCCTCTCGAAGTCCGCACGTCGACTTCGAAGGGACCCTCTGTGACATGGTGGAGCGGCACATGCGACGGGCCGCGGAGGGCTACATCTCCGTGGTCGACGCCTGCAATACCTGGTACTCGGGGGCCTATCTTCTCGAGACGGTTCCCTCGGCACTTCTGATTCTGGCGCGTCACGGAGACGACCCCGAGCAAGCCATCATCAGAGCCGTCAACGATACTCGCGACAACGGCACGATTGCAGCGATCGTCGGCAGCGCGGTCGGCGCGCTCCACGGCGCCTCGGCCTTCCCGAAACGCTGGGTCGAGAATCTCACCGGGCGCACCCGAAAGGACGACGACGGCCACGTCTTCGACCTGATCGACGAAGCCATCGAGACCTTCGGGCTCGAGCAGTAGGATGGCACGAGGGAGCGCCGGGATGCCCCTCTACAGGTCCACGCGCTCGACGCCGACGGACGTCTCGGGGTCGCTCGTCGTCGGAACCGTAACCATCGTGTAACCCGGCCGGTCGAGTGCGCTGGCGGTTACGATGTCGACGTTGCCGCGTTCGAGTCGGCCTCGCGTTGGAGCATGCCCGGCCAGAAGCAGTCGGGTATTCGTCTGTGACAGGACCGACAGAATGCGCGATGCCTCGAGTTCGCTGCGAAACCCGTCATCTCGCAGGTTGTCCGGGTCGAACAGCGGCGTGTGAGTCAGTGCGATGCGGGGGCCCGACGTACCATTGTCGAGTCGCCTGTTGAGCGATTCGACCGACAGTCCGTTCAGCACGCGGGTGGCGGAATCGAAGCTCGTGAAGCTGGCGTCTCCCACTGTGAACTGAATTGTGATCGGCCCGAACCGCGGGCGGAAGCTCACCTGGTCGTTGCGAAGACGCTCGTTCTCCCCGCGCAGCAACATCAATGGTAGTTCGCGTCCGGCCAACCTCGACTCGAGCGAGTCGAGACTTCCCGGGCTTCGCTGCTCGGCGTGGTCGCCCATCAGAGCGATCCAATCGACGGCGCCGCCTTCGGCACTCCGGTCTTCGATGTCCGCCAGTATCCGTTCGAGGCGGTCGAGATTGGGGGTGGCGCCCACGACGGCAAACCGGAGGGGCCGGTTTTGGGGCGTCGGGGGACGCAGGTCGTATGTCACGCGTCTGCAGGCGGGGAGATCCGCCGTCAAGTCCCGAACCGTCGATGCGTCGTCGGAGACGTCTGTCAGTGTCGGCTCGGAGCACGCCAGGTCGGATTCGTTGTCGCAATCGATGGGTCGAGAGGTTTCGTCCGGACACCCCGACACATCGCCGGAGGCGACGGTCTCGACCCGAGACACGGTCGCCGTTGCGTCCGGAGCGATGTTTTGCAGCCGCAGGGTCGCCGGTTCGGGGTCCGTGGGGCCGGTCGAGATGGTGATGTCAAAGCGCGGTGCAGAGGCCCAGAGACGTGGTGGGTCGACATCCCGGTCTCGTACCACCCCGGGACTGAGCTCCGCGACGACGCCGCCGCCGAGTTCCACGGTGCTGGTCAACTCAGCCTGGACGGCCGGACCCTCGTCGGTGCCGCAGCTCGCCATCAGAATCCCTGCGACAACGGCGGTGAGCTTCGCCGTCGTGGCGTTCGACAGAAGGGGCATTCGAGTCGTCCGAGTCGTCGACACAAGTGTGAGCGGGGCTGAAAAAGTGTGAAAGACCCTGTGTAGGTGTGTTATACGGAGGCCTTGTCGCCGCGTCGAGCGGTCTTACGCTCCACTCTTCCCGTCTTCCATGGCCTCAAACCGACAGACGAGCAACATCGAGGTTCGGGTGTTTCGGAGCCGAGCCAAGATTCCAGTCATCGTGCTGGTTCCGTTGATGTTGCTGACGACGGTCTATTGTCTGGCGTATTTCTACATCAACTCAAATTGGATGCTCGACCGGCTGCCTCAGTGGCTTCACGCCGGATTCGGCGGTGATTTCGCGGTCTCGGAGTTGGTCGTCGAGCCCACCTTCGGGACCGTCCATCTGTACGGAGTCGAGATCAGTCGCCACGGTGGCGAGCGGACCATCATCGATGCGCCCGAGGTGCACGCGTCGGCCGATCCCACTGAGCTGCTCAACCGCAGGATCGTGTTGGACGAGGGTCGGGTCCGCGGAGCCGACGTCTATCTGGCCTTCGACGACGAAAACAACATGAATCTGCTCGAAGCCCTCGGGATCGATCCACCCGAGGAGCCGGTCGAGGGGGACCCGTTTTTGTCGGTCGGGTTTCCGAACCTGCAGTGTACCGATTGTCGGCTGGAGTTTGTTCGCGAGGAGTTCAAGTTCGTCATCCCCGAGGTGACGATTCCCCACGGCGAGATCGCCATCGACTCCGGAGATCTGAAGATGTCGGTCGATCGCCTCGATGTCCAGGAGATCGATTTTCGGTTCTACCGAGAGCTATTTGGCTTCGAGCCTGGGTACGGCGACTGGACCTTCACGGTCAATGACCTGACGGTTCGGGACTGGCGGTGGCGAAACAACGGGTTCAATGCCGGAGCGGTGAATTTCCAGGCCGAAGGCGGCGAAGTGCAGGCATCGGGGCGCATGGAGTTTCCCAACGAGCCGGGGGAGCCGGCCGGGATGCGTTACAACGGGACTGGAAAGGTCAGCATCCCGTATTGGAGTCCGCTCGTGCAGTACTTCATTCAGGATACGGTTCATTTTCACGTACCCTCGGCCGAGATCGGCGTCGAGGGGAGCCTTGAGTGGATCGACGGGGTCTTTCGCGCCGAAGCGGATGTGCTGGATACGGCGGGTCTGACCTTTACCGATGTCTCCGGAAAGGCCAGACTGGAGGACCAGCGGATCTATCTTCAGGAGGGAGAGGCGAATTTTCACGGAGGGGAGATCGATGTCCAGTGGGCGTATTTCGACATGTTCAATGTCAGCTACGGAGGTCTTGGGAGTTTCAAGGGCGTCGATCCGGCGTCGATGCTGCGGGACCTCGACGTCGATGTCCCGGCACTGGCGGGCTCGTTGAGCGGGGGCGTGGAAGTCTGGGGTGCGGTGCCGATGATGCGGGAGTTCGACGTCGACGATCCGCTTCCGCTGTACACGGATTCCCAGAGAGAGCTCGCCGATGTGACCGTCACCGCTCCCTGGCAGTTCGATCCCATCGGGGAGCAGCCCCTGCCGACGGGAGCCATCGAGGTGACCAGGGGATCGCGCATCCAGGTCGACTACGACCGTGTCCGTGTCTTCGACACCCGGCTTCGTTCCGGGGCCGATCGCGTCGACGTCGAAAACTTCGAGCTCGACTACATCGACATGGAACTCGAGTCGGCCACTGAACCGCACGCGGTCGACGTCGCATTGAATATCGACGACATCGGACCCTACCTGGCCGACATGGGCGTCTCGGGAACATCGGGTCGACTGGTGGGGAACCTGCAGGCTGACGGGCCGCTGTACTACCCGGAGGGAAGCGCCCGACTGTCATTGTCGGACGTGGGGGTGCGATTCGGCGGAGAGCTCATCGAAGGCGAGGGCGCGGAGTTCAGAGCGCGTCTCGACGACGGGCTCCTCCGAGTCGACCGGTTCGACGTCGACAGCGGTGTCGGCTCACTTCAGGCGAACGGCCGAGCTCGGCTATGGGGAGGCGCACGCCAGTTGTCGGGTAGCTACGACCTCGCGGGGGTCCGGCTCGATGTCGTCGACCGGGTGCTGAACCTTCAACTGGGGGCCTTCGGCGAAGTCGATGCCGATGGGCAGTTCGAAGGCACGGTGGACCGCCCCGAAGTCGGGGTCCACCTGACGATGGGAGACGGGGGGATCGAAGGTGTCGGCCTGCGTGACCTCGAGATTCGGGGGGAGATGTCTCCCGGGCGATGGAGCATCGATGAGCTTGGTTTTCGCCTGCAGGGTGGCGGAACGGTCCGGGCCAGTGGATTCTTAGAACCGGATTCGGGGGCGTACCGCGCCGATCTCTCCGCCGATGGGGTCGACGTCGGAGGCGTTGGATTCGTCGCGGATTTGCCGCGCACCCTGAGGCCCGAAGGGATGTTGGCCGTGCATCTGCAGGGCCGAGGCAATCTGAAACGGCCCGGCGTGGGCGGCGACATCGTCATCGACAACCTCGGGATCGGTGGACGTTCCCTGGGCGACGTGGCGATCGTGATCGATACCGTCGATTCGACGGTCTACGTGGAGGGGGCGATCCCGTCGGTGACGACGATCGCATTGGAGCTTCCGATGGCAGGTAACGCACCGATGCACGTCGAGTTGGGGATGGATCGGCTCGATGTGGCCGGACTGCTCCCGGAGCTTGAAGAGATGGAGCTGGTACAACACCTCCGGGCGACCGGGTCGGTCGACCTGTACCTCGAACAGAACCTGTCGGATTATCTCGTGACTGCCCGCATGGACGAGATCGTTCTGGAGACGCCCTCGCAACGATACCAGACCGACGGGCCGGTGGCCGTGGGACTCGACAGCAAAAACCGCCTACAGATCGACCGGCTTCGGGTGGGGAGTGACGGGCGGTACGTCAGTGTGCGAGGCGGGGTGAATCTGGAGAGCTGGCTGACGACCCTGAAGGTCGAGGGCCAACTGGAGCTCGACCTGATCGATGTACTCGGGCGGTATGTCCTCGACGACATGCTTCCAGAGACGCTCGTAGACGCCTCCGGCGTGGCCGATGTCGACCTCCGTATCGAAGGGCCATCGGGGCGGCCCAAGCCGATCGGAACCGTCGAGTTCAATCAAGCGAGTTTTGTGCTTCGGGGGTTTCCCGAGCCGATCCGCATCCAGAGTGGAGCGGTCATGTTCGGGCGCGATACCCTCGAGATTCCCGAGGATCGGGCGCTGGTCGGCGAAGCCCTGGGAGGCGTCTACTCCCTGTCGGGAAACGTGGCCATGGACGGGTATCGACCGGGGGAGGCCCGTCTCAATCTGTGGAGCCACAACATGATGTACCGGATGGCGGATACGGCAAACGTCTCGTTCGATACCGACCTCCAGGTAAATGCCGGTCAACTTCTGCTGCCGCGCACCTGGGATGTCGCCGGTCAGATCAATGTGTTGAACGCGCTGTACTACCGCAATATCAGCCTCCTCGAACAGGAGCTCGCCGGTCGCGTCATCGGCGCGTTTTCACGGCAGACCCAACGGTACGAAGCCGGACTTCTCGATTCGCTTCCGTGGCTCGGGGATGTCCAGTTTAACGTCGACATCCGGGCGCGCGATGGCGTCGAGATCGAAAACCGGATCGACCGCTTTGCCGTCGACCTCGGGATGAGGCTCGACCTGAAACTCCAGCAGACCCTCCGTGACCCGAGGTTAACCGGCGAGATTGACGTGCTCGACGGGGAGGTCCGATTCCAGGGGGAGACCTTCGAGGTTCGCAGCGGGACGATCGAGTATCTGGGCAGCGCCACGAACCCGCGGGTCGGCATATCGGCAGGGGCCGACATACGGAATCGCTGCGCCGAAACCGTGGAGACACAGCAGTTCGACGACACGTTCAGTTTCTCGGGTAATTTCGGGGAGACCGAACGGGAGCTCTACCACGTCCTCTTGAACGTTCAGGGGCGGTTAGAGAGTCTGGACATCCAGTTGGAGAGCAACCCATACGCCGATCAGAGGGACATATTGAGTCTGATGCTGACGGGATGCACGGTCGACGCGCTGACGGCGTCGAATGCGAGTCAGCCGGGCCTCGAGATCGCACTCGGTCCACTGCTCGGCCGGCTCGAAAAGGAGGTTCGAGACGTCGTCAAACTGTCGGAGTTCACGATCATGCCGGGGATCGAACGCACGGAAGTTCGCATCGGCGATCGACTGACCCGTCGGCTCGTGTGGCGATTTCAGCTCGATACGGGTCTCTCCGAGACGGCGGGCGGCCAGCGATATCAACTGGAATATCAGCTCTCTGATCGATGGTCGGCCGAATTGAGCGAGCGCAGCCGCGGCGAGACGAACAACTTTCTGCTGGATCTGAAACTGAAGTACCGATTGCCCCTCGACTGATGGCCTTCACCGACGCTGAAAACGGGCGAAACCGGGGACCTGGCATCCTTGCCTCGGTGGGGGTGTGGCTCGCAGTGATCGTGGGCCTGATATCGGTCCAGGCCGTAGAGGTCGACGCGCAGGCCGAGCCGGGCGATCGGGCGGGGGCGGCTGCAGAGACGCCGACGATCGGCAGCGTGGAGATGAACTGTGACCTGGAGAGGTGTACGGATCCGGTTCAGGTCGAAAAGTGGCTCGACCTGGCGGGGCTTTACCCGGGACGGCCGCTGACGGCCCGGGTCCTCGAGATCGCCCGGTCTCGTCTGTTGAAGACGAGTCTCTTCGAGTCGGTCGACTTTCAGCGCCGGCAGACGAGCACCGGGCAGGTGGCGCTGACCGTCCAGGCAGTGGGTGCGGTGCGCGTCCGGAAGATCGAGTTCAACGGGGTCAAGCCGCCCCCGTTCCGCTCCGACCTCCGAAAGCTGTTGCTGTACCGGCAAGGCGAGGCGTTTCGAGACCAGAAGTCCAGGCGTGAGACCCAGATCCAGAGTTTGATAAACGAGTTCGAAGAGGTCGGTTTCTTCGGGACCGATATTTCCATGGAAGTCAGAGAGGTCGAGGGTGCCCGGAAACTCGTCGACCTGGTCTTTGAGGTCGACAAGGGAAAGCAACTCGAGATCTGTGAAGTCGGGTTTCGCGGGGTCCGGGTCTTTTCGCACTCCGAGGCTCGTCGAGAACTGCTCAGCGATCTTCCGCTCTTCCAGAGCCGGATCGAGCTCACGGCGCCGCGCTACACGACCGACTCCTATCAGGCGGGACTCGAAGCGTTGGTCGAGGCGTACCGACAGCGTGGGTATTTTCAGGCCCGGATTGTCGAGGAGACCGTCGACCGCAACATGCAGGAGGGGTGCGTCCGGATCTTGGTCGACGTCGACGAGGGACCCAGATGGAAGTTGACCTTTCGGGGGAATGAAGCCGTCGATGACGACGCCCTGCGCCAGGAGATGCCCTTCTTCGAGTCGGGCTATGTCGATCGAGAGGAGCTGGTGCGGGCCGGACGGGCGATCGAGCAGCTCTACCAGACTCGCGGGTATCCCTTCGCCGAGGTGACCGCCCGCGAGGTACGGACCGATCGGCTCGACCGCGAGTTGATCTTCGAGGTCGAAGAGGGGCGCCGTTTCGAGATCGCCGATGTGGTGATCCACGGGAACCGGGCCGTCAAGGATGAGGTTCTCACAGAGAAGCTGGGCACCCGGGCCTATGCGCTCTTTGAGAGGGGCGGGTTCTTGCAGACGGCCCAGCTTCTGGGAGACATCCGCACCATCGAACAACGCTACACCGAACGGGGGTATCTCCGTGCCGAGGTCCGGCGATATGAGCTTCGGGTCGACCGAGAGGCCGGTGAACTGGAGGTGCATCTGTACGTCGACGAAGGAACCCGGACCATGACCCGGGACATGCGGTTCGAGGGCGTCCGGTCACTGTCGCGACCCAGGCTTCGCAAGACGGTGAAGGTACGGGCCGGCGACGCGTTTGTTCCGGTGCAGATCCGGGCGGACGACTCGAGGGTCGTGCAGTTGTATTCGTCGGTGGGCTACCCGATGGCGAATGTCGAGACGTCCTGTCAGACGCTCGGCGGAAGCGATGTGCCCTGTCGGGCGCCCAGACGGCCTTCCCAATGTGTGGCCAATGCGGTCGAAGAGATCGAGAACAACTGTGAGTGGAACGAATCCCGGGGCCGCAAGAGTTGTCAGCGAATTCAGACGGCCGAAGGTTGCGGGTTTGCCGAGGGGGTCGGCGAGGCGGAGACGATCCGGGTGACCCACCGGATCGACGAGGGGCCGTTTGTGTCGGCCGGAGAAATCCTGGTGCAGGGAAACTTTCGGACAAAGGACCGGGTGATTCGCCGGGAGCTTCCCCTGGAATCGGGCGACATCTTTGATGTGCGCAAGATCTTGAGAGGCCAGAGCAACCTGCGTTCTCTCGGAATCTTCAACTCGGTCAGTATCGAGGCGATCGGATTGGACGAGGCGGCGTCGGAGTCCCGCGAGCACGAGGCGGGGCTGTTGGTCAGCGTCGAAGAGAGCCGAAACCGGTATCTGGAGTTCAAGGTCGGCCTGGAGGGGCGCGATCTGCTGAGCGATCAACGGAAGTTACTGACGACGGCCGAAGTCGAGTACAACGATCGAAACGTCGGCGGTCGGGCGTTGCAACTGTCGCCCCACGTCTTTACGGCGGTTGATTTGCTGGACGTCACGCGGCTGGCGCAGTCGGGTTCCGGGGGACTGAGCCCCGCGCTCGACTATCTTGTCGGCGCCGAACTTGTCTTTCGGCATCCTCGATTTCTGAAGGGCCTGACGGGCGTCGACAAACTCTTTCTGACCGTGACACCGTTTTACCTGATCGACCTGCTTGGGGTGGTCAACGATCAGCTGGTTCGCGAAGAATGGGGCCTGAGGTTAGAGGTACGAAAGGATCTGTCGGAGCTCGTGGACCGACTGTATGTCAGCCTCGGGTTCGAGGGGAAGCAGGCGGCGACCGCTCCGATCAACGGGCCGCGAGTCGACGGGGAGCGGATCTTTTCGCCGCGGCGAACCACCGGGACGTTGATCCCGGAGTTGACCCTGGACCGGCGCGACAATCCGCTGAATCCGACGAAGGGGTTTTTCCTGAAATTCACCCCGGAGTACGTGACCGGGGATGCGTTGTCCGCAGAGATCAGCACCTTCGAGGATTCGTATTTCCGGCTGACGTTCAAAGGGGATCTCTTCATCCCGTTGTCCGAACGGCTCACCATGGCACAGAGCCTGCGATTCGGGCAGATCGTTCCGGTGGCGTCCCGGCCGACTCGGGTGCCGGCTGATGAACGGTACTTTCTGGGCGGAGCCGGGAGTCTGCGGGGCTTTCCGAACAATTCGCTGGGTCCGACCTTGGATAATCAGCCGACGGGCGGGGAGTTCGTCATGAATTACAACCTCGAGATCCGGTACCCGCTGATTCCGAGCGCGAACATTCAGGGGGCTACGTTTTTCGATGCTGGGCTTCTCGTCGATTGTTTCGATGACGAGACCGGCCAGGAGCGCATCAACTGCTACGAAGACGCCTTCGGTGACGGCGAGACATTGAGCAACATCCGTGCGTCGGCGGGTCTGGGAATTCGATACGTGATCGGCGACCAGATCCCGCTGCTGTTCGACTGGGGCATCGCCCTCGATCGACAACAGGGCGAAGGCTTCGGCAACCTGCACTTTCATCTCGGATACACATTTTGACCGCACTGCGACCAATCCCGAGGAGATTCCCATGACGCAGACGGTGGCGAGGTCGGTCCGGCGTGCCGGGTCGTGGATGGTTCTGACTGGAGTTGTAGCCACGCTGGTTGTCACACTGGCAGGCTCGACGGCCGAAGCCCAGGTGCAGCCGGCTCCCTGGGCCGACGGGGGAGTCCCCGGCCAGGAGCTGACGGTCAAACTGGTGACCTTCGGGCCCGGCGACGCCGTCCCGAGTTTCTTCGGTCATACCGGTCTGGTCGTAAAACACGATCCCACGGGACGCAGCAGATTGTACAACTACGGGATGTTCTCGTTCGACGGGGCGTTTCTGTGGAAGTTTGCCCGCGGCCGACTCGTCTTCTGGGTCGGCGCTCAGCCGGTTGAGCCGACGTATCGCTTCTACAAGCGCATGGGTCGAGATGTGCGGATCCAGGTCCTGAATCTATCGGCCGAGGCCAAGGAGGAGATGGCCACCCATCTGGAGTGGAAAATCAAGAAGGAAAACCGGACCTACGTGTACAACCATTACCTGGATAATTGTGCCACCCGGCCGAGAGATCTCGTCGACGAGTCGGTCGACGGGGCGCTCAAAGAGGCGACATCCAAGCCGTCGGATTGGACCTTTCGGGGACACACCCGTCGATACGCCGGCCACAGCTTCTGGATGATGATGGTGATGATGTTCCTGGAGAACGACACGATCGATCGACCGATCCAGCAGTGGGATGCCATGTTCCTGCCCGACGAGCTCGAGCGTCACGTGCAGTCGCTGACCTACCAAAAGCACCCGGGCGGCCCGGAGGTACCGCTCGTCGAAAAGCGGCGGATTTACTACGACGCGGGAGGGCGGACGATCCCGGATGCTCCGCCGACCCACTGGCCGTGGACTCTGGGGCTGGGTCTGCTCGCGGGGCTCGCGGCGGTGGCGGGACGACACTGGCGGACGATTCGACCCGAGTCGACGTGGTCTCGCATGGGATACGGCCTCTACACGGCCTGGATCGGCCTATTCGTCGGTATGCCCGGGTTGGTGTTGTTCTTGATGTCGGTGCTGACAGACCACGAGGTGACCTACTGGAACGAGAACCTCTATTTGTCTCACCCGGTCACCGCGGCCGCTCTGCCGCTGGGGATCGCGCTGGCGGTGGGGGTCTCTGCGGCGAACCGATGGCTGCGGTGGGTCTGGACGGTCACGGCCGCAAGCGGGGTGCTGCTGGTGTGTCTGAAGCCATTGCCGATGTTTGATCAGCAAAACCTGCTCTCGATCACGCTGATTCTACCCATCACGCTCGGCTTCGCCGTGGCCTCGTGGTGGAGATCCCTCTACTGGTCGGAGCCCGAGGCCCCGAAGACCTGAACCCAGTAAGGCGTTCCCTGATTGGTCCCTGACTCGGCTACTTTGTAGCCAATTCCGATTTCATCGGCCCGGTCGGTCATCATCATACTGCAGTGGCCGGTCTTCGATGTCCTCCAGCCTTCCACAGCCGCGGCGGCCTCGCCGTAGCCGTAGGCGATGTTTTCGCCGACGGGAGCGCCCGAAAACGAGGTCATTCCGATTCGGTCGGCAAAGTTGGTGTTGTTGTGGGGATCGGTGTGAGCGAAAAAGTCCTTTTTCGCCATCCGGTCGGCGTGCATCTGCGCGGCTTCATGGAGGTCCGGGTCGCCGCTCAGCGGAGGGACGGCCGGGCGGTGGCCCTGCTCGCAATCGGTGCTGGTGCTTCGGACCATATTCGTGTGTCGGATGACCGACTCGATGACCGTTCGCGTGCGGCAGGTCCCCTGGTCGCAGGTTTCGCCGGAATCGCAACTGATTCCGCAATCGCCACAATGATCGCGACTGGTCATCTTGTTGACGCAACGGTCGCCGCAGAGCTCGGCCTCGGAGCTCGTGCACTCACAGGCGCCATCTTTGCACCAGACGGCCGCGGACCCGCAGGAGTTGCCGCATTCGCCGCAATGGTTGACGTTGGATTGCAGGTCGACACAGGCCCCCGAGCAGACCTTCATCTCGGCGTCATCATCATCGGCCGGTGCTCGACACATCTCTCCCGCGGTGCTCCCACCGCAGGAGGCCATCAGGGTGAAGGCCAACACCAGAAAGGGGAACGTGAGCAACTGGATATCAGAGCGGCGCATTGTCAGATCCGTCAAAAGAGTCGTCGAGGGGGTTCTGCGGGGCCTTTCACTTCGACGGATCCTACCACAAGGTAAAATGAAATTCTAATCCGTTACCGCGGGGTCAAACGGACTCGTCAGCTACGGCGCGCGGGTCGTGTCCCAGAAGCTCCAGGACGATCCAGAGTCCCAGGCCGCCAAACACGAAGGTGGCCCACAGGGGCAGGCCGATGGCGACGCCCAGGTAGCCGAACAGAACGCTGATTCCCATGGTCGTCAGAGCGTAGGGGAGCTGGGTGCGCACATGGTCGACGTGGTCGACCCCCGAGGCGATGGAGCTCATGACCGTCGTGTCAGAAATCGGGGAGCAGTGGTCCCCGAAGATCGCGCCGTCGAGGACCGCCCCGAAACACATCATCAAGAGCAACGACCCGGATTCAAGCGGCTGCGTCATGGTGTAGGCCAGCGGGATCATGGCTGGAAGCAGGATGCCCATGGTTCCCCAGGAGGTTCCCGTGGCGAACGCGACGACCGCGGCGAGTCCGAAGATCAGAAGCGGCAAGGCGAGCGGGGTGATCAGCCCTTGGACGGTTCCGGTCAGAAAGGCGCTGGTGCCGAGGTCGCTGCAGACCCCTTGAATCGCCCAGGCCAGAACCAGAATGGCGATGGCGAACGCCATCATCGGGATCGCCTGAAGCCATGCCTTGATCGATTCTCCGATGCTCAGCAGGCGTTGGCCCAGGGCCAGGCCGACAGCGACCAGACTCCCGGCCATCGACGTCCCGAAGAGGACCCGGGCATTGTCGGCGCGAGAGAGGGCTTCGCGCCAGACGGTCCAGTCGGTGAGTTGAGAGACAGCATCGCCCAGAGTGCCCAGCAGCGCGGCCGGTGAGAAGCTCAGTGCCAGAAGGCCTCCCAGGCCGGGCAGAGTGGCGCCGTTGGGGCCTCGCCAGCCGGACCAGTAGAGTCCGAAGATGGCTCCGAAGACGACGACGGCGACGGGGATCGCCGCGTTGTACCAGCGGTGAGGAATGCCCGGTTTCGGTTCGGTGTCGGCGCCGGCCATCGAGTCGCCGGCACGCGAGTGTCGGCGGCGGACTCGACCCGTTGTGGCGGCGCGGTATTCGGCCTCGAACATCGGCCCGTAGTCCAGCCCTCGCCAGGCGATGAGCCCGACGAAGACGAGGGCGAAGATGCAGTAAAACCGAAGCGGCAGGATCTGGAAAAATATCTCGTAGCCGGACATTCCGAGCTGGATCTGCCGGCTCAATTCGTCGAAGAGCCCGACTTCGTAGCCGATCCAGGTCGAGACGACGGCCAGTCCGGCGATCGGAGCGGATGTGGAGTCGACGATGTAGGCGAGTTTTTCCCGGCTGATCTTCTTTTCGTCGGTCAGCGGTCGCATCGTCGAGCCGACGACCACGGTATTTGCGTAATCGTCAAAGAAGAGCGCGAGCCCCATGAGTGCGGTAGCCATTCGAGTGGAGCGGACCGACCCCGCCATCCATGCGAGGCTCTCCAGGATGCCCGCGATGCCGCCCATCCGAATGATCACGTGGACCATCCCCACCAGGGCGACGGTGAATCCCGTGATGTACAGGTGAAATGGCGATGAGATGCTCGGCCACACATAGTCGGTGACGAAGATGCCGGTGGCTTCGAGAGGGGCAAATCCCGTCTGAAGGCCCGCGCCCAGCCAGACGGCCGAGGCGAGTGCAAGGATGATTCGCTGGAAAAAGAGCGCAAGCGTGATGGCGACGACGGGTGGCAACACGGCCGTCCAGTGCCCCGAGGGCCGCGTCGTCTCGAAGGCCGTCACCGGCGGCTTCTCGGGAGTCGTCCAGAGCGCCTTCACCGAGATCGAACGATCTTGGACCGGGCCGACCACAAGGCGCAGTCGATCCGGGGCGTCTCGCCGGGGTGACAGGGTCGACGAGCGTTGCAGCTCGGAGTCCAGGGCCTCGGCCAGCGGGGCTGCCCCGGCGCCGTCGGCCTCGAGTCCCTCGACGACGACATCGAGCGGCTTTGGACTCTCTTCGGACGCGCCGCGATCGTTCGCGACCTCTTCGACCGAGGCGAGATTGTCGCGCAGGGCCAGCCGGGCGGCCATCGTTCGCGCCGTATCATCGTCGGGCTGAATGTATGGAAGCAGGACGACGGCGACCAAGAGAGTGATCGTACACCCGGCGATCCGACGGAGTGTGAACGCGTCGGTCCAGTGTTCGTTTCGCCGGACGGCTTCGTCGTCGGATTGGGAGGTCTGGGACATGGCCGGCGTCATTCGGAGGGACGTCCATCATCAGCACTGTGCGTATAGGTACCGCAGAACCGATCGCGAGACCAACGCATGGACAAAGGATGCCCCGGCTTCTAACATATCGATGCTTCGAACGTCGCCGCCATACTCCGGAGGAAGGCTTGGGCACACAGGGTTCTGAGACATCGGCTTCCCGGACGACTACAACTTCGACGAATCCCGACACGTCGACCAACGAGACGGTCGAGATCGTCATTCAGGGCAAACGCCTCTCGGTGAGGACCGACCGTGACGCCGCCTTCGTCGAGAAGCTGGCCGACTACGTGGACGAGACGATTGAGTCGATCTCCGGTCAGGTTCCAAACGCTCCGACGGACAAGGTGATGTTGATGGCGATCATGACCATCGGCGAGGAATTGTTCGAGGCCAAAGGGGATAACCGCGCGCTGCGAAGCAAGCTCAGGGAGCGGGCGGAGGCAATGGATGAACTGCTCGATGAATGGGAGCGCTAAAATCCCCCGAACTTGGACCCTGTCTCAACCAACGAGCCGCCTCCCCACCCGGGACGCGGCTCGTCGTATTTGAAGCGGAGTGTGGTCGATGGCCGATTCAACGGACGAAAAGTCGAAGCTTCGGGAGTCGCTGCTCCAGAAGCGGCGCAATTTGGACCGCCAGGCCCGCGAGGACTCTTCGGAAGCGGTTCGGCGGATTCTGGCCGACGAGTCGCGATTGCTGGACGCCGATCACCTCGCAGGTTATGTCGCAGTCGACGGAGAGGTCGACCTGCTGCCCCTGCTGCGCAAGCGGTTGAAGACGGGGGTGCGGGTGAGTTTGCCTCGCGTCGAAAATGACAACCGGATGCATTACGTCCCGGTCCAGGATTTCGACGATCTCGAGGAGGGGGCCTTCGGGATCCCCGAGCCGGCCGGGGACCGGTCGGATCTCGGAGATCTCGAACTTTTTCTGGTGCCGGGTGTGGGGTTCGACCCCGCGGGCCGGCGACTGGGCATGGGCTGGGGTTACTACGACCGTATCCTGTCCCGTCGACTCGAATACGACGGGCCCGAGCCGCTTCTTGTGGGCGTCTGTCACGACGTTCAGCTCGTCGAGCGCATCCCGACCGAGTCCCACGATGTGACGATGGATATCGTGGTCACCGGTGAGACATTGATCGATATATCCGAAGAGACTTCGAACCAAGCGACTTCAGACCAAAACGTGAACGGACGATGACCGACTTTCAGAGCGATATACTCGAAGAACTCGAATGGCGCGGGTTCATTCACCAGTCGACCGACGGCGAGGCGTTGGATGAACGTCTGGCTTCAGGGGCCGTGACGCTCTACTGCGGATTCGACCCGACGGCGCGGTCGCTGCAGGTGGGCAATCTGGTGTCGTTGATGCTGCTGGCCCATTTCAGGCGACACGGCCACGACCCGGTGGCCCTGGTCGGTGGGGCGACTGGTCTCATCGGGGACCCGTCGGGCAAGAGCCAAGAGCGTCAATTGATGACCGAAGCGGAACTCGCCGACAATGTCGCCGGGCAGTCGGCCCAGATCGACCGGGTGCTCGACCGGGCACTCGAGATGCATTCTGAGACACTCGTCGAGACCGACGCGCACGCTGACGGCATCCCGCTGCTGAACAATGCGGATTGGATGTCCGAGCAGACCTTCATTGGATTTCTGCGGGACGTCGGAAAGCACTTCCGGGTCAATCAGATGATGAACAAGGAGAGCGTCCGCGCACGGCTGGAGGATCGAGAGCAGGGGATCAGCTACGCCGAATTCAGTTACATGGTGTTGCAGGCCTACGACTACCTGCACCTGTTTCGAGAGCATGGTTGCGAACTTCAGGTCGGCGGCTCGGATCAGTGGGGCAACATTACCGCCGGAATCGACCTCATCGGACGCGTCGCCGGCGAGGAGGCCCACGGGTTGACCGCCCCACTGGTCACCGACAGGAGTGGCAAGAAGCTGGGGAAATCGGTCGACGGGGCCGTGTACCTGGATCCCGACATGACCAGCCCGTACGAGTTCTATCAGTACTGGGTTCGTCGGGACGACGCGGAGGTTCCGCAGTTGCTGAAGATGTTCACGTTTCTGCCGCGCGCGGAGATCGACGCACTCGTCGAGACCATCGAGCGCGATGAAAATCGGGGCGAAGTCCAAGAGAAACTGGCCTGGGAGGTCACCGCTCTGGTCCATGGCGAAGAGGAGGCGGACTTCGCCGTCAAGGCGAGCGATGTTCTGTACGGCGGATCCATCGAAGGGCTCGACGATGCCGAGTTGGAGGCGATCTTTGCCGACGTCCCCTCATCGACGTGGGAACGCGAGCGCCTCGAAGAAGGGATCCACATTCGCACGCTGTTTGACGAGACCGACCTGCAAAACTCACGGGGTGCCGCCAAGCGGTTGATCAAACAGGGCGGTGCGTACCTGAACAACGAAAAAATTGAAGACTGGAACTACGAGGTCACCGAGCAGGATCTCGCCGGTGAGACGATGCTCGTGGCCCGTTCGGGAAAGAAGAACTACCACCTGGTGAAATTCCGGTAAGGCCCAAATGATCGGCCATCGGGCCGAATCCGGATCCAACAGAACCAAGAAAAAACGAGGCGCGCCGACTTCCATCGGCGCGCCTCGTCGTGTGTTTACCCAGCGTCCCCGGCGAGATTCGAACTCGCGTCGTCGGCTTGAAAAGCCGATGTCCTGGGCCAGGCTAGACGACGGGGACAGCCAATGAGCCGTGCAGGATTCGAACCTGCGACCCGCAGATTAAAAGTCTGCTGCTCTACCAAGCTGAGCTAACGGCCCGTTGCGTGTCGTTCTTCGATTGTCGACGCCGCCGGTTTTTCCGGCTCGGCGCGGAGCGATTGTTTATGTCGCGCCAGATCGTCTGTCAACCGGAAATCGACGCAATCCTCGCCGGATTTTTGAAGGGAGGCACGCCGGGGTCTGAAATGCGAGAAGTCTTCGCGCTGTTACCCCAACGATACCGTTGTCTTCGGACGTGAGGCGACCGTCGGCCGGGCAGGTACTATGAGTGACAACAATCGACTTAGATGGCGCGATAAACGGGAGACGGTCCCGGCACGTCAGAAGCGGCGTCGACGCCGGCGTCGGGATGTCGAACGTGGAGGCGACTACCTTCCCGATTCGGTCGGACCGGACTCGGCGGCACGAGGGGTTCGCTCGCGGTTGAGGTGGGCGTTTCTCGCTGTGCTATTGACGGCCACGTGCTTTGTCGCGGTTCTCGCCGGGACGGTCTCCGGATTCGGGCTGGCGTTTTTGTGTACCGCCGGGATTACGACCTTCAGCACGGCCGTGGGATTGTTGTTGAGCGCTCGGAGCGAGGAGAAGGTCCATGAGATGGCCACTCGTCTCGACGGGTGTGAGTGGCCGCGGGGTCTGCCGCCGGGCGACTTCGAGGCAGGCCCCGAGTCATCGGACGGGTCGGATGGCTCGGTCGATGCGGTAGGCGGCTGTTCGGCTGAGAGTCATGCCGGGCCGCGGTAGGTACACCGCGAGGTACAGGTCTCGTGGACGGTGACGCGACTGAGGAGTGGAAGCCGGTCCTCGAGCCGCTCCCAGATCCATCGCGCCAGGTTTTCCGATGTCGGATTCTCGAGACCGTCGATTTCGTTCAGATAGTAGTGGTCGAGTCGATTGTGGAGGGGTTTCCATGCTTCTTTGATATCGGCGAAGTCCATCAGCCAACCGGATTCGGGGTCGACGTCCCCGGAGACTTCGACGGTGATCTTGTAGGAGTGGCCGTGGAGCCGACGGCATTTGTGGCCCTCGGGTACCTCCGGAAGGAGATGAGCGGCTTCAAATCGAAAATCTCGGGTGAGTTCGACTTCCATTAGAGGACTCCTCGTATCCGGAGTGTGAGGCGTTGCAAATTCTTGAGACCCGATTTATGGATGAGCGCTCGCCGGGCATGACAGACCTCGAGCGCCGATCGTGGTATCGCATGCGACGGTCGCCTGCGCCCGTCAACCCTTATCTATCATATCTGACGAACGGCTCATGGACGTATCTCTACTGGAAGCGATCGAAAACGGACCGTTGGTTCTGGATGGGGCGATGGGGACCCAACTGTATGAACGCGGCATCTACATCAACAAGTCGTTCGATGATGCCAACCTCAGCAGCGCCGACCTGGTGGAGTCGATCCACGAAGAGTATCTGGAGGCTGGCGCCGACATTCTGACGACAAACACCTTCGGGTCGAACCGGATCAAGCTGGAGGGGCACGGGCTCGAAGACAAGGTCGAGGCTATCAACCGAGAGGGTGTCAAGATCGCCCGACGTGTGGCCGACGGGTCGGCGTACGTGGTCGGGTCGATCGGGCCGTCGGGGCTGACGCCCTCCGTGTCCGGCGAAGACGAAGTCCGAGCCATCGAGGAGGCATTTCGGGAACAGGCCGAGATCCTGATCGAGGAGGGGGTCGATGGGATCATACTGGAGACGTTCCGCCAGATCGACGAGATCGAGCTCGCTCTGAAGGCCGTGCGCGAGGTCGGGGAGGTGCCCATCATAGCCCAGATGGCCTTTGATTCGGACTGCGAGACCGCCGACGGGTCGAGCCCGAAACACGTCGTCGACACCCTCAGTGAGTGGGGAGCCGACGTGGTCGGCGCCAACTGCATGGAGGGGCCGAGCATCATCTACGACGTCGTCGAAGAGATGCTGGGCCG
This sequence comes from uncultured Pseudomonadota bacterium, assembly GCA_913057905.1. Lineage (GTDB taxonomy): Bacteria > Myxococcota_A > Bradymonadia > Bradymonadales > Bradymonadaceae > CAJXPB01. The sequence goes on from CAJXPB010000004.1 coordinate 41,904, forward strand.
AGGGGTGCCGATCAGCGCCCAACCCAATGCCGGCTATCCTCGGAAGGTCGAAGATCGGCTCGTCTACATGGCGACGCCCGAATACTTCGGCGTCTACGGGCGTCGGTTTCTGAAGCTCGGCTGCGATCTGGTGGGGGGCTGCTGCGGCACGGGGCCCGAGCACATCAAACAGTTGGCCGGTGCAGCCCGAATGATGGGTGGAGGCCGCGTCCGGGTCGAGGCAAACGGGACCAACGGGCAGGATGAGGAACACGAGGAGGCCAAAGAGCCGGTGCCGGTCGACGAGCGGTCTGGACTCGCTGAGAAGATCATGAGGGTATGGCGAGATCGCGTGACGGCAGCACCCGCCGGCCGCCCCGAGGTCACCCAGGAGACATTCGTGACCAGCGTGGAGGTCAACCCGCCGACGGGGCTCGACCCGAGCAAGCAATTGCGCAAGGCGCAGATGCTGGTCGACGGTGGAGTCGACGTGCTCAATACTTCAGATGGGCCGAGAGCGAAGGCGGCGATGAACAACGTGGCCTTCGGAAAACGGATGTCGGAGGCGGTCGACAACGAAGTCATTATCCACGTCTGTGGTCGAGACCGGAATCTACTGGGGCAGCAATCCCATCTTCTGGGAGCCCATGCCCTGGATCTGCACAATCTCTGCGTCATCACCGGGGATCCTCCGAAGGTCGGCGACTATCCGCACGCCACGGCTGTCTTCGACCTGGACAGCATCGGCATTCTTCGGATGGTCGAGAACCTGAACAGCGGGATCGACCCGGCCGGGAAGTCGATCGACGGGCAGACTCACTTTTTCTGCGCCACCGGAGCCGAGCCGGCCGCCCAGGACTACGACCGAGAGATCCGAAGGCTGGAGGAGAAGAAGGAAGCGGGCGCGAATTTCGTGATGACCCAGCCCGTCTACGACCCCGAGGTCCTGGAACGGTTCCTGGATGACACGGAACACTTGGAGATGCCGATTCTCGTGGGCCTGTTGCCCTTGGCGAGCCATCGCAACGCGGAGTTCTTGCACAACGAGGTTCCGGGGATGGGCGTGCCCGATGAGATCCGCGACCGAATGCGCGAGGCCGGAAGCGGGCCCGAGGCCAGACAGGAGGGCGTCGAGATCGCGCAGGAGACGTTGATGGGCATCAAGGACCGGGTTGTGGGCGCGTATTTCATGCCGCCCTTCGGCCGGTACGAGGCGGCGCTCGAGATTCTGGATTGCATCCCGGGCTACGGCGCGCCACCCTCGGATGCCGGATAACCTGAATACGCCCCTCACGCTGGACGGGATCCATCTATGACGGTGTACGACAGCATTACTGAGTTGGTCGGGGAGACCCCGCTCGTTCGCCTCCAATCCGTGACCGAAGACTGCGGAGCCGACATCGTCGGCAAGGCCGAGTTCTTCAATCCGCTGGGAAGTGTGAAGGACCGGATCGGACGCCACATGTTCGAGGAGGCGGAGGCCAGCGAAAAGATCGACCCCGACACGATGCTCGTGGAACCGACCAGCGGCAACACGGGTATTGCGCTGGCATTCATGGCGGCTGCCCGCGGGTATCGGCTCATCCTGACGATGCCGGACACGATGAGCCGGGAGCGGAGGTCTCTGCTCAAGGCCCTGGGCGCCGAACTCGAACTGACGCCGGGATCCCGGGGCATGCAGGGGGCCGTAGATCGCGCCCGCACCCTGGTCGAGGAACACGACAATGCGTACATGTTCCAGCAATTTGAAAATCCCGCGAATCCTGCCAGCCACGCCGAGACGACGGCCGAGGAAATCTGGGAGGCGACCGATGGCTCCGTCGATGCCATCGTGACCGGCGTCGGGACCGGCGGCACCATTACCGGCGTCGCCGAGGTCTTGAAGGAACGCAAGCCGGAGTTCAAAGCGGTCGCCATCGAGCCGGCCAGCAGCCCCGTGTTGTCGGGAGGCGAAGCGGGACCGCACAAAATTCAGGGGATCGGCGCGAACTTCGTGCCCGAGAACCTCCGAACCGACCTGATCGACGAAGTGATCCAGGTCGACGACGAGGTCGCCATGGAGATGGCGCGTCGCATCGCCCGAGAAGAGGGGATGCTGGTCGGTCCGAGTGCCGGGGCCAACGTGGCCGGCGCCCTCGAAGTGGGACGACGTCCCGAGTACAATGACAGCCAGATAGTGACGATGCTCTGCGATACCGGAGAGCGTTACCTGTCGACCCCGTTGTTTCGAGAGCTTTGAGACGCAGGCAACCCGATGGGCAATGATGTCACGCCGCCGACGCCCCATCCGCCGGGGATTGACGGCTTCTTCCAGGATGCCATCGAGGATATCCGGGCCGTGCTGCGGTCGGACCCGGCCGCCCGGTCTCTGGCCGAGGTGGTCACGTCGTATCCGGGGCTTCACGCAATCTGGATGCACCGGCTGGCCCATCGCCTCTGGAAAGCCGGATGGCACACCTTCGCCCGCATGCTGAGCCACGTCGCCCGCCACTACACGGGCATCGAGATCCACCCGGGGGCGACGATCGGTCGCCGGGTCTTTATCGACCACGGGATGGGGGTCGTGATCGGTGAGACGGCACACATCGGCGATGACTGTCTGATCTATCAGGGAGTGGTGTTGGGCGGGACCAGCTCGGAACGGACCAAACGCCACCCCACCCTCGGCAAAGGGGTGACCGTGGGAAGCAACGCCTGTATTCTCGGGGCTGTCGAGATCGGTGATGGCGCCCGGATCGGCAGCGGCTCGGTCGTCATCAAGGACGTCGAGGCCGGGGGCACGGCCGTCGGGATCCCGGGCCGCGTCGTCTCAAAGGAGGACTCTCCGCAGCTCGGCCCCCCGGACCTGGACCACGCCGATCTTCCGGACCCTTTTCAGCGGATCGTCGCCGACCTGCTCAAACAGATCGACCGGCTGTCGAAACGCCTCCATACCCTCGAGAATGAGCTCGACATCAGCCCCGAAGAGCTCGCCGAGAAGCTCGAGCGTTCTGAACTTCAAGACGAGCTGGATGCGGAATTTCTGGACGCCATCGATGACCTGGATGGTCGAGGAGGCCAGTGATGGGTTCGAGACTCCCGACAACAGGACTGGTGCTGTCCCTGCTGCTGTTGCTTCCGGCCAGCGGGTGGACCGCCGATCTATCGGAGAAAGCGGCCCGGGATCGAGCCCGAGAGCTGTTGTCGGCGCTTCCGTTTTTTTCGGGAGAGGGGCACGGACGGTATCGGATGGTGGTCGAGGGTCAGAATGGCAAACGCTTCGAACGTGAGTTCGTGGTCGAAGCGAGGCGTATCAAGGGTTCGTTGAGGAGACGGATCGACGTGGTGTCGCCCGCCGACCTGGCTGGTCGTGCGTTCCTGTTCGTCAGCCATCCGAAGGGGCCCGATGCATACTGGATGTATGTCTCCGCGTTCGAGACCACCAAAGAGATCGAAGGGACGCGCCGGCACGGGTCATTTCTGCGTTCGCATCTGACGTACCGCGATGTCTTCGGGGTTCGGTGGGCCGATGCGTCATTCGACGAGGTCCGCACCGGCGAGGTCGACGGGGAGGCGGTAGCGGACGTGCGGGTCGAGCCCGGCGAGGCGGATAAGACCGAATACGACCGTGCCGAGGTGTCGATACGCGCTTCCGACGGCGCGCCACTCCAATGTATCCTGCGATCCGGCGACGACTCGGTCGAAAAGACCCTCGAGTTGACGTCGTTTTCGGGGAGCGGTTCCGATGCTCGCATCGCCGAGATGACGATACGACCCAAGGCGGGCGGGTACACCCGGCTGGAGCTCCGAGACTTTCAGCCGAAACCGACGCGTCCTCGGACGGATTTTCAACCGGAACAGTTGGCCGGGTCTGACGGTCCGACGCAACCGTGACGTCATTCCGGCTCAGTCTTTGTCGGGGAGGATATCCCTGGCGCGGCTGCTTTCGACTTCAAAGTATTCGGCAATGTCGCGCAGTACGGCTCGTTCGTCGGCGTTGATGGGGTTTGTCAGTCCGAAGAATCCACCGGAGGCTTCGGCAACCGACTCGAGCAACTCGACCAGCGTCTCGGAACTCCACGTATTCGGGTCGGAGTCAGCGAGATGGACGACGACGCGATTGACCCGGTCGAAGAATGCGTCGGAGGGTTGCTCGGCGAGCATCAGCTCGAGGAAGTCGTAGGCTTCGGAGTCGGACTCGATGCCGAAGTTCGTGGCGAGCTCACGGACACGGTCGCGCTCGGCGCGCGAGACGGTCCCGTCGGCCCACGCCATCTCCACCAGTGGAACCAGGGGAAGCACCCGGGCGGTGGCCTGATCGAAGCCGAGGTTCAGCGCCTCTTCTGCCACGTCCTCGCTGGTATTGAGCTCGTCGGCGACGCCTTCCAATTCCTTCTCCTGGATCGCCTCCAGGCGTTTTTCGCGGCGGATATTCGAGCGCCATTCCGATTGTTTGGCTTCAAAATACTTCTCTTCTTCTTCGTTGGTCATCGGGCTACCTTTCAGAGGTCATTCTTACATGAGAATGCGGCGCCCAATATAGACAGATACCCCCGGCGGGACAATAGATAAGCTCGCAGCGAGGCGTTATTGGTCGAAGGACTTGAGTTGCTTGGCTCGGTCGCGCAGGGACTTGGCGCGCTCGCGCAGTTGTTCCGCCTGCCGCTCGAGTTGCCGACGTTCTCGTCGAAGTCGGTCGATTCTCTGTTCGAGTCCGGAACCCTCGGAATAGTCGTCGCCGGTGACCTCGCCGGGATCGGCTTCGTTCTCAAGTACCAGGTTCGGCGAATCGTCTCCTCGACCGGCTCCGTTGTCGGGGCCCTGATTGGTGGGAGGGGGGCGGAAGCTGTCTCCGTTTTCGAACGTCGGGTCGTCGCCGGCGCCGAGGCGCTCTTCGTCGCCGGATGTTCCTTCCCCATCGGTGCCACTCGACGAGTGGTGCCCGACCGAACGGGGGCGGGACGCCTCATCGAAAAATTGCTCTTCGCTCTGAAAACTCTCTGAGCGGCGGGCGAGCGTGCGGGTCTGCTCGAGTTGGGCGAGTTTTTGTTCCACAGCCTTGAGGCGAGAGCGGAGCTGGTCTTCTGTATCCTCGAGTTCGTCGGCGGCGGCCTGAATCTGGTCGGGGCGTCCCGATTCGACGCGTTCAGCCATTCGTAGTGTCGCTTTGATTTCGGCCAGGTCGGGCGCCTCCGGCAGGGGAATCCGATACTCTCGTCGAAGCTCCCGGAGCTCGTTGAGTTGATCGACCCATTTCTGACGCGAGGTGGCATCGGCTTTGCGCAACTTGTCTTCGATGGTGGCGACCGAAGAGTCGATGGTAGCGACGAGCTCGGAGCGCATCGAACGCAGTCGGGCGTCGAGGGTGCGCAGGCGCGTCTGGAGCTGCTCGAGTTGCCGGGCAGTCTGCTGACTTTGGCTCAGGAGTTGTTGCACGGACTGCCGGGAAGAGTTGTCCCCGGAGGCCGAGGTTTTGAGCCGATCGATCTTGTCGACGAGCCGCTGGTACTCACCACGCAGTGATTTCATGCGATCCAGCAGCTCGGAGCGTTGCTGCGAGACGGTCTCGTACCTGTCGCGCAGATCGCGGATGTCGTCGCCGCCCACCAATCCCAGGAGGCCGGGGAGGGTGAGGGTGGCGACCAAGACCCCCTTGGTGACAATCTGAAGCAGTGAGGGTATCACGTCGTGTCCGAGTCGTAGTGGGTCCGATGCCGCAGTCAGAGTATCGTGCAAGGAGCGTGCCGGCACGCCACCCCCGGTAGGATCACAGAAATCTCGAACACTTTGAAGGGCGAGACTCAAATATCTGAGCCATCGAGTCGCGAGATGGAATTGTTGAAGGGAGGGTTGAGCGCGTGCTAATACGAAAGGACCATGACACTATCACACCGTGCGGACAGGATATTCGAGGGCCCGCTCGCCGAGACATCTCGCGTGTCGTTCGAGCTGCGGGATCCCGAGGGTGGGGTCTTCGAGGCGTCGGTTGTTACACGGATCAACGCCGAGCAGGATCCCTCACTCGTCGAGAAGCTCGACGAGGGTGAGCTCAACTGGGTGGAATCTCCCGGTGGTGATCGATGGCGGCTGGCGAGTCCAGTCGTGTATCACCATCCGGCCGACGAAGAGTTCACACTCGTCGTACCCAAAAGTCTCGCCCACCGCGAGCTGGAGTGGCGCCGACGGCTGATGCAGAATCTGGAGGCTCGCGTCGAGTCGATTCCTCCGTATATTCGGGACTTCACCTCGAGGATCGGCGTCGCGGACCATCGAGTCGAGACCCCCGATGCCGATGATGATGGGTCCATCGAAGAAGAAGTGACCCATACGGTCACCGAGGATCAGTTTGTATCGGTGACTTCCGAGCCGGTCGAGCGAACAGAAGCGGACCGGCCAGAGGTGGCACCTGCAGCCCGGCCAAAGGAGGGTGCCGAGGGTGTTGATGTGTTACGTCGGCCGAGTCGGGTAGTCGTCGAGCCAATAGAGGGTATTCATCTTCCCGACGAATTCGACTCGGATCGGGCGGTCCACGACCGTTTTGTCGACGTCGTCGACGGGCGGGTGCTCGCGGCGGCTCAGATCGACGCTGAGACGAGCGAGGCCCTGGCTCGAGGGGAGCCGGCGTTCTTCCTGCAGCTCCATCGGATCGAGGAGACGCCCCTCGCGGCGTTGTTGCTTGCGGCCCTCGACGACGACGCCCAGCCGATCGAAACCGTGGGGTGGCCCCTCGATCTCTCCAAGAACACGCATCGGACGGTGTTGAGTCGGTTGTCCGAGCACACGGCTCTCGATCTGGCGCTGTATGACGGGGAGGGCCGTCTTTCGGCGGCTTACGCCGTCGATGCTCCGCTGGAAGCAAATGTCGAGTGGATACGAAATCAGGTGGAAGACGCGCTGGCCGATCCCGACTCTCCGGCCGGCGAACCCCGCCGCGCTGCCGAACAGTATCTCAGTGATGATTTTCCCAGGCTCGGTCGAATGCGTCTGGAGTTTGGCCGGGAGGTCGAGGGTGACTTCGATGGGCTCTCAGAGATCTTGCTCGCCACTGGGATCATCGGATACTGGTCCTCGGACGAGGCGTTTTCGTACCTTGTCGCGAATCGGTCGTTTCCCCTGGAGCGATTTCGTGCGATCCAACGCCGCGTCATCGAAGCGGCTCTCGAGGCCGGGATCTATCTGAATGAACCGCTCCGTCGTCGGGCGATCGACGAGGGTATGGTGACCGACGAAGTCGAATTGATCGAGATGCTTCTGGCCAACTTTGCCGAAGTGAGTACGGGGCTTCGGTCGAATGACCTGGAGCCGATGGATGAATGGGACAACTGGGACAAGCTCGTGCAGTTCGCCCGAGAAGTGGGGGTGACGCCGGACACCGAAGTGTTGGAACTGGCGGAATCGCGACTGGAACGGGCGAAGCGTCATGCCGCAGATTCGGACGAGACATCGAGCTGACCGATCACACTTTTTCGAGACTGAGACGGATTGGAGACATGCGAATCGGAATTTTGAGCGACATTCACGCCAACCTCGCCGCCCTCGAACGAGTGTTGGAGGATGCGGAGTCGGTCGAGCCGGGCATCGACAGATATTTTTGTCTGGGTGACGTCGTCGGCTACGGGGCCAATCCGAGAGAGTGTTGCGAGATCATCCGCGACCTGTGTGAATTTACGATCGTCGGAAACCACGACGCCGCCGTCTGCGGCCGGATGGACTACAGTTTCTACTACCAGCAGGCGAGAGATGCGCTCGACTGGCACGCCGAGCAGATCACGGAGGCGGATGATGAATGGCTTCAGTCCCTTCCGTATCGACGCGACATCGACGGTGTCGCGTACTGTCACGGTGCTCCGGTCAACGAAGAGGACTTCGAGTACGTCTTCACGCTCGAACAGGCCAACAACCTGCTGGAGCATTGGGACGACCTGGAGCACGTCAGTTTTATCGGCCACTCGCACCTGACCAAGTCCTTCGAACTCGACCCGGACGAGGGGGCCCGGGAACTGGACGGGGACACCCTGAAATTCGAAGAGGGCAAAAAGTACGTCGTCACCGCCGGGAGCGTGGGCCAGCCGAGGGACAACGACAATCGAGCCTGCTGGGGAATCTACGACACCGAGGCCGACACCTTCGAGTTTCGACGCGTCGGCTACGACGTCCGAACTGCGGCCCGTCGGATCTTCGAGTCTGAGTTATCCAGCGACTTTGGCAAGCGTCTGTACTTCGGGATCTGAGGGCGGACGGCTCAGACCTCGGTCAGGAAGTGATTGAGGTCGTACCCGATAACCCTGTCGTCGACACTTTCGTCGTGGGAGGTGTCGCCGACGATCAGCATGAGTTCACCGACCACCTCGGCAAACTGGGGACGTCGGACCGGAGCGTCGACGCGATGCATGAGCACGCCGGACTCCGGATCCCGGATATCGATCTGGCGTCCGACGACGAGGAGGCCGTCTTCGACGACTCGAGGCCCGGGGTGCGGGGGGCGAGGCGCCGACTCGTGGTGTCCGGCGACGTGCCATCGGATCGAGCCGTCGGCCAGGTTCAGGCAGTGGAGATCCCCACGATCCGTCTGGACGATGCCGTGTTCGACGCCGTCGATGCTGAGGGGCGTGACCGCGCTGACGCCGTCCATGCCGGCGGTCGCCAGGTCGGTGGTCCACTCGACCGTGGGCTTCGGGGATTCGATGTCGATGGCGTGCAGCGCCGGCGACTGGGGAGATTCGACCGGGAGAAGTAGCCAGCGGTCGATAAACGTCGGGGGGCCGGTCAGCAACCCCTCTATTCTGACGTCCCAGACGGTCCGACCCGTGTACGGGAAAAACGCGTGAATCTTGAGATGACGGTGCGCGGGATCGTGCGTGAACGCGTAGATGCGGCCTTGATGAAGGTGAGGGGAGCGGTCGACGAGCCCGCCGAGGCGCACCTTCCAGAGGAGTTCGCCATCGGCGGGAGACACGGCATAGAAGAATCCCTCTTCGGACAGCATTGCCGTGAGTCCACCGCTCCAAACCGCACCCGCGAATTCTCCGTGGGCGGCATCGAACGTCCAGCGGGCATCCTCCTGGAGGCCAACCCCCGCGGCGTGACCCTCTCGGGTGCAGACCACCAACCGATCGGCCGCCGGAAAATGAGACGCGCTCAGCAGCCGGTTCGAGCCTTCGTTGCCGTCGAAGAGGCGCGCATACCGGCGTCCGATGTCGCCGTGCTGCCCGGTCGACAGCGTTCCCTCCGTGTCCAGGGCGGCCCATCCTGACGCGTGAAGAGCAAATGAGATGAATGTCGAGTCTTCCGGGGCGACTCGCCACTGTCGTTGTCCGGTCTCCCAGTCGAAACTCTCGATGGCTCCATCGCCGAGGATCGTCAGACCCTCGGAGCCGGCCTCGATCTCCTCGGCGGAGATCCGGGGGCGAAAGAGAGTCCAGCGCGGTCGCCCGAAGATGCGGTAGGTGTCGTGGAACGGAAAAGGAAATCCGGCCTCGGGAGGAAGGGGCGGGGGCGCCGGCTGAATGTCCCCCTGTTCGTCGATGTGTCGCTCGGGGTCGTCGAGGTAGGTGTTTTCCTCGGAGATCTCTGCCAGCCAGCTTCCCAGCTCATCGGCCTCGCGACGGAGTTGGTCGAGCCTGTGATTTAGTTCCAGGCGTGGGTTCCACTCCGAGAGGTCGTCCAGGAAAAGTCGTGCGACGCTGATCATGGTGTCGACGGCTTCGTTGACCGGGAGCGTCGCCTCCAGCGCATCGTCCCGGCCCTCTGCGTCGCGCGCGGCAACGGTGATCCGGCATCGTCTCCCGTCGGCCTCGATATCGATGGCGGAATATCGTCCCGGCCGCCCCGGCTGGAGGTGGTCACCGTCGGTCTCCAGATACTCCAGAAGCTCTCGCGCGTGCGAAAGCAGTCGCCAGCAGGTCAGAACGGGAAACGTCTCGGACAATTCGACCGATTCCCCGGCCCACTCGACTTCGACGTGGCCCGGGGCCAGAAGAGCGTGAAGATCAAAGGGATGCTCGCCGCCGTAGTGGCGCAGCGGGATGTAATCGGCATCGTAGGCGTACGCGATCGAGAGCCCGCGCTGAGAAGAGGTGCTCCCGCGTCTGAGGCCTCCCTCGACCTCCGGATCGACGGGTTCGCCGGTGCCGGCGAGAGTGTGTGCGGGCGCGGATGAGAGCCGGTCGAGTCGTTCGCTGAACTCTCGGACGAAGGCGTCCGAAGTGAATTGCGACGAGATGCCGTAGAGATCATCGAGCATCGCCGACGCAGTGGAGGTGACGGCGTCGTGCAGGGTCTCGGGAGCCGTTTCAACCTGGTGGGCGACGACGTGTCGTCTCGGCCCGACGCTGTACAGCGACACCTCGACGCAGTCGCCGGCAGGATGAAAGACGAGTTCCCAGGGTTCGCGGGCGAATTCGACGATTGCCTTTCGAGAACGTCCTTCGGCGATTGCCAGGAGCGCAGCGACCATCGAGTCGACGACGGTGAAGACATTGTCTTCATCGACCGACGAGGTGATGTTCCGGCCGTCGACGACGATGTCGATGATGTCTCGGATTTCAGTCAGGTCGACGCCGCAGCCGGAGGGCCGTGAGTGCCGGATGTCGTGCAGATACCGAACACTCTCCTTCCAGGTTTGACCGACAGATATTTCGACCGACGTCATGGTGATTCGGACTTCATCGAGGGGCGGCGCCGCCGAATCTGATCGAGCAGACCCGGTTGAAGCCGCCGGAGTTGTGACACGCTGAGGATAACAGTTCCAGGGTGGTGCGTCTTCCCCGGTTTCGAGTTCTCGTCTTCTGTCGTCGAGGTCGTCAGCGTCCGGCCACGCCAAAAAAGTGCGCAACAGATCGGGCATCCGTGTCGAAAACAACCTGTAGAGGGGCGGAGTGGATGGACGGCGAACTCCCCCGGATTCAACCATACTTGCGGATGAGGAGAACCAATGACGCAGCGAATCGACGGTCCCCCGGGTGGTCCGGCGGGTCAGGTCAATCAAAACGGTGAGACGACAGGTCAGACGACGAAACGCGTCAAAACGAAGTTCGGGAAATTCATGGACCGGGTGGCCGGAGGCGCGTTGTCCGCGGTGTCGCTCGTGGCACCGGCCATTCCAGGCGGGAAACTGGTGGAGGCAGCGGCCGGCGGTCTCGGCCAGCTTCGTGACAGGGCTCCCGAGGGATTGGTGTCGGGGGCTCGAGACGATTCGCTCCAGCAGATGCAGCAGATGCAGGAATCGAATCAGATGTACAACTTGCAGTACTTCGAACTGCAGCAGCAGGCCCAGCAGGACAATCGCCAATTCAAGGCGATGTCGAATCTGATGAAGGTCCGACACGATACGGCGAAGTCGGCGATCAACAATATGCGAGCGTAAATAGCTGTTGAGCGCGACCGAAAGGAGACGGAGACGACCGATGAACAAAGAAGGCCGAAGCAATCCGGAGTTCGACGTCCGCGAGGCGTTGAGTCGGGCGTATTTGCTGGTGAGCTGGGGGCACATCGATCCCGCCCTCGAGTTGTGTGAACGCGTCGACGAGTCGTTTGAAGGCGGGCATCCGCTCCCCCAGACGCTGGCGGGCGGGTTCTTGGTGGGAGCGGGCCGGATGCGAGAGGGGCTTCAGCGGCTGCGTGCCACGGTTCGCCGTTTTCCGGCAGCGCCGATGCCGCATATTCAGTTCGCCGAGGCTTGTTTTCTGGCGGGACGCCACCGCCAGGGACACCGAGCGATGGAGCGGGCGCGCGGGGTTCTCGACGAAGCTTCCGAGGAGTGTCGGCTCTGGTTCGACAGTCTGGAGGCGGTCTGGATGAGCAATGATCCGCCCGCCGTGACATCATTGCCGGTGGGGCCCATCTGAGGGGCGTCGCACACGTTGGTTTCTTCAGGAGATATCATGACGATTGATGAAGCAGGTGCAGCACCGATGAGGGGCGAGACTCTCATCGCTCGAATGCGGGAGGTTCACGCTCAGGCGACGGACTCCGCGACGGTGGATGGAGCCTCCGTCGACAAGACCCCGGCGGCCGACCGAGTCGATCTCGATTCGCTCGAACGCGTCGACGGCGTCGATGCCGCTGATCCGGTCCAACGGCGCCTGTTGGAGACCGCCCGAGAAGCGCTCAACGGGGAGTACGACGGCGATGTTCGGGCGATCCGTGCGAGTGTCATCGACGAGATTTTCGACGAGACGTGGAGTGAGCGACTCCCCGCCGAACGGCGCGAAACGATCGGCGGAGTGGTCAGAGAGGCGCTCACCGACGACCTTGCCTTTCGAACCGAGGTTGACCATATGTTACTGCATGCGGCACGCCTGCTGGGCCGAGCCGGGGCGCAGTAATGCGTCGGTCGACCGAACCGGCGGGTTGCTGCTATGGTGAGACGTCAGACGACGTTGTACGGGCCATTGGTTTCTGCCGGAGCGAGGAGTTTTGAATGTACTACGAGGTTTACATTCCCTCAGAGGACGAAGACGGGTTCGATACGACGATCACCGTCGAGGCCGAGAACTGGATGTCGGCGCTGAAGTCGGGGCTCGAACGGACCGGCGAGGGGGCCGATGCCGTTCGAAACGTCATGTGTGACATCAAGGACGACAATTCGATCCATGTCACCGACGCGACGACCCAGCGTGTCTTCGTCCTGGAGGAGCTCGGTGAGCAGCGCCCCGAGGACATCGACGACGACGATGTGGCAAAGGCTCCATCGGAGACCGAGGACGAGATCGACCTCGAGGTCCAGGAGACGCCCTCCGAGCCCGAAGCATCCGAAGAGGAGGTTACCGCGGATGTTGAGCCCGACGAGGATGGCCGCATGCGGGTCGGCTCGCAGACCCAGCAGGAACTGAAGGCCTCGGAGGACAGTCAGGCCAAGGTCGTCGGCGAGGAACGCAAGAAGACCGATCGGACGCGTGCCCAGAGTATCGGGCGTTCCGAAGAGAAGGTCTCCGAATCGATCATCGAGGACATGTTCCTCGAGATCCAGCCGATCCACAGTGAAGACATGGACATGGAGGAGGCTGTCAACTTCGTCCTGGACCTGTCGATGGACAAGATCGACGCCGAGAGTGGGAGCATTTTATTCGCCGATGTCAGCGGTCAGGAGCTGTATTTCGCCGCCGCACGGGGCCCGAAGGCCGACGAGATCATGGACTTTCGGGTGCCCATGGGTGAGGGGATCGTCGGGTTTTGCTCCAGAGAAGGGGTCAGCCTCGCGATCGGCGATGCTCAGGAGGATCCCCGGTTTTACGAAGAGATCTCCGAGTCTCTCGGGTATCCGACCAACAGCCTGCTCTGCTCGCCGATCCAGTATCGGGGGCGGGTCTACGGTGCCGTGGAATTGGTCAACAAGACAGGCGGGTCGACCTTCACGACCAACGAGATGAACGCGCTCTCCTATGTGGGACGTCAGATGGCAGAATTCGTCAACCGCGTGGTGATGGAGCGCGAATCGCTTGAAGACGAGTAGACCCGAGGATGTCGCAACCGAGGGGGGGCGACCGGTTGCCGCGACTCTTTGGGATGCGCTGGAACGTCTTGCGTCGGCCGAGGGAGACCGCGGCCGACGGGTGACGATTCTGGATCGTGAAGGAGGGCGTGAGAGTCGCGGCTGGAGCCGGATTCTGTCGTCTGCCCTGCGCGTAGCCGGGGCCCTCGAACGTCTCGATGTCGAGGCCGGCGACCGGATCGTGATATCACTGCCCACGAGTTTCGAGTTCCTGAGTGCATTCTTCGGCGTGATGGCCGTCGGCGCGGTTCCGGTCATTGTACCGACCTCGGGTCGCTCGCATGGTCGCCGATTTTCGGTGTCGCAACCGAGCGCCCAGACGGGGCGCGAGGTCGGGGCCTGCGGGTTGATCCGGGATTCTGAGGGTGCGCACTCCTCGAGACGGGCGCCACGGATTCGGGACCCCTTCGACTGGCGCGCCGACGTCGACGCACTTCTGGGCGAGGTCTCTGCGGATCCGCTGGAACGGCCGGCCCCCACCCCGCCCGATGAAACGGCGTATCTTCAGATGACCGAAGGCACGACGGGGCGCCCACGCGCGGTGCCTCTCTCCGATGCGAAGATCCTGGCGAATATCCGGGCGATGGGTCATGCCTTCGACGTCCGGCGCGACGATGTCGGGGTCTCCTGGATCCCCCTTCACAACGCGCTCGGACTGGTCGGGGTTCTGCTGTTTGGAGTGGTTCACCAGCTCGATCTCGTCCTGATCGACCCGGCGCGCTTTCTTCAGCGACCGGTGAGTTGGCTGAAGGCGATCTCGACCTACGACGGCACGCTGTCGCCGGCTCCAAATTTCGCCTTCGACTACACCACGCGCCGGTGTCGGGAATCGGACCTCCAGGACATCGATCTCGGGAGTTGGCGGATCGCGATGAATGGGGGAGAGCCGGTGCGTGGTCAGCATATGGATGCCTTTGCCCGGCGGTTCGGGCCCTACGGCCTCGACGATGATATTTTGACGCCAGTCTACGGCCTCTCCGAGGCGACCCTCGGCGTCTGTTCGGAACGGCCCGATGAACCGGTCGAGATGGATGCGATCAATCGGCGGGTCCTCGAACGGACGTGGACGGCTCAGCCGCTTCCCGAACAGGGGGCTTCTTCGCCGCCGGAGCGGATGCACTTGGTCTCCGTCGGTCAGCCCTTATCGGGCTATGAGGTCGAGATCGTCTCCGTCGATCGGCGAAGTGCCGACGGGGAGGTCGTCTCGGTCGGTCCGCGGGAACTCGGCGAGATCGCTGTGCGCGGGCCGTCGGTGAAGTCACAGTACGCCGACGACCGGGGTGGGCGACCGATCCACGATGGATGGTTGATGACCGGGGATCTCGGATATCGAGCCGACGGGTCGATCTATGTCGTCTCGAGGCTCTCGAGCGTCGTTCGAATGCGGGAAGACGATCGGACGATCTTTCCCGAAGAGGTCGAGGTATTCGTCGACGCGGTCGATGGGGTGTACGCCGGGCGCACGGCCGTATTCGGTGTCGGAGAAGACGAAGCGACGGCCGATGAACCGATCCCGGTCTGCGAGAGGCTCGTCGTGGCCCTCGAGGTCCACTCCGGCGCCAACCGGGCCGACGTGGCGGAATCGGTCCGGGAGATGCTCGACAGACACCTCAAGCTGGAACCGGAGGTCGTCGAGTGTGTCTCACCTCGTTCGATCCCGAGGACGAAGAGCGGAAATGTGAGACGGCCGATCGCCCGTCGGCTCTTCGTGGAGGGGCGGCTGGATCGACGAGACAGGAATCCGGGCATCGACTGGGTATACGGCTGGGCGAATGTTCTTCGCGGTGACGTCCGGGCGCTGGGCCGCCGGTTCACCCAACGGATCTCCGACCTGTTCTCCTAGCTGGTGGGTCCGTAGACGCTCATCCGCCGCCGCCATCCGGGGCGTCGGCACCGGCGTCTCGCGTGTCGCCCCCGGAGTCGAAGTAGCCGGCATCCGAACGGTACTCGGCCCGAGGCACACACCCGCGTTGTTCGCTGAGGCTGTTTGGCTGAGTGCAGATCTCTTCGGGGGTGCAGGCCTCCGCTGCCTGGGAGCCTGTGCACTTCTGCACGCACTCATGCGTGTCGCCCCCCGTCCAGCAGACGGTCTCGTCGTCGCAATCCTCGTCGGTCAGACACCGTGGGGACTCATAGCCGTTGCAGGCGCCGAACGTGATGCTTGCCACGAGCGTGACGAAGACCGCCGCGCAGAGCCGTGACGGATCGAGTTCAGGGGCCATCGGATCAACTCCAGGCTGAACCGGCAAGATTAGTCTCCGAGAGTCGGTGTGAACCTCTGGTAGCCGCCTCCCTCTCCCAGACGTTGTCGACAATCTTCGTCGGGATCGAGAGAGTCGGTGCGGGTCGAGCAAAGGTAGGCTTCAAACTGGTCGACGTCGTCGAGGGCGCTGTCGCAGTTTGGCCCCCATTCGACGATATGGATCTCGTGGCCGGGCTCCATCGGGACTCTGTCGCCGTCGGTGTCGACGAAACGAAGGAGGAGACGCCCCCCGAGTCCACCGAGAGGCGTAGTCGTCGAGTCGAATGGACCGGTGACGCACTGATCGTCTTCTGAAAACGACAGGGCCGACCCGTCGAGATGGGAGTCCCGCGTGATGTCCCCGATCGGTTCGTACAGCAGGGTGTTCCCCCAGGCGACGGCCGACTCGTGGGAGCCGTCCGGGGGTGTCAGAAAGGCGGCGGCGATATCTGCACCCGGTGCGCCATCGGGCGGAAGGGGCATCACATCCGTGGTGTCGACAAGAAGCACGGCGAATTGTTTGTCGGGCCGGATGATGCAGGTCCCGCCGATGCCACAGACGGCCTGTTGATCGTCGAGACGATCTCGGCACTCCTGATCGGTGGAGCAACCGTCAGGGCCGGTCTCGTCGACGCCGACATCGGAGGGGTCGTCGACCAGGCAGACGTTTTCGGTTTCTCCGGACCCCGAACGGACGTACGGCTGGCAGGTCCGTTCCGGATCCTGGCAGTCCGAATCACTCGAGCAGGTGGCCGCGCAGAATCCGTCGGCACAGATGGCCTGGTCGGCGCAGTCGGAGTCGCCCGAGCAGGGCGCACCGCTGAGATTGAACGAGCAGGCCGCCATCAAGGCCGCCAGCGCCGCCAGGCCGGTTGCCTTCAGCAGGCTGTGTGGATCGAGCAGAGGGGTAGACATACACCACTCTCGGAGTACGTATGGTCCGTTCAGTGCGCGGGGCCCGGTGGTATCGCCAACGTGCCCCTACAGTGTTAAAGCATAGTTCGTGCCGGCGCCCGGTGAAACCGATTTACACGGCTGTCTGCATTTGCGTATGGTGCCGTGCGCCCGAGCATCCGTTTTTTGTTCTACCGGACTGGACCTCATGATCACACAGACGACTCAACGCTGGTCGAGCCTCGCCGCCATCCTGGCGACGCTGGCCCTCTGCCTGTCGATCGGTGCGGTTGGATGTGCCACCGGGTCGCGGGTGACCGTCGATGTCGACTCCGCTTCCTCTCCGGCGGAGAAGGCCTATCTCATCGGACGCGCCCGCCTGCAGCGGGGGGACTACGAAGGGGCAATCAGCGCGTTTGATACCGTGCGAAGCGACTTTCCCTACAGTCGATTCGCGGCCCTTTCGGAGTTAAAGATCGCCGATGCATACTTCGAGCAAAAGCAGTTCGCCAGCGCGGCCGAGCAGTACCGAAGCTTTGTAAAGCTGCATCCGAACAACGAACGGGTCGCCTACGCCCGCTTCCGGACGGCGAAATCCGTCTACAAGAAAATGCCCAGCGACTGGTTCTTTATGCCGCCGGTTCACCAGCGAGATCTGTCTGCCACGAAGACGGCGGTCAAAGAGCTGCGGTCGTTTCTTCGGCGCCATGCCGATACAAAATACGCGGACGAGGCCGAAAAGCTGCTTCGCAAGTCCCGGCGCCTGTTGGCGGATCACGAGATGTACGTCGCCGAGTTTTACCTGGACCGGGACAATGCCAGGGCGGCGTCGATGCGGTTGAAGTACCTGCTTAACAACTACTCGGGCCTGGGGCTCGATCCGAAGGCGCTGTACCTGCTGGCCCGCTCCTACATCGGTATGGGCGACCGGCAGGGGGCGCGGACGGCAATCGAGGACCTTCTGGAGTTCCACGCGGGCACCGATTACGCACGCAAGGCGCGCAAGTTGATCGAGGCCAACGACCTCCAGGTGAAGTCCGGTTGACAGCCGTGGGGGCCGTCATTATATCACATCGCTCGCTTCTCCCGGTCGGGCGTCGGTCGTCTGCCCCGTGTTCGCCGTTGCCCGCCCTACGAAGCCGACATTCCAGATTCTAGATTGGTCTACATTTGTCCTCCTCGCCAGGAGGGGCGCGGATCGCCGGTCATCCGGCGACTCGGCGACTCACCGGCAGGGAGGCGACAGACGCGAGTGATTCGTCATGACGAAGACATACAGCGCAAAAGAAGAAGATGTCGAACGCGACTGGTGGCACATCGATTTGGAGGGGCAGACCCTCGGACGAGCCGCCAGTCAAATCGCCACGCTGTTGCGCGGCAAGCATAAACCGATCTTTTCGCCCCACGTCGACTGCGGCGACTACGTCGTGGTGACCAACTGCGAGAAGGTCGAGATGACGGGCAACAAGTGGGAAGAGAAGATGTATCGACGTCATTCGGGATACCCCGGAGGGCTCAACGAGATTTCGGCCGAAGAACTCCTGGAACGCAAACCGGAGAGGATTCTCGAGTTTGCCGTCAAGGGAATGCTGCCGAACAACAAGCTCTCCGAGCAGGTCATCAAGAAACTGAAGGTCTATGCCGGGTCGGAGCATCCGCACGAAGCCCAGCAGCCGGAAGATTACGAGCTCGAGCAGTGAACCGCCGAGGACGGTTCGGCGTAGACACGCCGTGAATCCGTTCACGACAAGGGAGTCAACATGGCAGACGCACAACAGTTTCACGCGATTGGACGCCGGAAGGAAGCCAGCGCGCGGGTCTTTTTGAGCCCCGGCGACGGTGACGTGACGGTGAATTCGAAAGATTCCGAGAACTACTTTGGCCGACGCACCCAGCAGGCCCGTTTCCGCCAGCCGCTCGAGCACGTCGAGATGTCGGGACAGGTCGACATCATCGCGACGGTGCAGGGCGGCGGCAAGAGCGGTCAGGCCGACGCGTTGCGCCTGGGTATTGCGCGGGCCCTCCAGATCATGGACCCCGACCTTCGCGGCCCCTTGAAGTCCGAAGGGTTCTTGACGCGGGACGCCCGGGTCAAAGAACGCAAAAAGTACGGTCAGAAAGGCGCTCGCGCGAAGTTCCAGTTCTCGAAGCGCTGAGACACGACGCCGAGACAGGCCGACCGACGATATCAGAGAGGCCCGCCGACCCCACTACTCCGGGGTCGGCGGGCCTCTTTTTGTGGCCTTGGAAGCTGATGGTCTCGTCAGCTGCCCAGGCATAGAGAAGTTGCAAAGACCGGCCCGAGGGCCAGCAGGGTCGCGGTCATGCGCTCGAACCCGTAGAAGTCTTCGAGAGCGGCGGTCTCGAGCCGAAACATCCAGAAGATAGCCAGGAGTTCCCCGACCGGAAACTGCAAGATTGGTGGGACGACCAGAAAGGCCCAGGCCCCCGAGACGTAGCCGACGATGCGTGTGACCTGACGCCAGGGCACGCTCCGGCCCTTGACCCTCAGTGCCAGACGCAGCAGCGCCACGTGAAGCCCGAACCCGAAGACGGCCTGCAGTGGCGTGCCCAGAAGGAGGGCGAGGCGAGCCTGCGACTCGGTGATCCCCTGCTGTGAGGCCAACTCTGCGAGTCGGGTGCCGACGTCTTCGACCAAGAGGAGTTGCCACGTCTGGCCGATGAGCAGACCCAGTACGCTGGTCATCAGGCCAAAGAAGAGGGCCGGGCCCACGATTCCATCGGACGGAACGCGCGAGAAGAACGACCGTGCGCGGCCCAGCGCAGCCCAGAGGGTTTCCGCGTAGGCGCGCGGCGAATAGTCGACGCCGGGGGCCTCCCAGGGATGAGCATCTACGGTCGTCGGTGCCCGGCATTGTGGGCACAGCGCGATGCCGCGGTTGTTCGGCCGGTGGCATTCACCGCAGATCGGGGCGTCACATCCTCCGCAACGGGCAATGGCCGGGGCTTCCTGATGGTGCGCGCATTGACTCACTCGTCGTCATCCTCTTGCTGCTCTTTTCGGCGACGGCGCCTCTTTTTGCGCACCTTGCTTACCTTTTTGCGCTTTCGCTTCCGCTTCTTGCGCGACATCGACTTCGACTGGCTCTCGTTGTTGGACTGACCGCCCCCCTGGCCCTGTTCCGGAGGCGTGTAGCCCGGAGGCAAGTCGGCGCCGCCCATGCCGGGCATGCCGCCGCCCGACGGCTGGTCTCCGCCGCCTCCCATCATGTCCTGGAAGATCTCGCCGACGTTCATGTCCTTCATCTGGCGCATGGAGTTGAGCTTGTCCATGCCTGGGATCTTGCTGAGCAGCCCTCCGCCACCCCCGCCGGAGAATTGCTCCATCATGTTCCGCATCATGTTGAATTGCTGGATGACCTGGTCGACCTGCTCTTTGTCTGTCCCCGACCCCTTGGCGATCCGGCGGACACGGCCGGGCTGCTGGGTCAGCAAGTCGGGCTCGGAGCGCTCGCGATCGGTCATCGACTGGATGATCGCGCGAATCTGGGTGAGCTGGGAGTCGTCGACATCGACGTCGTCGGGCATGCCCCCGCCAAAGAAGGGCATCATCTCCATCAACTCGTTCATCGATCCCAGCCGTGAGATCTGATCGAGCTGCTTGTAGAAGTCATTGAAGTCGAAGTCGCCCGACAGCATCTTCATGGCGTCTTCTTCGGCCTCGCGTGCCTCCTCCTCGGACAGCGAGCGCTCGAAGCGGTCCATCAGCCCCATGACGTCGCCGAATCCGAGAATTCGGTTGGCGAGGCCCTCCGGACGAAACTCCTCGAGATCGTCGAGGTCTTCGCCGACCCCGATGTACTTGATCGGTTTGCCGGTAATCTCTTTGATCGACAGGGCCGCGCCGCCGCGGGCGTCGCCGTCGAGCTTGGTCATGATGAAGCCGTCGACCTCCAGGCGTTCGTTGAACTCCTTGGCGGTGTTGACGGCGTCCTGACCGATCATGGCGTCGACGACCAGAAAGATATTCTCGGGTTCGGTCGCCTCGACGATATCTTCGAGTTCTTCCATCAGCACATCATCGACGGCCAGGCGGCCGGCGGTGTCCATGATGACCGTGTCGCGGTCATCGCGTTTGGCCTTTTCGACGCCCTGTTTGCACAGCTCCACCGGGTCGGCGTCCTCCTCGGAGTGGACCGGCACGTCGATGCGATCTCCCAGCACACGGAGCTGGTCGATGGCGGCGGGGCGATAGACGTCGGCCCCGACGAGCATCGGGTTCTTGTCGGAACGATCGATGAGATACTTCGCCAGCTTGGCCGACGTTGTCGTCTTTCCGGACCCCTGCAGGCCGACCAGCATAATTTTGGTCGGGCCGAGTCGGGGCGGCGAAAAATGAATGTCGGTGTCGACCGGGCCGAGCAGGCTCTCGAGCTCATCGTGGCAGATGCGAATAAAGTGGTCTCCCGGCGAGACCTCGACCTGCTCTTGGTCGCCCTCGGCCTCGACCTTGACGATCTCGCCGATGGCTTTGTCTTTGACGCGCTGGATGAACTC
Organism: uncultured Pseudomonadota bacterium; assembly: GCA_913057905.1. Classification (GTDB taxonomy): domain Bacteria; phylum Myxococcota_A; class Bradymonadia; order Bradymonadales; family Bradymonadaceae; genus CAJXPB01. Next base: position 63,008 of record CAJXPB010000004.1, read on the forward strand.
CTTGGTGATCTTGAAGTTGACGTCCGCCTCGAGCATCGCCATGCGGATCTGCTTGAGCGCGTCCTCGATATTTTGTTCGGAGAGTTCGCGCTTTCCCTCGAAGCGGTTGCGGACGTCGCGAAATCCCTTCGCGACTACGTCGAACATAGCCATGGGTGTGCCTCGTCTGAATCGTGAGGAGGTCGTAGCGTCGAGATAAACCCGTACGTCGGTGGGTTGGGGCCGGCGCCGACGGGATACATAATCGTTCGTCGTCGGCACGCTCAGTGGGAGGGAGGAGCGTCTTCGTCAGGCCGCCTGGAGGCTAAGCAGGGACCCACGGGGTGTCAACCGCGCGAAAAGATTGCAGCTCAAGCGGTTCCCGCCTATAAGAACCCCTCTCATGGGCGGGCATCGATCAACGTACGGCGACGATGTGCATGCGTAAGACGGCGACTGAACTGAGACCTCTTTGGGGGTGGACCACCATTGTGTTTGCCCTCGTGGCGATCCTTGTGCAGAGCGGCTGTGAGCCGTCCCCTCGGAAGGATCTCCGACGCGCGAAAGGGCTCGTCATCTCCGGGTCGAACCTCGAAAAGGCCGAGAGTCTGCTGAAATCGGTCCTGGAGGCTCAGCCCCGGAATTTCGAGGCTCGCCGTCAACTGGCAGAGGTCTACCGCCAGCGCGAACGGTACAAGCAGGCCGAGAGCCAGCTCAAAAGACTCTGGAAGGCCGGGGGGTTCGGCGAGGAGTCCGGCGACAATGGTGGCCGCCACCGAACGATGCGTTCCCTTCTGAAGGAACAGCTCGTCCAACTGTACCGGGAATGGGCGACATTGCTGGAGGAGCAGGGAAACGTCGAGCAGATGGTTGAAGTCTGCCGACGCGGACTCGAATTCGATCCGGGGCAATCCGAGCTCAATCAACTCCTGGTCGACCACTACTGGGAGCGTGCACAACGACTGGTCGAGGAGGGCAAAAAGGAGGCTGCCGCCGATGCGTTCAGCGAGATTCTGAAGCTTCGGACCAAACCCGACGACAAGCGTCGTTCGACCGCTCGGGAACGTGTCACCGAGCTGCGAGACGAGGCGTTCAACGAGCGTGTGCGATCGAGTTTCCAGAACGACGTCGTTCCCGGGCTCGGCGAGATCGAGGATGTCGTACTGAAGGACGGTGCCCTGCATGTCGATTACCTGACCACCGTCGATCGAAGTCTCGATTCCGACGTGCCTGAAGAGGCTCAGAAGATTCGTCGAGAGGCTCTGCTCAAGTTGATGAATATCATCGGCGGGCAGATCGTCATGCCGGTGACTGGACTCTCCAACGAAGCAAGCCTGGAGGGGATCGACGAGTCGGAGCGTCTCGACGTCCTCAGTCGCCATCTGACGGATCGGTCGATTGTCTACGTCCCAGGCGGCGCCGTGGTGAAGGGGAGAATCCCGGTCGAGTCGATTGTGCCGATGGCTCGCGCCATGCGGACGGCATATCTGTCGTCGGAGACCCGAGACGACGCGGTCCCCAACGAGCAAGGTCAGTCAGATGCCGGCGGAGCCGATGGGGGCGCGACGCCATGATGGATGCGAACGCCCGCAATTCCTCTGTGGTCGTCGCGGTGTTCGGGTGGATGCTCGTCGTCTGTCTCCACGGGTGCGCGGATCCGATCGATGAGCGCATCCGGCGAGCGGAGAGTCGTCTTCAGGAGGGCAACGTCTCGAGGGCGGTGGCAATGGCGAAGGGAGTGCTCGAGGAGGCCCCTGGACACTGGGCGGCCCGATCGATTCTCGCCCGGGCGGATATTCAGCGAAACAAGTTTGCGGCTGCCGAGAATCACCTGGTGGCATTGGAGCGCGACGCTCGCGGGCTCGACGAAGCGGACGTGCCGGGGCTCCCCGACGATGGATTTGCGAACGCGCGGCGGATGACTCGGCGGCTGTATGACCGCTGGTCCGAAGAACTCGTCCCAAAGGGAGGCGACCCGTCGAGAACGGACGATCGGGCCGTTGAAATCCTGCGGCTCGCCTACGGGTTCGCCGTCGGCGCGGATGAGCGTGATGCGCATGCTCGCAGCCTCGCCGAGGTCCTGCTGGCCCCGTCGAACGGCGGGATGGAAGCACTCAACGAGGCCGCCCGTTGGGCTCCGTTCGACAGCGGCATCCGACAGCGCGTACTCAAGGAGTGGAAGTCGTCGGCGCGGAGAGTGTTCCGAGCGGAGTGGAGCCTCCGCCAACGGATGGCCCGGGTCGACGCCGGGGTCTGGAACGGCGGGGGGAACGGCGGGTTTGAACGCATCGGGTCGGAGGCCGAGGTGCCCGCGGAGTGGACCGGAGACGACCGGCCCGCCAATCTGTGGCGTGGTAGTTTCGATGTCTCCATCGACCGGACCCTCGATCCGGACACCGACGCGGGGGTCGAGGCGGCCCGGGCCACGGTTCAGGCTCACCTCGTCGGCCGACTTCGTCGCGTGGCACTGGCTCTCGTCGATCTGCCGATCGATACGGATCTCAACGACCTGGGTCGTCGACGGGCCGTCGATGCCCTCGTCAGCGGTGTCGCCGCACGGGATGTGGTCATCCATCCGGGTCAGGCCAAGGTAACGGTCTGGTTTAGCGAGGCTTCACTTCGCCGGATGGCCTTTGAACTCGAGTGGCTGTTGGAAACGAACGTGCATGGCCGTACCCTGGAAGGGCTGGGAGCGGCGGGGTGTATCGTTGGAGCGTGGGTGCTCGAGGTCATCCGCCGCGGTGGGCCGGATATCAGTGAGCCGGCTCAAAGTGCCGACGCGTGTCGGCGGCAGCGCCGTGAGGTCCGTGACCGCGAGACGTACAACGTCGACGAGATTACGGCGGAATGCGTCTGCCGTGTCGATAGTTAGGACTGTGGCATTCGATCATCCGGAGAGGGCAGTATCCATGGGAGACGACGAACGCCGAAAGACCATCACTCGCAACAAGAAGGCCTACCACGATTACTACGTGGACGAAGAGTACGAGGCTGGGCTGAAGCTTCTGGGGTCCGAGGTCAAGAGCCTTCGAGACCATCGGGTCCAACTCAAGGACGCCTACGCGTCGTTCAAGAACGATGAACTCTACCTGGTCAATGCCCATATTGCGCCGTATCCCCAGGCGACGCACAAAAATCACGAGCCGGAGCGGGCGCGCAAGATGCTTTTGCACCGGCGGGAGTTGAATCGCCTGGAGGCGAAGGTCAACCAGGACGGGTATACATTGATTCCGCTGGAGCTGTACTTCAAAGGGAGTCATGTGAAGGTCAAGCTGGGCGTCTGCAAGGGGAAAAAGCAGCACGACAAGCGTCAGGACATCAAGGAGAAGGAACACGCCCGGGAAATGGCCCGCGAACATGCGCGCCAGCGGGACAAACAGCGCTACAAGTACGACTCCTGATGCCGACTTTTCGGTCGGCTGTCGGGAATGTTTCGGGGGCCGAGTTGTTATCGGGTTGAACGCCCAGGACGGCGGCGCTGACCTTGACAGGCGTCGGGGTGAGCTTAAGATACGCCGTCCGCTCGGTATGGGCCCCGCAAGGCCGTTGCCGAGTCGCTCTTTGAAAGATTGGGTATGGGGGCGCACTGGCTTCGACGTGATTACTGAAGCGATCGTCGCGTGCCGTGGGTACCAGTGACCACGTCTAACGACTGGTAACGTCACAACTGCCGACGATAACGTGCAGATGGCGATGGCGGCGTAAGCTGACCATTGCTCTATGATGTGCCTTTCAAAGGCACCCGTCTCCTTCATCCTTGCTCACGGGATGTTGTGAGACGACACCTAGTGAGCTCGGTCTCGGCCACTTCGAGTCTTCGGGTTGAGACGACACATCAATGAAGGCCCCTCGCCACCTGTGGCCTGTCAGCGGGCAGCAGGGCGCGAGGTAAATCTCAAACGCTGACTACGCACGTAGGGACGATCAGCGGATGGATCGCGGACGCGGGTTCGATTCCCGCCGCCTCCACTTTTTTGAACGCCGGGTTGGTTGATTTGGCAACATCTCGCTTGCTGAGCTGCGCACCTTGCGACTCGTGAAGCCTCGACGATGCCTCCGGCATCGACTCCGTTTCACGAGACCGCAATCTGCATCACCTCAGCGGCGCGAGCTCCGTGCCAAATCATCCAACCCGGCGTTCTCTGTTTTCTTGGGGAACGTCGAGTGCCACTCGGGAACGTCGAGTGCCACTCGGGAACGTCGAGTGCCACTCGGGATCTCCGAGTGCGACGCAAAAGTCCTGCCATCGTTGCCTTGTCCGCGGCGGCGCGCCAAGGGCGCGACACGCCGCGTGATCGCCCGGTTCGATGCGCCGCGCTGGCGCGGCGCGAGACCGGGATGACCATCATTCTGAAGTCGACCAACGCCCGCATCGGCATCTGCAGCTATCTACACAAACCCGACGGCCAACATCAGTATCGGCACCAGAATGACAGAGACGGCAAAGAGGATGAAGTTTCGGTCGTTTCGGGTGGTCCAGTCCTGGATGTTGAGTGTCAGGCGATTCACGGGCCTGAAGAGGGCGAGCAGGAGGAGCGTAGTGACGAAGAGCGCGCCGACGAACGAGAGCATGACAGAGACGGCGCCGGCGCGTTCGATGATCAGGGCGACGACGAAGGTGTCCGCCAGGGTCCCGATATTGGCGCCCAGGATATAGGGGATGAGCAGTTCGTCGCTGATGCGTTCACGGTTGTACAGTGGGACGAGCAGTCCCAGGGAAAAGGCGACGCTCAGGGTCAGGCTCGTGACGATTACACCCAACAGGAAGGCGACCCAGCGCGAGGAGAGGGCATGGGTGATCCGTGCGCGGAGCGCAGTCGAGTCACCTGTCTCGAGGATGGCGTCGAAGAGTTTGAGACTTCCCATCAAGCCGACCAGACCGAAGGCAAAGGTCGGCATCGCGCCGAGGGCGCCTGTCACGGAGTCGGCGATGAAATCGAAGGATGCCGGAAGTGGAATCTGCAGGGCATCGATGCCCAGGCTCTCTGACAGCCAGGTCGGTCGGAGCCAGACCCAGGCATATCCGAGCCCGGTAGCTGGGATAGAGGCCAGGTGGGTGACGACGAAGACCAGCACGCCCATCGAGCAAGCCCGTCTGAGGCTCGTTTCTCGGTGGAAAAGGTAGTCGAAAATGCCGATGAGGATGACGATGCCGGCGCCGCCCAGGCGTGTGCCGCCGACCATCAAAAGCAGGTTTGACGCATCTAGGAGGCCGCTTTCGAAGTAGGTAACCGCGATCGCGGCTGCGACGGAGCCGTTGGTCAGCACGTAGGAGGTGAGCCAACCGAACCCGAGCGTCGGGAGGCCTCCGCGTACGTAGTGATCGAAGAGTGTCCCGAGTTCCGGCGTCAGAGTCGCTGTGGCGCTGCGCAGAAGCTGGAGGCCAGCGACGAAGCAGAATAGAGACAGCAGCCCAATTAGCAGACGATGCCAGCCGCTTCGGCCGGAACTCGACGGTGGGTCGGAATCCATGTGCGCTGGCACTACCGGCTCGCCGAGATCACGCCGCTGGCTTCACCCGTCAGAAGGGCTAACAGGTGGGTCTCGATGTTCTCGGGGGAGTTTTCGACGACACGACCGACCTCTTCGCCGTCGCGGTAGACGATAAAGGTTGGGACGGCCTCGATATCGAGCCCTTCCAGGGAGACGTCTCCCGCGGAGAATTCGCGGTTCAGTCCGATGTGTTTGATTTCGAAGGGGACCATTCCGGCGGCGTCGAAGGCTCTCCAGAAGCGCGGGACTTCACGCATGCTGTCCTCACACCAGACGCCGAGATAAATTTCGACCCGAGCTCCGGGATCGACCTCGCCGAGTGCCTCCGCGACGTCTTCGTCGACCTCGGCCTGCTCGTAGCGCTGTGCCCATCGCTCGTCGCCCTCGAGGATCGCGCCGCGCTCGACTTCCCCGGTGAACTCGGAGGCCTCTTGCTCGGACTCGTCGTCAGATGTCGGTTCGGTCTCTTTGTCTGGCAGCTTTTTATCCACTTCGTCGTTGTGGTCAGCCGCCTTGTTCGCCGACGCTTCTTGGGTTTTTTGTGTGGTTTTCTCCGAATCCCCTTCGGGTGAAGGTGGCTCGCATGCCACGAGCCCGAATGCGAGGAGGGCGATGACGAACAAGAGCGGCTTGCGCATGGGGGTTCCGAACGATTGGAGCTGCGAAACGTCGACTCGACGCCACGAGCATACAGCGGTTCAAGGATGTACGCCAACGGCCCGAAACCCGTCTATTCCGGTTGCTCAGCCCTTTGCCGTCTTGTCTGTCGAGCAGGTCGACATGCCAAAGAGGCTGTAGGCCGGGCAGACACCGGTGGCGCCGGTCAGGATCGGGACGATCCCGATGAGTCCCCAGAGGGTCTGCGGGCCGACGAAGACGAGGCTGAGTAAAATGAGACCCACGGTGACGCGAAAGACACGGTCGGCGGTCCCTTCGTTGCGGAGTTCTTCAAGGCTCTTCATGATCTTCGTTCCTTTGGGGGAGGAGGTTTCGAAACAGCGCACTCAATTAGATGCCCGGGGTGGGTCGGGCGTTTCGAATCGAAGTTAGCCACCGTTGGCGGTTGGGCCAACTTGATGTTCGTAGTGGCGGCGGTCAATTCAATCATCGTAGGTCAAAGAGTCGGTTCTTCTGAGGTCATGAAACCCTGCTCGTCGCAGGTCGTCTCGGCGTCGTTCGATCTCGACCTGAGCGACATCGTAGGAGCGGAGGACCTGCGAGATGAGCGACAACGAGGTCTCGAATTCTTCAACCACGACGTGATCGGCGCCCGCTCTGTAGAGTTCATCGGCGTGGTCGGAGAAACGGACACGGGCGAGTATCTGCAGGCTGGGGTTCATGTCCTTGGCCATCCGGATCATCCGCCGGGTGGCGGGGTAATCCGGCGTGGTAATGACAAGGGCGCGTGCCTTCTCGGCCCCGAGGGACTTGAGGATATGGGGACGGGTTGCATCTCCGTAGTGGATCGGTTCGTCGGCGTGGTGCTGGCGGACGGTCTGGGGGTTCAACTCGGCAATCGCGTACGGGATCGACTCGGTGCCCTGGAGGGCAGATACGAGGTTTTGACCCGTGGTGCCGAATCCGACGACGATGACGTGGTCTTCCAGGGGACCCTCCTCGGCGGCCTCGTCCCCGACCGTACGGCGCGCATCCAATGCGTCGGTGATGGTGCCGAGACCGCGCGTGAACAGGTCGGCGATCCGGTGGGAATAGGCCAGGAAAAAGGGCGTCGCAGTCATCGTGATCACCGTGACGGCGATGAAGATGCCGTAGTGGCGATCGGTTATGAGCCCGACCCCGATGCCTTCTTTGGCCAACAGCAGCGAGAATTCGCCGACTTGAGCGAGACCGACGCCCACCATGATCGCGACCCGAGCTCCGTAGCCGAGTCCCCACACGATCCCGCCGGTCAGCAAGGTCTTCAGGACGATGATACCGATAGCGACGCCGGCGATGGTCAGCGGGTCGTCGACGATGACCGACGGTTTGACCAGGAGGCCCATCGACAGAAAGAAGATGCTGTTGAAGACGTCTTTGAACGGCTCGACCTCGGTGATCATCTGCTCTGAGTACGGGGACTCCGAGATGACGAGCCCCGCCAGGAAGGCACCCAGGGCAAGGGAGAGTCCAGCGACACCCGAGACCCAGGCCGTGCCGACGGCGACAACGACCGTAAACAGCGTGAAGAGTTCTCGGCGCCGGGTCGCCACGATCCGCTCGGCGACCCAGGGAAAGATGTAGGTGGCGGTCAGCCAGACCCCGACCACGGTGATCGTCGCCTTCGTGAGAGTCCACAGGATCGTTGTCAGGCCGCCGCCGGCGTCGGCCAAAAGCGGAACCATCAACATCAGTGGGACGACGGCGAGGTCCTGCAGCAGCAAGACGCCAACCATGCCGCGTCCATGCGGGGAGGCAACCTCGTCGGATTCCTTGAGGGTCGTCAAGACCAGGGCGGTCGAGCTCAGTGCGCCCATGGCCCCGTACAGAACGGCGGTGCCGGGTGCAAAGCCGAGGGCCAGAAAGAGCCCGGCGAAGGCGGCCATCGACAGCCCGACCTGCAGGCCGCCGCCGCCGAAGACGAAATGGGCCAGCCGTTGTATCTCCCGAAACGAGAGTTCCAGCCCGATCGAAAAGAGGAGGAGGACGACGCCGATCTCAGCGAGCAGGGTGATCTCATCGGGGTCGGTGACGACTCCGAGGACGCCGGGACCCAGGAGGATCCCGGCGGTCAGAAACCCGACGATCGACGGGAGCTGCAACTTGCTGAAGGCCCAGGCGACGCCGAGGGCGGTCGCCAAGAGGATGACGAAGTCGGCCAGCAGTGTCAGATCATGCATGGATACAACATCGCGGCGTCAGCAGGTCAGGTGATGTCGATGCATCCGACATGCTACATGGACGTAAAGCCGCCGTCGATGACGAACCTGCTACCGGTGCTGTATGAGCTCTCGTCGCTGGCGAGGAAGAGTGCGAGATTGGCGACCTCTTCGTTGCGGCCGTAGCGGCCCATCGGGATGAGGCCTTCGAATTGGTCGTGGACCTGATCGGGAGCGTCGGGGTTCGCCTGACCTTCGATCGACGACATCATTCGGTTCTGGATCGGGCCGGGATTGATGGTGTTGACCCGAATGCCTGCTTCGGCGAGTTCCTGCGCCGCCGTTTGAGCAAGGCCGACGACGCCGTGTTTGCTGGCGACGTACGCCCCGAGTCCCTTCGAGCCGACGATCCCGGCGACCGACGAGGTCAGAATGATGCTTCCTTCCTCGTCCTGGTCGGTGCTGTCGATGATCGCCGGGGCCGCGTACTTGATGGCCAGCCAGCATCCGTAAAGATTGACCTTTTGGACTCGGTCGAACTCATCGAAAGACAGCTCGTGCATCGGTTTGACCGACCCCTCCGTCCCGGCGTTGGCGAACATGACGTCGAGCCGGCCGAAGGCGTCGACACAGGCGTCGACGAAGTCTTGGACGGCCTCGGGGTCGGAGACGTCGGCGGCGCGGTAGGCGACGCGATCGCCGGCGTCGAGCTCTCCGGCGACCTCGGCGAGGGCCTCTTCGTCGAGGTCCACCAACATGACCTTGGCTCCCTCTTCCAGGTATCGCTCTGCAGTGGCCTTTCCAATGCCGCCGGCGGCACCGGTGATGATTGCGACTTTATCGTCCAGACGTCCCATAGATAGCTCCGTGCTGATAAATTCAATGATTTGTTCCAGTTTCCATGCAGAAGCATACGCACTAGACTGGAGGGTCAACAGGGAAGCCTAATCTTCAGTTCACATGATCCGGGAGCGATGATGGCGCCACACGGGCGCAGTGAATCGAGAGCTCGGGGCATTCGCCTCGACTGGGATATTTTCCGACAGCTTCTGCCGTATGTCTGGGCGTATCGGGGGCGCACCGCGGTGGCACTTGTATTTTTGTTTGCCGCAAAAGTGGCGACGGTGGCCGTTCCCTGGGTCCTCAAGGAGATCGTCGACACACTGGAGGGCGGCGCGCAGGTGGAACTCGTGGTGCCGGTGGGGTTGGTGCTGGGCTACGGGGCGCTGAGGCTCGCATCGTCGGCGTTCGAGGAACTGCGCGATGCGACGTTCGCTCGAATGCGATACGGAATCATGCGCCGGATCTCCGAGCAGGTCCTGGAACATCTGCACGATCTGTCGCTTCGGTTCCATCTGGACCGAAAGACGGGGGCGGTGACCCGGGACATCGGCCGCGGCACCAGGAGCCTGAGCAATCTCCTGAATTATCTGTTGTTTCGCATCGTTCCAACGCTGGTCGAGATCGGGCTCGTCGCCGGGGTGCTGGTGACGCTGTACGATCCGTGGTTTGCGGTCGTCGTACTCTTGACGTTCGTCGTCTACGTCGGATTGACACTCGGGATGACCGAGTGGCGCATCCAGTACCGCATCGAGATGAACGAGGCGGAATCGCAGGCCAACTCCCGGGCCATCGACGGACTGCTGAACTACGAGACGGTCAAGTACTTCGGGAACGAGGACTTCGAGCTCGAACGTTACCATGATGATCTGGAGACCTGGCAGGACGCCGCCGTTCATTCACAGACGACCCTGTCGTTTTTGAACATCGTGCAGCGCTCGGTCATCGCGTGTGGTGTGACGGTGGTGATGTTGATGGCGGCCCGTGGGGTGGCGGCCGGCGAGATGAGCGTCGGCGATCTGGTGGCAGTCAACGCCTACTTGCTTCAAGTCTTCATGCCGCTGGGATTTCTGGGGACCGTCTACAGCATTCTGAAACACGCGGTCAGCGACATGGAGCGGATGTTCGATCTGCTGGATGAAACACCGGAAGTGCAGGATCTGCCGGAGGCCGACCAGTTGCAGGTCGATGCCGGTCGCGTGAGTTTTCAGGGCGTCTCCTTTCGCTACGAGGAAGCCAAACCGGTGTTGCGAGAGGTCAGCTTCGATGTTCCGGCCGGCCGGAAGGTGGCGATCGTGGGACCGAGTGGCGCCGGCAAATCGACCATCGCCCGGCTGTTGTTCCGGTTCTACGACGTCGAGCAGGGATGCATCACGATCGATGGTCAGGACATCTCACAGGTGACCCAGCAGAGTCTGCGTCAGGCGATCGGGGTCGTGCCTCAGGATACGGTCCTGTTCAACGATACGATTGCCTTTAACATTCGGTACGGACATCTCGAGGCCACCGACGAGGAGATCCGTCGAGCGGCGAAGGTCGCCGATGTGCACGACTTCGTGCAGTCATTGCCCGACGGGTATGAGACGGTGGTCGGGGAACGTGGGTTGAAGCTGTCGGGGGGAGAAAAGCAACGCGTCGCGATCGCCCGGGCCGTTCTCAAGGATCCTCCGGTCATGATCTTCGACGAGGCGACGTCGTCGCTGGATTCCGAGAGCGAACAGGCGATTCTCAGCGCCCTGAAGGACGCCTCGGAGGACCACACGACGATTGCCATTGCGCACCGTTTGTCGACCATCACCGATGCCGACGAGATTCTCGTGCTGCGCGATGGACACATCGTCGAGCGTGGCACCCACGCGGACCTGCTGGAGACTCCGGGACTGTACCGACGGATGTGGCAGCTCCAACAATCCGAGGCCGCAGACGGCGATGGTCGGCGGCTCGCCTGGGAAGAGTTCGACGAAGAGAGCAACTCAGAAACCGATTCCGATACTGGAGAAAACTGATGTCACTGTACGGACTGTTCAAAGGGGCCGGCCCGAGTGGGTTTGGCTACAATTCGACCGCTGCCGAAGTCGCGGCGGGACTCGATTTGACGGATAAGACCTATGTGATCACCGGATGTAACTCCGGGCTGGGCGCTGAGACCATGCGAGTGTTGGCCGACCGGGGGGCGACCGTGGTCGGGGCCGCGCGGACCGAGACAAAGGCCCGACGGGCGACCGACGAAGTCGATGGGGATGCGATCCCGGTGGTCTGTGAGTTGTCGGAACCCGACTCGGTTCGGAGATGCGTCGAGTCGGTCGCCGACAGCGTCGATGCGATCGACGGTCTGATCTGCAACGCCGGCATCATGGCCCTGCCGGAGTTGAATACGAAACACGGTCTGGAACTGCAGTTTCTGACCAATCATGTCGGCCACTTCATTCTGACCCGCGGGCTGATCGACAGCCTTGCCGACGACGGCCGCGTCGTGATCTTGAGCAGTCGTGCTCACGAGCAGGCGCCGAAGGGAGGCATCAATTACGACAACCTGGACGGGTCACAGGGCTACGACCCGCTGGAGTTTTACGGTCAATCGAAGTTCGCCAACCTCCTGTGTGCCAAAGAACTGCAGCGACGCTTCGGGTCGGATGGGCGCAAGGCCTTCGCCTTGCATCCGGGGGTGATCGATACGAATTTGGCGCGCCACATGAATGCCGGCATCCAGGTTGCGCTGAAAGTCGTGGGGCCGCTGTTCTTGAAGAGTATTCCCCAGGGGGCAGCTACCGAGACCTGGGCGGCGGCGCATCCAGATGCCGCCAGGCACGCCGGCGAGTATCTGGCTGATTGTAATGTCGCCGAGCCGCGCGAGGACGCCGAGGATCCCGAATCTGCACAGCGACTGTGGGAATGGAGCGAATCATGGGTCGACGGTCGATAACATTCATCGCGGCGGTGCTGGTCGTCGTCGCGGCCGGCTGTAATCTCACGGGGGTCCGCGGCTCCGGAAATATCGTCACCGAACAACGCTCGGTCCCCGATCGGTTCAGCATTTCGGTGTGTTGCGGCTTTCATCTTCGGCTGGATGTCGGCGATACCAAGTCGTTCGAGATCACGGGCGATGACAATATCCTCGAGCGGGTTCAAGTCGTCGAACGCGGAGGGCGGCTGGTGGTCGAGCCGACGAATTCCAAATTGTCCTTTCAACCCTCCGAGCCCGTGGTGATCGACGTCACATTGACGGATGTGGCCGGGGTGGCGGTCTCGGGCGGAGGGGAGGCTCGCGTCCGCCCATTCGTCGCCGATGAAGTGAAGACGACGATGAGCGGGGGGTCAAAAGCGACGTTCGAACGTATCGATGTCGACCGGTGGGAGGCCAATGTCAGCGGTGGGGGACGGATCACCGTCGAGGACGGCGCCACTGATCGTCAGAAGGTTACGGCCAGCGGCGGAAGCACCTATCGGGCCCGCGGGCTTGAATCGAATCGTGCGACGGTTCAAGCCAGCGGGGGCAGTCGGGTGACCGTGTCGGTATCGCAACAACTCGACGCCACGGCTTCCGGAGGCAGTCGGATCGAGTACCTCGGACAGCCGTCCGTCGACGCCGAGACCTCGGGTGGCGCCACGGTGCGACGCGCCGAATGAGAGCTTTGACTTCCAGACCAAGAGGCCGGACATGACGACCATCGACGGGAGAGTAGCGGCGATCACCGGAGCGGCCAACGGGATCGGCGAGGCCTTGGCGCTGGAACTCGCCGAGGCCGGGTGCGACCTCGCCATCAGTGACATCGATGAAGGTGGACTTGCGGAGACGGCATCGAAGGCGCGCAATCTCGGCGCCGAGGTTCATCTCGGAGACGTCGATGTCTCCGAGTGGGCGGAGGTGGAACAATGGGCCGAGGAGGCCGACGACGCGCTCGGTGGCATCGATATGATCATCAACAACGCGGGCGTCTCGGTGTCGGCCCCGCTCGATTCCGTGGATTGGGACGACTTCGAGTGGTTGATGGACATCAATTTCTGGGGGGTCGTCTATGGGACGCGGGCGTTCCTCCCGTACCTGCGAGCGGCAGGCGAGGGCCATATCGTCAACATATCGAGCATTTTCGGCCTCATCGCCGCTCCGACCCAGGGCAGCTATTGCGCCTCGAAATTTGCCGTCCGGGGGTACACCGAAACGTTGCGGGCGGAGCTGGACCTCATGGATGAACCGATCCGTGTAAGCTGCGTGCATCCGGGAGGGGTTCGCACCGATATCGCTCGAAACGCCCGCTATGGGGATGTGTCGATGCTCGGTCAGGATCCCGAAGCGATGATGGAGGACTTCGAGCAGTCACTCGCCAGTACGTCTCCCGAGGAGGCGGCTCGGCAGATCGTCGAGGGGATCCGGGCGAACGATGGACGGATAGTGATCGGGCGGGATGCGCGAGGTTTTGACCTCATTCAGAGGTTGTTCCCCGAGCGCTACGTCGAGTGGATTGCTAACATCGTCGGGAGCGACTGGCTCTTCTGACCCGGACGCATGCCGCATGCTACTCGGCGGGCTGGAGGGCCGAGTCTTCCAGGGTCAGGCGACTCAGCAGTGTGCCGGTCAGATCCTCGAGGGCCAGTCGTCGCGTGGCCGTTTCTGTGCGCAACTGAGCGACCTGAAGCTGGGCTTCGCGCTGGTCCTGCAGGGCCTCCGCCACGTCGAGGGCGGTGGCGGCGCCGTTTTCGAATCGGGCGCGCTGATAGTCGACGTTTTCACCGGCCAGACGGGCAGTCTCGCGCGCCAGTTCGAGTCGTGTTTGAACGGTCCGAAGGCCGTCGATCTGAGTCTGGACGTTTGCGACGACCTGATCTTCGGCGGCTTCAAACTGGGCTTCGGCGCGGTCGACGGCGAGCCGAGCACTCTGCGCTTTGGCCTTCAACGATTTGTTGACGACGGGGAGCTGGAGGCTGATCGAAAAGGTCCCGACGATGCCATCGAGCCCGGTCAGGCCCTCGAGGGCCGGCGGCAGATCTCGGCCGAGTCCCGAGGCGTTCAGCCGGGCGGTGGTGTCCAGGCGGGGCAGTTTCTGGTCTGCGGCGATGTCGGCCTGGGCGCGAGCCACCTCGATCTGTTGGCGTTGCTGCATCAGGGTGTACGACTGTTGTCGGGCCTGGTCGACCGCTTCTCGGGTTGCGGGAGGTGCTGACGGTTTCGGAGGGTCGCCGCTCGTTCGAAGCGACTCCGCCCTTCGTTCCATGCCCATGAGTCTGGCGAGTTCGATGCGACGCGAGGTGAGCGTCGACCGGCTGCTGGCGAGGGTCTCCCGGATACGAGCGGCCTCGGTCTTCAGCGGAACCAGGTCCGACTCGGCGATGGCGCCTGCGTGGAGTCTCGAGCGCGCATCTTCCAGTGCGCGGCGTGCCACGTCGAGGGCGTCCTGCTGGATGGCTACGTTTCGTCGGGCGCTCCAGACCTGCCAGTACGCCGTGAGTACATCACGGGCCAGTCGGCTCGCCTCGTCGTTTCGTCGGGCGATGGCCGCGTCGGATTCGGCGCGTGCGCTCCGGCGGGCGGCCAGCCCGGTGTCGTGGCCGAAGCCGCGCAACCAGGGCTGGACGATCTGCAGTTGAATATCGGCCCCCCAGGTCGACCCGAGATCTCCAAAAAACGGCGAGTCCTGGAGGGTATTGTCGAGACCGACGCTTCCGGACACCTGGGTCCCGGCGGGGAAGGTGTGGCTGAGCCCGGTCGAGACCTCGTACGATTGGCTCTCGACGGTCACGATATCCATCGTCGACAGATTGGGACGCCGGCCGATCTGGGCGGATGCGTCGAGCGACCAGGTGGGGACGAAGGTGTAGAGTTCGCGCCGAACAGCGAGTTCGGCGCGCTCGAGCTCGATGACGGCACTTCGCAGCGACGGATTGTTTTGCGCCGCCATCGACAGGGCATCTCGGGTGCTGAGCAGTTGCGTCTCGGAAGACTGAGCGAGCCCCGCCGACGGGAGCGAGACCACAACGGCCAGCGCGATCAGCCACCGGACACGACAATACCTTTTACTCATGGCGGAGGGCATCGATGGGATTGAGATGAGCGGCGCGACGCGCCGGGAGATAGCCGAAGGCGACTCCGATGACGACCGAAAAGCCGAAGCCCATCAGAATCGTCTCGGGCGAAAAGACGAGTGGCAGGCCGAATCGGCGGGCGATGCCGACGGTGCCGGCGAGCCCCAGTGCGACTCCGATGAGTCCCCCGAGGCTCGAGAGTACAATCGCCTCGGTCAGGAACTGCCACAGCACATCACGAGCACGTGCTCCAATGGCCAGACGTATGCCGATCTCGCGGGTCCGTTCGGTGACCGAGACGAGCATGATGTTCATGATGCCGATGCCGCCGACCAGTAGACTGACGGCGGCGATGGCGCCCAGCAGGATGGTGAGCGTCCGGGTTGTGCCCTGAACCGTCGTCAGGATTTCCTGCATATCGAAGATACGAAAGTCGTTACTCTGGCCCGGCTGCAGGTTTCGTTCGTCTCTGAGCAGGGCCTCCAGCGAGGCTTTGAGGGCCGCCGGCGTGGTCTCGACCGCCGACAGATGCATCTGCTGGACGTCGTAGGATCCGACCAGGCGGCGCTGGACGGCCCGGATCGGCATGAGCACCGTGTCGTTCGGGTCTTGGCCCATCGATCCGCCTTTTTGGCTCAGCACGCCGATGATCTGGCAGGCGGTCGGGCCGACCCGAATCGTGGAGCCGATCGGGTCGGACTCCGGGAAGAGTTCGTCGACGACGAGTGACCCCAGAATGCAGACGGACGCGCCGCTTGAGAGTTCCCTGGAGTTGAATCGCCGGCCGCGCTCCAGCGGGTGATTGCGGACCTCCATATAGTCATTGGTGGTGCCGGAGACACCCGTCGAATGCCGCGAGGTGCCTCGCACCAGCACTTGCTGAGAATTGACCATCGGCGCGATCCGAGTCCCAAAGAGGTCGGACTGGACGGCCTCGTACGTCCCGGGATCGAAGGGGGGAGCCGGGGTTTCCGCGCCGCTCGGGCCACGTTCGCGCGTGCCGGGGACGACGATCAACAGATTGCTGCCGATGCTCGAGATCTGCTGGGTGACGCTGGCCGTCGCCGCCTGCCCGAGGTGGACCATCAGGATGACGCTGGCAACCCCGATGATCACACCCAGCGCGGTCAGGGTCGAGCGGATCTTGTTGCGGAAGATCGCCGACAACGCCATTCGGAGGGTGTCGATGATGTTCATGCCAACACCTCCCGGGGTGTGCCGTCTCGGGTGATACGCCCGTCGACGAAGTAGAGGATCCGTTCAGCCCGAGAGGCAAATTCCGGCTCGTGGCTGACCATCACAATGGTCAGGGTGCGCTCTCGATTGAGCCGCTGGAGCAGATCGAGGATCTCGGAGCTCGTGGTGGTATCGAGGTTCCCCGTCGGTTCGTCGGCCAGAAGCAACGTCGGCTCGGTGACCAGAGCCCGCGCGATGGCGACGCGCTGTTTTTGGCCGCCGGACAACTCCGAGGGGTCGTGGTCAGCCCGGTGAGAAAGTCCAACGGATTCGAGGGCCTCCAGGGCCATGGAGCGTCTGTTTGAGTTCGGGACATTCTTGTAGATGAGGGGAAGTTGCACATTCTCGGCTGCCGTCATGCGCGGCAGCAGATTGAAGCCCTGGAAGACGAAGCCGATGTAGTGGCGGCGAAGAAGGGCCAGTTCTTCGTGGTCGAGTCCGGCGACATCGACGCCCCAGAATTCGTACCGTCCGGCCGTGGGCACATCCAGGCACCCGATGATGTTCATCGCCGTCGATTTGCCCGATCCGCTCGGTCCCATGACCGATACGAAATCCCCCTCGGGTATCTCGAAAGAGACGTCATCGACGGCCCGCACCTCGGCGGCACCACTGCCGTAGACCTTCGAGATTCCGGCGACCCGTATGATCGGTTCGGCGCTCACGAGGCCCCCTTCGGCTCGGAAGTATCCGGGCTCTCTTCCTCGTCGGATTCCGTGCGGATACCCGTGACGACTCGGTCGTCAGGATCGATGTCCCCGCCGCGGATCTCCGTGAACTTCCCGTCGGAGCGGCCGGTCTCGACATGCACCTCTGTGGGCTCGCCGTCGACCAGCCGATACACCGTGTCGGTATTTGGCTTTCGTTGCTCGTCCCGCGGGGGGCCGAGCCGGAAGCCGCCGGATTCTTCGGACTTGGGCGGCAAGAAACGCAGGGCCGTGTTTGGGACGCGCAGGATGTCGGTGCGTCGTCCCGTCTGAATGGTGACCGTGGCGGTCATCCCCGGTCGGAGCTTTCGTTCGGGATTGTCGACGTCGAGCTCGGCGGTGTAGGTGACGACGTTGTTGGTGACCGTCGGGTTGAGGGCGACGAGTTCGACCTGTGCCTCGAAGGTCTCGTCGGGCCACGCGTCGACGGTAAAGCTGGCGGATTGACCGGCTTCGACCAGGCTGACGTCGGCTTCATCGATGCCGACGTGTAGTTCCATGTCGCTGAGGTCCTCGGCGAGCACGAAGAGTTCCGGGGTCTGCAGCGACGCGGCGACGGTATTGCCGGGTTCGACTTTACGATCCAGTACGACGCCGTCGACCGGCGAATAGACGGTCGCCTTGCTCAGGTCGGTGCGCTGGAGTTTGACCGAGGCACGGGCCTGGGCGATCGACGCCCGTGCCGATTCAACCTGGGCCTGTGCACGTTTGCGGGCCGCCCGCGCCTGTTGGAGCGCCTGTTTGGAGGTCGAGCCTTTTTCGTAGAGCGTCTCGGCGCGGTCTTGTTCCAGTCGTGCCTCTTCGAGCGACGCCTGTGCCTGCTGGAGGCCGGCGCGAGCCTGCGCCAGATTTGCTTCGGCCTGGGCGAGAGAGTTCTCGAGTCGCGTGGTGTCAATTCTCGCGAGCGGTTGACCCTGGGTGACCCGGTCGTTTTGCTCGACCATCACGTCTTCGATGAGCCCCGAGATCTCCGCACCGACCGTCACCTTGCGCTTCGGCTCCAGGCTCCCGGTCGCCGTCGCGCTCAGCACGATGTCCCCGCGGTCGACAGCGGCCGTGTGATAAGCGGTTTTCTTGTCGTCATCGCCCAAAAACCACCACGTGGCGGTCGCGGCGGCTGCTAAAACGACGGTTCCAATCAGAAGCCAGCGGAGGCGGCCGCGCGTGCGGCTGGACTGAAGCGTCCGGCGAACTTCGTCGGACTTCGATGTGTTTGTCTCGGGGTCGGGGGTCTGTTGTTCCATCGGAATCCGGTGGGGCCTTCGACAGGTGGAAAGACGGCGATCCTTCGCCGTTTTTTCGATGCTTAACGCACGACAGCCTCGGTGCGCAACGACGACAGGTCACATTCGAGGCGTGAAATTTCTGCGGTGATGCCCACAATCAACAGAGGCATTTCTACGACTCTCTGGAGGTCCGCATGCTGTATCTCGTACTTCGACTGGGTATCAACGCGGTGGCGATCTGGGCTGCCTCGTTGATCGTACCCGGCGTGTTTCTCGACACGGCCCAGATAGGGTCGGTGTTGCTGGTGGCGCTGGTGTTCGGCGTCGTTAATACATTGCTTCGGCCCGTGTTGATGTTCCTGGGGCTTCCATTTCTGCTGGTGACGTTCGGGCTCTTCGCGATCGTCATCAATGGCATTCTGCTCGAGATCACCGATGTACTTACAGCGGCCTTGACCGTTGATGGGCTGGGGCCTGCGGTGTTGGGAAGCCTCGTCGTCTCGGCGGTCAGTTGGATGCTCGGCATGCTGCTGGAGGACCCTGCCAACCAACCCGAAACCTCCGAATGACCGCAGAGAGTCTATGGATTTGATTCGACAGTCGCGCCGCTGGGGCTACAATTAGACCAGTTGTGCATCGAGCAGTCGGCCGCCCATCGAGGGTCGGCCGGATATTTTGCGACGCCGGGCCATCGTCCGGGTCATCACGGGAGGTCGAAGATGAAGCGTCTGGCAGTCATGGTTGCAACGGTCGGATTGGTCGCACTGGGAATGACCACCTCCGCCGCGGCGGCGGAATGTGCAGGGGTGAGCATGCCTGACAAGGCTGAGGTGGGCGGGAAGTCGCTGGTTCTCAACGGGATGGGCATCCGCGAAGCCACGATATTTTCGGTGAACGTCTACGTCGCGGGCCTGTACGTGCCGTCGAAGACGTCGAAGGCGAGCGAGGTGATTTCGTCGTCGGTTCCCAAGAAGCTGGCATTGCAATTTACCAGGGATGTCGACCGCTCCAAGAGCGTCGATGCGTACAAGGAGAGCTTCAAGAAGAACGCCGGAGGCAAGTACGACGATCTGAAGCCCAAGATCGACCGGTTGCTCGGTTGGATGACCGACATCTCCAATGGTGACAAGATGGTCTATACCTACGTGCCCGACAAAGGGGTGACCGTCGAGATCAAGGGGGAGACGAAGGGTACCATCGAGGGAGCGGATTTTGCCGAGGCCTTCTTCAAGATCTGGTTTGCCGACCCGCCAAACAAAGGACTCAAAGCCGGGTTGCTCGGCGGTAAGTGTGGTTGAGTGGAGGAGTCGATTGTCGTGACAGAAAAGACGCGTACGGTCTCCGAGGATTTCTACGCCGACGTCTACGAGCGTGCCCCGGACATGTATTGTTCGGTCGATGTTCATAGCGGTGAAATCACCCGGTGCAATCTGACGTATGCCGATGAGATCGGTCTCGAGCGGGATGACATTCTGGGGTCGGATGCCCTCGAGTACTACGCCGAGGAATCCGAAGGTGAGGTGCTCAAGGCCCGCGAGCAGGTGCGTAGCGGTGAGCCCGTCGAGAACGTCGACGTCCGGGTTCGGCGGGCGGACGGGTCGACCTTCGGGGCGCTCCTGAGTGCGACGCCCATCCGAGAAGACGGGGACGTCGTCGGTTTGCGGGCGGCCCTGCGAGACGTCTCCGAGCTCATGGAGGCTGAACGCGAGTTTCGTGAACAGACCCGACAACTGAAACAATCGAACGAGGAGCTCGAGCAATTCGCGTATCTGGCTTCGCACGATCTGCAGGAACCACTGCGGATGGTTGCCAGCTACACTCAGTTGTTGGCTCGGCGGTATGAAGACGAGCTCGATGAGCGCGCCCAGAAGTACATCGGCTACGCGGTCGAAGGGGCCGAGCGGATGAAGGCGCTGTTAAACGACCTGCTGCAGTACTCACGGGTCGGCCGTCCGAACGAGAGCATGGAGGCAGTCGATCTGAACAGCGTGCTGGAGTCGGTGACGTCCAATCTGATGATTCAAATTCGACAGACGGGGGCCGAGGTCGACGTCGACGAACTGCCCGTCGTTCACGGGAATCGCACGATGTTGAATAGCCTGTTTCAGAATCTGATCGGAAACGGAATCAAATTCAATGATTCGTCGAGTCCCCGGGTGACAGTGAGTGTGGCCGACACCGACGACGACCAGGTCACCGTCGAGGTCAGGGACAATGGCGTCGGGTTCGATCCCGCCAATGCCGACCGCATGTTTCAGATGTTCCAGAGATTGAATGAGCGCGGAGACTTCGAGGGGACCGGCACCGGTCTGGCCATCGTCAAGAAGATCGTCGAGGCCCACGAAGGCACCGTGTCGGCCGATTCAACGCCCGGGGAGGGGAGCACATTTCGTGTGACGTTGCCCCTCGCTGACAATTCGTTCGATTGAGCTTTCAAAGCCACCTCGGAGAACAATGACAGACAACGAGCGTTCGGCCGAAGTTTTGCTGGTCGAGGACAATCCGGCGGATGTCGACCTGACCCGGGAGAGCCTGGATGAGGCACGCGTACTCTGCAATCTCCATGTGACCAACGACGGGGTCGAGGCGATGCGGTTTCTCCGCAAGGAGGATGAATACGCCGAGGCTCCGACGCCGGACCTCGTCTTGCTGGATCTGAACCTGCCGAAAATGGACGGTCGTGAGGTGCTCGAAAAGTGCAAGGACGACGAGCAACTCCGCCGGATCCCGATCGTCGTGTTGACGTCATCGCAGGCCGAGATCGACATCCAGAAGGCCTACGACCTCCACGCCAACTCCTACGTGGTCAAACCCGTCGATCTCGACCAATTCGTCGACATCATGGAGAGCATCGGCGGCTTTTGGCTCCGCGTGGTTCGATCGGCGACTGATTAGTGCTTGGCCAATGTTCACTCGGCCGAGACCTCGACGCCTTCGGCCACCGAGCGGGCCAACTGCCGGGCCGACTCCACGGTATCGGCCCGGCCGAGCCCCACACCCATCCTGCGTCCCGCATACATTGACGGTTTTCCGAAGATGCGCAGGTCTGTTCCCGGCGTGCGTAACGGCTCCGTGTCGACCCGATAGGTGGGATTGTCTCCGTCGGAGTCGGCCAGAACAACGGCCGAGGCTGACGGCGAGATCAGCTCGATCTCGTCGGGAATCGACAGGCCCATCACCGCCCGTGCGTGGAGTGCGAACTCGCTGAGGTCCTGGCTGATCATCGTGACCATGCCGGTGTCGTGGGGACGGGGCGAAAGCTCGCTGAAGTAGACGTCGTCACCGGCGATGAAGAGTTCCACGCCGAAGAGCCCCGCGCCGCCGAGTTCGTCGGTGACCTCCCGGGTCATCGACTTGCATGTCTCCAGGATCGCGGGGTCGAGCCCGGCGGGCTGCCACGATTCCCGGTAATCACCGTCGGCCTGCGTGTGGGCGACGGGCGGGCAGAAGGTGGTGCCGTCGCGATGCCGGACCGTCAGCAGGGTGATCTCGGTGTCGAACTCGACGAATCCCTCGACGATAACGCGGGTCGATTGACCCCGGCTGCCCGAGATTGCTTCCTGCCAGCCCGGCTCGACGTCCTCGGCAGAGTGGAGGGTGGATTGGCCCTTTCCACTCGACGACATCACGGGTTTGACCACACAGGGAAAGCCGACGTCCTCGACGGCGGCCTGGAAGCTTTCCAGGTCGTCTGCGAAGGCGTACGGCGAGGTCGGAAGCCCCAGGTCTTCTGCGACGACTCGTCGGATGTACTCGCGGTCCATCGTCAGTCGGGTCGCTCTCGCCGTCGGAATGACGTTGTAACCCTCCTCCTCGAGCTCGATCAGTGTATCGGTGGCGATCGCTTCGATCTCGGGTACGATGGCATCGGGATCCATCGATTCGACGAGCTGACGGACCGCCTGACCATCCTGCATGTCGATAACACCGGAGGTGTGGGCGACCTGCATGGCCGGGGCGTCGGCGTAGCTGTCGACGGCGATGACCTCCGCGCCGAGTCGCATCGCCTCGATGGCGAATTCCTTGCCGAGCTCGCCGGAGCCCATCAGCAGAATTTGAAATGCGTCTTGATGTCGAGGGGTTCCGAATTCAAACGTGGCCATGGGCTGCTCCGGGCTGCGTTGGGGTGTCTCGAGCGACTCACCGTTTCGACTACAGTGATCGCGTCTCCATCTCAAGACATGGAAGAGACAAAAAAATGCCCCCTGTCGGAGGTCGACAGGGGGCAACGGGTCGGGTCTGCGTCGGTCCGGTCAGTTAGTTGGTGACCCGGTCGGCGAATCCGGCCAACTGCGAATCGTACTCCCAGTTGGAGTCGAAGTAACCGGCTGCCACCGCGCTCTGGGAATCGCGCACGTAGAAGTCGGGCATGCCGCTACGCGAGCTGAACGGCGAGAAGCCCAGCAGTTGGGTGTTGCCGCCCGAGGCGTACCAGGCGAGGGCCATGCCGTCGCCCTCCGCGAAGGTGAAGATTCCGAGGGCACCCTCCATCGTGTTGCCACCGACCTCGATGGCGGATTCGTTGTAGCTGAAGGGAAGCGACTCGTGGTTCGGCAAATCTTCAAATGGGATGCCCATGTAGATGATGTTTCGGTCCTGGCGGACCTCGTCGGTCAACTGGGAATAGGGCATTGCACAGGCGTGTCCGTTGCCTCGGACACTCCAGACGCTGGTCAGATACGCAGCGAAGTGCTTGTAGTCGACCGACGCATCCCGGGAGTAGACGAAGCAGAAGGGCTCGCGGAAGACCTGATTGACCGGGCCGGTCTGGCCGACCTTCTTGCCGGATTGTGGTCCGATTTCCATCGTCCCATCGGTTACCGACTGACTGGAGCCGTCGATGGTGATCTCGTCGATGCCCTTGGCAGTCAGGGCCGTCCCGTCGAGTGTCATCGAGCGGACGTTTTCAGTCGTCAGATCGACTTCGGTATCGCTGACCTTCTCCGAGGTGATCGTCGAGTCTTCGAAGGGGTTGGCCCGCGATTGAATCGTCACGTAGCTGTTGGTCGGCGAGTAGTAGGGGCCGGGGGTCTTGAAGCTGAAGTCCAGTGAATTCGGATCCAGCGTGTGGTTTTCCATGAAGGTCCACATGTCCGGCAGGTCGACGCAGTCCGTGCCTTCGGCGGCGTCGCCGTCCCACCAGTGGTCCTTGCCGGGCACGAGGTTCCAGACGTAATCGTCGGTCACATCGCTCATCGCATCGCGCATACGCTCACCTTCGGAGACGGGGACGTTTCGGTCCTCGCCGCCGTGCAGAATATAGGCGCCGCGCTTCTCCAGGTTCGACATGTACTCCAGGGTCTCCCAGTGGGCACGGGCCGACTGGAAGGGCTCGCCGGGCGGCTCCTGCCCGCGGCCGCCGTAGTTGTAGTAGGTCGACCAGCCGGCGCTCGGCGCCACACTGGCGAAGGTGCCGGGGTGAAAGACACCGAAGTGCCAGGTGCCGTGGCCGCCCATCGAGTGGCCTGTGACGTGGATGCGAGTCGGGTCGATGTTGAATTGACTCCGGGCGTCTTCCATCGCCGCCATGCCGTTGAAGTGGCCCCATTCCTCCCAGTCAAAGCCGTAGCGGCGACGGTTGGTCGGGACGACGATGTAGGCCCAGTCTTTTTGCGAGTAGGAGTTGGCCTGGCCCGAGGCTTCGACGCTGGCTCCATGCAGCGACAGGACCAGTCCGTAGTCTTTGTCCGCCTCGAAGTTCGACGGTGGGCGTACGGCGTAGTATTGCACCGAGCCGTCGACGTCCGATCGGAAGGTCCGCTCGAACTGGCTGTTACGCTCGACGGTATTCAGGTCGACATCGACCTCCCATGCCGTCTCCATGGCGCAGCTGTCGAGCTGCAGGGTCACGGTGTGGGTCGTGTCGGCACTCTGCCAGGCCTGTTTGGGGTCTAATTTGAAGGGGATCTGTGTGACGGCGTCGGCGGAGAGGCCCTCCAGTTCGATCGTTGTGGCGTTGAAGTTGTCGTCTTCGAGTACCCGAGCCTTCACCTCCCGCAGGTAGTGTCCCGAGAGGTTCAGCGTCTGCATGCCCACGTACTGGGTCCTGTCACTCCCGACGCGCAGGGTCGGCTTCGTGATATCCTGTTTGTTGAAGAAGACAGAATCCGGGGTCTCATACAGTTCGAATTTGGCGCCTCGACCCATCGAGTAGAGTCCAACGATGTGGTTCGTACCCTCTTTGAGGCGCACGGGGACTCGTTTGTCGCCGAACCCATAGATGTCGCCGGTCATTCGTCGGTCGTTGACCCAGACTCGTTGGGCGGCGTCCGCACGAGCCACGAGAGTCTTCGGGGCGTCGGCTTCAATTCGGACGGCCGCGTACACTGCGTCGGCACCGCCGAGTGCGCTGAAGCTTCCGTTGTCCTGAGGGGTCACCGATCCCCAGTAGGCACCGTAGGCCTGACTTCCCGGTGTGGGGGCCTCGAAGCTGCCGTCGGAGAGTGCGGCGCCTACCCCGGAGAGGTCGCTGCTATTTGCATCGACTACCGCGAGTTTTCCGAAGTCGATCTCCGAGATCTCCGAGACGGCACCCGGTGTCGATTCCTGACACTCGGGGAGCGGATTCATGTCGCCGCCATCGGGGACATCGGTTGCATCGCCCTGTCCGGCGTCGGGGTTAGGCGTGCCCGAGTCGGAGGGGCCGCAGCCAGAAAGGAACAGCAAGAGGGTGGCAGCCAGGGCCAAGCTGCGTCCAAAGGGTCGTAACAGCGTCATCCGTGTAGCCTCGTGTCGCAAAAGTGCCGCAAACGTGGGTGAGAGCCTCAGATTCTCCGCTTACCTATAACACGTGGGAGTCCGAGTCGCAAAATCCCGATGAAGTTGCTAGGAATTCGGCGTTGGATGCCGATACTGCGTGCGCGTTTGACTCCTCGGCCGCGGAGGCGACATTTAAGCCACAGGCAGTTGACGTCTATTCGGAGCGCACTCTCGGGGGATTGCTGTCGATCCGATTGGTGCGCGGCACAGGGTCTGGTCGTGGGTCGGTATGGCCCGGAGGATGATGTTATGAGTCGAACGAGCAGCGAAAAGATGGCAGTGTTGATCCCCGGAATGGGGGCCGTCGGTACGACGACGATCGCCGGGGTGATGGCTGCCCGTCGTGGGTTGGCCGAGCCTATCGGCAGTCTGGCGGAATTCGGGCGGTTGCAGCAGGATGGTGAGACCGTCCCCCTCCGGCAGGTCGTCGATATGACCAGTCTGGGCGACCTTGTCTTCGGGGGATGGGACATCTTCGAAGATTCGGCGTACGAGGCCGCGCGTTCCGCCGGGGTCTTATCGGATCGCCATCTCGATCTGCTGCGCGACGAACTCGAGGCGATCGAGCCGATGTCTGCGGTCTTCGACAAGGAGTTCGTCCGGAACCTCGATGGTCCGAACGTCAAGCCGACGGCATCCAAGATGGAGTGGGCCGAGGCGTTGATGGACGACATCGACGGGTTCATGTCCCGCAACGAGTGCGACCGGGGTGTCGGCATCTGGTGCGGATCGACGGAGGTGCATGTGGACATCGAGGATGTCCACCTGTCGCTGGAGGCCTTCGAGGAGGGGCTGCGTGACAGCCACCCCGCGATCAGCCCCACGATGATCTACGCCTACGCTCATCTGCGGTCGGGGCTACCCTTTGTGAATGCGGCGCCGAACCGGGCCCTGGACATCCCCGCCATGGTTGAGTTGGCGCGGCGCGAGAGACTGCCCGTGGCCGGCAAGGATCTCAAGACCGGACAGACCCTGATGAAGACGATCCTGGCGCCAGGCCTGGCTGCTCGGAATCTGAAGGTTCGCGGATGGTATTCGACGAATATCCTGGGGAACCGGGACGGGGCCGTGTTGAACGACCCTGGTTCGTTTCGAACCAAAGAGGAGTCGAAGCTGTCGGTTCTGGACTCGATCTTTGACACGCAGGATCAACCGGAGCTGTACGGGGACATCCAACACAAGGTTCGCATCGACTACTACCCGCCGCGCGGTGACAATAAAGAGGGCTGGGATAATATCGATTTTTCGGGCTGGATGGATTACCCGATGCAGATCAAGATCAACTTCCTGTGCCGCGATTCAATTCTCGCTGCACCGCTGGTGCTGGATCTTGCGCTGTTTACCGATCTGGCTCGGCGCCGCGGGTTGTCCGGCCCCCAGGAGTGGCTGTCGTTTTACTTCAAGAGCCCGCAGGTTCGGGGTGGTCGAGTCCCGGTCCACAGCCTCTTCGAACAATACGCGATGCTGACCGGGCAGCTTCAGGAATTTGCGTCGGCGACCGCCGATCAGACGTACCGGTATCGTCGGGACGACGAGAGGCACCAGGCCGCGGCCGAGGCGACCGGAGAGTGATGGGGTTGGTGCACCGATGGGGTCGTGATAGAGGCGTGGGTGAGTGTCCATCGCATCTCGCACCCCCGGGAGCACCGCATGACAGATGTACTCCAAAGACTCGTCGACATGCTTTCGCTGGAGCAGATCGAGGTCAATCTGTTCCGCGGTCAGACTCAAGATCTCGGCTGGGGGCAGGTCTTCGGGGGCCACGTGTTGGGCCAGGCCCTGTCGGCGGCGGCCCAGACGGTTCCCGACGATCGGATGGTGCATTCGATGCACGGCTACTTTCTGCTGACCGGGGATGTCGACCATCCCATCGTCTACGATGTCGACCGCATCCGCGACGGCGGGAGTTTTACGACTCGACGCGTGGTCGCGATCCAGCACGGAGAGGCGATCTTCAGCATGTCGGCATCCTTTCAGGAGCACGAGGAGGGGTTCGAGCATCAGGACGAGATGCCAGATGTCGACGGCCCCGACGGACTGCTGTCTCAAACGGAACTCGCCCGACGGGTCGCCGACCAGATTCCATCGCCGATGCGCGAGCGTTTTACGGCGGAGTCACCGATCGAAGTGCGGCCGGTCAATCCACGCAATCACCTGGACCCGGGGGTTCGCGAGCCCGAGAGCACCGTCTGGTATCGGGCTGCGGGAAACCTCCCCGACGACCCTTCAGTTCATCGGTATCTCGCTGCGTACGCGTCGGATTTTGAGTTTTTGAGTGCCTCGATGCATCCCCACGGCAAATCCTGGATGGATCCGGCGATGCAGGTGGCGAGCTTGGACCACGCGATGTGGTTTCATCGTCCGTTTCGCATGGACGAATGGCTCGTGCACAAAGTCGAGAGCCCCTCGGCGGCCGGCGGACGCGGTCTGGTGCGCGGCCAGATCTTCAATCGTGACGGAGACCTCGTGGCCTCGACTGCCCAGGAGGGTCTCATCCGCGACCGCTCGGGGGAGTGAGCTCGTTCAGTGGTTTGAAGGTCACCTGACGTATCTCGTGCGGTGTGTCCGTCCATGTTGAGCCGAGGGCCTCCGCGTCATCGACGGGGCCGTCGAGTCGGCGATGGTGGATGTCGATGGTCAGCTCGGGCCGGGCGAACGGCCAGGGTCGAAGGCCGACCGACCCGTCGTCGTACCAATTCCACTCGACTTCGGTGCCGTCCGGCGCCTCGTTCCATGTCGAGGGGTCTTCCAGCCAGGCGGGCATCGAATCATCGGAGGCCATCGGTCCGCCGAGGCACAAATACAGCGAAGCGATGTCGAAGAATTTCACCCACGCCAGTGCGTCGTCGCTCTCGGCGAGTCGAGCCTCCGAGATCTGCTCGGCGAGGCGCTCTCGGCGCGTCTGCTCTTGTGCGGTGAACTCGTCGATGTCCCGGGTGCCGGCGAAGGTCGTGTAGTGACGGCTGACGATATAGGCCGTCCACGGGTGGAGCGCTTCGAGTGCCGACACACCCGTATCGTACATCACGAGTTTGCGCGGTGTCGGATAGTTCAGAAAGTCGTGGGGTAGGCCGGTTTCGGGATCGTACACAGGTGCTGCATCGGCCTCGCGCCAGGGGTTGTCGTGTAGGCCGATCGTCTGGACTAAGAGTGGATCGAGACGGGTCGGGGCCCACTCGGTGGCCAACAGCCCGCTGATCAGAGCGTGGTGCTCCTGGGTGATGCACTCGAATGAGCCGTCGGTCCGATGACGAATGAGCATTGGCCGCCTCGCAGTGCGCCGTAGAGGTTGGTGTCGGGTCTGTGTGTGACACAGCCGTTCATCGTCGACAACCCGATGGGCCGTTGATGCGCCGGTGCGTCCCCGCTACATGCATCAGACGACGCATCGGTGACTCGAGCCTACGGCGGACCATGTCCCTGAGCGACGCGGACCTCGAATTTGATCGCAATCACATCTGGCATCCGTACACCTCGGCGATCGATCCCTTGCCGACCTATCCCGTGGCCGGAGCCGAGGGGGCCGAGATCATTCTGGAGGATGGGCGGCGACTGATCGACGGCATGGCGTCCTGGTGGTCGGCCATCCACGGATACGATGTGCCGGAGTTGAACAAGGCCGCCACCGACCAGCTCGATCAGATGGCGCACGTGATGTTTGGCGGCACGACTCACGAGCCGGCCGTTCGCCTGTCGCAACGGCTCGTCGAGATGACTCCCGAGCCGCTCCAGCGGGTGTTCCCGGCCGACTCGGGATCGGTCAGTATGGAGGTCGCCCTGAAGATGGCGATTCAGTACTGGGCAGGTCGAGGCCGGCCGTCCAAACAGAAGTTCGTGACACCCAAATTCGGATACCACGGTGACACCTTCGGGGCGATGTCGGTCTGCGACCCCGAAAATGGCAT
This sequence comes from uncultured Pseudomonadota bacterium, assembly GCA_913057905.1. Lineage (GTDB taxonomy): Bacteria > Myxococcota_A > Bradymonadia > Bradymonadales > Bradymonadaceae > CAJXPB01. Next base: position 91,987 of record CAJXPB010000004.1, read on the forward strand.
GCATTCGCTGTTTTCGGATTTCATGGCGCAGAACTTCTTTATCGAGGCGCCTGCCCTGGGCTACGACCGCGAGGTCACCGACGCGGACTTCGACGAACTCGAATCCGTGCTCGAGAACCATGCCGATGAGATCGCCGCATTGACCATCGAGCCGATCGTCCAGGGGGCCGGCGGCATGCGGATCTATTCGCCACAGTGGCTGGAGGGGGCCGTCCGGCGATGCCGGGCGCACGATGTACTGGTGATATTCGATGAAATTGCCGTGGGATTCGGGCGAACCGGTGAGATGTTCGGTGTGGATCACATCGACGCAGTGCCCGACATCATGACCGTCGGCAAGGCGATGACCGGCGGGTACTGCACCCTGGCGGCGACCCTCTGTACCGACGAGATCTCTCACGGAGTCTGTGAGAGCGAGGCGGGCGTCTTTATGCATGGCCCTACATTTATGGGGAATCCGCTGGCCTGCTCGATCTCGAATGCAAATATCGAGAAGCTTCAGGCGAGTGATTGGCGCGACGACGTGGCGCGCCTGGAGGAGGGGCTTCGAGACGGACTGACACCGGCGCGCTCGATCGATGGCGTCGAGGACGTCCGGGTACTCGGGGGCGTCGGCGTCATCGAAGTCGACCACACGGTCGACACGGCGGCGCTGCAAGCCCACATGGTCGATCGCGGCGTCTGGGTCCGTCCCTTCAGTACACTCATCTACGTGATGCCGCCGTATATTCTGAACAGCCGTCAGCTCCGAGACGTCACCGACGCGATGGTCAGCGCCGCCGAACTCTCGTGTGAGCAGTCCGATGGGTCGTGACCACTACGTCGTTGTCATGCACCTCCCGGAGCTGCGGACCGTCGAGGTCGGGGCTCTGGGAGAGTTCGAGTTCGAGGCTGGCGACTGGGCCTACATCGGCCGCGCCAGGCGTGGGTTTGACGCGCGGCTAGAGCGTCACCGCCGCAGAGCGGGCGACCAAAAGACGATCCGATGGCATGTCGATTATCTGCGCGAGACGACCCGCTGGGTGCGTGCTCACGAGCTGACCAGCCAGCAGGCCGAGGGGCATGGGGGTGAATGCGGGCTCGCCGATACCGTGGCAGGGCTTCCGCAGGCGGGGCGGCGACTCCCTGACTTCGGTTCAAGCGATTGCCGTTGCGAGGGGCATCTGGTGCATTTTCCGGATGGCATCGAACCGGCGGCGCTTCCGGGGACCCTGTGGAACGGAGAAGGGCTGCAGGGGAGTTTCGTCGAACGTCCGAATCGCTTCGTCATGCGGGTGGATCTCGATGAAGGCGAGACGGTCGACGCCTACCTGCCAAATACCTCGCGGCTGACCGAGTTGTTGGTGCCCGGCACCGATGTGCTCGTCGAGCCAGCCGAGGATCCGAGCCGGAAGACCGATTTTACGGTCACTCGCATGCGGTCGCCCGCGATGGGCGAGTGGGTGGCACTGGAAGCCGTGGCGGCCGAAGACCTGGCCGTCGACTGGATCGATCGACGCGGAGTCATTCCCGGATGGGAGCAGCCGGGCACGCTCGAGGAGCAGGTCTCGATTGGGGGGCACCGGCTCGATTTCCGCGCCGATCTCGAATCGGGTCGGACCGGCTGGATCGAAGTGAAGTCGCTGAGCCGGACCGTCGACGGGGTTGGATTGTTGTCCGAGACGCCGTCGACGCGGGGTTCGGACCATCTGGAACTACTCGGAGACCTGGCCGAGCAGGGTGATCGTACGCTGTGTATCTTTGTGGTTCAGCGACCGGATGCCCGGTGGTTCAGGGTGGGAGGCGACGCCGAGCCCGGGTGGATCGAGGCCGTGGAGAGAGCCCGAAAGCGTGGTGTAGAGATCGCCGCGCTGGGGTGTCGAGTCACGCCTTCGAACGTATGGGTCGACAGGCGGCTGGAGGTGCGCTGGGACGAACCCTCCCTCGGTTAAAGCTACTGCCAGTCGTAGAAGACGCCGACGGTCCAGGAGGCAGATGCAACGATGTTTCGGGCCTGAAACGCCGAACCCATACCTCCTTTGACGCCCAGGCCTTCGTAGATATCGGCGGTCACGGTGAACCCCGGTGACAGATAGCTGGTCGAGTCGCTGAGGCCGGTGATCGCCGGCGCGCTGTCCGGCGAACCCGAGCCCAGGGCATGCCGTCCGGAGATGTGTGGGATGATCCAGATCCGTTCGAGGACGGGAACGTCGCGGACGCGAATTCCGAAGGACGTACCCCAGGTGATCGCGTCGCGGGCGCCCTCGGTCTGCAACTGGTATCCGGCGGTGGTCTTCCAGAAGTGTGCCAGCGGCCAATTCTCCGTATCGATGGAGACGCCCGTCGCCAGCGAGAAGGTGATATCGAATTCACCGTCGCCGTTGGGCAAAGGCTGCCGGGAGCTTCCGGTCGATTGGTCAGCTTCGAGGCCGGCATCGGCGTCGCCGGTCGGAAAGCCGAATTCCATGCCGGCCGAGATGCGAAATGGCTCGTCGAGCAGTCCGGACCAAAACCCGAGTTGCATGTCACCGACCCCGCGGGTCGTGCCCCGAGTCTCGATGTTATTGTGACGAAAGATGTCGCCTTGAGCCGTGACCATCAACCATCGGGGAACCACACCGACCTTGCCCCAGAAGGAGACGATCTGCTGGGTGTACGGGGTGCCGAGCGACTGGATGTCTCCGTTGTCGTCATAATACGAGCCGCCCTGGAGGTGGCGGTAGGTCAACTCGGCGTAGCCGGCTCCCTGCTGGGGAACCCATGCCTGAGCCGCGGCGCTGACCGGACACAACAGGAGGCCAATCAGACAGGCGAGACCGGCACATCGGCGGAGTTCGTCAGCCATGACAAATCATCGTCGGATACACGGAGCGTCGGCAGGTGCATTAGACTACGCCCCCGGGGGCCCGCGTGGCAAATTGTCTCATGACTCGTTGGTCTGGAGCACCGTTCGCGGCTGGATGACGGGCCCTTCGTAGCCTTCGGTGATTTCGGCCACACCGACGAGGGTGCCGTCGGGGGCCACCAGGGCGGCGTGATCACCGATGTCGACGCCGCGATCCTCGTCGATCGGGAGCCGTTGGCCGTACCCGATACGCTCGGTTTCCTGGTCGTCGACCTCCAGTTCGGGCAGCGGCGCCATCATCTGGCGCGGGGTCAACATCGCATCGATCCCGGCCTGTTTGGTCAGCTCATCGAGCGGGATCGCGTCGTCGATCTCGAACGGTCCGGTGGCGACCCGTCTGATGTCGGTCGTGGTGGCGCAGGAATCGAGGGCCCGGGCCAGGTCACGAACCAGTGCACGGACATAGGTACCGGCCGTGCATCGGACCTCGAAGGTCGCTCGGGGCAGGTCGAGTTCGATCAGTTCAAAATGATCGATGCGTTGAGAGCGCGGCTCGAGATCGAGGTCTTCGCCGCGCCGCGCGCGGGTCGATGCGCGCTCCCCGTCGACCTTTACCGCTGAATAAGTGGGCGGGACCTGTTCGATCTCGTCGCGAAATTGCTCGAGTGCCGAATCGATCTCTTCGGCGGTGAGGTGTTCGTAGGAACACTCTTCGACGACGTCGCCGTCGACATCCAGGGAGTCGGTTTGACGCCCGAATTCGACCTCGAATCGGTAGTCGTGGGTGCCCAGGTGCAGATACCGAACCAGTCGAGTACAGTCGCCGACCATGACGCCGAGCAGACCGGAGGCCTCTCGATCCAGCGTGCCGGCGTGGCCGACCTGCCCGAGCTCGAGGATGGACCGGATCTCGGAGACGGCGTCGTTGCTCGTGACGCCGACGGGTTTGTCGATCAAAAGGAATCCGTTCATGGGGTTCCGAAAGTTGAGTAGGTCACACGTGGGCGTCGAGAGTTGGATGCGCAGACCAGAGGCGGGTGTCGGGAAGCGCATCGGCGGAGAGCCCCCAGAGTCGATTGGTCAAACACACCGGGGCTCCGCCTCCCTTGCTGAAGAGTTCGCCGAGGTCCAGCTCGAAGATCGTGAGGCCGAACGCCCCGAGTGCCCGTCGCGTCTCCGTCGACAGCGTCGATGGGGCGATCACAGTGGACCCGACCTGCAACGAATTCGTATCGTAGCCGAGGCTAGCTTCTCGGTCGATGCAATGCTGGCGTGTCTCTTCACCCAGGAACCGAACCAGTCGGTCGAAGTCATCTTCCGACAATGCCTCCGGACAGACGACGGCGAGCCCGCGCCAACCTCCGTCGCCGTCGGGTTTGCGGTAGACGTTTAAAAACGTGTTTCCGTGAAACCAGGGGTCTGCGTCGAAGGGGAGATGGAGTTCTCTGTCGCCGAGCTTGCCTTCGACGGCTTCGAACGACGCGGCGTCGGTTCTGGCGTCGGGGCCGATCCCGTAGGTGTGGATGACGTCTCTGGGAGAGGCGCCCCGGATCGCGTCTCCCTGGGCCTCCCAGGTCGGCTCGAGCGCCTCGCACCGCAGCCCGAGCCCGGTCATGAACCCGCCCAGCCAGTCGGCTTCGGCACGTCGATGATCGGCGGCCATATTGGGCAGGATGAATCGGCGGATGCCGTCGGCGTCGCGGTAATACTCCCCGGCTTCGGCCGTGTAGATCATGCCGGTCAAATTCCGCCGGGGATTCGGCGGACACACGAGCACTTCCCCGCCGGCATCGACGATGGCGTCGGCCAGAGAGGACCACTCCTCACGCGCAGCCTGCGCATCCACGGAATCGGCGGTGCGCGACCGGAAATTGGCACGCCCCTGAAGGGTCCAGTCGCGGCGAGGCGGTGTCATCAAAAAGACGGGGGACTCGATAGGTATCTCCTCTGTGTCAGTCGCGCTCTCCGGCGACATCGGTTTCCAAATACCTGCGACGCGCGTCGCGGTCGTCCGGCCAAGTTGCCAGCGCATGCATCATCTTGGTGACCGCGGACTCCAGGGTCATGGCGCCGGCACCGATGGCACCGGCCTCGGCCAACGGGAGGCTGTTTTCGTACAGCCCCAGGTCGACTTTCCCCGAGGACTGAGTTGCGACCAGCACGTCGATACCGCGTTCGATCGCCCGGGTGACCAGCGGTGAAATCGCGCGCTGTTGGCTCGGGACGGTACCGACCCCGTAGGCGGCCACGACGATACCCTTTGGCGGCGCGTCGGCCTCGACGATCCTGCGCAGATGGTCGGGATCGAAGCCGGGATGCAGATAACTCAGGACGACCTGGTCGTCGAATCCGCTGCGCAGCGTCGCCGGGTGGGACGAGCGGATGTGGTCGGCGACCTCGATGTCGACCCCCAGCCGGGCCAGCGGCTCGCACCCGGGACTGTCGAAGGCCCGGTAATCCCGGACGTTGGCCTTTGTTGTGCGACAGCCCCTCAGCAGCAGGCCGTCGAAGCAGATGGAGACCTCCGGGATGTCGTGGGTGGCGCACTCGACGGCGTCGGCCAGATTACGTCGAGCATCGGTGCGCAGCGATGCCAGCGGCCTCTGGGCACCGGTGAAAATGACGGGTCGGTCCAGCCCTGCCAGCGAGAAGGTCAGTGCGCTGGCGCTGTAGGCCATCGTGTCGGTGCCATGGACGACCACGAACCCGTCGAATCGTTCGCGCTCATCGATGATCATCTCGGCGAGTCGGCTCCAGTGCTCCGGCCCGACGTCACTGGAGTCGAGGTTAAAGGGAATGCGAGTCTCCAGCTCGGCGAGCTCCTCGAGTTCGGGGAGTCGCTCGGTTAAGGCTTCGGCGTACGCTCCCGGTTCGAGCGGGGTGCCGGTCATCCCCAGTGTACCGCCGGTATGGATCAGCAGAATGCGGGCCATGATGTCTCGGAGCGTGGAAGTTGGTCCTAGCGCGGAGTCGTGCTTAAACCGGCCGTCCGGAGTTGGCAAACACCGGGGTTCACCTCAGCGATCCGATGATTTGGGCGGATCCCAGATATTCTCGAGCGCAGGGTACTCGGCGATCGTGCGATAGACATGGTTCTTGACCGCTGCCGGGGCGGTTGTCCACAGATCGCGGGTCTGCTCGGGATCCGCGCCGATGTCGAACAACTTGGGGCCCTCGATGTCGGTGTAGACGAACCGCCAGTGGCGCCAGTAGATCCCGAATCCTTGGTGCTCCCAGTGGCGTACTTCGTTGGTGTTTAGAGCGATGACCGTCCGATCCTCCGGCACGGGCTCGAGGAGATTGTGGCCGACCAGGCGGCGTGCGATCTCGGAGCCGGCGCCCTGCGGAGCATATCCGAAGATCGGAAGTAGCGTGGGCACCACGTCGACATTCGCGACCATCCGGTCTTGATTCTTGCGGAGGCTCTCGAGCCGCTCAGGATGGAGTCTGGACCATGACGTTGGCACACGGATCACAAAGGGGATATTGGTGAATTCGTCGTAAAACGAGACGACTCGCGGCGGAAGATGGCGGCGATTTGGCAGTTCCCCATGGTCGGATGTGAAGATGAAGAGTGTGTTGTCGAGTCGTCCCTCGCGCTGAACAGCCTCGACGATGTCTCGCATGGCCCGGTCGATGATGTAGAGGGCCTTCTTCTGAGGGGAATCGAAGGCCGGCATCGAGTCGATGCGCTGGCTCATCGTCTGAAAGGGCTTGTGCAGTGCGTTGGAATTGTAGACTCCGAAGAAAGGCTTGTCCTCCGGCACCTCGGAGATCATCTGTCCGACGTACGGCGATATGGCGAGTTCGTCGGGGCCGTAGTCATCGGTCACCGCGGTCTCGACCGTGTCGGGGGTGACGTAGGGGAGCGGGTCCTCGTCGAAGAAGAACTCACCGTAGCCGGCGAAATCGTAGGACTGCGCCGCCACGAAAAACGTCGAGTAGCCGGCGGATTCGGCCCAGTGCCAGGCCATCGGCATCTCGTGGAGCTTCTCGGAGGACTCCCAGGGCCCGACGCCCACGAGGGCGGCCGGCATGCTGAGCTCAGTCGAGGTGGAGTTCGTGTAGGCGTGTTTGAACACGAAACTGCGTTCGGACTCCCGGTTCAGCCAGGACCGCATAAAGGGCATCGTCTGCGGATCGCCGCCGTAGAAGGGGACGTTTCGTGTCGCCCAGGATTCGTTGATTACGAGCACCACGTTCGGCCGACTCGGTTCTTTGTGCGCCGCCTCAGCCGAGCCCGATGACTCGCCAGACGATTCGTCGGCGATGCCATCGGGGGCCGGGACCGACAGACGTTCCGAGGCGTGCAGAGAGTTCGCCGGGGGCAAAAACGGCGCTCTGGTGACGGCCGAAAAGAAGGCGCCGTCGGGAGACAGACGTTTTCTGGGCCCCCAGATGCATGTGGCTGTCAGGCTGACGAACAGGACACCGATGACCCCGGCGCTGAACTGACTGCGTGTGAGAACGTCGGGTTGCTGAACCGGGGGCCCCTTCGCCCAGAGTAGTCCCATACCTACCAGGCCCGTCACGAATGCGGAGGCACTGGGAAAGCTCAGATAGCCGACGGCGTAGTGGAAGCTCATCGACGCGTTCCCGGCGAGCGCGAACTTCAGCACGCTCGCCGAGAAAAACTCCCCGAACTCGATGTAGAAAAAGTAGTTTCCCACGATGATCACCGCCACGAGCGTGGCGACGAGCGCGCCCAGTACGCTGCGAACGGTGGGCTTGAGCGCGTCACGGACGAGATTCAGAACCAACCAAATCGACATCCCCGAGAGGGCGCTCGTGGCGTAGAGCACCGGGTTGAATGGATTGATCGGCGCCTGCTGGGCGTACATCCACAGTGAAGCGATGTGAATGAAGATCGTGGTGACCAGCCACGGTTGTGCGACGGTGCGCCATCTCGGCTGTGATTCCGTCCGTTCCGATTGGCTCATAAATCGACACTGCGTGGCGGAGCCTGAATTGCACTCCGTTCAAGATAGGAGCCGGCTGTCTCGTTGCAATCACCATTGAGTGGACAGGGCATCTCGCCAACTTGTGGGCCCGCCGACCATCTGTTACTGGACCCGCGGTGGGGGCGCTGGCCCAACTGCCCCTCAAGCTGAGCCGACTAGGTAAGATAGACATCGAGGACTGCCATGGACTTGTTCGATTACGCCGATGAGCTCGACTACGGAGAGCTCCACTTCAAGGTCAATCCGGAGACGGGATTGCACGCGATCGTCGCGATTCACGACCTGACGCTGGGTCCCGCCATCGGGGGGTGTCGGTTCATCGAATACGACACCACCGACGACGCCATTCGCGACGCAATGCGTCTGGGCCGCGGAATGACCTATAAGGCCGCGATCACGAATCTGCCCCACGGTGGTGCCAAGTCGGTACTGGCCCGGCCGAAGAATCTGGATGCTCACCAGCGTGTCGAGATCATCGACGAGTTCGGCGAGTTCGTCGACAGCCTCGACGGCGATTATATCACGGCTGAGGACAGTGGTACGTCCGTCGAAGACATGAACCGCATCGGCGAGAAGACCGACTACGTGCTGGGTCGTGGGCCCGACAAGGGTGGCTCCGGGGATCCTTCGCCGCACACTGCGACCGGCGTGCGTCGGGGGCTTGAGGCGGCGGTGAAATTCGACCTGGGCCGCGACGACTTGGACGGCCTGACCGTGGCCATCCAGGGTGTGGGAGCCGTCGGTTATCATCTCGCCAAACAGCTCCACGAGCGGGGCGTCAACCTTGTGGTGACCGACGTTGATCAGTCTTCCGTCGATCGATGCGTCGAAGAGTTTGGCGCCGAGTCCGTCGAGCCCGACGAGATCTACGGCGTCGACTGCGATATCTTTGCCCCGTGCGCACTCGGTGCAATTCTCAACGACGGCACGATTCCAGAGCTCAAGTGCGATATCGTCGCCGGCTCGGCCAACAACCAGCTCGCAGAGTCTCGCCACGACGCGCAGTTGATGGAGCGAGGCATCACGTATGCGCCTGACTACCTGGTCAACGCGGCGGGTCTCATCTACGTGGCGAGTTTCTACTCCGGCGAAGGTTCAGAGGCGGCTGCCGAGCGGATCGACGGAATCTACGATACGATGCTCGAGATTCTCCAGCGTGCCGACGCGGAGAACAAGCCGACCGGGCACGTGACAAATCAGATTGCCGAAGAACGCATTCAGGCTGCCCGCGACTGAAGCCGAGCCTGACTAAAAAACCCGCTGCCCGGAACGCCGGGGCAGCGGGTTTTTTTGTTCGGGGACCGTTGGTTTACTCGGAATCGGGGCCGGGGCAACTGACACCGGTTCCGTCGATACCGCAGTATCCGCCCGGATTCTTGTGCAGATACTGCTGATGGTATTCTTCGGCGTAGTAGAAGGAGCCGGCCTCCGAGATCTCGGTCGTGATATCTCCGACTCCGGCCTCCGAGAGCCTCTCCTGGTATTGGGCTTTCGACCGACGGGCGATATCGCGTTGTTCTTCGTCGATCCAGTAAATGGCGGATCGATATTGGGTGCCGACGTCGGCGCCCTGGCGCATTCCCTGTGTGGGGTCGTGATTCTCCCAGAAAATCCTTAGAAGGGCGGCGAATGTCACCTTTTGAGGGTCGAAGACGACACGTACGACTTCGGCGTGACCCGTCTGGCCGCTGCAGACTTCTTTGTAGGTCGGATTCGGCGTGGGCCCTCCTGCGTAGCCGACCTGTGTGGAGTAGACGCCGTCGGCCTTCCAGAAGAGTTGTTCGGCGCCCCAGAAGCATCCCATGCCCACGACCGCTTCGCTGTGTCCGTCGGGCCATGGCGGCTGCATTCGGGTTCCCAAGACGGCGTGTTCATCCGGGACGGGCATCGATTCGTCGCGCCCGTCGAGGGCTTCGTCGTCCGAAGGAATCGCCTGCCGGGTGGATTTCGTCTGAAAAATCATGAGAGCTCATTGATACTGAAGCGAAATTACGGGGCCACGCTGGCCGGCCACGGTACATTGAAAGTCGAGGTCTGGTGCCGACCGTTAGGAGTGTGCGGCGGTTGAACGAACGGGCGCCGACAGATCATTCCGCACGAAACATTTTCACAGGGAGAACGCGATGTCGAACGGCGAGTGAACTCCGAGCCAAGATTCAAACTGCGCGCAAGCGCGTCTACAACGATGCCGATGAAGGCGAATTCTAGGTTCCACGAAAAGGAGGCACCATGTCGTTGATTGTGAGCTGGTTGGTTCTGTCGCTGGCGGTCTATCTGGCCGCGGTCCTCGTCCCGGATGTGCATCTGCGAGATTTCGGCAGCGCGGTGATTGTCGCCGGATTATTCGGGGTGCTAAATTTCTTTCTCGGCTGGTTTTTCTACACGGTCCTGGGGCTACTGACCCTTGGCATTGGCTTCGTGTTCGCTCTCGTGACACGCTGGATCGTCAATGCGATCGTACTGAAGATCGTCGACGGGCTGACGGACCGAATTACCATCGATAGTTTCTGGGCGGCGATGGCTGCAGCGTTTCTGATGGCCGTCTTTGGGACAGTTGGAGAGACACTGCTCAACAGCGCCGGCCTCTTCTAAGCGACGTTGAATGGTCGAAATTAAATACAAGCCGTTTTATTGCGAAGAGAACGTCTGGCACCTCGCCTCGTACCGGGGGCTGGCGAGACGGTCCTGCCACGTGGCGATTCTGTCGAATCAGGAGCAAGGAGTGGCGATGTGGGGGCAGCGCGCCGCCGCCGAGGAGCGCCAGCCCGTCGTGTGGGACTATCATGTCGTCCTCCTGGCCGAAGCCGCCGAGGGCGACGGCTGGGAGGTGCTCGACCTGGACTGCAGCCGCGGGTGGCCGTTGACGCTCGAGGAGTGGCTCGAGACGAGTTTTCCGTACGGTGAGGAAGTCCCCGACGAGTACGTGCCCGCCTTCCGAATCATGGAGGCCGAGGTCTATCGGGAAACCCTGTCTTCGGACCGATCGCATATGCGGGACGACCAGGGGGAGTGGATCAAAGAGCCGCCGCCATGGTCGCCCATACTCGACCGCGACCGGGGCATGAACCTGCCGGACCTCATTGACATGAGGCTCGATGATCCCGGAGAGATCGCATCGTTCGAGGCCTTCAGACGCCGATATTCGTGTAGCTGACGGGAGGATTCAGGTTGGAGATGTTTGCCGAGTTGCCGGTCTGGGGGCTGGCAATCGTGATTTTCTTGCTTCGGATCGTCGATGTATCCATCGGCGTGGTACGGATGTTGACCGTCGTCCAGGGGCGTATGATTGCGTCGGTCGTCCTCGGCTTCCTGGAGATCATCGTCTGGATCGCCGCTGTGGCTCCCGTGATTGTCAACGTATCAGAGAGCATTGAGCTTGCCTTCGCGTATGCCGCCGGTTTCGCGGCGGGCAACGGCGTCGGCATCTGGCTACAACGCAAGTTCGCCTCGGGGCCGGTGGTGCTGCGTGTGGTGCCGACGAACCAGCACGAAGACATCATGAACTTTTTGGTTCAGCAGGGGGCATGGGTGACGACCTTCGAAGGCGAGGGCGTCAAGGGGGACGAGCGGATGATCGTCGCCGCTCTGCGTCGGCGGAATCTCGATCACGCCATTTCCTTCATAAATCAGACGGACCCCGACGCCATGTACGTGGTCGAACAGGCGCTCGAGTCAAAGCCGTCGCTGTATCCGCCCATTCCGATGATTGGTCGAGCGAGGCCATCCGTGTGAAGCTGCCTCGACCCCGATGCAGCATCAGCGTTTAGACGAAACTTTTCAGTGGAACGGGAAGCGATGGGCAATTCCGAAGACACCGAACGGGCGGGAGGTAGTCGTGTCCGCGTCCGACGACTGGGCATCGACACGCGCCAGGAGCCGGTCATCTATCTTCGATCCGACAGTCCGGTCTGCCGCGCCGAGGGATTCGAGTCCCAGACGCGGGTCGAGGTTCGGGGAGAGCAGCAGACGATCGTGGCGACCTTGAATATGGTGGCGTCGGAGGTCGCGAACGGCACTCTCCTCGAGCCCGGTGAGGCGGGTCTCTCGGAGGTCGCGTGGCGACGTCTCGGCGCGTCTTCCGGTGACTCGGTTGTCGTCAGCCATGCCGACCCGGTTTCTTCGCTGGGATACGTCCGGGCCAAGGTCTATGGACACCGGTTGACCGACGAGAACTTCCGGGCGATCTGCAGGGACATCGTCGAAGGGCGGTGGGCCGACGTGCACATCGCAGCGTTTCTGGCGGCCTGCGGAGGCGAACGTCTCAACGCCGAGGAGGTCGCCAGTCTGACCCGGGCGATGCGCGACGTCGGGCAGACGATCGACTGGGGGCGTCGTCCGGTCATGGATAAACACTGCGTCGGCGGACTCCCGGGAAACCGGACGACTCCGTTGGTCGTCAGCATCGTGGCGGCCAACGGCCTCTGCATTCCCAAGACCTCGTCTCGAGCAATAACGTCTCCGGCGGGCACGGCCGATACCATGGGTGTGTTGACGCGGGTGGACCTGGACCTCGATGAGATCCGTTCGGTCGTCGAGGCCCATGGCGGTTGTTTTGTCTGGGGCGGTCGTGCCGATCTGAGCCCGGCCGACGAGATTCTGAATCGAGTCGAACGGTCCCTGGACCTCGACAGCGAAGGCCAGATGGTTGCCTCGGTCATCTCAAAAAAAGCGGCGGCTGGATCGAGTGACGTGCTCATCGACATTCCCGTCGGGCAGACGGCGAAGGTCAGAAGCGACAAGGCGGCTGCAGCCTTGACGGAACTGTTCGAGGGAGTGGCTGGCGGGCTCGACATGGGGTTGAGAGTCGTGCAGACCGACGGGCGAGAACCCGTGGGTCGGGGAATCGGTCCGGCACTGGAGGCGCGGGATGTCCTCGCCGTGCTGCGTCGAGATGCCGAGGCACCCGTGGATTTGGCCGAGCGTTCCGTGTTGCTCGCCGGGCATCTTCTGGAGATGGGTGGAGTGTGCAGCGTGGGAGAGGGGGCTTCCCGGGCGCGAGAGACGCTCGAATCCGGCGAAGCGATGACCAAATTTCGGGAGATTTGTGAGGCACAGGGTGCGCTTCGAGAGCCCCCGACGGCGCCGTATCAGGTGCCGGTAACGGCATCCCGCCGCGGGGTTGTCAAACGAATTGACAACCGGAGGATTGCGCGTGTCGCCAAACTCGCCGGAGCCCCCGAGGACCCGGCGGCGGGGCTGGATCTTCATGTGCGTATCGGCGACACAGTCGAGGAGGGCGAGCCCCTCTTTACCATCCACGCCGAATCCCAAGGGGAGCGCGATTACGCCCTCGACTACTTGAGCGCCGAGGAGGAACACATCTTCAGTGTGGAGGAATACGAATGAGTCTGGTCCTGGGACTACCTGGATTTGAAGATGCCGCATCGAGACTCGCCGACGCGATCGACGGGGAGGTCGCCTCGAGTACGATTCGTCGGTTTCCCGACGGAGAGACCTACGTACGAATCGACGAGGATGTGGCGGGGCGAGACGTTTCAGTTGTCTGCTCGCTGAACGATCCGGACGCCAAACTGACCCGTGTCTTTCTGGCGGCCGAGACCCTGATGGATCTCGGTGCCGAGCGGGTGGGCCTGGTGGCTCCGTACCTGGCCTACTTGCGCCAGGACATCCGTTTTGAGGCCGGCGAGGGGATTTCGTCTCGCTACATCGCCGAGTGGTTGTCGAGCGCATTCGACTGGCTTGTGTGCGTCGAGCCCCATCTCCATCGATACGATTCCCTCGACGAGGTGTATTCGATCCCGGCGACCCGGGTCTCAGCGGCTGAGCCTATGGCGAACTGGGTTCGGCGAGAGGTCGAACGTCCGGTTCTGGTGGGGCCCGATTCGGAGAGCGAGCAGTGGGTCAGCGAGGTGGCGAGCAGGGCAGATCTGCCGCATGTGATTTTGGAAAAGCAGCGGCGTGGTGACCGGGACGTCGCGATTTCAATTCCGGACTTGAATCGTTGGAGCGCCCACACGCCTGTCCTCGTCGACGATATTATTTCGACCGGGGGAACGATGGCCGAGACCGCCGGGGGCCTCGTCGAACAGGGGCTGCCGGCGCCCGTATGCTTGGCCGTACACGGGCTTCTGGCAGAGGGGGCTCTAGAAGGGTTGAGGGAGGCGGGCGTGCAGGACGTAGCGACGACGAATACGGTGGAGGGAGAGACGACAGATATCGACGTCTGGCCCGAGATCGCCGAGGCGGTCGTCAGGCATCTGACGACCGCCTCTTAGCTCACTAGCTTACGTTACGGACATTTCGGGACGCCCTCCAGACCATTGTTGTAGTCGTCCAACACGTCCTTGACGGAGAGCGCCTGAGTGGAGACGGGGCCCGCCGGGAAGTGGCCGCCCATGCCCGGGTTCACGCAGTAGTTCGGCAGCAACGAATCGGCTGTCGACAGTGCGCTCTGAACGTTCGGCGGCACCGTGGTGCCGTCGGCCTCATTGAGCTTGGCCGGGATGTACTGGTGGGCGAGATTGTACCAGGAGCTTCCGCCGATCGGCGTATTCAGGATGTCCAGCCAGGTCTCGCCACAGAGCAGTTGGTCTTCGCCGCCGGGAATCGGCCAGGGGATCTGGCGATTCGGTTGTTTGGCGTACTTGTTCCAGCCCTGCCAGTATCCTTGGGTACGTGTGCATCCGGCGACCCCTGTATCCGGACCGGCGTCGACGCCTGCATCGGCACCAGCGTCCGTGCCCGCGTCGAGTCCGCTATCTACGCCAGTATCGACTCCCACATCGACTCCGACATCCACACCGGCGTCCATTCCGACGTCTGTACCAACATCGACGCCGGCGTCCACACCGGTATCGGGCGGCCCGCATGTGCCCTGTTCACCGTACAGCGGGAACGACAGCGAGTCGCGGGATTGTTGGGGGTTTCCCTGGTTGGCGTAGTAGGTCTCGAAATCGGTCAAAAGCCCGTTTTCGAAGAGTTGGTCAAAGACGGTCACTTCCAGGGTCCAGTTGCCCACTCCGGGCTTGAATTTGATACACTCCGTCAGTGTTCCGTTCGAGACGCTGCTGGTGGTGACCTGAGGAAGCGTCAATGGGGTCGGCCCCGACAGGATGTTCCATTCGACCCGCATGGGGTCGTTGTCGGGATCGGAGGCGTCGACACAAATGGTGACATCGTTCGGACAGGAGATGAATTTCGAGGGGATGAACTCGAGCCCGTCGACGCGCGGCGGGTGGTTCAACGTGGCAATGACATCGAGGCCACCGCGTGCTTGGCCCTGACACTGGCTGATCAGCAAGATCTCAGTGGTTTGGCCGTCCGTGACCGTCACCCCCTGTTTGGAGGCGATGCTACATTCGGTGCTCGGCTGGCCGTCGCTCTTGAGTGGCTCGACCTCCACGTCGTAGCATCCCGCACCCAGCAGGAAATACTTGTCGGCGAAGGCGTGCTCACTGTCCGGATCGTACGGGGCGTTCTCGAATTTCTCGATGCCGCCGGGGAGCGTCATCGGCTCGATCCCGGAGGTCTTCGTCTCGATTGGAGTGGTTCCGCCACAGTTGTAGACCCGGAATTCCATCTTGTCGACGTCACTGTGAGCGATGGCCGCCCCGGAAACCCCGAGGCCCTGCTCGATGCGCGTCGGACCGTCGGAACCGTCGTCCGGCAGGTCGGTCGAAATACAGGCACTGGCGCCGTAAGCGAGCAGTGCGGCGAAAAAAGAAGCTAATAGGCGAGTCAGTCTAGGAGTTGACATTGGTGTATTCCCGGTGTGGGTCGGTTCGGCTCATGTGAGCGCGAGTGTCAGTTTTCAGTACGTCTTGGAACGAAAACTAACCCCCACACGGGTTCGGACAAATCGAAAGGGGAATTTTTTTGGACTCACCCGACATCATCGGGCAGCATCGACAGCCCGATGCGGCCGCGCTCGGCATCGACCGACAGAACCCGGACGTCGACGCGGTCTCCCACACCAACGATTTCATGGGGGTTCTCGATATAGCGGTCGGCCATCTCGCTGATATGGACCAGCCCGTCCTCTTTGACACCGATATCGACGAAGGCGCCGAAGTCGACGACATTTCGGACTGTGCCCGTCAACGACAGCCCTTCGTGGAGGTCATCCAGGGTGAGGACGTCGCTTCTGAGCTGAGGAGGCTCGACATCGTCGCGGGGATCGCGTCCCGGCTCGACCAGAGCCTCCAGGATGTCGGAGAGGGTCAGCTCACCGATATCGTGAGTGGCAGTAACCGTTTCGAGTTTGCCGGAGGACTCGAGAGCATCGATCGCTGATTCGAGCGACGGGTCGCCCAGTTCGGCGTCGGCCAGCTCGAGAACCTGGCGGGCGACGGGGTAGTCGTCGGGGTGGATGGCCGTGTCGTCGAGCGGTTCGTCGCCGTCGCGGATGCGCAGGAATCCGGCGGCCTGCTCGTAGGTCTTGGCACCGATGCCGCGCACCTCTTTCAGGTCGCTTCTGCGCTGAAATCTCCCGACATCGTCTCGATGGTCGACGATCCGGCGCGCCAGGGTTGGTCCGATCCCGGAGACTCGGGCCAGAAGCGCGTAAGAGGCGCTGTTGAGGTCGACGCCCACAGCGTGGACCACGTCTTCGACGACGGCGTCCAGAGCCTCGGCCAGGCGGGTCTGATCGACATCGTGTTGGTACATGCCCACGCCTATGCTCTTGGGGTCGATCTTTACGAGTTCGGCGAGCGGGTCCTGGAGGCGTCGGCCGATCGAGACGGCGCCGCGCAGGCTGACATCGAGGTCGGGGAACTCTTCGCGGGCGATGTCCGAGGCGCTGTAGACGCTGGCGCCCGCCTCATCGACCATGGCGTAGCGAAGTTGCCGGTCGATGTCGTTGACCACGTCGGCGACGACTTCTTCGGTCTCGCGGCTGGCGGTTCCATTGCCGATGGCGACGACGTCGATGTCGTACTCCGATATCCAGTCGGCGAGGGTGTCTTCGGCGTCGTCTCGACGGTTGTCGTGCACAAAGATCTGACCTGTCTCGATCAGCGAGCCGGTCTCGTCGACGACGGCGACTTTGCACCCGGTCCGGTATCCGGGGTCGATTGCCAGCACGCGACGGTCGGGCAGGGGAGCCTGAAGAAGGAGGTTTTCCAGGTTGACGGAAAAGACTCCGATGGCGTGCTCGTCGGCGCGCTTCTCGAGCTCGGCCCGAAGCTCCCGCTCGATGCGCGTGTGTAGCAGCCGCGAGTAGCCGTCCTCGATCGCCCGGTCGACGAGTTTGGAGGCCCGGCCGGAGCGCTCGTCATTGAGGTGCCTGGAGATGCGTCGGCAGATCGCGTCGTCGTCTACCTCGATGCCGGCGCTCAAGACCTTCTCGTTCTCGCCGCGCCGAATCGCCAGGATCTGATGATTCTTGATCCGATCGAGCGAGGCCGAAAAGTCGTAATAGATCTCAAAGGTCGGGTCGTCGTCGCCTCCGCGTCGTTGCCGGCACGATACCTTTCCGCTCTCACGCATCCGTCGGCGCACGAAATCGCGCACTTCGGGATCGTCTGCGACCTGCTCGGCGATGATGTCGCAGGCCCCCTTCATGACCGCCTTCGGAGTCTCGTATTCCTCGCAGGTGTGCTCGATAGCCGCCGCGTCGATGTCGCCCTCGTCGAGGATGGCGTCGGCCACCGGTTGCAGTCCGGCATCGATGGCCTTGGCTCCCTTGGTGCGCCGCTTGGGACGATAGGGCGCGTACAGGTCATCCAGCCGGGAGCGGGTGTCGGCGTCGCGGATGGCGGCCTCGAGCTCATCGTCCAGCTCTCCCTGCTCACGGATCGTCTCGAGGACCTTTTCGCGGCGCGATTCCAGGTCTCTGAGTCGGCTGGCCTCCCGTTCGATGTCTCGCAGTTCAACTTCGTCGAGTCCGTCGGTCCGGTCCTTCCGGTAGCGGGCGATAAAGGGGACCGTGTTGTCCTCATCGAGCAAATTCAGGGCGCTCTGGACCTGGTCGGTCTCGAGATTCAGGGTGTCGGCGACGCGCGACGGAATCGACATGGGGTGGAGTGGGGACGGGAGCCAAAGAAACGACGACTGGCGGGGGCGATAGACCGGTGTCGGTCCCGATGCAAGTCCGGGTTGTCCGGTGGGGGACTGGACGCGTCGTTTGACGTCGGTACACTTCGTGGATTTCGACTCTAGGCCTCCGTTCGGAGTGCGATATTGCAAGGGCACGACCGGAACATGATCGACACAGAGATTGCAGTTATCGGCGCGGGCGCTGCAGGCATTTGGGCTGCCGAGCGTGCGGCGCGCGGGGGAGCCGATGTGGTGCTCGTCGAGAAGACGGCACGAGTGGGGACCAAGATCCTCGCCAGTGGGGGGCAGAAGTGCAATCTGACCACGACCCGTGACGTCGCCGGCACGGAGCGGCTCTACGGGAAAGCCGGCGGCCGGTGGTTGCGTCACGCGTTGTACACGATGCCACCATCGGCGATTCGTCGTCGGTTTCACGAGCTGGGGGTGCCGACCAAGACGGCGCCGCTCGAAAAGGTCTTTCCCGTCAGTGAACGGGCCGTCGACGTCCGAGACGCATTGGAGAAGGCGGCCCGCGAGGCCGGCGTCGACATCTGGCTGGAGTCGCCGGCGCGAGGGTTCGAGCGGCTCGACGGCTCGGATGAAGACGGGATGCACTGGAAAGTAACTGTCGAAGGCGACCGAGATCTCCGGTGTCGCAAGCTGCTGGTCTGCCCCGGGGGCAAGAGCTATCCCGGTACCGGAACGGTCGGGGACGGCTACTGGTGGATGGAGGAGTTGAGGCTCGACATCGTCGAGCCGGTCCCCGATCTGGTGGGCCTGACAAGCGACGCTCCGTGGATCGAGGAGCTCGCCGGAGTCGACATCCAGAAGGTCGAGGTACGCATGACAGACGAGTCGGGGAAGGTGCTCGAGCGGCGTCGCCGCCCGGTCGTCTTCACCCACTGGGGCGTCAGCGGGCCCGGGGCGATGGACCTCGCCGAACATGTGACCCGCCCGCTCGCCGAGCATCCAGGGGAGCCGCCGGGGCGCGCCCTCTCACTGGACCTCGTGCCGGGTATGAGCCACCGGGCGCTCAAGGAGACCTTTGTTGAGGCCGCTCACACGTCCGGGGCACGGGGCGTCGGCTCCGTGTTGCCCGGCTCGATTCCCACGTCGGTCTTTCGAGCCGTCTGTTCGACGCTGGGGTTCGACGGAGCGGGGTTGATGGTCGATGAGCTGGGAGCCAAGCAGCGCGACCGACTCATCGACGCGCTGAAGGGCTGGCGCATCCCCGTCGACGGTTCCCGAGGCTTTGACCATGCCGAGGTGACGGCCGGCGGCGTGAGCCTAGACGAGATCGATCCGACGACCATGCAGGTTCGGTCGAAGGAGCATCTGTATGTCTTCGGCGAGATCTTGAACGTTCAGGGCCCCATCGGAGGGCTGAATTTCCAGGCGGCCTGGAGCGAGGCCGAGGTGGCGGCGACCGCCGCAGTAGACGCGCTACACTAACGCGAGAGAGTTCAAGGAGTTTGCATGTCAAAACGCATCATCGTCACCCATCAGAACTCGGACCTCGACGCCCTGGCGAGTCTCGTCGGAGCGCATACGCTCTACGGGCCCGATGCGGTGTGCCTGCGTCCGGGGCACATCTCGAATCACGTCAAACGATACCTGTCGCTTCACAAGGACCAGCTTGAACTGGGTCGGCCCGACGATGTGGCGCCCGACGAGGTCTCGGAGGTCGTGGTCGTCGACGTCCGGAAGGCGAGCCGGCTGCGGGAATTCGAAGAGCACCTGGCGGCCGCCGAACGCGTGACGGTGTGGGATCACCATCCCGCTTCGGACGACGATATCCCCGCCGACGAGCTCCACATCGAGCCGACGGGGGCCTGCGCCACGCTTCTGTGCGAGGCGCTCCAACAGGGCGACATCGAGCTCGGTGAATCGGTTGCAACGCTGATGCTGATGGGGATCTACGCAGACACCGGCCGGCTCTCTTTCGAGAGTACGACGGCACGAGACGTCGATGCGGCGGCCTGTCTGTTGCGCTGCGGTGCCCGTCTGCCGGTGGTCAATCGGTTTTTGCAGGACCAGTTCTCAGTCGACCAGCAAAAGCTGCTCGCCGAGATGATGTTCTCGACGGAGGAGGTCGAGGTAAACGGGGCGGACATCGTCCTCGCCACCGGGCGATCCGACGACTACGTCAAAGGGGTGGCCGGCGTCGTCGAGCACATCTTGAACATGGGTGGCCATGAGGCGGTCTTCGGGATCGTCGAATTCGACGGGGGCCGTCGGGTTGAGATCATCGGCCGAAGCCAGGTCCCCTACGTTCAGGTCGGCTCGTTGCTCGAAAGGCTCGGCGGGGGAGGCCACGACGGAGCGGGCGGGGCGAGTGCAAAGCAGACATCGCTCGAGGATGTAGTCGAGGACTTCAAGCGGCTGCTCTCCGAAGCGACCATCAATCCGACGAGAGTTCGAGACCTGATGTCATCGCCCATCGAGACGCTGGATCGGGAGATGACGCTTCGGGAGGCGGCGGACCGACTCGACCGTTGGAATGTCACGGGCGCCCCGGTCGTCGAGGGAGATGCGCTCGACGGGATTCTGTCGAGGCGAGATATCGAGGGGGCCCGTGAGAGCGCTCGTCTGGATCTACCCGTCAGCAGTCACATGAGTCACGAGGTGGTGACCATCGAATCGGGCGAGTCGTTGGAGGACGCCCTCGAGCTGATGACCGAGTACGACATCGGTCGTCTGCCGGTGCTCGATGACGGCCGGCTCGTCGGCATCATCACGCGCACCGACGTTCTGAAGAACCTCTACGAAGGATCTTGAGCGCGGGCCACGGCTGATTCGAGCGCCTCGAGGTCGAAGCCGAGCTTTCGGTAGGCCCGGCGGATGACGCCCAGATAGTCGGCCGGCGGAACCAGCCCGGGCGGGTCGATCGGTTTGATGTACACCTGGGCGACTTCCATGTTGCCGTATCGATCGACAACCTCCATCTCGTGGCGGACGTACCGATCGGGATGGCCCTCGTAGTCGTCGAGAATTTCGAGTTCACGCCAGGAGATTTCGTAGAGCAGCCCCGGTACGGTCGCACCGGACTTTTCGATGATGGTGGCCGGGGGCCCCTCCCAGCGCGGGGAATGGCCTCCGAAGGCGATCTGCCATCCGTCCAAGAAGGCGACGTCGGCGGCCCGAGCGTCGGGGCAGCGCTCGCTCATTTGGTCCCGATCCAGGTTCGATCCGTATGCGAAGTAGTAGAACATTGATTCTCGGTTTCTATCGCTCGAATCCGTAGTAGTCGAAGACGCCATCGAGCCTTTCGTGGATGGTGTCCCGACTCAGCCCGAACTGTTCGAGAGAATAAGAATGACTGCTCGAATAATCCCGTCGAGTCGAGAGGGTCTCCTCGAGCCGGGTGCTGAACCTCGGTTCGACCGGGATGTCGAGCCAGTCGTAGACGGCCTTTACGGTGCCCGACGGTGAATCGATGAGCTCTGAAAAGTGGACGGTCTTCATCTTTTTGTCGTCCAGGGACCGTCGCATCTCGAGCAACATCTCGTAGTAGTCCATCGCCAAGTCTGCCACGCGCCGAGTCTCGGGTCCATCGTCGGGAATCTCCGGGTCCAGAAATGTCCAGGGTTTGCGGAACATACTGACCAGCGAGGGCACGGTCTTGTACGGGTGTCGCACGAGCTGGATGAACCGGGCGTCGGGACAGGCCTCCATGACCGTTTCCAGGCGCCCCGGGAAGAGGACGGTCTTTCCCAGAAACCGCCGATCCGGGCCTTCGTGGTACATCACGCGTTGGAGCGTCGACCGATAGATGGCCGTGAGTCGCTGGCGGGTCTCCGCATCGAGTCGATCCACCCAGGCCGGGCGTCGCATCTCGTCCATCTCCGGGGCCAGCAGGTACATGCCCGGGCTGAGCAACGTCAGGATGAAGATCCCTTCGTCCTCTTCGGCCCGGTCGAACCCAAGTGGATGAATGTCCTCCCAGCCGCCGAAAAACAGCGATTCCATCCCGTCGACGATACGACTCAAGAGGCCGCCGAGATAGGAATCGGCGGCCGACGTCGCATCGATGGCTCGGTACAGACTGATCGCCGGAAAAATCGTGTGGTACAGCTTCAGAAAGGCGAATCGGTCGTCCAGACACATCAGACGATGCAAAAAGGTCGTGCCACTGCGCGGCGGTGCGACGATAAAGACCGGCTCCTCGAGGTCGACATCTTCGAAACCGGGGTCGCGCCAACGATCGATGGCACGGCCGACGTTTGCCGCCATCAACATCAGGCGGTGGGCGGCGACGAGTCCGTCGGTGACGGCGACGCGCCGAGCGGTCGTCTCGGAGCGGTGGGCCAGCGAGAGGGTCTGTTGCAGGGTCTGGCTGTCGGCAAAAAAGCTGTCGTTGGGCATGTCGTCCGGCACACATTGGGCGCTGATTCCACCTGCTCGAGTCGGAGCCCTCTCTAACATTGATTGAACTGCTGTGCTAACCGGACGATCGTTCGATAGCGCCCCGGCTGGTGGGCGCGTGAGAGTTGAAGTTCGGTCGCCAGCGAACGCTCGCCGTACACGAGAGCACCGATGGTATCTTCCCTCCTCGATCGACTCGCCAGTTTCGTCACCACCCATCGTTGGGGAGTGGTCGCGAGTCTGGTGGGTTTGACCGCACTGTTTGCCCTGCAGATTCCGTCGATCCAGGCCGATTTCACGCCCTCGGACCTCTTTGCGACGTTCGAGGATCAGGAAGAAATCGCCGATCGATTTCGTGAGACGTACGGCAATACCGACAACGTGCTGATGGTATTGGTCCGGGGAGACGACGTGCTGTCGGAGTCGAGCCTGGACTACGTACACCGGCTCTCACGGGCGATGGCCCGGCAGGAGGCGGTCTCGCGCGTCGAGAGCGTCACGGTTACTCAGATTCCGCGAATGGCCGAGGGGGCGGGCAGCGGCGGCGGAGTCTTCGGCATGCTCCAGCGGATGGCAGCCGGCGGCCCGAAGGTCGAGCAGATCGTCTCGGGCGATGACGTGAGCCAGCAGGAGGCGCAGCGACTCGAGAAGGTGCTGGCCGACGCTCCGCTGATCGAAGGTCGGCTTATCAGCCAGGATCGCACGCTCACCGCGGTGACGGTCTTTTTTGAACGAGAGCTGACCCAGAATGCCGATATCGAGCAGGCAGTCCGTGAGGTCGAGTCCTGGGTGGACGAACATGCCGCGCCCGAGGGCTACGAAACGTTGCTGGCCGGGCTTCCGTACGTGCGCCTCCACGTCATTCGCCGAATGCAGGCCGATCAAACGGTGATGTTGCCGGCGGCGATCATCGTGTCGCTGTTGCTGTTGCTGGCGGCCTTTCGGTGGTTGCCGGCGATGCTGCTCCCGATGGTCGCGGTCGGCATGTCGACCGTCATGATTATCGGTGGGATGGCCTGGTACGGCGAGCCCTTCAATATCATCAACAACATCGTGCCCCTGCTGGTGATCGTCATCGGCATCAGCGATGCGATCCATCTGATCAACCGCTTCGGGGAGGAGTACGCCGTCTCGCGCGACAGACAAGAGGCGAGTCGTGCCACCTTGCGCAGCATGGCGGCGGCCTGCTTTCTGACGTCGTTCACGACGGCGGCCGGGTTTGGATCATTGATGGTCTCGCAGACCGAGATTCTGGGACGGTTCGGTGCGACCGCCGCGCTCGGTGTGCTGGGCGTCTACATCGTCACCATCGCGTTTTTGCCGGCCATGCTCACTTTCGTTGCTCCCCCGACGCGGCTCGCCGAACAGGCGACGACCGGTCGGCTCGAGGCATGGACTGAGGGGATGGTGGGCCGATTGATCGACCACCGGCAGTGGGTACTGATCGCCGGCGCGGCTGTCGCAGTCGTCTGTACATTTTCGGCGCGGGGACTGACCGTCGACAACGCCGTGCTGGACCAGCTCGACGAAAAAGACCCGGTCTACAAGACGACGAAACTCATCGAACGAAAACTCTACGGGGTGCGGCCACTGGAGGTCAGCTTCAGGAGCTCAAAGGAGGGGCGGCTGACCGACCCCGCGTTTTTGAACAACGTCCAGGAGCTCGCCCGGTGGGCGCGCACGAAGGACGGCGTGCTGCGAACGACGTCTCCCAACGACTTCCTGCAGGAAGCCTGGTATCTGATGACGGGAGACCCCGAAAAAAGAACCGCCGATTATCCGTCGCGCCAGGTCGTCGACGGGTTGCATTCGGTGTATCAGCGAGCGCCCCAGAATCCGCTCAACAGCTACATGACCAAGCAGGCCGACGGCGTTCGGTTGAGTATTTCGTTGACCGATATGGGCGCCAAACAGACGATTGCATTGGCCGAGAGGCTACAGTCGAAGGCCACGGCCCTGTTTGGAGAGATGGAGGACGTCGAGATTCATCTCACCGGCGACGCGTATGTGGGGTCGCTGGGTCTCGACATCGTGATCCGCGATTTGATGTGGAGTCTGGGAACCGCCTTCCTGATCATCTTCCTTTTCATGTCGCTCGTTTTGGGAAGCGTCAGATTGGGGCTGCTCAGCATTCCGCCAAACGTCTTCCCGCTGCTGATGACGATGGCGTACATGGCCTGGCAGGACATCCCCCTGAACACTGCCACGGCGGTCATCTTTTCGATCAGCATCGGGCTCGCGGTCGACGGGACCATTCACCTGTTGGCCCGCTTTCGCGAGGAAGTTGCCCACGGCGACCAGGGCGTCGACGAAGCCCTGGTGCGCTCGGCGCGGGGCACAGGCAAGGCGATTATTCTGACATACGTGGCGCTGATGGTCGGGTTTTCCGTGATGTTCTGGAGCTCGTTTGTGCCGGTTCGCCGCTTCGGCGAACTCATCAGCGTCACGGTCCTGGGATGTCTGGCGGCGACGCTCCTGTTCGTGCCGCCGCTTCTGAAGGTCGGCTGGCCCGAGAAGTAGGTGGGGGGAGTCGGTCAGTCTTCCCAGGTAGGGGCGAAGCTGGGGTCGATGATGCGATCGTCCCCGGTCAGCCAGTCGATCCGCTCCATCTCTTCGGGCGAGAGTTTGAAGTCGAAGATGTCGAAGTTCTGGCGGCGATGGTCGGCGCCGGCGGCCTTTGGGATGGCGACGACATTGTCCTGTTGAAACAGCCAGCGGATCGCGATTTGAGCGGGTGATTTGTCGTGGTCGTCGGCGATCTCTCGCAACGTCTCGTCTTCGAGGACACGACCGCGCGCCAGGGGGCTGTATGCGGTCAGAAACATGTCGCGATCGTCGACGATGTCGAGCAGATCGTCCTGATTCAAAAAGGGATGGTATTCGACCTGGTTGCAGACGATGGGCGCGTGGTCGGCGGCGCGCTCGAGTTGAGTCGGAGTGAAGTTGCTGACACCGATGTGGCGGACTTTGTCCTGGTCGACCAGTTCCATCATCGCATCGAGAGTCTTCTCGACGGGGACGTCTTCGACCGGCCAGTGGATCAGGAGGAGATCGATCCAGCCGGTGTCGAGTTTGTTCAAGCTCCCCTCTGTACTGGCGATGACATCGTCGGGGGCGACATTGTCCTTCCAGACCTTGGTCGTCAGAAAGATATCGTCTCGGTCGACGTCGCTGTTGTCGATGGCCTGGCCGACGAGATCCTCGTTGCCGTAGGCCTGCGCGGTGTCGATGTGGCGGTAGCCGAGGTCGAGGGCGTGGCGCACCCCGGTCAGGCAATCCTCGCCTTCAAGTTGCCAGGTGCCGTAGCCGAGTTTGGGAACCTTCGTATCTTGAGCCGTTACAAATTCCATGGGTCTCGTGGGGGTCGGAGGAATATACAATTCGATTGGCCCCGAGGCCGGGGATTGGGAACTTATCCAGTCGATAGGGGACGGCAAGCCGAGCCACGTGGGTGACCGGTGGACTCAGGGACGGAAGATGTCCATGAGAGCGTCTCGAAACGCGTCCATTCTTCGCCGGGGGATGTGGCTGAAGGTGTGGGTGTCGTCGCCGTCGTGGAAGGTCACCTGTCCGCCGATGTCGTAGCCGTATTCGACGCCGTCGACGTCGTCGGCTCGAAAGACGAAACACTCGGCGCCCGAGGCGCCGACGGTCGATGCCGCCGCCACGACTCGACCTCCGAGCAACACCAAAACCGCCTGTTTGCCTCCGAGACGCGCCGGAACGGCATCGATGAACTCATCGCGCTTGCTGATAAGCGGTGCCAACAGTTCCGGCGGGGGGATGTCGGTGGCGCCCACGGAGATCCCCGCGGATTGAAGGGTGGCCCGAACCCGTGCGGCCGATATGGGGTCGTCGACCTGCGTCGGGCCCCGACCCACACGTACGAAGGTCCAGTAGGCGAGGCCGAGCCCTGCGGCGATCAGGGCGACGAGCATAGATGCGAGGATCGTCCAAGACATGGCGCCAGAATGCGGGGGTCGAAGATCCAGAGAGTCTCCAGCCCCGAGGCTTGGCATAGGGGGGCGGCTTCGTCAACGAATGCCGGTCCTGGCCCTCATTCGTCGGTGCTCTTGGACTTCACCTCGCCATCGGGGCCGACGACCTTCAGAGACTCGTCGGATGTTGACTTTTCGCCGCCTTCGTCACCGGACTCGCCCTTCGAGGATGAATCCGGGGCGGAGCGCTCGGGAGGCTGGCTCTCGATGGCACTCGTCTCCTGCTCCCAGGCACGCTGTTCGGCAAATGCGCGGGTCACCGAGTGAAGCCGGAATGTAAGCCGATGATTGATCGACCAAGAGAGCCCGGAGTTTTGTCCGTGGATGTCGTGGCGAACCAGGAGATCTTCGCTCGGGTCGTACCAGACGCTCCAGAAGGCTTCCATGCCCTGAGGGA
Organism: uncultured Pseudomonadota bacterium; assembly: GCA_913057905.1. Lineage (GTDB taxonomy): Bacteria > Myxococcota_A > Bradymonadia > Bradymonadales > Bradymonadaceae > CAJXPB01. The sequence continues at coordinate 118,531 of CAJXPB010000004.1, forward strand.
GGCGATGGACCTTGGCGAGTTTGCGGTCATCGTTGAGTTTCTTCTTTGGGATGGCCGTGGTGTTGGTCGGCGAGCCGTAGATGTCTTCGAGCCGGTTGTCGACGTACAGGAATCGGTCGTAGTTTCGCTCGCCAGCCTTCTCGAGGGCGCCGCGGGCACGACGGCTGATCTCGCCCTGATCGTCCATCTCGAAGACGACTTTGTAGGGATGCCACCCGTACCGGTAGACGGTGACGGTGCAGGGATGACCCTGGACGGTGCAGTCCCGAAAGGTGCGGCGAGACTTTTTGGCCTGAACAGGGACGATTTTGGTCCGCTCCCCGTCGACTTCCATGCGCACCGATTCACCGGAGGCGGTGACCATCGCGACGATCATCTTGCGCGAGCGTTGCTCGAACCGTTGGATGATGTCGATGCCGGCGCGTCGAAACGCGTCGTGGATCAGGTAGTTGAAGTATTTTGATTCCGCCCCGCGTTTGACGCGTACAACTTTGTGAGCCCGGACGCCCTTGAGGCTGTAGCGTACCGCGTATCGAAGTACGCTGTCGTCGAGATTCCATCGCCAACGTTCGCCCTGAAGGTCCCACTGGACCGCCCGTTTGAGGCGAAGCTGGGCGTCGCCGAGTTCCTGCGAAAATTCGGACCGCGTCCGCACGTCCTTGAAATCAGGCTCTCCGAAGTGTCCGACGAGGCGTTCGGCCATCTTGTATTCGTTGTCGTAGGAGACGATGTCGGAGATCGTCCCGACGCGAAGCCCGCGCGGTTCTTCGGTGCGGCGCATCCCCTGAGCAATGAGATCACCCTCGTAGAAGACGAAGAAGTGGTTCCAGGTGCCTTCGAATCGGGTGACCTCGCGGTGACGCACCTGGTAGACGGAGCCGTCAAAGCCGCGAAGCGGCCGTTCGAATCGGCTGTCGAGTTCACCAGGCGACGTCGACCAATCCGCGTCGAGGGTGGCCGCGGAGGCGGACGTCGTCATCAGCAGCAGGCAGACAGCCAGGGGCAATTGGATGCGCATGTCAGTTCTCCCGGATGGTATGATTCGGGCACTCCACAACTTGGACGCAGTTACGACCTCAATAATCAAATGAAATGGTCAAAACAGCAAGCGAAGTAGCCCATGCCCACTTTAATTTGCTTGACCGCTGGCGCCGCTGTCGGGAGCATGTCGGCTGAACAAGGGGCTGGGCTGCCAATTGTGTGGGAACCCGGTCGGTCGATTCTCGACTGTGAATGAATGGAACTAAAACGGAGGATGTACGATGCGCAACGTGATGCTGATGCTGCTCGCCGCTGGATTGATGTCGGTCGGTGTGGGATGCGCCACGAGCGGAACCGACATGGAAGACGACTCGACTACGGAAACGAAAAAACAGTCGATGGAGGAGGACTCTGCCGACAAGGAGATGAAGAAGAACACAATGGACAAGAACGGCGATGACGAAGTCGACAACGACGACATGAAGAAAGAGTCCGACGAGTCGGGTGACGACTCCGATGACTCCGACGAGATGGACGAAGACGACTCCGACGACATGGAGTCGGGAGACGACATGGAATCGGACGAAGGTGGCGAAGAGCCGATGAAGTGACGCTACGTCACAGTGTACGACGCGCCCGGGGTTTCCCCGGGCTTTTTGAGTTCTTGAGCTTTACGAATGGGGCGTCGTGACGATCCTGACCTGCGGAAGGGAATTGCTTTGTAGCCGACAGATGAGAGGCAGAGATGGATTGGACCAACGACGTTGAAGAGCTCGAGACGGTCGTCGTCACCGGTGCAAAGGGATCGCTGGGGGGCACCGTCTGCGAGGGATTCTTGCAGGCGGGCATCGATGTCGTCGGTGTGGATATCGCCGTCGACGGGTCGGGGCTGGTAGAGGACTCGGAGGCCGACGGCCTCTATTGGAGACGGTTGGATGCCACCTCGCCGTCCGAGGTCGAGGCCTGTGTTTCGGAGATCGAGGCAGAGGTCGGGCCGATCGACGGACTGGTCAACTGCGCCGGGGGATTTCGATGGGCCAAGGCCGACGACATCTCCGACGAAGATATCGACTTCTTGATGGGGGCAAATCTCAAGTCCGCGCTGCTTCTGGTGCGAGAGGTCCTCGGTGGTATGAAGGAGCGTGACTTCGGCCGTATCGTACTGATCAGCTCGAAGTCGACCCTCCAGCCGGGGACCGGCGAGGGGACATACGCGGCGACAAAGTCGGGGCTCAACGCGCTGACAAAATCGGTGGCCGACGAGGTGCGCCAATCCGACGTGAATATCAACGCCGTATTGCCTTCGGTCATCGACACGCCGGCCAACCGCGAGGAGATGTCGGATCAGGACTTCTCACGATGGGTTCAGAGGGAGCAGCTCGCCGAGATCATCTTTCGGTTGATGCAATCCTTCGGTGACCCGATCAACGGGGCGCTCATTCCGGTGACCGGCCGAATGTAGTCGGTGTCCGTTCAGTCGGTCTTTTTGTCCTTGGCCCTCAGGTACCGCCAGAATCCGTCTTCCTCGCAGACGGGACAACCGGGAAATTTGTCGCCCTCGTCGACCGGAACTTCCTTTTCTTCCTGTTCCGGCTGACAGCGGGTCTCGTACTGGTGTCGGACGAAGAGGTAGATGCCAGTATGGGGGGCAGTTTCTCCAGTTTCGTACATGGGTGCGACTCCGTAGTGGAAGAGACTGTTGGGAAGATGCGCCTATCGTATCCGCGGGTCGATTGACAACTGCCGGCACCGATCGTTCCAGAGCTCCCGATCCAGTGGGGGCTACAGGTAAGGGGCGGCAAGTCGGAACACATTGTCGCGCAATTTCGTGGCAAATCCCCGGTTGTCGTATTCGTTCAGGGTCAGACGGTGCGACCGGCTCCGTTTCTCGGAGATCCACTCTGCCATGCGGCCGGAGAATTCTCGGTCGTAACATTCGACATTGAATTCAAAATTCAGCCGCAGGCTCCTGGGGTCCCAGTTCGCCGAGCCGAGCAACGTCCAGGTGCCGTCGACGACCATCAGCTTTGAATGGTCGAAGGGTGGGGGAGTCAGCCAGACGCGGCAGCCGCGCTCCAAGACGGGCCTGAGTTGTCCGAAGGTCGCCCAGTGTACAAAGGGGAGGTTCGACTTTTCGGGGAGGATGATGTCGACGTCGACGCCGCGGAGGGCGGCTGTGTTGAGCGCCGAGATCAGAGGTTCATCGGGCAGAAAATAGGGTGTGACGATCTGGACGTGATCCCTGGCACAGGCGAGGGCCCCGTGCAGGGTCCAGGGGAGCTTCTCGAGGTCCTCGTCAGGACCGTCGGGAATGCCCCGAGCGATGACCTCGCCGGTCGTCTCTATGTCGGGAAAAAAGGCGTCGCCGCGAAGGTCTTCGTCGGTCGAGAAGTTCCAGTCGTCGACGAATATCTCCTGTAGATGCGCGACCACGGGGCCGGTGAGTTTGAAGTGGAGATCGCGGACAGGATGGTCGGGCTCGTCGGCGATGACGTGGCCCTCGCGGATGTTGATCCCGCCGGTAAATCCGACGTCTCCGTCGACGACGAGCGTCTTTCGGTGATTGCGCAGATTCACCGACATCAGATGGGGCGGAAACAGCGACGGCAGGAACTTCGCCACCGGCACACCGCGCCTTTTGAGTTTATTGAAGACCGAAGGGAACGAGTAACGCAGGCCGGCGGCGTCGACGAGAACGCGCACCTCGACACCTCGGTCGCTGGCATCGGCCAAGGCGTCGACGAAGTGGTCGCCCCAACTGTCGTTGTCGAAGATGTAGGTCGCCAGGGTGACCGATTCTTTGGCCCCTTCGATGGCCTGGAGCATCTCCGGGTAGGCCTCGTCGCCGTTGAACAACGGCTCGACGTGGTTGCCGGGCACCAACGGCCGGTTGACGACCCGGCCGACCAGATGAGCCAGCGCGCCCAGGTGGTACTGTTCGTCGTGGATCTCGGTCTCGACCTGCGAAGGGTGAAGCGGCTCCACACTGGGGGGCGCCTCGTATTCCTTCAGGTCCTTGCGTAGCGACTCGGCGCGCCGCTCGATCCGATTGATGCCGAATAGCATGTAGAAGACGGGCCCGATAATGGGGGCGAGCCAACTGAGTCCGATCCAGCCGATGGCCGAGCGGACCTCACGCTTGTAGAGTACAATGTGAAAGGTCGTCAGGGTGGCGGCCACCGTCCAGAGGAGACTGATGATCGCGGTGGCGTAGGTCGACAGAGTCTCGAACATCGGCGGACGGGTGGAGGGCGGGGGCCGAGGACACTTGGTTGACGTTCGGTCAGTCCATACGTAGGAATCGATCGCTTCGCACGGAGCGTCCAATCGACGATAGACCGAGAGGACAGGATGTCTCAAGCATCGGAAGAGACCAGGGAGCACTGGAGTGGGTCGCTCGCCTTTGTGCTCGCGGCGGTCGGCTCTGCGGTTGGCCTGGGAAACGTCTGGAAGTTTCCCTACATCACCGGCATGCACGGAGGCGGGGCCTTCGTGCTAGTCTATCTGGGGTGCATCGCACTCGTCGGTCTGCCGATTCTGATGGCCGAGATGGTCGTCGGACGTCGCAGCCAGGCGGGTCCGGTCGGTGCGTTTCGCAGCCTCGCGGCCCCGGATCGCGGCGGAAAACTCTGGTCGATCTGGGGTTATTTCGCCATTCTGACGGGGTTCCTGCTGCTGAGTTTCTACTCGGTCGTCGGCGGGTGGACGGTCGCCTATGCGCTGAAGTCGGTCTTCGGCCAATTCGCCAGCGGTACCCCCTCGGAGATTAAGGCGATGTTCGGGGCCTACTCGGGGGACCCGGTCTCTTCGACGATGAGCCACGCCATCTTCATGGTCGTGACCATCGGCGTCGTCTACAGCGGCGTCTCCAAGGGGATCGAGCGGGCGGCCCGCACCCTGATGCCGCTGTTCTTTCTTCTGCTGATCTTCTTGCTCGGCTACGCGACCGCGACGACCGGGTTCGGCGAGGCGATGAACTTCATGTTTCAGCCGAACTTCAGTGATCTGACGGCGGCCGGCATTCTCGAGGCACTGGGTCACTCGTTCTTCACCCTGAGTCTGGGTATGGGAGCCGTCATTATCTACGGAAGTTATTTGCCGAAGGACTCGACGCTGTACGGCTCGGCCATTGCCATCGGATTCTTCGATACCTTCGTCGCTCTCACCGCCGGCGTCGTCATCTTCACCATCGTCTTCTCTCAGGGGATGGCCCCCGGAAGCGGGCCGAGCCTGGTCTTCGAGACCATGCCGGTCCTGTTCTCTCAGATACCGTATGGGAGCCTTCTGTCGACTGCGTTCTTTACGCTCCTTGCCTTCGCCGCACTCACCTCGGGCATCTCCCTGCTGGAGGTCGTCGTCTCGTTCTTCGTCGAAGAATTCGACATGGACCGCCATCTGGCGGCCCTGAGCCTGGGTGGTGCGATCTTTTTCTTCGGGCTCTTGAGCGTTCTGTCGAACAGTCTGCTCGCCGACTTCAAGCCCTTCGGAGCTACGATCTTCGGGAACCTCGACTACTTCATCAGCAACTGGGCCCTTCCGCTGGGTGGCTTCGGCGTGGCGGTCTTTGCCGGGTGGGGCGTCGACCGAGACGAGTGGTGGGACGAGATGAAGGACGACTGGTTCGGCCGCACGGCCTTCCGCGGTTGGCTCTTCTTGACCCGCGTGGTCGCCCCGCTGGCCATCATTCTCATTCTCATGAATCTCATGGGCTTTCTCAGTCTGGAAGCGTAGCTCCCGAGGCGTAGCCATGAACGTCCTTTGGACCGGATTCGAGCCGTTCGGCGAACATGAGTACAATCCGTCCTGGACGGTCGCACAGGCGGCGGCCGACCGCTCTGGAGGCCGGGCACTGGAGTTGCCGGTGCACTACGATGTGGAACTCGAAGCCGGCGAATGGCCCGATCTGATCTGTCTGCTGGGACTCGGGGCGAGTCGCCGGCGAATTTGTCTGGAGCGCCGTGCGACAAACACCATCGGTCAGAGACCCGACAATCAGGGTGTGGTTGACGAGGGCACTGTCGAGTCTGAGGGCCCCGAACGTCGATGTACCCCGCTGCGGACCGGGTCGTTGTGGCGGGCACTGGAGCCGCGGCTCAAGGCGTCGAAACTGCCCGAAGCGCGCGTCAGTGAGGACTGCGGAGACTACGTCTGCAACGCGCTCTATTTCAGGGCATTGGCCGACGGGGCGGCGCCTGCGCTTTTTATTCACGTGCCGAACCTGACCGGCCGTAAGGCCACACGGCTCGGTGCTATCCTGGGCGCCCTCATCTCAGGAGACGCCGGGCGATCCATCCTGCGAGGGCCAGAAGCGCGGCAATGATGAGTGACTGGCGCGGCGTCTGGTCGGGGTGGTGACATCCGCGATCCAGCGGACCGGTCGAGCCCTTCGAGTGGGGCACCGTCGACGTGCTCGGTGATTTGGGGTCAGGAGCCCGGTTGGCTTCCTTGGTCTCTTTCGGTCCGTCCTGTTTCTGTCGGAGTCGAATCAACGGGGTCGGCCGTCTCTCACTGGTGAGCCACAGGTGGTTCCCGTCGACGCCGTAGGCGATCGATTCGCCCTGCGCCGTCGGCAACGGTGTGGCCATCGACGGCGAAGCCTGAAAGGCGGATTCGAAATCCTCGCCGGTCACGCAGTAGGTGTAGACTCGACTGTAGGTCCGTATCGAGATGTGATCGCCCGACGGAGCGACGTCGCCCGCCGTCGCCAGTTTTCCGAAGAAACTCGCATCGCTGTAGTCGAATTGCCCGATGCGTTCGGCCTCCAACACTTCGTCGTTCCCGAGTCCGACGGTCGGATTTGGGACCCGATAGATGTCGCTGACACCCTCGTCGCGATCCTTCGATACTACGTAGAGGTGTCCCGTCTTCGGGTGAGCCAAAAGGGTTTCGGCGTCGCGGGGGCCATCTTCGTACCGAAACCGGAACGAGGTCGGCTCCTGGACGGTATGTTCGGCCGGTGAACCCTCGTCGGTACGCAGGCTCGGCTCCCGGAAACGCTGGATCGACACGGTGTCCCGTTCGGCGTCGTTGTCGCCGATGTCGGCGACGTAGATGCACGGCGTCGGTTCGTTGTTTTCGATGTCCGGGTTCCGCGGACAGGCGCCGATGGCCATGTCCTCCCAATCCTTGGGCTTGAACCCGGATAGATTCAGCGTGCCCCGGTCTTTTCCGTCTTTATCGAACAAGAACAGCCTGGCCTGGCCCCCGGAGTCATTATGGGTCCAGAACAGTCCCGGCATCGTCCGGCTGGCGGCGAGCCCCGACGATTCGGTGATCGCTTCGGCCTGAAGGTCGGCGACGCGCTCGCCGCGGTCTTCATACGCCGGGCATTCCGAGGCACCGGCGGCGGTCGGAAGCGCCATCAGTCCGATGACGAGCATCGCTGAGGCGAATCGGAGGGGTGTTCGATGTGTAGAGTTCGTGGGCATCAAGGTCGAAGGGCCAGATGACACAGTTCATCTCGGTTCCTGTACCAGTTGTGGGTCTTAGGCGACAAATACCGTTCAACCGACGCCGGCTTGCTCCACATGCCGAGGCTGCGAGTGCGAGCCCGATTCTCGGCGCGGCAGTAGTCCGCGAGGTTGGGAGCCGGATAGGCCGTGTAGGCGAAGGCGGCCCCGGCGGCGGCGAGTTCGAGGCTCAGGTCCCGTCCATCGGTGATCAGCCAGACGATGGGACGTCCATGGCGGCCGCGTTCGCATTCGTCGTCGGAGTCGGTTCGACAGGCGATCCGCACGACGCCACCTTGGGTGACCTGTTCGGCGAGCTGCCAGGCCTCGATGCCCCAGAACTCGCCGTCACCGCCCAGGTCCGGACGTTCGATATCACAGGTGAATAGGCCCTCTGCATTCGGGCCGATGGCGCAGGCTGGCGCGTCGATTCCGGCGAGCCGTACGTGTTCGGTTCCGCGATCGGTCCGAAGTACGGCCGTGTCACCGTCGATCATATATTCGAGGGGGTAGATGCCGCCATGTCGGACGTGACCCGAGGGCCAGGGAGGATTGGCATCTCCCGGCAGGGGTTCGAGCGGAACGGGGAGACTCAGGTCTGGACCGAAGCCCGCGTCCTCCGGCCCCGATCCCCACCGTGGGTCGGTGCCGAACTCAGGGACGTCGACTTGACAGCACAATTGCAGGTAGACAATCACCGAAAGGCACGCGAGTACGCCGCACGTCGATGCCCGACCGAGGTCCTTCCATCTCTGCTCCATTTCCCCTCCCGTCCGTATCTTCGTCTACCGCGCACTATAGCGAATCGACGGGCCGGCGGGAAGCGATGGCGCAGAGATTACTCTCTACAGAGGTCTGAGCGACGATGGAATCTGGATCCTTTCTGACTGACGCAGCGACAGGGGACGAACGATTTCGTCTGGAACGGCATCTGACAACCGGGCGGGAGCACGAGCTCGTGCTGGTTCAAGACACCGAACGCGATGACACATGGTGTTGTGCGCGGACGATCCTGTATGACCCCGGCCGAAGCCACGATGCGGAATACGTGGAGTTTCGGCGCGATCTGCTGCGTCGGCAGCGCTCGCTGTTGGAATCGGTCGACATCGCCGGTCTGCCGACGTTTCGGGGCTGGGTCGAGCTCGAACAGGGCGACGACACCGAACCGATCGTCGTGTGCGACTTCATCGAGGGGCGTTCCCTGTACGACTACGTCACCCGGGAGTCGCCCCACGGGTTGAAGCCGGCGCCGGCGACGACTGCGATGCGCAAGGTCGCCGAGGTGGTGGCCGAGCTGCACGACGCCGGATGGTTGTTCCGTGATCTCGACCCCAGACACGTCATCGTCGACGAGTCCGGCGACTTCGTCGGTCTGGCCGGATTCGGCAACGCGGTGAGACGCGACGAGGACGAGCTCAATCCGACCCGACTCGAGGGCTACAGCGACGCTCCGTACGTGGCCCCCGAGGTCCGAAATGAGCGAAGCGGCGCCACTCTCGAGCCGGGGGCAGATATCTACAGTCTCGGGGCGCTGGCCAGCTTCGTGTTGACCGGCCGCGAGCCGACTCACCGCGTCGAGAGTCCGCTGGAGGGGCCGGCCTACGACAAGTTGCTCGAGCTCGATCCACCGGGTTTGACGCTGCTCGTCGCCCGGTGTCTGCAGCCTCGGGCCAAGGATCGCCTCGAGTCGGTCGATCAATTCGTCGAATACACGAGCCCGGGTCGGCAGCCCGAGCCCGATGAAATTGGCGTGACCCGAAGCGACTTGCCCGAACCGTGGGAGGGGGCTCGCCCGCCTCGCCAGCAGCGTAGCCTTGAGAGCAAGATTTCGACCGGCCCGCTGGTCAGTGTGGCGCGTGACGAAGACGATGACGGCGCACCGGCCATGGGTGGGCCAACCGACCAGTCCGGACCCGTAGCCGAGTTTCAAAAAAAGGATGCGCCGACGAAACCCGATTATCCCGAACCCGATGACATGCCGGAAGAGCAAGATCGCCGCGAGGTTAGCATGGCCGAGCAGGTCGAGAGTCGGGATGGCGACAGAGTCCTTCCAGAGCCCTCGGATCGCCTGCCGCCGATCGAAGACCTGCCAACGGCCTGGCGTTTGGCATTGACCTGGGGGCTGCCCGCCCTTGGGGTGCTCGTGGCCGTCGTGCTGGTGTGGTTCGGCGTGCTCTAACCATCGCGGCGGCGCCAGAGGAGGGCTCCTGCGAAGGCCAGACAGGCCAGCACAAGTCCGACCAGGCTGCGGTGTTCCAGAATGGAGCTGGTCTGCCGGGTCTGTTTCGTGTCGGAGGCGTCGTCCATGGTGGCGTCGGCCGGAAGCCGGCGTGATGTCACGGGTTGAGCTTGCTCGGACGTCTCCTCGGCCTCCTCGTGCTCGACCGGCGGGCGGCGTGCCTGACGCTCGTAGGCATCCAGGACCTCGCCGTCCAAGCCGAGGGCCTGATACGTGAGCGTATCGTCTTGAAACGTCAGTTTCTGGATGTGATGGGCGCGCTTGGCCATCCCTGGCGGCTGCAGATACCAGCGGTCGGTGTCCGGGGTGCGTTGAGCCACACCCAGTCCCCCTTCGCCCACGTAGACGACTCCGTCGGGGTCGCGCCCTCCCCGTTTGATGGGGACCGTGCGTTTGAGCACGTGGCCGTCGGATTCGCACACCAGGTCGACCTGGAACTCTTCGAACAGAGGGACCCAGTGTTTGCGAGCGGCGCCGGGGCGTTTGACGGCCGGATAGGCCGGCCGGTGGTAGTTGGCGATGACCCATCGGCGCGTGTCGGCGAGCCGTTCGAGTTGGCTCGCCAGCCAATTGCGCTGGTCGCCGGCGATGGGCGCGTTGGTGTCGAGGGTGACGATCCCGATGTGCGAGCCGATGGTCGTCGTCCAGTAGTCCCGCGTGTTTCCGGCGGGCTGGCCCCACACCGCGTTGTAGTTGTCGGGGGTCTCCGGGTCGGCCTGATGCGGTGAGAATTCGTGATTCCCCCGGGCTGGAATGACCGGAAGGAGCTCACCGTCGGGTCCGGTCGTGAGATCCCAGTCGTCGAGCCATCCGTCCCAATCCTCCCACACCATGGAGTGTTCGACGTAGTCACCGCCATGAAGCATGGCGACGATGCGGTCGTCCTGCCGAACCATGCGCCGGATCTGCCGGTTGACGCGGCGGCGGTCCTTGCGATCGGAGCGGGAATCGCCGCCGTACAGAACGGCGACGGGCCGGTTGTCGTCGGGGGCTGTCTCGAAGGTGTAGGTTCTGGAGCGGTGCTCGCCGGAGACGACGCGGAATCGGTACCGGGTGTCCGGCTGGAGATCGGCGAGGACGGCGTGATGGAAGGTCGCGTGATCGAGGCGTTCCTCGATGTGTCGATCGGCCTTCGTGGCCAGGGGGAGCTGCGATTCTGGGCCGCCGGCGCGCCCCCACAGGACTCGGTGCTTGGCGTCAGGCCGTTCGGCATGAGCGCCCGGGGTGTGCCAGACGATTGTAGCCCGATGGGCGGGATCCTCGAGCCAGACCACTCGGGGATGTTGTGGGCCGGTCGTATCCGCCGCCGAGATGAGCGGGCTCCCGACGATCAGAAGAATGGTCAGGGCGGCGGCAAACGTCGGGATCGGCGAGGATGAGCGGGCCAAGTCAGTCACGTGCGTGCGTGGTCGGTGATTCGTCGCGAACAGAATGAAGCCAGAGGAGGGTCAGGGGCAAGCCGCCATTTGCGGCTCTCAGGAGGACGGCCGGGTATCTCGCCCAGCCGCCGAAGACGACCCGTGCGCTCGCCGCCAAGGCCGCCCAGATCGCCATCCAGCCGAGTAGGACTCTCCATCGGAGGCCCGCCAGAACCAGTGCGGCCAGAACGAGGTCCTGAAATCCGATCGCGGTCACTACGAGCGTCGCCGTTGAATCGGCGAGGGTCGGACCGGGTAACAACTCCGACGCCGACACGACGTAATCGACAAAGCGGGGGTGCCAGCGGAGCGCCTCCCAGCCGTGTGCCAGAAATGTCGCCCCGATGGCGGCGCGCAGCAGTCGTTGAAGGGCGATGTGCGACGCGTGCGGGCTCAGTCGTTCCCACCAGGCCAGGACGACGGGTGCGAGGATCTGTGAGGCGTGTGCGGGGACCGCCAAATACGAGAGTCGGTGCCCGCGCATCCAGGTCTCGGCGGAGGCGTCCAGCAGAAACCAGCCGGCGACGGGGTACAACAGCCAGCGTGCCCGGTGGCGAATGGCAAAGAGGCTGGCCAGGAGCGTCCATCCGACGCCGACGTCGGAGATCACCTGAGCGACTGGCTCCGAGACCTCCAGGCCCAGCCACATCGCTTCGAATGCGGCAGTCTCTCCGGACCACGACTGGAGGGCATACCCGATGGCCTGCAGGGCCACGATGGCGGTCAGAAGGAGGGTGACGGCACTCCAGCCGCGTCGCTCGTGGTTCATTCCGAGGCCGGTTCCACGGCGGTCGGGGTCGCATCGTCCTCGCCGTCGTCCTCGCGGGCGTCGGTGGCTTGGCTGCCGCCCTCGAAGACGAGTTCGCTGCCGTCCTCGGAGACCTGGGTGACGATGTGGTCGCCTTCGCCGAAGCGGCCTTCGAGGATGTCGACGGCGAGGGGGTCGTGGATGTAGTCCGCGATGGCGCGGTTGAGCGGACGGGCCCCGTACTCCGGTTCGTAGCCCGCTTCGGCCAGGAAGTTGCGGCAGGCGTCGGTCAGCTCGATCGTCATCTTTCGGTTGGCGAGAAGCTCGGCCAATTCGCGCTCCTTGATCGAGACGATCTTGCGGATGACATCGCGACTCAGCGATTTGAAGACGATGGGCGCGTCGAGCCGGTTGAGGAACTCGGGGCGAAAGTGGTCTCGGAGGATGTCTTCGACTTCGTCACCGAGCTCATCGTCCGAGACCGCGCCGGTCAGATCCATGATCCGGCGGCTGCCGACGTTGGAGGTCAGCAGGATGACGGTGTTGCTGAAGTCAATCTCCCGACCTTGGCTGTCGGTCAGACGCCCCTCGTCCATGACCTGAAGCAGGATATTGAAGACGTCGGGGTGAGCCTTTTCGGCCTCGTCGAAGAGGACGACGGAGTAGGGCTTCAGGCGGACGGCCTCTGTCAACACGCCTCCCTGTTCGCTGCCGACGTACCCGCGCGCCGAGCCGATGAGGGTGTTGACCTTCGATTGTTCCATGTACTCGGACATGTCGATGCGGATCAGTGCATCTTCGCTGTCGAACAGAAACTCCGACAGTGCTTTGGCGAGCTCGGTCTTCCCGACGCCGGTGGGACCTACGAACATGAAATTACCGATCGGCTTGTCCGGGTTCCGCAGTCCGGCTCTCGACCGCCAGATCGCCCGGCTGATCTCATCGATCGCGTGGTCCTGACCGACGACGCGACGCCGAAGCCTGTCTGGCATATTGAGCAGTTTTTCGCGTTCCGACTCCATCATTTTGCTGACGGGAATGCCGGTCCAGTCGGCCACGACTTCTCCGACGTCGCTGTCATCGACGTAGTCCTTCAGAAGCCGTTCTTCGCGGTGAATCTCGTCGAGCTCCTCTTCGGCCGCTTCGATCTGTTCTTTGATCTTGGGAATGGCACTGTATTTCAATTCGGCGGCGCGACCGAGTTCACCGGAGCGATTGGCCTCGGCGATCTCGCGCTCGGTGGCGTCGAGCTCCTCTTTGAGCGACGTCAGTTCCTCGAGGGCATCGCGTTCGAGCTCCCATCGATGTCGAAGCCGCTCGGCCTCCTCCTCCAGGCTCTCGATGTCATTCGAGAGGGTCTCCCGCGCTTCGACGGTATCGGGGTCGGTGGCGTCTTCCAGCGACCGGCGTTCGGTACGGAGCTTGTCGATCTGTCGTTCGACGGCATCGAGTTCGGTCGGCTTACTGTCGATCTCGATACGCAGTCGACTCGCGGCCTCGTCGACGGCGTCGATCGCCTTGTCGGGTAGGGCGCGGTCGGTCACGTATCGGTCCGTCATCTCGGCGGCGGCGGTCAAGGCCTTGTCGGTGATCTGGACGCCGTGATGGATCTCATACTGGTGCTTGATGCCGCGCAGAATCGAGACGCAGCCGTCGACGTCGACTTCCTCGACGTGGATGGTCTGGAAGCGACGCTCCAGGGCGGCATCCTCCTCGATGTATTCGCGGTATTCGTCGACGGTCGTCGTGCCAATGAGGCTGATGGTGCCGCGGGCGAGTTCCGGCTTCAGGAGGTTCGCGGCATTGGTCGACCCATCCTTGCCGCCGGCGCCGACGATCTGGTGGATTTCGTCGATGAACAGCAGGATGCGTCCCTGACTGTCGACGACGTCCTGGATGATCGCCTTGATGCGCTCCTCGAATTGACCGCGCAGGCTGGTTCCGGCGACCAGGGACCCGACATCGAGTCTCAAGAGTCGCTTGTTCTTGAGGCCATCGGGAACGTCGCCGGCGACGATGCGCTGGGCGAGCGCCTCGACGACGGCGGTTTTGCCGACGCCGGGGGCGCCGATCAGGACGGGGTTGTTTTTGCTGCGCCGCGACAGCACCTGGGTGATCCGTCGAATCTCGGTGTCGCGGCCGATGACCGGGTCGAGTTTGTCGTTCCCGGCGAGTTCGGTCAGATCCTCGGCGAATTTGTCGAGCGTCTCGGAGACCGCGACGTCGCCACCGGAGTCGGACGAGGAGCCGCCGGGACTCTTTTCGATGAGTTCTTCGAGAGCCTCGGTGGTAGCCCCGGCTTTCTGCAGCACTTTCGACGCGTAGCTTTCGGGCTGGTCGGCGCAGGCGATCAGAATGTGTTCGATGTGGGTGTACTGGTCGCCGAAGTCATCGGCGACGGCCTCGGCATCCTCCAGCGCGTTCAGCAGCGGCTTTGCCACGTAGATCTGGTCGTCGCCGCGCTTGTAGGATTTCTGCTTGAGTTCGAGCTCCTCGATCAGATCTCGACCGATCGCCTTCGGGTCCGCTTCGATACGTCGGAGGACCGTCGACGCCACACCGTCGTCCTCCTCGAGCGCCGAGACGAGCAAGTGCTCGATGTCGACGTGGGTGTGGTCGAGATCGCGGGCGAGGTCTTGAGCGCGAGAGAGCGCTTTGCGGGCCTTTTTCGTGAATTTCGACAGGTCGAAGGTCTTGGACATAGTGGGAGAACCTTCAGGTCAGTTGGAGTCGAGGCCGGTTGACAGGGTATTTGCTGGTCAGGCCGGGGCGCAACACAGGGCGTTATTTATCGGCGGCGTCGGCGCGATCTGCGTCGCTGGGGATGGGCTCGGGCGGATTCTCGACGACTCCATCTTCGTTGGCCGGCCTGAACGTGAGAGCCACGGAGTTGATGCAGTGTCGTTTTCCGGTTGGATCGGGTCCGTCGTCGAAGATGTGGCCTAGATGGCCGCCGCACCGGGCGCAATGCACTTCGGTACGGGTCATTCCCATGCTGTTGTCGACCTTTGTGCCGAGGCGATCCTCGGACCAGCCCTTGTAGTAGCTGGGCCAACCCGTTCCAGAATCGAATTTGTGCCGAGACGAATACAGCGGTGCGCCGCAGGCCGCACAGTAGTAGATGCCCGACTTCTTGTTGTGGAGCAACTCGCCGGATCCGGCCCGCTCGGTCCCGGCCTCGCGCATGATTCGAAAGGTATTGTCGTCGAGACGCTCACGCCATTCGTCCTCCGAAAGCGTGACCTCGGTTCCCGTCGGAGGGACCTCGCCCGGATCGATCCGTTTGCCGAGCTTGGTCGTCTCGGTTTTTCGCCGCCGATCCTGGTCTACATTCCCGGAGCCGTCTCCCCGGGCGTGCCGGGCTTGACCGGTCATCGTCGTAGCACTGGATTCCTGGGTCGAGGTCGAGGTGTTCGACGAGCCGTCGTCCTCGGCGGAGCTGCTGGTCCAGCAGCCGATGGTCATCAGGCCGATGCCCAAAATGAGGGCGACGAGTGCGTCCCGGGTGCGAAGTGTGAACATCATTGATTCCCTGCGTGGCGTCGAATTGCGGCGATGCTGAAGGTAGAGGGCGAGCCCTCGTGGAGCAATCGATTCTGGCGCCCGTTCATTCCACGCCGGACCGCTCGGGCGGGCCCGTCGGGGGCGCAGCGCCCGCCCGCCACGTCCATGCGTTCAAACAGAAGAAGCGGTCTCGGACGTTTGGCGAGCGGACCGTGAAGGTCACGTCGGCCGGCGACTCGAATGCCGACGTCGAGACCTCGATGGGGCGCCAGGTGGTGGTTTCGCCGTCGAACACGACGGTCTCTACCGTTTCGCCGCCGATGGCTACCTCTAGGGTGACGTCGCTTCCCCCGTCAAACCGGCTTCCCATGAAGGTGAGCCCACCCCGGACGGTCAGCCAGTCGGTCCATTCGACGTCCGAGAAGGTGATCTCGATGGCACTCTCTCCGCCGGGAGGATGCATCCAGATGGCCCGGTGGATGTCTTCGCCCAGCGGCTTCAGGACCTCGCCGACGTAGATCCAGCGGTCGCGGGAGGTGCAATCCCAGCGACGCTCGGCGGCGCTCCAGATGGTGCAGGGTTCAGAGCCCGATGGAGTCACCTTGCGAACGTCGGCGTCCTGCAGGTGGTTCAGAGCCTCCCAGTCTGCTTGGAGGCGGTCGGGAACCGAAATACGGGCGACCGAGACGGGACCGAACTCGGTGACGTCGAGTTGTTGGGCCGAAAAGGGCAGTCGTCGGTCGACGGTGTGGACCCGGGGCGTCTCCGACATTACCCAGAGGGTATCGATGCCCTGGAGGTCGCCGGCGACGGGCTGTCGTTGGCGCAGGACGTGGTCTCCCCGGTCACTGAGGAAAGGGAGTCCATCGATATTCCAGGCGGGATGGACCAAAATGGCGTCGCCATCCTGGAGGTGCTCGGCGACGTGTCGGGCGGCCGGTTCCCAGTCGCCGGGGTCGGCCGGGGCGTCCTGTCCCCGGAGTTGAGCCCACAGAATAGCAGCGCCGGCGACCACAAGGAGGGTCGCCGGCAGCCACTCGATCCAACGACGGGAGGTCGAGGCGGTCATCGAAATCAGTTCGGCGACGGAATGTGGTCGCCACCCTGTTCGGCCATCGACTGGCCGCCCAGGTCCATGAGTGTCTCACGGTCATGGAAGGACTCTTCTCGGTCTTCGAAGGCGCTGACGTGAACGCCGCTGTCCATGCGGATGGCGTCGCAGGGACACGCTTCGACGCACATGCCACAGGCGATGCATCGAAGCTGGTCGATGACGAAGGTCTCGGGATATTTTTCGATCGAGGGGTCGTCGTGCTCGGCGGCCTCGATGTGGATGCAGTCCGCCGGGCAGATCGTCGAGCAGCACATGCAGGCCACGCACCGGACCTGACCGTCGTCACGCACCATCAGTCGGTGGCGGCCGCGGTATCGGTCGGGGTAGTCGCGCGGCTCGTCGGGGTACTCGACCGTACGGGTGTCCCGGTCCTCTTTGTTCGGGCTCAGATTGGTGAAGAAGTGTTTCATCGTCACCCCGAGTCCCTTGATGAACTCGGTGACGTAGGTCTGTTCCCAGAATGTTCTGTCTTTCTGCTTCAGGGTTTTGACGTTGACTTCACCCATCGATGTGCTCCGTTCGGTTACGAGTAGGGCGGTGGTCAGATGATCAGGACGATAAACGCCGTGACAAAGAAGTTGGCCAAAGAGAGGGGCAATACGATCTTCCACCCCATGGTCATGACCTGGTCGTATCGAAAGCTCGGATACGTCCAGCGCATCATGAACTGCAGCCAGACGACGACCAGCACCTTGAACAACATCGCCACGATTCGCATGGCGATGACGACGGCGTAGGGCAGGGCGATGTCGGGTTGAGCGCCGATTCCGCCGAAGTGGAAGCCATCGGCGAACAGAAACGGCACCTGCCAGCCGCCCAGAAAGAAGACGGCCGTCAGGGTCGCCAGAAAGACCGTGGCGACGTATTCGGCCAACTGAATGACGGCGAACTTCATCGAACTGTACTCGGTGAAGTAACCGGCCACGATCTCGGACTCTCCTTCCGGCTGGTCAAACGGCGGCCGTTTGGTCTCGGCCATCCCCACCAGGAAGAACAGAAAGAACGCCACCGGCTGGATGACAATTCCCCAAAGCGGGATCCATCCGGCAAACAGCTTTCCTTGAAGGCGGACCATCTCGTTGAGGTCCAGCGTGCCCCAGATGAGGAGCAATCCGGCCAGACTCAGCCCGAGGGACACCTCGTACGAGATCATCTGAGCGGCCGAGCGCATGCCGCCCAGCAGGCTGTATTTGTTGTTGGCCGCCCATCCCGCGATCGTGGCGCCGTAGACCTCGATACTCGCGATGGCGAAGGCAAAGAGCATGCCCGAATTCAGGTCGATCACCTGGAAGTAGTTGAGCCATTCCCCGTTTGGGCACAGCTCAAACGGATAATTCGGGGTGACCATCGGTGCGCCCGTCGAACAGTACTCGTCCATAAACGGGATCACCGAGAAGCCCAGAAGCGCCGGGATGAAGATCAGGGCCGGCGCCACCATGTGAAAGGTCCGATGGGCCCCATTCGGGACGATGTCTTCCTTGAAGAGCATCTTGATCCCGTCGGCGATGAAGTGAGGGAGTCCGCCGAGGGACTGGCCGAAGAAGGTGGCCCGGTTGGGTCCGATCCGGTTCTGGATTTTGGCCGACTGCTTTCGGTCCCCGACCAGGGTCATGAGGCTGGCGACCAACATCACAAAGCCGAAGACGATGATCCCGATCTTCAGCAGGATGATCAGCCAGCCCGGCATCGCGGGCAGGAAACCGGCCGACCAGACTGCGCCGGAAATGACGCCGGTCGCAGCCCCCAGGACCACGAGTAAGAACAATATGATTGCGAGCCAGTTCGGCATGTTCGCGTCTCGGTCGTTTATGTAGCAGTCATCAAAGCGTCATCTAGTTAGTCGACCACGCGTCACTCCGCCGGTGTCGGCTGCGTCGCCGCGTCGGCGGGGGCCCGGGATTTGGACTGTTTGTCGTCCAATGTCTTTGGTTTGGCGTCGTCTTCGGCGTCGCCGAACATCTCTTCGCGCAGGTCGGCGAGGCGGCGATACGACAGGCTGTGACCCATCTCGTCGCCGAGGCGGCCGAAGATCTGCCAGTCGGGTTGGCTGTTGTACAGCGGCTTGAATGACTGGCTGAACGGCTGGGCGATTCCGTCTTCGTTCACAAAGGTGCCATCCTGCTCGGCGTGGCTCGACGAGGGGAGGGCGATGTCGGCCAGCTCCACCAGCGTCGGATCGTCGAGGTCGGCCGCCGGGAAGTCTCCACGGTGGTCCGGCGGAAATACCATCTCGCCGCGGTGCATCGCCTGCAGTACAAAGAGGTCCAGATCGGCAACCGCGTCGACAAACCGTGCCCGGAGTGCGTCGTCGGTGGTCGGAATGTGTTTGTTCATCATGTGGAGGACTCGGATCTCGCCGGCCTCCATGGCGTCGACCAGCGACTCGAACGAGTCGACGGCCTCGAGTCCACCGAAGACGTATTCGATGCCGCGGCGATTCGGATTCTTGTCGGCGTTCATCAGGAGGTCGTCGGACTCGCCGCCGGGTTTGCCACCCATGTAGAGGCGGTCGGTCTCGAGGACCTCATCGGCGAAACGACGCGCCTGGTGCAGTCCCTCGCAGGAGACCTGCGGGCTCAAGACCATGGCTCTCTCCGAGGGCTCGAAGGTGTCGAGCGCCTCGTCCATCGTCGACACGTATGCCTGCGTGGCGGCGTGCCAGTTGACGACATTGTCGCCGACCATCGGGTCCTCGAGGCGGTCCTGATGGACTTCCTTGTAGGTGTAGCGGCCCGGGTCGCACATCCAGTAGTCGTTGACGTCCGGGTTGTAGCGCGGGCGGTAGCGCTGGACCTCGTTTCGGAAGTGGTCCAGGTGGATGTTGCAGCCCTGGGAACACCCGGTGCAGACACTGTCGGTCGTGTTCATCAGCCAAACACGACATTTGAACCGGAAGTCCCGAGCGGTCAGCGCACCGACCGGGCAGATATCGACGGTGCACATCGAATAGTTGTTGTCGAGCTCCTGGCCCGGGAAGGTCCGAATCTCGGTGTGGTCACCACGCTGCGCCGTCGTCAACTCGTCGGTCTCGGTGATCTCCTCGCAGAAGCGCACACAACGCGTGCACAGAATGCACCGCTCTCCGTCGTAGACGACCTCGGGGCCCAGCGGGTAGACCTTCACACCGTCGACCTTTTCGGTCCGCAGGCGGGACTCCTGGGCGTCGTACGCCATATAGTAGTCTTGGAGTTTGCACTCCCCGGCCTGGTCACAGATGGGGCAATCGACCGGGTGGTTGACCAGGATGAACTCCAGCACCGACTTGCGAGCCTTGACGACTCGCTCGCTTTCGGTGTGCACCTCCATGCCGTCGTTGACGGGCATGTGGCAGGAGGGCTGGAGGTCGGGGTTGTCCTCGACCTCGACCAGGCACATCCGGCAGTTGGCCGGAATCGACAGAGCCGGGTGGTAGCAAAAGTGAGGGATGTCGTAGCCGAGCTGGGCCGCCGCCTCCATGACGGTCGTCCCATCGTCGACTTCGATCTCCTCGTTGTTGATCGTGACTTTCGGCATGGCAGTTCGCTTCGGTTTCAAACAGTGATCCGCGAGGCGAGCTTCACTTGTCGCACTCGCCGCCGATCATGTTGATGGTATCGAATGTGGGTATGATATCGGCGAGCATTCCGCCCTCCAGCAGCTCGTGGATGCCGCCCATGTGGATCATCGACGGGGAGCGGATGCCGACCTTCCAGGGCTTGCCCGTCCCGTTCGAGACGATGTGAAAGCCGAGTTCTCCGTTGCTTCCTTCCGTGTAGCTGTAGACCTCGCCGGCGGGCACCTGAATGCCCTCGAAGACCAGTTTGAAGTGGTTAATCATCCCTTCGATGGTGTTGTAGACATCGTCTTTTTCGGGAAGCACGACGCGAGGGTCGTCGGCGGTCACCGGTCCCGGTTCCATCTTCTCGAGGCACTGGTCGATGATCCGGATGCTCTGGATAATCTCTTCGAGCCGGACCAGGTAACGGTCGTAGTTGTCGCCGGTCTCGCCGACGGGGACGTCGAAGTCGACCTCGTCATACATGAAGTACGGGTGGTCCTTGCGGACGTCGTAGTCGACGCCGGCCGACCGCAGAATCGGGCCGGTGAAGCCCCAGTCGATGGCCGTCTCCGGGTCGATGGCGCCGGTACCCTGGGTGCGGTCCAGAAAGATCCGGTTGCGGCTCAGGAGTGTGCGAATCTCTTCATGAATCTCGTAGAGCCGTTCCCGGACATACTCCCAATCCTCTTCGAAATTTTCGGGGAGATCGTCGCGAAGGCCGCCGACGCGCCCGTAGCTGACGGTCAGTCGGGCGCCGGTGACCTGTTCGACCAGGTCCCACAGAATCTCGCGTCCTTCGATGCAGTACAGAAAGGCGCTCATCGCCCCCAACTCCAGGGCACTGGCGCCGGTGGCGGTCAGATGATCCGTCAGCCGACTGATTTCGCCCATCAGCGTACGGATCCATTTGCAACGTGGCGGCACGTCGAGTTCCAGAAGCTTCTCGACCGCCAGCGCGTAGCCGAAGTTGTTGAGCAGGGGGCTGACGTAGTTGAGCCGGTCAGTATACGGGAAGACCTGATTCCACGTCGAGTGTTCGGACTCCTTTTCGAAGCCCCGGTGGAGGTACCCGATCTCGGTGTCACACTTGACGATGGTCTCCCCGTCCATCGTGAGGTTGAACCGAACCGTGCCGTGGGTCGCCGGGTGAGACGGACCCATCTGCAGGAGCATCGGCTCCGTGTGAATATCCTGATCAATCGTCGGTGAGACGTCTTCGGCCATGGCCTTTGAGTGTCGCTGCTGAGGTTATTCGTCGCGGGAACCGGCGGCGTCGCGGTCCTTGACGTAGATATTGAACTCTTCGACGGAGTCGCGCTCGCGCGACAGAAATTCGGTGCGCGGCTGGCCATCCTGTTTGTCGTAGTCCTTGCGCAAGGGATGGCCCTCGAACTCCTCGTACATCATCACGCGCCGGAGGTCGGGGTGACCGTCGAAGGTGACACCGTACATGTCCCAGACTTCGCGCTCCAGCCATCCAGCCGTCCGGTACAGGTGCGAGATCGTCGGCACCTCACAGTCGTCCTCGGGGACCGGAGCGCGAACCAGCAGCATATGTTTGTGCTGCAGGCTGTAGAGTACGTAGACGACCTCGAAGCGCGGATGTCGATTGTCGTAGTCGACGCACGAAATCTGGCGCAGGAGGTTCATCTTGCAGCGGTCGTCGTCCTTGAGAAACTGGATGACGTCGGGGACGGCATCCTTGTCGACGACCACCGTGTCGTTGCCGAGCCGTGAGTGGGATTCGAGGACCGCGTCCTCGTACTCCTCACGGACGTAGTCGATGAGAATCTCTGCCATGGTCTGCGTCGGACCTATTCAGTGGGTACGAAGCCGGAGCGTCCGGTCAGGGGTGGTCCGCGACAACCTACTCGGCCGGCGCGGCGAGT
Source organism: uncultured Pseudomonadota bacterium (assembly GCA_913057905.1). Taxonomy (GTDB): domain Bacteria; phylum Myxococcota_A; class Bradymonadia; order Bradymonadales; family Bradymonadaceae; genus CAJXPB01. Next base: position 140,411 of record CAJXPB010000004.1, read on the forward strand.
TCACGAAAGCGCGGCTGCTTGTCGACGCCCTCTTCGCGGCGCTGTTCGATCTTTTCTTCGTAGGCGTACTTGTCGAAGGGCTCTTCTTTGATCTTTTCCTGCAGCCGCATCAATCCGTCGATGACCTGTTCGGGCCGCGGCGGACAGCCAGGGATGTAGATGTCGACGGGAATGATTTTGTCGATGCCCTGGACGGTGGCGTAGTTGTCGTAGAAGCCACCGGTCGAGGCGCAGACGCCAAACGACATCACCCATTTGGGTTCGGACATCTGTTCGTAGATGCGCCGAAGGAAGGGCGCGAGTTTGTGATTGACGGTCCCGACGACCCACAGGAGGTCGGCCTGGCGCGGCGAGAACCGCGGAATCTCGGCCCCGAATCGTGAGATGTCATAGCGTGCCGACAGCGTGGCCATGTACTCCATGCCACAGCATGCGGTCACGAACGGATATTGGAACAGCGAGTAGCTGCGCGCCCAGTTCTGGGCGTCTTCGAGTCGAGTTGTGACGACTTCCGGAAGGTTGTGTTCTAGTCCCATTCGAGACCTCCTTGGCTCCACTCGTAGACGAGCCCGAGTGTGAGGATGCTGACGAAGATGGCCATGACACCGAACGAGTAGAGGCCGTGTCCGAGCATCTCACTCTGGCGCCATGAGACGGCCCAGGGAATGACGAAGACAGCCTCTAGGTCGAACAGAATGAAACTCAGTGCGACCATGTAATATTTCACACTGAAGCGCGAATCGCGAGGCGATCCGATGGGATCGGAGCCCGACTCGTAGGGAATTTGTTTCTCTTTGGTCGGGTTTGTCGGCCCAAGATAGGTGGCCAATAACACAATCAGGGTCGCGACTCCCACGGCCAGGACCGTAAAAATTACCAGCGCGTCGTAGTTCCCGATCTCCACGGTTCAGACGTCCTCGTTCAGCAAGGAATTCGAGCATCGCGGCGCGAGCGCACGGGGCCGTGGCTCGAGCCATTTCGATAAGCGGCCTACCACGCTGAATTTTAGAGTGTCAACCTGTAGGCGCCCGCACTCGCGCTACTGATCAGATGCAGCGCGGGGGCCATTCGATGCGCGGCGGCCGGCCTGCTCACAGGGCGCGGTAGACCCCGACGACTTTGCCCAGAATCTCGGCGCCCTGGCCGTTTTGTCCGTCCAGATAGATCGGAGACATCGTCTCGTTGGAGGGCTGGAGCCGAATTCGGTTCGACTCCCGGTAGAACCGCTTGACGGTGGCTTCGCCGTCGACCATCGCGGCGACGATCTCGCCGTTGTCGGCCGACTGTTGCTGGCGCACGAAGATGTAGTCGCCATCGAAGATACCGTCTTCGATCATCGAGTCCCCGTCGACTTGGAGGGCAAACAGGTTGTCGTCATGGCCGACCATGCTCTCCGAGACGCTCAGGTAATCCTCGGTATTTTCGATCGCCTCGATCGGCGAGCCAGCCGCGATGCGGCCGACGACCGGGACCCGATGGACGTCGCCGGCGTCGACATCGGGGGAGGCTTCTCCGTCGGAGATCATCTCGCCGTCGGGCGTCCTCAGCGGTTTGAGGGCCCGGGACTTGCCGTCCTGGCGTTCCAGATAGCCCTTGCGCTCGAGGGCTTTGAGGTGGTCGTTGACCCCGTTGGTCGATTTGATGCCCAGATGGTCGCCGATCTCGCGGATCGTCGGGGGATAGCCGACATCGTCGACGTTCGAGATGATGAAGTCGAGCACCGCCTGCTGACGGTCTGTGAGCGAATCGGGCGCTTGGGCTGTCATCGTGGGGCCACCTGTCAGAAGGGAGACTGAACGCATGTCACCCTACTGAACAGGTGTGCCCCCGTCAAGATCAGTTGCAGGCGGCGTGAATCTGCCAGTCTTGCAGAGTCCCGGTATCGAAGCTCGCGGTGTCTGCGACATTGAGGGTCCAGTTCCCATTGGGGTTGGCGCCGATAAACGGCGACAGGGCCTCGTTGGGCGTCAGGGTCTCCGGGTACAGCCCTTCGATGTTGGTGCTGCCGCCGCCGCTAGTGTCGCGGAGATTGACGGTCGTGCCCGTCGGGCCCGTCAGGTCGATGACCAGGTCACCCACGAAGCTGTGGGTGACATTGACTCCGACATAGAGCTTTGAGGTTGTTCCGTTGCAGCCGGATACAGTCAACGAATCCGTGATCCCCGCCGAGTCGTTGTCGGGGATCGGCGTGCTGGGAGCGCTGCTGCCCGAGCCCAGCGACGAACAGCAATTCGAGCAGCTATAGGTCGTCCCAAGTCCCAGCGGGGTGCAGTAGGAGAAATCTCCGCCGCTGGTGCAACTGCCGGTCTTGGGGGTGCAGGTCGGCTGCTGGATCTTGGCGGTCAGCGTCGCCGTGCCATAGATCCCCGAGGCGGCATTATCGACGTCGGCCATGACGTAATAGGTGCCGGCCTGATTGACGGCGAAGGTCTGGCTGACTGACGTGCTTCCATAGTCTTCGATCCCGGCGACGCAACTGCCGCCGACGTCCGAGCAGTCGCTGACGACATACAGGCTCGGCTCTTCACTCGGGGCCCACGAGAGTTCGACGATGTCGCCGGCATTGGCTTGGAAGCTGAAGACGGCTTCGTGTCCCGGCGAGTCGTCGAACCCAAATTCCATGCAGCTCGCCCCGCCTATGTCGTAGTCGTTGGTGAAGTCACCCATCTGCAGGGAGTAGGTATGCTCGGTGCCGTCATTGGGGATGGTGATGGCATTCGAGCAGATCTCGCCCTGGCAGACGGCCTGGCTGCAACTGTAGCCGCAGCGGTCGGTGGTATCGTAGGCAGTACCGGGGGCATTGCAGGTCTCGACCCTGTCGCCTGCGCACTGCTTCATGCCGGGCGTGCAGATGACGTCCTTGAATTCCAGACTGAGCTGGGCGGTCCCCAGCAGTTGGCCGGCCTCGGTGTCGACGACGAGCGTCCGGGTGACTTCGGAGTCGGTGCGGTTCGAGAAGGTGATTGTCTCGCGGATGTCTTCGTCGGTCGACCCGGCGGCGCCCTTCTGGCAGGTCCCGCTGACGTCGTCGCAGGTGTCGGCGACGTAGAGGGCACCCTGGACTTCGTTGGCGAAGGTCACCTCCGCGGTCACACCTTTGTTTGGCGGCAGGGTGACCTCGTAGGCCTTGTCGGGGCCGGTCGTCCGGTCGGACCGGTTGCCCAGGCACCCGTCGGGGGCGATCTCGTATTCATTGTTGAGCTGTGGGAAGTTGATCTCCCGGATGATCGGGGAGCCAGAGCTCATGTCCTGCGGGCTGATCGACGGAGCAGTCCCACAGATATCGCCGGCCGGCGGGAAGCACTCGCCGCTGGAGGGATTGCAGCCGGCATCGCATTGAATCGACCGGAAACGTCCCCCTTCGGCCGAGCAGATCTCGGCGACATCGGCCGCACTGCAGAAGTTGTCTTGGCCGGTGCACGCCTTGAACGTGGTTTCGGTCGTCAATTCGAACGGGCCTCCGGAGCCGTCGACGGTCGGCTGGACGATCAGATAGTGAGTGCCCCGATTGAGCAGGGCAGTGAGGGTTTCGTCTTCGCCCGCTCTGGAGTTGTCGGCGCATGATTGCTCCGAGGATGGCTGCGTGCACTCGCCGCGCAGGCTCATCGACAGGTTCGCATCGCTGAGTTGCGGGGTCAGTTCGAAGGTCATTTGCTGGGGGGCCTCCAGGTCGATTCTGTAGATCCGCTCGCGGGAGCTGTTCGACGGCGAGGTGCAGCTCGAGCCGATGTTCGAGGAGGGAGCTCCGTCGGTGGTGCCCGAGATGGACTGGTTGGCGCGAAGTTCGGTGGCCTGGTTGCACGCACTCTGGACGTCACCGGGGACCACGTTGACTGAGAGGTCGTAGGAGACGCCTGCCGGCTCCATGTCGTCCAACGCACGGACCTCGGCGACATACGAGCCGTGGTCGGTGAGTCCGATCGTGGTGTCGGCTTGCACGGTGTGCTGGCGTCCCATGGCTCCGGACCGGGCGGTGGTAACCTCGGTGCCGTCTTTCAGGATCGCCACCTCGTAGGCTCCCAAGCCGCTGTCGCGGCGCGGGACATCGACGGTCACAATCAGAGTGCCCGTGCTCGAGCCAGCGAGGAAATCAGTGGTGTCAAAGCTCAACCGGTCGACATCACCTTGGCACAGGGTCCCGGAGAGCTGACCGGACGTCTCTGCGACGGAGCTCAGGTCGATGGTATTCTGGGCGGTGTCGCTGGGTTCGAATTGGTCCGGCTTGCACATCGTGCTCCCCAGACACGTCAGCCCGGCGCACTGTCGGCCGGATTTGCAGTCGAACGAGGTCTCACAGACCTCGGGTTCCGAGCAGGTGCCATCGTTGAAATTGCACGTCTGATTGCCGGGACAACCGCCTTCGCCGCCGGCGTCTCCACAGGCGACCGATTCAAGTCGGCAGGTACCGTCGATGCACACGTGGCCGCTGAGACATTCGCCGTCGTCTTCGCAGCTGGTCGGGTTCTGGCATTGACCGACGGATGGAACGCAGACGCCTCGGTCGCACTGCACGTCATTGCGTTCACACAGATCCGGTCGGCAGGTGTTCATCTGGTCGCAGAAATATCCCTCTAGGCAGCGCGACCGTTCGCCCTGGCAGTCCATGGCATTTCGGCAGCCGTCTGCCTCGAACGCGCAGACGCCGCGCTGGCAGGAGAAGGCCTCGCAGAAGGTCGCGGCGGGTTTACACGTCCCGTCGGCGCACTTCTCACCACTGATGCAATCGAGGTTTTCGGTCGACTCGGAGCAAGAGTCCTTGGAAACGCAGTTGTCGGTGCCGCGTTTGCAGACGCCACGCTTGCACGTGACGTCATTGCAGGGATCGGGAACACATTGGCCCTCGGCGTTGCAGAAGGTGCGCGACACACAGTCGGAATTCTGCTCGCAACCCGACGAGGGGTTGACGCAGATTCCGTCGTCGTTGCAGACCCCAGCATCGCAGTCGGCATCTTCGGAGCACTGGGTCTGGCCGACGCATTGGCGATCTGGCCCGCACTCGTAGCCCGGCACGCAATCGTCATCGACGTAGCAGGTCGATTTGTTGACACATGTCCCCGACGAGGACTCGCACGTGCCGAAGTCACATGTCTTGTCGGCGCACGGGTCGTCAGGACCACATCCGCTGGCGACACCGATCGTCAGCAGGGCGAAGAGGAAAAGTGCTATAAGTCGGATGAAACCTCTTTCTGACTTTTTGAACTTCATCGTTAATTGGAAGATATTGGGTGGAAAAATCTCTATAACCGACTCGTAACAATATCGCGTTTGGATTTAAAGAAGTGCGTTAAACTGATTGTGGGAGGGTCAGGCGAAGTGGGAATTCAGGGATGCGCGGCCCTACATCGCAAACACATCCATCGTCACCGCCACCGAGACGTGAATCAGCACGCCCAGCCAGATGTTTCCGGTCAGCAGCGAGAAGAGGCCCAGAACAACGCCGGCGACGATCGAGCCGATCGTCTCGGGGAGGGGTTTCCCAAAGTGAATCATGCAGTACGGAATCACCGAGACGACAATGGAGTAGATGCCGAAGCGTCGTTTGAGTCCGTGGATGAGGAATCCACGAAAGAAAAACTCAAGGCTCAGAAACTGGAGGGCATACAGCCCCTCCCAGACCATAAAGTCGTACCAGGAGCGGCCCGCGTGCGGGTAGAAGGGATAGGTCGACTGGAAGCTGGAGGTCCCGGATATGAGGTAGACCACCGGCAGCACGGCGAGGTACAGTAGGACGTAGATCCAGAGGTGAGAGAGTGTCCCCTTGGTGCGCAGGCCCATGTCCGTCATCTTTCGGCGCATGGCAAACCGGGCCCAGAGCATCGGGACCAACATGTAGCCGACGAAGGTTCCGACGGCCCAATACCCGAGCCGAAAGAGCCGGTCGTATTCGCTGTCCGAGAAGATGTATCGGACCGTCTGTTCGTAGATGGGGCCAAACCAGGCGGCCAGGTCGGCGAGCCAGTTCCAGTTGCTGGAGCCGCCGTAGTACTCGAGTCCGATGAGCATCAGACAGGCGACGAGGATGACGCCGACGACCTCACCGTCGATTCGTCCGGTACGACGCGCCTGGTCGCTCAGACTGCGCCGCTCGACCGATTCGAGGGCATCTCGCAGCTCGTCCAGGCTGCGGGAGAGGCGTTGTTTGATTCGGCGAAGCATCGAAATCTGCCCCGGATGAATGGTACGCTGGTGGGCGCCGCGGAACCGGCGGTGTCGGCGTTGAAGCTCGGCGCGGATGCGTTAGCATGACTCGACCGCGCGACCCTGAGAGACAATTTTGGCAGCCGAGTACGTAGCACATGGATAAGGAGACTTACAGAAACCCGGCGCGGGAGTTCGCGGCCGACTCACCGCGTCAGGTGTCGGTGCTTCCGGATGAACTCTCCAACAAGATCGCCGCCGGCGAGGTCGTCGAACGCCCGGCGTCGGTGGTCAAAGAGCTGATGGAGAACAGCCTGGACGCCGGGGCCTCTCGAATCGAAGTGGCCATCGAAGAGGGGGGCCGCGAGTCGATTCGGGTGCGTGACAACGGCTGTGGGATGCAGCGCGAGGACCTGCTGCGGGCCATCGAACGCCACGCCACCAGCAAGGTCTCCAGCATGGAGGACCTCGCCGAGATCGGCACCCTGGGATTTCGAGGCGAGGCCGTCCCCTCGATGGGCGCGGTCTCCAGGATGGTCATTCAGTCGAAGCCACACGGTGATCTGTCTGGGACCCGGGTCTACGTCGAAGGCGGGACCCTCGAAGAGGTCGAAGAGGTCGGCGTCAAAGCCGGCACGGAGGTGCGGGTCGACGACCTCTTTTTCAACACTCCGGCGCGTCGGAAGTTCATGAAGACGCCGCGCGCCGAGAGCCGCCGCATTACCGAGATGATGGTGCGGATCTCGCTGTCGCGCCCCGACGTGAAATTCGTGCTCAAGCGCGACGGCAAGGTCCGGCTGGATCTGCCCGCCGTCGAGGACGTACGCGACCGGGTCCTGGAGGTCATGGGTCGAGACGTCTACGAGGCCCTCTACGAGACCTACCCGTATCCGGCGATCAACGGGGTGGTCGCCCGAGGTTATTTTTCGGAGCCGGGGCACTCCCAGCGGACCTCGAAAAATATCTACACCTACGTCAATGGTCGGTACGTCGACGATGCGACGATCCGTGCCGCGATCAACAAATCCTACGGGAGCCTGCTCGACGGAGGACGGTATCCGTCGGTCATCCTGTATCTGGACGTGCCCTTCGATCTGGTCGACGTGAACGTCCACCCGATGAAAACCGAGGTCCGATTCGACGATACCCAACCGATCTTTCGTGCCGTCTACCACGCGATCGGCGACGCGCTGGCGGAGTCTCCCTGGGTCGACGAGGAGGGCGACCGGGTCTACAACCTCGACGAGTCCGACTCCGACGGTGACAAGCAAGATGAGGGTCGTGGAACCGGCGGGGACGTCAGCCCCGACATGGCATCCTTCGAGCCTCTGAACGCTCGAAACGGGCGTCGGTCTCAACAGGGCTCGAATCAGGGTGGCTCAAAAAACTGGTCGGGTAGCCGGCGACAGGGTTCCGGGGCCGGCGAAGACGAGGTCGCCTCGCCGTTTTTTGAGCGCGAGGACGACCAACGCGGGTTTTCTGCCCGGGGGGCCCAGCCGCTTCAGGAGCCGCCCCGGGTCGACTCCGGTGAGATCGGGGATGCGCCGCCCGAGCAGGCCGAAGAGGGCGCGTATTTCTCGTCGCTCAAGGTCATCGGTCAATTCAAGCGGGCGTACATCGTCTGTGAGGATCGCTCGGGCCTGGTCGTCATCGACCAGCACGCGGCCCACGAGCGGATCGGGTACGAGCACCTTCGGGTACTTTATCAAAAGGACAACAAGGAGACGCAATCTCTGCTTTTCGGCCAGCGTCTCGAGCTCGACGCCATGCAGGCCGATACCCTGCAGGAGCATCTCGACGTGTTTGAGAATGCCGGCTTCGAGATCGAACCCTTCGGCGGCGAGAGCTTTGCATTGAAGTCGGTTCCGGCCGTGCTCGAAGATGCCGACCACGAAGCCCTGGTGCGCGACACGATCGACGAGTTGTCGGAGCTCGGCACCAGTGATGTGGTCGACGAAGCCCTCGATTCGGTCTTGAGCCGTATGGCGTGCCATTCGGTGGTCCGCGGTCCCACGGACCTGACGCGCGAGGAGTGCCAGGGCCTGCTCGAACAGATGGATCAGATCGATTTCAAGGCGAATTGCCCGCACGGCCGGCCCGTCTATTTCCGCATCCCGTTGATGGAACTCGAAAAGAGTTTTGACCGTCGATGATACGTATTTATGGAATTTGAAACGATGCCTTCCCCCGACCTGCCACGGATTCTGGTGGTGGGTGGGCCGACTGCCGTCGGAAAATCTTCCTTTGCCTTGAGAGCCGCCGAGTGCCTCGACGGCGAGATCGTCGGCGCGGACAGCGTCCAGATCTATCGGCGGGTCGACATCGGCACCGCCAAGCCGAGCCATAAACAACGCGAGCGGGTGCCTCATCATCTCATCGATGAATTGGAGCTCGACGAGCCCTTCGATGTGGCCGAATACGTCGACCGGGCCAAAGACGTCATTGCGGAGATCCGCGAGCGCGGCAAATTCCCCATCGTGGTCGGTGGAACGGGCCTCTATCTGAGATTACTCGTCCACGGGATCTTCGAAGCTCCGAAGGCGTCGGACGAGTTGCGCGAAAAGTACATGCGCCTTCAGAAAGAAGAGGGCGTCGACGCCCTGTACGCCAAACTTCAGGAGGTCGATCCCGAGTGGGCCGACCGGGTCGATGCCGACGACGGCGTGCGGGTTCGCCGCGGACTGGAGGTCTGGGAGCAGACCGGCCAGACGATGACCGAATTACAGAGCCAACATCAGTTTGGCGACCCCAACTACTACCCGCTGAAGATCGGGCTGATCCGCCCGCGCCAGGAGATCTACAACCGCATCCACGAGCGGTTCGACGCGATGATGGAACAGGGGCTTCTCGAGGAATATCGCGAGATCATCGAGCAGGGGTACGACCGCGACTTGAAGCCGCTTCAAGCCCTGGGGTATCGACAGATGGGCGAGCATCTCTTCGACGGGGTCCCGCTGGAAGAGGCCGTGCGCGAGGCAAAAAAGCGGACCCGGCGGTACGCCAAACAGCAGATTTCGTGGCTTCGTGGCGAGCCGATGCTCCACTGGGCGATGGCGCCCATCGCGGACGACGACGGGTCCCTGCCGGAGGAGGTTCGAGGGGACCTGCTCGAGTTTCGCGACGGTGGAGAGCCTGAGCTCGACTGGGCGCAAGTCGACTCCTACGACGTCACCCGAGACGACGAGACGTGATCATTCAATGCCTGATGAAGAAAGGAAGCGAGCATGACACGACCGGTCGCCGATGAGCATATTACTGGCATCTCCCCCTACGTTCCCGGCAAGCAGGTCGCCGAAATCGAACGGGAGTACGGGGTCGAGGGGGCCATCAAGATGGCGAGTAACGAGAACCCGCTGGGTCCGAGTCCCGCGGCTCGCGAGGTCATCAAAGAGGCGTCGGCCGAAGCCCACATCTACCCCGACGGCGACGCCCGCGAACTGAAGCACGCCGTCGCCGAGCACCACGACGTGCCCGTAGAAGAGGTGCTGTGCGGCAACGGCTCCGACCAACTCCTGCGTCTGGCCGTACAGGCTCTCTCCAGATGGGGGCAGGATGCCGGGCTGATTTCGAACTTTTCATTCGGCGCATATCCAATCGCGCTGCGGGGGCACAATCTGGACGTACGCCGGGTCGATATGAAGCCCGGGCTTCAGTACGACATGCCGGCCATGGCCGAAGCGGTCAGCCCCAACACTCGGATCGTGTTTCTGGCGAACCCCAACAACCCGACGGGCACCTACATCACCGAAGGAGATTTGAGGGGCTTTCTGCGATCCGTCCCGGACGACGTCGTCGTCATCGTCGACGAGGCCTACACCCAGTACGTCGAGGCCGACGACTACGCCTCGGCGATGGAGATGCGAGACGAGCACGAGCTTCTGATCGTGACGCGGACCTTCAGCAAATGCTTCGGGCTGGCGGCGATGCGCATCGGGTACGCCATCAGCACGCCCGAGGTGATCGATGCGATCAACCGCGTGAGGGCCCCATTCAATTGCAATCGGATCGGCCAGAAAGCCGCTGTTGCGGCGTTGGCGGATCGCAAGTTCGTACAGCGCTCCGTAGAGGTCAATGAACAGGGCCGCGAGCAACTCGAATCGGGGCTCGCCGAATTGAGGGACCGCGGGGTCGACTGGATCCCCAGCCAGACCAACTTTCTGCTGTGCGAGATGCCGTTTGCCGGCCGCGAGGTCTACGAGGCGATGTTGTACGAAGGTGTAATCACTCGACCGGTCGAAGCGTACGGCCTGCCGAACCACCTGCGGATCAGCATCGGGACCGAAAAACAGAACGAAGCCTGCCTGGATGCGCTGGAGGCCGCGCTCACGACGCTCGAGGAGGGGGCATGATCGTCGCGATCGACGGCCCGGCGGGCGCGGGGAAATCGACGGTCGCCAGACGGGTGGCCGATCGGCTCGATTTTCAACTCATCGACACGGGGGCCCTGTATCGCATCGTCGCCCTGCGGGCGCTGGAGGCCGGCCTGGAGCCCGAGGATGGCGAGTCCATCGCCGAAGTGGCACGGTCGCTCGATCTCGATTTCGCCGACGAAGGATTGGTCTGCGACGGCGAGCCCGTGGGAGACGAAATCCGGACCCCGGAGGTCAGCCAGACCACCAGTGAGATCTCCTCGCTTCCGGAGGTTCGCGAGGCTCTACTCGGCGTTCAACGACGTATCGGTCGACGTCGGGATTCGGTCCTCGAGGGTCGCGACATCGGCACCGTCGTATTTCCCGAAGCGGAGGTGAAGATCTTTTTGACCGCGTCCGCCGAAGAACGGGGCCGGCGCCGGTGGGAGGAACTCGTCGAGCGCGGTGAATCGGCTGAGCTCGACGAGGTTGTCGCCGAGATGAAGCGGCGGGATAAACGAGACCGTTCCCGCGATATCGCGCCGCTGAGCCAGGCGCCCGACGCCGTGGTCGTCGACTCGACGTCGCTGGATCCCGACGAGGTCGTCGGTCGAATCCTGGAGATCGTCGAAGACCAGCGCGGCGGCTGATCCTCAGGCGTCGCCCTGCGACGTCATGAACGAGCCGAGGGTCCGTAGTTGGTCGATCGAGTGGACGTCTTCTCCCAGAACGGGAATGCTCTGGACGGCGTCCTGGCCGACGGCGTCGGCGAGTCGCTGCAGCGAATGACGGTCGCGGCGTGCCAGCCGGGCCAGGGCGGCGTAGTGCTCACCCATCGCGTCGAGCAGTGCATCCGGCGCTTCCAGCGGCGCGGCGTCAGCGCGGCGCACGCGCTGCAGATCTTCGGGACCGAGTCCTTCGAGGTCCTCTTCGTCGAAGGGAGGCGTCACCCGATTGACGAGGAAGGCGGTCACCTCTTGCTGAAGGCTCGAGAGCTTGTCGCGGAAGTGAAACGCCTCGTCGATGCGTCGCGGGTCGGGACTCGTCACGACCAGAAAATGGGTGCGCACGTCCGACAGGATGTATTCGATGAGTTCCCCGCGCTCCTCCAGAGTCTCCTGGAGATACTGGAAGGTATCGAAGAACTCGACCAGCTCGTCGACGAAGGAATCGCCCAGAAACCGCCGCAAGAGCTTCAAGACGACGGTCCCGGGATTGATAAACCGGCTTACGAGGCCCGTGGACCGCTGGTCGTCGGGCAAGAACCACTTCATGACCCGTCGGTCGAAGAACCGGCGTAGTCGTTTCGGCGCGTCCAGAAAGTCGAGGGCATTTGCCGTGGGTGGGGTGTCTAGCACGACCAGGTCGAAGTCGCCGCTGGTGTAGAGTTCGTGGAGTTTCTCGAGCGCGGCATACTCCTGAATGCCGTGCAGTGTTGTCGACATCAACCGATAGATGTCGTTGCTGCGGGAACGCTCCAGGCTGGCGCTGTCAGGGGCGTTTCGACGCAGCAATTCTTCGAAGGTCTCGGTCTGGTCGAGCATCATGGCCCACAGACCTCCGGGATCCTCTTCGCCTTGCCCGTTGAACTCGATGCGCTGCGGCTCGTTCGTCAGGCGGTTCAGACCCAGGCTGTTGGCCAGCCGCTTTGCAGGATCGATCGTCAGGACGATGCAGCGTCGCCCGCGCAGGGCGGCCTGGAGTCCCAGTGCCGCCGCGGTGGTCGTCTTGCCGACGCCGCCGGGGCCGGCGCAGACGATCAGGCGACCATCTTCGATGATGGGTGTAATCGGTTGACTCACGAGGCAAGGGATTGGGGCTCGGGTCGAGTCTCACGGTCCAGAAAGTCGATCATTCGACGGGCGACCGACAGGCCATCGGATTCGTAGAAGACGGGTATGTCGTACACGTCGACTTCCAGGGATTCCCGGAGACGTTTGAGGTGATGGAGGTCGCGTCGGTGCCAGTCGTCGGCCAACTGAAGGCCGGCGATGATCCGTCGGATCCTGTGTGCACCGGTACCGTCGGCCCCTCTACCCAACAGTGCGTCTACCATCGAGCCAGCTCCCTCCAGCGAGTCGACCAACAGGTCGAAATCTCGGGCCGCCTGCCCGTCCAGCGGAGGGCGGTGAACCATGTTGGCGAGGACCACATCGAGGCCACGTCCCAGGGCGTCTCGCAGTTTGCCGTCGAGTTCCACCGTTTCGTTGACCGGCATCTCTTCGGGTAGACAGACCGCCACGATGCTCGAGACGCTTCGATCGTCGACGATGTCTGCCACCTTTCCGGCGGCCTCGGCCACCGGGCCGACCTTGATCATATTGCGAAAAGTGCTCGCCACGCTGAGGAACGTGACGGCGTGGCCGCTGGCCGGCAGATCCACGACGATGTGGTCCCACTTGGGCTCCCCTTGTTCGTCGACCTCGGCGTGTAGATCCCGGACCTTCTCGAGCATGGCGAACTGATTGACGCCCGGCGCGGCCTCGAAAAAGGTCTGCGCGATTCGGTTGCCGAGAAGGGTTCGAACGATGCGCTCGCTAGGGATCAGTCGGGCCATCGCCTCGACCACGCATTCCGAGGCTTTCAGATTGATGGCCTGGAGGTCGGGTTCGACGTCGACCATCTCGTGGTCGCCGAGTTCGATGTCGAGCAGTCCGTCCATCGCAGAGAATACGTCGGTCTCGACCACAAGGGTACGCTCGCCGCGGCGCGCAAGTCCGCGGGCGAGGGCGGCGGTGACCGTACTCTTGCCGACGCCACCTTTTCCGGTGACGAAGATCAGTCTGTTGTCATCCAGGGATGCGATCATGGCCTGTCGGGGATGGCCTGGTTGGTGCGGCTAATGAGATGCGTGAGATGTGCGTGGGATGTAATACCAAGTAGCCAATGCACAAAAAAAGCGCGGCAGCGGAGGACGCTGCCGCGCTCGATTCAGCTTCGACGAGAAGAGTCGTCAGCCTTACTCGGCCTTCGCCTCTTCGACGTCTTCGTCTTCCTCGTCGGCGTCGGCTTCTTCCTCGTCGGCGTCGGCTTCTTCCTCGTCGGCGTCGGCTTCTTCCTCGTCGGCGTCAGCTTCTTCCGCGTCGTCGTCGGCTTCCGCGGCCTCCTCCTCGTCGGTGTCGGGCTGCTCATCTTCGTCAGCCTCGTCTTCCTCGGAGGATTCTTCGGCGCTCGCCTCTTCGGTGTCGGGTTCTTCGTCCGATTCCGCTTCAGCGGCCTCTTCGTCCCCCGATTCATCAGAAGCTTCCGCAGCTTCCTCTTCGTCGAGTTCGTCGGCCCCCTCGGCGATGCTGCCGAGCTGGTCCTTGAGGACGTCGCCGAATTGAGCGGTCGCGCTGGAGTCGTCGCTGTACTCGTGGACCGACCCGGAGTCGGAGTCCTCGACGAAGCGCTTGACCGACAGGGCGATTTTGCGCTCCTGCGGGTCGACGTTGATGATCTCGACCTTGCGCTCTTCGCCTTCTTCGACGATCTCGCTGACTTCTTCGACGCGGTGTTCGGCCAGCTCCGAGATGTGGATCAGGCCTTCGATGCCGTCTTCGATTTCGGCGAAGGCGCCGAAGTCGGTGATCTTGGTGATCTTGGCGTCGACGACCTTTCCGGGCGGATACCGCTTGGGGATGGTCTCCCAGGGGTCCGGCTCGAGCTGCTTGATACCCAGCGAGAACCGTTCGTTTTCGACGTCGATATTGAGGACGACACATTCGACCTCTTCGCCGGCGTCGTACAGTTGCGAGGGGTGACGGATCTTCTGGGTCCACGAGATGTCGCTGATGTGGACCAGCCCGTCGATTCCCTCTTCGATACCGACGAAGATACCGAAGTCGGTGATGTTGCGAATCTCGCCGAGAATCCGGGTTCCAACCGGGTATTTCTCTTCGAGCAGCTCCCAGGGGTTCGGTTCGATCTGCTTGAGCCCCAGGCTGACCTTTTTCTCGTCGACGTCCAGGTTCAGCACCACGCACTCGATGATGTCGCCTTCGTCGACGACTTTGGCCGGGTGCTTGATACGTTTGGTCCAGGACATCTCGGAGATGTGGACCAGACCTTCGATGCCTTCTTCGAGTTCGACGAAGGCCCCGTAGTCGATGAGGCTGACCACTTTACCCAGCACATGCACCCCGTCGGGGTAGCGCTCGTCTGCGCCCTCCCATGGGTCGGGGGTGAGCTGTTTGTAGCCCAGGCTGACCCGTTCGTTGTCCGGATTGAAGTTCAGGATTTTGACCTGAATTTCGTCGCCGACGTTGAACATCTCGGTCGGGTGGGAGATGCGGCCCCAGCTCATATCGGTGATGTGGAGCAGGCCGTCGATGCCACCCAGGTCGACGAAGGCACCGTAGTCGGTGATGTTTTTGACGATGCCGTCGACAACGTTGTCTTCGGTGAGTTTGTCGAGGGTCTTTTCCTTCAGCTCCTCGCGCTCCTCTTCGAGGATGGCGCGGCGGCTGAGGACAATGTTGGCGCGTCCCTTGTTGAACTTGATGATTTTGAATTTGAATTCCCGGCCAATGTACTGGTCGAGGTTGCGCGTCGGGCGCAATTCGACCTGGCTGCCGGGAAGGAAGGCCTCGACGTCGATGTCGACCTGGAGGCCACCTTTGACGCGGTTGGAGATGGTTCCCTCGACGAGTTCGTCGTCCTCCCACTTGTCTTCGAGCTTCTCCCAGACCTTCTTGCGGTCTGCGCGCTCCTTCGACAGCAGGACTTGGCCGGATTCGTCTTCGCGCTCGATGACGAGGACGTCGACGACGTCACCTTCCGAGATGGTCAGGCCGCCGGACTCGTCTTCAAATTCTTCGACCGGGATTTGCCCCTCCGACTTGTAGCCGATGTCGACAAGGGCAAAGTCTTCGCCGATCTCGAGGATGCGCCCCTCGGTGATCTCATCGTCTTCGACGACCTGAAAATCGTGGTCGTGCTCCGAGAGGAGCGACTCGAAGTCGGCGGTTGTGGGTTGCGTGGAGTCTTGGGTTTGGGTTGCCATGAACGACCTTGGGATGCTGAGTCACCTCGCGGGCCGGCTGACGGCCGCCCACGAGGGGTGAACGGTGAATGAACGGGCGATGTCGTTAGATGTAGTGCTATCCTCTAAAGAGAGGGCCGCATACTATAGCAGCGCGGCGTGGGCATAGCAACGCCCCTCTCCCCTGTCAATCCGCGGCGCCCGCTCGGCAATCCCGAATCGCGTCGGCCAGATAGTCGAGGTATCGGTCAATGTAGTTGCGACCGTCGTCCTCGGTGAGAAGCCACGGGTTCATCAGGGTGTTTCGGATCAGATAGACGTGATCGCTCTGCGGGCTGTCCGGGGCGGGATCTTCGGTGAGCATGTCGGTGGAAATGCCGAGTGGTTCCAGGACCCTTCGGGCGCGCTCCGGCGAGATATCCTCGGCCATCAACGATGTGTACGATGCGATGAATGGTCGCCGCTGGATTGGCTGGGAGGCATCGACCCGCATGGTGTCGAAGAGTCGCCGACCGAATCGATTCATCCGGTCGAGCGACTCGTTGCCCTCGGGATTGATCGCCAGACAGACCAGGTTGCTGTCGGGTTCGAAGGGAATCTGAACGTCGACGACGCCGTCGAGTCGCTGGCGAAACTCGTCGATCTGGTCGAAGAAGTACTCGCTGGCGCGGATCGTCCCCTTCAGGACTCGCCCGAAGCCATCGGTATGCAGCGGCAGGACGTTGTGGGTCACGTGGACCGCCGCCGCCGCCGACCCGGGCTTGGACCCCTCCAGGATGTACTGTCCCAGGTTTCGGAGTTTGTCGCGCAGGTTCGTATCGCTCGATGGGTCGTCTTCGACGTCGAAGACGTAGGCGGCGCCCTGGGCGATGAAATCGAGCATGCCGCCGTGGCGCGAGACGTAGGCGCCGGCGGGGTAGGGCACGTAGCCGAGTTTGTGCGGGTCGACGGTGATCGAATCGACCTCGGAGAGGGCATCGAACGCCCGATAGACCGTCCGGCTGGGGAAATAGTGAAAATCCTTCTGGAGTCGCTTTCGCGACACCATGCCGCCGTCCTCCGATCGAAAGACCGAGGCGAGGTAGCCGCCCCAGGCGGCGTCGATGTGGATGGGAAAGGGTGTGCCGGCGGCTTCGAATGCGTCGCGCAGATCGACCAGATCGCCGATCGGATCGACGGTCCCGAATTCGGTGTTCCCGAGGACCCCGACCACGGTGAGCACCGGAACCCGCTTGTCGCGCAGCGACTCCAGCGTCGCCTCCAGGTCGTCGATGTCCATGCGCATGTTTTCGTCGACCTCGATGTCGACCAGATTCCCGGTCCCCAGCCCGAGGATCTTCATCGCCTTCGCCCAGGAATAATGAGCCGTCCGCGGGACGACGACCACGGGGGGCTTCAGGTCGGGGTGTTCCCGGTGCATGCCGACGAGTCCGCGCGATTCGAGCCGCGACTCCGACAGCGCCCGGTTGAATCGGCGGAAGTCGTCTCGGTCGAATCGGTCTCGGGCTCGATCTGCGACGTCGTCTCGCAGTTCGATGATCTCGGAGAGCGACAGATGAAAGAGTTCCCAGCTTTGGTGGTCCCGGACCGCGCGTTCGAGGGGGCCGGCGGCGCCGATGCGAAGGTCAGTCGTCTCGACGGCGTCGGCCAGGGCCAGTGGGAAGTAGCGAAGCGAGATGATGTTTCGGAGGCCCTCGTAATTGGCGACGCTGCCGCCGCTGGTCAGGTGCCCCCAGCCGCAGGGCTCTCGGGTCGGATCCGTCGGGAACCCAAACATGTCGGCGAGTTGAAAACCGACATCGATCTCCTTCTCCAACGTCGCTGGGGCCGCTTCTTCGGCGACGTTGTTGGGGTTGTAGAGCGTGGTGACCAGGTTGGCGATCAGCCCCGGAAGCAACAGATCGGAGGCCATGTGCCCGACGTAGCGAGGGCTAAAGAACGGCACCGACTTTTTTAGGTCGGCGCTCAAGGCGTGCAGCTCCTGCTTCATATCCGCGACGAAATCGATGTAGTCGTCGCGGTGGGAGGCAGAGGTCGGGATCGCCGGTGGATCCTCCGGGTGGAAGTTGCGCCGCCAATACATGTGGTCTCGCAGGAAATCGACGAGCGTCTCCTCGAGGAGATCGGCATTCTCGGCGTAGGGGCCGAGAAACATGGGGTAGAGATCGGATTCGGACATGAGGGTGACACCCGGATGAAAGAAGTGAGTCTGCTCTTTCCCCGACGGGCGATCTGAGTTAACAATCGTCGTGTATGAATGACAATGCGAGCTCCCCGAGCTGACCTGACAACACAGGTCCTCGGGGCACGTTTTGCGAATGACTGAGCCGGAGCAACACCACGATGGTTCCGAAGCGACGAAACGGAGACGGCGAGGACACAGACGAAGAGAATATCTCGCCGGTTCCTCCCGGGGAAATGAAGCGCGCGTTTTCGACCCTTCTCGAGAACATCCCGGGGATGGCGTATCGGTGCAGTAACGATCCGGACTGGCCGATGGAATTCGTCAGCCAGAAGGCCGAAGAGTTGACCGGGTACGCCCCGGACACGTTGCGCGGACTCGACAGCCCAACCTTCGGCGAACTGATTCATTCTGAAGACAGTGAGTTCGTCTGGAACACCGTCCAGGAGGCTCTGGACGAACGTCGCCCCTTTCAATTGACCTATCGGATTGTGCGAGCAGATGGCGAAACCCGGTGGGTCGACGAACGGGGCTGCGGGGTCTGGGAAGACGGCGAGCTCATCGCCCTGGAGGGGTTCATATCCGACGTGACCGAACACCGCGAGGTGCGCGGTCGGTTTCTGCAGGCCCACAAGATGCGCACCCTCAATCGCATGGCCACCGAGATGGCGAGCAAGTTTCGGGATCTCCTGTCGCTGGTTTTGACCTACGCGGATTTCGTGGGCGAGAACATCGACGAGGAGTCGGAGGTCCGCCAGGACGTCGACCGAATCATCGAGGCGGCCGAGCGCGCCGTGGAGATGACCCGCCAATTGCTTTCGTTTTCGAGCCGTTCGGCCGGCCGGCCCGAGCCGGTCAATTTGAATGTGCTTCTCGAAGATATCGAGCCGTTGATCGCCGAGATGGTCAGCCATCGCATCGACGTGGAATTCGACCTCGATGACGACCTCGGGCTGACAGAAATCGATGTCAGCGAGTTCGAGCAGGTGGTGATGAACCTGGTGACAAACGCTTGCGACGCGATGGGCGAGTCGGGCTCGATCGTCATTCGCACCGGCAACCGGGAGGTGAGCAGCCGGCACGTCGAAGGAGAACCTGGGCTGGAACCCGGCGACTACCTGGCATTGATGGTCATAGACGATGGATCGGGCATGTCTCCGGAGGTCCGCCGGAGGGCGGTCGAGCCGTATTTCACCACGAAGGAGGGCGAACTCTCCGATCCCCGGTTCCAGGGATCCGGCTTGGGCCTGACGACCTGTTATAACATCGTGACGAATCTGGGTGGCGGCCTGGAGATTGAATCGACCGAAGGCGAGGGCACGTCGGTCGAGGTTTTTCTTCCTCGGACGGCCTCCGAGTCGACGCTCAAGCAGCGGGTCGAAGAGTAGCCGGGACGGGCAGACCGCATCAGGCGGCCTCGTCGTCTTCGCCGGTGCCGGTGATTCGGGTCCAGCCGAACTCCTCGGCGGCCAACAAAATGGCAGGCAGCGCGAGGAGGGTCGCCGCCCACGTGCAGCCGATGCCCGTGATCGCCAGGTGGCCCATCGAGCGAAGCCCGTCCTGGTCGGTCAGGGCGAGCCCTCCGAATCCGATGGCGCTGGTGATCGACGTCATGGTGACGGCGGCGCCGACCCACCGCACGGTCTCGAGCACCGAGCCGGGGCCGCCCTCCAGATAATGGCGGTAAAAGTGGACGCCGTCGTCGACTCCGATGCCGATGACCACGGGAATGATGATGATGTTGAAGAAGTCCAGACGGATCCCGAGCCATCCCATCAGCCCGAGCATCCAGACGACCCCGAGTCCGAAGGGCAGCAAGGCGATCAATCCTCGGAACGGTCCCCGAAAGGCGAGCATCAACAGCAGGGCAACCAGGCCCGTGGCCACCAGGATCAGCCGCAGCCCACCACTCTGGATGTGCTCGAGCATCGCGACCATGACCTTCGCCTTGCTGGCGACCGTGAAGTCGACGCCGGTCTCCCGATGGATCCGCTCGAGTTGTCGGACCACCTCGCGGGCTTCCGGGCCGTTCATCTGGTCGAGCTTGACCACCGCGTAGATCATGTACTCGAAGGCGTACGGCTCGCCGCGCGCCGGCGAATGGGCCTCGGGGCCGACCTCCCGAAACAGCCGTTTCGTCCAGTCGGGGAGGGCAAAGATATCGAAGGGTTGGACGTCGAGTTTGGGGCGAAGGTCTTCGAGCCGCTCGCGGTCCTTCTTTCCGAGGACCGACAGATCCTCACGTTCCAGAAGTGACTCGATCTTTCGGATCTCGTCGAGCCGGGAGGCCTGGAGCTGCTCGTTCCCGGGCATAAATGTGTAGATCGAACGTATCGAGGCGAAGGCGTCGAGTCGCCCTTGCTGGCGCTCGCGGCGGATGAACTCCGAGACCTTCCGCGCGTTTTCGGTCTCCTCGAACATCAGGAACGTGGGCACCGACGAGAGTTGACCGCTCAGCGCCGACGAGTATTTCTGGTGGGTGGTGGTCTGTTTCCGAGGAGGCCTGAAGGTGTCGGGTTCGATGGCTTTTCGGACGGCGATCGCACGGTTCCGGAGGTGTCCGGCCAGCCGGTCGGCGCGGGTTCGGGCGTCCCGACGTTGTCGTTCATGGAGAGTCGGCTGGCTCCACGGCCAGGCGATCTCGCCGATTTTGTCGAAGTTTTCTTGAAAGTCGACCGAGGGAACGCCGGCGGCGGCGAGGCCCGTGAACAAGACGCACGAGACTGCCAGCATCCGCCAGGCCCGGCGTGGCAGGGTGGCGTCTCCCAGAACGTCCGAGCCGGCGGAGGGGACGAGTCGTTCGTGGGGCCAGAGATCGTGCCACGCCAGGATCATGGCGGGCAGTACGACGATCATGGCCGCCAGGGTGAAGACGACGCCGAGGCTGGCGACCTGGCCGAACTGGGCCAGGCCTCGAAAATCGGCAAACGAGATGACAGCGAAGGTCGTAAAAGTGGTGGCAGCCCCGATCCCGGTGGCCACGCCCGTGCCCTGGTAGCAGCGCACCAGCGCCTCGACGGGGTCGTGGCCGCGGGAGCGTTGCTCGTCATAGCCATTCAACAGGTGGATGCTGTAGTCGATGCCCAGGCCCAGCAGGATCGCGAAGATGAAGACACTGATGGTCGTCAGTTCGCCGAACAAGAGGAACGCCAGGGCCAGCGTCCAGATGACCCCCATCATCAGCGGGGCCAATACCAGCGAGACGGCGCGAAACCGCCGAAAGTAGAGTGCAATCACCAGGAACAGTCCGCCCAGGGTGAAGATCGCCGAGGTCTGGATATCTGACAGGATCGTATTGTAGGTCTGCTGCCGGTTGACCAGCCCCCCGCCGAAATCGACGGTCATCTCGGGATGATAGGACCGGGGATTCAGTGAGCTAGCGGTCTCACGGACCTGTTCGAGCAGTTGGTCGGTGGCCTGGAGATCCGCTGAAGACCGTCCGAACCGTACCACCATCGTCAACGAGTACCCGTCGTCGCTCGCCAGGTACTCTTTCATCTGGCGATGGGTGCCCTCCGAAGACCGGGCCATCTCCTCGGGGCTCAGCGAGTCATCGCCGGAGTCGTCATCGAGCGACACAAAGAGCGGGTTCGCTTCCTTTTTGGCCGTCTGGATCTCCTCGTGGATGTGCTCGCGCAGTTCCGTCAGCTTCTCTCTGCTCAGATACAGAAGCTGGTGTTTCTCGAAGAATGTCTTGTCGTTGTGGAAGTGAGCCAGCGAGACGGCGTCCAGTGCTCGTAGCTCGTCGGCGAGGTCGCGGGCGAACTCCTTGTTTTTGGGCATCTCCGGCGAGTCGATGACGACGAACAACGCCGCGTCGGAGCCGACGCGTGCATCGACGGCGTCCATCTCACGCGTCGTCTCGGAATCGCTGGGAAGCAGCGCCCTGAAGTCGCTGTTGATGTTCCAGTTGGCGACGATAGCCCAGGTGGCCAGTGCCGTGAGTACGAGGCTTCCCAGGAAGACGGCGTGGTATCGTCGGCCGACGACCCGTCGAATGATCGCTGTCAAAAACGACTTGATCGGACGTTCCATGATCCCTTTGTGGCCGCGAGATGAATGGCCGCTACTCGACCGGCGCCATCATGTTTCGCTGATACGTCGGTATGCGGCAAGGGTCCGGCGGGCGCACCGACGCCAGCTAAAGGAGGTTGCCCGCCGGTGTCCTGCCTCGATGAGCTCCCGTCGCAGCTCGGAGTCGCCGGTCTGCGGATCGAGGGATTCGAGGGCGGCGGCGATGTCGGCCGGGTGATACGGGTCGGCGGTCAGTGCGGCGGATCCGGCGACTTCGGCCGGGGCCCCGATCGACGATGTGACCACCGGCGTCCCGCAGGCCATCGCCTCGACGATGGGAAGTCCAAAGCCCTCGTAAAACGATGGAAACAAGAATGTTTCGGCGGCGTTGTACAGCGCCAAGAGTTCATCGCCAGAGATGCGATGGAGAACGTGAATCCGATTTTGGGCCCGTGGCGTTGACAGGAGTCTTTGAAGCCTCGGTTCTCGGGCGCGGATCTTGGTGCGTACCAATACGAGATGTAGGTCCGGGTTGTCGCCGTAAGCCTGCAGAAAGGCATCGACTGCGCCCGGGTGGTTTTTATACGGGGAGCCTCGTCCGACGGTCAGCACAAACCGGGTGCCGGGATCGATGATATCACCGAGTTCCTTTTGGGCGACCCGTTCGTCGATCGGCTCGAACAACGGGTCGACCCCGTTGGGCGTGACGTCGATCCGTCCCTCTTTGGAGGGGAATCGGTCGACGATTTCGTCACGGATCGTCTCGGAGACGGTTGCGAGCCGGTCGGCCTTTTCGATGGAGCGCGGCAGGACCGTCCTGTAGTAGGTTCCGGTGATCCATTCGCGCCACCAGATGTCGGTCCAGTAGCCCGGACCCTTCAGCCACATAATATCGTGGACGGTCAGCAGGGTGGGGACGGGGATGTCGCCGGCCGGGAGGAGGTTTGCCGGGGCATGGAAGAGGTCGACATCCGAGAAATCGAGCGCCCAACGAAGGCCGAGGGTGTCGACAAGTGAGTTGGGATCGGCCCGAAACCCTCGGGTCTTGATACGCGGATGATCGAAGGCGTCGAGGTCGGAGGGGTGGACGATCAGTCTGAACCGAATGGCCGGGTCGATCTCCAGCGCACGCCGGATCAACTGTTGGACGTATCGGCCGATGCCGCTGGTCGACCCATGGGTCGACCGGGCATCGAGCAAGACCGTGGCATCCAGGCCGTCGGTGTCGCCAGAATTATTCGTCGAGGTCGACGGCATCCCGAAGGTCCTGAACCAGTCGTCGGTCGTCGGTGGCGAGTTCCAGCCGTTCGACCAGGCCTTCGAGTCGCTCGCTCATGGCATCTGCCAGGGTCTCGGCGTCGTCGTCCGACAGCAACCCTCGATCGGCCAGATAGTCGAGCCAGTGATCGAGTGCCGTGATCAACGTGACGCCCTGATGACTGCTGGTCAGGAGATGTTCGTACTCCACATCCAGGTAGGCGTCGACGATGTCGGGGGAGGGCACCAGCAGCGAAGCATCGTCGAGGATCGCGGCGACGTCATCGGCG
Source organism: uncultured Pseudomonadota bacterium (assembly GCA_913057905.1). Classification (GTDB taxonomy): domain Bacteria; phylum Myxococcota_A; class Bradymonadia; order Bradymonadales; family Bradymonadaceae; genus CAJXPB01. Next base: position 163,604 of record CAJXPB010000004.1, read on the forward strand.
AGCTCGTCGGCCTGGTATCGCCGGTCTCCGTCGCTGAGGCGATCGGTCAGCGTGCGCCGGAAGAACTCGTCGACGACCGTGAAGGCGAGGGCGCTTCGGCCCGTGGTCCACCCGGCCTCGTCGCGCAGCCACCCGGTGAAGGTGGCAACCTGCATCATCACCTCGTCGCGAAGCGCCTCGAGGTCGTCGGAGTCGACTTCGAGTTCATCGATCGAAATGTCGGGGCGACCGGCAAAATGGCGAATGAGGCGTTCGTTGCTCTCGCGCATCTCGTCGACCGTCAGCGGTCCAAGCCGCTCCCAGAGGTCGGGGTCGGACTCGTCGAGGTCCGCGTCGGCGTCGACGGCATCGAGGAGCACGAGGGTGAGAGCGCGCCAGGCGAATCGGCGCTTTGCCCAGGGCATCACCGACTCGTCTCGGGCGACATCGGGCCAGGCCGACAGCATCGGCTCGATCATCGGTTCGCCGAGCCCGTGGTACATCATCACGGTGAGGGCGCGGAAGATCGTATCCGGATCCTGGGGCATCGCCTCGACGATGTCGGCGACGAGGTCGTCCCCGACCGGCGCGTCCGCCTGCAGCCGGATCACCAGTTCCTTGACGGTCATCCAGGGCTCCTGGGAGGCGACCGCCTCCGGATGGGCCTCTCGAATCTCCTCGAGAAGCTCCAGTACCTCGCCGAGCTGGTCGGTCTCCGACAGGGAGGCCGCGAGTTGTTTGATGAGCTCGGCGGCCCAATCACCGTCGAATTCGTCCAACTTTCGAACCTGTGTCCGTGCCAACTCGAGCTGGCCGGCGGCATCGGAGGTGTTGAATTTGGGCCAGAAATCGTCCCAGTCGCGAATCGCGTCGTCTTGGCTCATAGGGGAAACCCCGTGGATGAAGACCAACAAAGAGACATCAGTGGATGAATCAGCGAAGCGTGTACGTGCCGCAACGCGCCGACGCAAGATTGCTAGGTACGAGGTGCACCGCCGTCAACCATTCAACGAACATTTACAGGCATCGTCGGGGTCCGGTCGCTCGCCATCGAGGGTGTCGTCTCTTACCCTTTCGTGACGGCAACTACCGCGACACGGGAGAGAGCCGATGGGCTACGACGAACGCATCGAACTGCAGTCCCACGATCCGAAGTGGGTCGATATTTTCGAACGGGAGGCCCTGCGGATCATCGACGCACTCGGCGGAGCCGTCGTAGATATCGAGCATTTCGGGAGCACGGCCGTCGAAGGACTGCTCGCCAAACCGGTCGTCGATGTTCTCGTCGGTGTCGAGTCGCTGGAGGCGGTACAACCTCATGTGTTGGACATCACGGCTCTGGGGTACGAGTACTTCGGTGAGGATGGTGTGCCCGGTCGGCTCCTGCTTCGCCGTCGGCCGGATGACGGTGTGGCTGTCAACGTCGCCATCGTAGAGCATGACGGCGAATTGTGGAGACAGAACCTGTTGTTTCGGGATTTTCTGCGCGCCGACGAGAATCGGGAGTGGGCCGAAAAATACGCGGAGCGCAAGCGAGAGATCGTCGAGGAGGAGGGGATCGACACGTTGTTGGCCTACTCCGATGCCAAGGCCGATATCATCGGCAAGCTGATGACGCTGGCGCGGGCCTGGCAGGAGGGCGATAACAACTAACAAAAAAAGACCCGCACCGCCGGAAGGCGGCGCGGGTTCAGTTGTCAGCGAGACATCCGAGGGCGGCGAACCGCCGGGGATGCCTCGCGAGACTCGCTCGTCAGAGCGGATTTACTTCGGTGGCCTTCGGACCCTTCGGGCCGTGCTCGACCTCGAATTCGACCTCAGCTCCCTCCTCGATCGTTTTGAAGCCTTCTTGCTGAAGGGCGCTGAAGTGGAGAAACACGTCCTCACCGCCGTCATCCCGGGCGATGAATCCGTAACCTTTGTCTTCGTTGAACCACTTCACTTTACCTTGAACTTTGCTCATTCTTCCTGTCTCGCATGTTCGTTCTACAGTGAAATCCATCCACGTGACCGAGCTGTCGACTCGGTCGGGATGCGATGCACGAAGTCTCCGAAAGATTCGAAGACCACCAAAAACAGGCTCCCAGAGGGAGGCCTGGCTCGTCGACAACGTCTCGGAGCTTATGTCGCGCAGTCACCTGCTTGACTTGAGGGTTTTTAACATACCCGAAAAGTCCCTGCAACCTGTTTGGCGCCCGCACGAAAACCGGGGTCGCGAAGGGATGTACAGCGGAGGGACGGCCCCGGCGCCTTGACAGCCGTCGGTGTCGGGACCATCCGTTCGGAGCGTCGATTGTGCTGCGGAATCGCTACGGAGGACGATGTGAAAAAGGGCGACGAGGTCACCATTGAATCCGGAATGTTTGCCGGAAAAACCGGCGAGTTGGTCGAACTCGATCGGGCCGCAGGTCTGGCGACCGTCTCGGTCGAGGCCTTCGGGGACCATCGAGAGACCCGGGTTCCCGTCGACGATGTCTCCCGGGCCGGAATGACCCGCGACGAAGCGCGCAAACGCCTCCGGGAACGCATCGACAAGGCCCTCGATGAACTCACCGGTCTGCGACAACGCCTCTGGTGGGGACGTCGTACGATAACGTCGTCACCGGGCCGGTCGCCGTCGGTGGAATTGCTCGAAGAGTTCGAACAAAAGCGTACGGAATGGGAAGACGAGCACGACGAGCGGCTCAACGGACTCATGGAGCGGGCTGACGAAGCGATCGAGTCGGTAGAGGACGACCACGTGAGGGCCCGCGCCATCGGGTTTCGGGAGGATGTGATCGAGGCGTTGCGCGATGACGCCCGAGACATCAAAAACTCCTTTCTTGAGGAGCACCTCTCGGAGGAGGAGCGCCGCGAGCTCCGCCAGCAGGCAGGAGGCGATACAGAGGGCTCCGATGTGCTCGACGAAGAGGGCGCCGCCCTTCGCGCCGAGGATCGGCTGATCTCGGAGATTGTCGACGAGGGGCTGAGCCTCTGGCAGGAATGCGCGGACCTCAGGGCGATCGAATCCCAGGAAGGATTCGCCTGGAGCGCCGTCCAACCCGGCGCGGTGGATCTTTCGGTTGACCCGCCCAAAGACGAGGTGCCGGACGCCCCAGACGAAGCCTACGAGCGGGTGGATGTTCCGGCGAGCCTCGAAGAGAGTGGCGAGCCCAGACGCTGGCGGCAGGCTGTCTGCGGCGCGGCATCCGGGGCGGCGGAACCGTACGCCAAAACGGCCGAGGGCGGGCTCGTCACCCGCGAGGGGCTGATCGAGCCGTTTTCGCCGGAGTGCTACGACCTCGAAGGGATCGGCTCGGTCGACGAGGCGGTCGACCGGATCCTTGGACCGCTTCGGTCCAGGATGCCTGCGACGTACCGGCTGCTACGCGAACGCTGCATCGCCGTCGCGGACGTCGACGGCCGTGCCGACGGGGCGCTCGGATATCTCATCGCACCCGCGAAGGGGGGCGCCGACGAACTCAAACTTCTGGTGGGTCTTCCGGGCGAGGACGCCGAGGACGTATCGCTGGGTGCGGAGGGGGAGACCGAAGAGAGTCGGTTCCAACTACCCATGGCACTCAGGGAGTTGCGCAGCCGTCACGGTGAACTTCGGGTCGGCAATCTGGATATCGCCGGCGAATTCGCCGAGCTTGAGTCCCACATGAAGGACGAATCGCCGATCACCGGGCCGGGCGAAGACTACGCGCCGGGTCGATTCGTGACCTTCGGGCGTACCGACGACGATTCATATCTGTTCTTCGACCGAGATGAGCTCGACGAGCGAAACGACCCGATGGTCGGGCGCTGGTCCGTCGGAGGGCGGGTCAGCCCCCGACGCGCCTTCTGGCGCGTCATCGATGACGTACTGTCTCACATGTAGTCGTCGTAGAGCTCGCCCTCGAGGCGTTCGAGTTGAATCTCGGCCTTCTTGGCCTGGAATTTGGCCTCGATGAGCCGAATCTGTGCGTCGCGCAGATCGAGTTGGACCTGCCGGTAGTCGATCTGGGTGATGGTCCCGGCGCGAAGCTCCGAGAGCGCCACCTCTACATTCTGACTGGCCAGATCCACGGATTCTCTGGCGAGTTCGACCCGTTCGGTGTGACGCCGGTAGGCCTCGAATGCGCGGCGAACGTCGGCGCGAATGCGGGTTTTCTCGCGGGCTACTTCGATGTCTGCGACGGTTCGACTGGTGCGTGCGTTTCGGACTTCGCGTAGCACGTTGAACCCCTGAAACAGGGGGACGCTGAGATTGAACGTGTACGAGAATTCCGGCTCGGTGTTGAAGCTCGGAGCCACTCCCTCGTGAAACTCCTGATAGTTGTACGAGAGAGATGCATTCAGCGAGGGCCACCATCGGGACTTCGTCGTCTTAATCTGTTCCTCGGCGATCTGGGTTTCGCGCTGGACGACCTGGAGTTGTCGGTTCGCCGACAGGGCGGAATCGCGAACCTGGTCGTAGACCAAGGATTCGTCGATATCGATCGTCGCCTCGACCGAAAAGGGCGTATCGGCCTCCCGCCCCATCAGCCGGTTCAGTTCGGTTTTCGCTTCGGTCACCGCGATCTTCTGCTCGGCCACCGCCGATTTGTCGGTGTTGAGCTGGACCCGAGCGAGATTGAGGTCCGTCTGGGACCCGGTGCCGGCGTTGAGTCGGCTGCGGGCGATCTCAACGCGTGTTTTGCTGACCTCACGGGTCTCGCGCTGGGCCTCGAGCAGCTCCTTCTGCTGCACGACGGTCCAGTATCCGACGGCCACCTCCTCGATCGTGGCTTCGATGTCGGCCTGGGTCTGCAGGTCGGCGACCGCGCGCACGTCCTTGAGCCGTCTCAGGTCAGCGATTCGGCCGAGTCCGCCGAAGATGAGGTAGTCGAGTTGAACTCCAAACCCGGTGGTGGTTCGGATCTGATCCTGTCCGAAGAGACCGGGGCCGCCAAAGACTCGGTTCTGGCGGGCGAAGGCCTCGACGGTCGGCAGCATGCCGGCGTTTCCGACCGAGACGTTTCGCTCGGCGATCACCCGCTGTTGCTGGCTGATCTCGACGTCATGGTTGTTTTCGACCGCAATGCTCGCCGCGCCCTCCAGCGTCAGAGCTTCGGCGCCGGCGTCGACCATCGGATCGTCGGTCTCATCGTCGGTCGACTGGCCGACGAGGGGGGCGGGCGCCAGCAGAAACGCCGTGAGAGCGGCTGCGAAGGTCAGGCGGAACGGAGAATCAGACATCATCATATCATCCGTGCATCAATCTTGTTTGAATTCTTCGGGTATTTCAGCGTCGACTCGAGCCGCCTCTCGTTGTTCGGGGGGCATCTCGTCGCGGGCAATGAAGGTGTACATGGCCGGGACGACAAACAGGGTCAAGATACTGCCGACGACCATGCCGCCGATGACGGCGATGCCCATCGGGATCCGGCTCTCGGCTCCCGCCCCCAGTGCCAGGGCAATCGGGAGGATGCCCAGCGTCGTCGAGAGAGCCGTCATCAGGACCGGCCGAAAACGGACCGACGCGGCTTCGCGTGCGGCCTCCAGGATCGAGTCCCCATCGGCCCGGCGCTGATTGGCAAACTCGACAATGAGGATGCCGTTTTTGGTCACCAAACCGATCAGCATGATCATGCCGATCTGGCTGAAGACGTTGAGGGTCTGGTCGAAGAACCAGAGTGCAGCCAGGGCGCCGGCCAGGGCCAGTGGCACGGTCAGAAGGATGGTGAAGGAGTCGCGGAAGCTCTCGAACTGCGCCGACAGGACCAGATAGACCAGCAGAAGGGCCAGTGCGAAGGCGAAGAAGATCTGGTTGGAACTCTCGGAGTACTCTTTGGTCTGGCCCTTCAGTGAGGTCGCAAATGTGTCATCGAGGACGTCATTGGCGATTTTTTCCATCTCTCGGACGCCCTGACCGACGGTGTAACCCTCCGCCAGCCCCGCCTGGACCGTCGCGGAGTTGTAGCGATTGTATCGGAACCGAAGCGGCGGCCCGGCGGTCTGCTTTAGCGTCACGATGTCCGCCATCGACACCAGTTCTCCTTCGTTATTCTGGACCATCAGATTGCGAAAGTCCTGGGGCGTGTCGCGGTCTTCCCGGGGGACCTGGCCGACCACGTCGTACTGTTTGGCGTTCTTGAGGAAGTAGCCGTATCGTAGAGGGGTCAGGGAAAGCTGTAGTAGTTCCATGGCTCGGCGCACGGGGACGCCCAGGGCTTCGGCGCGTTTGCGGTCGACGCGCACCTGCAGCTCGGGTTGGTTGAACTTCAGGTTCACTTCCACAAAGGGGAACATCTCGCTGGAGCGGGCTCGCTCGAGGAATTCGGGGAGCACCTCTTCGATGCGTTCGATCCGCAGGTTCTGGATCACGAACTGTACCGGCAGGCCCCGGAAATCGTCGGCGATAGTCGCCGGCTGGGAGACAAAGGCCCGTGCGCCGGTGACGCCGTTGACCTTCTTCTGTACAGCGTTGGCGATCTCGTTTTGCGAACGATCGCGCTGATTCTGGTCCACGAGCGACAGGAAGTGAAAGCCCGAGTTGACCGAACCGGTGGCCCCGAAGGCCGGCGAGGTCATCGACATCATCAATTCGCGCTCGGGGACCTCGTCTTGAATGAGGTCGATGGTCCGGAGCATGTAGGCGTCCATGTACTCGTAGTTGACGCCCTGGGGGCCGGTGGCGAACACCCGGAACTCACCGCGGTCTTCCTTGGGCGCAAGCTCCGAGGGGAGGGCGGTGAAGGCGAAGTAAACGACCCCGCCGGCCGCTGCGATGACCAGAAAGGCGAGCCAGCGATGCCGCAGAAAGGCCTGGAGCTCGACGCTGTAGGCCTTGCGGAGCCCGTCAAAGAAAGGGTCGGATATCTTCTGGAACCAGGGTTTCTCCTCGCGTTTGCTCAGGAGTTTGGCACACAGCATCGGCGCCAGGGTCAGTGCCCCGAAGGAGCTCAGCAGCACGGCTCCCGCCATGACGACGCCGAATTCGGTGAAGAGCTCGCCGGTCACGCCACCCATAAAGAGGATGGGCATGAAGACGACGACCAGTGAAAGTGTGGTCGCCACGACGGCAAAGAACACCTCACGGGTCCCGACGATCCCGGCCGCACGCGGGTCGAGCCCCTCTTCGATCTTGGTGTAGACATTCTCCAGCACCACGATCGCGTCGTCGACCACCAGACCCATGGCCAACACGAGCGCCAGTAGGGTCAGCACGTTGATCGAGAATCCTGCGGCGGCCATGACCCCGAAGGCACCGATCACCGCCACGGGAATGACCAGGACGGGCACCAGCGTGGTGCGCCAGTTCCCCAGAAACAGGAAGATGACGCTGATGACGATGAACAGGGCGATCAGCAGGGTCTGCTGGACCTCATCGATCGAGCGACGGATGTACTCGGTGCTGTCGAAGGCGAACTCGGCGGTCACGGCCTCCGGCAGATCTTCCTTGATGGTCTCGAGCCGTTCGGCGGCATCGTCGGCGATCTGGATCTGGTTGGCGCCGGGCTGCGGTTGAAGCACCGTCATCAGCATCGGCTCGCCGTCCTCGCGCAGGATTTCACGACGCTCAAGGGCACCATACTCCGCGTAGCCGATGTCGCGGAACTGAACCAGGGTGTCGCCCTCCCGCTTGACGATCATGTCGTTGAATTCCCGGGGCGTCGCCATCCGGGCGGGGGCCTTGACGTTCAACTCGACGGTGTTTCCGTCGATGCGTCCGCTGGGCAGCTCCAGATTTTGCTCGTCGACGGCCCGTTGCACATCGTGGGCGGTGATGCCGTGGGCGGCCATCAGTTGCGGGTTCATCCACAACTGCATCGTATAGGTCTCCGAGCCCCAGAGCTGGACCGACGAGACGCCCGTGATGGTCTGGAGGCGTTCGACCATCCGGTTGTCGGCAATTTCGGTGAGTTCCAGGACGCTGAGGCTGTCGCTGGTGACCTTGATGTAGACGACCGGCGAGCCGGAGGCGTCGGCCTTTTCGATAATCGGGGGTTCGGCATTGGGCGGCAGATCCCCGCGAGCCCGTGAGACGCGATCGCGCACATCGTTGGCGGCCCGATCCAGGTCGACGGAGCGCACGAATTCGACGGTGACCGTCGAACGTCCTTGCCGGCTGACCGACTCCAGCGAGTTGATGCCTTCGATGGAGTTGATCTCCGATTCCAGCGGCTCGGTGATCTGGTTTTCGATCACCTCGGCCCCGGCGCCGGGATACTGGGTCGTGACCGTCACGACGGCGGGGGTGACGGCCGGAAACTCGCGGACGCCGAGCTGAAGGTAGCCGAGCACACCGAAGAGAATGATGACCAGCCCCAGCACAATGGCGACGGCCGGGCGGCGTACGCTCAGAGAAGCGAGATCCTTCATTATTGGCTCCCCTCGGCGTTGGCGTCATCGCTGTCGGATCCGCCCTCACCCTCGTCGAGCTCTTCCTCCGATAGGCGTTTGTTGGTCATGCCGGGCTCATCGGGGTCGGGGCCGATCGCTTCGACATCCATGGCATCCTTCGAGGTGTCGACCTTCAGCTTGGCGCCCTCGGAGACGTTCTGTCGTCCTGTAGTCACGACGACGTCACCGGCCTCGAGCCCGTCGGTGACCTCCACGACGTCTTCGGTTCGCAGGCCCGTCCGGACCGTCTGTTTTCGAGCGGTACCGTCGTCGCTGACCCAGACGTATTCGGTCTGCCCGGAGGTCGTAATCGCCGTTGTCGGGACGGCCAGCGTCTCTTCGATCGTCGTCAGTGGCACCCGGACTTGAGCGTACCCACCGGGCCTGAGCCTACCCGACGGGTTTTCGGTTCGAGCGCGGACCCGAAGCGTCCGATTCGAGGTGTCCAGCGAGGGGTCGAGGGCGAACACACCGGCAGAGTAGACCCGGTCGCCGCCCTGGACGCGGAAACGAACGGTCGTCTCTTTATCGATGTGATGAGCAAACCGTTCCGGCACGCTGAAGTCGAGTTCGATCGGGTCGATCTTGTGGAGTTCGGCGATATCGGTGCCCTGGGTGAGCACGGCGCCGGGGCTGATGTCGCGAAGGCCGACGATGCCCGCAAATGGGGCGCGGACGACGGTTTCGTCGAGCCGAGCCTCCACGCTGGCCATCTGGGCTTCGACCACATTCAACTCATTCTGGGTGGCGTCGAACTCTTGCTGACTGATGCCGCCAGTCTCTAGCACCTGCCGCTGCCGTTCGACCTGTTTGGCCAGAAGCTTCTTGCGCTGCTGCAGGACCTCTTTCTCGGCGCGCAGGGTGTTCTGGCGCATCCGCAACAGGAGTTGGCCCTTTTCGACGCGTTCGCCCTCTTCGAATCCGATCGAGACGACCTTTCCGTTGACTTCGTTTCGAATCACCAGCGACTCGTCGGCGCGCAGGGTTCCGACTGTAGAAAGGGTGTCCTCCAGGGTCGTCGACTCGACTTTATGGGTCGTCACCAGAACCTCTTTGGCGCCGGAGTCGGAGCCAGCGTCCTTTTTGGTGGAGGCCTGGGAACTCGAGGCGATCTTTCCGATCACCGCCCAGCCGACGAGGCCGGCTAGCGCCAAAAGGACAGCGATGCGAACGTAGGTTCGTCTCATGGACGACTCGTCGTCAGGTGCAAATTCACTCAGAGATTGCGATGCAGGGAATCGCCGAAACGGTACAGTCCCGGAACGATCCAACATAACAATAGTTAGACGTTCGATGTTCCGTCGGGCCGCTCAGCGATTCAGCTTCGCGGTCAACCAACGGATGGCCCATCGGGGGGACAGGCGGGTCAGAAACGCGCCCACTTTATTCATGAACCCGTGCACGGCCACGGTCTTTCCGCGTTGCATGCTTCTGTAGGCGTGGCGGGCGACGGCCTCGGGCGTGGCGACGTCGGCTGCCTTGAACAGCAGCGAGTCATCGTTTCCCGCCTTCTCGGCGAATTCCGTCTCCGTGGCCCCGGGGCAGTGGACCGTGGCGGAGACGCCCGTTCCGCGCAGTTCATATGCCAGGCCTTCGGTGAAATGCAATACGAATGACTTGGTCGCGTAGTAGGTCGACATAAAGGGGCCGGCCTGAAAGGCGGCCGTCGACGCGATGTTCAGGATTTTGCCGCGACCGCGCTGGACCATCGGCTCCACGGCCAACCGCGTCAGGTCGGACAGCGCCGTGGCGTTGACCTGAATCTGGTCGAGCTCTTGCTGACGGTCGAGTTCCCAGAACGCTCCCTGTGTGCCGAATCCCGCGTTATTGACCAGGATGTCGACCTGGACGCCGCGTTCAGTGAGCCGGTCGAACAATTCGGCCGGGGCGTTCGGCTCGCTGAGGTCCGCCGTCTCGACCAGGACAGTGACGTCGAACTCCGATTCGAGTTCGTCGGCCAGCTCCTCGAGTCGCTCACGGCGCCGTGCGACGACGACCACGCTGTGACCGTCCTCGGCCAGGAGTCGACACAGTTCCCGGCCGATGCCGCTCGAGGCGCCGGTGACCAGGGCGAATTCGTTGCTGTCGCCTTCAGTGTTCTCTGTCATCGTTGACTCCGTCTGCGATCGTCATGCGCGCTCGGCGAGTGTTTCCCAGCGGTCCATCGCCTCGTCGAGTTCGCTCTCGAGTGTCTGCTTCTCGTCGTCGAGTTCCCGTGCCTTCTCATAGTCGCCGGCCTGCTCGACCAGGGCGTCGTCGATCTCGGAGAGCCGCTCCTCGATCTCGGCGATCCGGACTTCCAGCGACTCGAGTTCCTGCTGTTCCCGGTAGTTGAGTCCCTCGTCGGACGCGTCGTCTTGGGACTGTTTTTCCGGGGTCGACTTTGACTTCTCGGCTCGCGCCTGGCGGGCCTTCTCGGCCTTCTGCGCCTGTCGGTGTTCGAGCCAGTCGCTGTAGACGCCGGGAAACCGTTCGATCTGTCCTTCGCCCTGGAAGACAAACAGGTGATCGACGGTGCGGTCCAGGAAGTGACGGTCGTGGCTGACGGTGACGACGGCGCCATCGAAGTCGTCGAGGTAGTCTTCGAGGACGTTGAGCGTCTCGATATCGAGGTCGTTGGTCGGCTCGTCGAGCAACAGGAAGTTCGGCGAACGCATCAGCACCCCGAGCAGATAGAGCCGCCGCTTTTCGCCGCCGGACAGATTCTTGATCGGCTCCCACTGGCGGTCGCGGTCGAACAGGAACTTCTCGAGCATGTCGGCGGCCGACAACTCGCCGTCGGCGGTCTCGATGCGGTTGGAGATATCGACGATGTAGTCGTGGACGCGCTTCTCGGGATCCAGGTCCATCGACTGCTGGTCGTAATAGCCGAACACGACGGTCTCGCCGCGCTCGATAGTGCCTTCGTCGGGTTCGACACGACCAATGATCATCTCGAGAAGCGTCGATTTGCCGACGCCGTTGGGCCCGACGATACCGACTCGTTCGTTGCGTCCGAACCGGTAGGTGATATCTTCGAGGATCTTCTGTTCGCCCCAGGACTTCGAGACCCCCTCCAGAAACACCGTTTTCTTGCCGAGGCGGCTCTCGACCGTGTCGATCTCGACATCGTCGCGTTCGTCGGGGGCGTACGACGTATTCAGCAATTCCTTGGCGCGTTGGACGCGATCCTTGGACTTCGTCGTACGTGCTTTGGGGCCGCGCTGGAGCCATTCTCGCTCCTGGCGAGCCAGATTCTGGCGTTTTTGCTCTTTCTTGCGCATCCGCTCGTAGCGTTCTTCGCGCTTTTTCAGATACGTGCTGTAGTTGCCTGCGTACGAGAAGACCGTCTCGTGGTCGATTTCGACGATTCGGTCACAGATTCTGTCCAGGAAATATCGGTCGTGGGTGACCATCAACAGCCCCCCGGAACGGTCGTCGAGGTAGCCCTCCAGCCACTCGATGGTGTCGACGTCCAGGTGGTTGGTCGGTTCGTCGAGCATGAGCAGATCCGATGGTCGGATCAGGGCGCGTGCCAGGGCGACTCGGCGCTGCTGGCCGCCAGACATCGAGGCGACGGGCTGGTGGATGTCCTCGATTCCCACCCTGGAGAGGATCGTCTTGGCGTCGTTTTCCAGCGACCATCCTCCGACCCGGTCCATCTTCTCGGAGAGTTCGGTGACGCGTTCGACGCATTCAGGGTCGTCGGGAGTCTCCTCGAGCGCCCGGGACGCCTCGTCGTAGTCTCGCACCACATCGAATTCCGGGGGGCCATCGACGAGCGTCTGTTCCAGGGCGGTCAACTCGCCGCGCAGCTCGGGGCGCTGGTCCAGATACTCCAGCCGCAGGTCGCGGGCTCGGGTGATCTCTCCGGCGTCGGCCGGTTCGTCACCAGCGAGGATGCGCAGCAGCGTCGATTTGCCGACGCCGTTGTGTCCGACCAGACCGATCGAGTCACCGTCTTCGACGGTCAGGTCGACATCGGTGAAGAGAGTCCGGGTCCCGAAGGCCTTCGAGAGCCCATCTGCGTTCAGCAAGACCATGAATCGACGTCGAGTCGGAGGGGGATGAGGGCGAGGGGGACGCGCGCCAGCCGCCTTGATCACGCACCTCGTCGGCTTTGGCAAGAGCGATGTGAATTCGACATTTCCACGGTCATCCACTAAGTGTGTCGGGTCGATTCGCCACGGTTCAGCTAGCCGCACGGATATGACGACTCAGTGGAAAAATATGGAGCTGTCGGGGTGGGGCCGCTACCCGGTACACGGGGCCCGGTGTGCCCGACCGGAGACGCGCGGAGATCTGCAGCAAGCGCTGGCGGAACGCAACGGGGACTCGATCCTCGCTCACGCCGCCGGACGAAGCTACGGCGATGCGGCGTTGAATGAGGACGGCCGTGCGGTCCTCACCGAGCGGCTCGATCGCATGCTCGAGTTCGACCCCGAGACCGGGTGGCTTCGAGTCGAGGCCGGGGTCACGCTCAAGGAGATCATCGACATCTTCGTGCCGCGCGGCTGGTTTCCCCCGGTGGTTCCCGGCACCCAGTACGTCACGGTCGGCGGCGCCGTCGGCTGCAACATTCACGGCAAGAACCATCATCAGGTCGGCAGCTTCGGCGACCATGTACGCCGCCTGGAGATGCTGACGGCCAGCGGCGATATCGTGACCTGCGACCGCGACAACCACCCGGAGCTGTTCTGGGCGACCGTCGGGGGCATGGGTCTGACGGGCATCATCTTGAGCCTGGAAGTGCAGCTCGAGCCGGTGGCGGGCCCGGCCATCGAGATGGAGTCGATCCGTGTGGAGAATCTCGACGAATTCTTCGAGGTCAGCGCCGAGAGCGGCGACTTCACCCACACCGTCTCCTGGATCGATTGCGTCGCCTCGGGGTCCAACCTGGGCCGCGGCGTCTTCATGCGGGGCCGCCATGCCAGCGAGGAGGTCGAGTGGAGTCCGGGGCCGATGGAAAAGCTGGCCAAGACGTTGAAGTCGGCCGCCGACGGGCGCCTCTTCGAGTCGAATTGGCTTCTCAATCGGGCGACCATGCGGATTGGAAACGCGGCTTACTTTCACAAGGAGCCAAAGGGGAAGACCGAGCAGATCGTCCACTACGAGCCGTTTTTCTTTCCGCTCGATGCCATCGATCACTGGAACCATATCTACGGCTCCCGAGGCTTTCTTCAGTACCAATGTGTGGTGCCCGAACGCGAGGCCATCCGGGAGATTCTGGAAGAAGTCACGGCTACATCGATGGCGTCGTTTCTTTCGGTGATCAAAGAGTTCGGGCCCCGGACGCACACCGGGCTTTCGTTCCCCGAGCCGGGGATCACGCTGGCGCTGGACTTTCCGAACTACGGCGAGCCGTTGATGGAGCTTCTGGACCGCCTCGATGCCATCGTGGCAACGGCCGGAGGCCGGGTTTATCTGGGCAAAGATGCACGGCTCGACAGACAATCGTTTCGCAAGATGTATCCGGAGTGGGAAGAGTGGAGAGACGTCCGCGACGAGTGGGACCCCGATGGCGTGTTTCAGTCGAGTCTGGGCCGACGGCTCGGGTTGGTGAAGGGGAGCTGACATGAGTGTTCTTCTTCTGGGAGCGACCTCACCGATCGCCGAGGCCATCGGTCATCGATATGCCAGTCAGGGCCACGCCATCTACGCGGCGTCGCGGGATGCCGACGAAGCGGAGGCCGTCGCGTCGGACATTGCCCTGCGCCACGACGTGGAGGCGGCCGGCGGCCACTTCGACGCGCTGGAATTCGATCGACACGACGACTTCGTCGATGAGGTGGAGTCGGCCGTGGGGCCGGTCGATGTGGCCGTCGTCGCCTTCGGGGTGATGCCGGATCAGAAGGAGTCCCAGGAGAACTTCAAACTGGCGCGCCGGACCATCGAGGTCAACTACACCGGTGCGGCGTCGCTGTGCGAGGCCCTGGCGCGCCGGATGATCGACCGAGAGACGGGGGCCATCGTGGGTATCTCGTCGGTCGCTGGCGACCGGGGCCGCCAGAGCAACTACTTTTACGGCAGCGCGAAGGGCGCCTTCAGGCTCTATCTGCAGGGGCTTCGGAACCGCTGTTTCGAGCACGATGTGCAGGTGCTGTGCGTCAAACCCGGGTTCGTCGATACGCCGATGACCTTCGGCATGGAGACGGCGATTCCGATCGTCTCGCCGGAGGACGTGGCCGACTCGGTCGTCCGGGCCCAACAAAAAGGCAAGGACACGATGTATGTGCCGTGGTTTTGGGCCTGGATCATGCTGATCATCAAGTCGATTCCCGAGCCCATCTTCAAACGACTGTCACTTTGAATCTCCCCGCGACCGAGACGAGCCGATGAGCGACGATCATCCGACCGTTGATCTCAACTTCGAGCGCCGCTCGGAATCCGAGATGCGTCGACGGGCCCGGGCATTCTACGAGGAGATCTCCCAGCGACGGTCCGTCCGGGAGTTCAGCGAGGAGCCGATTCCGCTGGACGTCGTGCGGGATTGCATTCGAACGGCCGGTACCGCTCCATCCGGGGCGAACAAGCAGCCGTGGACCTTCGTACTGATCACCGACGACGCCGTGAAGTCCGAGATCCGCCGGGCCGCCGAGCAAAAAGAGCGCGAATTCTACGAAGAGCGCGCCACCGAGCAGTGGCTCGAGGACCTGGCGCATCTGGGGACTGACTGGCGCAAGCCGTACCTGGAGGAGGCGCCCGCCCTGATCGCGGTGATGGCGCAGACGCGGCCGGCCGACGAAGGTCTGCACTACTACGTCAAAGAATCGGTGGGAATCGCCTGTGGCTTTCTCATTGCCGCACTGCACCGCGCCGGACTGGCCACGCTGACCCACACCCCCAGCCCCATGGGTTTTCTGCGCGATATTCTGGATCGTCCGGAGAACGAGACGCCTTATCTGCTGTTGCCCGTCGGCTATCCCGCAAACGGCTGTGAAGTGCCAGACATCGACAAGAAGGCTGTCAATGAGATCCTCGTCGAGGTCTGATGACGTGTTACACAGACGTTGCAAATAGGCGGAATATCTGTCATTTGTGGCGTTAAGAATTGTCGGACTCGTAACATTTTTATAGACCGAGAACCTGTATATGCGGTCACGATTCAGTCGCGCAATCCTTGGGACCTTGATTTTTTCTCTATCCGTCGTGGGGTTCACGGCGTGCGGAGACGACGCGACCGACCAACCGGATGTCGGTGTGGATACGGGCATGGATACGATGCCCGAAGACGCGGGTGATACGGAGCCGGACACCGAACCGGACACCTGTGAGCCGACGACGTGCGAAGCCGAAGAGGCCGAGTGCGGCGAGATCAACGACGGCTGCGGTGGGACCCTCGACTGCGGCACCTGCGAAGACGGCGAGTGCGGCCTGATGGAGCCGAACGTCTGCGGATGCGACCCCTGGACCGACGACGAGTTCTGCACCGAGACGGGCGCGGAATGCGGGCTCAAGGTCGCCCTGGATAACTGCGGGGTGCAGCGAAGCGTCGCATGCGGCTCATGTGACAACGGCGTCTGCGAAGATGACAATACCTGCACATGTGTCCCCGAAGAAGAACAGGTACTCTGCAACGACAATCAGCTCGAATGCGGGCAGGAGACGGTTCAGACTCGATGCGGCGAGCGCCAGATTGAATGCGGGACCTGCGACCAGTTCCCCGCCAGCACTTGTCAGTCCGACAACACCTGCACCTGCACGCCCAAGACCTGCAGCGAAGTCGCCGGCACCTGCGGGGTTTTTCCCGACGGCTGCGGCGGCACGGTCAATTGCACCTCCGGCTGCACGGATTATCTGGCGACTGGTGGCTATCACACCTGCTACCAGGACCCTCAAACAGACCAGATCCAATGCTGGGGCTGGAACAAATACGGTCAGCTCGGGCTGGGGACGAATTCGACGAACGTCTACAATTCCCCTCAGAATGTGGTCACGAATTTCAGCTCACCGACATCGCTGACGGCCGGTGAAGACATCACCTGCGTGGTCGACTCCGGCAGTGCAAAGTGTTGGGGCGCCAACTACTACGGTCAGGCGCTCGGCAGTCAGACCGATATGATGGGCAACGACGTCGACGAGGTGCTGACGCCTGCTTCGCCGAACATTCCGGGTGTGGGGTTGAGGACGATTGAAGCGCATACCCAGCATACCTGTGGGATCACCACGACCGATGAACTCTACTGTTGGGGATATAACTGGATTGTCGCGCTCGGTTCGATCGACCCATCCACGACCGACGAAGTCATTGCGCCGCGACAGTACAGCTTCGGCGGTTCTTCGAAGGCGACGGCGGTCGATACGGGAGCGCTCCACACCTGCGCGGAGGGAACCTCAGGGGCACTCTGGTGCTGGGGGAACGCCTTCTTCAGCGCGATCGGAGACGGCAGCGGTCAGGCCTTCGACTATGTGCCTCCCAAGCAGGTCATCGGATTCGCCAATGGGTTCATTCAGGTCGAATCGGGTGGGATGGACGAAAACGACAGCGAGGGTGGGGCCTCGTTTATGCACGACTTCAGTTGCGCCATCGATAACGCAGGGGCGGCGAAGTGCTGGGGAAGCGACGCCGATGGTGAGCTCGGGAATCGTGCGATGGCCAATACCGACTCCGGGAACGCCGCGGATTCGACCCCGCAGCAGGTCTACGGCCTCAATCAGGATGTGACCGACTTGGCGCTCGGCGGGGCGCACGCGTGCGCCATTCAGAATGGAGACATCTACTGCTGGGGCGACAATGAATTCGGCCAGGTGGGTGATGGCACAAATACCGACCGCAATGCCCCGGTTTTGGTCGATAATTCGAACATTTCCGGTAGCAAGACGCCCACAGACGTGGAGGCGGGCTATTACCACACCTGCGTCATCTACGCCGACAATAGCGTCGCCTGCTGGGGCCGCAACAGCAAAGGCCAACTCGGCGATGGCTCGACTACCGACACCAATAAACCGAAGATCATCATCCAGTGACAGAACTCACGGAGGACGACGACCCCGCCGCGGCCAATCCGCGGCGGGGTCGTTGTTTTCTTGGTGATGACGAATCGGCCCGCGAGATGTATGGAACACGTCGGAATTGAGGGTCTACGGCCTGAGGAGAGAGCATGTCGCAGGAATTTATCTATCAGATGAAGGGTCTCGAGAAGCGGTTGCCCGACGGGGACCTCTTGTTCGAGGACATCTGGCTGTCCTTTTATCCGGGCGCTAAAATCGGAATCGTCGGTCCAAACGGGTCCGGGAAGTCGACGATTCTACGGATTATGGCCGGGGAAGACGATGCCTACGACGGCGATACCTGGATCGATCCGGAGGCCGAGGTCGGGTTTCTGCCGCAGGAACCGGAACTCGACGAGGACCTCGATGTACGCAGCAACATCGAGCAGGGGCTCAGCGAAGTGCGCGAGCTACTGGATCGCTACGAGGAGGTCAGCGCCGCGTTTGCCGATGCCTCCCCCGAAGAGATGAACGAGCTCGTCGAGGAGCAGTCGACCCTGCAGGATCGTATCGAGTCGCTCGACGGTTGGGATCTCGATCGCACCATTGAAATCGCCATGGAGGCGCTGGGGGTCCCGGCGGGCGATTCCGATGTCTCGACTCTTTCGGGCGGTGAACGTCGGCGTGTGGCTTTGTGTCGGCTTCTGCTCTCGAAGCCGGATCTGCTTCTGCTCGACGAACCGACAAACCACCTGGATGCCGAGACGGTCGACTGGCTGGAGAAGACCCTCAGCGAGTGGGATGGCACGGTCATCATTGTGACCCACGACCGTTACTTTCTGGATAATGTCACCAAGTGGATCTTGGAGCTCGAGGGCAAGAAGGGGATTCCGTTCGAGGGGAACTACACAAAATGGCTCGAGCAGAAGCTACAGACGTTCGAGGAGCAGGGCCGCAGCGATTCGCCCAGGGCCGCCGCGCTCCAGCGAGAATACGAGTGGGCCAAGCGGTCTCAGAAGGCGACGTCAGCCGGGGACAGGCTCGAGGCACTGGAGGCCCGAGCCGAGGCCGAGGACCAAAAGCCCGCATCCCAGAAGCAGCGCGACATCACCATTCCCAAAGGCGACCGTCTGGGCGACAAGGTGGTCCACGCCGAAGGCCTGGTAAAGGGCTTCGATGGACGCACGCTCATCGACGGGCTCTCCTTCGATGTGCCAGCGGGGGCGACCGTCGGCATCATCGGCCCCAATGGCGCCGGAAAGAGTACGCTTTTTCGGATGATCACCGGCGGTCAAGCGCCTGATGCGGGGACGATCGAGGTGGGAGACACCGTCGACATCGCCGCCGTCGACCAGATGCGCGACGAACTCGATGAGCGGGCCGACGAGTCGGTCTGGGAATTCATCTCCGACGGTCAGGACGTACTGCACATCGACGGGCGCGACATCAACTCTCGGGCCTACGTCGGCGCCTTCGGGTTGACGGGTAAGAGCCAGCAGCAGGCCGTCGGCAGCCTGTCTGGCGGAGAACGAAGCCGGGTGCACCTGGCGAAGACGCTACTCGAGGGCGGCAACCTTTTGCTGCTGGACGAGCCGGAAAACGACCTGGATGTGACGACCCTGCAGGCGCTGGAATTGGCGCTCGAGGAGTTTCCCGGAAGCAGCATGGTCATCAGCCACGACCGCTGGTTTTTGGACCGTATTGCCACTCACATCCTTGCGTTTGAGGGAGACGGACACGTCGAATGGTTCGAGGGCAACTGGCGCGCCTACGAGCGGGCCCGGCGCAAACGTGTCGGTGAAGAAGAATCAGGTCGATACAAGCCGCTGACCCGATGAGTCGATTGGAGTGCAGATGACCGACGATGACGAGTTGCCGGGATGGCCGGTGAGCGCGACCGTCACGTTCTTCGGGCTGTGGATCGGCGTCGGCTGGGACCTCCTTTCCCGAGCCATGGGGTGGCCATACGGGCTGGCCGGAGCGATCATGTCCGTCGTCTGCGGTCTGTCCTGCCTGGGGATCCTCGCCTTTCATCCCCGGGCGCGTGCCCGGATCCGTGCGATCTGGCGTGACGGGCGGTCCGACTCGTGAGGACCGCGTTGCCTGGCCGACACTGAGTGGTTCGATCGTGTCGGGATGGAGTCGTGCCCAGAAGACCGGGGGGTGTTCGTTTCCTAACCTTCGAGTGGATTCCGGGTCAGTAGTGTTTGCACAGCATTCGTAGATATGAGAAACATAGTCGTCGTAGGATCGGTTGGGGTAAATAAGTTAACGAACTGGCGAGTCCTTTGACGGCCGCCGTCTGGTGAGCAGTCACCGTTCAGCGCATGATACGAGGAGAAAGTATGAGAGGTGCAACGCGAGAGGACCCTTGGAGGCGTCGACTCGGTCAACTCGTCGTCGCCACGTTGCTGGGCCTCGGACTGATTCTCACGGCCGGTTGCGGGGAAGAAGACCCATGCGCCACCAAGGTATGTGACTTTGGAGTCTGTGACTCGTCGAGCGGCCAGTGCACCAACCCTGACTCCTGCCGGGTCGATGCCGAGTGCCTCGCCGGTTACAACTGCGGGGACGGCAACGTCTGTGTCGCCCAAGAGACGTGCTCATCGGATGAGGATTGCAGTGCCGGAATCTGCGATGGCAGTGCCTGTGTGAACCCCTCCGATTGTACCGCCAACAGCGATTGTGTGCCCGGCACCTATTGTGCTGACGGAGGCACCTGCGAGCCGGATCCGTGCAACAACGTGACCTGCCAGAGAGGTGTCTGTGAGCGCGGAAGTGACGATTGTGTCTCCGCTGATTCATGCACTCAGGACAATGAGAACTTCCGTTGCGTCGCCGGGGAAAAGTGTGCCGACGGACAATGCCAGCCGATGGAATCGTTCTGCGAGACCCTCAGTTGCGACCGAGGCGTCTGTAGCTTTTCAGAAGGTGGGTGTGCCAATGCCTCCGATTGCTCGGGGGAGGACGCCCAGTGTCTGGAGGGGTTCTTCTGCAATGACATGAATAGCTGTGCGCCGAACCTGTGTGTGCAGAACGCGGTCAATTGCGGGGGCGATGGTGTCTGTCAGCCCTCGACCGGTCGTTGTGAGAACGCCGAGTCGTGTCAGTCGTCGGAAGATTGCACCGACGGCCATCTCTGCGTGGAGGGTAGTTGTCGGCTCGAGTCGACGGCCTGCGGCGACGCGGGCGGTGACGGCGGCTGCCCGGGCAATCAGACCTGTCAATACAATCCCGCTGAATTGACGGCAGTCTGTCAGGAGGCCGTGCCGTGCGAGACGTCGCTCGACTGCAAGCAGGGGCGACAGTGCGGTGGGAATACCTGTCTGGAACCGACGTCGTGCAGGGCTGACAGATTTGAACCGAACGACATGCAGGCCGACGCCACGGCGTTGCTAGACTCCGCCACAGATGGGCAAGTCGAGGGTACGCTCTGCAGCGGCGATACCGATCGCTACACATTCACCTCGACCGACCTCGTTGCGCCGACGGCAGAGGGTCAGATTGTGGTCGATGTGACCGTGCCGGCCCGCGACATCGGACTCGGGCAGATGCAGATGTCCATGATCGGGCCCGATGGGAACCAGGTCGCCATGGAGAGCATGGACATGTATCCCGAGGACGGTTCACTGAGAATGACCGCGCCGGTGACCGTGCCGACGCACGGTGAATTCGAAATCGTCCTCTCGCCTGGCAACACGCTCAGCAGTGCTGGGCTGCGCTACGAACTCTCCGTGTCCATCGTGGACGATTCAGCGCTGAATGCCTGCCAGGATGCTCAGGAGATCGCCGTGGGGCAGAGGGTCACAGGAGTCGAGGAGGGCGCTCCGACGAGCGCGTTCGGATCCAACTGTTTGTCCGACGACGAGCAGAATCTCGAGCGGATCTACAAACTGAACGTCGAAGAGGCCCAAGAGGTTACGGTGGTTGCCGAACCTCTTTTGTCCGATGGAGACGTCACGGTGGCGCTGCGGAACCGATGTCTCGAACAGGCGACGGAACTGGCCTGTGCAGACGACGGCGGCCAAGGCGCGACCGAACAGATCTCCGATGTTCTGAGTGCTGGCACCTACTACGTATTCGTCCAGGCCCCGGCGCAGCGGTCGCTGGGCCGATTCGACCTGAATGTTGAGGGTGGCTATTTAACTCGCTGCGGTCCGAACGACAGTTACTGCGAAGATGCCCAGACTGCGCAGCTATGCTCGGGGGACGGCGGGCAATTCATATCGGTCTCCTGCGTCAACTCGTGTCAACCGTCGACGGGCAGATGTCTGCCCCCGTCCGGCAACCGATGCATCGACGCGCCGGTGATTACGCCGCCGTCCGAGATGGATGGCGACGGGAACGGCGGCGGGAATGGCCCGCAGGTCAAAGAGATCGATCTCCTTCAGTACGAGAACAACTATCAGATCGAGCCGGGCGGTTGCATCAACTCGGAAGACCCGCGCACCGGCGGTCCCGAAAAGGTCTTCCAGGTCGACCTTCCGGCCAAGACGTCGGTGACCGTCGACGTCTCGTACACGAATGAAGTCAAAGGCTCGGTGTACGTCGCCGACTCGTGCAGCGACCTCGAAGACAGTTGTATCAAGGGGGCCGAGGATTCGGTCGATGACTCCAGCTCCGAGGAGACCATCACCTACTCGAACCTTACCAATCAGGCCGAGACTCGATACGTGGTTGTCGATACGGCTGACGGTGAGAAGGTGCAGGACGCCGAAGCGAGCTTCAGCTTCAAGGATGTGATCTGTTCGCCGCAGATGGAGCGCTGCAGCAGTTCGGAAAATGTCGAGATCTGCAACGAATTCGGCACGGCCTATACTCAGACGGATAACTGCCGCAACTTCGGCTGTGCCTCGGCGACCTGCCAGCGCCCCGACACGTGCAATGACGCCATCAACGTCACGCAGGACGCCAATACGTCGGGTGGTGTTACCTATACGGGTCTGTGGGGGAACTTCACGAACGACTACGAGGGAGACGCCTGCACCAATGGCACGTTGAGCAGCATCGACACGGACGGCCGAGAATCGGTGTATCGGGCCGATCTCAAGGCCGGGGAACAATTGCTGGCCTCGTTGACGACGCCCGGCGACCATTCGATGTACATCAAGACGTCGGCTGATTGTGGCACGAACAATACCGCATGTTACGATTTCTACGAGGCCGATCCCTTCGGCTCCACGGTGACGCGATCGGTCGAATACATCGCCGACTCGGACGAGACCGTCTACCTCTTCGTTGAACGCGAAGACGACCCGGGAAGTGACCAGTTCACGGTCGACATCGAAATCAATCAACCCACCTGCACCCCGCCGGCTGCGAGCTGTACCTCGGGCGGCGATGTCAACCTGTGCAAGAACAAAGGGTTCACCCAGCAGACCGTGACGTGTTCGAACTGCTGCACGGACGCCGACGCCATCGGAGGGTCGCCAAACGTAGCGATTCCCGATGGTGACTTCTCGGGCATCGATCAGACCGGAACAATTAGCTGTGCCGGAACGGTGTCCAAGGTCTTCGTGGGCGTGCAGATCGACCATGTCTTCAGGGGCGATGTGAAAATCGACCTGACCAGCCCGGCCGGGACGACCGTCACAGTCAAGAATGACAATTTCAATAGCTCACCGGATATACGAGGCATTTACCCGCTTTCGCTGACACCGGACAATGCGCTCTCGATCTTCCAGGGTGAAGATCCAAATGGTACGTGGACGCTCAATGTGGCCGACACCCTCGGCTTGTTCACCGGGGATCTGGAGAGCTGGAATGTCTGGGTGAGCTGCAACTGAGTCGACTGACAAGAGCACACCGATCATCTGCGCCCCGCTGCCCTCGCAGCGGGGCGCATTATGTTGGTGCGTGTGCGTCCGGTCGGTCCGCGGTGTCGGACAGGCGAACCCAGCAGCGGAACCTGATTCGCAGGACGTTTCGTTCAACCGTTGAAATCCCAACGACTCGACACGAGGGAAGGGTTTGAACACTTTGGGCTTTTGTGGAATATTGCCCTTTGAAGGTGAAGCTGAGTTAGGAAACTAACATAGATATAGGTGTTGAGACCGCCTGAGTTCCGACAGGCCACGAGAAGCCGTGGCGATGTGCGACGACGGTCAATGCCTGCGCGATGCCTTACTCAAGTTTTTAGACGTCAGTGCAACGGTATCCTGAGGAGTGTCCATGCTACGTTCAGCACAGTCCCATCGGTTCTGGAGATTTTCTTCTCGATTGGCGATGTTCGGGGCTCTGGTCCTGGCGTTTGCGTTCGCCAGCGGTTGTGGAGAAGAGGACCCCTGCGCGACGAAAACCTGTAATTTCGGGGTCTGCGATTCATCGAACGGGGACTGTGTCAACAAGGAAAGTTGCCGCGTCGACGAGGAATGCGTTCCCGGGTTCGTATGCGGGCAGGGAAATACGTGCGTCGCGCAGAACCAATGCTCCTCGGATGCCGACTGCCAGGCGGGTGTCTGTGAGGAGGGCGCCTGTGTCAATCCGCCGTCGTGTGAAGAGGACTCTGAGTGTCTGCAACGGACCTATTGCGGGCAAGACGGAACATGTGTCCCCGATCCCTGTAACGAGGTCAGTTGCAACCGGGGCGTCTGCCAGCGAGGCACCGACAACTGCGTTGCCGCCGACTCGTGTACCAAGCGGACCGAGCAGCTCGACTGTCTGTCCGGGCAGAAGTGCCTGGAGAACTCCTGCGTCGATCGCGAAAACTATTGCGATCAACTGACGTGCGATCGAGGCGTCTGCAGCTACCAGCAGGAAGGCTGTGTCAACGCCGACGACTGCGAGGGTGACCGCGCCAACTGCCGCGAAGGCTTCTTCTGCAATCAGATGGATCGATGCCAGCGGGATCGCTGCGTGCAGGGCAACGTCGATTGCGAAGATGGAGGCGTCTGCGATCCGACGACCGGCCTGTGCACCAACGCGGGCAGTTGTGAGGAGAATGCCGATTGCACCAGCGAATATCTTTGCATCAACGGAAGCTGCACGCCGGAGGGGTCGGCGTGCGGCGATGCCTCCGGGGACGGGGGCTGCCCGGGCAACCAGGTGTGTGCCTACGACGATGCCAACAACACGGCCTCGTGTACCGAACCCGAGGTCTGCGAGACATCGATAGATTGTCTGGCCGACCGCGCATGCGGCGGACGGACCTGTCTCAGTTCGACGGAGTGTAAGAGTGATGTGTACGAGCCCAACAACATGATGGGCGAGGCCACCAACGTATTCGGCGTGGCCCCGAACGGGTATCTCAGCGGGACGCTGTGTCAGCAAGATACCGACATGTACACCTTTACCACCACCGACGTTGTCGAAAATACCTTCAGCGGTGAACTCTTTATCAAAGTGACAATCCCCGATGCGGATATCGGACTCGGGGAGGCGACGATGACCCTGACGGGACCCGAAGGGAGCGAACTCGGATCGGCCAGTTTGGGGGCGATGGGTCAGGATGGTTCGATGTCGGTGACCACGAACCTGGGGGTCCCCGATCACGGCACCTATTCGCTGGCGATCAACACCGGTGACAGTATGTCGATCAACGGCCTCAGCTACGATTTGAATGTCTCCATCCAGCCGACCGATGCAACGGCGGCCTGTTCGGATCCCGACACCATCGTTCCCGGCCAACGGGTCTCCGGTGATGCGAGCACTACATCGGATACCGGCCTCGGTTCTTCCTGCACGACCGGCGATGATTCGGCCAAAGACGTGGTGTATGAACTTCGAGTCGACCGTCCCCAAGAGGTCACCATTCGAGCCATCCCATCACTGAGTAGCCAGAATATGACGGTGGCGCTGCGGGATCGATGCCGGGAGGCTCCGACGGAACGTGCGTGTGCGGACAATCAGGGAGAGGGCGGCTCCGAGACGATCACGCGTGTGCTGGCCGAGGGAAGCTACTACATCGTGCTGCAGGCCGCGGAGGGCGGGGAGCTTGGCCCCTACGATCTGGTCGTCGACCAAAATTACTTGACGACCTGTGGGTCGGGCAGCAACTACTGCATCGACGGGTCGACGGCGGCCATCTGTGGGCGCACCGGTGGGCGGTTCAATGAACTGACGTGCGACGAGGGATGCCATACCTCGACGGGTGAATGCTACCCGCCCGACGGGGATGTCTGCGCCACGGCGCCGACGATAGCCGATCAAATGAGTACGCAGACGCGCCAGATCGATCTCCGGCAATACAACAATGATTACACCATCGCACCGGGCGGATGCCTCGATGAGAACCCCCGAACCGGTGGTCCGGATCGAGCGTACAATGTGACCGTCCCCTCGGGGAAGGTGTTCACGGTGCGCTCCAGCTTCGCCAACGGCGTGCAGGGCTCGCTGTATTTCGTCGACGACTGTACGGACGTCGATGGAACCTGCACCAAAGGAGCCCAGGGCGACGACGACTCGCCCTCCGAGGAGGAGCTCTTCTTCCGGAACACGACTGACAGTGAGGTCACCAAGACGTTTATCGTCGACACGGCGGCCGACCAGGCCTTTTCGACCGCCCAACTGGAATTTCTCTTCGAAGAGATTGTCTGCAGCCCTGCAGCTACCCAGTGCAATCAGTCGGGCAATGTCGACATCTGTAACTCAAAGGGGACGGCCTTCTCGGGCACCGAAACCTGCACGGCCTTCGAGTGCCAGAATGGATACTGTCCCGGCGACTCCTGCAGCACTCCCTACAACATCACCCAGGCCGCCTCGCAGAGTGGTGGCTTGAGCATGACCGGTATCGGCTGGAGCAACTTTACCAGCCAGATTTCCGGGGACGACACCTGTGGTGGCGCCGAGAACATCGACAACGTCGATACCGAAGGGGTGGACGTGGTCTACCAGATAGACCTGGGGGCCAACGAATACTTCAGCGCCACCGTCTCGAACATCGATCCGCAACAGGCGTCGCTGTATCTGAAGTCCTCGCTGGATTGTGGGACGACGAACACGACCTGTTTGGATGCTATCGAGGAAGAGGGAGACGATGTCTCGGTGAGCTACGCCACGCAGAACCCGAAGACCCTTTACATGATTGCGGACACCGAAGACGACACGGGTGGTACCTTCGATCTCAGTGCGAACATCCAGTCGACGACGTGTCCTCCGGCTGGCTCGAGTTGCTCGGGCGGTGACGTGCAGACATGTGCAGCCGACGGGCTCAGTCAGGGCTCGACTTACAGTTGCAGCAGTGGCTGTACGGGCGGTTTCTGCAACACGCGCGACTCCGAGTATTGCTGGGATGCCGAAAACATTACCTCGCAGTTGAAATCCACCAACGGACTCGACCGCCAGATCAACTGGTCGAACTTCAACAATGACATCGAAGAGGACATCCCCTGCGGAGATGTCGATGATTTCGACAGCGACGGGGAAGACGCGGTGTACGTCGTGGATCTGCAGGCCAACGAGAAACTGACCATCAACCTCAACGTGCAGGGGTCCAGTGCAGATGCTTCGCCGTACATCATCCGCACCTGCGAAGATGCCGCGGGGACGTGTCTGGCCGGCGATGACTCGAGCGGAGACAGTACCGTGACATATACGGCGGCGTCCCCCGAGACGGTCTTCGTGGTGGCCGATCACGACGATGGATTTAGCACACCATCGGACTTCCAGATCACCGGGAACATTCAGTAACCGGAATGTACCGCCCCCGAACAGCCGATGGGCCCGCCGCTCGCCGCGGCGGGCCCATCGTTTTGTGGCATTCGCCTGGGTGGTAAGAAATCAACGGTCGGGGTAAAATATCCCCGAGCGACGGTGCCAGAGGGGGTGTTGGAAGGCGAATATCATTTGATTCAAGGGCCAGAATTTGAGAGGGTTTCTGCCAGTCGAGGCGCGATGCGTAAGAAAATGGACAGGAGAGTTGAGAACGACCCTTCAAACGTGACGTCCTCCCCTCGAATCAGTCGACTGTTTATTGGAGAGCAACCTATGAGACACACGGAGAATCGAGTTCGTGGCTTCATGACGACGTTGGCCATGGTCGCAGTCGTGGCGATGGGGAGTATTGCCGTCGTCGGTTGCGGGGAGGATGACCCCTGCGCGACCAAGACGTGTGAATTTGGGACGTGTAGTTCGGACGACGGTCGATGCGTCAACATGGAGAGTTGCCAGGTCGATAAGGACTGCGTGCCCGGATACCTCTGCGGCGACGACAACACGTGTGTCGCGCAGAATACCTGTTCTGCGGATGCCGACTGTGACGTCGGCATCTGTCGGGACGGCGCGTGTGTCAATCCATCGGAGTGTACGCAAAACGGTGATTGTCTGCCTCGTACCTACTGCGGCGATGACGGCTCCTGTAAAGCCGATCCGTGCAACGAGACGTCGTGCCGACGGGGCGTCTGTCAACGAGGTACAGACAACTGCGTGTCCGCGGACTCATGCACTGAGGACACCGAAGTCCTCGACTGTATTGCCGGAGAAAAGTGCGCCAACGGTTCGTGTGAGCCGAGAGATTCCTTCTGCGAAAACGTCACCTGTGATCGCGGTGTCTGCGACTTCGACGGTGGCGGGTGCATCAACGCCCCCGACTGTGACGGCGACGATTCGAATTGCCGGGAGGGCTTTTTCTGCAATGATATGAACCAGTGTGCCCCCAACCTGTGCGTTCGAAATCAGGTCGACTGCCAAGGAGACGGGGTCTGTCGTCCGGCAACGGGGACCTGTGAGAATGCAATGAGCTGTGAGTCCAACAGCGATTGTGTGGACTCGCCGCCGCATCTGTGTGTGGACAATACCTGTGTGCTCGAGTCGGCGGCGTGCGGCAATGCCTCCGGAGATGGCGGATGCCCCGGGAACCAGTTGTGCGAATACGAGTCGGAATCGCTGACCGCGACGTGCGCGGAACCCGAAAACTGCGAGACGTCGATCGATTGTCTGGAGGGGCGCCAATGCGGCGGGTCTGTCTGCATCGAGGCCGTCTCCTGTCGGCCCGACGACTTCGAGCCGAACAATGCGGCCGGGGAAGCAACCGTGTTTACGGACGTCGACGATCGTCTGACGGTCCAGGGTAGATTGTGTCAGGGTGATACCGATATCTTCGAGTTCGATACCAGTCAGATCATTGAGCCGACGAGTTCCGGCACGATCGTCGCTGATGTCACGATTCCCAAGCGAGCGGTCGGACTCGGCGAACTGTCGATGAGGCTCCTGGGCCCGGACGGCAACGAGATCGGAAGTACGTCGCTGGGCGCAATGGGGCAACAGGGCAGCGCCCGGCTCACCCATCCGATTTCGATCCCCGACCAGGGTGTCTACACGGTCGAGATCACTACCGGCGACGAAATGACGTCCGCGGGACTTGGCTACGACCTGTCGATCAATATTCCCCCGCAGAGTGGGATTCAGTCTTGCTCCGAAGCACCGACACTGACGCCCGGTCAGCGCGTCTCGGGTAATACCGATGAGGGGGCGAATTCCTTCGGTGCAAGTTGTATGACCGAGGACGAGACCTCACCGGAGCGGGTCTTCGAACTTCAACTCGAGAAGGCCCAGGAAGTCAGGGTCGAGGCGACGCCGATTACCTCCGAAGGGGACCCGGTCGTATCGCTGCGACGCCGGTGCACCGAAAGCGGAACCGAGCTGGCGTGTTCGAACGCCACGGGAGGCGGAGAGTCGGAGTCGGTCCAGAGGCTTCTCAGCGCAGGGTCGTACTACGTCATTGTCCAGCCGGCGGACGGCGAGTCGCTCGGGAACTTCGCGTTGACCGCCGATAGAATCTCACTGACCACATGTGGGCCGCAGGACAATCACTGCAGCGATGGCCAGACGGCAAACATCTGCTCGAATACGGGAGGGCGATTTTCCGCTGTTTCGTGCACAAATGGGTGCAATCCCATGATTGGAGGTTGCTTCCCGCCGGTCGGCGACACCTGCGGCGACGAACCTTCGATATCCAAAGAATCGATGTCCAAGATGCGCACCATCGACTTGCGCCAGTTCAATGACAACTACAGCCTCTCGAGCGGCGGGTGTATCGAGGGAGAGCCTCGTACTGGGGGCGCCGATGCAACCTACTCCGTGACCATTCCCGCCAACACCACGATGACCGCGTCGGTCAGCTACGGAGCCGGAGCAAGTGGTGCGCTCTATATTGTCGATGATTGCAGTGATGTCGGGGGCACCTGTCAGAAGGGAACCCAGAGCGAGGATAATACATCGAGTGAGGAGGAGATCTTCTTCTCGAATACGACGGATTCCTCGGTGACCAAAAAGCTGATCATCGATACGGCTGCAGACCAGACACTCGGTCAGACAGACGTCAGCTTCACATATGAAGATATCGTCTGTCCCCCCGGTGGAGGCCAGTGTCTGATGAACGGAAACCGGGAGATCTGCAATCCGAAGGGAACTGCTTACACGGGTACGGAAACCTGCGATTCCTTCGCCTGTGACGGTGGATTCTGCCCGGGAGACACCTGCGCCGCTCCGTACAATGTCACGCAGGAGGCGCGAAACAGTTCGAATGGCGTGACCTATGGAGAGTTCAACTGGGGTGACTTTGCAGATGACTACCGAGGCGGTGGCTGCGGAGTTGAGGCCAGTCACACGGAAGGCACCGATATGGTCCTGCAGGCCGACTTGCAGGCAGGCGAGGTTCTGAATGCAACGGTGTATTCCGATGACAGCTCGCCGCTCGCCGACCCGTCGATCTACATTCAGGATACCTGCGGTGCGCTGAGCAGTTCGACCTGCCTGGCCGGTCAGGAGACCAACGACGAGACGGCCAGTGCCACCTTCTACGCCAAGACCGCCCAGACGGTGTTCATCTTCGGCGATGCCGATGACAAGGCTGCCAGCGAGGAGATCTCCATGGAAGTCAATATCGCTCAGACGGTCTGTACACCATCTGGTTCGTCCTGCAGCGGCGGCGATGTTCAGACGTGTGCATCGGACGGTCTCAGCCAGGGCTCCACCTACAGTTGTTCGAGCGGCTGTACGGGCGGATTCTGCAACAACCGTGATTCGGAGTACTGCTGGGATGCCGAGAACATTACATCGCAGTTGAAGTCCTCCGGCGGATTCAGCCGCACCATCGACTGGTCGAACTTCAGCAACGACCTGGAGCAGGACATCCCCTGTGGTGACGTCGATGACTTCGAGAACGATGGTCAAGATGCCGTCTATGTCGTCGACCTTCAGCCGAATGAGACACTGTCGATGACCCTGGATCCCCAGGGCTCGTCGGCCGACGCCGGACCATACATCATCCGCACCTGTGAGGATCCCGCCGGCACTTGCCTGGCCGGAGACGACCCGAGCAGCGGCCCGGGCACCGTGAGCTTTACGGCGAACCAGGCCGAAACGGTCTTCGTCGTGGCCGACCACGGCGACGGATTCGGCACGCCGTCGGACTTCCTGCTGACGGGAGACATTCAGTAGGGTCTGGAACCAACAAACCGACGAGAGTCAGCGAGCCCGCCGGCCGAATCCGGCGGGCTCGCTTTTTTGACCCAATGCCTCGAAACCATCTCCAGGTTTTGAATCGGTAAACGCCCTAAAGAACGGTCGAATTTTTTGGGAAGATAGCGTGCTTTCAGCATCAGTCATCTGGGTGTTCACCTTCTAAAGGTAGCTGCGAGCCGAATCTGAGTAGGGAATGCAAGTCCTGACAATTGAGTGGTTTCATCTCGAATGAAACGTGCGGCTGAGCGGAGACGCGGCGGATGAGAGCATTCGCGACGGTTTGAGGGGCGGGGTCTACTACATCGTCGTGCAGGCGCCATCGTCGTGCAGGCGCCCGGCGACAAGACATTGAATAACTTCGATATGACGATCGAACTCGCCCGTGAAACTGGCTGGAACGCCTCGAGACGATGGTTCCTCATTCGAGGACGCCGTCACCTGCTCGAACCTGTCGAGTGTACGTTCCAGTCCCAGCGTCAATTTCTCCTTCGGTTCACCCGCGAATGACTCTGTACCCCTGAGCGGATGTAACGGCACTGTGTCCGAAGTGCTTGTTCCCATCAATATCAGCCACCCAATTGAAATGGATGTAGAACTCGAGCTCACGACTCCCGATGGGACTACTGTTGCGCTCGAGTCCGGAAATGGCGCATTCGCCAGTTGTCCGAATGGTACGTATGGAGATGATCTCAATGCCTCTGGCAACTTGAGTGACTTCGACGGCTGGGGCGGAAACGGGAGCTGCAGCATCGAGCGGGGCGGGTGTTTGTGTTTGAACACCCCGAGTGGTGCAATGACGTGCACCATTTGCACAAGTCCGTAAGATGTGAGACGTTTAGTAGCCGTAAAGGTCGAGGAAGAGTAAGAAAATTTACGCAGTAGTTGGCGCTCAGCGCTTTAGATGAGGAGAGATCATGAATTGTTCGAGTCAATCAGGCTCGTGGCGAGAGCGGATGCTTCCTGTTTTGTTGGCCAGTCTGGTGGGGATGAGTCTGGCGTTCGCGTCGGGATGCGGGGAAGACGACCCGTGTGCGACCAAGACGTGCGAGTTCGGGGTCTGCGACTCGGCGACCGGCCAGTGTACGAACCTCGACAGCTGCCAGGTCGACTCGGAGTGCATCGCCGGGTATCTGTGTCAGCAGGACGGACAGTGCGTCGCTCAGACGACGTGTAGCGAGGATGGCGACTGTGACACCGGCGTCTGCCGCGACGGCGCCTGCGTCAACCCGTCTGATTGCGAGAGCAACGCGGAGTGTCTGCCGCGTACGTTCTGCAACGAGAATGGGAACTGCGCGCCGGACCCCTGCAACAACTTCACCTGCCAGCGCGGCGTCTGCCAGCGCGGCACCGACAACTGCGTGTCGGCCGACTCGTGCACCCAGGAGACCGAGGTGCAAGACTGCGTGCCCGGCGAGAAGTGCGCCAGCGGCACCTGTGAGCCGATGGAGTCGTTTTGTGACAACGTGACCTGCGAGCGCGGCGTCTGCAGCTTTGCCGAAGGCGGCTGCGTGAATGCATCGGACTGTGAAGGCGAGGATGCGAACTGTCTGGAAGGCCGGTTCTGCAACGAGATGAACCAGTGCGTGCCGGATCTGTGCCAGCAAAACAACGTCGACTGCGGCTCGGAGGGTGTCTGCGTTCGAGCGACCGGTGAGTGCGAAAACGCCCAGTCCTGTGAGTCCAGCGCCGACTGTGTGGCCGGCCACCTGTGTGTGGACAACGTTTGTACCACCGAAGGCACGGCGTGTGGGAATGCCGGCGGGGACGGCGGCTGCCCGGGCAATCAGATCTGCAATTACAACCCCGATGATCTGAGCGCCGTCTGTGAAGAACCGGACGTCTGCAAAACCTCGATCGACTGCAAAAACGACCGACGGTGTGGCGGTCAGACCTGTCTGGAGCCGACCAGTTGCCAGGCGGACAATCTGGAACCGAACGACATGATGTCCGAAGCGACGGTCTTTCAGGATGTCGCCATCGACGGGACCGTCTCCGGCACGATGTGTCAGGGCGATACCGACAGCTTCACCTTCACGTCCTCGGATATCGTCGCCCCGACCAGTGAAGGGACGATCGTGGTCGAGGTGAGAGTGCCCGAACGCGACATCGGTCTCGGGGAGATGACGATGACGATGAGTGACCCGGACGGAAACATGATCGGTTCGGCGACGATGGGATCGATGGCCCAGGAGGGGTCGATGCGCGTGACCGCGCCCCTGGGCGTGCCCGATCACGGTCAGTATTCGGTCCAGCTTGAGACCGGCCAGGAGATGTCGATGTCGGGGCTGTCATACGACATGTCGGTCGAGATTGTGTCGGATGCGACGGTCAGCGCCTGCGATGATCCGCAGTCGGTCAGCACCGGCCAACGGCTGTCGGGGACCCTGGAAGACGACGATTCAAAGGACCTGGAGGCGACCTGCGCCTCGGGCACCGACAACAACGCCGAGAAGGTCTACTCGCTGACGCTCGACCGTCCCCAGGAGGTCACGATCAACACGGCGCCGCAATCGGGCTCCGACGATGTCGTGGTATCGCTGCGGAGCAACTGTCTGTCAGCGTCCTCCGAGATCGCGTGTTCGAACGCCAATGGGGACGGAGCCGGTGAGAGCATCGAGGACGTCCTGAGTGCCGGGACCTACTACATTGTCGTGCAGGCGCCCGGCGAGAAGACGTTGAACAACCTCGATATGACCATCGACCGCAACGTGTTCACAGCCTGTGGCCCGCAGGATGACTACTGCGACGGCTCCGACAATGCTTTCATCTGCACGCCGGATGGCGGGGCCCTCAATGAACTCGCCTGTGACGCCGGCTGCAACGCCTCGAAAGGGACGTGTGTACCGCCGGCAGGCAACCGGTGTTCGGATGCCCCGACCATCCAGCCGCCCGACAGCATGGGCGGCAGCGGCAATCAGACCGTCACCAAAGAGATCGACCTGCGACAATTTCAGGATGAATATCAGATTTCGTCGGGAGGTTGCCTGGGCGGCACTCCCCGCACCGGCGGCAAAGACGCGACATTTGAGGTCACGGTGCCCGACGAGAAATCCCTGAAGCTGGATGCCAACTTCGACAACGGTGTCGAGGGGTCGCTGTATCTGGCCGACAGTTGCGAAAGCCTGGAGAGCAGTTGCGTCAAAGGCGTCCAGGGGTCGGTGGATGGCTCGCCGTCCCAGGAAACCATCCGGTACACGAACCTCAGCGGCTCCGAGCAGACGCTTTACCTGGTCGTCGATGCCGGGGCCGACCAGTTCTTCGGGTCCGTGACCATCGACGCCACCTACCAGGACGTCATCTGCCCGCCGGGCGGGACCAGTTGCACGAGCAGCGGGGACATCGGATTCTGTTCCGAAGATGGGGCCTCATTCGAGGACACCATCAGCTGTTCGAACTGTTGCTCGACGCTTGCGAGCGGTAACTCGAATCCCGGGTCGCCCTTCTCGTTCGGGTCGTCGACCAGCGACTCCATAAACGTCACCGGATGCACGGGAACCGTCTCCCAGGTGCTCGTGCCTGTCGACATCGACCATCCATACGTACTGGATGTCAGAGTTGATCTCACGAGTCCGAATGGGACGACCGTGGCTCTGCAGGATGGGGGCGGTGGATTCTCGCCTTTCCAGAAGGGGACCTATGGTGACGATCTCAGCGCTGCTGGAGACTTGAGTGACTTCAACGGCGGCGGCGGAAACGGAACCTGGAGCATCGAGGCCAGGGATGTCTTCAACGGCTTCGGGAGCGGCACGTTGAATAGCTGGGGCGTCATCGTCGCCTGCAACTGACAGTCGGAACAATTCAACCGAACATCGACACCCGCCCCGCTTGACATCTCGAGTCGAGCGGGGCGGGTGTTTATGTTTGAACGCACGAATTGCGCCAAATCGAAAAATATGGCATTTATGGGGTATGGACGATGTGAAATACTGAACGGCCGCCGGGGATGATGTCGAGTTCGCGGCTCGGGTAGCCAATTCGTCAACACGAAGCATGCAAAAGGAGTAGGCGACATGAGTGGTGCAAATTGTTTTCGTGGGTCCAAAATCCGATTATTCGGAGTCGTTTTTGCAGGATTCTTCGCGCTGATTCTTGCGTCGAGCTGCGGCGATGATGATCCGTGCGCGACAAAGACCTGCGAGTTCGGGGTCTGCAACTCGTCGACCGGGCAGTGCACCAACCGCGATAGCTGCCAGGTCGACTCGGATTGCATCGCCGGGTATCTGTGCCAGCAGGATGGCCAGTGTGTCGCACAGACGACATGCAGCGAGGACGGCGACTGCGAGACTGGGATCTGCCGGGACGGCGCCTGCGTCAATCCGTCCGACTGCGAGACCAACGGGGAGTGTCTGCCGCGTACTTTCTGCAACGAGAATGGGAACTGCGCGCCGGACCCCTGCAACAACGTTACCTGCCAGCGCGGCGTCTGCCAGCGCGGCACCGACAACTGTGTGTCGGCCGACTCGTGCACCCAGGAGACCGAGGTGCAAGACTGCGTGCCCGGCGAGAAGTGCGCCGCCGGCACCTGTGAGCCGATGGAGTCGTTTTGTGACAACGTCACCTGCGAGCGCGGCGTCTGTAGCTTTGCCGAAGGCGGCTGCGTGAATGCGTCGGACTGTGAAGGCGAGGATGCGAACTGTCTGGAAGGCCGGTTCTGCAACGAGATGAACCAGTGTGTGCCGGATCTGTGCCAGCAAAACGACGTCGAGTGCGGCTCGGAGGGTGTCTGCGTTCGAGCGACCGGTGAGTGCGAAAATGCCGAGTCCTGCGAGTCCAGCGCCGACTGTGTGGCCGGCCACCTGTGTGTGGACAATGCGTGCACCACCGAAGGCACGGCGTGTGGGAATGCCGGCGGCGACGGCGGGTGCCCGGGCAATCAGACCTGCAATTACAACTCCGATGATCTGAGTGCTGTCTGTGAAGAACCGGACGTCTGCAAGACCTCGATCGACTGCAAGGACGACCGGCAGTGCGGCGGACAGACCTGTCTGGAGCCGACCAGTTGCCAGGCCGACAATCTGGAACCGAACGACATGATGTCCGAAGCGACGGTCTTTCAGGATGTCGCCATCGACGGGACCGTCTCCGGCACGATGTGTCAGGGCGATACCGACAGCTTCACCTTCACGTCCTCGGATATCGTCGCCCCGACCAGTGAAGGGACGATCGTGGTCGAGGTGAGAGTGCCCGAACGCGACATCGGTCTCGGGGAGATGACGATGACGATGAGTGACCCGGACGGAAACATGATCGGTTCGGCGACGATGGGATCGATGGCCCAGGAGGGGTCGATGCGCGTGACCGCGCCCCTGGGCGTGCCCGATCACGGTCAGTATTCGGTCCAGCTTGAGACCGGCCAGGAGATGTCGATGTCGGGGCTGTCATACGACATGTCGGTCGAGATTGTGTCGGATGCGACGGTCAGCGCCTGCGATGATCCGCAGTCGGTCAGCACCGGCCAACGGCTGTCGGGGACCCTGGAAGACGACGATTCAAAGGACCTGGAGGCGACCTGCGCCTCGGGCACCGACAACAACGCCGAGAAGGTCTACTCGCTGACGCTCGACCGTCCCCAGGAGGTCACGATCAACACGGCGCCGCAATCGGGCTCCGACGATGTCGTGGTATCGCTGCGGAGCAACTGTCTGTCAGCGTCCTCCGAGATCGCGTGTTCGAACGCCAATGGGGACGGAGCCGGTGAGAGCATCGAGGACGTCCTGAGTGCCGGGACCTACTACATTGTCGTGCAGGCGCCCGGCGAGAAGACGTTGAACAACCTCGATATGACCATCGACCGCAACGTGTTCACAGCCTGTGGCCCGCAGGATGACTACTGCGACGGCTCCGACAATGCTTTCATCTGCACGCCGGATGGCGGGGCCCTCAATGAACTCGCCTGTGACGCCGGCTGCAACGCCTCGAAAGGGACGTGTGTACCGCCGGCAGGCAACCGGTGTTCGGATGCCCCGACCATCCAGCCGCCCGACAGCATGGGCGGCAGCGGCAATCAGACCGTCACCAAAGAGATCGACCTGCGACAATTTCAGGATGAATATCAGATTTCGTCGGGAGGTTGCCTGGGCGGCACTCCCCGCACCGGCGGCAAAGACGCGACATTTGAGGTCACGGTGCCCGACGAGAAATTTCTGAAGCTGGATGCCAACTTCGACAACGGTGTCGAGGGCTCGCTGTATCTGGCCGACAGCTGCGAAAGCCTGGAGAGCAGTTGCGTCAAAGGTGCCCAGGGGTCGGTGGATGGCTCCCCGTCCCAGGAAACCCTCAGCTACACGAACCTCAGCGGCTCCGAGCAGACGCTTTACCTGGTCGTCGATGCCGGGGCCAACCAGTTCTTCGGGTCCGTGACCATCGACGCCACCTACCAGGACGTCATCTGCCAGCCGGGCGGGACCAGTTGCACGAGCAGCGGGGACATCGGATTCTGTTCCGAAGATGGGGCCTCATTCGAGGACACCGTCAGCTGTTCGAATTGCTGCTCCACTCTCGGCTCCGCATCCTCGTCGCCCGGAAAGGTCTTTCCGCCCACGGTCACCGACACGGTGAATGTGTCGGGATGCAATGGGACCATCTCCCAGGTTCTGGTTCCGATGGATATTTCGCACACGTGGAAAGGCGACATCGATCTGGAGTTGCAGAGTCCGGGTGGTACTACGGTGAAACTCCACGACAATACGGGCGGCTCGAGTGATGATATCAAGGGTATCTACGGAGATGATCTCTCGCCTGAAGGCTCGTTGAGTGACTTTAATGGGGCCAGTGCCAATGGCACCTGGACATTGACGGCCGTCGATACGGTCACATTCCTCGACGATGGCACTCTCAACGACTGGTCAGTGATCGCTGCCTGCAACTGACGTTTGCCGCCATTTGAACCGATTCTCCACCGCCCCGCTCGGTCTTCAGTGCCGAGCGGGGCGGCTTTTTCTGGAAAGGATGATCATTTGATACAAATCAGTAGTAGCGTGTTGAGTTTTGAACGACGTGGCCCATCATTCCGATATTCTCCCGGCGATCAATTTGAGGATTGCCGACGTTTATGGATAAAATCGTAAGTCGAAAAACGAGTTGGTGAGAATACTTACACTGGGTGAGTTCT
Organism: uncultured Pseudomonadota bacterium; assembly: GCA_913057905.1. Classification (GTDB taxonomy): domain Bacteria; phylum Myxococcota_A; class Bradymonadia; order Bradymonadales; family Bradymonadaceae; genus CAJXPB01. Next base: position 201,354 of record CAJXPB010000004.1, read on the forward strand.
CTTGCTCGTGGCATTGAGCTGAGACCAACGCTCGTCGTTGTCGTCATTTTGTCGAGCTTGAGATGCGAGGAGAATTTATGAATCGGAAGGAGTTGAGTAGTTCGATTGGTACATCGCCGACGTTGTTGGCGGTGATGGGCGCAGTGGGGCTTCTGCTCACCCTCGGGGCAGGGTGTGGTGAAGATGACCCTTGTGCCACGAAGTCGTGCAACTTCGGGGTCTGTCAGTCCAGCAGTGGAGACTGCGTCAATCAGGATACCTGCCGGGTCGACGAGGAGTGTATACCGGGGTATCTGTGTGGCGAGAACAACACGTGCGTGGCGCAGAACACCTGTGAAACCGATGAAGACTGTTCGGCGGGGATCTGCGAAGACGGTGCCTGTGTGAATCCGGATCAATGTGAATCGGATGCCGGCTGTCTGGCGCGGACCTACTGTGCCGAAAGCGGGACCTGTGAGCCCGACCCCTGCAACAATGTCACCTGCAACCGAGGTGTGTGCGAACGCGGCACGGATAATTGCATCCCGGCCGAGAGCTGCACGGTCCGGACCCAAAACATCGATTGTCTGGCTGGACAGAAATGTCTCAACAATCAGTGCCTCGCGCAGCAGGACTACTGCGACCAGCTCACCTGCGAGCGCGGTGTCTGCAGCTTCGAAGAAGGCGGCTGCGTCAACGCCAGCGACTGTGAAGGCGATCGTCAGAACTGCGAAGAAGGCTTCTTCTGCAACGGCATGGATCGGTGCCAGGCTGACCTGTGCGTACGTGGCGGGGTCGAATGTGAAGATGACGGCGTCTGTGACCCGGCGACCGGGGAGTGCATCAATCCCGACACCTGCCAGGACAACAGCGAATGCACCTCCGACTTTCTGTGCATCAACGACCAGTGTCTGCCCGAGGGCTCGGCCTGCGGCAACAACAGCGGCGACGGCGGATGTCCCGGCAATCAGGTCTGTGAGTACGACGCCGAAAACACCACGGCCTCGTGTACGGAGCCAGAGGTCTGCGAGACGTCGATTGACTGTATCTCAGATCGGGTGTGCGGCGGGCAGAAGTGCCTGAGCGCCATCTCCTGCAGCGACGACCCGTACGAACCCAACAACACGATGGGTGAGGCGACCGCGGTGTTCGAGACGGCTGCGAATGGCTTCATCCAGGCGTCGTTGTGTCAGCAAGACACCGACTTCTACACCTTCACTACGACCAACGCCGTCGAACCGACCTTCAGCGGTCAGATCGTGGCCACGGTGACCATTCCCGACCGAGCCATCGGCTTGGGAGAGGCGACGATGACGCTGAACGACCCAGGGGGCAACGAGATCGGCACGACGAGTCTCGGGGCGATGGGCCAGGACGGCCAGATGAACCTCACGACGAATCTGGGCGTTCCCGATCACGGGACATACTCGATTGAGATTAATCCCGGTGAAAATCTGACCCAGACTGGCCTCGACTACGACGTGAGCGTCCGTATCGAAGAATCAGATGCCACGGCGGCTTGTACCGACGTGCAGACCATCACGCCGGGGCAGCGAGTCTCGGGGAACACCGAGAATAACACGGGTTCCGGGCTCGGGTCCTCGTGCACGTCACCGGACAACAACTCCAACGACGCCGTGTACGCGCTCGAAGTCGAGCGGCCTCAGGAAGTGACCCTCGAGGCGACGCCGACGCGTGACGACGCCGATATCAATGTATCGATTCGTGACCGGTGCCCGGAGCTCGCCACGGAGCGCGAGTGTGTGGATAACAACGGCGGCGGAGCGTCGGAGACGTTGACCACCGTGCTCAGTGAGGGCACCCACTACATCGTGGTCCAGGGCCCGGACGAGGGAACGCTCGGCCCCTACAGTCTTGTGGTCAGCCGAAATTACTTCACCGCATGCGGGCCCGGTGATGACTACTGTGTGGACGGATCGACGGCGTCGATCTGCCAGAAGGGCGGCGGTCAGTTCGGTCAGGTCAGCTGCGATGCCGGCTGCAATCCGACGACGGGCCAGTGCTTTCCGCCGGAGGGCGATATTTGTGCGACCGCCGAGTCGATCAGTGACTCCGGTAGTACACAGAATCGCCAGATTGACCTTCGGCAGTTCCGCAATGACTATACCGTCTCTCCGGGTGGATGCCTGGGCCAGAATCCGAGGACGGGTGGGCCGGATCGCACCTACGAGGTCACCATTCCTCCGAATAAGGCGATGACGGCCACCGTGGATTACGCCAGTGGCGCCGTGGGGTCGCTGTACTTCGTCGACGACTGCACCGACATCGACGGCACCTGTAGCAAGGGTGAGCAGGGTGGCGACGACAGTCCCTCTCAGGAGGAGATCTTCTTCTCCAACGATACCGAGAATGAGGTCACCAAGACACTCATCGTCGATACGGCCGCTGACCAGCGACTGTCGACGGCCGATGTCACCTTCGAGTACGAGGATATCGTCTGCACGCCGGGAGGCGGTCAGTGCCTGATGAGCGGGGACGCCGAGCTTTGCAATGAAAAAGGAACGGCGTATTCGGAGACCGAAACCTGCAACACGTTCCCCTGTCAGAACGGGGCCTGTACTGGCAACACCTGTGCCGCACCGTTCAATATCACACAGCCCGCGCGTAACAGCTCGAGTGGTGTGACGTACGGTGACTTCAAATGGGGCGACTTCACTGCCGACTACCAAGGCTCCGGCTGCGGGGTCAGCAGTAATCACACCGAATCGTACGACATCGTCCTTCAGGCGGATCTCCAGGCCGGTGAACTCCTCGAAGCCACGACGGACGGCGATGGAAGCTTCCCGTTCGCCGACCCATCGGTCTACATTCAGGACACCTGCGGTCAGTTGAGCAGTTCGACGTGCCTGGCTGGGGCCGAGTCCTTCGATGAGACGGCGAGTACGTCGTACTGTGCCAGCTCGGCGCAAACGGTGTTCATCTTCGGCGACGCCGACGACAAAGATAGTAGCGAGGATGTTTCCATGAAGGTGAATATCTCCCAGACCGGGTGCTCGCCGTAAGGGACTGGCTGACGACCGAAGCAAACTGAACCGATTCTCCACCGCCCCGCTCGGTGTTCGATGCCGAGCGGGGCGGTTTTTGTTCGCCAGAGACGAAACTCAGCGCTGATCAGAGGTGGCGTTTTGGATGTTGAACGACCCGCGATACCTGATGATACGGCCTCGAGGTATTCCCGACGAACTGTTTGAGTATTATCGATGTTTGTGGGATAGTCTGGGGTAGAAAGTAAAAGGAGTGAGGAAACTTACGGGTTAGGTAACTTCCCTCGCTTGTGGCACGGGGCCGACACACGTCGGTCCTTGCCTTATTTTTTTCCACTTCGATAGACGAGGACTGTGCATGGAACGGCTAGAGTCACATAATTGGATCGGGAAGTTACCCATGTTGCTGGCGGTGATGGGAGCGCTGGGGCTCCTGCTCACCCTCGGGGCAGGGTGTGGTGAAGATGACCCCTGTGCCTCGAAGACCTGCAACTTCGGGGTCTGTCAGTCCAGCAGCGGAGACTGCGTCAATCAGGATACGTGCCGGGTCGACGCCGAGTGCGTCCCTGGATATTTGTGTGGTGACGACAACACGTGCGTCGCGCAGGACACCTGCGAGACCAACGACGACTGTTCGGCAGGCATCTGTGAAGACGGTGCCTGTGTGAATCGGGATCAATGTGAATCCAACTCCGAGTGTCTGGCGCGGACCTACTGCGCGGACAGTGGGACCTGTGAGCCGGACCCCTGCAACAACGTCACCTGCAACCGGGGTGTGTGCGAGCGCGGTACGGATAATTGCGTGCCGGCGGATAGCTGTACGGAGCGTACCGAGAACCTGGATTGTCTGATCAATCAGAGGTGCCTCAATGAGGAGTGCGTCTCCCAGGAGAACTACTGCGACCAGCTCACGTGTGACCGTGGCGTGTGTAGCTTCGAAGAAGCCGGCTGTGTCAATGCCAGCGACTGCGAAGGAGACCGCGCCAACTGCCAGGAAGGTTTCTTCTGCAACGGCATGGATCGTTGCCAGGCCGACATCTGTGTGCGCGGCGGCGTCCAATGTGAAGATGACGGCATCTGTGACCCGGCGACCGGGGAGTGCATCAATCCCGACACCTGCCAGGACAACAGCGAGTGCACCTCCGGCTTCCTCTGCGTCAACGACCAGTGTCTTCCGGAGGGATCCGCCTGTGGCAACAACAGCGGAGACGGCGGATGTCCCGGCAACCAGGTGTGTCAGTACGACGAGTCGAACAACACGGCCTCGTGCACCGAACCGGATGTCTGCGAGACGTCGATCGATTGTATCTCAGATCGGGTCTGCGGCGGGCAGAAGTGCCTGAGTGCCATTTCGTGCAAGGACGACGTATTCGAGCCGAATAACATGATGGGAGAAGCAACCGATGTGTTCAGCGTGGCACCCGACGGCTTTGTGCAGGCCTCGCTGTGCCAGGGCGACACCGACATGTACGCGGTCACCACCACCGATGAGGTCGAGCCGACCTTCAGCGGGCAGATTGTAGCCACCGTGACCATTCCCCGTCGCGACATCGGTCTCGGCGAGGCGACGATGACCATGAACGATCCCGACGGCAACGAGATCGCGACGACGAGTCTCGGCGCCATGGGGCAAGACCGTCAGATGAGCCTTACGACGACCCTGGGTGTTCCCGACCACGGAACCTACTCGCTCGAGATCAGTCCGGGAGAGAATCTGACCCAGAACGGTCTCGACTACGACCTGAGCGTGCGGATCGAAAAGGAAAATGCCACGGCAGCCTGCACGGATGCGCAAGCTATCACGCCCGGACAGCGAGTCTCGGGTGATACCGAAGAGAGTGCGGGGGCCGGGCTCGGATCCTCGTGTACGTCGGTCACCAACAATTCCAACGACGCCGTGTACGCACTGGGCGTCGAGCGTTCTCAGGAAGTGACCATCGAGGCCACCCCCACGCGTGACGACGCCGATATCAATGTATCAATTCGCAGCCGGTGCCCAGAGATCGCCACCGAACGTGAGTGTGTGGACGAAAACGGCGGTGGTTCGGCGGAGACGTTGACCACGGTCCTCAGTAAGGGCACTCATTACATCGTGATCCAGGGGCCGGCCGAGGGCACGCTTGGACCCTTCAGCCTCCTGGTGACCCGGGAGTTCTTTACCGCCTGTGGGCCCGACGATGATTACTGCGCCGATGGCTCGACCGCCTCGGTGTGTCAGCGGGGTGGTGGACAGTTCGGTCAGGTCAGCTGCGATGCCGGATGCAATCCAACCACCGGTCGTTGCTTCCCTCCGGACGGCGACGTCTGTGCGACCGCCGAATCGATCACTGACATGGGGAGTTCGCAGACCCGTCAGATCGACTTTCGGCAGTTCAACAACAACTACTCGGTCTCGCCGGACGGGTGCCTGGACGGTAACCCCAGGACGGGCGGCCCCGATCGGACCTTCGAGGTCACCGTGCCGTCGAACAAAACGATGACGGCGACCGTCAACTACGAAGACGGTGCCCAGGGCGCGATGTACTTCGTGGATGACTGTACGGACGTCGATGGAACCTGCACGAAGGGTGCTCAAGGAGACGACGACTCACCGAGTGAGGAAGAGATCTTCTTCAAAAACGACACCCAGTCAGAGATCACCAAAACCCTCATCGTCGATACGGCTGCCGACCAGCGGCTGTCGACGGCCGACGTCGGATTTGTGTTCGAAGACATCGTCTGCGCGAGCGGCGAAGGGCAGTGCATGTCGAACGGAAACCAGGAAGTCTGCAACGAAAAAGGCACTGCGTACTCCGAAACCGTCGAATGCAAGTTCCCATGTCAGAATGGGACGTGTCCCGGCGATACCTGCATGGCTCCGTTCAACGTGACGCAACCTGCGCGGAGCAGTTCGAATGGCGTGACCTACGGAGAGTTCCTGTGGAGCGACTTCTCCGCTGACTATCAGGGAAGCGGCTGCGGAATTGCTAGCAGCCACACCGAAGGCTACGATACGGTGATGCAGGTCGATCTGCAGGCGGGTGAAGTTGTGTCGGCGACTGTCTACTCGGACGACAGTTCTCCGAACAACGACCCGTCCATCTACATCCAGGATACGTGCGCTGCCCTCAGTGACTCCACATGCCTGGCTGGGCAAGAGACGAACGATGAAACCGCGAGCGCCTTTTACCAGGCGAGTTCCGCACAGACCGTCTTTATCTTCGCCGATGCCGATGATCTGGATAACAGCGAGGAAATCTCCGTCGAGGTCAACGTGGGACAACCGATCTGTACGCCCGGTGGATCTTCCTGCAGCAGTGGGGACGTCGCGGAATGCTCGCCGAGCGGTCTGAGTCAAGGGAATACCTACAGTTGTTCCACCGGCTGTACGAACGGATTCTGCAACAACCGGGATTCGGAGTACTGCTGGGATGCCGAAAACATTACCTCGCAGTTGAAGGCGTCGGGTGGCTTCAGCCGCATGATCGATTTCTCGAACTTCAGCAATGATATCGAGGCCGATCTGTGCGGCGGGGTCGATGACTTCGACAACGACGGCGAAGATGCTGTATACCTCGTCGACCTTCAGCCGAATGAGCAGTTGACGGCCACCCTGGATCCGATGGGTTCCAGTGAGGACGCGACGGCGTACATCATCGGGAGCTGCTCGGATCCGGCCGGAACGTGCAAGGACGGGGATGATCCGTTCTTCGGCTCGGCGAATGTCAGCTACACGGCCGGCAACTCGGCCGAGCAGGTATTCCTCGTGGCCGACCACGATGACGGATTTACGACACCGTCCACACAGTTTCAGTTGACGGGAAGCATCCAGTAGGGATGCCGTTCACATGACCGCTGAGTACAACGGGCCCGCCGGCCAAAACCGGCGGGCCCGTTGAATATCAGCGCCACTTCTGGGATACATTCGTGTCACCAGACTGAGGTAGATCAACGAGATAGAAGGCTCGCGCTGCGCGCGGCCCGTCGATGGAGGACGTGACTTGAGTACGAAACATGACGCACCGGAAAAGTCGCCGAGTATTCAGTACGCCGCCCGATGGTTCGTGGTGCTGCTAGGCCTGAGCATCGTTGGGCTTTTGGGTTCGGCCTGCGGTCAAAGTCCGTGTGCCGGAAAGACGTGCGAATTTGGAGTCTGCGACTCGAGCACTGGACAATGCACCAACGCCGACTCCTGCCGCGTCGATGACGAGTGCGTGCTGGGTTACTCATGTACGGACGGCTCTTGTCAGCCCGAGCAGTCCTGTGAAGCAGATGAAGACTGCGACACGGGAAACTGCGAGGATGGGGCGTGTGTAAATCCCGATTCGTGTAGTTCGAACAGTGAGTGTGTCGATCGGTCGTATTGTTCGCCCCTGGGTAATTGCCTCACCGATCCGTGCCATGAGGTGCAGTGCAAACGCGGTGTTTGCCAGCCCGGCACGGACGACTGCGTCTCCGCCGACACATGCACCCAACGGACCGAATTGCAGGACTGTGTGGCCGGGGAACAGTGCGCCGATGGGCAGTGCGAACCCAGAGAAACCTTTTGCAACAACTTGGACTGCCCCCGAGGAATCTGCAGCTTCGAAGGCGGCGGGTGCGTCAATGCCCCGGATTGTGAGGGCGACGACAGCCGATGCACCGAGGGCTACTTCTGCAATAACATGAACCGGTGTGCCCCGAATCTGTGCGAACGCCAGAGCATCAGTTGTGGAGATCGCGGCACATGTCAGCCGGCGACGGGCAAGTGCATGAATCCCGAAGAGTGCGAGGTCAGCGCCGAGTGCGTCGAAAATCACGTGTGTGTGGATCAAACCTGCAGGCTTCGCTCCATGGCCTGCGGGGACGGCAGTGGCGACGGCGGCTGTCCCGGCAACAAAACGTGCGACTACGACCCGTCGAATCAGACGGCCGATTGCGCCGAGCCGGAGGTATGCGAGACATCAGTCGACTGCAATGGCAACCGGCAATGCGGGGGCCGGAGTTGCCTTCCCGCTGCATCGTGTCGTGATGACATCTACGAGCCCAACGATATGTATGCCGAAGCGACCGTATTGACGCAGGTCTCTCAGAACGCATCGGCATCGGGATCAGTGTGCGCCGGCGACACCGACACGTACCTCTTTTTGACGACCGACATTGTTTCGCCGACGACCGAGGGGACGATCGTCGTCGACGTCTCGATCCCGGAGCGCGACATCGGACTTGGCGGGGCGGAGCTGATCCTCAAGAATTCCGACCGCCAGGAGATCGGCTCGACGACTCTGGGCGCGATGGGCCAAGAGGGCGAGATGCGTCTGACGACGCCCCTCGGCGTTACGGAGCACGGCGAGTATATTGTTGAGGTCAGGCCGGCCGAGGATCTGAAGTCGCCCCCAGGTCTCAGTTACGATCTCACCGTCAATATTCTGCCGGATTCGACCGTTCAGGCCTGCGAGAACGCCCGCAGTATCTCGGTCGACGAGCGGCTCTCCTCGGACCTCGGGAATGCAACGTCGAGCTCGTTGAAGTCGAGCTGCCTCGCCGATGAGGGCGCCTCGTCGAATGAGAGCATCTTCGAGTTGAACGTGCCCGAGTCCCGCGAGGTGACAGTCAGTGCCGTCCCGCAGGTTCAGGATCTGGACATCTCACTGGCGATGCGTGGACGCTGCCTCGACTATGCGACGGAACGGGTCTGCCGTAACGGCGGCGGGCCGGGTGCAACCGAGACGATCAGCCGCGTACTCAGCGCCGGCACCTACTATTTGATTGTTCAGACGGCCGGAGACAACTCGGATGGGTCTTTCGATCTCGCCGTCGACGGTGGATACACCACGACGTGTGCCGAAGGCGACAGCTACTGTGGCAATCCGACGATCTCGAACATCTGTGTCTCCGACGGGTCGGGATACGAGAGTTTCTCGTGCATCTCCGGTTGCAATCCCTCGACCGGCCGGTGCTTCCCGCCCGAGGGCGATCGATGCGTCAGTGCCCCGGATGTCCAGAAAGGCGCTGGCGGATACAATGTCGACTATCCACTGGGTCAGTTGACCGACGAATATACCCTCCAGCCCGGAGGCTGCATCGATTCAACGGATCCGAGAACCGGTGGGCCCGATCGCACGTTCAATGTTCAGATTCCCCCGCAAAACGCGTTTACCGCACAGGTCTCGTTCGGTGGAGGGGTCGAAGGATCGATGTATCTGGCCGAATCCTGCGGCGACATATCCGGGACCTGCTCGAAGGGGGTCCAAGATTCGGGGGCGACGTCCAGTCAGGAAGTTCTTCGATACGCCAATACGACCAATCAGTTTCAGACGCGAAAGCTGGTTGTCGATACAGCGGCGGGCCAGAATTACGAGAACGCGCAGGTGAGCATCACCTACGCTGAAATCATTTGTGAGCCCGGCATGAAGCAGTGCAACCAGGGCGGAAATGTCGAGACCTGCAACGACATCGGGACTGGCTACAACGTCAGTTCCCAGTGCTTTTCGTGGGCGTGCTCGATGGGGTCGTGTCAACGTCCCGACACCTGCATGGAAGCGGTCGATGTGACCCAGAAGGCCAGTCGAGCCGGTGGCGTCCTCTATCAGGACAACTGGGGCGAGTTGTCCAACGACTACGAGGGATCCGGGTGTGCGATACAGTCGGATCTCGTCGTCGGAAACGAATCCGTCTACAAGGTGACACTGCAGGCCGGAGAAGTGCTGGATGCCAACCTCACAAGCTCGTTTCCCGTCGACAATGACCCCGTCCTCTATCTGATGCCCTCCTGCGGCGAACTCGACTCCACCTGTCTGGATGGAGATATCGGCGGCAACTCGGCGGCAAACATCGAGTACTACGCACCGCAGCAACAAACCGTCTATCTGATCGCCGACGCCGACGATACGACGGACGAGACGTTCGAGCTTGAGTTGCAGATACGTCAGTCGACGTGCACGGCGTACTCGTCGAGCTGCCAGGGCGGCGACGTGCAGTACTGTCAGGCCAACGGGTTGGCTCAGCAGACCTACTCCTGCGACGGCGGTGGTTGCTCGAACGGCTTCTGTTCGAACAATGCCTCGGACTTCTGCTGGGACGCCGAAGATGTGACATCACAATTGAAGGCGTCGGGCGGGTTGACCAAAACCATCGACTGGTCAAACTTTTCGGCGGATGTAGAGACCGACAATGCCTGTGGCGTCCGTAGCTTTGATTCGGACGGGGAGGACGCCTTCTACCGCGTCGACCTGGCGATGGGAGAGACACTCAATGCCACGTTGAATCCGAATGGGTCTTCTGCGGATGCGACTCTCACGGTGGTTCAGACGTGCCTGAAGCATCAGGTGTCATGTGTGGCGGGCGATGCACCATTCAACGGAAACGCCACCGTGAGCTACACCGCATCGTCCAGCGAGACGGTCTATCTGATCGCCGACCACGATAACAGCTTTTCGACCCCCTCGACCGACTTCACCCTGACGGGGTCGATTCAATAGGGTCAAAAAGAGACGTTTGGTCACTCGGGCCCGCCGGCTAGCACCGGCGGGTCTATTTTTTTGTCTCCCCTGGGAAACGTTTCGGTTTTTTCTGATTTAATTTGATTCATTGAAGGAGTATCGTCTATAGTGTTGGGGCTATCATGTGAAGTTAAACCGTTTACGTCGTTTGGGATTTTTCCGCAGTTTTAAGAACTTCAGGAGCAACGACCTATGAGAGACTCGGCGCGAGATTTGGTATCGATCAGCTTGAGGGTGGTATTACTGGGCCTGTTGGCCATCGGGGGATTCACCCTTGCGGGTTGCGGTGACGATGACCCGTGTGCTGGCAAGGTCTGTGAGTTCGGGACCTGCGACTCCAGTTCCGGCCAGTGCGTGAACGTCGAGAGTTGTAACATCGACGTCGAGTGCATTCCCGGGTACCTGTGCGAGCAGAATGGCACATGCGTGGCGCAAAACACCTGCGAGGCCGATTCGGACTGTTCGGCGGGTCTCTGCGAGGATGGCGCCTGTGTGAATCCGGATCAATGCGAACAAAACGCCGATTGCCTCTCGCGGACGTACTGCGGGGACGGCGGCACCTGCAGGCCTGATCCGTGTAACGATGTCCAGTGTCAGCGCGGTGTCTGCCAGCGTGGATCCGACAACTGTGTATCGGCGGATAGCTGCACCGAGCGGACCGAGACGGTCGACTGCGTAGCCGGCGAGCGGTGTGCGGAAGGAAGCTGCGAGCCCGCCGAGACCTTCTGCGACAATATCACCTGCGAGCGCGGAGTCTGCAGCTTCACAGAGGGTGGCTGCACCAACGCCATGAATTGCGAGGGCAGCGATCAAAATTGCGAAGAGGGCTTCTTTTGCAACGACATGGACGCCTGCCAGCCAAACCTGTGTGTTCAGAACAATGTGGACTGCGGAGACGACGGAGTCTGCATGCCATCGAGCGGCCAATGCAGGAGCGCGACGACGTGTACGTCTTCGAGCGACTGTTCCGGCAGCGACCTGTGTGTCAGTGAGAGCGACCCTTCCGACGAAGGCGTCTGCCTTCCTGAGACGAATGCCTGTGGCAATGCCACCGGCGACGGCGGATGTCCGGGCAACCAGAGCTGCAACTACGATCCCGACACCCTCACGGCCGAGTGCGCCGAGCCGGAGGTCTGTGAAACCTCGGTTGACTGCAAAGATGGCCGCCAGTGCGGCGGCCGAAGCTGCCTGGCTCAGGTGAGCTGTAAGTCGGATCGATTCGAGCCGAACAACACGATGGAAGAGGCGACGTCGTTTACGGAGGTCGCCGAGGATCTGCTGGTCAACGGCTCTCTGTGCCAGGGAGATACCGACCGGTTCAGTTTCCTGACGACCGATATCGTCAGCCCGACCACGAGTGGCACGATCGTGGTGTCGGTGACCGTCCCGGACCGTGACATCGGCCTGGGTACGATGAGCGCCACGCTGACCGGTCCCGACGGCAGCCAGCTCGGCTCGGATTCGATGTCGCTGATGGCCGAGGACGGCTCTCTTCAGATGACGACGTCACTGGGCATTCCGGATCACGGAACCTATTCGGTCGCCCTCGAACCGAGCGGTCAGATGACGTCGGCCGGACTCAACTACGAGATGACGGTCAACGTCGTTCCTCAGGGTGCAGTCCAGGCCTGTCAGGACGCGCAAGTCATCACGTCGGGACAGCGACTCTCGGGGAGCACCGAGGGTGCGCCCACCTCCGGCATCGGCGCGTCGTGTCTCGGCGATGACGAATCTTCCTCCGAGGTCGTCTACGCCCTCGAGCTCGAGGAGTCTCGCGAAGTGACGATCACCGCCGACCCGGTTGCACCCGAAGGCAACCCGGTGGTGTCGCTTCGGTCTCGCTGCCTGGAGGCCGGCAGTGAGCGAGCATGTTCGAATGATAACGGAGAGGGGGGCTCGGAATCGATTTCAGCGGTGCTCAGCGCCGGGACCCATTACGTGGTCGTCCAGTCGCCCAGCGGCTCGACGCTCGGGGAGTTCGAGCTGACGGTCGATTCGCCATTTTCGACGGCGTGTGGCCCCTCTGACAGCTACTGTGTCGACGGGTCGACATCGGCGGTCTGTACACGAGGCGGCGGACGATTCGCCGAGATTTCGTGCGACGACCAGTGCAATCCCTCCTCCGGTGAGTGCTTCCCGCCGGCCGGGGATCGCTGCGGCGATGCGCCCGAGATTTCGAATGAATCGATGTCGCAGATGCGCGAGATCGACCTGCGTCAGTACAACGACAACTACAGCCTCTCGCAGGGCGGCTGCATCGACGGACAGCCGCGCACCGGCGGCCCGGATGCCGCCTATGCGGTGACCATCCCGGCCAACACCACGGTGACGGCAGCGGTTTCCTATGGCGCCGGCGCCCAGGGTGCGCTGTACTTTGTCGATGACTGCAGTGATGTGCAGGGGACCTGTCAGAAGGGACAGCAGGGAGACGACGATACGCCCAGCGAAGAGGAGATCTTCTTCATCAACGACACTGAATCCGAGGTCACCAAGACGCTGATCGTCGACACGGCCGCCGAACAGCGCCTCGGCGAGACCCAGGTCAACTTCTCGTACGCCGAGATCGTGTGTACGCCCGATACCGGTCAGTGCAATATGGCGGGCAACAATGAAATCTGTAATCCGAAGGGCACCGGCGTGGGAACGGTTGAGATGTGTGCGCTCGACTGTCAATCCGGCTCCTGCACGGGCGATTCGTGTGCCGCGCCGTTCAATCTCACACAGGCCGCATCCCAGAGCGGTGGCTTGACCATGAATGGCGTCGGTTGGAACAACTTCACCAACCAGTATCAGGGCAATGACACCTGTGGGGGTGGCCCCAACATCGATACGGTCGACACCGAAGGAGTCGAGGTCGTCTTTCAAATCGACATGGCCGCCGGCGAAGCGTTCACGGCAACGATTGCGAATATCGATCCCCAGCAGGCATCCCTTTATCTGAAGAGTTCGATGGATTGTGGGACGTCCAATACTGCCTGCCTGGATGCCATCGAAGAAGAGGGGGACGATGTGACGGTGACCTACTCGACCCAGCAGGCTGAGACCATCTACATGATTGCCGATACCGAGGACGACTCGGGAGGGACGTTCGACCTCTCCGCGGAGTTGATTACCGCATGTACGGTCGGAAGCCAGTCGTGCGTGAGTGGGAACGTGGAGTATTGCCCACCGTCGGGCTTCCCGCAGACCTTCCAGTGTTCGGGCGGATGCACGAATGCATTCTGTAACACCAGGAACTCGGAGTTTTGCTACGACGCCCAGAACATCACGGCGGCCGCAAACTCTTCGAGCAACTTCACAGCTGCACTCGACCTGTCGACGTTTTCGAACGACCTCGAGGGTGACAGCTGTGGAGGGGTCTCCGACTTCGAAAACGACGGGCCCGAGGCCGTGTATGCCATCGACCTTCAGGCCGGGGACGTCCTCGATGCGACGTTCGACAACCGTTCTTCGTTCGACGACCCGGCACTGATGTTGCTGTCCGATTGCGGGGATCTTCAGACCTCTTGCCTGGCAGGCGATGAAGACAGCAATACCGCCAATGTGCAGTACCTGGCGCAGTCGGCCGAGACCGTCTTCTTGGTCGCGGATGTGGATGATCCGACCGTGTCAGACACCTTCGACTTGACGGTCGATGTGACCCCACAGCAGTGCAACCCGGCGACCTACACGCCAACGTGCGACGGCTCAGGAGACCTGCAGTACTGCAACGATCTGGGCCAGTTCGTGACCTACACCTGCCAGGGCGGTTGTTCTGGCGGTGCCTGCGGCACGCCGACCGGTGGCATCTGCGCCGATGCCAAACCGCTGAGTAATGGCGGCAGTGCTGGAAACTCGTACGTCGGCACAAACAACATCGATCCGGTCGGCGATGGAAATACCGGGAGTTGTTCGTTCGGCGAAAACACAGCCGGAGCCGACTGGGTCTATGAAGTGAGCCTTCAGGCCAACGAGACCCTGACCGCCAACTACAATGGCAACTCGTGTTGCGACATCATGTACGTGCTGACGACCTGCTCCGACACGTCCACATGTGTCGGGGCCGCTGACAACGACGGGCAGGTCACCTACACCGCCGGCAACTCTGCCGAAACAGTCTACGTGGTGATGGACCACGACAGCTACACCAACAACTCTTTCTGGAACTACACATTGAACATCACCATCAACTGACTCGGTGACAACGAGCCAGGTGTCCGAGCTGAACGACGGGCCCGCCGGTCAACACCGGCGGGCCCTTTTTATTGGCATGTGCGTGGCGACGCATCGGCCCACTCGCTCGGATCTGGATGACCCGTTTGATCTGTTCGTCAACACATCGCTATGCTGTAAGGGAACTAACGAGAGGTTAAGAGGCTAACGTACCGGTATATAGGGTCTTCTGAAGAGGGCATTTCATGAGAGAGTCGACACGAGGATGGACATCGAGCTGTTTGAGGGTGCTGTTTTTGGGGTTGTTGGCGTTCGGGGGACTGACGCTCGCTGGATGTGGGGAAGATGACCCCTGCGCTACGAAGACCTGTGAATTTGGGACGTGCGAGTCCAGTTCTGGACAATGCGTGAATATGGAGGCTTGCAACGTCGATAGCGAATGTGTGCCCGGGTATCTGTGCGGGCAGGATGGGACCTGCGTGGCCCAGAACACCTGCGAGGCTGATTCCGACTGTTCGACGGGTGTCTGCGAGGACGGCGCCTGTGTGAATCCGGATCAGTGCGAACAAAACTCCGATTGCCTCTCACGGACCTACTGCGGGGACGGCGGCACGTGCCGGCCGGATCCGTGTAACAATGTCCAGTGTCAGCGCGGCGTCTGCCAGCGTGGAACCGACAACTGTGTATCCGCGGATAGCTGCACCGAGCGCACCGAGAACTACGATTGTGTGGCCGGGCAGAAGTGCGCCAACGGAAGCTGCGAGCCGGCCGAGACTTTCTGCGACAACATCACCTGCGAACGCGGCGTCTGCAGCTTCGCCGAGGGCGACTGCGTCAACGCGATGAACTGCGAGGGCAGCAACGAGAACTGCAAAGAGGGCTTCTTCTGCAACGACATGGACGCCTGCCAGCAAAACCGGTGCGTCCAGAACAATGTGGACTGCGGAGACGACGGCGTCTGCATGCCGTCGAGCGGAGAGTGTACGAATGCAACGACGTGTACGTCCTCGAGCGACTGTGTCGGCAGCGACCTGTGTGTCAGCGAGAGTGAGCCCTCCGATGAGGGTATCTGTGTGCCGGAGCCGAACGCCTGCGGCAACGCCGCCGGCGATGGCGGATGTCCGGGCAACCAGATCTGCAACTACGACCCCGACACCCTCACGGCCGAGTGCGCCGAACCGGAGGTCTGTGAGACCTCGGTCGACTGCAAGGATGGCCGACAGTGCGGCGGGCGCAACTGCCTGGCTCAGGTGAGTTGCCAGTCGGATCGGCTCGAGCCAAATAACACCATGGAAGAGGCGACATCGTTTACGGAGGTCGCCGAGGATCTGCTGGTCAAAGGCTCTCTCTGTCAGGGAGATACCGACCTGTTCACCTTCGATACGACCAACATCGTGGATCCGACCACCAGCGGCGAGATCGTGGTGTCGGTGACCGTCCCCGACCGCGACATCGGCCTGGGGACGATGAGCGCCACGCTGACCGGCCCCGACGGCAGCCAGCTCGGCTCGGATTCGCTGTCGCTGATGGCCGATGACGGCTCTCTTCAGATGACGACGTCACTTGGCATTCCGGATCATGGAACGTACTCGGTCGCCGTCGAGCCGGGCGGTCAGATGACGTCGGCCGGGCTCAGCTACGATATGACCGTCAACGTCGTGCCCCAGGGCGCACTGCAGGCCTGTCAGGACGCACGCACCATTACGCCGGGCCAGCGGATCTCGGATACGATGGAGAGTTCGACGACCTCGGGCATCGGTGCATCGTGCATCAGTGATGATGAATCGTCCTCCGAGATCGTCTACGCCCTCGAGCTCGACGAATCTCGCCAGGTGACGATTACCGCCGACCCTGTTGTCTCGTCGGGCGACCCGGTGGTCTCGCTTCGGTCGCGGTGCCTTGAGGCGGGTAGCGAGCGGGCATGCTCGAACGACAACGGAGAAGGCGACTCCGAATCGCTCTCGACGGTGCTCAGCGCCGGGACCCATTACGTGGTCGTCCAGTCGCCCGGCGACGGGACGCTCGGGGAGTTCGAGCTGACGGTCGACTCGCCGTACTCGACGGTGTGTGGCCCCTCCGACACCTACTGTGTCGACGGGTCGACATCGGCGGTCTGTACGCTAGGCGGCGGTCAGTTTGCCGAGATTTCGTGTGACGATACGTGCAATCCCTCTTCCGGTGAGTGCTTCCCGCCGGCCGGGGATCGCTGCGGCGACGCGCCCCAGATTACGAATGAGTCGATGTCGAAGATGCGCGAGATCGATTTGCGTCAGTACAACAACAACTACAGCCTCTCGCAGGGCGGCTGCATCGACGGGCAACCGCGCACCGGCGGCCCGGATGCCGCCTACTCGGTGACTATTCCGGCCAACACGACGATGACGGCGGCGGTGACCTACGGGGCGGGCGCCGAAGGTGCGCTCTACCTGGTCGATGACTGCAGCGATGTGCAGGGAACCTGTCAGAAGGGACAGCAGGGAGACGACGATACGCCCAGCGAAGAGGAGATCTTCTTCATCAACGACACCGACTCCGAGGTCACCAAGACCCTGATCGTCGACACGGCCGCCGAACAGCGGCTCGGCGAAACACAGGTCAACTTCTCGTACGCCGAGATCGTCTGCACGCCCGGGGCCGGGAGCTGCAACATGTCGGGCAATACCGACATCTGTAACGAAAAGGGGACAGGAATTGGCAAGGTGAATACCTGTACGGCCTTCCCCTGTGAGAATGGAGCCTGCCGGGGCGATACGTGCTCCGCCCCGTATGACATCACCCAGGCGGCCCTGTCCGACGGCGGCACGACGATCAACAAAAACTGGACTGACTTCTCGAACGACTACAACTTCGATGATACCTGCGGGTCCGGTGAGAGCATCGATGATATCGACACCGACGGTCCGGACCCGGTCTTCAAGGTCGACTTGCAGCAGTACGAGACGTTGAAGCTCGACGGGGATGCTCCCGGGGAAGACCTTTCCATCTACATCAAGAATCAGATGAACTGCGGTGCGCCGAATACTCCGTGTCTGGCGGCCAATGAAGCGGAGGACCCGACGAGTTCGGTCTCCTACACGCCGACCTCGGCCGAGACGGTCTACGTCATTCTCGACCATGAGAACACCGGGGGTGGCAGCTTCACCCTTGACGCCGAGATCACACAGCCGGAGTGTGTCCCGCCCAACTATACGATCAGCTGCGATGGCAATGGGAACCTGCAGTACTGCGCCCCCTCGGCGACCATCGAGACCTACAGCTGTCAGGGTGGGTGCTCGAATGGCGCCTGCGGGACGCCGACCGGTGGGCTTTGCGCTGATGCCAAGCCGGTCAGTGATGGCGATACCGTCAGCAACACCTACGACGGCACCAACAACCTCGACCCGGTCGCCGCCGGCGCCACCGGGAGCTGCAGCTTCGGTGAGAACACCGGCGGGGCCGACTGGGTCTATGAGGTCAGCCTTCAGGCCAACGAGACCGTGACAGCCGATTACACCGGCAACTCGGGCTTCGACATTATCTACATCCTTAAGGATTGCACCGACACGACGACCTGTCAGGCGACTGCCAACAACGATGGATCCGCGAGCTACACCGCGGGCAGCTCACCGGAAACGGTGTATGTGGTTGCGGACCATCGCAATTACAACAACAGCAGCTTCTGGCAGTACTCCATCGATATCACCATCAACTGACCCGGTTGATGTGAACCGACACAATCACCCCGCCTGCCGCGCCGGCAGGCGGGTTTTTTTGGGGGGGCCTCCTTCGGGCAACCCGGAAATCATTTGATCCGCGTACGGGGAGGGCTCTATGATGTAAATTCGCTAACGAGGAGTTAGCAGGTTTACGAAGTTGGCGTTTCGCGGTCTCGAGCAGAGGGCATCTTATGAACGAGTCAACGCAGAGATGGGCATCGATCACGTTGCGGGCATGTATACTTGGGGTGTTGGCGTTTGGAGGGTTGACCCTAGCCGGTTGTGGAGAAGACGACCCCTGCGCAGGGAAGGTCTGTGAGTTTGGCACCTGCGACTCCAATTCCGGCCAGTGCGTGAACCTGGAGACGTGTAACGTCGACAGCGAATGCATTCCCGGGTATCTGTGCGGGCAGGAGGGCACCTGTGTGGCACAGAATACCTGTGAGGCCGATTCCGACTGTTCGACGGGCGTCTGCGAAGACGGTGCGTGTGTGAACCCGGATCAGTGCGAACAAAACTCCGACTGCCTCTCCAGGACCTTCTGTGATGACGGCACGTGCCGGCCAGACCCGTGCAACAATGTCCAGTGTCAGCGCGGCGTCTGCCAGCGTGGAACCGACAACTGCGTATCCGCGGATAGCTGCACCCAGCGAACTGAGGTCGCCGATTGTGTGGCCGGACAAAAATGTGCCGACGGAAACTGCGAATCCGCCGAGACCTTCTGCGACAATATCACCTGCGAGCGGGGCGTCTGCAGCTTCGCCGAGGGCGGCTGCATCAACGCGATGAACTGCGAGGGCAGCAATGAGAACTGCAAAGAAGGCTTCTTCTGCAACGATATGGACGCCTGCCAGCGTAACCTGTGTGTCGAGAACAGTGTCAACTGCGGGGACGACGGTGTCTGCATGCCGTCGAGCGGGAAGTGCAAAAGTGCGATGACCTGTACATCGACCAGCGATTGTTCCGGCAGTGACCTGTGTGTCAGCCAGGACGGACAGTCCGATGAGGGTGCGTGTGTGCCCGAGGCGAACGCCTGTGGCAACGCCGCCGGCGATGGCGGTTGTCCGGGCAACCAGATCTGCAACTACGACCCCGACACCCTCACGGCCGAGTGCGCCGAGCCGGAGGTCTGTGAGACCTCGGTCGACTGCAAGGATGGCCGCCAGTGTGGCGGGCGCAACTGCCTGGCTCAGGTGAGTTGTAAGTCGGACCGTCTGGAGCCGAACAACACCATGGAAGAGGCGACGCCGTTTACGGAGGTCGCCGATGATCTGCTGGTCAAAGGCTCTCTCTGTCAGGGAGATACCGACCTGTTCACCTTCGATACGACCAACATCGTGGATCCGACCACCAGCGGCGAGATCGTGGTGTCGGTGACCGTCCCCGACCGCGACATCGGCCTGGGGACGATGAGCGCCACGCTGACCGGCCCCGACGGCAGCCAGCTCGGCTCGGATTCGCTGTCGCTGATGGCCGATGACGGCTCTCTTCAGATGACGACGTCACTTGGCATTCCGGATCATGGAACGTACTCGGTCGCCGTCGAGCCGGGCGGTCAGATGACGTCGGCCGGGCTCAGCTACGATATGACCGTCAACGTCGTGCCCCAGGGCGCACTGCAGGCCTGTCAGGACGCACGCACCATTACGCCGGGCCAGCGGATCTCGGATACGATGGAGAGTTCGACGACCTCGGGCATCGGTGCATCGTGCATCAGTGATGATGAATCGTCCTCCGAGATCGTCTACGCCCTCGAGCTCGACGAATCTCGCCAGGTGACGATTACCGCCGACCCTGTTGTCTCGTCGGGCGACCCGGTGGTCTCGCTTCGGTCGCGGTGCCTTGAGGCGGGTAGCGAGCGGGCATGCTCGAACGACAACGGAGAAGGCGACTCCGAATCGCTCTCGACGGTGCTCAGCGCCGGGACCCATTACGTGGTCGTCCAGTCGCCCGGCGACGGGACGCTCGGGGAGTTCGAGCTGACGGTCGACTCGCCGTACTCGACGGTGTGTGGCCCCTCCGACACCTACTGTGTCGACGGGTCGACATCGGCGGTCTGTACGCTAGGCGGCGGTCAGTTTGCCGAGATTTCGTGTGACGATACGTGCAATCCCTCTTCCGGTGAGTGCTTCCCGCCGGCCGGGGATCGCTGCGGCGACGCGCCCCAGATTACGAATGAGTCGATGTCGAAGATGCGCGAGATCGATTTGCGTCAGTACAACAACAACTACAGCCTCTCGCAGGGCGGCTGCATCGACGGGCAACCGCGCACCGGCGGCCCGGATGCCGCCTACTCGGTGACTATTCCGGCCAACACGACGATGACGGCGGCGGTGACCTACGGGGCGGGCGCCGAAGGTGCGCTCTACCTGGTCGATGACTGCAGCGATGTGCAGGGAACCTGTCAGAAGGGACAGCAGGGAGACGACGATACGCCCAGCGAAGAGGAGATCTTCTTCATCAACGACACCGACTCCGAGGTCACCAAGACCCTGATCGTCGACACGGCCGCCGAACAGCGGCTCGGCGAAACACAGGTCAACTTCTCGTATGCCGAGATCATCTGTACGCCGGGCGGCGGGCGGTGCCTGATGAGCGGAAACGCGGAGCTATGCAACGCCAAGGGAACCGCATACACAACCATCGAGACCTGCAACACCTACACGTGTCAGAACGGTGCCTGTCCCGGAGATACCTGTGCGGCACCATTCAATGTCACCCAGGCCGCACGCAGCAGCTCCAACGGTGTCACCTACGGGGAGTTCAACTGGGGTGACTTTACGAACGCCTTCCAGGGTGGCGGCTGCGGGATCGACAGCAGCCACACCGAAGGGACCGATACGGTCTTGCAGGCCGACTTGAAGGCGGGTGAAGTCGTCACCGCAACTGTCTACTCCGATGACAGCTCGCCGCTGGCCGACCCATCGATCTACATCCAGGATACCTGCGGATCTCTGAGCAATTCGACATGCCTCGACGGGGAAGAAACGAACAACGAGACGGCCAGCGCGGCATACCGTGCCTCGTCCGATCAGACCGTCTACATCGTCGGGGACGCCGACGATACGGCCTCCAGCGAGGAGATCTCGATGGAGGTGAACATCCAGCAGTCGGATTGTGACCCGGCCACCTATCAGCTCCAGTGCGACGGGAGTGGAAATCTCCAGTTGTGTAGCGACGTCGGCCTCTACGAGACGTACAGTTGCCAGGGCGGCTGCTCGAACGCCACCTGCGGCACGCCGACCGGAGCGATTCCTGAAGACGCCAAGCCGGTGTCCGATGGCGACACGGTCAGCCAGGATAGCTACACCGGGACGAATGATGTCGACCCCGTCGGAAACAATGCGACGGGAAGTTGCACCTTCGGCGAAAACACGGCCGGGGCGGATTGGACGTACAAGGTTGACCTTCAGGCCAATGAGACCCTGACCGCCGATTACACCGGGACCGGCTTCTTTAGCGGCGGGTCTTGCTGCGACATCATGTACATCCTGCAGGATTACACCGATACAACGACGTGTCTCGGGGCCGTCGACAACGACGGTTCCCTCACCTACACCGCCGGCAATTCGCCCGAGACCGTCTACGTGGTCATGGACCACGACGACTACACCAACAACACCTTCTACGGGTTCAGTCTCGACATCACCATCAACTGACCCGGTTGATGTGAACCGACCTCACCCCGCCTGCCTTCGTCGGCAGGCGGGGTTTTTTCAGTTCTTGGAGACCAGCGGCAAACAAGAGCGCTTCCCAAAAGTTTTAAACGAATGGTTGGATAAGGGGGGCGAGATCCGTATGGTGAAAGAAAGCTAACGGAGAGTTAGCTTGTGAACGTTTCGGGTGTTCCGCGTAGCTTCTGGAGAAGACAGATGAGACAGACGACGAAGAGATGGGCGTTAATGAGTTTTCAGGCGGGCCTCGTGGCCTTGCTCGCACTGGGCGGCCTCGCGCTCTCCGGATGTGGAGAGGAGGACCCGTGCGCCACAAAGACCTGTAATTTTGGCACCTGCGATTCGGACAGCGGCCAGTGCACGAACCGGGAGTTTTGCTCTGTTCAGGAGGATTGCATCCCCGGATACGTCTGCGGTGAAGAAGAGACGTGTGTCGCCCAGACGACCTGTACCGAAGATACCGATTGTGACATCGGCCAGTGTCGCGACGGGGCGTGTGTGAACCCCAACAGTTGTGAATCCGATTCGGACTGTCTGGCCCGGACCTACTGCGGTCAGGACGGCACCTGTCAGCCGGATCCCTGCAACGATGTGACCTGCCAACGCGGCGTGTGTGAGCGCGGGACCGACAAGTGCGTCTCCGCGTCGAGCTGTACCGAAGAAACCGAGCAGCTCGATTGTGTCGCTGGTCAAAAGTGCGCCGTCGACACCTGTGAGACCCCAGAGACCTACTGCGACGAAGTCACCTGTGAACGCGGTGTCTGCAGCTACGAGGAAGACGGATGCATCAACGCCATGGACTGCGGCGGCGACGAGGCGAACTGCCTGGAGGGATACTTCTGTGACGACATGAACACCTGTCGCGTCGACCTCTGTGAGCAGAATGACATCGATTGTGAGGGCGACGGAGTCTGTGTGCCCGCCAGCGGTCAGTGCCAGAATGCCACGTCCTGTGATTCGAATACCGACTGTCTGAGCGACCACGTCTGCGTCGACAACACGTGTCGGCTCGAGTCGGTCGCCTGCGGCAATGCCAGCGGGGACGGAGGATGTCCCGGCAACCAGACCTGCGAGTACGACGCCGACAATCTGGATGCGACCTGTCAGGAGCCCGACGTCTGCAAGACGTCGCTGGACTGCAAGGGCGACCGTCAGTGTGGCGGCCAGGGTTGTCTGGACCCCGTCACCTGTAAGGACGACCTGTTAGAGCCGAACAATACCATGGAAGAGGCATCGGTCTTCACCGATGTCGCCCAGGGGCTTCTGGTCAACGGATCGATGTGTCAGGGCGACACCGACCTGTTCACCTTCGATACCACCAACATCGTCGACCCGACGGACAGCGGCGAGATCGTCGTGCAGGTCGATGTGCCGCAGCGAGATATCGGGCTCGGCACGATGTCCGCGACCCTCAATGGTCCGGATGGTAATCAGCTCGATTCGGCCTCGATGAGCCAGACGGCCGACAACGGCTCGATTCGACTGACCACCGAACTGGGCATCCCCGACCACGGGGTGTACTCGATCAACCTGCAACCGGGCGATCAGATGAAGCCCACGGGGATGACCTATGACGCGTCCGTCTCCATCGAGCCGGCTGACACGGTCCAGGCCTGTGCGAACGCCCAGGTCATCAACTCCGGCCAACGCGTCTCCGGTACGACCGAGGGGGCGGCGAGTGGGCTGGGCGGGAGTTGCCTGGCCGACGATGAGACGATGCCCGAAAGGATCTATGCGCTCCAGCTGGATCGCTCACGCGAGGTGACCGTCTCGGTCGACCCGGTTCTGAGCAACGCCGATGCGACGGTGTCGCTCCGGTCGCGGTGTCTGCAGCCGGCCACCGAGGTGACCTGCGTCGACGATGCGGGTGAAGGTGAAGCCGAGTCGTTTACCGAAGTCTTGAGCGCAGGTACACACTATGTGATCGTTCAGGCGCCCAAGGAGGCGACGCTGGGGAACTTCGAGCTGACCGTCGAGTCGTCGTTTTCGACGACCTGCGGCCCCGACGACAACTACTGTGCCGACGGCCAGACCGCCGAGGTCTGTTCTTCGGAGGGGGGTCGGTACAACCAGGTCGCGTGCGACGAGGGATGCCAGCCTTCGACTGGCCGGTGCTTCCCGCCGAGTGGAGACCGCTGTGAAGATGCGCCCCAGTTGATGAACGAAGGGGGCATGAATGGAGGCGGTGGTGGCGAAGGTAGCGGGAATGCGACCCTGAGCCGAACCATCGATCTAAATCAACTGCGCAATGACTACACCATTGCTCCCGATACCTGCTTGGGACCCAAACCGACCCAGACCGGCGGTCCGGAGCAGACCTACGAGGTCTCGGTCCCCGCTCAAAAGGCGGTGACGGTGACGGCCGAATTTGCCAACGAGGTCCAGGGGTCGATCTACTTCACCGAAAGCTGTACCGACCTGCAGACGACGTGCGCCTCGGGCACGAAGGACTCGCTTCCTGACGATCCGGCCAAGGAGGAGCTGACCTACTCGAACCAGACGGACCAGGATCAAACCCGGTATCTGGTCATCGACACGGCCGCCGACCAAAACTTCGGCGACGTGGAGGTCACCGTCGAGTACAAGGACGTCATCTGCACGCCGGACATGGATCAGTGCAGCCAGTCCGGTAACGTCGAGACCTGCAACCAGTACGGGACGGCATACGCCCAGTCGGCTACCTGCGGGCTCGGTTGCAATGCTGGATCATGCCTGGGAGAGGTCTGTGCCGATGCCGTCGATATTCCCAACGACGGCAACGAATACACCTACACGTTCTCGCTGTCTGACTTCGCAGCCGACTACGACATCGATGGAGCCGGATGCATGGACAGCTCCTTCGACGACTCGCCAGGGCCAGAGGCCGTCTTCAAGGTCAACGCCAACGCGGGCGATATCTTCGACTTGAGTTGGGACACCGGCGACGACCCCGCGTTGTACGTGTCGACCGACTGTCAGAACCTCAAGAGTTCGTGCGTGTACGGGGTCGAGGACTTTGGCAGCGCCACGCTCGACGAACAGTTCGCGGTCTCGAATGCCGGAACGTACTACATCTTCACCGACGTCGATGAGAGTTCGTTCACATCGATCTCGAACACCCAGACCTTCAAGGCCAAGGTCTCCGCGCCGCAGTGTACGCAGGGTTCGAGTGCCTTGAGTTGTGTCGGCAGCGGCAATCTCGAGTACTGCGACAGCCTCGGTCTCTTCCAGACCTACAGTTGCTCGGGCGGCTGCACCAACGGCGCTTGTGGCTCACCGACAGGGGCCATCCCGGCCGACGCGAAGCCGCTGGGTGATGGTGACAGCGATAGCAATGGCTACTCGGGTACCAATGACGTCGACCCGGTGGCGAACAATGCCACCGGAAGCTGCACCTTCGACGAAAATACGGCCGGTGCCGACTGGACGTATGAAATCAGTCTGCAGGCCAATGAAACGGTCACCGCCGACTACAACGGCGGGTCATGCTGCGACATCATGTACATGGTCAAAGACAAGTGGGATACCTCCACGTGTATTGACGCTGTCGATGACGACGGCTCGATCAGCTACACTGCCGGCAACTCGGCGGAAACGGTCTACGTCGTCATGGACCATGACAGTTACACGAACAGCTCGTTTTACGACTACACCCTGAACATCACCATCAACTGACCCGGTTGATGTGAACCGACCTCGCCCCGCCTGCGGCTCGTCCGCAGGCGGGGCTTTGTTTTGTGGCTTCGCTCATTGTCGTGTTCGTCGGAGTCCGGCGGCGAGGAAGACAAGAGCGACGGGCCAGGCGGGAGGTCTTCCGGGAGCGCCGGGCCGGGTGTGGCATCCCGACTCTGCAGGTGTGTCGTTGCCCCAGGGTGAACTCGGGACCCCCGTCGGCTGAACCGGCGTCGGACATACCGGTGTCGGTCTGGCCGGCATCCTGCGGTGAACAGGGAAGGGCGGACCGCGACGGATTGTCCGGGCAGGCGTCGTTGCAGTCGGCGACGCCGTCGCCATCGGCGTCGCTTGTGTCGCCCGAGCAGCCACAGGGTCCGGGTTCGGTCCGCTCGGGATTGGTGGGGCAGCCGTCATTGCAGTCCAGTGTCCCGTCGTTGTCCCCGTCGACGTCGGGGTTTCCGCAGCCGCAGACCTTCGGTTCGGTCTTGTCGGCATCGGAGGGACATCCGTCGCATACGTCTCCTACGCCGTCATCATCCCGGTCGTTTTGGGCTCGATTGCTGTCGTCCGGGCAGTTGTCCCGGGCGTTCCGGATACCGTCGGCATCGTAGTCCAGGAAGCGAACGTACAGAGCCCCCCTCGAGGAACCGCCTGCGTCGTCTTCGGCGAAGGGAATGCCGACGACGAGTCGATCGGTGTGGAGATCGGCGACGAAGTCGCGTTCCTTGGGAGGAACGAAACTGAGCTTCTGGTTCCAGATGCCGTTCTCGAACTCGTAGATCCAGATGAGGGATCCTGATTCGAGATTCCGGGTCGCCGCGCGGGTGTGGGTCAGGTCAAACGGGATCTTGCCGTTGACGGTCCCGGCCGGCATCCAGGTGCTGTCGTTCTCCCGAAAAACCTGACTCTTCTTAAAACTTGGGAAGACGGGAGTCGTCGAGCCCATCAGTACGTTGTTGGCGTGAACTTCAATGCGTCCACCGCGGTCGACGCCAGTCTGGCCCGGGGACGAATCGATCCGAGTCTGCCGGACCCAACTCCCATTCTTGAGCTCGAAGAGATCGACTCCTCCGATCTGTTCGCCGTCCGAGTTGGTGAGATTGGGTACACCGACAGCCAGGCGGTCGCCGTCCAGGGCCACCGACTCGCCGAATCGGAGCTGCTGCCCGCTGCTCTGGGGGCTGAGGGTGGAGTCGAGCGAGAAATCCGACCGTACCGACGCCCGGCTAAATACGTGCACCTCTCCATCTCCTCTATTCTCGGAAGGAGCTCCGATGGCCATCCGGTTCCCGTCCAGGTCGACACGACCATTCGAGCCGTCTATCGGCGCGGTCACGGTCTGTGCGAGGGTCCAGGTGCTCGATTCGCGTCGGAACACGGCATAAGACCCGGCATTCGTACAGGGAACGACGGCCGTGGCGTCTTGCATTTTAACCTCGGAGAGCTCGGAGAACGGGCCGAGGAAACGGCTGCATTGGCTCACCCCTCGGTCGGTGAACGTTCCCACGGTCTCCCAGTTGCCTCCGCGTACCTCCAGGAAGTGGACGCGGGAGGAACCCTCTGCCGGGCGCTCGGTGGTGACCAGCCGGTCCTTCCAGATAGCGACCTGGCCGCCGAAGCGATCGACGTTGTCGGGCTGAATCTTCGTCCAACCGGCGACCGTGGCTGCCTGGGTTGCAGTTGCAGAGGCCGGGTCCGCACCGGACGACGTCGGGGTCGCCTCGACGCAGCCGAACAAGCTCAACGCCAGGCTGGCGAAGAATAGACGGACGGATGTGGTTCTGAACATTGGATACCCCGGGCTGCGGGAGAATGTGTGCAACCGAGTATATCGATTCGACGGTTGCTTCCAAAACCGACGCTACATGCACGGGCTTGACCGACGACGAGACGTTGACACTTTATAAGCGCCCAACACTCGACCCTTCAGGAGGATCTCCGATGAACCTCGTACGCTACGGCACGAACGTCTTCGACATCGACGACATCTACGGCCTGGATCTCTACCAGAAAGGCGACGGGGATTGGCGGCTCAAGGTCGTCATCCACGGCGGCACCCAGAGCTTCCAGATCCGGTTCGATGACGGCCAGGAGGCCGAGGAGGCGTTCGAGGCAATTTGCGCTCAGCTCGACGTCGAAGAACTCGCTGCTAATTGACCGGCGCAACGGGTGATGCGTCGGATTGCACGTCCATCTCACGGGGGACGGTGACGATAAAAGTGCTGCCCTCGCCAGGTTCCGACTCCACGGCCACGGAGCCGTCCATCGCTTCGACGAGGAGTTTGGTGATCGCCAACCCGAGCCCGACGCTTCCGAGCTCGCCGGTGGGATTGTCAGTCCCCCGCTCGAACCAGTCGAAGACGAGCTCTTGTTGTTCGGGCGGGATGCCTGCACCGGTGTCCTCGACCTCGAGCCGTACGAACGTCTCATCGACGGAGATGCGCAGCCCAATGCGTCCCTCGTTGGTGTATTTGATCGCATTGTCGACGAGGTTGTTGAGGATCTGGGTGATAAACCGTGAGTCGAGGCGAACGTCGCAGCGGTCGGGTCCGTCATACTCGAGGACCAATCCGCGACGCTCTGCGACGGACTCGTGCAGATCGAGCACCTCGTCGACCTTGTAGACGAGGTCGAACTCCTCGGGTTGTGCAGAGACTTCGTTGGTCTCGAGTTCGGCCATCCGGAGGATCGAATCGAGGATCGTGCGCAGTTGCTCGGCGGCACGCTGGATGCGATCGAGCATCTCCAGGTGTTCGCCCGCGGTCTCTGTTTGGAGCACGCTGGCGATGGTCATGATCGTCGTCAGCGGTGACCGCACATCGTGGCTGAGCGTCGACAGGAACATCGAGCGCAGCTCGGCCAACTTTTCGGCGCGATCCTTCGATTCGATGAGGGCCTCTTCGTAGGCCTTTTGATGGGTGATGTCTCGAACGACCGTGACGGCCAGGGTCCGGGCGTTCAGTGCGATCCGGGTCGTCTGGATCTCTGCGTGCACTCCGTCGCGATTGATGCCCAGGTTCAATCGGGCCTCGGTCTCGGACTGACTGGACCCCTCCAGTTCCCTGAGATGATCGAGAAAGGAAAAATCGGGGCCCGAGAGCTTCTCGTCGAGCGACGCTTCACCCAGAGACTCCCTGGAGAGTCCGGTCATCTCGAAGGCGCTGCCGTTGGCATCCAGAATCGTCGACGGTGAGCCCTCTTCGTTGAGTTCGTAGATAAACATGGGATCGACGGCACTCTCGAAGACCGTGCGAAACTTCTTTTCGCTCTCGGCGAGTCGGTCTTTGATGCGCTGACGTTCGGTGATGTCGACAAAGGTGAGGACGACCCCGTCGATGCGGTCATCGGTGGTCAGATACGGGAGCACCCGAACGAGCAGGTGGTGGCCCTCTTGGGTACTGACCTCTCGTTCGATGGTGGTGACCTCCTCGAGGACGCGCCGTGCGTCGTCGGCCAGGTCATCGGCCTCCAGCGAGTGGGTGAGGTGATCGAAGGGGCGGCCGTGGTCGGAGGGCAGCAGGTTGAAGAAGTCGGTCGCCGGGTCGGTGAACCGTTTGATGGAAAGATCCCGGTCCAAGAAGATCGTGCCGATATCGGTCGAGCGCATCAGGTTGCGGAGGTCGCTGTTGATCGAATCGAGCTCTCGGATCTTTTCGTTGAGCTCGTCGTTGACCGTCTGCAACTCCTCGTTCATCGACTGGAGCTCTTCTTTGCTCGTCTCCAGCTCTTCGGTCGTCGACTGCAGCTCCTCGTTCATCGACATCAACTCTTCGTTCGACGCCCGAAGTTTTTGATTCGACTCCTCGTATTCTTCGACCGTCCGCTGCAGATCGCGCTGTGCCTGTTCGAGCTCTCGTTCGTACTGGGCAATGACCTCGTCCTCCGACAGGTCCATCGACTTGGGGACCTGAGGTTCCGGCTCGCGGAGGAACGAGACCGCGATGAGCGGCCCGTCAAATTCCGGATGCGTCGTCAAGGCCGCTTGCACCCGAATCGAGGGGCTCGCGTCGTCCGGTTCCCCGTCGACGCGGCGTGTGACCGTCCCGTCACGCAGGTGGATCGCCTCGAAGATGGTCGTCCGTACGGCGGCACGCAATCTCGGCTTGACCATCTTCAGAAGGTCGTCGGTCGCCCGCCCCGAGGGGGCTGACATCTCCGGTCGTGTGGAGCAGTCGATGTTCGGAGTCGACCAGGACGCTGGCAAACTCGTGGTTGTCGAAGACCGCCTTGCGGTGGATGCGCTCAAGGTCCGCCGAGAGTTGGGCCGGCTCGACCGACGTCTGGGTCCGGCTCAGGTCCGGCGATGCCTCGAACCCGAACCCGGGCCCGGCCAGGGCGACCGATGAGTCCACACCACGGCGGGCCTGGTAGATGTGAGCCTCGGAGTCGACATCCTCGTACAACTCCGCCGCCGGCGAAGGGCTCTCGGAGGGGCCAAGCAACAGGTAGCCGCCCGGATCGAGGGCATAGTGAAAGAGCTTTAGAAGTCGCTCCTGAGCCGACGGTCTCAGATAGATCAAAAGGTTGCGACAGGTGACGAGATCGAGATTCGAAAAGGGTGGGTCCGACAGGGCGTTCTGCGGTGCGAAGAGGACGCGATTTCGCACATCTTTGCCGACTCGGTACTGGCCGGCCTCCAGACGGAAATACCGATCCAGTCGCTCCTGACGGATGTCCGAGGCGATCGAGACCGGGTACGATCCACGCCGTGCGATACGAATGGCTTCGTGGCTGATGTCGGTGGCAAAGACTTTGATCTCGGGGGTGTCCTCGAGCGTATCGGCGTACTCGGACAGCAGGAGCGCCACCGTGTAGGCCTCTTCGCCGGTGGCGCAGCCGGGCACCCAGACGCGCACCTGGTCCTCACGTCCCTTGCCTTCGAACAGTTGCGGGATGATTGTGTCATTGAGGGCGTCCCAGATGTCGGGGTCGCGGAAAAACTGGGTCACCTTGATGAGGAGTTCGTCGAACAGGGCGTCGACTTCGTCGGGGTCGTCGTTGAGCCACGACAGGTAGTCGTCGAGGGTCTCGAGGCCGCGGATCTGCATGCGTCGGCCGATCCGCCGCAGGATCGTGGGTCTCTTGTACTCCGAGAAGGTGTTGCCCGTGCGTTGCCTCAGCAGATCCAGCACGGCGCCGAGCGCGGCGTCTTGAGCGCGAGCCGAGTCCGTCTCCCGGGGTCCATCTTCGAACTTCGGAGAGGACCGGAGGATATTGATGAGACGTCGGTGGAGGTCGTCCACGGAGTCGATGACGTCGACTACGCCGGCCTGAATGGCAGTCTGAGGCATCGTCATGATGCCGGCTTCATCGGGATCCTGGGCCATTGTGATCCCGCCGTGTTCCTTGATACTACGCAGACCGGCCGTGCCGTCCTGGCCGGCTCCCGACACGAGCATCCCGACGGACCGGTCGCCACAGTCGGTGGCGAGTGAATCGAAGAACGTATCGATGGTGTGACGTTCGGCGTCCAGGTCGGGCAGCGACACCGTCTTGAGCACCCGGTCTTCGATGGTCAGTTGATCCCCCGGGCCGATCACGTAGATATGGCCGGCCTGGATGGCGACGCCGTCTTCGGCCGAAGTGACAGGGAGCTCCGAGGTCGACTGGAGGATTTCTTTGAGACTACTGGACTGCTCGGGAGCCAGATGTTGGATCACCACGAAGGCGAGGTCGGGGGCCTCCCGAATGGAACCAAAGAAGCGTTTGAGTGCCGCCAGTCCATGTGCAGATGCGCCGATGCCGACGACGTACGATGTATCTGCGCGCGATTCCATGGGGTGCACCACCGTATCGAGGCCCAAAGCCGGATGCATCCATGAATGTATACGCCGCCGGCACCGAGTCCTGCAATCGGATTATCCCTCGGAATAGGCCAGAACGGCCTCGGTGAGGTCGTCGTAGCGGGCCGCCTGCACGCTGGGGCGTTCCAGCAGAGCATGGCCGTAGTCCCGCAGCTCGTCGAGGCCGTCGAGCAAGTCACCGTGGCCGAGTTTGGTCATGGCTTCCCAGCGCGTAAACAGCGGCGCGTAGACGGCGTCGACGAGGCCGAAGTCGTCGCCCAGAAAGTAGCGCCCCGGATGTTCGCCGAGCTCCTGGTCGACACGCTCCAACCCAGATCGCAGGGATTCTCGATTTTCGTCGGCATTTTTGTCGATCATCAACAGGTACGCCGGGCCCATCAGCACGTCGCTGTTGTAGACGATCCATGCGCGCGCCTCGGCCCGACTGACCGGATCCTGCGGGAACATCGCCGGCTCGGGATACAGCTCCTCGAGCATCTCGTTGATGACACTCGACTCAAAGATCGGCGTGTCGTCGACCTCGAGAACGGGGACCTTCCCGCGCGGCGAAATCTCCAGAAACCATTCGGGCTTGTCGTCCAGGTCGATGAAGCTCAGGTCGTAGTCGACCCCCTTCTCTTCCAGGACGATGCGACTCCGTTCGACGTACGGGCAGGACTCGAAGGATATCAGGTGCAGGTCGTGGTCGGACATGGTGGGTCTCCGCGAATGTGAGTGGTGATTATGAAAGAAGGTCGGCGTCGCCGGTCGAGCAGACGATGAGCGTGGTCGGCATGTCTTCGACGAATTCTGAGTACGCCTGGTGAAACCGTTCGGCGAACCCTTCGGACGGTGGTCGGAAGCCGAGCATCACGACATCGGCGTCCGACGAGTGCTTGTGAAGAGCCGTGGGGAAGTGCCCCTCTTCGAGGATCGTGTAGTCCGCATCGAGGCGGGCAGCGTCGATGAGTTCAGCGAGCCGCGCTTCGGCATCGCCTAATTCTTCTCCCGGATCGAGCATCTTCAACAGGCGGATGTTCGCCCGGGACCATTCCCAGTTGTTCTGAAGCAGATAGCCCAGGATGGCCATCAGGGAGCCGTTTTCGTGGCCACGCCACCAGATGTCGATGCGGTCGGGGTCGTCGGGCAAGCCGTTGTCCACACACAGCACCTGGCTGAGCCCCAGCTCGTGGGTGACCCTCAATTGACGGGCGTACTCCTCGGGTTCCTCCGGATCGGACGGCCAGCCGGCGACAACCATGTTCGGCTTAATCGGTCCGATCGATTGCGCCTGCAGGATCACGCCGAGCCCCTGTTGAAACGACGGGGCGACGATCGCCTCGGAGTAGGCCTGGATGTCGTGTTCATCGACGTACGTCTCCAGCTCCTCCTGCGCTTCGCGCCGCGCATCTAGCTTGTCGTGCACGCGCCCCTCGATCACGCTGACGAGGCTCATGATGCCGCGCCCGGTGCCCATCCAGCTCGCATAGGTCGTCAGCGTCTCCCGGGTGCGCGGGTTACCGCTGAGCACCAGCGCCGTGGGTCGCCAGTTTTTTGGATGCGTCGGGAATTCAGCGAGTTTCAAGAGGTTCGTGCGGACTCGCTCGTAGTAGAAGCCGCGGCGGGCGTCGCCGAAGGACTTTTTGAGCACGCGCCCCGAGATGTAGAAGTACGTCCCCGTCACGAGCACCAGCGAGACGACGGCGGCCAGGGGGTTGATCAGAAAGGCGGCTGCCACGCAGCCCAGGCCGCCGACCAATCCGGTCGACCAGTGGAACCACTTGAATTTGGGCCGAAACGAAGGGTTTCGACTGAATTCTTCGATGAACGCCGCGGCGTTGGTCATCCCGTAGGCGAACAAGAAAAACATGGTCAAAACGGCGGCCACGGCGTTCAGGGCCCCACCGCCGCCGCCTCCGCCGGCCAGAAGCAGGACGCCGACGCCAGTGAAGAAGGTCAGCCAGAGGCCGCGCATCGGTTCGTCACCGTCGGTCGTCCCCTTGGCGAAGAACTTCAGCCCGGGAAAGATCTCGTCGCGGGCCAGGGCCTGCAGGATGCGCGGCGCCCCCAGAAGCGACCCGATGGCGCTGGAGAGGGTTGCGGCAAAGACGCCACCGACAACGGCGAAGCCCATCACGCCCGCCTGGGTCATCAGAGCCGCAAAGGGATCTTCGATGAGTCGCATCCGGGGCGTCGAACCCCCGGAGATGAAGATGTTCAGAAAGTAGACCAGAAAGCCGACGCCGATCGCTGCGAGGGTTCCCCTGGGGATCGATTTCTCCGGGTCGTCGAGATCGCCAGACATGTTGACGCCGGCATCGATGCCCGTGACCGCCGGGAAGAAGACCGCGAAGACGACCCAGAAGTTTGTGTCTCCCGTGTAGGCGGCCTCCCAGTTTTGACGGGCGGTTTCCATGTCGAAGCTCATCGCACCGCCGATGATGAACGACCCGATGGCGACGACCAGAATCGACAGGACCACGTACTGGGTCTTGATGGCCCAGTCGGCCCCGACGAGATTGATGATAAACAGCAGGGTGAGCATGCCGAGGCCGACGTGCAGGAAATACGGCTCGGCGGCGGGAAAGGTCGCCACGAACGCCTCGACGAACCCCAGAATGTAGAAGGGGACGGCCAGAGCCTGAGCCAAAAAGAGCGCCAGACCGATGGCGCCGCCGAACTCGGGGCCCAGCGACCGCGAGATCAAAAAGTAGGCGCCGCCGCCCTCGACATCGGTGTTCGTCGAGATGGCGGAGATCGACAGGCCGGTCAAAAACGTGATGGCCTTGGCGATCACCAGAATGATGATCGCGCCCATCAGCCCGGCCTGGCCGGTGACGTAGCCGGACCGCATGAACATGATCACGCCGAGGATCGTCAGGATCGACGGCGTGAAGACCCCTCCAAAGGTTCCGAATTTATTGCGTTTCTTTTCCGTGTCTTCCTGGTCGCCAGACGGCGCGGCCATGGCTGCTCCCTCGAGTCAGATGCGTTTCGAGGGGCGTGTTATCATGGATCGCGGTGTTCGAACATGACGTGGCTCTGCAGGGTTTCGACCTGGCTGGTGCACCAGTCCGCGGCGGGTCCCTCCAGTTCGGGACAGGCCTGACGAAACCGCGGTTCGGCGAACCGGCCGACCTCTCTGGCGACCTCCAACAGCGGCGTCGATGTGCTGTACGCCTCTTTGACGCGCTCGACCATTTCCGCTTCCTTTCGCGGCGTCAGCAGGTCGATGCGCCCGACGAGCGTGCGGACCAGCCGGTCGGGCTTCGGCTCGACCTCGATCGGGAGCAACTCGTCGGTCCAGGAACGTGGGACGACGTAGAGAATTCGATGGCCCTGGCGGCGAAAGTAGCTGTCTTCCCAGGTGTCGACCATCGCCCGAGCCTCCTTGCCCGTCAGCCCCGTGTCGACCAGAGCTTCGCCGACCGCGAACTGAGCCTCGTCGACGAAGGCATCCTTCGAGTCGGAGTCGACCTCGACGGTTTCTTCGAATTCCGTCGTCGACTCGGGCCCCAGCGAACCGATCTCGCGAAGTGTCCCTCCGTCTTCATCGACGTGCAAATAGAAGGCGGCCGGAACGTCTTCGTTTGAATCGTTCGACACTGCAAAGCGATTCTTGTCGTCGCCGGCGGTTTCGGATGTCACGCGGATGTCGGGCTTGAATCGACCGATTCCGCGGTAGAAGATGAATTTTTCGGTCTCGTGGCCGGCCGTGACCCGGGCGGCGCCGGGCACCTTGCGAGAAGGCGCCCAGATGTCGTCGGGCGATACCGAAATGAGGTCTGCCGGTTGGTTGTCGATCTGCACCTGCCAGGTCATCTGCCCACCGGCCAGCTCATCGAGGCCCGCCTCTCGCCGCTGTTCAGAGGTATAACACTCACCGACCGGTCCTCCGGTCACGCACGACTTGGTCGGCTTCGGGTGCCATTCGGTGGCGTCGGGGTACCACTCGGTCACGTACCCGTCCGGAAAGTCGACGCGTACATCCACCTGTCGGCTCCGTTCGGTATGAAAGTAGATGACCGGTGTCTCGAGTTTCTGATTGACGGGCTCCGGAACGGACACGACCCGGATGCCCTTCGAGCCGGGATAGGTCGAGTATGCGTCGGAGCCGACCCCGGCATAACGAAACTGGTGAACGAAACCCGGAAGCGACTCTTCTTCGTGGTGGAGGCCGTCGAGGTATTTGCCCTCCGAAGACTGGACCGAGGTAAACGTTCCCCATTCGTGGACCTCGTAGTCGTGGCGCGGCGGGTTCGGCGGAAGCCTCTTTTCCGCGTTGTCTACCTCCACCGGCCCGACTGTCGGCTCTTGAACCGGGGTGGGTTCCGACTCGTCGACCGGGGAATCACCGACCGTCCACTCCGGCCCAGCATTTTCAGAGGTCCGGGTGACGTCGGAACACCCGACGGCTGCCACGGTGAAGGCCGATACGGAAATAAAGATGGAGAGCGCACGTGGGGCAGTCATGGCAATCCTCACAAAGCAGGCGAAACTCTCAACGTGTGGAATGAGTCTATCGAATTTGCGGATGCAGATAAATCCGGGCATTTTAAGCAAGGAGCGCTCTACCACGGATTGATATCATAAATAGCAGTATAAGTATGTATCGCCAGTTTTACTCGAAGCGGATCGAGGGGAACATGTAGTTCGAGGTTGAAGTACCAATCGGAAGTGGTTACTATCCAGTTGGTGAGATTCCGTTCACATAGGTTCCGCCAACACGGAGATGTACCATGACGAAGCTGAAGGGAGCACTCGGACTGAGTATCGTATTCTTGTTCACCGTGGCGCTGGCCTCACCGGCCCTGGCGTGCGACGGCAAGAAGAAGGACAAGGACAAAAAAGAAGGCGAGAGCGCAGTCCAGGTCGATGAAAACCTGCAACACTTCGCCTGTGACGGAAAGAAAAAGGACAAAGACAAGAAAGAAGGTGAATCCGTCACGACCGATTCCAGCGACGTCCTCGCCTGCGATGGCAAAAAGAAGGACAAAGACAAAAAAGAGGGCGAGTCGTTGAACATCGACTCCAGCGACCTTCTGGCTGGCGGAGACAAGGACAAAGACAAGGACGACGACGACGATGACGATGACGACGACGACGGGTTCCTTGCCTGCGACGGAAAGGACAAAGACAAGGACAAGAAGGGTGATTCCTTCGCTGCATAATTGACGCTGCACATTGAGCGTTGAACAGTGAACCGCCGCGGCAGCGATGCCGCGGCGGTTTTCTGGTTCTTGGTCGAAATATTGGCGCACCTCGTCCCGTTATCGTTGAACGGAGAGATGCCACGTCGACTCTATACGCTCGGGACTACAAAATGCTCGTACGACGAAGCAATTGGCCGGCCTTGATTGCTGTCAGTGTACTCGGACCCGCTCTCGGTCTTTTCCTGGGAGCCATGGCGGTAAGCGGCGATTGGTTCAGTTGCGACTCAGATGCGACGGTTAAAGAACGGACTCCGGAACGACTGATCATGCCCGATGGGGACCGGGTCAAGCTTGAGGAGTTGGCGCCGCAG
The DNA here is from genome assembly GCA_913057905.1 of uncultured Pseudomonadota bacterium. Lineage (GTDB taxonomy): Bacteria > Myxococcota_A > Bradymonadia > Bradymonadales > Bradymonadaceae > CAJXPB01. Next base: position 238,280 of record CAJXPB010000004.1, read on the forward strand.
CGCGCCGCGGCGCTCGTGGTCATGAAGAGCCCCTGGTGTTCGGTCTGTCAGAAGCAGCTGCGCGCTCTCTCGGACCGGGCCACCTGCACGGCGGGCATCGACGGGGCCGTCTTCGGGATGACCGCTTCGGATGCACGCACGAATGACAAACTCCAGAAAAAACTTGAGTTGAAATTCCCCGTGGTGGGCAACCCCGACGGTGACCTCTTGCGCCAGATGGGTCTGTGGAATCACGACGCAGACCGACCGATTCCCGGCGTCATCTACCTCGATGAACAGGGGAAGGTCGTCGACGTCTACCGCGGTCGATACCCCGGTAAGAGCCAGACGGGCCGCATCCTTCACAAACTCCACGCCATTTCAGGTGGGTGAGTCGAACTGACAGCTTGAATGAAGAAAACCCCGCCGATCGGGAGATCGGCGAGGTCTTCTCTAGGTGGTGTGTTAAACCTATCGAATCGGATTGCCCGAGCAGGACGAGCTCACGTTATTTGACTCGCTTTCACAAGAGGATCCAGCCTGACATACACCGTTGGCGTCCTGGCATTTCAGGAAATCAATGTAGGCGTTCTGACATCCACCGTTGAGTTGCTCCACCAGCGAGCGGGTGCTGTTCGCACATTGGTTGATGGAATCATACACGAAGCCCCCAGTGCAATCCTGCAGTTGTGAACAGTACGACTGGTAGTCGACGCTGCCGACGGAATTACCGCACGCGGCGAAACCTCCGAACAGGAGGGCCACACCGGCTGCCACGAGGAACTTGGTGAGGGAGAAGTTGCGACTTTCTGGGCCTGACATATCAGTATGCATGTTGGTACTCCGTTCGAATTCAATGAAACGATGAGACGGGCCTCGCTTCGTCTGCGCGATCCCGGCTGCGACTTCTATTTTTCGACCTCTCCCACTTTGTATCCGGGTAGCCGACGGGCCGTCAAGTTCATTCCAAAGTAGAACGGCCGCCGATTGTCCTCAGGGCGGGAATCATCCCTCGAACGAAATTGCTTCCTCCGGCGCCAGCGCCCCCGAGCATTGAGTGTCAAAGAAAGGAAAAGCCCCGGAGCTCTTTCGAGCCCCGGGGCGGAGTCGGTGGGAGGGGTGGCATCAGATGTCAGTTGATGCTCGCGTTGATGGTGAAGGTCGAGCTGTGGCCCGTGTTTTCGGCGTTGTCGGCGATGATGAACAGGGTGCGATCCTGCTGGGCCGTGTACGAAATACTCCCCGACGAGTTGAACCCGAATTTGAGATCGCCCGCCACACAGGAGTTAGCGTAATTGTTGCACAGCGTGACGGCGGCGATGTATCCCTTCGTGCCGCCGGATGACATCGACGCGTCCAGGGTTTCTCCAGCCTGGAGGTCCACCCGATAGACGACGTCTTCCCCACTGGAGTCGCCTCCGAGCAGGAACAAGCATTCCCAGGCGCTGTCGTCGTCGATGTCGTTCGAGAAGTTGCTCCAGCTTCCGGTGCTCGAGAAGCCACCGGAAGACTTGGCCTGGGTGGTGATGTTCTCGGCGGTGTAGCAGAAGTCGTTGTTGCGAGTGTCGCACATGCCGTTCGAGCAGCTACTGGGACAGGAGTAGCTAAACTCGCTGATCCCTTGAGTACCGCAGTAGTCGACGGTCGATCCGTCGCACGACCGGGTCTCGGGTGTGCACGCCATCTTCTTGATTTCGGCGTCCAACTCGAAGCTGTCGCTCGAGCCGGAACCGTTGTCGTTGGCCGCCACAAGATAGACCGTCTCGGCCTGACCGGGAGCATAGGTGATGGACGCCTGGGAACCACTGTGGCTTCCGGCGTTGCACGCTGTCTGGTCGTGGATGCCGGTACATCCATTGAGCACCATCAGCGAGGCGTCGTCGGAAGAGCCCGTGGTGTCGAGGCTGGCGGTCAGGTATTCATCGTCCGCCAGGTCGAGCTTGTATGTGGCGTCTTGACCGGCGATTTCGTCCTGGTCGACGCCTCCAGTGTCGCAGAAGGGTTCCCAGTCGTAGTCATCGGAGAAGTTCGTCCAGTCGATCGTTCGGGTCATCCCGCCCGAACCGCTCGCCTGGGAGGTGATGTCCTCGGCGTCGTAGCAGAATTCGGAGTTCGTCGTGTCGCACGTGCCGTTGGTACACCCGGAGGCGCACGTGTACGTGTCGGGCAGCCCGGATGAGGGGCAATACTCGACGGTGGCGCCGTCGCAGGTCACGTTGTTCGGCGTGCATGTTTCTCCGACGATCTCAGCCGTGAAGCTGAAGGTCTCGCCTTTGTCGGGGCTCGACTCGGAGAGATCCAACAGGACGTATACCGTCTGGTTGGAGTCCGAGGCATATTCGACGGTCGGTCCGTCGCCGAAGCCTTCCGCCCAGGCCAGGCACTGTGTGGTATAGGAGCCGCAGGAGGACTCGACGGCGATGTTCATGTCGTCTTCGCTGCTGCTCGAGGAGACCCGCAATCCTTCCCCATCTGCGAGGTCCACACTGAAGACGGCATCGGGTCCTTCGGTGTCGATGTCTCCGAGTTCGCCGCAGGTGTCGTCGGAGACGCTGAAGTCGTTGGTGAATTTGGTGTGTTCACCGGTGAAGGTCACACCACCGTCCTGGGAGGCCTGACTGGTGAGGTTGCGCACGGACGAGCAATTGTTCGAACGCTGACAGGTGCCTCCGTTACAACCCCAGTCGCGGCAGTCGTCGCTCTGGTTGAAGGCCGTACCCAGGTCGTTGCATTGCTCGACATTCCCCGAACTCGAGCATCGACGGGCGTCGGGCGAGCAGATGACGTCGGTGTAGGTGACACTCAGGCTGACCGTGGAGAAGGCCTGATCGGCGCGCGAGTCGACCACCAGGAAGGCGGTCTGCTCGCTCTCCGTGGTGTTCGAGTAATTGAGCGTATCTTCGGATTCGGTATCGGTACTGCCCGAGGCTCCAGCGAGACAGGTGTCGCCGAGGCTACTGCAGTCGTTGACCAGGTACAGAGACCCGTCGACTTCGTTTTGGAAGTTCGCGGTCGCCTCGATCGACGTCTTTGCCGGAAGCACGACCTGATAGGCCTTCTCCGGGCCGGTCGACTGCTCGGTGTCGCTCAGACAACTGTCCGAGGGGACCTCGTAGGCATTGGTGTATTGAGCGAGGTTCAGCTCCTTGTTCACCGCCTCGCCGGGGTTTTCGGTCGGTCGCGTGATTTGAGGTGCATCGCCGCAGCGTTGTCCGGCGGGAGGCACACATCGGCCCGTCGTCGGGTCGCATCCGGCGTCGCACGAGATCGAGCGGAATCGCCCACCTTCCTGCGAACATATCTGCGCGGTGTCAGTGCCGGAACAAAATGCCGTATCCTCCGCGCAGGCGGTGAAGGTGGTCGACACATTCAGTGTGTAGGGTCCGGCGGCGCCTTCGGCGGCGGTGTGTACCGTCACGAAGTGCGTGCCGGGGCCCAGAAGGGCGCTCTCGGACGTCGATTCACCGGCTTCACCGGCGAGCTTGCAGGCCCGCTCGGTGCCTGCCTGGGTACATTGCTCCCGTATCGTGAGGGCGAGATTTGCGGAACTGATCTGGGGCTGGAGCTCGAATTGTATCTCCTGAGGGTCATCGATCTCGAGCTTGTAGACATCTTCGTTGCGTTGAGCGCCGTCGGAGATGCAGCTGCCGGTCAGGGCGCTGGACGACGAGTTCGCCGTGTTCCCGGAGACGCGCTGGTTGGCGCGCAGTGTGGGCGCGGACTGGCAAGCGGTGACCGTATCGGCGGGCACCATCGAGACCGCCAGTTCGTACGACACACCGGGCTGCTTCATCTGGTCGTTTGTGGTCACGGCCAGGTTGAAGTCACCCTGATTGGTGGCGCCGATCTCTTCTTCGATTCGGATCGACGACTCGGTGCCGCGGGCACCGGTCGTGCCTTCGGCGACCACGGAGCCATCCTTGGTCAACTCGAGATCCAGTCGCCCCAATCCGACATCGCGCTCGGGCACGTCGAGTTGGATGACCAGTGTGGCGTTGGTGCTCACGTCGCCCAGGTCACGGCTGTTGAATGTGTAGTAGTCGGCGTCTCCCTGGCAGACGGATGCCTCTACCCGGGCCGTCGGATTGCCGTCGGTGAGGACGGTGGCCTCGGAGGCCGAGTCGTTCGATTCCCAGATGTCCGCGCTGCAACTGACCGGCTCGAGGCACGAACGGCCTGCGCATTGCCGGGCGTCTTTACAGTCCAGAGAGGTTTCGCAGTCCTCCGGTTCCTGACAGGTCGCCGACAAATTATCGGCGTCGTACTCGCAGGTCTGATTTCCGGGACACCCGCCATCGCCTCCGGCGTCACCGCAGGCCGTGGATTCGAGTCGACAGGTGCCGTCTTCTTGGCCGGACTCCCGTACGCAGAGGTGGTCCTCCAGACAATCTTGATTCGAGGTACAGGTCATTGCGTTTTCGCAGCGTCCGGTTGCGGGATCGCATACGCCGTTCGGGCAGGTGATGTCGTTTTGGACGCACAGGTTGGGTCGACATCGGTTCATCGTGTCGCTGCAGAAGTAGCCTTCGACGCAGTTTGCGTCGTCGCCGGCGCAGTCCATGGCGTTGGCGCACCCGCCTTCGGCAAACCGGCAGACCCCGCGCTCACAGGTGATGTTTTCGCAAAAACTTTCCTCGGCGCGGCAGGTGCCGTCGGCACACTTCTGACCGGCGATACAATCGTCCTGTTCGGTCTCCTGTGTGCAGGACGGCGCGGAGACACAGTTGTCGGTTCCACGCTGGCAGACACCGCGCTCGCAGACCGTATTTACGCAGGGGTCCGGTTCGCAGGTGCCGTTCTCGGCGCAGAAAGTTCGTTCGACGCAATCTGCGTTCTCGGTGCAGGTGTCGGGATTGACGCAGGCGTTGTCTTCGCAGACGCCGGCGTCGCAATCTTCGTCCGAGGAACATTCGTTCTGGGCCACGCACGTGCCCTCTTGTCCACAGACGTACCCGCCGATGCACTCTTCGTCGACGTTGCAGGAGTCTTCGTTGACGCATTCCCCCGATTCGGAGCTGCAGGTTCCGTACTCACAGGTCGTGGTTGAACAGGGGTCACTGGGACCGCAGGCCGTGGCGATGAGCGCCAGGGCGGCGGTAGCCAGAAATGCGAGTATCGAGGTTTGTGGTTTTGACATAGATAGTGCCTTTATTGGGGTAAAGCGAAATTCGACGACAGATACCCCCAGTATCCACACCGAGAATAATGCAATCACCGTTCCGCCGGATTCTTAACGGTATCGTGACGTGTGACTCTTCAATCTGTGTCAGATGTGTCGTAGATTTCTGACGGGCACTCACAACCGTTTCGTTCCACAGGAGGACAGGATGGCAGGGAAGAATATTTTGATGATCGTCGGCGACTACGGAGAGGACTACGAAATCATGGTGCCGTTTCAGGCACTCGAGATGGTCGGCCACACCGTCGACGCCGTCTGTCCGGACAAGGAGCGCGGCGATACCGTGCCGACAGCGGTCCACGACTTCGTCGGAGACCAGACCTACAAGGAGTTGCCGGGACACAATTTCGCACTCACGTCTGACTTCGATGCCGTGGACCCGGCCGACTACGACGCTCTCGTCGTTCCGGGGGGGCGTGCACCCGAGTATCTTCGGCTGGAAGAGCGGGTGTTAGAGATGACTCGCCACTTCTTTGACGAGAACAAACCGGTGGCGTCGATTTGCCACGGCCTGCAGATTCTGTCGGCGGCCGGGGTTGTCGAGGGACGGCGCCTGACGGCCTATCCGGCCTGTGGTCCGGAGATGGAGGCCGCCGGCGCCGACTACGTCGACGTGGAGGTCACCGAATCAGTGGTCGATGGAAATCTGGTGACGGCCCCGGCGTGGCCCGCCCATCAGAACTGGCTGGCCGACTTTCTGGAGGTGCTGGGGACGCGGATCGATCACGGCTGATCGTCCCCGATCTCTCCTACATGCCGAAGGCGTCGGCGAGCAGCTCGAAGGAGCGCGTACGGTTATCCTGTCCGTGGGTCAGGCAAGTGACCATCAGCTCGTCGGCGCCGGTCCGCTTCACCAGGTCTTCCAGCTCCTCCCGAACCGCCTCGGGCTCGCCGATGAAGTGTTGATCGCGGTTCTTTTGGACCGCCTGTTTTTCGACGATGGAGTAGTCGTATTCCGCCGCCTCCTGGGGAGACGGCAGCGGCGAGAGGTCACCGCGCATCCGGCGAACGTGGCTGAGATCCAGGCTGCCGGCCAGAAACTGGGCCTCCTGATCGGACGGTGCACAGAGCGCCGATACCGCCAGAATGACGTGTGGCTCCGAGAACCGTTCGCTCGGTTCGAAATGCTCGAGATATTTATCGATGGCTGGTTTGACCGGCGACGGGCTGAAGTGAGTCGCGAAGCTGTAACCGACACCCAGCTTCCCGGCCAGTTTGGCCGTGCCGCCGCTGGAGCTGAGAAGCCAGATCGGCGGAAGGTCGACGTCGTCGGGCATGACACTGACCCCAGAAAAAGGGTGGCCTTCGGCGAAGTCACCGCGCGAAAGTGCCTTCAACTCCTGCAATTGATCGGGATAGTTGGAGGAATCGTACGGCCGAACCGCTCGCATTGTGGCCGAATTGCTTCCGGGGGCACGTCCGATCCCGAGATCGATCCGGCCGGGGTACAGGGACTCCAGGGTATGAAACCGCTCCGCCACCTGAATGGGCGTGTGATTCGGCAACATGATCCCGCCGGAACCGATGCGCATCGACTCGGTCCGCTGGGCGACGTGAGAGATGAGAATCTCCGGTGAAGACGTCGCGATGCTGGGCATGCCGTGATGCTCGGCAAACCAGTGGCGTTTGAAGCCGAGGTCTTCTCCGAGCTCGGCGAGTTCGATGCTCTCTTGCAGTGCCTGGGAGGCGCTGGAGCCGGAATCGATCGTCGCGAGGTTCAGGATAGAGAGTGGAGTCGTCATGACGGCGGGGGGCTAAGGCGGGTGAGGTGACGCAGGTTGCCTACCTCCCGTTAAGCGAACTCCCGGCCCGGTTCAAGGGACGACTCCTCAAACCAAGTCCGAGGATTTGAACTGCCGCCAGCCCGACGATGACCGCGGCCGCCAGCACAACCAACGGCAACGAGAGGGCAGCAAGCCGGTTGATGGCTTTGCCGGCAGGCGCACGAGCTCCCCCCCTACATGGAGCCGGAGTCGTCGCCATAACAGGCGTCGTACTGGGCGTAGTACTCCGACTCGCAGGCTTCGGGGTCGTAGTAAAACTCTCCCCTGTCGCAGCTCGCGGTATCGAGCGCACAGTTGAAGAATTTTAGGGACGTATCGGCACAGGCCTGTGAGATCTCCGGATTATCGACATTCGTGTAGTAGGAGATCTGGTCGTCGTAGTAGGTGGTGCAGTCGTCCAGTGAGTCGAATCCGAAATTGCCCTCTCCGACACAGTCACGCAAATCAGAGCAGTAGCTCCGGAGTTCGTCCTTCGAGGGCCTATCCGTATCATCGGAGCCGCCGCAGCCACCTGCGCCGAGGGTCAGTCCGACGGCAGTCACCGTCGGGATCAACCGGTGGACGAATTGGTTGTTCGGGGCATCTTTTTCCAGGTCAGATTTTTTCATCTTTATGTCCGATCGTTGAGGCAGCAGGCTCCAAGAATTCCCGGTTACACCGGATGCGCATTCAAACACCGTCTATCGTCCCGGGTCCAATGCTGCCGAAAGAATGCTTGCTCAGCGTACTTTAGGTGCGCTGACTGGGCAAGTCAGGATTGTCACGTTCACGTCCAGATATCACGAAGGCCGGTCGAGGCAATCTTGAAGACGTGTCCAGGCCGCAGCAGGGCGGACGGGGTCTGTTTCATGTGCATCGTGCGCGTCGGGGGCGCCTGTGTGTCCCGCGCCCCATCGCATCGACGGCGAGTGCTGCGGACCAGTCCTCTTAGATCTCACGCCCGCGATGAAGAATTAAATGGGTGTGAGACATCTGGCCGGCGGATCCACGAGGGGCAGAATCCAACATGAGCTCACCTTCCCATGGAGTGACTGATCAGTCTGAGTTCAACGCGGCAGCTCGAGATGCTGAATCGGCGTGTTTCGTGATCGTCAGGTCCTCACATCGAACCGGACATGTCGTCGTAGCAGGCGTCGGAGTACGCGTAGATTTCCGCCTCGCAGGAGCCTTCCGTGTATTCAAACTCGCCCATGTTGCAGCTGTTTGAATCGAGGATGCAGTCGAAGTAACCGAGCATCGCGTCGGCGCATGCCTCGCCGACTTCGGCTCGGGCGATCTGTGTGTAGTATCGGATCTGTTCGTCGAAATAGCTTACGCAGCCATCCATAGAGTCGTACCCGAAGTCGTCCTCGCCTACACAGGAGCGAAGGTCGGAACAGTAGTTCTGAAGTTCGCCCTGTGAGACCCCGTTGTCATCGGGGTCGTCCGACCCTCCGCAGGCACCTGCGCCGAGGGTCAGTCCGACGGCGGTCACCGTCGGGATCAATCGGTACACGAACTGGTTCTGCGGGGCGTCGTCTTCCTGGTCAGATGGTTTCATATTTTGAGTCCGATGTTTGAAGTAGCAGGACCCAAGAATGCGCGGCTACCCCGGATGTACGTTCACGGGTCGACGGTCGTCCCGAGACCAATCCTATTGCAGTAGTGCCCTTTGAGGATAGTTCAGGCGCAATTACTGGGCAAGCCGGGACGAGGCGGTCCCAGATCAAGTCCCTTCGCCTGTCATGACGATGAGAACCTTCTCGGACTGACCGTTGTGGACGTACTCCAGGAGCAGGCTGTTCGAGTAGCCGCCTTGCTGTGGTGGGGCGAATTCCACATTTACTGTGCAACGATCGGAGATGACCGCTCCACAGTCCGTGTCGACAATCTCGAAGTATCCGGGTCCGGATGAACTTACGGAAATCCCCTCGTTCTCCACACTGACACCTTGGGCGGTCCGGATCTCGAACCCGTGGGAAGAGGTGGAATTGCCCGCCACTTCGCCGTAACTATAGCTGTCGCCATCCACGAACCAGACGACCCGGTCTCCTTGCCCCGGGTTATCTGCATTGTCTCCGCAGCCCAGCGCGGCGCATATCCCGACAAGCATCACTACCAACGCGGACTGCTTCAGGCGTTCGAACATGTCTACTCCCTTGACGCGGACACTTAAAATCATTCGTTGCGATCCCCGCCATCATAATTCACCGCAGCTAGCATGGGAAGTGTCGTTGCTTCGGGAGTCTGCGGCGATCTCGAGTGTCCGCGCGAGCGGCGGGCAGGGAGCTGGTCAGCGAACTACATGGAGCCGGGCATTTCGCTGTAACATTTGTCGTAATAGTCGATGAATTCATCTGTGCAGGCGTCTTCGTCAGGGTTAAATCCCCCCATTTCACAGACCGACTCTTCGAACGTGCAGTCAAATGCCTCCAGGGTGGCATCGACGCAGGCTGAACCGGCCTGTTTGTCCGCCATCTCCGTGTAGTAACGGAGCCCTTCTTCGATTCCACCTATGCAATCTTCGACTGAATTGTATTCGAATTCCTCTTTCCCCTCGCAGGACCGAAGATTGGAACAATAGTCTCGAAGGTCGTCCGTCGATGGTCCAGCGGGCGTGTCGGAGCCACCTGAACCCCCGCAAGCACTGGCGCCCAGGGTGAGGCCGACGGCCGCGACCGTCGGAATCATTCGATGAACAAAGGGATCCTTCGACGTCTCAGAGTTCTCTGAGTCTCGCGTCATAGGTCTACCCCTGAAAGTAGAGTACACTTTATGCTAACCAGTTGACCCGCAACGTTTCAAACGGTCGGCGGATCCGGGAGGGGCGCATTTCAATGCTCTCGTTCTTGCGTCTTTGCTCCATGGAATCGGCAGCTTGCTGGAGGCTACGACTTAGAATTCGGCAGCTTTCTGGAGATGCCGGATGGACTAGATTGGGCGTGAGTTCGATGGTCATCCCGGTCTCGCGAGCAGCGCGCGCTCCTCGCTTCGAGCCGGGCGATCACGCGGCGGCGCGCCTCCGGCGCAAGCGCCGCCGCGGACTAGGCAAGATGCAAGGCAAGTCGACATCTCGGATCTTCAAAAGTCCGAGTGCAGCTATCGACAATCACCGATGACACGACAAACGAAGGGACGCTCGAATGTCGACAATCATCGATGACACGACAAACGAAGGGACGCTCGAATCCGAGCGTCCCGGCTTGAGCGAGATGGCGTCGCGAGCGGCCGAAGGTGGGTTGAGATTCGGCGTCCGGGCCCCGCAGGCGATGCGCAGCATCGTCGAGGAGTCCGGGCCCGAAGATCGGCCCAGATCCGGACGCGCAGCAGGCATGTCGCAAAAAGTCGGGACGCTCGGATTTGAACCGAGGACCTCTTGCACCCCATGCAAATTAACGCATTTCTTCGCGTTTCGGTACATTTCTCTAGACAACTGGAAATAATAGTCTTTCCTATTGTGAGGTTCGTTGGTCTACGCTATAATTCGGTTTGTTCTGGTCACTTTATGGTCACTGTTCTTGCGAACATTCTAGCCAGAGAGGCGGGTAATGCGACTGACCAAGAAGCGAATAGAAGGGCTCGACTACGACCCTGACGGACCGAGTCAGCAAATTGAGTGGGATGATCAGGTCGAGAACTTCGGTGTGCGCCTTTACGAATCGGGCACTAAGTCGTTTGTCATCCGATACCGCAACGAGCACGGGCGGCGCCGATACATGACGCTTGGAAAATTCGGCACGTTGACCCTGCAACAGGCCCGTAAACTGGCCCTCGACGAGTTCTATGAGATTCGGCAAGGCGAAGATCCCGTCGAGGAGAAGCGGCGGGCCGATGCGAAAACGGTCGAGGCGATGGTCGAGGCGTTCGTCGAGAAGCATTGTAAGCCGCGACGGAACACCTGGGAGACGGACGAGAGCCGGCTGCATCGCCACGTCGTCGACCGCTGGGGCACTCGCCAGCCCGAAAGCCTCACACGTCGTGATATCTCAGAGCTGCACCGCGACATTGGTGAGGACGCCCAGGTCGAGGCCAACCGCGTCGTCGAGACGATCCGCACGATGTTCAATTTCGCCCAGGACGAAGGGATCGTCGAGGACGGCTTCAACCCGGCCACGAAGGTCAACAAATTCAAAGAGAAGAGTCGCGACCGTTGGCTTCGCCCTCACGAAATTGAGCCGCTGTCGGAGGCCCTCGACGCAGTCGATAATATCTTCATGCGTCGATATTACTGGCTTCTACTGCTGACGGCGACGCGGCGTAACGAGATGCTCGAAGCAAGGTGGGAGCACGTCGACCTTCAGCGGCGCGAACTGTTCCTGCCGGATACCAAAAACGGCACCGATCACACCGTGCCGTTGTCGGACGCGGCGTTCCAGATGCTCGTCGACCTGCCGCGCCAGGATGGCAATCCGTGGGTGTTTTGCTCGCACATCGAGGGGCAGCGCATCCAGGAGGTCAACCAGCGCTGGCGTCGAGTCCGGGCGGACGCTGGTCTCGAGGACGTTGTGTTGCACGACTTCAGACGAACCGCGGCGAGCTGGCTCGCGCAGGCCGGCTACTCGGAGTTGATCATCAAGAAGCTACTCAACCACACCGTGGACGGGCCGACATCTATCTATGCTCGTATGGACCCGAGCGCCGTCCGGGAAGCGGTTAACGACTACGGCCGCCGAGTGATGGCGGCCGCACGCGGCGAGGAGACCGAAGTCGTGGCGATCGGCCAGGCACGGGGGGAGCGATGACGTGGCAAGAGCAGCTAGAGGATTTTCAGGCTCGCCGCGATAACTGGGAGCGATTCGGAATCGACGGTGAAGTACACCGTGAACTCTGCGAGATGTGTTGCGTCGCCTTCGAGGACGATCCCGAGGCATGCACTGTGGCGAATGCGCTCATGGCGGCGGTGTCCGAGGCGGTTGATTCCTACTTCGCCGGAAAACGCCTCGGCCATATTGCCGTTGACCGGGATGGAAACGTCAAAACCGACAATCAGGGCGAGGTAATCTTCGAACACGGACTCGAGAACAAGCCGGCCCTGCACCGAAAGCGGCTGGAGAAAACTCGAATGACGGCCGAGGCGTTGAAAGAACGCATCGATGAGATGCCCGAAGGGACATTGAAATTGTTGTGTGGATTCGGGCCCGAAGGTTCGCGCTATCCAGCGGACTCAGACGGGCTGGCAGGAGAGACGCTTAAGAAGAGAGAAGAGAAACGATGGGCAGCAAAGGAAGTGCTCGACGACGATGAGGCCACCAAAGAAGAGCGCATCGAGGCCCAGAAGGATTTTCTACTCGTACCGCGGAGCATCCCCGACGAAATCGATGAGCTTCAGGTATGGTTGGAGCGTCTCATTAAGGCCTCTGATTCGGCGCTTGAGCGCCTGTCACAATCCGATCCTCGATCTACACGACGCAGCGAAAAGGAACTTGCCAGGACGGCACAGGAGATATTCCACACTTATCTAGCGTTTGGACTCGCCGAGATGCCCTTCAGCCAGCGCCACGAAATTGCTCATGGTGCGTCCTACGAAGAGTTGAAAAGACAGGGATTCAGTGACGGCGATCTCGAAACGCGGACGTTGTGGTCTGTCCGGCCGGAGAACTATGCGAGACGTCGGGATGATTTCATTCGAAGCGTGCTCGACTTGGCCGGAGTGGAGGCCCCTTCTTCAAGTTCGGGACTCGCTAATTGGCGTTCCGAGTTTTGGTGGGCTCCGGAATCGGCTCTCAAGATATCTAACAAAGGGCAACGACTTCGATACTGGGATCGTGAGGACTTTCGCTCAAACCTGACGGTTCGCGGCGCCGATTACTTGCGAGAACGCATGCTCATTGCGATGGACGCGGTTGCCCAGGCGGGGACAATTCCTGAGGAAACCTTTTCCCCTGCAGGCGGGGCCGAATTCTCAGCCCTTGCCCGCGTGCTCAGTCTCGATCACCCGCCTCTCCAGACCCCCCATCCGTTTCCTGAGGGGGGGGCTGGAACCCCCTGAAAATCGGTACGCTACGCTGCTTCTCGACATGGGCGGGATACGTCCAGTGAATCGAACGAGGAGCAGCGATGGAAACCCTTCTGACAGAAAAGCAGTTGGCGGAGAAGACCGGATTTTCCGTCCGGACTCTCCAGACATGGCGCTATGAGGGCGCCGATCACGCCCCTCCGTACCACAAGATCGGAGCCGCAGTCCGATATCGGCTCTCGGAGGTCGAAACATGGCTCGATAGAATGGAGGTGCGTACCTCCACATCTGAATCCGAAAGCGGTGGGTTGCACGATGCCGACGGCGCGCATGGCGCAGGGGGTGCGTCGTGAGCCATTCAAAAGATAAGACGCCTCCGACGGGCAAAGACGGAGGCGCCTCAGATACGTCCACAACGGCCAGCGGGACGGACTCGAAGGGTAGCACACCCGGAGGCGTCGACCAACCGATGTGGGTCTATGTGCCGCCTCTCTACGGGCACACCCGTGGCCGCTTTATCGTCCATTCCGTGTACATCCTCGGCCCGGCCAGAGGAGTAACTCGGCCCCCGCATATTCCGGCCGACTTCGAGTTTGGTGCGGTTGAGGGGATCGTGAACCTTGAGGCCGAAGACGGCACGTTCTGGTCCGTCAATTGTAGGCGGCGTATGACCAATCGTTTGCTCGAACGCCTCGGTCAAGCTGTCACGCTGATATTGTACCCCCAGTCGAAGCCCCAGCTTCCCATGGGGTATCCGGTGCCCGACCATCTTCTCCCGCCGTCCACTTCGACGGGAGGTGCGCCGTGAGCCATACCGATTCACGAAGTTATCCTTACGCCCTGGTCGAGCGACGCGAGGACAATCGACCGACCGACCACACTTCGACCCTGGCCGAACTCGGCGCACGCCTCGAGCAACACGCCCGCGACTATCGGGAGAAAAACGGACCCGGATTCTTGCCCGCCACCTTTGGAGGCGGGCGCAGGGCCAACGAGGACGTTGAATCCGTCCATTGGCTTGCCCTCGATATGGAGAAGACCGAAGGGACGGTCGACGGCCTCCAGGGACCGCTGACCGGCTGTCAGCGCATCGTCTACTCAACGTGGAGCCACGGGGACCGGCGCAACTGGTCCCCGGGCCACCCGAGATTCCGCGTACTCCTTCCGTACACCCGTCCGGTCGGGCCGGCGGAACACCGGGCCATCTTCGCGCATATCGTCGACATCCTCGACGGCGCACCGGATTCCGCCACGAAGGACCCGGCACGTCTGATGTATACGCCTCGGCAACGCAACCCCAAGGCTGAACGCGACCCGTGGGTGACGGTCCACGACGACGGGCCCGGGCTTGACCCGGAGGCGTTGCCAGACGGGGACGGCGGCACGGTGGCTGTCGAGACACTTGTGGAGCGGACGAACGAACCCCCGGCTGCGTCGAAGGAGTCCCCGGCATGTCGCAACGCAACACTTGGGTGTCGTTCCCACGCCCAAATGAACCACGCCATGACACGGTACGCCGAGGCGGCCCTCACGGACGCCCTTGAGACGGTACGCACCGCACCCATGGGGACCCGTCACAACGCGCTCTGCGAGCAAGCCTTCAGCATGGGTACGCTTGTCGGCGCGGGTGTTCTGAAACCGACCGAAACCACTCGTCTGCTGGTCGGTGCGGCCACCTCCAATGGGCTGCCGGACTCCGAAGCCAAGCGCACCGCACGCGACGGGATTGATGCAGGGAGGGCCAAGCCTCGCGACCTGACATCCATCCGGCGGCGCGACACTTCTGCGCACTCTAGCGACACGTTCTTCCCGGCGCCCCGTGTGGCGGATAAGACAGACCCCAAAGGCGATAGCACGTCCGACGACATTCCCTCCCTCAAAGAGATCAACGCTTACCTGTCGGGAGATGATGAACAGAACGATGAACGCCTATCGGACCGGCAGATTGTCGAGCAATTCGAGTATCGCGCCGGATGGCTCCAATACTGCGACGGCCGGGACCGCGAAGAGGCCGAACGCGAAGCGCTTCAACGTCTACTCCACCAAGCCGATGGGCCGGGTGAGACCAGCCGTATCCGCACTGTAGTTGGCCGCCAGACGACCGTTGACCCAACCACGGCAGCGGCGGAATGACGCCGACCCGTCCGCCTGGAGCTATTCAGCACGACGTAAGCCGAGACGAGACGATGACAGACACGGATACCCTCGACATTGACGACGAAATTGACCGGGTTTGCCAAGCCATTAACGACAAAGGGTTTGCTCGTGCCGTTGAGACGGACGAACGTCTGGAGTTCTTCGCAAAATTGAAGCGCAGGAATACGGTCGGCTGGAAGGAGCTCAAACGTGCCGTGCGGAAGCACTGCAAGGGCAACGAAGGCCTTCCGAACGTCGGAGCCGTCGACCAGTGGGCGAAGGACGTAACGAAACGTGAAGCCCGAGAGACTGGCGAGGCGGTCGACGCAAAAACCCCGACCTTTGGCGTGGGCGATGCGACGGAGGTGAGTCGACAACTCGAGCGCGACATTCAGGGGAACGGACACCGTCTCGTCTTCGACTACGGGGACTTCTACCAGTACAACCCCGAGACGGGGCTATGGGAAGTTTTGCCTCGGGAAACCCTCTCGAAGCAGGTCCAGGAGTACAGTGGAGCCGTCGATTTAAGTGGTGGGGATCCCCGCCCGCTTAAGATCAGCGGGAGCAAGCTCAGCGATGCCATCGATCTCTATCGGGATCGTATTCACGAGGGCGCGACCTCGGAAGATGAAACGGGATTCTTCGACGCCGCGCCCCCAGGGTTGATGTTCGACAATGGTTTTCTGCGGGTGGACCTCAATACCGGGTCGCTTCAACTCGAGACGGCTGACCCATTTAAGCACCGGGCACGCGTCGGCGCTGGAGTCCCGTTCAATCACAAGGCCGACGCACCGAAGTTCGACAGTTACCTGAACAGCGTGTTCGAGGGCGACCCCGATGCCGAGGCCAAGCGGAAGCTGGTACTCGAGTTCTGTGGTGCGTGTCTGCTTGGCATCGCCCCGGATTTTGAGCGGGCGCTTGTCCTCTACGACAACACCGAACAGAGCGGTGGTGCGAACGGCAAGAGCGTGTTGATCAAGCTTTTACAGGTCGTGTTCTCCCGGAGTGCTACGTCGAGTGTGAAGCCTCAGCAATTCGACGCACGCTTCGCCAACGCCGAGCTGGCGGGGTCGCGTATCAACTTCGCCACCGAACTTCCGGAAAACGACATTCTGGCGAGCGATACACTGAAAGGCGTCATCACAGGCGACCCAATGCAGGCCGAGCGCAAATATCGAGACCCCTTCCAATTCCAGCCGCGGGCTGGGCACATCTTCGCCGCAAATGAATTCCCCCGGGTCGTCGCGACGGACGATGCGTTCTGGCGACGATGGATCGTGATGCCGTTCAACAGACGGTTTACGCCGCAGGGAGACCCCGGCGCCGACCGAATCCCTGCGCTGGAGGAACAGATCATCGACAACGGAGAATTATCCGGAGTTCTGGCCCGGATGATCGACGGCGTCAAACGGCTTATCGAGCAGGGCGCGTACACCGATGTGCCGAGTGCTGTGCGGTGCAAGAAAAAGTGGCGTCGGCAGTCGAATCCAATTGAGCAATTTCTTATCGACGAAACCACCAACTACCAGCAGACCGGGCCAGTCTACGACCAGTCCGCTGACTGGAAAAGCGATCCGGGACGGCGCACCTCGGCACGGGAGCTTTACGAAGCCTATAAGGCGTGGGCGAATGCCACCGGGCACGGGTCTGTATCTCAGACGAAGTTTGGCCGGCGCGTGGCGAAGCTGGTCGACAAGGGCCGGACCTCAAGGGGGGTGTTCTATCGGGTCCAGTTGAAAGACCGGACTGACCGGGTGGGGCAGGTCGGAAGTGGCACCGGGGGCATGTAGCGAATGCAGGGTATGTAGGGTTTGACTCACAACATCTGCTCGGTGGTGAACGGGGGGGGGGTAATTTGGTCGTGATGCAGAAGGTGCATTTTGAAAAAATAAAGCGTATCCCCTCTCCGAAAGTTGAGAGGCTTTTACATAACCCTGCATACCCTGCATTCGCTACACGAATTGGGCACAGTGGAACGGCACCTGGTGGAGCACGCTCTTTACGCCTCCATCGTGGATTCAACTACGGGAAAACCATGACATGCGGACATCGAACATCAGACGGCTCCCCCTGCCAGCAACCGGCCGGCTGGGGTACCGACCACGACGACGGCCCGTGCACGTACCACGTCGACGACGATGAAGGAGGCCGACGTGGCCGGTCTGACCGGATCCGGCGCGCGCGGGTGGATGCCGGCGGTCGACCCTATGGAGAGCTACAGATCACGCGCATCCTTGAGGCCCTACGAGACGGGGCGACCTACAAGATTGCGTGCCAACGGGCGGGAGTGTCGACCCGGACATTCCGGCGCTGGAGAGAACAGTATCCGGACCTCCACGAGCGCGTCGACCGGGCCGAGGCCGAGGGCGCCGGGGAACTCCTGGACACGGTGCAGACGGCCGCTGAGACCGGCGATTGGCACGCCGCGAAGTGGTTGCTGGCACGACGGTTTGGCTACGGGAAAGAACAGGGGCTCGATCCGGAGACCGCCGACGCCTTCGTGTCGACGGTCAAGGGGGTCATTCGCGACATCCTGCCAGACGACAAGGCCACGGAAGTCATCATCGCCATTGGCGACGCACTCGAGGAGCTGACAGATGGGTGACTGGGCAGATGCATGGAGCGGACACGGAGCAGGCGATAGCGTTACGATGTCGGTGGTCGTCTACCACCCGGAAACTGGTGAGGTTCGAGGCGGTGACTTCCATCCGAGTCGGTTGTCCGAGGACGGCCCCATCATCGTGATGCCGCATGACGGTTCACTGCCGTGGAAGCCAAGCGGGTGGTTCTACGCCGGGGACGGAGAGTTCGTCGACGAACCGCCCACCCGGAAGGATTAGTCGAGTATCGCACGTTTTCCGGTGCCGAGAGACAGACCGCGCCGGGGGAGTGGTCGGAGTCGGTCGACGAAGCCCGTCTCTGTCGGTCGTTCTTTAGAACTACGGCGCTCGCTCCCGCACATATCGACGACACGGCGGCGATTACGAGCATTCTGGGCACGCGTGCCCGCGAATGCCTTCTCACCATTTCTCTGTGCCTGGTCATCGCCCACGCCGTCGCTCGCGGCTGCACATCGTGGCCTCAGACCCGGCAGGCCGGACGCTGCGCAACTACCTACCGCGTTGACACTCTCCGCGCCGGCCGACACCTTCGGGGTAGACTCAAGTCCTGGAGGGACGGGTGAGCGACGAAGACGAAGAATACAACCTGTGGAATGATGGCTGTGTGGTGTTCATCATGATCGGCGTGGCAGTTGTGCTGCTCCCGTGCGTCGGGTTCATGGGAATGGCTCTGCTCAAACCCCTAATCGGCGAGGGAGAGGTCGAAGAGGAGTCGGAGGCGAGCCCGAAGTCGAAGGCGTGGTACTACTGTGAGAAGATGACCCGAAAGCGGCTGAAGTCCCCGAGTTCTGCCGAGTTGCCCTGGGGGCCGGACGTCCTTCGATGGGAAGGCGACAACAAGGTGAAAGTCGAGTTCAACTTCTCTGCGAAGAACCCGATGAACGTCCGGCTCCAGAAACGTGCATACTGTACCGTCACCTTCGACGACACCGGAGAGGCCGAAGACATCGATCTGACGTTTCAGTAGTTCGGAGTCGGTTTGAGGGCAGCGTGAACGTTCGCCCTCGGAGGCTTGGATGCGCTACCAGTATTGCTCGCACTGTTTCGCTTTGTAGAGGCAGCGATCGCGTACGCCGTTTTCGGCTGGCACGTCCGACCGGCACCATTCAAGGAGGGCGTTGTAGCCGGCGTCGGCCGCCTCAGACCCTCGTTCTGAGGCTTCAGGACTTGCGCACTGCATGTCGTTGTTGATGCACGCGAACCGCACTGAGGAAGTAGCCTCGTCTGCGCAAAGCTCGTACTTCTCGGGGTCCTGCGGTGTGTCACTGTGGCCACACCCAGACACGGTCATCATCGTGACCGTGATTGCTGTGATGATGCTCCGCCATATCATGACATCTCCCACATCGACTGACCGACAAACACGAGCGTGTAATCTTCTGCGATTAGCGACGGACTCGCTTCCTCCACACTTGCGGATATAGCCACGTGCCGGTCGACCTCAACCCCTGAAAGCGGACCTTGAGTTCGGTCAGGCTCGCCGCCACGTAGTACGGGTACACCCGCCAGATCGTCTCCTCGGACGACGCAATAATGCGGTGGCTGGTGTCCTCACGCTCGCCCGACGGCTCGACGTCGGTGACGTTGGTGTTGCCCTTTGTCTCAAGCCACCGAGTGTTGTTGAGTAGCGCATGTTCGAGCAACGTCGAATACAGGCGTGCGTCGCCCTGGAGGTCAGCCGTGGTGCCACCAAGCCATAAGCCGGGCTCCCAGAAACCAGAAGATGCCGACGAAACCGATGGCGCCGAAAATCATTGCAGAGGCCCCGCCACCGCTCGAAAGGCCACCTCCGAGTGTCATGGCTCCGACGAAGCCGACTACCGTAGCTAGCCCGCCGAAGAGTTGATGGCTCTTCCAGGTCTTTGAGGTTTCCTCGATAGTTTGGGTGTCGCCGCCGCTATCACGAACCGGCGCCCCACAGTTCGGGCAAGACCCCGCCTTGTCCGAGACGTCGTTCCCGCATTCCGAGCATTCAATCATCGCCATGATGTGTCCCCGTTTTCCCGTAAAAGTCCGTGCAAGCGGGAGCGTACCAGATAGGTCTGTGTCGGCAAACGGTCGCCCTGGAGCGGGCAAGTTGGAATGCGCCGGGCTTGCGTGGACGTACTAGCTCGACAGCCGTCCAACGGTATGGGGGGAATTTGTCGAGTCACCGCCCGGCGCGACTCTGACAATATCCGATGTAGCAGGGGAGTCAACGCGAGGCGGGCTGTGCCGCCCACTTGCGCGAGGGAGGAATCGGCAAGCCGTCGAAAATACTACTATCGCGCGCGACAGTTGACGAGGGGGATAAGCTGATTGAACGTGGGTGGCTGAAGCGACGACAGGAGTGCATGTTGTTTACGATGCCTGGAGAGGGAGAGTCATGAACATCGCAATCGGTATTGGCCTGTTTTTGGCAACAGTCGTCACTATTGGACTCATCGCCTACGATCGCCACGGGAACGTGGAAGATGCGGCGCAGGCCATTCGGGAGACGGCCGGGAGGGTATTGGCCGGCGGTTTCTTAGCTATCATTGCTGGGTTCTGTTTTACATCCGTGGTCTCGAGCGTCGTGTTGGCGTTTGTAAGGCCTGAACTCTTGGGGGGCGTGAATGCCTTCGCGGTCGTGGGTTTTGCCATTATCCCCGCCAGCGTGGGCGCATTGGCGAATGCTGCGTTGATTGCTGTCTTCCTCGACCATCAAATACCGTGACTCGCTACGTGCGGTCACGGAGCCAACGCGAGGCGGGGTGTGCCGCCCACTTGCGCGAGGGAGGTATCGCCAAGGCGGTCGAAAATACCACCATCGCGCGTGCAATGACCTCCCCGTACCTGAAGTATTCGACCTCCGGTCTACGGACCCCGACTGTCGCGCGCTTTTAATAGCGTGAAGTAATCCCTCGCTATAAGGCGAACATGCGCGTGCATCGCCGGGGAGGGGCAGTCGACGATATGCGTTCGGTCTCTCTGAACTTCCACGCAATGATTCATCGGACGTCCCCCGCCCCTGACAATTGACCAGACGTCCGGCCCTCCAGACGTCTGGACTTTTAAATACCTGGACATGCAAATTTCTGGACGTCCATGTGGCTCCCGATAAGGCACGTATCGCGCCACGGAAGGCACCACACCTCGACGACCACGGAGGGCACGATGATGAGGGCGAGCCCCCGGTTGCTAAGGTCCCTCCCCCTCCTCGAAAAGGGCCGCTATTTGGCGAACACGCCCGTTAGAGTCCCATCCATCCTCGTAGACCGCCGGGAACCGACAAAAATGGCTTAGGGCAGTTTCTAGGTCGGAATCTACCCAACCGATGACCTCGAGGATGGTTTGATAGTCGTCCTCTAGGTTGTCGCGGTTCCAGAGGGGCTCGTGGTGAAACACCCGATTCCTCAACCGTCGTATTTTGTCGACCCTCACGAAAAAGGCTTGGCGTTTCCGTAGCTTTTTAGGGGCTTTTGGAAAGGGGCTCCGGTCTACACTCCCGGTAAGCAGGGTAGGCCATAGGGTTTGTCCTCGTTCGTAGTATTTGTGGAGAAGGCCGGTCCAGAAACCGAATGATAGATCGGCTATGTAATGCCCACGGCGCGGAGTCTCGATAGGGCTATCTTCATCAGTTAAGCGTTGGTGTGTTTTCTCAACGGTCTTATTTTCTTTGGGGCCCAAAAGATCATCGTCCCTGAACCACCACTGATTACCCCTCAGCTCGGCAATGCATTCATCGAGCTCATTCCGGACGACAACTTCTACCGCATTCAGAACAGGGTAGAGGGATTCACATAGCGCAAGGTTCCAGAAGTATGCCTGACAAGCTTCCTGCTTATTCTGTGTTCTTTCTTGATAGGGGTTGAGCCTTTCGCTGCTGAATGCCCGTTCGAGACAGTCGTGAAAATCCCGATGGTTCATGTAGCCCCGCAGGGTTGTGTTTACCTTGACGTATAAATTGCCAGCCCTATAGTTTTCGTTTGTACACCCCGGGAACTCCTATCCTGACCACCCTGTCTTCATGCAGAGTGTGACAGTGAAGAGCCCGGGGTATTGCTTTTCTTGCCTTCGTCCGCCCCGTACCTTCGGTTACTTCCGGGTAGACTTTCAACTGCTCTTGCTGTTGCCTGAGAAGCAGGTAAAGGCGCCAAAGGGAACTCAAAGGGGCTACACAGTAGCCCCTTTGAGATCTACCAAAGGAATCTGCAATCGATTGCGCTTCCCACCGAATTGAGGCCCCTCGAGGCGGGATTTTTGTTTGTGTCGGTGGCGTGAGGCACCGTGGAGGCCGAAGCCCTACAGGAACGACCCTGTGCATGATCTGACCCGCTATACCGGGCAGACGGTGCCCTGGAGGCTACAGAAGCCCCGTGGCCGAAGCGTCAACAAACCCGCACTTATCGGGCGCAAACCCGTGCCCCGGCCCGGCGCAAATAGTGAGGCCCCTGACTCGCCAATGCGTTTCACGCCCGGCCGTGACGTCGGATACAGACCCCGGAATGCACCCATCGAAGCGCATCGACGCGGCGGGCGATATTGACACGCCGGCTCCGACCCGAGACCTTCGTTCCGTAAGCAACCGATGGTCGGAGGGACTGTGAGCGAAGATGAAACGCCCCAACGAGACGATACCTACGACGGTGTGGATGCTGCCGGTGTCGTGGTGGCCTTGGCTTTCGTGGTGAGCGTTCTTTTCTGCTGCGGCGATTGCGGCCCTTCCCAGTCGGAAGATGAGTCGTCTCGGACCCAAAAAACGGAGGAGTCCGAGGAGGCAAAGGATTATCGACTCGGCAAAGCATGGAACCTGTGTGAGCGGATGGTCGAAGAGCGGGTCAAGGCCCCGAGTACGCTCGACCTTCCGAACCTAGCTCCGACCTACAACAGCCAACCCTCGAGCAACGTCTTCGTGGTAGGGCTCGACTTCAGTGCTAAAAATCCGATGGGCGTTCGCCTCGAGAAGACCGCCGAATGCACTGTGACCTTCAATGGGCAGGAAATAGCGGATGCGGGAATTGAAATCCGCTGACCCCCGACACTGATAGGTGAAGCCGTGAAGGGCGACGAGAACATCGACGACCACGATGATGACCTGCAGGCCGCAAAGGAGCAGTTTAAGGCCCCGAGCAGTGCCGAGATTCCGTGGTCGCCCGATGTCTGGGGGTGGGCCGACGAGAACACGGTCGAATTGGAGTTTGAGTTCTCCGCCATGAACCCAATGAACATCCGGCTCCAGAAGCCGGCCCGGTGGCTTGTCACGTTCAAGGACGGGGAAGCGGTCGATTACACCATGACCTCTCAGTGATTGATACAGTAGCTGATGAACCCCTGAATTAAGGAGGATTGCTGATGGGACGACCTAGTCTTCAAGATCTCAGATTGCCTGATAATGTCATGTACGACGTTCATGTGGTCGACGATTGCGTCTCGTGCATCAAAGCAACGGATAACGAAGGGAACGACATCATAGCGCAAGTGGAAGACGGTGAGTGGCGCGAATACCAGAAACCCTCGGCAACGGAGGCTTCGTCGACCCCCCCGTGTTCGGGTTGTTCGTCGGTAGTTATTCTTCCGTTCGTTTTAGTCGCCGGTTGGGATTGGCTGTTTTAACCTCTCGGCCGACAGCCCGCCTGAAAATGTTTCGTAAAGTCTGAAGAGAGTATAAGCTCAAATTTGTCCTAATATGACCGGGGGTTTGCCCGGAACGTCAATTCTGACGCCTCTCAAACTTGGACGCCTCGGGGAGTTCTATGGCAGTTACGTCTTGTGAGAAGTGCGGTATCAAGATTTCGAATGACGACAATTTTTGCCCAAACTGTGGCGCTCCGGCAAAAGAGTCACAGGGCGAGGATGCCTCCGGATTCAACGCGGCCGGGTGCAACCCCGCCGTCCATGCCGCAAACGGCTGCAACCCAAGGTGCGGGTGCCTGTCGATAATCCTCTTCCTGGCTGGCATCCTCTTACTCTCCAACGGTCTTCATTACTTGGGGATAATCGACCTGAATGAGTGCTATACCGCTGACGACTGTGATTACGGGCATGTCTGCGAAACCCAAGGCGAGGGGTACAACGAATGCTACCATATGAACGATTACCCCTGATTCTATAAAAAATGAAGTTAGCCGCCTAAGCGGCCGAGCAACCGGCGGGTTCCCAAAACGCACCGTTACGTGAATAAGTATTGTTTTTACCCGACCCTAGGGGGCATCCTCCCTATAATCGTGAATGCGTATCGGAAACATGATAATCGTTACACATTCACATCTAACCCCTTGGAGGCCGCCGATGGGCCGCTCAATCCCGAAAGTTCTCAACACAGACGAAGCCGACGCCCTGGTCGACGTGTTCAACACCCGGTATGACACCGGGGTCAAAAACCGGGCGATGGCCGGTTGATGCTCGAGACGGGACTCCGCGTCTCGGAGGTCTGCAATCTGCCGCAGCGACCTCGATATGGTGGCCTGCCGTCTGACCGTCCGCGACGGGAAAGGCGGGAAGGACCGACAACTCTGGTTCCCCGAGGATGTTGGCGAGCTGCTGGCCGAGTGGTTTGACCGACGCCCCGAAACCGACGAGGGATGGGTATTGCCGACCCGCAACGGCAAGCGCACGCACCCCTCGGGGGTCCGGGGCATGGTCGGTCGGAATGCCGAGAAGTCGGGCATCGACTGGCACGAGGACGTCTCTCCGCACACCCTGCGCCACACCTTCGCGACGAACCTGCTGCGGCGCACCGGCAACATCCGACTGGCACAGAAGGCCTTGGGCCACTCGGATTTGTCGACCACGATCATTTACACCCGTATCCTGGACGACGAGCTGGAAGCTGCTAAGCAAGGGGCAGCAACGCCAAGCCACTACGGGGACGACACAACGTCCCACCATTCATGACGACAGCAAATAACCCTCAAATTTGAGGATGATAGATGGAAGATGCAACGAGGATCTTGATTCTAAGCGTCGCATTGCTCAGTGCGGGATTGGCGGTTGGATGTGCGGCAATCAGCCCCATACCCGGATCGGAAGAGGTCGAAATCATCTCGAAACAACAGGTCGGAGGTGATTGGGGGAACCAGTGCCAGCGGCTCGGAAACACGACCGCCCGAGTCGGACCCAACCCCAGTAGTGAGAGATCGAATCTAAGCCCAGCGGAAGTCGAAGCCCGGAACAAAGCCTATAGCCGAGGGGCTACGCACGTAGCAGTTGGCTCGGAAAGAGGGTACCCCTGCACCTTGTCGGGTAATCAATGCGGTACTTGCGGCTACTCCTGCATCGAACTTCCTGCGACCGCTTACAAATGCGATGGGGAAGCCCCAGAAGAGGGGGCGAATGTCTCCAGTAAATCGAGTACGGAAGGGGCTTCGAGCGGAAACGATACACTCGACATTCAACAGGCCGCCAACCTCTGCGGGGTTGAAACTGAAGTAATCCGCAATGGTTTGTCGTCGGGCGATCTGAATGCGATTCAGACCGATGATGGATACTTGATGTCTCGAAATGACGTCATTGCGTTCTGCGCCAGTCAACAGAACTAAACCGAACGGCGACCGTTGCATCCTGCTCCGTTTCGGGTCCTCGACTCCCCACGAGGCATGACTGCGGCACCTGAAAGTCCCGAAGCGGTCGGTATGTCTGGTAGTGGTGGCAGACCTCGCAGTCACCCCCGTTCGTCGGAATGGCTTTTAGGGTGTCATATACCCAAAGGGCATCGTTGAGGTTGTCCGGCCTGTCAAGCGAGTGCGTGGTCTGGGGCCGGAGGTTGCAAGAAAGGCCTCGACGGCCACCGTGCCGCCATCTCCGTCAGGCAGGTTGTCCAAGTCGACCGACCGACCTCTTAGACCGATACCCGCGGGTCACATTTGACCTCGGGGTTTCGCTGCGGAGTCGTATACATAATCGTGCCGGGTTCTTTGTAGCCGGGGCATCTGCGCCCATATCGTCGACGTTCTCGATCGGGCACCCGGACCGTGAATTCATCCCGCTCGACGTGCCGGGCGTACGGCACGAGCACGCGGAATTGGGGCCACTTGTGCCGGGCGACCCTAGGCGTCGACTAAAACGAACTTTTCGGCCGCAGGGCCATCCAGCCGAAACAGACCTAAGACAACTCCGCTCGACTCGACGTCTACACCTATTGGAGTGAAATTGCGGCGTGCCAACCCCCGCCCGGAGAGGCAATTCCTTGCATGATTCTCCCCGATTCGAGAGACTCCAAATCCAACTGGAGCATTTCATGGCGTAGGTAAGACCCTATTTGGAATAAATAATTAATGGCAACGATGTACAAGAATCTGTCCCTTTTCTCCGATCATTTTCTTTCCGAGCGTCTGCCATCGACTGACGCCTGGGACGTCGACGTATCTGAAGCTCTTGCGAAGCTGACGGAGATTTATCGCAGGGAAGAAAAGGGTCTTCAAAAAGCGAACGAATCACAGACGGAAGACACCTTCATAAAGCCGGTGTTGACAGAGGTTCTTGGCTGGAACTTTGATTCGCAGTGGGAAACTAAGCACCAGGGACGCAGGCAGGTTCCGGATTTCGCGCTGTTCGAGTCCGAGAGCACGATGCGGAAGGCCAGGACGCTACGTGACGACGAAACCGCTTTCGAGGCTCGCGTCGATGCGGTGGCGGAGGCCAAGTACTGGGGGCGAAATTTGGACGGTACCGGTGGCGACCCTGCACGCGAAAAATTCACAAATCGCAACCCCAGTTTTCAGATCACCTCGTACATGCAGACTACGCACCGCGACTGGGGGATTCTAACGAACGGGAAAATTTGGCGTCTCTACTACGCCCACGCGAGAAGCAAGGTCGAAACCTACTACGAGGTCGATCTCCATCGAATTCTCGAACTTGAAGATCCCGATGAAGTTCGGCGACAGTTCAAGTGGTTCTATTTGTTTTTCCGAGCAGCCGCCCATCGTACCGACGGGGCCGGCCGAAAGTCATTTCTCGACTCCGTATACCAAGAATCCGAAGCATACGCCGCAGATCTGGAGGACCGGCTTAAGGATCTGGTTTTTGAGGAGATTTTCCCGACTCTTGCCGAGGGGTTCTTGGAGAACGCACGCCACGAAGGTGACGCTTCTCAGGAAGACCTAGATGAGATTTATCGAGGGACTCTACGGCTGTTGTACCGACTGCTGTTCTTACTACACGCCGAGTCTCGTGGACTCTTGCCCGTCGACGAGGAAGGCTACCGAAAATACAGCCTCCAACAGATCAAACTGGAGGTTGCTGAAGACATGGACGGGCGAAGTCCTTTGAGTTCTGTATCTACCGACCATTGGAACGACCTCACTTCCCTCTTTGCTATTCTCGATCAAGGTGATGCAGACCTGAATGTGCCTCGATACAACGGTGGTCTCTTCTCCTCGGAAAACCCTGCCAATCACTTCTTCGACGACCACGAAATTGCTGATAGCTATTTGGTCCCTGCGATCGACAAGCTTGCGCGTACCGACGATGACCGTACCGATGGACGGGTTTTCGTCGACTACAAGGCATTGGATGTCGAGCAACTCGGCTCGATTTACGAGGGGCTCCTCGAGTTTCGCCTTCAGTTCGACGAGTCGGGAGACTTGGCGCTCTTGAATGACCGGGGGGAGCGCCACGATACTGGCTCGTTTTACACGCCACATTACGTCGTCGAATACATTGTGCAGCACACTCTGCAACCCGTTCTCGAGGAGCGCCGGCAGTCCTTTGCTGAGGCGATGGAGAAAGTTGAAAAGAGGCGCGATAGGAAGTCGACTCACCCCCATCAGTTTGAGGCGGCTCGGCGAGAGGCCGTGGAAGCTCTTCTGGGTATTAAGGTCTGCGACCCTTCCATGGGGAGCGGGCACTTTCTCGTCGAGGCTGTGGACTGGCTAACGCGACACTTCATCGAAATACTTGACGAATATCCGAATAATCCGGTTTTGGATCTCATCGACGACATTCGTGGCGAGGTCTTGGAGTCGCTGGAAGGCCAGGGGGTTGAAGTCGATGAGTCGGTTCTCAAGGATATCAATCTACTAAAGCGCCTCGTGATGAAGCGTTGTATATTCGGCGTGGACCTCAATCCGATGGCCGTAGAATTGGCGAAAGTCAGTCTGTGGTTGGATTCGTTCACCATCGGGGCTCCGTTGAGCTTTTTGGATCACCATCTCCGGGTGGGGAACAGTCTCGTAGGTGCGTGGGCCGACGAAGTGACCGATCAAATGCGACAGGACCTGTTCGGAAGTGCGTTTACCGGAATGCTGAAGGCGACCAAATTGCTCGCAGATGTCGCAACCAATTCGGACGCGACCATCGACGCGGTGGAACGTAGCACCGGGAAATTCCGTGAATATCAAAAGGCAATGAGGCCATACAAAGTGCTGCTGGATTGTGCCCTGGGAGAGCACTTCGGCCTTCCGGAAGCGACGGCGCTATTGATGGAGCAGGGTCCGAAGCTGCGGAACGTTATCAATGCTCGTGAAAATGGTAGCGACGCGCCGGAAGGGCTGGACGACAGGGAGACCGAGGTTCTCGATCGAGTCGAATCCCAGCGGGAATCAGTGCGCAATTTCCACTGGGAACTGGAGTTTCCGGAGGTCTTCTTCGACTTTGACGAGGCCAGATTCAAGCACGATCCCGGGTTCGACGCTGTTATCGGGAATCCGCCCTATGTTCGCATGGAGCAGTTCAAGGCCTTGAAGGGCTTCCTACGAGACGACTACGCCGTTCACGCGGACCGGATGGATCTGTACGGCTACTTTATCGAACGGGGGTTAGACCTTCTCAATGACGATGGGGAGATGGGTCTTATCGTCTCGAATAAGTGGCTTCGGGCAAACTACGGGGAACCAGTTCGCGAGCTAATTCCGCGCCAGGCGAGCGTACGTCGGCTCATCGACTTCAGGGATCTCCCCGTGTTCCCCGATGCGAGCACCTATCCGCTTATCTTCATAATCTCGAAGGGGGTCGACGAAGACGTCACCGGCCGCGCGGCGGTCATGGAAGATTTGGATTTCGAGGATCTCGGCGAAACCGTCGACGAACGCGCGGCTGAGTTTACGCAAGAGCAACTCCGTAACGCGGGCTGGGCACTTCTAGGAAATCCGGGGTTAGGGCTACTCAATCGACTCCAGCAAGAGCATCCCTCGCTCACTGAATTCGTCGGGTCACCCCCTTGCCGCGGCATTGTGTCCGGAAGAAACGAGGCATTCGTCATCGACTCGGATACCAGAGAGGAGCTAATCGAGAGCGACCCGAAGAGTGAGGAGATTATCTACCCTCTTCGGACCGGAAAGGACGTCCGACGATACTGGTTGCGGGAACGGAACACCTACCTGATTTATACCCATCACGGCGTGGACATTAGTCAATATCCAGCCGTCGAAGCTCATCTGGCAAATTATCGGGAGTCTTTGGAGGAACGTGCCACCGACCAGAAGTGGTACGAGCTTCAGCAGCCTCAAGAGGCATATCGAGAGTTGATGGAGCAGCCAAAGATCCTGCAGCCGGATTTCGCGGAGAAGGTTCGATTTTGTATAGACTACAGCGGTTGCTATATACGCAGCAAAGCGTACCTTTTGCCGACTCAGGACCAGTACCTTCTAGGGTTATTGAACTCTCAGCTGGCAGATTTCTTCCTTCGCTCGATTACTATCGCGTATCGGGGCGGGTTCATGAATATGAAAGCCCAGTACGTGGAGACCTTTCCAGTTCTGGACCCGTGCGACAATACGCCAGAAGAGACGCGCGCACACCATGTGAGGAAATGGCGACGACTCTATCAGGAAGCGGTAGAAGAACATGTTAATGAGCATGGAGAATTGCCAGAACGATCTGCTTCAGAGTTGCTTGCATCCGCTGGAGAGCATCTCTCTGCATCACCGCGACGTGCCGATGTGATTCGCGACGTCCTCGCCGGACTTGCTCGGGAGATGACGGACCTCCACGACAGAAAACGACAGCTCAATTTGGACCCCGTTTCGTATGTGGGAGAGCGTACGGACGGACCGAAGCTCGCCGATGCTGGAACGTTCGACCCAGCGGCGGATTCGGGGCTGCTCAATCAAACGACCGAAAACTACGACAAGTTGAAGATCGAATCCGTTCAGGTCGAACGATCCGACGACACTGTCGAAGTCTTCGCGACCGCTCGGTACAAGCCCGAGAATCCTGACGATTTTGATACCGATAGCAACGGCTACACCGAGTCAGGCCCTTTTCCTGCGTTTCGACTCACAGGGCTCGATGACGATACGGCGGCGCTCATCGAAGCGTTCGTCCCGGTCGCGACAAATCGTCGTGATGGTCTCGGCGGCTACAAAGAAGAGGCCACGAAAAATATATCTCCGCGGACTCGCCTTGAGAACATCCGAGTGCCCGACACCTCACGCGTTGTCGACAATCTGCGACGATTCACAGAGAATCGAGCCGAAGCGCGTGAGCTACGACGTCGGATCGAGTTCACAGACTATATCATCGACCGAATTGTCTATCGCCTCTACGACTTGACGGAAGAAGAAATTCGAATTGTCGAGGGGGAAGGGCCGGGTAGCAGTCTCTCATAGTGGGAAGAGATAGTGGTGCAGTCAGGAGAACACTCGTACCTCGCCGATATGTTGGTCCATTTTCGAGTTCTTCGTCGTCGCAATGGCGGCCTGACCTTTGGCAACTCTCCTATTGAAGGGGGGGTTCCGCAAATTGGTCGCGGCTCAGCGATATTCAAAGGCGTCGGTGCCGCATTCCGAGTATCCAATCAGCGCCAGGATGACGCCCCTAGCCTCCACGAAGGCTAGGTTCGTCACTATCGGCCCAGACAGGGCGAACAGGCCGAAGTGAATCCGAAGCCGCTGGCGGGGGGTGCCATCCGTGGATCAGAGGTTCTCACACCGACGTTGCATGCCTCAATTTATAGCGCGGCTGCTTGAGAGAGCGACCAACAGAAGGACAGTAGGCCAGTATGGTTCGCGAGCTTGGCGACTGCTTGGTTGTAGGCTTTGCCGAGATCCTCTTCGCTACCGTCCCCTTCAGCGTATGCCTGTCGGGCCTCTTCGAGCTTTGTTAAGCGGTCGAGGATATCTTGTTTGGCGTCTTCGTCGCCTACAGCTTGGTCTACCTTCTGCCGGCAGTCTGCAATGACGTCCCCGAAGTTGCTGTCAGCAATGTTTACCGACTGATCGACGGCGCCAGCTTGGTTGACCCGCGCATTTGGTCCGTGGAAATGATAGCTATCACCGAGATCGCCCTCAGAGTCGGGCTTTCGATCCCCTTTTCTCACGTCAAGCTTGATGTGGGACACAGCACTCCCTCCTCCGCTGGGTCCCTTCAAGTAGTGAGCCTCGAGCACTTCGTAGAGTTCGACTTTGCCATTATCCAACGGCCGCTCTACCTGGTCTCCTGCATCTACCTGGATGCTGATATCATTAATTAGAATTTTGTTCTCTTGAACGGACGCCTCGATGTCATCTACTCGATTTCCGTCCTGCTTGATTAGGTTGATTCTGTCGCTCATCAGGCCTCTCACGGCGATCTCCTCTATTTCCAAGGGGCGCATGAACTCGACAGTGAATCGGCACCAACCTCGTGCTCATGGGGTCAGTTTCGGAGTTTCTCGGCCCATTTTCTAAGCTCGATGACGTCAGTCAGCGCGTCTGCCGAAATCTCCATATCTCCGAGAGTGGAACCGCTAATATCCTCCTTCACGGTCTCCTCAAGCTTATCCGCCAATCTGTCGAATTCGTCTGCGATTTCAGGATCAGTCGCATTTTTTCTGAATTCCTCAACCGTTTCTTGTAGATCAGACACCGTTACCTCCTTCGGTCACCCAAGCGATTCTCAATGGCCGCGAATTTGAATGAAACAGTCACTCTATGGTCACTGTTCGTTTGAATTGGTTTTCCCCGGATACGCTAAGTCGTTGAAATCGTTAGTCGGGACGCTCGGATTTGAACCGAGGACCTCTTGCACCCCATGCAAGCGCGCTACCATGCTGCGCCACGTCCCGTAGGTCGGTCACGCCTCTCGGCGCGGACGGAGTTTCTAAACAAACAGGTCAGGGATGTCAACGGTCGGCAGATTCCCATCGCAACGATCGTTGCAGTGTTGAATTTTCGGGCGTCGGGGGCGAAGATAACGCGCCGACAAAAGCGGGCCGTAGATTTCGATCATGGACTGTAACCAAGGACGGATGGATCCATGCCCAAGACCGTGGCAATCGCCAATCAGAAGGGAGGCGTCGGGAAGACGACGACCGCCATCAATCTGGCAGCGTGTCTGGCCGACGAGGGGTGCGACGTCCTGTTGATCGACATGGACCCGCAGGGAAACAGCACCAGCGGCGTCGGTGTCGACCGCGATGCGGTCGAGCTGTCGATCTACGAGGCGCTGATCAAGCAGGCTCCCATCGAAGATATCGTGGTCTCCAGCGAGGTCGACGGACTCGATGTAGTTCCGAGCACCAGGGATTTAGCCGGCGTCGAGATCGAGCTGGTCGAGCACAACCGCCGCGAGTTTCGGCTCAAGGACAGTCTGGCCGGGCTTGAGACGGACTACGACTTTGTGATCGTCGATTGTCCGCCGAGTCTCGGGTTGCTGACGATCAATGGGCTGGTTGCCGCCGACACGGTGCTCGTCCCCATTCAGACCGAGTACTACGCGCTTGAGGGCGTGGGGCTGTTGAGTCAGACCGTCGAACTGATCCAGGAGTATCTGAATCCGGCGCTGACCTACGAGGGCATCCTGCTGACGATGTACGATGCTCGGACGAACCTCAGCGAGCAGGTCGCCGACGAGGCCGAGGATTACTTCGGGGACCTGGTCTTCGAGACGCTGATCCCACGGAATGTGCGGCTGTCAGAAGCCCCGTCATACGGCGAGCCGATCACCGAGTATGCGAGCTCCTCGCGCGGCGCTACCTCGTACAAGAAGTTTGCGCGCGAGTTTTTGGAACGGAACCGACATCGCGTCGCGTAACCGACGCTGCTTGCCCACTGCATCCTGTCCTTTGCATCCAACCTACCTGGCCCCGAGTCGAGACGATGGCAGACTCTTCTGACAAGACGCCTGAGACCGACAGCAAGAAGAAGTCCTCGCGAAAAAAGAAGAAGCGAGGACTGGGACGTGGTCTCAAGAATCTGATTCCGGACCGCGATGACAGCAATCCGCGGCGGCTCGTGCAGGCCGACATCGACGACGTCGTGCGACCGCCGGAGCAGCCGCGAAAGGATTTCGATGAAGCCGGACTCGAGGAACTCGCCGACAGCATCCGCGAGAACGGTCTGATCCAACCGCTGGTGGTGCGTCAGGCCGGGGACCGGTTCGAGCTGATCGCCGGGGAGCGGCGGCTGCGTGCCTCGAAGATCGCCGGGCTCCGGGAGTTGCCGGTCGTCGTCAAGGATGTGACCGATGCCGAGGCATATGCACTGGCTCTGGTCGAGAATATCCAGCGCGAGGATCTCAACCCCATCGAAGAGGCGAACGCGTACCGTCGCCTGATGAGCGAGTTCGACAACACGCAGGCCGAACTCGCCGAACAGCTCGGCAAGTCACGATCGACGATCGCGAACGCGGTGCGTCTGCTGAACCTACCCGACACCGTCCAGACGATGGTCGCCGACGGGGAACTTTCGGCGGGTCATGCGCGGGTGTTGGTGCCGCTGGGAGCCAACAAGGCCCGGACGCTGGCCAAGAAGATAGCCCGGCGAGGGTTGTCGGTCCGCGAGGCCGAGAAGCTGGTAAAATCGGTACAGGACGAAGAGGGCGGCGACGACGAAGAGACGACCTCCAGCGGCTCGCGGTATCGCGACGACGCCCAGGTCCGCCAGATCACCGACCGGCTCCAGCGCGCGCTGGGCACGAAGGTCAAATTGAAGGACAAACACGGGAAGGGCCGCGTGGAGATCCACTACGACGACTACGAAGTCCTCCAGTCGATCATCGAGCGGGTCGAAGACGCCTGACCGTTACTCCGACGGCTGGATGGTCGTGCGCTCGACGATCGTCTCGATCTCGTCGTCGCTGATGGCACTCATTCGGCTGGTGCCGTCGGGCAATTCGATGCGGATACACTGCTGACCGGCCATTTCTTCGATCGAATATCCGGCCGAATGGCGTACGTCGGCCGCGATGTCGGCGACGCGTGTCTCCAGGTCGTCGTCCTGTCCGTACGACTGGACGAAGAATTCGTCGACCTGTTCGAGGCTCTCGACATCCCCTTCGTTGATGGCGCGCTCGACCAGCAATTTCGCCAGCGCCACCCGGTCGAGCTTGGGAATTGCATCCGGGTTGACGGAGCCGGCGAAGTCCAAGACCTCACGTTCACCGTCGGGGCCGGCCTTCACGGTCTGCGCCTCCAGGTCGTAGGCGCGCGTGCTCGTCTCGAATCCGCTGGTCCCGTCGAAGGTTCGGACGATGTGGAAGGTCAGGTCGTCTTCGGCCGATTCGGTCAATGCCTGCATCACCAGGTCGGGGTGGATCGCCTTCGGCTCGAGACTCAACCACAGATCCTCGAATCGATTGTGAACCAGCCGACAGGTGACCTGCTCGAGGTCGTCGTCCTCGAGCGGTTCTTCAAGCGGCTCGAGGCCCACGGATTCGAAGCCTCGCTCGATCTGTCGGCGTGCCTCGTCGGGCGGGGCGATCCAGGGGCCAACCGTCATCCAGATTCCAAAATCGGGCGTCTCTTCATCGTCGCTCACAGTCAGACCTCTCGCGGAAAGGAAGGCTCATCGTCCAACGGGCGTCTGGAAGGATGGACACGGGACGTGCGACGGCAAGGATCGAAGCCCGTCACGAGGGTTAGACCGGCCGGACTCCACTCTTTCGCCACGGGCGTTCGACCTGTTTGTCGCGGGCGAGGTCGAGGCCGTTGGCGATGTAATCCCGGGTCTCCCTGGGGTCGATGACCTCGTCGATCAGTGCCCGTCCCGCCACTTTGTAGATGTCGATGTAGGGTTCGATCATCTCGATGAGTTGGTCCTTGCGATCCTCGAGTTCATCGGGGTCCTCGATCGACTGCGCCATCTTGCGGCTAAAGATCTCGACCATGCCCTTGGGACCCATGACGCTGATCTCGGCGGTCGGCCACGCGCAGATGAAGTCGGGCTCATACGCTTTGCCGTTCATGACGTAGTAGCCTGCCCCGTAGGCCTTGCGGACGATGACGGTGATCTTCGGGACCGTCGCCCGAGAAACCTCGTAGAGCATCTTGGCACCGTGGCGGATGATGCCGGCCTTTTCGACGCGGCTGCCGACCATGAAGCCGGGGACGTCCTGGAAGAAGACGAGCGGGATGTTGAAGGAGTCGCACAGGTTGACGAACCGGGCTGCCTTGTCGGCCGAGTCGTTGTCCAGCGCGCCGCCGTAGCCACCCTTGGGATTGTTGGCCACGATGCCTACCGATTCACCGCGGATGCGTCCAAAGGCGGTGATCAATTGCGTGGCGAACAGCGGCTTCATCTCGAAGAGTTCACCATCGTCGACGACCATCTCCAGGAGGTCGTGCATGTCGTAGGCCCGTCGACGGCGTTCCGGCAGGACATCGAGGAGCCCCTGGCGGACCTCGCCGCCCTCGTCGCGCGCGGAATCTTCCCCACCGGCATCGATCCTCGGCGGCTTCTCTTCACAGTTCGGCGGGAAGTACGACAGGTAATTTTTGATTCCCTCCAGGCAGGCTTCGTCGTCCTCGTAGAGCTGGTCGGCCACGCCGGAGTGTTTGTTATGCAACTCGGCGCCACCCAGCTCTTGTTCGGTCACTTCTTCGCCGACGGCCGCCCGAACCAAGGGTGGGCCTCCCAGTGCCATGAAGCTGTTTCCCTCGACCATGGGCACGAAGTCGGCGAGCCCGGGGATGTAGGCCGTGCCCGCGGCGCCGGGGCCGAGCAGGGCGGCGACCTGCGGGACCACGCCCGACATCTCGACCTGTTCGCGAAATAGAAAGCCCGAGTCGGCGAACATCGAGATGCCCTCAAGGGTATCCTGGTCAAATCCACCGCCGTGCACCCGAGCTCCGGCCGAGTCGATCAGCCAGATCATCGGCACGCGGTTCTTGAGGGCGAACTCCCGGGCGCGAGTGACTTTCCGTTCGTTGATGTCGCCGATCGAGCCGCCCAGGACCGTGAAATCGTATGCGGCGCAGACGGCTTTACGGCCACGGACCCGCCCGAACCCGGTGACGACGCCGTCGCCGGGAGTCCGGGGCTCAGTCACCGGATCGCCGTTGTCGTGGTAAAACGCGTGCATGCCGAACTCGGTGAACGAATCGTCGTCGAACAATATGCCGATGCGCTGGCGCACGTCGGCTTTGCCCTTCTCGTGCTGGCGCTCGACCCGTTCTTCCCCGCCCATCTTTCGGGCATCGGCACGCTTTTCTTCGAGCTCGGCGACGAGCTCACGCATGATGTCGTTGGTATCACCCATCTCGGTCTCCTCGTTGTGTGCGATACGACGCTCAGAAACGTACCGACCCGGCGCATGTAAGTAAACACTAAGGGGCAGCGTGCATCGGAGGGGTGGCTGACTGCATCGAATCTTTGCAAGGGAGGTGTCGCGCATGGAGGTGCTGTAATGGATGTCGCCAGTGAGTCGAGCCGGCCGTCGGCCGTGGGTCGGGTCAATGTAGACGGTATCGTCGGAATGTGGATCCCTCTGGCCAGCCTGTGGGCAATGGTTGGACTGACCGCGTCCGGTCTCTTCGGTGGCGGGGGAACGATCCCGATGTGGGTTCAACTGATCCCGTTCGCATTGAGCGCCGTCTTTTTGGGCATGCCCCACGGAGCGTTGGATGGCGTCGTGGTTGCGCGGCTCGTGGGTCAGCCGTTTCTCTCCGGGCGCGTGCTGGGATTGTTGACCGCCTATCTCGGCGTATCCGTCCTTGTGGTCGGCGGCTGGAGTGTGGCACCGCTCGTGGCATTTGCCCTCTTTATTGGCATCACCTGGTTTCACTGGGGGCAGGGCGATTTGGCGCACATGATCATCGCCGGCGACGGAGCGCATCTCGATACGCGTTTTCGTCGAATCACCGCTCTGTTTGCCCGCGGCGCGCTCCCTATGCTCGCGCCGATGGTGTGGTTTCCCGAAGAGTACCAGGCGACGTTTGCGGCGTGCGTGTCGCCGTTCGTTGAGACGCTTCCGTCGGTCGGCATCGGATGGGAGACGGCGAGTGTGGTCGCGGGGGTATCGCTGAGCGGTCTGATCGCGCTCCATATCGTCGCTGTGGCCCCTCACGTCATGACTCATGGTCGAGAAGTCGCCACGGATTTGTTGGAACTCGGAACCCTGGTCGCCTTCTTCGCGACGGTGCCCGCCATCCTCGCCGTCGGGGTCTACTTCTGTCTGTGGCACTCTGTGCGGCACATCTACAGGGTGGCGGCCGGGGGTGGTCGATCCGGTGAGCCGACTCGTTGGGCGGACATCGGCCGGACGTTCATCGACTCCGCCCCGCTGACCATTCTGGCGTTGGCTCTCTGTGGCCTCCTTGGCTACCTGGCACTGGGGCAGGGCGCCAGCGGTCTCGATTGGCTGGGCATCTATCTGGTCGCCATCTCAGCGCTGACCGTTCCCCACGTGCTCGTCATCCTCTGGCTCGACCGCCTCGAGTCGGTCTGGACGCCGTGACTGCCCCAAGCCCGACCACGGCTTGACGGTTTTGTTCCCACGTGTATAGTTCGCCGTCCCTCGGCGCGATGGGTCAGTTTCGACGGGCCGAATAGCCCCCCGAAATCGACCCGCCGCCGGCATGGAGGAGTGGCTGAGTGGTTGAAGGCACCGGTCTTGAAAACCGGCAACGTCTTCATGGCGTTCGTGGGTTCGAATCCCACCTCCTCCGTTGGCGGATCGAGCCAACATATGGGCTTGACCTCGCAGATGGAGTTTGCGAAGACCGCCGGGGTTCAGAGGAGAGGTGGCCGAGTGGCCGAAGGCACTTCCTTGCTAAGGAAGCGTACCCTCACGGGTACCGCGGGTTCGAATCCCGCCCTCTCCGCTCGCCGCCATGGGAACGAGACCATGGAAGCGTTGTGACTCACAACGACAGCGATATCCGCTTCATGCGGCTTGCCATCGAGCAGGCCCAAGAGGCGGCCGCCGAGGGCGAAGTCCCGGTCGGCGCCGTCGTGGTATGTGACGGCGAGGTCGTCGCCTGCGGGAAAAACCGTCGAGAGACCTGGCAAGACCCGTCGGCGCACGCCGAGATGATCGCCATGCGCCGGGCTGCCGACGAGATCGGCAGTTGGCGGCTCGAAGGGTGTACGGTCTACGTCACCCAGGAGCCGTGTCCGATGTGTGCGGGAGCACTCATCAACGCACGGGTCGAGCGGCTGGTCTTCGGGGCCAGAAACCCGAAAGCGGGCGCGGTGCGCTCGTTGCACGAACTCTTGGACGACGGCCGGTTCAACCACGCCGTCGAGGTCGAGGAATCGGCCCTGGCCGAGGAGTGCGGCGACGTACTCACGGACTTTTTCAAGGCGGTGCGCGACGGCACGGCGCCGCCGAAACCGTCGCCAGACGGTTGAGCTGTTTGACAGTTTGGCAGATGCGACGTACCAGCGCGGAGCCTCCCTGTGGAGGGGTGGCCGAGTGGACGAAGGCGTTTGATTCGAAATCAAATGAACCGTTTATAGCGGTTCCGTGGGTTCGAATCCCACCCCCTCCGCTTTTTGACTTCGCGTATAACGCGTCGATGCATCGGGAGAGGTGGCCGAGTGGCTTATGGCGCACGCTTGGAAAGCGTGTTGGCCCTTGCGGGTCACGAGGGTTCGAATCCCTCCCTCTCCGCTTCGCTCCCGCCGGGCGGGCTTGTGTGACAAGCCGTCGTCCGTATAATGCGGAGCGCAAAGAACGAACTGGACGGGTCGTTCAGCGGCCAGTGCAACTACTTGTTCGGCACCCCGTCAGGCCCGGGAGGGAGCAGCGGACTGAATAAAGGGTGTGCGCTGGCCGCTGAGCGACTCGGCTGTTTCTTGGGGACAAAAAAAGCCCCGGCGAGGTGACTCGCCGGGGCTTTTTTTGTTTCGGATGTCCTTGCGAGGCGGGCCTCAGTAGCCGCGCTCTTCCATCTCGGTGCCTTCGCCGTCGTGGGACTCGGCGATGTCGGTCAGCCCGGAGCGTTCGACGTCGACATCGAGCGCACGGGTTTCGATCTTTTTGACAATCTCGTCGCGCAGCTCTTCCGGCTCCATGGTCCCGCGGCGTCCCTCGGTGTAGCTGCGCACCGAGACCGTGCCATCTTCGACTTCATCGCCTCCGATGACGAGCATGTAGGGGACCTTCATGGTTTCGGCCTCGCGGATCTTGTAGCCGATCTTTTCGCTGCGGATGTCGACCTCGGCGCGAATGTCGGCCTCTTGGAGCATCTCGGCCACGTCGTAGGCGTAGTCGTGCTCCTCGTCGGTGATCGTCATGATCCGGACCTGCTCGGGCGCCATCCAGGTCGGGAGGGCGCCGCTGAGGTGCTCGACGAGGATGGCGAAGAACCGCTCCATGCTTCCCGCGATGGCGCGGTGGATGACGATGGGCGTCTGCTCGGTATTGTCCTCGGCGGTGTAGGTCAGATCGAAGCGCCGTGGCAGTTGGAAGTCCAACTGGATGGTGGCGCATTGCCAAGACCGGCCCAGGCTGTCTCGCACCTGAAAGTCGATCTTGGGCCCATAAAACGCGCCGTCACCCTCGTGGATCTCGAAGTCCTTGTTGTTGGACTCCAGGGCGGCCTTCAGCGAATCCTCCGCTTCGTCCCAGAGTTGTTCGTCGCCCATGAAGTCATCCGGGCGAGTCGACAGCTCGATGTCGTAGCGGAGGTCGAAGAGTTTGAAGGTCCGGTCGACCATGTCGAGCAGGAGCCCGATTTCATCCTCCAGATGACTCTCGTCCAGGAAGATATGGGCGTCGTCCTGCACGAAGTGACGCACCCGGGTCGCTCCCGAGAGGGTGCCCGGCAGCTCGTTTCGGTGCAGGTCGCCAAACTCCGCGACACGCAGGGGAAGCTCGCGATACGAGCGTTTTTTGGTGCCGAAGTACACCATCGTGTCGGGACAGTTCATCGGCTTGAGACACCACTCGCGATCGTGGGCCTCGAAGGTGAACATGTTTTCGCCGTAGTGTTCGGCGTGTCCCGATTGCTCGAAGAGCTCCTTGTCGTAGAGCATCGGGTTGTGAATCTCTTCGTACCCGTTGTCTTCTTCGAGCTCGCGAAAGTAACCCTTCAGTTCGCGATACGCGGTCCAGCCGCGTGGCATCCAAAAGACCGACCCCGGTGAACGGTCGTCGAACCGGAACAGGTCGAGGTCGACGCCGAGTTTGCGGTGGTCGCGTTTTTTGGCCTCTTCGACCATGAAGAGAAACTGCTCGAGTTCGTCTTCGGTCTCGAAGGCCGTTCCGTAGATGCGCTGGAGCATCGGGTTGTTTTCGTCGCCGCGCCAGTACGCGCCGGCGACCTTTCGCAGCTTGAAGTGCTGGCATGCTCCGGTGCTCTCGACGTGGGGGCCCGCACACAGGTCGGTGAAGTCCCCGCAGGTATAGATCGAGACTTCATCGTCTTCGATGCCTTCGATCAGCTCGAGCTTGTATGGCTCGTCGCGCTCGTCGAAGTACTCGCGGGCCTTCTCTTTCGACCAGGTCTCGTGGACGAAATCGTGGTCCCGATTGACGATGCCGCGCATCCTGCCCTCGATCTCGTCGAAGTCCTCCGGCGAGATCGGACGGGGGAGTTCGAAGTCATAATAGAACCCGTCCTCGATGGGCGGTCCGATGGCAAACCGGGCGTCCGGAAACATCTGCTGGATGGCGGTCGCCAGAATGTGAGCCGTCGAGTGCCGGATGCGGTAGAGTTGATCTTTGGAGTCGTCTGGGTTGGAAGCTACTTCAGCCATGGCGCATCCGCTTGCTGTTGGGCCAAATATCGAACGAATCCCGGGACGATCCCGGAGTGTATGCAACTAGAAGAAATCCCGGGCGTCGTCCAGTCGCCGCCGCACTTGACGTTTCGGGGGCGCGCTGGTTTGTATGACGCGGGCGCGACCTGTCCCTCACACGCCGAACTCGGAGGCATCTCGATGTCGCATCAGCAGCAGACACCATCCCGCACGTTGTTCCTGGCCTGTATCCTCGCCGCCGCGCTGACGTCGCTGGCACTGACGGGGTGCGACGGCGAGGGAAGCAGCGATTCGGACAACGGGACCGAAGCGACCGCCAAAGCGGCGCAACAGGAGCCCGCTCCGTCGACCGAAGAGGAGTCGGAGGGACAAGAAGGTTCCGAGGAGATGCCGTCGAGCGGCAGTGAGGATGCCGAGACGGAGTCCGAAGAGGGCGCCGCCGCGGACCCGGACGAATCGGAGGGAGCCGAGGAGAGTGGAGACAACTCGTCGGATGAAGGCAAGAAGGATGAGACCTCTGACGACTCCGAGGCAGACGATCTGGCCGGCGGACTGTATCCCGGAATGAAATTCACGAAACTCTCGTCGGAGGACCGAAAAAAGTTCGTCTCGATCGCCGAAAAGGAACTGTGCCCCTGTCCCGATGCGGCGCAGAGCCTCCATGCGTGTCTTCAGAGCAAAGAGACGCAATGCGATACGGCGCGGCGGGCGGCGATGTCCATCAACCGGGGTCTAGTCCAGGGCCTGGGTGAAAGTGAGATTCTGGACAAACTCGCCACGTTCGTCGACAAGGCGACGACGAAATACGAATTCAACCTCGAGAATGCCCCGCACAAGGGCCCGGCGGATGCGCCCGTCAAGGTCGTGGAATTCGCTGACTTTCAGTGCCCGCACTGCAAACGGGCCAGCCAGATGATGACGAAGCTCCACGAGGAGATGGGCGATGATGTCGTCATCTACTTCAAGCACTTCCCCCTGACGCCCGGATCGATGGCCGAGATGGCGGCTCGGGCTGCAGAAGCGGCGCGCCGCCAGGGGAAGTTTTGGAAGATGCAGGAGCTTCTGTTCGAGAACCAGAAGACGTTGAGTCGCGACAAGATCATGGGCTTTGCCCGTCGTATCGGGCTCAACTTCG
This sequence comes from uncultured Pseudomonadota bacterium, assembly GCA_913057905.1. Classification (GTDB taxonomy): domain Bacteria; phylum Myxococcota_A; class Bradymonadia; order Bradymonadales; family Bradymonadaceae; genus CAJXPB01. The sequence goes on from CAJXPB010000004.1 coordinate 279,854, forward strand.
GAAAATTCGAACAGGATTTGAACGATCCGGCCGTGGCGAAGGCCGTACAAGGGGATCGTTCCGAGGGTATGGAGGCCGAGATCTCCGGAACCCCGGCGATCTTCATCGACGGCTACCGATACACCGGGACCCTCAACTACAACGCCATCAAGAATGCGGTGGAGGGCGAACTCTCGGCGGACTGACCTCCATGCGCGACTGAATCAACGGGGCGCACCGGCATCGATCCATGCCTCGATTCGACGGAGCTGCTCTTCGGGCAGCTCCGTTCCATTTTCGGACCATGGCGGCGGCTGCCGCTGATAACGCCGGTCGGGGTAATCCGACAGAAGTTTGTGCATCAGGTAGGAGCCGGCGGCGTCGAAGGGGCGAACCAGAGGGCGATCGACCTGCTCGGAGCGTCGCGAAAGCAGGGCCTCCCGGGTCATGGGTGGAAGATCCCAATCGGGATCGCCATGGCAGTCGTTACACCGCGCATCGAAGATCGGTTCGACGTCCGCCCAGGATATGTCGGAGGGCGGTTCGACGTCAGCCGACGCGCCGTCGGCGGCGATGGTCCAGCGTTGAGCCGGGGTGGTCACTTCGAATGGTGCTCCGGTCACCGAGCTGATTTCATCGTTCAGGATCAGTTCGACCCGCACTCCGGTCGGAAGCGGCCTCGAGGCAGACCAGACCAGTTCGCGGTCGACCATGCGGTAGTCGGCGGAGCCGGCCCAGGTCAGTCCGCCGGCACTTAGAATAGCTACGGCGGCGCTGTCGAAGGTGGCTGGATCGGGGTAATCGCTGAGCCCAATTCGAATCGTCGGTGTCGGCGAGAGGGTGTCGGCGCTTGGCTGGAGCGATTCGAGTCGAAGGGGGCGTCCGCCCGGTGCGGCGTCGTCGCCATCGTCAGTCAGATCCAGCAGCCCGCATCCCGCGGCGCCGGCGGCTACCAGAAATACGCAGGCCGCGGTCGCCACGGTCGGTTCGGCACCTAGACTTCGATCTTCTTCCATCGTCCTTCCCAGAACTTCCAGGCGAGGACCGTCGCCAGAGTCAGGATGTAGGTGGCGGCGGCACACCAGATGCCCATGAAGCCGAGTCCCGCCGTAAAGGACAGAAGGTAGGCCAGCGGCACCAAGCACACAATATGGACGATCGCCTCGGTGTACATCACGAACGTCGTGTTGCCGGCGCCGAAGTGGGCCTGAATCAGGATCAACGCCGCCGCGACGAAGGCCTCCATCGAACCCATGATCCGCATGCCCGGCGCGGCGGTCTCGATGACGAGGGGGTCGTCGCTGAGAAGTTCCAGAAAGAGCTCCGGAAACAGAACGATGACGAGCCCGATGGCGCCAAAGAGGTACATCCCCGCTTTGACCGAATCCCAGCCGAAGCGTTCGGCCTCCTTGTAGTCGCCCTTGCCCATCTGCTGAGAGACCAGCGTCGCCGTCGCCTGACCGAACGCAATGCAGGTGACGAAGCTGATGCTCAACAGGTCGATGATCAGTTTGGCACCCGTCGTATAGATCGGCGGCCGACTCTCCATCAGCGTCGGTGCCCAGTCACCGGCCAGCACGGCCCCACCCCATCCCTCGATGGTGGTGAGCTGGTGCTGCAATTCGGCCCAGCCGAGGCCGGATTCCGCATAGACGGACGCCGTCAACACCGCGTCGTGGACGGCGGCTTCGTCCAGTCGTGCGACGATCGCCAGAAACACCAGGGCGCCGCTCATCATGAAGATCTCGGCGGCGCCGCTGGGGGCGCTCAGCTTTACGAGGCCACCCATCGCTTTGGGATCGATATTCGAGAGCCGGTAGTAGCGATAGGTTTCGCGGTATTCCTCGAGCAGGCTCCAGCCAACCATCGCCACAAGCCCCACGCAGGTCGACAGGGTGCTGGCGACGGCCGCTCCCGTGACATACATCGCCGGGATCGGGCCGACGCCGAAGATAAACGCGTAATTCAGGACCACATTGACCGCATTCATGATCAGAGCGGCCCACATGTGCACACGCGTTTCACCGAGTCCATCGAAGAACCCTTTGAACGCAAACGTGCATACCATCGGAAGTGTAGCCAGGATGCGGATACGCGTATAAGGAATTCCGAGGTCCAGGACGGACGCATTGGACGTCAGCCACGGGAAGACGATCGGGACCCAGAACCACCCGATGAGGGTGAAGACAAGCGCACCGAGGACCCCGACGCTCAACGCGTTGGTCAGGGTGGCACCCGCATCGGCATCGGCGTCTTCTCCGTATCGGCGGGCCGTCATCGCCTGGGTTCCGACGCTGATGGCCGCCAGAAAACCGCCGATGGACCAGTAGACCGGTAGACTGAATCCGAGGGCTGCTTGGCCCGGAATGCTGAAGGCGGGATCGAGTTTCCCGATGTAAATCGTGTCGACGACGTTGATGAAGGTCTGGGTGACCATCGCTATGATGATCGGTCCGGCCAGACTCAGAATACGTCGTCCGCGTTGTGGATCGATACCGAGGTTCATATACCGCCCGCATGGGTCTCCGAAACGGGGCCCGTGGGTCCTATAGTCGAGCCGGTGAGGGCGACGCAACCTCTCCCGGCTGTGAATTCAGTACGGGCTTGCAAATGCTTGACAATCTGCCGTCCAATTGTAGCGTTCTGTGCCCGTGAAGGAGACGGAGAATCACAGTCGAAAGTATCGGTGCTCGATTCCGGCCATCGGGGATGTGTCCGGTCGCAGGCGTGCGTGGATAGATAATGGAACGACAATCTTGCTTGGATACAGGGAGTCACAACGATGATGCGACGTGAAGGCTTGACGATTTGTCTGGTGGTCGGAGTTCTGTTCGGCATGCTTGTGGCCACGGGGTGCGGTCCGAAGTTCCCCAAGTGCGACACCGATGAGGACTGTCGCACCAGCACCGAGGGGGAGGAGACGGGACGGCTCTACTGCGTCAACGGGCTGTGCCAGCAGTGTCGGAGCGACGAGAACTGTGCCGAAGGTGAGCAGTGCGAGGCCGGCTCATGCGAGCCGATCCCCGGGTATTGTACCGACGACTCGGCCTGCGGTGAGGACGAAATCTGTCTGAACAACCGCTGCACCGAAGGGTGCCGCGGAGACGATGAGTGCGAAGGCGACCAGGTCTGCCGCAACAACACCTGTCAGGAGCCGCGCGAGTGTACCTCCGATGCCGATTGCGGCGAGGATGAGATGTGCGAGAACTACGAGTGTGTGGCCGACCCGGATGCGAAATGCGAAGTTCAGACGGTCTACTTCGGCTACGACACATCGAACCTGCGCGACTCGGCCAGAAACGCTCTCGAGGACAACGCCGAATGCATCAAGCAGCGATCGAGGGACGTCCAGCTCGCCGGCCACGCCGACGAACGGGGCACCAACGAATACAACCTCGCCCTCGGCGAGCGTCGAGCCCGGTCGGTCTACGACTACCTCAAGACCCTGGGTGTTTCGGCCTCGAAGATGTCGACGATCTCGTATGGTGAAGAGCGACTGGCCCGACGCTGCGGTGAAGACGGGTCGGCGAGCTGTCACGAGCGGAACCGCCGCGTCGAATTCAACTGGCAGTAGATTTAACCACGCGTAGTCTCCATGGAACGTCCGTTTCGACGAACCGAACGCGAGGCGCAGCTCCGAGTCTATGTCGGAGCTGCGCTCTCTCTTTTCCTGATCCCCCTTCTGGCCGGGTGCCAACCCATCTGGAAGGCCGACGAGATGCAGCAGCGCATCGACAGCCTCGAGGCGCGCCAGGAGGTGATGCAGAAAAACGTCAGCGAGCAGGAGGAGGAGCTCGAGCAGATGGTCAAGGATGCTCGCCAGGACGTGAAACGTCTCAAGACGATCCTGGAAGAGGCCCGGAAGCTACTTCAGCGCAACAATGCCGACCTCGGGGCCGAGATGCAGGAGGTGCGCCAGGAGGTCCAGCGGCTGCGCGGTAAGGTCGAGAAGGCACAGTTCCAGCTCAAGCGACTCGAGCAGGAGTTGCGCCTGTTCAAAGAAGATGTCGACCTGCGTTTTGCCGGCGAAGACAAGGTCTCCGAGCTCCCCGAAGAGCCCCAGAAACTGCTGGACGCGGGACGCGACAAGCTCGAGGCGGGCCAATACGGTCAGGCTCGTCGAGCCTTCGAGGAGTTTCTCGACAGACATCCCGACCACGAACTGGCCGACGAGGCTCAGTTTTTGAAGGCGAAGGCGCTGGCCGACAAGGGTGAATGGCGTTCGGCCGTCTTCGAGTTCAAGAAGGTCGTGGACCAGTATCCGAATTCAACGCGCCGGGGAGGGGCGACCTACTTTATCGGCATCGGGTTCACGGAGCTGGGCCGGTGCGAACAGGCAAAGCCGTTCTTCGAGACGGTCGTCGACGAACACGGCGACTCGGAGTATGCGTCGGGGGCTTCCAAAGAGCTGAAGGCCATCGAAGCGGGCCGATGTCCCTGATAGTTCGTCCGGTCATCCCTGTTGGATGACTCCCTTCTGGAGGGCGATCTCCTTGAGTTCTTCGTAGGCCTCGTCGACTTCGTCGCGGGGCAACCCACCCTTTTCCAGCCGCGCATCGGTCTGCTTGCGGCAGTTCTCGTAGAAATTCAGGCCCCGACGGATGACCTCCGGGTCGTTGTTGGAGACGTCCATCGCCTTCCACAGACAGTCTTCGGCATCGGCGTACCGGCGGGCACTTTCGTGGAACGAGATCAGATTGATCTCGGAGACCACGTAGGCGTCGAGCGCCTCCGGGCCCGCCTCGTTGAAGGCGCGCTCCGACAGTGACTCTGCGCGCTGCCCCCACTCGACGGCGCCGTCGATTTGCTGGTTCTGAAAGAGCTGAACGCTCAACTGCTGGCAGACCTGTGCGGCCGTCGAGATCGCGAAGGTGCCGCCGCGTTCGGCGATGGTATTCGCCGTATCGATGGCCTCTTCGGCATGCTCGGCGGCCTTGTCAAAGTTGCCGCGGAAGCTCTCCAGCGCGGTCATATTCTGGAAGGCGCCCATCGCAAGGGAGAGGGCATTGTTTTCGTCGATCTCGCGCAAGCTCTCGATGAGCTCCAGGGCCCGCCGATTCTCGCGGGCCGCCGTCGTGTAGTCGTCATCGAGCAACGAGAGCTGGCCGAAGTTCAGATGAATGGCCGCCGCCGAGCCGAGATTGTCGTCGTCGATGGAGTCGACCGAATCGACGAGGTCGGCGGCCTGGCGGTGAGCATCGTAGGCATCGGCGGTTTCGCCGCGTTGCTGAAGGATCAGGCCCTTTTCATTGAGGGCCCGGGCCCTCAGTTCCCGTTGCTGGTCGGTGATACCTTCGGCGCGTGCCATGTCCAGGACGACCAGGGCCTCATCGACCTCGCCGTCGGCCGCGTGGATGTTCCCCTGTTGGATCGCCGCATGGACGCCTTCGAGCAGGCCCTTTGCGGTATCGATCTCGCGTTGATGCCACTCGTTTGTAGCGACGTCACTCATAAAAGATCCTGAGCTAAAATATGGGCAGTGATGAAGGGGCCTTACGGAGAACTCGGCTCGCAGGGTTCCGGAATCGGCTCGACGCTGGTGTCGCACATCGGGACCGATTGAAATCCCAGATCCGACAGAGAAAACGGCGCCGTCACGGAGTACGATCCTTGTTGTTGGTCGGAGCGTTCGTCGTCGACACGAATCCGTGCCACGTACTCGGTATCGAGCTCGGTACCGATGCATTGCCCGTCGGTCACCCGCCCGCATCCGGCGTTCCACGAAAAACGATGGGGTGTGTCGGTGCCCGCCGGGACGGTCGGTACCGTGCGCAGGCCGTCTCCTCCGGCGCCCAGGACCGGTTCGCCACAGTCGACGGGCTCGCCTTGGTCATTTGTTTCACATATCTCCGCGTCGATCTGCTGGTCGTTACCCTCACGATCTCGCAGGCTGTACTGCACGTAGACGCCGAAGGGTTGCGAGACGACCGGGCCGACCGAGGTGACCCGTCCGGGCTGATTCACCGTCTGCAAGTCTTCACCGCAGGCGGCCAACAGAAGGGTTGCGGCGGCCAGAGTTGCGAAGGCTGTGCGAGGATAGGGCATAGGTGCTTGTACGTTCATATTTTGGATAATCGTTCGACCACTTCGTCGTGGATCTGGCCGTTTGTGGCCAGCACACTGCTGTCGTCGGCTGTGTAGACGCCGCCGGCGGTATCGGTCACTCGGCCTCCGGCTTCCTGGACCAGCAAGTAGCCGGCCGCCGTGTCCCACGGATGCAGGTAGTACTCCCAGAAACCGTCGAGGCGACCGCAGGCAACGTAGGCCAGGTCGAGGGCCGCCGATCCGAGCCGCCGGACGCCGCGAGAGGCGCGCGTCAGCTTGGCGAAATTGACCAGGTTGTCCTCCTCGACCCCATCCATCGACCGGGGGAATCCGGTCACCAGCAGACTCTGACCCAGGGCGTCGACGTCGCTGACCTCCATCGGCTTCTCGTTCAGGTACGCACCGCCGCCTCGACGGGCGCTGAAGAGCTCGTCACGACGGGGGTCGTAGATCGCCCCGGCGACGGAACGGCCCTCGATCTGAAAGGCGATCGAGGTGCAAAACATGGGCAAATCGCGCGAAAAATTGAGCGTCCCGTCGATCGGGTCGACCACCCAGGCCCGTTCGGGTGCCTCGCCCGACCCGAGGTCTTCGCCGAGTTCCTCGCCGATGATCACGTCGTCGGGGAACATTCCACGGAGCTCGTCGTGGATGAATTCCTCGGTGCTGATATCGATCGAGGTGACCGGGTCGTTTTCCGACTTCAACTCTACGGTGAATCCATCGCGGCGCTGCCGCGCGATGCGGCGTCCAGCCGCACGCGCCAGGGATTCGGCGCAACGAAGTTCTGTCAGAAAATCGGTCATCGGTCGAGCTCCCGGACGGAACGAATCACTGCGGTTCTGTTAGCTTGAGGAGGGGTTGAGTGCAACAGCGGCCGCCTCGTGGACGTCGATGCGTAGCCTGTCGATCCGTTCGTTGTCTCGATTCGGGTAGGTGCGGTTTGTCAGAAGGACTGCGACCATCCCGAGATCGCGGTCGATCCAGATCGAGGTACCCGTAAATCCCAGGTGCCCGACGGTTCGATGCGCGGCCATGTGCCCGCCGGCGCTGGAAGCCTCGCCGCTGGGCGTATCCCAGCCGGGTGTATGGTGGCCGTCTGACCGGGGGGATTGGTTGTCGCCCCAACTGTGGCGCAGCGCGCTCGGACTGACGATACCATCGTCGATCTCTCCCTTCGAGATGCCGAGTAGATGGGCTCCGAGTTCCGCCACATCATTCATGTGGCCGAAGAGCCCCGTATGACCGACGACACCGCCCAACGCCTCGGCGTTGCGATCGTGGACTGTCCCCTGCACGAGGCCGCGAAGTTCATCGATTTCGGTCGCGGGGATGCCGAGCCGATCCTCGGGATGGTATTCGAGAGACGCCAGTCCCAGGGGGTCGAAGATGCGGCGTCTCGCGATTCGACCGAGCCGGGAGGCCTCATCGGAGGCGGAGCCAAAGAGGACCACCAGCGCGCGACCCAGAAGCATGTAGCCGAGGTCGGAATATACTTCGCGCGAGCCGGGGACCGCCTCTAGTTCGACATCGGCCAGGTCGGCGATCAGGGATTCCTGGGCCCGCCGGACCTGCGCCGCGGTCGGGTTGAGGTCGTACCACTGGTGGACTGGACGCCACGCAGGGAGACCGGATCGGTGGCTCAGCAGGTGGTCGAAGGTGATCTCCCCGCGTGCTCCTCCGCTCGGCCACGGCTCCAACACCTCGGCCAGCCGGGTATCCCACTCTATCAGGCCCTGGTCGACTGCCTGCATGTAGAGGATCGAAATGACCAGGGGTTTGGTCAGGCTGGCCAGGTCGAATTGGGTCGACGCCGTCACCGGCCGGCCCCGTGGATCGAAGCGGGTGGTTCCGCCGGCGAACTCGAAGCCCCTCTCGTCGAGGGTCCGCGCCGTGAACTGGATGGCGGATGCCGATGCGGAGTGGCCGATCGTATCGACCGAGTCGGCCAGCTGGGCTTGCAGGATGCCATCGATTCGGTCCGAGTCTGTCGACATGGTGGTTCGGTCTCGGTCAGGAGGTCGTCGTCCGGGCCGGCGCTTGAACTGCATCGGACTCGACGGTCAGGGTTCCGCGTTCGGCGTCGAGTTCCGCCTCGACGCCGACCGGCCAGGCGAGATTCTCGGAGCCATGCCCCACCGGGGCTCCGGAGGCAACGGGGCAGTCGAATTCGGCAGCGAGTTCATCGACGAACTCACTGACTTCGTCCGGGTCGATGTAGGTGCCGTCACAGTCGATGAACTCGCCGAGTACGATTCCGGCGGGGTTGGCCGAGTCGGCCGAAAGTCGAAGTGCCGTCATCATTCTGTCGAGCCGGTAATCTTCCTCGCCGATATCTTCGAGGACGAGAATGGAGTCATCCAAGGGAGGGGCGTGATCCGAGGCGAGCATATGGATCAACACGGTGAGGTTCCCGCCAAGGAGGGGGCCTCCGGTCCGGCCCGGGGTCACCGTGTGGAGGCCGTCGATTTTAAAGCCGTCGGCCCGGCGGCCGAAGAGGGCATCTCGCAGAGCGCGCATCGAGCGATCGCCGGGGGTATGCAGCCGCATGCTCTTTACGACCGGACCGTGAAGCGTGGCCAGTCGGTGGCGGGCGGCTGCGTGAAGATGCAGAGCAGTCAGGTCGCTGAAACCGACGAGCAATTTGGGACAGTCGCGAAACGAGTCGAACTCCAGCCCGGCCAATAGGCGCATGGTGCCGTAGCCGCCGCGGCTGAACACGATGGCCCGGGTGTCGGGTTCGTCGAGCGCGGACTGGACCGCACGAAGGCGTCGCTGGTCGTCGCCGGCCAGATACCCGGGTGTGTCGGAACGGTCGTAGACAGCCTCGTCGACTCGTACCTCGAGCCCCCAGTCTCGCAGCACGGACAGACCGGGTTCGAGTAGCGTCGGGGTGACCGGGCCGGCCGGACTGACGACCCGGATCGGGTCACCGGGTTCCAGGGCTGGGGGATGAATCATCGTGACGCGGTTTCGGGGCCGGGGTTTCGGTACTTCATGAGAACGGCCTCACCGTAGCCGAACCCGGAGCGGATTGTCACCCGGAGGGGCAGGTGGTTGGCATCGCGGCTCAGCCAGAAATGCCCGGAGTGTCGGGAGCGTTCACGGACGTGCATCACGGGTTCGATGGCCGATTCCCCTTCGCTGTTGGCCGCCGAGGCCGGTTTCATCGGATGGACGATTTTGCGCACGTACTTGAACTTCCAAGTCTTGAACCATCCGGCGGGGGTGTACAGGTCTTCCTTTCCGACCACGTCGATATGTATTTCGCTGATCTTCCAGCCGTCGTAGATGTAGAAGACGAAGGAATCCCCCATGGCCAACGATCGGCTTCGCAGATCGTAGAGCCACGAGATCATGTCATGGGTCGTGCCGGGGATGCGCCACTCGTAGTCCCGGTCGGAATCCCGGCGGGTGTAGTGACACTGCGCCATGTAATCTTCATGGTTGTAATCGACCGTATAGCTCCGTGTGTTGTTCTTCTCGGAGAGACGTTTTTCGGAGCGGTACGGCAGCAGGGTGCGCGGGTTGAAGTAGGTGTCGGCGTGGTGTTCAACGGAGTAGAGCGAGTCGAAAAATCCGACCGATCGAACGTCGACCCCCGCCGCCACATACGGCCCGCGGTCGGAGCTGCGCAGCCGACCCGTCTGCAACACCGCTCGCATCGCTTCGACCCCATTGACCCGCAGCGAATAGTAAAACTGCTCGCCGGCCCACGGGAATTCTTCGGTCGGGCTGTCGGCCGTCTCCCGGTCGCCCAGGACGTCTGCCCCTTCCATCCGGGTGGCCTGAGCCTCGGCAACTTCGCTGGGGGGCGGCTCGTCGGCCCCGACCAGAGCCGGCGTCAGCAACATGGTTGCCACGATCAATAGAAGCGTCACCGGTCCCGTCGGCCGTTTGATCTGCCGGGTCTGTTGAGATGAAGTCTGCATCGTCGGTCCATTTCGGGTAAACGAGGGGCTCTGCGTCACCGGTTAAACGATGGACCGGGGCAGTTTGTTCAAATAAGAATCAATGGTAGCCACTGACCGAACATTTGTACCTCGGACAAATCAGAGTCGATGAACGCACTTTTTGACGAAACGGCTGGGCCCTCCGGACTCTTCGAGGGTCTGGTCGAACATTTCGCGGCCATTCCGGACGCGCGTCTGGAGACGATCTGCCAGGAATGGGGCCTCGAAGATGCCCATCCCGAGGCTCTGGCGCGGTGCTGGTGTCGCCGGCCCGACGACGTCCTGGAGAGCCTTCAGTCGGTCTCCAAACGAGGGCGGACGGCGCTGCTCGATCTCGTCTACGACCATGACATGGAGGTCGATATCTCGTGGCTCGGTCAGGGGGTGCGCCGCGAACTGGCAGATCTCGGCATCTTGATCCACGGCGGGGTGCATCTTCCCGGCGAAGATACGGCGTCCGTGCCCGGAGCGATAGCGGCGATTGCCGCGCCCATGCTCGACCGCGTCCGGCCGAGCCTGCCGATTCTGTTTGGCCGACAGGATTTCGAGCAACTGGAGGTCATGGCAAACGCCTGGGACGTCTCCACCGAGGGATCGCGAGTGGAGCTGACGATCCGGTGTGCCGATCAGATGTACAGACCCGAGGCGCTGGACGATATTATCGACAGGCTCGGATCGCCGGATTGGCTCGGGGCGGCGATGGTGGTGCTGGAATTCGGCGGACTCTGCTTCTGGCAGGAAGTCTTTGGCTTCGGCGCCGACGACGATGACGGCGAGGACAATGTCGTTCCTCTGATGCGTCAGCAGGAACGTCAGGAAGAGGAGCGCATCGCCGAGCGCCTCCAAGAGCTGGGTGTTCTGGTTCGCTTCCGGGAGCCGGGCTCCGACTGGGCGAGCGTAGCCGTGCCCGAGGTTCTGTGGGGAGGGATCTGGGCGCTCGGCCGCCGCTGGCTGTTGCAATGGCTCGACCAGAGTTACCGGGCTCTGGAGGATCAGGCCGTCGGCCGCAGTCGACCGCGCGATGAGGCGACGCTCCAGACCGTCGGGACCTGGCTTGTCTGTCGGACCCAGTCCGGTCGACTGGCCGTCGATGAAGAGGGTGAACCCGACGAGGAGTCGCTCGACGACCTCGAAGCCCTCTGCAACACCGCCACACCGAAGTGGCAGAACCACCTCGAGCTTTTGATGGAGTTGTCGGTACTGCGCCGCGACCACACCGGATGGGTGTTGCCGGGGCCCGAGTCGAGCAAGCTTCTGGACTTGCCGGCCTCCGAGTTCAAACGAAATGTGATGTACGAATGGACCAGTGGTTTCGTGGGGCGGACCGCGGACCGGCACCTGCCCGAGGCGATCGGTCTGGACGACTCCTGGAGGACGTCGGCTTCGGAGCTTCTTCGCGCCCAGCATGAATTCATTCCCGTCTGGATGGAGCACGAGGGTGTTCCGCCACAGCAAACCGGGGCCGGTTGTCTGCGCGAGGAGCACGACAATCCCCCGGAGCACATCTCCACAGAACTCGGCCTGCTCAACGGCTACGTCTGGGGCATGAAGCTGTTGTGGCTCGACCTGTTGAGCATGTTGCCCGACGGGCGATGGTATCCCAGAGGGCTGCTCGTCGAGCTGATGCAGATGAGCGCGTCGGTGAGTCTCTTCTCGCAGGTCGGTTTCCTGCTCGAGAACCCCGGCGCCTGGTACTACCTGCCCGTCCAACGCACCAGCTACCTGACCGGCCCGGTCCACACCGAGGCGTTCGAGAACTGGATCGACGACCTCGTCGAAGGGCTCCTTGAGCCGCTCGGCGCCGCCCGCGTCGAGCCCGACGACGATCTCGTCGAGATTCAAACCGAGGTCCTTCGCGTCGAATCGCCGCCCGGCTGGCCCGAGGAGCAGCGCACCATGCTGCTTCAGGAGCTGTTCGGCGATGACCTCGACTCCTTCGAGATTCCCAGCGGCGGGCGCCGCGACCTGCAGGCCGTCTCGCAGCCCGCCGAACCCGTCGACGGCAAACTCGATCTGTCACTGCCCCTCAGCGAACTCGTCGACGCGCTCAAGGATCGCGAGATCACCGGGTTTTACCGGGACTCGATTGGCGTGGATGGATGAGAAGGCCCCGGGCTCCCATCCGGTCGCATCGGGGGGATCGATACGCGCCTCCGGCGCGCGGCGACTGTCGATCCCCGTGCTCGCGAGGCTTTCAGCGCAGCAACCGATCTCCGTGCTTACGGGGGTTTTCGAGCACTCACGACCCGCGGAACCCGTCGTACCTCGTACGTCCTACGCGAGACGCGGCCCCGTGATTCGCGGAACCCGTCGTACCTCGTACGTCCTACGCGAGACGCGCAAGCGTGATCCCCGCCCAACTAAATAAGCTTTTCGGGTACATCCTCGACGTGCGCCTCCGTATGAGGCTCGAGTTGCACCAGAATATCTTCGACGTTCGGATATTCCTCGTACAGTGCCTCTTTGACCTCGACCATAATGTCGCCGGCGCGGCGGAGGTTGGTGTTCGGATCGAGCGAGAGATGCAAGTCGACGTGGATGTGGCCGGGCATGCCCCGGCTGCGAACGTAGTGGCATGACAGGACCGCGTCGTGTTGCTCGACCCTCTTCTGGATCTCTTTGGGGTTCAGAAACGAGGAGTCGACGAGGACATCGACGGTATCGCGTAGCACCCGGTAGGCGGTCATGCCGATAAAGCCCATGACCGCCAGGGCGGCGATGGTATCACCCGCGGGAAAGCCGAAGTCGACCAGAGTGATGCCCACGAGTACGGCGCCGGCGGCGAGGCTGTCGGAGAATGTGTGGGCTGCGTCGCTCTTGAGCAACATCGAGTTGAGGCGTTCGCCCTCGCGCGTCTCCCAGACGCTGATGCCGATGTTGACCAGGACGGTGACCACGACGATCCAGTAGGCGCCGGGGCCGATGGTGGGCTCGGGACCGCCTTCGGCGCTTCGCCAGACGGCGCGGCCGAGTTCCAGAAATCCCAAGAAGATCATGATCCCGATCCCCATGCTCGCGGCCACTTCGAAGCGTTTGTGGCCGTAGGGGTGTTCGCGGTCGGGCGGCTTGCGGGCGATCCCCAGGGCGACCAGCCCGATGATGTTGTTGGCGGCATCGAACATCGTGTGGAAGCCGTCGGCCTGCAGGCTGATGATGCCGGACCAGTATCCGTAGCCGGTCTTTGCGACGGCCACCAGGATGTTCAGCGCCAGCGTGACCCAGAGAACTCGCCGTACCTGACGGCTGCGTTCGTCGCGCGAGAGGTCGCCCGCCTCGATTCGTGTACTATCCCGATTCATCTCAGACCTATAGGACGTCGTCGCGTCCGGACTCTCGAAGGCGGTGGACGATATCGCGCACCTTCTGAGCGCTGTTCTTCGGCAGCACGAGGACGGCGTTTTGGGTGTCGACGACGACCATGTCGTCGAGGTCGATGCCCGCGATCAGCCGGTCGGAGTCCTCCGAAAAGATGACCGAATTTTCGACATTCTCAAGAATGGCGTCGGCTTCGATGACGTTGTCGTCCTCATCGGTCTCGCGCACCTCGTCGAGCGCGGCCCAGTGCCCGACGTCCGACCAGGTGAAGTCCGCGGGCACGCAGACGACGTCTCGAGCGTCTTCCATGACGCCGTAGTCGATGGAGATACCCTCCATGGCTTCGAATTCTTCGCGAAGCACGTCCTCGTGAGCCTCGGTGCGCCAGGCGTCTCGGATGCGCAAAAAGCCCTCGTACATCTGGGGCAACTGGCGCTCCATCTCGTCGAGCAGCGTCGACGGTTTCATCACGAACATGCCGGCGTTCCAGAGATATTCGCCGGATTCGAGGTATCGTTTGGCACGTTTTCGATCGGGCTTTTCGACGAAGGCCTCCACCGAGTGGACCGACGGAGCGTCGCCGGACCCGGCGCCGTCGGCATCGTCGTAGTGGATGTAGCCGTAGCCCGTCTCCGGGCGGCTCGGCTCGATGCCAATCGTGACAATGTGTCCATCGTCGGCGGCGGACTCGGCAGCGGCGAGGCACCGACCGAAGGCATCGTCATCGCCGATGTAATGGTCGGCCGGGAAGACGCCGAAGGGCACGTCACCGGCGCGCTCCAGGGTCTGAATGGCCGCCAACGCGATCGCCGGCGCGGTGTCTCTGGCCATTGGCTCGATCACGAACTGCTCGCGAGGAAAGTCCGACAGTGTCCCCGAGATGGGGTCGACCAGATCGGGGCCGCAGACCACGAAGACGCCATCTTCTTGTGCAGGTTCCGCCAGTCGGTGAGCGGTCGTCTCAATCATCGTCTCGTCGCCCCAGAGTCGGACGAGTTGTTTGGGGCGCTGCTGTCGGCTCATCGGCCAGAATCGAGTGCCGGTCCCACCGGCGAGTATGTAGGCGAGCATCGCGTCGCTCCATGTCTACGTATCGAATCGTTTGTGTATTTCCCCCTAACACAATCGAAAACGCTGTGAAATACGGTGCAGATCGCTGGCCCGCGTTCGGACGATTGTGGTATGAGTGGGGCAGCAATCGTCGAACCCTTGGGAATGTATGGCATCGAAACGCTCAACAGACGCTTCTACAAAGGTCTTCGCCGGGCGATTCGAGTACGATAAACCGCTGGGCAAGGGGGCAGGGGGCTCGGTGTATTTGGCCGAGGACCTGCACAACGAGCGCCGGCAGGTGGCGTTGAAGGTCCTGAAGGCCGAAGCCGGTGAAAGCGTGCAGGGGAAGATGCTTCGCCGGGAATTCGAGATCCTCTCGAAGCTCGATCATCCTCACCTGGTGAGGGTCTATGATTATGGCGGGCTCCCCGGCGGCGGGATTTACCTGGCCGAAGAATACATCGACGGATTCAGCCTGCAGGATGCCCGGGCCCTGATGGACCCGGACGCGCTCATCGATATCACCCGGCAGGTGCTACTGGGGCTGAGTTATCTGCATGGGATGGGCATGATCCACCGGGACATCAAACCGGCGAACGTCATGCTTCTGTGGCTCGACGACGCGGCGGCGCGTCCCATGGTCAAGCTCGTCGATTTCGGGCTTTCGAGCATGGATCCGACCCGTGACAGCCTGCACGGCGGGACCCGCTCGTACATGGCCCCCGAGATCATTCGCGGCAACAAGGGAGAGCTGCGGTCCGACCTCTACAGTCTGGGGGTCACCCTCTACTACGCGATGGCCGGGGTGTTGCCCTACGGTCCGCGGTCCAAAGAGGACAAGCCGCCCGACGAGGAGGATTTTTCGCCGCCGCCTCCCCATCGTTACAACCCGGATGTACCGCTGACGCTCAGCCGATTTGCGATGGTGCTGTTACGTCAGGTCGACGGCGTGGAGTACGAGGACGCCGGCGAGGCGTTGCAGGCACTCAACCGAGACACCGAGTCGCCGGAATGGAGCGCCGGTGCGGGATTGTCGGAGGCGCTGGATGTGGCCGCCGCGCCGATTCTGCGCGGTTACTTCGAGCGCGGCGTCCTGCAGGCCCGGGAGTCGGAGCATCAGAGCCTCGTCGAGATTCTGGAGTCGTCCGAGCCCAGCGATCAGGGCGAATTTCACGTCGTCGAGGGGGCTCTCGAAGTGGGGAAGTCGCGGCTTCTCAGCGAAGTCGCCGCCACGATGAAGCTGAACCGCCGCCAGGTCATCACGGTCAACTGCCACGAGGGGATGAAACCCTGGGAGCTGGTGCACGAGGTCCTGCGCCAGGTCGTCGATCTGGGGAGCTCGCGGAACGTCCGCGACATCGAATACTACGGACCCTATTTGCTCATTCTGGAGCGGCTCTCGCGGCTTCAGGGCGGGTCGATCTCGCAGATTTCGACGGCCATCGAGTACGACTGGCTCTTTAACGCCTTCCACGACGCAGTCGTGACCCTCCAGCCGCTTCAGTTGGTGTTGGTCATCGAGGATATGCATCTGGCCGACATCTCGTCGCGGCAATTTCTGGACGAGTGGTACAGCGAAGGCAACGACACCAGTGCACCCGATGTGCTGGCGACAGCGCACGACGAAAAGCTCATGCAGCCCTTTCCGGAGGGGCCGCGGGTTTACCACCATGCGATCGACGGAGTTACCCGGGATGATGTGGGCCGCTTCTTCCGGGAACGGCTCGGACTCAAACGGCTCTCCGACGAGTGGCTCGACGAAGTCCACGAGGCCTCGGACGGGCGGCCGGCTTACCTCGAGGAGCTTTGTCGAACTCTGGTCGACGAGGGGCTTCTGTGGCGCCGGGCGGTCTCGGAGTGGCAGCTCGATTACGCCGGCCTGGAGGATTTCGAGATCCCCGGCGGACTTCGAGCGTCGTTTCGACGACGGTTCAGCGGAGCCGGCGCGGCGGCCCGGGAAGTCCTCGAAGTCCTGGCGGTCTACGGGCGGCCGGTGGCGTGGGAGAGAGTGCGCAGTTTCGTGATGACCGAGGATGAAGACGAGCAGGCCGTCGACCGGAAGCTACAGTCGCTGCGACGACGGTATCTGGCGCGCATGAGTATCGAAGTCAGCGGCCGATATCTGGAGCTGGTCGACGAGGTGCTCGCCGAGGTCGTCATCGACACGATGAACGAGTCGTGGCGCAAGGGGATTCACCGTCGGGTCGGCGATCAGTTGGTCGAAGACTGGGCGGCCGGCCGGGGCGATCCCGCCGAAGCCGCGGACCACCTGGTCGATGGCGGTCGCGACGAGCGGGCGGCGGAACTGTACGAACTCGCCGGTGACGCCTGCTGGCGACGGGCCGACTTCGGTGAAGCCTACGACCACTATCAGTCGGCCAAAGAGATCATCTCCGCCGGGCCGGCACAGGCCTATCTGCAGGTGAAAGTCGCGCGGGTGCTGACGACCCTGTACGAGAGGTCGGCGTGCCGCGACATGCTCGAGCAGGCCGGCCAGACCGCCGAACGCACGGCCCTCGACTGGCTGATGAACACCGTGTTTGTGACGGCGGCGGAACTGAGTTCCGTGCTCGGGGACGACCAGTCGGTCGAGATGTGGCTGGAGCGCCTCGAGGACTGCCTGCCGTCGATGACTCAGCAGGTGCCGGTCCTGAGACTGAAAGCCCGTCAGAGATTCAGGGAAGGGCACCTCGACGAGGCGTTTTCGCTGTTGCAGCGCGCCCAGAAACGGACCGAACATTTCGGCCAGCGCGAGGGACTCGTGGGCGTACTCGCCGACCTGGGCGAAGTCGACGAGTGGCGGGGAAATCGCCCCGGCGCATGGAATCGTCTGGATCGGGCACTTCGACTGGCCCGGGATCTCAGCGGACGCCGCGAGCTCGGAGAGGTGCTGACGCGCTACGGTACGACACTTCGTCGAGCCGGCGAGACCGATGAGGCAACCGGTCTGCTCGGAGAGGCGCTCGAAGTTCTCAGCGGCGGCCATCGTCCGGACCTCTGGATCGAAGCTCTCCTGCAGATGGCGTTGACCAAGCGCCAGGAGGGAGACTGGGAGGCGGCACGCCGGTACGGCAACGACGCTCGGATCTTTGCCACCGAGCTGGGAGACCCCGTGCTTCACGAACGCGTGAAGTTTGCGCAGGGAGAGCTTGTGTTCGACCGTGATCGGCGCGAATCGTCGGTCGTGACGATGGAAAAGGCGATCCGGGCGCTCAAGGAACGCGGCACGGCCCTTCCCGATCTGTTGGAATTGTCGGTACGGTATGGGCACAGGTTGCAGCAGCTCGACGCTGCGCAGGGCGGAAGCCTGCTCGACAGTGCCATGGAACTCGCCCGCGACGTGGGGGCTGGACGGGTCGAATCCGACATCCGTTCGCTCGATGCACGGCGGTCGCCCTCGAGGACGAAGACATCTGTCGAAGACGAAGGATAATGACGACTGAATTCATGCGTCTCAACGGAACGATATCACCGTGAAGGAAACCGAACCCGACAACTCGCTGATGAACTGGAACTGGCGGCGCGAGGACCCGCCGGAGGTCGTGCTCGTGGTCTTCATTCTCGTCCTCTTCTTCACCGTGCCCAGAGACGGCTGTGGTGTCGACAAGACCGACGGAGGCGACGTGCAAGAGAATTCATCGGCGGATGTGGTCCAGATGACGAACTCGGATGAATGAACTGCTCGGAGGAGTGTGTGATGGCTACGATATCTTGGATTGAGAAGACCGTATTCCTTGGCCTGTTTGTCGCGGTGGCGAGTCTGCCTGCGGTGGTCTCTGCTCAGGGGGGATCGGACGCCGAGTCAGTGCAAAAACGCGTCCTCTCACTCGTCCAGGAAGGAAAGCGGGCCTACCAGGCCGAAGAGTACGAGAAGGCGCTTCAGAAATTCAAAAGCGCCTACGAGCTGAAGTCGAGCCCGTCGATCCTGGTGCCCATGGGGCGCAGCGCCGAGAATCTCGGCAGAACGAAAGAGGCGCTCGGGTATTTCCGAAAATTCGTCGAGACCAACCCGGACAAACCGGCCGCGGAGAAGGTCCGCGAGCGGATCGCCCGGCTCGAAGAATCGTTGAAGGCGACGGTGACGGTCTCGACAATCCCCAGCGGGGCCAGGGTCCGTCTCGGGGGTGAAAACGGTCGACTGCTCGGGACCGCACCGCTGACCCAGAAGCTCGATGCGGGCACCTACACCCTGCACGTCAACAAAGAGGGGTACAGAAAGACAAGCCGGGAGGTGACTGTCGAATCCGAAGAGGAGCGTGAGGTCACCATCGGGCTCGTGGAGATTCCCTCCGAAGAGCCCGACGAGCCGATGGCGACGACCGAGCCCACTCCGGACGAGCCGTCGTCGGGCGGGACCACAGCGGGCCGACCCATCGATACTCAGGCGGTCAAAGGGTGGGCGTACGGGTCCATCGGCGTGGGGGCGGTCGCGCTCAGCAGCGGCGTCGTACTGACCATTCTGAAAAACAACACCGAAAACGACGTCAACAACTTTGACCGTGGAGCTCAGGGAGCCAACCCCGAAGAGTTGCAGACGATGAAAGACCAGGCGAATTCGTACTACCGCGGTTCGGTCGCCGCCTTCGCTGCCGGGGGCGCCCTGACGGCGGTCGGCATCGGGATGTTGACCTACCATCTCATCAACAAGCCGAAGGAAGGGGACAGGGTCGGCATGAAGTTCGAGGGTGGCGTCAGCCCGGACGGCGCCTGGGCCGGAATCGACGCTCGATTTTGAGCATTGAGCTGCCTTTCAGACGCACGAGACTCGATGGAGTCGATGCAATTGCAGTGGCTGATATTAGAGGCACCCGAACTGCTGGACATCACCCAGCGGCCGACGCCGGGGATCGACTGGACGAACGTCCTGCTCCTTGGAGTCGGTCTGGGAAGCGGGCTGCTGTTGATGACCGTCGGGGTGCTCTTTTTTCGCGTCCGACGCCGTGAGTCGGCCGCCCACGCCTCCGGCTCCGCGACCGCTCCCGATCTGGAGGCCGGACTCCAGAAGAAACTCCAGGACGCCGAGACGAGTCGCGATTTCATGCGGGCCGGTGAACTCCTGCGTCGGGCCGGTGAACACGAAGAAGCGGCCGACCGGTTTCTGAAGGGCCGCGAGTATCTGTCGGCCGCCGAAGCCTTCCAGGCGGCCGGCAACACGTCGCAGGCGATTCATTTCTTCAAAAAGGCGGGGCGACACGACCGCGCCGCCGAACTGTATCTCGAAGAAAACGACTATCGGGGAGCCGCGGCGGCCTTCGTCAAGGTGGGCGATGCCGAAAGGGCGGCGACCAATTATCTGAATGCCGGCGATCACCTGCGTGCCGCGCAACAGTATTCGGAGCTGAGTCGGTCCGAAGAGGCGGCTCGCCATTTCGAGAAGGCGAATTCGCCGCTGCTGGCCGCCAAGCACTACACCCAGGCCTTCCGCGAGCGGCTCGACCCGGAGTCAGGGATCGACGATGTCGAAGAGTCGACGCGCCATCTGGGCCGGAAAGCGGCGGAGCTGTTCGAAGATGCCAGTCGATGGGAGGACGCGGCTCGACTGTACCGCTGGCTGAACGAACGCCGGGATGCGGCGCGCTGTCTCGAAGCTGCGGGTGAATCGATCAAGGCTGCTCGGCTGTATCGAAGTCTGGGCGACTCCGAGAAAGCCGTCGAGTTGTTGGAATCGGCCGGCGACGAACAGCGAGCCCACCTGGCCAAGGCCGAAGTGTCGGCGGAGGCCGGCGAATGGGAGGCGGCCGCCGAGCACTTCAAGGAGGCTTCGGACCTGGAGCGGGCGGCTCGTGTGTATGCCCGGAAGCTGGGCCAGCCCGAGAAGGCTGCCAAACTTCTGGAGGAGGCCGAAGAATGGCTTCGGGCCTCGGAGCTGTACGAGGCCGCCGGAAATCTGGCGAGCAGCGCCGACTGCGCCGAACGCGGCGGGGCGCTGGCGCGGGCCTCCGAGTTGTACAAGGAGGCGGGCGATGTCGACGGCGAGATCCGCACGCGGATCTCACAGGGCGACTACTTTCGAGCCGGACGGCTTCTGTATGAACAGCGTCGCTACGACAAGGCGCTGGAGACGCTCCAAGGGATCAATTCTCGGGACCCGATCTACCGACGTGGGCTGGAGCTTCAGGGGGATGTCCACCGGGCCAAGCGCGAGATGGAGGATGCCTACAGCCGCTACCGGGCAGCCCTGGGCAACCGAGACCCGTCTCCTGAGACCGTGCGGATCTACTACAAGATGGCGCGGGTCTTGGAGGCCGACGAAGATTTCGCCGGTGCTGCCGACCATTATCGCGAGGTCTTGGAGGTCGCCGAGGACTTCGAGGACGCCGGCGAACGCCTCAACGTGATCGAAGAGGGGCTTGCCGACGAGCGAGACCGAAAGCTGGCGAATCGCCAGACCAGCAAAGACGACGGGGAGGTCGAATCCGACGGCTTTCCGGCGGTGGCGGCCGCAGCCGACGGAGACGGATCTGACCTTCGGTACGATTTCGTCTCCGAGATCGCCCGTGGCGGCATGGGGATCGTCTACCGGGCCCGCGATACGTTCTTGAATCGCATCGTCGCCGTGAAGTGTCTGGGAGAGAAGCTTCGCGACAACGAGACTGCAGTAAAGTATTTCCTGCGCGAAGCCCGGGCCGCCGCCGCTCTGTCTCACCCGAATATCGTGACCATCTACGATGCCGGTGAGCAGCAGGGCGAATACTACATCGCGATGGAGTACGTAGAGGGGCGGACGCTCAAGGAGATCGTCAATCAGAAGGGCGCCATCCCCGAGGATTATGTCCGGCACGTGATGATCGAGACGTGCAAGGCGCTGGAGTACGCCCACTCTCAGAACGTCATCCACCGTGACATCAAGAGCGGCAACATCATGTGCAAGCCAGACCGGACGGTGAAAGTGATGGACTTCGGGCTGGCGAAGTTTCTGCGCGAATACAAGAAGAACCACACCCAGCAGGTCGGCACTCCCTATTACATGTCGCCGGAGCAGATCGTCGGAAAGAACGTCGATTTTCGGAGTGACCTGTACGGGCTCGGCTGTACGGCGTTCGAATGCGTGACCGGCCGCGTCCCCTTCACCGAAGGCGAGCTCGCCTACCACCACGTGCATTCGGATCCGCCGAAGCCTTCGACGATCAACACGTCGTTGAGCGAGGGGATGGAAAAGGTGATCCTCAAGCTGCTGGCCAAGCGGCCCGACGATCGCTACCAGTCGGCCACGGACCTGCGCGAAGCTCTGGGTGGCTGACTACTCGAGTTCGCGCATCTCGCGGCGCTGGACCCCGGGCATCAATTGCCGGGCCTTGTTTCGGAGTTGTTCGGCCCGGTCGGGCTGGCCGTTTCGGTCCAGAAAGCCGGCGTATCGCATCAACAGCGCGGCGTTTTCCGGGTAGGTCTCCAGCAGGTCTTCGTAGATGCGGCGTGCTTCGCGCTGACGTCCTGTCTCGGCGAGGGTCCCCGCGAGGTTGATGTTGGCCTGGACGTTGTCGGGCTTCTTCAGTAGAACCTGTCGGTAGACCTCGACAGATTCTTCGGTGCGTCCCACCTGTTTGAGCAACGCCGCCAACCGGAGGCCCAGGTTCGCATCGGTCCTCTCCTTTCTCCAGATCCACCGATAATGGGGCAGCGCACGCTCGGGCTGTCCCGCGTTGTCCCAGAGGGTTGCGGCATTTCTGCGAGCCTCCATCGACCCGGGACGATCCTGAACGGCCTTCTGGGCAAGGACGGCCAACCGACCCGGCGGCTCGCCCAGGGATTGACCGATCTCGACGGCCGCCATCAGGTCGTCGCCGCGGGGCCTCGGCAGGGACTCCCGCTGGGCAGCACGGCGATACAGTTGGTATGCCTCCTTGAGCCGACCGTCTCGGCGGGCCTGTCGAGCTTCGGCGCGGTCGATCGCGGCCAGAAGCTGCGGCAGATCTCGATCGCCGGGGTGCTCCTCCATGGCCATCTGTGCGTACGTCCGCGCCTCCTGGAGGCGCCCGTCATCAAAGGCGCGACGAGCTTCACGCTCGGTTTCCGAGTGATGGGAGCCGGTCGTGGCACAACCGGCTACGATGAGGGCGATCAGGGCGGTCCACGTCGCTTTCAAGGCGCGCGGTGAGATGACAGATGATATGGACATGATGAGCCATGATGGGAACAACGGGTCGGGATGAAGACTTTACCGACTGACGTGGTCCGTGACTAGCAATTCGAATGGAGATGAGCCGATGGCAGACTGGAGTCACCTCGATGAAACCGACGAAGCGAACATGGTCGACGTCGGCGACAAACCGGCGACGCGTCGCCGCGCGGTCGCCGTCGGAGCCGTGCACATCAGCGACGATACCGTCGACGCGTTGCGAGAGGGACGCTCACAGAAGGGTGAGGTCACGCAGGTGAGCCGCATCGCGGGGATCATGGCTGCCAAGAAGACGCCCGATCTGATCCCGCTGTGTCACCAGCTCGATTTGGACGATGTCGACGTCGGTATCGATCTCGACGAAGAGGCGGCGGCGCTGCGAGTACGGGCCGAGGTCGCCTGTACGGCGAAGACGGGGGCCGAGATGGAGGCGCTGACGGCCGTGTCGACTGCTTGTCTGACCCTGTACGACATGTGCAAGGGGATCGATCAGTCGATGCACATCGGAGATATCCACCTTCGCAAAAAGACCGGCGGACAGTCGGGTGATTTCGAACACCCGAACCCACCCGGCGACTTTGGCGGCGAGGAGTAACGGTGCAGATCTTCGACGCTCACATTCGGTCCGACAGTCAGAGTGACGACGACCTCAGGAACCTTGCGTATTTCGATACTCGCCGGGTGGTGACCACGGCGCACGGGGCGAGAAACTTCGAGACGTCCGAAGAGGTCCTCGACTATTTCGGGTGGCTGGTCGACGACGAGCGAGCCCGGATCATCGACTGTGGGCTCGAGGCGGCCGTCGGCCTGGGGATGACCCCGGAGGCCGTGCCGAGCCGGCGCCACCCCGAGGTCTGGAGTGCCCTTCCCGATTGGCTGGCGCGCCCCGAAGTGGCTGCCGTCGGCGAGATCGGGGTTTGGCAGGACGAAGCCTCTCAGTGGGAGTTATTTGAGCGCCAGGTCGAATTGGCGCGGGATGCCGACTTGCCCGTCATCGCAACGCCTCCCAGTGGGCTCAAGGCGAACATGACCTACAAGATGATGATGCGCGCCGAGGATGTGGGCGCCGAACCGCGGCGGATCCTGATGACTCGACTCGACGAGAGGCTCGTCGATCGCGTCGTCCGCGACGGTTTCGTTGCCGGCCTGGCCGTGGGGTCGTCATATCTCGAGCCCAAGAAGGCAGCCGAGGTCGTCGCGCAGACGATCGATCAGGTGGGCCATGCCGAACAGATTGTCTTGACGACGGCTCTGAGTGCAGGGGCCTCGGACGTGCTCGGGATCGCCAAGACGATCGAAGCCCTTCGTGCCGAGGGCGTCGGGGAGGACGCCATCGAGCGAGTGGTCTGGTCGAACGCCGCCGAACTCTTCGGCGACGAGCCCTTCGACGTGGAAAGCTAACATCTACACTTCGTTTCGGCCGCGGCACCGATAGACGAATGCAGGAGGCAGATTGCGCCAAACGATGGGCGACCGGTCCACCTCGGCGAAATGTTCGTTGAGCTTTTCGCGGAACCGCCGACCGGCCGACAAAAGCAGCCCGTGTATGTACGCGAACGTGGCGAATCGCCCCTCGGGCGCGAGCACCGATGCGGTGATCTCCAGCAATCGGTCCTGCAGTGACTCGCCGAAGGCTGCCCAGGGTAGGCCGCTGACGATCGCGTCGACATCGCCGGGGGAGTGGCCGCGTTTCTCCAGAATCGACGGGAGGTCTTCGATCGACGAGTCGGCTACGTCGATGTCGGGGAATCGCTCCCGAACTCGACGTCTCATGCGCTCGTTATTCTCGATGGCGATGAAGTCTACATCGGCATCGAGGCGCGTCAGAATCTCGCCGGTAAAAGCGCCGGTCCCGGGACCGTATTCGACGACGAGCGAGGCCGACTCGAGTCCGAGATCGGATACGATCGTCTCGGCGAGCCATCGCGAACTGGGAGCGACGGCCCCGGTGTTTTGAGGGCGGCGGATGAATTCGGTCAGGAAACTGATATGGTCGCTGAGCATCGGCGCTCCTCGAAAGCAGATGTCAGTAGCCGAGCACCCACGACGTACTCTTCACAGCCGAGAACGTAAACTCCCATGCCGGACCCAACCATCGAAAAGCCCGGAGACCTGCTGGGACTCTACCAGCGGCACGCAAAAAAGCAGTTCGGCCAGCACTTTCTGACTGATCCGACGATTCTGGAGGGGCTCATCGACGACGCCGGCGTACAAGAGGGCGATTCAGTTCTCGAAGTCGGACCCGGCTGCGGCACGCTGACCTGGAGTTTGCTGGAGCGCGGAGCTTCGGTTCGCGCCGTCGAACTCGACAGGGATGCCGCCAGCTTTTTGGCCGAATTTCTCGAGCCGGGACGCCCGCTCGACGTCGTACAGGCCGATGTGCTCGACATCGACGTTGAGGACCTGCTCGATCCCCGGGCGGAGTCCGCAGCCGATGAATCCACCGTCTTCGGCGAATCAGGATGGCGCTGCGTCTCGAACCTTCCGTACAATGCCGCGACCGAGATTTTCTTTCACCTCGCCCCGGCCTTCGAGCGATTCGAACGGCTGGTGCTGATGTTCCAGCGCGAGGTCGCCGACCGGTTCGTCGCCGAGGCCGGCTCCGACGACTTCGGTGCATTGACGCTTACGAGCCGATTGTACGCCGATGCCGAGATCGTCCAAACCCTGCCGCCCGGGGCCTTTCAGCCACCGCCGAGCGTTCACAGCTCGGCAGTCCGATTCGATCCCGTACCGGGCACACGCATCGAAGATCCCGTCCTGCGCGAGCGGTTCATCGAGATCGTTCGTTGTGCGTTTCAGCGTCGTCGGAAGATTCTGCCCAACGCACTGGGCGGGCTCGACGCCGAAAAGTCCGAGATCGAGGCCGCCATGGAGAGGGTCGGGCTCAAACGGACCATCCGCCCCGAACGGGTCGACTTCGAGAGCTTTGCGG
The DNA here is from genome assembly GCA_913057905.1 of uncultured Pseudomonadota bacterium. Taxonomy (GTDB): domain Bacteria; phylum Myxococcota_A; class Bradymonadia; order Bradymonadales; family Bradymonadaceae; genus CAJXPB01. The sequence continues at coordinate 305,250 of CAJXPB010000004.1, forward strand.
CCCTGGCCGACGCACTTCCCGCCTGAAGGTCGTTTCGCCGGAGGGGACGAGAGCGCTGCTAAGACGCGATCGACTCGGCGACGCGGCGCGCCTCGCGCTCGTAGGAGATAGCGAGGTAGGCGTCGCGGTCGTCCAACCCCCGGGCCAGCCCGAGGGCGTATTCCCAGAGATAGTTCGAAAGAAAGCGCGCCGTACCGTCGCGGCGATACTGCGCCACGTGCACAACCTCGTGGGTCAGAAGCTCGAGGGGCGCGGTGAACTTGGAATCGAGGCAGTCCGACCGAAGATAGATCCTGTCACCCAGAGTGACACCGCGGGCCCGTGCCCTCAACGCGATGTGCGCGACCGCAGTGCGGGGGCCTCGAATCTCGCGCACGGCGGGGATCCGACGCACCAGACGGCACTGATCGACCGATTCGCGGCAGATCTCGGACGGAGCGACGTTGTGAGCCGACAAGGCCTCGAAGATCGACGCCCGTTCTTCAGCAGTCAGTGTCCGTTCGTCCATCGTTTGTTCGAAACCTCCACAACCCGACCGCCAGAAGGACCCACAACCACGAGGGCGGGGCGCCCGTGGTGGAGGAACATCCTGCCCCTCTTCGGCCGTTGCCGTCGCCGCCACCGTTGAATACGTCCGGGAGCTCAAAATCACTCGGATCGTCGCACATCGCCCGCGGCGATCCGGCTGGATAGACCGCGCAGATGCCATCGATGTCGTCATCCTCCAGGGAGCGTTTTTTGATCTCACCCGGCGGAGCCGTGCCGTTCATCGTCGACTGGGGGGCGTTTTCGGGGTGGTCGAGTCCCAGGAAGTGGCCGACTTCGTGGGTCAGCGTATTCTGAAGATCGATAGTACTCGACCCATTTCCGGTCTGCGAAGAGTCGAGGTGTTCGTAGGTCCAGGAGTCGCTGTTTATCTCGATATCCGCATCGGCGATGGTCCCGTCTTTGGGATTGAACGTCACGCTCGTGATGGCGAAGGCACCGGTATTTTGGTACGGCCAGCGGTCATCCTTCCAGACGATAACGTTCTCATTCTCGTCGGGTGTCGATTGCAGGTACTCGGCCTCATCGACGAAGGTCAGCCCGTTGTCGACCATCTGGAAATCACTGCAACTTACGTCGTTCCACGCACCGAACGAATCACGGACGATCTGGCGTAGTTCCGAGGAAAACTCGGAGCCGGGATCGGCCGGAAAGTCGCCCGATCCCTCTTCGTTGATCCGATAGTGGATGCAGCGAATCGGCCACTCGATCGGCTTCGGTTCTTCGCCGGGATCGCAGGCGAGCGTCCCGGTCGAATCACAGGTTTGGGTTCGTTTGTAGGCCTCCGCGTCCGGGGCGACGCCCAGGGAGCCAATCAGCAGCGCGGCCATCAATAGCGTCGGCAGGGTTCGGTACATCACTGGACCTCCCCGTTTTCGACGTCGAGCATCTCACGAACAGCGGCCCTCAGATCCTTCAGTTTGTGCGGTCGCCGGTGGAGGTCGCTGGGGTCCGACGTTCGGATGGCAGCGCCCCCCTGGATCAGTTCCTTCATCGATGCATCGGGCGACCATCGCACATCGGCGCCCCCGGCGGCCTTCGGTTCCATCACCTGGAGCCCGTCGAGTTCCGGTACGGCGAGTTCGGTCTCGCCGTCAGGGCCCGTCGTGACCCTGAATTTCCCCTGGGCGAGTCCGCTGATGACCCAGGGGTGGTTATCGACGCCCGGGTCGCTCAAAAAGAGGAGTGAGCGTTCGCCCATCTGGAAGTTGGCCAGGCCCTGTACGCGCGTCGCCACGTCGCCGACCCGTCCACCCGGCTGGCGAATCGTCAGGGTCTCGGTCGTGTCGCCCTTCCAGGTCTCTTCGATACGTAGGGTCGTGTCGGTCAGAATCCGACCGTCTTGACGGAACGACTCCATCTCGACGACTTCACCGACGACGATCCGGTCCGAGGAGAAGGTGAGACGTTCGAGATCGAATTTGAGTGCCGTGGAAGCGACGGCCGAGGCCGACCACACCAGGGCGGCCGCCAGGCCGAGGACGGCCAGGAGCCGCGGGGTTAGCCGAATACGGGACATATCAGACATCCTCGAGTGCACGGTGGGTGTATTTCACCGATTGATAACTATGGACTACCGGACGCTCCGAATGTGTACACAAATCGCGGGCGGGCCACCGATTTTTGATCAATCCGAGACTTTGCCGAGCGTATCTTTGGCCCGGGCCAGGGTCACTCCTTCCAGGAGCCGCCGGACTTTTTCGTCCTCTTCGAGCAGAGCTACCAGCTCCTCGTGGTCCAGCGCGAGGACCGTCAGCTCGTCGGATTTCGCCTCGACCGTCGCCGTCGGCTCCTGATCGCTGACCAGAGAGACTTCGCCGAACGAGGCGCCGGGATACAGGGTCTTTAACTCGACGGCGCGGTCGTCATTCTCGGTCCAGACACGGGCCTGGCCTTCGACGATCAAATAGAGCGGATGCTCGTCGGTCTGATCCTCGCTGATCACCGACTCGCCGCCGCGAAAGGTCCGCAGCTCGCTGCCCGAGACGAGCCGGCTTCGCCACTCCTCGGACAGGTGCTTGAAAAGTGGGGATGCGTCGATCGTCGACCGTATCGTCTCGTCGGCAGTATCAGTCATCGTATGGATACGTCGGTCCCGAGTCGGAAATGAGCGAGTATAGTTGGGCCAGGTATCAGTAGCGTTTGAGGCCAAAGTACCCGAGTGCGTAGCTGACGATCCCGTTGAACGCCAGCCACACCTGGTCGAGGGTGCCCGCCATACCTGGAATCCACTGCACGTTTGACGTCATCAGAAAGACCTCGGTCAGGCAGAACGCAGCAGTTCCGACGGCGAGCCCGGCGGCCAAGCCGCGGCCCTTGTCGGTGCCACCCAGGAGGCCAAAGGCGGCCAGCGGAATCAGAAAGCTCGCAAGCAGCGGGCTCTGGTCGAATTGCGGCCCGAGCAGCCAGACGTCGAGTTCGGCGAGCGGGCGAGAGATAGCACCCACGAAGCCGCCGAGGGCGCTGGCGTCGACCAACATCGGAAGGAAGAAGAGGCCGCACCCGGTCAGCACCGTTCCGGCGGCGAATCCGACATTGACGTTGGCGCCGATATTCAGCAGGTCACGTCGCCGGACGCCGAAGATGCCGAGGCCTGCCAGGAGGAGGCTCGTCAAAAAGCGCCATCCGCCGGGCGTGGTGTTGGCGTTTTGGACCGCCGAGTCCGCGCGGATGATGCCCGAACCGTAGCGTTCCGAGTACTCGTTCGGGTCGTCAAACCGGTCGCGCTGGGAGGAATCGGCCGTCGACTCGAGGATCTCCTCGACCCGGTCGGGATTCGTGATGCCCTGGGAGACGACCAGGGCCGCCACGGCCGCGGCGTGCGGACTCGCCATCGACGTACCCATGTAGAGCACGAAATCGTGGGCGTCGGTCTGGCCATCTTTCAGCGTCTGCTGGAGTACTCCGTCGGGTCGGCCGTCGTCATTCTGGTCGACTCGCGTATTCCCGCCGGGTGCGGCGATATCGACGAAATCGCCCCACTGCGAATAGAAGGTTGTCGATTTGTCGTACTGCGTCGCCGCTACCGCGATGACGTGGTCGTAAGCGGCCGGATAGCTCTTTTCGCGCTTCCCGCTGTTGCCCGCCGCCGCGATGATGGTGACACCCTGTTCGTAGGCGTGGTCGATGGCTCTCTTGAGTACAAGGCTCGGCAGAGGACCGCCGAGGCTCATGTTGACGATATCAGCCCCGTTGTCGGCCGCGAACCGGATGGCGTCGGCGATGTCGGCGATGCTGCCGAAGCCCTCGGAGTTGAGGACCCTCAGCGGCATGATCGACGAGTCGTGGGCCACGCCGGCGACGCCGAATTCGTTGTTGGTCGTCTGGGCAATCGTGCCGGCGACATGGGTTCCATGACCGTGGCCGTCCCAGGCGAAGTCATCGTCGTCGACAAAGTCGTATCCAGTGACCGAGTCCGTGCCCTCCAGATCGCGAGGTCGCGTGATCCCGCGGTCGGCGTCTTCGTCGAGAGCCACGCCGGTATCGGCGACGGCCACCACAACGTCATCACCGGCGGTCTCGCTCCACGCCTCCGACACGCCGATCTGCTTGAAGTTCCACTGGAACTGGTACAGCGGGTCGTTGGGAGCATTTCCGTCGGACCCGAGCATCGTGTAGGTCAGATTCTCTTCGATCGATTGAATCCAATCTCGCGGTGCGCGCTCGCTCAGACAGTCCTTGATGTAGGGAACCGCGCCCTCGTTTACTTCGGCGATAAAGACATTTGGCTCGTCGCTGTAGCGGCTATTGAGCCGCAGGTTGAGGTCATACCGTTCGCCGAATTCCCTGATCTCGGAGTTGGCGATGTCGTCATGAAAGTCGAAGACGACTTCGTCATTGTCCGGGTCGATGTCGACGACCTGGCCGGTGTATCCGGACCGATCAGCCTGCGACAACGTGGACGGATCGGAGGGAGGTGCATTCTCAGTCGAGGGCGATTGGCCATTCAGGCAAGCCTCCCAACCGTCGATCGACGGGCCACCCACATCCGGGCCGGAGTCCTGTGCGGAGCCGACTGCCGGCAGGGCGACCAGCGCGAATCCGGCCGCGACGGCAGCGACAGAACGGACGAGTTGAGCAACATTTGAGTCAATCATGGTGCACCTTGCGTTGAGACGACCACAAAAGGATGTGCCTCGGAGAGGCGCAACGGGTCGAAGGTCACGTCTTCGCCACCCTGACAACGCCTGTCAACCGTGTCGGCATTCCAGAAGCGGCTCCATCGCAGACGCGATGCGCCCTATCGCGACCGCTCCGACGATAACAGATTCACGACCAACGCTGAAAGCCGAACCGGGCCGTCGTAGGGGTCGGAAGCACGGGGATCGTGGGTGTGCGGGGGGTGGTCAACCCCGGGCTCGACGGCGTTCGTCGCCAGTCCGGGGATCGTGGGTGTGCGGGGGTGGTCAACCCCGGGCTCGACGGCGTCCTATCGGCGCCGTCAGCACCCGGGGGCACGGAATCTCGGCCGCGTGGCGGCCTCGCGTCGGGAGAGCGAAGAAGCCTGAAGCTGCGGTTGGGCAGAACTGCGGGGATCGTGGGGCGACGCATCCTGACGACGTGTGCTGGCGACGCATCCTGACGACGCATGCTGACGAAGTCGTAGATCTGCTATCGAGTTCGCTCCCAGTCGGCTCTGGTCGTTTGTCTGCCGTGGCGTTGCTTCTGGTTTCTGACGTAGTTTGCGATGCCGCGGATGCGGCGATGGTCGAAGGTCAGTGCGCCGTAGCCGATGGCCCATCGGAAGTTCCTCATCGCAGGGTATTCGTTTCGGAGCGCCCCGCTCGACTGGCTCTTCAGTTTAGCAACACAGTCCGACACGGTGGTGTTCGGCGGAAGTGCACAGAGTATATGGACGTGATCATGCCAGCCGTTCACGGCGAAGGGATACCCGCCGATGCGTTTGGTAATCTGACCCAACCGACCGTAGAGGAATTCGTCGTATTCCTCCTTGAGACAAGGACGGCGGTACTTCGTGCTAAACACGAGATGGTAGCGAAACTTGGTCCAAGGCATCTCCCCTCCAATCAGATTGTACACAAAAACGCCGAGCGCCGATGGTATCTCGCCGTACGCAGGCGAGTCAACTCGCAACTGCACTATTCACTTCGAACGCCCACCGTCCTCACAACTGCCATCGCCGACTGCTTTATCGTCCTCATACCCACGGAGTTCGGCGAGCCTTCCAACGTCAACTATCCACCAACGCCAGTCTTATCGCGAGGGAGCGTAGCGACCGACATTGAGTACCCCCCGATCCGACCGACGCGCCCTTGGCGCGGAGGGAGGTCGGGGGTGTCCAACGCCACAAACCAACCAACGCCCGACCATCAATCCTCGGAGATCTCCGACAGATCGGTGCCGGAGACAGTGGAGGCGACGTCCTCGAGACGGCGTTGAGCCAGTTTGACGGTGTATTTGGCCAGGGTGGGAAAGTCCGCGGCGGTGGCGTCGAACTGGCCCTCCGGCAAAAAGAGGAGGCGGCTCGGCTCGTTGATGATAATGTCGGCCTGCGGGGGGCGCTCCGAGACGATCCCGATCTCGCCGAAGACGTCGCCGGGCTCGAGGGTCTCGATGGTGATTTCCCAGTCTTCGTCCCGGCGAACCATGTCGGCCGAGCCTTCGATCATCAAAAAGAGGCCCGGGCTGCGGCCATCCTGTTCGATGAGTCGGGTGTCGGCGTCGAGTTCGATGCCGTCGAAGGCACCGAGGAGATCGCGGCGCCGGTCGGCAGGGATGGCCTGGAAGAGCCCGTGACGTTCCATCAGCGCGCCCATGAAAGCGTGGCCGGCCAGATGTTCGATCCGTTCGCGGTAGGTTGGAAACTCGTCATCGAGGGCATCGATGTCGGAGGTGCCGAGCATCAGCGCCTCGGAACCGTGCCGGGCGACGACGTCTTCGGGAAGGCCGCGCTTCGGGCGGGTAAAGCCGCCGAGTCCGATGAGCGATCCGGAGGGAAGTCGGTACGTGGGGTCGGTTTCTCCGAGGGTGATGTCGGGGGTGACGGTCCACACCAGTAGATTGGGCACCTGGCCGGCTTCCATCAGCGGGGCCAGCGCGTCGCCGGTCCAGAGGGCGAGCCGTCGAATCGTCGCGTCCAGGGCATCGCGCGGCATCTGGCTGAGCAGCGGCATCGGCGGCAACCCGGCAGGGTCCGCGTCCGCTGCGTCGGTTGAACACGCCTCGATGAGTCGGTCCAGACAATCGTCGATTCGGACTTTGGGCCCGTCGGATCCGTCGAGGTCGAGATCGTCGCCGGGGTCCAGGCTCGCGTGGCGAGCCGTCGGATCGAGAGCGTCACTTCCCGCCCGATACAGTTCGGTAAAGAGCTCGTAGAGCGGGTCGACGTCGCCGTCGAGGTTCTCGAGCCTACACAATGCGGCGAGGCTGCGGGCCGGGTGGCCGCGTCGGGCCCAGTGGCGGCTGGCATCCTCGAGAATGTCGCGAGCGGCGTCTCGGCGGTCCTCGTCCACTAGGATGCGAGCGGCCCATTCTTTGAGAGGCATCGGGTCGGCGATGCGGCCCAGATTGCTCAAGACGAGCCGGGTTGCGTCGACCGGACGGTCAGCCGCCAGGGCCGCGTCGATACGAGCGATCAGTTCGACCAGCTTCAATGAGTCCATGCAACTCGCCTGACTGGGTGGGCTTTCACATCGGTGAGCGCGAGGCTCGTGATTGACATTATCAGTCATAACACCGTACATTATGTTGCTCAATGATAGGCCCAATGAAGTGTGCGCACAGGAGGACTCCCGATGACGACCGAGGACATCCGAAAGGACACCGCCGACCTGATCGAGGATTACCTCATCCGGTCCGAGTTTCCCTTCGAGAAAGTGGACGAGGGCTTCTGGTTGATTCACGACGAATTCGACCAGATCGACAACATCGTCATCTATTACAGCCCGCCGGTCGTGACCTTCCGGGTCAAGCTGTTGAATGTCCCGGATCTGGAGGACTCGACCCGGCTTGAACTTTACGAGAAATTGCTGGAACTTAACGCAACCAGCATGGTGGCCGGCGCCTACGGGCTCGAAAACCAGGCCGTGGTGGTCGTCGATACGCTCCAGGCCGAAAACCTCGACTTCAACGAGTTCCAGGCGTCGATCGACTCGATGGCCCTGGCGATCCGGGAGCATTACCGCCCGGTTCGGCACCTCGTGCGCGGCGAGCCCGACGACGGCGAGGGGCGCAAGGCGAAGACGCTCGATGAGGTCCTTGAGGCATCATCCGACGACGAGACGGACCTGGACCTCGACGTCCTCGACGGGGGCGATTCCGAAGAGAAAGACGAATGATCGACCGCACACGGAAGGCTCCACGGGGCCGATGTGTTGCATTCATTAACTGAGACCGACTCGCGGCGCTTGGTCGCGGGTAGCGGCACGAATCGAAGCAAACGGCGCGGAGGATTTTCATGGGTATGTTTTCGCGAATCGGCACGCTGCTGAAGGCGAACATCAACGACCTGATCAGCAAGGCGGAGGATCCCGAAAAGATCCTCAACCAGTTGATCGTCGACATGCGCGAGCAGTTGATCGACGCCAAAAAGCAGGTCGCCGTCGCCATTGCCGACGAGAAGAAGCTCAAAAAACAGTACGAGAAGGAAAACAAGCAGGCACAGGAGTGGGAGAAGAAGGCGATGATGGCGGTGCGGGCCGGCCGGGACGATCTGGCCAAAGAGGCCCTGCAGCGCAAAAAGGAGCACTCCGAGCTGAGTTCGGAGTACAAAAAGCAGTGGGAAGCCCAGAAGAATGCTGCCGAAAAGCTCCGTTCGTCGCTGCGCCAGCTCAACGACAAGATCGAAGAGGCGAAGCGCAAGAAGGGGCTGTTGATCGCCCGGAAGAAGCGCGCCGAGGCCCAGCAGAACATTCAAGATACGATGGCCGGCCTCGACGACACGGCCGCCTTCGATGCGTTCGATCGCATGGAGGACAAGGTCGATCAGATGGAGGCCGAAGCCGAGGCATCGTCGGAGCTGGCCGGCGAGCTCAGCGGCGACTCTCTGTCGTCGAAGTTCGACGAGCTCGAAGGGGACCATGGGGCCGACGAATCGCTCGATGCGCTCAAGGCGAAGATGGGCATGGAAGAGGGGGCCGAAGCCGAGGAGCCCGAGGCCGACTTCTCCTTCGACGAAGAGGAGATGGAGGAAGAGATCCAGATCGACGAGGAAGAGACGGTCAGCGCCGGGGGCGGCGATGACAAAAAGCGGGGCAGTTGGGACGAAGAAGGCTAATTGAGCCCTGTAGTGTGGGATCATGAGCCAGCACGAGACCGAGGCCTTTGGCGGGGTTCTGTGTGCGGGGTTCGGCACCCGAATGCGCCCCCTGACCGAAGCGGTTCCAAAGCCGCTGCTCCCTCTGTTGAACATCCCGTTTCTGAGCTATCCGTTGACCCTGTACGCCGAGGCCGGGATCGAGCAGGTCGGAATGAACCTGCATCATCTGGCCGACACGATCCCTCCGGTGGCCGGAAGACTCTGCGCCCAGTTCGGACTCGAACCTCATTACGCCCGGGAGTGGGAGATTCTGGGTACAGCCGGCGGCATTCGGGGCATCTGGCGATCCCTGGATGAACCCGATGCGACGCTGGTTGTCTCGAATGGCGACAGCGTCAGCGGTGTCGATGTGGGCACTCACCTGCGCGACCATCGGGCCTCGGATGCGGCTGTCACGTTGATCACTCGGCCGTTGCCCGACGATCAGCCGGGTGGCGTGTGGCTCGACGACGGCGGCCGGTTGGCCGGATTGCGCGATGCTCGACGCCCCGACGCGCCCGATGACGATCAATTGACCGAGGTCGCCTACACCGGCATCCAGATGTTGGAACCCGGCCTCTTATCGGAGGTGCCTCTCGAAGAGGGCGATATCTTCGGCGACATCATCGCACCGCGATTGAATGACGGGGACATCGACGTGAGAGCGGGTCACTACGAGGGATTCTGGGCTGCCCTGGACAACCCGGAGCTGTTGATGTCGACGACTCGACGATGTCTGGACGATCCGGAGCTCTTTCGGTTGGCACCGCTGGAGGCGAGCGCCGAACCCGGAGTCTTCGCCGCCAACCCCGACGACCTGCCCGAAGACGTTGAATGGAACCCTCCGGTGTTCGTCGGACCCAACGTGGAGTTCGAGGGGGCGGCCACTGTCGGGCCGTATGCCGTGATCGACGGGGTGACGATCGAATCGGATGCCACGGTTCGCGAAGCCATCCTGTACGGAGTGGACACCTCGATTTCGGGACCATGGGTCGACTGCGTGGCGGTGGCCGATCAGCAAGTCGCCCTGGAGGATAGAGGCCGAGGAGAGTCCAGCTCATGAAAGTGTGCCCGCAGTGTGAACGGCAATACGGCGACGATGTCCAGTATTGCGCCCACGACGGGGCGACACTGCGGGATCTCGAGGGCGAGGCCGAGGATCCGATGATCGGTCGGGTTCTGGATGGCCGTTGGCGTATCGAAGAAAAACTCGGCGAAGGGGGAATGGGCTCGATCTATCTGGCGTCGCAGCAGAGCGTCGGCCGTCAGGTGGCCATCAAGACGTTGCGGACCGCGCTGTCGGACAGCGAGGAATTCGTCGATCGTTTCATGCAGGAGGCGCGGGTCACGACCACGATTAGCCACCCGCACTGTGTGACGATCCTCGATTTTGGAAAGACCGACAACGGTCTGCTGTACCTGGCGATGGAGCTTCTGGAGGGGGAACCGTTGTCGGAACGGCTCAGTCGCGGCCGGCTTCCCCTGGAACAGTCGCTGCAGATCGGCATTCAAGTTGCGTCGGCGCTGGCGGCGGCACACGACCACAACGTCATCCACCGCGACCTGAAGCCAGAGAACATCTTCGTTCTCGATATCACCGACGACAGTACCTTCATCAAGGTGCTCGATTTCGGGATTTCGAAGGATCTCGACGACGACCAGGGTATGACCAAGACCGGTCAGCTCTTCGGGACCCCGCAGTACATGAGTCCCGAGCAGTGTCGCGGCGAGGACCTCGATGGCCGCTCCGATATCTACAGCCTCGGATGTATTCTCTACGAACTCATCTCCGGCCGGCCGCCGTTCCAGAGCGACAAGTCGATGAACATTCTGGTGGCCCACGTGCAGGAGGAGATCCCTCCGCTCGACGAGGTGACGGATCGACCGTTGCCGGAGGGCGTCGTGCGGGCCGTGATGGCGATGCTGTCGAAGGAGCCCTCGGAGAGACCCGCGACAGCCAAGGCGGTGCGAACTCGCCTGAAGACGCTTCTGTCTCAGTTCGATACCGCGAGTTCCCCGGCGCCGACGGACTCATCCGGGGTGGGCACCGCTCAGACGCTGGCGGCTCCCGAGGACTCATCGCCCGTGGGAGAAGGCGTGCGACCGCAGGAGGCCGACGCTTCGAACACGCCGGACGAGGAGTTCGGTGGGTCCGGATCGAAAATGATGGTCATTGTCGGGATTCTGGGCGTGTTCTTTCTGTTCGGGGTAGGCGTCCTCGGTGCGGCATACTGGTGGTATTCGGGCCAGCAAGGCTTGAGCCTTGCGTCGATCGGTGGGGATGACGAGACGGAGGTCGCCGAGGTCGGACTCGGAGTCGGCTCGGACGGTGAAACCACCTCCGCCGATGCCTCGGCCATCGGAGCCAGGACCGCGGATGCCGACGAGCCCCCAATCCGCAAGAACGAGGGCGGCCGAAGACGTGCGAAGGCGTCGGCGGGTGCCGGTGCGGCTGCAGAAAACGATAGTCGGGGTGAATCCGAGGGAGAGCCCGACGACGAAGGCGGCGAATCGTCCGGAAGTGGACGAGAGCCGAGCGACGACGCCCCCGAGGACTCGCCGGACGAAACGTCGACCTCCGACGAAACGGCGACTTCCATCGATACGACTTCGAACGAAGCACCCTCGGATCCGGAATCGTCGGGCGAAGAGCCGGACTCGACAGCGGATTCGTCGGAGCGACAGCCGCCGGATTCCGACGGGGTCACGGCAGATGAGCCCCCGTCGCGCGACGAGCCTTCAGACGAGAAACCCGTCCCAGCGAAGCCGACGTCCCCACCTGAACCTTCGGGCCCGGCACCGGCCGATTTCGTCAGCAGCCGAGACGTTCAGGCTGCAGGTTCGGCCTGTGATTCGCGAGATGTCCGCCGCAAGCTCGATGCCGTGACCGGCGCCATCGGTCGGTGCGTCGCGGATCACGCCGATGCGATGCCGGCCAGCGTCATGCTCGACTGGACGATACTCACCGAGGGCGATCCGATGGACGTCTCGGTGATCAAATCTGACCTGTCGGGCGGCTCGGTGGAACAATGCATCGTCTCCGCGGTCAGCGGCGTACGGTTTTCGCCGCTTGGAGGAGGGCGTTGCTACACGCGGGTGACCTACAAGTTCAGACGGCCATGATGGAAGATAACTGAATTGTTGGTGATGACTCGGAGGGTTGAGAATGTCTGACAACGAGACGAACGGCGGTGGAGACAAGTCAGAATCGCGCGGGCTCTCGCCGCTGGCCTACGAAGACATTCCGGGGGACGAATATCCTCCCTACGTCAGCTCGAGCGAGGAACCGGCCGAGCTGACGCTCCGGGCGGTCATTCTCGGGGCGATCATCGGAACCGTGTTCGGCGCCGCGAATGCCTATCTGGGACTCCGTGTGGGCCTGACGGTCTCGGCGAGTATCCCGGCTGCCGTCCTTGGCGTCGCGGCCTTCAAGGCGTTGGGGCACGGAAGCATCCTTGAGACCAACATGGTCCAGACCATCGGTTCGGCCGGGGAAAGCCTGGCCGCCGGTGTCATCTTCACCCTGGCAGGGCTCTATATCTGGGAGCTCGATCCGGGGTATCTGACCGTATTTCTGATCGCATTGCTCGGGGGGTTTTTGGGCATCCTCTTTATGATCCCACTGCGGACGTTCCTGATCAAAGGCGAGCATGGCAAGCTGCCGTACCCGGAGGGCATGGCGTGCGGCGAAGTTCTGGTCGCCGGCGAGCAGGAGGCTTCGAAGGTCAAGTCGCTGTTTGGGGGTCTGGGGATCGGAGCGCTGTATCAATCGTTGATGCACGGGAATCTTCTGGGCCTGTGGCGCGAAGAACCGACGGCTCACGTACCCGGCTACCGTGGGGCGGAAGTCGGCGCGACCGTGACTCCGGAGCTGCTCGGGGTCGGATATATCATCGGGCCGAAGATCTCCGCGGTTATGCTTTCGGGAGGTGCGCTGGGATGGCTCGTGCTGATCCCGCTGATCAAGTTGGTCGGCGGCGGGTTGGGTATGCCGATGTATCCGGCGACGGATGTCGTGATATCGGACATGGAACCGATCCAAATCTGGAGTAACTACATCCGCTACATCGGGGCGGGTGCCGTCGCGGTGGGTGGGTTCATGACACTGATCAAGTCGGTCCCGGTCATCTGGAGCAGCTTCAAAAAGGCCCTCGAGACATTGGTCGGAGAGTCCGAGCCGGCCGGTGCCGTCGAGCGGACCGACCGCGACCTCGATCCCCGCATCTTCATCGGCCTGCTCGCGGTGATCATCATCACTCTGGCCGTGCTTCCTCCGAGCATCATGCCGGCCGGGCCTCTGGGCGCCGGATTGATGGCGTTGTTTGCCTTCTTCTTCGTGACCGTGTCGAGCCGCATCGTCGGCCTCATCGGCTCGAGTTCGAACCCGGTCAGTGGCATGACCATTGCGACGCTTCTGGTCACGGCCGTGTTGTTCGTCTGGCTGGGTCGGGCCGACATGCCGAATGCCCGTTTCGCCGTGCTCGCCGTCGGCGCGGTCGTCTGCATCGCCGCCGCGATCGCCGGAGACACGTCTCAAGATCTCAAGACGGGATTTCTGGTCGGAGCTACCCCGTACCGTCAGCAAATCGGCGAATTTATCGGCGTGGCGGCGAGTGCGTTGGTGATGGGCTTCGTACTGCGTCTTCTCCACGCTGCGTACGGCATCGGATCGGAACAACTCGCCGCCCCGCAGGCTCAGATCATGACCATGGTCATCGACGGGGTGCTCAGCGGTGAATTGCCCTGGAATCTGGTCTTCATCGGTGGCGTCATCGCGGCGATCGTGGAGCTTCTGGGACTGCCGAGTCTGGCGCTCGCCGTCGGACTGTACCTGCCGTTGAGCCTGTCGACGCCGATCATGGCGGGCGGTGCCATACGCGGTTTGCTCGAAAAGAGCTACGGCGGCGAAGACAAGGATCACGCCGACAAGCAGGAGCTGCGTGACCGCCGTGAGAGTGGCGTGTTGTACGCCTCGGGGATGATCGCCGGTGCAGCGCTCATCGGAGTGGTAGCCGCCGGGTTCATCGCCCTCTCACAGGCCGCCGGTGGCCCGGGCATACTCGGTCAGATCGGCACCGGGTCCGAGGCTCTTTTGGCCAGCCTGCAGTCCGTCGGCGACGCGTTCCGCGGCCTCTTCGGCGAGGTGGGCAAGGACCTGGTCTCGGTGACGGCCTTTGGGGCTCTGGCCGCTTCGTTGATGTGGGTCGTCTTTGGGGCTCGCGACGATTAGTCGCCGCCATCCTCGTCGTCGAACTTGTCCTTCAGTTCGGACAGCCGGTCCATCCGCTGCTTTTTGTCCGCCAGGTCGTCGCGCTCGGAGCGCTCCGAGCGCGACGAGCTGCGGTCGGGACGACTGCGGGATGAGCTTCGCTGGCTACCGGACGTCTCGCGGGAGTCCTTCGAGGTCGACGGACCCGAATCTTCCAGCCGTCGGAATCGCTCTTCGAGTTCCGAACGATCGCCGTCGCCGGAGAGATCTTCGGAGAGTTCGCGCATGGCTTCGGCCTCGGCTTCCATGTTGTTGATCTTGCCGGCCATCCGGTCGAAGGTCTCGAAGGTTTCGCGGTCGCCGAGGTCGCGTCCGCCGTCCGATTCGTCGGCATCTCCAGGTGACTCTCCATCGCCCGGGCCGTCACCACGACGTCTTCGTCGTCTCGCCCGGCGCTCCCATTGTTTCGCCCGCTCGCTTCGATCCGAGGAAGACCGACCAGAGGGCGACCCGCTTCGTTGATTCTCGAGCTTTAACTCGAGGGCTTCCAGCGAGCGTTCGATGTCTTCGATATGGGAGCGGTGTTCGTCGAGGTCCTCGCGGAGATGCTGGGCCTCGCGCAGCGCCAGGTTCTTCTGTTTGAGTGCCTGGCGCGCCAGCGATTCGTCGTCGTTCTCCAGGGCCAACAGGGCACGGCGCTCCCATTCGTCGGCTTCGTCACGCGCCTCGTGTATCGCGTCGATGATCTTCGATTCGTTGCGGCGCAGCTTGGATTGCTCGCGCCGAGCCTCGCGGAGGCTCTCACGCATGTCGCGAAGCTGGGACCGACGCGACGAGCGGCTCGATCCCTCGAGGGCTTCGTTGACGTTGGCGCGAATCAGCCGATTGAGTCGATTCAGAATGCTCATGGTCTCGGATCACTGTTGAGGACAGCTCATTCAAACAAAGAGAGATTCGGGGCATTTTCTTCCGAAGTCTCCTCTGCGTCGTCGGTGGTGGGTACGGCCCCGGGCCCCCGCGGTTCGGCATCCGGGTCGTCGGGTTCGGACCAGTCGGCCCCTTCGGGCGTGCCGGCAAAGATGGAGCGTTCCAGGGTGCGATGATACCCGGTCCATTCTTCGTCGGCCTCGACGCCGTCGCGGTGTTCGTCGAGATGACCCAGCCACATGTTCATGCGGCTGTCGATCATGTCGATCTGATGCAACAGCATCGCCTCGGGCGTACGTGGTTTGACCGGCGATCCGTACTCCCGTTTGCCGTGGTGCGAGAGGATCAGGTGTTTGAGCTGGTCGACCAGGTCCTTCGGCGGCGGCGGATCCATGCGGCGGACGGCCTCCGAGAGCATCTCGACGCCCTGAGTGATGTGTCCGACCAGTTGGCCCTGGGTGGAATAGCGGAAGCTTCGCTGGAACTGCAGCTCTTCGATTTTGCCGATGTCGTGGAGCACGCACCCGGCGATCACCAGGTCCTGGTTGAGGTCACCGGGATAATAGTGGGCGTAGTGCCGACAGATGTTCCGGGCCAGCCGTGTCATCGACAGACAGTGTTCCAGCAGACCGCTGCGGTAAGCGTGGTGGTTCGACGTGGCAGCCGGCGCCGACTTGAAGGAGTCGACGACCGATTCGTCGTCGAAGACCGTTTTCAGGATCCTCCGAATATCGTCGCTCTGGACGCCGTCTCGGATTTCTTCGAGAAGCTGCCCGAACATCTCGTCGGCCGACCAACGCGAGCAGGGCAAAAAGTTGCTGAAGTCGACGTCACTGTCGTCCAGCTTTTTGACGTCCTCCAGGGTGATCTGCAGCTCGTCGTTCCACGACGAGACCTGACCGCGGATCGCCACGAAGTCGTCCACATCGAACCGGCTGGCCAGCATTTCGGCGCGGTCCCATCCGCGCCCCTCGATGTCGCCGGACTGGTCGCGGAGGGTCACACACAGGTAGGGGTCGCCGTTTTTCGTCGTGCGGATCGATTTGTCGGCCACCAAAAAGGGCGTCTGGACGAATTCGTCTTCCTGCAGCTCGGAGACAAAGACTTTATCGGAATCCGGGGCCATAATCAGGGTCGGGTCGTGAGTGGCGTAACCAGGCTCAACAAGTATCACACTGTCGCGCAGCTCGTCACGGTGTGGCCGTGTCTGCGGGGGAACCGTAGAGAACTTGCAACGCACATAGAACGTGGAACAATGGGGATGGCACGGAAGCCATCGCGCGCGGGCCCATGCTGTCGGTTTGAATAATGATGCCGTCAGACGTCCAACGGACTGGACGGGCACGCACAGCCGAAGGAGCCCATCGTGGCTGACCAGAGACAAGCAGCAAAGCAGACACCGGGCAGTGAGGCGAACGATACGTCGGGAGACGACGGCGTCGTCAAGATCTGCAAGCAGTGTATGACCTCGCGTCCCGCCGACCAGGCGTTCTGTCTGGAGTGCGGCGCGGAGCTCGTTCCCATTCGGGCGGTCCGGGATTCCTACCTGGGTGAGACCGTCAGCGGAAAGTACAAACTCGTCGACAAGATCGGGTCCGGGGGCATGGGAGAGGTATACCTGGGGGTCAATGAGCCCCTGGGACAGCGGGTGGCGGTCAAGTTTCTGAGCCGCAAATACACCGACAACGAGCAGGTGATCATGCGCTTCCTCAACGAGGCGCGTTCGTACTGCAAGGTGAATCACCCGAATGCGGTGACCCTGCTCGATTACGGTCAGCACACCGACGGGGCGCTCTTCCTGTTGACGGAATTCGTCGAGGGGCGTTCTCTGACCGACACGGTCTTCGAAGATGGTCCACTGTCGCCGCGTCAGGCGATGGTGTTGGGCATGCAGTGCGCCGAAGTGCTGGGTGCGGCCCACCGGCAGGGCGTCATCCACCGGGATCTGAAGCCCGACAACCTGATGCTGATGTCCGGCGAAGGGGACCGCTACAATGTAAAGGTCCTGGACTTCGGGATTGCCAAGATGGTCGACGACGAGCGCGGTCAGGTGACCGAGACGGGATCGGTCTTCGGGACGCCCGAATTCATGTCGCCCGAACAGGCTCAGGGCCACGAGGCGGACCCGCGCTCGGATCTGTACGCGCTGGGAATCATACTCTTCTACGCGATGACCGGCCGGCTCCCGTTTACCGACGAGAGCCAGTACAAGATCTTGGAGGCCCACATCAAAACGGGCCCGCCGCGGCCGTCGGAGGTCTCCGATATCGATGTGCCGCTCGGGATCGAAGCGGTCATCATGAAGTGTCTGAACAAGGATCCCTCCGGTCGGTTCCAGAACGCCGAGGAACTCGTCGCCGCCCTCGAGGAGGAACGCTCGAAGCTGCGCTCCGGAAGTAGTGTGCAGCCGAAGCCCGATGCGTCGACCGGTGACAGTCCATCCAAGGAGCCGTCTTGGACCGAGGGTTCGTCGCCCACCGAAGCGTACCCGGACGATTTCGAGTCAGAACTCGAAGGCGTACGGCTCGCAGACAGCGACGCTCCCCGGGAGACCTTCGAGATCTCGGAGATCGACCTGCCGACGCCGGTGCTCGACCAGGAGTTTGGGTCCGTTCAAGGGGTGCAGGAGTCCGATGAGCTCGACGACGGATTTTCGGCGGGTGACGACGCCTCGGACGCCCCGCGCGAGGACTCCAGCTTCGTCGGATGGGACGCCGCCACCGACAGCAGTCAGCCCGAAGCCATCGATTTCGGCGAACAAGAGGGTGGACTGGAGCGCCTTCCCGCCATCGGGGCCGCGCTGGTTCTCATCCTGGTGGGCGCGGCCGTGGTTCTGAATATGGGCGACGACTCCGGGGTGTCGGCAGCCGAGTCCGACGGGATCGAGGAGCGCATTGTGGCGGCAACCGCCGATATCGAGGCGGGGCGTCTGACGCAGGCCACGGATGCCGTGGCCGCGCTCGACGAAGACTTGTCCGAACAGGACGGTACACAAGGAGAGCTGACCGAACGATTTCGAACGCTTCAGGATCGGCTGACGGCGGTCGTCAAGGCGAAGGGGCAGGCCGAGGCCGCGCTGGAGAACGGGCATTGTGACCGCGCCGAATCGGCGCTGATTACCCTGGAGTCGATGTCGGCGCCGGCGGCGGTCTCGTTCGCCGACCGATTGACGCGATGCCGCGAAGCCGATTCGTCCAAGAAGGCTCGCGCACGGGCGGCGGAGCCTCGGGCCGAGTCGCAGCCGGAGACCGAGTCCGAGCCGACCTCGCAGCCGGACTCTCGTGCAGAATCGACCGATGAGCCTTCGGCTGAACCGACAGGCGAGCCCGAACCTGAATCCGAGAATGCCGGTGAGAACGTCGGAGAAGCGACGGCCGACTCGGGGGGCAGCGGCGACGATGAAGACGATCCGATCGAACCTCCGAAACAGCTCTAGTATGATGGGTTGTACGAGCGCGTATGAGATGGCCGCGTGACCGCGCGGGCCATCGTACCGTACGGCACAACTGCGTCGTGTGCGTGAATCCGCGACGAGGACGCTTAGGTTTGTACCGAATGCCTTTGAGCCCCGAAGGAGCCACCCGTGGTTTGCCCGAACTGTGGAAGTGCAATCGAACCGTCCGACCGGGAGTGTCCCAACTGCGGTGCGTCGCTGGAGCGCTCCACGGACCCGAAACAGCTCGAAAAAAAGTCCCAGGGTCTCAAACAGATGACCCGGGAGCTGAGGGCGGTCGACAGCGGGGGCCCTCAACGGTTCGAGTCGGGCGATGTCATCGCCGGTCGATTTCGAGTCGACGAATTCGTCGCTCGCGGCCCGCTCGGTGAGGTCTACAGGGTCCGCGATGAAGAGAGCGAGTCCATCGTCGCGGTCAAGCTCTTTGATCCCGAACTGATCGAAACCGCCGAGGAGCGATCGCGGTTCGAGCGCGTGGCTCGGCGCATGACGTCGATGACCCAGGCGAATGTCGTTCGCCTCTACGACAGCGGGATCGATGAGACCGGTACCGAGAGTCTCCCCTGGGTGTCGATGGAGTATCTCCAGGGCCTGACACTGCGGAAGGCCCTGCAACTTCGCCACAAAAAGGGCCAGCGCTTCGAGGTCGAAGAACTCGAATCGATCGTCCGACAGATCGTGCGGGCACTGCAGCATCTCGGCCGGGCCTTCCCCCACGGAAATCTCAAACCGTCGAATGTCTTCATCCTGCCCGACCGCGTGGCCGTGACCGATGGCTTCGAGCTGTCGGCATTTGTGCCGGAAAAGTGGGTGGATCGACTCAAGGAGTCGGAGTTTCTGGCACCGGAGCTGCGTGCAGGGGGCGGGGAACTGACCAAGCGGGCCGATGTCTTCAGTCTGGGTACGATCATCCAGAACATGCGATTCGGCGAAGAGGGCGACTTCGAGACAACCTCGACCGACATCGATGAGGGTATCGCCAGGCTACGTCGTCGGGCCACGGCTAACACTCCCGCAGACCGCTATCCGTCGCCCGAGGCGCTCTGCGAAGATCTTCTGACGCTTATCGATACCGGCCAGCTTCTGGACGAGGGCGCCGAGGAGACCCGCATCGAGGTCGATCCGACTCTCGATTCGACCACCGAAGAGACCGTGCGAGACCCGAATGTGCCGCCGGTGGTATCGGGAACGTCGACGGTCGCCGAGGGTGCAACCGCAGCGGCGTCGGAGTCTAATCGGCAGACACCGACGGCGGAGTCGCCGGGGGAAGCATCCACGGATGGATCGGCGGCCAAGTCGGATGACCCGGCTCCCCACTGGGTGATCGGCGGCATAATGATCGTGCTCGTCGTCGTCGCGATCGCAGTCGCGAATCTCGATTTCGGGTCCGACGAGCCCGTCGAGATCACACCGTCCGACAGAGTCGATGTCGGTGAATCGGCTCGGTCGGTCGACGCCGGCGAATCCGAGACGATGCAGTTCGAAGAAGGGAGTCTCGAAGGGGCGGCGGCGGCTGTCGACGCCGGGAGGACTCCCGACGCGGCGACGACGCGCGATGCGGCGGCCGACGTAGCTCGAGCAGACGTGGCGGCGTCCGAGACGGGCGAAGGCGACGACCCGGCACCGGGCTCGGGTTCCGGGCCACCGTCGACCCTCGGCGACGAGGAGCCCGGAGGGGCTGCAGGGGGTCGAGCCGGCGGTGAGAAGACGCCTCGAGGAACGGATTGCCCATCGGGCATGGCCTTGGTAAAGGCGGGGTCGGGGAACTACTGCATCGACCGTTACGAGTACCCGGGACAGGGCCAGACCCCCAAGGTGAACGTCACGTGGTTTGCCGCCCAGAAGCTATGCGAAGAGCGACAGGCCAGACTCTGTACACTCAACGAGTTTCAGCGAGCGTGCGGCCGGACGTACCCTTGGGGAGACAACTGGGATCCCGACCGATGTAACACGGCCGACGCCGACGGGTTCGCCCGTCAGGTCGAGCCGACCGGATCCCACGATCGTTGCCGAAGCTGGCCCGGCACCTACGACATGGTCGGAAACGTCGCAGAATGGGTCAAAGAGCAACGGATCGTCGGCGGCGGTTATGACAGTGGTCCCCAGGTAGCCACCTGTCGATATGTTTCGAAGAAGGCGCCGGGTCGGGGGGCCCCAAATGTCGGATTTCGATGTTGTGCGGCGCCCGACTGACTTACAGCCCCCAATCAAATTTCATGATCAGCCGTTATTCTCGTCCGCAACTCGATCGAATCTGGTCCCAGCAGCGCAAACTCGAGTTGTGGCTCGAGGTGGAGATCGCCGCCCTTGAGGGGTGGTCCCAGGAGGGGCTCGTCCCGCAGGAGGCCGTCGAAGCCGTGCGCGACCAGGCCGAAGTCGATGTCGAGCGGGTCAAAGAAATCGAACGCGAGACCCGCCACGACGTCGCCGCGTTCGTCCAGTCGATCGAAGAGGTCGTCGGCGCCGAACACGGCCGATGGGTCCACTTCGGGCTGACGAGTTCAGATGTGTTGGACACCGCCTACGCGCTCCAGCTCGTCGAGGCAGCGGATATTCTGCTCGAAGACGTCGACACATTGCTCGACGTTCTCGAACGCCGGGCCTTTGAACACCGTGACACGCCAAAGGTCGGCCGAAGCCACGGCATCCACGCCGAACCGACGACCCTGGGTCACACCTTCGCCGTCTGGTACGAGGAGATGAAGCGGGCCCGCCGGCGACTGAAGCAGGCCAGAGAGACCGTCCGCGTCGGAAAGGTCTCCGGCTCGGTCGGCACCTTTGCGAACGTTCCTCCGGGCGTCGAGGCTCACGTCTGCGATAAACTGGGCCTGAAACCCGCGTCGGTCAGCACGCAGATCGTCCAACGCGACCGTCACGCCGAGTTTTCGACGGCGATGGCGCTGGTCGCCTCCAGTCTGGAGAAATTTGCGACCGAGGTTCGTCATCTGCAGCGGACCGAGGTCGCCGAGGCCGAAGAGTTCTTCCACGAGGGACAAAAGGGCAGCAGTTCGATGCCCCACAAACGCAACCCGGTGTTGACCGAAAACGTCACGGGGCTGGCCCGTACCATCCGCGGATACGCTTCACCGGCGCAGGAGAATGTGGCCCTGTGGCACGAGCGGGACATCAGTCACTCGTCGGTCGAACGCATCGTCGGTCCGGACGCCACCACGCTTCTAGACTTTGCGCTCGTGCGCATGACAAAGGTGCTGGACAAGCTCGTCGTCTACCCGGACAAGATGATGGAAAACCTCCGGGAGACCAACGGGTTGGTGTTCAGCCAACGCGTGCTCTTGGCGCTGATTCGCAACGGGGCTTCGCGCGACGGCGCCTACCGTACCGTCCAGCGGCTGGCCAAAGAGGCGTTCGAGGAGGAGCGAAACTTCGAGGCCCTGGTGCGCGACGACGAGTCGGTCTGTGCTCAACTCGGCGACGACGAACTCGACGCCTGCTTCGACCTGGAGACCGTGCTCGAAAACATCCCGACGATCTTCGAGCGCGTCTTCGGCCAGTCTTCCAAGTAATACCATTTCATCGGAGAGACCCATGACGATCGATGTCTCATACACCGACGACGATTTTCTGTACGAAGGTAAGGCGAAGTACCTGTTTGAGGTCGAGGATTCCGGGGAACACCTGGTCCAGCGATTCAAGGACGACGCGACGGCGTTCAACGGCAAGAAGTTCGCCCAGTTCGAGGGCAAGGGTCAGCTAAACTGTGCCTTTACGACCCATTTCTTCGACGCGTTGAACGACGCCGGAGTCGACACACACTTTCACGGCCGCCTCAACGAGACAGACATGTTGATCGAGCGGCTCGAGATCGTGCCGCTGGAGGTCGTGGTTCGTAACGTGGTCGCCGGATCGCTCAGTGATCGCACGGGCCTCGACGAGGGGACTCCGATGGAGTCACCGATCGTCGAGACCTTCTACAAAAAGGACGAGCTCGACGACCCGATCCTGTGTGACTGCCACGTCGAGATGCTCGATCTCGTCGAGCCCCAGCAACTCCGTGATCTGAAGGCCGCGGCGCTGGAGGTCAACGACGTCATCGAGCCGATGTTCGCCGACGCGGGCATGCGGCTGATCGACTTCAAACTCGAATTTGGATTCAACGCCGCCGGCGCCCTCGTGCTGGGCGACGAAATCAGTCCGGACACCTGTCGAATCTGGGACGCCGAAGACGACCGTCATCTGGACAAAGACGTCTTTCGCCGAGACCTGGGCGATCTTATCGAAACCTACGAAGAGGTCGCCGACCGTCTGGGTGTGCAGGTCGAATTGATCGAAGACTAATCTTTTGAAGTGAGGACAACGATGACCACCGTACGCGTATTGATTCAGAGCAAAGCCGGGGTCCTGGACCCGGAGGGCGAGGCCGTCAAGGGCGGCATCGAACGACTGGGCCACGAAGGCGTCGAGCGAGTCGGGGTCGGCAAAGTCGTCGACATCGACTTCGAGACCGACGACACCGACGAGATCGAATCCCGGGTCGAGCAGATCTGTGACGAGTTTCTCGTCAATCCGATCATCGAGCGCTACTCCTACGAGATCCTGGACAACCAGTGAACTGCGGGGCGGGCCCAGAGCCCGTGCCGTTGTGACGGAGAGAGTCAGCTATGAAGTTTGGAATCGTGCAATTCCCGGGATCGAACTGCGACCGGGACTGCTATCATGTGGCCTCCCGGGTCCTCGATCAGGATGCCGAGTTCATCTGGCACCGCGACCGCGACCTCGACGATGTCGACGTCGTCGTACTCCCCGGCGGTTTCTCGTACGGGGACTACCTGCGGACGGGCGCCATTGCGAAATTGAGTCCCGTCATGCAGGAAGTCGCGGACTTCGCCGAGTCCGGCGGTCCGGTCGTCGGGATCTGCAATGGCTTCCAGGTGCTTCTGGAGACGGGGCTTCTGCCCGGTGGCATGCTGCGCAACGAGTCGCTGCACTTCATCTGCCGAGACGTCCATCTTCGGTGCAATCGCAGCGGAAGTGCCTTCTCGCAGACCCTCGATGTCGGCGAGGTGCTCGAGATGCCAATTGCGCACGCCGAAGGAAATTACACCATCGATGAAGCCGGTCTGGCCGAGCTGCGCGACCACGACCAGATCGTCTTTCAGTACTGCGACGCCGACGGCGGCGTGGGGCGGTCATCGAATCCGAACGGCAGTGTCGAGAATATTGCGGGCATCTGCAATCGACGCGGAAACGTCGTGGGCATGATGCCCCATCCGGAGCGGGCCAGCGAGTCGATTCTCGGCGGGACCGACGGCCGGGCGCTCTTTGAATCTGCGCTCGAATACGCGGCGGGCTGACAAATCATTTTGAACGTCTCGGTCCGGAATTCGGACCGTGCGCAAGGTATTGCAGGGACAACGAGATGAGCGAAGTTGATCTGAAGGAACTGGCACTCACCGGCGGGCTGTCGGAAGCTGAATGGGACCATCTGCTGGAGACCCTCGGCCGAGATCCCACGCCGGCGGAGGTCGGTGTCGTCAGCGCGATGTGGAGCGAACACTGCTCCTACAAGAGCTCGCGTGTGCATCTGCGTAAATTGCCCAATGAGGGTGCGAGCGTGGTGCAGGGGCCCGGCGAGAATGCCGGCGCCGTCGACATCGGCGACGGGAAAGCCGCCGTCTTCAAGATGGAGAGCCACAATCACCCCAGCTACATCGAGCCTTATCAGGGTGCGGCGACGGGCATCGGGGGTATCTTGCGCGATGTCTTCACCATGGGTGCTCGGCCCATCGGGTTGCTCAACAGCCTGCGGTTCGGCGCGCCGGAGTTCGAGAAGACGCCGTACCTGTTTCAGGGGGTCGTCGACGGGATCGCCGGTTATGGAAACTGCGTGGGTGTTCCGACGGTCGGCGGCGACGTCTACTTCGACGATGCCTACAACCAGAACATCCTGGTCAACGTCTTCGCGGTCGGTGTCACCGATATCGACGACATCTTCTATGCCGAGGCCAGCGGGGTCGGGAACCCCGTGTTTTATGTGGGAGCCAAGACCGGCCGAGACGGGATTCATGGCGCCACGATGGCCAGCGAGGAATTCTCCGACGAGGACGAAGAGAAGCGGCCCACCGTTCAGGTCGGCGACCCGTTCAAAGAGAAGCTGCTCATCGAGGCGTGCCTCGATCTGATGGAGACCGACGCCATCGTCGGCATCCAGGACATGGGCGCCGCCGGGTTGACCAGCTCGGCCGTGGAGATGGCCGAGCGCGGCGAGGTCGGATTGCGGATCGACGTGGACAAGGTCCCGGCCCGCGAGCCTGGAATGACCGCCTACGAATACCTTCTGAGCGAAAGCCAGGAGCGGATGCTGGTGGTCGTCGAAGAGGGCCGCGAACAAGAGGTCTCTCGCGTCTTCGACAAGTGGGAGCTCGAGTGGGCCAAGGTCGGTGAAGTCATCGAGGACGAACGCTTCGAGGTCCAGGAAGATGGCGACACGGTGGTCGACCTGGACGTGCCCCTTCTGACGTCGGCGGCGCCGATGTACGACCGTCCGACCGAGCGGCCCGCCTACCTCGATGATCTGTCGACGCCCGATGTGTCGCCGGCGGACGATCTCGGGGAAGCCCTGTCCGACTTGTTGAATGCCCCGAACATCACGTCGAAGCGGCGTGTCTACGAGCAGTACGATCACATGGTCGGCGTCGGAACCGTCGTGCGTCCCGGAGACGGCGACGCCGCCGTGCTCCGAGTTCCGGGCACCGATTCCGCACTGGCCATCGCCGTCGATTGCAACAGTCGCTACTGCTACGTCGACCCTCGGGAAGGGGCGAAGCTGGCGGTCGCGGAGTGTGCGAGAAATCTCGCCTGCGTCGGCGCAGAACCGGCCGGCACGACCGACTGCCTCAACTTCGGCAACCCGGAGAATCCCGAAATCATGTGGCAGTTCGTCGAAGCCGTCGAAGGGATGGCCGACGCCTGCGCGACACTGAACGCTCCGGTGGTCAGCGGAAACGTCAGCCTCTACAATGCGACAGGCGCCGGCAACATCTACCCGACCCCCAATGTGGCGATGGTCGGACACTTCGACGGGGCGCTCGACGACGGAGACGGCGAGGGTGCAAGCACCTGCGGTTCCGCGTTCCGCAACGCGGGCGACGCCGTCTTGCTTCTCGGCGAGACGGACCCGTCGGATGTTGGAGCGTCGGAGTATCTGAAGCGCCAGGCCGATGATGTGGGCGGGGCGGTTCCGACACTCGATCTCGAACGCGAGGTCGCCGTTCAGGCGGCGGTTCGAGAGTTGGTTCGGTCCGGTACGGCGCGCAGCGCGCACGACTGTTCGGAGGGTGGCCTCGGCGTGGCCCTGGCCGAGTCGTGTATCGGTACGGACGGTCTGGGGCTCGACATCGACATCGAGCCCGGCGATCGCCCCGACTTGGAATTGTTTGCAGAATCTCCCTCGCGTGTGGTCGTATCATGCCCCACGGAGGACATAGCCGAGGTGGTCGATGTGGCGCGAAGCCACGACGTCCCCGTTATGGAGCTCGGTGCCGTGACCGGCGACGGCCGGCTGCGCTGGGGTGGATTACTCGACGTGGCGGTGTCGGATCTGCGAGCATCCTTCGAATCCGGCCTTGACCGTCTGGACGAAGACCTCGGAGAGTAACAGAGGCCGTCCCGGGCGATGTGGGGGGCAGATTCACAACAAGACTGATTCCAGATGGAGATGATTATGAGAATGCGGAATTCGTTGTGGACATCGATTCTCCTGGGACTCTCTGTGGCCGGACTGTTGGCCGCTCCCGCCTGCAAGACAGCGGGCGGAAAGGACGATGCCCGCCAGGCGGCCCAGCAGATGGCCGGCCCGGCGTACTTTACCGAGATCCCGGCCGACACCCCGTACATCTACGCGGGAACCGAGCCGATCCCCGCCGAGGACGTCGACGATCTCGTGAACACGCTCAAGACCCTGCTCGATACGGCGGGGTCGAACATCGAGGCCGACGAGTCGCCGGAGGGGCCCCAGGAAGTGCTGCAGGCGATGGCCATCGAAGCTGCCCGGAAGGTCGCCGAAGAGGGACCGTCGTCGATGGGCATCGAAACGTCTCCGTATGTGGGAGCCTGGGGACTCGGCCCCCTGCCGGTCTTTCGGATCTCACTGGACGATGCCGACGCCTTCCGATCGTTTGTCAAAGACGTGGAATCAAAGGTGGGAGTCACCTCCGTCGAGGAGACCACCGATGGAGCGACGGTACACCGGTTCTTCAAAGAGCGAGACACCGAGGCCGTCGTCGTGACTCGGGATGGCGCGGTGTACATGACCATCGTTCCCGATGACGCCAAGTCGGCGATGATGCCGTATCTGACGGGTTCCAAAAAGCCGGCATCCTCACTGGCGAAGGCCGCCACGATGCCCGCATTGCGCGACACCTACGATTTCGACCCGGCCACCTTCGGCTACGTCGATGTCGATGGCCTGGTCAAGACCTTCATGGGCGTCGACAAACCCAGCGGCATCACCAAGGAAGTCCTGGAGGCGATCGGCGAGATCCCGGAGCCGGCCAGCGAGGTCTGCGGCGAGGAGATTTCCGAGCTGACCACGAAGATCCCACGCGTGATCATGGGGTCGACCAATTCCAGCGACGAGCCGTTCTCTTTTGTCTTCGGGATGGAGACGAGTGAGTCGGTCGCGGCGGACCTCAACTCGATTCAGGGACGCATCCCCGGAGTCTCGAACACGTTGTTTGGACGGGCGATGGCGAGTATCGGGGTGGGCATCGATCTCGAGGCGACACAGACGCTCGCAAAACAGCGTGCCGCCGAACTGCGTGAAGATCCCTACGAGTGCGAACAGTTGAAACAGATGAATGAACAGGCCAAGCGGGCTGATTCGGCGCAGTTTATCCGACCGGCGTGGCTGGCAAAACTCCACGGGTTTTCGCTGATGGTCGATTCCGTTGAGTTCGGCTCCAGTTTTCAGGATCTGCGCGCTCTGAATGCGGTCGGGCTGGTGGCCTCACCGGAGATTCAGACGATTTTCAGCCAGCTCAGGATGTTCGTGCCCGGCCTCCAGGAACTCGAGGTATCCGAGGATGGTGCGCCGGTCCTGCTGGAGCGGCTGTCGAAGCAGTCCAAGCGGCTGGAGTCCCCGCACCTGGCGATGACCTCCAAGATTATCGGGGCCTCGATCGGCGCGAAGATGGCGGCCGAGCTCGAACGCGTCTTGAAACCAGAGACGTCGGATTCCTCCGAGGCTGAAGCGTCGAGTCAAGCCGCGGATGACCGAGCGATGATGGCCTTTCGATTTCACTGCAAGTCGATCGTCGATTCGCTTCCGGAGAGCGCCCGAGAGATGGCGACCAAGATCACCGGCGGCAAAGACGGCAAGGGCTGCCAGATCTCGCGCAAGGTCACCCTGCGAGCGACCGATCGCGGGCTCTTCCTGAACATCGATTCGCAGGAGAGCTCCGGCGACTGATGCCTTTTAACGTTATCAACAATCCGGAGGTCTTCGAGCGCGTACGGCGCCTGCAAATCCCGTTCAATCGCTACGGCCTCGACCGCTACGGGATCTCGCAGGAACACCTGGCGAACGTCTTTACGGTGTTTCGGCCGTTCTACGAGCGGTATTTCTCGGTGGAGTGCTACGGGCTCGAGCACGTCCCGGGCCAGGGGCGTGGTATGCTGGTGGGAAACCACTCGGGCGGGATTCCCGTCGACGGGGCGATGCTTCTGTCGGCACTGTTTTTTGACAAAGAGCCGCCGCGTCTCGTCCACGGGATGGTCGACAAGTTTGCCAATCGCTGGCCCATTGTCTCGCAATGGTTCAGCCGTATGGGGCAGTTTACCGGCCTTCCCGAACACGCCGTGCGGCTTCTGAAGGACGACCGTTTGCTGATGGTTTTTCCGGAGGGCGCCGAGGGGACGGCCAAGCTCTTCAAGGATCGCTACAAGCTGCTGGACTTCGGCACGGGATTTATGCGCCTGGCGCTGAAGTCGGACTCCCCGATCATTCCCTTTGCATTCATCGGAGGCGAAGAGGCGATGCCCGTGATGTTTCGCCTCGAGAAGCTCGGCAACCTGCTGGGTGCTCCGTACGTCCCGGTGCCTCCGCATCTTCTGCCGATTCCCCTGCCGGTCCACTGCGAATTTCACTTCGGAGAGCCGATGAATTTCGAGGGGGACGGCACGGAGTCCGACGAGACGATTCAAGAGTACATCGACCAGGTCCGGACCCGCATCGAGGCCCTGATCGAGAAGGGGCGGCGCCACTGGCGAAAGCGCATCGGGCGCGGCGACCGCGAACGGGCCATCGAGGGTTCTACGAACGATACGGCTGAGGAGGATGAATGAAGGTGCTCATCACCGGTATTTCCGGTAAACTCGGCCGCACGGTCGCCGAGATGCTGGTCGCCAGCGGCCACGACGTCTTGGGCATCGACCGCCGCCCCTGGCCCGACGCCCCGGAAGGCGTCGAGATGTTCAGTGCCGATATCCGAAAGCGGCCCGCCGAAGATGTGTTCCGGACCCACCGGCCCGATGCGGTCATTCACATGGCGACGGTGACCCACTTCACCAGTTCGACCGAGGAGCGCTACCGCATCAACCTTCGTGGAACCCGTGCTGTCTTCGACCATTGTCACAACTACGGAGTCAGCAGGGCGATCTTCGTGGGCCGCCACACCGTCTACGGTGCTGCCTCCGACGCGCCGCTGTATTACACCGAAGACGAACCTCCGCTGGCTGTATCGACCTTTCCGGAGCTGGCAGACATGGTCGCCGCCGATCTCTTTGCCGGCTCGGCGCTGTGGCGATATCCGGAGATGGACACCTGTGTGTTGCGGCTGTGCTACACCCTGGGACCATCGCGGCGCGGCACACTGGCCAGCTACCTGGCCGGGCCCCGGGTGCCCACGGTCATGGGCTTCGACCCGCTGTACCAGTTCATCCACGACCGTGACGCCGCCCGCGCCATCTGCCGGGCCATGGAGGAGGACCTTCGGGGCGTCTACAACGTGGCCGGCCCTCAGCCCGTCCCACTATCATTGCTGATCGAGGTGACGGGTCGCACCAACATCCCCCTGCCCGAGTCGCTGGTCAAACACGCCCTCGGCCGATTCGGCTTCCCCGATCTGCCCGAAGGCGCCGTTCCTCACCTGAAGTACCCGGTGGTCGTCGATGACGAGGCGTTTCGTCAGAAGACCGGCTTCGAGCCGAAGTTCGACGAAGTGAAGGCGATGGAAGCCTTCCGCTGGGCTGCGTGAGTCGGGTTTGGCTCGGCCTTCGTGGGCTGGCCACCCCGGCGGTTCGCGGCGCTCACGCGGACGTCGGACGTGCCTGGGTCTTCGTGTGTTGGACACCCGGGGTTCGCGGTGCTCACGCGGGCGTCGGACGTGCCTGGGTCTTCGTGTGTTGGACACCCGGGGTTCGCGGCGCTCACGCGGGCGTCGGACGTGCCTGGGTCTTCGTGTGTTGGACACCCGGGGTTCGCGGTGCTCACGCGGGCGTCGGACGTGCCTGGG
>CAJXPB010000005.1 GCA_913057905.1 uncultured Pseudomonadota bacterium
AGCCCAATCGAGTACCGGAAGGCGTATTCAGCATAGATTTAGACTCCGTGGTGTCCGTCAAACCGATGCAACGTCAATCGGTAGCCGAAAGTTGTTGGACGACCTGTCATGAGATCATCCGGGAGGTGGTCGATTCAAGTGAGTGTGTGACAGACCGGGCAAATGCTTCCTGCGCCGGAAAGCATTTGGGCATCTGCGCCTAGATACGCCGAACTGACTGATGAATCATGGCGCCCACCGTCCAAATCCAAGCTCATCGGCACCATCACCCGCGGGCTTCGCCACCGCGAAAACATCCTGCTGACCGGCGAACCCGGGGTCGGCAAAACCTGTGTGCTGCGGGCGGTCCGCCAGGATCTGTCAGAGACCGACCTGAGGCTGACGTATCTGCACAACTCGACGCTGTCGCGGCGGGACTTTTACCGTCAGCTCTATGTGGCCCTCGATCTGGAGGCGGCCGCGACGGTCGCTTCGCACTTTCACGCCGTGTCGACCCACGTCGAAGAGCTTGGGCGCGACCAGACCCATCCGGTGCTGCTGTTCGACGAGGCTCATTTCTTGCGCCAGGAGACCCTGGAGTATCTGCATATCCTGCTGAACTACGACTGGGACCGACAGCCGCTGCTCAGTGTGGTGCTGATCGGACTGCCGGAACTGAGAGACCGGCTGGAGCTGAGGCGGAATTGGTCGCTTTACAGCCGGATCCGCCACCGGCTTCGACTGGAGCCCACCGATCCAGATGACACCCGCAACTACATCGACTTTCGGCTGGAGGCAGCCGGCCTGGACAAAGATGTCTTTACCCGAGATGCCGCCGCGCTGATCCACGAGGCCAGTCTGGGGACTCTGCGTGAGGTCGACCGGATCTGTCAGAGCGCCCTGGAGGTCGCCGCCGGGCAAGGACGCACGCTTGTCGAGGGGAGACCGTCACCCAGGCGCTGGACGTCGAGCCGATGCACTCAACCGACGGAGGCTGAAAAACACGCAACCACCTACGCCGCATCTCAGCCGGGCATCTGCCAGACAGGTGCCCGGCTTTTTTCCATCACGCCCGTGCATGGCGACATCGTCCACACATCCCATCACGCCCGTGCATGGCCGAGGGCGCCCAACTCTCCATCAGATAACGTGCCCGGCCGTCCATCAAATAGCGTGACTCGCTACAGCGTTGCTATCGCTGCTGCGTAATGCGTTGACTCACGGTTTTCCGCACCGACGATAGTCTGTCCAATCCGCCGAGATACAAACTGGTCTTCTCGGAGTGCTCGTTCATCTCAGGAAAAAGCAGGAACTGGTTTTCCCCCGTTAGATTCGTGATGAACGCATGCATTTCAAGCATGGAGTAGAGCATGAAGAAATTCGTACGGCTGCCGTAGCTATCGAACAGTCCATGGAGGATACCATGGCGGTTGAGTTCAGATGGGTTCTGAAAGTTATCAGTATCGGCGAAGAGGTGCTCCTTCAGAAAAAGGACATAGCCGTCGACGAGCCATACGAACTCATCCACTCTCTTCAGGTAGTCGTAGCTGCGAAATCGCCGAGGAAGCCAGTCGCATTGGTAGAACCAACCGCCGGCATTCTCGGCAACAGCGGGAGCGAAATGTTCCAGCCGATCTGTGATTGATTCTCCCGCGAACCCTAGACGGTCTTGTAGCTCTCGGAGAGTTCCTTCGATAACCGGTACCAAGCTTGAGACGGCTACGTCTTCAAGCCCTAGCGCATGTGCTTCGATCGACTCGAAGATTACCGGGCAGAACCGTTCGAAAATTGATAACTCACGGAACCCCTGGTTCCACATCGTGGCTAGGTGGAGAAGAGAATATCCGTTTGCCAAAAGTTCGTCGAACTGATCCGTCTCTAGCAACCGTCTAACAAGTCCTCTCGAAAGGTAAGGGGGGTGGAACCAACCACGTTCGTTCCAAGGGCGAGGCCGCTCAGATACGCCTTTTAAAATGCCGTCAGGTTTTTTTCTGGGAAACCAAATGGTCTTGCCGGCGACATCGAATTCCACGTATTCGAAGCAGTTCTGGAACCGCGCGAAATCGTTTTGGGCAAACTGGGATGGGGATAGGTCGCGGCCACGAAGAATGGGCTTCAGTTGGGCCACGTCGGCTCCCCGCCCAAGCCATTCCTTCCATGCCGAAAGTAGAGCGCTCGCTTCGAGTTTTTCCTGCCTCATTACCATTGGTAGGTTGAAAGCAACGGATTCGTGGTCTCATCCACTAATAGCAGCCGGGCCAGCACGAGATTTCCACTTAGTCCGCAGTGTAAAGTAGGTGCGTAGTTTGGCTCAATAAGAGAGGTTTTTCCGCCGTCTCGTCATTTTCGCTGCTCCGGCGGCGCACTCTCGAACTTTAAACGTCCGCGGCCAGCGCGGCGAGCATCTGTGCGGCTGGCGCGAACAACGGAGCCACCTCATCGGCGGGACTGATCAGGCCCCAATTGGATCCTATTAGGTCGCTCCAACAAGCGGCCCTGGCTACGTCAAGAGCCGACGATTCAGCCCCCCACCAAAACATTTGGCAAACATTTAGATCCGGTCTTCAGGGAAACAAGAAGACCCATCAGCCCATAGCATCCACAGGGATTCCATGGGCTTGGAGTGATCTGTCATCACGGGAACTGGAAATGAGGGACGGCGTCATTACCCCAGCAAGCGACCTTGCCGTCCGGTCGGGCGTAACAGGCGATACCGGGACCCATCCGAATTTGGTCGATACAACCGTCCGGAGTTTGGCTGTTTAAGCGATTCGACAAGCCTTCTCGTCCCCAGCAGTTGACGTCACCTGATTGTGTGATGCCGCAGACGTTGTAGCGTGAACCCTCAAGCTCGACGAATTCCTCGGAAGGCGCAGGTGTCCAGTCTTGCCACTCGGATTTCCAGCAATTCACCGAGCCGTCCGAGCGCAGAGCACAACCAATTCTCTCACCGATTGCCAAATCGATGAAATCACCTGAGTCGGGAATGGCTTCGCCGTCTTCAACTCGCTCTCCCCAACACTTGAGATTGGTTCCGTTTTGAGAGCTTGTGAGAATTCCACACATCAGACCACGATGACCGTCAATTTGCGTAGCTTTGCCTTCGGGAACGCGCTGATCAAGGTTGAAGGGAGGATCGAGCGTGCTGTCGGCCCACCAACACTCCACGGAGCCATTGGACTTGTTAATTCCGCAACCGAACTCTTCGGTGAGTGCAATTTGACTGAACGTAGGCCCTTCAGGAGGTGTCGTGGAGTTGCCAATGTACGGCCCGCCCCAGCAGTTTGCATGGCCCGCAGAACTGATCCCACAAGATTGATCCCACATCAAAGAAACTTGAGTAAAAGCACCGCCTGGAGCCTCGGACTTCTGCCCGGAAGTCTCATTGCCCCAACATCGAATGCTATCCTCACCAGTCACGCCGCAACCATGTATCTCACCTGAGATACTAAACGAAGAAAAAACGACACTACTGAGTTTCTCGCCTTCAACGCTGTTCGAAGGATCGCAAGATACAGACGCGGGCGGCTCGCCGCGGAACCCTTTCCGCGACGGAGAAGCATCTGCTTCAATCATATCGGTGCCCGCGTCCGATGGAGCCGAGCCATTGCTTCCAGAACAGCCGAAAATCCCGAAAAAACCGAACCAAAAAACGAATAAACAGAGACGATTTTGAATATTGGCGTTGGTCATTTTGAGTCCTCCTACAATGTGGAATCAAGTAGCTCGAACCGGTGAAGGCGAGACTCCGGCGATAGCTTATTACCACCCACGGGTCATTGACAAGATTCAGCGCGCAAAACATGAAACCCCGGCGACAGAGTATCAAATCCTCAATCGCCGGGGTATTGAGCCTCTCAATCTATCCGGTACTCAGGGATCTACTACGTAGTGTGTCAACCGATCGGACATTCTGATGTCCGGAGCAATCGGCGGCGAGATGTTCAGTCCAAGATAACGGACTTCGCCCACGTTTTCTAACGCGTCCACTCCGATGGTCGAGGCCTGAATCTCGAAGTGTTTCCGTCCAGCAGACGAAATCGGAACCTCAGCGATGTATTCGCCGCCCTTGTCCGTCTCCTGGGCCTGAAAAAGGCCTCCGTTAGGCCCTCGCTTCCGAACCCAGACCGACGCGCCGTCCATTCGATAGTCGTTGTATGGGACAACCCTGATTTCGACCGAGTTGCTACCCGAATTGTAGCCGACAACTTCGGCTTCCATATGAGGGTTGGTCATGACATGGGCGTGGAAATCCCCTCGGGAAAACTCAACACCATTCTTTGGTGTGATGTGCGCCTCCCACTTACCAGATTCAGGATCATCCAGCTGTCCGGTCAAGGTCGTGTCGTTACTCACTACAGTCAGCCGACTCAGGGAGTTCCCTGGGTCGAGATGAATAGACTGAGATGACGGACCTATTAGCTCGACCTCCACCGCGTAGTCGTCGCCGGACAACAATGTGTCACTTGCACCGACTGCAAGCCCATTCGATTCCTTCGGAACCCAGAATTCAAAGACGTTCTCCTGGACATCTGTAGGAGCATCACCGAGAAATGGGCTGTCCTGCGAAAACCACTCACCTTCTGCAATCGTTTCAGTGGACTCGTCAGCCTCCGCGTTCACCCGAAACGGCTCGCGCGGAATGACGGGAACCCATCCTGTAGATTCGAGAATCATTCGCCTCATCATATTCGACACGTGGCGCCCATCCTCATCTACGAATGCCTTTCCGGTTCCGATGCCGTCGACTTCCTCGGTATTGGCGGCATCAAAGCTCCCCACAACGTTCGTCACAACTCCATGGTCGTCGTAGCATTCCTGCGCAACTTGAATCGGATCAGGCCCAACATTGTTGTGACCATCGGTATACAAGTAGACGCTCTTTCGGGGCTCATGACGGGCTTGAAGCAAATCGCATGCATCCGACAAGGCTCTACCGATGCCGGTATTACCTCCGATAGACATGTTCGTGGCCACGTCCTGATAGCTCTGGTAGTTTCCGCTTCCATTGGGGTCTTCGGTGCTATGGATAAGAAGGTCGAAGGATTTCTTTTGCGTCGGAGAGTCGGCAAATGTAAGCGCCGCATACTTCGAATATTTCTTAGGAATGGCTTGGCTCAAGATCTCCGCCGAGTATTTGGAAGCTAAATGTGAGCGCCTCGACAACTTACATTTCTCGGTGCCGGATGGACAGGTCGTGCCGCTTGGGCAACCTGTTTCACAGCAAACCCCATCGACGTCATCGTCTTCACCGTTATCGCAGACCTCCGTCACACTCGCCGATATCGATCGACCCATGCTTCCGGACCGGTCGAGGATAAACACTCTTGCTTCTTCGCCGGTGTAGTCTGATTCAATATCCACGGCAGGCGGGTTAGTTGCTGGGGAAGCCTCAATATCTGCAGATTCGGTCGGTTCGTTGATGACACTAAACTGGTTCGCGATACTCCGCCAACACGAATGGTCATTTACACTCGTCTGTCCAGTTGTGTATCGATAGTTGGAACCACCCGCGCCCGGACAAGAACCCCCTGAGCAGCAGTGCTCCTGACCACAGCCGACTGTTTTATCATGGGTGTCGTGAATACAGAATTCCGATGAAGGGGTACCGTCTCCCCCTATAGAAGGAGGCGTTCCGTAGAAATGTCGTTGCATGATACAGTGCTCCTTTGGCCCCTGTGCGTGGTCTCGCATCTCCATACAGGGTCCAGTCTTTGCGTACCCATTGCCGTAGTTGTCCAACTCCTGTTCGCACTCCATCATCGACTGGTCCTGGAACTCACAGGTACTCCCCCCTAAGCTATCGCTTTCCGCTGAATATTCATCCCCTAGACCGAAAGCGTAGTGCCCAATCTCATGGGCCAAAGCTTGGCCCCTGTACTTGGATGACCTCGAAGTCAACGTCCCGATAGCCATCTTAATATCGGAACTCTGTGCGGATTCCATGGGAGGGTTATTTTCGTCGAGCGACCCTGGCTCTGGGCCCGGAAAGACACGAGGAGCGAAGGTGCCGTTTTCCACGCGGATGTCAGGGTCAGTTGCCATTGGCGAGGTATTATCTGAACCATCCGTTGTCGTGTAGACATCGACTTTATTGATGCGGATCTGTCCATCACTCGCATCCCATAGAATCCGGTTGGCGGCTCTGATTTCCTGCTCGAAAGTGTCCGCTTCATTAGTAGTTGGTGCCCTACTAAGATTGAACTGCGCAATCAGGTTCAGAGCTACGATCCCATCGTCGTCGACAAATCGGTCTGACCGCTCCGCCGCTGTTGCCGTACTGACGATGAATTGCGTGGCGAATAACGCGAGTACTGCGAATTTCTTCATCAATCCCTCCTGAATGAAGTTAAGCTCAATAGATTTGCTAGGAGCTGGCGGCCGCTTTGTCAAGAGCGATTTCGTCTAAAGATCGGCGAAGATCGGTACGCCCGAGTTTACTAAC
This sequence comes from uncultured Pseudomonadota bacterium, assembly GCA_913057905.1. Classification (GTDB taxonomy): domain Bacteria; phylum Myxococcota_A; class Bradymonadia; order Bradymonadales; family Bradymonadaceae; genus CAJXPB01. The sequence continues at coordinate 6,425 of CAJXPB010000005.1, forward strand.
GGACGGAGTGTCTGCCTTTTGAATCTGCATAGGGACTGGTATCGTAAGGATGTACAATCCCGATGGCTGTGTTTGAGATAACACCCGTAGTGTAGCAGGTTCCGGCGAGTAGTTACATCAAAGACGACCGAAACGCTTTTCAGTCGTCCTCAACAGCAGAACACACCTAGCGAATTTCGCTGAGAGGTGGAGGCCCATTCGTGATCAATTGAATGCATAATACCGCATAAGCCATTCAAAAAGAAGACCTTTCGTCTTACGATACGCATCCGGCTAGCGATCGAGATACGACGAACCCAAAAGGTGGCCAGTCATGGTTGGTAGGCTTACGACGGAGATTTTCGCAAGTGCTCTGCCCGATTCTCTCATCAAAAAGATCGCCGACGTGTAAGATCTTGTCGAACGAGAGCGAAAAAGTCGACATTATGGTGCTGGTGTGGACCCTGAACCTGGGGTTCCCGGCCGGTGCCAAGCGTACCCTAACTTCGTTGCAGGGGCGATTCGAACAGGTAGCCAAAATCGAGACCTCTCGATACGCATTTTACGACCATTTGACGCCAGCACTGGCTTTGGTGCTGCGCAAGTTGGTCGACCGGATGCTGGATGTGCGCATCGAACAGACCACGCGCAAGATCGACGACCAATCGGAGGGGTTCAAGGAACTTCTGGCTGTCGACCCGACGGTGCCTGAATCTGGAGACCTCCCTAGGAGGCCACCGACGAGGGACAGCCAGCCGACAAAATGCATGTGATTGCGAATGACACGACAGGCGGGCCGAACTCGGTCAAACTCACCGACTAACGCACCCACGACAGCCAGCCGCTCAAGCCCGTCGGTCAGTGGGTCGGTGGATGCCTCTTGATGGGGGGCTGGCGCAGTATGATTACCACCTCTTTTACGGCATCGACCAGCAGGGCGGCTACTTCATCAGCAAGGTCAAAGACGGTGCCAATCCAAAGATCGTCGCGACTAACCAGACCGTGCCCGGCCGCTCCATCGAACTAGAAGGCAAGCACCTCCAGGAGGTCGTTGACTAGCTTGAGCCACAGACCCTGGATGTCGTCGTAGCCTTGGACATCAAAATTCGGACATACTTAGGGCGTTCACGTACGGTGACTCGACTTTTTCGACTGGTCGGCCGAAAGGACCCGGACAGCGGAGAGTATTACCTGTACTTCAAGAACGTATCTCCCGAGACACTGACGCCGGAAGACGTCGCCGCAGCACACGGCTTGCGCTGGCAATTCGAGCTGCTTTTTTCCAGACTCAAATCCACGCTCCGGCTCCACGAGCTGCCCTCTTCGAAAGACCACACTGTCCGAGGGCCGACATGGGCATCCACTCTGCCGCTGCTAAGCTCCCATGTACTCCTCGATGCGGTGACGTCGACCAGATCGCGTCTTTCCAGCCCAGCGGTTGAGTGCCGTTTTTCGCGACGACGTTGACTTCATCCTGTGGACGCTTGTCGCCCACCGCCGCGAAAGGGACGCAGACCTCTTTGAGATGATGGACCGCGCCGCAACCGATCCGAAACGACATCGTTCCGGATTGCAGTTGCGTCCGATATAGCGTGTAAAAGTGGCAGAGCTTGAAAGCCGCCATGGCCCTCCGTAGGGATGTTTGTGAGCGCAAACGAACCCAAACGGAGGAACCAATGGCGGACATAGAAGTTACGATCCCGGAGGAGCTAATCCAAGACCTCTTCACATCGGATCGCGGCATGGAGCTGCTGGTCGAAGAGGTGCTCAACCAGGTGATGGAAGCAGAGATGACTGAATTTCTGCAGGCCGACACCTACGAGCGGACCAACCAGCGCAGAGGGTATCGCAACGGGTCGCGAGAGCGCGACATGACCTGTCGCGTGGGAGACCTGACACTGGAAGTGCCTCGAGACCGCGCCGGTGAGTTCAGTACCGAGCTGTTCGACCGCCTGCAGCGAAATGAGCAGGCGCTGGTAGCCACACTGATGGAAATCGTCGTAAACGGGGTCTCCACACGGCGCGTCAAAAACATCACCAACGAGCTGTGTGGGACGGACTTTGCCAAGTCGACGGTGTCGGACCTGTGCAAGGATCTCGATGACACGGTCGATACCTGGAACAACCGAGACCTCCACAAGGACTACCCCTTCGTGCTCGTCGACGCCATGTACATCAAGGTGCGTCGAGAGAGCGGAGTGCAGCCGACGAGTCTGCTGATGGCCGTGGGCGTCAACGAAGACGGCTACCGGGAGATCATCGGCCTTCGCGTCGCCAACAGCGAAAGCAAACAATCGTGGCTGGAGATGTTTCGCTGGCTGAAGGACCGAGGGCTGGATGGCGTGGATCTCGTCGTCTCAGACGACCACAAGGGACTGAGACAGGCGGTTTATCGCTGTTTTCAAGGTGGAGCCCGGTGGCAACGCTGCCAGGAGCACTTCAAACGGAATCTCAAAGACAAGGTCTCTGCCAGCGTCTGGTCGGACTTCAAGCCGGCACTCGACTGCGTCTTCAAAGCCGACAGCCCCACTGAAGCCCGAGAGCAGTTTCAGGAGCTGGCCCACCGATTCGAAGGCCGGGCCGACGACGCCATTCGGTCGCTTGAAGCGGGACTCGAGGACGCAATTGCGGTGCTGTCACTGCCCAAGAAATACCGCAAACGCCTCCGCACCACGAACATGATTGAGCGGCTTATCCAGGAAGCGAGACGCCGTGAGAAAGTCATCCGTATCTTCCCGAACGCTTCCTCGGCCCGACGCCTACTCGGCGCTTACATCCAGGAGAAACACGAGAAATGGTCGACGGGACACCGGTATCTGAAGATGGACGAATTCTACGAATGGAAAGAGTCGTTAGACGAGGAGGAAGCCAATGAGCTGAGAGCTGCTGAATAGTCCATTTATGCCCTTCGGAGGGCGAATTTACACAGCCGATCGGACTTGATCCGGATTGCACGTTGCACTCGACTCGATCCCCTTGTAAAAAACGAGAATCTGGTTTGTTTTCAGACGGTTGCGCTAAACCGAACACAAGTGGGTGGAGGCCTGACAGGTTGAACAAACTCAACGCGCAGAGATTATTCATTGCTGTTTGCTAGTAGTGTTTTGCAACAACGCCGTATGGCGTAAGTGCCCAGACGGCGTCGTATTTGGACAGGTAGGCTCCGTCGATCACCTTGCCTGCAAATACTTCGCGCAGGCTTCCATCGGGTTGGGGCTCCAAAATACCTCGGCCAGTTAGAAACAGTGGCGGTCGCTCGCCTGGGCGAGGAACGAATGTCTCGGCCCGCGTGCCACTGAGGAGATTTCGATGAGGGGCTGGCGGTTCTTGCAGCTTTGCCCATGCTCCATCCGATCGGCGCGCTACGCAGTCAGCCTCGAACGCTGTCCATAGTGTCCCATCTTCCGAGTGGTAGATTGTTTCGACTCCAGGGCACGGTGATCCCTCGATGGCATTCTCGATCCCCCAGTTTCCGGGTTCTCCAGTAATTCGGTACGCTGAATCAGGTGTGAGGACGTACGTGTCACCGCTTGGGTCGATGTAAAGGCGGCGCAGGCTCAGCTTGTTTTCGTCGATGAACTCGCGGATGGCGCTGGACTCGGGGGTAATGTGTCTCCACTGGGATCCGTCGTACCTTAGGATATGGTCGCGGGACGTGACCCAAATATTCTCGGCCGAGCTTCCGGCGATTGCATTGGCGTGGACATAGCGTTGATCGAGTAGTGGGACGTCTTCCTTCTCCCAGTTTCCGTTGGCCCAACGCAGGAGAATTCCATCGGCAACGGCAAAAAGAGGCGAGTCTTGTCCGAATACCTCGACTTCCGAATCATCAAAAGGATAGGTGCCATCGTCCTGTTCGAATGTTGGCGTGATACTCCAGCCCCTGTCTGTCTTACCTATGCTGCCACCAGAACGGTAGCTCAAAAAAGCCTGGCTCTGTCCGTCGTTGACCCAAAGGTCCGTAAATCTCGGGCGTCTCCGCGACGTTTGTCCCGGAGGGGCTCGGAACCCAGAATCCAAGATTCGGCCCTCTCCCTTGGGTATCTCGACAAGCGTTCCGTAGTCCCCGCCAGCAAACGTTCGATCGTCTCTTATCACAGAGGACGAGAGTGCGTACTCAGAGACGCGTTCGCGCTGAAACGTGCCGTCGACGCGGTGGATCCAGCCGCCACCCACATCCACAGCGGCCAAGTCGCCTGCGGCGTCGCAACCGGTTTTCGAAATTCGCGGGGAATCGATACCGATTGAGGTTGGGGCCGCCTCTAAATTCGGCCAAACGAGAGTTCCGGATTTTTTCGAATATCCGAACCAACGCCCGTTGCCGCAGGACGCCTCTGGGCCGGGGCCGAGTCCGGTCAGATTGTCATCGCCTCCCGACGACGGTGCAGACAGAAGATTCCACTGAGTTTCTGAGCTTTGATCTCGTTCTCCGCCGTCTTCGATCCCCCATACCTCACCGTTCGGCCACATCTTCAAGGTGTATTCGTGGCCCGGAAATTCGTCGGATTCGCGAGTCGTCCCATCTCGCACCACAGCTCCGCCGCCGCTGAATTTGACGGCGAGAAATCTGGAGCGGGAAGCAGCTGAGAGGTCATCATAGCCCGAGCCCGGAAGATTGCGCAGCTGGGTGATCTTACCCTCTGGAGAGATGGCGAATACGTCACCGCGAGAATCGAGAGCCAGCCATTCACCCGCTACGACTATGAGGTCTGCTAACTCCGTGTAGTCCTCAAAATCTAGGTTCAAGAGCTGTATGCGGCCCTCGTTCCAGATCATTGGCTGTAGGCCTTTGAGAGCGTCACCTTCGGCGACGCCGAAGACGCGGTCCCCGACGGATTCGAGTTCCCTTATGTTATGCGGAATCGGTGCGGGGTGGATCCAGCACCAACCTTGGTCATTACAGTGCGTCCCGGAAGGGGGCTCCTCTGGGAACACGTAAGTGGACTCTGCAGTGTCCGTTCCCGAATCCCTTGCGTCCGAGACGCCCATGTCTTCAGGATTTCCATCGGCGAACGTGTCGGGCATTCCGCTGTCGCGACGGTCGGGCCAGCCTGAACTCCGAACATCGTCTTGGCAGCCAAAAGTAAGGGCTCCAAGAACAAGAAGACCCACTGGCAAGAGGCTGTAGTCAGGAACGATGTAATGCATCGGGCAGTCTCCCCGTCAACGAAGTTCGCAGATCCACCATAGTGAGTTCAGAAGCTGCTCTCAAACTTGATTGAGAGCAACGCGCTGCTACCCCCCACCAAAACATTTAGCAAACATTTAGAACGGGTCTTCAGGCAGACAAGAAGACCCATCAGCCCACAGAATCCGCAGGGATTCCATGGGCTTGGTCAGGTAGGGGCCGTCACAGATTGGGTCGTCCCGCCCCGGGACTACAGCATGCACCGGCAGCGAGGTTGGGGCGCTGAGATGCTAGCCTTGCCGGCGACCAATGCTGACCATGCTCTCACACTTTAGCTAGACTTTAGATCGCCCAAATAGGGCCGACATGCGAAACCCCCAAGCCTAGGAAGATAAGTGATTCCAAAGGCTTAGGGGTCATTCGTGATCGGCGCTACGACCTACATCTCGGGGATCTCGCATAGGAATTTTATGAGCCCCTATTTTAGCATAAAAAGGCCAAGGAATGCAGTGGTTTAGCCGGGGAATGGGAAAATGACAGAACCGCCTCAAAACGCCTCTCAAAACATTTAGCAAACATTTAGCTGAGAACTTTCGCGACCTGTTGCAGTCCGTCGACGGCCTCGTCTGCGCGGACATTCGTGTACCCTCGGTTGGTGCGGTCACTGGAGTGACCAAGAATCGATCGGCGGATGTCGATTCCGACTCCATGCTGTCGAAGCAAATCATTGACGGCGTGTCGAAGCTGGTGTGGGGAGATAGGGGCCTCAAGTTCAGCGGCCTCCGACCCGCGCTGGTATGCGCGCCAGAGGCTGCGTCCCAGCCAAGGGCTGCCATCCTCCCGGCAAAAGATCAGGTCGGACTCGGCCCATCCGAGATCACGGCGTACCTCCAGCCACTCATCGATCGCTTCCAGTGCAGGATCGAGTAATGGAATCCGTTTACTGCGCGTCCGATCACCCGAGATCTGCATCTCCTTGGTGGGTACGAGCTCGCCTGTAGCATCGACGGAACGCTGAATGTGAAGGGTCTGCGTGTCGCGATTGATGTCGATGGTCTTGAGACCCAATAGCTCACCGGAGCGCGCGCCTGTAAGTCGGTGGACCCGAAAGATCGACCAGACCATGATTCGACGCGGCCAGCGATCGGCTTCGCAGGCACGTCTCTCGAGCGCGGATGCGAGACGTTGAACGTCATGCACGTCCGGGACCTTGCTCTCGGGGTCCTTCCCACGAATCCGGTTGTAATCGAGGGTCTGGCTAAGGGGCTGTTGGACTCCTGCGCGAGTGGCCCACCCGTTGATGATCTGCCGAGCTTTTTTGAGGTACGTCACGATGGACTCTTTGGCGGTGAGATCGGGATCTGATTCCAAGAAATCCCTGAACCCTCGCATATGCTCCACCGTCGCATCCGACGGGGAACGGTCGGAAAGAACTCCCCAGCGTCGAAGGTGTCCCCAGCTGGCGACCTTGACGCGGGTCGTACTGACGCTCTGCCGATCGAATGCCTCCCGGATCCACCCCCGGATATCGGGATCCTCGACTGGTACGTATCCACTGACGGCGTCAGGGTGGTCCGGGTCTCGATGGATTCCCGCTTCGACCCACTCCCGAACACTCATGCCACGAAGGCGTTCCGCAGGATCCTGCTGTTCATCGTCCTTCGGCTCGTAGATGACCTCGGGGTCGTCCGAATCGGTGATATGGCCAAGAAGATTCCGCGTCCGCCGCTCCGATTTCGGCTCCGAAAACTTCCGCCGAAGCCAATCTGCATCGGTCTTCAGCCGCTCAATCTCTTCCCGGGCATCAACGGCTTTTTCGAATGACCGGTCACCTCGAAAGGTCTTTGTGATTGTCCTCTGATCACCTCTGAGATCCCGAACAGATTTCGTCATTCGGTGGCCGCGAGGTTTGGTCTTCGTAGGCTCGATTTCAGTGATGCATGGCTCGTCGCAGGACATCGGGCATACCACCAATGAGGGAACGCTTCAGGTCGCCCCATTTCATTGAATGTTGGACGACCGCTCATTGACGAATACCCGCGAGATCTCGGCCGATCAATGAGACGAGGGGTAAGTGGCATGGGGACTTCTACGGCGGCGGGACATGACTTGGCCTTCGGGTGACTTTAAGGAGAACCGCACGCTTAAGTTGCCACCGCTGCCGAAGACTCGGCGTTTTTGCAAGATCCAGGTCAGACGAAAAACCGACCTCAAAAATCGATAAGATGCGAGGTCGGTCTGGACCCAGAGAGAGGCCGGCGAGCCTCGCGAGCTGGAGGTGACAGCGGCATCGGCAGGAAAATACATGTTTGACCGAAAGGTTAAGATGTGTTATAATGTGTAGTGCGGAAGTTTGGAAATCGGGATCATCCTGATTTCAGTATCCTTCCTATAACGTACAACGCGTGAGTGCGGAGAGAGTGGAGTGTCAGGATGCCGCACTCACAAGAAAACGGCCAGCGAGCATAGATTAGACTTTATGAGGTATGCCCACTTCCTCCACTCATGTGGGCACACACCCTGCGTCGACCTCGCTGGCCCGGCGCAGGGTGTTTTTTGTCGTCAAAGCTCAGACGAGCGACGGCGAACATGGAGGGAATTGGGCGGTGTTTTGTACGCGGCAATTGCGGTGTGATGGACCCTCTAACGGGGGTTCGTTCCCGCGGCCGCGCAAGCAGATGGCCCAAAAAAGAAGCGGCCGGGGCAACAGCCCGACCGCGTCCTCTTTTCCGTGCGGGATATGGCCCGCAGATATGCATGGTTTTTTTAACCAAGACAAGGAGCTTTATCCATGTCCGATGACAGTAGTGATAAGAAGAATATCGAATTCTCATTCTTCAACGGAGCGGGCGGCAGTTACAAGTACGACGGCTGGTCGGAGGTCGATCGTGAGATCTCCTGCAGCGTCGCTGACGGAAAAACCCTGTTCCAAAATGAGCGTGAGGAACATCCGCGCCAGAAGATCGGATCGGGTCTAACAGCTGCGCTTTTTGACCCGGATCTTGTCGATGATGATGACGTCGAACATTCTCGTCGCAAGATGAACCAGGCGTCGGAAATCCACGGCATCGCGCTGGATGTCGAATCCGTGCATCCAGCGGACCCCGATGCCGACGTGGATGATGTCCCGCGGGTACCTTGGCCGGAGGAGGTGATCGACGCGCTGCCCTACGCTGCCTGGGTGTGGTCGTCTTTTAACCACGGCATCCATCGGTGGGACGAACAACCGGAGCGGGGGTGTAAGCTGCGGAAAAGCTCGCCGGATCACCCGAGATATCATCTGGTTTGGTGGCTCAAAGATCCGCTGAAGCGGAAAGAAAATGAACAGACGGTGGAGTTTCGGAAGCGGTACTCGGATCTCCGCAGCCACATCATCGACTGGCTCGACGAGCAGATCGATACAGAGAACTGGTACGACGGATCAGCGAAAGACGCCACCCGGCTCCTCTGGGGGGCCCGTCCCCGTCAAGAAGGGGCAGAGCAGGCAGCATTCTCAGAAGTCTACGACGACCTCCCCTTTTTGGACGTGACGGATCTGCCAGGTGGAGTCAGCCTCTCCGAGCTGACTGAAAAACGGAAGGAACGCGAACGACGCGAGCGGGAGGCAGAGCGGGAGCGTCTGCGGAAAATGAAAGAAGGGGAGTGGGACAGTCCGGACGCGGATAGGCAGCAAAAATATGCGATGGCAGCCGTCGAACGCATCGCGAATGATCTACGGTCTGCCTCCAAAGGAGAGCGACACAACAGCATCATCGAGGCCGGGCTGCAGGCGGGAGGTTTTGAGAAGGCCGACATGATCAGCGGCTACGAAGTGATCAGTATTCTCGGGTCCGCAGGCAAATCGATCCTCCCGTCAAGTCGTCATAATGAAGTCGTCCCGGCGATCGAATGGGGGATGGACCGGGCCGATCGTTTCGACGTGTCGAAACTCAGCGACGACTACGAACGCAGTGCTGCAAAGCATCTCGAAGAAGGGGAAGACTTCGTCCGTATGGGCGATGACGGGAGCATCGGATTCCCTGATAGCTCCAGCACGGTGAGCGACGACACGTCTGAGGACGAAGATTGTCAAACGGAGGCAGACGACGGCGACGCGCGTGTCGCCGTCGATGCAGACCACCCGGTGACCCTCATCCTCAAAGGCGTGTCGGTCGGGGCGTCAATGCGTATCCTCCGGTGGATGGAAGGGGAGGGGTGCCCACCGCTGATCATCGGAGCTGCCGACGAAGAGACGGTGGCGGCCGTGTGGGCGGCCACCTCAGAGCCTCTGGATGAAGAGGCGTATGTGCGCCGCGTACGCGCTTTGAAAGGACGGGTGAAGGGTCGCCTCAAGTACCTTCTCAAGGAAGACGATGATGTACCTGTAAGTGACTATCTGGACGAGGATGGCGAGATGGCGCTCAGCGTCCACGCTCCTCGTCAGACACCGTACTGGACCGATGAGAGCGCCATCATCGTTGACAAGCGCGAGGACGTGCCCGTCGTGGATTTCGACCGTGAGATCGAGAAGACCGACACCTCAGTGGAGACCCCCGAAGGCGAGTTCTTCTACGGGTCCTGGTGCTGCCTGGAGTACGCGAAAGACGGCGATGAAGAGGGGGAGGTCGAGAAGGTCCATGAGCCTATCGCTGAGGACGTTTGGCCGGTTTGTACGGTGACGAGTCTCGACGATGGGTCGCGGTATGTCCGGCTGCGGGCCGTGGATGACGCAGGTCGTGAACAGCATCATCATGTTGATATGTCGGCCTTCAGCGGGCGACAGTCCGACAAGATCGGTGACCTCGTAGGCCACCTGAAGATCACGCCAGGTCAGGACAAGCGGTGGGTCGAAAGCATCGACTGGTGGCGTCAGAAGGCATCCAAAGAAGACCTGACCCTGACCCGCCACCAAGGGTGGATGCCTGATGATGGCCGCGACGGACATCGGATCTACATCCAGGGGTCCGAGAGTTACGGTGATCGGTGGGTGACTCACGGGGCCGCGGCGCGTACGAGGGACAAAACGGCAGGGACCCTGGAGGACTGGCAAGAGGCGGTCCGTGAGTACGCGACGACGCCGGTCCTCAAAGGAGCTATCGCGGTGAGTCTGGCAGGATCGGTCTTGGAGCCGCTCGGTCACCCAACGTGGATGATGCACTACTTCGGTCGAAGCTCTAGCGGAAAAACGACTGCCGGAAAGCTAGGCGTCTCGGTATGGGGAGCGCCAGAGAATGGCGAGATGGTCAAGACGTGGCGTGCGACGGACAACGCGATTGAGGGCATCGCTCGTGACAGCAGCGGTGCCTGTCTGCTGCTCGACGAGCTGAAAATGTGCGGCTCGGAGCGAGTGGTTCGTGAGGCCATCATGATGCTGGCCAGCGAGAAAGGGAAATCTCGACTGACCGCAGACATCCAGCGGCGGGAGCCGATGACGTGGAAAGAGACAGTCATCAGCACGGGAGAAAACTCGCTGATACAATGGCTGCGATCGAAGTCGCAGGGCGGTGAGGAGGTCCGCGCGCTAAACTGCCGGGTCGAGCAGGGCGACGCGGGCGCCAGTTATGACCATGCTCGCGGGCTGGAGGACGCCGTCTGTGGTGCCTACGGCCATGCGGGACGAGCCTTCGTGAAGCATCTCCGTGAGGCCGACTGGGATGGCCTCAAGGACCAATGGAAACGGATTCATCAGCGGCTGTGTGAGGACACCGATTCGGCGGAAGGGCAGCGGATCGCGGGGCACCTGGCGACGATGGAGGTGGCGCTCAAAAGGGCGTGGAAGTGGGAGGTCGTAGAATTTCAGGAAGCCCCTTGGGAGGGTTCTGTTTCGCGGGCACATGCAGTGATCGAGCAGGTCACATACTGGCACATGGAACGTATCCTCGATGAGCGTGGAGACGTGCAGGGTCCATTCGACCGGGCACTTCAGAATTTGCGAGAGCGGTGGATCGGGCAGCCATCACGCTTTCCGACCAAAAGCGACTACAAGCGCAACTCGTATGGTGACGTCTACGGGGTTGTCGAAGGAGACATCGTCGACAAACTGCGGGAAGCCGATGCGAACGAAATTGATGTTGGGTTCGATACCGGGTCGGGGACCATCATCACCTCCGAGTCGATGCTCAAGCAAAGCGACATCTGTCGGGATGCTGGGACCACGGCACGTTCCTTTTTGCGAGAGTGTCGGGGGCGCGGTCTGGCAGACTACAGGGAGAAAGAGCGGATTGGTGGCAGGCAGATCAATGCCTACCACATCCCGATGAATGATGGCTGACGTTCGTAGACGTCACAGAACTGACCCCTCACTTCGACGCAGCAGTCGGAGTGAAGGGTCGCTTTTGGGTAAGATGTGAAAGTCGTGAAGGTTGTGAAGGTCTATATCGGGAGGGGGAGGCGCACACAAGGTCACGGGGTCAGCCCGTGTATGTGTAGGTAGTTATCAATGATTTGATCAAAAAAACATATTATGATGAGCAAGCGTGCTGATGATTGACTGGTCACGATGGCGCCCACCCCCTTTCACTGGAGAGGTTCACAAGACACACAAGGTTCACACAGTCACGACACGTCACCCGGAACAACGGCTCTCGGTCCGTCGGTAATGGTCAAGCTGGAGCCGGCGCTGTCGACGATGATGACCCGCTGCTGTCATGATAAGGAACATCTCCGCCGGAGTTTGCATCCCGGGGGTGAATGCGTGCTCGTATTCGAGCAGGCGTTGCCAGCCACGGCCGAGGACCTGCCAGACGGCATCGCCTTCGACTTTAGTTGCTAGACTCCCTGACCACGGCTGCGGCGGCCATTCGTGTAATAGGGAATGTCAATTCGTCGCTGCGAGGTTCTGTGTCCCACTCCTTCAAGATTCGTCAGGTGGATACATCTTGGGACAACGTTGGCCGGCGCGGCCAGCAGGGCATGTTGGCCCAGATGCTTCAGCAGCAGGCGGTGCGCGACGACCGCACACGCAGCCAGTGCGCACAGCAGCGTCTCGGCGCGTTCGTGCTGCAGGGCGGTGTAGCCGCATCCGGTCTTGATCGCCTTGAAAAATTCTTCTGTGGCCCGGCGGGCGCGATACCAGTCGATGACGTGCCAGATGTCTTCGTCGGTCTCGATGGGATGGCTGGTCATCAGCAGCCATTCGATGGGCTCTCCATCCTCAGAGACGACGACCTCCGTGACCTGCACAACCTGGAGTTCCACTCCGTCGGGCTCATTATGGAACGGGACGCTCTCTAGCCGACGGATCTGGACGCTTGCGACTCGGGCCTTGAGCGTTGCCGTGCGAGTGCCACGGATCATATTGCCCCCTCGACGTGCTGGAAATCGAACGGTCGACGGCAACCATTCGACTCATCGATGGTTGGTTCTACGGCCCGCTGAGCTCCGTCTGCGGCGGTCTCAGGCCGGACGTCTTCGGCCCAAGTCTCATTTCGATTCGACCGGTGAGAATTCTCGACACGCTTGAACTCAGATCCGAACGGGCGATTGACGGCAAACTTCTGCAGCCGCCCAAGAAGTCGAACTTCGAGCCGCACGAGATGCCGCAGGCCTGCGACCCTTCGTCTACGTTGGAAGTTCATTGAGAGAGAAGATCGAGACGGGGCTTACAAACTTGTGGAGCGCCAGGAACATCCACTGCTGTGCGGGTAGGGGCGGCACGGGAAAATCGCATGTGGTGCAGGCTCTCGGTCACCGGGCCGGATGCAAGAGTCGCGAACGAGGCCAGCCCCCCACCGGACACATTCGAGGAAGGTACAGGGGGGCGACGCCTCCGCTCCCCGTCCTGCTGTTCACCGGAGCCCGGAGCTCGAGTTTGCTGGCGCTCGGCATCGGAACTCCGGCGACATATTCGCTCGTCGTTCCGAAGCATCGCGAACGAGGCTAAACGGGCGAAGCTGCCGTAAGGTTAGCCCCTTCCAGTCTCACTCGCCGGGAGCGCCCAGCCGAGGTTTTTTTCTTTACACCGCATCCGGGGGCACCTCTTGAGGGCCTGCCCTTGGCTTGTTGGGCTTGCCTCTCGAAGACGAGTCGACGGCGCCTGGGAGGGTGTGAGCAATTCTCAGCCCGGAGAGATCGTGACTCGCGCCATGGGCTGAGTCCTCAGGCCTATGAACCCCAAATCTGTCTGCACGGAGTGTCGGTTGCGCTAGGTCGCGATCCGGAGACCGCGTTCGGTACTGACAGCCACGACCAGACGCATGCTGAATTCTGGCCCGTCGGGTTCTGTAGGGTCGCGGGAGTATGCCATCAGGCACCGGGGAGCCCCTTCCGAACCGACCACAGCTTCGGGGAGTATAAGGATGCCGGTCGTGCCTCTCAGCGAAGCCCAGGTGATCTCTTCAGGGTTTACCATCTCGTGTCGGTCTGCGGCCCGACTCCGCATGACTTCGCAGATCGCTTCCTGTGGAGTGTCCGCGGAGACTGTTGTCGTCTCCGTCTCTCGATCGTCAGGCCATACGATTTCCACCCGATGAGTCGTTCCAATAAGATTCGTAATCACTGTCCAAGCAGGATGTCGAATAGAGGATGAACTCACCACAAAGGTTAGTGGAGTTTTTCGAGAGTGGCCAGGTTGGATCCTTTGAAAAAAAACCGCAGTCGCATTCGCCACCGGCTTCGGCTGGAGCCAAACGACCCCCGACCATACCCGCGATGACATCGACCTTCGCCTGCAGGCCGCCGGGCTGAAGAGCGATGTCTTCACACGGGATGCGGCCGCGCTGATCCACGAGGCCAGCCTGGGGGCCGCTGCGTGAGGTCGACCGAGTCTGCCAGAGCGGCCAGGAGGTCGCCGCCGTATAGGGAGCACGCTCGGCGAACGGGAGACCGTGACCGATGGGCTGGACAAGTTTGGCTGTCGAGTGGCGCAAATTTGATCAGTTGTCACCTGAACCGGTTGCTCCTTTTTCTTCGGCTTTCATTTCGCGGACTTTCTTCTCTGCTTTGGCAAGGGGCAGATTCGGAATTTCGCTCTGGTAGCGTTCCCATAGAGTGTCACACAATTTGCCGATTGCGTTGTCAAGATCTTCGAGGGTGTTTCTAAATTCGAGATCTTTTTCGAGTACGAAGCCGCTATTGACCCCGTCGAGGTTGATGTCAGAAAGATGGTCATTATCAAGTGAATCATACTTGGTTGTGAGCGACTTGGCTGCGGCAATCATTTCGATGTCTTGGAGACGTTCACCCTGGTGTGAACGAGCGTGAACGATATTGTTACGCTCTCCTCCATATTCGTTTGTCACCCCCTTGAGCGAGTTGAGTGCATCTTCAGTATTGGTTCCCGATACTTGACGCATTTCCTTCACAAGTCGAGCGTTGACGTCCCTCTCTGGGAGGCCGAGGTCAAAGGTCTGGTTAACAAGGTGAAGGGACAAATCCTCGACGGACCTCGTGCGTACGCAGAACACCTCGACGTGATATCGAATATGGTCGTTCTCCGTGATCCCGTGCCGACGAAGTTCCTCGCCATTTGGGAAGTTTTTCATCGCAATCCGCGCATGGTTGATCTTGTCAAAAAGGTCGCTCAGGTTACTCAATGCTCTCGCCACACGAAGGGCGTACCCCTCCCAGTACTTGTGATATCGGTTGTATCCACTCTCCGAATCGGGATCGGCTGTATCTTGAAGAATTCCAAGTGCGACGAAGCCTACATGATGATTGAATCTGCAATCCTGGAACGTGTTGAAGAGATTTTCAGAAATGGCACTCATAGGTTGAGCTCTTGCTCTAGAACGAGATAACTTCGTAGGGTCGTACCTTGAAGTGAGAGTGGCCGGGGCGCGCGTTCCGATATACGTCAGGAGGACTACCGGCTTCTCGCAACAGAAATGATGAGGGTAACCGAAACTCTAGCTTCGCCGATCTATCGAACACAACATATGGCATGATTTCGATATTCAACATGCTATATCTAGTGGGCGTGCAAAGTCTATTACCCATCAGAAAGCCAGCACTGCCCGCCAGGCAGGCACACCAGGAGTGGTCCCGGTGGAGAGCCCACGGCGACTTCTCTGGCCCTCTCAGCGGCCTCAGCAGCACTTCTCGCCCGGACGGTGGACACCCACCGTGTCGGATGTCTGGTGTAGACTCTGAAAATCCGCTGCTGGTGCATAGCTCCTCCCATGGTCATTGGTTCAATCTACCTTGCCTCTACCACGGTCGCCAGATTCTGTCTATTCGGTCCACCGCCCGGGCATAGGGAGTAGTGGCCAAGGAGGTAGCCGATTGAGATCGGCCGCCCGCCAGGAAGACCGTCAGCGCAGTGAGCGGCCCGCGCAGCAGCTGAATTATCCGTATCGAGCGTCTCTTTTTTTATCTCTTTTAGCCGACTTTTTGGACGATTCCTGTAAACTGGTTCGCGGCCGCGTTCGGAATATCAGTCGCCCTATGAAGACGGTGGCAATCCGACAGTCGAACCTACTCAAGGCCGGGCCTGATCTTGGGGCCGTTTGAAGAATTCGGGCCGATTGAAAAGAAAACCGGAAGGCCGTTTTGATCGGCGAACACTCCTGTCCGGCTCCGTATGCTCGGGGTCACCATTCAAATCGTTCGGAGTCGATCAACATCGCTCCGATGGGTCCTTGTCGACCAAAATTAGTCGTCAGAATCATTCGGGGCCGGTACTCGGACATGCCGATTCAAGTAGGCCGAAAGGTTACATGCATCTGGCGAGCGGTCCCCCGAGCTTTAAGAGACTCGTTGTCTGTATACGTGAGGGTTGATAAAGGTGGAGGGGCATATGGCCTTGAACTCGACAGGGGTTTGACGTTGCATCGGGTCGACTAATTCTCGAGTCACAAACCTCCGGCTCGCCGTGCGTGAGACTCCTTTCAGATTCGCGGAGACAAAAATCGATGTCCGAACCCACCACGATTTTCAACTCCTGTACGCCGCGCGAAGATGTCCTGCAGGGAACGCTCGAGGAACAACAGTTCGCGGCAAAGCTCGCCTCGGTGGCCTTCAATCCAGAGGACGCCGCCAGTGTCTACCGGGATCCGACGGAGTTTTTCGATTCCACGTATCCGACGGGTGGGCTTCGGGATTTGATGACGAACCTCGTGGACCGTTTCCTGGTGCCACAAGGCTACGAACCAGAATACAAAAGTTCGATCCTGTGCTTGGATACCACTTTTGGAGGCGGTAAGACCCACGATTTAATTGCGGCCTACCACCTCGCTGAATCCGGTGGCGAGGTCGATGATCTCGACCGGTTCCTCAACGACGGCGAGGAGCTAGCGACGTCCTATCGCGACGCCCTGGGCAGCGGGTTGAACGTCCGTACCAGCGTCATCGTTGGTGGCTTCATCGACGCCCGGAACGCTCGTGCCGACCGATCTGATCCCGACGCACCCAATACGAACACGATCTGGGGGGAAATCGCCTACCAGTTGTACGGCCAGGAGGGCTACGAACACATCAAGGAATACGATCAGGACCGTGGTGCACCGGGTGAGAACACGTTGCGTTCGCTGTTCGAACTCTCGGACGACCCGGTCCTGATTCTCGTCGACGAAATAGCGGAATATCTGGAGGACGCTTCGGCAGTCGAAATCGGTGGTGCCACGCTCGCCTCCCAGACTGTCAGCTTCATGAAGTCGTTGCTCGAGGCGGCAGCCAGCGCCAAGAGTGTCACCGTCGTATACAGCGTTGCGGACGACGCATTCGGCGAGAAGGCGAAAGAGGTTCAAAAAGAGATCAAGGATCTCGACTCGATCGAGAAGAGAAAGCAACGCGCCATCACACCGACAGGGGACAATGAAGTCAGCGCCGTGCTCCGCAATCGCCTGTTCGATTCGGTCGATCCAGGGGCTGCTGAAACGGTCGCCGATACGTATACACAGCTCTATAAGGAGGCTGACCGAACGCTACCCAGTCGAACGCAGTCCCCGGACTACAGCGGTCTGCTCGAACGTCATTACCCGTTGCACCCCACCGTTATCCAGACGTTGACCGAGAAGGTCGACTCGATTCAGGACTTCCAGCGCACACGAGGTGCACTCAAGCTAGTTGCCCGGGCGATTCACCACCTATGGAGCCGCAATCAGGGCAGCGATGGCGAACCCGTTTCGCACGAACGCCACCTTCTTCGCTTATCCGACCTGACCCCGGCCGACGATGCACCGAGCGGGAGTATCCGGACGATTCTCTTCAACGTCCTCTTCGACCACGTCGACCTTCGCTCGGCCATCAAGGCTGACATCTACAACTCCGATGGAACGGCACACGCCCAACTCGAGGACAAGCACTGGACCGAGAAGGGCTACCCGCCATTCGGCAGTCACGTCGTCACCACGACATTGTGGCACAGCCTCGCCATCGGCGAACAGGCGGTCGGACTGACACGCGGCGAGTTGTACGAAAACCTCGCCCACCCGGACATCTCCTTTGACGACTACGACGCCGCCCTCAACTCCCTGACGGGCGAAAACATCGACCGGGCCTGCCACTACCTGTACGACGAGGAGCGACTAAAGTTCAAAAGCGAAGCCAACCTCATCCGATTGATCGACCAGTACACCGACAATACAGCAAACGCACAGGCCCGGAGCCGCCTACGCAATCGGCTCACAAAGGAAGTCGGCAGCAGTGGCGGTTTCGAGACGGAGATGTTTCCGGATACGCCGGCTCAACTTCCCGACAAGGCCGACCGTCCCCGGATTGCGGTCCTTCATTTCGAGTCCGTCTCGGTGAGCGACGATGACGAAACCCCGGCACTCATCCAGACGTTGTACGAGAAGACGGCCAAACACCACGACAGCCCGCCGCAGAACCGCTCTTACCGCAACTACGTCCTTTTTGTGGCGCCCGACAAAGACCAGATCGGCTCGGCGCTCGATGAAGCTCGGCGCCTCGAGGCCATGGAGCAGCTCCGCGACGACGCCCATAGCACGGCCGACCTGAGCGATCGCCAGCTCAACGAACTGCGCGATCGGCTCGACAAGACGCGGGGCCTATTCGGGCAAGCTGTCCGTAACGCGTACCGCCACCTTTTTTACCCGGACTGGGAAGGGCTTCAACACACAAAGATCCACTCCGTCGATGCCAATGGCGATACCACTATCGTCGATGCCGTCGACAAGACGATGGCCGATGAACGCATTATCCGGGCCGACGATGATGCCTGGGCTCCCTTCTGGTTTGAGAACAAGTTGTGGCAGAGGACCAAGGATCGCATGTCCACCAACGCGTTGGCCCGGCAGTTCGCTCGGAAACCGGGGTTGGACTTCTTGCTTTCCACAAAGCCACTCCGAGCCACCGTCGTCCGACTGGTCGAGGAAGCGGACTACGCCTATTGGGACGGAGAAACCGAGACCCTCTACTGGAGCGGCGACGAAAACCCGGAGGGCTGGCCCCATGACGCGCCGATCTCTTCTTCCGACGACGTTCGGAGTTCAATTCGGATAGGAGATGTTCAAGTCGGCGACCAACATTTCGTCTACGACAACATCTCCGTATTGCTGGATCAGCAGGAGCTTGAGACGCCTGTTTCGGAGTGTCATGAGTGTGGGAAATCCATCCAGAATCCCGTCGGTGAGCCTCCCTACTTCTGCGAGGACTGCGGCGAAACCGATGTTCGCTGTTCCGCGTGTGGCAAGATTATCGACTCTCCCTCGACCGACAGGCCGTCCGTCTGCGAAGAGTGCCAGGAGGCCCCGCAGGAAGAGAACTGGTCGGCCAAGACGGATAACCTCTCCGCGTCTCACGCAATCAGCCGAGTGAAGGACGACGCATCGATCACTACCAATGGCCGTACTCCGGCCCTGAAGCATTTGACGATCGAGGTCGGCGGCAGCAGCAAATTCGAGCACGGCGAATTCCTCGCCAATCAGCTTCGAGACTACGCCGACCACACCAGAGTTGAGGTCTCATATCAGGCCCAAAACTCCGCCGGGACAACCACCTTTCAGGCCAACTTCAAAGGGAAGCTCGACGACTTCCGTAAACTCAAGGTGCCCCTCGAGACATTCACCAATGAGCCGACCGACCGCATGGTCGATCTGGCCATCACCATCGACTTGCCGAGCCCCATTCCAATGAACGGTAGAGAGGACCACCCGCTCGCCGACCTCGAAAGCGTACTGGATGGCACGAACCTGACACTACAGATTGCGGCCGAGGGCCCGATCCAGGAAGACGACGGAGGTGCCCAATGACACTCACTTCCAAACCCCCACAACGTCGCTCTTCACCGCAGTCGAGCTACGGTGGACGCCCGGTGTTTGGCGCCCGCCGCACTCACCGTGAACAGACGGCTCGAGCCGTCCTCTACGAACTGTTGCCCCGTGCGCAGGCCGAAGAACGCCGCCGCCGCTGCGAGCGCAACGGGCGGCGAGTTGTCCTGCGAGAACGAAACGAGGCCCTCGGCGACGAAGTATTCGAGACCGGCCACTGGACCTGGGAGGACTGGGTCGCGCTCAAGGTCGGCCGACTCGAAGGACCGCGCTTCCAGGCCATTCTGTCGGTGGTCCGCCAGACACTCGACTCCGTTGACGTCGATCCCGCCCCGCTCGCAACGACCCGGGGCGGCAACCTGTTGATCCCCGAAGATGCAGGTATCCGCTTGGCGCTGGCTTTCGTGGGCGTCAAACCCCTTCAGCGCTACGACAGAATGCGTGCGATGGCTCGCGGTCTGGATCGAATGAGTAACGAGGAGTGTTACTACTGGCACGCCCTCTGTCGCTCGCCATCGACGCCCAACGGCGCCAAGGCTCTCCGTACATTGTTGACCAGCCATATTGACTGATTTTTCGAGGTCTGCAGTTATGTCGAACGACAAGAATGACGACGATTCTTCTCGCCCCAATCTCAAGATCGAAGGGAACGTACCGATCCGCGCAGTGGGTATTGAAACTCAGCGTGAGCGGAAGAACTATTCTGATCTTCCCCCTCAGAATTACGTCCATGTATGGTGGGCTCGTCGACCCACGCCGGCGACTCGCCTTGCTGTGCTCGGGTCGGTACTCCCCAAAAGTGTTGATGATGACACGTTTCTTCGATGGATAGGAATCGATCCACAGGGAAAGCTGGAAGGGGGATCGGTGGCCGAACATGTGCGAAACAAGAGGGCTACCAAGGACGACCGTGGAGACAACTTCGTTTACGAACATTACGGCTATCGAAAGGCCTACAAGAATCTCCCGAACGATGAGGAAATGGAGAAACTCCATGCCAAGGTTCGAGACACATGGGACGGAGAACTGCCGAAAATTCTGGACGCCACGGCCGGAGGCGGCTCCATACCGTTCGAGAGCGTCCGGTATGGGTTTCCGACAGTCGCCAACGAACTCAATCCAGTGGCGAGTGTCATTCTCAAGGCGGTCCTGGAGCACCCTCGGATTGAAGGAAACTCACTAGCGCCTGAGATTCGGAAGTATGGTGAAAAAATCAATCAGAGGGCACGAGAGAAGCTCAAGGAGTTTTTTCCCAATCAGCCCGGCGAGCAGACGCTCGCCTATCTGTGGGCTCACACCATTACCTGTCCGGACTGTGGGCTGCGGCTCCCTCTTGCCCCAAATTGGTGGCTTGATAAAGGGTCGGCTTCCAAAGGCATTGCGGCCCAACCAGTGATCCGAAATGACCGTGACGACGTGAAATTCAATGTCGTGAGGCTTCCTGAAGATGTGGCCAAAAGTAGCTTTGACCCGAGTGAAGGAACCCAGTCGCATGGAGAGGCCGAATGTCTGCGCTGTGAGGGAGGCGTAATCGGCAAGGCCGAAGTAAAGTCCCAAGCACGGGGTCAAGGAATGGGGTTCCAGCTTTATGCAGTCTACACCGATTCTGGCCAATACCCGAAAAAATTTCGCGCCCCTTCAGAAGAGGATCAAGCTGCAGCGGAGCGAGCCGAGAAATTTGTCAATGCTAACCCCGAATTCAGCCGTCTTCTGCAACAGGAGATTCCGCTGGGGAAAGAAACAGCCAGACTGCCGAAATATGGCATTGAAACTTGGCGCGACCTTTATACACCAAGGCAATTACTGTCTCACTCCTCGTATCTGGAAGCATTTTTAGAAATTAAGCGCGAAGTAGAGGCCAATTATTCTTCGGCGGTCTCAGAGGCTATCCTCAGTTCCCTTGCGATCGCTGCCGACAAGGCTTTCGACTACAATAGTAGAATGTCATTTTGGGATTCTACTGTCCCGAAGATTGCGCATGCTTTCGATCGGCACGATTTTGCGTTTCGCTGGTCCTTCGCTGAAAACAACCTAATTGCCCCTGGGTTGGGTTACGAGTGGATGCTCGATTCAGCTGTTGAGGTTTACGAAGAATTTCGAGAACTGTCTTCGCATAGTGATGCAGATTCACAAGTGCTTCAGGGGGATGCGCGCAACCTCCCAATAGAGGCGGGTGGTATCGATGTAATTGTGCTAGATCCACCCTACTACGACAACGTCATGTACGCCGAGTTGTCGGATTATTTCTACGTGTGGCTGAGGCACTATCTTGACGAGGTCTACCCAGAGTTTTTTCGGGAGAATCTAGCCAACAAGGAGAATGAGGCAGTTGCGAACCCTGCGAGATTTTCGGATGTAGTTGGTGAAAACACTTCGAAACAGGACCTTGCCGAGCGAGACTACGAGTCGAAGATGACCGAAATCTTCGAGGAAATGCACCGGGTGCTCGACGACGACGGCATCTTTACGATGATGTTCACCCACAAAAAGACTCGTGCTTGGGATGTCCTGACCAAGGCGCTCATCGGGGCGGGTTTTACCGTCAAGGCGACTCATCCTGTCAGTACGGAGAGCCGAACCTCACTCCATCAGGCCGGTAAGAACTCTGCGGAAAGTACCATCCTTTTGGTGAGCGAGAAGAGAAAGCGGCAGCTTGACGAAAAAACGCTCTGGGATGACGTCAAACGCAAGACCCGTAAGGCCGCGCGAGAACGCACAGCCGAACTGGACAAACGCGAAGTCGAGTTTACCAAGGTGGACATGATCCTCGCCTCCTTCGGGCCCACGCTCGAAGTCTTCACTGACCACTACCCGGTCGTTGACCGCACTGGCGAACCCGTCCGGCCGCAGAAGGCGCTGGACGTGGCACGCGACGAGGTCGCCGATTACTTCATCGAACACTATCTCAACGAGGGCGTTCGCGACGTCGATCCCAAGTCGGAGTGGTATCTTCTCGCCTGGCTGGTCTTCGAGGCCGAACGCTTCCCGTACGACGAAGCTCGCCGTCTGGCCATCGGCCTCGGAGAGTCGATGGGAGACCTCAAGAAGCCCCACAAGTTGTGGCGAAAGAAGAGCGGCGACGTCTTGTTGCGCGACCACGCCGACCGGGTCCGCGATATTACAAAGCCGCGCGACCAGCGCTCCAGCCACCTGCCCGTTGACCCGGAGGCGCTTTCCTTTGCGACGGACCTCGACCGAGTCCATTCCGCGCTTCACGTCTACCAGGCGCAGGGTAGCCACAAAGCCCTGAACTGGTTGAAGGAACGTCACTGCGCCGACGATCCGAGCTTCGCAGCCATCGTGGAGGCGCTTCTGCGGCTTTTGCCCCATGATCACGACGACTGGCAGCTCGCACGTGACCTCGTCAGCGGTGACACCGGCGAGTATCTCGACCTCGACATCCCGAGCGAGGTATTTGCCGATAAGCAGACGGACGAGGCCGAAGAGGCTCAGCAAGGCATGTTCTGAGCCGACCCTGCAACCCGCCGACATCGTCATCGCTGAAAGTATTCTTGGTGCCTCGGAGGTGAGCCGATGCCCTCGCTCAAAACGTACGATTGGCACTCCGTCTACGAGACGGGTTCGCGTGACGAGGGCCTGGACCTCGTCGGTGAGTTTTATCGGCCGGCACTCGAGCGCGCGAACACGTACGACCGAATCACCGGCTACTTCAACAGCGGCGGACTGGGCGCGGCGGCTCGAGGTATCGAGTCGTTCGTGGGTAGCGACGGTCACATGCGTCTCGTCGTCGGCCACCAGCTCCGCGAGACCGATCGTCCCGTCTTCGAGGCACTGACCGAGGAACTAAAGGGCACGCTCGAGCAACTCCAGGAACGCGAAAGTTCTCCACCCGGTGTACGTCTCCTCGCCTGGCTTCTGGCCGAGAAACGGTTGGATATACGCGTGGCCGTCCCGGCGCGTGACAACTGGGGCATCTTCCATCCGAAGCTCGGGATTTTCTCTGACGAGGACGGATTCCGCCTCTCATTCGAGGGTAGTGTCAACGAAACTGCGGGAGGGTGGCGCAAGAACTTTGAGCGCTTCAAGGTCCATCGCTCTTGGGTTGAAGGCCAGGACGTCTATGTCGAGAGAGACGCTGAGACCTTCGAGCGGCTCTGGGACGACGATCACGACTACGTTCGGGTTCACGAGTTGCCCGAGGCCATTCGAAAGGAATTGATCGACTGGCAGGCCCCTCGGGAGCGTGGGGAACTGCAGACGGTTGTCGACGACATTCTCGACGACAGCCCCGAGGTGTCGGAGGACCTTAAGCCGGAGCATATCGTGGCCCGCGCCGGCGAGATGCCCGGCGGCCTTCATCTGGCTGACGAATTGGCGACTATCGAACCCTGGCCGCACCAGCGCGTGGTCTCCGATACAGCGGTCAGTGCGTATCCCAACGGCTTCATGTTCTCTGACGAGGTCGGGCTCGGGAAGACCATTGAGATCGGCTATACACTGCTGCGCCTCGGCCTGACTGGTGAGGTCGAAACGGCCCTGGTGTTAGTACCGGCGAGTCTTCAGAGCCAGTGGCAAGAAGAGCTATGGGAGAAATTCAATCTCCCGACCTACATCCATGAACGGGCTCCCGACCGCTCGCATCAATTCGTCGATCCGCTGGGTGACGCTCACCGGGCGCCGAGCGTGGACGAAGTCGATTTGTCGACCGCCGACCGTGAACAGGCCTGGACGAATAGTCCGGTTTGGCGGTTCGTACGCGGCAATCAGGGTGGGACACTACCGACGATTATCCTCATGTCGTGGCATACGGCGCGGCTGGACAGCTACCACAACCGCGTCGCCCCCCAGAATGGACGGGATGTACGAACGCGAAGCGACATCACGGGAACAGCGCGAGGACTCGACCCAGACGGCCGCGAGGGCGTCTGGGACGTCGTGGTCGTGGACGAGGCCCACAACGCACGTCGTAATACAAAGCTCCACGAGCTGCTCACGCGACTCCGCGCCCACGTCCACTGCTTCTACCTGGCGTCGGCAACACCGATGCAGCTTCACTACCACGAACTCCACGACCTCCTTTCGCTCTTTGACCTTCCTGGGGGCTGGAGCGGCCGAAATGCTTTCTCCGGGTTCTTTGATTTTCGACAGGCGCTCGTCGAGGCGCTCGATCTGTCGCAACATCCGACAGAAGAATCTGAAGGTGAGTACCAACGTGCTGTTCGAGATAGACTCGACAATAGGTCGGGTTATGGCGAAACGATCAGCGAAGCCATCTTGCGCACCCTCGCCAGTCACCTCGGCGCGGCCGACACCGAGGAGGTTGCGGAGCGTGCCCTAGCGTGCTGCAAGCTCGTAGATGACTACGGCAAGAAATTCGACAACCTCGAAGATATCGTCTGCGAGGCCCTCGATGGAAACGATGTCTCGGGTGCCGTCAACCGTCAGTCCAAGTACATCCGAAGCCTGGTGCGTCCGGATGCCGTGCTGGGCGTGGTGAATGAGAGAGACAAACGTGAAGCCCTCGCACAGCTTGATTTGAAGAGTTGGCAAGCCCTTCTTCAAATACTGAAGGCAGCGCATCCGATCGCGGCCTACATTCACCGGAACACTCGCGACACCTTGCGCAAGTACCAGCGAGCCGGTGTTCTGGACGAAAGCGTGCCCGACCGTGCGCCGAAGACCAAAGACATATCCCTGGAGGAATCTGGGGAGGATGCGAGAGAGGCCTACGAACGCATCGAGGAGTACACAACCGAGTTCTACAAGCGGGCCGAAGAAGCTGAGGACCACAAGAACCGGGCAATCGGCTTCGTCATGACGACCTATCGTCAACGACTGACCAGCAGCGTACGGGCCATCCAGAAGAGTCTTCAGCGGCGGCTTGAAAAGCTGTACACGACACGCAATCAGCTCGATTTCGGCGGGACGAGCACCTCGCCAGACTTCAACGGTGTCGACGCCTCCGAAGTGGTAAATGCTGAAGACGGGCGAATTGGAGAAAGTGGTGACCGATTCGAAGATTTTACCCCAGCTACAAACGAAGAAGGCCGGCGACTTCTGATCGACGAAATTGAAGCGCTTGAAGGTTTCATCTCTCAGGTTCAGAACATCGGAGAGGACCCCAAGCTCAAACAGTTGCGCCGAGACCTGAGGCGGTTTGAGAATGCCGGACACGACCGGGTGCTTATTTTTACTCAGTACACGGATACGCTGGAGTACGTCCGCGATGCGTTGAAGAGCACGTATCGAAGCCAGATCGCCACGTTCACCGGCAACGGTGCTACCTGGTGGAGCGAACAGGCGGAAGGGTGGGTCAGCGTGACCAAAGAACAGGTCAAACGCTCCTTCGCCGATGACGACGGACGCGTCGAAAAACTCCTCGGCACTTCGAGCATGAGCGAAGGGTTGAACCTGCAGTTTTGCGGGGTGCTGATCAACTACGATTTGCCCTGGAACCCGATGAAGGTCGAACAACGCATCGGCCGTATCGACCGGATTGGCCAGAAATACGACACCATCGAGATCGTGAACTACAAGTATGAGGAGACGGTCGACGGCGACATCTACGACGCACTGGATGCCCGCATCGGGATGTTCGAAGACGTCGTCGGCGAGGTTCAGCCGATTCTCTCGCGTGTCGAGAAGACGATTCGCAGTCGCGTCATGGAAGGCAATGGAGACGTCGGCGAAAAAGTCGTCGACCAGATCAGCGAGGAGGAAGGCCGGAAGTCTACAGTTGATATCCCCGACGCCCTCCACACCGTCGGCGATGATGACACGACGGTCGAAGAGGATGTTCGCCGCGATGCCCGACTCGACGCCTGGAAGTCCTACCGGCATCCCGACATCGATGAAATCGGCGTCACTTCCCAGGAAACACCGCCCTACGACGTCGAGTCATTGGAAGCAGCACTCGTTGGCAACCAACGCCTGCGAGAGGCCGGCGTCGAGTTCACGCCGATCGACGAGCTGCCTCCGGAAGTCGTCCCGGATGCACTACGCGAAAATGGAGGAGGGTACCTTGTCACCGTACCGGCCGACTGGGACGAATCCACCGTTCCCGAAGAAACCCTTGCTGACACCTTGGTCGGGAAACGGACGAACACCGTGGCTATTACCTTTCGCCCTCGCCATCTCGATGACTATCCGTCACTGAGACTCTTGGCGCCGGGGGACCGACTGTTCGCGACCATGATCAACGAACTAGATGCGCTGGAGCTTCCGCCGAACGCTGATTGGCTCCAGGTGGCATGGGAACCCAGAACTGCGACCTTAACCACCGAGCGTGGCAATCTAAGCTATCGAATCGTTGGCGCATATCTTCAGGAAAATCGTTCTATTCGACTCGAGGATCGGACGTGGAGATTGGACGAAGGCGCTGCGGACAGGATTGAGCAATGGGGGCGTGAGTTCGAGGCAATCCGACCACTGCGCCCGAGTGATTGACAAACTCGACAACACTCCACAGTGAGACGGTGTCTTCCCGTTGACGAAGCGTCATGGTGATTTTCGGGACCGAAAGCGCGACGCGATTCGACTGCTAGCGCACTCCGGCTTTCTCGGCGGCGGAAATCGGCTGGAGCCCGTGAATACGTACCGAATTATTGATCGGCCCAGAAGCCACGGGTATTCGACAGTGAATGCGTACCGATAACCTACATTATCGGTACACTCGCTGCTCGAACCCGCTGGAGGCCGAAATGGGCCGTTCCATCCCGAAAGTGCTCGATGATTCCGAGGCCGACGCGCTGGTCGAGGTCTTCAACACGCGCTACGACAGCGGGCTCAAAAACAGGTGCATGGTCCGGCTGATGCTTGAGTGCGGACTCCGGGTCTCCGAGGTTGCTGACCTGAAGCGCGACGACGTCGACATGATGGCGTGCCAGCTCGTCGTCCGCGAAGGGAAGGGCGGCAAGGACCGGCAGCTCTGGTTTCCCGAGGGCCTTCAGGACCTACTCGGCGAGTGGCTGGCGCGCCGGCCGGCCACCGAGGCCGGATGGATGTTTCCGACGCGGAGCGGCAGCCGGACCAACCCCAGGAGCATCCGCCGCACGGTGAAGACCTACGCCGAGAAGGCCGGCATCTCGTGGGCCGACGATGTCTCGCCCCATACACTTCGGCATACCTTTGCGACACGCCTGCTGCGGCGGACGGGCAACATCCGGCTCGTGCAGAAGGCGCTCGGCCACAGCGACCTCAGCACCACGATGATCTACACGCACATCGTCGACGAGGAGCTGGAGTCGGCGATGAAGGGTGGGTGAGTATCGGAAGCGCTTCCGGATAGCGGCTGTTGGTGCGTCGTTCGGTCGGTCGACAGACCTCGCAAGGCCGGCTGGCCGCAGAAGCGGATCAGCCGGGAGATGTAAATTGCCTATGTGACCTTGTAACGGTGGCGAGAATCAAGGGCGCGACCACTCGCCGTCGGTCACCCGGCGGGCGCACCACTCGGTGGCGCTGGGGCTGTTTGTGGTGTTCCCGTCGTGGACGCACTCGTAGCCCTCCGGGCACGGGTCCTCGACATCGCCGTAGATGCCCCAGCAGTCGATAGGAAGCCGGCAGTAAGGATCGTCCTCGGCGATGCGAAACTCGTAGCCCTCACACAGGGACTCGCCCTGGACGTTGCACTGGCCGCGCGTGTCTCGGGCTCCATATTTTCCGGGGTACATCAGACAATCTCCTTTTGGGCAGTCCGCCGTTCGGTAGCACAGCGGCGGGCGGCACTCGTCCCGGCCGCAGACCTCGTATCCCGTACACGAGGCACTGCAGGTACGGTCCTCATCGCAGGTCTGGTGGGGCATCTGCTGCCCGTAGCCACACTTCTCGTCTGGGGCCGGACAGTCGGCATCGGAGAGGCACGTCGACACACATCCCTTTTCCGTGGCATCGCACTTGCCGGAGGCGCACTCATAGCCCTCTTCGCAAGGTTCCCCCACCGCTTTTCCCTGGCTCGGTCTGCAGACGTCGTCGTCTTCGTCGCACCAATGACCGGGCGGGCAGAGGGCGTGGTTTTCGTCAGCACACCTTCGGCGTGGTTCGCATCGGTCGCGGGGGCTGCAGTATTGGCCTGTTTCGCAATCCCCGCACGCCGAGGCATCCCGCGCGTCCGTTCCCGAATCGCCGACGTCATGGACGCCCATGTCGGAGGAATGCCCATCGGCTCGAGTGTCTTCCGTTCCGCTATCACGAAGATCAGACCAGCCCGGCCCGCGGATGTCGTCTTGGCAGCCAACAATGAGGACTGAAACAAGGAGGAGGCCGATGGGTAGCAGGCTGAATTCCGGGATGGAGGGACGCATCAGACAATCTCCCCTGTAGTGAACTCACCCTGCCAGCTTAGAAAGTTCGAGTGTCGAACTCAATCCGGCTGTGATCGCTTCGCACCACCCCACCAGAACATTTAGCAAACATTTAGATGGGCCATATAGCGCTTACATGCGAAACCCCTAAACCTATAAACATCAAGTATTCCAAAGGCTTAGGGGTCATTTGCGATCGTCAGTACGACCTACATCTCGGGGATCTCGCATGACGGGGCGGTCGGGAACTGGCAGATCGCCTCGCCGCGTCTCTCGTTGAGGACGCAGGTCAGACCGGGCTCGCACTGGTTGGACTTCGTCTCATCACAGACCTCTCCGGCGGCGACGCGTTCGCTGCACGTTCCGAGCATGCCACTCGCGTCGGGGGGGTCACAAAAGAGCCCGTCTCGGCAGTCGAGGGCGTTGTCGCAGGATTCTCCGGCGCCGGAGAATTCGCTGCAGGTTCCCATATCGATCGACTCTCCGATGCAGGCGTACCCTGTTTCACAGAACGCGGTCTGCTGGTCACAGGAATTGCCCTGAGAGACGACCTGGAATGATTTGCAGGTGCCCAGACTGCAGACGAGGTTCGGCTGGCAGATGCTCGAGGTTTTGCACTGGTCACCCTCCATGACGGTGCCCTCTCGTAGACACCGTTGCGTACCCATGTCGTCGACCGGTGTGCACTGCAAATTCTCCGAGGGGTCGCAGACGTCTCCGGCATCGGTACACGTCTCCCCCTCCGCCTTGATGGTGCGATTCGAGGTGTCGGGCTCGGTGCAGAAGCCGTGGCAGACGTCGTTATCGGTCCGTCGACAGGTCAGGTCGCCCTCACATTCGTCGAGTCCGACCTTGCAGGGATCGTCCAGGGTCAATTGAGGCTGAAGCACATCCCGGCATACCTGGATCCCGAGGGTCGGTTCGGGCGACGGGTTGCAGGCGATCATCTCGATGGCGACTTCCATCTCATCGAGACATTGATCGGCCGACTGTTGGTCGAAGGCCGTGCGGCCCGCTTCGATGCTCTGGAGGATCCCCTGGAATTCAGAGCCGATCGCCAGGGACGAGTCGTCTTCAAAATCCGCAAGACACTCTTCCTGATCCTGATACGGCACCTGAATGGGTGGGCGGTCTTCGCAACTGAAAAACGACTTACAGACGAGTTCTCCGAGAATGGCGTTCCGTTGTTCGGCGAACTCGGTGTAGGGGTGTGGTTCGGAGGGGGTCAGACTGTCGCCGCAGCCGCCGGCAAACAGCGCCGCCACGACCAGTAGACAGAAAAGGCGAACGGGGCGAGACGACGAGACATCGTAGACCATGACTGCGTTCCTCCACATCAGTGGCCGGACCCCCTGGGCCCGGCTCGAAGCATTGGTTCAATTGGTACCGACGTCCCCAATATATGCACATTTTAGACAGGAAAAGTAGTTATTTCGTCATCTCCGCCCTCAGACGATGATCTTCGGCAGGCTCACCGAGGTGCTCTCGCGGAGGGTGACGTCGGCCAGCCCCGACAGGTCGGTCGGGTTCGGGTTGATTTCGACAATGGCTGCCCCGGTGTCGGCGGCCAGGCGGGGAAGCCCGGCGGCGGGGTAGACGGCGCCGGAGGTCCCGAGCATCAGGCAGAGGTCCGCGGCGCGCGCCGCCTCCTCCGCGGCCCCGAAGGCTTCGTCGGGTAGGAGTTCTCCGAAGAGGACGATGTTTGGACGGAGAAGTCCGCCGCATTCCGGGCATTCGGGCGTCTCGGAGAGGTCGATCGCGCGATCGGGCCCGGAATCCTCCAGATGGTCGGCGCCGCAGGAGTGGCATCGGATTTGGAACAGTGACCCGTGAAGATAGTGGATGGGGAGGTCTACACCGCGCTCGGCGGCGACTGCGTCGACGAGGCCGTCGATATTCTGAGTCGCCACCGTGACGCTGCGCGACTCGGCGAGCTCGACCAGGGCGCGGTGCCCCGCGTTCGGCGAGGCCGAACGGACCATTTCACGGGTCTCCTCCAGCCAGGCGAGGGCCCTTTCGGGTTCACGCTCCAGGGCCTCTGCGTGGGCGAGCCGTTCGATCGACTCGTCGGCGAATATGCCGTCTTCGCCGCGAAACGTCGGAATGCCCGAGTCGGCCGAAAAGCCGGCGCCGACGAATGCGAGGATCGTCTCGGCCCTGTCGATCAGCTCTTTGGCGAGCTCCGTCTGGTTGGTCATGGGTCGACTCGAGGTGGATGAGATCAGCGCAGAAAAGAGCGAACGGTGTCGGCGAAACGTTCTGGGGCTTCGATGGGGATCGTGTGTCCCATCCCCGAGAAATGACGGTGAGTGCCGTCGGTGAGCTCGGCGAGGGATTCGGCCCCCTCCCGGGTCACGAGCAGGTCTTCGTCGGCGGACAACACGAGCGTCTCACACTCGACATCCCGGGCGAGTTCGGCGACATCGGGATACTCGTCCATCGCGTCGAGCAGCGCCTCGACGCCGGCCTCGCTGTTGCGTCGAATCGAGGCGCGGACGATGCCCGACAGGATCGATTCATGTTGTTCGAGATACCGATTGCCCAGGATCGCCGGGAGGGCCGTCCAACTCATGGCCTCGAGCCCTCCGTGTTCCAGTGTCTTCTTCCAGCTCGTCACGATCGTCCGTGCCAGGGCAGTCGGCTCGGCGGTCAGGCTGCAGAGGACGAGTTTGTCGACGCGCTCGGGTCGTCGGGCGGCCATCGCCAGTGCGAGGCGCGCACCGTGGCTGAAGCCGACCATGTGGGCGCGGTCGACGTCCAGGTGGTCGAGCAGGCCGGCGAGATCCCGAAGGTGATCCTCCATCGAGATCGACTCCGGGACGTCGCTCGCCCCCTGGCCGCGGGCATCCCAACGAAGGACGCCGAAGTCCGGCGAGAGGCGTTCGGCCTGCGAGGACCAGTGTTCCGTCGACTGTGTCATCCCGTTGAAGAGGACCAGGGTCGGTCCATCGTCGGGACCCTCGTCGAATTTGTAGTTGAGATTCAGCCCGTCGTCGGTCGTCCAGGTTGGCATGAAAGTCTCCTCGGTCAGAATCCGCCGCCGTAGAGTATGTACCATTCGTTGATGCCGTCGGCTCCGAACCCCCGGGCGTAGCCGACGCGGAGGTTGCTGCCAAAGTAGTAGCCGATCTGCAAACCGAGCAGCAGCTCCGCCCCCGCACTGAATCGAAAGTCGGCCCCGGAGAGTAGCCCGTCAAATGCGGCCCCACCTTCCGAAAAGACCTCACCTTTGAGTTCGTCGATAAAGAAGGGCACCGTCGACGGGCCGGCCTCGATCCGCCAGATCGGAAACCGGTATTCGGCGGTGGCGCGCTGAAACTGGTTGCCCACCAGGGTGTTGGGTGGAAACCCGCGCAGCACGAATTGCCCGGAAGGCCTCTGAAAGACGATCGACGTGAGGATGTCCTGTGGGCGATAACCTCCGAGGCCGTAGGCGGCCCCGCGGTAGTTCGACCGGGCGATGCCGCCGTCGAGCTTCAGGGCCAATGTGTGACGGTCTACCCAGGGATTGGCGATGTATCCGTGAAGGGAGTAGTTCAGATACACCTGGTCGTAGGTGCTCCCGATCCAGTCGTTCTGAACCGACAGCCCGATCCGCCCGTAGATTCCCTGTTCCGGACTGATCGACTGAGGATAGCTGTCGAGGTTGATGTAGCTCAGCGAGAGGTTCAGTTCGTTGAACCAGCCGAAGTCCGGAAGTGACGGCTCGGTATCGTCCGGGCTCGGCGTCGTCTGCGGCCGGGAGCCGAAGCTTGTGCGTTCGACCCGAAACGACGTGGATAGGTTTAAGTTGTCGTCGATTCGGCGCAGCGGATAGTTGAGTGACAGGCTTCCGCGGTAGGCGTGTTCGCGGTACGGAACCGAACGGCTCTCGGCCACGAGTGACTGGGTATTCGGGTAGCGTCGAAACCCGGCGCCCAGGGTCAGATCAAACGGGCCGCCCGCCCAGGTGTACGAGGCCGACACACTGGCGGACTGGTCGGTGAACTCCGGTCCGGTCGACCAGTCTCCGTTGATCGACCAGCGGTGATCCCCCAGCGGCTCTCGTCCCTGGAGGGTGACGCCGACCCCTGTTCCACCGGATGCGGCCGCCAGTCGTGGACGGAACAACAACGGCCCCAGCCACCGTCCCGGACGATACGGACGGTCGCGCCAGCTCCCGGTGGTGACTTCGGGGTGGGCCGGTTGAGCGGGAGCCGGATAGCTCGACGGGGCAGAGTGGTCGAATTGGCCGGGGCGGCGAAACCGCGCCAACTCGTAGCCGCGGCCCGTGTAGGTCGCCGCGTAGATCCACTCTCCGTCGGGTCCGACCCAGGGCGAAAAGAGCCCTCGGACCACGTTCGAGACCTGCCAGGTCTCGCCGGTCTCCATATCCCGCGCGAAGATGTTGTAGATTCCGGTTCGGTCCGAGGCAAAATAGAGGTGTCCCGACGGCCCGAACGTCGGGTCGATGTCCTGGGCCGCGTCGTCGGTGAGGTTGACGAGACGCCCGTCGTCGTCATCGGAGTCATTCAAGCGCAGGTGCCATAGATCCCGGTGCCCGACATCCAGGCGCCACCAACTGAAGACAATCCCGTCGCCGTCGGGCGTCCATCGCGGCCCGGCGATCTGTTGCCAGTGTCGCTTCGAGTCGTCGGGGGCGTGGCGGCCTCCCACCGGAACCCGGCAGTTTCGAAGCGAAAGCGACCGAAAGTCGCAGACGACCAGTTCCATGGTGCCGGCGCGGTTGCGGACAAACGCGATCCGGTCCCCGGACGGCGAGACGGCCGGCTCCCGAGCCCGGTCGGCGTCGGTCAGTCGGCGGTGGTTTCCGGTGGACGGTCGGTAGGCGAACAGGTCCTGATAGGTGTAGACGTTGTCGGTGATCGTCCCCCGTGCGTAGACCAGGGCCTCTCCATCGGGCGTCCAGTCCGAGGGCCCCGATGCCCCTTCGATCTCGAAGAGCGTGTCGACATCGACGTCGGATCGGTCACCCGCGCTCGAGGTGACCTCCGCGTAGCGTGGATGGTCGTTGAGTCCACTTTCGAAATAGGTGACCGAATCGGTTCCGGGACGCCGCCGCGGATATCGATGGGTTCCGCCGCCGTCGGTCAACACTTGCAATTGAGTTCGCCCTTCGGCCTCGACGCGAATGCGCCGTGCTTGAACTCGGGCCCGGGTGGCGGCCTCGAATGCGCCCCAGAGTTCATGAAAGGTCTTTCCCGAGACCCGCTGGGCCATCGCGTTGAGCGAAAAGGGGACGATCCTGTCGCCATAGTTGTGATTGAACTTCCGGACGAACTCATTGCCGTACCGCTCGGTGATGTATTCGACGAAGAAGGCACCGTACAGATAGGGGGCGTTTCCCATCGGCCAGCTTGTCGGCCGGCCGGTGATCTGACCGAGCGTGAAGAATCGATCGTCGAGGACCGCCGTGCGCAGATACATCCGAAACAGGGAGCTGTTGACCCGCCCGGTGCCGGTCTGTTCGGTTTCGCTGTGGACGGCGATGCCCTCGACGTACCAGCGCGGGAGCACCGCGTTGGGGTGGAGGGTCTCCCCCAGAAACAGATTCAGGGCTTCGAAGAGGCTGTTGGAGGTCTCCATGTGCAGAATGTGCACATACTCGTGAAACACGAGAATCCGCAGCCAATCGTCATAGTAACCGAGGACGCCGTCGGGAGAGGGCGGCATCCCGTAAATACGGATGACGTTTCGGCCGAGGACATTCGCCGACCCGTTGGCCACATCGACCTTGTCGTTGACCACGATGTGGGTCTTTCCGTTGGGTTCGGTCCCATACTCCGGCACGAGTACCTGATGGGCCTGCTCGGCGAGTGTCGCGGTCCGCCGGGCCAGGGCTTGGACGCCACGATAGTAGTGGACTCGAAAATGGGGCGTCTCGAGGGTTCGGTACTCCAGCGACGGGTCGTCGATCGCCGATGCAGACGATGGCGCCGAGAGCGTCAAAAAGGCC
The DNA here is from genome assembly GCA_913057905.1 of uncultured Pseudomonadota bacterium. Classification (GTDB taxonomy): domain Bacteria; phylum Myxococcota_A; class Bradymonadia; order Bradymonadales; family Bradymonadaceae; genus CAJXPB01. Next base: position 40,895 of record CAJXPB010000005.1, read on the forward strand.
AGGCAGGCCACTACCAGGGGGAGGACGCGGCCTCTTCCGATGATGGGCGAGGTGTGCAAAAGCGGCAGATCTCCGACGGCGGGACGGAAGGGTCAGATTCTCGCCCGTCTACAATCCTGTAATCGACACCGCAGTTCAAGATCAGGACGGCGACTCGGCGTCATCTTCGCAGGTCCGATACTGCTTTTTGCGGTAGTAGACGGTTCGCTCGGAGACGCCCAGCAGTTCGGCGGCTTGCTTGACCGTGGAGACCGATTCACAGGTCTGTAGGATCGCCGTGCGCTCGAGTGCCTCGAGGGAGCGTCCGGCCAGCGGGAGTCGGCTATCGTCGAATTCTGCGCTCTTTCGAAGGTAACCGGGGAGGGACTCCACATCGATGACCCCGTCGCGGGCGACGACCGTCGAGTGGCGGGCCACGTTCTGCAGCTCGCGGACGTTTCCCGGCCACGTGTGCTGCTCAAGGCGCTCGAGGACCGCATCGTCGACCCGCAGGCCGTGTCGCGCTTCGGCCCGAGCGGCCTCCCGCACGAAGTGATGCCACATCGGTTCGATGTCCGACGGGCGTTCCCGCAGTGGGGGCACCTCCATCTGGAGGACGTTTAGCCGAAAGAAGAGGTCGTCGCGCAGGGGGCTTTCTCCGCCGTGCGGCGAGACCGCCTGGTTGGTGGCGCCGATGACCCGTGTGTCGACCTCGATCGGCTCGCTGGCTCCGACCGGCTCGACCGTTCCATTCTGCAGGACCCGCAGCAGTTTGACCTGAAGGGCGTCGGGCAGCTCAGCGACCTCGTCCAAAAAGAGGGTGCCTCCGTCGGCGAGTTCGAACCGGCCCTTTCGGTCACTGGTGGCATTGGTAAAGGCCCCTTTTTTGTGTCCAAACAGCTCCGACTCGACGAGATCCGGAGGGATGGCGCCGCAGTTGATGGCCACGAAGGGTGCGTCGCGGCGCGGAGAGAACCGATGCACGGCGCGAGCGACGAGTTCTTTGCCGGTTCCGCTCTCGCCGGTCACGAGCATGTTGGCGTCCGAAGGGGCGGCCCCGACGATGCGGCTGGAGAGTCGGTCCATCTGACTGGAGCGGCCCACCACCGGGGGAACCTCGACGGCGTAATCTCCGGTCTGGTTCTGGCTGCGGAGACGTCGCCGTGCCTCCTGCCGAAGGATCCGTTGCAGGTCACCCGGATCATCGTCCCAGCGAAACAATGTGGCGCACCCACACTCGAGGGCAAGTGTCAGATTGGCCGGAGTGTACTCTTCGACGCCCAGCAAGAGCACGCCCTCGAAGCCGGCAAGGGCCGACGGAGGAGACGACCGGCTCGGATGAGACGGCTCCGTCGAATTGGCACTGAGCTCTCTGGCCACACGATCCGAGATCAGGAGGACCGAGCGCCGGCCGGCCTCGCAAGCCTGTTTCATTTCACCGACCGACTCGACGCGCCGGACGTCCCAGCCCGATTCGGCGAGAGTCCCGTCTGCGTCGAAAGGTTGATTCCGTGCCACGACCAACAGTTCCCGTTCGATCGTCGTCGAACCGTCCTCAACGGAGGATGTTGCGTCGGAGGGTGGAGACGACTGCACCATCGTCGGATCCTTTGGTCCTGGCAGGAACCCGGTTAACATGCACATATTCGAGGACACCAATCGTACCACGGGCGTCGGGTTCCGCGAAAGCCGGGTCTACCATTTGTTTCCAGATCGCGATGCGCGACGTCACTTTCTGAAAAATTTGCAGTCCCCGGGCGTCGGCTCCCCCGGCCGGCCAAAGGAATCGGTTTTGCATAACCATGTAGGTCCCGGTCTGAGATGTAGGTAACCATGGGAGATGTACCGATGGCTGGTCTTGAAGATCGATCACATGCCTCGACTTCGACGACGAATGCCCTCACACACCCGATCTTCGAGCCGGTCTTGAAAGACCGGGAAGCAGGGACCGACGAACTTGTCGGCCGGCTCGCCGACGTGGCGGCCGACGCCCTCTCCGCGACGAGCATTGTGTATGTTCTGTCCCCGGAGGCTCGGACGTTGAGAGTTGGCGCGTGGAGTACGGCGGCCGACCGAGTGCCCGGCGAACTCGAGGGGACCCTCGCCGAGCAGACGTGGAGCGTCGAAGAATCTCTGCTCGGCTGGCCGGTCAAGACGGGGACGTCGGTGTTTGGGCGAGACTGGCAACAACTGGTCGATGTAGGCGGCTCCTCAGCGGCACTGGCCCGTTCCGTCGAAGGGACGTTTCTGTCACCGGGCCGCGAGTTCGGAGTTCGAAGTGTCGTGCTCGCCCCGCTTCGGCTCGGCGACGACGTCTTCGGGGTCCTCGCGGTGGTCCGCGATGGCTCCGGTGAGTTGTTTGAGCGCGACGATCTCGACCTGACCAACGAGTATGCGAGTCGAGCCGCCGCCGCACTGGAGCAGGCACGGCTCACCGAGCGACTCCGATCGACGAACCGGGATCTGCAGGAGGCGATTCGACTGCGCGACCTCTTTATCAACATCGCCTCCCACGAGCTGAAGACGCCGCTGGGCACCATGCGTCTGCTGGTCGAGATGTTGCGCAAGGGGACGACGATGGCCTCGTCGTTGCCCGCGGAATTCGTCGACGAAAAGGCCGACGAGATCGGACGACAGGTCGATCGAATGACCAAGCGGGTGGAGCGTCTGCTGGATATCTCGCGGCTGACCGGCGGGCAGATTGACAGTCTAAAGCTCGAACGGCTGGACCTGGCCGAATTGATCGCCGATCGTCTCTGCGCACTGCGGCGCGAAGAGCCGAAAATGAGCGTCGAAGCGCACATTCAGCCCGGCGATCCAGCGGCGAGTATTCAGGGCAAGTGGGACCGCGAGCGGATGGGACAGATCCTGGACAATCTCATCCACAATGCACGACGCGATGCCGATTCTCGTGACGGCCCCGCTTCGATCGTGATTCAGGTCGAGGTCAATGAGCAGTCCGGGCTGGGTGTCCCCGCCATCGAGCTGATCGTCGGGGATCCCGACCTTCGAATCGACGCGGAAAGCCATCCGCTGGAGCTCGAAGACGTGGTCCGCCAGAGCCGAGACGAGGGGATCGGCTGGAGCTGTCTGGGCCTCTGGATCGTCGAACAACTTGCCCGGCTGTTTGGCGGGGAGCTGGCGGTCGAAGAACAGCCCGATCTCGGCACCTGCTACCGGGTGACGATCCCGCGTGATGTTTCCCCGTTTGTGGGCAAGTCGTCGTCGGACGATGCCGAGGAAAGTCAGTGATTGTTCTTTCCATCAGCCGCGTCTTTGAGGACGTCCTCAAGGTTGTCGATGTCGAGCGGCTTATCGAGGAATGCACTCGCGCCGGCTGCCTCGGCTTGTTTGCGTCGCTTTTCGTTCCAGTGTCCGCTGAAAAATACGATTGGGGTCTCGCTGACATCGTTTCGCAATGACTCCATCGGATTTCGACCGGGCATCCGGATGTCTGTCAGGATGATGTCCGGCTGGACGGCCCGGGCGCGCCGGATGAGGCTGTCACCGTCGGCGACGGAGACGACATCGAACGATTCGGCCAGGTAGCTTCCCAGCGCCCATCGTAAATCGTCGTCGTCTTCGGCGAGCAACAACACGGGTTTGGCCCGGGCGGCTGGCATGCCCATCGACTCCGTCTCCGGCTCCATCGCGGCAGAATCGGCCTCCTTCGAATCGGACGGCTCGACAGACTCTTCGGCGGGGCCGTCGTCCTGACGATACTGCTTGAGTCGATAGTAGATCTTTCGCTCCGACACCCCGAGAAGTTCGGAGGCCTCTTTGACGCTCGAGGTTGCCTCGCAGGTCTGCAGGATCGCTTCTCGTTCGATCGTCTCCAGTGAGCGGCCCACCAGATCGAAGTCCTGGCCGACGGTCTGATCGGCTGCAACCGTCAGGTAGTGGGGCAGACAGTCGGTCGTGAGGGTGCCCCCGCTGGACAGAGCCACGGCATGTCGGGCCACATTCTCCAGCTCCCGAACATTTCCCGGCCACTGATACCTCAACAACAAAGGCAACACATCCGGGTTGGTCTCGAGTTCCGAGCGCGCCTCCAGATCGGCGGCCTCTTCGACGAAGTGATTCCACAGCCGTCGAATATCGCTCTTTCGGTCACGCAACGGAGGCGCCTCGATGCGCAGCACATTCAGGCGGTAGAAGAGGTCGGAGCGCATCGATTCGAGTTTGCCGCTGCCGGTGATGTGCTGGTTGGTCGCCGCGATCATGCGTACATCGACTGAGATCGGTTCGGTTCCCCCCACGCGCTCGAATCGTTGCTCCTGGAGGACGCGCAGCAGCTTGACCTGCATCTGGGGGTGCAGCTCCCCGACCTCGTCCAGAAAGAGCGTGCCCGTATCGGCGACCTCAAACCGACCTTTGCGCCGGGAGGTCGCGTCGGTGAAGGCCCCCTTTTCATGGCCGAATAGCTCCGATTCGATCAGATTCTCCGGGATCGCCCCGCAATTGACCGCCACGAAGGGGCGGTCGCGCCGCGGAGACAGCCGATGAATGGCCCTGGCGACCAGTTCCTTTCCCGTCCCGGACTCTCCAGTGATGAGGGTCGTAGCATCGGAGGGGGCGGCCATCGACACGGTCTCGAAGATCTCTCGGATCGCCGGGCTCTCACCGATGATGACCGGTAGCGACAGGCGAGACTCTCGGCCGGGCCCATGTTTCGTCAGGATTCGCTGTTCCTGCTGGATCAGCCGACAGAGAGGGTCAAATCGGATCGGACGCTCCAGAAGTGTGTCGGCGCCGTGCTCGACAACCGCATCGATCGCGGCCGGCGAATAGGCGTCGACGAGTAAGATGACCAAGGGATGTGGACCCTCGGCGACCTCCGAGCCCAGGGGACGACAGGCCTCGATCATCGGGCCGCTGTCCGGACAGAGAATAAACGTCGGCTCCCACTGACGTCTCAAGCCCGCGACCTCCTCGGGGTCCGCGGACCACTTTACGTTCCAGTCGTGGCTGCGAGCCCGCTCGATCCATGTGGGTTCATCATCTCCAGATTCTGCATCCGTCGGGTCGATCGCCACCAGCAGACGCACGGGTTCGACCGCCTGAACAGGCCTGAGATGAGACGATGTCTGGAAGGGGCTTGTCGAGTTCACAACGTACCACTTGGGATCGATTCGAGGGGAGCTCCCCTTTCGATGGAGAACGAGTCCCTCGAGCAATCATGCCGATTTTCATCAACAGTTGATACTGTAACAGAAAACCGCACCGATCAGAACGGTGTTCGATAACGGCCCCCCCGGCGGCCGGTCAGATGTCCTGGGCGTCGTAGATCATATCGCGGACGGTGTTCTCGAGCCCTCCGATGTCGATCGGTTTCTCGAAGAAGTCGGCCCCCTTCATCTGGTCGATGCGCTGGCGAGTGTCGCGACTGTCAAACCCGGTGATGATGACGACCGGCGTATCCCATCCGACGTCGCGCAGCTCTTCGACGATGCTGAGGGCATCGATCCCGGGCATGCGGACGTCGGTGATAATGAGGTCGGGGGGCCAATGTCCCGGCTCAGACAGGAGCATCGGTTCGAGCCGATACAGCAGCGACGAGCCGTCGGCGACCGCTCGTACGTCGTAGCCGCCACGCTCGAAGAGTTCCGTCAGGGACTGTCGGGTATCGTCGTCGTCCTCGGCCAACAACAGCCGAGGCAGCCGCCCCAGAAGTCGCAGCCACGACTCGTAGACGTGAAAGCTCTCCATCCTGGGTGGAGGCGAGAAATCGGTACGATCGAGCGACATGGCATACTCCGTCGTCAGTTCTCAGTGTTCGAGAGATCCGCGGGACCGAGCCGAGGACCACGGGGTGTTCACCTGTTGTTTAAGTTCGTTCAAGATCCGTGCCGCGAGGGTACTACGTGTGGGTGTCGTGACGCTCGTACCCAGATTGCGATGTCGAGCCCGGTCTCGTTGCACGAACCTGCTGCACGAGTTGGAGCCACACCATGAAAAGTTTTCAGTATTTTCGATCATCATCGGGCTAGTCCTGCAAAAGTTGCGATCATGATCGATCTGGCCGGTTGTTCGGTCCTGCATGTCCCATGGAATCACATTTGCACTCTATCATCTTCGACGTCATCGAGGAGTTTCGAGTTTCCTCTGGGACTCTGGTGGCGATAATCGTGTACGATGGCCGAAGCGTACGGAAAGACTTCCATGAAGTTGCACCCGGAGATCAGCGTGACGAGCAGTAGAGACGATGACCGCTATCGAACCCCGTCGGACGGGTCGCCGGAGATCGGAAAGAGGGTCGTCAGCGAGGATGACGGCGACGATCCGTTCGAGGAGTTCGACGGGATTACCACGGAAGATGCGACACAGAGTGTCGAGCGAGTCGAGGAGACCGAACGATTGACCGAGTCTCTGGTCGACGCGAACGAGCAGCTCGAGGAAGCGGTTCAGACCCGCGACATGTTCATCTCGGTGGCCTCCCACGAGCTGCGCACGCCCCTGGGGGCCATGCAACTGCTCGTCGAGCTGTTGCGTCGGGAGGCGCGCTCGTCCGACCAGGGGCGGGTCCCATCGGAGCGAATTCTGAAGCGGCTCGAGGGGATCGACCGGCAGGTCGGCCGGATGTCGAAGCTCGTGGATCGCCTTCTCGATGTCTCCCGGCTCTCGGAGGGCCGGGTCTCGCTGGAGATGGGGCCGGTCGATCTCGTCGGCATTGTCGAGACCGTGATCGAACGTCAGCGCGACGAGTCCGAGGATGCGGTGATCTCATTGACCAACGAGGCGGGCGGAGCAGTCGTGGGCCGGTGGGATGCCGACCGGATCGATCAAGTCGTCACAAACCTGGTCTCCAATGCCGTCAAATACGGCGGCGGCTCTCCGATCGACGTCGGCATCGCCGACCGGGGCGAGTGCGCGGCCTTCTGGGTGCGGGATCGTGGCGAGGGGATTCCGCCGGGGAAGCAGGAGCGGATCTTCGAGCGGTTCGAGCGCGGCGAGGCGAATCACAACCACAGTGGTGGGCTTGGGCTCGGCCTCTGGATCGTCCGCGAAATCGTGCAGGCCTTCGGCGGGGAGATCGATGTAGACAGCCAGGTGGGAGTCGGATCGACCTTTCACGTTACTTTGCCCAAAGAGTGATATTCTGATGTCTGACACGTGGCCTGGTGTACTCAATCAGGAATCCGATCTCGAAGAGACCGTCGAGGCGGTGACAAGCCGCGCGACGATCCTGGTCGTCGAAGACGAATCCGACCTTCGCAATACCGTCGCCGAGGTGTTGCAACTGGACGGCTACGAAGTTGAGACCGCCGGCAACGGGCGCGAAGCGCTCGACATACTCGACGACGGGCTCGAACCGACTCTGATCCTCCTGGACGTGATGATGCCGGAGATGGACGGGCGGGCCTTTCGTCGCCATCAACTCGACCACCCGGATTATGCCGACATTCCGGTGCTGATCTTCACCAGCTCCCAGGATGCGGACCTTAGGGAATTCAACGCCGTCGAGATCCTGCGCAAGCCGATCGGCATCGATGCCCTTCTGGACGCCGTTGAATCGTATACCGGGTCGGATCCCCCGGATTGGTCGTAGGCGGACCTGGTGCTGTCGGCCCCTCCTATCGGGGGGGCAACGCCTATCCGTAGACCTTATTCTTATTGACCGGGCGCCACTGTTCTCAGAGCCTCGCGCATGTGGCGGCGAAACTGTGAATGGCTCTTCGTGTCGCCAGGCTGCTGGATAGATGTTGGCTGGATGGTGGGGATGATCGTATCTCTGTCGCCTTCCTATGCCGTACATGCCTCAGGACAGTCCATGCAGTATCTTGATCGGCCCGCGCCTTCGTACGTGGCTCGCCTTTTGCCGTCTTTGGCTCTTCTCGTCGTCGGCTTGATCGCCGCCGGATGTGGCTCGGAGCCCGACTCACCCGCACTCGATGTCGGTGACGCCGGAGTCGATGCCGTCGCCGACGCGACCCGAGACGCCGATCCGACGGACGTCGCTCCAGACAGCGGACCGGACGCGGCGCCCGATTCGATGGAGGATACAACCGTCGATTCGGCGGCCGACGGATCGGACGATGCCGACGCATCCTGCGGCGGCACCCACAGGATGTGCAACGGAACGTGCACCGAGATCCTCAGCAATCCCGATCACTGCGGGAAGTGCGGGCGAAGCTGCGGTCACGGGGGCGAGTGTGTCAACGGGATCTGCGACTGCCCGGACGACATGTTGAAGTGCGAGGGCCGGTGCATCGATCCGGCCAGCAACGACGACCACTGCTTTACCTGCGGGAACGCCTGCAGTGACGCAAAGACATGCGTCAACAGCGTGTGCGTCACATCCGACCCGACCACCAAGATCCTCAAGTTGACCAACCAGGCACGTCAGACGCAGACCGACTGTGGAAAGTACGGGGTCAAACCCGCGTCACAGCCACTGACGCGCAACGGCGAGCTCGACAAGGCCGCCCAGGCCCACGCCGAGAGCATGGCCCAACACGGGTTCTTCGCGCATACCGATCCGACCGACAATAGCACCTACATCACTCGGGTCGGGCGTACCAACTACAAGGGCACTCCGGTCCACGAGAACCTCGCTCGCGGCCTCCGTCAGTCGGCCGAGATGATCGTGCAGGGATGGCTCGGTTCTCCGAATCACTGCCGGGGAATCGCCAACCCCGACGCTACCGAGATCGGGATCGGCTTCGTGAGGACCGACTCGGGGTCGTGGGACACCTACTGGGTGCAGGTCTTCGGCCGTTGAGCCCCGCAGGCGTACTTACTGTCGGTCTCCTTACTGCCAGTCGAAGACGCGCCGGGCATTCTCCCAGACCTGGTCTGCGAGGGTCTCCAGGGGTACGTCGCGGATGTCGGCCAGTCGGCTCGCGGTGTGGCGAACCAGCGCCGGTTCGTTGGTCTCCCCGCGATGTGGTTCCGGGGCCAGAAACGGGGCGTCCGTCTCGAAGAGGATCCGGTCGGCGGGGACGTCTCGGGCGATCGAACGCAACGCGTCGGAGCCGCTGAAGGTGACGATGCCCGAAAACGAGATATAGAAATCGAGCTCGAAGAGTCGTTCGGCCATCGGGCGGCCGCCGGTAAAACAGTGCAGAATGCCGCCGGTGACGCCGGTCTCCTCCAAGAGGTCGATGGTGTCTTCGTCGGCATCTCGGCTGTGGATGACGATCGGCTTGGAGAGTTCATCGGCCAGGCGCAGATGCCACCGGAAGGACTCCTTCTGATTGGCGACCGTGGCGTTGTCGTAGAAATAGTCGAGCCCCGATTCGCCGATGGCAACGACCCGCGGATCGTCGGCCCACTCTCGGATCTTCGACAGGTTCTGGTCGGTGGCGTCGTCGGCGCAGTGCGGGTGAATACCGACGCTACAGCGTATGGCGTCGTGTTCGCCTGCGATCCTTAGCGCCGCCCGGTTGGAGTCGAGTCCGCTCGAGGCGCCGATGGTGACGATGCGTTCAACATCGGCCTCGCGGGCACGTTGCATGACGCCGTCGAAGTCCGATTGAAGATCGTCGAAGTTGAGGTGAGCATGGGTGTCGATCAGACGCATGGTTGACCGGGTGGGTGCTGGTTACAGTTCGTATCCGATGAGCAGGGCGCCCAGGTGTTGATTGTCGATCGAGATGCCCCCGCGGGTTCCGATCGGCGAGATCGGGAACTGGGCACGGTAACGCTGATACCGGTACAGCGCCGATAGGTGAAGCCCCGGAAGGTTCGAAGCCGGATACCAGACCGCCTCGCCCTCCAGGCGTACGCCGAATCCAGTGGCGTCGCCGTAGGCCCCGTCGGACTGGTCGACCGCGAAGAGCGGGAAGGCCCCCACGTCTGCGTTGAGTCGAAACACGTCTTCGACGACCGCCCAGCGCGTGCTCAGGGCCAGGTCGACCGCCAGATAGCGGTGGCCCGTGTACCGGGGGTTGGGCGACACGGTAAAACTCGTCGCCTGAAATCCGGCACCGAGGCCCAGGTAGACCGTTTCGCCGAGCTGTCGATACAGGCTTACACTCGCACCGCCGTACGTGAGTTCGGTCGACGGGTTCGAGGGGCCGTCGGTCTCCAGGTTTGGGCTCCGTCCCAGTCCGTATCCGAGTTCTCCATCGACGACGACAAAGCCCTCGAGTTTCGGAAGTGTGCCGACCCGGGCTGAGATGCGCATCATCCCGCCCACGTAGGGGCTGGGGGAGTGACGGATGGTCCCGGAGTCTCCTTCAAAGGTCATGGTTCGCCCGGCGGCGAGCGGGCCCACACTGACCTGAAGCCTCGGGGGGGAGTGGTCCGGCGCCTCGAGCGATGTCGACGATTGAGCGGCGAGATCCAGGGGTACAAACAGGAGGAGTAGTGCCCCGATGACGGTCAGCCAGGCGCGGTTGTCACTCTCCATAGTCGGCCCCCGCGGCGATCCAGAGGCGCACGGTCTCGATCGTCGATTCGTCCAACGGGCCGCTCTGGGGCATCTCCGGTCGTCCGTCGCCGATCAGGACCTGATACAGGGCGCTCTGTTCGGCGTTGCCGGGGACGACGAGCGGGTCGTTCGAGTCGCCGATTTCGGCCTGCTGCAGCGTATCGGCGACCGTGGAATCGTCTGCCATCGACCCGCCGGGGACCCCGAATCCGCGGTTACCCTCTCCGGCATGGCAGCCGCTGCTGATCGCGCAGTTCTGACGGATGACGTTGGCGATCACTCCGAATTCCGGCGGCTCGGACACATCGTCGGGCCCGGTGTCGGTCTGCTCTGTGCCGGAGTCCAAGGGTTCAGAAAGCGGCTGAGGAGCGCAGCCGAGCTGGAGAGCCAGACCGACTCCGACCACGAAAGCCAGGAAGCCGATGTTGTCAAAACTGTGATACTGCACGTGAGACTCGGTCTTGGAGACGGGCAGTGGGATCATCTGTCCGCTACAGTGGTACTGAAAACGCGGTCCGATTTCCAAGTCGTCATGCGACTGTGGCCAACCGAAAATCCTGTGCTACAGGGAGGTCACTGAACGCGTCGTACTCTCATGTTTCGCCGGACAATGCCATGACAGGCCCCCATCGCGACAATCGAAGTCCTCACCGCCCTCCGCTCGAGGTCGGCGACGTCCAGCTCGAGCCCGCCGAGATCACGGAGTTGCTCGATCGCTTCTTGACCGACGCACGCCGTCGAAAAATCGACGAGGTCCTTGAGCAGCGTACGTACCATGTCGTGTCGGTGCTCGACGGAATTTACGACCGGGGCAATGTATCGGCGGTGATCCGTTCGGCGGAGGCGCTCGGATACCAGTCGATGCACGTCATCGAAAGCCAGGACCACTTCAAAGAGGCCAACCGGGTTACCCAGGGGACCGACAAGTGGCTGGACATCGAACGATATCCGACGCCCGAGCCCTGCATTGAAACCCTCCGACGGCGGGGATACCGGATCGTCGCGACGGAGCTCGAGGCATCGACTCCCATCGCCGACGTCTCGTTTGAACAACCCACAGCGCTGGTCTTCGGAAACGAAAAGGACGGGGTCTCAAAGCAGATCCGCGAGGCGGCAGACGAGCGAATGGTCCTTCCGATGGTGGGGTTTGCACAGAGCTACAACATCTCCGTTTCGGCGGCGCTCGCCTTCCAACACGTATTCGAGCGACGTCGGGCCGAGCTGGGCCAACAGGGAGACCTGACCGAACGCGAATACGACATCCTCCGAGCACTCTACACGCTTCGCTCGGTCGACAAGCCTGAACGGCTGGTCCGGGGGCTCAGGAATCGGGATCTGGACAACCCTGAATGAACTCAGGGCATTGCGGTCGGGCTGTAGCCCGGCAAGATCGGGCCGGTGACGAGAGAGGTCAACGCCTGTGGCCTCGAGGGCTCGTCGGCGTCGACGAGCTGGAATCGAAATGAGAGATCCGGGATCGGGATGCCGCCGACTTCCCGGATTTTTCCGAGCTTCAGGGCGACCTCGACGCGATAGCCACGATCCGTCGATACGGTCGCTGCCCGGATCCCATCTTCGTAGAACGACTCGAGAGAATCGCTGGCGTTCGCGAAGATTCTCGGCGGGCGAACGTCTCCGTCCGGGGTGAACGTAATCCCGAGCTCGGAGGTCATCGCGAGGTCATCGGGCGCTTCCGACGAGTCGCCGTCGCGATCTTCGTCGCGTATCCAGAGGGTGACACCATCGGTGCGACCCGGGCCTTCGGTGATGACAGTTTCATCTCGGACCTCGGCGACGAAATAGATGCGCCGTTCGTCGCGGTCGCTGACCACCCGCAACGAGGCGTCCGAGGGGCCGTCCCATTCACCGTTGTTCAACACGATATCTTCGCGGCTCTCGGCCACCACTACGTTCGGATCCTCCCAGTCATTGGTCTTTCCGTCGATCCGATGCGCAAGCTGGGCCTCACCGGCCTCGGTCGGGCGTTGCGACTCCGCGTCGGTGCGCGGCGTCGACCGACAGGCCTGGGTGAGCAATCCCAGTGCGGCGAGACCTACGAGGAGCGCTGTTATTGTCGAATGTCTTTTCGGTCGTCGAGCCATCGCGATCGGAGGCATCGGTGAGTCCTTGGGTGAGGCGAACACGGTGACTATCTGAATCTAATCACCGACCCGGCCCGATTTAGTCGGAATCTCCATCGTCGGCCAGCTCGGAGTGGATGTCGCTGAGCATCGTGAGCGCATCCATCGGAGTCAGATTGTTCACATCGATGTCTCTGAGCCGTTCCAGCGCCTCCTCCTCGGCGGGGTCGAGGCTTTCGCTCATCGTGAAGATCGAGAGCTGATCGGGATTGTGGCGCCGGGTCGGCTTGGGATCCTCGTCGGGCTTCCGTCCGGGCACCGGGATGCCCATGTCGTCGAACTCCCCGCTCTCCAGGTTGCTCATGACCTGTTTGGCCCGGTCGACGACCGGCTGCGGCAGCCCGGCGAGCTTGCCGACCTGAATGCCGTACGACCTGTTAGCCTCCCCGTCGACCAATTTGCGCAGAAAGATGATCTCGTCTTGCCACTCTTTGACGGCGATCGACAGATTGACGGCCGCATCCATTGTGCGGGTCAGGTCCGTGAGTTCGTGATAGTGGGTGGCGAACATCGTCTTGGCCTTCAACTCGTCGTGCAGATACTCCGCGACCGCCCACGCGATCGAAAGCCCGTCAAAAGTCGATGTGCCGCGACCGATCTCATCGAGGATGACCAGCGAGCGGTCCGTAGCGTGGTTCAGAATGTGGGCGGCTTCGGTCATCTCGACCATGAAGGTCGATTGTCCGCGTGCCAGGTTGTCGCTGGCCCCCACTCGGCTGAAGATCTTGTCGACGATACCGATGTGGGCGTCGTCGGCGGGGACAAACGAGCCCATCTGAGCCATCAAGACGATGAGTGCGACTTGCCGGATGATCGTCGATTTTCCGGCCATGTTTGGGCCGGTAATGATCTGGAGGCGCCGCTCGGGCGACAGCGTCGACGGATTCGGGATGAATTCCTCGTCCTCGAGCATCTGCTCGACGACGGGGTGGCGGCCCTCTTCGATGTCGATGGTTTCGTCGTCGGCGATCTCCGGGCGTACGTAGTCGTTTTTGCGCGCCAGCTCGGCCAGCGACGCGACGACATCCAGGTTGGCCAACTGGCTGGCGGTCTGCAGAAGGTCGGCCACGGATTCGCCGACCTCCTGGCGCAGCTCCTCAAAGAGCCGATACTCCAGGTCCTTGCGCTTTTCCTCGGCCCCCATGATCCGCTCTTCGGTCTCCTTGAGCTCGGGGGTGAAATACCGCTCCGAGTTCGAGAGGGTCTGCTTGCGGATGTAGTCGTCGGGGACCTTATCCAGGTTCGCTTTGGTCACCTCGATGAAGTAACCGAAGACCTTGTTGAATTTGACCTTCAGGCTATCGATGCCGGTGCGCTCGATCTGCTTCTGTTCGTACTCGAGCATCCAGTCTTTGCCCGAGTCGCTGATCTCGATCAGTTCGTCGAGCTCGTCGTGAAAACCCTCCTTGAACAGCCCGCCCTCGGTCAGTTCCTGGGGCGGATCCTCGACGATGGCCCGGTCGATGCGTTCACGGAGGTCGTCCAGTGGGTCGAGGGCGGCCCCGAGCTCGAAGAGGTAATCGGAGCGGCATTCGTCGAGCCACTCTTCAAAGGCGGGGATCACCTCGAGGGTCGACAGCAGACTGCGCATGTCGCGCGCCGTCGCCGACCCGGATGAGACCTTCGAGCAGAGCCGCTCGATGTCGTAGACGCGCTTGAGCTGCTCCCGGATGTCCTCGCGCAGGGCGGGGTGGCGGTACAGTTCTTCGACGGCATCGAGACGGGCCCGGATCGGGGCGATGTCGACGAGCGGATAGTTCAGCCACTGACGGAGCCGTCTCCCGCCCATCGCGGTGACCGTCTCGTCGATGATGTGAAGCAGGCTCCCGGTGCGCCGACCACCCATCAAGGTCTCGGTCAGCTCCAGGTTCGCCTTGGTCGAATCGTCGATCACCAGGAAGGACCGGGCACGATACGGCTCGACCGACTGGATGTTCGACGGGATCCCGCGCCGGGTCTCGACGATGTATTCGAGCACGGCCGAAGCCGCGCGTTCGACCAGGCCGGGGGCTTCGAACTCCCATCCTCGGATGTCGCTCAGAAAACCCTCTACGTCGTCGCGCTCCAGAAAGTACGCATCGTGGTCGAGGTCCTCGGCCAACCGGGGATCACCCTCGAGAAGGTCCAGAAGCGTGGCACTCTCGAATCGTTCGTCGGCCCTCGGGCGCAGAAAGACGCCCTCGAGCGCCGGACCGAATTCCTGAAATTCCGATTCCAGCGGTTCTTCGACCAGCACCTCGCGCGGCTCGATTCGGTTGAGTTCGCTGGCGAGCTCCTCGCGCCGGCTCACCTCGGTGACACGGAATTCACCCGTCGACACATCCAGCGATGCGATGCCGCAATCCCCTTCGGGCCCGGCCTCCGAGCAGGCGACCGCCGCCACAAAATTGCCCTCTTTGGCTTCGAGACTGTCGGTATCCAGCACGACGCCGGGCGTGACCACGCGTACGACGTCGCGTTTGACCAGGTCGTTTGTCTGCGACGCATCTTCGACCTGTTCGCAGATCGCGACGGTAAACCCCAGATCGATGAGTTGGTTGATGTAGGTCTCGGCGTTCTTGACCGGGACCCCGGCCATCGGGATGTCCTCGTCGCCCTGGGATCGGCTGGTGAGTTGGATTTCGAGCTCCCGGGAGACGACCTTGGCGTCCTCGAAGAAGACCTCGTAGAAGTCGCCGAGTCGAAAAAAGAGGATCGCGTCCGGATACCGCTCCTGGGTATCCAGATACTGTTGCATCATCGGGGTGACTTTCATGGCCCTCGTGATCGGTGTGTGCGGGTGGAATTGTGCGCCGGGACGATCACAGAGAGGCCCGGGAGCGTCAACGCTGGCCGGCCCAAAAACGCAGATACAGGAAGCTGAGTGTCGCCAGGGCAAACAGCAGGATAAAGGTCGCGATAATCAACGGGGCGTGCGGCAACTGGTCGGTGCCCTCAGGCAGCGATCCCGCGTAGATCTCGGAGCCGGTCACGGCGTAGACGAATTGCTCGAAGACGACAGCGTCGCGCAATTCCGTCTTCGGGCCGACGGACTCGTCGGGCCACCTGAGGGTGTAGCCCTGCTGTTCGGACTCCGAGCCGTCGACGTTCTGTCCCAACACCACGCGGCTGGCGTGACGATCATTGTAGAGGACGGTCTGACGGTCTTCGTTCAGACGCAGAGACCGGATCGTACCCCCCTCCCAGGGGCCATTGATATCGGTCCACGACGTGCCTCCGTTTTGAGAGCTCGCAAGCCGCCCGCCGTGCCCGAGATACAGGGCCTCGGTCGGGGCGTTGCCGTCGCGTCGTAGCAGAAGCGGGATGTGCGCGTTCCCCGACGAAAAGCTGTAGACGGCGTGCCAGGTCTCTCCGTTGTCGTAGGAGTGCCACAGTTGCGGGGCATCCGAGCCGGCGAAGTCGTGGGACGTCAGGTACATTCGCTGGCCGTGATCGACCACGAAGTTCGTGATCACGGAGTGCTGAAGGGTGCCGACCAGGGCGGGGTTCAGTTTACTTCGGCGCCAACTGACACCGTTGTCGGTCGAGGCGAGAAGCCCTCGCTGGCGAGACCACGCGAACATGTCTGGGGAATTTGGCCGTTTCTCGATGGTCAGGATCGCCGAGTTGCGGTCGGCGCCGTGGCTGGCCTGCCAGGGCTGATACAGGGGAGCCTCAGCCGCCGGCGCCATCCCGACTTCGCTGACCGTCAGCTCGCCGTCCGGCGCCTTTGCCACGATCGCCCCGCCGAGGGTCCCGCTCAGGATGCGAGAGGCCGATTTATCGAAGTAAATCGAGGAGGTGGCGCGACTGTGAAACGGGTCCCAGTTCCCCTCCGAAGGGGCGCCGGTCAATCGGAACAGCCCGGCTTCGGACCCCACCATAAATTCGCCGTTTGCGCCGATGGCGATATCCAGGGGGTGAGTGGCGCGGAGCTGATTGTTCGATTCCGACCAGGAGACACCGTCGTCGTTCGAACGTAATACTCCCAGGCCGGCCGTGGCCGCCCACCAGTGGTCCTCGGTATCTGCGCGCGGCTCGGCGACCACCCCGGTGATGCCTCGACGGTCGGGATCGTCCTCGTGGACACGTTGCCAGGTGTCGCCGCCGTCTTCACTCCGAAAGATCCCTCCGCGATCGGTGCCGACGATCACCGTGGCCAGCCCCGGTGCCGGGTCGGGAGGCTTCAGGGCAACGGCCTGCAGGTTCGGCGTACGGTCGAGTGGTTTCGTGATGGTCAGCCGCTGCCACTGTTCGCCGAACTCTCTGGAGCGGTACAGCGTCTCCGGGGCAGCGAGATAGACGGTATCTCCACCGGGGACGGCGATCAGTTCCCGGTCGATGGTCGGGAGTGTGCCCACCAACACCCAACGGTCCGAATTGATGTGGCGGCGATATACGTAGAGTCGTTCCTGGAACACCGTCAGCAACTCGAAGGGCCGAGCGTCCGAGGCGGGTAGGTAGTTCCGAAGTGCCCTGGGAGCGTCATCGCCGGCCGGCCGATTCGAGGGACGTGCGACGATCTCCGACACATCGAGGCCGTCCCAGGTATCGATCAGCGCGTCGCCACCGTCTGGAAAGCGGGCGCGCCATACGTGGCCCGCATCGATCAGATAGAGCCCCTGCGCTGCGCGATCCAGGATGCGAAGCGAGCGGGTGCCCGGTCGGCTCGGCGAGGTCCCCTGCGATGGCTCCGCTCCACGGTAGGTGCGGGGCAGAGGGGCCGATTGCCAGTTACGTCCGGCATCCGCGCTGACCAACAGCCGGGGTGGACCCTGCGGGTCGGGTCGGGCGAGGAGCCAGATGCGTCCTCGGTGGGTCGAGATGAGGTGGTGGGCCGGCACATTCGACGGCTCGGCCTGGTCGATCAGGCTGGCGAGAGGGGGCGATCCCGTCGACGTCACTCCCGATGGCCACTCGACTGATCGCCGCGTCCAACTGCCCTCAGCGGTATCCCGGACCCAGAGGCTCTCTTTGGCGACACCGATGAGCTGTGTCGAGCCGTCGGCCTCCAGCGACTGCAGGCCCACGACGGTGCCTCCGGGTGGAGGGGGGACCTCGGTCATCGCCATCTGGCTGGGCCGTTCCCCGCACCCCACCGTGGCGGCCAGTGACAGCACCGCCAGGGCTGTCAGCAGGATTCTCAGAACGTTGTTCGGTGTGCGGGGCATCCGAGCCGTCCGGGTCGTTGTCGGCAAACGAAGTGTGCCTTCTACGGTGACAGTGGATCGAAACTCTAACAGATCAACGGGGTCATTCATTCGACGAGGCATCCTCGGGCGCCTCCTCGAGCTGCTCGATTCGGTGGCGAAGATCGCGCAGTGCGTCGCGGTCTGCCTGCGAGGCGTAGTCCTCTTGCAGGCACCGGGCCAAGAGCCGGCGGGCGCTCTCAGCGGCCCCGAGTCTGTCTACACAGATCTCTGCAGCTTCCAAAAGTGCCTCGTACCTGCGCCGTGAATCGAGCAGCACGTTTGCCTGGCGGACCAGATCCCGGGCCAGAGCTCGATGGTCTTGCAGGATCCGATCGACTGAGATCCGCAACTCCAGGGCCTCGACGTTGTCGTTCCACATCGCCAGTGCCCGTCCCGCCCAGGCCTGAGCCGACCGGAGATCGGAGAGGTGCTCGGCGGCGATTTCGGCGGCTTCGTTCAGCCGTCGGCTTACCTGCACGGCCGTCGACTCGTCCATCGAGTCGGCCACCAGTTCGTCGAACCGCTCGACTTCGACAAGGCCCATCTCGCCGGTCAACACCCCGATCTCGTGGGCGATGGTCTCGAGCAACCCCTCCCAGTCTTCCAGGCGGCTCTGGCACTCCTTGAGCCCTTCGATCGCCCGCGTGTCACCGGGGGACTCGTCGATGACCTTTTTGAAGTGTTCACTCGCGCTGTCCGGGTCCTCGGACCGGGTCATCAGAACTTCGGCGAGTCGACGCCGAAGTTCGACCTCGTCGAGTCCTCCCTCCGCTGCATCGACCACCCTCTGCAGATGGTCGACCACGTCGGTCCACTCGCCTTCGGCTTCGGCGATCTTTGCCATCAGGCGATGCGCCCCGAGATGATTCGGGTCGGTCTCGAGGACGTCGCGCAGATGGGAACGAGCTGCACCGGCGGACTGGCGTTCGTCCCACAGGGTTTGAGCGATCAATACCCGAAGGGTGCATGCCATCTCATCGGACTCGGCGGCTTCGATACGCGCCGTCAATACTTCGATCTCGCCGTCGACGTCTCCGGTCTCCTCGTAGACCGATTCCAGCAGTCGCAGCACGGTCTCGTCACGGCCGAGTCCATCGGGATCGAATTCTCGAACCGGTTCCAGAAACCGACGGGCCCGTTCGGTCTCTTCGAGTTCCAGATAAGCGAGTTCACCGAGTTCTCGGTGCCATCGAATCCAGCGATCTCGAGAGATGCCGTCGTCGTCGCCGCGCTCCCAGGCCTCGATCGCCTCCTCGAGCGCGTCGGCCAGGGCCGTCGGGTCGTCTCCCTCGCGAAGGGAATCCAGGCGGTCGAGGTCGATGGCGCGACCCGTGTCCGAACCCGGCTCGTCTTCCGTCAGAAGTTCGGAGGCCGACGGCGGCGGGGAGGGCCGGTCCGGTTGCACTTCCCCGGATTGGGAGTCGTCGAGCTCCGGCCCGGGTGGATCCGATGTCGAACTGGGTGGTTTCGGCTTTGAGCCCGACCGTTCCGACAGAAGCTTCTCGTATCGACTTCGGAAGGTCTCCAGATCTCCGCCCCCCGAAGTCTCTTCCGAAGTCTCTTCGTCGTGTTCCGCGTTGTTTGTGTCGCCACCGGCCTCCCGGCGGTGGCGCTGCGCCTGTTCCGGCTTGCCGCGTCGTTCGTATAGCGACGCCAGGCGTTCATGGGCGCTGAAGCGGGCCTGTTTCTGGGCGTCCGAGAGTTCCCTCGTGCGGTCACAGGCATTCAGGACGTCGGTCCAACGAGTGATCGCCGAATCGTCATCACCGCGGGACTCGCAGATCCGGGCCATCAAAGCCCGCTGTTCGATCTTCGGGTCGGGGTGGGGTTGGTCGCTCTCGGCTCCAAGTTCCAGAGCTCGTCGAGCGTGCATCTCGGCCTGATCCGCGTCATCGAGAGCTTCGAGCCACAGCCGGGCAGCGCGATGGTGCAGGTCTGCGGCTTTCTGGTGGCCGGTTGTCCCGGCTTGTTCGGCGGATCGAGCTGCCTGGCCCAGCGTCTTTGCGGCTCGAAGGGGGTCTCCCGTTCGAGCGTAGCTTTCGCCGAGTGCCTTGAGAGCCTCCAGGTCGTCCGGTTTGTGCTTGAGCGCCTTCTGGAGCCACTGGCGGCCCTCGCCGGCCTCGTCCGGGCGCTGGACCAGGAGGCGGCCGAGTTCGACGAGAACGTCGTGGCGTCGATCCGGATCGTCTTGGAGTCCGGCGAGTCGCTTGAGCGTCGCCTCGAGGTCCCCATCTCGATCGAGGCGGCGATACAGCGATGCCAGTTGCTCCAGAAGTCCGACTCGGTTCGGGGCGACTTCCAGCGCTGATTCGAGATGTTCGATCGCTTCGTCGGGAGCCGGGTCGGCCAGCAGACCGCCCAGCGTCTGACTGACGAGTGCGTAGTCCAGTGGATGAGCGCCGCCATCCAGAAGCTCATGGAGCCGGCGGTAGCCGTCCACCGCCACCTCGGCGCCCTCCGTGATCCATTCGATGTTCGCACGGGCCGTTGCGGCGAGGGTCTCCCGATCCGAGTGTGTTGCCAGGGTCTCACACAACGACGTGGCTTCGACGCGATCCGGGGCGTCCGCGTCATCCATCAGTGTGTCGATGTACCGTCTGATCCAGGCCGGATGCGTGCCGTAGTCGTCCTCCATCTCCTCCAGGATTCGACGGGCCCGTCTGGCGTCGCCAGAGAAGAGTGCGGCGTCCGCCCGTGCGAACGTATCTTTTGACTCATGGGCCGCCAGCGCACGGCGTCCCCAGCGCGACTGATCGAGCGATTCCAATGGCCCGTCGTCCGAGTGTCGAAGCTCGTCGGGGCCCGCAAACTCGAGGCGAAGGGTGCCGTCGGTCATCTGCACGGAATCGACGTGTACGGCTTCGGTGCCGGGGAGTTTCCAGCCGCAGCCGGGAAAGAGGCTCAGCAACAGCCATTTGAGAGGGCGAAGCTTGAGAATGTCTCCGGCGACCTCGAGCGGGAAGGGACCCGCCGACGAGGGTATCGAGACAGTTGAGGTCTCGAGTAGCCGTATGATCCATTCGCGAGCCAGCCGTCGAGTCGAGGTGTTCGTCGGACCGTAGGCTCGATAGTCGAACAGGGTCAGATGGATCGCATCGTCGCGAGCCGGCTCCGGTGTGACGAAGGCCGCTTTGAAAGAGACCGGGATGCCGTCGTCGTGGCCCTCGACCTGGACCGAGAGGTGGATCACACCGTCGGCGACGACGCAGTTCGGATTGCTGAACCCGTCGAGCTGCCGCGTCGCTTGCTGCAAAAGCGCCTGAAGGTGGGATTCATCCAGTCGAAGCGATGCCTCCCGCACGATACACCGGTCGTTACGAAACCGGTCGACACCGCCGCCGGCATCGAAGGGAAACGAGAGATCCGGAATCTCCATGCGGAGCAACTCGACCGTCAGCCAGCCATCGACGCCCACCTCTTTCGACGTCAAAAACCCCCGTCCCTTCATGAACTCGAGGTCCATGGCCAGGGGATGGGTTGGGGCTGTCGACCGGTTCAAATCTCTCCCGATTCTTGGAGTCGTTCGAGGGCGTCTTCGGCGCGAGTCAGCAACGTCGGATCGTCGCGGTCCGCGGCGAGCGCGGCGATGCTCAGCCAGGCCATGTAGCGGGCGGCTGCAGGGTCCGAGTCTCGGTTGGCCACTTCACGCCAGTGTCGAAGGGCCGATCCGTGGCGGCCACGGACGCGTTCGCACTCGCCGCGGGCCACCGTCGAGAGGGCGTCAAACGGCGGATCAGCTCTCCGCGCTCCACGCCCGAAGGCCTCGGATGCCCGGGCCACTTCGCCGTTTCGCAGCAGTTTGAGCCCGTTCATATACGCCTTGCGTCCCGGTGGCACTGATCCATCGGCGCTCGCCTGACGTAGCTTCTTGGTGAGGTTCTTCAATAAGTCTTCGTTCACATCCCCCTCGGCGGTTCGTGGAGCATCGGTCGCTTCGGCCCGACTGGCAGCCGTGTTGAATTCGAAGATTAACCCCTCCGGGCCCCTGCGTAAACGCTCACTGACGAACCGGAAGCCCCTCGTTGGCGAGCACTTCGTTGAGGTAAGCGGGGTCGTCGGTCACCTCGGAACCCAGCCAGGGGGGCCTGGATATCGCCTCGCCCTCGGATTCCAACTCGACTTCAGCCACCACCAGCCCGTCGTGGGTCCCTCCGAAGGCATCGATTTCCCAGAGGTGATCGTCGTGAGTCACATGGAAGCGCGTCTTCTCGACGATTCGTTCGTCGCAGAACAGCTCCAGCATCGCCGAGGCGTCGTCAAAGGGCACCTCGTATTCGAACTCCGGGCGTGTCAATCCCTCGGCCCGGCCCTTGATACACAGGGTCGCCCGAGGTTGCTGGTCGCCTCGGATGGGCTTTCTCGTGCGGACCCGGACCGTCACCTCGTCGGCGGTATCGAAGTAACCCTGTTTCATGTCGACCGGTTCGACGGCCGCGCTGCGCCAGGTGTCGTCGGCAACCAGGAACTTGCGTTCGATTTCGTGTGCCATGGGGGCGGCCTCACAGAGTGGCTTCGAGGTCTTCGCGAAGAGAGGGGTGCACGCAGACACGCAGGATCCGGTAGGTGTCTCGTCCGAGAAGGTGCACGATGTCACTGACGCGCTCGATCGGAAGGGCTCGCCCGTCGGCTGTAATGATGGGGATGTGAGCACCGCCGTCACCGTGCTCCGGATCGTACGGCGTGTACGGTGTGTCGGCTGCTCGATCCAGCAAGATCGCGTAATCCGGGTCGAGGCCGTGGCTTCGGGCCAGGGATTCGGCCTCTTCCAGAAACGCCTCGACGTCGTCGGCATCCTGCGCGGTCAATTCGATCGGTTTGTACAGCCGGCGGTCCAACAACCCGGCCGCCAGCGACGACAGTACCGGATCGTCGTCGCGCCTCCACGCCTTCAACGCCATCCAGACGTCCATGTCGTCGAGATTGACAAACGAGTCGGAGTCGAGCCGCTGGCCCACCAGCAGGCGCCGCAGCGGCTCCGACGGCAGTTCCTCGAATGTTCGCCCCTCGGCATGCAACGTCGAGGCCCGCCGGAGCACCGCCTCGAGCATCTTCTCGGCGGCGCGGACGGCCCCATGTAGATAGACCTGTTTGAACATGTGAAACCGGGCCATCAGGTAGCCCTCGACCGCCTCGCGGGCCCGGTGGCTGACGGCTAGCCGAACACGACCTTCTTCGGGTCCATCCGGATCGGCGTCGGCCCGATAGGTCTCCAGCATCGTCTTGATGCGCTCGAAGTCGTAGACGCCGATCTTGACGCCGGTCGCCAAGCCGTCGCGCAAGATATAATCGAGACGGTCGGCGTCGAGCTGGCTACTGACCAGATCACGCAAGGCCTGCTTGCCCGCGGGCACCTCATCGCGGGGTCCGAAGTAGGCGCCGACCCGTTCGGGTAGGCTCCGGTCGACCGATGAGAGGACCTGGTGGACCTCGGTCGACGGATCGTCGATCAACTGCCGGGTGTACTCTTCGTGCTCGACGTCGGTCACTTTTTCGATGGCATGGCTGAAGGGCCCGTGGCCGGTGTCGTGCAACAGGGCGGCGACCAGGACCTCCATACGGTCGTCTTCGTCCCAGCGATCCCCGAGGGCCTCGAACATCAGACGCGCCACGTGAGCGACCCCCAGCGAGTGGGTAAATCGCGTGTGTTCGGCCCCGTGGTAGACCAGATTGGCGAAGCCGAGTTGCCGGACCCGACGCAGCCGCTGGAATGCGCGGGTCTGAATCAACTCGAACAACACGCGCTCGACGGGATCGTTCTGATCGAACGCAATGATGTTGTGGACGGGATCGCGGAACAGCTTGGGACGCATCGCGTTCCAGGGTGAGGGTGGATTGGGAAGTCGATTGTTGAGGGAAGGGGTGGGGTCGTCAACTTGGAGCGCGTTATCACGTCGTCGCGTCTCGCGTAGGACGTAGGAGGTACGACGTAGGACGTGGCCGCGTTACCTCGTCTCGCGTAGGACGTACGACGTAGGACGTGGATCAGCGGATCATGCGGTTCAGCATGGATATGATGCGGATCAAAAGTTCCCTTCCGCGGAGATAGGTTGACTCGTCGATGCCCTCGAAAGCGTGGAGGACGTCGAGGATGGCGGCACATTCACGGGCGCTGCCATCGGCGTAACGGTAGAACCGTTTTCGGTCCTTTCCCATAGGCCTTCCAGTCCCCTCGGCGATATTCAGCGTGATAGAACTCGCCGCCGAAACTAATTGGTTCCTGAGCTCGCCTACGCCATTCGGCAGCTTCTGGATGGCGGAATTTGAGAACTCCAAAAACTCACGTGCCACCTCGTACACGTCGAGGTTCTCGTGGTCGATCCATCGCCGCTCGGGGTCTGTAACACTGTACTTTCCGTCTTTCTGACTCGAATCCGACATACCTGTTCCTTTCCAGTAGAAAAGATTGCACTCATCCACTGTTATCGCCGCGTTCAACACTTCTGTTGCGCAGAGAGCCCGCGGCCCCGTCGTACTTCGTACGTCCTACGTCGTACGCGGGACGTCGAACGCGTTCCCGTGGCCCCGTCGTACCTCGTACGTCCTACGTCGTACGCGGGACGTCGAACGCGTTCCCGTGGCCCGTCGTACCTCGTACGTCCTACGCGCCCCGCGGCCACGTAATTCGCGGATCCACGTCGTACCTCGTACGTCCTACGCGCCCCGTGGCAACGCGGATCTTAGTGGTTACACTTGGTCATACCGCTGGAATCTGGCACGATCCCCGCGGACCTACTTGCGTGAATTGGACACTGAAACTTGCGAGTCGACGGAATGGACGGAAAAAAGCTGCTGATCGCGACAGATCTTTCGGAACATGCGATGCCGGCTGCGCGCTGGGCGCGCGACGTAGCCGATCGGGCGGGCTTCGAGGTCACGGTGGGGTATGTGGTTCCCGTGAATATCCCGAACTGGATTTCGGGAGCCTACGAGCTGGACGAGAATCCCGAGGTGCGCCAGCGGGCCGAGGCCAAGGCGATCGATTGGTATCGCGAGGCGACCGGACAAGAGCCGGACGGTGTGGACGTTCGAGCCGGGACGCCCAGGGTTCAACTCTCGGAGATGGGTAACGAAGACGATGTCGCCGCCCTTGTGATCGGGATGTCCGGCAAGGGAGCGCTGGGCAAGATTCTGGTCGGCTCCACGGCGTCGGCGCTCGCCCAGGAGCCACCGTGTCCCGTGGTGATCGTTCACCCGGAACATCCGGGGCTGGAGCCGGGGCACACCATCACGGTGGGGACCGACTTTTCGCCGGCGGCCGATGCGGCTGTCGATTTTGCGGCAGGCTTGAGCGAGACGCTTCAGGAGCGTCTTCGCATCGTCTACGCCAGTTCCGAAGATCTCGATGGGACCATTGAAGTCGAAGAGCTACCCGATGGATTGCGTCCGGACACCATCCGGAGTTCGGTCGAGAAGCGACTCGATGAGTTGAAGACGCGCTGTGCAGAGCGGCTGGATGAAAACGTCGAGACGACCATCGCCGAAGGGTCGGCCTCGAAGGCCCTCTCCGGCATCGCCGCCGATACGGAGGTCGGCATTGCGGTGGTGGGTCAATCCCATCACGGAACCGTGACCCAGTCAGTGCTGGGCAGCGTGGCTCTGAAATTGCTTCAAGGGACACCGGCGAGCCTCATCGTCGTGCCGGAGCGCCACGCAGAGGATTGAGCGGCCGCTGTAAGCGTCGTTTCGGAATGAAACTTGAATGTAGTTTTTTGTGGGTGGTGACGTGTACGTCTTCATTAGATTCGCCGCTGTTTAGAGGTATTTGTGGATAGTTTGCTGACCGGATCCGAGCGACATCCTTCGCCAGTCTGGGGGCTCGTACTCGCCGTCGGGCTGCTTGCTTCCTGCGGCCAGGCCACCAGCGACCTTCCCGGCGGCGATGTCCCGGACCAGATCCCCAATCGCACGACCACCCAGTCGATTCAGGGTGGTTCTGTCGAGCCGGACGACAAATTCATCGTGGGTATCCTGCGACTCGAGGGGCGTGGCGGACTCTGCTCGGGCACCCTGATCGCGCCGAATCTGGTGCTTACGGCGCGGCACTGCGTATCGGGACTCAACGATAGTCAGAGCGTCGAATGCGATTCCGCGGAGTTCACGACCGATTATCCGGCCAGCGATTTCCTCGTCTCGACCGATACCAGCCTCATCCCCGAACCGGATGACATCAATCGAGTCTCGGAGATCTATCATCCACCCGGCGGCGACGCCGTGTGTGGGCGCGACATTGCCCTGATGGAGCTCCAGAATTCCATTCCATCGTCGACCACCGAGCCCGTTGCACCGGCGCTGACCGACGCTCCCTACACGCGAGGGAGCAATTACTCCGCCCTGGGGTACGGTCACATCGGGGATGGGTCCGGTGCCGGGACCCGGCGCGTGCTCGATGGCCAAGAGATCTTCTGCTACGCCGGCGGATGCGAGCAGTATGCGAGCTCGACCGAGTTTATCGGGGAGGGCGGCACCTGCCAGGGAGATTCCGGGGGAGGAGCTATCCGGGGTAACAACGTACTGGGTGCCCTCTCTCGAGGAGCCCAAGGGTGCAACAGTTCACTGTATACCGCGACGGCGGGCTTTCCGGAGTGGCTGCGTTCGGTCGGTCAGACGGCCTCCGAAAACGGCGGATACCCCACGCCCGACTGGGCAGACACCGGCGACGACACCAATGATAGAGACGACGACGGCATCGAAGACGGAGCCGACAATTGCCCGAACCAGCCGAACCCCGATCAGGTCAACACCGATGGCGACGGCCAGGGAGATGTGTGTGACAGCGACGACGACGGCGACGGCGTCGTCGACGGGCGAGATAACTGTCCGAAGACGCCGAATCCCGACCAGGTTGCCTCGGACGCCGATGGGACCGGTGACGCCTGTGACGACAGCGACGGAGACGGGGTGGTCGACGCCGACGACAATTGTCGAACCGTACCCAATCCCGACCAAAACGACAGCGACGGAGATGGCGTGGGGAATGCATGCGACAGCCCGGATCAGAATCCGGACGCTGGCCAACCCGACACCGGACCCGACGCCGGGAATAACCTGCACTGGGGCGATGACTCCAGTTCAATGAGTCAAAGCGGTGGATGCTCGGCGGCCGGCGGCTCGGGATCGAGTCCGCTTCCCGTGTCGATGGCGCTGGCGCTCATCGGATTCGGCGTTGTTCGGCGGGTGAGAACCGGTCCATAAAGTTGTCCAGTCAGTCGGATTGACGAACCGGGGCCGAGGCGGCGAACCTGTCGTCGTCTCGGCTTTTTCTCTGTTTGACATGCGAGTCTATGGACCTTCGGAAACTCCAGTTGCGTTTGCCCTCGGTACTCGAGTCCGACCTGCGAGAGACGTTAGACCGGACCGAAGTGCTGGAGTATTGGTCCGAGCCGGCGATGGAGCGGCAGATCTCCTTTGACGTTCTTGTCGAATCGTCGGAGTCCGAGGTCGTCATTCGCGCCCTCGAAGAGCGATTCGGGCGCACCGAGGGATTTCGCATCGTTCTGATGGGAGTCGAAGCGACGATCCCACGTTTTCCCGAACGCGATGAATTCGAGGAAACCGAAGAGTCCGAAGACGGTCAGGACTCCGAAGAGGGTCAGGGCGAAGACGAGTCCGACGATCAGCGTCCGTCTCCACCGGTCAACATCGAAGAGCTGTATACCGACGTCACCAGTGGGGTCGAATTCAGTGCGACCTACGCGGCGATGGTCTCGCTGTCGGCGATCGTGGCCGCGGTTGGACTGGTGCGAGACGACGTCACCATCGTCATCGCGGCGATGATCATCGCTCCCCTCCTGGGGCCGAACATCGCCCTGTCTCTGGCGGCGACGCTCGGAGACATCGAACTGGCGAAGCGGTCGATCTGGGTGAATGGCTTGGGTCTCGTCGTCGCGTTTGCCGTCTCCCTGTTGTTTGGGTGGTACGTGCCCTTCGATCCAGCGGCCGAGCAGATCGCCAATCGCACCCAGTTTGGCATCCTCGAGATCATCCTCGCCGGTGGTGCTGGAGCCGCTGGGGCGTTGTCGTTTACGACGGGACGCGCCGGTCAGGTCGTCGGGGTGATGATTGCGGTGGCGCTCGTGCCCCCCCTCGTCAGTTTCGGCATGCTGCTCGGAGGCGGATATACGTTCGACGCCATCGGATCGCTGTACCTTCTGACGGTCAACCTGATTACCGTGAATTTGGCCGGGGTGATCACCTTCTGGATCCAGCGGGTTCGTCCGCGGGTGGCATGGGAGGCCGGTCGGGCGCGTCGCTCCCTATGGATCGCCATCGCCATCTGGACAGTGTTGCTGGCGGCGCTGGCTTCCCTGCTTATCTTCGGAGATGTCTACCGACGATTTCCATAACGCCTCGTCGCCTTTACCTGCGCGGCCGGGTGCCCACATTTTTCCGTAGACATAAGCGTTGAATCGGTTTTCGGAACGGAGGAGTCTACGATGAGTAACGTGTGGGTCGTTGTGGCCGATGCATCCAGGGCCCGGTTTTTCCGGGGCAGCTCGATCAACAAGCCGTTGGAGGAATTCCATGACATGGTCAACGAGGAGATGCGGCAGGATGAACGCGAGCTGGTGACCGACAAACCCGGTCGATTTCACGACGATTCGTCGGGGAATACACCCCAGCGCAGTTCCGCAGAGCCGACGGCCAAAGAACACTCGAAGGAGTCATTCGGCAAGACGATCGGCAAATACATCGAGAACCATCGGGCCAGCGGAGATTTCAAGCACATCTCGCTTATCGCCGAACCGAAGCTTCTGGGCTACGTCCGCAAGGAATTCAGCAACGCCACCGAAGAGTCGATCCTCGAAGAGGTCAACAAGAACCTGACCCAACAGGACGAAGAGACGATCCGCGGCAAATTGACCCGCCTGCCCCGAGGCTTCAAATAGTCACGTCTACGCGCGGACGGTGTCGAGCCGTTCGCCGATGTGTCTGAGCACCTCCAACCCCCCGGCCGGGATCGAGATGGCGCCGTCGGGCGCCTCCGGCTCGCGGGGGTTGATGCGTATCAATGTACCGTTCAGGGTGCGGCTGATGCGCTCGCACTGCATGCGGACGGTCGGAACGGCCGTTCCGGCTCCCACCTCGATGACCACCGGATCTAGCCCGTCGTTGCGGACCATGGATTGCCAGCGGTGGAACCGTTGCTGCTGCTCGGCACTTCGGCCGTCATTCCATTGACCGTCTCGAAACATCAAGATGTTTGGCCGGGCGATGGCCTCGCAGTGGGGACATCTCGGAAGTCCGCCGCGGGCCCGGAACGACTCCGGGTCGACCTCGATGTCGAGGGTGTCCGCCGACCAAATCTGGTGTCCACAGGGTCGGGAACACTGCAGATGGTGGATCGAACCGTGGCATTCGAGCACCCGCTGCGAGGCGAAATCGGCCTTCTGGAAATGCCCATCGACGTTCGAGGTAAAGACAAACGGCGGCTCGGGCAGAGCGGCGGCGACGTCCCGGAGAATATTAAATCCCTGGTGGGGATCGGTGGATCGATACAGGTTCAGGCGATGCCCGTAGAACCCCCAGGCCAGCTCCGGGTCCCGGTCGAACCAACGGGGGTTGGCGAGGTCATAGAAGTCGAGTCCCCGCTTCTCGAAGGGCGGGTAGTGGGTCCAGAAGCCTTCGTCGCCGCGAAAGTCTGGCAGACCGCTATCGACGCTCATGCCGGCGCCGGCGCCGATCATCAGCGTGTCGGCTGCATCGATGGCCTCGGCGGCACGGTCCAGACTGGGGTCTTGCGGGTCGATGTGATGTGACATGGGTGCCCTCGAGTCAGAGCTGTTAGAGAGGCCAGAAGACAGGAATCAGAATGACGGCGATGAGCCAGAAAAGCAGTGTCAGCGGTGTGCCGACTTTCAGAAAGTCGGCAAATTCGAATTTGCCGGCCCCGTAGATCAGCGTGTTCGTCTGATATCCGACGGGGGTCAGAAAGCTCGCCGAGGCCGCGAACGTGACGGCGAAGACAAACGGTCGGGGATTGACCCCGAGCGAACGGGCGAGTTCGACGGCCAGAGGCGCGAAGAGGATGGCGGTTGCCTGGTTCGACATGATGCCGGTCAGCAAGACGGTCGTGAGGTAGACGACCGCCAGCAGGGCGATGGCGCCGAAGCCGCCGCCGATGCCCATCATCGACTCCGAGATCAGCTCGACGCCTCCCGTGTTTTCGAGCGCCGTGCCCAGTGGGATCAGCCCGGCGAGCAACATGATCACCTGCCAGTTGATCGACTCGTAGGCCTCCGAGGGTGTCAGGATGCCGCTCAGGGTCATCAGCAATGATCCCGCGATGGCGGTGGCCACGATCGGGAGCTCGACCGCCATGCCCAGCGGGATCAACCCGGCGAGAACGATCGTCGGTGTGCCGCCCAGGTAACGCGCCCGGGGAAGCGACTGGATCAGGGCCACCAGCGCCATCAGTACGATGCTCATCCAGGCCGCCACCTGCAGCGAGATGAATCCGAAGGCTGCGGTGGCGATGACCCCGGCGATCGTCAGTACGGCCGGGAAGACCCTGCTTTCGCGAAACGGCGAGAGCCCGACTTCGCTCATCACCACGAAGGCGGGGTGGCGTTGAAGTTGATTGACCCGGTCGGAGGGAGCTTGAAGCAGGAGGACGTCGCCGCCCTTCAGCGGGATATTCAGCAGATCCTGGTGGATCAAATCGCCCCGGCGGCGAATGGCCAGGATGTTGGCGGTGAAGGTCTCGTCGAAATCGACCTCGTCGAGGGACTTGTTGGCCAACATCGAGTTGGGCGCGACGACGGCTTCGAAGAGCTCGGCTTCGCCTTCGGTCAACTCCGCGTCGGCCGGTGCGGCCTCCGGCTTGATGACGAGTCCGGCTTTGGAAATCAATTCGTGGATCGCCTCGGCGGGCCCGCGGATCCGAATGATGTCGCCGGCCTCGACCACCAGGTCACCCTGGGATTGTGGAAGTGTCTCGCCATCTCGAACAACTTCGAGAACATCGACATCCAGGCCCGGTGTGATGAACTCGTCCAGGCGCCGAGGGTCTCCGGAGTTCGGGGCGTCGGGGGTCACCTCGAGTTCCGTCAGAAACTCGTCGAGTTCGAAGGACTCGGTCAGCTCCCCGGACCCGCCGCGCTCCGGGATCAGATAGTCGCCGGCCGTCAACATGTAGACGGCTCCGAAGACAAAACAGACCAATCCCAGGGGAGCCATCTCGAACATGCCGATCGGCTCCATCTGGTACTCGGTGATGATCGAACTGACCAGGATATTCGTGGATGTGCCGATCAGCGTACAGACACCGCCGAACATCGCGGAAAAAGACAGGGCCATCAGCGCTTTGGTGGCACTGATGTCGGTTTCGCGCGTGGCGTCGAGTACGACCGGCAGAAAGATGGCGACGACCGCCGTGTTGTTGATGAACCCGCTCAGCAGGCCCGTCATGACCATCATGCCGATCATGGCCACCCGGAAGTCGTAGCGCGAAAAGATCGATGACAGGACCGCGCCGGCTCGATTGACGACACCGGTTCTTCGGAGGCCCTCGCTGAGCACGAACATGCACGCGATGGTAATCGTGGCCGGATTGCTGAAGCCCTGAAGTCCCTGCTGAGGCGAGATGATGCCCGTCACCAGCAGCACGCCCATGACCAACAGGGCGACGAGCTCGATCTCGAGGAGCTCGCCGACAAACAGGACCACGGCAAAGACCGTCAGGACTCCGACGGTGACGAGTTGCCAGTTCGAGGCGATGAGCTTCAGAAGGTCGGCGCCGAGCAGAACATCCATCGGACTGCGCAGGATCAGCGTGCGGGTCGAGATGTCGTCGCACCGCTATGCTAGACGCGAGCTCCGCGAGGACAATCAGTGTTCGCTGGGCCGGGATGGCCGCTGCGTGGTGCGCAATCTGTTTGTGTCTGGGCCGAACTGAATTTCAGCGGCCACGGCGCGGTGGTCCGACAGATAGGTGGTGCCGCACGTGTCATTGCGAAAGGCGGGGTGAGCGGCCTGTCGGATCTGTGGCTCGAGGGTAGGCCGCTGGGAGGGAGCGCCGAAGCTCAGAATGTAGTCGAGTCGTCGCCGGCGTTTCCAGTGGTCGTCTTCGTTCGGGCTCCGGCACTTGTCAAAACCGATGACCGAGCAATTTGTCGTGTGGGTGTTCCGGGTGCTGACCTCGGAGACGTCCCAGCGTTGGTGGGCCCTGTGGTAGACATCAAATGGGGTCGGTGTGCATTGGTTTTGGCAGGACCGGGTGTCGCAAGTGGCACAGGTGTTGCCCAGGGTACTGAGCATCGCGTTGTATTCCGAATCGATCCCCGCGTCGGGATTCAGACCGTCGACATTCAGATCGCCGAGTAACAGCGTCGGCCATTCTTCGAGAATCGGACGTCGGTCGAGATACCGTCGAATCTCGCGAAGTTGTGAGCGACGAGCGCTCCGATCACGGTCTCTGTAGCCGGCATCCAGATGGGTGGCGATGACGTTGACCTTCAAGTCGTCGTCGATGGCGACGACGGCGTGTAAAAACCCCTTGGTTGCCACACAGTCTCGGAAGACACCGCCACAGTCCGAGAACGCATGGGTCGAGTACCGATCGATCGGATGACGGCTCAGCAGCACCAGGCCGCCGCTGGTCTTCAACCCCTGGCCGCGTGGTTTCTGGAGGATCCGAAACGGATAGGTCGAAGCGGTGCGCTTGGCCAGACTCGCTACGTCGGGGGCTGAGAATGCTTCATTGAGCACGACGATGTCGAGCGGCTGCTCGTTGAGCGCCTGACTGATCTGTCGAGCTCGACAGGCGTTCTCGTCGCCCCAGCCGACCGGGTCGGGGCGCATAAAGACGTTGTATGCCATGACCCGCAGCCGGCGGTCTTGGTCGTCGAGAGCCTCGTCGTGCCGGGTGCCGGCGGGTGTAGCAGAGATGGCTGAATCGAGCCTGTCGGGGACGAGTTGGCCGGACCCGAAGAGTGTCGAGAGCCGGCAGGAGCCGACGGTCAGTAAGATGAAGCAGGTAAGTAGGAAGGTCTTTTTCATCGATCCTGCACCGGGCGAACGTGTGGTGGAAGCTAGCCCCTTCGGCGCTTCCAGTATAGGTACAAATTTTTTGACGCTCAAAGTGAAGATTGCGTCTCGGGATCGTACCGTGCTGCGTTCCGACAGCGTGCGGGACCGAGATTCAGCCCGCTGTGCGGGCGCTTAAGAGGGATAACCCGCAAGAGCGGTCCGTTGATTCCCACGGTGATACAGATCGTCGTTATTCCGCGGCTCTGTCCTCGAAGGCCTCTGGGGGCGGGCAGGAGCAGATCACATTGCGGTCGCCCCAGACATTGTCGACCCGCTGGACCGGCGGCCAGTATTTGTCCGTTCGGGTGGATTCGGTCGGGTAGACGGCCTCGGCTCGGCTGTACGCGTGGTCCCACTGCTGGACCATGATATGAGCCGGGTGAGGGGCGTGTTTGAGGGGGTTGTCCTCGGGGTCGCTGTCGCCGTTTTCGACGTCCCGAATTTCGCCCCGAATCGCGAGCATCGCGTCACAGAACCGGTCGAGTTCGGCCTTCGATTCGCTCTCCGTCGGCTCGATCATCAGGGTCCCGTGGACCGGCCAGCTCATCGTCGGCGCGTGGAACCCGTAGTCGATGAGCCGTTTGGCGATATCCTCGGCATTGACCCCGGCGGATTCGTCGAAGCGACGCGGATCGACGATGAATTCGTGCGCGACGCGGTCGTTCGGTCCCCGATAGAGGACGTCAAAGTCGCCGTCGAGTCGCTCGGCCATGTAATTGGCACTGAGGATGGCGACCTCGGAGGCGCGTCGCAGGCCGTCGTCGCCCATCAGTCGAATGTAAGCCCACGAGATCGGCAGGATGCTCGCCGAACCCCAGGGAGCCGCTGCCACGGGTCCTCCGTCGGCTTCGGTGCCGACGTCGACGACCGGATGGCTCGGAAGATATTCGGCGAGGTGGGGTTGGGCGGCGACCGGTCCCATACCAGGCCCTCCGCCCCCGTGGGGGATGGCGAAGGTCTTGTGTAGATTCAGATGGCAGATGTCGACGCCGTAGTCCCCGGGACGGCACAGCCCGACCTGAGCGTTCATGTTCGCGCCGTCCAGGTAGACGAGCCCGCCATGGTCGTGGACGGCCTCGCAGAGGGCTTCGATATCCTCTTCGAAGACCCCGTGGGTCGATGGGTACGTAAACATCGCCGCCGCGAGCCGCTCGCTGTGTTCGCTGGCTTTCTCGCGCAGGTCTTCCAGCGAGACGTTGCCATTTTCGTCGCAGGCGACGGTGACGATCGACATGCCCGCCATGTCGGCGCTGGCGGCATTGGTGCCGTGGGCCGACTCCGGAATCAGGCAGACGATACGTTGTTCGTCCCCGCGGTCGCGGTGGTATCCGCGGATGGCCAGCAGTCCGGTGTATTCGCCCTGCGCGCCGGAATTCGGCTGCATCGAGACCTTCGGCAGGCCGGTCATGCGGCGAATCATGTCGCAGAGCTCGTCGATCAACTCGTGATACCCGGCGTTTTGCTCGGTCGGGGCGAAGGGGTGCACCCCGCTGAACTCGGGCCAGGTGATCGGCATCAGCTCGGCTGCGGCGTTGAGCTTCATGGTGCACGAGCCCAGCGGAATCATGCTGTCGGTCAGTGAAAGGTCGCGACCCGCCAGCCGGTCGAGATATCGCATCATCTCCGTCTCGGAGTGATACGAGTTGAAGTTCGGATGTTCCAGATAGTCCGTCTGGCGAGGGATCGGGCCCTGGTAGGTGTCGGGGACGTCGTCGAGCAACGCCTCGATGTCGACCTCGGAGCCGTCGGCCCCGAAGACCTCCAGCAAGGCGACCAATTCGTCGCGGGTGACGGCCTCGTCGAGTGCGATGCCGAGGGTCCCGTCGTCGAAAGAGCGCAGGTTAATCTGATGATTGCGGGCCCGCTCGAGGACGGTTTCGGTCCCCTCGGCCGGGTCGACGCGCAGGGTGTCGAAGACATTCTCGTGGACGATGTCTGCCCCGTGCTTCTGAAGGCCCAATGCCAGGGCGCGGGTTTTGGCGTGTACGTCCCGGGCGATCGCCCGGATGCCGTCGGGTCCGTGATAGACGCCGTAGGCCCCGGCGATGACCGCCAGCAGGACCTGAGCCGTACAGATATTTGAGGTGGCGCGCTCGCGCCGGATGTGTTGCTCGCGGGTCTGAAGGGCCATGCGCAGGGCCATCTCGCCGCTTTTGTCCTTCGACACCCCGATCAGTCGCCCCGGAATCTTGCGTTTGTATCGGTCACGTGTCGCGAAGAAGGCGGCATGCGGGCCGCCGTAGCCCAGGGGCACACCGAAGCGTTGGGTGTTGCCGACGGCGACATCGACACCGAGTTCTTCCGGCGCGCGAAGCACCGCCAGGCTGAGCAGGTCACAGGCGGCCGCGACCAACACGTCGGCATCGTGGGCGCGCTCGCACAGCGACGAATAATCGACGACGCGTCCATCGGAGTTCGGATACTGCAGCAGGCAGCCGAAGACGTCGTCGCCGAAGTCGAATTCATCGGTCGGCCGGACGTCGACTTCGATGCCGATCGGTTCGGCGCGCGTCTCGATGACGGCGATCGTCTGCGGATGGCACGCGTCAGATACCAGAAATCGGTCGGCATCTCGTTTGCGCCGATTGACGGTATCGAGCATCGACATCGCCTCGGCGGCGGCCGTGGCTTCGTCCAGCAGCGAGGCGTTCGCGATCTCGAGGCCCGTCAGATCCGAGACCATCGTCTGGAAGTTCAGCAGCGCCTCGAGCCGGCCCTGCGATATCTCGGACTGGTAGGGCGTATAGTGGGTGTACCACTTCGGGTTCTCCAGAATATTTCGCTGCAGAACCGGCGGGGTGATCGTGTCGTGATAGCCCATGCCGATAAACGAGCGACACGACTCGTTTTTGCCGGCAATCGATTTCAGCTCGGCCAGCAATCCTCGCTCGCTTTCGGTCGCCTCGATGCCCATGGGCGTCCGGTCGCGGATCGCCTCCGGAATCGTGGCGTCGGTCAACGCCTCGAGGGAATCGTAGCCGACGGTCTCGAGCATGGCCTCGACCTCCTCGGAAGAGGGGCCGATGTGACGCTGCCAGAAGGGACGAGGGACGGGGTCGAGACGTTGGGTGTCGTCGTCTTGGGTCGCCATGACAATTTCGGGGTCGACGGATGAGGGAACGGGACCCGGACGGGTCGAAAATGTCGTCGTTCTCGGCCGGCGTGCTTGAGTCTCTTGAACTCGCACGCGCGAGCTTCACCGAGAGTCCTATCAGTTTTCAGACGTAAGACAACCGATGTTTGTTGTACGGGACGGCTCAGATTGGAGGGTTCAGTTTAGCTGCCAGAGCCGAAGGTTCAGGGCCGTGGCGTACGTCACCCAACCCAGGTACGGGATCAGGAGAGCACCGGCCAGGGGAACGATCCGCCAGAAAAGCACGATGGTGGCCACAATGGCCAGCCAGAGGGGGATGATCACCGCGAGTCCCAGTCCCAGCGACTGGGCGCCGAAGAAAGCCGGCGACCAGCCGGCGTTCAAAAGAAGCTGCAGGCCGTACACTCCGAGGGCCCATCGGACGGCGCGCTGGTCGAAACCCTGACGCCAGATCATCCAGGAGGCGATCCCCATCAGGAGATACAGAGTGATCCAGGCGGGCGCAAAGAGCCAGTTCGGCGGGGTAAACCACGGCTTGGTCAGCGTCGGATACCAGCTCTCGACCGACGAGGCGGTCGCCCAGGCGCCCAGGATTCCGGCCAACTGAGGAAGGGCGACGGCGATCAGCAGGGAGACGGTGGTGGAGAGGGCAGGCATGGTCACGTGTCGATAGCAGGGAACTAGAGGACCGAAGGGACCCAACCGATCTTGTAGAGCAGGTAGTAGCCGGCGATGCGCGGGATGCGTACCAGCGAGGCCAGCCAGAAGAGTCGCCATGTCATGCCGTAGATGCCGGCCAGCCACGAGACGATTGAAAAGGGGACCGGGGTCATGGCGGCGACGGCGACCGCCCAGCCGCCCCACTCACCGAAGAGTCGTTCCCCGCGGGGGCGAAAGTCTTGGAGACGCGACTCCAGGATCGGTATGCGCTCGATCTGCGGGCCGATCAGGTAGGCGACGTTGCCGGCGACGACGCTCCCGACCGCACAGGTCGCGATGGTCAGCCCCGGATCGAAGCCGCTGGCAATACTGATGATGAGATAGAAGTCCGGCGGAATCGGGACCGTGAATGCGTCGGCGACGAAGACGCCGATAAACATCCCGCCGACCCCCATGGTCGCGATCAGCCAGTCGGCGACTTCGGTCAACGGCTCCCTGAGTACGTAGCCGGCGGCGGCGACCGCTCCGACGATCACGATCGTAAAGACCAGGGTATCTCGGATAATGCGAGAGACCGATGGATCGTCTGTACTGTCCTCTGGGGGCGGATCTGCCGGATCGGACATAGTAACAGGGTCAGTTGGGGGGTTATGCGCCGTATTTCGTCAGCCGGCCCGCGTGGGCCAGCGCCAGGGGCATCAGATCGGGGCCCGGGAACCGGGGCCCAAGGGATCCATCCAGGCAGTCGACTTCGTTGTAGGCCTCGACGCGATCGTGTCGGCAGTGGGTCCCATGGATCATCACCGGCACCGGGTGCCACGAGTGTTGGGCCATCGTCGAGGGCGTCGAATGATCGCCGGTAATCGTCAACACATCGGGCTCTTGTTCGAGCAGACCGGGCAGGGCGGCATCGGCCTCTTCGATGACGCGGACCTTGCGAGCAAAGTCGCCGTCCTCGCCGCTGCTGTCGGTCTGCTTTTCGTGGATAAAGAAGTAGTCGTAATCGTCCCAGCGCTGGGCGGCCAACTCGAATTTCGACTCCAGGTCCTCGTCACAATCCAGAACGTCCATGCCCACCAGTCGTGCGACGCCGCGGTACATCGGGTAACTGGCGATGCAGGCGGCATCGAGCCCGTAGGCGCTCTGGAAGGTCGGCCAGTCCGGCCGTTTGGCGAACCCTCTCAGTAGCATCATGTTGGCCGGGGACTCGTCGGCGAGGAGCTGGCGGGCGCGGCGCAAGAATTCATCGACGAGATCGGCGGTATGGACGGCATCGCTGTGGCCGGGGTCACTCGCCTCGGGGGCGTGCGGCGAGACCCCGGTCTCCTGGGGATCGGTGTCCTCGAGGTCCCCGGAGAGCCCGTCGCCCCGGAGTACCAGCAGAAAACGGTGTTCTTTGACGGTTTCGATGTGGATGTCGACGCCGTCGATCTCGATGGACCGCAGTTTCTCGCACAGTTCGCGGTTGGTTTCGGTGCTGATGCGACCGGCCCGGCGGTCGGTGACACACCCCTCGTCGTCGACGGTGCAGAAGTTGCCGCGGGCGGCGACGTCAGTCGGCTTTAGATCGAAACCGATCCCCAATGCCGAGAGGACCCCTCTACCGACCGAATATTCCAGGGGGTCGTAGCCAAAAAGCGAGAGGTGCCCGGGTCCGCTGCCGGGAATGATACCCGGTCCCACCGGCACCTGTAGTCCGCAGTCACTCTGCGCGGCGAGGGCGTCGAGATTCGGTGTATCGGCCGCCTCAAGCTCCGTCTGCCCGTCGTCGCCCGGGAGGCCTCCGACCCCGTCGAGGACGAGGAGGGCCATGGTCGTATCTGCGGGTTCCAACAGGTCGGTTATCTGATCGAGGTCCATGGGAAGTCTCTGTAGGCTGGATTCCGGACGTCAGCGTCTCCGGTGTAGATACCGGCCGAACTTCCGTCAATTGTGCAGGATGGCGACGCAACCGGCCGGGTCAGCCGTGATACAGCCCGGCGAAGGTCCGCGTCAGAAGTTCCCGTGCCGGTTTGAAGTTCCGGAACTGCAACAACATGTCCATCGCCGGCGTGCGGAGACTCTCCATCAGCGCGCGGCCTCCCGCCAGGCGCATCCCGAGCTTTTTTCGGACCCGACGTGTGTATGGTTTTAGGGCCTCGGCGGTCGGTTCCTCGCCGCGCTGCAACAGCGGACCCAGCACGCCGCCGGCTTCCCAGCCGCTCAACAACGCGTGGTAGATCCCCTCGGCGGTGGCCATGTCGGCGAGTTGGCCCGCCTCTCCACAGGCGAGGGTACTGTGTTTGACCAGTTTCTTGGCGTACCAACTCGTGCTGACGGGATGGCCGGTCAGTCGTCCCTGTTGGTCGGCGGCGTCGAGTCGGCCGTCGAGCCGGCGGTCGATAAACTGCTCGAAACGTTCCTTGACGTTCGGTCCTTCGTTGCCGGGGTCGTAGCAGATGCCGATGTTGACCCGGTCGTCGGTCTCGGGAAACACCCATCCGTAGTGAGGTTTGACCGACGTATCGAAGTATATCTCCACGACGTCGGATTGGTCTTCGAGCCCTTTCCACCACCCCATGATCGTATGGAGGGTGCGGCCGGGCCGCTCTGCCCTCGAAAAGGTGCCGTTTGCACCGGAGCAGTCGACGACGGCGTCGACTTCGAGGGATCCGTCGCGGGTCTCGATGCCCTCGACGGGACCGTCGTCGCCACCGGATCGAACGATGTCCGAGACGTACACCTCGTCGCGCAGGTCGGCGCCCCGGGATTCGGCCTCTTGGGCGAGCAGGTAGTCGAATTCCTCGCGCAGGAAAATCGCCGTCTCGTGGTCGCCGCGCAGCTCGATGGGCTCGCCGTTGCTCCCGGCGATTTTGGCCCCAGCGATGGGATGGGCCTCTTTCCGTACGAGGTCCCCGACGCCCATGTCGTCGAGGAGTTTGAGCGTCCAGGGCGATAGACCGCTGCCGCAGGCTTTCTGCCGGGGCAGGGCGTATCGCTCCAGCATGACGACGTCGATGCCGGAGTGGCGCAACAGGCTCATGGCAGCGGCCGATCCGGCGGGGCCGGCACCGATGACCGCAACGCGGGAGGTCGAGTCGGATGACATCTGTAGAATCCGTTTGCTGACGGGAGGTTTCGCGGACGTGCGACCCGTGTACCAAGTTTGGTATTCCCTTACAACGGTTTTCATGCCTGCGAGGGCGGCCAGCCCCGGGCTTCTGGTGGGATTCTGGGGGAGGTTGTGCATAATGAGAGACGTCGATTGTGCCAATTTCTGAATCCGGAGAAACGATGTTGACGAAGACAAGTCGATTGGTGGCAGCCTGTGCGGCGTTGTGTCTGGCCGGTCTCGTGGGGTGTTCGACGCCCTCCGGAGCGTCCGGGGGCGCCGCCGGCAACCAGAGGGCGCAGGATGAAGCCACCGACGCCTCGAGCAGCCGTGTGCCCGAGATGTCGAACGAGGAGGCGGCGAGCGGGAAGGTCGGCGCGTTGAAGCGGCGCTGTCAGATGGCCGAAGCGAAGGCCTGCGCGAGTCTCGGCAGTCGTTACATCAGCGGCCGAGGGGTCGAACGAAATCTCGAAAAAGCCCGTGAGGCCTTCGCGAAAGCCTGTGACCAGCAGATGGGCGACGCGTGCTTCAACCTGGCGGTCATGGCCGAGAAAGGGCAGGGCGGGGAGCCAGACCCGATGCAGGCGGCTGAACTCTTCAAGAAGGGATGCTCACACGGGTCGGCCAACGCCTGCCACAACATCGGGTACATGTACGAGAATGGCGAGGCGGTCGAGCGGGATGTCGAAGAGGCTATCCGGTTTTATCGAAAGGGCTGCCAGGCCGGGAAGGGGGCATCCTGCACCAATGCCGGCGGCATCCGATACAGGGGGCAGGGCGCGGAGTCGGCCGACGGAAAAGACGGCGCAGATTGGTACCTCGAGGGATGCCGGCTCAAAGATGCAGTCGGGTGCTTCAACCTGGCCGTCATGGACCGGGACGGCGCGCTCGACAGCAACCTGGCGTCTCGGGCCCGGGACGTCCTGAGCAAGAGCTGCGGCAACCAGGTCTGGAAGGCCTGCACCGCGCTGGGCGAATTCAGACTACGCGGCAGCGGCGGCCCCAAGGAACTCGAGAAGGCGAGGCGAGCGTTCGGCAAGGCGTGTCAGCACGACCAGGGGACGGCATGCGTGACCTTGGCGACGATGTGCCTGGCGGGCGAAGGTGGTCCGAAGGATCCGAAGCGAGCCGTCGAGCTGTTGCGCGACGGCTGCAGAATGGGGAGTGGCTCGGGGTGCGCCAACCTGGCGATCCTCTACGGACAGGGTCGGGCCGGTCTGGAGAAGTCTCAGCAAAAGGCCGAGCAGTTCTTCAAAAAAGCGTGTCAGCAAGGTTATGAGAAGGCTTGCAACAACTGAACTTTAGAGGGAGGTCGCGATGTCGGACCAAGAGACGACCGAGGGAAGTGGAAGTTCGTGGTGGAAATGGGCGCTCGGATGCGGTTGCGGTGGCGTGCTCCTGATCGTCTGCGCGGGCGGGCTCAGCCTGGGCGGCGGCATGTTCTATATGAGCAGCATGGTTCAGGACGTGGTCGACACCGAGGTTGCCACCGGGGAACAGGCCGAGCGCCGCACGGCGATCGTCGAGCAGAATCGGCTGAATCTCGACTTCTCGCAGCCGCTTCAGCCCGGGGAGGTCGAGGAATTTCGAGCGACCATCCGGGCGTGGAAATCCTCGGAGTCCGTCCAGGACGTGTTGGGCGTGGCTCAGAAAATGGATCAGAACTCCGATCAAAATGAAGGCCCGATCCAGACCATGCAGGCCCTCTACAACGTCTGGCGAGCGGGCACGGCGTTCAGCAAGGTCGGCAAGGCGTACCTCGATGCCATCGAATCGACGGGCGGATTCGAGGCTTATTATGCCGACATGCTTCGGGTCGGGGCCGTGTTGGCCGCGGCCCATGAGGTGGCTTCTGGAGCGACCCTCGCCAACCCAGGGGCGCCGGCCTCCGACGACGTGGCGTCTCTGTTGTACAAGGAGCATTCTCGCGTCGAAGCCGCCTACGGGGACCGTCTCGACGAGTTGAAGGGGACGCCATTCAACCTGCGTCAGTTGGCGAATTCCGGAGACATCGGCGCATGGGCCCTCGCGCAATTGCCCGTCGAGTCGTACCGGGTCTGGTTCGAGATGAGTCGGGACGAGCGCGAGACGCTCATCGAGCAGTTCGGCTACGCCATCGTCGGGGAGACGATCGCCTATCGCGGAACTCTCTTCTGGGTCGGCGTCGGCTCCAAAACCAAGGGTTGAACTCCCGAGCCGTAACGGGTGGACGGCTTAGAGAACCGCCTGCAGTTGCAGGTAGGCCGCGTGGCCCAGGTCGCCGCGCGTCTCGAGCCGATAGTTGAAGGTCGAAACCAGGTTTGAGTCGAGCCAGTAGATGTTGGCTCCGACGGTCATTCGGTGGGTTTCCTCGTAGGTCCGCACCGGTGTCTGACCGGTGGGCACGTTCGTCTCGTGGCCGGTCAGGTAGTCGTAGCCAATCAGCGGCTCGACGTTGATGGCCTCCTTCGCGCCGATTCGATAGCCGAAGTGCGAATAGAACGCGAGGGGAGTCTCGTCGGTGTCGACGGCATCGAAGACCGCTAGGGCTTCGGCGTGGGCGTTGATGCGACCTTCGTCGTACATCAGTGCGACGTCGGCCGTCTGATTGAACGGCTCTGGCCGTCGCCCCTGCGGATCTCCGCCGACGTCGTTTTCTTCGAAGATGACTTGACCGTAGGAGGCATGGATGTCGAGCCCGAATCCCAGTTCCAAGAGGGCTCGCGCCGTCAGGAATTGACCCTGCGGATCGGAGAAGGTTCGGTTGGCTGGGTTGAACATCCCGACTTGCCCGGTAAAGGCGAGCGGCCCGTCTTCATCGTCGCCCAACTTGACTCGGACGTCCCCGCCGATGCGTCGGCCGGGGATCAATCCGCGAAGCAGAGCCCGGTCGACCATGATGAGGTCGGTCGAGGAGAGATCATACTCGGCCGAGATCGGGGTTTTGTATCGGCCCACGCGAAAGTGAATCGGGTCGGCGATCGACAGCCTCGCAAGGGCGTCCTTCAGGACGACCGTACCACTGGCACCGCCAACTTGGATCTTCAGGGAACCGACATCCTCCCATGCCGCCTCTCCCTTGATGCG
This sequence comes from uncultured Pseudomonadota bacterium, assembly GCA_913057905.1. GTDB lineage: Bacteria > Myxococcota_A > Bradymonadia > Bradymonadales > Bradymonadaceae > CAJXPB01. Next base: position 83,499 of record CAJXPB010000005.1, read on the forward strand.
GGCCTTCGACACTTGGAAACCGTAGTCGAGATCGGCCGATCCTCCTTGGTCCCTGACCCCGACCTCCGCCTGGCCGAAGAAGGTCAGGGACAGCTCATAGGCGTCCTCCTCCTCTGCGATCTGAAGGGCCTCGGCTCGTTGGCCCACCAGCATCGTCCCAATGCTGAAGACGCAGAATACGATCGGCAGGACCCATGAAAAACGACGATGTTGCATATGTGATACCTCAGTCCGGGAAACCATCCAGTCAATCGAGCGTCGCCGGGATGTCACATGGACGTTCGATAATTGTCAAATGATGGCGCGGGTATCGGTCGAGCCGATACGACCATGGATGTTTACTTTAGGATTCACCTTTTCAGTCGAAAGAGTGAATGGTAGCTGCTCGCAGACGATGGCTGACCTCTGCTCAAACCTTCAGACGCCCTCGCATCCCATGAACACGAACGAGCCCAAAACTGCCCACTGGCAGGTCATGAACGCGGTACCCGACGGCATCGTCGTCGTCGATGCCGATGGAATCGTCACGTTTTGCAACAATGCGGCGAAATCTATCTTCGGGTGGGAACCGGCTGATCTCGTCGGGGAATCGATCGAGGTTCTGCTGCCGAAAGAGGATTGTTCCAACTACAGGGGGTGCCGACGAGACTACGCCGATGATCCGCGGCGTGGTCCGATGGATGAGGGCTTGGAAGTCCGGGCGCTCCGCCGCGACGGGTCGACATTTCCGGCGGAAGTCAGTCTGAACCCGGTCGAGACGGAGGCGGGCCAGCGCATCGTGGCGGCCGTCCGGGACACCTCGCGGCGCCGGGCCCTGGAGGAAGCCTTGCAGAAGCGCGAATCGCAGTTTCGCTCTCTGTTTCGCAATGCCCGAGACGGCGTTTACATCTCGGGTGTCGACGGCGAGATCCACGACATGAATCCTGCCGGCCTGGCGATGTTCGGCTACGATCGCGAGGCGATGATCGGGATGGACGCCAGGGAACTGTACGTCGATGCGGGCGACCGAAAACGATTCAAGCAGGAGGTGGATCGCCACGATGGCGTGTCCGATTTTCTGGTTCGGCTCGAGCGAAAGGATGGTTCCCATTTTTACGGGAAAATCACCGCGTCGGTGGAGCGTGGATCGGACGGGCAGCCCGTACTGTATCAGGGGATTTTGCGTGACGTCACCGACGAGTTCCGCGATCGAGAGCGGCTCAGACACGAGGCGACCCACGATTGGCTGACCGATCTGCCGAATCGGGCCAAGTTTCGAGACCGCCTCCAGGAGGTGATCGAGCGCGTGCGCCAGGACGGGCAGCGTGCGGCGTTGTTGTTTCTGGACCTGGACGATTTCAAGTCGATCAACGACGAGCTTGGCCACGGAGTCGGCGACGAAGTTCTGCAGATTGCGGCACGGAGGCTACACAATGCCGTACGCCGGGACGACTTAGTCGCTCGGTTCGGGGGCGACGAGTTCGTCGTGTTGCTGGAGGGAATCGAGGGGGCCGACAAGGCCCGCGAGACGGCCGACCGGATCACACATCAGTTCAGAGAGCCCCTCGAGATCGATGGGGTGACGCTTCAGTTGACCGCCAGTGTGGGGATCGCGGTCGTCTCCGATCCGGAGCAGACGGCCGACCGACTCATCGAGGCCGCCGACCGGATGATGTACGAAGCCAAAGAGGGGCCGCCGGATGCGGCCAAGATCGCCGTGGCCGTCGATCCCGACTGACATTCATCCGGTCCATCCGACCCGGCCTTCGAACAGCGCGTCATTGAAGGGTTCGGCGATCTCCGTGCTGGGTCCCATGACCTTGATGATGACGATGTGTCGGCCGTCGACGAGTACGTTGTTAAAGACCGTCCCATCGTCGGTTTCGATCAGGTAGCTAGCCCCCTGGGCGTTGGCGACCTCCAGCGCGGAGCGTCCCTGAAAAGCGTCCTTGTGTTTGAGCTTCATGCCGCGGACGAGATCGTGTTGGAACTGAGCGGGGTCGAAGTCCTTCGATGACGTCCGGCATGCGACGTCGACGGTCAGCCCGCGTTGCCTCGATTCGTATCGGGCCTTCGGCGCCAGTCGCCCCGATTCCGGCGGCGGAACGGCTTTGAAGTCGACGGGGAGATCCAGCGTCACCGGACAGTCGTTGATCTGGCCGGATGGCTTCGTCTGCCCTTTGGCTCCGTCGGGGGTCTCGGAGCTCGGTTGTTCGGGGGCCGAAGCGCCCGCCTTCTCGGAGGTTGCCTCCGAGGGTTGGGGATTGGACCCCAGAAACAGGTAGCCACCGTAGCCCAGGATGGCCAGAACGACGACGAGCATGAGGGTTGTGAGGATGCGATCTGTACCCATGAAGGCCTCGGTCAGGTCTGATCGGGATGATTCGATTCACACGTTCGGCGCAAGGGTGCCAGTTTATCGGCTCAAATCCCAATGCGGTGTCGAAACGAGCAGTCGCCGAGTCAGCGGCTCCGATTCGACAGCACATTTCGATGTCGAATGTCGAAGCCGTCGATGGCGGCATTGTCGGGTGGGCTGCCCGGGAAAATCGTGTCGGGCATCCCCCAGATCATCGTATCGCGCGGGTTTCCGTGAGCGTCGGTCCCCGCTTTTTGGAGCGTACCCTCGTGTTTGAAGCCGAGCTTTTCGGGGATCGCCGCGCTCGCCGTGTTGTCCGGGGCGCATCGGATCTCGACGCGGTGGACGGCCTGGATCTCGAAGGCGACCTGGGTGAGTGCTGCCGTCGATTCAGTGGCGTACCCGCGGCCGGTGTGGGAAGACCGGATCCAGTAGCCGATCTCTCGCACCCCGGTCCCTCGCCCGGTGTGCAGGCCGGTCCCTCCGACGACGGTTTCGTCGTCGGTATCGAAGATGCCGAAGATGAAGTCGCGGTCATCGTCGAAGGCCGAGCGGGCCTCGCGGATGAAGGCGAGTTTCTCGTCGGGTGACTGAGGCTCGTCGTGGGCCCAGGGCATCCACTCCCGCAGTTCGTCCAGACTGTCGCGGATCGCCGCACACAGTTCTTCGACGTCGCCGGGCTGCCAGCAGCGCAGCACCAGCCGCTCGGTTTCCACACGGTAGACGGTCGGATTGTCTTGTCGGGGCATCGTTTTTCCTCCTGAGTTGACCGGGTACTCGTCTCTTCAGTTTGTCATGTTTGATGCTCGTGTACACGGTCCGCATCGGTTTCCGGGATGAATAAACCGACGCCGGCGCCCGTCTACGGACTGGAAAGCGGAGTGACTCGTCATCCCCTCGAGGTGCATCATGAGAGCCGTGAGCCGAAAACTGATGGTCCCCCTTGCGACGGTCCTGTTCGGGGTCGTGTTCGCTGCCGATCCGAAGCCGGCGGCCGCCACTCACCCGGACGTCGATGTGAATGTCGAACATCTCTGGGTCTCGCACCAGGGAGGCAACTACGTCCTGGACTACGAGTTCGCCGATCGTGGGTGGGAGTCGCGTATGCAGGGGGAACGGTTTTACGTGAATCTGTATCTTCCGGGGGCCGGAAATCAGTACCGCATGCGCCATGCGGTCCCGGTACGGAGTCATACCGGGACCATTCGGTTTCCGGCGCACCTCCCCTACCGCGCCGGCTGGAAGGTCGGGATCGGGTTTGTCATCGTCGATTCCGGTTCGACGGTGCGTTCGGGCTGGGTCGTCCGGTCTCCGAATATCGTCCGGGTCCATCAGACCCGTTATCGCGGCCGGGGACCGTCGGTCCATTTTCGGCTGAACTACCACGATCGATTGAACCGCTACGCCTGGTTTGGCGCCCAGTTCGGCTTCCGCATCGGTACGCATCACGGAAGTCAGCACCATCGATATCGGTCGTACCGACAAAAACCGGTGATTATTCACCGGGAGACCCATCGCAGTTCCAGACACCACCGGCCGTACTACCGTCGCAGCTACGACGACGGATGGCGCGACGACGACTGGCGACGCCGGTCGGAGCCGAGCAAGCGTTGGCGATATCGGGCGGATGATGACGACGACTGGAGACACCGAAGATACCGACATCGGGGTGCAGATGGGTGGAAGCACCGCGGGTTCGGTCGCGACCACGATCGGGGGCGAAGACACCATCGATTCGACCGACACGACCGCTGGGACCGGGATGGCGATCGATTCGACCGACACGACGGTCGAAGTCACCGCAATCGTGGAGAGCGCCATCGCCGAGACGACGAGGTCCGGACCCGAAAACACCATCGACAGCGCGGCCACCAACGGGACGACGACTGAGGGTGTCCCGGCTACGAGCCGACCGGCCAGCAGTCAGCCGGCCAGCAGCCGGCTCATCCGTTCACCGATCATCAGAACGGTGAGGTGGATGTTGGCGGCGGGGATCTCGGGGATCAGGCTGGCGTCGACGACGTGTAATTTCTCGACCCCGTGGACGCGCCCGTGACCGTCGCAGGCCGCACGCGGGTCGTCGTCGCCTCCCATCGGCACGGTGCCGCACGGATGATATCCCGAGTCGCAGACCTTCAACACCCGTTGTTCGAGTTGATCACGGTCTCGAAGTTCCCAGACAGGCGGCCAGATGATCCGGGCCAATTCCTGGCATTCCGGCGTTTGAGTCACCTCCAGGGCACGCTCCAGTGCATCCATGGCCGCCTCCCGGTCTTTGGGGTGTTCCAGCAGGTGCGATTCGATGACGGGATCCGCCGTCGGAGACGCCGATTCGAATTTCAGCTCGCCGGAGCCATGAGGTTTGTTGAGCGCGATCATGATCGAGACCGCCGGCAACGAGAATCTGGGGATCGGGACCGCCGCGCCCGGCTGCATGAAGACGTCGTTGTCGAGATCGCTGAGCGACGATGAGAATCGGCAGACCGACTGAATGAGATCGTGGTTGCGCGAGGTGCCGCTGCCGAATTTCGGAAGCAGGAAGATCGCCGCGCCCGGGTGGTCGAGGAGTCGAGCGCCGATCTGTTCGTTTGCGGCGACCTGTTCGACGCCGATGTGTTCGAGCTGACGAGAGGGGCCGACCCCGGAGCGCATCAGGATTCTGGGCGAATTGATCGCGCCGGCACTCAGGATGACCCGGTCGGCTTCGATCGTCCGGACTTCGCCGTTGTGTTCGACCTCGATGCCGGTTGCCTTGCGTTTGTCGAACAGGACCCGATGCACGAGCGTTTCGGGCAGGATCGAGAGGTTGTCGCGCGCTCGCACCGGCGGGGTCAGCCAGGCGTCGGCGGCGCTGATCCGGCGCCCGTCGAGTTTGTTCATCGCGTGGGGGCCGACGCCCCGGGTGCCGGGCTCGTTGGAGTCCGGGCAGTCTTCGTAGCCGAGCCGTCGACATCCTTCCACGAACGCTGTCTGCCAGGGGCTCAACTCCTCTTCGGTATGGCGTCGAATCGGAAGGGGGCCCGAGTCTCCGTGCCATCGGCCGCGCTCCGGGTCGTCGCCGTAGTCGAGATCGGTCTCCAGACGCTTGAACGCCTCCAGACATCTCTCCCAGTCCCACTCCTCGAGTCCCCGGTCGGCCCAGGCGTCGTAGTCCTCGGGCTGACCGCGAAGGGCGATGCAGGTGTTGACCGCCGAGGAGCCTCCGACGACTCGACCGCGCGGTAGCGGAAATTTCATCTGCCCGGCGTTCGGCCGGTGCCGATAGCCCCAGTCGTGCTGGGTGAACGAGTTTCGTCCTCCGTCCAAAAGGTCGTGGGGGAGTTCGTCCGGCGCATAATCCGGGCCGGCCTCGACCAGCACCACCGAACGCTCACTCGAGGCAGAGAGACGGTTTGCCAGAACACATCCGGCCGATCCGGCTCCTACGATGACGACCTTTTCCTGCATGACGACGATCCTCTTGTCTTTTGGGGCACGGGCGCTTGGACCCATACTACTACATTTCATGAGCGTCCCGAAGCATTCCGACGCTTCAGTCTTTTTTATCGTGCACCAGACTATCGATCCGTATTGAAAATGAATTTCATTTCCATTAGCCTCCGCGTCGCATCGGTATTTCGGAAGTTAATTTCTTTAGCTGAAGTAAAATAATGCAAAGTTTTCGAGGTATTCTTTTTTTGGTTGGTAGCGTGTTCCTCCTGGCAGGCGTGTCGGGCTGCGGGGAGAGTTTGACCTGCGGGCCGGAGACGACTCGTGATGGAGACCGCTGCGTGCCGACGGTCGAGTGCGGTTCGGGTACCGAGGCGACGACCGACGGGCAGTGCGTCGTGACCGATACCTCCTGTGGCGAAGGCTACGTCTACAATCCCGACGCCCAGCGGTGCGTGCAGGACCGGGCCGAGTGTCGCGAGGGGAGTTCCTTCGATCCGGCAGACGGTGAGTGCGTTCCCATTCAAGATTGTGGGTCAAATACGGTGCGCGAGCAGGGCGTCTGCGTGCCCGATTCGGAGGCCATCTGCGGGGACGGGGCGTTGAGCTTCGATCCCGAGTCCAATACCTGCACCGTGACCGACCAAAACTGCGAAGGCGGGACCGAGTTGTCCGCAAACGGAACCTGCGTGGTGGCCGATGGGGCATGCGGAGAGGGGCTCACCCTATCGGACCACGGGACGTGTCAGCCGACCGAAGCGGTCTGCGGCGACGCGGCCGTCTTCGTCGAGTCGAGTGGACTCTGTCTGCCCGAAGCGACCTGCGATGCCGAGGACGTGATTCTTGATCCCGACAACGATCCCTCGACCCCCGGCACCTGCGTCTCACCGGCCGAGGAGATTGCCGCGGACCCCGACGTTCAGGAGTCCGAGGCCGGTCAGGACGGCCACAACGACTCCACCCTCGGCGGCAACGCCGATCCCGTCACCGTCCCGGAACCCGGCAATTCGGTGACCTTCGCGGGCACCATCGCGACTCCCATGGACCGAGACGGCGATGGAGACGTCGACCAGGATCGCGACGCCTTCGAGTTTTCCGGCGAAGAGGGTCAATGGCTCAAGATCACCGTTCAGTCCGCCGGCCTTCCGAGCCCATGGTTCCGCATCGAAGGCCCGGCCGGGTATCACCGGGAGGCCCGAGTCGGGGCAGCCGGTCCGGCGGTCCGCTATCTGCGCCTGCCCGAGCAGGGCAAATACCGGGTATTTGTGATGCCCGAGGCGGCACGTCCGGCGGCCAGTGGCGGACCGTTCGGTGACCCCGAATGGACCTACGCCGGCGAGATCGAGCGGCTCGGGGCCCGACAGGCGAATGTCCCGATGTGGCCATCGATGCCGACCACCAGCGGCGACGGCGTCGACCTGCGAGACAACTACTTCGGCCTCAGCTCCTTTTCGGCCGATCAACTCGTCCGAGTCACCGTCCCGTCGGTGGGCGCCGACATCGAGGCTCGCGTTCAGTTGTGGACCGGTTCCGGGACGCTGAACGTCGACAAGGCGGTTCAGGAAGGCGATGAGTTCTGGGCCGTCATTCCCACGACGACGACGGATGCTCCGCGAATTCTAGTCGATTGGGTGAGTGCGAACGGGCCCGATACGGGGTTCGAAATCAAGGCGGAGGTCGACCCCGATGCCTTCGTGCTCGGATCGGTCGGGTCCGGTCAGTCGGTGACCTCTCAGACCCGAACTCTGTCGTTTATGAACCCGACGACGTACGCCGTCGACGTGCCGGCTGAACATGTCATCGAGGTCACCCACGAGAATGCCGGCGACGACGAAATCACCACCCGAGCCTTTGATCCGTCGGGCCGAAAAGTCTTTGAGCGCGAGGATCTCGAAGAGTCCGACAACCTGAACTCCGCCGGCGAGGATGACGAGGGATACTTCTACGCCGAGCGGGCGGGAACGTACCTGATTGAACTCGATCCCGGGCAGAGTATCACCGACCACGAGATCACGGTTTCAGCCCACAAGCCGACATTTCTGGGTGAGTTCGCGCCCGGCGATTCACTCCAGAGGATGGTCTCGACCTCTACCCCCGAATATCGATCCGACTACTACGAATTCTCGGCGATCACCGAGGTGTCGGCCACCTTCACCTTCCAGGCCACCGCGCCGTCGCCCGCCACCGAGATTGACCATGATTTGAAGCTCCACGATCTGTCGCAGATCGCCGACAATTTGACCGTGCCCCGCGGCCGCATTCGCTTCAATCGGGGCACGGGGACCGTCGAGATCGGGCCGGTCCCGCTGAAGCCGGGTCGCTACCTGATCGGCCATGGTCTCGAAGATCCCCTCACCAACGTCACCATCGACGGCTCCTTCTCATCGACCGGGGTCATCGAGAACGAGCCGAACGACACGGTGGCCACGGCCCGAAGTTGGTCGAGCGGCACCGAGCTCATCGGCGATGTACTGCCCGGTGACCGCGACGTCTTCACGTTCTCGAATTCGACGGCGAACTCCGAGGTCTTCGAGGTGACGCTGTCAGCCGACGAGGCCTTCGATCCGGGTCTCTTCGAGGATTCGTGGAACTGTCAGATGATCGCTCCGGACGGGACGACGGTCGATACCGTCTCGCAGCGAGACCAGGGCTGTGTGCTGCGGGCGACGGCCGACCAGACGGGCGATTATACCGTCATCGCCGACTACGACGGCCCGGAGTTGCGTCGTTACACGTTGAATCGGACTCGCAGGACGGCCACTCTGGAGGCGGAGCCGAACAACCGGTCGGACCTGGCGCAGTCCATCGCCTTCAACAGCAGCGGCGACCAGGCGGTTGGGCTGGGCCGCTGGACTCCCCTCGATGTCACCGATTACTACTCGCTGACCGTGCCATCTTCTGTCGGGACCAAGGATGGGGCGAAACTCTTCGTCTCCCTGGGCTCCTCGGCGCCCGACGCTCCCTCTGGAGAACTCGAGTTGTTCGACAGTTCCGGGGCTTCGATCGGCACCGTGGCCCCGGCCGACACCGAATCGGTCATCACCTCCGTCGAAGGTGGGCAGACCTATACCGTCGCCGTCCGCGGAGACGCCTCGTCCATCGGTACGACCGACGGCGCATACAACGTCGAGGCGACTACATACATCCCAGATGTGGCCAGTTCCGCTTCGCCGGGCGCATCATTCTCCCAGTCGACCTCGGATGCTACGAGCACCGTGTCGGTGAGCAACTGCAGTTCGGTCAGCCAGGTGACGGTGGAACTCGATATTTCGTATCAGTTCCGAAACGGGCTCTCGGTCTGGCTGACGAACCCGGCTGGAACTCAAATCCAACTGTGGAATGAAAACGGCGGGTTCAACTCCGACCTTGTCGGTAACATCCCGCTGACCTTTGATTCGGCCAACTCGCTGCAGCCCTTCGTCGGCACCAGCGGAAACGGCGACTGGATACTGGAGGTCGCGGCCACCACATACCCCTTTACGGGCACGTTGAATTCGTGGGCCGTGCAACTGAACTGCAACTAACATGCTCGAGTCAGTGCAGCGTCCGGGGCGGCTCGGTTCATTCCACGCCCATGGAGGAGCCGCTCCGGACGTCTGCACTTCGTCTGACGGTGATCTCGGCATCGAGCGTTACGTGGGTGCCGCCATCGAGTCGGAAAAAGATCACGGGGCCATCCTGTGTGTGTGAGGGGAGACGCAATTGGGAGCCTTTTTTTTTCGCACACCGGGCTCTCAAGTATAATAGTGACGTTCGAGGAGATCGACGAGTCGATTCTAAAGGTAGCGCAAGGAGTCAGATGATGAGCGATAAGCTCGATTCGACGGACCAGGCGATACTGAGGGCCCTTCAGGAGGACGCTCGCAATACATCATCCGAAGAAATCGCTGCTCGGCTCGATACATCTGGGAGTACCGTCCGCAAGCGGATAAAACGGCTGGAACAAAAGGGGATCATCAAGGGCTATTCGGCACAGGTCGACTACGACCAGTCTGGGTATCCCCTGCGCATGCTCCTCTACTGTACTGCTCCCATTCCGGAGCGTGGACGACTTGTCGATGAGATACTTCAGCTCGAGGGCGTGGTCTCCGTTCAGGAACTCGTCTCCGGAGACAAGAACCTGCTGGTCACCGTGGTGGGTGAATCGGACGATGACGTCACCCCGGTGGCTCAAGAACTTCTGGATATGGGACTCGAGATCGCCGACGAAGTCCTCGTGCGCAGCATGCGTTCATCTGCCTTTGGAGGGTTCAGCCAACAGTAGGGTCGGGGCCGGCCGCGCAAGCTTCCGTTTTCGTGCGCATTGGAGGCGCCCTAAATTCACGAAACGTTCGAAAATAATGCCTTGAAAGAACAAAATCTGTTTATTAGGGGGTGTTTGTGCGGCTTTCGCGACAAAAGTTTGAGTCGCGTGACGAGCAAGATCGGGAAACCAGCAGTCATGAGGAGCCAAAGAGTGCCGGACCGAGACGATCCCACTGACGTCTTTCCGATGAGCACGGTCGTCCAGCGAACCTCTTCTCGTCTCCCTTCCATCAGCACGACGATCGTCTGGTGTCTTGCGTTGGGAAGCCTGGGCGTACTCGTCGCCTACACACTGCAGCCCGGGCCGTGGCGATGGGCCGATCTGGTCGCCATCGATGGGTTGACGGCCCTGACGTGGTGCGGGGTCACACTTTTGAGTGGAATTGTTCACAGCTACTCCCGCCGCTACCTCGACGGGGATCGCGGAATCGAGCGGTTTTTTGGCTGTGCTCTCGCATTCACCGCCGCGGTGATGCTTCTGGTGGCCGCCGATCACCTGGTTCTGTTCAACATCGCGTGGTTGTTGATGGGACTGACGATGGCCGAATTGATCGGGCACGTTCGCGGCTGGCGTCAGGCTCGAGAGGCGCGGTCGATCGCCCGCCGTACGTTCCTGGGTAGCAGTGCGTTGCTGGCGCTGGCTTTCGGCGTGATCTGGTCGAATACGGGCACTGTGTCGATCGGCGAGATCGGCCGGATCGCCGGCGACCTGGGTCGGGCGTCCGGGCTGTTGGTGACGGCCTCTCTGTTGGGGGCCGCACTCATTCAATCCGCCCTTATCCCGTTTCACGGCTGGCTGCTGTCGTCGATGACGGCCCCCACCCCGGCGTCTGCCTTGATGCACGCCGGGTTCGTCAATGCCGGGGGGCTTCTGTTTGCCCGGTTTTATCCGCTCTTTGCCGGAGAGGCGATCGCCGCGTCGGCGGTCGTCGCGCTCGGGGCTTTGAGTGCGATTGGAGGCAAACTCCTGAAGTCGGTTCGCCCCGATGTGAAGAGTCAGCTCGGCTGCTCGACCGTCGGTCAGATGGGCTTCATGGTCATGCAGGCGGGACTCGGCTTTGTGGCGGCGGCGGTCACCCATCTGATTCTGCACGGCTTCTACAAGGCGTATCTGTTTCTGTCGTCGGGAGAACGTGTCGAGCAGACAGTCCCGTTCGAAGAGGACTCGGCCGCCACCGGGGCGGGCCCCCGCGTGACGGCCGTGCTGCTCGCCGCTGTGGGGGGCGCCTTCTTTCTGTTTCTGACCGGGAAGCCATTCGGGCTCAATGGAGGCGCTGTGCTGGCACTTCTGGTGGCCCTGGCGATGTATCGAGCCACCCGAGAAATTGCCGGACGCATCGAGTTGGCCGGACTTCTGCGCTACGCGGTGGCTCCGGCGATCTTTCTGGCGGCCATCGGAACGTACGCCGGGATCTACCTCGGGGTCGCCGGGCTGATGAACTTCGAACCCATCGAGATCGGCATCGGAGGGCTTTCGACCGGCTACGGACTTCTCGTCGGGTTGTTCGCGGCGACGTACCTGTTGGTCGAGACCGAATCGTACAAGTTCAGTGACCGGCTCTACGTGAAGCTCCTCAACTCCTCGACCCCAGACAGAAAGACGATTCTGACGTCCAAGGAGGATTATCGTGACTGTTGAACCCTCTCCAGTCGAGACCCTGGTGGATCGCGTCGCCCGACGCTTCGGATCCGTCTGGCCAGTCCATTCGTTCGTGACCGCCAATCCACTGGCCGGCTACGAAACACTACCGTTTCGTGAAGCCGTCTGTCGGGGCCGACGGATCTACGGCGGGCGAGGGTATCCCGAACCGAGTGTCTTTCGCCGGGCCTGGGAGGCCGGCAGGATCGACGAAGAGGTCTTGACCCGGAAGCTTAAACGCGCCGGCTACACGGGGTCACCGGAGGAGATGCTCGAGCGGATGGAGGACGCCGCCCAACGACGAGACACCGGGCGATGGAACCGGGAAGATCGCCGGGTCGACGCCATCGTATCGAAATGGCTGGCGGCCTTCGTCGACCAGGGCAACGCTCACTGGTCGATGCCTCACCGCAGCGAGGGCTTTTATCGGGCCTTTCGACATCTTGCCCGACACGATGACTCCATTCCCAACCGTAGTCAGATCTCGGAATGGCCCGATCAAAAACGGGCGGCGCTCCGCGACGCGCTCGCCGCGTATTCGGACTCGAAGCGGGAGGCCGTCGTTGAGCGCCAGTTGGCTTCGCTGCCGGGGTGGACGGGCTACATCAAGCAGCGAAGGGAAGACGACGGCGATTGGCAGCAAGCTCGACCGATCACACTTGTGGGCTATCTGGCGGTACGCCTCCAGCTTGCGGAACTTGTCGGAGCCCGACTCGACCCGGGGCCCACGGAGCCGCCCTCCTTTGGAACCGTCTCCCTTTCTCACATCTGGCTCGAAGCGATGGAACACGGCTATCGAGCCCGACTGATCGAGGCCCTGGAGTCCGACCGGAGTGATAGGTCCGATGAAGATGGGCCGGCGAAGGCCCAGCTCGTCTTCTGTATAGACACCCGTTCGGAGATCATCCGTCGGCACATCGAGGCGCAGGGACCGTACCGAACCCATGGGTATGCGGGATTCTTTGGAGTTCCTATGGAATACGAGGCCGCCGGGAGCGACGTATCCGTCGATGCCTGCCCGCCGATCGTCGACGCGGAGCATCGGATTGTCGAGCGGCCAACTACGACAGCGGGGGACCTTGGGGAACGCCACCGCACATGGGATGCCCGCTATCGCGGAACAAAGGGGGTGATCGATTCGCTGCAATCGAATCCCTCGACGGCGTTTAGCTTCGTCGAGACAGCGGGGCTCGGATACAGCCTGGCGCTGGCCGCTCGAACGCTGTGGCCCGAGACGCTGCAGCGTTGTGTGAGCTGGATGCGCGACCGCATCCCTCGGTCCGAAGACGTTTGCGAGCTCGTGGTCGACCGTCAGGAAGACGATGGCCAAACGCTCGGGTTGACCCTGGAGGAGCAGGTGGATATCGCCGAGGACGCCTTCGAGTTGATGGGCTGGGAGGAGTTCAGCCGGCTGGTCGTCTTCGTCGGTCATGCGGCCGACACGGCAAACAACCCCTATGATTCGAGCCTCGACTGCGGAGCCTGTGCCGCCAACCCGGGCGGGCCCAGCGCCCGGGCACTCGCCGCGATCTGCCAGAAGGGAGCCGTTCGTGAAGCCCTGAAGCAGCGCGGTATCGAGATACCCGATCAGACGGTCTTTGTCGCGGGGGAACAAAATACGACCACCGACCGCGTGCGTCTGTTCGATGCACACGTCCCCGACTCCCATCAGCAGGATCTCGAGCAGCTACGCCGGGATCTCGGAGAGGCGCAGGACGGCGCTGCCGCCGAGCGCGCCGAGATGCTCGGGGGGCGGACCTCCGATGGGGTGGCAGAAGTGCGCCGACGTTCGGCCGACTGGGCGGAGATGCGACCGGAATGGGGCTTGGCCGGCAATGCGGGCTTCGTGGTGGGACCACGAAGCTGGACGTCCGAACTGAATTTGTCGGGACGTTGTTTTCTGCATTCATACGACTGGACCACCGACCCCGACGGCGAGGCGCTCGAGGGGATCTTGACCGGTCCGATGGTGGTAACCCAGTGGATCAACAACCAGTACTATTTTGCGACCGTCGACAATGGTGTCTACGGCGGCGGGTCGAAGATCACGCAGAACCCGGTGGGCAACGTCGGTGTCTACCAGGGAAACGGGGGCGACTTGATGATGGGGCTGCCGCTGCAGTCGCTGTTTGCCGAAGACGGGGAGTGTTTTCACCAGCCGGTGAGGTTGTCGACCGTCATCGAAGCCCCGGTCAAACATGTCGCCGAGATCCTGAGCAACCATGCGCAGTTGGTCACATTGCTCGACAACGAGTGGTTGTTTCTGACCGTCGTCGACCCCACGAGAGACCGGGAAATATTCACCTATTCGAACGGGCTGAATTGGCAGCGCCACAGTGCCGAGACCGAATCGGCCGAGCCCGTCGCCGAGACGGTCACCTACCAGTCGTAGACAGACACGATGTTCGTAAACGTGTCGGTCCAAAGAACGTCGGCTTTCTGGGTCGGCTTCCAATGGTCGGACTGCGCGAGTCCATGGAGGTCCGACGCGTCCCGGGCCACCACCGTGTAGACCGAGCCGAAGGCCAGGGGCAGCGAGCCGTCATCCGGAGGCTGGTAGGTGCGGGTGCGGGCGACCAACCCTGCCTGGTCGGCCAGCCGGCCCACGATGCTCTCGACATTGAGATAGCGGTTGGAGACGTGGAAGACGACGACGCCGTCCTCGTCGATCTTGGACATATACAGGTCCAGGGCCTCTTTGGTCAGAAGATGGGTCGGCACGGAGTCGGAATTATACGCGTCCATGAACAGCAGGTCGAAGCCGTCGTCGGGCTCGCGTTCGAGCAACTTGCGGGCATCGCCGATCTGGACCGAACAACGCTCGCCGCAGTGTTCCAGGTAGGTGAAGTGTTCTCGGGCGATCTCTTCGACGACGGGATCGATCTCGTAGAAGGTGAAATGGGTGCCGGGTTCTGCGTACGTCGCCATGCCGCCGGTGCCCAAGCCGGCGATCCCGACCTCTTCGTGAGGGATCTTGTCGAAGATGTCTCCGAGTGGCCCGGCCGGGTGGTAGTAGCCGATCGGCTGTCGGCTGAGCGGATCTTCTCGCCCCTGCAACCCATGCAGAGTCGTGCCGTGCGAGAATACCTTGATCTTTTCGTCGCCGCGGCGGTCCGGATAGACGGTGTATTCGGCAAAGAAGCTGCGCTCGAACGTCGCCTTCGACGCAAAGTCGGCATGGACCGTGGCCCCGACGACGAGCAGCAGCGCCAACCCGACATTTTGCAAGAACGGAAAGGTGATTCCCATGCCGGCGATGGCGCCGATGACGACGGCCACGCCGATGACGGTCTGGGCACGTCCGAAGTCGAGCAGTCCGACGCTCCAGGCAAACGCCCCCACAGCCAGGACGATCGAGGCGGCCGCCGCGCATTGGACAGCCGTCGAATCCCGGTCCGATTCGGCCCGGTACGGCAGAGTCACCGCCAGCGCCACGCCCAATACCAGGTAGTAGTCGATCATCCAGTCGAAGATCGCCGGTGCGATCAGGGCGTTGAACAGCCCGCCGAGAGCACCGCCGACCGACATCCAGATGTAAAACTCGGTCAGGTGTTCCGTGTCTGGGCGGTCCGCGGCGAGCTCTCCGTGAAAGTAGACGGCGATGGTGAAGAATAGCCACAGGTGCAGCAGCACCAGTCCGGCGATGGAGACCAGATCTGCGAAGGTGATCGCCAGCACCAGTAGCGTCGAGACCGGGATGATTGCCCGGTAGATGAGTCGGTTGACCGGAAAGCGGGAGAAGACGAGCACGAAACTCAGCAGGTACAGCCCCAGCGGAAAGACCCACAGCAGAGGCACCGACGCGATGTCGGTTGTCAGATACTCCGTGACACCGAGCATCAGACTCGATGGAATGAACGTGATCAGCAGCCACCAGCCCCTCCTCGACCAGGCCACGCCTTCAAAGGAGGCGGCCTGCTGGTCGGCCGGCACGGCGCCGGCTTCCGGCAGAGCCGTATCGTCTCGAAACAGAAACCATGCGCATCCAGCGGTCAGGGCCATCAATGCGCCGAAGCCCCATGCCCAGAGGGACCCCTGCGTCTCCAGATCAAAGGTCCGCTCCACAAAAAACGGATAACCAAATAGGGCGAGCAGGCTGCCCACGTTGCTGGCGGCGTACAGGTAGTACGGGTCCTCGGCGTCGGGGTGTCTCGTGTAACTGAACCAGCGCTGAAACAGCGGTGCACTCGATGAGACGACGAACAGGGGCAGTCCGATCGAGACGCCCAGGACTGCCAGCACCCGGAGCGCCGGCATCGACAGCGTATCGAGCCAACCGGTCGACAGCGAGAAGGGCAACGTCGTCGCGACGGCCGCCGTCATCAACGCCAGATGGACGAGTGCCTGGCGCCGCGGTGTGAACTGTTGAGCGAGGATGTGCGCGTACACATACCCCGCCACCAGCGTCGACTGGAAAAAGAGCATGCATGTCGTCCATACCGACGAACTTCCCCCCAGATGAGGGAGAAGCATTTTCCCGGCCATCGGCTGGACCACGAACAGCAACGAGGCGCTGACGAAGATGGTGATCGTGTAGACCGCCAGCATGAGAATACGAGTTGTCCCGGTCATCGAGGGTTTGTCGGTCACGATCGGGGGGTCTCCGGCAGGGAGTGAGTCTCGACCTCCGCCTCACGTCGGCACCCGTCGCACAGGTACACGACGTCGTTGTCCTCTCCGGCAATCGCAAACCATCCGGCGGCCTCGCCGCATCGGGTGCACTCGATCCCTTCCATGCTGTTTTCGGCCAGGGTGACGACCATCGGATCCTCCCTGTCCTCGACCAGCGACGTGGGAAGAGGGAAGGGGTCGTGGATCTTCAATTCGACCGGCGTCGGCTGGTGGGGGTCGTATCGGTAGGTCGCCTCCATTCGGGGCCGCAGCACGGCACCGACGTCGACCTCCATGTCGTCGAACTCGATGGGGTCCTGTTCGTTCTCGTCGTCCTCTTCATCTTCCTTATCTTCGTCCGACGCCTCGTCGGCGGCCTCGGCTGCGGCCGCTTCGGCCAGGGCGGGATCGCTCATGTAGTGGGTTCGTTCGATCTCGAAGACGCTCGGGCGGTTGCGTTCCTCGCCGCCGTCAGCCTCCATCCAGTGGTCGCGCAGAAACTCGTCGAACTCGTGCAGCGTCGCCTCCGGTCGGAGCAATACATAGGTCCAATAGCGGGCCGCGCGCCCATCGGCGCGCATGCTGACCAGGAGGCCGTGGTGGACTGCTCCCTTGTTGGCCTGGTCAGCGAGGCATCGTTTGATGTGCGATGAGATTCCGCGGCCATCGTAACTATCACCGCAGATGTGGCAGGTCCCGTCGAAGAGACGTCCCATAAAAGGTTTCCTCGTTGTACAATCATTCGAAGACGAATACGCGGTCGCGGCCGTGGCGGTCGACCAGCGAATCGACCCGCTCGAGGGCGCGATCTCGCTGATTCCAGAGGATCTCGATCTTGTTTCGATCGACGGGGCGAGTCGCCGGAAAGAGGTGGTCGACGAGGTCGCCGCGTTCGAGCATCTCGATGGCATCGACGGCGTCCCGGCTGAACCGGCTCGTCCAGCGGAACCGACCCTTGACCCGCGTCGAGTTCCTCAACTGAAAGACCGTGTCGGTGCGAACCGTGACAAACCGGCCGTCGGCCATGTGGCTGCGCGATCCAAATGCATCGGTCTGCGAGGCAAACCGACCCCAGTTGTTGAGCAAGAAGTCAGTCAGCAAAAGCTGACTCAATTGTCGGGAGACCTCACGCAGCGAGGCATCTCCCGCTCCCGCCACGGCGGCGGCATCATACCCATCTGCGATGTCGGCGAAAGGTGCGAAGGCCTCGGACACCGGTCGGTCGAGGTCCGACGGGGGATTGTCCGCATCGAGCCATGGCCGCCAGACTTCGAAGGCTTCGATCGGCCAGCGCTTCAGCCCGTCGGGCCAGTCGACGAGAGCTCCCTTCAGGACCTCACCGTCACTCCCCTTCGACCAGATAAACGACGCCCCGGCGGCTTCGTCCAGGCTCCGGATATGTGGACTCGCCAGCTCCTCGAGTGTCGAGCGCGAGACCCGGGCCGCTCGGGTTTCGGGAACCTGAAATCCGCAGGGCACGATACGACACAATCGCCACAGCGCCACGGCGTCCCTCCAGTGGCGGCCGGCCGTGTTCCAATTGCGCTCCGGTAAGAATATCTGACTGACATGTCCCGATTCGTCGCGCAGCGCCAATCCGGGCATGTCGGAACTGTCGGGGTCGGCGATCGATGTGATCTCGTCGATGCTTCCGAGGGCAACCGGTTTAAGCGAACCCAATCTGGGGTCCGCGTCTATGGAGCTTCGGAATCGATCGACGAAGGCCGACGCCTTCGAGAAACGTTGTGATGCCTCCAGGGCGACGGCGCGTAGCTGATCGAACCGAGCGGCCGCTGAGAGAACGTCCAGGTAAGACGAGGTGACATCCCTGTCGAAGATCGACTCGCGGTCTCCGTGTTCCCAGAGGTGAGTCCAGACCGTCGCCGCACTCTGCCACTCTTCTTTTTCCGTCAGCCGCCGAGCCGTAGCGAGCTGGGCCTCCGCAGAGGTGGGGTCGACATCGAGCGCCGTCTGGAGGGCCTTTTGTGCGGCGCCGATGGCGTTGTCGAGATTCTGCTTCGCCTCGGCGGATTGTCCACCCGGAGCGGCCGAACTGCCAGCCTTGGCCCCATCGGAGGTCTGTCCGGGCGACTCCGACTGGTTCGAGAAGTAAACGTAGCCGATCCCGGCCACCACCAGGACACCGACTGCAACGGCCAGCGTTCCCAGCCACCCGCCCGATGCGCCCGCCGCCTGTTGATTTGCTGCTGTCGGGCTCCGGCTCGATGCTCGTCGGTCCGACGCCTCGTCGGTGCCGGCGGATCGCTGCGTCGATGGTTCGGGGTCGCGTTCCGGCCGTCGGGTCTGCTCCGGGGCCGGCTCGGTCGGGTCTTCTTCGGAAACTTCGGCCGGCTCGTCATCCTCCTCCAGTACGAGTTCCTCGGCCCCCAGTTGTGGCGCATCTTGCGCCTTTTCCTGCTCCGGTGCAGACCGCCGGGATTCGGTGTCAGGCGAGGACTGGCGCTGCCCGTCGGCCGGGCTGGTTCGCCCTGGCATCGGAGGCGGAGCAGACGGAGATTCCCGGTCGTCTTTGTCAGAAGGCTCCTCCTGGGGTCGAGCCCGTTCGGAGGCCTTATCCGCGTCGGCCGGGTCGGGTTGCCCGGAGTCCTCTTCGGACGGGCCGGTCGCTGAATCGACGGCCTCGTCGAGGGCCCGTTCGGTATCTTCGCCCAGGGTGGGGAATCCCGTCGGCTCGTCGGGCTCCAGGTCTCCGGGGCGGGCCTCAGTCTCGGAGTCTTCGCTGATGTTGCGCACCTGAGACTTCTCTCGAGCACGCTTCAGTCGCTCGCCGAGACCCGGCTCGCCAGATTGGGTATCGGTCTCTTCCCCGATTGCTTCGAGTCCGCCGGGAGAGGTATCCGGCTTTGGAAGGGTCGTGCTTGAATCTTCGTCCAGGCCCGCGTCTTGGTCGTCCTGTTCGCTTCGGTCGAATTCGATGTCGTCGAGGGGGCTGACCTCCTTGGTCGGAGGTTGTTCCCCCAGGGACGAATCGCCCGCGGACATCGGGCCGGTGTCCGCGTCGCCCAGCTCGGAGGATCCCGGTTCGTCGTCCGGCGAGATCGTATCCAGAGACTGGTCGGCCCGGCCCAGGTGAGTGCCCTCCGGCCCCTGAGGGCGCTCGTCGGTCTTCTCCGACCAGTCCACCGTATCCGCCTCCGGATCCGGCTCGGACTCGTCATCCAGCGTTGCGCCGCACTCGGGACACGCCTCGAGGGAATCCACGGGGAAGAGTAGATCTTCTCCACAGTGGGGGCAGTTCGAATTGGCACCATCGGATGTACTGTCTACCATGCCGTCGCGGGTGTGGGGCCATCGGAGTACACTGGCTCCGAGATTATCCGATGAGCCGATCAATTTGAAAGGAATCTTGCACGAAGGAAGACCAATGCGCACAGAGTGGATCGAACAACGGGGGCGCCTGGCGGCGTTTCTCGAGGAGGGTGCAGGCGGTGCTCTGGCGGTCGACACCGAGAGCAATCATTTTCACGCCTATCGGGCCAGGGTCTGTCTGATTCAACTCGCGCATTCGGCTGGGGTGGCCCTGGTCGATCCGCTTTCGATCCCGACCGATGGGCTCGAGCCGCTGTTCGATCGGCTCGAAGATGAGTCGACCACGAAGGTGCTGCACGCCGCGCGAAATGACATCATCGAATTCAACCGGGACTGGGGCGTCTCGTTGCGGAACGTATTCGACACGCGGACGGCGGCCCGGTTTTTGGGGTACCGTCGAAACAGTCTGGATTGGCTGCTCGAGGAGGTCATCGGCGCCGAGACGACCGGCTCGTTTGGGCGGTTCGACTGGACACGTCGCCCGATCCCGGACGACGCCCGCCACTACGCCGCGATGGACGTCGCTCACCTCCTTCAATTGCAGGAACGCTTTGAAGCCGAGCTCGACGAGTCGGGCTGGCTGTCGCCGTTTCGACAACAGTGCGCCAACGTGACGCGGACGACCGAGTACAACGCCAACGGCTTCGATCCCGAAGGGTGGCGACAGATCAAGCAGGGCCGCGATCTGGACGGACCGGGTCGCGGCGCGCTCCGGGCGCTGTACCAGTGGCGACACGAAGTCTGCGTGGAGCAGAACCGCTCGGCCCTGCACGTCTTCAATAACCGCGCGCTCGTGCGAGTGGCACGACAGCGGCCAGACGACGCGCAGCAACTCAAAGGGATCAAAGGGGTTCCCGACCAGCTCGTCAGTCGCCGAAGTGATGAGATTCTCGCGGCCCTGGCTCGGGCGGCTCGGCGCGACTCACCTCAGCCGCACCGGCGGTCTCGGAGCGGACGACGCAAGACCGAACTCGAGAGCCGTCGCTACGATGCGCTACGCGATTGGCGAAACCGGACCTCCGATGGGTTCGATCTGCCGCCGGAGTTCATCGCCACCAATGACACCCTGGCGGACATTGCTGCCGACCCTCCCGACGGCATCGAGGATCTCGGTCGATTCGACGACCTTCTGGAGTGGCACCGCAACATGCTCGGGCCCCAGATCCTCGAGGTGCTCGACGACATCGACAACTAAAAAACCCGGCTCATCATCTGATGAGCCGGATCCGGTTACGTACTTCTTTCGTGTCCTGATCTATTTCCCGCGAAGTTTCGGTTCGGTCACGAAATTATCGATGGTGTGGATGACGCCGTTCGAGCACTCGACATCCGCGCGCTCGACCGTGGCGTCGCCCAGTTGCACTTCACTGCCCGATTCGTTGTAGGACACCGAGTTGCCGTACATCGGGCGAGCCTTCTTCTTGCGTTTGAAGTCGGCGGCTTTCATCGACTCGCGGAAAATATGCCCGCGAACGATGTCTCGGAGCTGAGAACGGTTCTTTTTGTCCATCAGTTGGTCCAACGTCTTTTTGTCCAGGCTCTCGAAGGCCTCGTTGGTCGGCGCGAGCACTGTGTAGGGGCCCTTGCCGCGGAGTTCGGAATCGACGCCTGAATGGTCGACTGCCTTCCAGAATGTCGAGAGGTCGCTTCGATCCTTGATCGTCTGAACGATATCTTTGGCCATGATGGTGTCGTCTGGGTGTTGGGAACGGGTTGAACTGCACCGAATGAATACGAGGCGTTCGCACCCCGCACCCCTCGCTGCCTCGGACGGACAAACGTCCGTCGTCAGACAGAGCGAGGGCGCCTCCGACGCGAGGTCGGAGGACTCATACGATACGACCTGACTGTGCGGTACGGCTTACCCAGAAATTAGACGCCCGGCCCGTACGGTCAAGAGACCATCTGCGAAACGGACGCACCCCGCCGGGCATCTCATCTTCGTGTGCCGAGATAACGTGGTCTCAGACTCCGGAGGTTGTGATGCCGATCGACCCGATGGCTTTGTTCGTAGCGATTCCCGTGCTCGGACTGACCGGGTTTTTCGTCTACTTTATCCGTCAGTCCTCCATCGAGGCCGATGTCGAGGCGGACCTCGACATGGCAAAGGGACGCCGCAACGGGTACTGGGCCTCTTCGATCATCCTGGCCGGTGTGTATGTCTTGACCGGCATGCCGAAGGTCTCGGGGCTGGGGGATGTGATGCACCGGTTTCAAAACTGGGGATACTCCGAGGACTTCATGATGTTTATCGGGGCGTCGGAGTTCGTCGCAGGGATCTTCCTTCTGGTCCCGCGCGCCTCGTTGTTTGCGGCCGGGTATCTCAGCATCATCATGACGGGCGCCATCTACACTCACCTCGCCTTCGACACGTGGGTCTGGGCGCTGTTGCCGGCCGGCTGCCTCGCCTTCCTGCTGTTTATCGCCTACGAGGACTGGGACCGCCGCGGTGGTTTGTAATCCCAGTTGGCGACCCGTGAGTCGGCATGGCTGCGAAGTTCGGGTGGACGTGCTAGGCTTCGAGGCCCGAATTTCCGTCCTTCCGACATCGCGACTGTTTTGTACATGGAGCCACAGCTTCTCATCGTCCTCGGCATCCTCACCATCACCGTGGTGCTCATCATCACGGAGTTCTTTCGGATCGATGTCGTGGCATTGCTCGCCATGCTCTCGCTGGTCTGGGTCGGCGCCATCTCGCCGACAGAGGCGCGGTCTGGATTCTCGAGCAACGCGGTATTGGCGATCATCGGTGTCATGGTCATGGGCCGAGGTCTGTACCATGCCGGAGTCACCGAACGGATCGCGGACTTCATTTTGAACATCGCGGGGACCAGTCGAAGTCGGATCATCGGGACGGTCTCCGGCACCGTCGGGGTGATGTCCGGCGTCATGCAGAACATCGGCGCGGCCGCGCTGTTTTTGCCCGTGATGACGGCGGTCTCGAAACGCCAGAAAATTCCGATCTCTCGGCTGTTGATGCCGATGGGGTTCGCCGCATTGCTGGGTGGGACCCTGACGATGGTCGGCACCAGTTCGCTGATCGTTCTCAATGACCTGCTGTCCAGCCGAGGGCTCGACACCTTCGGCCTGCTCGCCGTGACCCCGATCGGCCTGGCACTGCTCGCGGTCGGGATCGTCTATTTCGTGGTGTTCGGCGATCGCGTATTCCCTTCGAATCCCCGCGAGCGTTCGAGCGCATCTCCCGGCCAAAAGCTGCTGAATGTCTGGGGACTCAACGATACGATCTGGCGGTGTCGCGTGCCCGAAGGGAGTCCACTTATCGGTCAATCGGTCGAGGCCTCCGGGATGGGCTCGCAGTTTAATCTGAACCTGCTTCGCGTCTACGACGACCGGGCCGAAGATTACAACATCTTGGAGGAGATCTCCTTCGAGCCGGGCCACAACATCGTCGTTCAGGGGCGCGAAGAGGATGTTCGGCGGTTGATCGACCATTTCGGACTGAATCTTCGCGAGGAGGAAGAACGGACCGACGAGGATTCGGGCTGGGGATACCTGGAGACGGTCATTCCGGCGCGCTCGGCCCTGGTGGGCAAGACGCTGCGTGAGGTCGCTCTGCGCGAAACCTACAACGCGCAGGTCGTGCTCTTTTTCAGCGAGAGCAACGTCATCGAAGATGGTGTGGCCGACCGCGAGGTGCAGGCCGGCGACACGCTGGTGCTTCACGGGAAGTGGGAGAATCTGAAGTTCTTCGAAGAGAGCGAAGACTTTATCTCGGTCACGCCGTTTAAGCGAGAGCCTGCCAGTCCCGACAAGGCCTGGTACGCCGTCACCTGTTTTGCCGCGGCCATCGCAGTGGTGATGGCCTTCAACATGCCGATATCGATCGGGTTTCTGACCGGCGCGGTGGCGATGATCCTGGGTGAAGTGCTGAACGTCGAGGAGGCGTATCGAGCCGTCGAATGGAAAGTCGTCTTTCTGATCTCCGGGCTGATACCGATCGGCATTGCGATGGAAACCTCCGGGGCAGCCGGCTTCATCGCCAAGGGAATGGTCGCCGGACTCGGCGGGATGCACCCCTACCTGATCTTATTCGCACTCGGCCTGTTGATGACGGTCTTCTCGCTGATCATGTCGAATGTGGCGGCCACCGTCCTGATGGTGCCGCTCGTCTTGCAGATGGCCGGCGCCGTCGACCTATCCGCGCAGGTTCTGGTGCTGCAGGTTGGTCTGTGTGCGGCAAATTCATTCATCCTCCCCACACACCACGTCAACGCGTTGTTGATGACCCCCGGCGGGTACGCTGTCCCCGACTACCTGAAGGCCGGAAGCGTCCTGTCGCTCATCTTTGTGACCGTGACGACGACGATTCTGTACTTCGGGTATCTGTAGGTCTCGACTTCGAACGCAGGAGTGATGCCCTATGCGTGCGATGATCCTCCGAGAGCAGGGTGGAGAGCTGGAACTCGCGGAGGTGCCGCGGCCCGAACCGGATCCCGGCGAGGTGCGCCTGCGCGTTCGGGCCTGCGGCATCTGTCGGACCGACCTCCACGTCCTCGACGGCGACGGGGATCTGACCGACCCGAACCTGCCCCTGATTATGGGCCATCAGATCGTCGGCGTCGTCGATGCCTTCGGCGACGAAGAGACCGCCGAATCCTCCGAGCTTTCTGAAGGCGACCTGGTCGGGGTCCCCTGGCTGGGCTCGACGTGCGGGGAGTGCCGGTTTTGCCGAATGGGCCAGGAGAATCTCTGCGATTGCGCCGAGTTCACCGGCTACGACCGCGATGGCGGATTCGCCGAATACTGCACCGCCGATGCGAGCTTCTGTTTTCCCATCCCGCACGGGTACCCAGACCGCCAGGCCGCGCCACTTCTGTGCGCCGGGCTCATCGGCTACCGCAGCTTCCGCAAGATCGACGAACGCGCCGAACGGATCGGGCTGTACGGCTTCGGCTCGGCGGCCCACATCCTGTGCCAGGTCCTGGTCGAGCGGGGAAAGGACATCTACGCCTTCACCCGACCCGGCGACACGTCGGCGCAGGCCTTCGCCGAGGATCTCGGCGCCACATGGGCGGGACACTCCGAGGAGCGCCCGCCCGAAGAACTCGACGCCGCCATCATCTTTGCGCCGGTCGGCCCGCTCGTGCCCGAATCGCTGAAATCGGTCCGCAAGGGCGGCGAGGTCGTCTGCGCCGGCATCCACATGTCGGAGATCCCGTCGTTTTCCTACGACATCCTCTGGGGCGAACGCTCGGTCGAATCCGTGGCAAACCTCTCGCGCGAGGACGGCGATTTCCTGCAGATCGCACCCGATGTACCCGTCGAGACCGAAGTCACGACCTTCGGGCTCGAGGAGGCGAACGACGCGCTGGAAGCCCTGCGTCATGGCGACTTCAACGGCTCGGGCGTTCTTCTGATCGACTGACGTTAATATGCCCCGCCGGCCTGGTCGCCGGGGATGTAGAAGCTGGGGCAGATAAACCGCAGGGCCTTGATAAAGCCGGGCGGCTCGCTGCGCTCCATCGCCTTGGCCTGGAGCTCCGGGGCGAATTCGTTCTCGAAGTATTCGTCGAAGGCCTTCTCTTTGGCCTCTTCGTCCTCGTACAACTGCCGGATGTCCTCGAGCTCGCCGGCGTCGAGCCAGATGCCACCGCAGCCGCCGCACTCGTCGACCTCGACGTTGCGGCTGACCGAGAAGAACCGATCCATCATCGTGACGCCGTTGCACTGAGGGCAGTCGCGGTCGAGGCTGTGGTCGATCTGGACGTTGGGCTCGTGGCTCGTCATGTCGAGTAGCTTCGTACCCTCCTGCTCGTCCTGTTCATCGACTTTCTCCAGTTCAAAGCGCTCGAAGAACATCCCTCCGCAGCCGCCTTCGCAGACGTCGACGCGCATCGAATCCCAGCGATTGCTCGACGGGAGTTTCAAAAACACTTCTTTCAGCGTGTTCGAACAGACGGGGCAGTCCATGGCATCTCCGGCAGAAGTTTCAGTGGGGCAGCAGTGTCTGTGTCAGCCTCACCGCGAGTATAGCCGACCGCATGCGGGGGGCTTCAAGTGAGAATCCAGTCACGCAGATGATAGGCCGCTGCCACGACCAGGGCGTGACGGATGGTGCCGTCGCGGATAAATTCGTGGAAGGTCTCTCGTGCGACCAGTTCGAGTTCAAAGAACTCGTGCTCGTCGGGCTCGGGTTCGCTCACCTGCGACGCATCGAGCCCCAGAAGCGTGTGGCAACGGTTGCCCAAGAAGGCGGGGTTCGGTTCCACGACGCCGATGTGTTCCCAGCGGTCGGCCGCATATCCCGTCTCTTCCCGCAGTTCCCGGGCGGCGGCCTCCGCGGGCGATTCGTCGCCGTCGATACCGCCGCCGGGGATCTCCACGGTCACCTCGTCGGTTCCATGGCGAAACTGTCGGACCAACACCACTTCATCGTCTTCGGTCAGCGCCACCACGTTGACCCAGTCGGGAAGGGTCATCTGGTAGAAGGTCCCGGTGCCGCCGACGGGATGGCGGCGTGTGAGTTCGGAGATGCGAAAGATCGGCGTATCGAGCACCGACTCTCGCTGAAGCGTTGTCCATTCGTCGATCATCTGGTCGACCTTCGGGTCTCAGGGCTGGTAATGGCGGACGTCGTGCGCATCATCTCGATGCCTGTCGTCGATGGTCTGGATGCTTCAATAAAGGCAATTCGCTCATGTTGACCGTGCATCACCTGGAAAATTCACGCTCTCACCGCGTCCTCTGGCTACTCGAAGAACTCGGGGCCGACTACGAGATGGAGCGCTACGAGCGCGATGAAGGCATGCGCGCTCCCGACAGTCTCAAGAAGGTCCATCCGCTGGGCAAGTCGCCCGTGGTCACCGACGGCGACGTCACGGTTGCCGAATCGGGGGCCGTCCTCGAGTACATTCTCGATGAGCACGACGCTGGTTCCCTGCGCCCAGAGCAGGGCACCGAGGCGTATCGCCAATATCGATACTGGATGCACTACGCCGAAGGCTCGGCGATGCCGCCGCTTCTGGTCGACCTGCTATTCAATCGGCTCGTCGAAGAGTCCCCGTGGATCATCAGCCCGCTGGTCGCCAAAATCTCGTCGACTATCGACGAGGAGTATCTGGACGATGAGATCGGCGGTCACATGCAGTTCTGGGAGCAGGAACTCGCCGACCGTCCCTATCTGGCCGGCGACGCATTCACCGCCGCTGACATCCAGATGAGCTTCCCGCTTGCGGGCGCACTCAGGGAGCGCGGTGACTACGATGAGCACGCCAACTGCTTTGACTACTTGCAGCGACTGAAAGGGCGAGATGCGTTCGAACGTGCTTCTGAGGAGGCCGGAGAGGAGTCGCCGCTTCCGGGTTAGTCGAAATTTCTATCTGCGAACGGAGTCTCTGGGATGAATCGTCTGAATTTGATGGCTGCTGGACTACTCGCTGCCGTGTCGCTGGTCGTCTCCTGTGCGAGCACCTCTGCACCGCAGGCAGACAAGAATGCGGCAAACTTGGGAGAGCGACCGGCTTACGATGCGCGGCTCTCCGGCTACGAATATCCCTATGAGGTCGAGACCTGGAGCGTGCAGGCCCAGGGCAAGGGCCGCGAGATGGCCTACATGGACGTGCGGCCCGAGGGTGAGCCCAAGGGCACGGTCCTCTTGCTGCACGGCAAGAACTTCTCGGGTGCGTACTGGAAACGAACCATCGAATTCTTGGTCGACCGCGGCTACCGCGCCGTGGCGCCCGACCAGCTCGGGTTCGGCAAGTCGGCCAAGCCCACGAACTTTCAGTACAGCTTTCACGCGCTGGCGACCTACACCAGCCGGCTGCTCGACCACCTGAACGTCGACGGCGTCTCCGTGGTCGGCCACTCGATGGGCGGCATGTTGGCCACGCGTTTTGCCCTGATGTTTCCGGATCGGACCGAGCGGCTGATGCTGGTCAACCCGATCGGCCTGGAGGACTGGAAGACCAAGGTACCCTATCGCACCGTCGACGAGTGGTACGACAAGGAACTGAAAAAGACGCCTTCCGCGGTCAAATCGTACATGAAGAAGAGCTACTTCGACGGCGTCTGGAAGGAGGCCTACGACCCCTTGGTCGAGATCCAGGCCGGTTGGATCCGCGGGCCCGATTACCCGACCATCGCCCGGGTCTCGGCACTGACCTACGACATGATCTTCACCCAGCCCGTGATCTACGAGTTCTCGGAGCTGGAGGTCCCGACGCTGGTCATGGTCGGCGAGCGCGACCGAACCGCCCTGGGAACCGGAATGGTCAGCGACGAGGTGGCTGCCACGATGGGCCGCTACGACACACTCGGCGAACGCGCGGCGAAGATGATTCCGCAGAGTACGCTGGTCGAGTTTCCGGGAATCGGACACATCCCGCAGTTCGAGGCCTTCGAGCGCTACAAAAAGGCGGTTCTCGATTACCTCGAGAGCTCGTGACGGAAGTCGACTTGACCCAGGGCCTCTGCCACCCGGTCCGGGGCCTC
This sequence comes from uncultured Pseudomonadota bacterium, assembly GCA_913057905.1. Lineage (GTDB taxonomy): Bacteria > Myxococcota_A > Bradymonadia > Bradymonadales > Bradymonadaceae > CAJXPB01. The sequence continues at coordinate 111,605 of CAJXPB010000005.1, forward strand.
TCGGATCGAGCGGCTCTGCTCCATGTGAATAAACCGACCGCCGGCCTCGCTGGCGCGCATCGTACACGCATCGGTCGAGCCGTTGAGGTGGCGGCCCTGGACGTTGGTCGAGCCGCAGAGCCGAACCTCGCGGGTGGCGCCGGGGTAGTTATTGCAGACGGTGATGTTCGCGTCGGAGAACTCGGACTCCAGCGCCGTCGCCATCTTTGCGACCGTCGAATCCTCGGTCGTCGGGTCGGCGGTTCCGTCCGAGAGACTGACGCCGTCGTCGGTGAAACCGTGCAAACTGATGACCGTCGTCTGGGACCACTGCCCGGCGATCGCCCCGTGTACGGCCTGAAATAGCGTGTCGGTTCGATGGGCCATATCGGAGTTCCGGTATGGCTGACGGCCCTCGTCGGTGCAGACCCCGGTCATCCCCGAGCATGAGGACGCCAGGTCATTGGCGCAGCGGTGCGTGCCGGAGACGATGAGTGCCCTCGCAGAGAGCGCGTCGAAGAGCAGCGCGCCCTCTTCGAGCGTATCCAGGTCGAAGTATGCGTGCGGCGCCTCCAGAACCACCGGCGCGACTCCTTGGCCTTGTCGGATCGCCCAGACCGGACGCCCCTGTCGGGGCGGGGTCGGCTGCCAGATGAGCAGCTCCGCGCCGGATTTCGTCGTCCGGCAGACGTCGTAGCCAGCCTGTTCGGCCTGGGTCACTGCACTGGCGTAGGTTCCCTCGGCAGCCGCTTCCACCGAACGGTCGGCGGCGCGCCGCTTCTGCTCCGCGGCTGCCATGTAGCCGTTGGAGTCGCGCTCGGCCGACAGGGTCGAGGCCTCCGACAACATGTCCGAGGCGCTCTCTTCACACTCGGTGATCGGGTCAGGCGGTGTGTCGGCGGCATCCCGCGTCGCGTCGCGACCGGTGTCACCGGCCGATTCCCCCGGGGACCAACAGGCGGAGAATCCGAGCCACAGCAGGGCGGCAACCAGAAATCTTATTGCAGCGGGGCGTCTCGTAGCCATGACGCCCCCATTGTCCGCGAACTTCACTGAGTCTTCAACTGTGCGAGTCCGCCGTCGACACCCAGGATCTGACCGGTCACCCAGCTCTGTTCGTCGTCGATCAGCCAGACGATCGCCGATGCAATATCCTCGGGCTGACCGAGCCGGCCCAGTGGGTGCATCTTCTCGGACATCTTTCGGCTCTGGTCGGACTTGAGGATAGGCGCAGACATCGGGGTCTCGGTCATGCCCGGTGCCACGGCGTTGACCCGAATTCCACGGCGAGCGTAGGAGGCCGCCGAGGCGCGGGTCAGGCCGATCACCCCGGCCTTCGCCGCCGCGATGGCGTCGTGATTGGCCAGGCCGATCTGAGCGGCCGCCGTCGTCACCAGCACGATCGCGCCACCCTCGCGCTGCATGTGACGTGCCGACTTCTGGACGGCGTAGAAGGCGGAATCGAGGTTCAACGCCCGGGTCTCGTCCCACTCCTCGTCCGAGGTCCGGTGGGCCGGCTTCAGCAGGATCGATCCGACGCAGTTGATCACGCCGTCGAGCCCGCCCATCGAGTCGACGGCGCGGTCAAAGAAAGCATCGACCTGGTCGGGATCGGTGGCATCCACGGGAATGGCTGTTGCGCCCAGCGGTTCGGCCACCTCGTTCAATTTCGATTCAGTCCTCGCACCCAGTGCGACGGTGTGGCCGTCGTCGACCAGTCGTCTGGCTACCTCGGACCCGATGGCCCCACTTCCACCCAGAATGGCTATTCGGTTCGTGTCGCTCATTGCTTCGCTCCATATCGAAGTAGGCGTTCGTAGATACTCGGCCTTGGGATGACGAAAGAGGGGCGTTTGGTGCGCGCTCATCGACTCGGGGGGAGAGCTGCTTATTTTTCGGGCTGCAGTCCAACACTCCAGATGACCTGACCCCGGAGGTCGGCCGTGTTTCTACGCAAAAAGACGATGTCGGCAGTCGTGTATCACTCTTATGGCACCCCCGACGTCCTTGCCGTCGCGGATGTCGACCGACCCGAGGTCGGCAAAGGACAGGTGCTCATCAAGGTGCACGCCAGCCCCGTAACCCAGGGCGACCGTCGAATGAGAGCAGCCGACTTCCCGGGATTTCTGGCGATCTTCGGTCGTCTGATGACCGGACTCTCCCGTCCCCGCCACAGCATCCCCGGCACGAACTTCGCCGGTGAAGTCGTGGAGGTAGGGCAGGGCGTCACCCAATTTCGGGCGGGCGATCGCGTCTTCGGTGCCTGCTGGCACGGAGCCCATGCGCAATATCTGTGCGTCGACGCAGACAGCGCACTCACAAAGATGCCCGAAGGCACCGGCTACAGCGAGATGGCCGACGTACCCTACGGCGCCGGAACGGCCCTGCGGTTTCTACGTGACATAGGTGAAACCCAGCCCGGCGACCGAGTCGCCATCGTCGGCGCCGCCGGCGGGGTCGGCCGCTACGCGGTCCAGTTGGCCAAACACCTCGGGGCCGAAGTCACGGCCGTCTGCCGCGGGTCAGATGCCGATTTCGTCCGTTCGCTCGGGGCCCACGAAGTCGTCGACTACAAGCTGCAGCCATTCCCGGGCGACGAGGGGCGCTTCGATATCATCTTCGACACCTCGGGCACGCTGCACTTCTCCGACTGTCGGGACGCCCTCAACGAAGATGGCCGTTTCCTCTCGCTCCTGATGAGCCTCGACCTGTTGGCTCACGCGGCCTGGACGGCCATCCGGGGAGGAAAGCGCGCCAAGATCGGCGTGGCATTGGAGTCACGCGAGAGCCTCGATGACCTGGCAGAGTTGATCGCCGAGGGCGCCCTGACACCCGTCGTCGACCGAAGCTTCCCACTGGTCCGCATCCGCGATGCCCACAAGCGACTCGAAGAGAGACATCCCGGCGGAAGCGTCGTTGTCATGCCGGGGACATCGGCGGGCTGACATCGAGAACATGGGGTGATGATATCGCACGTTTTGTTGGCATTGGGGTATATGTCTCCCATATGTGACATGAACGTCACAAATTTGGTTCAAGGAGACCTTTGCGCGCGTTCTACCGGGGGGTTGAGGCGCCTGGAATTCGTTTTGCATCGATATTTAACCGAACGCCACAACGAGGATGTATTTCCGACAACGGTCGAACTGATCGGATCGGACCCGTCAGGTCACGACCGGAATCGGCATCTGTTGTGAAATCGTTCATCGTTCGCAAATCAGGCGACTCTCACGCCAGGATGTACCCATGCGATGTTCAACAGGAACTGTTCGCGACCAATCGTTCACAGTCTTGTTCGGAATGATGATCGCCCTTCTATTCGCTGGATGTGCCAATACCGATGGAAATGGGGAGACCGAAGAGACAGACTCCACACTGACGGTGCGCGTCCTCGATTTGCAGGGCGACCCGGTAGAGGATGCGCAGGTAGGCGTCGGGGACATGACGCAGGGAACCGACGCCACCGGCTCAGCCGCCTTCGAAGTGACCCAGGGTACCTGGAACCCACAGGTCGAAGCCCAGGGATATGGCCACGGCGCCGCCGAGGTGTCGGTTCCTGAGGGGGTGTCGATCCAACGAACGGTTCACCTCATTTCGACCGGCGAGGCGCAGACCTTCGACGCCTCCACCGAGAGCGATATCTACGACGGTCGGGTACGGGTGAGCCTTCCGGCGAACGCCCTCGTCGACGAAGATGGAAATGAGTTTACAGGTACCGCGGAGGCGCACATCGCGCCATTGAACCCGTCGTCGTCCGAAGACGCGGGCATGCCGACTCCGCTGGAGGGTACGCTGGAGGGGGACTCCGAGCCGACTCCGATGGAGTCGATCTTCATGGCAGATATCGAGCTGACCTCCCAGTCCGGGGAAGCATTGTCCTTAAAAGATGGGACGTCTGCGACACTCGAGTTCGTGCTGCCCGATGACCTGCAGGGTGACTATAGCGCCGGGGACCAGATCGAAGCCTACTTCTTCGACGAGAGTGAAGGCGTCTGGATGCAGGAGGGCATGGGTGAGGTCGGTAACTCGACCTACGCGGCCGGCAAGCTGGCCTGGACAGTCGAGGTACCCCACTTCACCTGGTGGAACTGTGACGAGCCCTGGACCGATAAGAATTGCGTAGGGGTCAATGTCACCGAACAGGGCACCGGAACCTCGGTCTCCGGTGCGCAGGTCTACGTCGACGGTGTCTCCTACAACGGCACATCGACGGCAACGACCGGACCCGGAGGCGATGCGTGCGCCGACTTCAAACTGAACTCCACGGCGGAAGTGACCGCCGTGGGGCCCGCCGGTCAGAGGGCTCAGGTGGGGAATGCCCAGCAAATTTCTGGCTCCAGCACGCCGGCGACCTGTAGCGGGCAGGGCAGCGGAAGCTGCCAGGTCGTCCAGCTACAGCTAGCGCCGTTGACCTGCGTGTCCGGACAAGTAGTCGATTCGAGCGGAAACGCCCTGTCGGGCGTCACGCTAACGGGCTACTACAAGGGCGCCAACGGGTCACGAAGTGTGACCGCAACCACCGGTTCGAACGGAGAATATTGCCTGGCTGTACCCCAACAGGCCAACGTCGATGTGGTGGCCACACACAATGATAGTGGCACCTTCAAGAGCGCCAGCGCATCCGTTGTCGCCGGTAGCTCCGGGCAGAACTGCGGAGGCGGGTCTTGTACATCGGTGTCGGATCTGGTCCCTCAGGCGAATCAGTCCGGCTGCATCAATGGTACGGTGGTACGCGAGACCAACAACGGTACACAATCCGTTGCGGCCGGAACGAATGTGTATCTGTTCGAGACCTCCGGTGAGAGTGCAGGTGAGGTCGAAGTCGATTGCTCACAGTCGCCGAGCCAGTGGGCGAACCTCGTCGCCCAGACGACGACGAATGGGAGCGGTCAGTTCTGCCTCCAGGCTCCTCAAGGCATCGAAAACCTCAGCGTTGTCGCCGGCAAGTGCAACAGTTCGGTCACCGAGCCGGCAAACTGCTTTGGCCGCTACCCGGCCGGTGCCGTCTCCCAGACGGGCACCTGCGGACAGGGCAGTTGTACGCAACTGCAGGAGCCGGTGTTCCTGAGAGACGCCTGCGGCGAAGGACCGTGACCGGTTGGTTGTCATTCGCTCCGATGCACATCGGCCCGGTGCCGGCTGAGTCAGCCGGCACCGGGCTCTTCTGATCTCCCAGAAAACCTACGCATGAATCGTGAGGCAAGTGAATGGCTGGTAGCGAAATAGGCGCGGCTTGACTTTTATTACCAAATTGGTAACTATCCGGTGATGGGAATTCATTTGGTGAGTGGATATGCGAATCATCAAAATCAAGACACTCGAAGAAAAGTGGACCAAACACCCGGATACGGAGTCAGCACTCAGGGAGTGGATTCGAGATGTCCAAGATGCCGATTGGGAAAACTCGAATGAGGTGCAAAACCGGTATCCAAGCGCTCGAACACTCAAGGACAACCGCGTCGTCTTCAACATCAAGGGAAACGACTATCGGCTCATCGTCCACATCTTCTATCCCGCGAAGGTCGTATACATTAAGTGGTTCGGCACTCACGCTGAATATGACCATGTCGACCCACTAGAGGTTGACGATTATTAGGCCGATTGGCCGACAATGACGAGATTTTCAAGTAAGAAGGGAGAAAGCGATGGAAATTCAACCGATCCGCACAGAACGGGATTACGAGCGGGCACTTGAGGAGATCTCGGAGCTGATGGAGCGAGCGCCCGAGTCAGGTACGGATGATTACGATCGGCTCGATATCTTGGTCACTCTTGTCGAGGCGTATGAAACGGACGAATACTCCTTGGATGAGTCGGTGGACGCTGTGGGCGTGATTCGATTCCATCTGGATCGGCTCGATTGGTCACAGGCCGACTTGGCGCAGAAGGCAAATGTGCATCCAAGTCACCTCTCCGCCGTTCTCAATCGAAAGCGGTCATTGAGTCTCAGTCAGATCAAGAAGATCAGCGTTGCCCTGGACATTCCTCCAGGGAGACTCATCGATACGAGTGATATCGAGCCGCTGAGTGCGTAGACGGATTCGGAGACGTTTCAAAGGATTGCGGGATACCGGCCTAAGATGAACCGTAATCCGGAGCTTGCGATCCGTTCAACATCGGTTGCAGCGTCGCCCGCGCAGTCGTAGGCTTGTGCCAACTATTCCGATATCTCAGGAGCCCACGATGGACATTCGACTGCCCTTCGCCGCTCTCGTCTTCGTCGTCATCGCTGGGGCGTGCACCACCGCTTCGCAGCAAACCGACAAAAAGGCCACGTCGGAAGCCACATCCGAGTCCGAATCCCAATCTTCAACGGATTCCGTGCCGGCGTTCATGGACGAGACGGCGGTCAAGAAGGGCGATGCCCCGGCGCAACACCATTCGTGCAAACGCTTCAGCCCGCGCGAACAGGCACTCTATCTTCCTGCAGAGACCTACGAGGCGGCTCAAACTGGTAGCGGCCCCGAAGGATTCACCCGGGATCAATACCTCCACTTTCTGCACGGTCTGCTGCACGCCAAAAAGTGGCACTCACGCGTCGAAGCAGGCAAGAAGAATAGCGACCACGAAGGTATGAGCCACGAAGAGATCGTGGTTGGCATCCAACGCTACCGGATGGAGGACGCGGGCTCCGCCGAGGCGTTTATCCAGAAGCGGCTCGGCGAGGAACTCGAGGCAAAGCAGTTTGCGTACGAGGTCATCAACGAAATGGAGCGTTTCGAGTCCGCTCCGGTCTCAGCCTCGCGGTTGACCGACGAGGAGACGGAATTTCATCGGACAATGACGCAAAAACAGATCGACAGCTTTCATGAGGAGTACGGAAACCCCTTCTAGCCACATGAGGTTTTGATGCCAACGTATACGAAGCTATTTCTAGGCACCATTCTGCTCGGCCTCGTCGGCTTCAGTTGCAGTCACCAAGCACCGTCGACCAAAGAAACCTCGAGCAGCGAGGGCTCGTCTGAGGGGAAATACACGGAAAAATCTCCGATAAAGAGCGAAAATGCCCCCGAAGGTGGCCATTCATGCCGCCACTACGACCCGCTCACCAACGCCATCTACACCGGCGAAGGGTCGGCCGAAAAACTCGAGAAGGCCTCTTCACCAATGGCCGCACGTAACTACCTGGAAGCGATGTTTCACGGGGTGCATCACGCACGCAAGTGGAACGATCGTGTCAATTCGTACGCGGCCAACCACGACGTCGGGGATGCGACACGGACAGACGTCGTCCGGCAGGTTATCTTCCAGCGGATTCGGGATGCGGGTTCGACCGAGGCATACGTTCGCCTTCGACTCCAAGAGGAATCGGATGCGAAACGCACGGTGTGGAAGACAGCAAACGAACACCCGAAGTTTGACCTTCCTGCCGAGCCGGTCTCAAAGGCGGAGTTGACGGACGACGAGATCGGCTACCATCGTCGTGCAACCAGGGCCCACCTGGAGGAACTCCTGGCGGAAAAGCCGGGTCTTTTTGAGTAAGCGAGCGCGGCGTCGGCCAGTGTTTGTCAGCAGGCGTCGGGTCGACTACCCGGTGGTGGTCAATACGTAGTCCCAGCATCTTCGCAAGGTAACTCGAGTCGATGGGTTCTACTATCTACAATCTGGCGGCGGCCGGTCTGTCTGATTTGCCGCCCGTCACACCGGACATGCTGGTCGTATTGGGGATCATCTTCGGGGCCCTCATCCTGTTTTATTCCGAGTGGCTCCCGATCGATGTGACGGCCATCTTGATCATGGTCACCCTCATCGTCCTGGAACCGTGGACCCAAATCTCGCCCAAGGAGGGTATTTCCGGGTTTTCAAACCCCGCGACGATCACGGTTCTGGCCATGTTGTTTTTGGCCGAGGGCATCCGTGAAACGGGGCTCATTCAAATCATTGGTCAAAAGATATCGGAGTATGCCGGAGAAAATCGATTCAAACAGCTATTGAGCAGCGTTGGGTTGGGGGGTGTACCCTCGGGATTCATCAACAATACGCCCGTCGTGGCGATGCTCGTCCCTGTCATTTCCGAAATGGCAAAGAAGGGGAAAAACTCGCCGTCGAAGGTGCTGATCCCGCTTTCGTATGCTTCTCAGTTGGGGGGCATGCTGACGCTGATCGGAACTTCTACAAACCTCCTGGCCAGTGACGTCTCGGAGCGGTTGATCGGCCATTCGTTCTCGATGTTCGAGTTCACCCTGCTCGGTTCCATCGTGCTGGTTGTCGGGTCGATCTATCTCATCACGGTCGCACCACTTCTTCTGCCCGAGCGAGTGAAACCGGATGAGGGGGAACTCGAAGAGTACGAAGTGGAGGAATATCTCACGGAGTTTACCTTCGGAGCGGACAACGAGTATCTCGGCCGGACCGTTGCGGAGTTTACCGAGGACGTCGAATGGAACGTCAAACCGATTCTCATGCACCGCAATGAACAGTCCTTTGACGAGCCGCTCGCCACGAAGGAGCTTCGCGAGAACGACCACCTGATCATGCGCATCTCCCTGGATGGCCTCAAAGGGCTGCTCGGGGAGCCGGGATTTCAACCGGGGCCAATCTCGGGCGGCTCCAACTCCCCTCTGACCGAGGAAGAGCAGGAGCAGCATCTGGCGGAAATCATCATCAACCAGGGCTCGTCGCTGGAGGGGAATACACTGGCGCGGACGGAATTTCTGGAGGGATACGACGCGCATGTGCTGGCCCTTAGAAGTCGCGGCGAGACGTTCCACCAGGGCCTGGAAGACCATGTTCTTCACACCGGTGACACGCTGCTGATCTACACGACCGAAGACAGTCTCGACCGGCTGAATCGGGAACGGGACGTGATCCTGGGTCGGCAGGGGACCAACCCGAAATACAAAAAGGGGAAGATTCCCTTCGTCGTCGCGCTCATGGCCGCGGTCGTCGCGATGCCGGCACTGGGCATTCTTCCGATCCTCGTCTCGTCGTTGATCGGAATGATTCTGATGGTGATCGGCGGGGTGATGCGATTCGATGATATTTACAGGCGAATTGACTGGAATGTGATTTTTCTTCTGGCGGGCGTGATTCCGCTGGGCAATGCGCTCGAGAAGACCGGAGGAGCCGAGTTGCTCGGGGATCTGATCGCCGTGTCGTCGGGGGCGTTGCCGGTGATTGGGGTCCTCTGGATTTTTTACATGGTGACAGCCGGCCTCACGAACGTCATCAGCAACAATGCGAGCGTCGTGCTGATGATTCCGGTGGGCATCGAGGCAGCGAATTTGATCGGAGCGAATGCCTTTGCATTCGTGATGGCGGTCACCTTTGCTGCGTCGACGGCGTTTCTGTCGCCAATCGGTTATCAGACGAACCTCTTCGTCTACGGGCCCGGCGGCTACAAGTTTTCGGATTACGCGCGGGTGGGCGCTCCGCTTCAGATTCTACTCTCGATCGTGACCGTCTTTGGGATCGCCTGGATCTGGGGAGTCTAAGCCGGGGATAGCCAGAGATACCCCCCCACTCGTGATCGTTTTAGGGCGTAACACCGCGTAAGCCATTGAAAAAGGCCACCTTTCGTGTTTCGATATGCATCCGACTAGCGAGTGGACCCTGATCCTGGGGTTCCCGGCCGGTTCTACGACCGTTTGACGCCAGCACTGGCCTCGGTGCTGTGCCAGTTGGTCGACTGGATGCGTCCTGAGACACTGACGCCGGAAGATGTCGCCGAAGCATACGGCTTGCGCTGGCAAGTCGAGCTGCTTTTTTGCCGACTCAAATCCACGCTCCGGCTCCACGAGCTGCCCTCTTCGAAAGACCACAATGTCCGAGGGCTGATATGGGCGTCCATTCTGGCTCCGCCGCTTAGCCGCTGCAGTTCCGCCGCTGCTTTACTCGACGGAATATCGAGCTACCCTCGACACGTCTCATGCATGAGACAGCCCATCCCCTCAGCCTGAGAGTACGAGATGGCAGAAGCGACAGAGACCGCCGAGACTACTCACCGCGACGACGATCGAACCGAGACAGCCTCCACCCGCTCGTCCCCCTCCGGCGTCGACCGCTCCCTCGTCACCTGGATGCTCTCCCTCTCCCCGGCCGAACGACTCGCCGTGGCTGAAGACTGGGCCAACATGGTCGACACCTTCGGCGGAGCTGACGATGCCGACTGATTTCCGGCGCATCTTGCGCCTTCTCCTCGACCACGACGTCGACTTCATCGTCGTCGGGGCACTCTCGTCGGTTCTCCAGGGGGCACCGGTCAGTACGTTCGATATCGACATCGTTCACGAACGCTCTCGGGACAACGTCGACCGACTCTCCCAGGTGCTCGCCGAATTGAACGCACGGTACCGTGGGCCTGGCGATCGCGAGTCGGCCCCCGACCCTGAGGGGCTGATGGGCAAGGGCCACCACCTGTTCGAGACTGACGCCGGCCCCCTCGATGTACTCGGAGAGATCGAAGAGCAGTTCTCCTACGAGGATCTGCTCGACGACAGCGTCGAACTTGACTTCGACGGCCGGTCCGTTCGAGTCCTCTCGCTGGCACGCTACGTCGACTTCGTCTCCGGCTCCGACCGCCCCAAAGACCAGGCCCGCCTGGCTGTCCTGCGTGAAACTCTCGACCAGACCGACGACGACTGAATACCGACGCCTTCCTCGCCCACGCAGTTTTGCCGTTTTTGCAGTTGCTTAGCCGCTTGGCCGCTGCCCTTTGCAGTACCCCCGCAATTTTGTAGAACTACGCCATCTCGATCCATACGCACGAGGGCGAGGAGCGTGCCGAATCGGACGAGTGGTGCTTTGTCTGGGAGGGTGAATTGCTCGCCAAAGAAGGCGTGTCGATCGCAAAGATCTCCAAGGGGTTTTGGAGTACCCCCACTGGGACTCGAACCCAGACTGGACGGATTTTAAGTCCGCTGCCTCTGCCAATTGGGCTATGGGGGTGCGGCGGCGGAATCTAACACGAGGATTCGGGTGGGTCCACCGGTGGAGACCGTCGGACGACGGGGCGGTTGGGAACTGCACGTCGACCGGGTATACTGGGGGCGTCGCGTCGAATCATGCTCGGTTGTGTCTATCTTGGGCAAGCGGTGGTGTTTGTGCAGCCCATTACTACAGGTGTGCGAGGAGAGGAATCATGACGAACGGAGATTGGGAACACGGAGACACCGACGGAACGGGGAATCGTCCCGAAGAGCAGCCGCAACGGGTCGAGCGGACGGACACGGGGGCCAACGAAGCCCTGCTGACCGAGGGGTGGAACAGCGGGGGCACGCTGTTCCAGGAGATCATCGACAACATCAAGGTCGTGTTCGAGCGGCTGAAAGGGCCGGTCCTGTCATCCTGGGTCGTGCTCATCGGGATCAGCCTCGGGTTGACGATGATCATCGAGGTGGTCGAACTGGTGCTGACCTCGATGGCCGGTGGCATCGGCGCGATCATCGTGATTCCGCTCGCCATCGCTGTGGGTCTAGCGGGGATTGTGATCAGCCTCTACCAGACTGCGCTCTTTGGCACGGGGCGACGTGTCGTCCTCGAGCGGGACCCACCCCGCGATATCTCGGCGACGCTTCAGGATGCCTCCGGACGGGTTATTCGCGTCGCCATTGCGGTGGTCGGCATTCTGCTGGCACAGGCCGTTCTCTTCTGTACGGTCTTCCTCGTACTCTTGGCGCTGGCACCGGTGCCGTATATCGCCGCGACCCGCAAATCGATGCCGATGGGCGACGTCTTTCGCATGGGCTTTACCTGGTTCAAGCACTACGTCCTGACGTTTGTGGGAATCTTTGCAGCCACCATCGCGGCTGCTTTTGCCCTCGCCTGCCCGTTCGGGCTGGTGAATGCCGCAGCCATGGCCGTCCTCCCGGAGCAGCTGTCTAGTCTGATCGGCACGGGCATTGGAGTCCTCATCGGCGGCATCATCCAGTTCGCCTACTTCATGGTGATGGGCACGCTGTTTTACACGATCGACGCGAAGGAGAGCGGGACGTCGATTCAGTGATGCTTGATTCCATTGCTCTAGAGGGGCTCAAGCTCCTCCCCAAAAATCTGATCAGCCGTGCGATGGGGGCCTTCGCGCAGATCCGGTGGCCCGGTCCGTTTCAGGTGCTGGTCAACCGGATCAGCGCGAGTCTGCTCGACATAGACGCCGACGAAGCGCGGCGTGACGTCGACGAGTATCGCTCGCTGAATGCTCTGTTTACACGACGGTTACGCGAAGGGACTCGACCCATTCGCGCCGAGAGGCCGGGGCATCTGACCTCGCCGGTCGACGGTCGACTCGCCGAATTCGGTGAGATCGACGATGGACGGATGATTCAGGCGAAGGGCCGGCGCTACCGTTTGGCGGAGCTGGTCGACGACGGCCGTCTGGCAGGGCGTTTTGAGGGGGGTAAATACGCCACGTTGTATCTGTCCCCCAGCGATTATCACCGCATTCACGCACCCATCGATGGTCGGGTCACCAGCGTCCACCACATTCCGGGGCAACTCTTTCCGGTCAACCCCTTCGCGGTCGAGCGTGTGGATCGGCTGTTTGCCATCAACGAGCGTTTGATTTCGGTGATGGAGACGGCCGTGGGCCCGGTGGGCGTGGTGAAGGTCGGGGCCACGTGTGTCGGACGGATTACACTGACGCCCGACGGGCTGCCGCCTATCCAGACCAATCAGCCGCGACAGTCGCGTCGACGATGGGATATCGACGATGGGGTGGAGCTGGCGGCGGGCGACGAGCTTGGCGTCTTTAACCTCGGTTCGACGGTGATTTTGCTGCTGGGCGACGATTCGTTTCGGTTCGAGCCCGCCCTCGAGCGCGGCGACTCCCTCCGGTTTGGCGAACGTCTCGGCGAGTGGCCCGAACGATAATCCTTGTCGATCCAAGATCGCTCCGATATTCTCTTCGTGTAGTCATTCTCTACGACGGGACCCAGTTCAGTGTCGGATTCCGCGGAACACCCAAAAGGGGCAGATGATTCAGACGCCGCCGAATCGGAGGAACCCTCCGGCGGCGACGAAACGGTTCCTTCGGCGGCGGTCGTCACGCCCGCCGGCGGTCACGACGCGGTCGATGCGTCCGATGACGAAGGGGGCTCGGCGTCCGACGTGCGGACCAGTGAAGAGCGCGTCGACGACGAACGGGCCTTTCAGGATACCGAGCGCTCCGTAGAGACCGTTCGCCCCGATGTGGACGATGATGTCGATGATCCGGCGTTGCAGACCACGCAGATGGAGGCCGTCGACCGGGAATCGCTCGAACGCGAGGGGCAATTTGATCAGCTCGAACAGACCCTGCCGCTACTGAGCGGACGTCTGGCACCCGATATCGTCGTGCGTCCTCCGGAGGTCATCGTCGAGACGTGGCATCGAGGCCTTCCCGGAGAGGGCGAGGGATCGGAGGAGTCCGCGCCCGCCGAGCCCGAAACCGATATCGAGGCATCGGCCCGTGCCCGGGCCCAGACCCCCGCCCAGGCCGAGATTCCGACCCCGCCGCCCCACGCCATCGGGTCGGCAGCCGAAGATTCGAGCCCACCGCTGCCCAAAGAACCCAAAGAAGCGCGACAGATCGAACAAGCTGTCGACGAGGCCAGCGGCGAAGGCATCGATGCCCCTGGACTCGTCGAGGCGACGGCGGCCGACTCCGAGCAGGAGTGGGTGGCCGACGCATTCGGCGAGGAATTTTTGATGACCCGGCCGGCGGGCATCGACAATCGAACCGCCGCCGACGTCGAATTCATGGTCGACTCACTGGAGCCGGCCGAAGACGACCTGGTATTCGACCTCGCCTGCGGATGGGGACGCCACGCCATCGAGCTGGCCGACCGCGGACTCCGAGTGGTCGGATTGGACCTGTCGCGACCGCTGCTGGAGCGGGCCCTCCACGACGCCCGGGAGCGCAATGTCGCCGTGAAATTCATCCACAGCGACATGCGGAACATCGATTTCGAAGGGATCTTCGACCACTGCGTCTTCTGGGACACATCGTTTGGCTACTTCGGTGAAGAGGCCAATCTGGGCGTCCTGCAGCGGGTCTATCGGGCCCTGAAGCCGGGAGGCTCCCTGCTGCTCGACGTGGCCAACCGAGATCATGTGCTCCGCGACATGCCTCATCGGGTCTGGTGGCAGGGCGAGGAGTGCATCTTCCTGGAGGAAGGCGAGCTCGACTTCCGTACCAGCAAACTACATGTCAATCGGTCCTACATCTTCGAGGATGGGCGGAGCCCCATCGAACAGGACTACTACGTGCGTCTGTACAGCGCCCACGAATTGGCGGGCATGCTGGGCCGGATCGGGTTTGAAGTGGAGCAATTGAGTGGCGGGACCCACTATCCCGGGTATTTCCTGGGCGTCGATTCGCCCAGAATTATCTTGCATGCCGTCAAGTAGTGCTACTGCACGACCTTCTCGTCATCGATCTTGTCGACGAGAAGGAGGCCCGACTCCGAGGCCGCGAATCCCTGAGCCATCTTCTTGTATGAGCCGACGAAGACGTGTTCGTCGCCCGCCTTCAGGTTCGCCTTCTGTGCGAACTCGTCGGTGAATCCGACGACCATCAGTTGCCGGTCGGCTCCCTTCTTCTTGTCCTCGATGAAGAGGTACGGCTTGGAGCAGGACTCGCCGCGTTGTTTGGCGCGAGCGGGATCACACGGTTCGGAGACATCGGTGATGACACCGCGCACCTTGACCTTCGAGTCCAGATGTTGACCCCGGTGTGCGATCAGACCGCGCACCCGAAAGGTGCCGTCGTCGTTTTTCTCGGGGATCTCGAGGTCAGAGGCGGGCGGCGGCTCCGGAAGATCCACATTCGCCGCCGGCTCCTCCTCGGCGGCTTTGGTCGATTCCGAATCGGCGTTTTGACCCGAATCGCAGCCGACAGCCGGTAGGGCGAGTGCCAGGATAACCGCGGGTATCCAAACTCGACGTATCATGGTTCAGCTCCGGGCGGGTTCGGCCGTCAGTGTGGTGTCCTCGTAGTCTTGGTTGTTCAGTGCGTTGATGACGTCGTAGAAGAAGTCTTCGCGCACCTCGATGAAGCTGTACCGGCTCTTGACCGTGATGTTTCCGAAGTCCTCTTCGCTCATGCCGGACATGTAGCAGAGCATCTCGCGCAGTGCGTTGGCGTCGTCGAAGTAATCGCGGCCGACGTCCATGTACATCTTGGACATTTCGACATCGCCGACGTCGGCCGAGACCGACTCTCCGTCATCCTGTCCGCCTTGATCGTCGTGTTTTGCCTGCTGCTGTTCAGACGACCCACTCGCTTGATCGGCCTGCGCTTCGCTGTGGTCATCGTTTCGGCGGCGGCGACGTCGGTGGCCCGAGTCCGAGGACTGGTCCTGAGTATCGGAGGTCGACGCCGGCTCGGATTTCTGCGGCGAATCGGCGGTGTCCGACGAGGACTTGCGTCGTTTCCGCCGGTGGCTCGTCTCGCCGCTGCTTCCGCGGCTCGATTTGCGGCCGTCGTCGGTCGAGTCGGCCGATCCGTCGGCCTCGGTGGATTCAGACCCTTCGTCTGAAGGCTCCGATCGAGTCTCCTCTGGCTGGGTCTCCTTCGAGCGACTTTTCTTGGGAGAGTCTGCTTCCGGGGTGCGCTTTGGCTTGGAGGGCTTGGCGCCTCCGTCACCCTTGCGCAACGCGTCGGGCAGGGAGGTCAGGGCGTCTCGGACGTCGTCGCGTCGGAGAACCGTCTCGGCGAGCCCAAGAAGGCGGGCGACGAGCATCTTGCGGTCGAATCCGAGCTCTTCGTCATCGTTGTTCAGAAGCACCTCGGCCATCCCCAGCTTGGCGCCCCAGGGCAGGTGGTCGATCTCGTCGAGGCGTTCGGGCAACTGCTTGAGGGCCTCGCGCTCCTGAGAGGTCAGCAACTCATCGGACGTCGGAAGCTCGCGCTCGTGGAACTCGATGTCGTAGAGCTTGCGCAGCTGCATGTAGATGGGCAGCTCGGCGGGGGCGACCAGGCTCAGAGCGCGGCCCTGTTTGCCGATTCGACCCGTGCGTCCCGTTCGGTGTACGTAGACCTCGACGTCGTTTGGTAGCTCGTAGTTGATGACGCATTCGAGGTCCGAGATGTCGATTCCGCGGGCTGCCACGTCGGTGGCGATCAGGAAGTCGAGCTCCCCCTCGCGGAGCGCGCCAAGCGTCTTCTCGCGCTCTTTTTGCGGAAGGTCGCCGTTGAGGACCCGTGCGTCGTAGCCGTACTCGCTGAGCGCTTCGGTCAGCTCGAAGGTCTGCTGGCGAGTGTTGGCGAAGACGATGGCATTTTCGGGTGCCTCGTACTCCAGGATGCGCACCAGGTCTCGGACCCGGCGTCGTCCGTCGACTCGAAAGATCTCGTGGCGCACGGTCTGGGCGGCCACGGAGTCCGACGACAGGCTGATGTATTCGGGATAGAAGAGAATGTTGCCGGCCAGCGACTTGATGGCCTCGTTGACCGTCGCCGAAAAGAGCAGGCTCTGGCGTTCCTCCGGCAGGAAGTCGACGATGTTTTCGACCTCCTCACGGAAGCCCATCGACAGCATCTCGTCGGCTTCGTCGAGGGCAAAGAACTGAACGTCATCGAAGCTGATCTTGCCCTTCTTGAGCAGATCGAGCAGCCGACCCGGCGTGGCGGCCACGATCTGGGCGGTCTTCAGAGCCTTGTACTGCTTCTCGTAGCTCGTGCCGCCGTAGATGGCCGTGGCGTTGAGTCCCTTGTGCTTGCCGATGTCTTCGAATTCTCGGCAGACCTGTTTGGCCAGCTCGCGCGTCGGTGCCAGCACGACGACTTCGACTCGCCCGGGATTCGGGTCGAGCATCTCGACGACGGGAATGGCACAGGCGGCGGTCTTTCCCGTTCCGGTCTGGGATTGGACGATCAGGTCGATGCCCGCCAGAATCAGCGGGATCGCCTCGCGCTGACAGGAGGTCGGAGTCTCGTATCCGATGGCCTCGAGCGACTCGAGCACTTCGTCGCTGAGGTAGAAATCGTCGAAGCTGTCCTTTTCCGGGACGTCGACGGTAGAGGAAAGATCGGCGCCGGAGGCGGATTCTTCGAGCGAGGTGGTATCGATGTCGTCGACGGTCATAGACTCAAGCGTGTGGCAAAGAGGTGAAGAATAGTAGGTTTGACGGGCGTATCTGACACCAGTTGGCCCGAAAGATCAAGTCATGGACGCCAACTAAGTGTCGTCTTCGACGTGCCCAAGGATCTGAAGTGCGGCTTGTCGGGCATCGGGATCGAGTGAATCGAGGGCGTCGCGCGCGTCGTCGGTCAGGTGTTGAGCGTCGGCCGGTTCGGGTGTTGTCGGCGACGTTTCTCCCCCGGATTCGAGTCCGTCGGCGTCACCTTGCTCGGTCTTCTCGTCGAAGTCCTGAGGACGGGCGTGGAACTCGATGCCCTCGACGCGAACCGGCAACAGCTCGTTGAGGCGGCCGACGAAGCGTCGGGGATACCTGCTCAATTCTTCGGCCCACTGCTCCGACGGGACCGCGATGTGTAAGGTCGTCTCGTCGCCCCATTGGAGTGGCCGCGTCTTGTCGGCGAGTTCCCGGCCGAGGACGGTCTCCCAGACCTCCTCCAGGAGTTCGACGCTCGGCTGCCAGTCCTCCCGCTGATCGGCCCATTCTTGAAAGATCTGTCTGAGCAGGGGTTTGAGCATGGGCCCGATCGACGTAGAGGGATGCGCTGTGCAGCCGCGCCCACTGATAGGCCGGCTGCGCGGTGGCGGTCAAGCGCGGGTCGCCCGCGTGGGACTCTTTGAGGGCCCGGTCGACCGGCGGAGTGCCCTTGAAATCGGAAACGACGTTGTGTATGTCCACTCGTCGCTCATGCCGCGCAGGCGAGAGTTACTGTATCAAACGGGAGGCACTGATGCCGAAAATGAAGACACGAAAAGCTGTCGCGAAACGGTTCAAAAAGACGAGTTCCGGCAAGTTCAAACACCGGAAAGCCTACCGTTCGCACATCCTGACCAAAAAGCGTAAGAAGCGGAAGCGCCAGCTTCGCCAGGACGGTTACCTGGACGAAAGCGAGCAAGCCAAGAAAGTCGACAAGATGCTTCCGTACGAATAAGCAACGTTCATTGTTGGATTACACAGAGGATCACCCATGCCACGCGTCACTCGAGGCAGCAAGGCCCGCCAACGACGCAAAAAGATCTTGAAGCAAGCCAAGGGCTACTACGGTGGCCGGCACCGCTACTTCAAGCTCGCCAAAGAAACCGTCCACCGGGCCTGGCAGTATCAATACAGGGACCGGCGCCGCAAAAAGCGCGACTTCCGGCGCCTGTGGATTACCCGAATCAACGCCGCCGCCCGCCAGAACGGCATGAACTACAGCCAGTTTATGGGCGGACTGGGCAAAGCCGGTGTGGAGCTGAATCGAAAGATGTTGGCTCAGATCGCCGTCTTTGACCCGGAAGGCTTCGAGCAGATCGTGGAGATCGCTCGCGAAGAAGTCTGAACGCCGCAGCGGAATCGACGACCGGACAACCCCGCCGTGGCGCTCACGGCGGGGTTTTGTATTGAAAGGATGGGTCATGGATGTACAGGAGTTTCAGTCGCGGCTCGAATCGCTCGAAGCCGACGCCGTCGACCGACTGGCCGAGGCCGAGACCGAAGATGAGATCATCAAGGTCAAGAATGCCTTTTTGGGGCGCAACGGCGAGGTCCAGGAGTTGATGGGGATCCTGCGGGAGCTTCCCGACGAGGACAAGCCCGTCGCCGGCCGTGCCGCCAATGGCTGCAAAGAGGCGATCCAGGAGGCCTACGAAGATCGGCTCGAGGCCCTGGAGGCCGAACAACTGCGCCGCCAGATCGCCGAGGAGGCCGTCGACGTCACGTTGCCGGCCCGCCGACCGGATCCGGCGAGTCCGCATCCGGTGACCCGCACGATGCGCGAGCTGACCGACGTGTTCGTCGACATGGGTTTCGGCGTCGCCGACGGGCCCGAAGTCGAAGAGGACTTCTACAATTTCGAGGCCCTCAATTTCCCGAAGGACCATCCGGCCCGGGACATGCAGGATACCTTCAAGATGGTCGACGGCCGGGTCCTGCGCACCCACACCACCCCGCTTCAGGTGCGTTCACTTCTGGCCTACGAACCACCCGTCCGACTGGTGGCGCCGGGGCGAGTGTACCGCTGTGACTCGGACCTGACTCACAGCCCGGTCTTCCACCAGGTCGACGGGTTTCTGGTCGACCACGACATCACGTTCTCCGACCTGAAGGGAACCCTCAACCACTTCGCCGACGAGGTCTTCGGCGAGGAGACGCCGGTGCGCTTTCGGCCGAGTTTCTTTCCGTTCACCGAACCGAGCGCCGAAGTCGACATCGGGTGCATCTTCTGCGAGGGCGCCGGATGCCGGGTCTGCGGAGACACCGGGTGGCTCGAGATCCTGGGAGCGGGAATGGTCGACCCGAATGTCTTCGAGTCGGTGGGAGTCGATCCCGAGGTCTACTCGGGATTCGCCTTCGGCATGGGCGTCGAACGGGTGGCCATGCTCAAGTACGGGATCGACGACATCCGCCTTCTGTATGACAACGACGTACGGTTCCTGCGCCAATTCTGATGCGGTGCCCCAAGCCCGGATGATGGTGTAGACGTAGTTTCTGTGTGACCGAGGCTGAAGACCATGAAGATTAGCTGCAACTGGCTCGACGACTGGATCGACCTGACAGGGCTGGAGTCCGACGAGCTCGGCCATCGCCTGACGATGGCGGGGCTTGAGGTCGACGCAGTCGAGGAGATCGGCGCCGGCCACGAGAAGATCGTCGTCGGTCGGATCGACCGCATCGACACCCACCCGAACGCCGATCGTCTGGTCCTCTGCCAGGTCGACACCGGTTCCGGCGAGCTCCGCCAGATTGCCTGCGGCGCCTCCAACATGGAAGAGGGTGATCTGGTTCCGACGGCGCTTCCCGGCAGTCAACCGCCGGCCCTGGATTTCGAGATCACCGAGCGCGAGATGATGGATGAGGCGTCTTCGGGGATGCTCTGCAGCGCTGAAGAGCTCGGCTACGACTCCGAGGTCGACGGACTCTGGATTTTGCCCGAGGACCTCGAGGTCGGTGCGCCGTTCTTCGAGGCGATGGGTCTGCGCGACACCGTCTTCGAGATCGACCTGACACCCAACCGTGCGGATTGTCTGAGCCACCTGGGCGTTGCCCGTGACCTGAGCGCCATCTTCGATCGACCGCTTCGACGGAAGCGCCGCGAGCTCGACTGGTCTGACTGCATCGATCCGTCGAAGACGGCCGAGGACGCCGCCGGGCTGACCGTCGAGGACCCGGAGGGCTGTCCCCGCTACGCATTTGCAGTGTTCGAAGATATCGAGGTCGGCCCTTCGCCGATGTGGCTGCAGCGACGTCTCGCGTCGATCGGGGTTCGCAGCGTCAACAACATCGTCGACGCCACGAACTTCGTGCTGATGGACGTCGGCCAGCCGTTGCATGCCTTCGACCTCGACGAGTTGGCCGGCCCCGAAATTGTGGTGAGGCGTGCGCGCGAGGGCGAATCGATCGAGGGGATCGACCACGAAACGTACGAGCTCGATACCGAGGATCTGGTGATCGCCGATGCCGAACGGCCGGTCGCCATCGCCGGCGTGATGGGCGGGGCCCGCACCGAGGTCTCGGAATCAACCTCCAGAATTCTGCTGGAGTGTGCCTTCTTCGATCCGCAGAGCGTGCGCCGTACCGCCAAACGACACGGATTGCACACCGATTCGAGCCACCGATTCGAGCGGCGTATCGACCCCGCCGGGATCGACCGGCATCTCGACGGCGCGATCGGCGCGCTCGTCGATAGTCTGGAGGCCTCCGAAGAGGCTCCCGTCGTTCGAGAGGGGCGGGTCGACGAGAGTGTCGAAGGCGTCGAGGACGGATGGATGGTCCAGCTCCCCGGCGACTTGGCCACACGTCTTCTGGGCACAGACGTCACCCGAGATGTCGTCGAGGATACCCTCGAACGACTCGGCCTCGAGGTGACCTCCGGGGACGACGACGGCTGGAACGTCGGCGTACCCAGCTACCGCGGCGATCTGGAGCGGCCGGTGGATCTGGTCGAAGAGGTCGCGCGCCTGCACGGCTACGACACGATTCCCGAGACGCTGCCCGACCGCGAGATGGGCGGCCGGCACCGTCTTCGCGCCGACGCCGACCACCCCCGGACGATCCGCTCGCGCGCCGACCGCCAGATCGAACAGCGCATGCGCGACGAACTCCTCGGTCTCGGTCTGCAAGAGGCGGTCAATCACAGCTTTATGTCCGACGAGGAACTCGAACGTCTTCGAGTCCCCGCCGACAGCGAGTTGCGGGAGTCGGCCGAGATTGCCAACCCCCTGAAGGCCGACGAGAAGTACCTTCGGACTACGCTTCTGACCGGATTGTTGCGCAACCTGACGATGAATCGGGCCCAGCGGGTTCGGGACATCGCTCTGTTCGAGATGGGGCAGCGCCATTTCGACCCCGATCGCGGCGACGGCGCCAACGAACGCCGGAGTCTGGGCATTCTGCTGGCGGGGCGGGCCCGGCGTCACTGGACCGGCGATCGGGAGTGGGACTTCTTCGACCTGAAGGGGGTGCTCGAGTCGACCTGCGAATCCTTCGCGCTGTCGGGAGCTCAATGGCGAGAGCCGTCCGATGAGATTCCGTGGTTCCACCCCGGCGTACAGGCCGAATGGATGACGTACGAGGGGTCCGGCCAAACGTTGGCTCAGGCGGGGCGGCTGCATCCCGAGATCGTCAACGAGCTGGAGGTCGACGGCCCCGTCCTTTTGGCCGAACTCGATCTCGACGTCCTCTGGAGATGCGGCGAGCGGGAGGGTGAATTCGAAGGTCTGGCGAGGCATCCCTCCGTCGAGCGCGACCTGGCTCTGGTGGTCGATTCCGACGTCACCTATCAGACGGTCCGCGAGGCGATCGAATCCTTTCGGGGCGACGACGACGAGTTCGATGCCCTGCTCGAACGGGTCGAGCTCTTCGACGTCTACACCGGCGAGCAGGTGCCCGACGGCACTCGAAGCCTGGCGTTTAATCTCGTCTACCGCGCTGACGACCGAACATTGACCGAAGACGAGGTCGCAGGCGTCGACGATCGACTCGTCGACTACCTGGGCGATCGGCTCGATGCGCACCGTCGATGATCGCCGGCGGTCGACGGAAGGTTGCCAGAGCTGAGTGCGGGTCGTAGACTCCTGTCACAGCGCTGCAACCACCAGTCTTTCTCTGGCCGAGGAGTCTTCCATGTCAGCCAATGATTCCGGGACAGATACGTTGACCAAGGCCCGAATTGTCGACTGGGTCTACGATCGGATCGAGAGCACGAAGGCCGACACCGGCGACTATGTCGACGAACTCATCGAGACGATCAAAGAGACCGTCGAAGCCGGTGAAGACGTCAAGATCAGCGGATTCGGCAAATTCGAGGTGCGCCGAAAGGACTCGCGGCTCGGTCGAAATCCGAAGACCGGCGAGACCGTCGAAATTCCGGAACGGAAGGTCGTGCGGTTCAAGGTCAGCGATGTCTTCAAGGACGAACTCAACGGCGAACGCGAATTCGATGGCTTCTGAGTGATAGTGTAAGGCGAGGCCCCGATGACCACCGAACCCGCACAACTCGACCTGCCGTCCCTGGCCAGTCTGGGATGTGAAGAGACCGACTTTCGCCGAAAAAAGCACTTCAAAATCGGTGAAGTCGCCGACCTCCTGGACCTGGAGGCATACGTGCTCCGCTACTGGGAAAAGGAGTTCCAGGAGCTGGAGCCCTCCAAGACCGACAGCGGCCAGCGGGCGTACACCCAGCATGACATCCGGATGGCCGCGACCATCCAGCGGCTGGTCCATACCGAAAAATTCACCCTCGACGGGGCCCGGCGGCAGCTCGAACTGCATGCCGACGGCGAACCCTGCTACTTGAGCTACGTGTCGAGGGATTCAAGCGAGGCCTCCGATGCGCCGGATCGGGCTCAGTCGGACGACGGCGCCGAACGTTGGCGCGAGGCTGCACAGCAGGTGCAGGCCGAAAACGAGACCCTGTCCGACGAGATCGAGGTACTTCGCCGGCGGATCGAGACGCTCCAGGAGGAGCGAGACAGCGCCCGCCAGAGAGCCGAGTCACTGGGCGACCAGCGTCACGAGGCGATCTCCGCGCTGCGCGACGAGGTCGAAGCGCTCGCGGAATTGGGCCGGCCGGAAGCGTAGTCGGCGTCAGATCTCGCGGTAAAAGTCTTTCATCTCCGAGGCGTACTGGCACGACTTCAGTTTCTTGAGGGCCTGCGCCTCGATTTGACGGATGCGTTCGCGGGTCAGGTCGAAATCTTTGCCCACTTCTTCGAGCGTGTGGTCGGTCTTTTCGCCGATCCCGAACCGCATGCGGATGATCCGCTCTTCGCGCGGTGTCAACGACTGGAGCATCTCTTTGGTGCAGTCGCGCAGATCCTCCTGAAGCGCGTCCTCCATCGGGTCGGGAGCGTCCTCGTCCTCGATAAAGTCCGACAGTTCTGAGTCCTGCGATTCACCGTTGCCCACGGGCGACTCCAGGCTGACGGGCTTCCGAGAGATCCGCATCGCCCGGCGTACATCGTCGACCTCCATGTCCAGTCGCTCGGCGACTTCGTCGGGCCTGGGCTCGCGGCCGAGATCCTGCTCCAGTTCGCTGGAGGTCTTGGCGATCCGATTGATCTTTTCGATCAGGTGGACGGGCACCCGGATCGTGCGCGCCTGGTCGGCGATGGCTCGGGTGATGGCCTGGCGGATCCACCACGTTGCATAGGTCGAAAACTTGTGTCCTCGCTGGTACTCGAACTTCTCGACGGCCCGCATCAGTCCGACGTTGCCCTCCTGGATGAGATCCAGGAATTGCAGGCCACGGTTCGTGTACCGTTTGGCGATCGAGACGACGAGCCTGAGGTTGGCACGGATCATCTCCGATTTACCGCGCTGGGTCATCTGCTCGCCGCGTTCGAGTTCGTCGACCAGCTCGTCGAGTTCGTCGACCGACAGCCCCAGGTCCGATTCTATCTTGCGAACCGTGGTTCGGGCGGCTCGCAGGATCCGGGCGTACTCGCGAAAGACCGGCGGGGTCAGGTCCGTGCCCTCCAGGTCGGGGACCTCTCCAGGCTCGGTCTCATCGACGAGCGCCTGCAGGGTCTCGCTGTCGGCCGGGGCGTGCTCGAGGGCCTCGTCGCGGCGGTCCAGAGCGCGTTCGACGCTCTCCCGAGCCTCTTTGAAGTCATCGACGAGCGAGTCGAAATACCTCTGAGACAACTGGCAGTTGCGTACCGCCTCGACCCTGGATTGTCGCAGCGATTCGAGGTCCTCATCGGAGGTGCTCTCGTCGTCGCGCGCCTCCAGCAATGCATCGTGAGCCTGCTGCAGGCGGTCGAAACGCTGCAGGGTCTCCGGGGCGACCGGCTCGTCGCTGTTCTGCCCGCTCGGCGTGTAGTCGTCGAAGACTCGGCGCGCCCTCGCTGTTCCCATGCGAAGGTCCCGCGGGATGTCGAGCATCATCTCGATGGACGCATCGGTCTCGACCAGGGCATCGAAGATCACGTCGCGTCCGCGCTCGATCTCCTTCGAGACAGCGACCTCACCGTCGCGGTCCAGAAGTCCGACCTCTCCGATCCCGCTCAAATACATCTTGACCGGATCCATGTCGCCGTAGTTGCCATTGGTGGCGCCCTTGAGCTTGTTCGAGCGGCGCCGTTTGTGGCGTTCGGCGATGAGGTCGACCTGCTCCTCGACGTCTTCGAGCGTCTGGGCCTTCGACGCAGGAGCCTTGGGCGGTGCTTTCGGGGTGGCTGTCGTTTCAGTGGTCATGATCCCTCGTTACCCTGACATTCATGTCAGACCCTCGAAAAACTTGTCAGTGAATCTGCCCACGTTGCCGGGCGATCCACCGAGGCACTGAGGCCTCCACCCATGTAGGTATGCAAGAAACGATCACGGCCCCCAGCCGACCCATCGAGAACCCTCGGGCCCCGACTCTTTCTTCCAGATCGGCACCCACTGTTTGACCGCGTCGATGGTCCAGCTACAGGCCTCAAACGCCTCGGCCCTGTGGGGCGACGCCACCGCGATCGCCACCGTCGTGTCCCCGACCTCGAGGGTGCCGATGCGATGGTGGATGGCCAGTTCAATCTCGGGCCATCGGTCCTCGGCATCGGAGCCGATGTCGCGGAGTGTCTTCAGGGCCATCGATTCGTAGCATTCGTACGAGAGAGTCTCGACGGGAAACCCGTCGGTCCGATTGCGCACAATGCCCTCGAAGGTGACCACGGCGCCTGCGCTCGGCCGCGAGACCATGTCGACCAACACGTCGGCATCGAGCGGCTCGCGTCGAATTCGAAACCGCGAGCCCGCCCCGCCGGCCACCGGAGGAATGACCGCGAATTCATCGCCATCCTCCACGCCCACATCGTCGCCGACAAAGTCATGATTGAGCGCGAGCCGCACGCGCGAGCGCCACTGGGACAGTTGTGGATGTCGCTCGCACAGCACGTTCCATACGTCCTCGACGGTCGGATCCTCCGGCAGCTCGCCGACGGACAGATCTTCGCTCTCGCGGTCGAGGGCCTCGCGGACGGCGGCAAAATATCTGATCTGGATCGGCATGGCAGGTTCTCGACTCCTCGGTGGGTCTACGTTCGAGTGAATTGTAGTTGAATGCAGGGCGTTACCCAGCCCGCACGGACAGGTCACACGCTTGACACGATCGGGTCAATCTTCCACCGTCCGGCGTCGCGTAAGCCCCTCAACGGAATGCTCCTTGCATCTGTAGTTGGCTGCAACATTCGAGTCATCGATTCAATACCTGAAGAGGTTGTTGTGAACACGAAAACACTTTTTCAACAAGCGCTGACCCTCTGTTTGGTCGGCACCTTTGGCATCCTCGGAGCCGCCTGTGGATCCGAAAGCGACGAATGTCCCAGCGGAGAGATCCGCTCGGGCGGCGAATGTGTCCCCGTCGACAATGACGGTGGCATGGACGATGCCGGCCAAGACAGCGGAAACACATGCAGTGAATTTGAAACTTGCCGACAAAACAGTTGCGGGGAATTCGACGCGCAGAGTCAGCCGCTCGAGCTGGCCAATTGTCTCGAATCGAACTGCGAGACCGAAATCAACGGCTGTCCCAACGCGGCCGGACTGAGCTGCTCGTCCCTGAACGAATGCCTGGGCAATTGCGGCCAGAATGACGACGCTTGTCGCCAACAGTGCCAGGACAACGCCGGCGTGGTCGGTGTGAGTCGCTTCAACGCGCTGATTTCGTGCCAGAACGATAACAATTGCGAAGACCGCGTGTGTCTGTTGGAGAATTGTAGCGACCAACTGTTCGGCTGCTTCCCGGATCAGGTCGGGGACGCGACGTGTGCCGAGAGCTTTAAATGCCAGGTTGAAGGGAACACATGCCCGGGAACCGTCGAGGCGCAAATTGCGCAGAGTGAAATGCTCAACTGTGCGGACCAGCAGGGTTGTCTCAGCGAAGACGAAGCGGACCCTGTCTCCTGCCTGATCGCCAACTGTGAAAGTGAAGCGCAAACGTGTGGTGTGACAGGCGATCGATCGTGCAGCGAAGTTGTGGCCTGCACGCAAGGAGGGGGCAACGCGGCTGACTGCATCCTGAGCTTCTCCTCTTCGACGGAAGCGGGTAACTACAACACCCTTCAGAATTGCGTCAGCACTGAGTGCACCGATGCGACCAATATCGCTGAGTTGACGACGTGCGCGTCGAATAACTGCGGCAATGCCCGCGATACGTGCGGTGTCAACGGTACCAGCCAGACATGTTCCGACATGTGGGCCTGTGCCAGCGGTGAGGCGTCCGACTGTCAGTCGAGCGATGCGTCTCAAGTTCTCTTCAACACCTACATCCACGAAGGGAGCGACCAGGAGCAGATTGCATTCTTCGAGCTGAATGCCTGCATCAGTGAGAACTGCCCCGACCAAGAGCCTTCCTGCATTGAGAGCTCGTGCAGCGACGAAGCCTCTACCTGCGGAGTCAGCTTCTCGAACTGACACAGGGTTGACCACACCGATCTCTAGCCCCGCCGGCCGACCGCCGGCGGGGCTTTTTTGATGGAGGGATCGGACCCTTGTTTGAGACCTCCCCCGGTTCTGGGTAGTATGCCCTGCGGTGGAGAAAGATTTGCTCGGCGTTGAGACACGTACGGCCCGTCTCTTGTAGTTGGATCCTGTCCGTTGTACCCTGCCCGGCAGACGTTTTTTACTCAAACCCCCGAGAGGTAGTCGAGATGAGCAAGACAAATATTCTTCAGACGATGCTGACCCTGTGCGTGGTCGGCGCATTTGCGGCCTTTGGCGCCAGTTGTGGCAGCTCCGAGCCGGATTGTTCCAGCGACCAGGCATTCTACCAGGGGCAGTGTGTCGATACCTGTGACTCGGTGGAGGACTGCGAGCAGGGCCAGAGTTGCGTGGGCACAGAAGAAATTAACGGAAAGGTCTGTGTCGGAGGCGACAACAATCCCGATGGCGGCATGGACGGTAGCGTCGATGACGGCGGCGACGACGACGGCGGAAACGAGGACGACGGCGGAAACGGCGGCGACGGCGGCCAGATCTGTGAGTCACTCCAGACGTGCATTCAGAATTCCTGTGCCAGTCAGAGTGGTGTCAACTTGGCCTCCTGCATCGAGACGAACTGTGAGACCGAGTTGAATAACTGCCCTGAAGCCGCTGGTCTCAGCTGCAGCGGGTACATCGACTGTCTCAACAATTGCCCGAGCGGTGACTCGTCGTGTGAGAACGAGTGCCAGTCGAATCTCGGGGAACTGGGAGCCATCCGAGTGAACGCCTACGGGACGTGTCTGAATGAAAATGACTGTGACAGCGCGAGCTGCCGTATGGGCACGTGTGGGGATGAATTCTATGCCTGCTTCCCCGACCGAGCCCCTGGGCAGGCGACATGCAACGAAATCTTCCGGTGTGAGAGTGTGGGTATCGGTACGTGCGAAAGTAACGGTACTCAGCAGGCGCAGATCGATCGTTCAGAATTGATTACGTGCGCCGACGGTCAAGGGTGTTTGGATGACGGTGAAAACAACCCGCTCCTGTGCCTCTACGCGAACTGTGGAACGACAGGCGAGGACTGCGGCATCTACCAGGGACGGTCATGCAGCGAAGTGAGTGCGTGCATCAACTCGACCCAATCGGGCACCGAGGCACGCACTGAGTGCTACATGTCCTTCTCAAGTGCCCAGGAAGCGACCGAGTACCGGTCGTACGTCAGTTGCGCGACCGCGAATTGTTCCGATGCCGCAGACTTCACTCTCTGCGCACAGGACCAGTGTGGCCAACAGCGAGATTCCTGTGGGCTGAATGGCACGAGCTCGACGTGTTCGGACATGTGGGCCTGTGCCACCGGCGAAACGAGCGGCTGCGATCCGGCCAGTCCGGATTTTGCAGAAAATCTCTTCAACAACTACATCTACGAAGGCTCCGCTCAGGCTCAGTCTGACTTCTTCGCCCTCAATGATTGCCAGAGGAATAGCGGGTGTACACCGGGCGATTCCACCTGTCTCGAAAACGAATGTGGTGCCGAAGCCAACGCTTGCGGCGTCAGCTTCGGGAACTAACCCTACGGGTGCCGACCAAAATGACCAGTATCGAGCCCCGCCGGCTGAAACCGGCGGGGCTCGGTGCGTTCTTGACCAGAAGTTTCGGTTGGCCGGGGGCGAGGCTGCGAGTATAGTGGGGCGGTCTACACAATAGATATGGGAGGGAGCGATGTTGGACAGATGGAAGGAGTCAGGCGGCATTCACGAGGTTCTGGGCGACCACAGTGACGTGGTCCTGGCGGGATTGGTCATCGGGATCATCGCGATGATGATCGTGCCGTTGCCGACGCCTCTGTTGGATGTACTGCTGACGTTGAACATCACCGTGGCGGTGACGCTGCTTATGGTGAGTCTGTATGTGCCGCGGGCATTGGACATCGCGGCGTTTCCGTCGATCCTGCTTCTGACGACTCTGTTTCGTCTGGGGCTCAACATCTCGACGACGCGGCTGATCCTGCTCGACGCCGACGCCGGGTCGGTGGTCGATGCCTTCGGCCACTTCGTCGTGCAGGGGAATTTCGTGGTCGGTGCGGTGATCTTTCTGATCATCACGATTATCCAGTTCATCGTCATCGCGAAGGGGTCCGAGCGGGTCTCAGAGGTGGCGGCGCGGTTTACGCTCGATGCGATGCCCGGCAAGCAGATGTCGATCGATGCGGACCTTCGCGCCGGGGCCTTCGACATGGACGAGGCGCGTCGCCGACGCGGCGAAGTCCAGCGTGAAAGCCAGCTCTTCGGGTCGATGGACGGGGCCATGAAGTTCGTGAAGGGCGATGCCATCGCCGGCATCGTCATCACGGTCATCAACATCATCGCCGGGCTGATCATCGGCATGCTGCAGCAGGGGATGCCGGCGGCGGAGGCCGCCCAGACCTACACGCTGCTGACCATCGGCGACGGGTTGGTCAGCCAGATCCCGGCTCTGTTGGTCTCGATGACCGCCGGGGTCATCGTCACCCGGGTGGCCGACACCTCGGCCGACAACCACCTGGGCAGCGACATCTTCACCCAGTTGACCAATCATCCGAAGGCGATCGCCATCGCGGCGGGACTACTGGCGGTCCTGGCGGTTGTGCCGGGGCTGCCGACCGGCCCCTTTCTGGCGATGGGCGCGGCCGTGGGGCTTCTGGCATGGAGTCTGTTCGATCGGACCGCCGGCGAGGCGATGCTCGGGGAGTCGGATGTGGCGGAGGTCGAGCGGGTCGAGGACGAGGCCCGTCAGCAGGGGCTGCAGGCCGAGATGCTGATTCCGGCGGTCACGCCCCTGACACTGGAGATCGGCACGGATCTGACGGCGGCCATCCCCGATGAGCGGCTCGACTGGCTCGAGGAGATGACCGCGCCCATCCGCGAGGGGATTTTCCATGAGCGAGGGGTCAAGATTCCGGCGCTCCGAGTCCGCCCCGATTCCAAACGGGTCGCACCAGACGGGTTTTCGATCCGCATCGACGAAGTCAACGTCGACCGGGCGTGCTATCCGCTGGATAAGCAGTTAGTCGACGCGACCGTAGATGACCTCGAGGTGTTTCAGGTGTCCGCCACAAAGGCGCGCCACCCGGTCCATCGAGGTCCGGCGAGCTGGGTAGACACCGAGGAAGCCGACGGGCTCGAAGAGGCCGGGTACGGCACCTGGGACGTCGCCGGGTACCTTGTATTGCGGCTCACCGCGACGCTGGGCGAAGAGGCCCACGAATTCGTGACCATCCAACAGGTACAGGGCATGCTCGAGCAGCTCGAACGTCTGTACCCGGCGCTGGTCGAGGAGGTGTCGCCCAAGGTGCTGGATCGACAGGCGTTGACCGAGGTGCTGCGACGCCTCGCCGAAGAGGGCGTGTCGCTGCGCCATCTGCCGAATATGCTCCAGACTCTGGCCGACCGCGGCCAGTCGATCCAGGAGCCGACGCTGCTTGTCGAGGAGGTTCGCGCCGGTCTCAGTCGATACATCACCGACCGTCACGCCGACCCCGACGGTACGGTCGTCGTCTACGTGGTGGACCCTGAGGTCGAGTCGACTATCGAGGGGGCCATCCGGCAGGGGGACGGCGGCCGGTTTCTGGCCCTGGAACCGGAGATCTCCCGGAGGATACTCGACAATGCGACCCGCACGATGCGTCCCGACCTCGATGCCGGACGCACGCCTATCGTGCTGACCGGTCAGGACGTACGCGTCTACGTTCGAAAGCTGCTTTCACTGGAGGTCGAACGCGTGACGGTGCTTTCATACAGGGAGCTGTCACTGTCGCTGAAGATCCAGCCCATCGCCGAGATCGCCCTTTGATTTCATAGATATCCCGGCGGGATTCGGTTGCGGCGATCTTGCGTGATTCCAGTGACCTTGCTAGTTGATAGTGTGCATGAACCTGAAAGACGTACGGTGGCTCGACCCCCGGACCAATGGCCTCACCACACGGAGATTGGCGCTGTGATTGTTTGCGATGAATGCGGTCGAGAGAATGACGACGACTACAAGTTTTGTCTGGGCTGCGGTTCGCCGCTGTCGGAGCAGGAGACCGACGAGGCGGACGACGACCCGGCAGAGATGATCCGGTGTCCGTTTTGCGGCTCGGAACAGCCGGCAAACTTCAAATTCTGTGGCTCGTGCGGCGAGGAGATTCCCGAAGAGGCTCAAGACTCCCGTTCGCGCGACGAATCGTCGCAGTCACAGCCCGCGGTGCAGACCGACTCGAAGCCGCCGGCTTCGGGCGCCCAGACGGGAGGCTCGCAGACCACGAGCCCTTCGGGCGGCCGACCGGCTCCCGGCGATGCACCCGGCATGAGCGAGGGGCGTCCTTCGACGTCTCCCGGAGGCGGTTCGGCACCACCCAGTCCGATCTCGTCGTCGGATATGCCCGCGGTCTCGAAGGCCGAAGACGCCGTGGGGCGGCTCATCGTGATTCGTCCGGACGGCACCGAAGGTGCCTCGATCGACATTCCCAAAGACGCGCTGTTGGTCGGGCGCAATCACGAGCTCGAGGCCCTGGCCAGCGATCCCTTTCTGTCTCCGATTCACGCCAAGATCACCCCGGAAGACGGGCAGTTCGTCATCCGGGACCGGGACAGCGTAAACGGGATTTTCCGCGAGGTCCGCGACGACATCGAATTGACGGACGGCGACGAAATCCGGATCGGACAGGAGCTACTCAGATTCGAGGCCGTCGAGGGTCGCACCGACGAAGACGATGAAACTCTCGCCGCCGGGAGCCCGGACCCAGGCTACTGGGGGCGACTCGTGGTGGTGGCCGGTCCGGACATCGAGACCGAGGCCTACGCGCTAAACGGCGACGAAGTGACCATCGGTCGTCAGAACGGAGATATCGTCTTTCGCGACGATGGATTCGTATCGAGCACCCACGCTCAAGTGGCCCATATCGACGAGGGCGTGGTCCTGCGGGATCTCGACAGCAGCAATGGGACCTTTTTGCGTCTGCGAGACGACTACGTCATGGAGCCCGGCGAACGGGTTCTGATGGGACAGCAGCTCTTCCGCGTCGAGGGCTAATTTCGGCAATCCGAAAAGACCCGCTCGCAGAAGGCCTCGACGGCATCACCTATCTCGTCTGGGGCTTCGAGCGGCGCGACGTGGGTGGCATCGTCTACCACCAATAGTTCGCTGTTCGGCATCAGGTCGTGCATCTGCTCGGACCGATGCAATGGCGTGACCGTGTCGCCACGCCCCGCTACGATGAGTGTCGGCACATCGATGTCGGGCAGCCCGTCCAGCGTGGTGTGTTCTGCGGCATTCCGAACCAATTTCAAGAAGATTTTGAGATCCATTTTGGCCACATGCTCCAGGTACGGCAGCATGTCGCGGGCGCCCATCATGCTGGGGTTCGTCTCGGTGGCAGTGGCCACCAGATTGGTGAGCCGGGTCGGCAGGACCGTCTGCCACAGCGTCTGGGTCGTGTTCGGTGCCATCGTCACGAGCCGCTCCAGGTACGGCAACACCCGGTGCGCGAAGTCGGTGTCCTTGAGGGTATCGAGGGGGCGGCCAAAGCTTCCGCAGAGGGTGATCAGTCCACGGGCGACGCCCGGATTGTCCAGGGCGAACTGAAGCAGGACTTGTACGCCCATCGAGTGGCCGGCGATCACGGGAGCATCGGCGTCGAGATGGTCGAGGATGCGCCGCAGGTCGCCGGCGATCTCGGGGATGTCGTAGGAGTCGGGGTTTGACGGTGGGTCGCTTTCGCCGTGACCCCGATAGTGCCAGCGGATCAAACGGTACCGGTCCGCCAGCCGATCCATCAGATACGGCCAGATGAATCCGTCGCAGGCGAGCCCGTCGCAGAGGACGATGGCCGGTCCCTGTCCGGTCGTCCCGTACCAAATCTTTGCACCGTCGGGGGCTCGAACGTAACCGGTTTGATCCATGTCACTCGACCAAGCCGTCGAGCGTATAAAGGCTGTGCAGTTCGACATCCGCCGCGGCGAGGGTCTGGCGAGCGCCCGCCTCGCGGTCGACGACGGCCAGGGCATGGCGGACGGTCCAACCGTCGGCTCGGAGCTGTTCGACGGCCTCGAGGGTGGAGTTGCCCGTGGTCATGGTATCGTCGACGGCGATCACGGGCCGGTCACGGCTCAGTTCCGCCGGGGCTTCGACTCGCTCGCCGGTGCCGTGCTCCTTGGTCGCCTTTCGGACGATGATCGAGTCGGCGACACCGGGTCGGGTTCGGTCATCGCGCGAAGCGAGTGCGGCCGAGGTTACGAGGGGGTCGGCGCCGAGGGTGAGTCCGCCGAAGGCTCCGACGTCGGGTTCGACCTCGCAGCCGAGCGCCCAGAGCCCGCGCCCGATCAGATCGGCACCCAGGGCCTGGAGGCTTACGCGGCGAACATCGACGTAGATGGTACTCGTGCCACCGGAGCTCAGCTCGAACTCTTCGCCTTCGATGAGTGCGTCGCGTTGCAATCGACGCAGGAGTGCGTCGCGGTCTGTCTGGTCAAAGATACGTGGATCCATCGTGGGCTCAGTCCTCGGAGGTGTCGTCGTCGGCGTCGCCGTTCTTGCCGAGACCGGCTTTTTCGACGAGCCGCTCAACGAGGGTCGACTTCTTGCCGCGCACGGTCAGATCCCGCTTGCGAAGCTCGTCGCGCAACTCGCGGACGGTATAGGAGTCGGCGATCTCGGAGGCCTCCATGCCGGACAGCGAGTCGTCCGTGTCCGTCGAATCCGTCGACTCCGAGGATGTGTTCTGCTCGTCGGACTCTTCGGTCTCGTCGGGCTTCTCGGATGCCTCTTCATCGGAGGCGTTCGAGGACGTCGCCGACGAGGATTGGCTCGCGGAGCCCGAGCTGGGTTTGCTCGACGCCGTGGAGCGGCTAGATGTCGACGAGGAGGTCTTCGAGGTCGACCGGCTCCGGCTGGTGAATGTCGACGTCGAAGTGCTCGACGAGCCGCGTCGGCTCCCCGACCGGCTCGAGCGGCGGGTTCTGCCGCCCGACGATTCGTCTCCGCCTTCGATGACCTCGATATCACCGGAAAGCTGGGCTCCCTTGTCGATGATCAGGTTCGGCGTTTCGATGTCGGCCACGACCCGGGCCGATTCGGTCAGGACGACGCTCTGGGTGGCCTCGATCGTACCGTCGACGGCACCTTCGATGGTCACAACCCCGGCGCGAATCTCACCCTGGACGAACCCGTCGGAGGCGACGGTCAGCGAGTCTTGAAGGTCGATGGTCCCATCGACCAGACCCGCGACCGTGACGTCGCCGTCGCCGGAGACTTCTCCGGTCAGGCGCGTCCCCGAGGCGATCAGTGTAGAAGTCGACATAGTCATTACTCCTCAACATCCATCTCGATGTGGCCCTTGAAGCTGGCCCCATCGGCGATCTGGATGCGCGGCGACACGATGTCTCCGACCATCCGGCCTTCGGGGGTCAACTCGACCCGGTCTCCCGCGCGAACATTGCCGTTGATGAGACCTTCGACGCGAACGTCTTCGCTTTCGACGTCGGCCTCGACAACGCCGCCATCGGCGACGGTGACCTCATTGTTGGTGTTGATACTGCCCTTGACGGTCCCTTCGACGGTGACGGGCGCGTCGCCCGAGATCTCGCCGTCGACGGTAATGTCCGATCCAATGTTGGTATCAGCCATAATTCAAGTGGGTTGGCAAAAAGTCAGTAATCAAATCAACGTGGCGGAATTAGTCGGTCGCCGGCATCTCGACGTCCATATCGATGTTCCCCTTGAACCGGGCGCCTTCCTCGATGTTGATGCGCGGCGCACGGATGTTTCCGGTGACCTGGCAGCCCTCCGACAGCCGGACGGTGTCCCTGGCGACGATGTCGCCATCGAGGGTGCCGTCGACGGTGATGGAGTCGACATCGATTTCGGCTACGACGGTGCCGTCGTCGGCGACCTGAAGATGGCTCTCCAGGGCGACGGTCCCTTCGATGCGACCCTCGACGGTCACGTCTTCGTCGCCGCTCAACCGGCCGTTGATGGTGATGCCGGATCCAATCGTACAGTCAGCCATGATAGTCCTCGGTCGTTCGTCAGCAGGGGGCCGCCCGTGGGGACGACCCAATCCAAACAACGAAAAAAGAGAGTGATTTGCCGCCCAAAATGCCTACCACCAAACGTCAAAGCTCGCAAGGTTTGAGGTGCCGGATGACCAGATAAACATCGAATCGTTGCATTTTATGCGGCTGAACGTACAATGGAGGTTAGGTCGATTGGAAAAGGATCACCCGGAGTGGTTCGGGGCGGACGAGATTATGAACGAACGCGGTGAAACGAGGTCACTATGCAGCGGGTTGAAACGATGAGCGATTGGATTGTGCGGTGGATGGCCCTGGGACTCGTCGCTGGAATGGCGTCGGCCGGGTGTCTGCCGGATATCGCGGAGGACGACGAACAGGACTCGCCGATCGAGGCCGTCTTCGACTCCCAGACCTCGACGATTCCGTTGCCCAACGACATCGCGCTCGACGAGGAGGGGACGATCCCGCAGCAGGCGTGCAGTTGCCCGGGCGGCAATCCGGAGCAATGCGCCAACTGTGACTTTTTGAAATGGCTCGACGGCCTCCATGGATGGCTGCCCGAGCAGACGATCGAGGTACCGTTTACCTCGCCGCTGGACCCGTCGACGGTCACCCCCGAGGCGGTTCGCCTGTATCGATTCGACGAACAGGGCGGCATCGAACAGCTCGACGTCCAGGCCGTCAATCACGTTGAGCGGATGGTCAACGTGACCGGGCCCGATGGAGAGCCGACTCAGATCGAGGGTGCGGTCGTCCAGATCATTCCCGCCTCGGCGCTTCAGCGACGCCAGCAGTACGCCGCCGTGACGACCGATGCACTGCAGGGTCCGGGTGGCGAGGCCGTCGTCGCGCCGCAGCCGCTGTTTTTTGCGGCCTCCAGCGAACCGTTGGTCGACGAGAACGGAAACAAGACCATCGCCTCATTACCCGACGATGAGACGGCCCAGCAGCTTGAGGGACTCCGTCAGTTTTTGCGGCCCGTCTACGCCCATATCGAATCCGATGCCACGGAGCTGACCAAAAAGGACATTGTGTCGGCGCAACTGTGGACGACGGTCAAAGACACCTTCATGAGCTTCGACCCGACGACCGGAAACATTCCGGTGCCCAATGAGTTCCTGCGCACGGGTGACGGGGGGCGAGTCAGCCTTCCCGTCCCGATGAACGACCCGCTGCAAACCCCGATCTTCGAGGAGCTCAACTCCCGGATCGGGTTTTCGACCATCGCCTCGGGATGGGTCCCGGTCGACGGCACGATTGATACCGACACCATCGACCAGAATTCGGCGTTCATGTTTCAGACCCAGAACTCCCAACGCTACGATGCCGAGACCTACGAGTTGAGCTGGGAGCCCGACTGGGGACAACTGACCTTTACGCCCCTGGAACCGTTCGTGCGTGACCGGGCCCTGGCAAACGAAAACCCCCAGGTTCCGACGCTCAGCGGGATGATCGTGACCGATGATGTGCAGGGGCCAAATGGATGGTCGGTCAAATCCGAGCCGGCGTTTGTGTTTTTGAGCAGCCAGTTTGAACTCATCGAAGGCGGGGCCACCGACCCGGCCAATTTCACGGTCGACGACATCCTGGTCGACCAACTGAAGCCACCGGCGGGAGCCGATCAGCAGGCCATCGACCAGGCCAAGGCGACGGCGGCTTCGCTGGAGACGGGGCGACAGCGGTTCAACAGCTTGCTGGGGCTTCTGGAATTGACGTTGCAGATCGACCGCGACGATCTGGCGGTCGCCTTCGTGTTTCACCCGGAGAATGCGCCCCTGTCGGCGCAGGCTCGCCGGGCTCAGGCGCTGACGAAGCTCTCGGAGCGCGACCCCGCAGGACGCGAGGTCGATGCCGTCAGTATCGATAGCTGGAGCACCGTCGATGATCCCGGCACAAACTATCAGGGGCCCGACGGCCAGACGCCGGTCGATCTGTCGAATGTGGCGCGCATCCAGTGGACCGCGGAATTCGACACCGTCGACTTTCTGAACGCCCAATCCCGACTCGTCGATTACGAGTCCGCCGCCTCGACGACGGTCGGCGTCTCGGTGTTTCTGCCCAAACGAAACGGAGACTCCGGCATCAACCAGGTGTGCGGGCAGGGCGACGATCCCTTTCCGGTGGCGATCGCGCAGCACGGGTTGACCGGCTGGCGCGTCGGAACCGGTCGGGTGATGGCCAACGAGTTGGCGGCGCGAGGTATCGCCACCGTGGCGATGGACTTCCCGGGCCACGGGGGCCGAACCACCGGTGCGATGACTCTGCACCCGTCGATGCGCCCGGCCAATTCGGGCCAAAACTTCTTTTCGACCGACCTGATCGGCTCGAAGAATCGCGCGCTCCAGTCGGTCGTCGATGTCGCCACCTTGACCGAAATCATCCGCTCGGGTGGCCTGGAGACCGCCATCGATGAGAATCCGGCGACCGACTGTTTTGCCGACGGGGACGGCGCCACCGTCGGGTACGTGGGCAACAGCCTTGGGGGCTTTATCGGCCTGCCGGCGGTGACCATCGACCCGACGCTCGAGGCCGGGGTGTTCAGCAGCTCGGGAGGGAAATACATCGATGTACTGACCGAGGGCTCGCTCGGTGGGGCGTTGACCCAGGCCCTTGAGCAGGCCGGGTTGACCGAAGGCACCTTCGAGCGATTTCAGACCGAACAGTTTCTGGCGTGGGTCGCCGAGCCGGTCGATCCGTTTGCCTTTGCGCCGTACCTGCAGCGCGAAGACCTCGACGAGGTGTTGTTCGACCCGATGTCCGGCCTCTCGAACGGCGATCGTCTGCCCGACGCCGAGGTGCTGATGCAGATGGCGGTCAACCCTCAGTCTGGCGACGATTCGGTGGTACCGAATGCCACGACCGAAGCCGTGGCGAATGCGGCGGGACTGTCGCTGGAGGACAGTACGTTTTCGGCCCCCCATGGATTTATCGGATTCCCGGATCCGAACCCGATGACCGATGGGGATGTACCCGACTGCGCGCGCCGTCAGGCCGCGCAGTGGTTGTCAGATGGACTGACCGGATCGACGCCGCCGAACGTTCCATCAGATCTGACTGCGGATAACTGTGTGACCAGCAATTGACCACGTACGACGCAGGCCCTGAAACACCCAAAAGGAGTCTAGATATGAGAGACATGCAAGATGGATGGAAGGTCGTGGCCGCCATGGCGGCGGCGTGGGGACTGCTGGCGATGCCCGAGGCCGCGCAGGCAGCCGGCTTCTCGAACACCGCTCAGAGCGCGGTCGCCAACTCGATGGCGGCGACCGGTGTGGCGAATCCCCGCGAGCCGAACACGAACTTCTACAACCCGGCAAACATGGCCGGGAAAGAGGGCTTCGAGGGAATGCTCGGCGTGACGCTACTCTCGCCGTTGTCTTCCTACGAATCCTTTGATGGTTCGGTTCAGACCGACACACAGCGCAACTGGTTCCCGCCGCCCAACGCCTCTCTTTCGTATGGCTTCAGCGACACCGTCGCCGTCGGTCTGGGCTTTACAATGCCCTGGGGGCTCGCGGTGGAGTGGCCGGATGAATGGGTCGGCCGAGAGTCGATCCAGTTCCAGCAGCTCCAGACCTTCGACATCAATCCGAATGTGGCCGTCAACATCGGCGACACGGGCCTCAAGATCGCCGCGGGGGCACAGGTCATGCTGTCGACGCTCCAGCTCGACCGACGGATCATCCTCCGGGACGACACCGAAGTTCAGGTAAATCTGGCTGGTGCCGGACAGGGCTACGGGGCGACCGCCGCCGTGATGTACCAGCCGACCGAGGATCTGACGCTCGGGCTCAACTATCGCAGCGCCGTGAAATTGAATTTCGACGGACGGTCTCATTTCGAAGGCGAAGAGGGGACGACCTTTGAAGATGACTTCCAGGATGGCGATGTGACAACATCGTTGACCGTTCCCCACTTTCTGGCCTTTGGCGTCGGATATCAGTTCAATCGCCTCTTCGTTGAGGCCGATCTTAACTACACGACGTGGTCGACCTACGACGAAGTCGTCATCGATTTCGAGAACGATTCGCCGCAGGACACCTCGACCATTGAGGCCAACTGGAATAACGCAATCGCCGTCCGGTTCGGGGCGGAGTATCAGGTGACCGAGAACATCCCGGTGCGGCTGGGGTTTGCCTACGATCGCACGCCGATCCCCGACAATACATTGAGTCCGTCGTTGCCGGGAAACCACCGGCTGAGTGCCTCGGCCGGTCTCGGGTATTCGACGGGCAAATTCAGAGTGGACGCGGGGTACCAACTCGTCACGACGTTGGAGCGCGAGGTCCGCAACGACGTGGCGCCCAATGGCAACTACCAGGTCGTGGCACACGTTCTGGGATTGAACGTCGGGTACGGATTTGGCCGCGAGGGCGACGCCGAGTCCCGCGAAAATCAGAACCAGTCGGCCGAACCGCAGACGGTCAAGCAGCCCGAAGAGGAGATGTAATCGGGGTGTGTACTAGCGAGTCCCCGGGCACCCTTCCTCGAAGGGGCTTCCGTCGACGCAGCTCCCCGGGCTAAAGACGGCGCCGTCCGACCCGGTTGCCTGCGAATGAGCAACCCGGGAGTCTCCGGTGAGATCCGGCGTGCGTACCTGAGACTCCGACGGGCCGCTCGTCCAGACCGCCGTGTCCAGCGAGTCACTCGCGGCGCTGCGCAACTCCAGTCGACCCCCACCATTGGTCAGACCGAACGAGCCGGAGGCGAGTATCGAGTGGACGCCGGGTCTGTCCGGCAGCGAGGCTCCGTCGAGGACGCCGCCCCA
This sequence comes from uncultured Pseudomonadota bacterium, assembly GCA_913057905.1. GTDB lineage: Bacteria > Myxococcota_A > Bradymonadia > Bradymonadales > Bradymonadaceae > CAJXPB01. Next base: position 151,325 of record CAJXPB010000005.1, read on the forward strand.
GATGACGACGGCATCGAGCACGTCCAGGCACGTGGGATCAAAGCTGTGAGCGGGGTCGCCGCCCTCCAGAAGTATGACCCCGCCGACGTAGAGTCCAGATCCCGATACGTTGACGATCTCTACGAACTCGTCGTGGGAGGCGTCGCGAACCCCGTCGCCGTTGGCGTCACCGTCCGGGCCACTGGGCGGATCGGCCAGCAGCTCATTGATGATCAGATCGCCGGGAGCCGGGGCACGATAGTCGGGACAAGGGACGGTCGGAGCAGTGTCGTTCGTCGCATCGAACCCGCTGTCCTCGTCGATTCGGTCGAATCCATCTGCCCTCGCGTCGGCATCGAGAAGCGTCTCGACGGGTCGGCATGTGCCGATCCGGCAGATCTCTCCGCGGCGGCAGTCGGCCTGGCGCAGACATTCGCGATGAGTAGACGGCGTACATCCGGTAGAGACTAGGGTCGCGATGAGAAGCCAACATGGGATTCGGGCGGGCGTCATTGCGCCTCACCGCTGCGTCCTTGCCGAAGGCGCAGAGTGAACCAGCCGCCAGTCAGGCCGTCGATCTCGGCGGTGAGTCGCTCGATTTCGAGGATCAGTGCGAGACGCGCTCGGAGTCCCTTCGGGGGCGAAAAGCGCTGCAGGATCTGCTTGTGTCGGCGGGTGAAGTAGAGTGTTGTGACGCGGGCCAAAAGTTCGGCTCGAGCCTTCGTGCGGGCTCTCGATTCACGGGCGACCGACAGTTCGTCGCGGTCGAAGACGAGTCCGCTGAGATCGAACTGGAGTTCCATTCCGTACAGAGCCCTCACGCGTAGGTCGTCGACGAACCGGTTCGACGCTTCGTCGCGGCTCGGGGACCCGTCGCCTCCGGTGGCGATGTCTTCGTCGTACTGAAGGCGGGAGTCTCGCTGATCCAGCCAGGCAAACTCACCATCGACGTCGGGAACCAGGTTCGACCACCGTGCGCGTCGCCGCCAGCGGTTCAGATCGGCGAGGCCGTGGTCGGCGTGTCGGAGGACGGCCTGTTGCACGGCCCGGACGTCGGGTTCGCCGGGGTAATTCGTGACCAATTCCCGCAGCGACGCGTCGTCGATGACCGGCTCGCCGGCCCGAACCTCCGGAATAACGGAGATCAGCAACATGAGACTGAGTGCCATCCTCGAGAGCGTCATTCGACCTCCAGGGCGTCTTCCAGTGCGTCCCGGTGCGCCTGGCGGACGGCATCGGCGAGCGTGCCCCGATCCAGACCGTCGGTCCCCTCTGGCGATACGAGCCGGTCGATGATCGACTCGCCGGCCACACAGACGACCCTCGATGATGCGGTCCGCTCTGGCTTTTCAGTCAGCAGACCCAGCATCCGAAGCGGGTTCCAGTTGGCCATCACCTCCCAGTGTAGATTCGACGTCTGGCCGTCCTTCTGCCTGTCGAGTCTTATCGGCCGCTGGTTCGCTCCCGATTCTCTTCGGTTGGCCAGCCCGGCGCTGTCGCCAGAAACCCGGACATCGACGACCGGCATCAGCCGAGCGGCCGTCCGGCGCCAGCCGACGTCTTGGTCGTGCTCGGTGGCCGACGTGACAGGGACGCACTGTACAGATTCAAAAGCCGCGGCTCGGGCTGATCCCCCCAGCCAGCCCATAGCCGCGACCAAACCCGTAAGTGCAGACAAACACAGTGGTTGACGCATCCCCGTTCCCTCCGATGTCGCCGCCGACACGGACTCTCGCCCCCTCCATGATCAGTTATCGCCGCGCGAGCGAATCTGTTGCGCGCTAACCGCGATTCTCTCGGAGTGCGTCGGCGAGTTTGCCGTGAAAACCATCGAAGTCCGACCCGGAGAGTCCCGCGACGATGTCGCCGGGCTCGAGCCGGGCGATCAGCCATTCGACGATCTCGTCGACATCGGGAATCAGGTCGGCGTACGGCCCGAGTCGTTCGATGTCGGCGACCATTTTGTCGATATCGATGCGTTCGTCGTCGGAGAGGTCGTCCTTCTTGTCGAACGGCCGCGAGAGGACAACCCGGTCGGCGGGCGCGAAGGCCGTCGGATAGTCGTCTTGAAAGACCCGTCGCCGAGAGGTGTTGGACTTTGCCTCGAAGATGGCCCAGAGACGTCGGTCGGGGAAGGTCGTACGCAGTGCCTCGAGGGTCGACTGGACGGCGGTCGGGTGATGGGCGAAGTCGTCGATCACGAGAATATCGTCGATCTCGGCGATGACCTCCTGTCGCTTCTGTACGCGCTCGAAGGTCGCCATCGCATCTTTGATCGTGTCGGCATCGATGCCTTCGTCCAGGGCGACGGCGGCCGCTCCGAGCATGTTGCGAACGTTGAACTCACCGATCGCGTTCAACTCGAAGGTCCCCAGCGACTCTCCGTCCAGAGTGACCTCCACGGAGGTCGTCAGCCCGTAGTCGATCTCGACGGCCCGCAGGTCGTTGTCAGCGCCCAGGCCGAAGGTCTTGACCGGGCTGTCGCACGGGGCAGAGACCTCCATCGCACGTCGGTCGTCTCCGTTGACCCAGAGGCTTCCGTCGTCGGGAATCAGGGCGGCGAATTCCTCGAACATCGACTCGATCGTTTCGATGTCCGGGTAGATGTCGGCGTGGTCGTATTCGACGTTGTTGATGGTGGCTCGATGAGGGGCGTAGTGCCAGAACTTCGGGACCTTGTCGAAATAGGCGGTGTCGTATTCGTCGCCTTCGATGACGAAGTGGTCGCCGTCGCCGAGCCGGTAGTTCGAGTCGAAGTTCCCGGTGACACCCCCGACGAAGAAGCTCGGGTCCTGGCCGGCCTCGTGCAGGATCCAGGCGAGCATGGCCGTCGTGGTGGTCTTGCCGTGGGTGCCGGTGATGACCAGCGGCTTTTTGCCCTCGAAAAAGAAGTGACGAAGCGCTTCGGGAAAACTCAGGTGAGGAAACCCGCGCTCTCGAGTGGCCACGGCATCACCGTACTCGGCCCGACAGACGTTGCCGACGATGACCAGGTCGGGATCCCAGTCGAGATTCGACTCGTCGTAGCCGAGCATGATGTCGATGTCGCGCTCTTCGAGCCATGTGCTCATCGGCGGGTACGCCATGGCATCGGACCCCCGAACCCGGTAGCCGCGCTCCTTGAGCATCGCAGCGAGACTCCCCATGGCGGTTCCGCAGATGCCGATGATGTGAATCGTCTCGATCGAGTCGGGGATGTCCTCGGGGAAGGGACGGGGGGCGTCGTCGGGCATCGTGGAGCCTCGGGTTCGGTAAATTCAGGTGACGTCGTCGTACTGCGCTTCGACCCAGTTCTGCCAGCGCGCCAGCGCGTCGGGGTCGGCTGGATAAAGCTGGAGTCCCATACCCGGCCGTCGATTTTGCTCTTCAGCGCGGTCACCGGTCACCCGATGAGCCACCCGGCCCAGCAGGGTGATCGGCCCGTCCCCGTCGTCGAGTTCGGTCCGAAGCTCTACCAGCCGCCGCAGGGGAAGCGGCTCGGGCGTGATCAGAAATACGCCGCGGCGGGAGACATTGTCGACGATGAAATGCCGCTGTCCGTCGGACAGGCGAAGGGTCACATCGAGGTCGACATCGATCCTCGGCTCGCGACGTAGTTCTGTGGGAGAGGCTTCAGGCATCACAGACGCAGAATAGCGCAGGTGTCTCGACCGCGTAAACGGGCGCCGTCGTCGCAATGGAGGTTACAGCCTGGAGATACCGGCCTTCAGGTATGCCTCCCATGCCTTCCCGTAGTGGCGCCGTTCCCACTGGATCGCGCCGTCGAGGACCTGGAATGCAAAGGAGTCGACGATTCTGGGATTGTCTTCCTCCCTGAGCCGTTCGATCTGCCGTTCGGCGAAGGGATAGTATTTTTCTTCGTACAGGAGGTACGCGTACAGAAGCCCGCGCTCGCCGCTGTATCCGTCGTAATCCGGGGTCTCGTTTGCCTCCATCGAGCGGGTCGCCTGAACGAATCGTTTCCCATCGAGGGTTTCGGCGAGCAGGCGTCGATATTTTGAATCCTCGATGGGCCAGGTTCGGAGAAGCCCTTCGCTCAAGTCCAGCGACTGCGCGTGGCGGACCAATGTCAGCGATTCCAACGGACCGTAGGGGCGCATGAAGGGGCCGGGGACGTTCTCGAAGCCGATGAGGCCGGCATCCGACAGCATCTCCTCGGCCAGCGCCGGTTTGCCCGACAACCACATCCCGCGGCCCCACTTCCCAACCAACTCGGGCGTCCAGACGTCGCCGCTGGGCCAGGTGTCGAGGTAGGGTCGAAGGTCGCCGTAGATGTCTTGCTCGAAGTACTTGCGGGCGAAGAACTCGGTGCCCTCCTTGTAGCGGATCAGATCCTTGGGCGCCTCGTACTCCAGCAGCCCGTTGTTGTCGGTATTCAGCGGAGCACCCTCGGCGAAGTCGCGCAGCTCGCGTTCGGTCATGAAGGTCAGGCCGTACAGGTCGTGCAGATGCTGCAGCCCGGCGCGTTGCAGCTCGTTTCGCACGGAATCGATGCTCCAGGCGCGCTCATACCCCTTCGGCGGAAGTGGAATCGGCTTTTTGCTGGCGATCAGAATCAGATCCGTGCCCTTCGGCTGGGAGCTGAATCCGTGAACGTGGGGGAACACCTCCAGAAACGTGTTGAGGATCGTCCGCACATTCTCCGGGCGCATCTCGTACAGTTGGACCCACTGCGCAAAGACGCCGTCCTCGGCCAGGTGCGCTTTGACATGCTGGAAGTGGTCGACGGTAAAGAGCGACGCCACGCCGGCGATCCAGGGGTTGGACGGTTCGCTGACGATGACGTCGTAGGTGTGGTCGGTGTACTCGAGGTAGTTGCGGCCGTCGGACTCGATGATCTGCATCCGATCGTCCTGCAACGGCTTGTGATTGACGTGATTGAAGTACTTGGAGGCTTCGACCATCGCCGGTTCGATCTCGATGCACTCCAGGGAGTTCAGGGGCCATTGCAAGGCCGCCCCGGCGGTCACGCCGCTCCCGTACCCGACCATGGCCGACGATTCGTCGCCGATCTCGACATCCTCGAACCCGGAGCGGACGACGTACGGCAGCAGACCCACCATGATCTGGGTGCTCATGTCGTCGCCGTCGCTGGCCTCGGGCTTTCCGTTGGCCTTCAGCGTGTAGAGCTCGTTGCCCACTTCGCCGACATTCTCGCGCTTCTCGACGGTGACCGTCGAGGTCAGGCCATCTTCGTAGTAGACAATCTCGGGATCGTCGGCCTCGAATTGCTCGGGGCTGTAGAGTTCGCGAGCCCAGTAGACCCGAAACATCCCGCGGGTCAGCTCCGCCTTGTCGATCGGCGGCGAGGCAAGAAGGGTTCCGACGGCCACCAGCAGGGCACAGGCGACCGCGCCAATGCGTCTGGGGGAGGCGACCTCCCTGAGTTCGAGCGCGCCGAGTACCGCCGCGAGCACGACGTTGACGACGATGATGAGGGTCATCGAGGTGTGCAGGCCGACGAAGGGCAGCAGGATGAATCCGCCGGCAAAGCTCCCGACGATCGACCCCGCGGTGTTGAAGGCGTAGGCGTCGCCGACCTGCTCGCCGGAGCGTTCGCGTCGCTGGACCACCGCGCGGACGACGAGCGGAAAGGTCATGCCTTGCAGCAACGTCGGGATCAGGACCACCAGCCCCACCAGCAGGAAGTAAAAGAAGTACACCGACCAGATCGAACTGATTTCGCCCTGAAATCGGTAGAACATCCAGGTCGGCAATTTATCCAGGGTAAAGAAGGCAGCCGTCGCGGCGGTGGCGACACCGAACTGGACGACGGCGATCCAGAAGACCGGTCGGCGGATCTTTTTGAGAAACGGCGAGATGACCGCGCTTCCGGAGCCCAGTCCGATCAGAAAGGCCGTCAGGATCAGGGTGAACGAGTAGGTCGAGCTGCCCAGGATGATGACGTACGCCCGGGTCCATAGCACCTGATAGACCATCGAGACGGCGCCCGAGACGGCGAAGGCCCCGAGCACGACCTTGATGAGCCACCCCGGGATCGGCTCACTGGTCTCAGCCTGTGTGGTCGACGTCATGCCCAGAGCTTCGACGTCTTCATCGTCGAGCTCGTCGTCGATGTTCGCGTAGGGATCCGAGGTCCCCGGCTCCAGGCTGTTGAGGTACGGTTCGGCTGCCAGCACCGCGCCACACAGAAACAGATTCACCATCGCAAAGGTCGTGTTGGTCATCGACATGCCCAGCGCCGGCATCATGACGAACCCGGCCAGCATCGTGCCGGCGCAGGCGCCGAAGGTATTGACCCCGTAGAGCATGCCGATCGAGCCCTGAAAGAGCCGCTGGTGGCGGGAGACCCATTGGCTGACCAGCGGAAGGGTGGCGCCCATCATCGTCGTGGGGATCACGAGGATGAGAAAGGCCGCCCCGAATCGCAGCAGGCTAAAGAGATAGAAGTCGTTTAGAAATGCATCGAACAGGTAGTCGTAGACCGTCGGTAGGATGTCGAGCGCGAACGGCACCAAGAACGCATACAGCCCGATCCCACCTTCGAGCAGGCCGTAGATTCGAAGCGGCCGCTCGGTTTCGTCGGCGATCTTTCCGGCCAGCCAGCTCCCCAGAGCCAGCCCCGTCATGAAGGCCGTCAACAGCGTGCTCAGAGCAAACTGAGTCGACCCGAAGACCGTCTGGAGCATCCGCTCCCACAGGGTCTCGAAGACCAGGCTGGAGAAGCCCGATACGAAAAAGAATCCAAAGATTATTCTGTACATAAGCGATAATGCGAGGGTCGCACTGACGGGAGGCACGTATCACGAAAGGCGCGTCTCGCGTAGGACGTACGAGGTACGACGACCGGCCGAACGTGAACGTCCAACGTGATCGTGAACGTCCAACGTGAACGTCCAACCTGAACGTCCAACGTGTCCCGTGCCCCGTGCTACGTGCTCGTGGGAAGCGTAAACCAGAAGACTGACCCCTCAGGCTGGTTGGCCCGGTAGCCGACCCGTCCGCCCATCGTCGAGACCAGGTGTTTGACGATGGCCAGTCCCAGCCCCGTGCCGCCTTCCTCACGGGAGCGGCCGGAGTCGACCCGGTAGAAGCGTTCGAAGACGCGGTCGTGGTCCTCGGCGGGGATGCCCGGGCCGTCGTCTTTGACGCGCACGACGACCTCGTCGGCCTCCTGGCGTTGTTCGGCCTCGATCGTCACGGTGCCCGAGGGGCCCGTGTATTTGGTCGCATTGTCCAGGAGGTTGATCAGGACCTGATCCAGCGCGTTGATATCCGCCAGCGCCGAGAGGTCTGCGGGGACCTCGTTGCGAAGGGTCGGGGACGCGTGTTCGTCTTCGTCCGTCGCACGTACCGTCCGCTCGACATCGGCCAGGATTCGTTCGGCCGCGTCATGGATGTTCGTCGACTCGAGCGACATCTCGTAGCGGCCGGCTTCGAGCCGTGAGATGTCCAGCAGATCGTCGACGAGATCCGTCATGCGCTCGGCGGTACGCTCCAGCGAATCGAGGAAGCGGGGGGCGTGTTCGGGATCCTCCAACGCCCCTTCCTGAAGCGTGTCGACGTTGGCTCGAATGATACTGATCGGCGTGCGCAGCTCATGGGAGACGTTTGCCACGAAATCCCGGCGCATCCGTTCGAGTTTGCGCAGTTCGGTGACATCGTGGAGCACGATGACCACGTTGCCGGTATTGGGCTCGGCCGTCGCGCGGACGACCACATATTGTTCTGGTTGCTCGGAGAGTTTGAGTTCGGCACTCGGCATGTCGCCGTCGGCGTCCTCTTCGAGGGCTTCGTCGATGAGATCGAGGATTTCCGGTTTTCCGATCGTCCGGGTGATCGCTCGGCCGATGGCCCGCTCGTCGGTATCGAGCAGATTCTCGGCGGCCTCGTTCAACAGCGTCACCTGTCGCTCGGCGTCGACCACGACGACGGCCTCGGCCATGCTCTCGAGTATCGCGCCGAGGCGATCGCGTTGTCTGGCCAGTTCGTCGAAGGTCTCGGCCAGACGCGCTGAAAGACGAGAGACCGACTGGCCGAGACCCTGAAGTTCATCGTCGATGTCTCGCTGCTCCAGCCCGGTGTCGTCGATCTGATCGGGGCCGGCACCCCGCAGGTTCTCCCGCGCTTTGTCGAACAGGGACTGCATGTTCCGCACGACGAGCATCGAGGCGAGTCCGCTCATAAAGACGGCCACCGCCAGACCGATGATGGCTGTGGCTCCCAGAAAGAGCCGGAGTCGATAGATGACATCTCCGACGTACTTGAGCGGCAGCGCGGCGCGGATGACGCCGCGCAGGCCCGGGCCATCGCGCCAGGGGACCGCGACAAACAGCATTTCCTTGTCGACCGCGTCGCTGTAGCGCTGAGAAATGGTCTTCCCGTGGCCCGCGAGTACGGGGCTGACCTCGGGTCGGTTCGCGTGATTCTCTGTCTGCTCTACCTGCTCGACGGTGAGGCTGGAGTCACCCAGGACCTGTCCCGTGGTGTCGATTACAGTAATGCGCGCTCCGGTGGCCTGCCCCATGCGATCGGCCAACGGATCGATGGCGGTGTACGTCGTTGCGACATCCGCGGATTCCAGCATGGCCTGCGTAGATTCGGCGAAGGTGGCCACCTCGGATTCGATGCGCGAGACGGCCCAGTTTCGCAGCGTCGGTTCCAGATAGGCCAGGCTCGAGAAGCCGACGATCCCGATCAGGACGACCGAGACGGCGAAGAGCTTTCCGCGAATGCCCAGATTCAAGATGGAACCCCGCAGGTGCAGGAGTCGAGTTCAGTCAATCATCGGGCTGTGATCGAAATCGATATCCGACGCCTCGGACCGTTTCGATATACGAGCCGGCCGGGCCGAGCTTTTCGCGCAGCCGTTTTACGTGGGTGTCGACCGTGCGCGTCTTGATGTCGGCGTTGATGCCCCAGACGTCCGACAGCAGGACGTCGCGGGTCTGGGCGCGTCCCTTGCGCTCCAGGAAGGTCGTCAGGAGTTTGAACTCCAGAGCGGTCAACGACACTTCGTCATCTTCGACCCACACCCGATGGCCGGGAACGTCGATGCGGATCTCGCCGAAGTTGATCTCCTCGGGCGTCTCCGTCGACGCCTGATCATCGGCGTCGTCCTCTTCTTCCTGCTGCCGGAGTCGGCGGAGGATCGCCCGGATGCGCAATACGAGTTCCCGCATGCTGAAGGGTTTGACGACATAGTCGTCGGCGCCGGCCTCGAAGCCCACCACCCGATCGATTTCTTCGTCGCGCGCCGTCAACATCACGATCGGAAGGTCGGCGGTCTGATCGTTTTCGCGCAGCCGGCGACAAACTTCGGTTCCCGAGATGTCCGGCAGCATCAGGTCCAAAAGGATCAGATCGGGGGTGCGGTCGCCGTCGACAAATTCCAGGGCTTCTTTGCCCTTGTCGGTCGAGTGTGTCTCGAAGCCCTCCTTCTGGAGACGGTATTCGAGGGTGTCGACGAGGTCTTCTTCGTCTTCGACAATCAAAATCAGGTCCGATTCGGACATGGCCAACCAGGGGCTTGAGGATGTGAACACGGCCGCTGTGTCCGTCCAATGCATCGCGTGTCATGTAGCGACCAAAATCACGATGTTGCAAGGGGAATATCGAAGAAAAAAGATGTCGCGAATCTGTCACAAAACCGGCAGATGACCGTGACCTGAAAGCTAACAGGATCTCACAACCTCGAGACGAAGCGGTCATACAGGCATGCCATTGTGCGGGGTGTCTCGGAGGGGGTGAGATCACCTTCCTCCCTGAGCCCGGCGAGAGGATTCGCCGGGGAGACACCACAAAGTTTTCGCCTTTGTCTTCAAGAGGAAATCTGAAATGAGACGCTTGACACAGGCAGCGATTTTGTTCGCCGCACTGGCCCTGATTGGGTGCGGTGGTTCGACTGAGCCCGGCGACGATGCCGGCACGGGTGGGGACTGTGAAGACCCCGCTATCGATCATCCTAATGTGAGCTGTTCAGTTACGAACGGCACTGAAATTTACGCAATCTCCGGTGAGATTACCGAAGATCTCACCCTGAGCCCGGTTGAAGGCGGCGTCCTTCAGCTTCAGGGGCAAGTCTTCGTCGGGGACGGCGACAATGAGACGGTCCTGGAGATCGAGGAAGGGACCACGATTCAAGCCGGTCCCGGCGATCCGACATTCCTCGCCATCCGCCAGAATTCCGACATCATGGCAGAAGGCTCGGCTGACGCCCCCATCGTGATGACGCCGACCGGCGACGACACGTCGCGCGGTCAGTGGGGCGGCTTGATCATTAATGGTAACGCTCCGTTGAACACCGGAGACACCGCAACCGGTGAAGGTGGAACCGGAACCTACGGCGGCGACGACCCGAAAGACAACAGCGGCATTCTGAAGTACGTCCGCGTCGAGTACGCCGGGGACCTGATTACCTCCGAAGAGGAACTCAATGGCATTGCGTTCCAGGGTGTCGGAAGTGAAACGACCATCAGTCACATTCAAGTTCACCGAAACAGCGACGACGGCGTCGAATTCTTCGGCGGAACGGCCGAGGCCAAGTACCTCTACCTGACCGAAGAGGCCGACGACAGTCTCGACTGGACCGACGGCTGGCAGGGCAAAGTCCAGCACGTCATCATCCACCAGGGCAACGATGACGCCGACCGCGGCATCGAGGCCGACAACCTCGAAGCCAACCCGACCGCCACGCCGCGCTCCTCGCCGACGATCTCGAACATGACGGTCATCGGCAGTGACGCCAGCAGCGAGGGTGTTCTGTTCCGTCGCGGCACGGGCGTAAAACTGTACAACGTTCTGATCGGCGGCGCGAACAACGGATGCGTCGACCTGGACACAGAAGAAACCTACCTCAACGGGTACAGCAACGGCAGCTACACCGGCAATCTGACCATACAGAATTCCAAGGTCGGCGGCTGCGGCATGAACTTCACCGAAGATCCCGACGGCTTCACTCCGCCCTTCACGGTCAGTGAGTGGTACAACAACTGGGATTCCAACGTCATCGGCGCACCCGAACTGCGAGACGTGGCCAATACCGACTACCGACCGGCATCCGGTTCCTTCGCCGCCACGACTCAGGGCGTCCAACCCCAGGGCGACGACTTCTTCGACTCCACCGACTACGTCGGCGGTACGAGTCCCGACGAAGACTGGACGGACGGATGGACCCTTCCGCCCGAAGACGGTGGAACGATCGGAGAAAGCACGACGCGCGAGCCGGGTGAACACCCGAACGTCGAGTGCAGCGAAGTCCAGAATACCAATCTCTGCAACATCACCGGCGAGATTACCGAGGACCTGACCATCGAGCCGATCGACGGCGTGACGTGGCAGCTCAACGACTCGGTCTTCGTCGGGAACGACACCGATGAGACGGTCCTGACTATCGAAGAGGGCACGACTCTCCTGGCGGGTCCGGGCGGCGACCCGACGTTCCTGTCCATCCGCCGCAACTCCAAGATCATGGCCGAGGGTACAGAGGATGCGCCCATCGTCATGACGCCGACCGGCGATGACACCTCCCGCGGACAGTGGGGTGGCCTTATCATCAACGGAAAGGCCCCTCTGAACACCGGCGATGAAGCCACCGGTGAAGGTGGAACCGGCACCTACGGCGGCGAAGAGCCCGACGACAACAGCGGCGTTCTGAAATACGTCCGCGTCGAGTACGCCGGGGACCTGATCACCTCGGAAGAGGAACTCAATGGCATCGCCTTTCAGGGTGTGGGAAGCAAGACGACCATCAGCCACATCCAGGTGCACCGCAACAGCGACGACGGCGTCGAATTCTTCGGTGGAACGGCCAACGCCAAGTACATCTACCTGACCGAAGAGGCCGACGACAGTCTCGACTGGACCGACGGCTGGCAGGGCAAGGTTCAGTACGTCATTATCCACCAGGGTACCGACGACGGGGACCGCGGCATCGAGGCCGACAACCTCGAAGCCGACCCGACTGCCACGCCCCGTTCTGCGCCGACGATCGCGAACATGACGATCATCGGTACGGACGCGACCAGCGAGGGTGTTCTGTTCCGTCGCGGAACCGGCATCAACCTGTACAACACGCTGATCACCGGCTCGAACAACGGCTGCATCGACCTGGACACCGAAGAGACCTACCTCAACGGGTACAGCGGCGGCAGCTTCAACGGCAACCTGACCGTCAAAGCCTCCAAGGTTGGTGGTTGCGGCATGAACTTCACCGAGGATGCCGACGGCTTCACACCGCCGTTCACGGTCAGCGAGTGGTTCAACAACTGGGACTCCAACATCGAAGGGACGCCCCAGTTGACCGACATCGCCGGGTTTGATTACCGGCCGGCCTCCGGATCGGACGCCGCCACGACGCAGGGCATGACGCCCAGCGGCGACGACTTCTTCGAATCCACCTCCTTTATCGGTGGCACGAGCCCCGACGAGGACTGGACCGAAGGCTGGACCATCCGACCCGAGACCTGGGGCGGCGGCAGTAACTGACGCAGCCTCATAACTCTCGGTACAGGACGGCCTCCTGGGGGCGGCCGACGGACCGACTCTCGCCGGGGCGACCTTGGGGTCGCCCCGGCTTTTTACCGTTCTCAACCCTCCCGATGTGACACGCCTGTCACATGGCTGGCGTCTCGGTGCCATGCAGTTGCTAAGTAAACCTCACACACCGGACACTCCAGTGTCATGCCGGCATGCCATGTTGCGGGTGTCTCGGGGAGGGAGAGTGCCCCTGCCTCGGGACACCGAGCCATTTCTGACATCCCGCTCAGAGAGAACCCAACATGAGTCAACGACTCGACAATACAGGCCGATGGTGGTGGTCGGCCGCGGCCGGGCTTTTGGCCCTGCTTGTGGCAACCACCGTCTCGGCGGATGACGTGAAGTTGAACAAACTGTCCGAAAAGCTGGCTGACATGCGCGCCGAGGTCGATGACCTGGCCTCGACGGTGGAGAACGAAAAGAGCGAGATCGACAGCCGGGTCCAATCGATTCGAAGGCAACGCGCCGACCTGGAGATGCAGATTCAGCGGGAGAAGTCGCGCCTTCAGCAACTCGAGCAGGATTGGGAAAAGCAGAAGGCGCAGATGGAGAAAAACCGCAAGCAGAACAAGCAGCTCAAGCCGGCCTTCGACGCGGCGGCCTCCGCGCTCCGCGCGAACATCAAGACGGGCCCGCCCTTCAAACGCTCCGAGCGGCTCAATCAGGTCCAGGAACTCGAGACGCAGGTCGAAGAGGGCGTGCTGTCGCCGCAGAAGGGAATCTCCCGGATGTGGCAGGCCGTCGAAGACGAACTCCGACTCTCCGAAGAGAACGGCATCTACCAGCAGGTCGTGACCCTGGACGGCAACGAGGTGCTGGCCGACGTCGCCCGAGTTGGCATGGTCGGGCTCTTCTTCAAGACCGACGACGGGCGAGTCGGGATGGCTCAGAGAGATGGCGACATCTGGAGCTGGAAGGTCGCCTCCAAGGAAAAACGCATCAATCGCATTCGCACGCTCTTTGATTCGTTCCGCAAGGGCATCCGTTCCGGCTACTTCACGATGCCGAACGCCTTTCAGGGCATCGAACGCCGATCGGGAGGGAAGCAATGAAGACGGGAAACCTCAGACACGCACTCGCAGCGGGTATCGGACTCCTCATCGCGCTCGGTGGCATCAGCTCGGCGACCGGCCAGTCAAAACTGCAGGAGGCCTACCAGAAGGAATTCGCCCACCTGGAGGCTCAGAAGCGCGCGCTGGAAGAACGACTCGAGCGCGTCCGGCAGGAGGGCGACCAGCGCATCCAGCAGGCGAAGGCCGAACGGAACCAGCTCCAGGGACAGTTGACTTCGCTGAAGCAGCGAGCCGACTCGCTCTCCGACAAACTCGAAAACGCCAAGCGAAAGGTCTCCAAGGGAGATCGTGGAGACCAGATCTTAGCCTCGACGGTTCAGCAGGCCAACCGAACGCTCAAAGAGTGGGGGCTCGACGTGAAAGTCCCGACCGAGGGCGAGGAGAAGCAATACGGAGAGATACTCCCGACGCTCTTTGAGAAAGGCACCGATGCAGTGTCGCGCTCGCGGACCATGCGCGTCAAAGAAGGGGAATTCTTCCTGAAAGACGGGAGTCGAACCGAAGGCACCATCGTCCACCTGGGAGAGGTCGCCGCCTGGGGCGTCTCCGACAAGGCCTCCGGCGCGCTGGCGCCGGCTGGTGAGGGGCGGCTGAAGATCTGGAACAAGAAGAGCGCCGATACAGCCGAGGTCCTGAAGGCCGGTGAGGCGCCGTCGACATTGGATGCCTACTTGTACGAATCCCTCGACGAGGGCGTGCAAAAGAAGGCTGAAAAGACCTGGCTCAGTACCATCAACGATGGCGGCGTCATCGCCTGGGTCATCGTGGCGATGGGCGTCCTCGGTCTGCTGCTTGTCCTGCTCAGAAGCATCCTGCTCGCTCTCGCGGGCCGCGGCGCCCGGCAACTGACCGACACGGTCGGCACGCTCGTCGGCCAAGGCCAGAGGCAAAAGGCCCTGGAGCGTTGTCAGGACGCGTCGGGAGCTGCGTCCCGGGTCATGGAGACCGCCGTCGACCACCTCGATGAAGGGCGCGAGATGGTCGAGGACACGGTGGCCGAAGCGATCCTCCACGAAGAGCCGACGGTTCAGCGTTTTGGGTCGGTGATTCTCGTCTTCGCCGCCGTGGCCCCGCTTCTGGGGCTTCTGGGGACGGTGACCGGGATGATCTCGACCTTCGATGTCATCACGAAGCACGGCACGGGCGACCCGCGCATGCTGTCGGGCGGTATCTCCGAGGCGCTCATTACGACGCAGCTCGGGCTCATCGTGGCCATCCCCCTTCTGCTGTTGGGCAACCTGCTCAAGGGTTGGGGCAATCGCATCCTCAATAACTTGGAGCGCAGCGCCCTGCGCATCGTGAACGTGGCTCACCTGACAGATGAGGGCGGCCAGCAGCCGCGTCCCGTCGACGAAGAGGGTGAGCCCATCGAAGACGAGGATGACGTCGAAAACATCCTGGGGGCCGTCTGATGGAGGGCGAACTTCTCATCGCAGCGGGGAAGGCGCTCTCGTTCGATGCCCTGGTCGACGAGATGGCCCGCTATATCGACAGCGGCGGCTTCGTCATGCCGCCGCTGGTGGTGGGCACGCTCATCATGTGGTTTGGCATCGGCTGGCGCTGGATGACCCTCCAGCGCGGCGGCGATCTGCCCCTGGAGACCTGGGTCCGAAAGGCCGTACGAGGTGAAGAGGCGCCGGATACGGGCCTTCTGGGCCGGGCTGTTCACAAGGGTATCTTCCTGGCGCAGTCCGACGTCGAGAAGCTTCGTCCGTACCTAGGCGATGCCTACGACGGTATCCGCGACGAGATGCGTCAGTTTTCCACCATCGTCACAGCTATCGTTGCGGTCGCTCCCCTGACCGGTCTGCTGGGTACCGTAACCGGCATGATCGAGACGTTCGCGTCCCTGGGTGACATGGCGCTGTTTAGCCAGTCAGGCGGCATCGCCGGTGGCATCTCGGCTGCGCTGATCTCCACACAGATGGGCCTCGCCGTGGCGATCCCCGGCATGATGGTCGGGCGCATGCTCGACCGCCGCCAGGACCGGCTCGAGGCCGAACTACAGGAACTCGAAGAACTACTTTGCGCCAATCGCTACAACATCAAGCTGGCGCAGACTTCGTCCGACGACGACGTCGCGGCGGACCAAGAGGAGGCATGACATGCGATTTCGATCTCGAAGTCGAGATGACAGTGAGCAGGACATCGACATCTCGCCGCTCATCGACATGGTGTTCATCCTGCTGATCTTCTTCATGGTCTCGACGACCTTCGTCAAAGACATGGACATCGATCTGGAGCGTCCGGGCGCGGCGAGCGCCTCGCAGACGCCCAGCGAAGCGATCCGTGTCTACATCGATGCTGACTCCAAGATCTACGTCGACAACAAACCGGTGAAGTCGTGGATGCTGCAGAGTCGGATCAAGAATCTGCTCGGCAGCGGCGACAGCGCGCAGGTGCTCGTGGTCACCGACCGAGGCGTGCCGGCCGATAAACTCATCGACGTGGTCGACCAGGCACGGTTGGCGGGCGCCAAAAACGTGGGCGTCGCCACCGATCGGGAGGCCGGATGATCCTGCGTGAGTCGACACTCAAGCGCGCGGCGGCGGCCACGGGGACAATGATCGTCGGGTCGGGCTTTGTCTTCGGGCTGATGCTGATGATGAACGAATTCGCCGAAGAGCCCGATGACCCGGACCTGGGCAACACCAACAGCATCAGCGTCGAACCGAAGCCGGATCCGCCCGACAAGCCCGAACCGAAGCCGGAGCCGAAGCAACAGACCAGCGAGCCGCCTCCTCAGCAGGCGCCGCCTCCGGACCTGGGCTCGGCTATCGGGTCGATCGGCTTCAAGATGCCCGGACTCTCTCCGGGCGGCTCCGAGAAGGCCAGCGAAAAACTTCTGGGGGATGTCCAGGCCTCGGTGATGACCGCCGATGCCGTCGACCAGAAACCGAAGCCCCTCAATCGGGTCCAGCCCGATCTGCCGAGGCGCATCGTCGCCAAGCAGCAAGATGGAAAAGTATTGGTAAAGGCCCTGGTCGATACCGAAGGTGCGGTCCAACGTGCCAAGATCGTCCGTTCTGACCCCGAGGGCGTCTACGACGAATTCGTCCTGGAGGCGGTCAAACAGTGGCGTTTCAAGCCGGCCAGCTACGAGGGCAAGACGGTCAAGACGTGGATCGAAGTTCCCTTTGAATTCTCCCTGCAGTGAGGTCGGTACCGATGCAACTTCGAATCCTCTGTGCCGCCCTTCTCGTCTTCGGGGTCTCTACGGCTACCGCACAGGAACCGCCCGACGACCAGGGGTCTTCGTCCTCGCAGTCGGCCGAGAACGCCGAACAGGAAGACGTCGATCGAGTGTCCCTGGCGGCAACCCTGGTGCGCGACGGCCACTACGGCCGCGCCCAGACCGTGCTCGCCAAGGTCGATACAAAGGCCGAGGAGACCGACCGGGCGCTGTATCACACGCTCCAAGGGATCATTGCCCTGCGAGAGAAGGCCTATCAGACGGCAGTCGACGAGCTCGAAGAGGCCATCCATCAGGGGCAGACGAAAAACCAGATCTTCGTTCACCTGGCCCAGGCCTACTACGGGCTTCGAAACTGGGAGATGGTGACACTGTCTGTACGCAATGCCGAGGAGGCGGCCCACGACGTGCCGGACATGTTCCTGATGAAGGCCCGCGCCCACCAGAAGCTCGACGAGCAGGCGATGGCCTGGCGAGCACTGGCCGAAGGACGGGAGCTGTTTCCCGACAATCGGGCATTCCTCAGAGAACAGATCTTCCTGCTCGTCGATCTGAAGCTCTATCAGATGGCGATGGGGCTGGGCACCACATACCTGGAATCCGGAGATGCGACCGAGGAGGACTACATCGCCGTCGCCGATGCCTTCCGGAAAGCCGGCGAGTCGAAGAAGGCGCAGATGCTTCTGGAGGAAGCCAGGCTGACGTTTCCCGACTCCTCGGAGGTACTGGTGCACCTTGCGCATGCCTACATCTCGGGTGGTCATCCGGGCATCGGCGGCACGCTGATGCAGGTCGCCGCCGAGTACGACCCCAAATACATCCGGGAATCTGCCGAACTCTTCCGCCGCGCCGGACGATACGACCGGGCGCTCTACATGAATTCGCGGGTCTCGGACCAAACCGAGAAGTTTCAGCAGCGCGTGGCGATTCTGGTCGAAAAGAAGGAGTACGAACGCGTCGCTGCACTGAAGCCCAGGCTGGCACGTCTGGGACTGCTGGAGAATCCGAAGATCCGCTACGCCATGGCCTACGCCCACTTTCAGACCCGGGATTGGGATCAGGCCGAGACCTTACTCAAACAGATCGACGATCCCGATCTGTACGAATCGGCCGTCGAACTCCGTCGGGCGATCGATTCGTGCCGCGACGACCCGACCCGTTGCTGACCGGCGGCGAGAACGGCCAATCCGACCAACCTGAACGACCCCCGACCAACGTCGAATTCGGGGGCTCTGTATAGAAATTTCACGACGAAACCGACGCTGGATACACACTGATATGATTCCGAAATCGGGACCGATGTTGTTGAGTATGCTGGTCCTGGCAGCCGGCCTCATGGGCTCGCCGGAACCCGTGGATGCACAACAGGTGGATGCACAGTCGAGCCAGTCGGCCGGTGAAATCCATGTGGTCGTCTTTGGCGTCGATGGAGCGCCGCTCGAAGGGGTCAAGGTCGCCGTCGACGGGACCGACGGGTTTGCTCGAACCAACGCGGATGGCGGTGCGCTGTTGCAGGCGCCGGCCGGGACCTGGCGGGTCACGCTGGAACATGACGATCGTCGAGGCACGGCGACCGACGTGCGCGTCGTCGAGGACATGCGCACCGAAGTTGTCGCCGAGTTCGATGCGCCCGGCAGGGGATTCTGGGCCGACGTGGAGGCGCCGAAGAAAGGGGGGGGCGAAAAGAAGGACGAAGAGGCCGCCGATGAAGACGAGGATCGAGGTCCGCCGGGAACCCTGACCGGGACCGTCGTATCCTCGGATGAAGGGAAGCCGCTCGAGACCGCACGGATCCTGGTCCGTGGGTCGACCGCCGAAGCCCAAACTGGCCCCGATGGGCGCTTTTCGCTGACCCTGCCGCCCGGCGAGTGGGACATTTCGGTGATCCACCCCGACTTCAGTACTGCCTCTCGACAGGGGGTGGAGGTCGAATCAAAAGAGGAGACGTCCATCGATATCGAGCTCACGCCGGCGGCGGTGCGTTTGAGTGCCTTTCGGGTTGCGATTCCCCGGATTGAAGGGGGCACGGTTCAGCTCATGGAGGAGCGCAAGGAATCGAGTGCAGCCACCGAGGTCATGGGCGCCGAGGAATTCTCCAAGACCGGCGATTCGACGGCGGCCGGGGCATTGAAAAGAGTGACCGGTTTGACTGTCGTCGGCGGTAAGTTTGTCTACGTCCGTGGTCTCGGTTCTCGGTATTCATCGACGTTGCTCAATGGTGCGAATCTTCCGAGCACCGAACCGGAAAAACGGGTCGTTCCCCTGGACCTGTTTCCCACCAGCATGCTCGAGAGTATCACCATCCAGAAGACATACACCCCGGACATGCCCGGCGGATTCGGTGGTGGCGTCGTCCAGATGGAGACCCGATCCTATCCCAGCGAGTTTGACGCCAACCTAAGCCTGTCGGTCGGCGGCGCGACCGATACGACCTTTCAAGAGGGCCAGACGTACAATGGTGGATCGCTGGATTGGTTGGGCATTGACGATGGAACCCGGACGCTTCCCGAGGAATTTAAAAACCGAACAGAGGGAAAGGAAATTACGAAGAAGAATATGTTCGGCCAAGGGAATTTCACCGCGGAAGAGATCGAAGAGCTCGGGGAGATGCTGCCGAACAATTACAATGTCAATTCTCGGACCGTAATGCCCAACCTGTCGATCAGCGGTGAGATCGGAGACCAGTTCGACCTTGGTGGAGATACGACTGCCGGATTCCTGTTTTCGGCCTCCTACGACTACAGTCACGATATCAACGACTACGAAGAGAAGACGGTCATCAACAGCAGAGACGGTCCAACCATCCAAAATGAGTACGAATTCTACGAGACGAACGACGAAGTCGTGGCGAACGCTATCCTATCCGGAGGGGTTGACTTCGGCGAGGACCATCAATTGCAGCTCACGTCGCTGATCAACCGAGTTACCGACGATAAGGTTCGAACCTACGAGGGATTCTACAATGACTACGGGGATACGATCCGCGTGACGCGGTTGCGCTGGCAAGAGCGACAGTTGATGTTCCATCAGCTCCAGGGTGAGCACACCTTTCCCGACGCTCAGCAGTTGACCGTGGACTGGCAGTACGTCTTCTCACAGGCGAGACGGCAAGAGCCGGATCGACGGGACTACCGGTACAACTGGGATGCCGACTACGGCGAGTACGTCTTGAGTGACCGGGCCAGGGGGAATGTTCGTCTCTACAGTGAATTGCTGGACAACACCCACGATGCTCGCTTTGGGATGAAAATTCCAGTTGGAATATGGGGCGGCAGAGACATGAAACTGAAGTTTGGCGGTGGCTTCACCTCGAAGCAGCGGCAGGTCGATACGCGTCGATTCGTCTACGACACGGGAACGGCGGATCCCGAGTTTCTGTCTCAACGCCCCGAGCAGTTGTTCAACGATGAGAACATCGGTCCTGATTCCGCCTTCACGCTCAAAGAAGCCACTCGTGAGACCGACAATTACTCGGGTGGGCAGATCGTCGCGGCAGGATACGCGATGGCGGAGATGCCGATCACACAAGACTTCAAGGCGACCTTCGGTGCTCGTGTCGAACATTCGGTCCAGGATGTCGAGACGACAGCCCTCTTTTCTGACAGCAAGACGGCATCGGAGTTGAAGACGACCGATGTCTTGCCTTCGTTGAATCTCAAATATGACCTCAACGACGACATGTTGCTGCGTGCGGCTGCGGCGCGCACGGTCAACCGGCCGAACTTTCGAGAGCTCTCCAACGCCCAGTTCAACGACGTGGTCGGGGGCAACACATTCCAGGGAAATCCCGACCTTGACCGTGCTCAGATTACCCACGTGGATGCGCGCTACGAGTGGTATCCGAGCCGGGGAGAGTCGCTGTCGCTGGGAGCGTTCTACAAGGATTTCGAAGATCCGATCGAACTGACGTATCGCGCCTCGGCCGGGACCCTGGTGCAGCCCGTCAACATCCAGGGGGCTCAAAACTTTGGCGTCGAGTTCGCCGCCCGCACCAAGCTCGACTTCATCGGCAAGGCCGTGAAGGATTTCTACATCGCCGGGAACGTCTCCTACATCTACTCGCAGATCTCTATCGATCCCGAGAGCGATGCGGCCGATTTGCTCACCAATACCGAACGTCCCCTGCAGGGCCAGTCGCCGTATACGGTCAATTTTCAGTTCGGCTACGACAATCCGGAGAGCCGCACTCAGGCGACACTGCTGTACAACGTGTCCGGGCCGCGCATCGTCGAGGTCGGAGCCTACGGCATCCCCGACAACTACGAGCAGCCCTTCCATTCGCTGGACTTCACTTTCTCGCAGAAGTTCGACAACGAGTGGAAGGTTAGCTTTTCGGCCGATAACCTCCTGAATCTGCCCCACACCTACGAGCAGGGCGACATTACCACCTACTACGAGCTAGAGGGACGTTCCTTCTCCCTGGGCGTGTCGAAAGGATTCTGAACGTAGACGATTCTCCACTTGCGGGAATCCCGTCGGTATTGTCCCCTCCCGAGGCTGGCCGACCAGCACTCCAAAACAGAACCGGACGGGTCGTCGATGCTCGGCTGCAGATGCGGACGACTGAGAATTGTTGGGATACGACAAATTCGTCTGTTCTTGGGCGGAGGATGCTTAAACGTTGATGCATCGTGCGTATGATCATCTGTCACGACCGACGCAGCCGGCGAGACGGGGATCGGTCGGCATATCGATGACACACGCGACTATTGCTTGACGGTGGGATGAGCGAATTGGATACCTCGACACGAATTCTGGAAGCCGCTCAGGAACTCTTTGGGGATGTGGGGTACGATGGCGTCAGCATGCGCGATATTGCTGACCGAGCTGATGCAAATAAAGCGCTGGTCTTCTATCATCACGACAACAAGGCGGAGTTGTTTCGCCGGGTCCTAAACCGGTTTTTCGAGGCGCAGCGGCAGGCGATGGACGAGGCGTTGCGCCAGGACGCCGAGGATGGCGTTCGTGCGAAACTTCATCGAGTCGGCGATGCCTACATCGATTTCATCCACGAGCATCCTCGATATCCTCGTCTGATCCAGAATACGCTGACCAGCGGGGGCGAACATTTCGACGTGCTCCGCGAGCATCTGGGCGGACTTCTTCGCACGACCGAGGGGATACTCACCGACATCTGCCCGGAGGAGGGCCCGAAGGCGGCTCGCCACATCATGGTGACCCTTACTGGAGCGGCCTCGAACTATTTCACCTACGCGCCGGTCGTCGAGGGTAACTGGGACAAAGATGGGATGATCTCGGAGGAGGCGCTCGAGGAACGCCGGGAGCATCTCCACTGGGTGGTGGATCTGATCGTGGACGGCCTCAAAGACTGAGGCGCTTCGGACTTGTCCCCCGTACGAGCGCGATGGTATTCGGCGTGGCGTCGAGCCTTCCGAAGACGGAGTGACTGTGAATCGCGACGCTACCGAATCGACCCGCCATTCGTTTCCGACAACGAGCCAGACCTGGGACCTCGAGAGCCTCTATCCCGGGGGCGCCGACTCGGAGGTCTTCGAGGCCTTCACCGATGATCTCGACGCCGTCTTGGACGTCGTCGGCCAGGAAGTCGAGGCCCTCGAGTCGCTGAGTGACACCAGCGATAAGAGAGTCTTCGATGCCTGGGCCGCAGCACTGGATCATCGACAGCGTGCTCAGGCGCTGATGCGCGAAGCGATGGCCTACACGCGGTGTCTGTCGGCGGCGCACGCCGACGATCCGCAGGCTCAACAGCTCCACGCCCGGGTCTCCCAGCTTTACTCCAAACTCGAACAGATCGAGGTCACCCTCCAAAACGGCCTGCCCGAGACCTCCGACGCTGCTCTCGACCTACTTCTGGAGCGCGACGAACTCGAGGGCATGGAGCTGTATGTGCGGGAGCTTCGCCGTGACGCGGGCCTCCAGATGGATTTCCAGCTCGAGCGCCTCGCCGTCGACCTCAATGAACACGGTCTCCATCGCTGGGGCCAGCTCTACGACCGTGTCACCGGAGAGATGGAGGTGACCGTCGAAGAGGCCGACTCGGAGGGTTCGGCTGAATCGATGTCCGTCGGTCAGGCGAAAAACCTCTTGTCCGACTCGAATCGGGCGACGCGTCGCGCGGCCTTCGACGGGCTGCAGAGAGCCTGGGAGCAAGAATCGACGGTGTTGGCGGCCACCCTCGACGGGATCGTCGGTTCACTGGAGACGCTGTACGAGCGGCGCGGTTACGACGAACTCACGGGACCGCTGAACCAGAACCGCATCGAGCGCTCGACCCTGGAGGCGCTTCTCGAGGCCGCCGAGAGTGTTGAGGGCGAGCTGCGCACATATCTCGAGTTGAAGGCCGATGCGATCGGCGTCGACAGTCTGGAATGGTACGACCGGCAGGCTCCGGTCGGCCAGACCGACGACGCCCACATCTCGTGGGAGGACGCGCAATCCTTTGTCGTCGAGAACATCGAGGAATTCTCGGAGCCGATGGCGGAATTTTACCGCCACGCGCTGAGCCGGCGCTGGGTCGAGGCCGAGGATCGATCGGGCAAGGGGCAGGGAGCGTTTTGCTCGACGCTCCCTGTCTCCAAGGAGATCCGCATCTTCATGACGTACGGCGGATCGATGTCGAATCTACTGACGTTGGCCCATGAGCTCGGCCACGCCTGGCACGGATGGTTGATGCGGGAGTTGCCGGCTGCGGCGAGGATCGTGCCGATGACCCTGGCGGAGTCGGCGAGTACGTTGTCCGAAAAACTCGTCGAATCGGCAGCAATGCAGCGGGCCAACGGCGATCGAGAACTTCATCTACTCGACGAGCGGCTTCAGCGAGCCACGACGTTTATGCTCGATATTCCGGCCCGCTTCCGGCTCGAGCGCGCTATGCACCGCGAGGCCCGCCGCGGTAGTCTCACCGCCGAGAAGCTCGGAGAGATGGCCGTCGAGGCGTTTCGATCGACCTTCGGCGATGCGGTCGCCTCGTTCGACACACACTTCTGGGCCTCGAAGTTGCACTACTTCATCACACGACTTCGTTTCTACAACTTCCCTTACTCGTTCGGATACCTCTTCTCGAAGGGACTGTATCAGAGGGCCACAGGCGAGGGTGCGCTCGATGCCGACACCATCGATGACCTGCTCGTCGACAGCGGGCGATACACGGCCGAAGACCTGGCTCAGAGATACTTGGGCGCCGATCTCTCGGAGGTCGACTTCTGGGAAGACGCCGTCGGTGACATCGCCGGCGATGTGGCTCGTTACCAACAACTGGTGTGACTTTTAGACCGGCCCGTCGTTCTGTATGAACGGACGCGCCGACACGGTCTGCATCCCACGGACCCACCCAACTCAGGAGTACGGATGAGTGAAGAGACCTACACGATCGCGATGCTCGGGGCCGGCCCCGCAGCGATCTACGGGGCCGACAAGCTCGCTTCGGAAGGCCATGACGTCGTAATGCTCAACCGGGATATCAAACCCGGCGGGCTCGCGGAGTTTGGCATCTACCCGAACAAACACCGCATGAAGGGCGGGCTGCGCACGGTCTTTCGGCGCATCCTGGACAAGCCGAATATCCACTACTTTGGGAACATCGAGGTCGGCGAGGACGCCGATATCACGATGGACGAGGTCCGGTCGCTGGGCTTCGACGCCGTCGTCGTGGCGGTCGGAGCACAGGGCACGCGCTGGTTGGGCCTGGAGGGCGAAGACGCCGAGGGCGTGTTTCACGCCAAGGATTTCGTCTACCACTTCAACAAACTGCCTCCATTCAGCCAGAAGGAATTCGCCGTCGGGGACGACGTCTGCATCGTCGGATTCGGAAACGTCGCGCTCGATATCGTCCACTGGTTGAGCTGCGAAGAGAAGGTCGATTCCGCCACGATCGTGTATCGTCGCGGCCCCAACGAACGTTCGTGTACGGCCCGCGAGCTCAAGATCGTCAGCGGCGCGATGGATGTCGAACAGATTCGCGCCGAAATCGACCGGATTGCCCCGGAACTCGACAGGGTCGACCAGGACCCCGACGAGGCCTTCGAGGATCTGACAGAATATTCGGACGAACCGCTCGAGACCGAGAGTCCCACGAAGTTTCGAGTCGCCTTTCTGAGGAGCCCGGAGCGCGTCGTCGTCGACGGCGACAACCGCGTCGAAGGCCTCGAGGTTCGGCACAACGAGCTCGTGCCGACCAGCGAGGGCAGCCGGCCCGGAGTCGAGGGGACCGACGAGACGAGTGTCATCGACTGCGACACCGTCGTCTTTGCCATCGGCGACAAAATCGACCCGTCACTGGGGCTTCCACTGAATCCCGAGTGGCACGGCGAATACGCGACGGTGCCCGAACCGTGGGAAGCCCACCCCGAACGTC
The DNA here is from genome assembly GCA_913057905.1 of uncultured Pseudomonadota bacterium. Lineage (GTDB taxonomy): Bacteria > Myxococcota_A > Bradymonadia > Bradymonadales > Bradymonadaceae > CAJXPB01. Next base: position 176,403 of record CAJXPB010000005.1, read on the forward strand.
CCCGCTACATGGTCTGGGACCCCGAACGCGAGGAGCCGCTCTGGGATACGTTCGTGGTCGGATGGGCACGGAAGGCGTCGGACGGACTGGTCGGCAAGGCCAAGCAGGATTCCGAGCAAGGCTGCGAAGAGGTGTTGGCGTTTCTCGATGGTGAATTTCCCGAGGGGCCCGACGGCGGCCGGTCGGCCGATGCCATTATCGACGAGCTCGCCGAGTTGCTCGGGGGGCGTGACATCGCTCCGGTGGACTTCGAAGATGTGCAACGGCTCGAGTCGGTCGAAGAGGATATCGCCGAAGAGCGCGGTCAGAAAGAGTTCAAATTCGCCAGCAACGAGCGGATGCTCGAAATCATCGAGGAATCGGCATGAACGGGTCCATCAAGGTGCGGCTAATCGTGGGTCTCCTCCTGTCTATCGGGTTGTGGGGCTGCGCCACCGGCAGCGGGGCCCAGAAGGACCAGGCGGTACAGGGCGAGCCTCCGCCACCCGAGGAGGCAAACGAGCCGGCGGTTCGCGTGGGCCCCGAAGTAGAGGCCGAGTCGCTGGCTCCCTCTGACGACGAAGGCGCCGCGGAGGACGCGGACGCTGCGCCATCGAGCCCATCTGGGGAAGGGGTGACGGTCACGCGATCACGGGTTCAGACGCTTATCGAAAAGGGACCCGCCTACATCCTTCAGGCGGTCTCCGTCGAACCTGCGCGCACCGATGGAGAATTCGTCGGCTACGAAATCGTCGGAATGACGGAGGCGGCGCGTCGTGTTGCCAACCCCCAGTTGTCCGTCGGAGATATCATCGGGTCGATCAACGGTACGACGATCGAGCGGCCCGACGACTACGTGTCGACGTGGAAGAATTTGAACCGGGTCGACAGAGTCGTCATCGACTTCCGTCGCGACGGTGAATCGAAGCGGGCCGTCTGGACGATCGTCGACCGATAATCCCCTTGCGCCCGATCGGTGTCTGAATGTCCGAGCGTGACCAAACGCGGCTTTCATCGGCGGTCACACTGGCCCTGGGGCTCAGTCTCTGGGCTCAGCTCTTCTGGTCGCCATTGAGCATCGAGTTTGGCGCAGCGAGTCGTTCGGCGTGGCATCTGGCGGCCTATTCGACCCCATTATTCATCGGGCTCGCCGCGGGCGTTGTGGCCCACCCCGTCGGCCGGTTGTTCGTCTTTCCAGTCTCCTTTTTACCCGGGCTCGCCATCATGCCCGAGCCGGACATGGCGACCCTGGGAGGGGCGCTGCGGCTCGGGATGGTGGGGCTGACCCTGGCAGGATACGTCGCCGTAGGGGCCTGGGCATCGCGCGCTCGCAGCCAGCACGGAGATCTTGTGGCCGGGATCGACGGCGAAGGAGACCCCGGCATCCAGCGTGTCGACGGGCTCTACCCCGGTTTCTGGTGGGTTCGCGGAGCCTTCGTAGTCGGGCTTCTCGGGATGATTCTGTGGGGCACTCTCGTGGCTCCGACGGTGACCAATGCGATGGAGCAGGCATACGACGGCCGCGTGGAGACGGCCCGAACCTTTTTGGTCGTCTTCGGTTTCTTTCTGTGGACCGTCCTCGTCTACGCCTTCTTTTACCGGCCGCTGGCCAACCTGGAGTACGACGTTCGCCGGCTGCGCGAGAGGACGGCGGCCGACGGGCTGGACAGGTGGCCCATCCAACGGCGTATGATCACATGGGTCGCTCTGGGAGGCGTCGCGGTGATCTTGACCCTCAGTCTGGGTGGTTCTCTCTGAGCTTGCCTCAAAGGCGGTAATGATGCGTTCGGTGTTCTACGAAGTGCTGGCGGTGGCGATGTTCCTGGGAAGCGGTTACTTCTTCTTTCGGAGCATCGAGTTTCTGGCCGGGGCGGACTACGTCTCCGGGCTGGCGGTCGTGGTGGTCGGCGTCGCCGTCATGCGAACGGCGCTGGAGCTGACCCGACTCTCGGTGATGCTTCGGCGGGAGGGCTCGTGACGGTCCAGTCGCACCAGTGGTGTATTCGGGTGTGGCTTGCGACGACCGGATTCGTGGCTCTGTGGGCCGGACTCGTCGGGTGCTCGGATCGTATCGACCACCCCGGACCGGCCGAAGCGTCGGCATCGGCGTTCCGGATGGGGCCCGACGAGACGCCGTTTGCCCGGGTGGACGGCCGAGACATCTCTGTCGACGAGTTAATGAGCCGGTGGAGACAGACGCCGGACCAACAGCGGCAGACACTCGTCGACTCCATGGTCGAGCGCGACATCGCTGCACACCGTCTATTCGAGAAGGATCCGTTCGAGAAGTCTGGAGGGCAGGCGAGTGAACTTCGCCGCGATCTGGAGTTGGCCCGCAAGTCGTCGATGGTGCGGGAGCTGCTGGAAGTAGAGATCGAGTCGTCCGTCACGGTCGAGGACCTGGAGGAAGCCTCGGTCGACGAGCGGATGGATACGATCCGACGCCAGGTCGGGCGTCCGCGAGGGATGCAGGTGTCTCACCTTCTGGTCTCGGTCCCTGACGACGCCGAAGAACCCTTCGATGAGGCCAGACGGTGGGCCGAACGCATCCGCGGGGAACTCGGCGAGGTGGCGCACCTCCAGGATCTGTATGACATGGCCGAACGATTCCAGGCCGAGCTTCCCGACCGGCTCGAGTTCGTCATCGATCCGCACCTGGTCTTTCCGGCCGAGTCGGCCGAAAAGCGGTCCGCCGATCTGCCGGGGGATTGGTCAAGAGTCGTCGCCCCCTTTCGCGAGGCTGCTTCGGCCCTTGTGGCCGATCGAACGGGCCCGGGCTCGATGAAGGAAGCCGAGTCGGGGCGTACGGTGGTGTCGGAGCCGGTTCGTACGAAGTACGGATGGCACCTGATCGTGCCCGAGAGGGTCCTTCCGGCCAAGCGACCAGAGGAGGCGCCGCTGCGCGAGTTGGCGCGGCGAGAGCTGCTGCGGGAGAAGCGTCGCCAGCGCCTTCAGTCGTGGGTCGCCGACCTGGCCGCCCGCACCGATATCGTGCGGCTCTCCGACAATCTGTCCGACGACCCGGAGTAGACCGGATGGCTCAGGGGACCTCGCGAACGACATCTTCCAACGGCTCGCGCGGCGGCTTTTGAGTGTCTCGATGGTCGTCTCGCGGAAATCCGGCGAAGATGAATCCGACGATTTCTTCGCGATCGGCGTCGATGCCGAGCATATGGTAGGTCTCTTGGTGCCGGGTCACCGAGCCCGTCGACCACTTCGAGCTGATGCCATCGTTCCACAGTGACAACATCAGATTCTGCGCGGCGCAGGCGACCGCGGCGTAATCCTCTTTGCGTCGAAATGCGTCGTCGTCCAACACCTGGCTGACCGCGATCACGACGGGCGGGCCGCCAATTTTTTGGCGGTACTCTCGAACCTGTTCGTCGGTCAGCGATCCCTTGGACTCTCGTTTTAATTCCAAATACAGTTCGGTGATCGACTGCTGAGTCTCATCGCCGATCCGGGTAAAGCGCCACGGGTTGGTTAGCTTGTGATTCGGCGCCGCCACGGCGGCCTCCAGGGCCCGGTCGATGCTGGTTTCGTCGACGGGCTCTTCGGAGAAGCGGTGAATCGTGGTGCGGCTGGTCAGGGCCTCGAAGGTATCCATGAGATGCGTTAGAGAGTGCGAGGTCGTGTGAGTGGGGAAGACTACGGGCAGCGACGATCGAATCAAGGCACACACCAGGGAATCCAGACAGACGATGGGCATTCCGTTTGAACAACTCGAGCCTCCCAGATGGGGCGGGCCAATCCCGAATCCGGTCGAGCGCTCGCCGTTGAGGTTGAGCGAATCGGTGGTCGTCGATCCGCCGGTTGTATTGTCGCCGATGGCGGCGGTGACGAATCCGCCCTACCGGATGATCTGTCGGGAGATGGGAGCCGGACTGGTCGTCACCGAGATGATCGATGCCGGCGGGCTGGCGACCGGACACGAGGGATCGATGGAAATGTTGGACATCCGCGACTGTGAACATCCGGTCGCCGTCCAGATCTATGGAAACGAACCCGAGGTGATGGCCGAAGCGGCGAAGGTCGTCGCCGCCGAGGGGGCCGACGCGGTCGATGTGAACATGGGCTGCCCGATGAAAAAGATCGTGCGAAAAGACCTGGGAGCGGCGCTCCTGCAGACGCCGGAGTTGGTCCGGCAGATCTTCGATGCCATGGCGTCGGCGGTCGACATTCCGGTGACCGGAAAGATCCGCGCCGGCTGGGATGGGGCCGATGCCGTCGACGTCGGCCGAGCCATGGCCGATGGCGGCGCGGCGGCGGTCACGATCCATGGCCGGACCCGAACCGACGGGTACGAAGGGCACGTCGATCTGGCGATCATCGGAGAACTCGTCGACCGCGTCGACCTCGCGGTGGTCGGGAACGGCGATGTCCGCGACTGGGCGTCGGCCCGCCGAATGTTTACGACCACCGGGTGCGACGCCGTGATGGTCGCCCGTGGCGCCCTGGGCAACCCCTGGGTGTTCCGCGAGATCGCCGCCGATCTCGCCGGTGAACCCGTCCCCGATCCCCCTTCGCTGGACGACATGAAGGCGACGATCGCCGAGCACATGGACCTTTACATCGAGACCTTCGGCGAAGAGACGACTGCCTACGAGTGTCGAAAGCACCTGCTGTGGTATTTTCGTGGATCGCCCGGCGAAGGGGCGCTCCGGGAATGCCTGGCAGATATTGGCTGCCGGGCCGACATCGTGGCCGCCGTCGAGGCGGCGTGCGAGGCGTGTCGGCAGGCCGGTGAACTTCCCACGGCGGCCAAGCATCATCGGGCACGGCAGCGGGCCGGCTGACAGCGGGGCTTTAGCCGAGTCACGGACGGCGTTGCGCCCCGCGTACCGAAGGACTATGGTGCCACGCCACCAGGCGGTTTTTTTCGCGTATCGTTTAGCTATCAAGGAGCCATCGTGAAGGTCGGAGTTCCCAAAGAAGTCAAGAATCATGAATACCGCGTCGGTCTGATCCCGGGTGGTGTCGCCGAATATGTCCGCAGAGGGCACGAGGTGATCGTCCAGAAGGGGGCCGGCGAAGGAAGTGCCATCTCCGACGAGGCCTACCGCGAGGCGGGCGCGACCATCCTGGAGACCGCCGACCAGGTCTGGGAAGCCTCCGACATGATCGTCAAGGTCAAGGAGCCGGTCGAAGAGGAATACGACCGGATGCAGGAAGACCAGATCATCTACACGTACTTTCACCTGGCGGCCGTCCCGGAACTCGCCGACGTGTTGCTCGAAAAGAACGTCGCCGCCGTGGCCTACGAGACGATCGAGCTGTCGGACGGGAGGCTGCCGCTTCTGGAGCCGATGAGCGAGGTCGCCGGTCGGATGTCCATCCAGGTCGGAGCCCAGTCGCTTGAGCGCGAAAACGGCGGAAAAGGGATTCTTTTGGGCGGCGTGCCCGGCGTCCACCGCGCGGACGTCGTCGTCGTCGGTGGTGGCACCGTCGGCACCGAGGCGGCGCGCATGGCGATCGGAATGGGCGCGAACGTCACGGTGCTCGACATCGACGTCAATCGGCTACGGTATCTGGAGGATGTCTTCGGCAACCGCATTCAGACGGTCCACTCCAACGCCGAGACGATCGCGCAAGAGGTACCGAAGGCCGATCTGCTGATCGGGGCGGTGCTGATCCCGGGCGCGAAGGCCCCGCACCTGGTGACCCGCGAGCACGTCGAGTCGATGCCCGAGGGAAGTGTCATCGTCGATGTGGCCGTCGACCAGGGAGGTTGCATCGAGACCGCCCGGCCGACGACCCACGACGAACCGACCTACACGGTCGACGGTGTCGTTCACTACGCCGTCAGCAACATGCCCGGCGCGGTGGCCCGCACGTCGACCTTTGCGCTCAACAACGTCACCCTCAATTACGGACTGGCGCTGGCCGACGAGGGCCTCGAAGACGCCATGGCCGGAGACGACGCCCTCCAGAAGGGGCTGAATACATACAAAGGCCACATCACCTATGAGGCCGTCGCCGACTCGCTGGACCTCGACTACCGGAGTCTCGATTCGTTGATGGGATGATTCTTAATTGAATGAAATATTCGTCGGGTCGTCTCGTGTTATGACCATTGAGTGTGAACCGCACGCCGATGAGGACCGACCATGTTTGGCCAAATGAGTGACTTGCCGGACAAGCCCGACGAGGAGATGGATGCCTTCCATCGCGAGGCGCTGCCTCACCTGGATCCGTTGTACGGCACCGCGTTGAAGCTGACGAAGGACGAACAGGAAGCCGAGGATCTGGTCCAGGAGACGATGCTCAAGGCCTTCCGTTACTTCGACAAATACGAGAACGGGACGAACTGTAAGGCATGGTTGTTCAAGATCATGCACAACACGTTCATCAACCGATACCGGAAGTCGAAGAAGCGCAAGGAATATCTGGTCGACGACGAGAATTATCGCTCCCTGGAGGAGCGCGCCGAGGCCTCCGAGCAGCATCCCTTCGTCGAGGAAATCGACGATGAAGAGCAGATGTATTTCAAGTTCTTCAGCGACGAGGTCAGCAAGGCGCTCGAGCAAGTTCCGGTCGACTTTCGCATGGTCGTCCTGTTGGCCGACCTTCAGGACTTTGCTTACAAGGAGATCGCCGAGATCATGGACTGTCCCATCGGGACGGTCATGAGCCGCCTGTACCGCGGCCGGCGAATGCTCCGCGAGGAACTCGCCGACTACGCCACCGGGGAGGGCATCGTCGACGAGGACGTCCTCGACGACGAATTACTCGAACAACTCGATGACACCGACGATACCGATTCTTCGACAACTGACCTAAACGAGTACCGGCGCTCCAAGGCCCAATCGGGCTGAGTGGCGTCGTGGCACAACCAGGGAGGCCCACGTCAGCCGCGTGTGATGTGCTCCGCTGCCGTGCGCGCCCTTGTGCCAACTTCTCGAACCAGAACCAAGAGATTGCGATGAGCTGTGAAGGATTTCGACCCTTCATCGACGCCTATGTCGACGGGGAGTTCGACGAGCGGGAATCGGCCGAGATGGAGGCTCATCTCGAGCGATGTGACGCCTGTCGTACCGAGGTCGAACACCGGCTCCGACTGAAGGAAGCACTTCAGGAGACCGGCAAACAGCAGAGTTGTCCCGAGGCCCTCAAGAAAAACATTCTCGACCGGATCGAGAGCCACCGGGTTCCCGACTCCGCCGGCAGCGGTGCATCGAAGCGACGGCGCTGGACGTACGCGGCCTCGCTGATCCCGTTGGCGGCCGGCATCGCACTGGTCTTTACGTTTTATCCTGCGCTGACCGTCGCCCCAGCTGCGAGCGGTCAACTGCCGGTCGTCGAACAGACCGTCGACTGGCATCGCAACGATCTACCCGTAGAGATCCGCTCGTCGGAACGGGCTCACGTGGCCCGTTGGTTCCGCGGAAAGGTCGACTTTCCGGTTCGGCTGCCCGACTTTCGAGATAGCCGTGTCGATCTGCTCGGCGGTCGACTCGCCCACATCAAGGACCGCCGTGCGGCCAACGTCTCCTACGAGGTCGGGGACTCGCGTCTCAGCGTCATGATCTTTCACGGCGATAAATTGAAGGTCCCCACTGCGCGCATCCAGCGCATCGGAAATCAGGACGTGGCTATCTACAACAGTCACGGCTACGGTGTGGCGCTCATGCAAAACCATGGCATCACCTACGCCATGACCAGCGATCTGCCAGAGAACGACCTCATCGACCTGGTAGCGTCGTCGCTGGACCATCCCGACAACAAGCAATTCAAAAAGGCGAACTGACCGCGGCCGCGAGCTATCCAAAGGCGGCATCAGTTGATAAGGGCGGGGTCCATAGTGATGGACTCATCAGAGTGGTCGAAAGGATCTACGAGGCCGGATGCGTCAACTGACTGTCAAAGATGTAGCGGTGATCGTCGACCCGTACACCGGCGGAGTGGACGCCGGCCATGACTGGGCAGACGCCGGATTCTCGGCTTTTGATGCCGGAGAGTCAGCCCCGGAGGCCATTCGGGCGGCTCTCGAGACCCGCCCGGAGGTCGTCGTAGTCGACGGAGATGATCGCCTGATCAGCACCACAATTACCGAGATGCGACGGGCAGGCGTCGACTCCGAGCCCCCCATCCTTCCCGTTGGAAACGGCCCCTACCGAACCGTGGGCCGCCGAACCGAGCGGTCGGCCTCCGACCCCAATGCTGTCGAGATGATTGGCTCGGAGCTCGAAGATGGGACCGGGCAGATCCTGGAGTTGTCGACCCTTCGAGTGACGTCGTCGACCGACGCGGCCCCCCGCTGGGGCTTCAATGTCGGTGCCGGGATCTTGTTTCCCCTCTTCGAAGCGCACCATCGAGCGGGTGGAAGCGGGTTGTCGGGCCTGGGTGGCGCGGTCAGTCAGCTTGCACAGCGCGCGGCTACGACCGGAAGTGAGGCGTTTGAAGCACGACGCGGTCGAGTCGTCGCCGACGGCCAACCCTGGGGTGAACGGATCGGCTACCTGCTCGTCAGTGGCTTGGCCACGAGTTGGTTGGGGCTGAAGATGTCCGACAGGGACGGGCCGAGCTGGGTGGCCGGCGAGGCCGGCGGCGACTTTGTGCGCCGGCTGGCGCGCAATCGGGCCCTCCCCGGGTTTCTCAACGAGTCGGCGGGCTCATCCTTCGAGGGCATACAGATAGACTGGAGTGAAGGGTTTGTACTCGACGGAGAACTCGTTGACCCGGGGCGGGCCTATGTGCTCGATATTCGACCCGGCGACCCCGTGAGAGTGGTAGCTTCCTGAATGGACGGGGCCCGGCGGGGCTGAAACTTGACGGTATATCGGGCCGCTGTTAACCCGTTGGGGGGTCTTTGACCTTTCGTACATCGAGCCGGTTTCACCCCGGCAGAAGACGACAGAATTCATACTATCAGCAGACGATGCGGCCGTCCCAGCGATGGGCCGTGACGCGAACGAGGAATTACGTATGTCCGAGGAAGTGACAGACGTCCAACCGGAGGCAGTTACTCCGGGTGATGGTTCGGGTGATCATTCCAAAACGGCCGAACAACAAGCCGAGGAGCTTGCCCAAGACAACGAGCAAGGCGACGCGTTTTACCGCGCTCACCAGGCCCAGGTTGCCAAGACCTTCGGCCACGTGGATGCGGAGGAACACGTCAAACTGATCCTCAACGAGCCCAAAAACGAGATCATCGTCAACTTCCCGGTGAAGTTGTCGAACGGTGACTACAAGCTGTTCACGGGCTACCGGATCCAGCACAACAACATCATGGGCCCCTACAAAGGGGGTATCCGATACCACCACGACGTGACGCTCGGCGAGGTGAAGGCCCTGGCGTCCGTGATGACCTACAAGTGTGCCTTGCTTGAGGTTCCTTTCGGCGGAGCCAAGGGTGGGATCCGCATGAATCGCGGAGTCTACAACGAGTCCGAAATCGAGCGGATTACCCGGCGATTTACCCACGACCTCGGAAACAACATCGGCCCGGAGTACGACATCCCGGCGCCCGACATGGGGACCAACAGCCAGACGATGGTCTGGATGATGGACACCTACATGAACATGCACAATCAGATGAACAAGAACGCGCGTCGCCGGATCGTGACGGGCAAGTCGATCACCTCCGGCGGCAGCCGCGGGCGCGAGAAAGCGACCGGCCAGGGCGTCGTCTACTGCATCCAAGAGTGGGCCGACGAGCAGGGGTTCCGGCTCGACGGCTGCGAATACATCCTCCAGGGCTTCGGCAATGTCGGCTCTCACGCCGCCCGAATTCTGTCGCGGCTCGGAGCGGTGCTCGTCGCCGTCCAGGACCATACCGGGTCGATCTACAATCCCGACGGGATCTATCCCCGCAAACTCATCGAACACGTCGAAGACCACGAAGGCGTCTCGGGGTACTCGGGCGCCGAGGAGATCGACGACGAGGACTTCTGGGGCGTCGAAAGCGATATCTGCATCCCGGCGGCCCTTGAGCTGCAAATCGACGAAGAGGTGGCCAAGAAGCTGGAGGCCGACCTTGTCGTCGAGGCGGCCAACGGTCCCACGACGCTCGATGCCGAGCCGATCCTCGAGGATCGCGACATCGAGGTCATCCCCGACATCATGGCCAACGCCGGCGGCGTGGTCGTCAGCTACTTCGAGTGGGTCCAGAACAAACGCTCGGAATCCTGGCAGCTCCAGGAGGTCGACAGTCGGCTCCACTTCATGATGAAGCGGGCCTTCCACGAGATGCGGTCGTTTGCTCGGGAGCACGACGTCAACAATCGGACCGCGGCTCTCGCGGTGGCCATCAACCGGCTCAACGGCGTATACGAAGAACGTGGAGTCTTCCCCTAAACTGGGTCGGAGGCGGTGAGACACCCGGATGACGATGGCCGATGATACCGACGAGCCTGTCGACGAGATCGGGGTCGACACCGGTGGTACCTTCACCGATGTCGTCACTCGCGACGACGGCTCCCTGAGGGTTCATAAACGCCTCTCTACGCCGGACGATCCGTCGAGGGCTATCGGCGAGGGTGTCGCTGAAGTGACGGCCGCCACCGAGCGGTTGCAGCGGCTTATTCACGGTACGACGGTGGCGACCAATGCGCTCTTGGAGCGTGATGGCGCCCACCTGGCGCTGGTGACGACCGCCGGATTCGAAGACCTCCTCTCCCTCCGTCGCCAAGACCGTCCCTCCCTCTACGACCTGGATATTTCCCGGACGCCGCCTCTGTGCGAAGGGGAGGCCTGCTTCGGAATTCGAGAGCGCATCTCGCCGGACGGCGAGGTGCTCACCGAACTCGATGCTTCTTCTGTGGGCGCGACCGTTCAGGCGATCCGTCAGGGGGACTTCGGGGCCGTCGCGGTCTGCCTACTGCACGCGTACGCCAACGACGACCACGAACGTCGAGTCGTCGAGACCCTCCGCGAGCAGCTCGACATTCCCGTCTCGGCGAGCCACGAGGTGGCGAAGGTATTTCGGGAGTATGAACGAGCATCGACGACGGCGGTCAACGGATACGTGGCGCCGACGATGGAGCGGTATCTTCGGCGACTCGAATCCAGGGTCGATTGCGACGACATTCAAATCCTGCAATCGAGCGGCGGGCGGGTCGGAATCGACTTGGCGTCGCGGTTTCCGGTCCACACGGTCCTCTCCGGTCCCGCCGGTGGGGTCGTCGGCGCCAGGGCGGCGGCCGGGCAGGTCGGCGTCGACGACGTGATGACCCTGGATATGGGAGGAACGTCGACCGACGTCAGCCTGTGCCGCGGCGACGTGAGCCTGAGCCAATCCGCGACCATCGATGACTTGCCCATTCAGGTCCCCGCCATCGATATTCACACCGTCGGGGCTGGAGGTGGTTCGATCGGCCATCTCGATTCCGGGGGCGGACTCCGGGTTGGACCCGAAAGCGCGGGCGCCGACCCGGGTCCGGTCTGCTACGGACGAGGCGGCACGAGACCCACCGTGACCGACGCGCACGTCGTCCTGGGTCGTCTGCGGGCCGACGCCTTTCTGGGCGGCGACATGGCTCTCGATGTCGAGGCGGCGAAGCGGGCGATCGGAGAGCTCGCCGAGGATGCCGGGCTGACCGAGCGGGAGGCGGCTCGCGGCATCCTGGAGGTCGCCGACGCGAAGATGACACGCGCATTGAAGGTCATATCGCTCGAGCAGGGCCACGACCCCAGGGATTTCTCGTTAGTCGCCTTCGGCGGTGCCGGTGCGCTCCACGGGTGCCGACTCGCCGACCGTCTGGGCATGCGTCGTGTCATCGTACCGATCAATCCCGGCGTCCTGTCGGCGTGGGGCATGTTGCATGCGGATTTTCAACGGCTCGTCCAGGGATCGGTTCTGGCGCCCGTCGATGACGTGCTCGCGAGGCCCGAGGACTTGAGAGATCACCTGGCCGAACTCGTCGACGAAGCCGTCGGCGATCTCGACACCTCCGCCGAGGCGTTCGACTGGGAGGTCGTGGCTCAACTCCGATACGAGGGCCAAAGCTACGAGGTCGACGTCCCGGTCGATTGGCCCGTCGCCGTGGATCGGGAGGTCGACGGTCCATTCGAAGATCCCTCCGATGACTTCGAGCGGGCCCACGAGCGCCTCTACGGGTATCGGGCCGAAGACCGCAGCATCGAATTGGTCGGGCTGCGCCTCAAAGCGACGCGGCCACGTTCAGGCCCGGGCGGACCACGCACTGCAGATGATGGCGAGTCGGGCCCCTCTTCGTGGTCGGAGGCCACCGTCGGGTTCGCAGACGGTGACCACCGGGCCACGGTCGCGGCGCGCTCGAGTCTGACCTCGGGCGTCACCCTGTCGGGGCCGGCCGTGGTCACCGAATACAGTGCTACAACCGTCATCCCGCTGGGCTGGCGAGCTGAGCATCGGGACGGACACCTGGTCATCGACAGGGAGGAGCCGTGAATGCCGTAGAACTGGAGATCTTTCGGCAGCTCTTTTCGTCGGTGGCCGAGGAGATGGGGGCCACGCTGATGCGCTCGGCGTTTTCGCCGAATATCAAAGAGCGCCGAGATTTTTCGTGTGCCATCTTCGATGCCGGCGGCGAGATGGTCGCCCAGGCGGCCCACATCCCCGTTCATCTGGGTTCCACGCCGCTTTCGGTCGCGGCTGCCCTCGAGGCAGTCGATATGGGCCGCGAAGGGCACGCGATTCTCAACGATCCCTTCAATGGCGGGACTCACCTTCCAGATATCACCGTCGTCTCGCCGGTGTGCGGCCCCGAAGGCGATGTCCGCTTTTACGTGGCCAACCGCGCTCACCACTCCGACGTCGGCGGTATCAGTGCGGGGAGCCTGCCGTTGTCATCTCACATCGACGACGAGGGGGTGCGTATCGGGCCCGTTCGATGGGGTGACGATGTCCATCAGAGAATTTGCGAAGCGAGTCGAACCCCCGATGAACGGAGGGGAGATCTGCAGGCCCAGATTGCAGCTAATCTGAGAGGGCGACGCCGGCTGCAGGAGCAGATGGAACGGCGCGGCTCTCGGATCTGGAGCGCGGCCGAAGATCTGCAGGATTCCAGCGAGCGATTCATGGCCTCGACCCTCGCCGAGATGCCCAACGGGCAGTGGACCTTTGACGACGTGCTCGACGGCGACGGCCGGGGCAATGGCCCCCTTTCGATCGAGTGCTCCCTGGAGATTCAAGGTCGCCGGGCGACGGTCGACTTTTCGGAGACGGCCCCTCAGACCGAGGGCCCGGTCAATGCTCCACGCGCGGTCACGGTGTCGGCGGTCCTCTACGCGTTTCGCTGCCTGGTCGGCGACCAGATGCCCTCGAACGGCGGATACATGCGTCGCATCGACGTCCAGACCGAACCTGGTTCGCTGGTCGACGCGGAGTATCCCGCTGCGGTCGCGGCGGGAAACGTCGAGACAAGTCAGCGAATCACCGACGTCGTCTTCGGGGCCCTCGCCGAGTGTGTGCCCGGGCAGGTTCCGGCGGCGTCCTGTGGTTCGATGAACAACGTCTTGATCGGCGGTCGTGACCCGCGAGGCGGGGACGACCGCGCCTTCACCTATTACGAGACGATCGCCGGCGGGAGCGGCGCCGGGCCCGGCTTCGATGGCGCCGACGCCGTCCACACCCACATGACCAATACGTTGAATACGCCCGTCGAGGCGCTGGAGCACGCCTACCCGTTTCGCGTCGTGGAGTATCGGGTTCGGCGCGGCTCCGGGGGGAGCGGTGAGTACTGCGGCGGGGACGGCGTGGTTCGTAGCTACGAATTTACGGGGCCGGCGGAAGTGACGTTGATGACCGAGCGTCGCGACCATGCTCCCTGGGGGCTTCAGGGAGGTGGCGATGCGGCCCGGGGACGCAATCTCCTTGTACGCGACGGCCGCGAGGAGACCCTGCCTGCCAAGTGCAGCATCGAGGTCGACGCCGGAGACCTCATCCGTGTGGAGACCCCGGGCGGCGGAGGGTGGGGCCGCCCCGAGGGTTAGGCGTGTCCCATGACCGGTTTGGGGCGATACGGCCGTTCGAGGCGCTCGATCTCCGCGTCGGTGAGATCGATTCGCAGGGCGTCGACGGCTGACTCGAGCTGCCACAGCTTGGTCGCCCCGATGATCGGAGCATCGACGTAGGGTTTGTTCAGCAACCAGGCGAGGGCGACCTGAGCGGGTTCGATCCCCCGTTTGTCGGCGATCGATTCGACGGCATCCAGGACCGCGAAATCGCTGTCGCGATAATAGTAATGTTCGGCGCGGACGTCGCTTTTGGCGCGTTCGGTTTCGCCCTCGGAGCGATGTTTTCCGCGGTTGCCCGCCAGGAAGCCGCGCGCGAGAGGACTCCAGGGGCAGATTCCGACGCCCTGGTCGCGGCACATCGGGATCATTTCGCGCTCCTCCTCGCGATAGACCAAATTGTAGTGGTTTTGCATGCCGATAAAACGCGACCAGTTGTTGAGGTCGGCGGTGTGTTGAGCCTTGGCAAACTGCCAGGCGAACATGCTCGAGGCGCCGATGTAACGGACCTTTCCCGACTCCAGGATCCGGTGGAGCGCCTCCATGGTCTCGGCGATCGGTGTGGTGTCGTCCCAGCGGTGAATCCAGTAGATGTCGATATATTCGGTGCCGAGCCGCCGCAGCGAGTCGTCGACGGCCGACATCAGATGTTTGGCCGACAACCCTCGCTGATTCGGGCCGGGGCCCATCGGTAAGAACACCTTCGTGGCCAACACATATTGTTCGCGGTCGGTGAGATCGCTGAGTGCGGAGCCGACCACTCGTTCGCTCTCGCCGATCGAATAGCCGTCGGCGGTGTCAAAGAAGTTGATGCCGAGCTCGAGCGCCTTCTCGAAGAACGGCCGGGACTCTTTTTCGTCCAAGACGTAGTCGCGCCACTGGGGATCGCCATAGGTCATTGTACCGAGGCAGAGCTCCGAGACCTTCAGCCCGGATGAGCCGAGAGATACGTAGTTCATCGATGCTGCCTTTGTCTGAAGAATGTCTTACCAGGTGAATTCGACGCCGGCCCGGGTCGGGGAGAGCCGGGGGCGGATACGAAGCGATGTTTTGGTATCCGTGGGCGTCGGTTCGGACGTTCGAGTGAGTGCGTCGCCGCGCAACCAGAGGACGAGTCCGGCGGCGAGGCCGGCGGTGCCCGCGGAGACGAGTCCGATGGCGGCACCGCGTCGCCGGCGTCCACGGTTTTCAAATCGAGTCGACGCGACCGCCTCGCGGTTCAAATCGTTTTCTGCCAGGCCCCAGAAGAGGCCGGCGGTGGCGTACAGCGGGATCGACGCAAGGGTCGTGAATAGACCGGCGCGTTTGATGGCGCGGCCACGTCGACGAAACTCCGACGTCACCCGTATCAGCGGGATCTGTTCGCGCCGAGTGGCCCCCGGGCGCATCTTCAGCGGACGTTGCTGTCGGATGTAGCCCTCTTTTTCGATCCGTACGGTCCATTGTTGGGGCCGAACACTTATCTTCAGCGGGGTCTCGCCGATGGGAACCCATGCGCCGTTGTTTAATCGAATGTATGCATCGGCGCCGCCGGGAATGGAACCGACCTCGAGGTCTGACGCCTCGTCGTCGGAGAGCGAATCGAGCTGTTCGACTCGTGTACGGATCTTGCGTACGGCTCCGTTTTCGTCTTCGCTCGCTTGCCGCAAAAAGCGTTCGTAGTGACGGCGGGCCAGCGAGTAGAGTCCCACTTCGTGAAGGGACCGTCCCAGGGCCGCGAGAAGAAAGGGTGACTCCGATTGTTCGTAGGCCTTGCGATACAGGACGTAGGCGCGAGCGTAGTCGCCGGCCTCGAAGCAGGCGACTCCGTAGCTGGTGAGCGTGCGAGGATCCTGCGGCTCATCGGGCGCCAGCGTACCGGGACATCGGGCGGCGCGCTCGGCAGCCTCTTGGGCTGCGTCTTCGTCACCGGACTCCGGCGTCGCCGGATCTGCGGCGACGGGGGCCGACCCCAGGGCCAGCAACGCCACCACAATCAACGTTGAAACGATGCGTGAACCCATGGATGAGATCTGCAGAATCGGAGCCGGCCGAAATCGGACGCATCGTAGGGTACGGTCCGTGCATCTGAAAGGCAACGTCGTGGTGAATCGATTCAACGTCGATTCATTGCCTCGAGACCCGGGCTCGGGTATTATTCCAATTCCGCGTTCCGACCCTCCAGACCCACGGACGGTTTGTCAGACGCCGCACCACAGTCGGATGCCGAGTACCAGAGAGTGTGCTGGCAGTGCGGAAGCACCTACCAGGGGGACCGCGAGACCTGCCCCGAAGATGGTGCTCAGCTCGTCGAACTCGACCCGAGTGAGACTCAGGATATTCTCATCGGGCGGGTCTATGACTACAAGTACCGGATCATCGGCAAACTCGGTGAAGGGGGCATGAGCGACGTCTACAGTGCGAAACCCGTCGACGGGGATCGTGACGTCGCCCTCAAGATTCTGAAGGCGGATTTTCTGCGCGACGAAGAAGTGCGCAAGCGCTTCATGTACGAGGCGCGGACGATATCGAATCTGGAACACCCCCATGTGGTCGATCTGTTCGACTTCGGCCAGTCGCCTGACGGCAGCTTCTATATGGTCATGGAACTGCTGGAGGGACAGTCGTTGTCGAGCTGTCTGTCCGATGGAGATCTGGACTACGGCGAGATTCTGGACATCGCCACGCCTATCTGTGGGGTCCTGGCCGAAGCCCACGACCGCGGCGTGATCCACCGGGACCTGAAACCCGAGAATATTTATCTGACCGACGATGGAGCCGACGAGTGGCTCGCCAAGCTCCTGGACTTCGGCATCGCCAAGCATCTGCGCCACCAGACAGTGATGACGAAGTCGGGGGCTCTCTGGGGAACGCCCGCATACATGAGCCCCGAGCAGGCGGCTGGCGAATCGGTGACCGAAGCAGTCGACCAGTATGCCATCGGAGTGATTCTCTTCGAGATGGTTACCGGGGTCCTGCCGTTTCGAGCCACCACTTCGATGGGCTATGCGGTCAAGCACATGAATCAGACGGCCCCGCACATGACCGAAGTGCCGGGGCTGAAGTCAGTCCCAACCCGCCTGGCGGACCTCGTCGCCGCCATGCTTCAAAAGGACCCGAGTTTGCGACCCCCGTCGATGCGGGCGGTCTCCGAGGAACTCGACACGATCCGTGACGAACTCGCAGAGCCCGGGTTGCTCGACTTCGTGCCCGCTACGGAGGTCAAACGCTCGGCGATTTCGCCGGCCAAAGATCCGAAAATAGGCGGAGAGAATCGGGACTTTCGGGAGCAGGGCGGGTCTCTGGTCGACAAGGATCAGGGTGTGCCGGACAAAACGCTTCAGGGAGAGCCGCCGGGCATGGTGGATGGCGACGGCGAACGCCCCGTGCGCCCGACTCGCGAGACAAACCCGGACGACTGGGGGCATCTCGAACATCGGCCCTGGTGGCGGGAACCTTCGACGTGGTTTGTGGCGATGTCGGCGCTCACCGTCGCCGTCGCCATGATTCTGTACAAACCTTGGAATCTCGTCGACTCGAATGCGGCGCAGTCGACGCAACCGGCCGAGTCGGCTGACGACGTATTTGCGCCCGGCGAGGTGCAGCCTCCCTGGGACTTTATGTCTTCAGGGGACCGACTACGCCGGAGGCTCGAAGAATTTCAGAGTGACGCGGTGAGTCGGGCTGCCGGCCGGGGTGTCTGGATTTCGAACCGCGCGCGCAATATCGCCGTCGCGATCGACGGAGATACGGAACCGCGGCCGGTTACGGGAGAGCCATCCGGACGCGCTGGTGAATCGAATTCGGTGTCGGGTCACGAACCGGCCAACATCTTCGAACAGGACGACAGCGTCCGAAAGGCCGTCGAAGGGACGTTCTGATTCGGTCCCGTCTTCGCGGACCTCGACTCAATCCTTCGGCGAGAAGCTGAAGGGTTTGTTGACCTCGGCGCGCCCGCCGTCCGGTCGGGGAAAGGTCCATTCGCTCGCCAGTCCCTCCAGGCAGTTGTTGACCCTCTCACTCATCAATGTCTCGCCGATGGCGTTGGCGCGGGCGACGGTTCCGTCGGTATCGATGATGAGATTCAGGGTCACTCGGCCGGCCAGGGACGGATCCTGTTTGAGCGCTCGCTCGTAGCAATCCTGAGCTTCGGGCGCATATGTTTCGAATGCATCGACCAGCGCGTTGCGGTCGATCGCTCCACTCGCAGGGCGACGCCGATTGTCCGTCGGGGCCGATCCGGTCGTTCCGGTCTGCTCGGGCCTGTCGACGCCCTCGAACTTGCCGGCGAGGTACCTCGACTGGTCACTGACTCGGACTGCCAGATCGATTCCGTCGGTCTCGGCCTCTTCTTTGGCCTTCGACATATCGACCGATGGCTCCGGTTTAGGGGCCTTCTGTGCGGTCGTATCGGGCTCGGGGGCCGGCCCCGATTCTTCGCTGTCGCAGCCATCACAGCCGACGGCAAAGGTGCAAAGCGTCGCCGCGATGGCGAAGGGCAAAAGCCGGGAGGCCAGGATTGAAGACGTCGGTTTTGACATTTTTAGCCTGTGCGTCTACCGCAGTGAAGTCTCATTATGCACTAGGGCCGATGGTTCCGTCGCGAAAGTACATGCACCTCCGGAGCGGTTCAAGCGCACCGATCGCAGATGCGACGGCCGTCGTGCGGAGTAGATGAATCCTCCCCGGAATCGGGAAAATTATGCAGCTTGGCGACACCCTCAATATTTCGATCGACGACATCGCCCAGGGCGGGGACGGCGTAGGGCGTATGGACGATGGACGTGTCGTCTTCGTGCCCCGGTGCCTGCCGGGCGAGCGCGTCGAAGGGAAGATCACCGAGATTCGGGACAACTTTCTGCGCTGCGAGCTCGTCGACATCCTCGAGCCGTCACCGGTTCGGCGCGAGCCGGAGTGTCCGCATTTTTCGGAGTGTGGGGGCTGTCAATTTTGGCATACCGACTACCAGCAGGAGCTCGACTTCAAGACAGGGGCGGCCATGGAGGCGCTCCGGCGGATCTCCGCGATCGAGGAGTGGCCCGAACCGACGATCGTCGAGGCGCCGGAGACCACCCGATACCGGACACGCGCGACGTTTCACCGCCGCCCTCGAGACGGCGACGACGGACGAGGCATCGGGTTCTTTGCCCCGGGGACCAACCGTCTGGTGGAGGTCGAGGACTGCCCGATCACCAGAGAGTCGGTGTGCAGAGCGCGACGTGACGTCGAGGACGGGCTCCAGGATCTCGGCGACGTCGACATCATGGTCGAATCGGCCTCGGAGGATGCCTCGGTGATCACGATCCGTGTCGATGAGTTGCCCGGGGAGCCGCCGGAACCTCTGGTGGACTTTGCAAGCCGGCTCGGCGACATCGACTCGATCCGCGGGCTGCGGATCGTCGGAGGGGACCGGGTCTGGGAAGAGGGCGACTGTACCGTCGACGGGGATCAGATCCTGGCCGAGCTGCCGATCGAATCGCTCCGGATGCCCGCCGGTCTGTTCCGACAGTCGAATCGAGCCGCCAACGAACGGCTCGTCGAGGTGGTCGCCGAATCCGTCCAGCAGGGCGGGGGAGGGACCGTTCTGGAGCTGTTTTCAGGGGCGGGTAATCTCTCGTTCGCCATGGTCGACGAGGCCGATGCCCTTCTGGGCTTCGAGGTCGATGAACGAGCCGTCGAATTGGCCAACACCATCGCCATGTTCGCCGGTATCGACACCTGGATGTTTCGGGAGGCCGACCTCGCCGATGGGTTCCACGAGGCACTGAAGCCGGAGGAACACGGGATCTTCGATCAGATCGTGATGGACCCGGCCCGGGGTGGGGCCCCGGATGTCAGCCGCGAGATCGCGAGTCTCCAGCAGGAGGTCTCGCCGGACCGTATCACGTACGTCTCATGCGATCCTCCGGCGCTCGGTCGCGATCTGGCCGTGATGGCCGAGGGAGGCTGGAAGCCCGTCGGTCTGACGATGCTGGATATGTTTCCGAGGACGGCTCACCTGGAGGTGGTGGCCGTGCTGGAGCGGTCGGCCGAGTAGAGCCACAGAGTAGAGCCCCAGAGTGTCCGACTACTTCGCCGTTCCGGCATCCGGGGCGTTCGGGGTCGATGCGTCCGAGAGCACCGGGTCCAGTTTGTCTCGCATCTCGGAACTCTCGGAGTCGACCTTCTGACGAAGAGCCTCGATCCGCTCGGATACGTTGCCGGCATCGGGGCTCGAGACCGCCGGCGGGTCGTCACAGCCCACGGAGCCCACGGCTCCTACGACCGCGAGGGCCGCCGCTCCAAATACCATGGCGACACGGGCGCGAAGTGTCACCGTCGAGCTCTCCGTCGCGCCGGCGATTCCTCTTCGACCGAGTCCTCCAGAATAAACGGAATGTCACCTTCGGAGATATTCTGGATGAGCTGGCAGAGGTCCCACATCAAAAACTTCAGGTCGGGAAACGTCGACATCTCGGTGTCCCAGAAGTGGACGCCCGAGTAGGTTCCCCGGTCTCTGTCAGACAGCCGAAGGTGGACGTTCTTTTCTTCGCCCTCCCGGTCGCGTCGAGCTGGGGAGGCCTCCCAGAAAGGATATTCGAGCAGCAGCTCGAACAGATGCTTCTGGTCTTTCCAGGACATCTGAATGCTGTGCAGACACTGGGCATCATCCTCAAGGTTTCGCCATCCCAGCAGCGTCCAGCCATTCCCGGACATCTGCAGGGTGGTCATCCCTTCTTCGAGGTTGCGACCCCCAATCTGGCAGAAGAAATGCAAGCCCTCGGTCTTTCGATGCTGGATAGCCTGGTTGAGCCGGCGCTCCAGAATCTCATTCGGGTCCGACACGGATGGACCTCCGTCGGGAAGAGTGGTGACACCCGCGTTTATAGTTCTCTCGGCGAGCGACCGTCAAGTTTGGACCCCCGCCCGATCCGGGCCCGAAGAGATCGGGCCGTCATTCCGAGAATTGACTTTTGGGGAGGGGATTTTCTACACACGGTGAGTCTCAAGAAGGACGCACTGTCCGCGCATTCACTCGAAGCCGAGCAGGCTTCGCACCGACGCGACGTATTCGCCCATGACCGATCAGACCTCCGAGAAGCCCCCGTCGGACCCGACCGACGAGTCGCCGTTCAGCTTACTGGACCTCCCGACTCTGGGTCCCGGCGCCAAGCGCATCTGGGCCGGCCGTCTGCTGGTCGTCCTCGCCGCGGCGGCGGTGTTGATCCCGCTGGCGGGCTCGTTTGGTCTCTGGGACCCCTGGGAGACCCACTACGGGGAAGTGGCCCGTCAGATTACCGAACGAAATGACTGGATCAGCACCTGGTGGGGGAGCCACTGGGAAGACGCTGCCGGGAACTCCGAGGGCTCCTACTTCTTCTCGAAGCCGATCCTGTTGATGTGGTTGATGGCCATCGGCCTCGAGATCTTCGGGTTCAGCGAATGGGGGATCCGCCTGGGCGTCGCGCTCATCGGGATCGTCGGACTCGGCGCCGTCTATGCGATGGGCGCCAGTATTTTCCGGCGACGCACGGGCGTCCTGATGGCGGCGGTCCTTGGAACGTCGCCGTTCTGGTTCTTTCTGGGACGTCAGGCTCAGACCGACATGCCCTTCGTGGGTCTGATGACCATCGGACTGTGCGCCTTCATGATGGCGGTCTTCGGACGGGATCGAAACGAGCCCGCCGACCGGCTCGGCTACGGCCTGGCGACCGGTTTCTTTGGGCTCGTCACGATCCCCCAGGCATGGTTGGTTCTGGTCGGGCTGGCGCGGTGGCGTGGCGGCGAAAACGTGGTGATGGAGCCGATCACACAGTCGGTTACGCTGGGTCTGTCCATCGGCGGCATCCCGATCGCCGCCGGGGGATGCCTCCTGGCTGTGTCGCTGTGGAAGGGCCGGCACGAGGGGACCGACGACCGGAATACCCGCCGCACGCTCGCCCGATGGGGCCTGGGGGCGGTCTGGATTCCGCAGGCGCTCATCCTGGTGGCGGCGTTGGTGGGAGCCTTCCTTGCCGGCGCCAACCCCGCCAGAGCCCTCGAGGGGTGGTGGGTGTGGGGACCCACGCAATCGTCGCTGTACGCCACATGCTTCGGGGCGGCCCTCTACCTGTTTCTGGCCCAACCCGACCCCACGCGCCGGTCGATGCGGCTGTTGACCTTCTATGTGTTCATCGCCCTGGCCACCCTGGCCAAAGGACTCCTCGGGTTTCTGTTGCCCGGAGCGGTCCTGTTTTTCTACATCCTTCTGACCCGGGAATGGCCGCTTT
Organism: uncultured Pseudomonadota bacterium; assembly: GCA_913057905.1. Taxonomy (GTDB): domain Bacteria; phylum Myxococcota_A; class Bradymonadia; order Bradymonadales; family Bradymonadaceae; genus CAJXPB01. Next base: position 198,545 of record CAJXPB010000005.1, read on the forward strand.
TGAAGCGCGTCGCCCTGGTGCCGGGGACCTTAGCCTTCGTGGCCGTCGGGTTTCCCTGGTACGCCGCCATGTTGATTCGCCACACCCGCGGCTTCTGGCAGCGCTTCTTCGTCCACGACCACTTCAAGCGACTCGCCTCCGGGGTCCACAGCATCGACGACGGCAGCTTCGAGCACTTCATCCGGTGGCTCGGCTACGGACTGTTTCCGTGGTCGGCGCTCGTGCCCGCCGCCCTGGGTCGGCTCTTTACCGGACGGGGCCTCGAGATCGACGAGGACCGCGGGCGAGCGACGCTGATGCTTCTGCTGTGGACGATCATCGCCTTTACCCTGTTCACCCTGTCGTCGACGAAGTTCCACCACTACATCTTTCCGGCGGTGCCGCCGCTGGCGTTGCTGGTGGCGCTGACGATCGACGACTTGCTGGACCGTGAAGTTCCGGAACCCTGGCCGCTGTACCTCATCGGCGCCGGTGTGTTTGCACTTCTCGCCTGGGACATGATCCACGATCCCCAGCTTCTGAAGGACCTGTTTACCTACAAGTACGACCGTGAGTGGAACGGCGAAGCCTGGAACAGCGGATTCCGCTTCTGGCTGACGGTGGTGTCGATTCCGGGTGCCATCGGGATGCTCTGGCTCGTCGCCCGGGCGCGCGTCGTGCGCCGCGCGGCGGTAGGCCTGATCTTTGTGACTGGACTGGGCATGGCGATCTTTGGACTCGATGTCTACATGCCGACCATCAGTTCGACCTGGAGCCAGAAGGGCGTCTGGGACGCCTACTACTCGCTGTGTACCCGTATCGATGGGCCGCCCGGAGCCGACCCGAAGAAACGATTCTGTGAGGAGGAGGCGATCGCCTACAAGCTGAACTGGCGCGGTGAGACCTACTACACCCAAAACGAAGTCCTCCCGCTGCGAGACGACGAAGACTGGGATCACTTCGTCGACGAACAGGGCAACGAGCCCTTCTACGGGATCATGCAACGCAGCCGGTATCAGGGCGCGTTCAAGCGGGCCCTGCCAAATCGCTGGGAGGGGAAAAGCTGCGTGCTCTACGAGGGGAATATCAAGTTCGTGCTCACCAAGGTTCCGTGCACCGAAGCGGACCGACGACGGGCGCGAAAACTCGGCCTCCTGGAGCCGGACGACGGGAAGTAACCCTCCAGTCGGCTTCTACTTTCGGCTCATTCCTGTTACAGTCTGCGGCGGCATGCGGACGCTGACCACCTTGAAGAGGCGGCTGAGGTGTTATCTTCTCTCCGAACCTCGTGGCAGCCCGTGACGGGATCGGACCCCTCGGGTCGGGATCTCCGCGCGCATGTCACCGCGAACTATTGAGACGCGAATTTGTAGATCGGCCTTCTGAATGGATGAACGTGGGAGCGTACGGCTCCGAGCTGCAGAAGGTCACACGTTCCTAGCGTTGGAGACACATATGACGGACAAGGCGACGCTGATTCTGGATGGTACTGAATACGAGTTCCCCGTAGTCGAAGGCACCGAAGGGGAGGTCGGCATTCAGGGAACTAGCTTGCGCGGAGATTCGGGCGCGATCTTTCTGGACCCGGGCTACGGTTCGACCGGCTCGTGTACCAGCGAGATTACCTTCATCAACGGTGAAGAAGGAGTCCTGCGCTACCGCGGTTATCCGATCGAAGAACTCGCCGAGGAGGCGAGTTTTGAAGAGGTGATCCACCTTCTGTTGGAGGGGCACCTGCCGAACCGATCGGAGCTGTCGGCGCTGCGCGACCGACTCGCCAGACACGCTCACCTGTCGGAGGACACCATCGAGGTCCTGCAGGCGTTGCCGCCGCAGGCCCATCCGATGAGTATTCTTCAGACCGTGGTCTCGAGTCTGGGCACCATCTACAACGACGACGATGAAGAGACGGCGATGTACCGCCTGCTGGGCAAGATGAAGGCCCTGGGGGCGGCCATCTACCGGCGCCGCATCGGCGAGCCGTATCTGACCAGCGACCCCGATCTCAGCTACGCCGGCGACTTTGCCCATCTGGCGTTCGGTAGCCCGACCGGCGGCTCCGAGGTCTCGGAGGTCGTGGAGACGGCTCTCAATCAACTTCTGATTCTGCACGCCGACCACGAGCAAAACTGCTCGGCCTCGACCAGCCGCATGGTCGGGAGTGCGCGCAGCGACGTGTACGCGTCGGTCTCGGCGGCGGTGGGCGCCCTGAGCGGTCCGCTGCACGGCGGGGCCAACCAGAAGGTCATCGAGATGCTCCACGAGATCCACGAGTCGGACAAGGACGTCGATACCTTCATCGAGAAGGCCAAAGACAAATCCGACGACTTCCGGCTGATGGGCTTCGGCCACCGGGTCTACAAGAACTTCGACCCGCGAGCGAAGATCCTGAAGAATTCGGCCAACGACTTGCTCGACGAGCTCGGCCAGGACGATCCCTACCTGGAGATCGCTCGCCAGCTCGAGCAGACGGCGCTCAACGAGGAGTACTTCACGAAGCGTCGACTCTACCCGAACGTCGACTTCTACAGCGGGACAGTCTACTACGCTCTGGACATCCCGACGGACATGTTCACCGTGATGTTTGCCCTGGGCCGTCTCCCCGGCTGGATCGCCCAGCGCAAGGAGATGCTCGACGAGGAACAGCGCATCCACCGGCCCCGGCAGGTCTACGTCGGCGAAAACGAACGTCATGTCGAGCCGATCGAACAGCGCGACTGACAATCCGTATCGACCCACGCAAAAAAGCCGCCCACTCGGTCTCCCGAGTGGGCGGCTTTTGTATGGAACCCGGATGAGTTACGCGATTACAGCGGAATGTTTCCGTGTTTTTTCGGCGGGTTCTCGTCGCGTTTGTTCTCCAGAAGCTCGAGCCCCGAACAAATGCGTTCCCGGGTCTTCGTCGGCTTGATGACCTCGTCGATGTACCCGAGTTCGGCGGCCCGGAACGGGTTCGCGAAGGTCTCTCGGTAGCGTTCGACGAGTTCGTCTTTCTTTTCGTCGGGGTTGTCGGCGTTTTCGAGCTCCTCGCGGAATACGATGTTGACGGCGCCGTCGGGCCCCATGACCGCGATCTCGGCGGTCGGGAAGGCGTAGTTGAGGTCGCCGCCGATGTGCTTTGAACTCATCACGTCGTAGGCGCCGCCGTAGGCCTTTCGCGTGATGAAGGTGATCTTGGGGACCGTCGCCTCGGAGAACGCGTACAACAGCTTCGCTCCGTGGCGGATGATGCCGTTGTACTCCTGGTCGACGCCGGGCAGAAAGCCGGGGACGTCCACGAAGGTCAAAAGCGGAATGTTGAAGCTGTCGCAGAACCGGACAAATCGTGCCGCTTTGACCGAAGAGTCGATGTCCAGACACCCGGCCAAGTGTTGTGGCTGATTGGCCACCACACCGACGGGACGGCCGTCGAAACGGGCGAAGCCGATGGTGATGTTTTTGGCCCACTCTTTCTGGACCTCGAAGTAGTGGTTGTCATCGGCGACCTGCTCGATCAGCGAGGTCATGTCGTACGGCTTCTTCGGATCTTCGGGGACCAGGTCCATCAACGACTCGTCGGCCCGGTCGACCGGGTCGTCGGTCGCCACGCGCGGCGGATCGTCGGCGTTGTTCGACGGCACAAACGACAGCAGCTCTCGGATCTGAGCGATCGCCTCTTCTTCGTTCTTGGACTCGAAGTGCGAGACGCCGCTCTCTTCGCTGTGCACCTGTGCGCCGCCGAGGTCTTGCTTGGTGACCTCCTCGCTGGTGACCGTCTTAACTACGTCGGGTCCGGTGATAAACATGTAGGAGGTGTCTTCGACCATGCAGACGAAGTCGGTCAGCGCCGGGCTGTAGACGGCTCCGCCGGCGCAGGGACCCATGATGGCCGAGATCTGCGGGATGACCCCGCTTGCGGCGACGTTTCGGTCGAAGATGTCGGCGTAGCCGGCGAGACTCACGACGCCTTCCTGGATGCGCGCGCCCCCGGAATCATTCAGGCCCACCAGCGGTGCGCCGTTGTCGATAGCCAGGTCCATGATCTTGCAGATCTTTTCGGCGAAGGCCCCGGAAAGGCTGCCGCCGAAGACCGTGAAGTCCTGGGCGAAGACGAAGACCGTGCGCCCGTCGACCTTGCCGTACCCGGTGACAACTCCGTCGCCGGGGATCTTCTTCTGGTCCATGTCGAAGTCGACACAACGGTGGGTCTTGAGCTTGTCGACCTCGTGGAACGAACCCGGGTCGAGCAGGAGGTCGATGCGCTCGCGAGCCGTCAGCTTTCCTTTGTCATGCTGACGTTCGATGCGCGCCTCTCCGCCACCGAGTTCCGCCTCGCGGTTGAGTTTTTCGAGTCGTTCGATCGTATCAGACATAGTCAATATCGGGGTCAGAGTGAGAAATCGGGTGTCCAGGCGAGACGTCCTATTCGGCCGCTTCGGACCGTGAGTCGCGCCCGGTTGCTTCGTCGTACAGTTCCGCGTAGGCATCCGCCGAACGCCCCCAGGAGAAGTCCTGGGTCATGGCGCGTTCCATCAGTGGACGCCACTGGCGGTAATTCGTGTAGCGATCCAGGGCCCGTTCGATCGTCTGTCGCAGCGGGCGGACGTCGAATTCGTCAAAGACGAAGCCCGTGCTGTCGGGATCGTCGCTGTCGACGTCGACGACCGTGTCGGCGAGGCCGCCGGTCTTGTGTGCGATCGGCAGGGTGCCGTATCGCATCGCGTACAGTTGGGTCAGCCCGCAGGGCTCGGACTTGCTCGGGGCCAGCAACATATCGGAGCCGGCCTGGTACAGGTGCGCGAGGCTCTCGTGGTAGCCGAGATGGGCGCCCACCCAACGTTCGTGCTCGTCGGCGAGCTCGCGGATCTTGTCCTCGTATCGTTGCTCGCCTTCGCCCAGAAAGAGGACCTGAAATCCGTTTTTCGGGTCGTCGATGCCGTCGAGAAGTTCCTCGATGGCCGGAAGGAGAATATCGAGGCCCTTCTGTTCGTCGAGTCGACCCACGAAGCTGAGCAGTGGAATCATCGGCCGGATGGCCAGTCCAAATCGGTGCTGGAGCTCGGCCTTGTTCCGGCGCTTGCCGTTGAGGCCTTCGCGGTCGTAGCGCACCGGGATGAACTTGTCGTGATCCGGCGACCAGACCGAGTAGTTGACGCCGTTGAGAATGCCGGTCAACTCGTCGCCGCGAGCATCGAGCTCCTCGTGCAGTCCCTCGCCGCCCGATTCGGTCCGGATCTCTTTGGCGTAGGTGGGACTGACGGTGTTGACCCGGTCGGCGTACTTGATGCCCCCTTTCAGGAAGTTCACCGCTCCGTCGTGCAGTAGCTCGTCGTCGGCGTCAAACTTGCGGGGAAGCCCCGTTTCATCGAAGGAATCGGCGGGGAATTGACCCTGGAATGCCAGATTATGAATCGTCAGGACAAAGGAGGTATCGTCCAGCGAGTCTCCGAAGTAGTGGCTTCGGTAGACCGGCGCCAGCGCCGTGTGCCAGTCGTTGCAGTGGACGATGTCGAACGGGATGTCGAATTGGCGCACGAATTCGACGATGGCCCGACTGAAGAAGGCGTAGCGGTCACAGGCATCGGGATCGTCGTCGCCGGCCCCGTAACTGAGCACATCCTCGGCGCCGAAATGGTCGTCGGCCTGGACGAAGAAAATTCGGACGTCCTCTGATATGCGCCCCTCCCAGATCGTGGCATCGACCTTGGATTGATGCTTGGACTTTCGCGGCACCTCGAGGGTGGTCAGGCGACGGCCCAGGTGCAGATCATCCGGGTCGAGGTGACCGTACAGAGGTGCGAATAGCGAGACGCGGTGACCTCGGTCGCAGAGCGCTTCCGGAAGCGATGCAGCGACATCTCCGAGGCTTCCCGTCTTCGCAAAGGGCGCGACCTCGCTGGTCGCAAACAAGACATTGTGGCGTTTCGCGGGGTCGACACCGTCCGAAGAGGGTGTATCGATGAGTTTGGTCAAGTCCATAATGTTCCGCTCATGTCCAACGGAGTGAATGCGATGGCTCAATACGTATCTGTGGCAATCTTGCGCAGATGCGCTGCCGCTGATTCAGGGGGCGTCGAGTTGATATGCCAACCGGACCCCCACTCGAATCCAGCCTGGTTCGACAGGGCCGGAATGATTTCGATGTGCCAGTGGAAATGCTCCAATGGCCCGGCCCGCAGCGGCGCCGTGTGCACCGCCATGTTGTAGGGCGGATCGTCCAGCGCCTGATGCAATCGATCGAGTACAGCGCCGAGTGCATCGGCGATCGCCGCGTTCGTCGTCGAACCGGTGGCCTGGAACTCGGCAGCGTGTCCGCGCGGGGTTACCCATAGTTCAAACGGAAAGCGGGACGCAAACGGCGCAAACGCCACGACCGCGTCATTGGCATAGACGAGACGGTCGCCCGAGTCGAGATTGTGCTCGGCCAGGTCGCAGAAGACGCAGCGCTCGTGGCGGTCGAAATAGCGTCGGCTCCCCTGCAGTTCGGCCTCCAGAAACGTCGGAACCATCGGCAGGGCCATCAGTTGGCTGTGGGCGTGTTCGACCGTGGCACCGGCTCGCGCCCCCTGGTTTTTGAAAAGCAGGGCGTACTCGAGCCGTGTGTCTTCGGCCAACTCGGCCAGACGACTTCGCCATGATCCGACGACCCGTTCGAGTTGATCGGCTTCCAGGTCGGTGAGGCTGACGACGTGCCTGGGAGATTCGACGACAACTTCATGGGTTCCCAGACCCGCGCGTCGCTCAAACAGCGGCGACGGACTTCCGGGATCGTCGGCGTCGGAGCGGACGGCCGGGTACTTGTTCGGCACGATTCGGACGTCCCAGTGGTCTGAATCTTTGGGAAAATCGACGATCGAAGGGGGCGTCGCCGATTCATGCCCGGGACAAAACGGGCAGTACTCCGACTCGAGGCGATCCTCGTCGTCGAAGGTCATCTCCCGGGGGCGCTGAGCTCGATCGGGCGCGATGATGACCCAACGGTCTGTGACCGGATCTCGGCGATATTCGGACATCGAAACCCGACTCCTGTAGAGCATTCAGTCGGCGTGATTCGCCCGGCGTACATCGGAAAGCGCTTAATCGCGTCGAACGGTAGCTGACCCGAAGGAAGGGCGTCAAGGTGGCGGGGGGTGGAGGCCACGCAGTCCAAAAAAAAATGGCCCCGCACCCGGCGGAACCGGATGCGAGGCCGTGTCAGGGTGTCAGACGATCACTGGGCCCTCGGTCGGGTGCGACCGAGCCCGCCGTCCGCTCCCCTGGGGAAGCCGTCGGAAAGGCTTACGCCTCTCGGGACGTGTCCGACTCGCGTTTTTCGGCGCGTATGACTTTCGAAGCGTGGTATCCCTTGGCTCCGCGCTCGAGTTCGAAGTCGACGGTCTCGCCCTCACGCAGGGTCTTGAATCCGTCTTCCTGGATCTGGCTGTAATGGACGAAGATGTCCTCATCGAGATCCGAGTGGATGATGAACCCGTAGCCTTTGGCGTTATTGAACCATTTCACCGATCCGGTCTTCATAACTACTCCGCTGGTTGAAGTTCCTCTACTGAATTGGCCATGAAGGGAGACTTGTTGGCCTCCATCATGAGCCGCGCGTGACAAGCCCCCGGGAGCCACCTCCGATGGGGAACCGATATCTGTCACGTTCGACCGACTCTGGTCGTGTGCCCCACTGTTAGGAGCAATCTCTGTGCCACGGTCTCGAACATCTGGAGATGATGTCTTGTCCCCGGGAACGGTGGGGCATCGAACCGAGAGGATCGCGGGCGAGAAGGAACGGTGAGTTCTGCAACGTTTTCAGAGCCAAGAAATACTCTGCAACTCTTGCAGAATCCGGCCTCCGTCGGTCTCTGCTGCGACGTCGGAGTCGGCTTTCGGCAGCGAGAGCCGAACCGCAGCTCCACGGTGGGAGTCGTCGCTGAGGATTCGGACTCGCCCGCCATGAGCTCGCGTGATCTTTCGGACGATTGGGAGTCCCAGGCCGGTGCCGGCGGCCTTGGTCGTAAAGAAGAGATCAAAGGCCCGCCGGGAGGCGGATTCGACGAAGCCCGGTCCAGAATCGACGACGTCGACCCAGACTTCCGAGCGGCCCCAGGAGGGTCTCAGTTCGATCGATCCCGCGGTCTCCATCGCCTCGACGGCGTTTTGCACGAGGTTCAGCAACGCCTCCTCGAGAAGATCGATGTCGGCATAGATGGATCCGGAAGTGTCGGCACCCGGCTGCGGTGCGTCCATCGCGGTTTGTGTGAGAGTAATATCCGCCGATGCCAGCGTCGCCGTATGAGCATCCAGGAAATCCGCCAGAAACTCCTCGATGTCGATGCGAACCGGCTGCAGTATCAGGGGTCGGGAAAAGTCGTTTAGCTCGCTGGTGAAATTCGCGATCCGTCGGATTTCCTCGCGAACCGCCGTCAACATCGTCGCATAGCCGCGGCCGTCTTCGTTCCCTTCAGGTCCGTTCTCTCCTCCATTGTCGCCCAGCAATTGGCGCTCCAGTAGCGACAGATGCAGAGAGATCGAATTGAGGGGATTGTAGATCTCGTGAGAGAGTCCCGAGGCCAGAGAGGCCACGGAGTCGAGGCTGCCGCGCAGGTCTGCCCGGTGTCGGGCCTCCACCAGACGAAGCACTTCAAAGTCGAAGGCCTTCTCCAGGCTTGCCCGCGTGAGTTCGCGCTGGCGCGACGTCGGGAAGTCCGAGCATCTCTGAATGTGATGGCTCAGGTGGCGACGCAACCGATGGAGCGTTGCCAGCAGACATTCAGTCCACGGGCTCGCCGAATGTACCATCCGCTCGAGCGCTCCGGAGTTCTTTGGTCTGTCCCGGGCAAAGGGTTCCTCAAAGAGGCGACCGAGCCAGTCCGAGAGTGCACGCGTGAACCTCTCCATCGAGTCGGCGGGTTCGTCGACAGACAGATCTCTGCAGGTCTTGTCGACGATCGCGTCGACGGTCGGAGCGAGACGTTCCCCGAGCTTGGCAATCCGCTCGACATCCGAATCATCGAAGTCGATGAATCGAACGAGTTCGTCGTGGGGCTCCATGGCGTGAGCTCGAAGGGGGCGGCTGGCACGTCGTCACCACAGAAGTGATTTCAACTTGCGTGCCAACCGGCCAGCCCCCCGTGCGCCCTCGATTGTCCCTTGAATCTGCGCGTAAATCGTGCGCGGCTTCGCGACCCGCCGAAGAACTTGCGGTCATCCCGTCCAGCTACATCGAACCGACTCTTCCCATAAACAGAGTGGCTCCGCTCTCCTGGTGCCGGATGGCGAAGATGAACGGGCGGTCGACGGTGACGTCGGTGTACTCGGGCATCGAGGTGATCCCCATGCCCGCCGCACTCGCTGCGGCCGCCTCGGTCCCTTCCTCGTCGACTGAGATGTATGCCTTGTGCTGGACGTTCTGGATGAAGAGTTTTTCGGCGGGAGACATCGCCGAGAAGTCGGCCTTGTCGGGGTCGAACGGCGAGGTCATACCGAGCTCCGAGAGCATCTTCTTGGCCGAGAAGCCGGAGGTAATCTCGAACTTCGGCATCTGGATGTTCACGGCCTTGGAGCCCAGCTTGTCGACGACTTTCTGGATGAGAGCCGGTGAGAGGTTCGATTCGACGGCGTCGAACTTCCCGGCGTCCGGGATGATCATGAGCATAGAGGTCGAGCCGCCGACGTAGGGCAACTCGACGGCCTGCCAGTTCGAGCCGGAGGCGTGGCGGAGGCCGCTACGAGCCCGCTGACTCATCATCTTCACGCTGCTCGTCGAGCCGTCGATGTTCGTGAACTGACCGTCGGAGGTCTGACTGGTCTGGAAGGGCGACTTCCAGCCCGCCTTAAAGTAGATGGCGTCGGTCAGCATCAGACGGGTGTTTGTTTGCACCGAGCCCTGAGGGAGCAGGTCCTTGATCTTCTGGGCCGTCTTTTGAGCGACCCATTCGTTGATCGTTTTGCGAGCCTCCTCGGGTGAAGAGGCGAACGGGGCGGTCTGCATCGACGCGCCGTACTGAGTACCCAGCGTCTCGAGGTAGGAGCGGTTGACCGGAAAATCCGGCTGTACCCAGAGACCCTGCGCCAGGTTGAGTTCGAAGGGATCGCCCGAGGATTCTCCGTCCGTGTTCTTCTTCGTTGCCTCGGAGGTCAGGGTTCGATTGAGATGATTGAAGGCGCGGTGCAGCTCGGAGTCGTCGGGCCGAAACGACATCGACTCGCGCATCTGTGAGGCCGTCTCGCCGTCGGCGCCGGCGTAGACCATCGCCATGACCGTCGAGAGGCTGTGGGGCGAGAAAAAGAGGTTGCCCTCCTCCGATTTGGCCAGCTGATTGTAGAGGTCGACCCCGAAATACATATTCCCGGTGGTCAGAGACTCGACGACACCCTGACTCATCTGCTCCTCGCTGCGTTGTGTATCCGTTCCGAGCGATTCTCCCGGAGCGGCCGTGACCGTTTCAGGGGCCTGCGGTTCGGCGGGTTTCTGGGCCTTTTTCTTCTTCGATGTCGCATCCTTCGACTGACCGTCGGAGGTCTCGCAGGCGGCGAGCCCGAACGTGGCGGCGCCGAAGGCAACCAGCAAGATCAGGCCTAGAGGAGTCGCGAGGTATGTCGATTTCAGGGTATCCATAGGTGCTCCGGGTTGAATCAATTATCAGACATCATGAGTTCGACGATTCCGCTGTCGACCAGGCGTGCGCCCGCGTCGCGCATCTCGGCGAACGCCCGATCGACGTCGCCACTTTCGTTTTCGACTCCTGCACATCCATCGACGACGACCCAGGTGTCCAGATCCAGGCGCCGACAACTGTCGAGGACGGAGTATTTGACGCAGTAGTCGGTGGCAACCCCCGCGACGAAGAGTCGGTCGATGCCGTTGGCCTGCAGGAAGTCCCCCAGCCCGGTCGGCTTTCGGTGGCCATTGTCGAAGAAGGCGCTGTAGCTGTCGATGGCCGGGTCCGTCCCCTTCTGAAAGACGCGGTCGATCCCGTCGGTATTCAGTTTGGGCACGAATTCGGCGCCCTCGGTCCCCTGCACGCAGTGATCCGGCCACAGGATCTGGTCGAGCCCGTCGAGGTCGATGACATCGCCGACCCGGCCCTCGGGGTGGTTCGAGGCGAAGCTTCCGTGGTCCGGGGGATGCCAGTCCTGACTGGCGACGACCAGCTCGAAGTGTTCCATCAACCGATTCGCCACCGGAGGGACGCGGTCGCCGCCGGCTGCAGGGAGTGCGCCGTCGGGCATGAAGTCATTCTGCAGGTCGACGAGGAGAAGGGCCGTATCGGTCGATTCGGGGTTCTTGGAGTCCATTGGTCTTACGGTGATCTGAAGTCAATCCACGAACGGCGACGGAGGTACGGCGGTCGTTCGACGATAGGCCTCCGGACGAAATCTGCCAACGTCATCTTCGATCCAGTCGACCAGACACTGGCTGTCCAGAAAGCGGCGCAGCGCGGTCTTGTCGACCGTGTGGCCGAGGACCGTTTCGTACAGTCCGACCAGTTCGGCGAATGCGAACGTGTTCTGAAACACGGCACGGCCGATCGGTCCGTTCCGCGCCCGGGACCTGAGGCTCGTCAGGGCGGCCGGCACAAGTTCGTCGTGGTCAAACCCCAGCGAGGGCAGGTCTTCGGCGGAAAACCATCCGACCTCCCTGGCATCGGAGGCGGCCTCCGGCGCCAATCGGTCCCGCGCGGCCAGGCCCCAGTAGGCGGCCGTGATGTTTCGGCCACGGGGGTCTCGATCCGGGGCATCGAAGATGTCGAACCGTTCGAGTTCGATCGGAGCTTCGGCGGCATCGAGACCGGTCTCTTCGGCGAGTTCCCGGCGAACGGCAGTGTCGGCGGTCTCATCGATCTCGACGAATCCGCCGGGGGTCGCCCACTGCCCTTCAAAGGGTGGATCATCGCGGCGAACCAGCAGCACCTGAAGCTCACCTCGCCGGGGCGCGAACAGCGCGCAGTCGGCGGCGAACGCCGGCCGGGGGTAGTCGTAGGTAAAGGCCATGTCACTTACTCCGAACTCGAGGAGCCATCTCTGGCCGCGATCCAGTCCCACATCTCGTCGATTTCGCGGTCGAATCCGCCCGAGAGGATCGGGAATCGGCACCACGTCTTCGGGTCGAGATTCTGGTCATCCAGATGAAACGATGGCGCGTAGCGCTCCCGCTTCCACTGGTTTTGGCTCCATCGTCGGAAGAAGTCCTCTACCCATTCTCCCAGGGTCTGGAGGTCGCGGTGTTCGACGTCGTCGATGAGGCACTGAAGGACCTCGAGTGGATCGTATCTGCTGCCGATCGCCAGCCGTTCGATTCGATCGAGGATCACGTAGGGCATTAGGTCGGATTCGTCGGTTTGGCCGGCCGAGGCCGGGCGAAGCTCGGCGCTGGGTTGCTGGCGTGTGACGGCCTCGAGCGCGGGGATCGCTTCACATCCGGCAGGGCCCTGATCACGCATCCAATTCAACCAGCGCCGCAAAAAGGCCTTGTCGATCCCGGCGATGGGGCTGAGACCGCCGGCGGTGTCGCCATCCATTGTCGTGTAGCCGACAGCCGCCTCTGACCGGTTGCTCGTCGCAAGGAGAAGTGCGTTTTTCAGATTTGCGAGCATCCAGATCCCCGGAGCTCGAGCCCGCGCCTGGATATTCTGAAGGGCGATGTCGTCTTGCTGCCACGTCAATTTGCGTTCGACCGTGTCCTCGAGCAGTTCCGTGTAGTCTCCGACGAGGCCGTCGACATCCCATTCATTGTAGGTCGCGCCGATGGACTCGGCGACCTGGGTGGCGGCCGTTCGGGTTTCCTCGGAGCTGTTGCGCGTGGCCTGGTACACGCAGGTCAGCAGGGCCTCGACGATATCACGAGCAGAGGATTCGGCGTCGACTGCTCGCAGCGCGTCGATGTGGCCGAGCTTTTCGGCCACGCCGTCGGCGCCGAGTTCGTCGACCGCCAGCCGTACCATTTGTGCGACCAGTACAGCCGTTGCACTCGAGTCAGCGCCGCCGCTCAGCGAGACGACAAATCCGTCGGAGTGGCTCTTGCGCAGGTAGTCGAACAGGCCCAGACAGACCGCTCGGGTGAATTCCTCCTCCTTGAGGGTGTCGCTGTCTTCCCACTCGGGCCCGTCGGTGCCTCGAGCCGACGGCGTTCGTTCCGGGAAAGACCAGTCAACTTCAACCGCGTCGCGCTTGGCGGCACTGGAATCGGGTTCCCAGCTCGCCAATTCGGCGCGCTCCATTCTCGTGCGGTCCACATCGATCTGGGCCGACGTGACGACCACATCTTCGTACGAGAACCGCGGCCCCGAGGCATGCATCTCGCCGCCCGAGGCGATCATCGTGCCGCCATCATAGATGATGCGTCCCGATTCGTTGCCCAGCAGATTGGCGTACAGATAACTGACCCCGAAGGCGCGGGACCCGTCGAGCACGAACCGTCGCCGGATGGATTCTTTGCCGAAGGCGAAATGACTGGCCGACGGATTGAGGATGAGATCGACGCCGCGACGCGCCATGCGTGCTCCCGGCCGGTCGGCGACCCATGCATCCTCGCAGATCTCGAACCCCAGCCGCACGCCCCCGACATCGAAGTAGATGTCGCCGATGGGGACCTCGCCGCCGACGTCGAGGGTGTCGCGCCAGCCGGGCTCCCAGGCTTTGAACCACCGGGGTTCGTAGTGAACGCCGTCGCCGGCCAGATTCTGCTTGGCGACGATCCCCTCGATTGAGCCGTCGACGAGCAGGGCCGAGGCATTGTAGGTGGCGCCTCGGTAGAGGACGGGAAGACCCACCGAGCAGATCAGCTCGTCGGTGTGGGCTCGGATCTCCCCGAGCATCTGCAAGGCTCTGCGGGCCGTTGCCGGCGAGTGGAAGGCGTCTTCACACCCGTATCCGGTGACGCACAGCTCCGGCAGGCAGATGACGTCGATATCTGCACTTCGCGCTCGCTGCAGGGCCTCGACGATCCGGTCACGGTTGCCGTTCCAGTCCAGGGGGGTCTGGTTGAGTGCGGCGGCGGCGACGTTGAGTAATTGCATGATGACGCCCGGTGCAGGGGAATCGAACTGGTTTAGTCGGTCGGGAGCGTCGACTCGGTGTGTTCGATGTGGTCGATGATCTCTTTGGTGCGGTCGGCCAGTCGGACAACCTCGCGTGTGCGGCGGATCTCGAGGGCGTCCCGGAGGTCCGTGAGGGCCGACTCGGTCTCTCCGATTCGCCATGTGATGATCCCTCGTCGCTCGAGGCCGAAATCGAGGTAAATCCCAAGTTTGTCGTCGGCTTTGGCCCGGTCGACCAGTGTGTCGCATGCCTGCCGTGCCTGTCGCCACGCTTCCGGGGACTCGGGTCGGTCGCCGAGGGCGTGGATCCGGCGGAGTTCCGACAGAAACTCGGCACGCCGACGCCCCATGTCGTGCCAGATGTCCCGGGCCTGCTCGGCGTATTCGGCGGCGGATTCGAACCGACCATCGAGCCTGAGGTGGTCCGCCAGTCGATTCAGCACTCGCGCCAGCCGCGTCACGTCCAGTTCCTCGGGGTCTTCGGCGAGGGCCTCGCGCACCGAACGGAGGTCGTTGGCCTCCGACTCGAGCGCCTCCTGCAGCTCACCGGGATCGTCGGCTCGCTCGCGGAGGGAGCTGTCCAGATGCGTCGTGACCTGCATGCGGCCTCGTGGGTGCGATCCAAAACCAGAGGGTGAGGGTGACACCCGCCAAGCGGGATCGAAAGGTGTAACGACAATACAGCCGAAAACAAAGAGATCCTCTGGCCGTACTGATGCTTGACGCCAACTGTTGGATGTCTAGAAACAACATTCGGCGATATCAGGAGTGTTCGCACGAGACAGTTGCATACACGAGCGACGCGACCGGGAGTCAATGGATGTCTGAAGATGGTAACTCTCGCAACGATCCTTCGATCGTGGTCGACGACGTCGTGAAGGCCTACGGCGATTTCCGGGCCCTCAACGGGATCAACTTCGAGGTCCAGCCCGGCGAAATCGTCGGGTTCCTGGGGCCGAACGGGGCCGGGAAGACGACGACGATGAAGATTCTGACCTCGTATATGGCAGCCACCGAAGGGACTGCCCAGGTCGCCGGGTTCGACGTCCACGCCTCCCCCGACGAAGTCCGCCAGCGCACCGGATACCTTCCCGAAAACGTGCCGCTGTACGAGGGGATGCTCGTCCATGACTACCTGAAGTTCGTCGCCGAGGTGCGAGGTGTCGAGCCCGGCCGTCGAGAGGAACGCATACGCCGGGTCGTGGAGCTGACGGGTCTGGAGGCAGTGGTCCACCGCGCGATCCGTGAGCTGTCGAAGGGATACCGGCAGCGGGTCGGACTGGCTCAGTCGATCATCCACGAGCCCGAGGTCATCATTCTGGACGAACCGACCACCGGGCTGGACCCGAACCAGATCGTCGAGATTCGAGACGTCATCACCGGTATCGGCCAGGAAAAGACGGTCATCCTGTCGACGCACATCCTCCAGGAGGTATCGGCGGTCTGCGACCGGGTCATCATCATCAACGAGGGTGATATCGTGGCCGACGACGACCTCGAGTCCCTGGAAGATGCGGTCGCGGAGACCGAGCCCGGACTGAGCGTCTCTTTCGGTCCCGAGGCCGACGCCGAGACCCTGAAGCAGATGCTAGTCGAACTGGAGGGGGTCGATGATGTGACCGAGGAGCCCGGCCGCCGCGGCACCCACGTGTTTCGGATCGAGACCGACGACGAGGAGACGGCACGGCGGTCGCTGTTTCGGGCTGAAGCCGACCACGATCACGGCATGGAGAGCCTCTCGCGGGCTCAGCCTTCCCTCGAAGAGATCTTTCGGGTCTACACCGAGGGGTCGACCGAAGAGGGCCGCCGGGCCTCCTGAATCGGCGGCCGACGGCAGTCCATGTGCACTCTGTGACGTTACGGAGACCCAAGAGTCATGCTCAAAAACATCGGATTCGTACTCAAGCGGGAACTGGGCGCCTACTTCAATTCGGTGGTCGCCTACATCGTGGTGATCCTCTTCTTGCTGATCACCGGGGCACTGTTCTGGCTCAATTATTTTCAGCAGATCAACCTGCTGTCACTGCGCGGTTTCTTCAGCCAGGCTCCGTTGTTTCTGGCGTTTTTCGCGCCGGCGGTCACCATGGGCCTGTTCGCCGAAGAGAAGCGCATGGGCACGCTGGAGCTTTTGATGACGATGCCGCTGAGCGATTTCGAGATCGTGATGGGCAAGTTTCTGGCAGCTCTCAGTCTGCTGGCGGTCGTCTTTACGATGACACTGGCCTATCCGATCACCCTGTCGATGCTGGGAGACCTCGACTGGGGTGCGGTCGCCAGCGGATACATCGGCCTGCTTCTGCTCGGCGGCACGTACGCGGCCATCGGGCTCATGGCCTCAAGCTGGACGCGCGACCAGGTGGTCGCCATCCTGACCGCTTTTTCGATCTGCTTTTTCCTGTACCTCATCGACCAGTTGGTCGGGCAACCGACGGGGACGATGGCGCGCGTAGTCGACTACCTGTCGACGAATTCGCACTTCAACAACCTGGCGCGCGGCGTCGTCGATATCCGCGACGTCTTCTACTACATCTCGGTGACCGGCGTCGCTCTGCTGGTCGCTCAGGTCAGTATCGCCTCCCGGCGGTGGTGAGTGCCACGAATTTCCTTGTCCCTTGAGACGAGATTGCTTCGACGATGAGTACCGACGAGACACGCGATAAACGAGAAGGAAAGGGGCGCGACGTCAGTCGCAAACGTCAGTGGATCAGCGGGACCAACGCCATCGTGGTGGTCGCCGCGGCGATCGGCATTGCGATCCTGGCCAACGCCATCGTCAGTCAGATGTCGGGCCTTCGGCTCGATCTGACTGAAGACCAGATCTACACGCTCTCGGAGCCGAGTCGGAACGTGGTCGAGAACCTGGAGGAACCGGTCCAGGTCAAGGCCTTTATTTCGGCGGATATGCCCCCTCCGCATCACACCCTTCGTCAGCGGGTCAAGGACCTGTTGACCGAATACGCGGCGTCGGGCGGCGACAACTTCGACTTTCAGGTCGTCGCACCCGATGACAACCCCGAGACCGAGGACGCAGCCAAGGGGTACGGCTGCGAGAAGGTCGGGATCGGCCAGCGCGGCAAGGACAAGGTCTCGCTGCGGGCCGTCTTCAAGTGCGTGACCTTCCTTCAGGGTGACAAACAGGAGGTCATCAAGGAACTCCAGGGAGGCGCCGGGGCCCGTGGAAACTTCGAATACGAATTCACCAAGGCGCTGATGAACCTGACGGACCGCGAGCCCCGGAAGGTCGCGTTCGTGAAGGGATTTGGCGGTCCAGCCGACAACCAGCAATTCTCCCGGCAGATCGGCCCGGTCTTCGACCGATTGTACGGCGACCTGATCAAGCCGACCACCATCGATCTGTCGAGCAAGTCCCGGGTCCCCGACGACATCTCGGCGCTGGTGCTTTTGAACCCCGTCCAGCCGTTTAGCGGCAAGGCAAAATACGCCATCGACCAGTTCATGCAGCGCGGCGGGAGCGTGGGATGGTATCAGTCGAGTACCGGCATCGACCGCCAGATGCAGCGCAAAATGATGCAACAGATGGGGGCGAGGGCACGGCAGATGCCGAGCGTGCGAAAGCCGTTGAAACCCGGGCTCAGCTCGTTCTTCGCGACCCACGGCATCCAGCACAACCGGGATCTGGTGCTGGACCGTCAGAATGCGCTGGCGATGGGGATGATTCGGACCGAACGCGGATTTGCCCGGGTCAGCCACCCGGCGGTCTTCACGATTCCAAAGGTCAACCGGCAGCTTCCGTTTGCCAAGAGCATGAACACGCTCGCCATGCCTGCTCCGTCGAGCCTGACCATCAAGGCCGCGGCTCGAGGCGACGACAAGATCGAGGTCTTCGAGGTGTTGCAGACGGCCGATTCGGCGGTACGCCGACCGAGCCCGCCGAAGTCGCTATCCTACAAGGATCTGCAGGACCCCGTGGGATCCGAAGAGCCCGGGCCCTTCGTGCTCGGCGCGGCTCTTCAGGGGAATCTTCCGAGTTACTACGACGAGCACAAGATCCCCGAGGGCGTCACCGGAAAGAACGGTGGCTCCACGGGGGCCGACCAAGCTGCCAACAGCCGGCTGTTGGTCATCGGGAGTGGCACCTTCTACCGGCCCGTCCAGTCGCTGGGCTACAGCCAGCGGCTCGCTCAGATGGGCAGTCAGTTCTTCATCAGCAGCATCGAGTGGCTGGTGCAGGACAGCTCCCTGACCGAGATTCGTAGCAAGTCGATGCCGCGGCTTGTCGGCGAGGTCGACTCCCGCATGAAACGGGCGATCCAGTTCGTCAATATCGCGTGTGTGCCCGCTCTCTTCGCGCTGATCGGAATCGGAATGATGTATCGGCGCCGTCGCCGGCGCGAGAAGCTGACATGGAGTGGAGACGATCTATGAAACGTGGAACACTGATCGCGCTCAGCATCTTCGTCATTCTGTTGGGGGTCTATTTTCTGACGACCGAATCTCCTCCGTCGAAGGTCTCGAGTCCCTGGACTATCTCGGCCGTCGAAGCGGCGAGCCGCATCGAGTTGCAACGAAGCCCCGAGGCCGGCTCCGGGTCGGCCGCGCAGGCCGATGCGGGTGCCGAGCAATCAGCAGATTCCGGCGACCAGGCGCGAGAACGGGTCGTCTTCGCCAAACGCGACGGTGAGTGGCGCATGGTGGAGCCCGTCTCGGGGACCCTGCGCGATTCGACGGTGACGACCCTCGAGAATGCCTTCTCCAATCCCATCCGGACCGACGACCTTCAGCTCGACGCCGAGCGGGCCGGCGAATACGGTGTCGACCAGGCGAAGGGCGTCCGGGTGCGGGTCTTCGCCGATGACGCCGAATCGCCGGCGATCGACCTGATCGTCGGGGACCGGAAAACGATCGAAAAGACCGGGGTCGAGCGGACCTACGTGCGAAAGCCCGACGCCGCGCGCATCTATCGGGCCCGTACCGGTCTGGGAAACTTCGTGCGAAAATCCGTCGACTCCTATCGCGACAAGACGATTTTGGACGTCGAATCTTCGGCGATCGGCGAGATTCGCGTCGACCGTTCGGACGGGCCGTCGATTGTCTTGGCCCGCTCTGACGGAGCGTCTGGCGAGAGCGCCGACTGGAGACTTGCGAACCCGAGCGTGTCGTGGAGCCTCGATTCCGAGGAAATCAAGAGTGTGGTCGACACGCTGTCGACCCTGAGCGCCAAGGGGTTTGCCGATGATCGTCAGCTGGGTTCGCTCGGGCTCGACGAGCCCGTGGCGACGGTGACGGTTTCGACCAAAGAGGGTGACACCGCCGCGGAGCTCGAATTGGGCCGTGTCGATTCGGAAGACTCGACGTCGTGGTTCGCCAAGCGCACCGATCGACCGTATCACTATGCTCTCAGCAAGTACGCCGGCAGAAAGCTCGACATCACGCTCGATGCCATTCGCTCGAAGAATCCGCGTCCCATCGACACATCGTCGGTGCAATCCGTCGAATTCACCGGAGGAGACGGTCTGTTGGTGACCCGGGGCGAAGACGGGTGGAGCCTGGAGCATCCCTCCACCGACACATCCGTCAGCTCATCGAAGATCGAGGGCCTCGTCGAACGGGTCGCCAACTTGACTGTCACGGGTTTCCCGGAGGTTGGGCCCTCCGAAGCGGGACTCGTCGGGGCCAGGGACCGAGTCGTCCTGAATACCGACTCCGGCCGGGTGGTTATCCGACTGGGCGACGCCGCCGGAGAGGGGCGATACGTCGGATACGCCGGCGACGACGAGGTCTTTACCGTGGCGGGATTTGTGGCCGACAAACTGACTCCCTCGGCCGACGCGGTCACCGGCTCGAGCGGCCCGTCCGCCGGTTCGGCGGCCCCGGGCGGTCAGCGCGAAAAGCGTCAGAAGATCGAGGTGCTGCGGGGTGGAGAAAACAAGCTGAAGAACCTGAAGCAACTCAAACAGCAACTTGGAAAGTGAGGCGAGGATGGCAACGGCAGAGATCGGGTTCGTCATGGACCCGCTGGATGGAATCATCCTGAACGAGGATACGACCTTTGCGTTCATGCTCGCCGCCCACCAGCGCGGGCACGATATCTTCTTTATCCGGCCCGAAGACCTGTACGCTCGGGGCAACGAAGCCCGGGCGCGGATCCACCCGGTCACGGTCCGTCGAAAACAGGGAGACCACTACGATCTGGGGGAAGGTCGACGGCGGCCGCTCCACGAGCTCGACGCCGTGCTGATGCGCAAGGACCCTCCGTTCAACGTCGACTACCTGCACGCCTCCCACCTGTTGGAGCTCGCCTCCGAGCAGGGATGTTTCGTCCTCAATGATCCGACGGGTCTGCGCGTGGCGAACGAAAAGCTGTACGCACTCCACTTTCCCGAGCTGATCCCGGATACGCTGGTCACCCGGGAGCGCGAGGTTATCGAATCGTTCATGGAGGAGCACGGCGGCCGGTGTGTGATCAAGCCGGTCGACGGACATGGCGGCGCGGCCGTCTTCGTGCTCGATAGTGGCGATCGGAATTTCAATTCGTTGTTGGAACAGATGACCCGGGAAGGCGAGAGACGCGTCGTCTGCCAGACGTACGTCCCCGAGGCGCGTCGCGGCGACAAACGAATTCTTCTTCTGGACGGGGAACCGATGGGTGCCATCCTGAGGGTGCCGCCCGAGGACGACCACCGCGGTAATATCCACGTCGGAGGGTCGGTCGAAAAGACCGAGTTGACCGAGCGGGACCGCCGGATCTGCGAAGAGGTCGGACAGCGGCTTCGGCGCGACGGCATCTGGTTCGCCGGCATCGACGTGCTCGGCGACGTGTTGACCGAGGTCAACGTCACCAGCCCGACGGGTATCCAGGAGATGAGTCGTCTCGACGGCGTCGACGGGTCGGGTCAGGTCATCGAGTGGGTCGTCGATCGGGCTCTGGGGTGAGTGATACTAACTGAAGAGCCCCTTTGAGGACTTTTCCTGGACCGACTCGCGCAGTCCTCGGTCCGACTGGAGTACCTCCAGATAGTCGGGAGGGCCCGTCCAGCTTCTGGGCTCGAACCGGCTTCTCGGCGCCAGGCTGCGCGCCCGCCGGATGAGCTGGTCGATAAAGGCCTGGGGCAACGTCAGGTCGTCGTCGGCCGGCGCCTGTCCCTCTTCGAGTCCGTCGGCGAAACGGTCGATGACGTCGGGCGACAGGTGGCGCCGACGCATCAAATCCTCGAAAGAATTGGTCAGCTCGAGCATGCCGAACCCGTGGCGGTGCATCATCGCGGCGGCGATCCTGAGTACGCCCTGAGCCCCCATCGTTCCGTCGGCGAAGAGGACGACTGCAGCCTGAAAATAATTGACGATCGGCACCACGCGCGGGCCGAAGACCAGAAACCGTCCCGGCGGCGTCTTCTCTTCGAGGTGGATCAGAATACGGCGGGCGGTGTCCTTCGGCTCCAGCGTCGCCGCCAGGGCCTGGATGTTTCGGCGCATCTCGTCGTGGACGTCGGCCTCGATGAGGATCTCGCGCAGGGTATCGCGGCTGACCCGGTCCGCGGCGATGTCGGCGTACAACGAGTAGATGAAGGCATCTTGCTCGGCGTCGTCGCCGAACATCGTCTCCGGGGCCAGGGGTGTTTCGGCACGCAGACGAAGCAGGGTGCTCAGTTTGAACCCGACCTGACCGCGGACCGCTCCGAATTGCCCGGAGAGGATGTAGCGTAGCGTGGGCTTGAGCACGAAGATGTCCGGTTCGATGCCGTCGAGCTGGAACTTCTGCTCCAGCGTGTTGCGCATCTGAGAGGGACTTCCCGAAATGAAGGTCACCAGCGAGTCGGCGTGCTCGTGTTTTAGCTCCCGCAGCAACTCCACCGCCCCCGGGACGTTGACCTTCTCTTCGGCGGTCTGAAGTGCTGTTTTGATGAGATCCCGTACGGTATCGAATTCCGTGCGAAGGTAGGTCTTATCGAGATCCCATCGGAAAATGTGGGTTGGTACGCTCTGTTCAGGCATCCGTCGACTCGACACCCCGAAAGACGGGCACTTCATCGTGCGGCGAGGGTACCACCCGCACCCCGTGCGGGAAAGGAAGCGATGGAATCGAGGGAATGAGCCCGCGAACTTCGAACGTTTGAGCCCCTGCAGGGTGGCTGGTACAGTGCCCGAAGATTTCACTGAAGAGCGGCCGGGTGCTTTGATGGCATGTGAGAGTTCGACCACAGCGCAGCGGCGACGGGACGGCCGGCTGTGGAGCCGGAGGGCGCTCATCGCCGGGCTCGTTGGGGTCGCGGCTCTGGTGGCGCTTCTGGCGGGTTGCCACCAGTCCGATGCCATCGGGGGGTCGGAAGGTACGATCTGGCGCCCCGACGATGTGGAGGCTGACGAGATCGATATGGGCCGTGACGGCGACTCCGGCTCGGACGATGCCGACGATGCGATCGAGGTCGACGTGCCCCGGGAACCCGACCCCACGGGGGCGGCCTGTGGGTCCTCGCGGACCTGCGACGGGGACCGCTGTTTGAGCGGGGAGTTTCCCGGCGGGTACTGCAGTCGCACGGGGTGCGACGACGGGCGCGGTTGCAGCGGCACCGATGCCGCCTGCGTCCAGCTCGATGATCTCGGATCGATCTGTGTGGACGGATGCACCCGGAACTCGGATTGTCGCGACGGATACCAGTGTTTGCTCGTCGAACCGAATGGTGTGTGGGGCTGTCTGCCCGAGGGGCGTCGACGGGGCCCCGAGTTTTCCGGCACCCGTCAGGTGTTGGATTTCCGGTGTGAGCCGCGGGTCGTCTCACAGCAGGCTGACTCGACGACCTATGCATTCGATTTCCAGCTCGACCAGGGTGTCGACGGATTCCTCGCCGTTCCGCTGACGTTATCCGGCGAGATTCGGCCGATATCGCTGGAGACCCCGAGTCAGACCCTCGATTTGGTCGAAGGCTACCGCCACCACAATACACCCGCCACCTTCCAGCTCGACCCGGCGGAACTGACGGGTTTCGGCACCTTCGGGCGGGTCTCGATGGAGTGGCCTATCCTGGTGCCCTACGCCCCGAAGCATCAGGAACTCGTCGAACCCGGGGGCGCGTACACCATTCAAATCAGGAGCCGATCGCCGGAGTCTCCCTGCTTCTATCTGCTCCAGAATCGCGGTCGCCCGACCCTCGATCTGAATGTCTACATCGTCGGGTCCGATCCGATGAGTGATGAGACCGCCGCGACGAACCCGGATCTATCGGAGGTACTCTCGCGTACGCAGACGCTTCTGGGTCGCGGTTCGATCGAACTCGGAGAGATTCGGTTTCCCGCGGTCTCCGAGGCGGTCGTCCAGGAGTTCAGTCGAGTGACGACCCGTCTGGATGCACTTCGGCTGATGGCGTACGGACGGCCGCCGGACGACACCCGGGACGGTCATCTGTCGATCGATGTCTTTATGGTCGAGGATCTGGCATTCGATGGTGAGGGCGCCGCCAGCGTGCTGGGGTTGTCGGCCGGGCTGCCCGGCAGCGCCGGGATGCATGGCAACGCCCGAAATGGCGTGATCATGCAGACGACCGACCTCGGATTCGACAACGACCACGTCGCCCACATCCTCGCCCACGAGCTGGGGCACTTCCTGGGCCTTCGCCACACCACGGAGGCGAGCCACGACACATCGAATGCGCCGCAAGTCGAGCGGGTACTGGGAACAACCGATCCCATCGATGACACCGCGGTCTGCGACGACATCGCCGACAAACTCGTACGGAGTCCCAGCGACTGTGGCGACTACGACAATCTGATGTTTCCGATGGCTCCACCGCCGGGGTCGGACGCGGAGCCGCGGCTTACCGAAGGCCAGTCGACCGTGCTGAGTCGAAATCCGCTGGTCAAGCAGTGACGTCGATATTCGAATTGGAGGGGGACCTTGGTATGCACGGGGCGCCGTCGCTTCGATGATTACTCTCCCGACGCGAGGAACGCATGCGCTGCTACGAGATCCGGGACGACTTTGGGCTGGACAACCTTCGGTTGACCGAGCGCCCAGACCCCCAGGTGGGCCACGGAGAGGTTCGTCTGAAGATGCGGGCGTGGTCGCCGAACTACCGCGATATCCTGATGATCCAGGGGGCCTATAATCCCAATCAGCCCCTTCCCCTGATTCCGTTTTCGGACGCAGTCGGAGAAGTGGTCGAGGTGGCCGACGGCGTCGACCGCGTGTCGGTCGGGGACCGGGTATGCCCGATCTTTGCCAGGGATTGGATCGCCGGTCGACCGACGAAAAAACGACTGAAGACAGCACTCGGCGGGCCGCTGGATGGTACGTTGGCCGAGCAGATGGTCCTGCCGGCGCGGTCCGTGGTGGAGGTTCCCGAATATCTCAGTGACGCGCAGGCCGCGACGCTCCCCTGTGCGGGGGTGACGGCGTGGAACGCGCTGATGGAGCAGGGCGACGTGAAGGCGGGGGATACCGTGACGACGCTCGGGACGGGGGGCGTCTCGAGCTTTGCTCTCTTATTCGCCAAGGCCGCCGGTGCCGACGTCATCATCACCTCCAGCAGCGAAGCCAAGCTCGAACGCATGGCCGGTCGGGGCGCCGACGCCGGTATCAACTACGAAGAGGTGCCCGAGTGGGGCGATCGCATCAAGGAGCTGACCGACGGGGTCGGCGCCGATCATATCGTAGAGGTCGGCGGGGCCAACACACTGGAACAGTCGGTGCGAGGGGTCCGGATCGGCGGGCGCATCAGCCTGATTGGAGTGTTGGCCGGCGCCATCGAGGATTTCAATGTCGTCCCCGTGTTGATGCAGAACATACGCATCCAGGGGGTGATCGTCGGCCACCGGGAGATGTTCGAACACATGTGCTCGGCGCTCGAGGCCAACGAGATCCGTCCCGTGGTCGATACCACCTTCGGGTTCGACGATGTCCACGAGGCGTTGAACTATGTCATCGAGGGACGTCACATCGGCAAGGTCGCGATCGAGGCATCCTGAACCCAGATAATCCATTTTAAACCAATCGACGAGACGATGATGTCGATCTGCATTCTGGACGGTCATACGACGAATCCGGGAGATCTGAGCTGGGAGCCGCTGCGCGAGCTCGGCGAGCTCGAGATCTATGAACGCACTCCGCCCGAGGCCGTCGTCGAGCGGGCCCGGGGAGCCGACGTGCTGGTGACAAACAAGACCCGCATCGACGAGGCGGTCCTCTCGGAGCTCTCAGAGGTTCGTTTCATCTCGGTCCTGGCGACGGGCTACGATGTTGTGGATCTCGATGCCGCCGATCGCCGCGGAATTCCGGTCTCGAATGTGCCGGAATACAGCACGAATTCGGTGGCCGAGCACGTCTTCGGATTGATGCTCGAGTTGCTGCGCGGTGTCGGGGAGCACGCCCGGGATGTCGCCGACGGTGCCTGGGAAGAGGCCGACGACTTTACGTTTTGGAACCGTCCTATCCGAGAATTGAAGGGCAAGACACTCGGGGTGATCGGATGGGGGCGAATCGGCCGACGTGTCGGCGAGCTGGCAGATGCCTTCGGCATGGAGGTGGTGGCGTCGAATGACACCTCGAACCGGGCCCCGGAATGGTCCGGGTTTGAGTTCGCCGATACCGACGAGGTGGTCTGCCGGGCAGACCTGCTTACACTGCATTGTCCGCTGACCGACGAGACGCGGGGGCTGATCGATGCGGACAGTCTCGAGGCGATGAAGCCGTCGGCCCGGCTGATCAATACCTCGCGGGGACCGGTGGTCGATGAAGCGGCTCTGCGGGACGCGCTCAACAGCGGCAGCATCGCCGCTGCGGCCGTTGATGTGGTGTCTGCCGAACCGATCGAATCGGACAACCCACTGTTGGATGCCGACAACTGTCTGATCACCCCGCATAATGCCTGGACGAGTATCGAAGCGCGTCAGCGGCTCGTGGAGACGACCGCCGACAACATACGGAACGCGCTGGACGGACAACCGATCAACGTAGTCAACGCACCGGACGGATCATGAAGGTAGGAATCTTGACAGGTGGTGGGGATTGTCCCGGCCTCAACGCGGTGATCCGAGCCGTGTCGAAGGCGCTGATCCTGCAGCACGGCGCCGAGGTCGTCGGGTTCAAGGATGCGTTCGAAGGGATGGTCGAGCGTCGGTATAGCAAGCTCGATTATCGAGACGTCAGCGGGATTTTAACCCGCGGCGGGACGATCCTCGGGACCTCGAACAAGGCCAATCCCTTCGAGTATCATGCCCGCGACGGCGAAGACGTCTCCGATGAAATCGTCGACCTGTATCGGGAGCTGGAACTCGACGGCGTCGTCGCCATCGGCGGGGACGGGACCATGTCGATCTGCCACCGACTCCAGGAGAAGGGGGTCAACTTCGTGGGCGTGCCCAAGACCATCGACAACGACGTAGCCCACACCGACATGACCTTCGGCTTCGATACCGCGGTGTCGATCGCCACCGAGGCCATCGACCGCCTTCACACTACCGGTCAGAGCCACAACCGGGTGATGATCCTGGAGACGATGGGCCGGTATTCGGGGTGGATTGCGTTGCACGCCGGCCTGGCGGGCGGAGCCGACGTTATCCTGTTGCCCGAGTTCCCGTACGAACTCGACGAAATCGAGCGGGTCTGTGCGCAGCGCGAGGATCGTCAGGAATTCACGATCATCGCGGTCGCCGAAGGAGCCCGGCCCGTCGGTGGTGATATGACGGTCAGAGAGACCGACGAGTCGAGCACCGATCCCGTACGACTCGGTGGGGTGGGAAACGTCCTCAAACAGCAGCTCGAGTCCCGACTCAACAGCGAGATTCGGACGACGGTGCTGGGACACATCCAGCGCGGGGGAACGCCGACGTCGTTCGATCGACGCCTGGCCACCAATTTTGGGGCCTACGCGGCATCGCTGGTCGCTCGCGGCAGTTACGGCCGGATGGTCGCGCTGCAGGACAATCATCTGACGAGCGTCCCGCTGGAGAGTGTGGCCGACACCAATCGGCGCGTTCCCGAGGATTCGATGTACGTCGCGTCGGCAGCCGCCGTGGGGACGTCGTTTGGCCGGTCCGATTTCGATATCGAGGTCGCCGATCTCGGCGACGACGTGCCGCTCATCTAGGTAAATTCGATTCCGCCAACCGAATGGAGACACCATGTCTCGCACGACAATCCAGATCGACGAAGCCCTCAACGACTACCTTCGAGAGATTTCGGTTCGAGAGACGGAGGTGATGGCCGAGCTGCGGGAGCGGACGGCGTCGATGGAGGCGGCGAACATGCAGATCAGCGCCGAACAGGGGGCGTTGATGACGTTGCTCGTCGAGCTGATGGGAGTCGAACGGGCCATCGAGATCGGCACGTTCACGGGCTACAGCGCCCTGTGCATCGGTCGGGCCCTCCCCGAGGATGGTGAGCTGGTGTGCTGCGATGTCGACGAAGAGTGGACCTCGATCGCCCGAGACTACTGGGCCAAGGAGGGCCTCGACGATCGCATTCGACTGGAGCTGCGGCCCGCCTTGGAGACGCTCGAGGCGCTCATCGACGACGGCCACCGGGGAGACTTCGACTTCGCCTTCGTTGACGCCGACAAGGAAAACTACGTCGCGTACTACGAAGGATGCATGGACCTGGTGGGCCCGGGCGGACTGCTGGCCTTCGACAATGTGCTGTGGAGTGGCTCGGTCGTCGATCCCGAGGATGACGACCCGTCGACGAAGGCGATCCGCCGGCTCAACGACACCGTGGCCGACGACGATCGCGTCACGCCCTCGTTGGTTCCGATCGGAGACGGACTTCTGCTTGCCCGCAAACGATGATCCGTGGAGGTGCGCGATGAAGGAGTGGCTCGAGAAATTGTTCGGACGCCAAGAGCGCAACATTCGCGAGCCGCAATTCAGCGGACACCAGTATCCGGCGGATGCCGACAAGCTCGAGTCGGTCGTCCGCGAGGCGATCGACCGGGCCCACGCGGCTGCCGACGGCACCCCTCGCGGATTGATCTCGCCGTACGGGGATTACGAATTGGCTGGGTCGACGATGGGGGAAGCCTGGGCACGACTCGCCGTGGCCGATGGGATCGATCGGGTACTCCTGGTCGGCTCCTCCGGGCGCGTTCCGTTTCGTGGAATGGCGGTCGCTAGGTTCGATGGGATGCGCTCCCCGCTCGGCGTCGTCGATGTGGACCTGGAGGCGGTCGGCGCGCTTCTGGAACGCGATGACGTCCGTCCGATCGAGGCGGCCTTCGAGCCGGCGGCGAATCTCGAGCTGCAGATTCCGTTCCTGCAGGCGGCGCTGGGGGAGGTCGAGATCGTCCCCATGCTCGTCGGCGACGCCGATCCCGCCGATGTCGCCGACGTCTTCGAACAGTTCGGCGGCGGACAGACGGTCGTCGTGGTGGCCGCCAATCTGAGTGAAGGTCACGCCCAAAGCGAGGCGACCGAGATCGACGGCGAGACCGTCCGGGCCATCGAATCACTCGAGGCCGACGGAGTGGGCCGCCGCAAGACGACCGGCCGGCTGCCCATCCAGGGGTTGATCGGCTGGGCCGACCGCCACGGCCTGCAGGTCCGGTGTCGAGCCATGGCCACCTCCGCCGACGGCGGCGGGCCCTCGCGGCAGGTAGTCGGGTATGGAGCCTTCGAGGTTGTCGGCGGCGCCCCCGCCACGGACTGAATCTTCAGGAGTCGTCGGAGTCGGCTTCATCCAGCCCTTCGAGTCGCTCGGTCAGCAACGCCCGGGCGATATCCATGAACTCCGTCTCGGTCACCAGGCCGACGAGCTTGTCCGAGTCCTCGCTGGCGACGACGGGCAGCGCCGAGATCTCTTTTTCGCGCATCAGTTGGATCGCCTCCAGGGTCGTCGTCTCGGGGGTGACGGTGTACAGCTCATCGGCGGGAAGCATCACGTCGGCGACTTCGATGTCTTCGGCCAACGCCTCGGGGTCTCCCTGCTGTTCGGCGAAAAGCTGGAGCAACGTGCGGTGAGTCACCAGTCCGACCAGCCGGTGTTCCGTGTCTTCGACGGGCACGTGGCGCAGATGCTCCCAGTTCATGACGTTGGTCACCAGATCGACGATCTGGTCCTCGTTGACCGTAAAGAAATCGGTCATCATGTACTGGCTGACGTACAGGTAGTGTTCCTCCCAGGGAACCGACTCCTCGAGTTCCGCCAGAGACCACTCCGCGACCGGCTTGCGGTCAGAACCGTTCTCGACGACCCCGCGGGTCACCGCGGCGAGCCGTTCCCCGAGCCCCTTCTCGTCGTCCATGTTCTGGAAGGAGCGGAGCATCCATTGTGAACCGGTCTGTTCGTTCTGAATGCGACGGTCGATGATCGAGAGATACCGCTCGATGTCACGGTCGTCGATGCCCGAACTCTGCAGGCCCTCGGCGGCCAGCGGGAGCAGCTTGCCCTGAATCAGGTCGGCGGCCGGATACGTCTCGCCATCCATCCAGGTCAGCGGCGCCGAGATCCCTTCTCGGGCGGCCGAAAAGAAGTTCGTCTTCGCCGTGTTGAATTCCATCGCCTCCTTCGGGTCGCCGTATTCGCTCAGAAAGCCGCTCATGAGGCCAAACCAGAAGGCGGCGTTGGCGACCTCGTCGACGGGGGTCGGCCCCGACGGCATCACCCGATTTTCGATCCGAAGGTGCGGTTTGCCGTTGTCCGAGACCCCGTAGCAGGCGCGGTTCCAGCGATAGACGGTGCCATTGTGCAACGAGAGGGCGTCCAGGTTCGGCGTCTCCCCGGCATCCAGTTTGGCGATGGGATCCTCTTCGACGTCGACGCCGAAGAGAAGTCGAAACCGGGCGATGTCCTGTTTGTAGACCTCCAGGACCGAATCTTCGATCCAGTCGTTCCCGAAGGTGACCCGGGGTTCGAGCTCCCGGTGGTGCAACTCGGTGGTCCGGGTGTCGATCGATTGCTGAAACAGCGCAATCCGTGTCTCGTGCCAGAGCCGTTTGCCGAACAGCAGCGGCGAGAACGTCGACAGGGCCAGCACCGGTGCCGAGGTCACCTGCGCGATATTGTAGAGGGTGGCAAACTCATCGGGTTCGACCTGGAAGTGGATCTGGAAGCTCGTATTGGCGGCCTCCAACATCACGGAGTCGTGGGTGACGCTGAATTCGTCGATACCCTTGATGTTGAATTCATAGTCGGTGCCCCGCAGCTCGGTCATCGCCTCGTTGAGCGCATGATAGCGCGTCCGGTCGGTCATGTTGTCGAGGGTCAAGTCCGACTTCCGGATCGTCGGAAGTATGCCGGTCAACGCGATATCGGCGTCGTGGCCCGCGGCGTGTTCCCGGGCGATGCTCAGGCACTCATCGAGCTGCTCTTCCATCTGCCGCAGGCAATCCCCCTCGAAATCCGTCGGGTAGGCGTTGAACTCCATGTTGAATTTGGCCAGCTCCGTGACGAATCGGTCGTCCTCGATGTCGCCCAGCACGGCATCGTTGATGGGAGCCGGGCGGTAGGAGGAGTCGACCAGGAACATCTCCTGTTCGGCTCCGATCCGGCGAACCCCGGTCTCGAAGCGTCCGTCATCGAGCATGCGCTCCAACGCGCGAACGTCTCTGAGCAGAGCGCGCATGAATTCGTTGCGTTCCTCGGCTTCCATGCCGGGTGTGTCCACTTCTTCGCCCATAGTGTCGTGACCTGTTTTGGGGTCGAGGTGTGTGTCGGGTGCCCAGTCCCTGGGGCCAGCGATTCGGCGCAGCGATATACACAGGGATACGGGGACGGGGAACGTGCCGTAAAGGTCAATTATCGCCGAACCGGTCACATATTTCGCACGAGGCCGGTCCGTGTCAACGCCGGGGGGTTCAAAACAGGGCGTCAGTGGTTAAGTTCTCGCCGCTGTCGAGGTCGGGCAGCTCCGCTCTCCACACTGGAGGACCTATGAAAGACTCAAATGCACTCGAGAGGTCATCAAACGCCGGTGTTGTCGGCAGGAAACCCAGGGTCGTCATTCTGGGTGGCGGATTCGCCGGGCTCAACGCTGCCAAGAGTCTGGCGGGCGCGCCCGTCGAGGTCGTGCTCGTCGACAAGGAAAACTATCATCTCTTTCAGCCGCTTTTGTACCAGGTGGCGACGGCCGGGCTCAGCTCCGGCGACATCGCCACGCCGATCCGGTCGATCCTGCGACATGAGGACAACGTCAGCGTCCGGATGGCCGAAGCGACCGGCATCGACCGCGACAGCCGGCGTGTGGACCTGGCCGACGGGTCGATTTTCTACGATTATCTGATGGTGGCGACGGGGACGCGTCCGAAGTACTTCGGGCCGGACCGATGGCGCAAACACTCGACCCCGTTGAAGACGGTCGACGATGCCATCGCACTTCGCCGCCAGATTCTGTACGCCTTCGAGCGGGCCGAACAGGCGGACGACGCCGAGACGATCGAAGAGTGGCTGACGTTCGTGGTCGTCGGCGGCGGTGCCACGGGGGTCGAGATGGCGGGAGCGATCCGCGAGATCGCCGCCGAGGTGATGGTGCGTGATTTCCGCACCATCGAGCCCGAGGAGGCACGCGTCATTCTGATCGACGCGATGCCCGCAGTGCTCAACGGGTATCCCGAGGAGTTGTCCGAGCATGCCCGCCAAGAGCTCGAGGACCGAGATGTCGAAGTTATCCTCGATTCTCCCGTCGAAGACATTCGGGAGGATCGGGTCGAGGTCGACGGCCAGACCATCCAGACGCGCACCGTCGTCTGGGCGGCTGGAGTCGAGCCGACGCCGTTGGTTCAGAGTCTGGGGGTCGAGACGACCGACGGCGGTCAAGTGCCGGTGGCTCCGGACCTGCGTCTGCAAGAGGACTCCAGGGTCTTTGCTCTGGGAGATATCGCGTATCTGGAAGACGACGACGGCCAGCCGCTGCCCGGCATTGCTCCGGTGGCCATCCAGCAGGGGAACCACGCGGCTCGGGCGATCCGTGATTTGGTCGACGGGGAGTCGACCCAGGCTTTCGACTACAGGGATCGAGGCATGATGTCGACGATCGGGCGGAAATCGGCCGTCGGGGTCGTGGGCAACTGGCATCTCAAGGGGTTTCTGGCGTGGCTGGCCTGGCTCTTTATCCATCTGCTCTTTCTCATCGGATTCCGCAACAAGCTGTCGGTGATGATCAATTGGGCGTACTCCTATATAGCCTTCGGCCGCGGGTCGCGACTGATCGTCGGCGACGTCCATGAGCGCAATGCGCTTCCCGCCGAAACCGACACGGACTCCGAGTCCGAGGCAGCCTGACCGGGTTGACCGACCACTTCTTCTCGCACACCGATCAAAGTGGAGCACCGAGAGACGTCCGATGCGACCATTCCGAGGGGGTTACTGTATATGGCCGGCAGCGCCTTCTTCTTCAGCATCATGAGCGTGCTGGTGAAGTGGGCCGGCCAGACTCTGCCCTCCCAGGAGATCGTTTTTTTCCGCAGCGCCGGCGTCATGGGACTCGCACTGGGTCACCTGCGGATGGAGGGGATCGACCCCTGGGGAAACAACCGGCGACTGCTTCTGGTGCGCGGGCTCGTGGGCTTCGTGGCGCTGAGTTGCTTTTACTACGCGTTGACCGAGTTGCCCCTGCCCGACGCCACGCTGATCCAGTATACGAATCCGATCTGGACGGCGCTTCTGGCTGCGATTTTCCTCGGGGAGTTGCTGGGGATCGTCGAGATCCTGGGATTGATCGCCAGCCTGGTCGGCGTGGTCCTGATCCAGCAGCCGACGTTTCTGTTCGGGGGTCAGGCGCGCCTGCCGCCCGAGGCCGTGCTGGTCGCGATCTGCGGGGCGGTGGCGGCGGCGGGGGCCTACGTCATTGTCCGGCGCCTGCGCCGCACCGAACACACCCTGGTCGTGGTGTTTTATTTCGCCTTTATTGCCACGATCCTCTCGATTCCGACGGCGGCCCCGACGGCACAGTGGCCGACCGGCCTCGAGTGGGGCATCCTGCTGGGGATCGGCGTGGTCACCTACCTGGCGCAGGTCATGCTGACTCGGGGGTTGCATCTGGAGAAAGCAGGCCGGGCCACGGCCATCAGTTATCTTCAAATCGTCTTTGCGTTCGTCTGGGGCATGCTGTTGTTCGGAGAATATCCGACGCCATTGAGCGTCGTGGGAGCCGTGTTGATTATTGGGAGTACGGGGGCGATCGCCTGGTTGCGTTCGCGCTCATAGGGCGTCGAGGAGAGCATGGTACGGGACGGTGACGACAGCGGGTATCGCGAACTCGACCACACTGCCGATCGACGGATCGAGGTGTGGGGGCCGGACCTGGCGAGCCTGCTGGCGGCGGCTTCGCGGGGGATGTACTCGATCTGCGATCCCGAGACCGACCCTTCGACGCGAGTGACCAAAGACTTTCGGCTCGAAGCGTCCGACCGGGCGACCCTGCTGGTCGAGTTCCTCTCGGAACTGCTGTATCGTCTCGAAGTCGACTCGACTCTCTTCGATGCGTTCGAATTCGACTTCGGAGACGGTGTCGCAGACTGCCGGGCGTCCGGAGTTCGCGTCGTCGGACTCTCCGACGAGATCAAGGCCGTCACCTGGGAGGACGTCTTCGTCGAGGAGGAGCCGCAGTCGGGCGTCGTCCGAGGAGCCGTGACATTCGATATCTGATCCGAGTCAACACTTGGAACCTCAGAAAGGAGCGACGATGTTCAACATCGATTCCCTCGTCAAAATCAGCGGCTGGGAGTGGGAGATACCCGTCTCTCACCGGCCTGACATGCAGGTTCCGGTTCGGATCTTTGCGACCCGGACTCTGCTCGAACAGATCCAGGAGGACCGATCGCTCGAGCAGGCCGTCAACTCCGCCACGTTGCCCGGGCTGGTCGGTCAGGTCATCGTCATGCCCGATATGCACCAGGGATATGGCTTTCCGATCGGCGGCGTGGCCGCCACACGGTATCCGACCGGTGTCGTCTCGCCGGGGGCTATCGGCTACGACATCAACTGCGGGGTGCGACTGTTGGCGTCGCAGGTCCCCTACGAGCAGGCGGAGCCGCTGCTCGACAAACTCGCCGACGCATTGGAACGCCGTTGCCCCGCCGGCGTGGGGGTCGGTGGAAAGCTGAGTCTGTCATCGGACCAGCTCCGAGAGGTCGCCGAGCGCGGGGCCCGGTGGGCGCTGGATGAAGGGATGGCCACAGAAGACGACCTTGCGCGAACCGAGGAGGGCGGTTGCCTCGACGGCGCCGACACGGATGCCGTCAGCCAACGGGCCACCGAACGCGGGCGAGATCAGGTCGGTACCCTCGGGTCCGGAAACCATTTTCTGGAGGTCGAGCGCGTCGACGAGATCTATGACTCGGAGGCCGCCGAGGCGATGGGCCTCCGCGAGGATATGCTCACCATCATGATCCATACCGGCTCCCGCGGGTACGGCCACCAGATTTGCACCGAGTACACCAACAGTTTTCAGAACGTGATGAAGGAGTACGGGATCGAGTTACCCGACCGCCAACTCGCCTGTGCTCCCATGGACTCGCCGGAGGGTGAGAACTATCTGCGGGCTATGCGATGTGCTGCCAACTTCGCGTTCACGAACCGTCAGGTGCTGACGGATCTGGCGCGCTCGGGGTTCGAAGAGACCTTTGCGGGGCAATTCGACGACCTCGACCTCCGGCAGGTCTACGACGTGGCCCACAACATGGGCAAGATCGAGGAACACACCATCGACGGCGAGACTCAGAAGGTCTGCGTCCACCGAAAAGGCGCCACGCGAGCCTTCGGCCCCGGTCACGCCGACCTGCCCGACGACTACCGCGACATCGGTCAACCGGTCATCATTCCGGGCAGCATGGGCACGGCCTCCTGGGTACTGAAGGGGACCGCCGAGAGCATGACTCGAACCTTCGGGTCGACCGCCCATGGCGCCGGACGCACGATGAGCCGGCGACAGGCCAAAGAGGAAGTGTGGGGCGAGGACCTGGCCGATACCCTCGAGCGGCGCGGCATCCGCGTGCGTGCCAAATCCTTCGCCGGTCTCGCCGAAGAGGCCCCGCTGGCTTACAAGGATGTCGACGGCGTCGTCGATACGATCGGCCACTCGAAAATCGCCGGGAAGGTGGCTCGGCTGGAGCCCGTCGCCGTCATCAAGGGATAGGGATCAGACCGGCGGCTCGATCGGATAGACCTTCGCCAGACGTGACCGCAGGGTGTCGGCATCCTCGAACCGGATCGCGCTCATGGCACAGGCCCGCGCCCCGTTGCAGTTGAGTTCCCGGTCGTCGACGAACAGACAATCCCAGGGGTCGACCTTCAGCGTTCTCGCCGCCGTCAGATACGCCTCGGCCTCGGGCTTGCGAAAACCGGTCCGGCACGAGACAAACGTCCAGTCGAGATAGCTGCGAATGTCGAGCTTTCGGTCGATGATCTTCCACCAGATCGGATAGTTCGACAGAGCGTGCATATCGACCCCGGCTTGCGCGAGGTCTTCCAGCAGTGCTTTCATGCCGGGCACGAATTCGTAGGCTTCGTGCAGGTGGTCTCGAAACGCCTCGCGATCCGCATCCGACAGGCCGTCGAGATAACGCTCGAAGAATGTGGGCTCATCGATCAGACCGCGCTCGAAATCGACCCACGCCGACGGGTCTTTCTGTTGGTTCAGCGCTTCGAGCGACATGTCGAAGAACTCGGGGATCGCGTCGTGATAAGGATCTTCGACGACGGTACTCATGATGTCGAGCAGCAACACGGGATGGGTCGACGGCATCGGTACAACCTTTTGGATTCGACGACTGCGATTAGGTTGACACGACAGATTCCGGAGACGATCTCCGGAGGGCCACGTCCGGGCGACCGAACACCGGGCGGGGCAGATGTAGCAGATTCCCAAGCCGGTGACGACCTTGACTGATAAATTCCGAGACGACGACGAGACCAACGATTCGAATTCGCCGGAGGGCGAAGACTCGACTCAGCAGGGGGGTGAGGACTCGAGTGACGAGGTGATCGAGGCGGTCCCCTACGACGAACCACCGGTTCAACAGGAGCCGTCCGACGACCCGGGTCGTGGCAATCGGGCGTGGCCGGAGGGGATGCCCTCGGAGCTGGGTGCTCTCTTCGGCATGCAGGGGGGCGCCCAGCAGCCCCGTCAGCGTTCCGTCTTTCGCCTGCGGGCTCCGACGATGTGGTCGGGGCGACTTCGACTGCTGATGATGGTCGCTCTGGGATACTGGGCGCTCTCTTCGGTTCCCGGTGCCTTCGCCGGGGCCGTGGGGTGGTGGACCTGGATCGAGCTGGTCGGCATCCCGCTGTTCGTCGTGGGAAACTACGCGTGGCGATGGTTCCGACTGCCCGACCAGACCCAGGAGGTCCGGCTGGAAGACGACCGTGTCTATTTGCCCAAGGGGCCGGACGTCGGGTCGGTCACCGAGGTCGAATACACCGAACTTCGCGCGATCATGCCCATGCGGCGAGGGACCACCGAGATGCTCCTCGTCGACACCGAATCGGGGCAATTTATCTACTCGTCGGATGACTTCGAGGACGCTCAGGCCACCCAACTGCTCCGCGAAGCGTTCCAACGAAAGGTCGCCGAACATCCGGACAGCGAGTCGATCAGGCAGAGGCTTCAGGATCTCGAAAACCTCTCCCGCCGGATCGGCAATAATGATACGCAGGTCACCTTTGGTCTGCTGGGCCTGATCGTTGCGATCTACGGCATCGAATACATGACCGGGGCCCTGCAGGGGTACAACCTGCTTCGGTTCGGCGCGAATTCAGCCCCCCTGATCGACGCCGGGCAGTGGTGGCGGCTGATCTCGGGCAATTTCCTGCACGGCGGCTTCATCCACATTCTGTTCAACGGGGTCGCGCTCTTTTTTCTGGGCCTGTACATCGAGCGCCTGCTGGGGAGCTGGCGGTTTTTGGGCATCTTTCTGTTGTCGGCGGTCGGAGGCGCGCTCGGATCGTACTGGTTTACCGAGGCCCCGATGTCGGTCGGGTCATCGACGGCGTTGTTCGGGCTGATCGCCGCCTTCGGTGTCATCCACATCAAGTACTGGCGGGATCTGCCACCGCCGTACCGGCAATCGATTCAGTGGTGGGTCTTCATTCTCACCGCGAACGTCGGGATTTCGTTCGTGCCCTTTATCGACACCGCGGGCCACTTCGGCGGGTTGTTGACCGGAGCGGTCGTCACCGGGGCGGCGACGGCCGGAATGTCGGAGTTCGATCCCTCACTGGAGGCGCCGGGCTGGTGGCGCGGGCTGACCGGCGTGACGCTTCTGGTCTTCGCCGTGGCCGGAGGACTCGCGATCAGTCACGCCATCAAGGACCCGAGCGGCGATCTGAATACCCTTCTGAGCGCTCAGTACGAACGCGCTCAGCAGCGTAACGACGCCCAGAGCCTCAATCAGACGGCGTGGCTGT
The DNA here is from genome assembly GCA_913057905.1 of uncultured Pseudomonadota bacterium. Classification (GTDB taxonomy): domain Bacteria; phylum Myxococcota_A; class Bradymonadia; order Bradymonadales; family Bradymonadaceae; genus CAJXPB01. The sequence continues at coordinate 235,814 of CAJXPB010000005.1, forward strand.
TTGCCACACAGAAAAACGTCGAGACCAGTCAGTTGGAGACGGCACTGGAGTCGGCCCGGCAGGCCGTCGACATCGATTCGGCGCCGGCGTTCCGCGATACGCTGGCGACCGTCCACTACCGGCTCGGATTGCGTTCCAGCCGCGACCAGCGGCGTCAGCATCTCGCGACGGCTGTCGAGCTCGAACGCGGCGTTCTGAAAGCCGTGCGCGAGGGAAAGGCTCAGGGTCCCTCCGGGGGGATGGTCGAATCGGTCTCCAGCGAGATGTGGTCGACCTCGGAGGGCTACTACGCCACCCAACTGGGAAGATTTCTGGAGGCCTACACCGACGACTTCGGTCGATTCGTCGTCGGGGAACCGCCCGAACACGACATCGAGGTCGGCCTGACGCGGCGATCCGGGAAGCCGGCGCTGGAAGTGGATCTCACAGAATCCCACCCCGGGCCGGTCGAACTATTCGCCCTCGCATTTCGCGAGAATCGCCGCATTGGCGTCGCCCACGTCTGCATCGCCGAAGGCAGTCGGGGCGCGACCCTGCAGCAATTCGATGGCCAACCCGACAGTGTGCCTGCCGATGAATCGACCCACGTCCGGGTGGCCTTTGTGGCCACCGAGAAGCCGAACTGCGAGGACGCCCACAGTGCGGCCTGGTGGTCGACCTCCCAAGAGGTCGCTCGTCTCCCCTGAACCCGGGCTTGAAACGCCCGGCGCCGCGACGACACTCCACATAGCACGGTTCGGCAATGATTCTGGCTCATTCGGGAGGACGCCATGCGACGCACTGGATTGATTTCGTTGTTTGCCTTTGTGCTTCTGTTTTCGGTCGGCTGCAAAAACGGTGAGGGAAAACCGGACGAGACTGCTCAGGCCGAAGAAGCGACGCAGAAAAAGTCGAAGGACAACAAGGACAAAGAGATGACATCGAGCGACGACGAGACGGAAGGGATCACCTCGAAGATGGCCGATGAGCACGAGGGCGACGAGCCCGAGGCCAGCCCCCTGACCGAGATGGAACCGGCTCAACCGGTCGTCGGCCGCTCGGTGTCGTACGGAACGGTCGACGGCCAAGAGCTGACCGGATACGTCGCTCAACCCGAAAATGCGGGCAGCTCGCTACCCTCGTTGATCGTCATCCACGAGTGGTGGGGGCTCAACGACAACATTCGGAAGATGGCCCGTTTTCTGGCAGGGGAGGGCTACAGGGCGCTCGCCGTCGATCTGTACGATGACAAGGTCGCCGAAAGCCCGGACAAGGCTCAGCAATTCATGGGCGCGGCCATGAAAAATAAAGAGGCCGTGAAAACAAACCTCAAGGAGGCGTACCGCTATCTGCACGAGGACCGATCGGCCCCGCGAGTGGGCGTCATCGGATGGTGTTTCGGCGGCGGATGGTCTCTGCAGACGGCGCTGATGTACCCCGACGAGATCGATGCGACGGTCATCTACTACGGAGAGCTGGTCACCGACCGAACTGCATTGAAGACACTGCAGATGCCGGTGGTCGGTTTCTTCGGGGCCGAGGACAACGCCATTCCACCCTCGACGGTGCGCACCTTCGAGTCGACGCTCAAGGACCTGGGCAAAGACGCCGAAATGTACATCTACGAGGGGGCCAACCATGCCTTCGCCAATCCCTCGGGCAAGCGGTACAATCCGAAGGCTGCGGCCGACGCCTGGAAGAAGACGACGGCGTTCCTCGAAAAGCATCTGAAGTAGTGTGATTGCGATTTTGGATCGCTGCGTTAGCATTCGGTCCGCTGGCCGTCTGCCAGCTCGATTGAGTGGCTCCGACAGCGGACCGGTGTGACCGAAGAGAACCCACAAGTCGACCGTATCGAATGCCCCGGTTGCGGGGAGCTGTACCGATTTCGGCCCCGGGAGGGGTATCCGACGCCCGCGTCGGTTCCGTGTCCCGTCTGTCCGGCGCGGATCCCGGTGGGCGGTCCTCGGTCCCGCAACTGGGTCGAGACGACCCATGCCGAGGTCTTCGGCCGGGCTCCGACACCCGCTCCCGTTCCCGAAGAGGAGTCCGTCGAAACGGCTCCCGCCGCATCGGCTCCCGCTGCATCTGGAGAGGTAGACTCCACGGACGAGCGGACGCGGGAAGAGGGCCCGTCCAAGCCGGCCCGCCGCGCCTTGGTGGGAATCTCGGCCTGGTGGGTCGTCTTCGGGTTTCTCATCGGAGGGGCCGCCGCCGCAGGGGTCTTTGTCTGGCTGGACCGCACCGAGGAACCTACGCCTCGAGCCAGGGCAGAGGCCCCGGTCGAATCGCCCGACACCGGCTCGGAGTCTTCGGCTTCGAGGTCCGATGAAAAGGCGTCGCAGGGTGCGGCCGCCCGCCCCGAAACACCAAAACCGCCCAGTCCGGACGAGGTCCGCACCGCCGTAGATGCGGCCAAGAAGCGGGTTCGCGCTGCTCCCGACGAACTCGGCTACATCACGTCATTGTTGGAGGTCGACCACTACGGACCGGCGCGAACCCGGGCCCTCGACGTACTGACCGCGTCTGGGGTCGGTTCGAATCGTGAGGCCGCCGATCTGTACCGACGGTCGGTGCGGCAAGACCCCGCCTTCGACCGGCGCATGCTCACGCTCGGCGAAGACGTCGACATCGGTGCGATTCACAGCCTCGGTGGCGGATGGTCGATATCGTTTCGCATGACCTATCGTGGCCGGACCCGGTATGCCTTCAAGCCGATGCAGAAAAACTGGACCGAGGGATGGCGCGCCGAGATCGCCAGCGACCGGCTGTGTCAGGTGTTGCCCTGCGGGTTCGACATACCGCGGAATCGGCCCGCCAAGATCCGCCGAGACCGCTTCGAGAAGCTCTATCGAAAGGTCTGGGACGAAGACCAAAAGGAGTACGCCGAGCGGTTCGACGACCTCGTCTGGACCACCGAAATCGGCGACGACGGTCAGGAGCACGAATATCTGTACGGGACCCTCAAGGACTGGGTCCCCGATTTCGTCCGCTGGCCCCTGGAATACACGACGGTCTGGGAACCCTGGCTCGATGCACGCCAGCCTCCGTCGGTGCTCGATCAGCCACTCGAAGAGGCCTTGGCCCCGTTCAAAGACAAGGGTACCGCGCCGTTTTACCGGCGCATCGTCTCACAGCGAGGCGACGCGACGACGCGCTCGATGGCGCGGCAATTGTCGAATATTCTGGTCTTCGATTTTCTGGTCTCGAACTGGGATCGATTCAGCACGGCCACCCAGTACTACGGGGTCAACAACCAGTTCGCCGACGGGCGGTTCGTCTCGATCGACAACGGGGCGGCCTTTCCGACCATCCACTTTCCCGACGTGCGCGAGCGCCTCTCGCCAGTCAGCCGGTTCAGTCGGCGGATGATCACCGCCATCAGGGCGCTGAATCCCGAGACGTTGAATCCGGTACTGTTTCCCAATCCATCGATCGACGAGCGGGCGCGTCTGGAGGTCTTCTGGAGTCAGCGAGACCGCCTGCTCGACCGCATGCGCACCCTGGTGTCCACCCACGGCCGTGACGCCGTCTACGCCTTCGAATAGAGATGCGTCGGTTGCCCTTGCGGGACGACCTCGGTATGGGAACGGCGGCTGATCCCTTCCCTTTCGCGAGGCTGTATCGATGGCAGACGGCGGTGATCACGAGCAGAAGCGGCGGGAGCTGATGGGGCATCCTGCCGGCCTCTTCGTGCTGTTTATGGTCGAGCTGTGGGAGCGCTTCAGCTTCTACGGCATGCGGGCGCTTCTGACGCTCTATATGACCAAACAGCTCCTCTTCAGCGACGAAATCTCCTACGGGATTTATGCCGCCTACGGGGCGCTCGTCTATGCCACCCCGGTCATTGGCGGCTTTCTGGCCGACAGACTGCTCGGTTACAAGAAGGCGATCACCGCCGGAGCGATTCTCATGGCGGTGGGTCACTTCACCATGACCTTCGACGCCGAGGTGTTGTCGACCGTACTCGCACCCTTCGGGGCAACCGCCCTCGAGGGCAACGTCCTGAAGATACCGGGACTCGTCGAGTTCGACGCCACGCTGTTTCTGTACACCGCTCTGGCCCTGCTGATCCTGGGCAACGGCTTCTTCAAGCCGAACATCTCGAGTCTGGTCGGCAAGCTGTACGACGACGACGAGGTCGACGAGAGCAAACGCGACGGCGGCTTCACGATCTTCTACATGGGGATCAACATCGGCGCGTTCCTCGCCGGGATCGTCTGCGGAACCGTCGGCGAAACCTACGGGTGGCACTACGGATTCGGACTGGCCGGATTCGGCATGCTCGCCGGGCTGATCATCTTCTGGAATTTCGGGTATCTCGTCGGCGACAAAGGCGAGGCCCCGGACCCCGACAGGCTCGATGCCCCCTTTCCCTTCGGTGTGGCCCGCGAGCGAATGCTCAAATGGGGGGCCATGTTGGCCGCGGGTGGCGTGGTCGTCTATCTGGTTCAGGCGAGCGTCCTGACCGTCGTCGGCCCCTGGATCGGCACTCTGCTGGATGCGCTTTCGGGACTGTTTGGAAGCGGGGTCTCGGGCGGAGCGGTGACGACGTACCTGATCGGGTTGACCGGTCTGTTGGCGCTCCTCGCCATTCAGACCGGGCTGTTTGGGATTCTGTTTACCTACCTGACCAACTTTCAGGCCGTCATCGTCGGCACGCTGATCGCCGTGCCCAATGTCGCGTATATGATCACCCGCCACGAAGTGATGGGCGGGCTCTTGTTGCTCGTAGGCATCGGCGTCTTCGGCTGGCTGATCTCGTTTGCCATCAACAGTGACCCCGTCGACCGCGACCGGCTGATCGTCGTCATGGTGTTGATCTTCTTTTCGATGACCTTCTGGGCGTTCTTCGAGCAGGCCGGCAGCTCGATGAACCTGTTTACCGACCGCAACGTCGACCGCTTTGTCTGGGGCTGGGAGGTGCCGACGACCTGGTTCCAGTCGGCCAACCCCCTGTTCATCATGCTGCTCGCACCGGTGTTTGCCTGGTTGTGGCAATTTTTGAAGGCCCGCGAATGGGAGCCGCGTACGCCGACGAAGTTCGGTCTGGGGCTGCTGCAATTGTCGATGGGATTCGGAGCGCTCGTGGTGGGTGCCCAGTTTGCCGGGCCCGACGGAAAGGTCGCCATGGTCTTTCTGCTTCTCGCCTATATGTTGCATACGACCGGGGAGCTCTGTCTGTCGCCGGTGGGTCTGTCGATGGTCACCAAATTATCACCGAAAAAAGCCGTCGGCGCGGTGATGGGCGCGTGGTTTTTGTCGACCTCGTTCGCCCACTACATCGCCGGGCTCTTCGCGCAGTTCGCCAGCGCGCCGGAGGGCTCGAAGATGGGGCAGCTTCCGGTCGACCAGAGATTGGCGATCTACACCGATCTCTTTGGAACCATCGCCATAATCGCCCTATGTGTTGGGCTTCTTTGCTTTGCCCTCGTGCCCTGGCTGAACAAAAAGATGCACGGGGTTCACTGACGACATCGAACTGAGTTCTGACCATGATGCATGACATGACTGACGCGTTGACACGAGTATTGCGCCTCGGCGTGGCCCTCGGGGCCATCGCCTTGGTCGGTGCCGGGTGCGCCGGCTCGACAAAGGCCAAAAAAGAGGGCGATGTCACCTGGCCGCCCGCCGACGACGAACCGCGTGACCTCACGCCGGTGACCGTCGAACCCGAAACCGTCGTGATCCAAAACGCGACGGTGATGACCGCAACGGGCGAGACCCTCGAGTCGGGCTCGATTCTGCTGGAGGACGGCGACATCGCCGAGATCTCCGACGAGACGATCGAGCCTCCCGAAGGCGCCAAAATCGTCGACGGCGAAGGAAAGTTTGTGACACCCGGGTTGATCGATACCCACTCCCACATAGGTGTCTACTCAGTGCCCGGCGTCCAGGCTCACGCCGATGGGAACGAGGCGACGTCGCCGACCACCCCGGAGGTCGACGCCGCCGACAGCACGTGGCCGCAGGATCCCGCCTTTGGCCGTGCGCTCGCCGGGGGCGTGACCGCCCTGCAGATTCTACCCGGCTCCGCCAACCTGATGGGTGGGCGGACGGTGACCCTCGAGATGCATCCGGGGATCTCCTCTCGAGCCATGGTCTTCGAGGGGGCGCCCGGCGGCATGAAGATGGCCTGCGGCGAGAACCCGAAGCGTGTCTATGGCAGCCGGGGCCGAATGCCGTCGACCCGGATGGGCAATCATGCGTATCTGCGCAAGATCTTTCAGGACGCCGCCGAACTTCGGGACACGTACGAAGACTATCGCGAGAAACTGAAGAATCACTCCGAAGGCGACAAACCGACGCCTCCGTCGCGTTCGCACGCCCTCGAGAATGTCATCAGCGTGCTCGAGGGGGAGATCTTGCTCCATGTCCATTGTTATCGCGCCGATGATATCGTGCGGTTTCTCGAACTCGCTGATGAGTTCGATTTCGAGATCCGGTCGATTCATCACGGCCTTGAGGCCTACAAGGTACGAGACATCCTGACGAAATGGGACATCTCGGTGTCGACCTGGGCCGACTGGTGGGGCTACAAGATGGAGATGCACGACGGCATTCCCTACAACGCCGGGCTCATCTCCGATGCCGGGGGTCGAGCAGTGATTCACTCGGATTCGCCGATCGGGGTACAACGGCTCAATCAGGAGGCGGCCAAAGCCTTCTATAAAGCCAAACATGCAGGCCTGGATGTGACCGTCGACGACGCCCTGCGCTGGATAACGGCAAACGCCGCCTGGACGCTGGGCATCCTCGACAAGACGGGCACGCTCGAGGAGGGCAAACGTGCCGACGTCGTCGTCTGGTCGGACCATCCCTTCAGTACGTACGCCGAAGCCGAGAAGGTCTGGGTAGAGGGCCATCGCGAGTTCGACCGCAGCCGTGAGGGCGAACCCTGGAGCGACTTCGAGGTCGGCCAGGGCGAGGGGGTGCGCCGATGAGAGATTCTCCGAACCAAACAGGAACGACGACGATGAAGGCAGCGACCGAGACCGAAATTTCGAGTCGGCCCTGGTGGCTTGCACTGATCTGGCTGACGGGGGCGGCCGCCATTGTTTTGACCGCGACACCTGCCGGGGCACAGACCGTGATCCGTGGTGGCGAAGTGATGACCGCGTCCGGCGACACGTTCGAAGAGGGCACGGTCGTGATCGGCGCGGACGGGACCATCAAGGCCGTCGGCCAAGCTGACATGGACCTCCCATCGATGGAGGGCGAGCCCGAGGTTGTCGATGCGTCGGGCAAAGTCGTGACCCCGGGGCTGGTCGACGTAGGAACCCGCCTGGGACTCGCGGAGGTCTGGGCCGTCGGTTCAACCCGGGACCACGATCGTGGCGGTCAGAGTCGAATCCGGGCCGCCTTCCGGACTTCCGATGCATTCAATCCCGATTCGACGGCGATCCCGGTGACCCGTACTGGCGGCGTCACCTCGGCGGTGATCGTGCCGGCGGGCGGCATTGTCGCCGGGCAATCGGCCTGGATCGACCTCAAGGGTAACCAGGTCGGTCATGCGCACGTCACCGAGTCGACAGTCGGTATGCATATCCAGCTCGGTCCGCGGCGCGCACGTCGCTGGGGGCTTCGTTCGCGGGCTGCCGTCCTCGAAGAACTTCGCGAGCTGTACGACAATGTCACCTACTTCGACGAGCACCGCGAGGACTTCAACCGCAATCGCATCCGACCGATGGAGGCGAGTCGACTCGACCTGGAGGCCCTGGTGCCCACGGCCGAAGGCGAGCTGCCAGTGGTGTTTCACGTCAATCGGGCCGACGAGATTCTCCGGGCGCTGGAGTTCTCCGACGAGGTCGGACTCGACCCGATCATCGCCGGCGGCGCCGAGGCATGGAAGGTCGCCGATCGCCTCGCCGAACGCCGGGTGCCCGTGATCGTCAACCCCCACGCGAACCTTCCCGCACGGTTCAGTGCGCTGGGCGCACGGGCCGACAGTGCCGCGCTGCTGGCCGAAGCCGGCGTTCCGGTCATTATCTCGACCTTCGGAACCCACAACGTCCGAAAGCTCCGTCAGCTCGCCGGAAACGCCGTGCGAGCCGGTCTGAGCCACGAAAAAGCGATCCGGGCCGTGACCGAAACACCCGCGGCGGCCTTCGGGCAAGACGAAGGCTACGGCAGTCTTCAGGCCGGCAAACGCGCGAACGTGGTCGTCTGGAGCGGCGACCCCTTCGAGATGTCGAGCCGCGTCGACGCGATGTTCATCGACGGAGAATCGGTGACGACGAACAACCGGCATCGAGAGCTGATGGAACGGTATCGAACGCTGGATCGTCGCGGCGAACCGGCGGATCAACGGTCGGACGATGAATCGGCGGATTCGACGAGCGGGTCAACATCCGAGTAGGGGCTCGGTGGAACTGAACAGACAGGTCGGCCCGGGGGGCGAGGAGCGCCGGTTGGGTTCACGCGGATCTATTGCGTGCTTACCATTGGGGTAGGTGTAGTGTTGAATCGGTGAGCCTCTGTTCCGTGTACCTCGAGGAGAGCGATCATGACGACCGCGGAAACTGATGCTGATACGCCTGGACGTGCGTCAGACGTGGGGTTTGGCCTGTGGGCCGTGACGATCCTCCTCGCCCTGATCTACATCATCGCCGGGGTACCCAAACTGGGGGCCCTCGACTTCATGCACCACCGTTTCTCGGAGGTGTGGGGCTATCCGGTGTGGTTCGAGTACCTGATCGGGGCCCTGGAATTCATCGGGGGCATTCTGTTGATCATCCCCGCGACGGCCTTCTGGGCCGCGTCGATGCTTTCGGTGATCATGGTCGGCGCGATCTACACCCATCTCGCTCTGGGAAATCCCGCGTTTACCCCGGTTCCACTCATCTGCTTGGGCCTTCTTATCTACGTCGCTACCCAGAGAGTTCCAGGGCAGGGTGGTGACCGATTTTGAGTTTCTGTGAGGACAGATCATGAATGTCGACGCCGAATTACTTCCGTTTGTCTCCGAGATGCGCCAGGGAAATCCGGTGCGTTCGATGTGGGACCGGCTCAGCGAAATCCCCGGAGGACGTGCGGTTTTCTCGAAACTCCTGGGGTGGTGGGCGCCCTACACTGGGACGATCAAGCCCAGGGTGGCAGAGCTTCGCGAGGGGTATGCGCGGGTGGAGATGGCCGACCGCCGAGCCGTCCGCAACCACCTCGATTCGATTCACGCGATGGCGCTGGTGAACCTGGCGGAAGTCGCCTCGGGGCTGTCGGTCACCTACAGCCTTCCCGATGACTATCGGGGGATTCTGGTGGGATTCGACATCGATTATACAAAAAAAGCCCGGGGCCGATTGACGGCCGAGGGCGATGTCGTGGTGCCGGATTTTGACGGTGAGCGTCGGGAGTTGGAGGTGCCCGTCGTCACGCGCGACGAAGACGGCGAAGTCGTCACCGAGGCGACGGCCCGGTGGCTTATCGGTCCAAAGTGATCAACCCGAGGATTTCTGGGTATCGGAGTCGTCGACGATCGAGAGCCCGGCTTTTCGGCGTTCTCGGTCGTGGTCGATGTCGGCCTGACGGGCGTCGGGGTCCATCAGATTGATGGCATCCTGGAGGTCTCCGACTTGCCCAGGGGCCATGCGGATGCGTCGGTGGGTGACCCATCCAAGGTCATTGCCGTGGCGCTGAAGCCGAACCTCGAGGGTCGGGACTTCTCCCGGCTCGCCGACCTGGACGAGCTGGATGCGGGAGTCCTCACCATCGCCTGCCATTACACCGAGTTCTTTTTCCACTGTCGCCATATCTTTGTCGGTAACATCGGTTCCACTGGATGTCCGACGAAATTGATACCCATTTTCATTCCCCCTGTCAACTGAAAATGGATATCAATTGCAGAAGCCCCCGGGTCAGGGCAAAAAAAAGAGGCCGCGCCCGTGATGGCGCGGCCTCAAACGTTCTCGAGTTCGATCGGTCGGGTCAGCCCGTCTGGGAGGCTCCCGTCGGCAGGTCCTGCTCGCCGAAGCTGACTTCCTTGGTCAGAAGAATCAGCTCATCGACGTGCTCCTGCTCTTCGGAGATGTGGTCCTCCAGCCAAAAGGCGGTACCCTTGTTGGCTGCATCGGCGTACTCGAGGGCTTCCTCGTAGGTTTGCAGCGCTTCGCGTTCGAGTTTCAGCGCGGCTTTCAGCATCCCTTCGGGGTCGGCGGCCTGGCGGATGCGCGCCGGCTCCACGGTCGGCACACCACCGAGCGCCGAGATTTTGTGGCCGACGATCTGGGAGTGGTCGAGGGCCTCTTCGCTGGCATCTTCAAAGAAGTCTTCGAGGTGCGACTTCTCGGTGCCCGTCAGCATCGTCGCGTGGTTCATGTACTGGACGATCCCGGCGAGCTCCCAGGAGAGGGCTTCGTTCATCTTTTCGAGAAAGGTGTCTTTGCGGCTCATGGTGTCCTCGTTGGGTGCAAGTTGCGCGAAAAAAGAGTCCTGTCCGACACCCCGAGGATAGGCAGAGACCGCCAAACGTCAAGTGTTATCTTGTATTATGTATGTGAAGTTAAGTGCAAATGAAATCTAATTTCATTTTCGGTGTTAAGCTATAATGAAATTCGATTTCATTTCAGGTCGTGATGCTCGACAACGGGCCGCTGCAGAAGCGTTCATCGCCGAATGTGTCGTTGGGCAGGTCGAGGCCGTAGGCCTTGCCCAGGGCGGCCAGCAGGTCGTTGTGTTCCTTGCTGCCACCGTATTCGACGTATCGGCCGGTGCGGAATTGTCCATCGACGTTTCCGGCCAGCACGAAGGGCATATCGGCGTGAGAGTGGGTGTTGCCCTGCGAGATCTCCTGGACCCACAGAAGGCAGGTGTTGTCGAGCATCGTGCCGTCGCCCTCCGGGATCGAGTCGAGCTGGCGCAGAAGATACGCGAACTGTTCGGCGTGCCACTTGTCGCGCTCGATCCACTCCTGGCGGGCCCCGTCATTCGAGGGGCCGGCGTGCGACAGGGCGTGGCCGTCACCCATGCTGTTTAGCCACGGGTAGCGGATGTGGTTGACGGCGTTCGAGACCTGGATGGAGACGACGCGCGTCAGGTCGCATGCCATGGCCATGATCCCCAGGTCGAGCTGGGCCTGCATGACCTCGGGCATCGTGTCTTCGTTGTCGGGGTCACGCTGCTCGGGCCGAGACGGCTTGACGCAGGCGTCGCCGTTCATGCCGTTCTGATTGAGGCGACGTTCCAGGTCGCGGATCTTTTCGAAGTGTCGGTCGAGCCGCTCCCGGTCGGACTGGCTTACCTTCGACTGGATACGCTTGAACTGATCTTGGACGGTATCCAGCACCGAAGCGCGCTTCTGGCGGATCGTGTCGCCGGCCCCATCGTCGGTCTGAAAGTCCGAGAAGAGTTGGTCGAAGACCGCTCGTGGGTCGTTCTGAGGGGGGAGCGGCTGGCCCGGGCCCGCGTACGACAGGCGAGTCCGAACGCGAGAGCCGCCGTGGCTGTCGGCCCGGACGCCCAACTCCAGACTTTTGAAAGGCGTCTCCTGGCCGATCTTCTGTGCGATCGCCTGGTCGATCGAGATGCCGTCTCCCCAGCCGGCCAGGGAGCCGTCGTTCCCGACCATCTCGCCTTCCTGGAGCGGGCGGCCGGTCAAGACGCCACCCATGCCGTTTTGGTGCGGTCCGCCGGGTCCCGCCTCGACGGCGTTCATTTCCAACCCCCGCATCAACAACAGTTTGTCCTTCAGGTCACGAAGCGGTGCCAGGGACTCGCCCAGATCGAAGTCGGTCTCCGACGAGTCGTTGCTGGGCCACCAATCGTCGGGCTCGACCCCGTTGGGGTGAAAAAAGACGACGAACCGCTTGGGGAACTGTCCATTCGAAGCGTTCGAGCCGGTGGCAGCCCGGGCGGCTCCGGGAATGCTCGCGTTCAAGAAAGGGAGCGCGATGGCCGTGCCACCGAGTCCCCGCAAAAAGCTGCGTCGACTGAATCGGCGCTTGGTCATGGTTGACTCCCTGAGCTGGATGCGGCCTGCCGGGCTTCGCGGTAGCGGAACGCCTCGGAGGTCGCCAGCGATTTGAGCAGTTCTCGGAAGTTCCCGCCCGAATCCTGGAAGGCTTGCTGGACGTGGTAGAGGGCGCAGGCTTCGTGTTGGCTCGGCGCGCGCCCCATGGCGAACCGGAACCAATTCGAGGAGATGCAGCGTTTGACCTGCGAGCTGTCCTTGAGCTTGTCGGCCAGGTTGACCGCGCCGTCGAAATCACCCTCTATCTCGGGTGTCTCCGTCTGGGCGAGGGTCCCGCTGCTGTCGACCTGGCGGCCGTTTTCGCTGGTGCGCCATCGGCCCATGCTGTCGTAGGTCTCGAATCCGAATCCGATGGGATCGATCAGCTTGTGACACGACGCACAGGCGGGGTCTTCGGTGTGCTGTCGGAACCGTTCGCGCGTGGTCGCGTCGGGGTCCGGGTCCGGCGGCTGCAGGTCCGAAGAGGGCGGTGGCGGCGGGATGTGCTGGCACAGAAGTCGTTCTCGCACCCAGACTCCGCGTCGAATCGGCGAGGACTGATTGGCGTTTGCCAGCAGGGCCATCATGCCCGGCTGGGTCAGCAGGCCGGCCCGCTGGTCCTGGGGAAACCGGTAGGCCTGCATGTCCTCGGCGGTGATATCGGTCGGTTCGCCGGCCGTCTCGTAGATGCCGACGAGCGGGTCGTTCAGAAAGACGAGCGACGAGGTAAAGAGGTCGCGTACAGTCCCACCACCCTCGAAGTAGGTGTGTTCGATGAACGCGCGAACGCTCTGTCTCCATGCCCCGGGCATGGCGGACTTGTAGGCCGGAAACCGCTCGGAGTCCTTGACGACCGAGTCGAGCTTCCCGAGACCGAGCCACTGCCGATGGAACTGTTGGACAGCGCGCTCGGCCTTTGGGTCATCGAGCATTCGATCGACCTGGGAGCGAATCTCCGATTCGGTCGACAGGTTGCCCTGCTGTGCCGCACTCCTGAGCGCGGCGTCGGGCGGCGAGGCCCACAAAAAATACGACAGTCGGCTGGCCATCTCCCAGTCATCGACCGGCACCGATCCCTCGTCGACCGACGGATCGATAAACTCCAGACGGTACAGAAACTGCGGTGACTGCAGGGCCGCCTGAATCGACATCTCCACGGCGGTCGGAAATCCGTGGTCGGCCAGGGCCCCATCGAAGAGGGCCTCGAAGTCGGCCATCTCACCGTCGGTCGGCGGGCGTCGAAAGGCCTTGGTCAAAAAGTCGTCGAGGAATTGCTCGCCGCACGTCGACTCCCCGACATCCAAGGGATTGCAGGGGACGAGCTCATCGAAGTGGTCTTCGACGGCCTGTGCCGCAACGGTCTCGGACGCGGTCATGAAGTTTCGGACCCGCGTCTTGCTGGCCACGTGGGTTGTGGCGTGGTTCTCGAATCCGTTGACCTTGTTTTCGGCGGGCAGAGACTCTGCGGCATCGCCCTCGTAGCCGACGAGATCTCGGACGGTGTGGTCGTACTCATAGTTGGTGAGCAGACGCGCCGGCGCTGGCCCGGCCGAGGCACCATCGAGCTTGCGGCAGGCCTGAGCCGAAGGGGCCTTCAGATCGGGCTCGAACGTCGATTCTTCGGGGGCCTCGGTGCTCGATTCTTCATTCGATCCGTCGCCGTCGGAGGGGTCCCAGGTCGATGTCGATCCGAAGCCGCAGCCAGCCCCGATCAGGAGACCGGCCAGCGAGATGGCAGTAAGTTCAGTCGAAACGTTCATCGAGTCGTCGACGCATCGGGCCACGGGATCGTACCGGGTACGCACGCAAATATAACGGGCCAGCCCACCCGAGGCAAACGGCAACCGCCCGGGTTGGCGGCAAAACGCCTACTCGACGACGTCGAAATCATGGACGGGTTCACCGGCGATATCCGAGAGGATGTCCAGGGCGGCGGCGGCTCCGTCCCCAGCCGAGATGATCGCCTGGATCTTTTGGCTGCGGGTCGCCCATCCGACGGCGTAGCAGTCGTCGACGTTGGTTCGGCCGTTTCGGTCGACGTCGGCGACCCCTTCGGCCATCTCTACGTCCAGCGCCTGGAGGTGGGCATCGTTGGTCGTGCCGATGACGATGTAGTCACCGGAGTAGGTGTCGCCATCGTCGGTCTCGATCGAAAAGCCGTCGCCGTCTCGGTTCAAGTCGACGACCTTCGACTCGTGCAGGGTGGCTCCAAAGTCGGCCACCTGGTCGCGGGCGCGCTGCTGAAAATCGGACCCGGTGATCTCTTTGATCCCCAGGTAGTTCAGCAGCAGAGCTTTGTGCATCGGGGTCTGATCGGTGCCAAAGACATCGACGTCGACGTCGTTCTTGGCCAAAAGCAGTCCGGCGCTGAGTCCGGCGGGTCCGTCTCCGACGATGAGTGCGTTGGGCTGGCTCGTCATGGTTGTCTCCTCGATGGGGTGAGAAAGATTCGGATGAACGCGGGGATGCGTACAAAAAACACGTCGCCGATGGTACGAACACCATCGGCGCCGTCAAAGGTCGCCACCCGCTCAGTCGTCCATTGTCGACCCACAGGAGTACGCCCGATGGCTCCGGATTTTCAATTTTCGAGTTGGTTTGAGCTGACCCGAGAGGGCATCCACGAACACGCACCACAGGGCCCCGCAGCCCTCCAGATCAAGCGGGCCGAGGGGCTCGCTGACTACGACGATGGCCGCAGCGCGATGGTCGGCTACTTCTTCGCCAAAGAGAATGCGCAAGAGGCCCTCGCCGAGCGTTTTGCCGATGAGATCGAATCCCCGGGAACCCGAGGATTCGGCCCCCTTCAGTTTCGGTATCTGGTCAAGGAGGACGCCGACGACATCCTGGCCGACCTGCTCTTTAAGTTCGTCCGGAATTTTGGAGAGACGCCGATCTTGAATCGGTACGATGATTGACAGCAAAGATCCGCCTCTTCTACAGCGAAACCGACACGCTGAGATTGTGTACTGCTTTGGAGTGATACGATGACGAAACCGAGTCGCGAAGGGATCGATGCCGGCCGCCGGCGGCTGGAGTCGCTGATGGAATCGTTCGACGACCGCCTCATCGAGGCGGTCGGCCAGGCGAAATTTGCCGACCGATCGGGCGATCAGCCCTGGCTTCTGGCGGGCGTCTCCGACGGAATGGGGCTGCATGTGACGCTGGCGGCGTTGAAGGCCGGCGTGTTGCGCCACGGCGTCGGGGTCTACTGGGAGCCGCCGGCGCTTTTGTCGCTGGAGGATGGCGAGCCCGTGTCTCCCGTCCATTGGGCCCGCTACCAGAACGCGCTGGCTCTCGAGGAGCTGGCCGAAGAGATGGGCGCGTCCTTCGAGGTCCTCTCGGCCGATGTGATGATGAACCCCCAGCGCGGACTCAAGGGGGACGTCAAAGGCGAGATTCCGGACTTCCCGGACGAAGTGCGGGACGCCGTCGACCGGATCCGGCGCGGGGCACCCAAGGACGACATCGTCTTCATCGACTCGGTCGCCTTCGGCAAGTGGATGTGTCCCAGGGAAGGCATGGACCCGGTCGAGGTGCCGAGCGTCGACTTCGAGGGGCGAGTCGTCCAGACCAAGACCAAGAAGTTCCATCCGCGCGGGTACAACGAGACCCTCGACACGATGGGTCGAAACCACCGCCGACTGTTGGATACGTTCAAGAACTACGGCTGGTTCGGGCCCGACACGACGACGGCATTTTTCACCTGGGCGGGCGGCTCACAAAACGTCGAGGTTCTGGAGGGCATCTACGGCCGCGGTGCGCTGGGTGACGCGAAGCTCGTCGCCGAGAAGGAAGTGGCCGAATTTCGGCTCGAGCACGGCTTGGAGCTGGGGTCCCATGCCATCGTGCGGCTTCCGGCGTTTTTGTCGGCGGCGCTGATGGCCATCCCCGGGGGAGGGCTCTTCGGGCTCGTCTCTCGCGAGGTCATGGAGCGGCGCGGCGTCTATCGCGACATGCCCGAATTGTCTGCCCGCATGGTGCGTCGACTCTTCGATACCGAGTGGGTCCGCGAGAATCCCATCGCCCAGATCGAACTCGATTCCCACGAATCCCTGTATCTGTCCGAGATCAGCGATCAGGTCGAAGAGGCCCACGAGCGGATCGACGCGTATCGATCCGACCACCCCGAATTCGACGCCGACGACCCGATTCCCGTCGACGAGAGCGAGTCGCTTCTGGAGGGACTCGTCCCCGATGATTACGTCGACATTCTGAGTCGATTCCGACCCGAAGACGAGGCCGGCGAAGAACACGGGTCGTTCGCCTTCGATCAGGTGCGACTCGGAGAGGATGGAGCCGCCCCGGCGGCATCGACCCTGGCCGCCGCCTTCGGCGCGGCTTCGGAGGCCCTCGCTGCATGGGCCGATGGGCGGGCGATCGCCGGCGTGCAAGACCGGGTGACGCTCCAGTCGGGTTGGACCCCTGACCGTGGCCCGGCCGAAGGGACATGGTCGCTTCGGACCCGGGGCAAAAAGGCGGTGCTCAGACGGGAGCTCAAAGACGAACACGGCACCACCGTGGTCTCGGGGCGCACGGCCTTTTCGCTGGCCGACGAGGAGATCGATGCCGACCTGGACGTCGATCGTGATATCGGCGATTCCGCCGGCTGGCGGCTCACCGTCGACGAGCGACCGCTGGGGCAGCGCTTCTGGGCCGGGCTGGCTGACGACGACGCAGTCTGGAACGGGCTGGCGACGGTCGCCTTCGGCGAGGACGGGATCCGACGCGCCCGCGAGACCGGCGACGAGGCGGAGATGACCGTCTCATCGTCTTGGCGCCGAGATCGCGTCCCCGCGAAGGGAGACAGGATTCTGACCTACGTCCACCGCGACGGCAGCCGCCACGTCGGACGAGTGATGGACGACCAGGCCAGGGTGCGAAGCGTGGTTCGGGTGGATTACCGGGGCTGACGGTCAGGAAAAGATCGGTTGGGGGTCGAAGGTGATCTTCGGCCCGACCTGAAAGACCGTATTTCGAGGGACCTCCGACCACTCCGAGTCGTTGATCCGTTCACTGGCGACCTCGACGGCGTGATAGGTCTCGCCCGTCGAGGGATGGGCGTGTTGTCGTCCGCAGACGCGACATGTGTGGGGTTCGTGTCGCTCGATGTAGAACAGCGAGCGGTTGTAGCGCGAGACGGCCATTCTTCGGCCCTCTACCCAGACGACGTTGATGGCCACCTGTGCCTGGCTGTCGATGGCCTCGGCCCAAGCCCGAATCTCGGTGATGCAGTGACGAAGGGTGTCGCGCATCGACCAGGAGGGATGTTGCTCGCGCCGGTGGCGCAACAGTTGGAAAATGTGTTCGCTGTCGGTGGTCCCCAGGATCGCATTCTCCCGATGTGCCGGCAGCTCCTCCAGAATCTGCTCCCGGACCTGGTCGAAGAAATCGATGTGGCCGTTGTGTGCCAACATCGCTCCGTCGTCGACAAACGGATGGGTGTTGGCCCGCTGCGTGGCACCGACGGTCGCGCGGCGTACGTGGGCGACGACCGTCGGCGCCTCGATGTCCGCGGCATGAGCGCGGAATTCGTCGCTCTCGGAGGCCGGCTCCACCTCGCGGCGGCACGAGACCGTGCCGTCCTCGAGTACGAAGCCGAGCCCCCATCCGTGGGGGTTGGCAAAGCCGCGGGCGTCGTTGACGCTCTGGCGGATCAGCGAGTTCTGGGCGTCGATGAGTTCACACCCGACCTTCGTGGGGTGTGTCGAGCGGAGTCCATACAGGCGACACATGAATACGGGGGCCTCGAATCGAGATGAGAGTCTCTCATTCTTCGTCTCGCAGAAATACCGGTTCGTCGTCCGAGGATCGCTCGGGGTCGTGGTAGTAACCATCCCCGTCGAAGGCCGACAGCTCGTCGGGGTCGGTGACGCGGTTGCGCACCACCCAGTCACTCATCGTGCCCCGCAGACGTTTGAGGTAGAACGAAATTACCATGTACCGGCCGTTTCGGAAGTCCTTGAACGTCGGGTCGATGACGCGTCCATTCAGCGAATCGTGGTCGACGGCGTCGAAATACTGGTTCGAGGCCAGGTTCAGGATAACGTCATCACCCTGGGCATCCAGAGCTCGGTTGACCGATTCGGTCAACTGTTCGCCCCAAAATTCGTACAGGTCGTCGCCGTCGGGGTTCGGCAGCTTCGTTCCCATTTCCAATCGGTACGGTTGCATCAGGTCCAACGGGCGCAGGATGCCGTACAGGCCCGACAGGATCCGCACATGCTTCTGCAGGAATTCGAAGTCATCTTCGTCGTAGTCGTCGAAGGCGAAATCGGTGTAGACATCGCCGTCGAAGGCAAAGATCGCCTGTTTTGCGTTCTGAGGGGTAAACGGGGTCTCGAAATCGGCGTAACGGCCGACGTTCAGCTCCGCCAAATCCTCGCTGACGTCCATCAGCTCGCCGAACTCCTCGACGTCGTAGTCACGCAGAATATCGACCAGGGTCTCCGCCCGATCCAGATACTCCGGCTGGGTGGCGGTGTCGGTCGGCGGTGGCGAATCGAAGTCGAGCGTCTTCGACGGGGAGAGTAGAATCAACATGGTGGCTCCGGGTCGTGGGTCGATGGAATCGTACGGGCGCGTCGAGTCCGCCCGTATTGAGACGCGGCGCACGCTACAACAGGTGTGGGGCGCTGACCAACCGACCACCGGAGATAGAGCCAAAAAAACCCGGGCCCCTCGATGTGAGGGGCCCGGGTCATGGTCGGATCAACGAAGGGATAGTTGAGGCCGGATTACGGCAGGTTCACCGGGTCGATGGCGACGGCGGCCGGGTATGTCTCGGTGCACTGACCCTTGGTGTACGAAGACTCAGCAAGGACACGCTCACCGCCGAACTGACGCTGCGTGTGGTCGATGTCGTTGCCATACTGGAACGACTGGCCGCGAAGGTCCATCTGCGAACCATTCAGCGCCGAAATCGGCTCGTTGGTGAAGGTCACCGTGTGGTTGTTGCCCACGTTGTTGTTCGTGGTGTCGCCGCAGGTGGTGATTCCGTTGTCCTGATAGGTCAGCAGACTGAACCAATCGAGGTCGCGGCCACCGGCCAAGGCCGGGCCGGCCATGTCGTCGCCCTGGATGACGAGGCCGCCACCCATGTTCAGGTACGACTGCAGCGTGTCATAGCTCGCCGGGTCGTCCATCGGGAAGCCGGGGTTGGCGAACCAGACGATGTCGTAGCCCTGCACGTCGGCCATACTCAGTCCGCCGGCCGGCTCGGAGATGCCGTTGACATTCGCCAGGCCGAAGCTCTGGCGAAGTGCGTTGATCACAAATGTGTCGTCGCCGGGGTGCTCGTTCTGGCCGTTGTCGTCCAGCACGTGCAGCACTTTCGGGGTGACTGCAAGGGTGAAGGGATTGACCCACTCGCCGAGCTGGCGGATGAACGGTACGGCGTATCCAGAGGTGTCGGGGCCGGGGGTGTTGTTCATGGCCAAAAGCACGACCGATGAACGGCCGCGACAGTCCATGCCCGCGTAGATCGGGAATTCGATGTCGTCACGCGACATGCTCGGGTCGCCCTGTTGCGTGAGGATGTTCTCGATGCGGTCGATCTGGCCGAGCGAGTTCGTCGCAAGGTCCCAGGCCGTCAACGTGTAGCCGTAGTCGCCAGCCGGGCCGGTCGTGGCTTTTCCACAGTAGGTGATCGAGCCGTCATTGTTGGTTGTCGGTTGACCTGCGGGTGAAATGCCGCCCAGATAGTTGAAGTTCTGGCTGGTGCCCCAGGCGATTTCGATGGGGTCGTTGTCCGGGTCAAAGACGGTGACACAGACTTCGTTGCGTCCCGTACACGAGTTGAGGAACTTCGAGTCCTTGAACTCGACATCCCGGATTTCGGGCGGGTGGTTGATCGTGCCGATGACGTCGAGACCCCCGTTGGAGGGACCCTTGCACTGGCTGATCAACAGAATCTCGCGGGTCTTTCCGTCTTCGACGGTCACACCGTTGCGGTGAGCCGAGGCACAATCTTGACTCAACAGACCATTGGCCTGCAGTGGCTGGACGACGACATCATAGCAGCCGGCCGACAACAGGAAGTAGTGATCGCTGAAGAGGTGCTGGCTGTCGGCGTCGTATGGAGCGTCTTCAAAGACGCCGATGCCGCCGGGCAGGTACATATCCTCGAGGTCCTTGTTGACCGTATCGGAGAAGCCGGCCGTCGGGGTGGCGGCACATCCGGTTACTTCAAACCGCATGCCACCGACATCGGTGTTTCCGAGGGTGTCACTGGTCAGGGCGAGTCCCGAGGTCCGGGGGCCATTCAGGCCACCGGTGTCGTCGGAGGTCTCGGCGCATCCGGTGCCGAGAGCGAAAATAAGGGCTGATGAAGCTGACAGGGTGAGTAAGGTTTTGGTCTGCATGTAAATTACCCGTCAAGAGCAGGGCTCTCCAAGATTCTGAGAGCCGTAGTAGAGTAGAGGTCCACACACACTACAGACATACCGGGGGACCCCGAACGCACAACGTGTTACGTCGGTACAAAAGGACTTCGTACGGATGACTGCGTGGACCAAACGTCGACACGCCCCCCTGACGGGCAAAAAGATATTTGCACTATCTGAGGGTCACGGGGCGGCACACGTATCGTTTTGACAACTCTGAGAGCAGCACTCCCAGTCCTGGTCGCACTGGTCGCCGACGTCTCGACATTTCCCGCATCCTTCGTCGACCAGGCCGTCACAGTCGTTGTCGATGTCGTCGCAGATTTCGGGACTGCACGACTGACATCCCTCGTCGACCTCGCCGTCACAATCGTTGTCGACGTAATCGCAGATCTCCTCGCCAGTCGGGGTGCATTGTGTCGTACAGCCCATCTTCACCTTGACCGTCGGGGCCGAGGTAGTCGACGAGCTCTGGGTCCCGGTCGTCGCATTTTTCAGCGAATCACACGTTGCCGAGCTCAACGACAGCGTGTTCGTGGCGCCATTGTAGGTGTAGTCAGCCTGGGGGCCGCGTGAGAGCTGGTCGCCGCCGACCGACACCCAGACCTTGTCGGGGTCGGGGGGCGCCGTGTCGAGTTCGAAGCTGCACGGGATGATTGCGTTTGAGATCGACTGAAGCGCCGAGGTGAGTTGTTGGCTGTCGGCGGCGTCGTAGAAGCGGTGAAAGCCGGGAGCGTCGGTGCCTCCCTTCAGGGCGATATCATTCAGGATGCGCGGGCTGCCTCCCCCCTGAAATCCGATCACATACGTCTTGATCCCTTTATTTAGCAGAGAGGCCGCCTGCTGGGCCGACGGGTAGATGCCTTCGCACGAATTGGGGGTTCCGTCGGTGATCAGGACCACCGCTTTCTCGCGGTTCGAATCCTTCGGATCGTTCGGGTCGGTCAGGGCGTTGTTGGTAAGAATCTGGTTCAGCGCGGCGCCCGTCGGCGTGGTCCCGTTGGCCGCAAGTCCCGCGTAGGCGCCCTTGAAAGCCGATTCCGAGTGGTTGCCGATTTTGAGGTATTCCCAGGCGTTGCATTGGCCGGCCACCGGGTAGGCCGAGAAACCGAGTCGCGTGGAATTCGCCAGCGTCGGCGCCATCGTGTCGAGCGCTGATTTGGCTTGGCTGAGCGGCGAGCCGGTCATTGACCCGGAGACATCGATCAACACGTATACATTTGGCTTGAGTCCCGATGCCTTCGCCTCGGCGGTCTGGGTCTCGCAGATTTGGCCGGTGGGTGTGGGAGCGCAGGAGTCACCGACGCCGTCGTCGTCGGAGTCGGTCTGATCGTAATTGGCGGTCTGAGGACAGTTGTCACAGGCGTCGCCGACGTTGTCGGCATCCGCGTCGGCCTGGTCGGGGTTTTTGGTGTCGCCACAGTTGTCATCGACATCGGGCACACCGTCTCCGTCGCGGTCGCGAGCGGGCTTGTAGGTCAGTGCCTCACATGCGTTGCCGACGCCGTCGTCATCGTCGTCACGCTGGTTTTTGTTGGCGACCTCGGGGCAATTGTCACAGACGTCGCCCACGTCGTCGTCGTCGGCATCTTCTTGATATCGATTCGGGGTGTCGTCGCAGTTGTCGAAACGATCGATCGCTCCGTCTCCATCGGAATCGGCCGGTGGAAGATCGCCGAGGCCTGAATCGGATTGCACGTCTGGTCTGGGGGCCGCGTCGACCGAAACCTCCGACCCGGCATCTTCGGCTCCGGCGTCGGTGCCGCCGGTCGGTTCACAGGCCTCCCAGTAGTCGTTCCAGACCTCACCGGGGCCGCACTTCGGGCCCGAGGTTCCGTCGCCGTGGGTGGCGTCACTGCAGCCTCCCCCGACCATCAGGAGGCTTGCGGTCAGCAAGAAAAGGGGAAGGGTGAACTCTTCGATACCATCTACGACACGAGGGCTCAGACGAATCATCCGTGGCTCCGCTTGGTTACTGCTTCAGAACCGAAGGAGGCCTCAATACGGCCACTTCGGGCGCTGCCCGGTTCTTGAAAACCTGGCGGACGCTACTGCTTGGATGTGCCACCGTCCGATGTCAGCCCCTCGCGACACGAACGACGGCTATGCAATATCGAAGTATAGCTTGCGGAGCGCATTAGGTTCAACAGTATATGTGAAATATTCCATCGTATTCATTTGGTAAGATTACATTTAGCACCATAGTATAAGTTAAGTAAATTTAGGTGTTTACAATCTAGTTTTTAGACATTGTCGTCGATGACAAAGGCCAACAGCGCCCTTGGTCGGACAACTTTCGTCACCAAGAGACGCACCAGTCGGCGGATCGCAATCGGGGCCGCACCCGTCCCGTTTCAGAGGCGCATCGGGCGCGATCTTACGGTTCGACTTCAGTCTTGTTTCCGATTTGGCCCTTGTGCCGGGGACGAGCGCCCGATTAGTTCAAACGTCCCAGTGCATCGAAGGCGGCGGGATAGTGGCAGAGATCGGGTGGTGTCTCCGAGAGATCGACGGTGATGACGTCAAATCGGCTCGTCGTCTCACCTGCCCAGTCACCGTCGAGATACACCCGAGCCACCCGCGCGATCGTCCGCCGCTTTCTTCGGCTGACAGTCATCTCCGGGGCGACGGGCCCCCCGCGGCGCGTCTTGACTTCGACGAACGCGAGCTCGCGGACCGGCCGGCCGCCAAAGTCGATCGAACGTTGGGCAATGATGTCGATCTCGCCGATCGCGACCTCGTAATTCTGCTCTCGAATCAGCCAACCTTCGTCGCGGAGATAGTCCGCCGCAAGGGATTCGCCTCTTTGTCCAATATCGACTCTGCGTTCAGGTGGTTGAGCCATGATGTCGATGCAACGGGTCAGGGAAACGGACCGTCACATATTGTTTTCGACATCCGCGGCTCAAACGTTGCGGGAGGTATTGTTCATCCACCCGAGTATCTGCCCGATGACGCCGGGTCGGCCCGGGAAGCCAAAATCGAGCGAGGAGGGCAGGTAGACGTGGCCGCCGCGGTCGGCCCATGCGACCGATAGCGCGGGGGAGGCATCGTCAAGGCCGGCTTCGATCGTCGCCGGCGAAACCATCGGGTCCCCCCGGCTTGCGACCAGGAGGCTGGGTCTCTGGAGATCGCCGAGGTCACCGGCGACACTGACGGTCCGGTAGTAGTTTTCGACGTCACCGAAGCCCCAGCGGGGGACGACCGTCAGGGCGTCCCATTCGCGCAGTGACCGCACCCGGTCGACCCGCGAGACCGGCACGGTGCCCCGGCCGCGCTCGGCGACCTTCCGGTACATCGCCCGGAGTTCTCGCAAGATGTACTCTCGATAGGCTAGGCTGGCGGGTGCGTCGAGATTGTCTTGAGCGATCGACAGATCGAGCGGAGAACAGATCGCCGCCGCGCGGTCGAAACGGTCGACGTCACAATCGAGGGCCGCACGCAGAGTCAGATGACCGCCCATCGAGAATCCGATCACCCAGATGCGACGGTAGCGCTCGAACTCAGTGTCGGTCAGGGCGGCCTCGAGGTCCGCAGCGAGGCCGGCGTGATACATGTCTTCGCCGTCGCGCGGGGCGCCTCGCAACGAGAGTCGGAGGGTCGAGTAGCCGTGGGCGTCGACTCGGGATGCGGCCCCGCGCACGTAAGTACTGTCTGCACACCCGCCGAGTCCGTGGATGAGGATGACCAGCGTGTCGGATTCGGCCCGGCGTCGATATCGGCCCGTCACATAGACGCCCGCGCCCGAGCGTGAGTCGACGCGGCGCCGCCAGGGGACCGACGTCGGGGCGTCGGGCGGACGGAGGGTCTCCAGAAATTTCGGGCCGACGGTCCATAGATGACCGCCGATTCGGGTGAAGGGATTCGACATAGTGAGACGGGGGCGCGGATGAATTGTCGAGCGTGTGCGTAGCATGTCACCGGCGGAACATCGATGGATTTGCGAAGCGGTGGAACTCGACGACGAATGTGCTATGTTTTACATCCCCGCCGTGCGTGGGGAGATTCACAACAGTGATTCGCAATCAACGACTCAGCACCAGGGACATTTACTATCGCTAGACCAAGCAACAGAGATTCACGGCGAAACCGAAACGACGATTCCCGCCGCGTCAACAAGCAGATCAACGAAGACGAGATCCGCGTCATCGGGCCCGAAGGCGAACAGATCGGCGTGATGTCGGTCGAAGATGGGATCGAGGAGGCCGAGGAACGCGATCTCGATCTCGTCGAGGTGGCACCGAATGCCGAGCCCGTGGTCTGCAAGATCATGGACTACGGGAAGTTCAAGTACGAACAGTCCAAAAAGAAGTCGGGCAAATCCGACAACGTCTCGCTGAAGACGCTGCGGTTCCGTCCCAAGACCGGCGAACATGACCTCAACACCAAGCTCGATCGAGCGAAGGGATTTCTCGAGAAGGGAAACCAGGTCAAGTTCGTGATGCAGATGCGTGGACGGGAGCGCAAGTACACCGATCGCTGGGTCGAGAAACTCGAGGATATCATCGAAGGTCTCCGAGAGGATATGGACCGCGACATCAAGATTGTGAACGAAGCCTCGAGCGAAGGCTGGCGCATCACTGCGATCGTCGAGCCAGGCTGATTTCGACGGCCGGCCGATTCTTCCGAAACGCCCCGGTTCCCCTCGCGACGACGGCGAGGCGAATCGGGGCGTTCTCTTTGTGCGTCATACCATTGACATCCATTTCCGACCTACGGTAGCGAACCGTCGGTCCAGAAGGGTACCGAACCTACGTGTTTAAGGAGGACTCATGACATTTGTCATCGCGGAACCATGTTTGGGAACCTGTGACACTTCGTGTGTCGAGGTCTGCCCCGTCGACTGCATCCATGGACCCCTCTCGGTCGAGGAGATCCACGAGATTCAGGCTGCCGGTGAGGATCAAAAGCTCGAGGACGTGCAACTGTATATCGACCCCATCATTTGCATCGACTGCGGTGCCTGCGAGCCGGAGTGTCCCGTCGAGGCGATCTTTCCGTCTGAGGATGCCGTACCCGACAAGTGGAACGAGTTCATCGACAAAAATGCCGATTTCTTCGCCTGACTCGGCGGCTCGAATCCAATAAAAAGCCCCGGCAGCCTGACGGTTGCCGGGGCTTTTGCGGTTTTTGACCGGTGATTACTCGTCGTCGGCGCCACGCTCCAAGATCTTGAATTCGACCCGGCGAGCTTCGGCGTAATCGGGGTCATCTTCGCCGCCGGCTTCGCCATATCCGGCCGCCTCGACCCGGTCGGGATCGATGCCTGCCTTTCGTGTCAGATACAGGCGGATGACCTTCGCCCGCTCCAGGGACAGGTGGTAGTTGTAACGGCTCTCGCCGCGCTGGTCGGCGTAGCCGCGAACCTCGACCTTTCGGATGTCGGGGTTGGCCTTGAGTACTTCGGCGACTTTCTGAAGGGCGTCCAGTGAGCGATCCTTGATGATCGCCTGGTTGGTTACGAAGTAGATCTTTTCGGACAACTCGATCCGTTCGGAGGTCAGTTTTGCCTCGGGCCGCTTGTCGTCGGGGCATCCCTGCTGTTCGGCCGGTCCCGGCCCGAACGGACAATTGTCTTTGATGTCGGGCACGCCGTCGTCGTCATTGTCGGTGTCGGGACAGCCGTCGCTGTCTTCGTATCCGTCGAAGTCCTCAGGTTTGTCGGGGCATTCGTCGTCCTCGTCGCCAAGCCCGTCGCCGTCGTTGTCCAGGTCGGGACACCCGTCTTGGTCGGCCCAGCCGTCGACGTCTTCGGCGGCGGCGGGACAATCGTCCTTGAGGTCCCGGACGCCGTCTCCATCGCCGTCTTCTTTTGGCCCTTCGGGACATCCATCGCCATCGAGGTCGCCGTCTTTGTCCTCGGCTTCGTTCGGACATTCGTCGCGCATGTTCGGGATGCCGTCGCCGTCGTAGTCGGCATCGGGACACTCGGAGGCCGGTGCCTGGCCGGTCTCGCAGGGGTCGGGCTCGGGTTCGTCTCCGGGTGCCGGCGGGCGGCCCAGGTGTACGGCGGCGCCGAGCACGGCGCGAAACGCCGGCGCGCCGAGCCCGCGATCTATCGACGCACCGCCTGCGATGCGGAGGTCGAGCCATCGGACCGGACGAAAACGGGCCCCGCCGATGATCTCGCCGCGCGTGGCATCGGCGTCGCCCAAAGGATCGGTAAGCTGAGTGGACCCGAGATACTCGACACCGACGCCCCACCTCGGATCGGGCGTGTACATCGCTCCGACGCGCACCGACAGCCGGTCCTCTTCAACCACATTGTTCAACGACGTCGGCTCCTGGAACGTCGTGCCGACGTTTAGCGCCGTACGCACCGGACCGAAATCACGCGACAGCCGTACCTTCGGCGACGCCGAGACCGTATTGGTCCCCAGGTAGCCGTTGCTCGTGTGGGTGGGTATCGATACCGGCGATCCGACCGACAGACTCAGGGGGGCGCCGCGGCGCTGCGACAGAATCCTGGCCATCACGTATGCCTCCAGGTTGCCCAGGCCACCGTCGGCGACCGGACCCAGGCCGAATCCGGGAAGCTCGGCATCCTGGGTGACGGCCACGGGCGCGATGATGCCGAGTTCGACCCAGTTGAACAGCCCGATGGCCGCCGTGACGTCCAGTTGCTGTCGCCAGTCGACCAGCGCCCGGCTGGAGCCGTCGCTCGGGTCGACGACGAGCGGCCTGTCGATGTACTGGGCGGCAACTTCGCCGCGAAACTCCAGGTGAGTCAGCAGCTCACCGCTCTGGGTTGCAAAGATCCCGTACCCCGAGGGATTTAGATGAAAGGAATTGACCTCGAGATTGGTGTTGCGCGCATCGGGGTGCTCGGCGGACTGCTGGGCCGATGCGGTCGTCGGGAGCAGCACGGCGAGCGCAACGGCGCAGAGGGCGATTGTCAGGGAACGCTGGGGTGTCATCGGTCGTGGACCCCCGATGTGTCGGTGTGGCCGCCGCCGCGGCGGCGCGCGAGGTGAACGAAAACCAGTAGGAACCAGGCGGCGAAGGGCGTGATGGGGGCTCCGCTGGAACCGCCGGACGCGCAGGCCGAGCCGCCGCTCACGGGCCCCT
Organism: uncultured Pseudomonadota bacterium; assembly: GCA_913057905.1. Classification (GTDB taxonomy): domain Bacteria; phylum Myxococcota_A; class Bradymonadia; order Bradymonadales; family Bradymonadaceae; genus CAJXPB01. The sequence continues at coordinate 263,189 of CAJXPB010000005.1, forward strand.
CGAACCAGCCGACGCCGTCGTCGCGTGGATCGGTCGGGTCGCTCTCGTGGACCCGCACCTCGATCCGGTCGCTGACTCCACCGTCGTCGGAATCCGTCTCGCGGTAATCGGGGACCCCGTCGTCGTCGCTGTCGCGCGGCGGCGTCATCCAGTCGCCTTCGCCGGCTTCTCGGGAATCATCCAGGGTGTCGCCATCCGAATCCTCATCGAGGGCATCGATCGTGCCGTCGCCATCGGTGTCTCGGGGGTTTGAGGGGTTCGGGCCGACTTCATCGTAGTCCGAGATGCCGTCGCCGTCGGTGTCGGGATCGAGGTAGTCGGTTCCCGCCTGCCATTCCTCGCGGTTGATCAGGCCGTCGCCGTCGGGGTCGGCGGTCGCATCGTCTTCGCCGTCCAGCGGATCGGTGTCGTCCTCATTGACCTCGGTTCCGTCGTCGACGCCGCCGCCGTCAGTGTCTTTGATCAGCGGGTCGGTGCCGTACTCGTTGACTTCGGCGCCGTCTGACAGCCCGTCTCCGTCGGTGTCGCGCAGAAGCGGGTCGGTCTCGCCGTCGTCGACGGCACCGTTTGCGTTCGTATCCTCCTCGCCGTCAGTGAGCCCGTCGGCGTCGGTGTCGGCCCGGGTCGGATCGGTCTGGGTGCCCGGGGACTCATCGCCGGCTACACCGACTTCGAGCCCGTCTCCAAGCCCGTCGTCATCGGTATCATCGTCGAGCGGATCCGTAGCCAGCTTGTCGGTTTCGGTTCCATCCTGGAGGCCGTCGCCGTCGGTATCGGGCTCGAGGGGATCGGTCTCGCCCGCATCTTGCTGGCCGTTTTGATTGGCGTCCTCGACGCCGTCGTTGATCCCGTCGCCGTCGGTGTCGGGATTCAGAGGGTTGGTCTCGCTGTCGAATTGCCACTCCCCATCCAGGTTCGTATCTTCGAGTCCGTCGTCGAGTCCATCGCCGTCGGTATCAGGGTCGTTCGGGTCCGTTCGCCCGAGCTGACCGTACCGCGACTCGACTTCGATGCCATCCTCGAGCCCGTCGTCATCGGAGTCGGGATCGCAGGGGTTGGTGCGGTTGACGACTTGGTCGCCGTTTTCATCGGTCTTGACGACCCGGTATTCACGCAGACTGGTCAGGCCGTCGCCGTCCAGATCCTGCGAGGCATCGTTCGGATCCAGCGCAGAGAGGGTGCCCGATGCACTTGGATCGCAACTGCCCGGCTGGCTGTAGGTCGTCTCCCATCCGTCGTCGATCCCGTCGCCTTCGGTGTCGAAGAGATTCGGGTTCGTCTCGCCGGAGTCGACCCGGCCGTTTCGGTTGGCATCTTCGACGCCATCGGGAAGTTCGTCGCCGTCGGTATCGCTCTTTCGGGGGTTGGTGGTCGTCGATGGATCGGCGTCGGCCTGGAAGGTTCCGGGCTGGGTCGCATCCGGGTCTCGAGGGGTCGTCTGAGGGGCGACCAATCCGCGCTCCAGTGAGTCCGTCAGGCCATCTCCATCGGTATCGGCGTCGGCCGGGCTGGAACCTTGGCGGACTTCGCCGCGCACAAGTACCCCATTTTCGTTGCCGTCGAGGATGCCGTCGTCGTCGGTATCGGCATCGGTCGGGTCGCTGACGAACCCATCAGTGAGCGGAAAGACCTCCTCGTCGTCATCCAATCCGTCGCCGTCGGTATCCTTGAGCTGTGGGTCCGAACCGGCGACGTTCATCTCGTAGCTGTCGGTCAGTCCGTCGCCGTCTGAATCGGCGTTGGCGTCGGAGGGGTTACGGGGGTCGGTGCCGTCGGCGATTTCGACCGCATCGTTGATCCCATCGCCATCGGTGTCGGCCGAGCAGGGGTCGGTTGCCCCCATATCGGTCGTTTCGGTCTCATCCGAGAGACCGTCAAAGTCCGAATCCGCCAGGGCCGGGTCCAGACAGGGGTGGGGTCCCTGACGCAGGGTGTGTTCCCTTCCATCGCTGAGCCCGTCCCCATCGGAGTCGGTCTGATACGGATCCGTCTCGTAGGCGTTGATTTCGAGCCCGTCTGACAGGCCGTCGCCGTCGGTGTCGGCCTGCGCCGGGTCGGTCTCCTCACCGAGGTCGGGCTCAAAGACATTGTTGCCATTGGGATCGAGGGCGACCTCTCCGTTTCCGTCCGCATCTTCGAGTCGATCGGGGATCCCATCGCCGTCGGAGTCCTTTTTGGTATCGTTCGTCCCGAGTTGCGACTCCTGGTACTGGGTCAACCCGTCGTTGTCTTGGTCGAGTTTGTCGTCCGACGGATCCGTGGGATCGGTGTTGTCCAGATTGACTTCGGCTCCGTCCGACGAGCCGCCGCCGTCGGTGTCGGGGTTGAGCGGATCCGTGCCCAGCACCCGTACCTCGGCCGAGTCGGAGAGCCCGTCTTCGTCGGTATCGGCGACCGTTGGATCGGTTCCTTCGTCGACTTCGGTGCCGTCGCGCAGGAAATCGCCATCGGTATCGATCATCGTCGGGTCGGTGCCCAACTCCTCCTCGCGGGCGTTGTCGAGGCCGTCGCGATCGGGATCTCCGTTAGCCCCCTGAGCGTCGATCGACCCGAAGTACTGCTGTTCCCAGCTATCCTCCAGCCCGTCGCCGTCGGTGTCGGCGGCCCAGGCGCCCACCGGGGCGCATACGACCAGGATTACCAGGCATGCCGGCAGATATGTTCGGGGTATTGCATACATCATGAGCCGCGATCCCTGGTTACATCCGGTGGCGGTTCACCGAATACGCTGAAATGAAGAGGATAGTCATCCACCCGGCAGCGTAATTGGCAGCCCGCCGTCCTGCAACACGCGTCGACGGTTCGCCCGTCGTGCGGGGTCGACGTCGCGGCATCGATGGTTACATTGACCTCGACGTTTGCGTCTCATCACAGCCAGGGACCGACCATGACCGCACCCGACGACATCATCGAGTTCTGGTACGGAGCCGACCCCGACAAACCACTTGAAAACGCCAGATCCTGGTTCAAAAAGGACGACGCCTTCGACCGGGAGATCGAGCAACGTTTCGGGCCGACGCTTGCACGGGCCGAAAGTGGTGAACTCGAAGACTGGCGGGAGACCCCGCGCGGCCGGCTCGCCTACATCATCGTGCTGGATCAGTTCTCCCGAAATGTCTATCGCGGCGAACCCGAGGCATTTCGAAACGACCCGCAGGCCCTCGATGCCACCCTCGAGGGGATCGATCTGAAACATGATGAGGCGCTCGAACCGCAGCACCGCTGGTTCTTTTGCATGCCGTTGATGCACAGCGAGAGCCCGGAGATCCAGCAGATGTCCCTTCAAAAATACCGGGAGCTTGCGCGCCTCGAGGGCCTCTCGGAGTCGATGCGGGACGCCCTGGAAAACGCCTACGACTTCGCCGAACAGCATGCCGATATCATCGAGGAGTTCGGTCGCTATCCGCACCGAAATGACGTCCTGGGCCGCGAGTCGACCGAGGCCGAGCAAACGTATCTCGAACAGGACGATGCCGGCTTCTGATCAGGCCGTCTGTCCTGAGGGGATCACCCACATGATGGCGTAGCTCGTCCACGCGGCGTCCTCCGGCTGGAAGGGGGCGACGACCAGGGCGGCCTTCGAGATGCCGACATCCAAGAGCCGGGAGGGGACCGTGATGTCCTTCAGCGACTGGGTGACCATGAGATTGGAGCGGACACGGGCCCCCCACTTTTCGACGGCGTATTCCATCAAGCGTTTCTGGGCCTTTCTCAATCCCAGACTCCCTGCTTCGAGCCGCTGGGCAATCCGGCGACAGTCGACGAATGTGGCGCCGTCGACGTCGAATTCCGGGATCCCCCTGGACTGACGCTCGGCGTTGATCTGGTCGACGACGGTCGAGCGTCGCTCGGAGAATTTCGCTTCGGGCACACCCTTGTATGTGAACCCTGCGAATCCGACCCCTTCTCCGGACTGGTCCGGAACGATGGCTGCGGCCAGTGTGTCGTATCCCTCCGACAGAAGCGCCGAGCGGCCAGATGGTGAATTGAGAGCATGTGCGAGCACTGTCCCGACCGTCGGTTCCGTCAGGGACGCCACTCGGAAATTGCTGCCAGAGATGGGCGCGTCGATTTCCCACCCTGCCATCAGGCCTCGAATGACCCTCTCTGTTGATTTGCGACGCTCTCCGCCCGCGGTGTCCGAGCTGTATGACGGCACAATGAGTTGACCGGCCAGGCGTCTCACCTCTCGAGATTGGTCGGCGTGCAACGCCACTGGCTCGAGGCCCGCTTGGTCTCGAACCTCGTTGAGCAGCGTCACAAATTTCTTCATGGCCTCTTTGGAGCCTATTTCAACTGATGTTTCGGTGTTGGAGGATTCCGATAGCCGCTTCTGAGTCGAGGCGACGATTGCTCCGATCGGCGGACGTTCGAAAACATCTGCCTGGTCGGCGTTCCTCCAGACGTGGGCCCGCAGGACGATTTCTCCAAAGATGCTGGCCTTGCGCGTCTGGCCTAGTTCGACGCGGGTGCTCGAGTCCTCCGGTGAACGCGGGCAACGGAAGTGAAACTGCGGCGGTTCGACGTCGTCGCGCCGTTCGCAGTCGGCTGCATCGAACGGGCCAATCGTCACTTTGCCATATGCAGTCTGCTTTGGTGCTAGGATTCGGCCGCGCAATTCGATTGTGTCTCCGTCGGGTTGAACAAGCGGCTGCGGCTCGAGGTCGACACTTCGCGTATTTTCGACGAGCATCAGCAGCGCGCGGCCGTCCTTTCGCACGAGTGCGGCCCCGACGGCCTTGTTGTCGCCCTCGACGCTCTGTCGGAGGGCCTTTTGTGCCGCGTCGTCGGACCAGATGGCGTCGACGATTTTGCGGTCGCTGTCGTCCGCGATATCGTCCAAATTCCATCGATACGCTCCCACCAGAGTCTCGGGGACACCGCATCTAGAGATCAGATAGGACTTCAGCGTCGGCTCCGGCATAGCGCCGTGCTTCAACCGGAAGAGACCGAGCTGCCGGGCGGCACAATTCATCTGTTTGCTGACGATCGTGTCGACCGGGTCTACGTTCGCCACCAGGGTGTGGAGACGTTCGTCCAGGTGGGTCTGCGGCCGGGCGGCCACGTGCCCCAACTGATCCGGCAGTGGGCCCTCCATGGTCCAGGTGTCTACCGAGATCCGCTCGCCGTCGAAGTACCTCTCCGGCGCATCGGTCGACTTCATCTGTGCGACCGCCTCGCGCCCGGGGAATTGCGGGACACTGACGCCTGAACCGCCTGCACATCCGGCCAAAAGGCCAAAGGCCACAGTGGTCGACACCGTCCAAATCAACATCTGTCGGATCATCGTGCTCCCTGATTACCCATATCGCCTTTGGAGATAGGTTGCTCCGGCAAGATGCCACATTGCCAGTATCGATTCAATGTGGGAGGAAATAACGCGAAAGGAAATGATCGGAACGGACTTTGCGTGCTATAAGTGCGTGGAAACGAAGTGGACGGTTCAGTGGTGTTCCTGAAGAGGTGAACGAATGAGACGACTTTTTAAGACGTGTCTGATTGCGACGTTTTCAGTGGGCCTGATGGCCTGCGGGTCGACCGACGGCAACGGCCCGGATGAACCCGAAGGCTATCCGGCTCTGGGCGCTGGCACCGGGGAACTGACGTCCGTTCAGGTCGACACGATCGTCGACTCCGAAGCGGGCCTGGACGGTCCCTGGGACCTCGCCTTCAACCCCGAAAACACGGAACAGCTCTGGATCGTCAACCACGACGACAGCTCGACGGTGGTGGTGACGGCGCCAGGCACCGAGGAGCAGTCGGCCGAGAAATATGACGGCCCGGGCCACACCCACTTTATGTCGGAGGTCGCGGCGCTCGCCTTCGGTAAGCCGGGCTTCTTCGCGACCGCTCAGCAAGAGGACGAGAGAACCCAGGGGAACGCGACCCCGCCGGACTTCATGGGATCGACGCTCTGGACGTCGGACCTGTCGACATTCGACGCCGGCCACGGCGGCCACTACGACATGCTGCACAACAGTCCGAACGCCTCGGGCATCGCCTGGGAGGAGGGCAACGCGTACTGGGTTTTTGACGGCTACCACGACTCGATTACCCGATATGACTTCAACGACGACCACGGGGCCGGCGGCGCCGACCACAGCGATGGCATCGTGCGCCGATACGTCGAGGGCGAAGTCGGCTTCGAAGAGGGCGTCGTCTCGCACCTGGCCTTCGACCAAGAGTCCTCACTCCTGTACATCGCCGACACCGCCAACCAGCGGGTCGCGGTGCTCGACACCACGACTGGTGAAGTCGGTGGTTCGATTACGCCAAACTACGACGGCTCCGATCAAAAGCACGTCAACGGTGCATCTATCGGCACGCTCATTGGTGGATCCGATTCCAGCCTTCAGAAGCCGGCCGGCTTGGAGATGCACGACGGTCTTCTGTTTGTCGGCGACAATGCCACATCGACAATCTACGCCTACGATCTTGGGGGTAACATGATCGATTCGTTGGACATCTCCAGTGAGATCGCTGAAGGCGCGATGCAGGGTCTGACGCTCGATGCCGAGGGTCGCATCTACGTGACCGACGGCGCCGAGGATCGCGTCGTCCGGCTTTCGGCGACCGCCGAGAACGCTCAGCCGTAAAAGTGGCCGTGAAAACCGAAGGGGATGTGATGGGGCAGACGGGCGCGGCCGATCTCTTCGAGGTCGGCCGCGTCCATGATCGAGAGATGGGATCTCTCATCTTCGCCCTTGAGTACGACCGACAAGATGACGCCATCATCTTCGCCTGAGTCGGGGTCGCGGTCGGGCCGGGGCACAAAGACCGGTTCACCGGGGTAGGCGTCGTCTTCGCTCCAGGTCGACACCTCGCCGGAGTCGACGTCCATCTTGACGAGATGGTCGATGAATTCGCCGGGATCCGATTGGCCGACGCCCCAGACGTATCGATACGGCCGGCCATTTCTGGGCCGGTAGTCGATGCGGGGAAGCTCCAGCGAGTGTTCGGGCAGTGCGTGTTCCCGGGCGCTGGAGGTCTCGTTGAGTGGAATCTCGAATCGGCGCATCCGAGCACCCAGCTCCCCGTGGGAGTGGGTGCGCAGCCGGTCGAGCATCAACGATTCGACGGCCGCCGCGCTGGGGTAGGCCGACAGGTCGACGTATAGCGAGCCGCGATCCTCCCAGGCGTTGACGTGATGGAAGGTAAACATCGCCGGGCCGCTGGCCTCGGTCACCAACTCGCCGTCGTTTCGGTCAAAGACCAGAAAGCGCGAACCCTGCTCGGGCTTCCACTCGAAATGCTCGGCGAAAGGCTTGTCGAAAGCCAGCAATGTCAGCGGGTTGAGTACCCACGGGCACTCGGTCATCACCACGTACTTCTCGGTCACTGCAAAGCTGTGCATGTAGCCGGGCCTGTCGACGGGGTGGCGCACCACAGATGCTCGGGACCCGCTGTCGGCCGGCTGTGTGTAGATGCGGTAGTGGCTGGTGCCGCCGAAGTTGAGCCCGAGATTCAGCAATTCTTCGCGGTCGAAATCGAAGTGGGGGTGAGCCGACGCAGTATCCAGGCCGAGGTCGTCTTCGTAATCAAAGTGGCCTTCGGTCTCGAGGGTCTCCAGATCGAAGACGACGTCCATCGGCGTCTCCGTCATGGCGATGTGTTTGTCGGCGGCCCGGGTGACGTTCACACAGGCGTTGTCGGTGCCATCGTTTCCAAAAAATGTCTGGAAGAGGCGCTTGAAGATAGATCGGCACGGGTCGGTGGCAAATTCCCTCCGGGTGAGGTTTCCCTCTTCGGTCGCCTCGGTGTAGGCGTCGCTTCGCAGAAACCGATTCCTGTATCCGACCTCACCGTCGCGCAGCCGGAAGGCGTGCAGCATCGCAAAGCCGTCGAACCAGTGGTTCATGTTCCGGCCGCCGACCTCGAACTTCGCCGGCCCGTTTCGCACCAGGGTGCCGTCGAGCCACTCCGGGATCTCGCCCTCGGTCGGCAGGCTCTCGAGGGTCATTTCATCGTCGAGGGTCTCGAATCCGATGCGGCTGCTCATGGCTGGGGTCCTCAGTCCTTGGCGAGTCGAAGGCCGGCGTACTGCCAGCGAGCTTTGGGATAAAAGAAGTTGCGATAGGTCCGGCGAATGTGGCCAGGCGGCGTCGCGCAGGAGCCGCCCCGAAGTACCATCTGGTTGCACATGAACTTGCCGTTGTACTCGCCGACCATCCCTTCCCAGGCTTCAAAGCCGGGGTAGGGCCCGTAGCTCGAGGAGGTCCACTCCCAGACGTCACCGAACATCTGGATCGGCGTGTCGGCGTCGCCCGCCGGACGCGTCGGAGTTGGATGGCGTCGGTCGACGTCCAGATACCGCCCGGATTCGACATCGGCGCGTCGCGAGGCGATCTCCCATTCGGCCTCGGTGGGCAGCCGTGCGCCGGCCCAGTTGGCAAACGCGTCGGCCTCGTAATAGCTGATGTGGCAGACCGGCTCCGCGGGATCGACCGGCTGGAGCCCCCACCAGGTGTACAGGTGCCAGTCGCCGTCTCTATTGACCCAGTAGCCCGGGCTCGACCAGCCCAGTTCCTGGCGTTTGGCCCACCCGTCGGACAGCCACAGTCGGTCATCCTCGTAGCCGCCGTCTTCGATGAACTCGATCCAGTCTCCGCATGTAACCGGGCGATTTGCGATCCGTACGTCACGCAGGAGCACCTCGTGACGGGGCTTTTCGTTGTCGTAGGCAAAACCGCCGCCACCCCATCCGATCTCGTAGGTGCCGCCATCCAGATCCAGCCACTCGAGAGATGGGGTTGAGCTGCGCCGGCCGCTCGATTCCGGCGCGGAGATTACCTGTGGATGCAGCGGGTTCTGGGCGAACATGTGCTTGGTGTCGGTCACCATGAGCTCCTGGTGTTGTTGCTCGTGGTGGATCCCGAGCTCGACCAGGCGTGCCAGCTCCGGGTCGTCTTTCGCCCGGCTGACGATCAGGTCGTTCATCACCGAGTCGACATCGGCGCGATAGGCCTCGATCTGGTCGACGGTCGGCCGAGACAAGAGTCCGCGCTGCGACCGAGTCCACTGGTCGCCGGCGGCGTTGTAGTAGGAGTTGAATAGGTAATTGAACTCGGGGTGCAGCAGGTCGTGGCCGAGCTCGGCGTTCAGGATGAAGCGCTCGAAAAACCAGGTTGAGTGGGCCAGATGCCATTTCGCAGGGCTCGCCTCGGTCATCGATTGGACAACGTAGTCCTCGCGCTCGAGCGGCTCGCAGATCTCGAGCGATGTGCGTCGGGTCCGCTCGAAGGCGTCGGCGAGTGCGTCGGTGTTTGGTGTCCAGTCAGGGACCATCGAGGTCTCCGTTCCGTCAGTCGCGTGCGGGATCCGTCCAAAGCTTGGATGCAGCGGCCTGCGAAATGTCTGCACGCAAAGCGTCTACTCCGAGGATTGACCCTCTTCGATCTCGCGGGCCCGTGCGCGAAGTTCGTATAGTCTGCGCAGCGTCGGGTGCCACAGCTCCACTCCGTAACGAACGGCCAGCCATCCTACCCAGCACCAGAAGAGCCAACTCCAAAACGACCAGAGGAGCGCGACTCCGATGACGACCGCGGTTATGCCGAGATTTGCCCGTTTGAGCGCCACCGGTATCTGGCCGACGTCGTCTTCAAGGGCCTCCAGCTCCCTGCGGATGTCCTCGGGGGCTTCGAGTTGGTCCAACGGTGTCTGTTCAACCATGGCGAGTGCCAGAATAGTCCCCGCGAGGTCGATTCGCAATTCGTCCTGCGACGGGGAAGGTGGAGGTCAGTGGATGTCGAGCAGCTCGTGTCGGTTCCGGTCGATTGTTCGGAGCAACTCCATGAACTCGATGCTCTCGGCCGTTGAGCCCACCGCGCCCGGCAGTCGCCCCGCAAGTTCTGAGCCGGTCTCCTGGAGCAAATCATGAGCGAAATCGAGCAAGGCCGTCGCCTCGGCGCCGGCCCGGCGCATCGTATAGGTGACCGTACGTCGTCCGTCGAACCACCGGTGCCACTGGGCCACAAAACCCGCGGCGTCCGGCGCGTGTGTCGCCAGTTTGGTTGCATGCTCGGGGCCATCGATCTCGGCCAGGTAGTCCGCCAGTCGGCTGTCTGTCGAGCCCAGGATGACGTCGCCGGGGGAGTTCGAATTGTAGATCGCCTCGAGTCTCCGATTGAGCCTCCTGAGGTCGCGAAAGGCGGCGAGCGGCGGAAGGGTCGGGGCCTCGGCCGCGGAGTCTTTCACCAGGTCCGATACGGATTGACCCGTGCCCAGGGGAGTGCGTTCCGAGGCCCGGCCCGCCGGGCGAACCACCGGGTTTTGAAGCCTGTGAACCGACCCGGGCCCTTCGTTCTTGATGATCTTTTCGATCATCGCGAAGTCTTCTCGGGCCTTCATCGGGGGCATCCCGTCTGCCCGGGCGTAGGTGGTAGCGGGGATCACCTGGGTGGACCCGAGGGCTTGAAAGATGAACGGCGAGCCGGCCCACTCGAACCCCAGGTCGTACAGACGCAGCCAGGCTTCATAGAGTGCGATCGGACGGGCGTGCCGGTCGTCCTCCCACCGATGGGCGTAGCGGGTCAGGGCAGCCGCCGGAGGGGCTTCGTCAGATGGGTGCCAGCTTCTTCGGATCGCGTCCAGATAGCCGGGATCCGGCGGGGCGTCGGCGTCCAGTGACAACAGCAGTCGCTCATCAAAGGGAGTTTCCGCGCGGGATCGTGTGAGCCGGCGAAGTGCTGCATCGAAGCCGAGCCGGCGGGCCGCTCCGACCCCCGGGGCACCATGCTCGATGGTCTGTTGGGGACCGATGCGGTCGAGAACGTGTACGGAGGCCGGAGCGTCGAGTTCATTCAGCGAGCGTACCGTAGCCCGGTTTTGCTCGATGGTGGAATCCGACGCGTCGGGGCCGTTGTTGACCACCACGATGATCTCGAGCCGCTCCGGCGAATCGGTCGCCTGCTGGAGCCGGCGAAGCGTCCGCGGAAGCGTGTGCCGTTCTTTCATCGCCGGGATCACCGCGACCGCGTCGAGTTCCGGCTGCGGAGGGGGCCAATCATCGAGTTCTGGCACCGGCCACGCCAATTCCCCCAGATAGCGATCGAGTGCATCACCCATTTGATTGGCTCGCAATCCCGGCGTAGTGTCGGCGTCGACTTCCACGTCTCTTCGAAGATCTTTGAATCAATGAGTATGAAACGCGCACTCTTTTTGACAATCGGGACGATGCTCGTGGCGGGCGGGATCGGATTGGGATGCCGCACCGGTCAGGGCACGGTCAAAGAGCCGAAGTTGAAACGGCCCCCGATTCAGCGCGGCGGCGGGGCGTCCAGATGGCAGGGATCACCACCGTATCCCGGACCCTGCGTCAAGATCGGCGACCGGCGGGCCGATGGCAAGGCGGAGTGGTCGTTGGCGCGCACTTATAATGCCGATGGGAACGTCACACAGGAGGTCTACGACCACGGTGCCGATGGCACCGCCGATACGATCATTCAGTATGAATACGACGGCCCGGATCTGGTTCGTCGCGTCAAGGATGCGAAGGCCGACGGAACCGTCGATCAGGTCAGCAAGCACCGCTACGACAAACAGGGCAATCGCATCGAGACTCGCCACGATATGAATGCCGACGGCTCCGTCGAGCGGCTCTTTACCTACGAATACGATGACGAGGGCCGGCGGGTCATCAAAAAGCTCAATTACGGCGGTCAAGGCGACCCCGACGTTCTGTGGAAATTCGAATACGACGACCAGGGCAACCGCACCGCGCAGAAGTGGGATCAGGAAAACGACGGCACCTTCGATGAAGTCATCCGATACATCTACAACGACGAGGGTCAGCTCGTGCGCGAGGAGCTCGATCGCAAGCTCGACGGCTCCGTCGAAAAGATGGTCCTCTACCAGTACGACGACCAGGACAACCTGGTGGCGGAGCGCTACTACGACGGCAACCGAGACCGCCTCACCAAGGCCGTCAACCTCAACTACAACTCACGCGGGTTGCGCACCCGCGCTGCCATCGACTCCGACGGCGACGGACGCGTCGAGAAGACGACGGAATTCGAGTGGGACAACGAGGGCAACCTCGAGCGCGAGAAGATCGACTCCGGTGCCAACGGTGTAGTCAATATGGTCCTCTCCTATGACTACGCCTGCTGGAAGTAGTCCCTCTGCAACAACTCGCCAGGATGCGTCGATAACAATGAGTGTGGGGCGAATCACTCTGGCGAGACGGGGAGGGGACATGCTTGCGCGCATCTCATCGGGCGCAGTGCTGGGCATCGAGGCCTACGAAGTGCAAGTCGAGGTCGACATCAACCTCGGCATGCAGGTCTTTCACATCGTGGGACTGCCCAAGGGCGCGGTGCGCGAGGCCAGGCTAAGGATTCCGTCAGCGATGGAAAACGCCGGGTTCGACTTCCCGACGCATAAAATCACTTTAAATCTGGCGCCGGCCGACGTCCGCAAGGATGGCACGGCCTTCGATCTGCCGATGACCGTCGGCATCATGGCCGCTCAGCGAAAGCTGCCCGCCCAGCGTGACGGCATGGCGCTGGAGGACTGGATGATCGTCGGAGAGCTGGGGCTCGACGGCGAAGTCCGACCCGTCGACGGGGTCCTGCCGCTGGCGGTGATGGCCCGCGATACCGGCCGTCGCGGCATGATCGTGCCGAAGGCAAATGCCCGGGAGGCCGCCGTCGTCTCGGAGCTTCAGGTCGTGCCCGTGGGCCATCTGACCGAGGTCATCGAACTGTTGCGCGGCCAGCGCGACATCGAGCCCGAGGTCTTGGAATGCGAGCCCGGCGACGGTTTTCCCATGCAATATCCCATCGACTTCAACGAAGTCGCCGGCCAGGAGGCCGCCAAGCGCGCCCTGGAGGTCGCCGCCGCCGGCGGTCACAACGTCGCGCTCGTGGGTCCGCCGGGATCGGGGAAGTCGATGCTGGCCAAGCGCCTGCCGACGATCCTGCCGGAGATGACCTTCGATGAGGCCTTAGAGACCACCAAGCTCTACAGCATCACCGGGCAGGTGCCTCAGGACCGCGGACTGGTGACGCGCCGGCCGTTTCGCAGTCCTCACCACACCATCAGCAACGTCGGCATCATCGGCGGAGGACGCGGTATTCCCCGGCCAGGCGAAGTGAGTCTGGCCCACCACGGCGTTTTGTTTCTGGACGAACTCCCCGAGTTTCCGCGCGGCGTGCTCGAGGTGCTGCGCCAGCCGCTGGAGGACAACGAGGTCACCATCAGCCGCAGCATGTCGACGGTGACCTACCCGGCCAACGTCATGTTGGTGGCCGCCATGAATCCGTGCCCCTGCGGTTACTTCGGCGCCGACCCCGACAAGTGCGACTGCCCCGAGCACGTCGTCCGCCGGTACCGCAACAAACTCTCGGGCCCATTGATGGACCGCATCGACCTGCACGTCGAAGTCCCGGCCGTCCCCTACGACAGACTCAAAGATCACGACCGCGGCGAACTCTCAGATCAGATCCGAGGGCGCGTCGACGCTGCACGCGTTCGTCAGCACCGGCGTTTTCGGGGCACCGACGTCCATTCAAACGCTCAGATGCGCCCGGCGGACCTGCGCCAACACTGTGAGCTCGATGACTCCGGCCACCAGCTTCTGCAGAAGGTTGTCGACACCCTGGGCATGAGCGCCCGCGGCTACGACCGCATCCTGAAAGTCGCCCGGACCATCGCCGACCTAGCCGGGGCCGACGAGATCACGCCGGCCTACCTCTCCGAGGCGATTCAATACCGCACGCTGGACCGCGACCTCGACGGCGGCCACGGCCGACGATCGTTTCACCCCACAGGATGAAGCCGTGGAGATCTCGCCGCCCACCCATTCTCGGGTCAAAAGTACGAAAAGATTGCAGAGTAACTCAGGAATTCAAAACGCTTCACACACGTTGGCAAATTGAGTTTAGATCAACTATTGATCAGGGTGGGGAATGGCTGCTCTGAGTGATGAACCGCTGAATGAGCATGAGCTTGATGTTTTGTCCATTTCACAGACCATGTGCGAATGGACAAGTTCCCGGCAGAAGGAATTGATGAACTCGATTGCTTCAACGTCCTCCGCAACGGTTGGCTTGACTTCCCAGAAGAAGACTCAGGGAGTTGGACCTACCGAATTCGAACGCAGGCAATAGTTGTAGTCATCACGTTGCTGTCGGAGACGGAACTGCTCGTCATTACTGCATGGAGAGACCCATGAAGTGCTGGAAGTGCAACAGCGAAATGGAAACGGAACGAGAAAACGCCCGGTATGATGCCCTGCCGACCGTCATGTTGGTGGACGTTCCGGTACACGAGTGCCGGCACTGTGGGGAGCGGCAGACGGAGATACCAAATTTAGAGGGACTGAACGAGGTGCTTGCAAAGCATCTGGTGGAGCTAGACCGACACTTTACCGGCCAAGAGGTTCGCTTTCTTCGGAAGTATCTGAACAAGTCGGGCCGTGAGCTCGCCGAGACCATGGGTGTCCAGCCCGAAACCGTATCCCGGTGGCAAAATGGCAAGGCAACTATGAACGAGCAAGCTGAGCGGCTCCTTCGCATGTTGGTAGCCGAGGATACGTCGATCGTTGAGAGGTTTCCCAAAGAGTTCAAAGCCCCCGCGGGAGGCTCTTGGCTCAAGGCAAATGCACAAGGTGGTGAGTGGAGGGCAGCCTGACATCTCGCGCAATCTCTTCGTTCGATGCGGCCCCCGGCTGGCGATCGTTTCACCCCTGACCGCAAGGGCCAGGCAAGCCTTGGGAGGAGGCGCTGAATGTAGACCCCGGGGGAGCTCGCCTCCCACGGCAAAGTGATCGTCAGCCGGGCAGGTCGTAGACTAGCCGGAACCCGATTCGTGAGGAGCGGTCATCGGGCAGGATCTCCATGGTGCTGGCCAGGTGGCAGACGCGCTGATCCTGGGCCCAGGAGCCGCCCTTGATGGGACGGTGGTCGGTGTCGCGGTCGGTCGGCTGGCACCACTCGTGGACGCCGCCGGCGAGGTCGCGGATGCCGTACGGTGAGACATCGTGCTCGAAGGTGCCGACCGGTTCGGGTTGCGAGCGGACCGGCTCGCGGGAGGAACGCATGCTGCAGAAGGTGGCATCAAACGCGTTGCCCCAGGGGAATCGGCGCCCGTCGACTCCCCGGCCGGCCTTTTCCAACTCGTGGGCAGTCGGGAGTCGGTAGGGCCGGCCGCGCCGTGTGCCGAGCCACTCGCAGTAGGCCTCGGCATCTTCGGCGCGGATGCCCACGACGGGGAGGTCCAGCTCGTAGCCTTCGCCCTTGGGATAGCGTTCCCGAAGTCCTCCTTCGATCAGGATGGGGTCCGGGACCCAGGCGTCGGCCGATTCATCGTAGCGGATCAGGAAACTCTCGGACTCTCGGAGTTTGGGAGCCCGGTCCATGGCGGCCTCACCCTCGGCCTCGTAGAGGGCGTTGAAGTACGTGAGATACTCGTCGAAGGTGACCGGAAACTGCTTGCAGACGAATCCGTCTACCTCGACGTGCTCGGGCTGGCGAGGGTTAAACGCCTCGGGGTCGCCGCCAGAGAGGTACTCGCCGCTGGGGACGTAGATGAAGCCGTCGTCGATGTCCTGGGATTCGGGGATTCGGACGTCGACGTGGGCGTCCTCGTCACGCTCCACGTGGACCGGCCGGGTGACCTGGGGGCGGTCGGGATGTACGAGCCGGAGCAAGTAGTTGCCCAGCGGCACGTTCTCCATCTGGACCGGGGTAGTGCCCAGCTCGAACCCGGCGCCGGGGACGAGACGGCGGTCGGACTCGGTGAACTCAAAGAGTTCGGCCTGGACGCCGTCCGGTTGTGTTTCGACGACCAAATCGGAATGGCCTTCGAGTTGGGGGCCATACTTCCCGGGGTCGTATTGTTCGAGAAGCCGTTTGAAATAGTACGTGTCGTGTACGTCCTGGCGCACCTCGGCGCGTCGTAACCGTAGCCAGTAGAGGTCGGCGAGTCCTTCGCGGGCCGCCTCGTGATCGGAATCGTGGGCCAGCGCCTGGTTGAACTTGGTGACGGCCTCGGAGAAGGCCTGAGCGCTGGCGATCTCGGCCTCTTCGAGTTGCTCCTCGACGTCCCAGAGGTCGCGTTTTTCTTCGGGAGGCGCAGATTCTGCAACGGTCGAGCTCAGGCGGCGGGCTCGCGATTCGAGATCTTCGATGGCGTCGAGCAGTTCGACGTATTCGTCTGCGGCCTCGAAGGCCTCTCGAGTCCGACGCTTCGCTTCACGCGGCTGGCGCCCCTCGATCCATGCGTTGATCTCGCCGAGCATCGCCTCGCCGGAGTCGTAGCGTTCGGCGCGTTCCTTGCGCATGGCTTTCATGCAGACGCGTTCGAGAACGTCCGGCACCGCCCGCCAATCGGGCGCTCGTTTGCTGGGAGACTTCAACGGCGCGTCGACGACGTCCCAGACGATGTCCAGGGCGCCGTCTCCCTCGTAAGGCGGTGAGAGGCTCAGGATTTCGTACAGGATCGCGCCCAGGCTGTAGATGTCGCTGAGTTCGTCGACCTGCTGGATGTCTCCGCGTGCCTGCTCGGGCGGCATGTAAGAGGGCGTGCCCATGGTGGGTCCGCCCGAGTCCGAATCGAGATCATCGTCATCGTCGAGGACCCGGGCCAGCCCCCAGTCCATCACCTGAACTTCGCCGAAGTCCCCGAGCATGACGTTCGCGGGTTTGAGGTCCCGGTGCACGACAGAACGGGAGTGGGCGTACTCGACCGCACGAACCACCTGCCGAAAGATATCGAGCAGCCGGATCAGCGAATATTCCTCCAGGGCCTCCTGGTCGCGTACGGACAACCGATCGAGCAGGCCGTCGAGCGATTGACCCCGCATCTCGCGCATCGTGTAAAACGGGCGGCCGTCGTCGAGGACCCCGAATTCGTAGATGGGAACGATGTTGGGGTGCTCGAGCTGGCCGGTTGCCTGAGCTTCCGACAGAAACCGCGCCAACAATTGTTGGTCTTCATCGATGGTCGCATCGACGATCTTCATGGCGACCGTGCGGCCCAGAAGCCGATCCTGGGCGCGAAAGACCTGGCCACTGGCGCCGGCGCCGAGTTGTTTTCCCAGTTCAAATCGTTCACCGGGATCCAGCGAGGGTGGTTCGGTGCGGTGCTCCATCGACTCGACCGACGACGTGGCCGGAAGCCCGTCCGAGGGTGTCTGGTACGGGGTCGATCGGCCGGGTTCGTCGGAGTCCTTTGCCTCCGGCTCCGACGATTCGATCAGCGACCAGACCCAGTCGCGGGTCTTGCGTCCGGGCTTGTCGGCCAGCGAGTCCGAATCGTGTCCCTCCTCGCTATGAGATCGATCCTCCACCGAAAGCCTCCGATGGTCCTAATTTGGCGACGATGCGGCGGGACCCTATCATCGGATTTCAACGACGCAAAAATTCTGTTGAGCAGCGGGAAAACCTGGGTAATGCGCCGGGTCGCAGGCTTTGAGGCCGTGGGTGGATCGATTACGGTGTCGGTGGCGATTCTTCACCACCCTGACCTGTTGATGAGAGAAACCATGAAACGCATTCTCGCCGCCTGTTTGCTGCTCGGATTGACGTGTGTCGGATGTGCGCAGACGTCCCCGCAAACCGAAGGGGAGGCCACACCAAAGGCCGCCACCCAGGAGGACAACCAGAAGGTGGTCATCCTGTATGGCGGCCGGTTTAACCCCGAGGAGATCTCGGTGGCCAAGGGCACGAGCATCGTCTTCAAGAACAAGGATCGCGAAACACACAACGTGAAGATCGCGGCCCTGGATGTCGACAAGGACATCGCCGCCGGTGACGAATGGTCTCACACCTTTGAGACCGTCGGCGAGTTCGCCGTCGAGAACGCCATCGCCCAGCAACCGATGAAAATGACGATCGTGGTCGACGAAGGCGAATGACGCCGGGCAGCTGGCTTACGCCATCTTGCCGAGTTCGCTGGCGATCTCGGTGATCTGCTCGTAGGACTCGGCGACGTAAAAGACCTGCTGGGGGGCGTCGTAATCGATGGTGAGTTCCTTGATCTTCTCCATATCGAAGGGCTTCTTCTCGATGGTCGGATCCACCGAGCGAAGCAGGTCCTGGATGCCGCCGTTGTTGCCGGCGCCGAAGATCTTGATGTTGCCGTCCTCGCGAATCAGACCGTATTCGACGGTGTACCAGTAGAACAGACCGATGAGCTCCAGTAGATCCTCATCGCCTGCTTCGACGGCCTTCTTGGCCGACTCGCCGATCTGGACGGACAACTCGGCAAAGGGTTCGTGCATGAACATCGGAGCGTGGCCGCGAAGCTCATGCACGATATCGGGCTCGGGGGTAAAGAAGGGGTTTTCGGAGTGACGAACGTACGGTGTACAGCGCATCACTCGCTGAGAGAGTCTCGGCAGAAACTCCGATTGGTCCAGTAGTCCCCCGACAGGGGCGAGCATAAAGCCCGTCTCGTCCTCCATCTTGGCGGATACTTTGTCGAGCTGAGGCACGTGATCGTCGGGAAGATCCAGGGCGTCGCGTCCCTCCAGGAAGGCCTCACACGAATACCGATCTTGCAGGGGCGTCAGCACCTCGGAGACGAAGCTCCAGACGCCGTGTTCCTCGTCGGTGTATTCATATTCGGGGATCTCCGGCCACGCCTCCTCTGAATGGTCGATCAGAGACTGGACCCGCTTGCGGTACGCCTCATCGTGGGCACCGGGATAGTCGGTCTGGACGATGCTCCCGTAGTCTTCCTGAGCGAAGGGAACGTCTTCCAAGAACGCGCGGTCTCGCCTCATCGGTGGCCTCCTGCCTGATACGGTCGAATATGATATCCGTAACGATCACGCGGCCAACATACCGGAGACACTTCGCGACGCCAACCGACCGCCGAGTCGGCCGCGCCGCGCGCAGCGTCACTTCGCGCCCTTCTCGGGAGGCGTCGGCTTCCATGGTGCCTTCAGAATTGGCGGGCGTTCTTTGGACTGCTGCGTCCGCTGGAGTTCCAGTTCGGTGGTCAGCAGAGCGGGAGCGACGGCCGAGACGGGCACGTATCCGCTCTCGGCGCCGCAGTAGCCGTTGAACACGTCGCGCTGGGGCCCGGCGGCGACGATCTTGTTGATCGAGGTCAGCGGGGTTCCCACCAGCTCGGCTCCCCGGACGAGCGTCTCGTCACCGGTCTCCGGGTCGACCTTGTAGATCAGGTGAGGGGAGCCCTTGAAGGCCTGGTAGCCCCAGTTCGAGGTGTTGGTCGATCCACCGGTGATGTCCTGGATGATCAGCCCGAAGGGCTTGTCCTGGGCTTTGACCTCTTCGATCAGTTTCTCCTTGAGCTTCTCCATCGACATCGTCTTCGCGTCGTTCGCTTCGACGATGGTGTTGGCCATTCGCCCGATCGGCTTGGAGGTACCCTGGGCGCGGCCGTGCCCGTTCGATTCTGGAGAGTTCTCCACGGGCGTTCGACTCTTCAGAAAGCCCTTCAAGACCCCGTCTTTGACGAGCGTGGCGCGCTGGGCTTTCACGCCTTCGTCGTCGAACTCGTAGTGACCGTTGAGTTGCCGGCCGGCCAGGGTCTCGAGCGTCGGGTCATCGTAGACCGACAGAAAGTTCGGGATGATCTCTTCGCCGAGTTGATTTTTGAAGGTCTGGCCGGAGCTGTCGTCGCGCTGGCGCTCGCCTTCGAGCCGGTGCCCGACCGCCTCGTGGAAGAGCACCCCGGAGGCCTCGGGCATGAGGATGGCGGGGCCCGTGTACGGGTCGATGACCGATGCCTCGCGCAGGGCGCCGAGTTCTTCGATCAATGAGCTCGCGGCTTTCTGGAGGCGTGTTTCGGAGGGGAGTTCGTCGGGCGTGCGAGCGTAGAAACTCGCTGTATTGTCCAAGAGCATGCCGTCTTCGGCGCGCGTCCAGGCTTGCAGGCGCACCGAATACAGCAGGTGGTTGTCGATGATGTTGTTGCCCTCGGAATTGACGTGGTAGCGGACCACGCGGCGCGCAGTGACGTTCATCTCGGCGTCCATCAGGTGGTCGTACTCGAGCATCCCCTTGGTGATTCGCCGAATGGCGCCCTTCCAGCGCTCACGATCAAGTTGGAGCGGCACCATCTCGCCCCGGTAGGTGTTTGGTTCGGCCTTCGAGAAGCTGGCGACCTCGGTGTCGTCCTCGGCCTGAAACACCGAACCTCCCTTCTTGGCCAGGAAGTTGCTCAGAGCCGACTTGTAGGCGTCGTCGGTCAACAACCACAGTGTCGAGCGCATGGCGGTGGTGTCGGGTTCGATGGGCGCCATGTTCGAGGGGTTGTAGCCGCCGAATCGGAAGTTCTCGGCGTCGACGTTCGCGTAGTTGTCGAAGCCGTAGTCGCCGACGCGTACCTCGACGTAGAGGCGCCTGTTCCGGTCAGCCTGATTTGAGACCAGGGCCCCGAATTTGCCGCCTAGACTCACCTGCCGCGAATCCTTCATCTGGTAGGCGATGAAGTACGGCGTTTCGTAGTCTTCGAGCTTCAGACGGTCCATCGAGCGTTCGAGCTCGGTCCCCATGGCATCGATCAGCGTCTCGCGGTTCGACTCCGTGCCCGCCAGGGCATCGGCCGACGACTCGTTTGCTGTCGATGGGGTAGCTGCGCACCCGACCAGGGCTGACAGCAGAATCAGAAGAAGGTGGCGAGCGGGGGTACGGCTTTGAATCATGAAATCCTCGGAGGGGAAAGACGGCAATGTGATCAACGTTCGTCTCGGGCGGTGTCGCGCATCTCGCGGAGATTCGAGGGATCATCGGCATCGACCTCGCGGACCCACTCGGCGTTCCAGGGCCCGGCGCCGGACCGATCCTCGCCGTAGCCCCATTCACCGCGCAGCACCAGCACGCCTTCGTCGTTGCGCTTTACCTGAAGGTAGCCGCGCCCCGACATCGACCGGGTGGCTTGTTCTTTGGAGCCGGGGTCGTTCCACTCGAAGACGAGCAGATTTCCCTGGACCGTGCCCTTGAGAGTGCCGCCGTTTTTGTAGGCGTAGACGCCGCGAACGGTATCGCCTTCCTGACGCAGGTACATGTGCTCGAACTGTGGCGAATACCAGACTCCTTCAAACGAAGCCTCGCTGGGCATCGGTCTCGGGTCCGGGACGTCACCCTTTCCCGCGCAGCCGAAGAGTCCGAGGGCGAGGAGCGCTCCCAGAAGTAGAGACACGCGGCGGAGGGGTTTGGTTCCAGACAATATCACGATGTGGGGATCTCCGTGTTGTCGAGATTGTTCAGGCTATTGATGACATTGGCGCGGGTCTGGGGGTCGGCCTCGTCGAGGAGTTGGCGCAACACAGAGGTGACGCGGTCGCTCTCGAGCAGCAGTGCCCAGTCCTTTGGCGACAGAAAACATACCCGACGCGTCTCGGCGTCGGCAAAGGTCAACTGCAGAACGAACCGATCCTCGCGGCCGGGTTCGCGGCGCCGGTCGACCGTCTCGAGGACCACGTCACCGCCGGGTTCCAGCTCCAGAAGATCCTCTTCGACGCTATGGAGATGACGATAGATCCGCACGGCTCGTTGGACCGTCGGATCGTCGTATGCGTCGAAGTTCTTGTTGCGGCTGAAATCGACGTCGTTGTCGCGCAGCAGCCGCCGCACGATTTTGTAGGTGAGATCCATAGCGGCGAGTGCCGAAGATGGCAGATAATCGTTGATGTCGCAGGGAGCAGTCGAGCGGCCGGGTCAACGGCGCTTCAAATGTCTCATACCTGCACCCAATGCCATCAACAACAGCACACCGAAGTCTATTCGGAAAGGCGTGGATCCATCCGATGTACCGGCCGAGCAGCCGGAGGAAGGAGGAGGTCGGTCGTTGTCGAGATCGCCGAGTTCGGTCGGGGCGGCGTCGAGTCCCGCATCGCCGTTCGAGTTGCCCGCATCGGGCCCGGTGTCGGCATCCGAGTCCCCGACATCGGTATCCCCGGGGTCGGTCGGATTGCTGTCGGGCACCGAGAATTCCACGACCTCACCGTCTTCGGCACCTCGTGCGTCGCGGACTGCGACGCGAGCGACCCGCATGCCTCCTGGGGCCGGTTCGGCGCGAAACGTGTACTGCGAGCGTCCGGTCCAGCCGGTTTCCCAGTCTCCGTCGTAGTTGACGTCGTATCGGAATTCCACGGGATCGCCGTCCGGATCTTGGCTGGCCGAGGCGTCGAGAATGACGTCCTGTTGTTCTCGCTGCACCTCCACGGACGCGTTGGGTCGGTTGTTGAACCCGCCCATCGTACCGGGAACCAGATTTTGCATGGTCAGACGCCCGTATCCCCAGGTGTTGGCCGGAAATTCGGCGGGCGTCGGCGACAACCCCTGACGGGCGGCCGAGGAGAAGAGAGTGTCGACGAGGGCCCGTCCATCGGAGCCGGGATTGAAATCGCGGAGGATCGCCAGGGCACCGGCGACGTGCGGGGCCGCGCCACTCGTCCCGCCGAACGCCGAATACCAGACGTTCTCGCCGTCGGCTGACAGTGGACCCCTCGAGGGGTTCGGCGCGTAGGGGTTGTCGGGGGCCACGAGGTCGACTCCGTGGTCTCCGCGCAGGAACGGTCCACGTCCCGAAAATTCTCGAAGCTTCGGAATGTCGGGAGTCGGCCTGGCGGCCATGGCCCCGACGCCGATGGCACCTTTGGAGGCGGCAGGGTAACTCGCCGTCGATTCGTTGGAGGTCGATTCCTGCCAGCCGACGCCTTGGGACCATCCGGTATGCCGGTCCGAGATTCGTCCGATAATGCGCGTATTCGAGGCGGGGGCCGTCGTCCGGAACAGCCATGTGCCCGGCGCGATGGTGACCTCGGGGTTATCGGCCGTCAGAATGAAGGCGAAATACTGGGTACCTCTTCGGGTCGTCTCGAAGGTCGAGCGCAGCGTGGAGTTTTCGATCGAAAGGTCCGCGGAGTCGGCATCTCCATTGAGCGTGATCGCGACTTTTTCTCCCGAGGGTGACTGAAGGGAGACCGTGCGCGTCTCCGAGGTCGACCATTGGAGGATGCCGAAGATCTCGTGGACCGCCCTCGATCCGTCTCCGGTGTCGACACGTCCGGGTTGCTGGAAGGGGAGGCGAGTGGTCGTTCCCGCGGATACATCGCGGACGATGTTTTTTCCCGACTGGTTCAGATTTCCGACGGGCACCACCTGAGGAACGCCATTGCTGTGAGCGTTTTCGATGGCGTAATCGAGGTTCGTCGAACCGTCCAGGGGTCGAAAGAACGGATTGCTCCACTCGTGCAGTACCACATCAGCGTTTCGGTCGAGGGCGTCGCGCAGGGCTTGAAGGTGCTCGGCCGAATTCTCGAGTTCGCCGCGGTCGCGGCCATATACGAGCAGATCAGCGGCCGGTGCCAGGCCCGCGGCGTCGTGAAAACGGGGGTTGTCGCTGGCGAGGATCCCGGCCACAGCCGTGCCGTGGAACGAGGCCGATGTCTCGCCGGCCTGGATCATGTTGTCCCCTCGGCGATAGGTGCCGGTGTCAGTCCGCATGTGTCGAATCTTCGACGAATTGAGTCCCACCAGGCGCTCGTTCGGGTCGGTCTGCCCGTCGCCGTCCAGGTCGTCCCACACAAACAGGGGTTCGCCGTAGGCGGGGTCGGACTCGCCGAAGCCGGCGGAGGTGCCGACGTTGCGGAGCCGGTCGCGGTTGGTGTCGACGTACAACCAGTCACGTCGGATGTCGAAGGTGCCGTCGTCGCCGGAGATGTCACCGTCAAGGGTTCGGGTGGCGCCTTCGACGAGTCTGAGTCGTTCGTCGTCCTCGATGGTTCCCGAGCCGTCCAGGTCGATTCCGTCGACGCCGAGCGTGAGTTCGCCGTCACCGTCGACGTCTCGCCACGCGTGAACGGCGCCATCCGGGTGGAAAAACGCCGGATGCAGCACGTGGACGGGCGAATCGATCATCGCCACGGTGACGCCTTCGCCGGCGGGTACGCGGCTGCGGCTGGTCGGTCTGGGGAGGCCGATGGCTTCGGTCGACTTTGACATCGGCCGGAGCTGGCCGGGCCGACGCGCTACTTCGGCGCGTTGAAGCCCTTCGATCGTCGACAGGATCTCGACTGCATCCAGGGGGACGACCGCAGTGTAGATGTGACCGAGGCTCGGCTGACCCTCGGCCCACTCAACGGTGATGCCCGCCGACGCCAGGCGGTCACGCGTCGCGGGTTCAGGTCGAGCGTCGAATCGAAGCAGTGTCGGAACGCCCGAGGGAGTCTTCAAATCGTCGAGAACCGTCGGCGGCGCGGCCGGTCGGGTCTGGAGCCCTTCGATGAGTCCGAACATCGGGTCGATCGACGGAGCGGGGGCTTCCTGCTGCCAATCCTGCCCGTCGTCGAAGGGATCGTCGTGCGTCTGGCCGAGTCCATCGACGGGAAGGGTCAGCATCAGGAGCGCGACGCAGACAACCAGCGGGTGAAATCGGTACCCTCCGGTATCTGAGTCGTGTTGCTGGCTCATCGGGAACCCGTCCATGGTCGTCACACGAGAATGCGCAATTCCCGATGATAAGGGATGAGACGTTAAAAAGCGAACGCCTCAAATATTCTACTGTAACGACCGTGAAACATCAGGATTGCTCGCGCATCGTGTTCACACGGCTACAGAGCATCGAGACGCCTGCAGGGATGACCGTGGTGCAGAGTTCGATCGCGAGCACGGTGATGAGGACGGTCGATATCTGGAAGAGGTTGCGCCAGTCCGCCTGCATCGGCTGGGAGAGATACCACCACCAGAGGCCGATGACGGCGGTGCTTCCCGTGACGGTCAGAAACGGGTAGACGAGAAAGCCGTTTGCAAGGCGCGTGGTGCCCAGGGAGGCCGCCTGCCGCGGATGTTCGCGCCAGAGCAACACCGCGGTGACGAGTGTGCCGATGGCTGACAGCACGAGCGCGATCCAGAAGAACATGGAACCGAGCCGTGTGTACATGCCGAAGGTCCCGAACCCGAGCAACAACAGTCCGGGAATCAACGTGACGGCTTTCATGCCGATCCGCAGTCCTCGAGAACGAGCGAAGGTGAGACTGATCCAGCTACCCCAACTGATACTGCAGACGGCGGCGAGGAGAAACAGCCCGAAGCAGAGCGTCCCTCCGCCACAGGCCGCCGGAGACAGGGTGCCGGCCACCAGAATGGCGGCGCCCGTCGTCAACACGTTCGCGCCGATCCAGAGTGCGCTCTCGCCGAGCAGTCGTTTCAGATAGTGAGACATGACGGCGTTCCAAGTCGGGGAGTGGTGAACAGAGACCTCGACATTCCGGAAAAACCTGCGGCGGCGTCTTTATTCCGCACGCCCATCCGCCCCATCGGTTGACTTGCCGAGCCAATACGGCAGGGTATCGGCGAACACACGACGCCCGCATCAGACAGTCTACTTCAGGAGTCCTTCGTGACCAAGCATGCCATCATCCTCGCGGCCGGCAAGGGAAGCAGACTCGAGCCGCAGGAGGGCCACAAACTTCTGGTCGAGATCGACGGACGCACGATGTTGCAGCGTCATCTGGCCAACTTCGAGGCGCTGGGGGTCACCGACGTGACCATCGTCGTCGGCTGGGAGCACCGGGTGCTCGAGAGCGCGCTCGCCGCGGCCTCGGTACCCGAGGGCATCAGCCTCCATACGGCGATCAACCCGGCCTTCGAGGGCAATCTGGGGTTGTCGGTGCTGGTCGGCGCCGATCAGGCGATGCGAAACACGTCCATCGACCGGCCGGTGCCGTTTTGGCTGACGATGAGCGATCACATCTATCAGCCGGCGCTCTTCGATCGGCTGGCGGAGATCTTTGCGGAGCGTCGTCCCGAGGACGCGGAGGCGATGTTGGCGGTCGACGGGCAGATCGACGAACTCTTCGATGTGCCCGACGCCACCAAGCTGCGGGTCGACGACGCGGGGCGCGTCGAGGAGATCGGAAAGCGTGTCGACGATTTCGACTGGGCCGACACCGGATTGTTCTGGTGTGGCGAAGGATTCGTCGAGGCTCTGGACGAGTTGAGACGTCAGCATGGCGACGGGTTCAAGACCGCGGCGGCCGTTCACGCGCTCGACCGGCGCGGGGCGCTGTGGATGTGGGACATCGGCGACGCCCGGTGGCAGGATGTCGACACGCCGCAGGCTCGGCGCCACGCCGAGGAGCACGCCGACTGGTGGCGCCAATAAAACGGGGCCGCAGACGGTGAAGTCTGCGGCCCCGGCATCGGTCATGCAGTCGGAATTCAGCCCAGATTCTTGAGAACGAACGAGACCGTGGTGCGGTCGTCGCCGCCCATGTTTGCGGTCAATCCGACCTGCGGGACGTCCGGGACCTGGTAGTCGCCGCACTTGCCCTTCATCTGGCGGTAGATCTCCATGACCTGCTTGATGCCGGTCGCGCCGACCGGGTGGCCAAAGGAGATGAGTCCGCCGCCGGTGTTGACCGCGATGTCGCCATCGATGGCCGTGGCGCCGGAGCGAGCCAGTTCGGCTCCCTTGCCCGGGTCGGCCCATCCGAGTGCTTCGTACATCAGAAGCTCGGTCACGGCGAAGCAGTCGTGGACTTCGGCCACATCGACGTCGCTCGGCTTGATGCCGGCATCCTCGTAGGCTTCGCCGGCGGCCTGCTCGGTGTTGCCCAAGACCGTGTAGTCGTCGACATCGCCGAGCGGACTCGTGCGCCAGCCGTAACTTGCGACTTCGACGCAGTCGTTCGGGTCGATGCCGAGTTTATTCAACCCTTCCTCGGTGGCGAAGATCGCCGCGGCGGCGCCGTCGGTGACCTGCGAACAATCCTTGACCTTCAGGTGCGGCTTCAATTCCTCGTTTTTCAGGAAGCAGAAGTTGTTGTCATTGACCGAGGAGACCTCTTCGAGGCTCACCTCGATGTCGCGCATGTGAGCCTTCGGGTTTCGGTTGCCGTTGTCGTAGGCCTTCTTGACGACGTAACCGATGTCTTCGTCGGTGACATCGAACTTTTCTTTATAGTGCTTGGCTCGGCGGGCAAACATCGCCGGGAAGGTGAAGTCGTCGAGCTCGCGCTCGGTCTCCCAGTGCGCGGCGCGGGCCAGGTAGCCGGCTCCCTCTCGGGCGCTGACGTTGGTCTGCACCTCGGCGCCGGCGGCCATCACGATGTCGCTGCCGGTCTGCAGGGCATCGACGGCGTTGACGCAGGCGAGTCCACCCGACGCACAGGCCCCTTCGACGCGCTGGAAGGGTTTGCCCTCCAGAGCTTCGTTGGCCCGCTGGGCCAGAGCCCCCATGTGTCCCTGATTGGCGAAGCACTCTCCGGCGAAGTTGCCGATGTATCCGCGGTCGATGGCATCCGGGTCGACCCCGGTGTCGTCGAAGGCCGTGTTGATCGCCTCGCTGAGGTGTTCTTCGAGTGTCGGATTGTCACCGTCTTCGTCCCAATCCGGTCGGCCTTTTCCGATAAAATCGGTGATGTGACCGCCGACGAGATAGATAGACTGGTTTGGTTTCATGGCACTCCTCGCAGTGGAGAAAAAAGCGGCTAGGAACGGGATATCGCACGCGCCGGGTTACAAAAGTACGGCCCTTTTGGCAACGGATCGACCGGCGTCGAGCATTCCGGGCACATCTGTTGTGGGCCTACGGATTCAGTCGCCGTCGCCTCCACTCACCGTCTTCGAGTGTCTTGTCGTCCGCGACGAATTCCCACCGGTCATGGAGCCGAGCCTCGCCGG
The DNA here is from genome assembly GCA_913057905.1 of uncultured Pseudomonadota bacterium. Lineage (GTDB taxonomy): Bacteria > Myxococcota_A > Bradymonadia > Bradymonadales > Bradymonadaceae > CAJXPB01. The sequence goes on from CAJXPB010000005.1 coordinate 290,791, forward strand.
CGCGCCAGAACTCCATGCGTCGTGGCGACAGACGAAAACCTCCCCAATGGTCGGGGCGGGGGACCTCCCGGCCCTCGAACTCCGACTCCCAGTGTTCGTAAGACTCCAGGAGTGCGTCACGGGAGTCGATGGGAGAGGATTGATTCGACGCCCAGGCCCCTATCTGGCTGGCGCGGGGGCGCGAGGCGAAATAGGCGTCGGACGTCTCCTCGTCGACCCGGCGGCACGGCCCTTCGATCCGGATCTGCCGATCGAGCGGACGCCAGTAAAAGAGCATGGCCGCGCGCGGATTCTCATCGAGCTCCTGCGCCTTTTTGGATCGGTAGTTCGTATAAAACACAAAACCGCGCCGGTCCCACTGCTTGAGTAGTATGACTCGAGAGCTCGGGGACCCATCGGCGGAGGTCGTGCTCAAGGTCGCCGCGTTGGGATACTTCAACGCGTGAGCGTTCGAGGCGGCTCCTTCGCTGTCGGCGAGATCGAACCAGCGCTCGAACCACTCGAAGGGATCATCGAGGGGCAACGTTTCGTTATTATTTTTTGTTACCATGGCCGGAGTTGGTGCATCAGACGAATGAGCTGGTAGGATCAATGCCACGCATCGGTTAAGATGCAACCGACCGTCGCGGGATTGAAATTTGGGTCGAGCCGACTCGCGATTATGTTGACGCAGGCGCCGAGAGCCCACCGCCCTGTCCAATCCGTCTCAAGCCAGTCTGTAAGAGGACAGCCGCTAGCCGTGAGTGATCAACAGCTCGACGAACAGGTTATCGAACGGGAGGAGACCGATGAAGAGACGACCGAACCGAAAAAGTACAAAGTTGTGTTTCTGAATGACGATTACACGACGATGGAGTTCGTCGTCCGAGTCCTCCAGCACATTTATCGCAAATCATCGGCCGAGGCGACCGAGATCATGCTGAAAATTCACAACCGCGGCCGCGGCGTCGCCGGCATTTATTCGCGAGAGATCGCGGAGACGAAGGTCCGGCAGACGATCTCGCTGGCCCGCGAAGAAGGACACCCACTCCAGGTGACCATCGAGCCGGAATAACCACTCCGGATGGACCTTCGCGGATTGATTTTCTCGGTTGATGTGTTGACCACTCGGGACAACCTCGCAACCTACGTAGCGTGAGCGACAATGATTCAACGTGATTTACAGTTGGCACTGACTGCGGCGCAGAGCGAAGCCCGCAAACGACGCCACGAGTATTTAACCCTCGAACACCTCCTGTATGTGCTGTGTTTCGACGACACGACCCGGGAGGTGCTTCGTAACGTCGGGGTCGATATCGATCAGCTAAAGGACGACCTCGAGACGTATCTCGACGATGAGATCGAGCCGTTGCCCGAATCGATGGAGGTCGACCCCGTCCAGACGGTCGCCTTCCAGCGGGTCATGCAGCGCGCGATCATGCACGTTCGCTCCTCGGGTAAAGAGGAAGTCGACGGCGGAAACGTCCTTGTGGCGACCTTCGCCGAGACCGACTCGCACGCGCTCTTCTTCCTGCAAAAGCAGGACGTGACCCGGCTCGACGTGGTCAGCTACATCTCCCACGGCATCTCCCAGGTCGAGAACGGCAGCGGAGACGAAGAGGGCGATGAGGACAACGAATCGGACTCCTCGCGCGGCCAGTGGGAACGTGCCTTCGGCGACAACGAGGACGACGCGCTGGAGGATCCCCTGGAATCGTACTGCTCGGATCTGGTCACGCGAGCCGAAGAGGGTCACATCGACCCGTTGATCGGGCGCCACGACGAGATCGAGCGGACCATCCAGATTCTGTGCCGACGCCGCAAGAACAACCCCGTATTCGTCGGAGAAGCAGGCGTCGGGAAGACGGCGCTCGCCGAGGGGCTGGCCCGTAAGATTTCGGAGGGCCAGGTCCCCGACGTGCTCAAGAACGCCCGGATCTATGCCTTGGATATGGGTGGCCTGCTGGCGGGCACGAAGTTTCGCGGGCAGTTCGAGCAGCGACTCAAGGCCGTGATCAACGCGCTCAAGGAAGAAAAGGACGCGATCCTCTTTATCGACGAGATCCACACCATCGTCGGCGCCGGGGCGACCTCCAGCGGCACGATGGATGCCTCGAATATCCTGAAGCCCGCGCTCGCGGAGGGGTCGATCCGTTGCATCGGGTCGACGACCCACGAGGAGTACCGCAAGAGCTTCGAGCGAGACCGCGCGCTGGCCCGTCGGTTCCAGAAGATCGACATCGTGGAACCGACCATCGAGGAGACCTACGACATCCTGCGCGGCCTGCAGACCTACTACGAAGATTATCACACGGTGAAATACTCCGATGATTCGCTGCGTGCGGCCGCGGACCTCGCCGCCAAGCACATGCGCGAGCGGGCCTTGCCGGACAAGGCGATCGACGTCATCGACGAAGTCGGCTCACGGCGGCGCGTCCATCCGGAGCGCTACCAGGACAACAACATTTCGGTGACCGACATCGAGGAGGTCGTCTCCAAGATCGCCCGCATCCCCGACATCAACGTCGAAGGGAGCGAAAAGAAGCGGTTGGCGAACCTGGAAGACAACATCAAGGAGAACGTCTACGGCCAAGACGATGCAGTCGAATCCGTCGTCCAGGCGGTCAAACTCAGCCGTGCCGGGTTGACGGCACCGGATAAACCGGTCGGCAGCTTCATCTTCGCCGGCCCGACCGGTGTCGGGAAGACCGAGCTGGCCAAGCAGTTGTCGAATGCGTTGAGCATCGACTTTATCCGGTTCGACATGTCCGAATACATGGAGCGCCACGCCGTCAGCCGGCTCATCGGTGCGCCCCCCGGCTACATCGGGCACGACAAGGGTGGGCTGCTGACCGAAAAGATCCGCGAGAACCCGCACTGTGTGCTGCTTCTCGACGAGATCGAAAAGGCTCACCCGGACATCTTCAACGTCCTGCTTCAGATCATGGATACGGCGACGTTGACCGACAACGAGGGCCGCGAGGCCGACTTCCGAAACGTCGTCCTGATCATGACGAGCAACGCCGGGGCCGATAAATTGACCGAAAATGTCGTCGGCTTCGGCCGCGGCATCGACGTCAGTCGGTCGATGAAGGCAATCGAGAGCACGTTTTCGCCGGAGTTCCGCAACCGGCTCGACGACATCGTCATCTTCGACACCTTGCCCGAAGACGTGGTCCTGCGGATCGTCGACAAATTCGTCGACGAGATGGAGTTTCAGCTCAGCGACCGCAACGTGCAGTTCGACCTCACCGAGGCGGCCAAGAAGTGGCTCGCCAGGAAGGGGTACGACGAGACGCTCGGTGCGCGTCCGCTGGACCGGGTCATTCAGGAGCGGGTCAAACGGCCCATCGCCGACGAGATCCTCTTCGGCGCACTCGAGCACGGTGGAGTCGTGCACGTCGACGTAGAAGACGACGAACTCACCTTCGAGTTCGACCCGGCTGATCCGCCCGAGGAAGACGAATCCGAGGACCGGGAGCCGGCAGCCGAGCCCGTTTGATTCGGGTCGCTCCCCGGGTCACTCTTCGAGCTGATCCGGGGGGTCGGTCCTCCACCCGAACTCTCTCTCGAGATAATCGAAGAACTGGTCCGCCATGTCTCCCAGAGCCCATCTCCCCGGGCGTTGACCCTGGAAGGCCCGGACGGCGCCGATGACCATCGGCACGTACGCTACCAAAATGACCGGGGCCAGGATGCCGCAACTGACAGTCGTCAGAAAGATGGAGGCGTAGAGTAGTCCGAAGGCGACGGCGGCGGCCCGGGCGTGTTCGATCGCAAAGCGGTTTCTGCGCATCACCAGCGGAACCAGGAAGATCGGCAGGGCGACCAGAATACTCGCCCAGCTCACCGCTGCCATTCCCCGCGGACCCATCCATCGGTCGAGATCGTCGAGCGCCGAGTCCGGGCTGCCGGCGCCGTCTTCTTGGCGCTCGGGTGGATCGTCGCGCGAGGCCTGCGGGTCCGGAGTGATCTCCCATCGGCCTTCTTCGTCGCGACGCTCCTCGACGGTCCCGTCAGTTCCCTTCGGCGTGTTGCCGCCCTGGCGCTTCGGCGGTGTCGGCTCCCAGTCGTCAGGCATCGTCTGGCCTCGAGCTCAAGTAGTGACCTTCGTCTCTCAACATAGCCGCTCGACGCGCTCGAGCAACAGTCGTCGGACTTGGAATCTGGACCGCGATAACTACCTTACCCAGTCCGTTGTGCGTGGGATTGTTCTAAAAAAACACATGGAGGCAGTTGCAATGTCCGACGATATTCGAATTGAGCGTGACAGTATGGGCGAAGTCGAAGTTCCGGCCGACGCGTACTGGGGTGCTCAGACCCAACGTTCGCTGGAGAACTTCAAGATCGCCGACCACCGAATGCCGCGCACGATGATCAAGGCGTTGGGATCGGTGAAATGGGCCTGCGCCGAGGCGAATTCGGAGTTCGAGCTGCTCGACGACAGACGAAAAAAGGCGATTCAAACTGCCGCAGAGGAAGTCATCGCCGGCGACCTCGACGATCAGTTCCCGCTGAAGGTTTGGCAGACCGGCAGCGGGACCCAGACCAACATGAATACCAACGAGGTGATCGCCAACCGCGCCATCGAGATCCTGGGCGGCGAGATCGGCACGAAGGAGCCGGTCCATCCCAACGATCACGTCAACATGAGTCAGTCGACCAACGACAGCTTTCCGACGGCGACACATGTGGCGGTGGTCGACCAGCTCGAAAGCCGGGTGATCCCCGCGATCGATCATCTGCAGGAGACCATTGACCAGAAGGTCGAAGAATTCGAGGACATCATCAAGACGGGTCGCACCCATTTAATGGACGCCACGCCCGTGACGCTGGGCCAGGAATTGTCGGGATGGTCGGCTCAGCTCGGGTACGCCAAACAGGCGCTCGAAGATGCCCTGGATATGCTCTGTGAGGTCGCCATCGGAGGCACGGCGGTCGGCACGGGTTTGAATACGCCCGAAGGCTTCGACGAGGCCGTCTGCGATGCCCTGCGACACAAGACGGGCTACCCCTTCGAGCCGGCGCCCAACAAATTCGCTCAGCTCGCCGGCAAAGAACCGTTGGCCGAAGCCCACGGGGCGCTGCGCACCTTGGCGACGTCGCTCAACAAGATCGCAAATGACGTGCGCTGGATGTCGAGCGGCCCGCGCTGCGGCATCGGAGAGATCGATATCCCGACGAACGAACCCGGCTCGTCGATCATGCCGGGCAAAGTGAATCCCACTCAGGGCGAGGCCATGGTCATGGTCTGCGCCCAGGTCTTCGGCAACGACGCGGCGGTCAGCCAGGCGGCGGCGGGCGGCAACTTCGAGTTGAACGTCTACAAGCCGATGCTTGCGCACAATCTGTTGGATTCGGGTCGCATGCTCGCCGATGCCATGCGGTCGTTTACCGACAAGTGCGTCGTCGGCATCGAGCCGAATCGCGAACAGTTGCAGGAGAACCTGGAGAAGTCGCTGATGCTGGTGACGGCGCTGAACCCGCACATCGGCTACGACAAGGCTGCAGAGGTCGCAAAAAAGGCCCACAAAGAGGGCAAAACCCTGCGCGAGGCCGTCACCGAGCTCGGCTACATGACCGGTGAAGAGTTCGACGAGGCCGTCGATCCCGCCGAAATGGTCGGCCCGAACGTCGACGATTCCTGACCCGGGATTCGGGGGGAGGGTCGATTGAATTCTGACTCGAGCTGTGGCACTTCAACGGTCGTCTGAATCACCGGACTATCACACGACAAACAACGGAGTGTACGGATGGCTGAGACGACTACGATCTGTGTGGCGCGCGGCGATGGGATCGGCCCCGAAATCATGGATGCGACCCTTCAGATCCTGGAGGCCGGCGGCGCTCGTATCGACATCGAAGAGATCGAGGCGGGCCGGGAGGTCTACGAGCGCGGCGTCAGCTCCGGCATCGGCGAGGGGGCCTGGGAAACGTTGCGCGACAACCGCGTGCTTCTGAAGGCGCCGATCACGACGCCCCAGGGCGGCGGCTACAAGTCGCTGAATGTGACGATCCGCAAGACCCTCTCGCTGTATGCCAACGTGCGGCCGTGCCGGGCCTACTCGCCCTATGTGCCGAGCAAGCACCCCGGGATGGACGTCACGGTCATCCGTGAGAACGAAGAAGATCTCTACAGCGGGATCGAATATCGCCAGTCCGGTGAAATGACCCAGGCGCTCAAATTCATCAGCCGGCCCGGCACCGAGCGTCTGTGTCGATACGCCTTCGAGTACGCCCAGGCCCAGGGTCGAAAGAAGGTCACCTGCATGACCAAGGACAATATCCTCAAGGCGACCGACGGGCTGTTCCACGAGGTCTTCGAAGAGGTCGCAGCCGACTACCCGGACATCAAGTCGGATCACCTGATCATCGACATCGGCACAGCGCGCGTGGCGACGAGTCCCACCGAATTCGATGTGCTGGTAGCGCCGAATCTCTACGGCGACGTGTTGTCGGATGTCACGGCGGAGCTGACCGGTTCGGTCGGGCTCTGCGGGTCGGCAAATGTCGGCGACGAGTTCGCCATGTTCGAAGCGATTCACGGTTCGGCACCCGACATCGCCGGCCGGGGCATCGCCAATCCGTCGGGGCTGATCCACGGGGCGATCATGATGCTCACCCACATCGGGCAGGGCGACGTCGCCAGCCGCATCAACAACGCCTGGCTCAAGACCCTCGAGGACGGGGTCCACACGCCCGACATCTACAACGAGAGTCACAGCCAGCCCGCTCCGGCGAGTACCGACGAATTCACCGATGCCGTCGTCGAGCGGATGGGCGAAGAACCCGTCGACTTCGACCCGGTCGAGCATCCAATCCAGGACCCGCCGACCTACTCGGAGGCGAGCTACCGGATTCCCCCGGCCCGCGAAGAGAAGAAGGAGCTGGTGGGCGTCGATGTCTTCTTGGAGTGGCGGGATGGCACGCCGTCGGATTTGGCCGAGGTGCTGAACGGCTTGGATTCGGGAGCGCTCGAACTCAGCGCCATCACGAATCGCGGCATGAAGGTCTGGCCGGATCCGATGCCCGAGACATTCGTCAGCGACCACTGGCAGTGCCGGTTCGAGGCCGACCAGGCCCTGGAGGTCGCCGACGTGCTGTCGCTTCTGAAGGAGGTCGATCTGGTCGGACTCGATCTGATCAAGACCGAGCACCTCTACAATTTCGACGGCGAGCGCGGCTACACCCGCGGTCAGGGCGAATGATCAACCCCGAAATTTGATCAGCCCAGGTCCCGGGTCTGTTCGACCAGGGGCCGCACCCGGCCGACCCGCTCATTAAGCGCGTCTCGGTCGCCGGCTCGGACCGTGATGTGTCCGATCTTGCGGCCGGGGCGCGCTTCTTTTTGATAGTCGTGCAGGTGAGCGCCGGGGACCTCGAGGACCGCCCGTCGATCCGGAAAGCCACCGATGGTGTTGAGCATCTGGGTCGGGGCGACCGAGGCGGTATCACCCAGTGAAAACCCGGCCACGGCCCGGATGTGCTGTTCGAACTGGCTCGTCTCGCTTCCCTCGATGGTCCAGTGTCCCGAGTTGTGGACCCTGGGCGCCATCTCGTTGACGCGAAGGGTGCCGTCGGGGTCCTGAAACAGTTCGATGCTCAGCACGCCGACGTAGTCGAGGCCGTCTAGGGCCTTGCGGCAGATTGTGTGGGCGCGCTCGATGGTCTCGGCCGACGCCTCGGCGGGTGCCTCGGACTCGATGAGGATGCCATCTTTGTGCAGGTTCTCGGCCAGCGGAAACATCGCCGTCTGCCCGTCGGGGGTCCGCGCCCCGATGATGGACAGCTCACGTTCGAAATCGACGAAACCCTCGGCGACGAGTGACCACTCGCCGAGCTCGTCCCACGCATCGTCCAGATCTTCCGGACCGTCGCACCATGCTTGGCCCTTGCCGTCGTAGCCCATCTGGCGGGTCTTGAGGATCAAGGGAAAACCCAGGGCGTCGGCGGCGGCGTTCAGGTCCCGGCGAGAGTCGACGCTTCGCCAGGGAGCCACGTCGACGCCCAGCGACTCGAAGAACTCCTTTTCGACGCCGCGGTCGCCGCTGACCTCAAGGGCGCGGACGCCGGGAAAGACGTCGACGACATCGAGCAACTGCTCGAGCGCACCGACGGGGATGTTTTCGAACTCGTAGGTCACCACGTCGACGCGCTCGGAGAGTTGCCGCAGCGCCTCCGGGGCGTCGAAGGCCGCCGAGATGTGCTCGGCGTGACGTGCTGCCGACGGAGCGTCCTTGGGGTCGACGGTGAAGGCGTTCAGCCCCAACGGAGCGGCCGAGGCGGCCAACATGCGGCCGAGCTGGCCGGCTCCGAGGATGCCGATCGACCCAGTTGCGTCGGGAAGCGTCGAGATGCGTTCGGACTCAAATTCAGTCATCGGCGTTGCGCGGGTCCGGGTTGGCGAGAACTTGTTCGGTTCGGTTTTGTCGGTACTCTTCGAGCCGTTCACGGACGGCGTCGTCGTGGTTCGACAGAATCGAGGCGGCCAGAAGTGCCGAGTTGACGGCGCCCGAGCGGCCGATCGCCAGGGTTCCGACGGGACAGCCGCGCGGCATCTGGACGATCGAAAGCAGCGAGTCGACGCCATTGAGTACGCGGGATTTGACGGGCACGCCCAGCACGGGCACCGTCGTCTTGGAGGCGAGCATCCCGGGCAGGTGAGCGGCTCCGCCGGCGCCGGCGATGATGACCTCGAGGCCGCGCTCCCGAGCCGTTTCGCCGTATTCGACCAGCAGGTCGGGGGTGCGATGGGCCGAGACGACCTTGATCTCGTGCTCGATCTCCAGGTCGTCGAGGACATTGTGAGCGTGTTCCATGGTGGGCCAGTCGGAGCTGGAGCCCATCACGAGACCGACATTCGGTTCCATGACAAAGCCTTGCGTTCTGTAGAATATTGGCGCCAGATCGGTTGAGATCGCGTCGTGCGCGAGGGACTGTACGCGGCGGCGTAGTTCGGTGCAAGCCGATGAGATCTACCCGTCGCAGACGGGCTACGCGGTTTGCAAAGATGACGGGTTCGGATTAGGAACGTCTGGACGATGAAACGACCCACGGTCGAGATGTTGTTGGCGGGGTACGCTCAGGGGATCTTTCCCATGGCGCACCCCACGGAGAACAACGAAGTCTACTGGTATGCGCCGGACCCTCGCGGGCTGTTGCCCATCGAGGAATTTCACGTCCCGAGTCGTCTGGAGCATACCTATCAACAACGTCCCTTCGATCTTCGGGTCAACACCGACTTCGAGGCGGTCATCGAGGGATGTGCCGAGCCGCGGGGGCCGGACAACCAGACCACGTGGATTTCACCGCAGATCATCGAGGCCTACACCGAGCTTCACGAACGTGGCAACGCCCATTCGGTCGAAGCCTGGGACGGCGAAGAACTCGTCGGCGGACTCTATGGGGTCACCCTGGGCGGTCTGTTCGCCGGAGAATCGATGTTTTACCGCGAGACCGATGCTTCAAAGATCTGCCTTGTGTTTACGGCACGGCGACTCGCCGAGCGGGGGTTCGGACTCTTCGATATTCAATGGACCAATGATCATTTGGAACAATTCGGCGCCTTTGAGATGTCTCGCGAGGAGTATGAACGTCGCCTCCGCGATATCATCGAATGGGACGTCCAATTCGACTGACTCAGGAGCAGGATAGATGGCTCAAAAGACCTTTACGCTGACGCAGGGTGACATCACGTTGCTGCCGTTGGAAGACGGCGCACTGGTCAACCCGTCGAATACTGGGATGATCCTCGGCAGCGGCGTCGGCGAAGCGATCACCCGTCGAGCCGGGCCCTTCATTCAGCAAAAGCTGCACATGAAGCGCAGTAAGCTCGATGAGAACCGGCTCGATCCCGGCCGGGCCGTCGAGACCGAAGCGGGCCAACTGTCGGCCGAATACCTCATCCACGTCTCGATCCTCGGTTCCAAGGACATCGACCGGCGGCTGATCGGCAACTGCATTCGCAACGCCTACAACGTGGCCGACCGGGTGGGGGTCAAGACGATCGCGTTTCCCCCGCTGGGCGTCGAACTGGCCGGGTTTCCGATGGAGGAGTTTTTGGATCTCTTCCACAAGGTCACCGACAGCATGGTTCCGTCGATGAACCAGCTCGACCACGTGATTCTGTGTTGTCAGGAAGAGCAGGGGTTCGAGGAGGCGCGTACCTACCTGGAGGAACACCAGGGCGAGGACGAGTGGGACGAGGCCTTTAAATTCGAAGTCAGCGCGTCCGGCATGGGCGCCAGCCTGATGTGACGAGACCCTCTACCCGAAGCAGGGAGAAGTACGATGAGCGGGGACGTCGGCCGCGGTAGCGGCGCTGGAAAACTGATTTTGTTCGGCGAACATGCCGTCGTGTACGGGACCCCGGCCATCGTGGCGGGACTCTCTCGTGGGTGCACTGCCGAGGTGCGTCCGGCGGGCGGCTCCAGCGGGCCCGAAGCGGGCCTCGAGCTGCGAAGGGTCATCGAGGCCGATGAGGAACCCTCCTCGATCGGCAATCCGACGACATTGAAGGCCTTTCGAGCCATCCGGGATACGTTTCCGGAACTCGAAGGCGCCGACATCGCCGCCCGGGTCGATGTGCACATTCCCATCGGCGTGGGACTCGGTAGTTCGGCATCGATGTCGGCCGCCCTTGGCCGTGCCTTCGGCGATCTGACCGACCGCGAGGACCTCGTCGCCGACGCGGTCAGCGCCGGTGAGGAAGTCTTCCACGGAAATCCCTCGGGGATCGACCAGCTCGCGGCCATGGAGGGCGGGTTGCACTTCTTTCGTCGTACCGAGGGCCCGGCAGGCCCCGGCATGGAGACGGCGCCTCTCGACACCCCGTCGTTTCGCGTGGCGATTTGCGTGGCCGGTCCCGCCTCTTCGACGGCCGCCATGGTCGACGGGGTCGCCGGACTCCGGGAACGCGAGCCCGACCTCTTTGAACACCTTGAACTGCTCATCGGCGACATCACCCGCAAGGCCTCGAAGGCGCTGCAGGACGGGGATCTGGAGCGAGTCGGCGAACTGATGGACATCAACCACGGCGCGTTGGTCTCGCTGGGTGTCTCGACCGACGAGCTCGACCAGGCGTGCTACATCGCCCGGCGCGCCGGAGCCGTGGGCGCCAAACTGACGGGAGCTGGAGGCGGCGGCTGCGTCTTCGCGCTGCTTCCCGAAAACGGTGGCCACGGGGTGGTCGACACCTGGCGAGAGGCCGGCCTCGAGGCCTTCGAAGTGACGATTGGACAAGACTGATATCTGGAAAAGGGAGTATGCATGCGCAGTACCGCCGTCGCCCATCCGAACATCGCGCTGGTCAAGTACTGGGGCAAACGAAACGTCGAGTACAACATCCCCGCCGCCGGCAGCCTGTCGGTGACCCTGCAGGGGCTCGAGACCGAGACCCATGTGGAGTTCGACGAGTCCCTGGCCCACGATGAGCTGAAGCTCGACGGGGACCCGGTTGGCTCAGGGCGGATGCTCGACCGCGTGGAGGACTTTCTGGGGCTCGTCCGTGGCTACGCCGGGACCACCGCCCACGCTCGCGTCGAGACCCGCAACAATTTCCCGACGGGTGCCGGTCTGGCCTCGTCGGCCTCGGGGTTTGCGGCCCTGACCGTGGCGGCCTGCGATGCCGCCGGCCTGGACCTTCCACGCCGGGAGATGTCGGCGCTGGCTCGCCGAGGATCCGGTTCCGCGGCCCGCTCGATCTTCGGCGGCTACGTCGAGATGAAGCCCGGCGAAGCCGACGACGGCTCCGATGCCGTCGCCATGCAGATCGCCGAGGCCGACCACTGGGATCTACGCTGTTTTGTCGGCGTCACCGCCGAGGGGAAAAAGAAGGTCGGCTCCACCGAGGGCATGATGCACACCGAGCGGTCCTCGCCGTACTACGAGGCTTGGATCGACCAGGTCCCGCGCGACATCGAAACGGCCCGCCAGGCCGTACGCACCCGCGACTTTGACGAACTCGCCGAGGTCGCCGAATCGAGTTGCCTGCAGATGCACGCCAGCGCCATCGCTGCCGAACCCGGGATCATCTACTGGAACGGGGCGACCGTGGAGTTGATGAAGGCCGTGCGCGAGCAACGCGAATCGGGCCTTCCGATGTTTTTCACCGTCGACGCCGGCCCGCACGTCAAGGTCTTTTGCCCGAAAGACCATGAAGACGACGTCTCGAGTTGGCTCGCCGACCGCGACGACGTCATGGACGTCTACGAGGCGGTCCCCGGTCCCGGAGCCCACCTGGTCGAATGAACGAAATCACAGTCTCTGCGCCCGGAAAACTCTACCTGCTCGGGGAATACGGCGTCCTGGCCGGCGGATGGTCTCTGGTCTCGGCCGTCGACCGGCGCGTCCGCTGCCGTCGGCGCTCCGAGCCGTCGGAATACCGTGTGACGGGCGCCTCCTTTGATGACTCTCGCCTCGTCGAGTGCGCCCTCGAGGCCCTCGGCGACCGAGCCGCCATCGACAGTCCCGATTGGCTCGAGACCGACGTCAGTGCCTTCTACGACGACGAGGGCGACAAGCTCGGGCTGGGCTCCTCGGCGGCATCGACGGTCTCGGTCGTAGCGGCGGCCTCCGATGGCCTGACGCGCCCCGAGATCTTCGAGGCCTCCGAAGAGGCACATCGCCTCTTTCAGGGCGGTCGCGGAAGCGGCGGTGGCATGGCCGCGGCGACCTGGGGCGGGCTCCTGGCCTACCGGCTGGTCGAGCCACTGGAGCCGTACGGCTCTTCGGTTCAGGTGGCCGGGCAAGACGACGGCGTAGAGGGGACGGTTCAGACGGGCCCGGCTTCGGTCGTGCCACTGCACTGGCCCGATGGTCTCGAGGTCCGCGCCGTCTGGCTGGGTTCCCCGGCGAGTACGACTGATTTTATCGCCCGTCTGGAACGGGGCCTGGAGGGGGCGGAGTCCGAACGGTTGGCCGTGCGAGAAGCTCTCGACCGCATTGCCGTCGTGGCCCGCGACGCCCTTGAAGGGCTCGCCGAGGGAGCCTCGGCGCAGACCCTGATAGGCTTCATCGAACGCGGCGACGGGGCCATGGAACAACTCGGCGAGGTGCTCGACGCCTCCATCGTCATCGACAGGCACCGCGAACTCCGCGACGCCGTGCGAGGGAAGGGCGCCGCGGTCAAACCTTCGGGGGCCGGCGGCGGTGATTTCTCGATCATCGCCGGCACCACCCAAACAAAATGGGCCGCCCTCGAGGAAGACCTTCCCTCGTGGGCGACCCTGATGGACCTGGGCTTCGGCGCCGACGGCGTCCGCGCCGAGTAGCCGCTGTAGACTCCAACCCTCAGACTTCGGCTTCGTCGGGATTCGGCGAACCTTTCTTGGCCGCCGCCCGGACGTATTCACGCCGCATGCGGGCGATGTTGTCCAGGTCGATGTCCTTCGGGCACGCCGCCTGGCATTCGCCGATGTTCGAGCAGTTTCCGAAGCCCTGGTCCTCCATCTCGTGGACCATCCTCAATACCCGACGCTCTCGTTCGGGTTGTCCCTGTGGAAGGACTGCGTACTGGCTGACCTTCGCGCCGGTAAACAGTGACGCCGACGCATTCGGACAGGCCGCCACGCAGGCACCGCAGCCGATGCAGGTGGCCGAGTCGAATGCCTGGTCGGAGACGTCTTTGCCGATTTTGATCGAGTTGCCGTCGGGCTTCGGCCCGGTCTGCACCGAGACGTAACCGCCCGCCTGCATGATCTCGTCGAACGAACTGCGGTCGACGACCAGGTCGCGCACGACGGGAAAGGCGTCGGCACGCCACGGTTCCAGATAGATCGTGTCGCCGTCGTCGAAAGCGCGCATGTGTAGCTGACAGGCCGCCGTCTTGCGCTTGGGGCCGTGGGGCTGACCGTTGACGACGATGCCGCAGGTCCCGCAGATGCCCTCGCGACAATCGCTGTCGAAGGCGATGGGTCGGTCGCCGCGCTCGATCAACCGTTCGTTGACCAGGTCCAACATCTCCAGAAACGACAGGTGCGGGGAGATGTCGTGGGCGACATTCGGGTAGTCGACGAGTTCGCCGTCGGACTCGCGGTCGTCTTGCCGCCAGACCTTCAGATGGAAATCCATGGAATCGGAAGCCATGACTGAGCTCCTTGATGTTGCAGAAAGATAGCGGAGTTACTTGTAGCTGCGCGTCTTGAGTTCGACGAACTCGAATTCGAGGTCTTCTTGGTGGAGGTTCCAGCCCTCGGGCTGGCCGTCGCCGTCGTCCTGGTATTCCCAGGCTGCCACGTACGAGTAATCCTCGTCGTTTCGCAGCGCCTCGCCTTCATCGGTCTGGTGCTCGACGCGGAAGTGACAGCCGGCCGATTCGTCGCGGTGCAGGGCGTCTTTGGCCATCAGCTCGCCGAGTTCCAGGAAGTCGGCCACGCGGCCGGCGACCTCCAGGTTCTTGTTGAACTTGTCGGTGTCGGTCGGCAGGACGACGCTGTTCCAGAACTCGTGGCGCAGCTCGCGCATCTGGTCGACGGCCGAGCGCAGACTCTCCTCTTCGCGCTCGATGCCGACGTTGTCCCAGGTGAGACGGCCAAGCCGCTTGTAGATGTCCATGACCGTGCTCTGCTGGTCGGACGGCTTCTCGCGGTTTCGGTCCGAGGCGTCGACGAGCTTCTGGATGTTGGTGCGCACCTCGTCTTCGGCCTCGTCGAAGGCACTCTCGTCGCCGCTGATGTCGTCGAGGTCGTGACGATTTTCGGCCAGGTAGTTGCTGAGCGAGTGCGGGATGATGAAGTAGCCGTCGGACAGCCCCTGCATGAGCGCGCTGGCACCCAGGCGGTTGGCACCGTGGTCCGAGAAGTTGGCTTCGCCGGCCACGAACAACCCGGGGACGTTGCTCATCAGGTCGTAGTCGACCCAGAGCCCGCCCATCACGTAGTGGACCGCCGGGAAGATCCGCATCGGTACTTCGTACGGATCCTCGCCGGTGATCTTTTCGTACATCTCGAAGAGGTTGCCGTATTTGTCCTCGATGTAGTCGCGGCCCTTCTGCTCGATGGCCGTCTGGAAGTCGAGGTAGACGGCGTTCTGGTTGGGGCCGACGCCGTAGCCCTCGTCGACCATCAACTTGGCGTTGCGCGAGGCGACGTCCCGGGGCACCAAGTTCCCGAAGGCGGGATACTTGCGCTCCAGGTAGTAGTCGCGGTCCGATTCGGGGATCTGGCTGGGCGGCTTGTCGCAGTCGTCTTTGTCGTCGGGCACCCAGACGCGGCCGTCGTTTCGCAGCGACTCGCTCATCAGGGTCAGCTTGGACTGGTACTCGCCGGACTGCGGGATGCAGGTCGGATGGATCTGCACGTAGCACGGATTGGCCATGAACGCGCCGCGCTTGTGGCAGCGCCAGGCCGCCGTGCCGTTGGAGTTAAAGGCGTTGGTAGACAGGTAGTAGATGCGACCATAGCCGCCGGTGCACAAGACCACCGCGTCCGCGGTGTGGCGTTCGACTTCGCCGTTGTACAGGTTCCGGGTGATGATGCCGCGAGCCCGGCCGTCTTTGACGACCAGGTCCAGCATCTCGCGGTGCGGAAACATCGACACGGTGCCGGCGTCGACCTGACGCATCATGGAGCCGTACGCGCCCAGCAGAAGCTGCTGTCCGGTCTGACCCCGAGCGTAGAAGGTCCGCGAGACCTGCGCGCCGCCGAATGAACGGTTGGCCAGCTCGCCGCCATACTCACGGGCAAAAGGGACGCCCTGGGCCACGGCCTGGTCGATGATGTTCGAGCTGTTCTGCGCAAGCCGGTAGGTGTTCGATTCGCGCGAGCGGTAGTCGCCGCCCTTGATCGTGTCGTAGAACAGCCGCCAGATGCTGTCGCCGTCGTTCGGGTAGTTCTTGGTGGCGTTGATACCACCCTGCGCGGCGATGCTGTGGGCGCGGCGCGGCGAGTCGCTGATGCAGAACGTCTTGACGTTGTAGCCCATCTCGCCGAGCGACGCCGCCGACGAGGCACCGGCGAGCCCGGTCCCCACGACGATGACGTCCTTGTTCGGCTTATTGTTCGGCGCAACGAGACTGTAGTTTTCCTTGCGCCGATCCCACTTCTCGTGGAGCGGTCCTTCCGGAACGTTGGGATCGAGTGTCATAGAGAGACTCCGTTGGTGCGTACAAAGCGTGCTGAATCAGATGGATCCATCGCGGCAGCCAGCCCGGAAAAAGGTCAGGCCGGAGCGGGTGCCAGGAAGTACATGTAGGGCGGCAGAATCAAGAAGGTCACGGAGACCAGCAGGGCGACGATGAGCGCCAGCCCCGTAAAGGTCTTCTTCCACCCGCTGTTCATGATCCCCAGCGACTGGAACATACTCCAGACACCGTGGCGCAAGTGGAAGCCCAGAAAGACCATGACGGCCATGTATCCGACCGTCCACGCCTCGCTCTGGAAGGCCTGATACACGATGGCGTAGAGGTCATGATAGTACTCGGCCCCATAGTCGGCGCTCCAGTATTCGATGAACCGGAACTGAATCAGGTGGACGATCAGAAACGCCAACAGGATGAGCCCCGAGACGATCATTTTGGTCGAGGCAAAGCTCCACTGGCTGGGTCCACCCTTCGTTTCGCGATTCGCCTCGTAATCTTGAGAGCGCGCCGCGTTGTTGTCTTTGGTGACGGCCAGGGCGCTGATGATGTGAAGCAGAAAGACAGCGACCAGGCCTACCTCGGCGATCGGGAGCAGAATGCCCAGGGCGTGCAGCTTTTCGGCGTAGGCATTGAAGGCACCTTCGCCGCCCAACAGCGTCAGATTTCCACCGGCGTGGCCGACCACGAAGATGACGGCCCCGATGGCTGAAAGGGCATTGATGACCTTCTTGCCTATTGGAGAGGTGAGGGCTTCTTTGAGGCTGATCATGAACCAGGCTCCGGTTGTATAGTCGGGTACGACGGGGTTGAGCCAATCAAACAACCCGCTGATATTTGCGTCGATTGCATAGCACGAATGGGCACGCTGCTAAAGTTGGTCGCCGGTGCTAAGGTATTTTCGCCATGACCGACGAACCGATCTACATCGAAGAGCCGCGAGGATTCGAGTGGCTCCTGGAGGATCCGACCGAGGCGGCCGGGGATGGAGAGGTCCCAACCCTCTATCGCTTCGTCTTTATGATGTTCGTCGGGGCGTCTCTGATTCACCTCTATCTCCCGGATGCGTGGCAGCTCGAATGGCTGGTTGCAGACCTGATCTATCTGGCCGGCCTCGGCCTGCTAGTGTGGCGCGGCGCCCTGGCGGGCTGGCTCCTCAGCGCCGCGGGCCTGCTGCTGCCCTTACTCTTCCATCGCGACCAGTTGACCCAGTCGGTCATCATGCTCAGTTGGGCCACCGCGGCGATGCTGGGCGTCGGCTGGGATCTGTGGCGTCGAGCCACGATGGAAAAAGAGGACGGGGAGGTGCCCCCCGACGGCCTGAGTGGGTTCCTGTCGGCCGTGCGCGTCGTCACCGTGCTCGCTTATCTGACCGCGGCGATGCACAAGCTCAATGCCGACTTCATCGATCCACAGTACAGTTGCGCGGTCTATGGATTCGACGAAGTCGCCACCTACTGGTCGGCCGGTTGGATCGAATGGCCGGGCTGGTTCGCATCCGCCGCCCCCTTCATCATCCTCGGACTCGAAGCCAGCATCGGACTTCTGCTGGCCTTCGGGGTGCGGCGGGTCGCCTGGTCGATCGCCGCGGTCTTCCACCTGCCGCTGACCCTGGTGATGGCCCCGGCGTTCGGCTTCGTTATGGCCGCCGGCCATTCGGCCTTCGCTACCCGTGAGGACGGCACCCGTCTCAAGGAGGTCGCCTACGCCCACGGCCCCTGGCTGGTCGGAACGGGCGTCTTTTTGACCACCGTCAGTGCGTGGCTTCACGGCGCATGGCCTGGTCTGGCGATGTTCATCAAGGAGGCGGCCCTCTGGACGGCCATCTTGGGCCTTCCCATCGCCTTTCCGCCGTGGCGTCGGTCGTCTTGGCGTTCGTCGTGGCGAGGCTCCGTGGGTGCGGCGTGGCAGAGCGCCAAGATCCGCGTGGCTCTACCCGCGGCCATCGGGCTGATGTTCTTCGCCAACGGGCTGACGCCGTACTTCGGGCTCCAGTACCAGCACACCGCCGCCATGGTCAGCAATCTACGGATCGACCGCGGCTGCTGGAACAGCCTGATCTTTCCCGAATCGATGCGGGGTCCGGATCCCTACATTCGGGTCGAGGACGCTTACTTCCGTGAGCCCGGCCAGATTCCGTACTACGAGGAGATCGTTCTCGAACAGTTGTGGAATCCCACCCAGATCCGTCAGATGCGCCGAAACTGGTGCACCGAGGAGATCCGGCCGTTCTACATGCGGGGCACCTACTTGGGCGAGTCCTTCGAAATCGAGGATGTCTGCGCCGGCGAGCCGCTGCCCTTTGGCGAGTTTCGGCTCTTCGGCGAGCCGGTCTTTGGAGACTTTCTACGCTTCCAGAAGAATCTGGAGCGCGAGTGTCCACAGACCTGCATTCACTGACGCGGCTCAAGCAGATGTTCCGTGGCAGGCTCACGAAGGTTGTACGTTGAGCTCATGGCTCGGCCGTAGGCGCCGACCCGGTCGAGCAACAGGACGTCGCCCTCGCGGGTTTCTGGAAGCCGACGCGCATGGCCCAGGACGTCGCCCGACTCGCAGATCGGACCGACCACTTCGACCTCTTCGGTCGTCGGCTCCTCGAGTCGCGTCAGGTTCACGATCGGGTGGTACGCGCCGTAGAGGGCAGGGCGGATCAGAGAATTCATGCCCGTCTCCAGGCCCACGTAGGTGATGTCCCCCTTGGATTTGCGTTGGGTCACCTTCGCCAACAGCACGCCGGCCTCCGCCACCACGAACCGACCCGGCTCCATCCAGATCTGAAAGTCGGGATGGGCGTCGCGGACCTCGGCCAGCGCCGCGTCGACCTCTTCGGTATCCAGCGCCGACTGCCCGGGCTTGGACGCCACACCCAGGCCGCCGCCCAGGTTCAAGACGTCGACGTCTCCGAATCGCTCGGCCTCGCCGGCCAGGGTGACGGCGGTCTCGGCCCAGGTTTTCGGTTCTGTGATCCCGCTACCCAAATGAGCGTGCAGGCCCCTGACGGTGATGTCGTGATCGACGCACAGGGCGTGGCACTCCTCGAGTTGGCTCGGCGCGATGCCAAACTTCGATCGCGGCCCAGCCGTCTTGACGAAGTCGTGATGTCCCCTTCCGCGTCCGGGATCGACGCGCACCAGTACTTCTTGGCCGGCGAAGACCTCGGGCCACTGGCGCAGCGGATGCAGGTTGTCGACGGTCACATGGATGCCCCGATCGAAGGCGTGCAGGTACTCGGCGCGCGGGCAGAAATTGGGCGTAAAAAGCACCCGCGACGGCGCGATGTCGGGAAACAGGTCGAAGACCCGTTCGACCTCGCCGGGTGAGACGCACTCGAATCCCATGCCCGCTCGGTACAATTGTCGGAGGACGTCCGGGTTGGGGTTGGCCTTCATCGCATAGAAGATCCGGTCGGCGTGCTCCAGGCCCTTGAGGGTTGCCACGGATTGATCGATGCGTTCGCCGTCGTAGACGTAGACCGGCGACTCCTCGTCGGCGACCTCCAGAAGCTCGTCGCGTCGGTCGGCCCACCAAGTCGTCTCGACCGCTTCGCCTAGCGCGGCCGTCTCTTGGTCCTTGCCCATCAGGGCGTTCCAGGTCGGCCCCAGGGTCGGATCCTTGGTGCGGTTTTCGAACAGCAAAGAGTGCAGCCGGGTGACCAGTCGGCCTGCCTGCTCCTCATCGACGACGAAGCTGAAGTTCAGGTCCGATGACGCCTGGCTGACCAGGTGGACGTACTGCTCCTCGAACACTTCCAGAGCGGGGCCCAGCTCGTGGAGGATCGAACGAATCTGTCGGCCGACCAGGCTGACGACTGCGCAACCGTCGATCGTCCGAGCCTGGCAGACGTCCCCCAGGTCCTCGACCAGCGCGTCGAGTCGCTCCTGGTCAAGGGTCTGGGCGGTGCCGTCGAGCGAGGCCGTCACGTTGGTCTCGGAGGTGGCGACCATGTCGATCGACAGGTCGTGGGTCTTGAAGCACTGAAAGGCATCGGCCAGAAACCCGACCTCCTGCCACATGCCCAAGGTCTCCATCGACACGAGCGTGGTTCCGCCCTTCGACGAGATCGCCTTGACCTGCGGGCCGCTGGCTGAAGCATCGGCGGCGATCCGTGTGCCCTCGACGCTCGAATGCTCGATGCTGCGGACCTGCAGTGGAATCGAATGGGCTTCCACCGGGTCGATGCAGCCGGGATGGAGGACCTCGGCGCCCATGGTGGCCAATTCCTGGGCCTCCTCGTAGCCGAGCTCCTTGATCAAACGTGCCTGCGGGACCTCGGCGGGATTGGCGGTAAACAGCCCGGGGACGTCGGTCCAGATCTCGAGGCGTTCGGCTTGCAGTTTGGCCGAAAAATACGCCGCCGAGGTATCCGATCCTCCGCGGCCAAGTACGGCGGTATCGGCGCCGTCGCGCGACGGTCCCCGAGCGATGAATCCCTGGGTCAGGTGAATGCGCGCGCCATCATCGAGATGAGCTTGCAGATCCTCGTCACTCTCGAAGTTCGCCCGGGCATTCAAGTACCGCCGCTCGCGGCTCGCTTCCGGTTCATCGACCGTGGTCAGCCAGTCGCGGGCATCCAACCAGGTGACGTCGAACCCGTGGTGGCGCAGATAGGCCGTGCCGATCTGGGTGCTCAACAGCTCCCCGGTCGCCATCACCTTGGCACGCAGCGACGGCGTCACCTCGCCGACCAGGGCGGCACCGTGTAGCCACTGTTCCAGATCGTCGAGCCAGTCGTCGATCTGGGTGTCGAAGTCGACCTCCAGATCGTCGGCCAGGCGGCGGTTGCGCTCCTCGATGGCGTCGAAATGTCCGCGCCACTCCCCGGAGAGCGTCGCATCCAGCGCCGACTCCAGTGCGTCGGAGACCCCGGCGACCGCAGAACAGACGACGAAGGGATGTTTTCCCTCGTCGAGGCGGGTCTGCAGGATCTCTCCGATCCTGTCCCACCTGGCGCGGGTGGCCACACTGGTTCCACCGAATTTCAGGACTGCGACATTGCGACTCATGGCCTCGTCGGGGCATGGGGAACGTCGACCGATCCATAGCGCAGCGCGATGCGTGTGATCCAGTGCCCTCGGCGGCGGCGACAAGTCGTGCTTGCTTGATGGTGTCAGCCTGACTATACCGGCGCCGACGCGCTCAATCGAAAAACCCGCTCCCCAAGCCAAGATGTTCTAGGAGGACGTTGTGGATCTGTTCGAGTACGCCGATGAACTCGATTACGGCGAGTTGCACCTGAAAGTCGACGAAGAGACGGACCTTCACGCCATCGTCGCCATTCACAATCTGAATCGGGGCCCCGCCATCGGTGGCTGTCGATTCATCGAATACGATACCACTGACGACGCCCTCCGTGACGCCATGCGTCTGGCGCGGGGCATGACCTACAAGGCGGCCATCAGCGGGCTCGACCACGGCGGCGGCAAGGCGGTCATCGTCCGGCCGCCCGAACTCGACGATGCCCAGCGCGAAAAGCTCTTCGACGTCTACGGCGAGTTTGTCGACTCGCTGAACGGCAACTACATCACCTGCGAGGACAGCGGCACGACCGTCGGCGACATGAACGTCGTCAAGGGTCAGACCGATCACGTACTGGGTTACAGCCCAGACGACGGCAGCTCCGGCGACCCTTCGCCGGTCACCGCCTACGGAGTGCGCCGAGGCATCCAGGCCGCTGCCAAGCACCAGTGGGACCGCGATGACCTCGAGGGCCTGCACGTGGCCATCCAGGGCGTCGGATCGGTGGGGTACTACCTGGCCCGCGAGCTCGATGAACTCGGTGTGGAACTGACCGTCACCGACATCGATGAAGAAGATGTGCAACGCTGCGTCGACGAATTCGGCGCCGAACGCGTCGCCCCAGAGTCGATCTTCGACGTCGACTGCGACATCTTCGCCCCCTGTGCGCTGGGCGCCATCCTCAACGACGATACGATCCCGCGACTCAAATGCGAGGTCGTCGCCGGCGCCTCCAACAACCAGCTCGCCAAGCCGCACCACGGCGCGCAATTGATGGAACGGGGCATCCTCTACGCCCCCGACTACGCCATCAACGCCGGCGGACTCATCAACGTGGCGCAGGAATTCGAGGGCTACGACCGCGAGGCGGCGATGACCAAGACCAAAGAGATCTACGACACGATGCTCGCCATCTTCGAGCGTGCCGAGCGCGACGGCCGGCCGACTCACCAGGTGGCCGACGAGATCGCCGAGGAACGCTTCCGCGGTTGAGACGGCACATTTACCTAGTCCCGCTGCCAGATATCGGGCAGCGGGGCCTCAAATTCGACCGTGTCGCCCGATTCGGGATGGGGAAAGGCGATGCGCCACGCATGGAGCGCCTGTCGGTCAAACGCCAGGCGCTCTTTGAGTTCTTGGCGGTCGGGATAGTCGCTGATCGCCTGAAAGAACCGGTCGGACTTGCTGTATAGTTTGTCGCCGGCGATCGGCGTGCCCTCCAGGGCCAGGTGCGCCCGAATCTGATGCTGCCGGCCCGTCTCTAGGTCGATCTCCAGGTCGGCCATCGGACCGTCGGGACCGTCGATGCGCCCCAGTACCTTTACGTGCGTGACGGCTCGGGTGTCGCCCTGGCCGACCTTGTGACGAAGCAGGCTGTCGTTGTCCTGGCCGAGGGGAGTATCCAGCGTCTCTTCCCGACCCGGAATCCAGCGCTCTTGATCGTCCAACACCAGCGCCCGGTAAGTTTTGTCGACCTTGCGGTCTTTGAAGAGCTGGTGGACCGCGTGCTTGGTCTCATCGCAGGCCGCGCAAACGACCACGCCGCTGGTCTCTTTGTCCAGACGGTGCCCGGGCTGGGCCTCGTCCCAGCCCTGACGCTCCAGAAACTTCTCGATGGTGTTGAGCCGCGTCGGGCCGATCTCGTGGATCAGCATGCCCGCGGGTTTGTTCAACACGATGATCGCATCATCGCGGTGCAGCACATCGACCTGCGGGTCCTGCACCCATTCGGGATCCAGATGCTCGCGCACGACGACCCGGTCTCCCTCGCGCAGGAACGTCCCCGCCTTGATCTTGCGCGGGGGATGGACCTCCACGTCGCCGTGTTTGGCGATCTCACCGGCGTAGGTCCGCGAGATGTTTCCGATGCGGTTTTCCAGAAACTTGTCCAGCCGCCACCCGTCGAAATTCTGGTCGACGTCCCACTCCCGCACCCGGGTGTTGTCCTCGATGAGGATTGTGTCTTGTTCGTCGTTCGTCATGGTCTTCGGGAGCCGTGCGAGCGCCACAAAGTTGATGTCGCCGATTAGCACACGTAGGCTGGTTGCAAGTCAACCTGTTGATCTGGAATGGAGTCTCCCATGCAACTGACGACGCCACTTCGAACCGCGCTGGCTGCCACGGCTGCTGTTCTGTTCACCTTCGCCGGTTGCGGCGGAGACACGAACGACCCGGGCGTGCCCAACCAATGCTCCGCGGATCTCGCGTCCCTCCTCCAAGCCGATGAAGGGTCGAGCTCACCGACTATTGCAACCGTGCCCTTTCAGGTCCAGGGGGCAGACTCTCGGGGCGACGAGTTCGTCATCGAGGGCACCTACCAGGGCGTGACCGACCTCCAGACCACCGTCGAATTCGAATGCTTCCCGGGAGCCGAGGAGATGGGACTCCAGTGTTCGACCGGCAAGGCGCTGCAGATCACCGGATTCTCCGACGGCGGACCGCAGCCGGTCTTTCTGATTGCCACGGCGCTCCCCGTCTCGGAGATCCAGTTCCCGGCGATCGGCACCGCCGTGGGCGTCACGGTCAACCGCGGCGAGCCTTCGTCGCTGGTCATGAGGCGACTGCAATCTCAGGACGACAATCTCCTGTTTGGTCAGAATGTTATCCGAGGGCGCATGCAGACCGGGGGAGCCGAGAGTTTCGAGGACGTCTTCGGCCCCTTCAA
Source organism: uncultured Pseudomonadota bacterium (assembly GCA_913057905.1). Lineage (GTDB taxonomy): Bacteria > Myxococcota_A > Bradymonadia > Bradymonadales > Bradymonadaceae > CAJXPB01. Next base: position 314,745 of record CAJXPB010000005.1, read on the forward strand.
TCTGTCGATGGATGCAGAATACGCGGATGCCTCCTCGGCGACGTGTTTGACGAGTGATCCGTGCCCGCGTCTGTATCGACTGGAGCCGCTGACGTTTCAGGGACAGACGTCGGCGGAGGTTGAAACCGCAACGCGCGGCTCCGCCGAGGCCCTGGGCAGTAACTGGGCGATCTGGAACATCGCCGCCGCTCGCCGCAACGACGGCCTCGTCAGCGCAGAGATCATTGCGCCCAACGCCGGCGGCTATTGCGAGGACATCACCCAGCCGGTGGTCTCGTTTGCCGTCGCACCGATGAAAGCCGAGATGTCGGGGGAGTAATCGGGGGAAAACCGGGGGTGCTCACTTGATGAGAGGTGATTGCCGGCACCATTGACGGCCGCCTCTCATTTTTTTATGACCCAAAAGGAAATAAATTTTTAGGCGACCCTAAAAATAAAATGATGAGATGCGAAAATGTATCGCCGCGGTGACATGTCTAGTGTGCTTGGTCGGGTGCAGTGTCATCTCCGACGGTCCACCTCCGGAACAGTTGTTCGATGTGCCGCTCGATGGGCTGACCCCCGCCCAGATGGACCTGCACATCAAAGGGGACGAGGAGTTCGGACGCCGCTTTGCTCCAGACGACGGGCTTGGCCCCGTCTTCAACGCACAGTCGTGCGACAGTTGCCACCCGGGCGAGGCGAAAGGGCACCCCTCCTTTAACCTGACACGCTTCGGTCGCCGCGGTGGTCAGGGTTTCGACCCCATGCACGAGCTTGGCGGCCCGCAGGTCCAAAACAGGGCCATTCCGGGATACCCGGCCGAAGAAGTACCACCCGCTGCCACGGGGTCGGCGGAGTTGATTCCACCGGCTATCACCGGCCTCGGACTCGTCGAGATGGTCGATGATCAGACCTTCTTCGAGATGGCGGATCCGAATGACTCGGACGGCGACGGCATTTCCGGTCGCGTTCAGCTGATCGATCCGTCACCGGTCCTCAGGGCCATCGTCGACGAAACGGAGCGCGTCGGTGACACCTCTGCGGACCGAATGAACCGTCACAACGGAAAGTACGTCGGGCGCTTCGGCTGGAAGGCGCGGACCGTGAATCTGATGCATCAGACGGTCTTTGCCTACGGACAAGACATGGGGATCACGACCCCATTCGATCCGACCGATCTCCAAAATATCCAACACGTGGGTCCCAATAGCCAAGATGGCGTCTCGGACCCCGAGGTCGGCTCCGGCGTCGTCAGCAATGTCGTCTTCTATCTGAAGACCCTCAGACCACCGAAACGGCGGGATACCGACGACCCCGATGTCGTCGCTGGAGAGGAAATTTTCGCCGATATCGGATGCGCCGAATGTCATCACCCGACGATGACCACCGGGGATTCCCACATCGACGAACTCTCGAATGTGACGTTCCACCCGTACTCCGACTTCCTGCTTCACGATATGGGGAGTCGTCTCGATGACGGATACACCGAGGGCCGAGCCCAAACCGACGAATGGCGGACGCCCCCACTTTGGGGGCTCGGACTCGCCGACGAGTTCCAGGGCGGAACCAAGTTCCTTCTGCACGACGGCCGGGCTCGATCGATCCGCGAGGCCATCGACTTCCATGGCGGTGAGGCGTCGTCGTCACGGGCCGCCTTCCGGGGGCTGTCCGACGAGAAACAGTCTCGTCTCATCGCGTTTCTCAACTCCCTGTGAGGTCGTCGTGAGTCAGAGAGAAGAACGAGATCATCGCACCTGCGATCGCAGGTCTTTCCTCAAGTGTGGAGCCTGCGGGCTGCTCGGGCTGTCGACACTGGTGGCCGGATCGCCGGGATGTGCATCCATTCCGCACGTCACTGGGCGAGTTGTCGAGCCGGGTACGCTTACGGTGGAACTCGAATCCTTCGATGTCGACGCCAGCGAGGGGGAACCACCAGACTCGGTTCTGGTTCATCACCCTCGACTGAAGCACCCCATTCTTGTGCACCGGGACCGTGCAGTTTCCCCACCCGAATTCACCGCGGTCTCGACAACGTGCACCCACCGGGGATGTCGCGCCGAACCGGTCGGCGATCGGATTCTGTGTCCCTGTCACGGAAGTGAATTTGCCCTCGACGGGACGTTGCTGGATGGGCCGGCCGACGAACCCCTCCCGTCACTGACGGTTGAGACCGAGAATCGAAGGCTGTTCATCTATCTGAATGCCAGACGAGAAAACAGATGAGACATGCACTTCTGTGGTCACTCGTGTTTTGGGCCATTCCGAGCTTGGCTCTGGCGGAGACACCCTCTGAGGAGTCGGAAGAGAAGGCCAGTTCGTTCAACGCGGAATCGGTCTATGATAAACCGTTCTTGATGGGCGTTGAATCGGCGTCCCTGGGCGGCTACGTCGAGGGGAGTATGAATTACATGCGCGAAGACGGCGTCGCCGAGGGGCCGGCGTTTGAACTCCGGCGATTCAATCTCTTCGTCCACGCCAGTATCGGTACCCGCATGCGCCTGATGTCCGAGCTGGAGTTCGAGCATGGAACCGAAGAAATTGCCCTGGAGATCGCCCAGATCGATTACAAGATCTTCCGGGGACTCCAGTTCCGATTCGGCATTCTACTGCCCCCCATCGGGGCCTTCAATCAGAATCACGATGCTCCAGCCTGGGAATTCGTCGACCGGCCGCTCGTGTCGACGACGATCTTCCCGGCTACCCTCTCGGAGCCCGGCGCCGGACTCTTTGGCCAGTTTCTCTTCGGGGACATGGGCCTCAGCTACCAGGTCTATGCCACCAACGGACTGGGGCCGGGGATCACATCCAATAACACCGGTCGCACGAGCATCCCTGCCGGCAAACGCGAGGGCATCTTCGAATTCGACAACAATCCCTCGCTGGCGGTCTCCGGCCGGCTGGCCCTTCGCCATTTCGATGTCGGCGAGCTCGGGCTGTCGGGCTACTGGAGTCAGTACAACACCTACGAGGTGGAGGGGCTGCAGACCGACCAGAAACGCTCGGTGACGATGCTGGGCCTGGACTATCAGACATCGTTCAGCGAGGTCTTCGAGGCGCGTGGAGAAGTTGGGTACGCCATCATCGAAAAGCCCGAGGGGGCTGGACCCGAAATCGGGAGCCGGCAGTTTGGTGCTCACCTGGACCTGATCAATACCGTCTGGCGCCCGACCCTCTTCAAGCACCAAGAGGCCGAATTCAACATCAACCTCCGTGCCGAGTACGTCGACTACAACATCGGGGAATTCACGGGCACCGGGCAGAAAAGGGGCGATGAGGTCATTGCGCTGGTCCCCGGCATCAGCTTTCGGCCCGTATCCGAGGCGGTCATCCGCGCCAACTACCGGCGAGAATGGCACTTCGACCTGCAGAGAAATGCTCCAGCTCACAGGGGAGTCTTCCAGCTCGGCGTGGCGACCTACTTCTGATGCTCGGACATGCGTTTTTGAAGGGCGTTGAGGAACCCTCTAACGTTAGGATGCATGCCGACACGAACGATGAAGCCTTTCTGGAGGCCCCGATGCCCCTCAGCGTATCCTTGCAGAACACGAGCTCTTGGTGGTTGATCGCCGTCTTCGCGCTCTTGGTTTCCGGGGCTTGCCAGACCAACGAACAGCCCTCCGAATGGACGGAACAATTCGACGCTGAAGTCGGGGACGCGCCGGAAGGATCCCGCGATGGTTGGATGGACTCCGACGGGGCGACCGATCCCGATATGGATGCCGGTCCTCCTGACCTCGACGATGTGGTTCCCAACCACTGCCGGCCGAAGCTGGCAGACCTCATCACCAAGACCGGCTACAGCATCTCCTCGGACGATGCGTCGGTTGGTTGGAGATTCGGGCCTCCGCGCCAGGGGCCCGACGTCGAACTCGACTTCGACGGCTCGTTTCAGGGAGTCCAGCCGATCGATAGCGTCGTTGAATTGCCGTGTCCTTCGCATGCCGATGCCCTTGGACTGACGTGTCGAACCAGCCAGTTGCTCATGTTCGAGCGGCCCGACGGCACCGGATCTCGAGAACTCGTTTGGCTGGCGGTGCCCGTGCCACCCAGCGGCCTGGCGCTGCCGCCCGAGGGCACGGAGGTCTCTGTGACCACTGAGGATCGCAATCTTACCGTCCGACTCCGGCCTCATGGGCAGGTGATCCTGCACGTCGGCCGCCTACCTCGCGAGATGTCCGACCAATCGTCTGCTGAGGTTCAGTTCGACAGCAAACTTGGTGATGTCGACTTCACGATGCCGGCAGACATCGACGACCCTCAGTCGGCCACCTGCGTGACGCACAACGGTTGCCCCCGGATCATGCGGCTGGAGCCATTGAAGGCGTCGGCATCCACCACGACGACGGTCGAAACGGGAGCCACGGGTACGGTTTCTGCAGAGTCACGCGACGTGAAAATTTGGAACGTACTGTCGTATCGAAGAAATGACGATCATGTCTCCGACCCTTCAATGCTTGGACCTGGCTATCCGTCGGGGTACTGCGCTGACATCACGTACCCATCTTCAAAAGTCGTGATGGCGCGGACCGCGTGCCACGAGTCCCACGACGGGGTGTGTCTGGAGAGCCGGTGTGATCCTCAGGATATCGAAAGTGGCGGGCTGTGCACGGCGTTTGCGGGCTTTCGCTGGAATGGGGACACGTGCGACGCGGTCCAATGCGAGTGTCGCGGCACGGAATGCGACGATATGTACGAATCTGGAGAGGCGTGTCAGCAGGCAACCGAACACTGCGAGTAGACGTCAGATATCTGAGCATTCTCCTCGACGGATCTCTCAGATCTCGGATATCCGACCGAGAGTACACCCATGGCACCGGGGAACCAATCCGAGGATAGGATGGAACAGCAGTTGCACGTCCAATTGGGTGCAAGCCGCTTCGTTGCGCTCAACAGAGAAATGCCATGCACATGAACCGACGGACATCGACGCTCATCGTCCTTGTGCTCGTGACGGCCGGGTTCGCTCTCACGGCCTGCGGCACGGAGGGCGGGGGCGATGACGACTGGAATATCCGACCCGACGCCTCCACCGACGTCCCCGACCAGCCTCCGCCAAACGATGCTGGAGACACCTCGGATACCCGGCCCGATCCCGATGTGGGCATCTACTGCGACAAGCAGCGTGCATATGGGCAGGGTGACTGCCGAGCCGTCGTGGGCGTGAAATTCAACGGCTACGGATGTGTCGGCATGTCCGGGTGCGGATGTGCGGGTCCCGATTGCGACGAGATCTTCGACAGCGTTCAGGCCTGCGAGTCTCACTACAACGCAAGCAATTGCCGGCAGCGAGAGCCAGTCTGCGACCGTCACCCCGACCTGCCGCCGCTCGAGGGCGACGGTGGTGGCGATGGGGGCGACGACGGGGGCGCCCCGTGTCCGCCTACCTACGGCTGGAATGGCAGCCAACAATGTGAGCCGATCAGTTCGATCTGCCGGTTTGAGTGCCTGCGCGACAATCCGCCCGAAAAGTGCGACGATGTCTTCCTGACACAGACCTCCTGCGCACAGGTTCACCAAGACGTCTGCCCGGACGATTCGTGTCAAGCGCAGGATATTCAGGGGGAAGGGGGCTGCAGCGCCGTTATTGGCTGGCGTTTCGACGGCCGGGAGTGTCAGTCCGTCAGCGGCTGCTCGTGCGAGGGTTCTGACTGCGACGAGATCTACGAGTCGTCGGAGGCGTGCCAGCAGGCCACCAAACACTGCGAATAGCTCGCAAAAAAGTCAGACACGAACGTCGCCGCCCCGCACCGAGAGTCGCCATGACACGCTACCAATTGTCGTTTTCGCTGGTTGCGATTGCAGCCGCCGCTCTCCTGATTGCTGGATGTGGGTCAGAAGGCGGAAACGACGGCGAATGGAATATCCAGCCCGATGCGTCGACCGATGTGCCGGAGCCGCCGCCCGACGACGCCGGTGATACCGGCGATACTCCTCCGGACGCCGGGGACTACTGCGAGGCCCAGCGGGCCTTCGGTGAAGGGGCGTGCCGGGCCGTCGTAGGGGTCAAGTTCAACGGGTACGGATGCGTGAGAATGTACGGTTGTCGATGCGAGGGGCCCGACTGCGACGACACATTCGATAGCATCGATTTCTGCGAGACTCAGTACACCGAATACAATCAGTGTCAGTGGAGAGATCCCGTCTGTGAGGGACATCCCGAATTGTCGTCGGGCCAAGGCGGCGGGGCCAGCGGTGCCGGCGACGGGGGCGACGAGGGTGCTGCTTGCCCGCCGATGTACGCCTGGGATGGCGGTCACCAGTGCGTCGCGGTCACTTCGACGTGCCAGTACGAATGTCTCAACGAGACGCCTCCGTCCTACTGCGACCACGTCTTCCTGACCGAAGTCTCATGCCGGCAGGTCCATCAAGATGTCTGTCTTGAGGGAACCTGTGAGGCGCAGGACATCAGCGGCGAGGGTGCTTGCAGCGCTGTCGTCGGTTGGCGTTTCGACGGAAGGGAGTGCCACTCGTTCAGCGGTTGTTCGTGCACAGGTCCCGATTGCGACGAGATGTACTCGTCCAAAGAGGAGTGCCAGCAGGCCACCGCGCATTGTGGATCGTGACAGGTTTTTGATGTCCGAGAAGTGGAGTCGACGGGACTCGAACCCGTAACCTCCTGCGTGCAAAGCAGGTGGTTATATTCCGATTGGGTCCGTTGGAGGGCGCTCATCCTTGGTGATACCTGGGCATTAGCGGGTTCTGTTTCGCTTGATTTCGCTCATTCTCGCTGTAGGCTGGTCACTATCTAGTCACTGTTTAGCGAAAGTGACAAGAGAAAGTGACCCAATCCACGGCGGAGCAGACAATGCGATTGACGAAACGGCGTATAGACAAACTGGAGTACGACTCGGACGGGCCGAACCAGCAGATCATCTGGGACGAGAAGCTCTCAAATTTCGGGGTGCGGCTGTACGAGTCGGGCACCAAGTCGTTCGTCATTCGCTACCGCAACAAGCAGAATCGGCGCCGGTACATCACTCTGGGGAAATTTGGAGTGCTGACACTGCAGCAGGCGCGGAACATGGCACGCGAAAAATTTGTCGAGATCCACCAAGGCGAAGACCCTGCAGCGAAGAAGAAGAGGGCTCAGGCGACCAGCGTAGAGGAATTGGTTGAGGCTTACATCGATAAATATGCCAAGAGTCACCGAAAGACCTGGGAGCAGGACGAACGTAGACTCAAAAAGCACATCGTACCCCGGTGGGGGAGCCGGCAGCCGGAAAGTCTGACCCGGTCAGATGTCTCGGATCTACACCGGGACATCGGCGAGAATGCCAGGGTCGAGGCCAATCGGGTGGTTGCTGTCATCCAGACAATGTACAATTTCGCGGCCGACGAAGGTATCGTCGAAGATGGGTTGAACCCCGCCTCAAAAGTAAAAAAATTCTCGGAGGGCAGCCGGGAGCGCTGGCTCCGTGAAGACGAAATACCTAGGCTGGCCGCCTCCCTTGACGAAGTCGACAATCCCCACATGCGGACGGTCTTCTGGATGCTCCTGCTTACTGGAGGCCGTCGGAACGAGATGCTCGAGGCCCGTTGGGAGCACGTGGACCTTGACCGCCGTGAGCTTTTCTTTCCGGATACCAAGAATGGGACCGATCACACTGTCCCGTTGTCCGACCCTGCAGTGGAATTGTTGGAGGAACTTCCCCGGGAAAATGGTAACCCGTATATTTTTCCAAGCCCGCGGGTCGATGGGCAGCACATTGTCAACATAAATGACGCTTGGCATCGAATACGGAAGCGAGCTGACCTGGATGACGTGTGGATCCACGACTTCAGGCGTACGGTAGCCAGTTGGCTCGCCCAAGCTGGCTATTCGATGCTAGTCATCAAGAAATTGTTGAATCACGCAGTGCGAGGTCCCACCGGTATCTACGCCAGGATGGACCCGGAGGCCGTCCGAAAGGCGGTGGACGAATACGGCGGGAGGTTGATGGCTGCGGCCGAGAGCGAAGATAGGAGGTGATAAATCCCCGCGGCGTCTGTACCATTCCATGGTTCGTTCAGCACTCTTCTTTGCCGATCGCGAATCCGATAGCCGGGAGGCTCGAGAGGTCCATGAGTAAGAAATTAGGAAAAATCAGGGGTGGGACTTTCGGGAGTAGAAATCCATTCGTTGAGGAAGGCGAAGCTGGCCGTCAGAACCTCGAGCGCTTGGCGGATTTCCTGGAGATCTATCCGGAGACTGGAGACCTTCCGGAGCTTTTCAGGCCCGAAGAGAATGCGCTCATGGAGGCGACCGCTCGGCGATTGACGGAAGCAGTAGACGAGACAATCAAGGCGCGTGATGAGCGGCTTCTCGCCGACCCCCGCTACGACTCCCGCGAGGCGTTCGAGAAACTCGTGACGCATGGGGTGAAGTTCGCTGAGGCAGTTGATGATCTCCCGCCAGGGGGCATCAATCGTATGGCGAAGACCATGGAAAAATCTGAAGACGAGTGGGACGAGTACCGTTTTACTTGGTTCCTAGAATTCGTGGAGCAGCATGGGCTCCAGAGCAAGCAGGTACGTCTCCGGTCTATTCTCTCTAGTATTCTCGAGGAAGGAACCGAGGGTAGTGGGGTAGTCGAGACGCTCAGAGAACAGTTTTTGGAATTGGCGCCTGAGTTCTTGTCGGATCTAGTTTTGAAGGTGGTGGCGCTGGCCGCTATGACGCTCGATGAACTCGAGAGGCCGAATGCTCGATTGCCGAAGAAGGATCTGGACGAGAAGTTCGTACAAGATATTGCCTCCGTCCTTGAAAAGGCCTTCCTTCTGCGGTTTACGCGATGGCCCTGGATTTTCATTGACGACGAAAATCTGGATTTTGCGGTACCGGTGAGTTTCTCGTGGTGCCATTTTAAATCGGAGGTGCCAGACGAGTGGAACGCACTCAGCGAACAAAAGGTCGAGGAATACCGGAACGAGTGTTATGCGGTGTTCGAAGGTCGGTGGAGAGAGATGGCCCAAAACGATTTCAAAGACGCGGTTCGCTTCGCGTACCAGTGTATCAATGACTTCTTGCCTGCGGTCGAATCTACAGGCTCCCTTTTTCCGGACCCCTTGGTGGGGCGCTCGAGTTTCGACCGATACCTCGCTTCCTACGACGTGTGCGATCCCCCAAGGCCCGGAGAGTTTGACGCAGATGCTACCTGGGAGGCGTTTGTGGAGCCCAACAAGTGCCACGAATGGCAGTTCCGCGAGGCGGATGAAGACGAGACGATTGCGTGGCTTCGCGAGCGGCCGCATCTGACCCCGGTCTTTGACTTGCCAGCCTTATTTGGAAACCGGGACGACTAGTACTGACGAACTTTTAACTCGGCCCGGCCTTGGTCCGCATGCAAACTTCTTCGATCTGAAATCTTTTAAATGCTGGCGGTGCCCCTTATCGGGCAGCTGACCCGCCTGGGCTTTGCTTCCTCAAGAACAACCTGTCATCGATCCCTGACTGGTTGTGCACGCAAATGCTGCCGAATCTCCTTCACCGGTCCGCCTTGTGGCCATTTCGGTTCGACCATCCCTGGAAGAACCGGTTCCTTGTGACGAATCGACGCTGAAATTCTGGGGAGTGACGAAGAGCCTCGGGGGATTTTCGCAGATAGCCTCGTCTGGCGGTTGTCGGCCTGACCCAGAAGTGAACATCCAGTTACTCGACTGCGTTCGCCAGTCGGACACCACATAAGTGGCGACTGAATTCTGAGATGGCGGGCTAGGAATCGACAACAGCTTCAAATTCCAACCGTGAATTTTAGCCCCTCCTCGGCTACCCCCTCTAAATCTCAAATCGGAAAAACACCCTTTGCTATGGTCGTCGCTGAACTTGGAGCCAGTACTCTCCATAGCGAGGACTGACCATGGAAAACGACGACGAACTTCTGACTGAGGCCCAAGTCGCGGAAATGACTGGGCTGTCCAAGCGGACGCTGCAGTCGTGGCGGTATCGAGGCGGCGGGCCACCCTTCACAAAACTCGGGCGAGCGGTGCGATACCGAGAGTCTGAGCTCGCCAATTGGCTCGACGAGCGTACCGTCGAATCGACGGCTGAGCACAGTACGAAAAAAGGCGATGACGATCAGTGAAATTCACGCCTGACGACACCCAGGTAGACCACCACCCGACTGAAATCGAACGAGGTTCAAGATGTCGAATTCCAAATGGAAGAAACACCCTGAGCATGAGGGGTTCGAGGAGATTAGTCTCGATAAAGCCCCTGAGGAGCTCCGGCAGAAATTTGAGGAGCCGACGTTCTTGGAAGAAGATGGTTTCCTCGGACGTCACGAGGCGATGTCTGCGCCAATTGCGTGGGCGGTTTCGTACGCATCTGCTGAATCCGGAAGGATTCTTTGGGAGGGGGCAGCGTCTGAAACCTTGCTGCGCGATAGGGAGGATAACGATTTGATCATTATCGCGTCTGAGGACGAGGTCTTCAAAGAGGCGTACATGCGCGGGCTGAGTTGTTTGCTTGTTCGCGACAAGAAGGGCGTGCCGAACAGCTGCATCATCGGAAGAAACGTGGTGTTAGTGTCCGAGGACAAAGAACTCGAAACCTGGTCCGACGACCTATACCTCTCCGCCGGAGAGGATGTGGAAGCGATTTGGACAGCAACATCTGAAGCCCTGGAGCTCCTCGCCGACGGCGATACTGTGGATGAGGCGTGTGGATTACCGGAAATGAAGCACGTGGATCAGGTAGCATCGATGCCGGGAATGAGTACGGCCTTCGTGGAACACGAAGGGGCTCTCTGCAGGGTGGTGCCGACCGAAGACGGGGAGCGGGAGTTCGAGCCGATTCTCAACTGCGTGCCGAGGACGGTTGACCTGATTGAGGAAGAAGGCCGGAAATCATATTTGGTCCGTCTCGACCAGGGCGGGACAGAATCTGAGGAGTTCGAGCTCACCCCGGAGATTGCAAACAGCGGCCAGGATCTGGTTACGGCCCTGACGTCCGTGGGTTACGACCTACCACGATTGCCCGATCATATCGCCGGTTCTCAGAAACTCATGTTGAGTGCGTTCCGTCAATGGGTCCACGCCCAATGGCCGAGTGGATATCCACCGGCGACGCGGGTGGATCATTGGGGTCGAGTGTCCCTCGAGGACTGTGACGAAGATATTTGGCTTTTCGACGACCAAGTGTACATCCCGGGTCGCGGCCTCTTGAAAGTCGATGACAATACGTTTTGCGTCGGCGAAAGACGGATCTTGATGGAGCCGTCTATAGTGGAGGATGGACAGGATGAGGAGCCACCTCGACTCTGCAAGGCTGAGGTGGAAATCCAAGAGGTCGAAGATGTTGTTGGGCGAGCGCACGGCGAGGTGACCGGCATCTTGGTGGGCTCCTTCCTCGCGTATTGTGGGTCGAAAATCCTTCCGAGCGTCTACTCCGCAGACGCGCATTTCCTCCTATTCATGGTTGGTGTGAAGGGCAGCGGAAAGTCGACGGCGCTGAAGCTCATGCTCAGGTGTTTCGGTCAGCCCGCGGAGCTGCATGCCATACACCAGGGAACTGCTGCTGGGGTGTTGGCAGTTCTGGGCGCTTACCAAGACCTACCTGTCGGGTTCGACGGCTACAAGAACGAGGGTCGCGGGAAGACGGGAAAGGACGCGCATCTCCGGCAAGCCTACGACAAGGGAAGCGTCCCAAAGGGACGTCCGGAACGGTACAAGACGACGGACCACAAAATCCGGGCCATCCCGATGATCGACGGTGAACACGTCCCGGACGACGACACTGGAGCGCTCCTCAGCCGGGGGCTCGTCATCGATTTCGACCGGGAATTCGAAGAGGATACGGCGGATGAGATGGCTGAGCTGAAAGAAAGGGCCCCCGCTGTCGGACTTCAACTTTACAATCGGTTCGTCGAATTCGGAGACGCCGCCTTTCAGGAACTCCTGAACCAGAAGAAAGAACGCATCGGCGACAACTTGGAAGAGAGGGGCTTCCGAAGGTATGGGCGCCGAGTCGATCTCTACGCATATCTGCTGGCGTCTCGCGAAGTGGCCTTCGACGATTCCGAGGAGGTGGAATCTGTACTCATCGATCACCTCGTCGAGAGCCTCGGAAGATTGGAAGGGCTCTCCCTTCACAACCGATTCCTGGAGGTTCTCGTCACCGCCGCCTCCAAAAAGTTCAATGACTTCAGCGACTTCGCCAGAGTCTACAACGGCACGGAACTCCGTCTGGGAGCTACGAACGCAGTGGGTTTGTTCGAAGAGCAAGCCAAAAAACAGGGACTGAAACGGGTGGCGAATCAGCGTGACATTCTAGGTCACCTGCAGAACTACTCCTGGTTCATCAAATGGAATGAACTTACCCGCCACGGTCCGAAGCTCGAAGACAAACTCAAATCATGGTGTATTGATCTCTCCGACTCCGACGTGCCTGAGGCTGCCTTGGAACTGGCTCAAATCGCCAAGGGCGAGTTGGCGGAGGATCTTCGGAAGGAAAGCAGCGATTAGAGCCGAGCGGAAGACATGCAGTGAGGCGTGGTCATGAAGCTCGTGAAATTTCTGAAGAGCCAAAGCCTCCGGACTTTTCGGCACAGCGATCGATTCGGAAGGGGATGGCGCGCCCGCGTTAAGCCGCGATTGAAGTCCTCTGAGGTTGATATCGGGATCGCCGTCGACGCGCTGGCTGAGCTCGTGAGGAGTTGGCCGGAGCCAAAAAGTGTCGGACCGTCGGTAGGGGAGCTGTCCCCGCTGGATATCTGTGTCGGGCCATTCTGGCGGGCCCGTCAGGAGGAGTGGTACGTCCAAGTCGCCATCGATTTCGACGCTCCGTGCCGGGACTGCCTCCGAGAAGCGTGTATCAGTGAGTGTCGCCATAAGGTGCCGGAGACAGCGGCCATCGAGGCTGCGTTCGAGGACCTAAGTAAGGTCATCGGTGTGTTGTCCCGGTTCGGTCTCGAGGTCAGTGGTTTTCAAGATGGCCAGTTCGTCCAACGAGACATGACCGTTGTGGTTACCGGTCGACGCGGGTTAGAGCTTCGGTTCGAGCGGTTGATGGAGCCGCCGGCGGCGAAAGGCGTCAGCGATTTGCTTGCCGGTATGAAGGACGAATTTCCGACACTCGATATCGGTGCTACAAGAGACGTACGCCGACCCCGGCGCGCCGTTCTCAGCCAACATCCTGGTGACGGGGCGGAGCGACACGGGCTGCGCATGCCCCTAGATCCGGAATTGGCCCCTGAGTCTCCGTCGGACTGGAAGGCAATGCAACTCCAGCTTGTCGACTGGGCCCACCAACTTCGCAGCGGCGACGCCCCAAGCGAGAGTCTGCCGCTCAATTTGAACCGAATTTTCGGGGTCGCCTGTTTGCCGGAACTCGAGGTTCCACAAAAAGCTCCAGAGACCTGGAGTGATTTCAACGACAGGCTCGCTCGGAGATCAGAAGGGGTTCAAGATTCCGCACGCGTACCGGCGTCTGGCAGCATGGACTTGGCCGAGCGCCTAGAGGGGCGTGCCGGGACGTTGATCTGGAGCCGGCCAAACCGAAGGATTACGGGATTGTCCCTGTCACTTGTCCACGGTGCGGTGAACGTACTGGGTATCTGAATCTCGACCTTCTCTTACGCTGCCACCGACCGAAGTGCGACGCGGCGAAGGTCGAAGGTGGAATCCCGTTCCCCGAATGGACAGAAGGTGCTCAGGCGCTTGCTGATGAGGCTGGCGTCCGGACTCGCTTGCTCCGCGCCACGGATGGCCACGGAGGCTGGGAACAGATTGAGAAATTGGTCGCTGAGATGCGGCCTCGTCACGGCTTGACTGATTTTACGGTCGCACAGCCACTGGACGCCTGGTGGCCGTTGCGGGTCCTCCACGATAACCCAAATCTTCCTCCAGAAGCCTTTCGAGAGGTACAGGCAGTAATTGAAAATCTGCCGGATATCGTCGAACTGGAGGCGGCCTGTGACAACGACACGGACCCGGTGCATGTCGCACGAGACGATTGGCGGGATTTTGTCTCCCAACTGAAGGTTAACTCACGGGCCCACTTGGAAATGTTCAGGGGGTACGTCTGGTGTACCTTCGTCGACGGCCTTCGTTTTGTATTGGACCCGGCAATTCTTGCAGATCTTAAGACGGTCCAGAAGGAATTCCTGGCGCTTGATCGGTTAGTCTTCAGTACCGTGGATGATGTCCGATGGACGCTCGATCGTGGGTGGTGCCCGCGGAAAGTTTTCAATTCGAATATCTGGACGCTCGAGCTTCCGGTTCGGTTGCTTAACAAGAGGCAGTCTTCCGCAGGAACGAAGGGCGACAGGATCAATCGTTGGCGGCTCGCGTATCACTTCGCCTCCTCCGCGAGGACTCCTCTGGATGTGGCAGCGCAATTGGATGCGAAGCTGGAGGCGACGGGCCTGATGGATACTGCCGTCGGGGAACATCGTGCCCTGGTTCCGATTCTCACCACCGAGTCGCCCAAATTCGATGTTGAGGAGAAGGAGGTCCGTGCAGACGTTAGGGCGTGGGATAAGGATGCAAGCGACGCCAACAGACGGCTCCGAGATTTCATCGGACCGTTCGCCAACCTCGACAGTGACGCAGACATACATGCGCGGTTCGCCCAGGAGGGCTGCCATCTCGCTGATCTCAAGGTGGAGACGGTCGAGAAGGCCATGGAGGGGGATGTCTCCCGCCGGACGTACTTGCGTCTGGATGCTCTTCGAGACCGGCTTCAACTGCTGCCGAAATTACGGGCGCTCAGGGAGGTGCTTGGGGGACTGAATGATGAGGGGGAATTAGAAGCGGAGGTCGACCCTCTCGGGACTTGTACCGGCAGGTTGGACGGACAATCACCTCGACTGATCGGGCTCAACCGCAGTTTGCGTCACTACTTCCGGGCGGAGCCAGGACGGGTTTTGGTCGGACGAGATTACTCACAAATCCAGGTCCGTATCCTGGCTGACTACAGCCGGGACGAGAATTTATTGGAGGCCTTCAAACGGGAAGAGGATATCCATCAGGTGGTGGCCGCCACGATTTTCGGTGGTCGGCCGTCCAACATCAGTCCCGCCGAGCGGAAAAAGGCAAAGGCAGTGTCCCACGGGGTGAATATGGGCATGGGCGCCGAGACATTGGCCGACTACGCCACGAAGGCCTGCAATGTTGCGACCACGGTGGATGAAGCCAGAGGGATTCTCGACGACTATTTCGAGATTTTTCCCCAGGTTCAAAGGTTTCGACGTCGACTTTTCGAGCGGGCCCGTGACGAAGGGCTAGTGCGCACCCGTGCCGGCCGTCGCTGTCAACTCGCCGATTTCGAGGAATTGCATCCCGGTCAAGTCCTCGCCTATTTGCTTCAGATGGCCGAGGCGGACATCCTCAAAACCAGCATCAACCTGTTATATGAACGGTTGCTGCCACAGGCCGGAAACATCGTCTGCATCCTCCACGACGAAATCATCGTTGAAGCCGACCAAGGGCGGGTTGAAAAAGTCTCCGGTCTCCTGAAGGAGACTATGACCGATGCCGCGAATCAACATCTTGAGCATTGTCCCGCCGGCGAGAGCGAAGTGGTCATTGGTCAATCATGGTCGGAGCTGGCCTGATCAGATCGAACGGTTGTTACCTTGTTACCTTTCCCAAGGTGGTAGGGATGGGTCTCAAAGTGAATTGCTAGACTCAGAAGTTATCTGCGCGTCGGGGTGACAGTCAGGGGCGGCGAAGTGGAAGCGGGTGGCACCTCGTTCACCGCGGAGAGTAACGGTAAGTCTCCTAAGGGGGGGCAGGTCGTTACCTCGTTACTTTGTGAGAGCCGGTGGGAGGGGTACCATGCGTGTTCGGTTAAGCGTAAGTGCTTGAATTATCAGTAGCTTAGAGTCGATAGAGGATGTCCCTTCCCCTGG
>CAJXPB010000006.1 GCA_913057905.1 uncultured Pseudomonadota bacterium
AGTTTTCAGATCGGGATGGACAAACTCGACGGATTCGGATGAATCCATCGCGTAGCCTGCGTGGATTTGGCTACCTGAGCCTCATATATCGTGCGCCGTTACAGTTGTTGAGAGTGAGACCTCACGAGTTTTCACCTCGACATCGGCCACGGTGGCGCACCATGTTCAATTGTGAGAGACTCACGAATGAGAACAAGGAATTCGATGAGGTACTAGAGCTGGTCCGAGACGAGAAGGAACAGCTCGAGGAATCGGTCAAGTGTGGAGACATCGATGGTCGCCAGCTCGAAGACGCGTGGAGAGAACTCAGCCAGGTGTTCGAACGCAAAGGGCGATCTGCGGTGATGGAAGCGGCCGACACCGATGCAGAGATGATCTGGATCGACGGGGAGGAATACTACCGCGTCGTCTCGGCTTGCGGACCCAAGACGTATCGAGCGATGAGCGGTGAGGTCAGCGTCGAGCGGGGCGTCTATCGAAAGAAGTAAGAACACAACGCCCCGCTGGCCAGCCCCCCCTGGAGATGAGATGGGGCATGGTTGACGCAAGCTGGACGCCGCGAGCCGCCGAGGCGATGGCCCATCTCAGCCGGAAGATGCCCGAAGGTGAAGCTGAAGAGACGAGCCAGGAGCTTTGCGCGCATCGGCCGAACGCTTGGAGAGGTCTGCCATGCCAATGTCCAGTCGATCGACGAAGCACTCCTCGAGGTGGCCCACGTCCCGGAGTCGGCCCACAGCATTGCCGTCAGCGTCGACCGTGTCAGCCTTCCACTCCACGAGTCCGACACGCCCGGCTGGAGAAACAAACGCAGGGCCGACCGGGACATCTGTTATCGGATGGCCTGGTGTGCCACGGTCTCGGTGTATAACGGCCGGGGAGAGCCGGTCTGGACCCGGCGTCTGGCAAAGATCCCTACCGAAGATGCCCAGGAATCGGCTCGGTGAGCGGCTGGCCCGGTGCGTCCGTCCCATCAAGGAGGAACATCCGGACCTCAAGATTATGTGTCTGTCGGATGGGGCCTCCGAGATCGCCGACCTTCTGGATGAATGGATTGTCTCACAGGCCTGGTCCGGCGACGCCCATCGGCTGGTCGACCCATGGCATCTGTACAGCTACCTGGCGGCGGCAGCGAAGGCCCACTACGACGAGGATACGGCATGCCTCCAGGTCCAGGCGTGGCGGCTTGAGCTATTGAACAAGCCCCATGAGATCGACTTCATCCACGACGAGATAGGCGCCTGAGACGACCGGAACACTGTCGTCGATGCCGAAAAGCCGATCGAGCAAGCCCTGACATATATCGAGGGCCGCAAACCTCGGATGAACTATGCCCGGCATCGGAAAGCGGTTCGGACGTTCGGAACCGGCCACGTTGAGGCAATCTGCAAGTCACTCGTCGAGCTCCACATGAAGCGAAACGACATGTACTGGAAATCTGGCGGAGCCCCAGCCATCCTGCATCTGCGCAGCCTGGCGAAGCCAGACGGATGGGACAGGGGCATCGAGCAGGTGCTGGAAACTTACACGACCGACGACCCGATTCACGTACGGAACCGGGTCGCTTGATAATCAACTGTATCAGGCCCTTTCGAGACAACGAGTTCTTCAAATTCCTCGTCCTGCGCGAGAACGAAAACCGATTGATCGGCGCTTAACCCAGCCCGATCCAGAGGCACCTAAATAAGACCATATTTCTTTATATAGCCAGCAAGCTCACGCCCATTAATCAGGGTAATCGGAGAGGCGCCTTTCTCCTTAGCGGCACGCCTAGCGTCTTGAGTGAAATTACTAGTTGTTACAATAGTACCACGGTGCGCATCGAATCGATGCATACTACCTCGAAGTGCATCCAACGTTGGACGACCAACACTGTTTTCCGATGCGTAGCGTTTGACTTGTACTACTACCAAATCTCGAGAAAGCCTTTGAGACGAACGGGCTACTACATCTACCCCTTTATCGTTTGTGGCAGGGGTAAGCCGAACTTCTTCATATCCCATTTTAACGAGAAGTTCATGGACCAACTTTTCGAGCTCCCGTGGCTCAATCTCCCGAAGCCTCGCCACTAATGCCCCTTGAGAAGCTGCAGAGTTTGGTTCTTGCGTTTCCCTCCATTCGCCAACCCATCGATCCCTTGTTGGTTCTTCGAAGCCATCTCCATCCACTGGTTTGTGTCGTTCTGGACCACAATAAGTAGCGTAACAGGCCATTCCTTCACAGTAAGTTGGCTCCTCAGGCGGGTCTTCTGGAACTGGAAACGTTTCCAGTATCTCTTCAGCGGCCTCCTTCATAAGTCCTGAAATATCAGCAGCCGTATAATGTCTGGCGCGCTGATGCCAGTTAGTCCTAGTTATCGACTTCTTTGAATCTACGTTCCTAAGTAAATTATCAATTTCCTTTCTGCTCAGATATTCGGGTGGCTCGCCGACTTCTGTATTAGAATATTGCATCCAATATTTAATGTGAAAGAGGTATTCGACCGGACGGTTTGGTAAGGGCTGCCTTGGATCTAAGTTCGTACGACCGCTTTTTAGATTTAGGTCCATAGCCAATCCACGCCGTTCCTTATGTTCTGGATGTTGAAAATCCACAATTGGACGAAAAGGGTAATCTCCATCCTCTAGACTTCTTCTTCCATACCCTTCAGTGAGGTTTATATCGCGACCATGAAGACTCCAGAGCGGAACGACTTTGATTCCTTGTTTACCTCGGGGCTCATCTAGAGCGTTGTGTTTGTTACGTTTCACATTCTCAAATTCAATACCACTTCGTGCCTCAATAGGGTCTCGCACTTGGAAAGCTCCGTCATCTATGGCGGCTATTCTAAAGTTCGTGATTATGAGGTTTGGCCATGAAATACCAAGCAAAATTTCATTTTTTGACATTGGAAACTTCTCACAGAAAATATCAATTTTTTGTTCGTAATTTCGAACCTCCTTGATTTTAGGTTCGATATTGTTTGGGGATTCATTTTTGGTGGCTAAGTAACTAATACGACCATAGAATTCGTGGGGCGAATGCGCAAAAACCAAATTGTTGGTGATTAAAAAATATTTCGCCCAAAATTTGGGTTGGGTCGTTTTTATAGTTTTTTTAGTAAAAATTTCCTCAAGTTGCTGTGAGCTGTAATCTTCGATCGTATCGAAATCGAACCTAGTAGACAAAACAACCTCGCTGAAAGTAGGTTTAACCAGTTGACTGCACTTACCTCATTCAACCAAAAACACTGATCATCTTGACAAAGAGGCGTTAACACTTAATCGAGAATCCTTCCGGATCGAGAATAGTCGATGACGTCTATTATTCAAGATGATTTCGTGGTGGACCTTTGCAAATGGATCTTGTCGCTCACCAATGGCAAGGGGTCTGATTCAGTTGATTTTCAAACCACGCGATTACAGACCTAAATCGTGTCATCTGTCGTGTAGATTTAGCCCGTCTCGTCGATGCCTCCCTCCCAATTCGTGATCGCGTTAAAACAAAAAAAGAGGAAAGAACAGAAAAGTCGAAATTGTGTTTTTTTGACGTAGATCCGACTAAGGGTCGAGAAACGACGAAAATGAATGGTGCCCAGCCATGGATGGTAGGCTTAGGAACGATATTGAGAACTGCTGTTCCCGCTGTCATCGAGAAGTGCGCCGAGGCCTTTGAATCTTACAGCGTCAACGGACGGTCGAGGTCATCGTTTTGATCTGGAGGTTTATCCTGGGTTTTCCTACCGAGGCGACGTGTACGTTGGCTTCGTTGAAATGCCGGTTCAAACAGGTGGTCAACATCGGGATCTCGCGTGCTCCCTTTCGTGGCCGATTGGCAGCCGCCAAAATGCATGTGATTGCAAATGCCAAGACAGGCGGGCGAAACTCGGTCAAGCTGATCCACCAACGCATCCACGACAGCCATCCGTTTACGACCGTCGATCGGTGGGTGGAGGGATACTTACTGGCCAATCCAGACACCCTAACGCTCCTGGACCGTCTGGAGCGTCAGACTCTGGATGTCGCCGCAGCCCAAAACGTCAGACTGGGGGACTCCGGGGATGCTCGCGTACCGCGACCCATGTGTTTCGGCTGGTCAGCCGCAAAGACCCTGACAGCGGGAAGTATCATCTCTACTTTGTGAACGTCACTGCCGCGATATAGACGCCGGAGGACATCGCCGAAGCATACGAGCTGCGTTGGCAAGTCGAACTGCGGTTTTCTCGATTAAAATCCAGCCTTCGGCTGCACGAGCTGCCGCTGGCCCCAACCGCAAACGCACAGCCTCTCACGATGCGCTCGACTCAATATTTGTGACGAATTGCCTTGAATCCAATGTATTTCTAGACGCTTGTCCCCAAGCGAGTACCAGTGGCCCCGAACCCAACCAGCCGCCAAAGGCCGATCGGAGCTGGTGATTGGGAGTCAAGGGGTGCTCATTACTCACATACACCTGATGTGTTCCAGAGAAGAAGGAGATGACGATGGCGGACCAACTCGACGACATGACCGAGGATGAAATTCTCCAGCGAGCCAAGAAACTTCAATATAGCGAATCGAGACCCGACGAAGCTCAGAAACTCTACGAGCATATACTGACCTCACCCAGATTTTCTTCGGATCAAAAGGATCTTGCCTCATTCCACCGCGGGAAAATCACCGACCAAACGTTCAGCCGGGATAATGGGCAACAGAGCACCGCAAGTGACGCGGTTGTCGCTCCCACTTCTGATGGGGACAAATTAAACGAGAAGTTTTCGACGTTGCGAACTTTCGCCAGTTTTCTGAAGGTCCTTGCCATCCTCAACATCATCGGCGGCTTGCTCGGCGGTCTCAGCACAATGGCGAGCGGCGCAGGCCTTCTGATATCCTTTAGCATCATTCTTTCTGCCACCTTCTCCTTTGCGATATGCTTCGCTGCCGCCGAAACACTCGAGGTACTCCCAGACATCGAAGAAAACACCCGCCGCGCCGCTAAACTGCTCAAAGAAAAACTCGAATAGGGCACAAGCCAAAAATTTTCCGCCGTTAACCCGATCTTCAAACTTTGTATCGTCGTGGACCCACCTTTGAGTTCATGACTGTGGGACGGCACCGGCCTGGCCATCTACAACAAAAGCCTCGAAGAGGGGCAGATTGGCCGGCGGTGGCGCACAGCCGGAGAGCCGATGCTTCAGTACTTAAGGAGACCAAGCGCGGCCAACTCCGGCAGGAGCTTCGAGAGGTCAAAGACTTCCTCGACCGCCTTCAGCATCTACAGTTCGGGAGGAGCTCCGAGAAGCGGACCACCGACACCAGAGACGTCGCCGGAAGCAACGTACACCCGCGCCGGAGACAGACCTTCCCATTATCGAGGAAGTCCTCGAGCTGGAAGAACCCGACAAGATGTGTCCGGAGTGTGATGGCACAGCCACATCGAAGCTGCCCTTGGCCCGCCGAAACTGCGCGGCACCCAGCGCTACACACCGGAGTTTGCCCTGGAGTTCGCCACCAACAGGTACCTGGACCATTTGCCGCTGGAGCGGCAGCCCCGCCGGATGGCCCGTCAGGGGCTGAAGGTCTCATCCCAGACGCTCTGCGATCAGCTCGACCGACTCGGCGACCACGTCGAGGCTATCTACGAAGGCATCGGTCAGTGGATTCGGGGCGGCGATGTGATGGGGATGGACGAGACGCCCTGGCCTCACCAGCTCGCGCGAGAAATCAAAGGAGCTTTTCGGGGCTGGAAATCCACCCGTGGTGTCGTGTTAAACTGCGTCATCGTAGGCCGACCATTGAACTTGGCGAGAATCACCAACTCACCCAGTAATCCCCCCAACCTCCACTCAAGAAGGTCCCCCTATTCATTAATGACGTAAGTTAACACCTCGGCTCGACACTGGTAATCATTCGGATAAGACAACTTCCTCACTACGGACCAATCTAAATGAATGAAAAGCTAGATAATTTAAGTAAAATGCGAGTTCGACCGAGGCGAGAACGGGTTCAAGTTGATAACCTGAGAACTCTGGATTGCAAGAATCCGGACGAACTATACGACCGCAAACTTCGGAACTTTCTCACCGGGAATGCCCTGAGCACGCGGACGAGAGTTCGACTAAGCGACGTGTCACTACGGGATCCAGAATATGATTACTCCAGCTTAAGCAAGGATCTAGATAACGACGCGGGTCGAGCATCAATCTTGGACTTTCATAAACGAAGAATTCGAGCCGGGTATCGTCCGCCGATTGAATTGTATTTTAATAGACGAATAGAACAGTTTGTTTGCCCAGATTCGCCACTAATATATGAAGCATATGATTCCTTAGGTGTAAGTATTCCCCCCGCAGAAATCATAGGTTCTCATCCAAAGAAACATGGATTTTCGGGCTTTCAGTTTATACAATATCATGATGAGGAGGACTCGAAGCCAATAAACGTATTTCAGGGCGCGATAGAATCTGAGGATGAAAGCGTACCCTCGTTGATTAAACCATCGGATTGGCCTTCGACTCGACGCGGCGTAACTAATTTGCTGGATCAACTTGTAGAATTCGTGAGTGACGGCCTCGATAGACTTAGAACGTTTCATTCGGACTACGATGACGATATTGATCACCACGATATTCTGTGTTCATATTTGGTCCGTATTAATAGAATCGTGGAGAATATGGAATTCTTGTGTACGTCGAAAAAGGGCGATATTGCGTTGATTCTTCTCCGTAGCTTATATGAAATGGCTCTCTCGTTTAATGTATATTGGCTTTATCCAGATAAACTCTTCAGGTATTTTCAATCAGATGCTCTTATGTCGCGAAAAGCTGTTAATAGGTCTCTGGAAGATGTGCGAGAAAGATTGATCAGGGATGGTGTATCACGTTCGACGGCTCAAGAACATCTTGAGGGGTGCCGCTCTCTGTATTCATTCGCGACTTATATTCAGGCACAATCAGAAATCTCACCACTCTCAAATGTGCATGAAAGCATTTATAGCAAGCTGTCTAGTGTTTCTCATCAGGACTTTGTCGAGGCTGCTCGTTTCGAGGAGGTTCTAAGACAGGATGGGAGAGGATCCAAAAAGGGAAGTATATCGGATAATATAAGTGAAAAAGAACTGAACTTGATCTTAGAGGTGACGACCCTTTCAGTATCCATGATATATGTTCGATTGATGGGGGGTATCGGCCAAGGGCATTGAACGGTTGTCCAAAGAAATTTAATAACAACAAATATCCGTTCGATACGAGTGTTGGAAAGCCGTAAGTCCTCGCGAAACCACGTAAACGGCAAAAAAAGAGCCGAAGCGACGCCTGGATAGGCGCGGCTTCGGCTCTTTCAGTGCGGGTAAGTCTTCAGCTCAGCTCGTCTCGGACCTCTTCGAAGACCTCGGGCATCGTGACAGTCCCTTCGTCATGGATATCGGCCGCGACGACCCGGCGGAGATAGTCGCGAGGATTCTCCCCGCAGATTTTCGCCGTCTCGAAGATGGTGTACAGCATGGCCGCGACTTGCATGCCACGCGGTGACCGACATCCATTGTAATTTTTTCTTCCGACGACCGGGCCTCTGATCGCTCGCTCGGTGGCGTTGTTGTCTATCCAGACCTCCGGGTGTTCGACGAAGTGGGTCAATCG
Source organism: uncultured Pseudomonadota bacterium (assembly GCA_913057905.1). Classification (GTDB taxonomy): domain Bacteria; phylum Myxococcota_A; class Bradymonadia; order Bradymonadales; family Bradymonadaceae; genus CAJXPB01. The sequence goes on from CAJXPB010000006.1 coordinate 7,592, forward strand.
CGTCCAGTTGGTCTTCAGATAATGCAGCGCCTTTCCGAAACCGCTCTTCGGCAGCGCGGTCTGTCGGTTCCGCCAGACATCGATCTGGTTCAAGATGTGAGCCGATTCGGTCTCTCGGAGATGAGCCCTCGACGCCCGGAGCTCCCAGCCTTCATCCGGATCCCGGGCTCGGGATTCGACCTCGTAGAGCGCACCGATCAGATCAAGGATCTCCCCGCACGCCTCGGGTCGATTGCTCTCGCATTCGAGAAATTTTCGTCGGGCATGGGGCTTTATGCTGCTGCGGAGTGCAGCAGGCTGCTTGACGGATGGCGTGTTCCGAGCAGCGGACGGCCTTGTCGTAGGATTTCAGGGCATCGGTCACCAGCCAGCCCGAAAAGTCACCCATCAGCTCCTGCGCTACTTCCCCACTCCGTGAATCTCGCAGCGCATACCAGGCCGCGCCGCGGTCACGGAGCACCCAGAGCTGCCACTTCTTGGCGCCCCCTTTCTTGATGTGCGGCCAGGGCGTCTCGTCCATCCCCATCACGTCTCCGCCCCGGATCCACTGACCGATACCTTCGTAGGTCGCGTGGATATGGTCGCCGAGTCGGTCCAGCTGATCCCAGAGCGTCTGGGATGAGACCTTCAGCCCCTGTCGGGCCATCCGGCGGGCCTGACGTTCCAGCGGCGATGGTCCAGGTACTTGTTGGTGGCGACTTCCAGGGCAAATTCTGGCGTATACCGCTGAGTACCGCGCAGTTTCGGGGGGCCAAGGGCAGCTTCGATGTGGCCGCATCGACAGCGGTATTTCTGGCGTCTGACCTTCTTGACGAAGAAACTCCGCTCGACGACCTCGACCATCTCGCTGTCTTCCGAGCAGTTGCCCATCTCGTCGAGCGGATCTACCGCCCCAGGGGCACTTGGTCGCTTCGCTCCCGGCGCACTCCGGACAGATCCTGTCGGGTTCGTCGAGCTCAAGGACTTATTCGACGATGGGGAGGTCCGTCTGTGGCGCCGGTGTGCGTCGCTTCCGGCGGCGCCTCCGCCTGCCGGTGGTCCGCTTCTCGGAGCTTCTGCCAAACTGCAGGTGCTGAAGGCGGTTGAGGAAGTCTTTGACCTCTCGGAGCTCCTGCTGGAGTTGGCCGCGCTTGGTCTCTTTGAGATTGTCGACCTCCGTGGCAAGTCGCGCCACGACTTCGTGCAATTTTCCGATCTCGGCATCCTGCAGAATCGCTACCTGGCGGAGGCGCTCGAGGTCAGTTTCGTTTTGGAGATCGATATCGGCCATAATGATCTCATTTGATCACATGCCGATCACCCGGTCAAGGAGCAAATTCAGGAGGGGACAGCGGCTCGCGGCCGACCAGCTCGCAGCCCTCCAGAAACAGTGAAAGCTCCGCCGATGTCATCTGAAGCATCGGCTCTCCGGGCGTGCGCCACAGCCGGGCAAATTGTCCCTCTTCGAGGCGTTTGTTGTAGATCGCCAGACCCGTGCCGTCCCACAGTAGGACCTTGCACAGATACCGGCGCCGATTGACGAAGAGGAAATAATCGCCACTGAGCAGGTCAGCCTCAAACTCCTGGCGGACCAGCCCGCTGAGGCCGTTGTGGCCCTTCCGCAGGTCACACGGTTTGGGGTAGGCCCAGACGCGGACCTTCCGGTTGGTCCCGATCATCCCAGCCTCCGGGCCGCCTCCACGGCCTGGGTGACTGTCAGCCCTTCAATCCTCCAGCCCGACGGCGATACAAGCGCGACGCCCTCGGTTTCGGCCTCCGGCGCGGTCGGCTCCTCGACGATCGCCACCGGGCGGAAACTCTCCGAGGTCTCGGATCTCGCAGTCGTAGACCGCTTCGATCGCCACCGACGCAGCGTCACCCACGGGACATCGATCTCCGAGCTGATCCGCTTCTGGGTCCAGCCGGCCTTGCGCAGTCGGTCGACCAACCGAACGGCGTCCTGACGAAACTCTTCCGGATAGCGGCTGTTGGTGCGCCGGTCGGCCCGCCGTTTCAGGTCTTCAATAATGGCGTCGATGTCTGTCATGATGGCTCCTGAATCAGTCCAGTTGAGCCATCACTCTATCACGCGAAACGGCCGCCGTGTGGCGGGTTCTGGCGAGGACTTACGGCTTTTCGACTGGACAGAAGACTTCTTGGACGGCTTCCGGAATGCGTCTTGACGTATCGATTAACGGTCAACTTTGCTGCCCCACTCAAGTCCTGAACTAACATCCTCGGCAGCCTTTGCGGCCATCGCTTCGTTCTTCAGATCCGCCATGGATTTCGTCGTTCATCTCCGCGACGCAAATCCGTTCCACACCGAACGCAGTAGGCAGCCAGACCCCGTCCGCTGGCGATGTCTTCGATTTGCTCCTCATCGATCCTAATCTCAATCTTGGCCATCGTTTTCTACAGGTTGTTGGCTTCTTTGTTTGGTTCACAAAAAACCTATCTGGAGAGCGGTGCCCGTGTTCAAACGCTGGCCGAGTTCCACAACTCTATGGACTCAACTAATACTTCGAGTGAGGTAACCCATGCGACAGTGTGAATGCGCGATTCTCGGGATTGTTTTTCTGGTCTCAGCGAATCTCATCGCCTGTGATTCAGGGGAGATGCCCTCCGGGAACGATGTCCGCGACGTGGAAGCGGCGGATACAACCGAGATGGACATGAACTCGGACGCCCGGGACTCGGACACGAGTCAAGACTCGGCAATGGATTTGGGTTCGGACGTCGAAGATGGCGGAGAAGAAATGCCGGAGTGTCCGACCGATGAGCTGCCTTCCGAAGCCACTGTGAACTACGACGGCACCACGGTGGACAAGCCGAATCTGTTTGAGAGCGAGATTCTCGAATGGCGAGAAGCCGGTGACGACGCGCTTCTCTATGAAGCTCCAAGTGACGGGACTTACGAAGTCACAATCTCCTCTTCAGCGGATATGGGTATAGCAGGACCGGGCGACACAACTGCCTACTACGCTCCGGATGAGTGCCCATCCGCGGGTGGCACTGAAACCCTCACCAACGCTGAATACATCGCGGCCCAGGGCTTAAATGCTAGCCTCGATCTCGAATCTGGGGACCAGGCACTGCTGATTGTGAGCTGTCCCTATTGGTGTCAATCACCTGAATCAGAATATACCCTTACTGTTGAAAAGCAGTAAGAACGGCGCGAGGGGACGCTCACAACTACGTCTAACATTTGAAGCTCCTCAATGAGTCGTATCAATTAGGGGGTCGAATCTCCCGGAATGTCGTCGATGCGCTGCCATCCGACTTGGCCGGCGCGGAGGATTGCATCACGAACTCGGCGGGGAGAGCGTTCCACAAAGATGGTGTCGAGAAAGTCGTAGCGGTCCTCGGGGATAGAGGTGTCGAACTCGTCCGCGAACTTCTCCATCAATTGAATACGGTCCTCACGGTCCGGCCTGCGCATGTTCACGACTTGGTCGAACCCGTAGGACTCCTCGGCCGCGAGTGACGCCGGCGAAGATGACAAACTCGGGCCCGCGCCCCTCCAGCAGCCGCTCCCATTGATCGTAGTCGGTGCGACGGACGGCTCCCGGCTCCATCACGATGGTCCGGTCGGCCACAGATGTGGCCACGTCGAGCGCCAGCGTTGTCATGCCGGCACCGGCGGGCGCTCGTAGAAGAATGTCGCGCGGCATACCGGCCGAGATGTACTCGCGTACGGTGCCGCGAAGCGACCGATGAGGGCCGTGGTATGTCACGTCGTCGGTGTCGACTCGCTCGGCGCCAAAGCCGTCTTCCAGCGAGTCGAACCGAAGGACGTTCGTCTCTTTCCAGAGGAATTCCGTGTCTCCGAGCTCGTCGAAATCCTCAAAGGCCTTCCAGCCCAGCCACCATGATTCCTGATGCCGCAATGTCTCCGCGGTGTATTCGAAAGGGTCAAAGTCGAGGTCCTCCCACCCGAAGACCGTCGCGCGCTTGAACGCCTCGGTGACCCAGGGCTCATCGAAACCCCTCGCCATTTCACTCAGTTCCGGAAGCCTCTCGTCGGGGACCTCGATGCCGTATTCGTCGGCCCACTCCTGCACCAGTTCCGCGTACGTTGACTTTTCCGGGCGGTTGAATCTGTGGAATTGTTCCACGAGGCCGTCGGGAAGACTCACATTTGGCTCGTAGTGAGGTGCTGGTTTGCAGAACAGGACCAGGTCGGCGTCGGTGCATTGTTGCGCGAGCTCGACCGCGGGCCGCTCGTGCGCTTCCATAGCTTGTCATGGGCGACGAGCTCCGCGCCCGATGGAAAGGTCACGCGTCTCAGCTCATCGGCGTCGTCGTGGTAGACCGTCTCGACATCGACGAACTCCGAGCCGAGCACATAGTCCGCCGCGATGGGACTGGAACTCGAACTCGCGCGTAAATTCGTTGCTCTTACACCACTGTTCTGGACTTTCCGTTCGCATCCTCGCTCTGGTGGAAACAGGAGATGAATGGCTTCCACCGGCGTATACCCGCGAGGTCGCGAGCGATCATTGAGATGGGGTCGCGGTGATTCGTTTCATGCCCACTCCCGAATTTGTTAAACTCCGCGCATAGACGTTTGCTTCCCGTTTTTTCGACACTGGGATGGGCAGATGAGTAGTCGCACACGATGGGTCGCGATCGCTGCCGCTGCGTTTCTCTTTGGAGGCGGATGCTCAACGAAAGAGATACCAAGTGGTTCATTCCGAATAGACGTGTCGGTCGACGGTGGCGAGACTGCTTCGGACATCTCTGAAGACACCTCGCCGGACCCGGACATCCGGGAGGACATCGACCGTGGACCCGAAGAATGGACCCAGCTAAAGGGCCATTTCGGCGCGGAGATCGTCGCCAGCCTGGGCGACAAAGTCTTTGCTCGCGGTGAAAATGACTCCGTTTTCTACACCGAGGGGGACGGAGAATGGCATCCGGCGGTTGACCTGCCGATCATGTCGAAAGTCGCGGGCGGCCTCGATAGCGTGCGATACGCTGAGACCGACGAACACCGTTATCTTCTGGGTCACTTGGACGAGGATACGGAGGCCGATCTACTCGAGAGCCCCCAGGGGAAGGCGGCGTTTCAAGAGATCGAACTCCCAGACGTCAAAAGGATCGAATCACTCCATGCAACAAATGGGGAGCTCGTGTTGCTGAGCCGCGGAGGTTCCAATCTCAGCAAGGGCAAGCTTCATCGCCGGAACGAATCCGGCGGCTGGACGCACATCACTCCGGGCGAGGGGGACGGGATTCTGGGCATGTTCGACATCACGGCAGCTGAGGGGTTTTTGGTGGCTCCCAAACCGACGCGGGATCCCTCGATATATGTCTCATCCGACGGGGGCCGGTCCTGGTCAAAATTCAGCCCTGATGTCGATTTTCCCACCAATTCCATCCATTGGGTGGCGCTGAACGGTCGACTCTATACCAAGGCGTCCACTGACAAACCTGCTCAGGGAGGGACCCCAACCGTCCTGCTACAGCTCGGACCAGAACGAGAGCTATCGAGGGTTCCGCTCGATGCGCAAACGGTCTCCAGCATCGCCCGCGGCGGTCTCTTCAACATCGACGGAACGCTCTACGGATTCACTCATCGCGGCAAGATCTTGAGATTTGACCTCCAAGACCACACGACCGAGGTCGTCATGAACAGGCGGCTTCCGGACTGGGCCTACCCGGGTGGACTCTACACTGCCGGAGAACGCGTCTTCATGGGGGCGGTGCATAAAACACCTCGCGTCCACGCACTGTCGTGGAAACCCGGCCGCGACGGAGTGAACTTCATTCCCATCAGCGAGGCTTTTGCGTGGCGGCTCTACGCCCGAGAGGGTCAGCTCTGGTCCGACTCCGGATCCATGCGGACGTGGCAGCCGTCCTCGAAGACGTGGGACTCCGACCCCGAGGGACAGATCATTGATGAAACTCGAGCCATGGTTCCCGCAGGCCCCGCGATGTTGCGGCGGAATCAACCCGACAGCGAACTCGACATCTGGCGACGCTCGGAGGGCTGGAAAGCGACCGGGGCGTTCCAGACGCCTGCATCCGACAATGGGTCCGAGGCGACGAACACCCGGTACGGTGAATTGCTGACAGCCGATGTTTACGAAGACGGTTTCGTCCTCGGATTCGACCGCGTGACGGAGTTCTTCGGAGGTTCCGGGCCGGATGACGAAGAACCGGGTGAGCCGGCTGCGCTTGGAGCGGGCGTCTACACCTGGCAGCCGGAAGACAACGGAATTTCTCGACTGACGTACAATGCCTCGCCGGACGGTGAGCGCCCCGGAATCCGCGCGTTGGCGACCCATCGAGGAGACATCTGGGTCGCCGTCTCCCCATTCTCGAATCCCGCGGGGCGAGACGCATCTAGGGTCTACCGAATCCGCGAAGGGCAATGGACGCACATGTCCGGCGATGATCTGAGCAATGTTCAGACCCTAAAGTCCCATGGAGGAACCCTCTACGCTGCTTCGTCAGACGGGGAGCAAGACCCGACGTCATTTGCCACATGGTCGAGTCAGGAACAGCAGTTCGAACCGTTGACCCCTGTGTCCGACGGGGAGAATAGTTTTCGCAAACTGACCGAACAGGGACCGCTCCACGTCACGTCACAGGGAGCATTTTTGCACGACGGGGACTCCGGATAGTGGCGAAGGGTGGCCGACCCGGTTCCCGTGCCCGACTCCAATGTTAGTTCCGCCGCCGTCGACCGGGCGACGCTGAATGTGGGCCTCGCTGAGGGCGGCGTCTGGTCGATTGGCCTTCAGTAGATTGTACGATCACCACGCCGCATTTGAGGAGAGGGTACGGGTTCGGATGAATCCATCGCGTAGCCTGCATGGATTTGGCTACCTGGGCCTCAAACAGCGTGCGGCGTTACACGAGGTCGCGAGCGATCATTGAGATGGTACGCCAATCAGATGGAACGGGGCGCGACGCCACCTGTCCCTGTAGGTGGAACAGTCGAGGCAGGGTCCGGTACAGAGGAGGTCGGTGATGTTTCAAATCTTGGGCGTGACATCGAAGAGGTCGGGACTCGCTGCGCTCATCCTGGTCCTGGCGTGGTGTCTCGGCTCGATTGTTCACTATGGCCCACCGTTAGACGGCTGGCTACAACTCCGCAGTCCCGTGCTGACCCCGCCGTTTGGTCAGAAGCACCCGATGAATGTGATGGGAACTCCCGGCGTGGACTCCTACGACCCCGATAATCCCCTACTGAGACCGGCGACAAAGTCCGACCCCTCGGGCTGCATTCAACTCCGTCCTGATGAAACCCACCAAGCACCAGAGATACCATTCTGTAGAAAGGAGCTGCCTGATCTGGGAAGTCGTGGTGTCCGATAAGTGGCAGGCGAGTGCGAATGCGTTTTTCCACCGGCTGCGGCGACGCGCAACCCGGCCGCTACTCGGAAGTCATAGCGGCAAAGACGGCCGCGATGGAACCGCGTTCCCCGACGCGTGTCCCTAAGATTGAAGTTTTCGAGGTCGACTGCGCAGCCACGGAGGTCCGCCGTCTTTCAGATCGTCGGAGTAAAAAGTGTCAGGTCGGGCCTGGTGGGCGTTGCAATTCTAATCGCATGGCTCTCGGCTCTGGGAACCTACGGGTACACGACAGCCCCTGATCATCCACCCGAGATTCCCGATCGTGTCCTGGAGTTCATGTACGAAAACGTCGCGAGTAGTCCTCAAACGGTGTTGCGCCCTAAATCTGATTTACCGCTAGACGAGGGATACGATGGGTCCGATTGCATCAGACTCTCGAGATACGGACCGGACGAACTACCACTGAGGATGCCGTGCGACCGGAAGAGAACTAAACCACTCGTACGAGAACTCGAACCGAGCTATTGCCCACCCGGGCCAATTGAGTCGCCACTTCTAGCCTTGGCGGACTCCCCAGCGGAAAAGAAACGGCTAATGCGGCAGATGAATGAGGCGATGAATGTCAATTCCCGATCTATTCGCTTGGAAGGAAGGGAATTCCCAGCGCGACCACGGGCAGTGGAATGATGAAGCCGGTACGGCCCAAGGAAACCGCTCCACCCACTGAAGCGATGAAGTTCATCTCTAATCGCCAGACCCCAGCACTCACGAGCGAGATGAAGACGAGGCTAACCCACGCCATTTTTCGGACCACTGGATGTGAATTTAGATCAGTCATAAGCGGCGAATTTTCGGGCAAGTGCCCGGCGAGGGATCAAATGCGTACCCGTTTTATCACGGTCGTCGGCATTCTACTGGTGCTAGCAGTCCTAAACGGTTGCTCGGAGAAGCCGGAAATTCGCGACAAAGCGACGTGGCTCTGCAAGTTTACAGGGCTCGAGACCCTAAAGACGAAAGGCCTTCCGGAAGATGAAGACCCGAAGGACTACATACGCTCGGAAGATCTCGCCCACAGAAAAGTGAAGAAGGAGAACTCGAACGACCGCCCTGAATTCGGTGAACGATTTCCCGTCTGGTTTGAACCAGTAGCGGGTGCGGTTAGAAAGGCGCGTGCTGAACACACGGACTGTAAAATCACCGACATTAAAGTGGACGGGGAATCTGCTTCCGCAACCGTACATTCAGGCGTGCCGCAGCCCGTTAGTGATATCGACATTGTCAGCGAACTCAAGGATCTAGATTCAGATCGGAAACGGCTGGCGAGGCCTCGGAAGTTCTACGCGAATGCGGACTCGAAGAAATTCAATGAATACCGAGTCGATTTTGAGAAGGGTGACAACGGCTGGCGGGCAAATCTGCATCTAAAAAAGAAAGACCTCGTTGAGGAACGCGACAAAATAGAGGAAAAACTAGAATACGTGAGGTCGAAACTTGCGGAACTCCGGGAGCGCCAAGCGAAAGCAAAGGAGGCGCGCAAGAATCTAGGAAAGTTTGAAATTCTTGAGTCTGACTTCAGACTAAGTCGCCCACCTTTTACCGGTTCACTGAAGCCGGTAATCATGCTGAAAATAAGGAACGAAACCGGACATGCGATATCTCACGCATTCTTCCATGGGGTCATTAAAAGCCCGAGCAGCGAGGTGCCCTGGATCGAGGAATCGTTCAAATACAAGCCACCGGGCGGCGTAGAACCGAGTGAGACAGTTCGCTGGAGTCTGGCCCACAACATGTTCAACAATTGGAACGCGACAGCGGTACCGGATCATGCCGAATTCAGGGTCTCCGTCACTCGGTTGGAGGGAGCCGGAGGAAGGACCCTATACCGACTGCCTTCTCAAGAACTTTCAAAACGACGGGCCAGATTAGAACGAATAGCCGATAGCTTGGAGAAAAAGCTAGATTCCTACGCGGAGAAAATAAACAAATTGTAGGAGTTCACACTCGGCATGCAAGCTCAGGCGGAGATGTGATCAATCATGAGGGGTGCCAGGCACTCGAACCGCAAGGGTAATTCACCTCTATCGAGACTACCTCGACCCTGAATGAGCCGACGGTCTACCACTGGCACTCACTAACGAATTACCTCCAAATCCATGTCTATCGCCTCCTTCAAATTCACAGCCGCGGACCCCGACCTCACCGCCTCCGCCTCTCGCGACCCGCTGGGGCTGGAGATTATCTGGACCCAGTTCGGCCAGCGGGTCATCCCGCACTTCTCTACCATCAGCACCGGGGCCACCAACTTCGGGGTGTCGCTGACGCTGACGTGGCTGGTCGACACCTACCTGCAGGGGCAGGGCGAGTTCGTCTTTACGGATGGTGAGCGCTGGCGAGCGGCGCGGGATGGGCTGCTGGTGGCGGCGGAGACGCTGCACATCCTGTCTTCGGTAACGGTGTTGGACGATTACTCGCTTCTGCTCGGCAGCTACAAGGGCAAGGGCAGGCTCTCGAATGAACCGGACCCGATGGTCGGGCCGTTCGAATCCGATGCACTTCTCACTCGCCAACTCAGCCTGGGCGTCAACGGCCGCTACCGCCAACCGCTGACGTCCATGGGGTTGTTGAACGACCGCGGGTGGGTCGATTCGCCAGACGAAATCGGCAGCATCGTGGCGGAGTGCTCGCAGCTCGAGGGGCTGCGGGACAGCGTCTTCTCGTTCTTCGATGCCATGCGTGAGGCCAACGACCACCGCGTGGCGCTGTCTGAATTTGGCGGCGTAGAGCAGATGGCCGCTGTACGGGGTCAGCAGGCCAGGAGGAGCTTCGCGCCCGTGCTTTTAGACAACGCCGGTATCTCGCCGGAGTCCGATGAACTCATCGCCCACGTCTATCGCAACCTCGAACTTCCGTACCGTGGCGCCGAGCACGCTCGCGACATCTTCTACGGCCTGGCCGAATCGGACGACCTGGACGAAGACCAATTGAGACGGGTGCAGGACGTCTGCCGCGTGGAGGAGATTCTTCTGCGATTTCAGGCGCTGTTCGACCAACTCTGGACCGGCGGCATCGACCAATTGGCGAGCCGACGGGTGATCGAGCAATTGCAGGAGCGAAGCGGGGCGCTCCAGGCGTTGATGCATCGACCGGGGCTGTCGAACATCGCTCGGCAGCGGTTGAGAGGGCTCATTCGGGTGTTGGAGGCCTCGAGTGCGGAGGACGTGGTTCGTAGGCTGGTCCGCGAATACCACCGGGATTCGATTGCGGACTACCGCGGTAACGCCGAGTGGGTGACGTTTGAGGGCGACCGGGTCGTCATCCTCAACAACGGCCACTCGCCGCCGGAGGACCCGCTCGAACACCTGGACTGGAGCCGCACCTACTACGTGCCGGCGCTCGGCACGTTCAAGACGGAAATCCAGGAGGTCGTGTGACCGCGTCCAGCCAGACCCTGCGCGAGGCCTTCCAGTCGTTGACCGAAGACATCGGCGAGCTCGATGCGCTGCTGTTTACCACCTTCGGGCTGTCGGTGGAGTTCTTTGAAGACAGCGTGCTGGCGCCGCTGGCGGTCGACCAGCCGAAGCTGTCTTCGGCGCAGGACGTCTTTGCGACCTCCGAATTCTGCGACGACGCGAATGTGGGCGTCTTCTACGACGCCAACACGACCACGGCGCTGGAGAAGCGGGTCACCTTCGATACGTACCCGGTCTTTCCCCAACGCGGCGCCTTCCACCCCAAAATCATCGTCGCCTCGGGCATGACCGGCGGCGAGCGCGTCGTGCGGCTTCTGGTCGGCTCGGCAAATCTGACGCTGGCCGGTTGGGCTCACAATCGCGAGGCGTTCGCGACCGTCGACGTCCAAGACCAGGGGACGGCTGGGCCGCTGTTGACCCTTCTGAATCATCTCTTGGCCCCCGACGAACATCGCTACGACCACCTCGAGCAGCACTTGAGGTCTTTGGCGGACCAAACGGCCGCACCCGACAGCCCACGGTTGCACGTGACCATCCCAGGGCGGACCAACTCTCTCATGCAGGAACTGGCCGGGCGCGGGGTGGAGGAACTGACGGTCTATGCGCCGTACTTCGCCGACCAGCCCGTGGAGTACCTGAAGCAAGCCTGTCCGGAGGGCGAGCTCACTCTCGTTCCCTCTCAGGATGAGGACGGACGACTCGGTCTTTCGGAAGATGTGGTGTCGAACATCGTGGGAGCGGAGCAGTCGACGGTCCAACTGAGTCGGCTGAAGGCCGCTGCCCAGCAGGAAGAGCATCGATTCGACCACTTCAAAGCCTTCGGCCTGCCAGACCGGGTCATCGTGGGTTCTCACAACGCCACCCGGGCGGCCCTGGGACAGGCGGACGGAGGTGGGCACCAAAACATTGAAGTGTCGCTCGAACTTCCCGGCCAGCCCGCGCCGCAAACCGTGGCGTTTGAGGAAACCCCGAGGGGCACGCCGGAGGACGAACTCTCCCAGTCGGAGGACACGGTCGAGCAGCGGATGCCTGCATCGATCAGCGTAACCGCGGACTGGAAGTCGGATTCCTACCTCATTGAATTGGGCCGGCCCATGCCCGACTGCGCCATCAAACTGCCGGGCATCGCCCACGAATACCGGTTGGCTGACGAGAATTTATCGGTGGCCTTCAGCGACGCGTCTCAGGTGAAACTGTTGGAGCGCAAGTGGTTCGAGGTCTATCGGACTGCACCCGACCGCCAGCGCATCTACCGCGGGCTCATCAACGAGACGCATTGGCGCACGTACCGTCGCGAGGCGGTGCTCGACAGCCTGACCGCCTGCTTCGACGCCTGGGCCGACGGCACGCTCGACGACCCGACCGCTCAACAGGAACACCTGCTTTCGGCGTCGGAGCGGCTCATGGCCGATGCCGATGCGCGGGCCAGGCCGGCCAGGACAGACACGGCAGAAGACGACGTGTTTGCCAACTACTTTCGATTCTTCCGGGCCTCGCAGCGCTACTGGCAGCGGCTCGAACGCTCTCTGGACGGCGACGATGCCACAAGCTGCGTTCGCCTGCTGGTCAGCGCGCCGGGCTCCTTAGAACGCGTCGTGGAACTCACAGAAGACCGGCTCGAAGAAGAGGGCGGCGACTCATGGTCGGTCTACAGGTTCGTGTTGGTCCACGAGCTAGAGCGGCTGGTCCGACAGGTGCGCCAGCACACCGACGCAGACGAGGTGTTGGAGGTCGCGCAGAAGCTCGAAGGGCGCATCGGCACGCTGGTGGCGCGGTTCGAGAAGCATTCGACCTGGCAGGACGTACGAAAGCGCGAGGACTTGTCGCAGACGGCGCAGTTTTTGATGAAACGCATGGGGTACGCGGGTGACTGAGGCCTTCGACAATCCGCTCACCGCCCGGCAGGTCGGGCGTGTGTTGAACTTTCGGTCGCCCGGCATCGAGGAGGCCATCGCCCGGGAGCAGCGGCTGGGTACCACCGCCATCTACAACATCCTGTGTCGCCGGCACGTGGCGTACCTGGCCGATGAGGTCGGCATGGGCAAGACCTATCAGGCGTTGGGCGTGGCGGCGCTCACGTGGCTGATGGACCCGAGCGCGAAAATCCTGATCATCACGCCGCGAAAGGCCGTCCAGCAGAAGTGGCACCGCGACTATCGCAACTTCGTCTCCACGAACGTCACGCTGGCCGACAATCGCCTGAAGGAACCGTTGCTCGATCGTGCCGTCCATCCGCGATGCTTCTGCTCGAATCTCATCGAACTGGGGCAGGAGGTGTGCCGCGACCCGAGCCAGCTCTTTATGACACGATTCTCCTCCTACTCGTGGGTGGCCCGCTCCCTCGGAGTACTCGATTCTGGCGAGGTCAGTACCGGCGGCGAGGTCGCGGAGGCATTGCACGACAACGGGCTGTTTGTGGACGTCCGTGATGGGGCGCGCGACGCTATTTTCCACGGTTCCACCGAGCAAAATGTGGAGGTCGCCCGCCAGATGGCCAAGCTCATACCCGAGTTCGACCTGGTCATCGTTGACGAGGCTCAGAAGCTCAGAAACAAGGGCGGCAACATCCGCACCCAGGTGCTCAACACCTTGCTCGGTTTCTACCCGTGGACGGAGGCTCGAGACATCGAGGCTGAATACGGCGCGCCGCCGAGGTTGCTGCTGTTGAGTGCCACGCCGGCGCACGGGTCGGAGGACGACATCTACACTCAGTTGTCGTACGCCTCCAAAGAAGCGCTCCGCGTAAAGGACCGCCCCTGGGAGGACCGGCAGGCCTACCTGGACCAGGTGATGGTGCGGCGGCTGCGGAAGTTGGCGGGGTTTTCGAAGTACGACTACCGCAGGGAGAACCCCGTCGTCTGGGAGCGGGACACGAACTCGCCAGAACGCGTGGTGGACGAACTCTTTTTGGCGTACGTGCAGCGCGAACTGCAGTCGGAGCTCGAGCGCGACGACACCACCACGCAGGTCGAAGTCGGATTTCTGGAGAGCTTCGAGAGCTACGAGCCCTCGGAGCTGGAGACCGACGGGGACGAACGCTCCACCCACTACGAGGCCGAAGACGACACCGTCGCGCCCGACCACCGCGTGTTGGCTGGCATCGCCGAGGACTTCGCCCAGGCCACAGGCGACGACCTGCCGCCGCATCCCAAACAGCGCCTGGTAGACCAGGCCGCGCGGGCCTCCTTCGAAGCCGACGAGCCCGAAAAACTACTCATCTTCGTACGCAGGCTGGCCTCGGTCCGCGAGCTGACTCACCGCATCTGCCGCGTCTACGACGACGTGGCGCTGAGGCGGCTCTCCAACCAGATTGGGCCCGAGCGGATCCGCAGTCGCGTGGGCCCGGCGTACGACTTCGAGCGGTTCGAGACGCCCGAGCAATTTCGCGTGTACGCCGAGGTCGTGCTCGGAACCGACGCAAAGGACGTGGAGGTGGAGGCGGCCACGTCTGGCGGAGACGACGAGCTGGTGGCCGAATCCCGGGTCCTGTCCACACTGCGCCACCAGACCGACCAAATCTCGCCCGGCGAGAAGCTGCTGCGCCGGCTGGGCCCCGATGAATCGCTGGCGCCGGTGTTCGAAGAGAACCTGGTGCGGTTTTTGTTCCGTCAGCTCGATGACGAGCGTGTTCAGGTGGAGTCGTACGAAGCGTTCTGCGAACGAGTCTGCGACGACCGGGTCCGGGAAACCTTCCACCAGCTCTTGTCCGAAGGGCGCGACTACTTCTTCGATGGCGACGGAGGAGGGCGGTTTACGCGAATTCGAGCGCTGTTGAACGAGCTCGTGTTGGTGCGGTGTGAGGAGTTGTGGCCCGACGCCCGCGTCGCGACCGAGCTTTTGCGCATCCACCGCGACATCCACGGCGCCAAGCACGAACTAGCCGACGACCCGAACCCCGACGAACGCTTTCCCGACTACATCGACGGCTTTCTCGAGCATCGATCCTTTTGGGACCTGGCCCGGGAGCGCGACGAGGATCTCGAGTTCGTGCAACTACTGCGCGGGCACTCCGTTTCCGACGCCGAGGTCGGCGAGTGGCTTGAATACCGAGAATTCATCAAGCGGATCTTCGAGAAGAACGTCCGCGTGTCGGAGGCCGTCCTGCACTTCTTTGTGGCCTACGACCGCGCGGGCGGCGCCCAGCCGCAGCGTCTGGCCGAGGAGTTCGCTGACATCTTGTTTGGCCCGGAGGGCCGGCGCACTCGGTATCGCATCGAAGAGCTCGTGGAGCAGGGCCCCGCGTTGCAGAAACTCGCCGGCGGCCAACTGGATGACGACCAACCTTTGTACGCCGAGACCCGCTGGAGCGACTTCGACCGCCAACAGCCGGCGCTGGGCGCCATGGGCGGCACGAGCTCGCGGTATCCCGTCATCGTGAAGTTCAATGCACCGTTTTTCCCCGACTTCGTCGTCGCCACCGACGTGTTCCGCGAGGGCGTCGACCTGCACATGTCGTGCAACCGGGTGTGGCACTTCGGCATGGTCTCCAACCCGGGAGATATCGAGCAGCGAAGCGGCCGCATCGACCGCTACTTCTCCAAGGTTCATCGAGAGTTGCAGGAGCAACCGGGATCCGAGCCGACCGGCTCCGACAGTCACCTGCACATCGAGTATCCGTACCTGGCCCGGACCATCGACGAGGAACAGGTTGCCCGCGTGCTGGAGCGCAAACTCGAAGTCCAGCCCCTGATGGACCAGGGCCTGTCGGTCACCGAGGAGATTCGCCTGAACCTGCAAGACCGCGCCGAGACCACCGCCCGCGAACTCCTGCGCGAGCTCTCCGACTTAACCGGTGATGACACGACGCCGTTTCCGGTGGAGCCGCACCTTGAAAGGGGCACGCGCTCTGGTGCGCTGGAACCTCGGCCGCACCCGGATTCGGGGCAGCTCCTCGACTGGATGGCCAGCAAGCTGGCCGAACTCGAAGGCCGCGTGCCGCTGACCCAGTCGATAGCTAAGGAATTCCGCGAAGCGTCCGAGCCCGACCGCGCGTTCCCCGCGTTGACAAACCTCGCCGTGGTACGCCGTAAAGGCCGAAGCCACTTAGTCGACCCGAAGACCGAGGCCGGCGAGTTCCGCGAGCAGCCCGTTCAATTCAGCCTTGGCTTCTCCGCCGAGCTTCGCATGCACTACCTGCGACTCTCTTCGCCGATGGGCGACCACGCGGAGCCCGTGCCCACGGTGCTTCAACGCACGCTCCATGACGCCTACGCAGATGCGCCGTTGCGCCTTCACCACAACCCAGGTGTGTCGGCCCAACGCCGGCACTGGCGCATCGCGGTGGCTACCGACCTCCTGCTGCCAGCCGACGTTGCCGAATGGCCCACCCTAGACCGCCTGCACAGCCGCCTCACCCAACTCGCCGAAGCCGCCGATGACCTGGAGTGGCGCCTCCGAGAGATGTCGCAGCTCCGCCAGGACCTCACCTACGAGGAGGTCCGCTGATGAATATCAAAGAAGAGCTCACAAAGCTGAACGAGGGCAGGGCAGAGCCGCTGGAAGTTGTGGTGGAGTCCGTCCTTCCCGGCCGGGAACAGGTGGTTCGGATTGAGGCCGGCCCGGCAGGTGGATTCGCAGCGCGAAGTCTTATCTCAGATGACGTCGGCGAGGGTGTCCGCGAAGATATCGCCACATGGAATCAGCAGTATCCGCTGGTGTGCTTTCGCTTGGCAGATGGTCGATTGCACGCAAGCCTGGAACTGCCGAGGGAGGCATCCCTGGAGACGAAGGCCGAGCTGGTGCGATACTTGGCGCGTCTGGCCGACCGCCTGGAGTACGATGTGAGGAAGGGGCGGGATTCGTTTTGAATCCTCACGGTTGGCACCTTAGGAATCGGAAGGTTGCTCGGTATGAGGTTGTTGTGGAACATAGTTGAACTGCGTAGTAAATCGTGACCCTCACCATGGAAGACGCATGACTCGGCAGGTCACAGACGAGGATATGGCGAGATTTGCAGCACTCGGGTATCCTGCCCAAGTTCGAGCGTCTTCAGAACTCGACGCTACGAGTCTTGTCGAGAGTCTTCGCCACGTTCTGGAATCTCCGTCCGCCCGCCTGCTCAAGGCAGCGGCCCTTTCGGTTCGTTGGCTGGCGAATCATGACGCCCTCGACTTGGTCCAAGAGGTATATCTTTCTCCAGAAGCGACTCGAAGGCTCGGATTCGTGGCGGAGAAACTCGCCCAGAAGAACTCTCTTGATGATGCGGCGCGACACCGACTCCGTGGGTTTGCCGCCGACCTTCACGAACCTTCAATGACCGAGGGGTCGGCACTGACGTTCAGTGCCGCAGTAACAGACACTTACCTTGAGAAGTTGCGCGGGGAGACCGACGAGACCAGTCAAAGGTGGCAGGTCTTTGCGGAACTAGACTGAGACACCATGAGCCTTCCTGATATTAGTGAACTGCTCCCAGAGTGCGTTGACACGCCTGAAGCCATGCGAATCATGCGGTTTCTGCAGTTTCACGACCGAAAGCTTTCGAATTCGACAAAGCTCACACTTTACGGCTCTGCAGCCGTTTCTCTCTACCTGGCAGATAGTGACAACTACAATTACGGATATACTAATGACATCGATATCGGCCGAATGGAACCCGAGAGCGTTGAACTCTCTGTCGATGAAGATGCGGTGGACCCTCCTCTCAAGTTTCAGCCGTTCGGGCTCGAGAATTGGCTGGTGCATCCGGACTGGGAACTGGCAACGGTCGATTTCTCACCGATCCTGAACCTCCATTACCTACGCGTCGAACTTCTGCACCCCATAGACTTAGTGATTACGAAGTTGGGGCGAGGTTCCTCTCAAGACATCGAGGACAGCCTGTTGCTCCGGCGTCGGTATATTTCGGGAACCACGGCGCACGTAGCCGACCGCACTCGCTGTGCTTGGAACTACCGTCCAGTTTCGAAACGAGAGCGCAGAACCGTCGAGGATGCATTCGAGTCAGTTTTCGAAGAGCCTCTCGAACTCGAGTAGGTTGAGCCGTCTTCAAGAAACTGGCCGGGAGCTACCGCAAGGGGCTAATCATTCGACCCTTCGATTCGATCCCGTTTTGCTCAATGCTGACGGCGTGACGTTTTACCAACTCTCGGAGGATTTATGCGCTCGATGATTGCAACGCTCTTCGTTGCGGGACTCATCGCCGTCCCCGCCACCGTCTTCGGTTCACCCTGCGAGGACCGCTGCGACGACAAACACGACACCGCCATCGATCAGTGCGACGAGCAGGAGGACGTCTGCGAGGACCAGTGCGAGCAGACCGAGGACAACTGCGACGACGCCGCCCGCGAGGACTACCGGGACTGCAAACGCGGGTGCGACTCAGCGGATTGTCGCTCTCAGTGCCGCGACCAGAGGAGGGCGGCCGAGGACCAGTGCGCCGACCAGGCCGACCTGTGCGAGGACCAGTGCGACGACAAACAGGACCTGTGTGATGACCAGGCCGACGAGCGCCTCGACGACTGCGAAGACGCCTGTGAGTAGCGCATCCCACGAAGAGGACCGTCCAATGGAGAATTCAGAATCTCCATCCATCAGGGTTGCTGGAGTCCGTACCGCAAAGGAAGCGTATGAATTCCTAGAAGCCGGTGCAGATATTGTCTCTCCGCGCGTCGATACCGCAAAGGGCAACCCGACCGATTATCAAGGGGCGATTCCGGCCGACGAGGCCTTGGAAGAGTTCAAAGACTTCTCTCAAAAAGGGAAGCTAAGTCCTGAGGTGATGTACTGCGTCGAGCCAGAAGATGTGGAAACGCTTTTGAAAATCGGTGACGGGAAAAGGTTATTTGCTCGTTTCTATGATAACACACAAGACAAGGAAGCTTTCGACCAAGTAAAATCACAATTTTCAGACTTTACCCTAACTGACACTGAGCTGTTCGAAAGTACAAACGCTCGTCACTTCCCTTCTAGCATACGCTCCAGTGTGCCTGACTGCGGGGTGCAGACATACGAGGTAGAAGTGCTGAATGACTATCCCGGTAGCTGGGAGAGGATGCGCGCCACCTCACAGAATCACCCTTACCCAACCCACCGCGATCTTCAGCTGACAATTCGGGATTTCGATGTCTATTTGCTCATGGAATGGACGTGTGACGGGATTCTCGAAGAAGCGCCTCGACTCCTGCAAGCTGCGGAGGGCGTCACGGTTGTTGTCGACCACGAAGACACCAGAAATTGGAAAATCTCGCACGCAGTCGATATTGAACCTGCCAAGCAACTCGTTTCAGAAATCGACAAAGCCTTCCAAAGGGTGTCCTCGGAGGATGTCCAGCCGCGAGATTCCCGGCCGGCGCATGACATTCGAAGGAGGTCTCAGTTCAGCAGGATCCTCATTGTCTCGGAGGAGCCGGACGAGACTCGGGATGCTGTGAATCATTGGTACAACAACTTTCGGATGGACGGTTTCGACGAGCCAGAGCGCCAGTTTACTGGCCCTCCCCACGTTTTCCTAGCTTGGAGTGTGAATGTCGGCGAGGTCGTCGACGGTAGAGATGGGGCGGAAGCTTGGGGTGTATGCCACGACATACGCTACATAGAGAGGATCGCGGAGATTGCGGAAGGCTCGGGAGCCCGGGTGTACGAGTGGCCAGAGGGAGCCGACCATACCTCCGAAGCGCTGGAGCTTCTTGCGAATACTCGGCAGTTGTGATGCTTGGAGGACGGCTCCAACAAAATGAGGGATTACTGGCTTAGCGGCACAACTTAGTAGGCTCACCTGGATCGTATGTCGTAGCTCCTTGTCGTCATCGTCGTCGTGTCTCCTCTGATCATGTCACGTGCCGTCGCGGGCGATGATGTCATTCATGGAAGGATGACGTATTCGAAGAGGCCCTGAAGGATTTTGATGTCCGCGTGGCCCGAAAGGAGGCCCGCCTCAAAATGAAAATTGGGCGCGCCCTCGATGAGATTCGTCAAACCAAAGGGTGGACCTACGACGATCTTATGGAGGCCATGAACATTTCGTCTCGGTCGACCGTTCAGAGAATTCTGACCGCGGACACCACGAAGAGCCCCACGCTACGAACACTTGTGAAAGCCGCCGAAGCGCTCGACGTAGAACTCGGCTTCGTCATCGAAGGCGCCTCAAACTCCGAAGAAGGCGTCGTCGAGGTCGCGTCCGAGGAATTTAGTGCAACGCCATGACGCCCCTCTCCACGGAAAGCGCATGACTCGGCAGGTCACAGACGAGGATATGGCACGATTTGCGGCTCTCGGGTTGGTCCAAGAGGTATATCTTTCTCCAGAAGCGACTCGAAGTGCCGGCACTGACGTTCAGCGCCGCAGTAACAGACACCTACCTTGAGAGGTTGCGCGGGGAGACCGACGAGACCAGTCAAAGGTGGCAGGTCTATGCTGAACTGGACTGATGCACCGTCTTCGCCTCCCCCTGTGAGGACCGCTGCGACGACAAGCACGACAGCCACCGACGAATGCGACGAGCAGGAAGACGACTGCGAGGACTCCTGCGAGTAGTTGAAAGACGAAGGTCCTCACGCCGCCTAGCCGAAGCGAATCAGCCCGTGACTGGAGACTCATCCTCCGCGATTTTCAAGCTCGATACGTGTTGGAATCTTGACTAGGGGGAACATTCCGCCTAGGGAATATTGATTGAGGAGAGTCACGTTTTGAACTCCGACGTGAAGGGGCGTCCCTTTGAGCTATATGAAACTGAAAATGGCAATGTGCCTAGCGATTTGCGGAAGATTTGCTCGGGTCTAGGAGAATTTGTCGACAATCTTGAGGACGAAAAGAAAAAGCGCCTATCTCCAGACGATTTGGGATGGATCCGAACGAATTTGAGATGGTTGCGAAATGGCGAGAGGTCATTTTCAGAACTCAAGATGCTGAAGCGTCTGAGTCGCGTCGGACCTGATCTTTTCGTGCTCAAGAGAACCAAAGGCGATGCAAATCCCCGGATTTATCTGACAGATCTTCTTCCGGAGCGTTACGTGATTCTCCACGGCTACAAAAAAGACTCCTACGACCAAGATCCGGAGGAGCAGAAGAAAGCGGAAGACCGACTCGAAGACCTTCGAGCGCGTATACAGAGCGATGGAGGATAATATGACAGCGGACAATGAGCAGCATGACCAAACCTACTATTACGAGACAGACGACCCCAGGGTCAGGCTCTCGGAAAGACTTGAACACCTGCGGGCCTCATTGTGTCTCGAAATGATGCGCCTCCGGAAAGAGAAGGGTCTGACGCAAGCCGAAATGGGCGAGCGCATGGGCATCGGTCAGCCTCAAGTATCCAAGCTCGAGAATCCGGATATAGAAAGTTCACTGGAGAGTATCACTCGATACCTGCACGAACTTGGCGCGGAACTAGCCGTCGGTGTGAAGACTCGAGAGGGATTCGTTCAAGTGAGCGACGACTCCGAGTACAAACTCAAGGCGATGACCCGCGCACAACCTCAATCGGGGGACGAGGGCACAAGTTGGCCAAAGAGGCAGACAACAGGGTCCTGAACGACCTCGATGTCGACAAGGTCAGCATAGTTGGTGGTAAACGCGTTTGGTACTAAACGTATTTGGGGGCAAATACGCTTTATGGCGAACATGTTTTTGTGTTTTTGAGCAAGGGATGCCTCGAGAATATCGTGGCAGATGTCGACGCACCCCCGCTTCGCTACTCCTCCGTCATGGTCCGTCGGCGGTAGAACTCACCCGACGAAGTCCCCAGAAGTTCGGCCGCCTTGGATTCACCAATGATGCCCTGGGAATAGGCGCGATAGACCAGCTCTTCGAAGAGGCTGGGCTCCTGAGCCCGGTGGAGCCAACAGGGCACCGGGCCAAGTGGCTCTTGCCAATCTTCTCTCCCAAGGAGATCTCAATTGCATTTTCTCATAAAACCTTTACATTAATAGGTAACTGTAGAGGTTTCGTGATGGAAAGATCTTCAAAAAAACAGCGTGTACTCCAGCTAGCGCAGGAGCAGGGAGTCGTGAGTCGAGCAGACCTCAAGGAAGCCGGCCTTCCTGAAGAGTACCTGGCCCGCCTGGAAGATGAAGGAGAGCTGAAGGCTCTGGCTCCAGGTGTCTACATGGACAGTGATCACCAGGCGACCGAATCGCTCGAACTCGCCGTCGTCGCCAAACGGGTGCCCCACTCAGTCATCTTTGGTATCAGCGCCTTGCAATTTCACGGCCTGACGACCCAAGTCGCCCACTCCGTGCAGATCGCGATCGAAAGGGGTAAATGGAAGCCGAAACTCGAGTGGCCACCCACCGAGGTCTTCCACATCTCCGGCGACGCCTTCAAAGCCGGCCTCGACACCCACACCGTCGAAGGTGGCATCAAAGTCCGAGTCTACTCTGTGGCGAAGACTATCGCGGACCTGTTCAAATTCAGAAACGCTCTCGGCCTCGATGTCGCCATCGAGGCACTCAAGGAAGGTTGGCGGGAAAACAGATTTTCAATGGACGAGCTCGACGAATACGCCGAAGTGTGCCGCGTCCGCCGGGTCATGCGTCCCTACCTGGAGATGCTCGAATGACGAAGAACATGGCGGCATCGGTTCGTCAGCGGCTTCTAAACCGTTCTCGAGATACTGGCGAACGATTTCAAAACTTGCTGACTCGCTATGGAATTGAACGTCTCGTCTACCGACTTAGCGAAAGCCGGCATGCCGATGACTTCGTGCTCAAAGGTGCAAATCTCTTCTACGTCTGGACTGGCCAACTCCATAGGCCAACTCGAGATCTTGATTTGCTTCGCTTCGGCCCTGCCGAACCACCCGATGTTGCGAAAGTAATCAAGGCGGTGTGCGAAACAGATGTTGAGGACGATGGGATCGAGTACCGGACGGATTCAGTCACCGCTGAGTTCATTCGAGAAGATAAAATTTACGCAGGTGTGCGGGTTAAACTCGAAGCCGAGCTCGCCGGTGCAATCATCCCAATTCAAGTTGACGTGGGAGTCGGGGATGAGGTCTACCCCGACACCAACTCCGTCGAATTCCCGTCGCTACTGGACCTTCCGGCTCCGAACATAACGGCCTACCGATTTGAGACCGCAATTGCCGAGAAGTGTGAGGCCATGGTCAAGCTCGGCCTGAACAACTCCCGGATGAAAGACTTCTACGATATCCATTTTCTGAGTCAGAACTTCGAATTTGACGGCGAGATTCTCGGGACATCTATCCGGCGCACATTCGCCAAACGTGAAACAAAAATTGGAAAGGACATCCCAGTAGCTTGGACTTCAGAATTCGCAAACCACGAGGATAAAGTCACTCAGTGGCGGGCGTTTCTGAGGAAATCTCAACTCGATGCACCTTCGTTGGCAGAGGTTGTAAAGGAAATTAGACGATTCCTAGGCCCCGTTTGGAACGCAATTCAAGATGATAGGGTGCTTCTTGGGGAATGGCGCCAGGGGAGATGGGAGTAGTTGCGACACCGGCGAGGCTTCTGGACTTTGGAGTTCCAGCCGGTCGGATTCGACCTGCGAGGTATTCAGAGTGTCGGGAAGTTCAGCAGGCGTATCCCGACCGAAGCCCGGAGGCGGCTCGGCACTCAAGAGTCTTTCGGTCTTCTGTACGAGCGCTTCGGGGCAATTCCGGAGAGGGCTGTCACCGCCAAATGGACCGTCATTCCAGTGGTGCCGCACCCCCCTCCACATCAATCAAAATATTTGCGTCGGTCACTAGTACACCCATGACCTCAGGCCCCCGCTTCGTCATTCTTCAGTCATGGTCCGTCGGCGGTAGAACTGACCCGACGAAGTCCCCAGAAGTTCGGCCGCCTTGGATTCGCCTATGATGTCCTGTGAATAGGCGCGGTAGACCAGCTCCTCGAAGAGGCTGGGTTCCTGAGATGGATAATCATCGCCGGGTTCATTTTCGTGCCAACCTCGGCGGTCGAACTGCCGGCGCAGATCCTCGTAGGTTGAATCGCTGATCACGTCGAGCTCTTGAGCCCGGTGGAGCCAGCCCGCCATCGACAGCCCATACTTGTGCTTGAGGCGGTACAGTTCACGGGGCTCGAGCTCTTTGCGTTCCTTCCCAAGATGTTCGATGACCTCAGTCCGTGGAACCAACAGGGCACCGGCGAATCGATTGCAGGCATCCTCCATGTCGACTGCGGAGCTAAGTCGGTCGTCCAGGATAAAGTGACCGAATTCGTGTGCCGCCGTAAATCGCTGGCGGTCGCCGGGCCAGCCGGGTCCAAGGCCGATGACAGGCCGTTCGTCGACACGGGCGCACAACCCGTCGACCTGGCTGGGGCCGTCGTAGTCGAGCAGAAACACGAGGATACCGTGTTCCTCGAGCTCGTCGAGCAGATTGGGAATCGCGTTGCGGCCGAGATCCCACGCATCGCGTACCGACTCGGGCCGTTGGGAAGACGGCATAGAATCCACCGGAGACGAATCGATCAAGCATGGGCGGATGGGTCATCCGTGGCCGAGCACTGCGCAGAGTGGAGCTACAACGATTTTTGAGGGGGACTGCTCCCACGAGGTGGTCGCTATCGTTCCGTGCAACCTCATTTGAATCGACCTGCGAAGACCGTTTCGATCACAGGTGCGACACCTCCATCGAGCAGTCCGAAACGAGGGAAAGCACATGACGTCGACTTCCGGCAAACTGGGCTTGTGCGTCGCAATCGCGATCCTCGCCTCAAGCTGCTCTTATGTGACCATGCAGCGGCCGGAAAACTTGAAAGAGCGTAATCCGACCTGGGTCTCCAATCGATTGGCGCCGACGCTCGATACGGTGCAAGCCGCAGGAGCTGGACTCTCGGTCATCGTTTTCGCGCGGTCCGCCTTCTTGAGACCGATATCGAGACCGACAGATTTCGCGGTGGGAGCCGCGGCAGGTGCCTTGGTTGGGAGTACCATCGCCGCCGCAATATGGACGGGCTCAGCCGTAAGCGGTTTTCAACGGGCTGAAGCCTGCGAGGAGGTGAAAGTCGAATACTTCGACGAGCGTCGAGCCGCGCCACGTACCTCTTCAGGAGGGACATGACATGAATTCGACCTCCGCCAAAGTAAGCCTGTGCGTCGCATTCGCCATTCTCGCTTCGAGTTGTTCCTACGCCAGCATGCAGAGGATGGAGGAAATGGAAAAGAACAAGCCGGACTGCGTCTCCAGCCGGCTGGCGCCAGTCATCGATTCGGTGGTAGCCGCAGGTAGTAGCATCCCGACCATCGGCTTCACGGCTATCGCCATCGACCGAGGGATCCCGGAGACTACCTCACCTGTTTCCTCCCTAAGTGTGGTCATCGGTACTTCACTCTTCGCCGCGGGCAGTGCCGTCTTCGGTGCATTCTGGACGAGTTCGGCCGTCCAGGGCTTCAGGCGAGCGAAAGTCTGCGAAGAGTTGAAAAAGAACTACGTCGACGAACGTCGAGCTGCACACCCGGCACCGCGAGCCAATCCCTGAAACCACGCCTAAGAACCCTCAAACCCGACCCGCTACCTAAGCTATCAGCCGAATGTAGTGGGCGACAACGCCGATCAAAAAGACGGTCATCGAGCACGAGAGCACGAGTCCTACGTAGTCGGATATTCCGGTCGGTGCATCGTCAGCGACGGTTCTCCTCCAGAAGCCATACACGGCCATCGGGGCGCAATATGGAATGATTGCCGCGACCCACAGCGGGATTGTGTGGTGCCAGAAGTTGCTGACTCCGGGCTGTACCATCGCCCGTCGCTTCGCCACGCCCCAGATGCCCAACGGCAAAACCATAATGGAAGCTGCCGCTACGACTCCATCCGAATCATACCAGGGGCGTTCGTAGAGCGAGTGTGACGCTGATGCGCCATCGGAACTCTTTTGATTCTTAGCCGACGCGTTTTTAGGAGCGGAGTAGTTACTCATGTCCGATGATTGCCACATCGCAGGGTGCCACGAATCTCGTGCGGGAAAATAAACCACCGTGCACTCGCCTTCAACAGTTACGCCTCCGCCGCCAGCAATCGGTCTTATGCGTCGCAATCGCGTTACTCGCCTCAAGCTGCTCTTATGCGACCATGCAGCGGCCGGAGAATTTGCAAGACGAAGTCCCCAGAAGTTCGGCCGCCTTGGATTCACCAATGATGTCCTGGGAATAGGCGCGATAGACCAGCTCTTCGAAGAGGCTGGGCTCCTGGGCCCGGTGGAGCCAACAGGGCACCGGCGAATCGATTGCAGGCATCTTCCATGTCGTAAGTCCTCGGAACGCACCTCGCTACAGCTTGTCTCTGTGTCTGAAGATACGCTGTCCGGTCTCAGTGCAGAGGTGAGTCATGGCGTCAGCGTTCGAAAACGGGAGTGCCCGCCCGGCAGCCGATTTCGAACCGCTGTGCCACACCGAGCCGCCCTATACGCCTGTGCCCGACTGGGTTGAAGAGTCCCCGGAGAATCCGTTCGGACGTTTGGCCAAAACGGAATGGCAACAGGAGCTGCGGGATGAAGACTTCTTGAATCTCAAAGACGCCGAGTTTGCCTACAGGCTCCGCTACCTACCTGGCGATCCCCACAGGGACCTTCCCAACACGAAGCTCTCTCGGACCTACCTGTTGGTCTCTTCGGACAAGGTCACCTATCGGTCGATTCGGCTGCCGAACAGGGGCAGTATGATCTTTTTTGAACCGGGTACTTCGAAACCGGTTGCGTATGCCGGCGATCTCGGAGAATGCTTATTCGAGACAGAACACACGCCCGAAGACCGTTGCGACGACTGCCAGGACCACAAACTCGAGGTCCACGGGTTCGCATGGCCGGGCGAAACTGAACCTGGCCAATCTCCACGGCGACTTAGCCAGGAGAGAATTCGACGCCTCAAGGCTCATCTGGACGAGACAGCTCTTCCAAGAGACGTCACCGAATCTACGAATGCCAGACGACGCAGTGGAATGAACGCCTCCTGGAAAGGCTGATCCGATTCACACGAAATTACTTTCGGCCGACGACGGAGACAGCCATTGCCTTCGATGGATTCCACACTGTGGTGTATCGAAGGGACAACGGAGACATCGCACAGTCTGGTCCCAACGGTATCGGCTTTTCCGACAGACAGGACGCGCGAAGCGGCATTCGTCGGTGGACCAGAAGGATCCGCGCGAGCGAGTGCAATCTGGACCCGCCGTATATGCCCCACGACATTCAGGGAACGTCGCTTCCCAACCCGTCTTGGACGACCTACATTCCTCTTGAGGTTCGCACCGCAAACTGGGAAAGAATCTTCTGAGTAGTACGATGCCTTTGCGCCTCGGATTGGGCGCTTGACGGAAGTGCTCTAACCTTGAATCGCAGATTTCAGTAAAGGAGTCGGCTGCGCCCCCGATCGACCAACATGAATTCGCAATGTCCTGGGTCGATGTCGAATGACTCTACCGAACCGGGACACAATAGTCTTGCTGGTTAATCCACTCAGACTGAAACCCACGGTTATGGCTCGCATCCTGCATCGTGAAAAGACATACGTCCCATACGATTACGACTCAGAGGCGGAATTCGAACGGGCCGTCGTTGACCACAGCCAAGGTCTCTTCGGTCCAGATTCGGTCTACTTCGACATCAAAAAGCGCCTCGGAAACGAGAACATCCTGACGATTCCCGATGGCTACCTCCTTGATTTCTCCTTTCAGCACTCGCCGCACCTCTACATCATCGAAAATGAACTGGTTGAACACGATCCCTTTCGCCACATCGGCCAGCAGCTACTCAAGTTCGCAACAGCATACCAGGAGAGTCGTCACAAACTGAAACAAGCCCTATCCCGGGAGATTCAGGCCGACCGCGAGAAGCGTCGGTTCATCAAAAAAAGGGTGGAAAAGGCCCAAATCCGGAACATCGATGTCCTCCTCGATCAGGTCATTTACGAGGGCCAAGCGGACGCCATCGTCGTAATTGATCAGATCACGGCCGACTTAGAGAACGTTCTCGGCCAACTCACGATGGATACCAATCTGGTGCAGCTCCAATCCTTCGTTTGCGACGACGAGGTCATTCACCACGTTGAGCCGTTTCAGCAAGATGTCCGGAGCGCGGCTGAAGCCAACGGTGCCAGTGTAAGTCCTGAAGAGCTTGATACGGTTGTGGTGGCGGCGAGGCGGGAAGGGTTCGAGGAGAGATTTCTCGGCGAAGATT
This sequence comes from uncultured Pseudomonadota bacterium, assembly GCA_913057905.1. Taxonomy (GTDB): domain Bacteria; phylum Myxococcota_A; class Bradymonadia; order Bradymonadales; family Bradymonadaceae; genus CAJXPB01. The sequence continues at coordinate 35,421 of CAJXPB010000006.1, forward strand.
GCTGGTACAAAATCGGAATGTCGAGCTCAATGATAGAACAGATTAAATATGTTGCGGCGTATCGTACCGCCCCTGTATCCGCGATTACGCACTATGCGGAGGTGGCGAGTATAGAAAAGTATGAGGACACCGGTAAGTATATTCTGCACTTCAAGGAACCTGCGGAGGAACTCGACCCCGCCATCCCGCTTCCAGAGGATGACACAGATGTGGCGCCGCAGGGCCGGCAGTATACTACCATGAAGCTCTTGAGAGACGCTGATACGGTAGGAGACGTGTTTCCCTAATATGGGTTAGCCGATCTTCCAGAGGAGGCATCTCGCGGGTTAATCACTCGTCAGTCCCGGTCCGTCGGCGGTTGAATTCATCCCACAAAGTCCCCAGAAATTCGGCCGCCTTGGATTCGATTGGGGTCGTGCTGCTAGATCAACCCGATGCCCCCGAACTCGAGGAGTACGAGGAGACGCTGTTCCGCGGCCACAAGTGGTGGACGATAGACGGCCTCCGCGACCTGGACGACCTGGTCGCACCCGAGTCACTCGCCGAACTTCTGGCACCGCTCGCCGCAGGCGAAATCCCGGACGTGCCCAAGGACGCATGACTCATTTCAGACGGTAGTGACGTCATGCCGTCAGTTCTACGCATTGCGCTATTCGGTACTAGCTACCGGCCGGACCCAGCGCCGTGGCGCGAAGTCGTGCCGAGGGATCAGCGACAATTGTTGTGTCTCTGGTCTGTGATTGACCGCCCGGCAGATACTTGGCTCCCAGGAAGGTAATGGACCAGCCATCGATGGTCCGAATCTCGCCGAGGGGTATGGTTACGGCGGTGGCATCTCGTTGAGCGACGAGTGCGCGGTAGACGCGCTCTACGGTGCCGAACTGGTCGGTGCCAGCGTCGCAGGCGGAGCTGACCGAGGCGGTGAGCTGGTTTTGTTGGTTACGCAGCCTGAGTACGGGCATATTGAACCCAGAATTCCCCGGGTAGACCACGGCGTTATTCGTCTCGCCTTCGATGGAATGTCGCGAATGCGCCACCTCGGCTTTCACTGTCTCGCCTTGCTCGAAGTAGTCCGTGAGATCTGGCCCTCGCCAATGAAAAACCACGGGCGTCGAGACCTCCGGACTTTGGAGTTCCAGCCGGTCAGGCTCGACCCGCGCGATGGTCAGAGAATCGGGCAAATTGGCGGGGGTGTTGCCGGCAAATCCGGGCCGCGGCTCGGCACTCAAGAGTCTTTCGGTCTTCTGCACGAGCGATTCGGAACACTCCGGAAGGGTGGCGCCGCCATCGGAATCCGCCGTATCCACCGGCGGGTCGGTATCCGCAGGCCCGGCGTCAGACTCGGTGTTTTCGAAATCGAAGGGAGCCGGCGTGCCAGAGGACTCCGGGCAGCCGGTGAGAAGCACTAGGGCAAGGACAGCGCCAACTGTGATGAAACGGGTCATGGTGGCAGTCACCTCCCGACGAGCGACGAAGGCTGTGGTTTTCAGGCGGCTGGTACTGCTACTCAGTCCACGCGCAATCGTAGTAGTACCGTGTTACCGACCGAGGCGTCGCAGGTGGATCAGACTCAGTGTCACCATACTCAACGCGTGCGATGCGACGATCCTCGGCGTCGTAGTAAAACAGGCTCTTTCCCACCTTGATCCAGTCGTCCTCAACAGGGGTCTCTTGAGACGGAGCCCCGCGCTGAGTCCAGTTGAGTGTCTTGACGAGCCGGCCATCTTCGAAAAGTCGTTTCGTCTTGAAGAATCGTGAGCTACCTTCGACCTCGTTGCGGTATTCCACTCGCCTGATCACGACGAGGCCGTCGTCGACCTCTCGATACGTCCACGTTGTAGGTCCCGCGGAATCCATCCCAAAACGGTCGCGGAGAGTGATCCGGCACTCCGAGTCGTAGCTTCTGTCTGTCCCGCCTACCTTTGTACGATTGCCCAGGGAGTCGTACTCGAATTCGATTGTGTCACGGTTGGTTGCCGGATCGACGTTCTCAATCCGACTCAATCGGTCCTTGTCGTCGAAGTAAAAGCGCCTGTCGACTTCTACTGGATCGGCAGGTGACACGAATTTTTTCGGGAGGCCCTGGGAGTCGTAGACATACCCATACGTGGCAGATGGAAGACCATCCAACGGCTCACCGTCTTTCCACTTCTCCCAAGAATCGTAGTCGCTCAGAACACGCACCGGCTCTCCGCAAGTATTTCGGTCGACCCTGTATTGCTGACGGGAATTGATAGGACCATCGTCGGGTCGACCATACTCGACGACTCGGCAGAAAGATCCGACATCCCGATATATGTTGAGACTTTGAGGAATGAATCTGGTGTAACACCGTCCCTCGGCTTCAGGTCGCGGCGTGCACTCCTCCGAGGCTCCGGGTGGCATCCAATCGCCGGCATCGATGTTGGGCGGTTCCGGTAGATCGAAGGGAAAGGCGTCGCGCGCCGTGGTGGAGTCGGGATCGGCACCGGCGTCCGACCGGTCCATCGCGTCCGATTGCCCGGAGTCAAAGTCCCACGGCGGCCCGCCGTTGGGGTCCTGACAGCCGGGAAGGGCGACCAGAAGGCAGACCGAGCATGCGATGATGCCGACTCGATTTGTGGTGAATCGCGGCATGTCCCGCCTCGCCAGCGAACGTCACGTTGGTCGCTACAGTTGGAAAGTACACCCTAAGCGTACCACCCATCGACACGGGCTCCAAAGACGCGAACTGGAAACCCAACCCGATATCTGTGTTACACTGGTGGGGAACAGGACTTGAACCGGAGGATGGGAGCCGATGATGCGAGGTGATGCGTCCACAGAACGACTCGTTCCCACCGGGGCTCTGCATCCCTACGCAGGTATCTTCGGGCTCGTTCTGTTCGTCTTCCTCGCCGCGGCCTGCGGCGGAGAGGGTCCGTGCGCCACCAAGACCTGCTTCTTCGGCGTATGCGATTCGGAGAGCGGTCAATGTGTGAACAAACCCGAATGTCGCACCGACCAGGATTGCACCGCCGGTTTTTCGTGCGGCCAGACACAGGATTGTGTCCCCGAGAACACGTGCGAGTCGAGTGACGACTGTCCAGGCGGTATATGCGAAGAGGGAGCCTGCGTGAACCCCGACACCTGCGAGGTGAACTCGGACTGCGTGCCTGGGACCTATTGCGCTGAAAGCAATACGTGTGAGCCGGACCCCTGCAACTCGGTCACCTGCGACCGCGGCGTCTGTGAGCGGGGCACCGGCAACTGTATCGACGAAGATGCGTGCGATGAGCGGCTAAAGGCCGAGCAGTGCGACTCCGGCGAGAAATGCCTGGATGACGAATGCGTCTCGCGGGAAGAATACTGCGATAAGCTCACCTGCGAGCGCGGGGTCTGCAGCTTCGAACAGGACGGATGCGTCAATGCTGACGACTGCCAGGGGGAGAAAGCGAACTGTCTGGAAGGCTATTTCTGCAACGCTGAAAGTCGTTGCCAGGAAACTCTATGCGACGGCGTAGACTGCGGAGACTTCGGAGTCTGCGATCCGGCGACCGGGGTGTGCGTCAACGCAACAGAATGCGACGACGACGATCAATGCCTGCGCTATTATTTATGCGTCGAAGGGAGATGCTTGCACCCTCCGCGCTGTCATGAACGCGCTAGCGGCTACCCGGGATGTCCTGGCAACCAAACCTGCGAGTTCGATGAGGAAACTCAAACATCGGAATGCACCGAACCCGAAATCTGCGAGACCTCGATCGATTGCCTCGATGACCGAGTCTGCGGCGGAAAGAGTTGCCTTGAGCCAGTCTCGTGCCGGAACGACGACCTGGAGCCGAACGATACACCCGGCGAGGCGACCGACCTGTTCGCTCAGTCCACGGACGGCATGGTTCAGGCGTCGATCTGCCTGCAGAATACCGACATCTACAGCGTGACCACCACAGATGTCGTCTCATCGGACTTCAACGGTCAGATAGTGGCGACATTGACCGTGCCGAAGCGCGACGTGGGGCTCGGCAAGTTGAATCTGACGATGACTGGGCCCGACGGCAGCCAAATCGGCACATCGAACTTTAAGGCTATGCCGGACGCCCGTTCGACAACGTTGACGACCACTCTGTCCGACTCGGACCACGGAACGTACTCGCTCGAGGTAAGCCCCGGTGATGACGTCGCTTCGAACGGGATCGACTACTGGTTTAGCGTGCGCATCAAAAAGCCAGGTGCGACGGCCGCGTGCGACACGCCGCAAACTGTCGTTCCTGGCCAGAGGGTCTCGGGAGATACCAACAATGTCTCGGCCACGGGGCTGGGTTCGTCGTGTACATCGGAGGACAACCCGTCTCCGGACGCCGTCTACGCCCTAGAGCTCGACAGACCGCAGAATATGACCATCCAGGTGACGCCACGAACCAGCCGGGGCGATGTGACCCTGTCGATACGCGACCGTTGCCGAGAGCTCGCCACGGAACTCAGTTGCATCGACCAGGGCGGGGCGGGGGCGTCGGAGTCCCGGACGACTACCTTCAGCGAAGGCACGTACTTCCTCGTGGTGCAGGCGCCGGCCGGGTCGTCACTGGGCCCCTACGATCTTACAGTCGAGAAAAATTATCGAACCACCTGTGGACCCGACAGCAACTACTGCGTTGACCGATCCACAGCGGCCATCTGCGGAGAGGGCACTTTCAGTCAGGTGAATTGCGAGTCCGACTGCAATCCGACCTTCGGGAAATGCTTTCAGAACTGAACCCGGTTCTCCCTTCCATCACGGCCGATTGTCAAAACTGCCCGATTGCGTACATTCATGTAAGTTGTCCATTAAAAGGCATGGATAAAAGACATGAAATTCGAAACGCTCGTCAAAAATTTTGGGGACCGACCGCTCTTCGAACTGCAGGAGGTTCTTGCGATTTCGGAGGACGCACCCAAGAGCCTCAAGAATCAATTGTCGGTATGGACGCAGAAGAGCAAACTTTCTCGGCTGAAACGTGGCGTCTACCTACTTTCGGAGCCATATCGCCGCGAGGTACCGTCGGTCTACTACACCTCCAACGTCCTCCTGCGACCGTCGTACGTCAGTCTCCAAACGGCGCTTCAGTTCCATGGGATGATTCCGGAGGCCGTGGGCGTGGTGCAGGCGGTAACTCCGAAACATGGCCGAGAATGGGAGACGGACGAACTTGGCACTTTTGTGTACCGCTCGCTGAAACAGACGCGGTTTTGGGGCTATGAACAATACTCCACTGGCCGAGGCGAACGACCCCAGCAGGATTTCCTTATGGCTCGCCCCGAGAAGTGTCTCCTGGACTTGTTTTACCTCAGCAAAGGAGAATGGACGGAGTCGCGGCTTCGTCAGATGCGATTTCAGAATCTCGGTCGCATCGACCCAGAGGCCCTGAGGGCAGATGCTGAACGTTTTGGAAGCCCCAAGGTGACGACTGCCGTCAAACGCTTGTTGGCCGAGGAACTGGAGCAGATGAGATGAAGGATAGGGCGCTCTCAATTGCAGGGGAACAACAGACCGATCTGGCGAAACCAAGAGGAGAAGCTCCGCATCAAACTGGAAGTGGACACCCGTCCGCCAGCCAGATTTGAGGTAGAGACGTCGCGCGTCGACTGGGACGACGTTCGGGAGGATGTCGAGCCTTTCGTGCTCCGCCGCGGGACCGTTCGGTGACACTGACGACGAGCCTCTCCGACTCCGACCACGGGACCTACACGGTCGAAGTTAGCCCAGGGCAGGACGTGGCCCAGAACGGGCTCGAGTATTGGTTGAGCGTTCGGATCGAAAAGTCAGGCGCGACCGCTCGATGGCGGCCATCTGTGGCCCACGTGGTGGCGCATTCACTCAGACGAGCTGCGAACAGGGCTGCAATCCGACTTTTGGCGAGTGCTTTGAGCGGTAGCGCACCGTGAGCGAAGGATGATGTACCCACACCACGCGCATCTGCATCACAGAGGTGGCGTTGACCTGGCGCGACCTCAAGATGCAATCCCGTGACTGAATTGGCATCACATTTCGAGACGGCGAAGACCGTCGAACCGCGAGACCGCCGCTTGGGCATCGAAGTGGAGACGTTGTTCCTCGGCGACGACGACCATCCACTCACCTGTGAGAAGGCCGACGCGGTGTTCACCGAGCTTGAACGTCGCGGATGGAAGCCCAACGAGGATGAAAAGAGTCGCGGGCGTGAACTGCGGCGAGGTGACTTTTCGCTCAAGCCCGAAGTCGGCGCCGGGAACCTGGAGCTGATCTCGCCGCCTCGCTTCATACGGGAACGCGACGCGCTCGTCGACGACCTGCTCGCGCGCCTCGACGACGTCTACGCCGCGGCCGCCGAGGTAGGCGCACGACCGGTGTTCGGCGAGTACGATGGCCATCGCGACGTCGACAACATCCTGCTCGACAACGAGCGCGACCGGCGGTGGACCCAGGTGGATGGGCGCGACGCGCTGAAGGTGCTCGGACACATCGCCTCGGTCCATGTGACCTTAGATCTGTGTTCCCTCGACGAGGGCTTCGCGCTGATCGGCGCCCTCAACGAATTAGCACGGGAGCGCGGCTGGCCACCCGAGTCCGTGACCTCGACCTGGGAGCACTACTTCGAACGCTCGCGCTGCGAATACGCCCCGAACCGCTTCGGCGAAGCGCCGGATAACTTCGAGGCCTATCTGGAGCTGTTGCGGAGCTTCAAAGTCGTCGTCGATCGCACATCGGACGGCGAACTCACCGTGCCGGAAGGGGACCTCCGAAGATTCGGCGACGTCGAATCAGACGTCCACCTGCCGACGTTTCTCGGCACGGTCTGGCTCAACACGCGGCTCCGTCGGATTGGGGACACGCTCGCGCTGGAAGTACGCTTCATCCCACGGTCGACCGACGCCGCGCTGCGCGAAGATATCGGTGCCGTCTTGCGGTGCCTGGAATGATTACGGCGGAAGCATTACTCGTCCCGCCACTCGATATTGACCTCACCAGATTCTCTTACGTCCGGATTGTCGGTCCCCCAGACGCGCCGCTGTAATTCGATAAATTGCTGCATTCGCTCATAGGGTGACAGCCTTGCCTGTCGCGCGATCTCATCGGCACGAGCCTCCTCGTGGCTTTCGAACACCTGCACGGATGCACGCAGACCGGTTTCCTTCGATTTGGATGACTCTGGCTGAGTCTCGTCTTGTGAACGATCTGACATGGACAAATTTCGGGGATGAGTGAGCATTTAATCGTCGGCCCAAGATACCGATAGGCTCAGGCTCCCTCAACCATCGTCCCCTGGTGGTATTCAATTCGCCACTGGTCATCGTCCTTTCGCCAGATGGTGCTCCGGCGCCGTCATCTGCTCGAAGGTCTCACGGTCTGTGCCGAGTTCCGGACGCGTAAACAGGGGCTCGCGCGCCCTCAGTTCCTCGGCAATGTCTCCGAGTTCGGGATCCGTCGTCAGTGTGGGTTCTTCGTGGTCCATGGGTCTTGATAGTGGCAAGAGTCTCGCATTTGCCGTATCTTCTCCCCTACGCGGAATCGACAGCAACTGGTCTCCCTGTTCCAGAGGGAAGTATATCATGTCTGAAACGACGAACATACTGTTGGACCGGGATACCCAGGAAGAGCTCCATCGCCTTGCCGAGGAACGTTCTCAGAGCCCGGGGGAAGTGGTCCGCGATGCCATCGAGGCATTGAAGAGAGACATGTTCTTTGACGAGATGAAGCGGAGTTACGAACGCCTCAGGGAGGATGACGAAACATGGGAGGCCTATTCATCCGAAATCGCGGAAGGAGAGGGGACTTTAAATGATGGGCTCGACAAAGAGTAGGAATGACAAGGGGAAACGGCGATGCCAAGGGTCAAGCGGGGTGAAATCTGGTGGGCAGATCTTTATCCGCCAAAGGGGAGCGAACAACGGGGTCATCGACCCGTACTGGTGATTTCGAACGACCAACTCCATCGCATACCCCTCGGGCTGCTTTGGATCCTACCGTTGACAACTTCAGACTATGGAGTGCCCAATCACGTAGAAGTCTCGCCGCCAGAAGCGAACATTCCGGAACCGAGCTTCGTCATGTGCGAACAAATTCGCACCATCACTGAAGAGCGACTCGACGGAAAAATCGGCGGATTGGAGAGAGATACCCTGGCCGAGGTGGACCAAAAAGTCCGGTGGTTACTCGGGCCCTCGCCGTAGTTTCTCCGCAGTCCGTAGGCTTTATTCGGAGACGGCCGTGCCGTTAAACTGCAGCCAGAACCGTAATTTTCGGTCACTTGTCTTCAACTCGGAGGACAAGGCCCATGGAACTACGAGCGCTGGCCCGCGTCGCGATTCCCTCTTTGTTCGCCTGCTCTGTCTTGCTGTTCGCGGCCGCTTGCGGCCAAAGCAACGGCGACGGTGGCCCTGACGCCGGCAATGATAACGGCGGTGACGGAGTTGTCGCGGAGTTGGCCAACGATGACAGCTCGGTCACAGCCGTCTACGAGGTCACCGGGTTCAGACAACAACAGGGGGAATGCGAGGCACCTCGGGAGGAGACGCCTCCGGCCGCGTATTTCTCATATAATTTTGCCGAGGAGTCCGGGACGACGTACGCCTACATCGACACGTGCGACCAACCGGAGAACTGCAAGATCGGTCAAGACGCCGAGATCGTCCTCGAAGGCCAGAGTAATCCGACCGCGCCCAGGGGAGGCAGCGGGAGCTTCTCGTTCGACTCGCCGGACTCCTGCTCGGTGTCCGGTGCGCAGATGAATGCCATCCTATTTGCGGACGGAGAAGCCCAGTTGAATCAGTTCTCCCTGAGCGGAGACATTGGAGTGTCGGACGCCTCAGAATGCACCGAAGATCTGCTGAAGGCTCAAGTCACGCTGGATCCGCTCCAGTGCAATCGTGTCAAAATCTGGACCGGTACGCCGCTGGAGTAGGGTGCCCACGAGGCCATCTTAGCGCCGCGCGTTGATGGCGACGACCCTAACCTACGACGAAGGACCGGAAGATAGGTTCTTGCGGCTCTTTTAAATGGCCCCCTCCTTGAGGGGGCCATTTGTGATCAGAAAATAGGCCGGTTGTCGGCACTCAGTTTTAGAAAATTCTGGACTGGTGCGGACAAAACTAAAATTTTTTGTTAGTTTTGTGGTGTGGGAACGATCCAAAAACTAAAAACGACTGTCATGAGCAAGAATTTCGACAAATGTCTGGAGGTTGCGAAGAGCCAGGAGGGAGTCTTCGCAAGATACCAAGTCGATGTCCGGGACCAAGACCTTTCCTACCACACCAAAGCGGGAAATCTGGAACGGATCCGTACCGGCATTTATCGCATCGCGCAGACGCCATACAGCGACGCCGAAGAGTACATTGTTGCTTACCTCTGGTCGCGAGAAGAAGGGACACTAAGTCATGAAACGGCACTCATGCTTCACGACCTTTCGGACGCCCTGCCGAACAAAATTCATCTGACGGTACCCACTTCGTGGAAATCAAAATCACGTAAGATACCAGACAGCTATGAACTCCACTTCGGTGACCTGAAAAGCGATGAAAAGGGGTGGTATTCTGCTGCCCGAGTCACCAACCCTCTAAGAACTCTGAAGGATGTATCCGCCGCGGGGCTGGACCCAGACCTGGTCGAACAGGCGATGGATCAAGCGCGCCGGAGGGGTATGGTGGATGACAACGTCGAGCGCGAAGTCCTCCGGTTTCTGATCCTTCATCGCTGAGTTCAACCTCATGTCCAAATCATACGCGACACCTCCGGCCTTCCGGCAGGCACTCAAGGACCGGATAAAACGGCGCGCTGATGAACGTGAAGTCAGGTTCAATCGTCTCAGGCAAGTCATTCTATTCGAGCGCTTCGCCTCCCGTGTGTACGACGCATGCGGGGAAAGCGTACTCCTGAAGGGTGGGCTCGTCATTGAGCTCCGGCTAAGCCGCGCCCGAACTACGCAGGACGTCGACTTCCGCCTGGAAGGTGACCTGGAGGAACACTTGAAGGAAATTCGAGAGGCCGCCCGCACAAAGCACAAGGACTGGCTTACCTTCGAGGTGTCGGACCCGCGAAAACTCACCGAGCACGTTGGCGATCAGATCGTATACGAGGCGGTACGCCTTGGCGTCCGCGCCAAAATTGGGGCCGAACCCTTTGGCGACCCATTCGCAATGGATCTGTCAGTTGGCGACCGACTCGTCTCTGTTCCGGAATCTGTGGAAGGGACGGACATATTCGAGTTTGTGGGAGTCGATCGGGTGCATCACCGTGTTTACCCAAAGGAGGCCCACGTAGCGGAGAAGGTGCACGCCTGGTCACTGCCGCGAGACCGGGAGAACAGTCGGACGAAAGACCTCATTGACATCGGGCTCATGGCAACTGAACTAGCTTTCGAGATGGCTTCGTTGCGTGAAGCCATCGAGGCGACGTTCAAGTTTCGAGATACCCATGAAGTTCCAGTGAGACTTCCCCAAATTCCATCTTCCTGGGCAACACAGTATGCACGGATCAAAAAAGAGGGCAGGGAACTGCCGTGGCCGGAGTTGTCCGACCTGCAAGTCAGGGTAGACGCTTTCCTGTCACCAATTCTGCGCGAAGAACCGGTGGCGAAATGGCAACCTGGAGAAGAATCTTGGCGATAAGAGGGGGCGGACGGATCCCTCCCCTACCGCGAACGCCGACGAAATATATGCGCCGGACGGAGTCTGTCCATAGGGTGTCGCCCTTCATTTGAACTCTGGGAGCATTGCTGCGAACTTGAGGGTCCACTGTCTGCCGAAAGGGCGAAATTCTAGGGAGGCTCTCGTGCGAAAAATACTTTTCGTTGTTGTTGCTCAGATGTTGCTGCTCGCCGGGTGTTCGGCGTCGGACGACCCGAATACGGACGTCGATGCGTCCAGTATGATGGATACGAACACTGTCGAAGGGGTCGACCTTCGGATGTCCGATATCGGCCTCATGTGGCCTCCAAGTATGGGTATCGAGCCCGGGCAGGACCCTCAAGCCAGCATCGGCGTCAGGATAACCCTCGATAACGACGGCAACGCGGAGGCGACCGGTGTCGAGTGCACCTACGAGATCGTCCCGCAGGAGCAGACGCCTTGGTCTCAGGCCGACCTCAGCGGCAACTTCAGGAACGATTCGTTCACGGTCGCGGCCGGCGCCAGCGAGGATTTAGATACGACGCGAGAACTGGTGGCCGACACGGATCGGCTCGATGACGACTTCGCGGCAACGATGACGGCCGAGTGTTCCTCACCGGACGAAGACGAATCGCGAACCGACAACAACGGCCTCGAGTCACGCGAATTCAACATGCAGTTTACCGGGGGCTGACCAGTACTCGTCAGGTGGCCTGCGATCAGTTGTTGGCGAGTGGCTGCCGTGGACGAGGGACCGTCCAACATAGAAAAGGAGCGCCGGGCAAGCGTGGACGTACTATCTGCCGCCGTCCAACGATGTGGGGGGGATTGACAGTCACCGCCCGGCGCGAGCCGGCACAGTACCCGATTCGGCCGAAGTGTCAAACGCCTTGAATCCACCATTCAACGGGCCTCACCCGTACAAGGTACTGCACGCTCATCTTGATGGTCTAGGAATGGTGGAAAGATGACTAAATACCCGTTCTTGCTGGCAATCTTGTTGTTCGTCTGCAGTTGCGCCGAGCCACCTAGTGGCGGCGGATTCCCCGAATCGAGCGGCCCCGAACTGAAAATCCTTGGAACCGGGCCGAATGGCGAACTTTCGTTCGGCGACGTAGAACCGGGGACGTCCAAAACCAAAACCATCGTGATTAAAAACGAGGGAGACCACCCGCTGACGCTCGACGAGTTAAAGCTGGGCCCGAACCCTCACTTCTCCCTTGAGGTCGTCGGTTCCCTCGAAGGCGCCGGGGGCGGCGGTTGAGCCGTTTTCATCGACGTCCGATAACCTGTAGCACTGTGGGAGGCCCTACAAGACCTTCGTGGCAACATAATTCACATTAGGGAGAGGACGTAATGTCGAGACTCGCCAAGCTCAGCCTGCTCGCCGTAATCTCTATCCTCGCGTCGAGCTGTTCGTACGTGACCATGCAGAGGCCCGATAAACTGGACAAGGACATGCCGGTGTGTGTCTCAAACAAACTGGCGCCGACGATCGACTCGGTTCAGGCGGCGGGCAGCGGGCTGTCATTCATCGGCTCGACGGCCGCCGCGGTCTCCGATCCGACCAACATAACGACGCCTGCCGCCGTCGCCTCGGCCATCGGGAGCGCCATCGGTACGGCCATCTGGACGGCCTCGGCCGTCAGCGGCTTCAAGCGAGCCAAGGCGTGCAAAGAGGTCAAGGTGAACTACTTCACCGAGCGTCAAACACCTCCCGCGGCGCCGCGCGCCAACCCACCGATACGCAACGGCAACCGTACCAACGGCGGCGCCGGGTCCATGGGCTATCAAGAGCCGCCGAATCGGGGGCAGCGGGCGGAACCAGAACGCCGCGAACCCGAACGCAGCCAACCCGAACCCGGCCAGACCGATACCGAGCCCTCGCAACCAGAAGGGGACTCGGCCGAGCACATGTCACTGAAGGAGGCCGCCATGCACTGCGGAACCAGCCGTCGGGACATCTGGAGCAAAATCGACGACGGGACCTTCAGCACACACCGCTCCGACGCCGGCACCATGCTCCTGGCAGAAGAGGTCAAAGCCGAGTGCGGCGAAGAGCCCGAAGTGCCGCTGGACTAGACCTCCCACCGCTCGGTGCCATGTCAAAGACGCGATGCATTCTCATTCTGGCCATCCTGTCGCCGGGTCTAGGCTGTGGCCCGGATCTGGAATCTGGCTTCATTCGCCATCCCGACCCGGAGATAGCGGTTCGTACTTCTGCCATGCCGGAGGTCAACGACGGCGACGTATCGGAAGGCATGATCGAAATAGCGAACCCCGGTGGTGGCCCGTTGGTGATCGGGTCGCTAAAGATTCGGGAAGAGGGGGAGGATAACGTCCCGGAGGTCTTTGCCCGCGGCCAAGCGTGGAATGGACGTCACACATTGGAAGGTGGAGAGTCGCTCGAGCTGTCCGTCCACTACGCTCCGGCTAACAACATCAAGGACCGAGCCTGGCTCCTCGTAGACCACAACGTTTCCGATACAGGCCAGGTAGCTTGGGAGATCGCGCTGCCCGACATCGATGCAGACTAAGATATCGTAGGCACGCCTCTTACGTGGGGAGAATTGCCAGTGCGGGGAGTTGACCTTAGTGTACGGATCTGATGCTCCATCGTAGATCTGTCGGAGGGTTAACTGGTGAAAAGCAACGCCGTCAGGGTCAGCCTCGTCCTCGGGCTCTCAGTCTTCGCCTCCGGCTGCTCGTATATCTTCATGACGAAGCCCGATCGCATTCACTCGAACGATCCGACATGCGTTTCCAATAAACTCGCGCCAGGCGCTGATACATTTTTCACCCTGTCGAACGCGAGCGGCACGATTTATTCAGCGATCTACTTGGATGACTTCGGCTATTCGTCGGGGGCTGTCGCCGCCTGGACGATGCTCGGCGTAGTTCAAACGATCGTCTGGGGAGCCTCCGCGGCCAGCGGAGTTCCGAGTCCACTCAGCAAGACGAGGAGCCGAGCAAATCCAGACCGAACGTGGACAAATACAGGACGAACATCGACCCGGCGAAGTACATGACGGCCGAAGAGGCGGCAGAATACTGTGATGCCGAAACAGATACCATGTGGGAGTTCGTGGAGGATGGGATTTTGGATGCGTACCACACTGAATATGGCATCAGATTTCCCAAAAAAGACGTCAGAGAAGCATGTAGAAACGACGACGAAGGCGGGAAGCCTGAAGTGCCGATGGACTAGACCCCCGATGAATTTGCGGCCCGCATTGGTTAATCTTAGTCTACGGCCGCAATTCATCTCACCCAAAGAGGGGACGCCATGAAGTCCATACGCGCCAGAGTCGCCGTCGTCGTCGCATTCACTTTGTTTGCATCGGGCTGCTCGTGGGTCACGATGCAGAGGCCAGAGACGCTGGATCCGGAGATGCCGGTGTGTGTCTCCAACCGGCTCGCACCCACCATCGACTCGGTGCAGGCCGCGGGCCACGGGCTGGGAACCCTCTTGACTATCAGGAACGCTGCAGCAGCCGCATCGCAAGGCTTTCTGTCCGACGCCGCATCCGGTTACGTCGTCGGAGCGATCATCGGCGGGATTGGCCTTACGGCCATCTGGACCGCCTCGGCCGTCAGTGGGTTCAAGCGAGCCGACGCATGCGAGGGAGTCAAACGCAGCTACTTTGCAAATGACCAAACCACGCGGCCGACGCAATCCTACGACACATCGGCAAACACGCGGCGCGAATCGGACTATTTTCAGGAACAAAAGGAGACGGACTCTAACGGGTCTGAAGAGGATAGACGCGATCAATCCACGTCCGACGAACCGGTCAAAGACAGTGAGAAATCAAAATACATGTCCGTCATCGAGGCGGCCATGCACTGTGGTTCGAGCCGCAGGGACATCTGGAACAAGATAGATGATGGTACCTTTGACACCCGCACTACGGAGGACGGACCGGTCATCTCGAAAAGTCAGGTCAAAGAAGAGTGCGGCGAAGAGCCCGAAGTGCCGATGGAGTAGGAAAGCATGTTCGTCAAAGTCGAATGCCACTACCGAGGGGCGCCCGGGACAGTGAGTGTGACAGACGACCGCCTCATCTTCGTTCCCGATGGGGAGGTCGAGGATGACCCGCACGACATACCGATAACGGACGTTTCTGAGGTCAGCTCCAACGTAGGCCGTGAGTCTTCAACGCTACAGGTCGCCGGCCACACCTTCGAGTTCGAATCCTCGGAGGCGTGCCTGACCATCGACTCCGCCCTGCGCGACCTCATGGACGAGGGGAACCCGAAGGCCTGCGATCCCTACCAGCTTCCCTGGTATGACTCCCACGGGCTCATGCTCGTCGCGCTCTTCTGCCTACCCCTCGCCCTTTCAGGATGGCTGGACAGAAACTCCTTGCCAGAGACGGGCCGAAGCAAGTTTTGGCATCACGCCGGTGCGCTCTGGATATTCACGTTGGTCATCCTACCGGCCCCCGTGGGGCTGTACGGTTTTGTGAGGCGAATTCGAGACGACGGGCGCAGGCCGTCACATTCCGATTACTTGGGAGCCGTCTTAGCCACGTTGCTTACGATCGCTATCTCTTTCATACTCATCTGAGATCCGTCGATCAGGAGTAAGTATAGCGCATGCGGCGAACTCCACATGTTAAAGACCCCTGCGAGGACGCGTTTTGAGTAAGTCCAGCCATCTTTTTCGGTTTCGGAGCCATCATCAGGGCGATGATGAGGAGCTCTACCTGAACGTCGGCGCGACGCTCGATGGGTTGCGCGGCGAGTTGATGGTCACAGACCAACGTCTGGTGTTTGTTCGCAACGAGTGGTTCGGTTCAACGGTCCACGACATCGCCGTCGACGACATCTCGCACGTCGAGGCCGACACCGGAGTAGACACACTCACCATGGAGTTCGACGGGCAGGTGTTTCGGCTACAGTCGTCCGATGCGCACCAGACGGTGCATGCTGCCTTAGCTGACCTTCTTGGCGGACGAGAGCCCACCCCGCCGGAACACTTCGACGCGCGGGAAAGTGACGATCCTTACGAGCGACCGTGGTATGATTCCACCGGCCTCGTACTCGTCGCCACGGTGTTGACGGTACCACTCGGCGTTATCGGTTGGGCCCGCCGCGGGGGGTTGGCTGAAACCGGCCGCAGCAAGTTCTGGCATCACGGCTCAGCCCTCTGGCTTCTCTCACTCGCCGTTTATACGGCTCCGGTCGGCATCTACGGATTCATCAGACGCATACGTGACGAAGAGTATGAGACATCGCCCTTTGACCATGCCGGCGCAGTCGTAGCGACGTCTATCTCATGAATTCTTGCGGCCTCGTACGTGTCGCTGCCAATCTAAGCACTCCATGAGCTGGTTCGTCTCCAAAATCTACGACCGATTCATGGCCTCCGCCGAGCGGGAGGTCCTGGGGGAATGGCGTCGCGAACTTCTGGCGAGGGCCGAGGGGCGCGTCCTGGAAGTAGGCGCCGGAACCGGGCTGAACCTCGAGTACTACTCGAATAGTGTCACCGACGTGACGGCCGTCGAGCCCGACCCCCACATGCGGGCCCAACTGGCCCACCGGATCGAACAGGGGCCGAACCCCGGAGTGCGTCTCGTCGATGCTCGCGCGGAGCAGTTGCCGTTTTCCGACGACTCGTTCGATGCCGTCGTCGCCACGTTGGTCCTCTGTTCGGTCGACGATGTCGCCGCGGCGCTGCAGGAGTTCCGCCGTGTGTTGAAACCCGGCGGGAGATTCCTGTTCGTGGAACACGTCGCCGCCCGGGACAATCCCGGCCGGTTGGCCTGGCAGCGGCGCATCGAGCCGGTCTGGAAGCGCGTCGCCGACAACTGCCATCTGACGCGCCGTCCCGCCGACGCCATGCGGGAGGCCGGCTTCGAACTCGTGGACCTCACTCGCGAGAGCATGGGGAAGGGGCTGCCCATCGTGCGGCCGACGATCCGCGGCGAGGCGCGGCTGTCGAAATAGGCCCGTTCTCCCGTCAGCCGTCGCCGACGAACTCGGCGACGAAGGCGCTGGCAGGCTCGGCGCGGAGATCTTCGAGCGGCCCGCGTTGGGCGACCTGTCCGCCCTCGATCGCGTAGACGTAGGCATCCAGCGCTCGGACATCGCGCACATCGTGGCTGACGATGACCGAGGGACAGTCCCGGCGGCTCAGACGCCTCGCCAGCAGACGGCGGGTCCTGGAGCGCGCCGCAGCATCGAGGGCCGAGAGCGGCTCATCCAAAAGCAGGATATTCGGGTCGATGACCAGCGCTCGAGCCAAGGCGACACGCTGGGACTCGCCGCCTGAAAGCGCGCCGGGGCGCCGGTCGGCCAGGTGGTCGCATTCGAGGTCTGCAAGCATCTCTCTGGCGCGACGATGTTCGTTTTCTTTCGAAAGCGAGCGGAGTCCGAAGGCGACGTTTTCGACGGCGTTCAGGTGAGGGAAGAGTCCGTAGCCCTGGGGCATGTACCCGACGCGGCGGTCCTCAGGAGGGAGGTCAACGTCCTGACGGGACGAAAAGAAGGTCTGACCGTCGACTTCGATGTCGCCGGCGAAGGGTGCGCGAGCGCCCGCGATCATCCGTAGAAGCGTCGTCTTCCCGGAGCCGTTTGGACCGATGATGGCGACCGGGTCGGCTTCGCCCTCCATCTGTATATCCATGTCGAGGTCGCCGACCTCGGCACGTACGCGCACATGCCAGCTCACGATGGGCCTCCCAAGTCCCGTGTCCACTTCCACGCCGCCGGCGCGAACCGGAGGGCGACCAGAAGCAACACGCCCACCGCCGCGAGCAGCATCGACATCACGACCGCCGCGCGGACGTCCGATTCGAGGGCGGTGTAGATGGCGATCGGCATCGTCTGGGTCTCGCCGGTCATGTTTCCGGCAAAGAGCAAGGTGGCGCCAAATTCTCCGAGACCGCGCGCCCAGGCGATAGAAGCGCCGGCGATGAGACCCGGCAGGGCGATGGGTAGCGCGACGCGAAGGAAGGCGCCCGGACCCGACTCGCCGAGCGTGCGAGCGACGACCATCAACTCGTCGTCGACCTTTCGGAAGGCGTTGGCGCTCGCCTGCACAAAAAAGGGTGCCGCGACGACCACCTGCGCGATGACCACGGCGGCCGAAGAAAAGGGGACCGACAGGCCGACCGATTCGAGCCACGGTCCCAGCAGGCCCCGGCGCCCGAAGACCTGCAGAAGGCCCACGCCGATGACGGCGGGCGGGATGACGATCGGAAGATTCACGACCAGTTCCACCACCCGGGCGCTGGGCGACGACGAGTTCGCCAGCCACCAGGCCAGCGGCGTACCCATCACCACAATCAGGCCGAGGCTGAGCACACTGGTCCGCAGACTGAGCCACAGGGCCGGGGCAAATAGCGGGTGGTTGGCGCCAGCAACGACATCGGCGGCCGATGGAGAGACAAAGAGGCCGACGACCGGCAGGAGGAGTACCATCACCAGTGGCGCTGCCAGATATGCAGTCCTCGACATCATGGAGCCTCCGACAAAAAGCCGTGGCGCTGGAGAACTTCGGCGCCTCGCGCGGACCGCACGTAGTCTACGAACGTACGGGCGAGTTCCGGCTGTTCGGTGGCGGTGATTAGGCCGATGGGATAACGGGCGCTGACGTTGATAGAAGAGGGCACGTCGACGGTTTTGACACGATCCGAGGAGACAGCGTCGGTTCGATAGACGATGGCAGCGTCGGCCTCGCCCATGGCGACCTTGGCGCGGACCAGCCGCACGTTGCTCTCCTTGCTGACGACGCGGTCGCGGACCATCTGCACGAATTCGTCCCCGAGTTGGGCGCGGGCGTGTTCGAACATCTGGCGGGTGTAGCGACCCACGGGCACATCGTCCGTTCCGATGACTAGGCTGTCGGCCCGCGGGAGGTCCTGGAAGGATTTGATGCGGGCTGGATTGTCCTCGGGCACGACGACGGCCAATTCATTGCGGGCAAACATCTCGCTGGAGACGATGATGCCCGAGTCGACCAGCGCCGTCATGTGCTGGAGATTTGCCGACGCAAAGATGTCCGCCGACGCACCCTGTTTCAACTGGAGGCGCAGGACCTGACTGCCGGCGAAGTTGGTGGCGACCTCCACGTCGGGGTGCGCCGCCTCGAAACCCGATTCGATCTCCCGAAACGCGTCGGTCAACGAGGAGGCGGCATAGACGGTGAGCCGGCTGGTTTGTTCGCCTGAGCCCCGGGGATCTTCGCACCCGGCGAAGACCAGCAGTGCCCCCATCAGAAGAATTGCATACGTGCGAGTCATACCCATCGTACCGACCCGCACACTAATCGATATGAGACGGCTGCGTCTAATCCTCCAGGGTGATCGCGGTGCGCCAGGTCACAAACAGGCTCGAACTGACCATCAAGACTGCGGCGAAGACGGGATGGAGCCATCCGGCGGCCGCCGCGCCGATACCGACGACATTATAGACGAGGGCGTACCCGAGGTTCGTGCGAATCGTGGAGACGGTGCCGCGCGCCCGCTGCAGGGCCGCGGAGAGATCGGTCGGGTCATCGCCGTGCCAGGTGACGTCGGCGACGTCGACGGTCAGTTCCGAACCATCGGCTTTGGCGATTCCGACGTCGGCCGCCGCCATCGCGCCGGCATCGTTGACGCCATCGCCGATGTAGACGACGCGGCGGCCCGCCTGTCGGAGTCGGTCGACAAGCTGTTCTTTCTGGTCGGGCTTCATCTCGGAGTAGACGTCGTCGAACCCGAGCCGGTGTGCACGTTCGGGTCGGTCTCCGGTGACGAGAAGCGGTCGGACGCCGGCCGCCTCCAGTGAGTCGAGCATCACATCGAGTCGGTCGGCCGGCCGTTCCGCGACGGCCGCGGCTGCGACGACCGTGTCGTCGACGACGATGGCCAGGTGGCGGACACCATCGGGACCGCGCAGGGTGTCGGTCAGGGATCGGAAAATTTCCTTCTGGTCATCGGGAACCAGGGCGGCTGTGCCGACGGCGACGTCTCGTTCACCGCCGTCGTCGACGTCCCGCACCGTCCCCTCGATGCCGGCACCTGGAATCGAGCGACTTGTGACGAGTCGCCAGCGGTCCCCGTCGGTGTTGGACCCAGTCTGAAACGCCGCGGCGACGGGATGGTCGCTCGCCTGCTCAAGGGTCCGGGCCAGGGCGAAGGCCTGATCTCGCCCCCCGGGCCCATCGGCGGCGACGAGGTCGACCAGATGACCGGCTTCGGCGGTCAATGTGCCGGTCTTGTCGAAGACCGCGGTATCGCATCTGGCGAGTCGCTCGACGACGTCGCCTCCCCGGGCGATCAACCCGGCGTCGGCGTACGATCCCAGGGTCATCCACACAGCCAGCGGGACGGCGAATCCGAGGGCGCAGGGGCAGGCGATCAGCAGCACCGACAGGGCGTTAAACAGCGCCTCCTGCCAGTCGGCCACCCAGGCCCAATATCCGAAGGTCACCGCGGTGAACGCGACGACGGCCGGGAAGAACCACTGGACGATCCTGTCGGCCTCGACCTGCCATTCCGACGGCCGCTGCCATGCCTCTTCGACAGACGCCCGGATGGCATCGATCATTCGTTCGCCCTTCGGGGCTTCGTTCTGAATGACGAGCGACGCATCGATAGCGTCGGATCCGGCGAAGACGCGGTCCCCGGGACGCTTGACCGCCGAAGCCCATTCGCCGGTCACGTGAGCGTCGCGGACGAAACCTTCGCCGCGCTCGATGACACCGTCGACCGGCACTGTCTCTCCCGGATCGACGGCCACCAGGTCGCCCTTGGCGATCGCGTCGAGTGGCACTCGCTCGGTGTGACCACAGGTGGTGATCCGACGACATTCCTGGTCGTCGACCTCCCAGTCCCGGGCGGCCTCGAGTCCGCGCTGGCGGCTGACGCGCCCGACCCGGTCACCGGCGGTATAGACGACCAGAAGCAGCGAGGTGACTTCAAAATACACCGGCCCCTCGCCGCGGATCATCGAGCTGATCGAGATCCCGAGGGCGCCGAGCATCCCGGCCAGAAAGAGAAACTCAAAGGTGACTTCGCGTTGGGTTATCGCCTGCCACACCTTGCGTAGCAGTCTACGGCCCAACAGGTCGAAGACGATGATGGTCGAGCCGAGCAGCGCAATTTCGATGAAGAGCCGGACGTTCGGCGTAAGCGTCGAGAGGTTCAGCGTGAGGCCGACCACCATGGCATTGCCTGCCAGCAGGGCGCTGATCCCGAGTTTGATCCACTCCCGATCCGCCGACTCGTCTTGCGGGGGCGACCGTGGCGTGGTCTCTGAATCACAGCATTCCATCGTACACGCTCCTGGCGATCATTGTCCGCTCTCGAGGCTCTTCAGCTCGGAGGCCGTCCACGATGCGCTGCGGTCCGCGCTCTCCTTGCGGAGTGACTCGACCTGAGCGGGTTTGACGGGTCCGGCTTGGTTCGACCAGGCCGACCGGATGTAGGTGAGGACGGCGGCAATCTGGCGGTCCGAGAGCTGCCCACCCCAGGCCGGCATCTGGGCGTTGTACTCGTTGCCAGCCACCTGGATCGGCCCCTCCAGGCCGTGCAGGAGGATACGGATGAGGGTCTGCGGCGGCCCGGTCACCCATTCCGTACCGTCCAGCGGCGGGAAGTTTCCCGCCACGCCCTTGCCGTTTTGCTGGTGGCAGGCCGCACACTGGGCGTAGACTCGCTTGCCGAGGGTGGCGAGCTCTTCTGGCGAGGTCCCGCCGCTCGACTCCTTCTGAGCCTCGGCCGCCGCGGTCGCACGGTCGCCGGGATAAAAGACGTCGACTCGCCAGTCGCCGCTGTAGGCGCCAAGGTACCAGCCTCCCCACCCGACGAGAGCGAAGAACAGAAAGATCAGCGTCAACGGGATCGGCTGGTAGCCATCCTCTGGCCGCTCGAACTCGCGAGCGATGGGGTCGTGCATCTCGTGGATGTCCCCCTCATCGGGCGATTCCTGTGACTCTCGTAGTGAGTCGCTCATCGGTCCACCTGCTCGGGGTCAGTCCCGCGATTGGCGTTTTCGGGAAGCGTCTGGTCATGGTCGAGACTCAACAGATACTCCACCAGAGCCCGTGCCCTGTCGGTCGCCACGACGTAGTGGCCCGGGACGCTGTGCTCCTCGGGCATGTCGACCCGACCGACGGGAACGTTGGTTCGCCCCTCGATCGGCACGGTATCGAACAGGAAACGGAAGGGGGGCATCGTGGAGCCCGGCGAGGTAATCCGCGGATTGTACAGATGCAGGTAATGCCACTGTCTGCTCGGCTGGCGGCCCCCGATGTTTCGCAGGTCGGGGCCGGTGCGCATGGTCCCGAGTACCGGCGTCTCCTCGCGGGTGTAGTCGAGCGGGACGCTCGAACGCATGCCCCAGCCGCGAGACAGGTCGCCGCCAAAATCGTTCTGGCGAACCTGCTGGCTGTGGCAATATACGCAACCGAGGTCGATGTAGACGTCTTTGCCCTTTTGGGCCAACTCGGAACGCTCCGCCGGATAGGTCTCACCGTTGTCCAACATGACGGGTTCCAGCCTGTTGACCTGCCAGTTCGGGATGGCCACCAGTCCCACGTACGAAGCAATGACGGTGGCCAGCACCCCGGCGGCAATGAACAGGCTGTGTTGCATGCTCTCGGGCGGGGTCAGCCAGACCTGCCGCCCGTCATCGTCGTCCGGCCGAGGGCCGTCTGGATGGGAACGAGTATCACTCATTGGTCACCTCCCAACATCGGGGGGAGTCTGTCCTTTCCACGGTCGGTGGCCCACTCGTAGAGCATCCGGCCGACCAGGTACGCGAAGATGAAGTGGCCGACAGACATCAGCGCGGCTGCAAACGAGCGCGACCACAGATAGGGCAGGGTGGTCTGGACGATCTCGATGAACGCGATGTCTGGATTCTTGAGCATCTGCCCCTGGATCCAGCCGCCGATGGTCAGCCCGACCCAGTAGAGAACCATGCCGAGACCGGTGGTCCAGAAATGGGCGCGAATCAACGGCCCAGAGGACCATTCACGACCCGTCAACCGCGGCAGGATGTAGTACATCGACCCAAACAGCACCATCGTCACGAAGGCATACATGCCCAGGTGGGCGTGGGCGATGGTGTAGTGGGTGAAGTGGGTCGTCTCGTTGACGACTCGCAGGGCAGTCAACGAGCCCTGAACGCTGACGAGGGTGTAGGACATGGCTCCGAAGACGATGAACCGGAGCGTGGGGCTGTACTCGAGTTTGTCGAAGTGGCCGACCATGGTCATGTGGTGGTTGATGGCCACGGTGATGACCGGAATGAACATCATCATGCTGGCGACGATGCCGACGGTCTGGACCCACAGCGGAATCGGTCCGCCGATTAGATGGTGCGTGCCCGCCCAGTTGTAAAAGAGCGCCAGCGTCCAGAAGCCCAAAAGGGACAGATAATACGAGTGAATCGGGCGGCCGATGACCTTTGGGATGAAGTAGTAAGCAGCGGCCAACCCGATGGGGGTAAACCAGATGCCCAAGACGTTGTGTGCATACCACCAGTTGGCCGTCGCCTCGGCGACGCCCGACGCTCCCGTCCCGTGGATCACCAGGTTGCCGGCGATGTACAAAAACGGAAACCAGAAGACCGCCCCGAACAGGTACCATTGCGAGACGTAGACGTGCTCGACGTTGCGCCGCACGAAGGTCAGGACCGAGGCGGCCATCACCACCACGAAGAGGGCCCCCAAAATGGCGGCCACCCAGGGTGGGAACTCGAGCCATTCGACGCTGGTCGAGCCCCCGGCGAGGATGGCGACCGTCCCCGCGAGTACGGCGAAGTTCCAGACCACACCGACGGCGATGAGGCTCTTTCGCAGTGGCACCCGGACGCGAGAGAGCCGAGCCTGAAGCCACAGCAGGACGCCGATGCCCGTCATCGATGCCCACCCATAGATCATCGTGTTGAGGTGGGCGGGCCGGACTCGGCCAAAGGTAAGCCAGGCCTGGTCGGCCAGAAACCACGGCGAGTGGAGCTTGAAGGAGGCGATGAAGGCGAGCACCGTCCCAAACAGCAGCCAAAAGACGCCGCTGGCCATCATAAAGACGACCGGCAGACGGGCCGAGGCATCGATCGCTTTGCGAGATTGTGCGTCGCGTTCAAGGTCAGTCTCGGAGTCACCCATCGTTTCCTTCGTTATCTGGGTCGGGGAGCTGGTCGTCGGGGACATCGGGAAAGGCGTCGGTCATCTCTCCGACGGGTTCGTCCTCATCGAAGAGGACCTTTGAGCCTTTCGACACCTGGCGGAACTGCCCGGAGCGGACCGCCCAGGCAAAGGCCCAGACGGTCGCGATGCCGAAGACGACCCAGCTCCCCCAAATCAGTCCGTAAATGAGCGTCACGGTCTACTCCTCTGAGGGTTTGGTGGCGAAGTACCAATCGGTGACATCGGCCTCCGGATCCTGCATGCGCGCGGCGGCCTCGTCGGCGGTCTCTGGCGGAGGCATGACGACATCGTCGCCCTTGGTCCAGTCGGCGGGCGTGGCGACTTCCTGCTCGTCGATGGTCTGGAGTGCATCGACCAGTCGCACGAACTCATCGATTTGGCGGCCCGCCTCAAGCGGATAGTAGACCATCGCACGCAGTCGACGCTCGGGGTCGATGACGAAGACCGTTCGCACCGTCGAGGTGTCCGAACTGGTTCCGTGGACCATCCCGTATTTGCGGGCGACCTTCTGGTCGATGTCAGCGATGACGGGAAACGGAATCTCGACCCCGAACTTCTCTTCGATGTTGCGGACCCAGGCGATGTGGCTGTGGAGGCCGTCGATCGAGAGGCCGAGCAATTCGACGCCGCGCTCCTGAAAATCTTCGTAGCGTTCGGCAAAGCCGATGAACTCCGTCGTACAGACGGGAGTGAAATCGGAGGGGTGAGAGAAGAGGACCACCCATTTGTCGCGTTTCCACTCCGACAGACGAATCGGCCCGTGCGTGGTCTCCGCCTCAAAGTCTGGAGCCGGCGCATTGATCTGAAGCGGCGCTCCACTCTGCGGGGACGTCTCCGTCGAGGGATTCGTATCCTCTGCCATGATTCGTTCCATAGGTTGAAGTCGGATGAGTGATGCTGACGAGAACGCCGCGATGAGGCGACGTCGGTCGTCCAACGCTGCAAGTTGAATACCAGCGCGATGTCCCATCCATCTTGGTCGATCGTCAGTGAGAATAGGCCCCGGTTGTTTCAACACTCCGTTTCAACTATTGAAACGGGTCCAAAATCGGCTTCAGTAGCGGCAACGGACACGCAATGAGCAACGAACTCTTGGAGCGAACGGAACGCGAGACGACCGAATTCCACGGCCTGCATACCGTGGCGCCGGAAATGGAGACGCTTTTCGAGCAGGCCGAGAAAGCAGCAGTCGACGATGCACCGGTGCTCTTGCGTGGGGAAACCGGCACGGGGAAGGAGCACATCGCCCGGGCCATCCACCGGTTGAGTGACCGCCGGAAGGCGAGGTTTCGGGCGCTCAACTGTGCGACGTTAACCGGCAACCTCCTGGCCTCGAAGTTGTTCGGGCACAAGAAGGGAGCGTTCACCGGGGCGACCAGCGACCGGGCCGGTGTCTTCGAGCAGGCCGACCGCGGCACGGTCTTTCTGGACGAAGTCGCTGAGCTGCCGCTGGAGTTTCAGGCGCGGCTGTTAAGGGTGCTAGAACAGCAGGCATTCGTGCCCGTCGGCGGCCAGGAGCCGGTGCAGGTCGATGTACGGCTGGTGTCGGCGACGCATCGTTCGTTGCGCCGGGTGGTCGACTCGGGGCAATTTCGGCAGGACCTGATGTATCGGCTGCGCGTCGTGCCCCTTTTTCTGCCACGACTCGTCGAGCGGACGGGCGACATCGAGGCGTTGACCTGGCACTTCATCAACCTGTTCAACAGCCGGAAGCGACGCACGGTCGAGGCCATGCCCCAAGAGGTCCTCGAGCTTCTCCAGCGGCATCACTGGCCGGGCAACGTCCGGGAGCTTCGAAACGTGATTGAATACGCCTTCGTCCTCGGAGAAGGTAAGACGCTGACCACCGATGAATTGGTGCCGGAATTGCGCGGAGAACCGCCGCCCGAGCAGCGTGAAAGGGCACCGACGGGGTTTGGGACCGACGAGCGCCGCCAGATCCAGTGGGCGCTGGCCGAGACCGATGGAAACCGAACCCGTGCCGCGGAGCTACTGGATATCAGTCGGACGACGCTCTGGCGAAAAATGAAGGAGTACGACCTTGATTAGTCCGACCAGAAGCACAAGCAACGACGTCGGGGCGGGCCCGCCACCTGCGGAGCTGCATGAGCACCCGGAGGATCCGACGTCGTCGGACGAGTCAGCATCGTCGTCGCATCGGACGACCGCACCATCTTCGGCGCTCGGGTCGGGGACTACCAGATAAGACGGGTGTTCCAGCGAGTGGTGTATACTCACGTCGGCCGGCTGAGGATGGGGCTGAAACCGCGGTGCATTCGACGAGGTGATCGAGACCCGCAGTTTGTGTCCCTGGGCCAAAATGATCGACGTGCTCCAGAGGTCTATGGTGACGTCGACGACGCCTCCATCGGGTGAGTTGACTCGGGCTGGCGCATCCAACACCAGCATCGAGCGTCCGTCCGGATAGACGTCGGTCATCCGGACCATCAGGTCGGTCTCGGCCACGTCGACCGAGGCTGAAAGGTGCGCCTCGACGCGGCCGGTAATCTCCATGGGTTCTTCGAGCGTCGGCGTCTCGAAAACCACCACGTCGTCACGCTTCTCGACCGGCCGCTGGTCCACGGGGCCGGCCTTGATCCGCAGGTTGTTGCCGCCCCGGGTGGGCGAGGGGTCGTTCGGGTCATAGGCGTAGTCGGTGGTTGAGCCGTCATCTGGCGGGCAGCTCGCCGCCAGGCCACCCTCGGGCTGCAGATACATCCGCACAGGTTCCGACGCCGGCGGCCACTGGTCGTTGGTGCGCCATTCGTTGCCCGGTGCCGACGGCTCGCCGACCGCGCCCATCACGTAGTAGTGGACGTTTGGCAGGTCCTCGAGCCACTCGGAGTGATCTCGAATGCCCAGGTGGTGGGTGAGCCATCGCACGTACATGTCCTCGGCGAAGGGGCCGCCTTCGAAGGCGTTGTTCGGATACTGAAGGTCTCCCTGAGGCCCGCCGTCGGCGCCCCCGTGCACCCACGGACCCATCACCAATTTTTGTTCGCCCCGCGCACCCGGCGCACCCTGGTGCTGGTAGCCTCGATACGCATCGATGGTTCCCTGACTGAAGACGTCGTACCACCCGCCCCAGTGGACGGTCGGCACATCGACGTTTCCCCAGTTGTCGTCCGTCTGCACGGAATCCCAAAAACCATCTTTGGTGGGGTGGTCCCGTACCTCGTCCAGAAAGAAGGAACTGCCCTGCGCCTCGAGCCACAGGGTCATAAGCGACTGGCGGAACACGCCGTTCCAGTAGATGCCGTGGTCATAGACCGTCGGCGTGGCCACGCGGACCCACATCGCATCGAGCGCCTCTGGGCCTGCCGCGGCATGCATGTACTGGACGATGCCGCGGGCCGATCCACCGGTCGAGACGATCGTTCCGTTCGACCAGGGCTGCTCATCGATCCATCGAATCGTTCGGGCGCCGTCGGCCTTGTCGCACCGAAACACGCAGTCGGTGCCCTCCGACGCAAACCGGCCGCGCAGGTCTTGGACGACGACCACGACGTCATTGTTATCGGCGATGTCCCGCTTGCCGGCCCGTTCGGACATCTTGTTGTAGGGCGTGCGAAACAGCAGCACCGGCCAGGGACCCTGTCCGTCGGGTTTGAAGATGTCGGTGGCCAGCTCGGTGCCGTCGTCCATCGGCACCATCTCGGTCTCCAGGGTCGCGGCATTGGCGCTGAAAGCCGTGGCCAGTAACGCGGCGACAAGGCAGATAGCGGTGGACAGTTTCAAACGTTGCAGGTGACGGGACATTTTTGGCTCCTGGGTCAATACGGTTGTTAACACCTTGTAACACCGCGATAGTGACCCGTCGAAGGTGATGTAGAAGAGGCTCTACGGCGGTCTTCCTTCTGAGCCAAAGCTGCGGATTGCGCCTTGGGCGGATTACTCGTAATATGATCAAACAATTCACGTCGGAACTTTACCCTGGAGGTACAATCGATGAAGACGTCGTCCGGGATCACCGAGCGCCCGAACCTCCTCTGGACCCTCTGCGCAACCTTTCTACCGATGACGTCTGCCTGTGGGTCGGCCAATGGCGGTGGGGAACCCGACGCCTCGGCGATGGACGTCTCGGACATCGAAGAGGACAGCGGCGACGCCGCCGACAGCTCCACGGCCGACGGTGGCGACGCCGCCGATACGACCGACGTCCCCACGTGCGAGCCCGGGGAAGAACAGTGCAACGGCGAAGACGACGACTGCGACGAGATCATCGACGAGGGATGTGAGTGTAGCTACGGCGAGACCCAGGATGGTGTCTGCTCGGAGGGGACCATCGGCGAGACAGATGGCGAGTGTCAGGCTCCCGACAATTACGAGGAAGATGAGTCGTCGTGTGACGACGTCGACAACGACTGCGACGGGATGGTCGACGAGGGCTGCCCGTGTCCATACCAGCGCAACATGACCGGTGTGTGCCGAAACGGAGTCAAGAGCGACCAGGACGGATCCTGTCTGGAGCCGGACGGGTACATTACCGGACCGGAAGATGGCTTTCAGAACATGGACCACTGCGACGGCCTGGACAACGACTGCAACGGGGCGACCGACGAGGGATGTCCCTGTAACTTCGCCAACATCGAAGACGGAGTCTGCGGGAAGACCACCCGCGGTTACCTCGACGGGGCATGTCAGATTCCATCCGCCTATCAGGACGACGAAACGAATTGTGACGGCAAGGACAACGACTGCGACGGTCAGACCGACGAGAGCGGCTCGGTCTTCGAGGATTACGAGGGCTCGGATACCGGCTGGAGCAAGTTCAACAACGGGACGGGCACGGTCAACATCAGCACCACCAGCAGCACGGCCTACAACGGGAGCGAGGCGGGCAAGGCCGAGGGGCCCAACCAGGGCGTGTGTGGCCAAGGCGGACTGTCAAAGTCGTTCAACTTCACCCAGCTCCCCACCTCGATGACGGTCTGGATCAAGGCGACCACCAGCAACTGGGGCCGCGTGTCGATCATGATTCAGGACTCGACCGGGATTACGACAATCTGGAACCAAAAGGGGAGTGGTAGCGCCATCAACAAACCGTGGACGCAGATGACCTTCGACCCATCTCAGCACACCAGCGAGACGAACTTCACACTCATCTTCGGCAACGACGACAACTCCAATCCGTGCGCCAACGGAGACCACGACTGGACGCTGTGGATCGACGATCTGGAGCTGCAACAGCCGAGTTGTTCGAGCCCGTGAACACGTCAGTACAGGTTTGCGTTGGGGCAACGAGATCCGTACACTGAATTTAAGTAACGAGTAGAGTCAATTTTTGAGGACCCAGACCTGCGTTACACGCCACTGTAGAACGCATTTTTTGTACGCGGAGTAAAGCGATGATCTCGTCACCTGAGTCGACGAAGCGTTCGAGCGTTCTTACGGCCGTCTGCATCGGCCTTCTTCTACTGACGGCTGCCTGCGGTTCCGGCGATGGCGAAGGGGACGTAGGTCCCGACACCTCGCCGATGGACGTCTCGGACATCGAAGAGGATACCGGCGATGACGCCGACGGTTCCACGGCCGACGGTGGTGACGCCGCCGATACGACCGACGTCCCCACCTGCGAGCCCGAAGAAGAACAGTGCAACGGTGAAGACGACGACTGCGACGACGTCGTCGACGAGGGATGTGAATGCACCTACGGCGAGACCGAAAAGGGCGTCTGCTCGAACGGCACCATCGGCGAGACGAACGGTGAGTGTCAGGCCCCCGACAACTACGAGGAAGACGAGTCGTCCTGTGACGATGTCGACAACGACTGCGACGGCATCGTCGACGAGGGCTGCCCCTGTCCGTACCAGGGCAAGATGACCGGCGTCTGTAAAAACGGCACCAAAAGCGCCGAAGACGGGTCGTGTCAAAAACCCGAAAACTACATCTCCGGGGCCGAGGATGGCTTCCAGAACAAGGACGTCTGCGACGGCCTGGACAACGACTGCAACGGGGCGACCGACGAAGGCTGCCCGTGCAACTTCGCCAACATCAAAGAGGGCGTCTGCGGCAAGACCACTCGCGGTTATATCGATGGCTCTTGTCAGATTCCGTCGGCCTATCAGGACGACGAGACGCTGTGTGACGGCAAGGACAACGACTGCAACGGGGAAGTCGACGAGTCGTGTACCTGCGTCGTCGGCGAGACCGAAAGCTGCTACACCGGCCCATCGGGCACCGCAGACGTCGGCGCCTGCGCGTCCGGCCAACACACGTGCCAGAAAGACGGCGACGACTCGGCGTTCGGCGAATGTACCAACCAGACGCTGCCGAGCGGAGAAAACTGTACCGACGGGATCGACAACGACTGCGACGGCGACACCGACATGGCCGACAGCGACTGCACCTGCACGCCCGGCGCAACCCAATCCTGCTACACCGGCCCGTCGGGCACCCAGGGCGTGGGCGTCTGCGCCAGCGGCACCCAGACCTGCCAGCAGCAAAACGACGGGTCGGCCTGGGGTCCCTGCATGAACGAGACGCTGCCGGGCGGCGAAGACTGTACCGACGGCCTCGACAACGACTGTGACGGCGACACCGACATGAACGACAGCGCCTGCACCTGCACGATCGGCACGACCCAGTCCTGCTACACCGGCCCGTCGGGCACCCAGGGCGTCGGAAGCTGCAGCGCCGGCAACGAGACCTGCCAGCAGGCAAACGACGGCACCAAATGGAGTTCATGCCAGAACCAGACACTGCCGTCGATCGAAGCCTGCGGCGACAACATCGACAACGACTGCGACGGCCAGACCGACGAGAGCGGCTCGGTCTTCGAGGATTTCGAGGGCTCGGATACCGGCTGGAGCAAGTTCAACAACGGCTCCGGGACGGTCAATATCTCCACAAGTGCCAGCACGGCCTACAACGGCACCGAAGCCGGGAAGGCCGAGGGCCCCAACCAGGGCGTCTGCGGCGTGGGCGGACTGTCGAAATCCTTCAACTTCACCCAGGTCCCGACGACGATGACCGTCTGGGTCAAGGCGAACTCGGCCAACTGGGGTCGCGTCTCGATCCTGGTCAAAGACTCCACGGGTATCACTCCCATCTGGGTCAATAAGGCCAGTGGAAACGCCCTGAATATGTCCTGGACCAAGAAGACCTTCGACCCGTCACAGTACACGAACGAGTCGAGCTTCACCCTGATCTTCGGAAACAACGACAACTCCAGCTTCTGTGGCAACTTCGACCACGACTGGACGCTGTGGATCGACGACCTAGAGATCCAGCAGCCGAGTTGTTCGAGTCCGTGATAGGCCGAACGAACCGTCCACCCGCCCGGCTCCGCGCTCCTGCGCCGAGCCGGGCGTTTTTGTTTCTCACTCGTATGTCGTGTACCGTCCAATCAGGTGAAGGCCACCCGACAATTCAGTGTATGCTCTCTGCCCGTCCTGCGGGCGGGGCTCCTCGATGCGCGGAGTAGTAGCGATGGATACTCGTTTCAGTCTGATTCTGGCGACGCTCATGGTGATTGCAGCCCCTCTCGGCTGCGCAGACACCGACGACGGTCCCGGCCCCGGTGAGGTCTGTGATGCCGAAGCCGACAGCCCCTGTCCGGACAACTTTGTCTGCGAGCCGGACGGAGAGGGCGAGACGCGCTGCCAGCTTCCTTCTGGCGCAACCTGCGACCCCGAGGAGTCCTACTGTCTTCCTGACCTTGGGTGCGCCGAGGTCCAGAGTGGCGGGAACGCCTGCTTCAAGCCGGTCCAAATCGAAGGCACCGTGAGCGACGCGACCGACGAAAATGCAATTGAGGGCGCCGACGTCGTGGCCCTCGACCAGCGGAGGGTCGCCGTCACCGATGTAGCGGTCAGCGACACCGAGGGCGCCTACGCGCTGGAGATTCCAGTGGCCCGGACCGAAGAGGGCGCGCCGATCGACAAGTCCTTCACGCTGCGAGCCGACGCCGCAGATTACCAGGCGTTTCCCAGTGGTCTTCGACAGGCGCTTCCGGTGAATACCTCCGACGCAACCGAACAGGACGGGGCGTGGGTCCTGGACCGACCTCCGACCGATATCACGCTGATTCCGCTGCCCACACAAGCCCAGGGCAATTCGACCGTCTCCGGTGAAGTCCTCGCCGACGAAGCTGGCGGCGTCCTGGTCGTCGCCGAAGGCACCGATGGCTCGGCGTACTCGGCTGTCGCCGGCCGAAACGGTGCCTACCGCATCTTCGATGTCCCGCCGGGTGACTACACCGTCCGCGGATACAAGGCGGGGCTGCAGCTACAATCGACATCCGTGACCGTCGAGGATGAACCGGTGACGGATGTCAATCTGGAGGTCGCCGAAGAGGACCTCTCTACCGTCTCTGGCAGTATCAGCATCGTCGATGCTCCGGGCGGCGCAGCGACGAGCGTCTTCCTGGTCGTCGAGTCGACCTTCGATGAGGCCTTCCGCCGCGGCGAGGTCCCCCCGGGACTTCGCGCGCCGCGAACGGGAGAGGGCGACATCACCAGCGGATTCACGTTTGAGGACGTCCCCGACGGCGATTACGTGGTCTTGGCCGCCTTCGAAAACGACGGACTCGTTCGGGACCCGGATCAAACCATCGGCGGCACCGGAACGGTCACCGTGTCGGTACCCGAGAGCGGCAACCGCGACATCCAGATCTCGGAGTCCTTCAAGGTCACCGAGGCCCTCGACGTGGGCGAGCCGGGCGCCAACCGCCCGACGGCCGTCACGTCGGCTCCCACACTCACCTGGTCCGATGACTCCAGCGAGGACTACTACACCCTTGAGGTCTACAACGCCTACGGCGATCTCGTCTGGGAAGACCAGATGGTCGACCGTGTAACCGGAGCCAATCAAGTCGAAGTCCAGTACGGTGGACCGACCGAATCGGGCATGTACTATCAGTTCCGCGCCACGTCCTGGCGCGACAGTGGTGGCGGCGGCGATGCGACCGCCATCTCACGCACCGAAGACCTCAAAGGCGTCTTCTTCTTCGAGTGATCTACGCTCCGGGCACCTCGACCCAGAACCAGCCGCGCAGGTCGCCGACGGCAAAACCGGTCGCCTCATCGTTTGGGTACTTCTCCTCCAACTGCTCGGCGACGCCTGGTGCCAATTGGTCTTTCGGACCGTGGCAGTTGGTGCACAGGCCGCCAAGCTTGATCGGCTTCAGGTAGCCGAGTGTTTCGTCGGGCCCGCGAAAGACGTACTCCTTTGGCTCCTTTCGTTCGACGGCATCTGAGGCCCAGGCTGGAGGCGTATTGTTCGCGTTGCGTAGCCGGTGTGAGGTCCGGCCGAGGTTGACGCCGTGCTTCTCGGCGACCTCGTTGGCGATCTCGGGGGCTCGCGAGTGACAGAAGTCGACGGCCCCGGCGAACGAGGTCTCCTTGACCGCCGCCGTAAGCTCGCCTTTCAGCGTTTTTCCCAGATCCTTCTGGGCCGCCTGTGCCGTGTCGAGTCTCTGGCGCTCGTTGACTTCAAGGCTCTCCGTATCGACCGGCTGCCACTGCGAATTTTTCCGGTCGCAGGCACTAGTCGTCAAAAGCAGGGCAGTTGCTACCACGCTCGTCCATCTCATCGTTTTCCTCCAAATCGACTAAGTGTGCACGTACTTCGGGGCTTTCCCGACCGACGGTTCGAACGTAGACTCGTGGCCACTCGAGTCGAACCTCCCGCCGATTTGGAATCGTATGAAGACCATCAGCACACAGCTTTCGTATTTTCTGGAAAACAAAGAGGTCCGCCGCAACCTGCCGCTCCTGATGCGGGTCATCGCGTTGGTGGTGGCGGTCGTCGTGGTCTTCAGCATCCTGTTTCACTTCATCATGTACTACGCCGAGGGGGAGTGGCACTCATGGGTCACCGGCTTTCACTGGACGCTGACGGTGATGAGCACCCTCGGATTCGGCGATATCACCTTCACGACCGACATCGGCCGCGCCTTCAGCGTGGTCGTCCTGGTGACCGGGATCATTCTGCTTCTGGTGGTACTTCCCTTTGCATTCATCCGATTCTTCTACGCCCCCTGGTTGAAGGCCCAGATTCAGAACCGCGCACCGCGCGAGGTCCCCCCGGGAACGGAGGGACATGTCATCATCACCAATCACGACGCTCTGTCACCCGGATTTATCTCGGCGCTCGACCGCGAGGGCATCCCGTATTTTTACTGGGCCCGGACGCCCCGACGGCGTCGGATTAGTTTATCGAAGGGCTATCGGCGGTCAGCGGCGACATCGACGACAAGGAGACCTACGCGAAACTCAATGCCGACAAGGCCCGGCTGATTCTGGCCAATCGGACCGACGCGCAGAACACGAATATGACACTGACGGCGCGGGAAGCCGCGCCCGACGTTCCCATTGCGGCGGTGGCCCACGACGACAATGCCGTCGACGTGCTCGAGTTGAGCGGGGCGACCCACGTTCTGCCCCTGAAGCGCTGGCTGGGCGAACAATTGGCGAGTCGGGTGCAGGCCCAGCAGGTCGGCGTCCAGCCGCTGGGCGAATACGGCGACCTGAAGATCGCGGAGATGCCGGTCCGCGGCACATCTCTCTCTGGAAAGACCATCCGAGAAACGAAACTCCGTCAGGAGACAGGCGTCCACATCATCGGCGTCTGGGAGCGGGGCCCGCTGGAACCGCCGAGTCCCGACCACAAGCTGACCGACGCCAGCGTGCCGGTCGTAATGGGCACGCAAGCCCAACTACGGACCCTCCACGACCGATTTGCCCCCGGAGAACCCGAAGACAATCCCGTGGTCGTCATCGGTGGAGGTACCGTGGGCCAGGCGGCCATTCGGGCGCTGGACAGGCAGGGCATTCCGGTCAACCTGGTGGAACTGCAACCCGAGCGTTGTGAGCTGCTGCGAGACGTCTGCGAGAACGTCTACCAGGGAGACGCCTCGAACTACGCGATTCTTCAGAAGGCGGGCATCTCCGAAGCCTCGGCCGTGCTGCTGACCACCAACGAAGACGCCATCAACGTCTACCTGGCCTCGTACTGCCGAAAACCTGAACGCCGGCCTTCGCGTCGTCAGTCGCATCACCCACTCGCGCAACCTCGAGGCCATCTACCGTGCCGGCGCCGATTTTGTCCTCAGTTACTCCACGCTGGGTGTCGACGCCCTGATGTCGATCCTTCGCGGCAAAGACCTCGTGGTCCTCGGCGAGGGCGTAGACATCTATGAGCGCCGCATGCCCGATTCGCTCGCCGGCCGTACCCTCCGAGAGAGCAATATCGGCGCCCACACCGGCCTTAATGTCGTCGCCGTGAAACAGGACGGTCACACGATTACGGAGCTGGGGCCAGATCTCACCATGGAGGCCGACATGGAGCTACTGCTGATCGGCTCCAATGAACAGTTGGGGACATTTATCGAGCGCTATGAGTAGGGCTCGTATACCTGAAAAAGTTGATTGCCCGGTCAACTGAGGTGCCTAGAATTGGAAAATCGCCAGATTTTCCCCGCACCTTTTCGCGAGCGATGCAATGAGATATTTTCACTGGACCGGGTTTCTTCTCCTTCTGATTGGCTTGGCCGCTTGTGCATCGGACCCTCAGGGGCCCGGCGACGCCGACGAGGGTGTCGACGTCGTCGTCGACCCGGCCCTCCAACCCGTGCGCGATTCCCTGCCACCTTTCGAGGAAGGCGGGCCGGTTCGGCCGGTCGCCAGTTCGCAGTACGGTGACGACGCATTCCAGGCCGATTTCGTCGCCAACGAGGTCATCGTTCGCGCCGAAGAGAGCGCACTCAGCGATTTCCTCGCGGAGTGGGACGGAGAGATCGTGCGTCGCATCGAGCCCGACGGGGAGGTCGACATCGGGCCGTCCTATGTAGTGCGCATCGATCCGACTGCCTCGCAAGCGCCTTCTCTCAACGAATCGTTGCTGGAGCTTTCACCGAGTGCGAAGGGTCGCCTGCGGGTTTCGACTCAACAGGGAGTCGACCTGATTGCAGCGGCGGCCGCGGTCACGATCGACCGAGTCAAGGCCGACCTCAACTGGCTCGCATCCAGCCATGAGGCCGTCACCTTCGAGGGGCGCGTCACGCAGGAGCACGAGTCTGCTCCGGGTTCCTACGATAATGCGTTCGACAAATCCTACATGCAGACCACCGGGAACCAGCGGACCGGCGTCGGTGACGCATGGCTCGCATTGGAGAGGGCGGGGCGGCTGAACAACAAGGTCACGATTGGAGTGATCGATGGTGGCTTCTCGATCAACAACGACTTTCCGGCTTCGGTCCAGTCGTTCGCTCAAGGTATCCTCAGCAACGGGTTGGACGTACCGAACCCGGCAACCTGCACCGGCGGCTCCCCCTGTCCGTGGCACGGAACGGGATCCGTGGGTGCTGCGATGGGACTGCCGAACAACTCCTACGGAGGCGCGGGCCCAGGCGGACCGGTGGCCAATGCGATCACGGTGCTCACCCAGTTTACCTCAGGATCCACGCAATGGGCCTTGGGCCGACTCGCTTCGCGCTCATTCGTCATCAACATGAGTTTCGGAGGCAGCTACAGTGGCACGTGGGCCTGGTGGACCATCGATGATTACGCCGAATTCGTGCGCGATGTCTTTCGCAACGGCAACTTCATGGTCGCCTCTGCCGGAAACGACGACGTGAATGTCGACGCCGGCGAATCGCCGGGCGACGACCCGACCATCCACGCTCCCTGTGAGTTCGTGGGAGTCACATGTGTCGGCGCCCTCAAGAACGCCACGTCCGACCGAATCGACTATTCGAATTACGCGGGCAGCAACGTTCAGACCGGGGTCTACAGCGACGGCACCGTCGACATCTACGCCCCTACAAATATCACGGTCGGCGAGTACCCAAATGCGGCCTCTACAAACACGTTTGGCGGCACCAGTGCGGCGTCTCCCTTCACCGCTGGGATCGTCGCGTTGATCAAGGCGGCGGATCCGTCGCTTTCGTTCTTCGACGTGCGGAATGTGTTGATTCAGAACGCCAACACCGGCAGCGGCGACCCGGACGTCGACCGCTGGGTGAACGCGCTCGATTCCGTCCTGGCCGCGCTGGGTTCCGACAGTCCGCCGAGGCTGGATCTCAAGAGTCCCCTCGCCGGAGCGACCTTCGACGAAGACGCGAGTATTCAGTTTACCGCCACGGTCGACGACCTCGATACGGACGCCAGCCAGCGAGTACGACATCAAGTGGACGTATGACCGCGCAGGTGCGCCGTTCACGTTCGCGACCACGAAATCCGGGGACGTCGAATGGCTGACGCCGTTCTGTGACGGTACCTGGGAGATCACGGCCGAGGCACGCGATGCGTCGACGAGTGCGACCGCCTCGGACACCGTGACCGTGAACATCAATAATCCCACCTCTGGATCGCCTCCCTCCCAGTGCGCGCCGAGCGTCGAAATCGTCGAGCCGCTCGATGGCAGTACGTTTCCCACGGGCACACCGGTCACCTTCGTCGCCCGTTTCGACGACGATAAACCGCAAACCGATTCACCGATTCATCCAATCCGCTGGCGTCTAGGAGGGCCGCAGGGGACGGTGTTCTCTCAGGGAGTCGCCGTACAGCGGGTCTTCAACAATGCTCAGTCTCAGACAATCACGGTCGATTACGGCTCGGCGACTGACTCCGTAACCTTCGACGTCATCCAGACCACAAACGAATCCCCCACGGCCTCGATCAGCTCGCCGCAGGACGACGCGTCGATCACCGATTTCTCGACTCAACCCGACGTCACGTTCACCGCGTCCGGTTCGGGGACTGACCCGGAAGATGGACAGCTCTCCGGAAGTTCGCTTCAGTGGTCTTACCGAATGGCCGGAAATCAAAACTGGATCCAGGCCGGTGGCGGGAACTCGAAGAGCCTCACGCTTCGGGACAATACCTGTTTCGGGCCCACGACCTACGACATTCGACTGACGGCGACCGATAGCGAGGGACTGTCCGATTCCGAAATCATCCAAGTCAACATCCGCGGTTACATCTGCTAGCCAGCGCTCAGTCAACCGATGCCGACGGACAAGATTTTTGACCCGAAGACCTCGTTGTGCATTGATCCAGTGGAGTGTTCGGCGTTTTGCTCCATGACATATGACATACCACGAGGACTTCTGATGAGTGCACGAATCTGGTCGTTGACGCTGGCAATTTTTCTCTCGCTGGGCGCTTTCGGTTGCGAAAACGGGGGCCAGAAGGAGACGGACAAGGATGAGAAGGATGAAAAGGTGACGAAAGACGACTCCAAGGACGAATCCGAGACGGAAGGGAAGCTGCGCAAGGAACTCGCGGAAGCCGGCCAGAAGATCGAAACAAAGCTGGATGACTTCGAAGAGCGGCTCGGAGAGATCGGCGGCGAACAGGGCGGAGCCACCCCAGGAAATCTGGACAAACTAGAGTCTGAGCTCCAGAACCTCGGCAAGCGGCTCGATCGGCTCGAGGAGAGGGTCAAAGAGGCCTCCGGCGAGACCAAAGAGAGGCTTCAAAAGGCCATCAAAAATCTCCGCGATCAGTTTGACGACATGATGGCGGCCATCGAAGAGAAGCGAAAAGCCCTCAAGAAATGAGCTGGCCGTGGCTGGCCCGTCTACTGGGTGTTGTCGGCGTATCGCACCTGAACGATGGTCCCGATCACGCCCAACAAGAATGTGACCACCAGCACTGCCGTGCTTCCCGGTGCCAGGGTCTCGGCTCGAGGGCCGGCCACCCCGGCAAACAACGGCGCGATCGACCACGGAAACCACTTCCCCCAGCCCGTGGCTCCGACGCTCATGCCGATGATGAGCGTGAAAATGGTGAATCCGAGCGGCGCGAAATAGCCGCGACCCCACTCGGCCACCCAGGCGACGGCCGGCACGAGTAGCCAAGCGACGAGTGCCGCAAGGAATATATCGGCAACCGAGTTCAGTGCGAGTTGGGTCGACCATCCCGGCAGGTCCAGAACCCAGCCGACAAGAAGCCCCTCGAGAAGCATCCATCCGATGAGGGCTCCAAACCACGCCAGCACGACGATCAGTTTCGCAACCACGAACCAATGACGACCCACGGGCAAGGCCAGCAGGTTTTTGGCCGTGCTTTCGGCGTGCTCTCGTCCGAAAACATAGGCTGCGATGACCGCCACCAGAATCATTCCGCCAATGCCGACTATCTGGAGCAGCACCTGGAAGTAGCCGGCCCAATCGGCGGTCATGCCCGCCATTTCGGCCTTCTGGCCCAAAAGCCCGTACTGTCGGGCGCGCTGTGGGTCGGCGACCATCCAGACAAACACGCCCCCGATGAGCGGCATCATCGAGACGGCGAGCCAGGAGATCCAGGTGATTTTTGCCCGGCGAAGCTTCATAAACTCCGTCCGCAGGACATCCGGGAACATCATTCGCCTCCCGTGAGGCGCAGGAAGTAGTCCTCAAGAGCCTCGTCCTCTTGGATGACCTTCGACACGTCGAAGCCGTTGTGTTCCAGCAGGCGCGTCACCTCATCCGCCTGGTCGGACTCCATCAGTCTGACTTTCAGGTAGCGTCGCGAACGCGCTCGCCACTGCTCTCTGCTGAGCTCCTCCAGAATGTTTCCGTCATGGATGACGCCGATTCGGTCCGCGATCTGCGCGATTTCCGACAGAATGTGGCTCGACAGAAAGATGGTGACGCCTTGCTCGTCAGCCAGCCTCAGCAGCAGTTTTCGCACCTCGACGATGCCAGCCGGGTCCAGTCCGTTGACCGGCTCATCCAAAATCAAAAGCTCCGGGTCGTGAATCAGCGCCCGGGCCAAGGCGAGCCGCTGGCGATTGCCCTGCGAGAGGCCGGCTGCGGGGCGGTCGGCGTAACGACTCAATCCCAACTGCTCGATGACCCATCCAACCGCGGACGTCTCTGTCTTGGTCAGCCGCCGCTGAACCTCCAAATTCTCGCGAACGGTTAGATTCGGGTACGCAGTCGCGGACTCGACCAAATAACCCACCTTGCCGAAGACGGAACGGGTACCCGGCTCGATGGCGTTACCCAACACCTCGACCTCGCCGCTCGTCGGCCGGATCAGTCCCAGCATCATCCTGATGGCGGTCGTCTTTCCCGCGCCGTTTCGCCCGAGAAAGCCGTAGATTTCACCGCGGTGCACCGACAGATCGATGCCATCGACGGCACGCACGTCGCCGTAGTGTTTGGTCAATCCATCAGTTCGAATCACGGTACGACCCTGATTCATGCCGCGCGCCCCTTGCTCGAAGGCCCGTCACGTCCCGCTCTGCGGGGCTTGATGTTCTGGTTGACGCGGAAGAGGTTGCCGGGGTCGTAGGTGGACTTCACGTCGACGAGCCGGTCGAAGTTATCGCGGTAGCTGGCGCGCAACCGTTTATCGCCTTCCTCCATCATGAAATTGACGTACGTTCCACCCGCCGAATAGGGCTCAATCGCCCGGTAGTAGTCGCGCGCCCAATCGATCATCTGGTGGTTCTGAGCGGGGTTGTCAGTGACGCCGACAATCACCTGAGACCACCTGGAGTTGCGGTAGCTGAAGGCCGTTTCGTCCTGGGCTTTGGCTTGGACAGCGCCGTCGATCGGATACAGGTGCATCGTCGACTCGGGAGTCGGCACATTCAGGCCATGCTTCATGTGTTCGGCGATCGCAGCATCGGTGAGCTCGTCGATGAACGCTCCCTTCCAGTACCACTGGAGTCCGGAGGGGTAGAAGACGTCGAACATCGACTGCACCGCCGGGTACGACATCGTCTGCATCCCGTCCATCGCTGGTTCGGGCAACGACTCCATCAGCGGCGCAATCGCATCTCTTGTCTGCTCCTCATCGCCGATGCAACACCAGACCAGGCCGCACATGCGTTGCAGGCGCAATGCTTGGGGAAACGGGTCGGAATCGGGGACCTGCAAAAACGTGAAGAACGCGTACAGTTCCTCCGCCGCATCTTCTAAGAAATCCCGATAGCGGCGCATCAATTCAGGCGCATGTGTGTTGTCCCACAGCATGGGACCGGCCTGAACGTGATCGACTGGATGGAGCTGGAATTCGAAGGACGTCACGACTCCAAAGTTTCCGCCTCCGCCGCGTAATGCCCAGAAGAGGTCGGCGTGTTCATCTTCACTTGCGGTCACGATCGAACCGTCGGCGAGGACGACATCTGCAGAAAGGAGATTGTCCGCGGAGAGTCCGTATTTTCTGGTCAGGTAACCGTGGCCTCCGCCCAACGTCAGCCCGGCTACACCCGTCGTCGACATGATCCCGCTGACGGCGGCCAGTCCGTACGGATGGGTGGCGTGGTCGACATCTCCCCACGTGCATCCTGCGCCCACACGAGCCGTCTGAGCCTTCGGGTCAACCCGAATCCCGTTGAGTCGCGACATGTCGATGACGAGCCCTCGGTCACAGGTCCCCAAGCCCGGCCCATTGTGCCCGCCGCCTCGCACGGCGGTCAGAATCTTGTTGTCCCGTGCGAAATTCACGCAGGACATTACATCGGCGACGTCTGCACACTGGACGATGAATGCGGGGAACTTGTCGATCATCCCGTTGTAGATGGCCCGAGCATCGTCGTAGTCGGGATCACCTGGCTGGATGAGGGGCCCGCGAAGCGACTCGCTAAAGAGCGCAACCGTCGGCTCGTCGAGGATCTCTTGGGTGTCATTTAGATGTAGAATCTCTCGTCGGTTCATCTTCTCGCCTCCAAGAATGAGCTGCCGATCCGAAGTACACGGACGGCAACTGGGGACCCGTACTGTCTGGGGGAACCCCCGAAACATAGACACCCATTGCTGGCTGGTTACCCCCGTTTCAATCGCGGTCTCTCGTCTGGCCGGCGTTTCGTTCAAGTCAACAAGTCCTGGCTTGGTCGGCAATAAGCAATACTGATACCGTCCGGAGTCTTGCAGTTTTGAATGATACTCTCCACCGGTGAGGTTCATCATATCGACGACACAGACGAAGTCCCCTGAATCTCGCCGTGGAGGTAGTATGGAGGAGATCGATCTGTCGGTACGAGCGCTCGACGCGATGAGTGAGTGTGTGGTGATCTGCGACGCTCGCCGAGACGACCTTCCCATCATCTACGTCAACGAAGCGTTCGAAGAACTCACCGGTTACGACGCTCGTGAGTGCCTCGGCCGAAACTGTCGGTTTCTCCAGGGCGAACTTACGTCCGAGGAGCCCGTCGAAAAGCTCGCAGAGGCCATTGACGAACAGCGCGAAATTTCCGTCGAGATTCGAAACCAGCGGGCAGATGGAAGCTGGTTTTGGAACGAGGTCTCATTGTCGCCGGTTCGAAACGAACGCGGCGAAGTTACCCACTACATCGGCGTACAACGCGACATCAGTCGCCGCGTAGAGGCCGAACGAGAGCGCGACGAGCGGCGCGAACAACTCGAACAGCAGGCACACTACGACTGGCTGACCGGCCTTCCGAACAGGGCACGGTTTCGCGAGGAACTACGGGACGCGGTTGAGGCATACCGGGACCGGGGCGTCCAGTCGGCGGTCATGTTTCTGGATCTGGACAACTTCAAGCAGGTCAACGACAGCTTCGGCCACCCCGGCGGCGACCGAGTGCTGAGGAAGGTCGCACAGCGGTTGCGCCGCCTGTCCGATTCCGACGACATTCTGGCCCGGGCTGGCGGAGATGAATTCAAGATTCTCGTCCGGGGGATCGAGAATCTGGACGTCGAAGCTGTCGTCCAAAATGGAATCGAGGACGTCTTCGGGCCGCCGTTTCTGCTCGATGGCGAGGAGATCCACCTCAACGGCAGCGTCGGAATCGTGGATACCTCGGTACTTGAGCGCGCCGAACTCGACGCGGCGGACCCGGCGATTCGGTCACTGAGTCGAGCGGCAGATCGAGCACTCTACCAGGTCAAGGATTCACACGGCACCGGCTATCACCGGTATCGTCCGAGCGGAGATTCTCGGGAGAACAACCGAATTCAGCGAGAGAATCGTCTGCGGTCGGCCATCGAAGAGGACCGCGTGCATCCGCACTTCCAGCCGATCTATCGTGTAAGCGATGGGTCGATGTCGCTGGCAGCGGTCGAGATTCTGGCCCGATGGGAAGACCCGGAGTTCGGTGCCATCACGCCAGCCGAGTTCATTCCGGTGGCGGAGCGTACCGGGCTCATCGGGCCGATGACCCGGTCGCTGATTCAACAAGCATCCGAAAAACTCGGCGAGTGGGCCGCCCCAGTTGCGTGCGGCGAACGGCCCTCCACATTCGTCAATCTCAGCCCAGAGCAACTCGCCGACGACGATTCAGTGAAACAATTGGCCGAAATCGCCGCCGACCGGTGCTCGGCCTGCGCCGACCTGTGGTTTGAAGTCACTGAAAGTTCACTGCTGGAGCACCCGGATCGACTGCGGTGGCTCCAGTCGCAGGGTCACAACGTGATCGTCGACGACTTTGGAACCGGCTACTCGTCGCTGGAGCGTCTTCGGGAACTCTCGGTGGATGCGATAAAAGTCGACAAGAGCTTCGTCCACGGCATCGAGGGCAACCTGGCGGATCGCGCCGTCATCAAAGGCGTCTGCACACTGGGCGAAGACCTCGGCATTGGAGTCATCGGCGAGGGCGTCGAAACTGCGGACCAAGTCGAGTTTTTGCGCCAACAGGGATGCCGAAACCTCCAGGGATTTCGACTCTGCCGGCCCACACCGGACTTGGGCAGCATTCCCGGAGAACTCTCACTCGGAGCCATCGCCCGAGACGGGGCGGCGTGATGGCGGCATGTAGCGCCAGCAGTATCCGTTCGCGCTAACGATGACACCGTCTCTCGAGATCTCGCGCGTTGCGTTCGCGATCGCCTCTTCGACGGCGTCTCTGGCTGACCGTGCGGTGTATTTTCCGAGAACACCGTGTTTGTCGTAGACGTTAAAGGTCACTTTCATCCCGCCCTCGACTCGCTAGAGTAGTTGGTCGACTGGTCTCCTAGCATCGGGCATCTTCAGCATCGTGTCCACAGCAAATTCACTCGTGTCGGCTCGGTGCGTTCCGTTTTATTCGCAACCGACGTCTAACTATGCTCCCTTGTTGAGAAGGTCATTCTCCTCTGGAGGGAGCTAACGAATGGGCACGACATACAAAACGTTTTCGGCAGTCGGCTTGTTGATACTCTGCATCGCATTCGCGGGCGTCGGATGCTCGCAGAGTCCCGATGCCGAGCAAAACCTCGACGGTGGGCCGACGGACACGGCTGACGCGGGAGACACGGATACGAACTACACCTGCGACGCCATCTGCAATCTCTGTCCGTCATTGGGATGCGACTGTGCGCCGTGCACTCCAAATGGCCGCGTCTGTCCAGAACCCGATACAGTCCCCGACGGTGGCTTTCCGAGTTGTGGTCCGGACGCATTTTGACCGCAGGCTGAGGTGCGCCGTACCAAGTGTTTTCTCCTAGCAGTTTCCCTGGTCTATGCAGTTGGCTGCAACCAAGATAGCCGCAGTCCAGGATTCGGCCTCGAGGATACCGGTGTAGACACGGAAGATACGTCCACGGTCGACCGCGATGTCGGAGACACCGGCGGGCGAGACATCTTCGAGCCCCAGGGCCCTCCGTGCTGGCCGATGCGCGGCGCCAATTCCGCCAAGTCGCGTGAGAGTGTCTGCGCTGGGCCCAATCGACTCTGGGGTTCACGTGAGCTTGCGCGACTTCCGGGTCGTCGGCTTGATTCCGAACGTGTCGGCTGGCGAGGGCAGCTCTACGCGCTTTCCGCCGTGAGTGATCCTGACAATCAAGGACCCGTTCGTCTGATCCGAATCGGGGCGGAAGACTCTAAATTTGACACCCTGGTCGAATACGACGGGCCATGGGAGGCCACAGCGACCGATGGTTCGCTGGCTCTCGACAACGAAGGAAACATCTGGGTTGCAGAATACCGGCCGGACGGGCAGGAGGTCCGAGTGCGCATCAGTGCCTACTCCCACAACGGAGTTCTCAAGCGCAGGAAGACTTTCTCGGACGCATACGAGCGGCAGGTAGGGTTTCTCAACATGGGCGACGGCCTGACCGCCCACCTCAAGCTCACAGTGGACTCCGTCGAGAAACAGCGCCTCTTTGAACTCGGCGAATCACAACAGGCCCGCCCCTCCCTTAAGATTCGCTCTTCGACCGATCCTGGTAGTGTGGTCGAAGAACGTGAACTATCAGACGTCACAGAGATTACAGACGAACCGGTGGGTCCGGGTGGAGACGGCACCCGCTGCCGCCTACTGAACGAGACGGTGGCACTCTTTCCAGCTTCCAGCGGACAACGGTTTTCGAACTGGGCCTG
This sequence comes from uncultured Pseudomonadota bacterium, assembly GCA_913057905.1. Taxonomy (GTDB): domain Bacteria; phylum Myxococcota_A; class Bradymonadia; order Bradymonadales; family Bradymonadaceae; genus CAJXPB01. The sequence continues at coordinate 80,343 of CAJXPB010000006.1, forward strand.
CTTCGCGTCGGACATGCAGGGGGCCCTGTCGGATGCCTTCAGGTGGCCGAGTCGATGTCCCCGAATGTCGTACCCGTCACGCCGTCGCTCATCTGGGGTCCGGCGGACTCCATGATTGACATCGGTCCGTCAGGCACCCCTTCAAAGAGAGCGTCTCCGATCGAGGTCAAAAGCACCTATAGGGTGACGTCCGATTCAACCCTCGTTCGAGAGTTGCGTGGCATCCTCTACGGCGTTGCGCCGGACGACATCTCGGTCATCCGAGCATTCTCCAATTCGGTGCGAGAAGCTGGCCGGATGCAGGTGATCGTCATCGCCGAAGGCCCCACATCTGACAACACCGGCACCTTCATCCACTCGGTCTACGACGAATCGGGCGAAGAATGACACTCACCCGAACAGGCGCTTCAGAAAACCCTCGCCGCGGTGTTTCGAAAGCAGCCATTCGGCGCGCTTTTTGAGTTGCGCCTCTGACTGGGCGCCTATGAGATTGTCCAGAATCTCGCCGCCATCGACCAGGATGAGCGTCGGAATGGACTGGACGTGAAAGGGCTCGCTGAGTTCCGGGTGGGCCTGGGTGTCGATCTTGTAGAATTCGACGGGCTCATCGGCGAACGCCTCGGCGACATCTTCGTACGCCGGCGCCATCATTTTGCACGGACCACACCAGGGCGCCCAGAAGTCAATCAGGGCAGGCGGGCCGTCCTCGCTCATGATCTCACTGAGCTGGCTCTTCGAGGTAATGTCCGTCGTGTGTTCACTCATCGTTTTGGTGCCTCTGTTGGAACGAATTGAAACAGTGCGCCCCACAGTGGGGCTTGCGGGACGTGATCACTGCAAGGTTCGCTCCAATCGGCGCATTGGGTCAGAAAACGACTAGTCTCGACACTCTGCTGAGAGGGTCTCAGCATCGTATTCGCAGGTCTGCCCGTCGGGACATCCCTCCTCTCCGCAGGCCTCCTCTCGGAAGACGCAGTCGTGATCCACGCACCAGTGCGCTTCTAGACACTCGTTGTTCGCTTGGCACTCGGACCTCAAGCACAGACCGGTCCATGGATCACAGCCTTGCGGGCACGACTTGAGATTCCGAAGGCATCGATTGATATGACATGCGCTGTCATCCCCGCAGAAGGAGCCGTCTCTGCAGTCGTCGTCCTCGGTGCACTCGGCGACGTCGATGTCGGGGGCCCCTGCTGCATCAGGGACTGTCCAGCTTGAATCTGGTCCCGAGGGCGTCTCGGTCGGGCAGCCGGAGCCGCAGAGAAGGGCACTCCCCACCACGGTGGCGAGGACGAATGCAATGACGGGCCTCGATGACATAGCAACACCAGTGCACGTAGAGCCTGTACGTGCATATTATCGGGCTGAACCTTGCTCATCCAACACCCGTCAGCGCACGTCTCCGACGGGCTCCTCGAAGAGCACCAATCCGTATGAACCGATGCGCTCAAACCCGATGGCTTCGTAGACGGATTGGGCGGGCTTATTGTCGAACGCCGTGAATAAAATCGCCCGTTCGACTCCCTCGTCGCGGGCATCGCTCAGATGGCCAGCAACGACTGCTCGGGCGTACCCTCGATTTCTCAGGGCGGGCGGGGTCCAGACGCCGCCGACCTGCACTTGCTCAGGCAGTGTTGCGTTGAATGCGGTGTAGGAGACCGGCTCACCATCGAAGGCGAGGACCCGGCACAGGTCGTCTTGGATCTTGTGGCGTAGACGCTTGGGAATGGTCTGGGCGCCTTCGTCATCCTCTTCGCCGCCGAGCCAGAGGTGGTAGTCCATGCGCCAGTCGCAGATGAGCTCGAACTCCTCGGGCTTCGGCAAACGACAGACGACGCCAGGCTGGTCGAGAAGGGCGGGGGGCTTCAGATCCTGTAGATTCAGCGAATAAAGGTACTCTGGAGAATCCAGACTGGTGGGCGCATCGGCCAGACCAAATTGCCCTCGAACCTCCTGGACTTTGTCCAACGACCCGGAGATCCCGCTCAGCTCCAGGCCCGACGTGCCGACTGCACGGCGCGCTGCCTCGGTCAGCCCCGCGGATCCCGCAACGAGGAGCATTCCGTTCCAATTGTGAGACGCCACCGCGGTCAGCACCCCATCCCGAAACGCCCCTACGTACAGGGCCTCAAAACGCTCGGTTGGCTCCTCGGCGATGCCTGCCCGGCGCAGATTCGACCGCATGAACATTGTCGTGGCCGGGTGCCTGGCCAGAAACGCATCGAGTTTCGAACGATCCTGTGGGGTCAGTTTTCGAACGTCGGCAGCCATCGGTGAGACTCCTAACTATCCAGAAATTCAGCCGCGGCACTCAAGACATCGTCGGTCCGTTCCCGGTGCGGGATGTGCCCGCACCCATCGAGCATCAGAGTCTTCGCAGGACCGGCGACGCGCTGAGCAATCGAGGCGGCCTGTCCGGGCGAACCGTATTCGTCTTCGTCGCCGTGTATCACCAGAGTAGGGCACTCGACGCGGGCGAGCACGTCGTAGAGGTTCCAGTCGCGAAACTCATCTGCCAGCCACGTATCGATCCAGGCGTGCAGCACCCACTCGGTCTTTTCGCCGTGGTAGGGGCGCAACCTCTCTACGTTTTCCTCCTCGGCGTACATCTCCCGAGCCTCCAGCACACCGTCGATGGTCTTCTGTTCGATGGTCGCCTGTGCCGCCTCGGTGACGAGTACATCGCAGGAATCCGGGTAGGTCGCGGCGCACGCTGCGGCCATCCCGGCGCCCACGCTGTGGCCGTACGCGATGAAATGCCCGATGCCGAAGTGTTCACGGACTGCGGCGAATCCCTCGCGGGCTTCTTCCTGGATGAAGTCGAGCTCCAGCTCACCGGGATGAGGGTCTGATTGGCCGAAGCCCAGCCGGTCGTAGGCGATGACCGTGCGCCCCGTCGCCTGAGCGAGTTTGCGGGGGAAGTTTCCCCACAGCTCGACGCAGCCGAGGGATTGATGGAGCAGGACCATCGGAGCGCGCCCATCGGCCTCGTCAGATAACCACCGTTTCGCGTACAGTTTGCCCCGAGATGTCTGAATTCGAGTGTCGTCGATTTCCATTTGGTACTCATTGCCGAGGTGCAACGATGATTCAAGGTATGCACGCAATGTTCTACACGGACAAGCCCGAGGAGACTCGCGCGTTTTTTCGCGACAAGCTCGACTTTCCGGCCACCGACGTCGGAGACGGGTGGCTCATCTTCGACACCCCGGAGGCTGACATCGGCTGTCACCCCTCGGATGGGCAACACCACCGAGTATCGTTTTACTGCGATGACATCGAGGAGACCGTGGAGACGTTGAAGAGCCGCGGCGTCGAATTCACCGGCGACATCGAAGACGAAGGCTGGGGATTGGCCACGGCCTTCAAGCTTCCGGACGGCTCGGAGGTTCAGTTGTACGAACCCAAATATGAGAAGTCCTGAGCGCGGCCGACTACATCCTCCAAGCCGGATCCACCCGAACCTCTATTCGCTACACTCGGCAGACAAACTACTCGCATCGTAATTGCAGACCTGCCCCTCCGGACATCCGTCTTCGCCGCAGGCGTTTTTCTCAAGCACGCACCAATTATCGACGCACAGCTCCCCGACGATACACTCATCGGCCGCCTCGCATTCTGGGCCGACGCATTCACCTGTCAGCGGATCACAGCGCCGCTCGGGCGGACAAATTGGGGGTTCGCGAAGACATCGATTCACATGACACGTGTCTCCAGGACCGCAAAAGGAGCCATGTTTGCAATCGTCGTTGTCTTCACACCCCGAACCCTCGGTATCAGGGGCCGCATCCGTGTCTGGAATCCTCCAACTCGAGTCTGGTCCGCCCGACGATTCGGTCGGACACCCCGTGCCGAAGGTGAAGACTAAACCCACCAACAGGGCGGAGGCGACTACGAACTGGGGCCTTGAACGCATGGCAAACACTGGTTTTGGGACACGCGCAACCAAATATTAGCGAGCCGAACCCTGCTCATCCAACACCGGCTCGGTATCGTGGAACCGGGTGAAATCGATGACCATGTCGCCGTCGGGCGTCTCGCTGAGGACGTCGACGAACCGATGGCCCACGCGGATATCCTCCGGCGAATAGACGTGGCGAGCGAACGTTGCACGGCTGTAGGTCATCTCGTGGGCCTGCATGGTCACGGCAAACATGAGCAGGTCGGCTTCGGGACGGTCCCAATCGACATCATTTAGGGGGCTGTTCTCGTCGATGACGTGCATGACCTGCCAACTCAGGGTGAAGAATGGCGAGCGTTCCCGGACGAGCTCCAGGTCATGCATCCGACGGATATGGTGGCCCTCATCGGTAATTTCGTCTCGAAGAACCGAGACATTGACCTTGGCCTCGACCACCTCGCTTCCGCGGGCGTTTCCCGCCCGAAACATCAGCGTCGGCTGACCTTCGTACTCCGTGAGGACCATCGGTTCGCTGAACAACACGCTCGACTGGGGCTGCGAGGCCTTGGCGAACATGATCCCGGTGGCCAGGGCGACGCCCAGGATGCTGAAGGCCGCTTCGAGGGCGACGATGAGGTCGCCGTAGGCGGTGGCGGGACTCATGGCGCCATACCCGATGGTCGACATCGTCTGAATGCTGAAGGCGAAAGCCTCGCCGAAGCTGGCATCGGGGGCGCCGGCGATGGAGCCGGGCTCGAGCAAGAAGAGACCGGCAAAGAAGCAATTGACCAGCAGGTAGACAAACCCCAGTGCAAAGAACAGCCGGGTCCAGGAACCCTCCATGAAGAAGAAGTAGAGGTCGCGTCTGAGCTCCGAGGGCGCGCCCTTACGCACCGGCTTCCCCAACTCGCGGCTTTTACCCTCTCGACGCTCGGCGCGTTCATCGCGGGATTGGCGCGCGAGCTCCGAGGTCGAGACAGCGCGCTCGAGTTCCTGAGCCTCCTCCTCCATCGGTGCGATCATGATGTCGAAGACGATCTGACCCAGACAGATCGCCGTGATGATGGCTAAAAAGAGCCCGGCGGACATCGTCTGGCCCACGGCGCCGACCAGGAGGACGAAGAAGACCGACGCGAACCGTACGTTCGCGCGGGCCTGGTCGCTGAGTTCGACATGTTCGCGCTCGGTGACCGAGTCGATCAGTGCCACGCTGAAGAAGACGAGCCCCAGAGTGGCGCATACCAGCCAGCGGTACGCCTCGTCGGGCGGAGCTCCCAACTCAAAGGTGATGATCTTTTTGACCGCCACGCCCAGGGCCGTGATGCCCGCAGCGAGTGGCATGTGGCCGAAGAGCCAGACGACCCAGCTCCCCCGTTCGGACCGAACCTCGGCGCCGGCGACATCGTCGAAGTAGATCCACCAGACCGCACAGGTAATCAGCAGTCCCAGGCTGGCCTTCATCAAAAAGCCTGCCTGCATGCCGTACTCGGAGGCACTCAAATACGACAGGACTTTGATGAATGATTCGCCCAGGACGATGATGGTGAGAAGTCCGAACCGCTCGCTGAGATGTTCCATGTCCAGTGGATAGCGTTCAGCGAGTTCGCGGGAGCGTTCGCTGACCGGCGTGTAGACCAGGGCGGCGACCCCGACGCCCCAGAAGATGTAGGCCCAGGGCGTGGGCACCACGGCGGAGACGACCCAGAGCAGGGCGCCAATCCCAAAGGCGCCGCCCCAGTAGGTGCAGTAGTCGCGCGCCTCGGGAACCTGTCGCCATGCCCGCAGATAGAGCAGGGCGATCAGACCCTGCGCCACGGCAAACGACAGGGCGAACGCCGCATGTTCGCCCTGCAAGACGACCGCCGGCGCCGTCAGGGCCATCGCCCCGACGGCGAACATCTTGGCGAAGACGATGACCCGTTGGGGCACATCGTCGACGGTAAACCGGTTGGCGAAGAAGCTGTAGCCCGCCCAGACGGCCCACAGGGGTACGAACATCCCCAGAAAGCCGGCCAGTGGACCCAGCACCTGATGCGTCTGAGTGACCTGATTACTCAGGACGTCGCCGAGCTGGATGATCGAGGCGACGAAGATCAGATCGTAGAAGAGCTCCATCCACGACACCGACTTCTCTTCGCCGAGTGCCGTGTGAAGTGTCGGGACGTGGAACCAACGATTGCGCATGGGTCCTCCGGAGACATGGTCGCTATGTCGGTTCTCCGACTTCAGTCCGCTGGATTCGTGTGTACTCGGTCGAAGAAATCCGTCAATCGGCCGATGACTTTCGGCTCGACTTCCGTGCCGAAGTCGTCCGAGTCGGGCCGTCCCGATTGTGACGGTGTATAACAACTCAATTGGTGCCGAAACACTTTGATTTCAATCAGACTCTAAGGCAAATCTCATTCCGTAAGCCTTTCTACATGCAGGAGGTTACATGCTGGGCTCAACACCATACGACTCATTGGAAGACAGAGTCGCTATCATCACCGGCGCCTCACGCGGCATCGGCGCTGAAGTCGCTCGGCAACTGGCAGATCAGGGCGCCAGGGTCGCGCTGGCCGCCCGCTCCCGCGAAGACCTTGAGAGCGTGGCAGAACAATGCCGCCAGCGCGGCGGTGAGTCGGTGGTCGTCCCGACCGATGTCACCGATGAAACGGCCTGTCAGGCACTTGTCGACGAAACGATCGACGCCTTCGACGGCATTGACATCCTGGTCAACAACGCCGGCATGACGATGCACGCCCGTTTCGATGAAATCGAAGACCTCTCGATCTTCGATCACATCATGCAGGTCAACTACCTGGGCACCGTCTACTGCACCCACAAGGCGCTGCCGCACCTCAAGGAGCGAGATGGGCTCATCGTCGGCATCTCGTCGTTGACCGGAAAAACCGGCGTGCCGACGCGCTCGGCCTATTCGGCGAGCAAGCACGCCATGCAGGGATTCTTGGATTCGATCCGTGTGGAGCTCGACGAACAGGGCGTCGACGTTTCGGTCATCTCACCGGGCTTCGTGGACACCAACATCCGCAGCCACGCCCTTGGCGAAGACGGCGCCACACGCGGCGACGCACCGGAGGACACCGACCGGAACATGATGAGCGTCGAGGAGTGCGGCCGCCGCATCGTCCGCACGATTCGGAAGCGCAAGCGCGAAGAGGTGATGACCTTAACGGGCAAACTCGGCCAATGGGCCAAGCTCCTCGCTCCGAGTTGGGTCGACGCGATTTCCAAGAAAAAGATTGGGGATGACTGACTCGGAACCCTGCGCCTCCGATGCTGTCTCAATAAACCAGAGGCTCAGTCGTCGAAGGCACTGATGAACTTATCATGACCGCGTATCGACAATCTTCGCTGCTGCTGGTGGGACTGCTCGTCGCGGGTGGATGCGCGAGCACAGAGAATCCCGCCAAGACATCGCAAAAGGCGCTCGGACCGCTCGCCGGCATACACAGCGTCACTTGGGCACCGGACAAGCCGAAATCGACGGACGATGCTCCTGCCTGCATCCTGGACGGCGTCGACATCGAGCCGAAGGGATACGTGTTCTTCGAACCGGGGACCGCGGAGCCCGTCGGTTACGCTGGCGAGTGGGGACCATGCATCCGAGAGCCGGCGATTCCCTCTCGGTATGCGGATGTAGAGTCGCTTCGATGCAATGAGCTGCGCGAAAGCAAGATCGAGCTACACTCGTTTGCCGACCCGCGACAGGTCACCAACCGAAGCAACGCAAAGTCGCTGAGTCGGCGGCGAATGAAGCTGGTCCGCAGTCGTCTCGGTAAGACCGCAGTTCCGGACTCCGTTGAACGAAAAGTCGTCCACGACGATGTGATGCAAGACGAGCAGTGGCCCGCACTCTCCAGCACGATCGGCGTGCGGTTCTCTCCGGCTGGGTGCAGGGACGCAGAACCCGTTGCACCAAAAGAGTCCACGAACCCCGGACGATTTGAGTGGATACCTGACGTCGCTCGCGGACCTATGACATGGCTTCACGCCAACAAACCGACCGCGGCGGAGTGGAAGAGCTGGGAAGATCTTTCTCCGGGGTATCTGGACGGAAGATACCTGGTCTATCGTCGAGGGGGCATCGGCGGACCGATAAGAATTATCGCAATCGGCAAGGAGAGGGCTGTCTGCCAGGGACGGGAGGTCGACTCTTCTGACATCCTGGCCCGTGGCTCGATCCTGTTCGTGCCCGGCACATCCACACCCATCGCGTACTCCGGCGTGGGAAAGTGCCTGACCGAATCCGAACCGAGTTCCATGAGCCCCGAGGATCTCGAGTGCTCGTTCCCGGAAGACGCAGCAGTTTTTCTGGTAGGCCATGCGAATGGCACGCCCAAAGACTCTACCATGAGTGCGACACAACTGGGGCAGAAGCGACTCAAGATCGTGAAGAGATTCACCGCCGAGACGCCACTCCCCGATGAGATCGCGCAGGAAGTGACGAAGGCTTCGGGCGTTGAGACAGAGAAGACAGGCGACCGGCAACCCATACTGGGCGTCAGAATTCAGGTCGTTCAATCAAGTTCCGACGTCGACACAACCAGACCACTCATCGAACAGACCATCGGACCGGCGTGGACCGAGTCGGAACACCTGAAGTTTAGCAAGTTCATGAAGAGATGGGTCGACCCCGGGGGTTCTTCCATCGAGACCGAGACGGACCTGCACATCCGTTACCAGGATGCGTACGGCTTTGTTCAGACCTACTTGGGTCTCCGACCGAGTAGGACAACCGCAGGGTCGCAGGCCTTGGAATCCTGGGCCGATGCCATGTTTGAACACGCGTGCCACACGGAGGAAGCCGGCCTGCCCACGGACTATCTGCCCGAAGGCGCGGAGCCTCCTCAGTCCACGATGGACTTGCCCAGCTCCTCGGCCTCTTCTTCGGAGATGTCGTCGAGCTCCTCCTGGGGAACCGGCACGTCGAGTCCACGTTGAACGGCGGGGCGCTCGGACATCCGCTCCATCCATGCGCTTAAGTTCGGAAGCCCTTCGAAGCTGATGCCCGACCACTTGTGGCTGCGCGCCCACGGATAGGTGGCAAAGTCGGCAATCGAGATGTCGCCCGCGATGAAGTCCTGACCCTCGAGCTGACCGTCGACGACCTCGTAGAGCCGCCGCGTCTCATTCTGGTAGCGCTCGATGGCGTACTCGATCTTTTCCGGAGCGTAGTGCAGAAATACGTGTGCCTGCCCCTGCATGGGACCGATGCCGGCCATCTGAAACATGACCCACTGCACGACCTTCGATCGCTGCAGGGCGTCTTCGGGCAGAAACTGCCCGGTCTTTTCGGCCAGGTACATCAGAATGGCACCCGACTCGAAGACGGTGTGGTCGGCGACATCCCGGTCAATGATGGCGGGGATACGGCCGTTGGGATTGATCTCAAGGAACCAGTCCTCCTTTTGCTCACGCTCGGCCAGGTCGATGTGGTGGACCTCGTAGTCCAGACCCGTCTCCTCGAGCATGATGGAGGCCTTGTATCCGTTGGGCGTCTCGGCGGTGTACAGGTCAATCATCGTGGGGTCTCCGTGTTGCGCGGAACGAACCTTCGGTGAGACGATGCGGGCAGTGACGTGTGAGATTCAAGATGGAGTTCGAGGTGGATACCAGAAACGAGCTGAGCGACGCTGAACGCAAACAAATCATCGAAAGTGAACTCGCCGCCGCACCAGACTGGGTCAGCGAGGGGACGGATCGAGATGTCCTGCGGGCCAATGTAGAAGCCTGGCTCGAAGAAACGCTGAAACCGCTGCAAGATGACGACTTCGCCATCGAGTTTGCGGAGAACTGCCCCCACGACGACGCCAGCGTGCCGGACTACGACTACAAGGTCGTCAGGATGGATGACGGCGAAACCGCGGTATTCTCGCTAAGGTTCGAGGGACTGGATCCTTCGAGACCGTTCGTGGAGGCCGTCGTCTGTACCGCCGGACCTGTTCTGAACCCACGCCAACTCAACTCGGTGTGGAACGCGGTTGAATCGCTGTACGGCCACATCGGGATCCAGCGTCTTAGGGCCTTCGAGCCGGACGTCGAGCGCAAAGATTCTGGAGCTCCCCGCAACACCTACGACCGTCTGATGCTCGCCGGACACGTGCAGGACGTCGCATCCAAGACCGCGGAGCTGTCAGAGAAGGGCGCTTCCGTCGAGTTCATCGAAGACCCCGATTCTGCGTTCCGCACCTACGTCTCAGAGTACGAAAAGATGGCAGAGTCGAGCCCTATTCACCATCGGGGCTCGACCTGGCATCGAACCGAGGAGCGATTTCACAAAGCCGTTGACGAAGACCTTGCGTTCGCTGTGCGCAATGAGGGCGAGCTCGCGGGAATCGTACTCCTGGGCCGGGGAATCGAGCGGTGGCTCCGAGGCTACTATTTCTCCGAGATGTTCCTCTTTGCGCATGCCCGCCATCGAGGCCTGGCGACACCCGTTCAGCGAGCGGTTGCGAACACGGTCGAGTCCGATCACGATACGCATCTCTACGGAACCATCGACCCTCGAAACGAACCTGCTATTCATGCGGCACGCGGGGCAGGGCGACAGCTGGCGGGCGGCTACCGGTTCTTGCGCCGGTAGGAACACTTACACTGGCAGCAGTTACTGCTCGACATCGAGTTTCCGGTCTTCCTGCGCCAACTCTTTCATCGCATCGCGGCTTCGCTGTCGTCGAAGACGCTTGAACTCCAATACATCGCTGGCCTGAACTCTCCGATGGCTGCCCACTTTGTGAAACGGAATCTCGCCATCCTCAAGGAGGTCAACCAGATATGGTCGGGATACACCGAGAATCTCCGCAGCTTCACTTGTTGTTAGCTCTTGATCCTGTCGAACAATCTCGACTCCCGTTCCCTCCTCGATCTTTTCCAACAACTCACGGAAAAGTTGGAGGGCATGACTTGAGACTTCCATAACCACTTTGTCATCTCCGTCATTGGAAACGATGACTTGCATCCGACTGGAGTCTTGGCTCTCCAAGAGCCGTTCCAATGCGACCATTTTCGACTTTTGCCGTGTCTTCATGAATTCCTCCGGTTTTCGACCTGATGTCGCCAGAAACTCTCTGATTACGAAACAAACGAAATAACCGAAACATTCAAAATAAATCAATACAACCACTCGGCGTAGGGCTCGTGGCGCAGGTGCATCTCGTCGTACAGCCACACCATCCGGTCCAGAAACAGAACTTCATGGCGTACTGACCGAAGACGCCCTAGAGCGTCGGCCAGATGGCGAGCTGGTAGAGGCCCCAGGCGAGGACGAGGGTGATGAGGCCGTTGGTGGCAAATCTCAGTTTTCGTCCCGCCGGGAAATCTGGCAACCTATTTTCGAACTTACGTTGTCTATCTGAGTCAGGAAAAGTCGTTGATGAGAAATTTCTCACCTGGAGCCCTGGGAACGATTCTGCTGGTCTTTGTCGCTGCAGGACTCGGTTGCAATGAGGATCCGCGCGGCGTTGGCTGGATCGAGGACGGCGGCCAGGCGGACGCCGACGCCCGAACGCCGCAGGATACCAACGACGGGGGTTCCGACAGCCGCGACGCCAGCCCTGACGGAACGGAAGATGCACGGGATGGGTCGGGCGCGGACGCTACCGACGGCGGACCAGATGCCGACCCCTGGTACGAGGACTTCTGCGAGACCTACAACGAGGACGAGTTGTGGGGCAAGATTCAGACCCACCGAAGCGAGTCCGGCAACTGGACGATCGTCGTCGACGAGGAGCTCGACTATCAGGAGTTGACCCTTCCCGACTCGGTCCCGGAATCGACGACCGCGGCCGCCATTCACCATCCGGATCCGGTCTCGCGAAAGAAAACCGGATTCATCATCAATATGCCGCTCGAAGGGGCCTGGCCGGAGGGCCTTGTCGATGCGTTCGACGGTGGGTCGGCCCCCTTAAATGTAGAGAGCTGGGGCAGAGGGGTGACCGAGGATCGTCACGGTCACGATCTGCACTTTGTGACCGGCGACAGAGAAGTCGACGAAGAGACCCTGATTTCCCCGCGCGAATTTCGAAACGAACTCGTGCGTAGGCTTCTGGACCTCTCGGATAACGCCGACCTTGCGTGGCCACCAACGACGACAGCCTATCGCGGCGCGAGCCCCTATTTCACGGCGACAGCCATTCGCCGTCCCGGTGAAAATCGTAACCCAGACCGACTGATTGTCATCGGCGCCGCCAAGACAGCGATTGCGAGCGACGCCGGAATCAATCTCCGCGAATTGGCCACCCACCGAAACGTCGGTTTCTACGATGAAGCGATTTCGGCCGAATGCCAGGTGCAGACCGCCCACCAGGCGCCGGATGTCGACGTCTTCACTTTCGTGTCGAATCGGATGTCCGGTGAACTCCGCGACAAGGCCGCTGGTTTACTGAGAAAGACCGCCGAGTCCATCGAACTCGGCCACTGGGTCGACCCGCGTTACGGCGTCCTGTCGATGGAAGAGGGGCAACCGATCGGAACCAGTGGCGTGGAGTGGAGTACAACCAGAGGCGGGTTCCAGTCAGCATTCCGCAACGCGGCCACGTTGAACTCGAACAACTCGCTCGCCCCGATCGAGCGCGCCATGGCCAAGCACCAGGAGACCGACTCGAGGTATCCGCGCTATCTGTTGGTATCGAACAAGCTGTCTTCCAGGGAGTTGAGCGAATCGGAGAAGCAGTTTCTGGAAAACGAAGCGGTCGTCGCCATTGAGCCCGAGGAGGCCGGATGTGGCTCGGCGACCTTCGAGGGGCCGAGCCTCTACGAAGAATGGATTCGGGTCTTTGACCCATGTCCGGAAGACGGCCCCGATGGCACCCTCGCCAACAGTTTGTCCCTTCTCCAGGACATACCAAGAGAAGAGAGGGCATACAGACTGCCGGGAAGGCTTGGGGGCACCGGTGTCATCGTGCACCCGGACATAAGCAGTGAATACGTCGGCGGGCCATTTGGCGATCCTGGTTTCGTCTATATCCACGAGTTCAAAAATTGGGTGCAGCTCACCGAGACCTACAGACCGGACTGGCCCGTCGACGACGAGATCGAGCGCATCGGATTTACCTACTTAAGATGGTCTGACTCGGAGGAGATGGAGTGAAACGTCTTTACGCAACTGGATGTCTGGTCGCTCTTCTGGCGGCCGCTCTCTTGGCGGCCTCCTGTGGCAACCGCGCCTGTACACTCATCGGCTGCGGAAATGGCCTGACTATTGACTTCAGGCAGGTAGAGTCGTCCACCTGGCAAGACGGCGACTGGCGCCTTGAGATGACGACGCCATCCGGCGAGTACGCCACCTGTGATTTTCAGATTCCGGCCGGCGACGCCGCTCTATCGGGACAGGCCTGCGACGGGCCCCTGAGCCTGGAGTTCAGCAGCGCGGGGACTCGTCTGGTCGAAGCAACTTCGTGGCGTTCGAGCCCCGACGAGGTGCCCCGAAACTTCGACATCACCTTGATGCGCGGCGGCTCGGAGGTGGCGTCCCAGTCCTTTGAGCCCGACTACACGGAGTCGCGTCCGAATGGCGAAGATTGCCCGCCGGTCTGCGTCCAGGCGTCGGTAGGGTTCTAACGTCTGATCATTGAAACCAGTGAGGGGTGATATCCATCCACCGTACCGAGGCGATTTGCAGGAGGGCCTCGGTACGTAGTGGTGATCTAGTTAGAGCACGCCCGCGGAGCCAAAAACGGTGGCGGAGCAACGTCAGAATGGTGTGAATCAGGCAGGGTGGATCGTGGCATCGGCGACACTTCTCGCCTCCTTCGGGTTATCCGGGCTCTGGTTCTCATATCCGAACCCGATGCCTCTGGACATGTATGTGTTGGAGGGAGTCCGACGCCTGCAAAACCCGCTCTTAGGTGTCTTGATGGAGGCGATCACACTACTGGGCTCGCCGTACACGCTCGTGCCAATGGCAGTCGCGGCCATCGGCGCGGCCGCCTACCGTAAGGATTTCCGCGGCGCCGCCACGGTCGCAGGATTGGGCTTACTCACTCTCGCGGTGAACCTCGGGTTGAAGGGGTACTTCGACCGGCCTCGTCCGGAGGTCTTTCATACCTACGTCGAACCGAGGCTGGACTCATTTCCCAGTGGCCATGCCCTCGGCTCGGGTAGCATCTTCGCCCTCGTGGCCCTCGAGTGGCGGCGCCTGCGTGGCACCGTTTCTTCGGCCCCACTGTGGGTTGCAGTCGCGCTGGCGGCCCCCGTCGGACTCTCCAGGATCTACCTGGGCGTACACTGGCCCTCGGACGTTGTCGCCGGATGGTTGATCGCCGTATGGTTGGGATACCTTGGCCATCGGTATTTGCCCGTGCAGTCGCCAGTACGACCCTCCGGCCCTTCAGGTAAAGTGGGACTCGTGAGCCTCATAGTCGCGATCGTTTTGACCTGTGGTACCTCGGCTTGGGCACAGGCCCCTCCGGAAGGGCAGACGGCTGAGCGCGCGGGCCAGTTCGCGAATCGGGTTGTCTCGCGGGCCAAAGACCAGGGACGTGCACTTCGTGATCAAGCCCGGGCCGCGGCCATGACAGAGGTCGAAGACGCCGCAGGTCGAGCGGACAACCGGGCGAGGGCAGAGGCAGAATCGAAACTCGTCCGAGCGTACGAACCGAAGGGTTCACCTTTACAGGACGACCGGAGTCCGGAGGATACCGATGGGCTGCCTGACCCTGCCCCGGAAGTTGAGGACTACTTGCTGGCGGTCCCGCGCGGCATCCTGCTTCCAGTGTATCTTACCACCGAATACCTCGTCCGCTGGCCGCTGGCCCAACTCTTCACGGCCATCGAACGCTACCACGTTATCGAATACGTGCAGGGTGGACTGACCTTCGCCGACGGAAACGCCGGGTTCCAGCCGCTGTTTGAGTTTGGCGGCGGTCGGGCCGGCTCGGTGGGCCTGCGCTTTTTCTACGACGAACTCGCCGACGGAGCGCTCGATTTCAGCATCGGTGCCAGCGGATGGCCTCAACGAAACGTCGCAGCACGCGGAAACCTCGTTCTGGACGTTCCCAATGAACGATCTCAATTTGTAGCGCTGGCCGGATTCAAGCGTCGCGACGACTACGTCTACTACGGCGTTGGTTCTCAACCGTCTGGTCGCGCCGAATCACGTTTCGAAGAACAGACGGCCCTTGGTCGCCTTGGGTGGCGCGCGGGCAAAGACTCGGATCCGGCGGGCGCGGAATTTGACCTGAATGTCCTCGACCGAAAGGTCCGTTGCTCGCCCGGCGCAGCCCTCGATGCCTGCGGTCCGGACTCCGAATTCGAAACGCCTGACGACCCCTATCCAGTGGGGGCAAGCGATGTGGCGCCTCTCGGCCGGGACTATCTCTTCGGTCGATCGCGACTTCACGTCTACTGGGACACCAGACCGACGGAGACGCGAAAAGACAGCGGAATCCGACTGGAGGGCTTTGGCGCCCTCGGCGTCGGAATCGGTGCCGAGGACCAGGACTTGTCCGTCGCGCGATACGGCGCGGAAGTGTCGGGATTCGTAGATCTGTTTGGCAAGACCCCTCGAACACTCGGCCTGCGCCTGTACGCAGAGTCGGCCAACACCCTCGGCGACCGCCAGATCCCGGTCGGTGAACTCGTCGCACTCGGCGGCGCTGAACGGATGCGAGGATTCCGCGAGAATCGATTCCGGGGCCGCTCGAGTCTGGTGGCGACCCTCGACTACCGATATCCGGTCTGGTCATTCTTCGAAGGTGAGGTGTTTTTCGAAGTCGGCAACGTCTTTTCTGAACACTGGAGCGATTTCTCTTTCGGTGGGTTGCGAGGGTCGGCCGGTATCGGGTTGCGCACCGTCGACATGCTGTCGCGTCACCTCACCTACGACATCAATCTAGCCGTCGGGACGGCGACCTTCGACGACGGATTCGCAATTACCGAATTTCGAATCAACGCTGGAACGAACTGGGGATTTTGATGCGCCGACTATCCAGCATGATTTCCACGGGCACGGGAACGCTGCTCGCCGCGCTTTGGGCGGGGTTCGTCCTCATCGGTTGCGCGAGCGGCCCTCCGCAATTCAGTGACTCGGATGTCGTCTGGCAGGTCAACGACCAGCGCCCGATCGAAAAGCCCAAGAGCCGGTGGACCCCAAAATACTGGGACGCGGTCGACGCCACCCTTTTCCGGCCACTGACTCGTGCCTTCCGGTTGGAGACGCCCGAACCCGCTAAGAATGTCAACGCGTGGGGCCATGTCCCCAACTCTTCCTGGTATACCAACAGATTTTCGACCCATTCGATCACTCCCGATCGTGTGGCTCGCGGACCCTGCGAGTCTACTGATATGCCTCGGGGGGACGAGTGGGTCATCAAGGGCGGAAAGGTCGGAGGAAACAACCCCGGATTCATCATCGAAGTCCACCAAGAGGACGGTTCGACAACAAACTACCTCCTAAAATTCGACGGTGAACTGCAGACCGAGCGGGCCACGGCCGCCGATGTCATCGGCTCGAAAGTCTACTGGGCGGCCGGCTTCGAAGCTCCCTGCAACCGCGTCGTGTACTTCGACAGCGACCGCCTGGTCATCGGCGACGATGCGACCAAAGAAGACCGAGTCGGCCGCGAAACACCTCTGACACGGGAGGACGTCAAAAAGGCCATGAAGCACACGCCCCGGCTTGACGACGGTCGGGTGCGGGCGGTCGCTTCAAAATTTCTGCCTGGCGAACCTCTCGGTCCATTCAGCTACGAAGGTACCCGCCGAGACGACCCGAACGATGTCATACCACACGAAGATCGCCGCGAACTCCGGGGATCGAAGGTCATAGCAGCCTGGCTCAACCATTTCGACGCCCGCGAACAGAACACCTACACCTCCTTTATCAGCGGACCACCCAGCCAGAAGGGCTACGTCCAGCACTTCATGCTCGACTTCGGCGATTGCCTGGGAAGCCGCTGGCCCTCCGACGGGATGTCTCGGCGCTTCGGGTATTCTTGGTACGTCGACGGGGCGGACATGCTCGTCGACTTCATGACCCTGGGCATCGTTCCGAGACCCTGGCACAAAGTCCGGACGTACTCCGAAGCCCCGATCTTCGGCTACTACGATGTCAAACACTTCCAGCCTGAGACGTGGAAAGCGGGGTACCCAAACATGGCGTTTCGTCACATGGACGACCGCGACGCCTTCTGGGCCACCAACATCATCAGTCGTTTCTCACAAGAGCACATTCGGCATCTGGTAGAGGCCGCGAAGTTCACCAAATCGAGCTACGACAGGTACTTGGAACGCGTGCTCGTGGGGCGGCGCAACAAGATCGTGGAGCATTACTTCCGCCAGATGTCTCCACTGGTCGACCCCCGAGTCCGGGGCTCGGTGCTGTGCGTCGACGACGCCTGGGTCGCGCGAGGATACGGAGCCGTCGACGATGCGTTCTACGATGTAAAATTTCGATCCACGAGAACCGAAGGTGACACGTCTTGGGAAAACCTCGGGCGACCGTCTAATTCGCAGGGAAGACTCTGCGTGGATTTGCCGTCGGACGCAGCGACCCAGGCCGGCCGTGGTGACCTCGTCGTACACCTCCGCGTGCGGCGCACGGACCAACGCGATCCGGCACGCGACGCACGATTCTATCTGCGGGCCGACGATACGGGTTCATGGCGGGTCGTCGGGATCACTCGCGTCGGGGACAGACCGTGAAGATGTTCCGAACCCTTCGAAACATCGATGCCGACGAACGGCGCGTCGTCGTGGCCGGGTGTTTGACGCTGCTCGCCGTGATGACCGGTCATCTCCTGATGGAGACGGCCCGCGATGCAGTATTTCTGGCAAACATCCCCGCCACCCAGCTCCCGGTTCTTTACATCGTCATCGCCGCCCTGGCTCTCGCGGTCACCCGTCTCCAGGCGTGGTCCGGTGGCTCGTGGACGGAACCCTCATCGCTGATCGGCTGGCTTCTGACGTCCGCTGCGATGGCGGCGATCCTATGGGGTACGATCGACCTCATTGGAGATGCCGGCATCTATCTGCTCTACGTCCTCCCTGGGGTCATATCCACGGTCACACTCCTGCAGTTCTGGGGGTTGATGGGGAACGCCATCACCGTCGATGACGCCAAGCGGATCTACGTGTTTCTAGGTGCCGGCGGGGGAGTTGGAGCGATCATCGGCTCGGCTCTGGCTACATTTCTGTCGTGGACGCTGCCCGACGTCCACCTGATTCTCGGTGCCGGCGTCGTGTGGGCGATCACACCGCTGGCAGTTTTACGTCTGAGCCGAGCACTGCCCGACTCGCTCGACAAGGAAGATTTCGAAGACACCCCCAGTGGCTTTGGGTGGGAAGAGATCAAAAACGTGGCGCGGCAACCCTACACCCGCGGGCTTGCGCTCCTATCGCTGCTGATGCCGATGGCGGCAACGATCGGCGACTATCTCTTCAAAAGTCTGGCCGCCGAACATGTGGAGGCGGCCTCCCTGGGGATCTTCTTCGGCTCGGTCTACCTGGGTCTGAACGTCCTGTCGCTGGTGATCCAACTGTTTGCCGTCCGAAAGACGGTTCGACGTCTCAGCATTGCCGGAGCGGTCGCCATCCTGCCGTCGCTGCTGGCCCTGGGTGGCATCGGCGTGGCGGCTGGACTCGCGTTCGCATCTGCCATCGGGCTCAAATTCGTCGATGGTTCACTGCGACACTCCCTGCACTCGACCTCCAAGGAACTGTTGTTCGTGCCTCTCTCCGAAGGCCTGCGCAATCAGATGAAGGCCGTCGGTTCGACAGTCGGCAAGCGAGGGGGACAAGCACTGGGATCCGTCGGGCTTCTCGGGCTTATCGCCGTCGGTGCCGACCCGCGCATCCTGGGCCTCGTACTCACGGTAATCGCCGCCGCAGCCACCGCATCTGCCCTCGCACTGCGCACGCCGTATCTGGAGCTGTTTCGCTCGCGGCTTCGCGACGAGCGCCTCGATCATCTTTTCGACTATCCGGAACTCGATGCCGACAGCCTCGAAGACCTCGTCTCTCGACTCAGCAGCGGCGACGACTCGGAGGTCATCGCCGCCCTCGACTTGCTCGAATCCGAGGGGCGAGCCAGAGCCATTCCGACTCTGATTCTGTACCATCCATCGGACCGTGTGGTGCTGCGGGCGCTCTCCATTTTTGTGAACGCGGGCGTCGACGACGCGCTCCCCGTTATTGAACGTCTCGAGGAGGCGTCTTCGCCAGCGCTACACGCTGCGCTGCTGAGTGCCCGGGCTGCGATCGCACCGGATAGGTGTGCGCTGGTCGAACACCTCGACCACACCAGCGACATGGTTCGCTCGACGGCCGCTTTTCATCTGGTGGCCCGAGGATGGCGCAGGCGCGATGAGCTCGACATCGATCTGCAGTGCATCGTGCGCAGCGGGAGTCCGGCCAAAAAGAGGGCGCTCGCCTTCGCAATCGGAGCCGCCCGCTCGCTCGATTTTGTGCCGGAACTCGTCGAGTTGCTCGACGACGAACGCCTCGACGTGCGGCGACAGGCTGTCGATGCACTCACCCGGATGAACCACACCAAATGCCAACGCGTGCTCATCGACAAGTTGCCAGACCGGAAATTGCGGCCCGCAGTGCTCGAGGCGCTCGGCGAGGGAGGGGAAGCTACCCTCGACTCCCTCGGCCAATGGTTGGATGACTCGAGTCTCCCCAGGCGAGTCCGTTGGCAACTCCCACGCGCTATCGGCTCTTTCGACGCCCAACGCGTCGGTTCGATCCTCGCCGACCGCCTCCCACGGGAGAAAGATGGCGTGGTGCGCGTCCGCATCGTTGCTCAACTCGAAGAGTTGCGGATGATTCGCGAGGATGCCGAGATTCCCGAGCCGCCACTCGTACGTGCCCTCGAATCGACAATCGAAAGGGCCTTTCGACAGGTGCGTTTTCGGCAGGTGTTGGTCGACACCTCCACGCCGGAAGAGTGCGCGTGCACCTCCTTTCGCTATCTCCAGAAGCTCATCGATGACAAGGAATCAAATGCTATTGACCTGGTCATTCGAATCGCCGGACTGCTCTATGCCGAGGACGATGCACGACGGTTCCGACGCGGGCTCGAGAGCGACGATCCGGTGACGCGGGCGAGCGGAAAGGAGCTGCTCGAAGCGAGACTTCCTCCGCGCTTTCGCGCCTCGGTTTTGGCACTGGTCAGTGACGAGAGTGACGCCGCCCGGCTTCAGGACGCTCCGGAGCCCATACTGCCGGACCTCGATGAGAGAGAGGAGGTCATCGAACGGCTCTTGCAGACCCGCTCCGACGGACTCGCTCTGATGGTTGCAAAGTTTGCCGAGCGGTTTCGACTGGCCGAGGCCTCAGAGGCGCTCGTAAATGCTCGCCGCTGGGCGACGGGAGAGATCGCCGAGCAGATAGACCGAACCCTTGACGTCTTGGAGAAGAGTCATGCGTGAGATGTGGCGTTCCGTCAGCCCGCGCCAACGGGCTCTGTATTTGAAAACCCTTCCTTTCGCCCGCGACCTCGGGCGCCGCGCCATCGAAATGGCGACTATACAGATGGAAGAGTGCGAGTTTTCTGAAGGAGAACATCTTCTGACAGAGGGCCAACCGATCCCAGGGATCTATATCTTGACGGCCGGTCGCGTGTCTCTGCATCAACAAGACTCCGAAGTCGGTCAAATCTCTGCTCCCGGCCGTGTTGGTCTCATCGGTCTCCTGGCGGCAGGGCGTCAGGGAGCCGCGGACGGTGCGCCCGGCGACATCGTGGCGGAGTCGTCGGTGGAGGCTCTTCATCTACCGGCTGACCTCGTCGACCACATGCTCACCGACAATTTCGAGTTCCTCTTGGGACTGACCCGGTGGATCGCGATGCAACTGCGCAGTCCTCGTCAGGCGTGTCTCTTCGTCTCTCGGTGCGAAGATCTGCAGGACCTAACTCCCCCGTTTGACCTCTTCTCAAGGACCCGCTGGTTTGCCGAATCCTCCCTCTTCGATGAGGCAAACCTGGAAGCAATCCTCGAGCTTGTCAGACGCGTCGAAACCGTCCGTTACGCCGAGGGGACGACGATTTGGGAAGCAGGCGAACAGTCCGATGAAATCCTCGGTGTCGTTCAAGGACATATCGACATCGTTGAGAGTGGGTCCGACCCGGCCGGGCCCGGCGAGTTCGTGGGTGTCGCCGAGGTTTTCGGCGGAGACTTCCACCTTCACACAGCGCGGGCCGCCGAGCCGGTCGTTGGACTCACCCTCGAGATGGGCGTCCTCCTGGAAGTGATGGAAGACCACTCGAACATGTCTCTCGGCTTGATGCGCACGCTGGCGGCCGCAGGAGTCGAACGCCGCTGGGCCGACAGTTACAACGCACAAAACTCATCGCGCTCGCCCGAAGTCGACCCGCGCCCCAAGGCGACGCTGGAATTCGGCGCTTACGACCCAGTTGAATGATCACTGAAAGGAACCGCCATGATGACGTGGATCCGTGACCGTGCAATCGACCTCCTCGAGTACCTTCTAAACCTCTCGAGCGAGGTCCGAAGACGCGAGGCCGTCACGGTCGTGATGCTACTGTTTAACGTATGCGTACTCCTCATCGCCTACTACGTCATCAAGACCGTTCGCGAGCCGCTGATCGCAGGGACGGGAGGGAGTGCCGAGCTGAAGTCGTATGCCAGCGCATTTCAGGCCGTCTTACTCCTCGGATACCTCCCCCTGTACGATTGGGTCAGCCGTCGGACATCGCGGATGTGGTTGAATATCGGCGTGCTGGTATTCTTCGTCGGCTGCATTCAGTTGTTCTTTCTGGCCGGCTGGAGCGGATGGCCGAACATCTTCGGAGTGATGGGCTCCTCAGGCCCCTGGAAGTGGCTGGCAGAGAACATTTCACTCGGGTTCGTCTTCTACGTTTGGGTCGGCATTTTCAACGTCTCCGTCATCGCCCAATTCTGGAGTTATGCCAACGACCTCTACGACGAATCGACCGGAAAGAGACTCTTTCCCGTCATCGCCATCGGGGCCACCCTGGGTGCCCCGGTCGGCTCATTCACCGCCGGCCAACTCGCCGGCATCGGACCGTACGTTACCCTTCAGGTAAGCGCAGCCTTGCTGGTTGTTCCGATCCTTCTGTATCCGCTGATCGAGCGTCGATACTGCCGACGTCGCGCCGACGAGGAGGGGAGCGACGACGTATACGACGAGGCGGCCGAAGACTGCTGCAGTGAGAAGGCTGGCGGATTCGAGTTGATCCTCAAAAACCGCTATCTGACGTGGGTCGCGCTCTTCATTCTTCTGTTGAACCTGGTGAACACCACCGGAGAATACCTGCTTTCCTCGTTCATCAAGGACGCGGCCGAAGCGGCCGTGGCAGCGGGACAGGCAGAGTCCGTCGACGCTTTCATCCAGTATCACTGGGGCAACTTCTACACGGTCGTCAACGTCGTGACCGTACTCATCCAGACCTTCATCGTCTCTCGCGTGCTCAAATACTTTGGCATGAAAGCGATGATCTTCACGCTGCCGTTTATCGCCTTCGGCACGTACAGTCTGTTGGCCGCCGGTGTCGGACTGGGGGTCTATCGATGGGCGAAGACCGCAGAGAACAGCACGGACTATTCCTTGATGAACACCACTCGAGCGCTTCTTTGGCTGCCAACCACAAAGTCCGAACAGTACGCCGCCAAGCAGACGGTCGACACCTTTTTCGTCAGAGCAGGAGACGTCCTTTCGGCTCTCTTGGTCTTCGCCGGGACGAACTGGCTGGCCTTCGGAAATACATCATTTGCCGGCGCAAACCTCGTATTGATCGTCGTTTGGATCCTGGTGGGCGCCATGGTCCTCCGACATTTTCGCCAGCTCAGCGAAGAGCGCGACATTTCTGTCGACGAGATGGCCGATGAAGCATTGGACTGAGGTAGTAGGCGCTACGCCTCCAGAGGGCGTCTACTCACCCATGTATCGACCCGCCCACGCGGCCAAGACCGAGGCCACGTATTCTGAATCCCTGGCCTCTGAGAGCAGGTGGTCGGCGTCGTCCAGCGAGACGAAACTCTTGGGATGTTTCGCCGCCTCGTAGATGCGCGCGGCGTTGTCGATGCCAACGATATCGTCGACGGGAGAGTGGAAGATCAGCAGAGCCCGTCCCAGGGTACGGATCTTGTCAGCCATCCGGTGGTCGGTGAGGTCGTCGAGGAACTGTTCCGTAATCCGGAACGTCCGACCAGCCAGCGTGACTTCCGCTTCGCCCTCGGTTGAAATGCGTTCGATCTGTCCCCCGAATAAATGGCGAACATGCTCCGGCTCGAAGGGGGCTCCGATTGTGGCCACACCTCGAACCTCATCGATCTCTCCGGCAGCCGCCAAGACCGCGGCTCCGCCGAGGCTGTGTCCGATAAGGAGGCTGGGCGATTTGTACCGGCGTCGCAAAAAGTCAGCCGCCGCGACCAGGTCGCCGATATTCGACGAAAAATTCGTGTTCGCGAACTCCCCGTCGCTGTGTCCGAGCCCTGTGAAATCGAAGCGCAGCGTGCCGAAGCCATCGTCGGCCAACGCCTTGCTGATCCGCGAGGCCGCCATCACATCCTTCGAGCACGTAAAACAGTGGGCGAATAGCGCGTAGCCGCGCATCGGGCCCTCGGGCGGCCGGTCCAGTCGCGCGGCCAGCTTTTCACCGTTCGCACCTTTGAAGGTCAGTCGCTCGGTTTCGATCGACATGCAAGACTCCTGATGTTCGAAATTCGTTCCCGAAACAGCCCCAGTACCGACAGGCTAAATACGATAAGCGCCGCCTGATTCGAACCGGAACCACCACCACAGGGTCCAGTACCCGGATGGCTAACCACGACGGGCTCCGAGGGTTCGCTCTTGCGGCCCCACTTGTCGATGGCAGTCACCTTCGTTTCGAATCGGAACGACTCCTGTTTGTCCTCGGCGCCGTCGCTCCATGCCTCGAACCAGATGGAGCCTTCCCGATTCGTGTGGGTGGGAACATCGGGAAACGAGTAATCGTCCGGCGGCGCTCCCTCGACGACGTCAAAGGTATACCCGACCTCCTGGCGAGCCGGAGAGATCTTGAACTCCAAGAATCCGAGGCCGTCACAGCTCGTCGAAGAGCGGTTAAAGATTCCCCCGCTTGGACCTTGCCCCCGTGTGATCGATTCCACAGTGACGTCGGGCGTCTCGGGCGGCGGCACGTCATCCGGAGCCGGCTCATCGACGACAGAGTGCTCCTGAGGCGCTTGAATGGTACACGCAGCCGCCGGCACGGCGACAAAGACACCGGCCAGTGCGATTACTGCTGCGATCAGCTTCTTCATGGCAACTCCTCGGCATTGGTCGTTCACGACATTACCGACTCGTCCTTCGAAATCGAAGCTCGAACGGCGTTCGTTGCTGAGACGATCAACGTGGAGTGAACGGGCAATATTAGCCGTTGCACTGAGCCACTTAAACGGCATGATGATGGGCGTTGCTGTAGTGATTCTGTGAGGAGGATCTTGTGACAGTATCCGATGCGTCGGCCGGCATCCGAGTCGAGTATTCTAACCAGATCGAACGGCTGGTCGATTCGCTGGCAGATGCGCTCGAGGCCAACCGAGGGCTCGGGCGGATTTTCGATCCGCCGCAAGTCGTCGTACCAAACCGCAATGTCGAAAAGTTTCTCAAATTCGAGCTCGCCGACCTTTTCGGCATCGTCGGTGACATCGAATTTACAACCCTGGAAGCCTGGCTGCGCGACGCGTTGCCCGACGAGGTCGTGCCGCTGGATGAACAGGGGCTCCGAAGCGCGATTTTGGGGCTGCTGTCGACCGACAGCTTCCTGGCCCACGAGGCGATGGCTCCCGTGGCACGCTACCTGCGGCAGGCCGACGGTCAGGGCAGGGCGCTTCGGATCTATCAGTTGGCGGAACGACTGGCGCGAAACTTTCGTGAGTACGGGTATTCACGCACCCGGATGATCGACAAGTGGCTCACCGAGGAAGACCTCTACACGCCGGATCGCGTCGACTCCCACGACACCGGCGAGGCAAATCCGTACGTCGAAAACGAGCGTTGGCAGCGCCACATCTGGCGGAGCCTCTTTGCGAAGGACGGACTCTTGGAGCAGGCCAGCGATGAGGGGCGTCGACTGGATCTCTTCACCAACTACTGGCGACGGTTCGATGCGGCCGATGCAGACCTCAGCGGCCCGGTCTATCTGTTCGGCCTCTCGCACCTGGCTCCGGTCTACGGCCAGATCTTCGAACGGTTGAAGTCCGCGGTGATGCTGCGGTTTTTCGTTCTCAATCCGTGCGCGGAGTACTGGGAAGACGTCATCTACGAAGAGGAGGAAGAGGTCTACGAGGCGAGCCAGCACGCCGCGCCCCAGCATTTGAACCTGCCGCTGGAGGCACGTCGAGGCCCCGCTGCCGAGAAGCTCGATATCTCGCCGCGGAGTTTTGAGGTCGAACAAGGCGAGGTGCCGCTGGCGCTGAAGGTCTGGGGGCGGGCGGGCCGGGACCACAACCACATGCTCAACCGACTGACCGGCTACAGCTTCGAGACGAACTGGGAGCCGACGGCTGGGCTGAGCCGAGAGGATGGCGAGCCGACGCTGTTGGAGACCTTTCAGACCGACGTGCTGCGATTTGAGCCGGCTCACAGCTCCGACATCTCGCCGGAGGCCGACGACAGCGTTCGCTTCGTGCAGGCGACCGGCGTGCGCCGCGAGCTCGAGGCGATAGCCGACCAGATTTGGACGTTGGTCCGGGACAATGACGACATCGATTTCAACGACATCGCGGTCGTCGTGAACCCCCGAAAGCGCGAAGAATACCAGATGCACCTGGAGGCGGTCTTCGAAGAGGTTCGGGGCATTCCCTTCAACCTCGTCGACGTCCAGCGAGGCGACGGGAGTCGGCTGTTTCAAGCGATCGAACTCCTGCTGAAACTCCCGCTCGGCGAGTTCGACCGCCATCAACTCGGCGCACTGCTGTCACACCCCAACCTGGCTGCCAACTATCCGGAGGCCGATCCCGACGAGTGGGCTCGGTGGTGCGAGGAACTCGCTATTTTCCGGGGTGCGGATGCCGAGGATCTGGAGGGCACCCACGTCGACCGGGACCTCTACAACTGGGACCAGGGTGTCACGCGCCTGATGCTCGGTTCGTTTTTAGAGCAGACCGAGGGGCGGCGAGGCCGCGCCCAACCGTTTCAATTGGACGGGCAGACCTACATCCCATCGGCTCCGACCGATATGGCCGAAGCCGGTGCGGCGGGACGATGGATCGAACTCGTGCGCCAACTCATCGGCGAGGCCGAAGCGACCCGCGAGCACGACGATTCTCTGGGTGGCTGGTGCCGCTGGATGGCCGACTGGATCGAAGAACACCTCGCCCCGGCGAATCCCAGCGAAAAGGCCGAACTGGCGGGCTACCTCGATGCGCTCCGGTCTGCATCGGACACGGACCTCTCCACGATCGGTGGGTCCGACGATGTCGCCTATCGCGCCGCCGTCGAATTCGCCCGCAAGGAACTCGCCACACAGACCTACGAACGAGGCCACTACCTGGCGACGGGTGTCGTCGTTTCGTCGTTCGTGCCTCAGCGGCCGATTCCCTTCGATGCCATCTTCATGACCGGGCTCGACGCCGACGACTTTCCCGGGTCCGCGCCGCGAACACCCGTCGACCTTCGAACCGCCAAATGGGAGGAGGGCGACCTGTGGGAGCGCGACCGGGAACGCTACATGTTCTTCGAAACGCTGCTGTCGGCACGACAGCGAGTCACGTGTTCGTGGGTGGCGCGCGACCCGGTCACCGGCGAGGGGCTGGAGCCGTCGTCCGTCGTACGTGAGTTCCAGCATATCCTTGAACAATACGTCGGTGAAGAGGGCATAGAGGACCTCGTCGTCGAACATCCGCTGCGACGCTACAACGAGGCTTATTTCCACGACGATTTGGACGGGACGACGGGCCTGGCACCCACGTACAACCCGTCTGCCCACCAAGAGCGCAGGGCACTACACCTGCGCCGCAAGCTGCTCGACGAGATCGGAGGGCCGCAGACCACCGAGCTCGACCTGCACGCCTTCCTTGGCGACGATTCGCCGGACGATGAACTTCGACAGACCTTCGAGCTCGTCTCGCTCCCCGATGTCGTCTCCGACGCCGACGAGACCCGCTCGACCCGCGAACTCGGTTTCAGTGCCCTGCGACGGTTCATCGAAAGCCCGCTTCAGGCATGGGCGAGGTATCGACTGGGCCTGCGTGACGAAGACGAAGAGGCGGTGCTCGAGAAGACGACCGAGCCCTTCGAGCTCTCGACGCTCGACGAGGTCATGATCCTGCGAGCGGCCTTCGAAGAGGGAGCCTCCGGCGACTCAGATGCAATCGAACTCGCCGACCAGCTACGCGACAAGATGAGCCACGCGGCCCTGGAGGGTCGGGCGCCGACGGGAATCTACGGGCGCGTGGAGGAGAATCGACTCGGCGGCATCGGCGAGGCCTGGGCGCAGCAGCTCGCCGGCGAACCAACTGCCAGGCGAACACGCTTTCGGTTTGGAGCTCCGGCCGGAGAGGATCGAATCGAGGCGGTCGAAGCCCTGCGCCTGGAGTTCGAATCAGGGGACCAACGCCAAACTCTGGACCTCACCGGGGACACGGCGCTGGCAGCACCGGAGGAATCGAAACTCTACATCCCGTCGCGTCAGAAACGCTACAAAATCGGTTGGCGCCGCGCACTTCGGGGCTGGGTGCAGGGACTCGTGCTGTCGGCCGCCGGCATCTTCAAAGTCGACACATTCGAAGTGATTCTGCTTCACAAACAAGGGTCGAGAAGACCCAAGTCGGTCGTTTTCGAGTCTGAAGGAGCGGACGCCGCCAGGGCGCAGCTCACCGAACTCGCACGGCAACTCTGGTTCGACCCCCACGCGTATCGATTCGCCCTCTCGGAACTCAAGGATGTCTTCCCCGACGCCGAAGAATCTACCTCGATCGAGATCGACCCGCTGAAACTCAGGGCCCGCGTCTGGCGAGCCGACAACGGCGGATTCGGGCAGAGCTCCGATGCGTACGGGCCCGTCCCAAATATCCATCGCTACGACATCCCAACCGAGGATGCCGACCAACTCAATGCGATGGTCGAGCGTCGGATGGGACCCTTCGTTCGGACGATGCTCGCATCGAACTTTTAAACCAACACTTTAGGGGCAACTCCCCGATGGACGACCCGATTCTCGCACAAAAACCGGATACTCTGGCCGAGATCCCGACCGACACCAGCAGCGTCGTTCAGGCCTCGGCCGGCACGGGAAAGACCTTTGTCCTCGAGCACCTCATCGTGGAGCTGGTCCTCGAGGAGGAGATCTCGATCTCGAACATCCTGGTGGTGACCTTTACCGAACGGGCCACGGCGGAACTCGTCGAACGCGTCCGCGCTATCTTCCAGCGGCTGCTCGATCAGACCGAAAGCGACGCCAAACCCGACGAGCCCCACTGGAAGCTCGACGCTGCCAAGAAGAGGCGTCTGCGCGAGGCGCTCTTTTCGTTCGACCGGGCGCCGATTCACACGATCCACGGGTTCTGCCACAGAATTCTGTCGGAGCACGCCTTCTCGAACCAACAGCCCTTCGAGCAGGAGTTGGTCGAATTCGATACGCTGTTCGACCAGGCATTCCACCGGGCTCTTCGACAGGACTTCACCGCCAGCGTGGCTCGTTCTCTGGTGCTCGAAGCCTTCGTCCATGAAAAATCACTCTCGTCGCTGCGCTCCACTCTGCGCGAAGCCGTCCGCACCTCCGATGCAATCGAACCGACAGAAAACTTCCAGGCATTCGAGGCCAATCTGAAGGACATTTCCGCCGAAATTTCGGCTCTCGGCCCGATGCTCGCCGAGATGCGCGAGGTCTTCGACGAAGTCGGCGCCCAGGGGAAGATAAACGGGAACAAAGAGGACAAGGCGAACCGACAACTCGATGGTCTCATCAAAGCCGTCGAGGCCTTCAAAAAAGAGGGCATCGAGGACTTCTGGCGCACGCTGAATGCGGGGTGCGACGCCGACAACCCCTTCGACTACCTGGCCAACCCTTCGATATTCAACAAGTCACACCGCGACTTGTACGACGAATCCTGGGTCGAACGCCTTGAGGAATTGGTCGACTTCAATTTCGAACCGCTGCCGCTCGTGCTGGATGAATTCGTGGATCTGGTCGAAGCGCGGCTCGTGGAGATCAAGGCCGAAGAGGGCGTCTTCACCTACGACGACATGCTCGAATACGTCGACGAGGCGGTCCAAGATAGCGACGAACTCGTCCAGACGCTCCGGGATGAGTACGAATTTGCGCTGGTCGACGAGTTTCAGGACACCGACTCGGTGCAGTGGGAGATCTTTAAACGCCTCTTCGTCGATTCCGGCAGCCACAACCCGTGCACCCTCATCGGGGACCCCAAACAGGCCATCTACGGGTTTCGCGGCGCCGACGTTCAGACGTATTACCGAGCGGTCCAATACGTGGTTAAAAACGCTCCTGTAGGCACCTCGGTCGAAACACAACTGCCGGACAACTACCGTTCTACGCCCGAACTCATCGATGCGTACAACACGATTTTTGATCCGGGCGAAGAGTCGTCCTTCTTTCGAACCGACAACAATAATTACGCCCAGGCAGTCGGCGCGGGCTTCGACGAAAAAGAGTTGTTGGACGGGGATGGACAAGAGGTCGCCCCCGTCGTCGTCACACAGGTCGAGGCCGACGGCGAAGAAGACGAAGAGGTGAGTTCCAACGGCTTTCAGGGGGCAATCTTCAAATCGTGGAGCGAGGAGATCGCACGGCTCACCAAAGAGGGGCGGGCGCCGGAAAACGAATTAAAGATCCGCGAGACATCCGACGATGACTTCGAGACCGTCGAACCGAGCGACATCTTCGTGCTGACGCGGTCGAAACGCCAGGGCGATGACTTCGCCGAGTACCTGCGCGAGGCGGGCGTCCCGTACGCCTTCTACAAGCGGGAGGGCCTGTTCGAGACGCCGGAGGCCCACGACTGGCTCGAACTGCTGCGGGCGGTCGAGCGCCCCGGCTCCAACTCGCGGCGCCTCAAAGCATGGTCGACGCCGTTTTTTGAAGTCGGCCTGGGCCGTGCAGCAGAAATTCGTGACGCCGTCGACGAAGATCACCCACTCGTGAAACGCCTTGAGACGTGGCACGAGTCCGCCGAATCGGGCCGCATCGGGCAGCTCGTACACCGCGTCCTCGACGACTCGGGGATCCTTCGACGTGAGATTTTCAAACGCCACAGCGAACGAGAACTGACCAACTACGAGCACCTGGGTGAGACGTTTGTCGACTGGGCGCAGACCGACGATTTGAGCTTGGCAGACATCATCAGCCGGCTCGCCCAGTACGTCGACGGCGAGGGAAGCCCCGGTGGCCACGAGGGCGACCTCCAGCGGCTGGAGACCGACGAGCAGGCCGTGCAGATCATGACGATGCACAAAGCCAAAGGTCTGTCGGCCCCGGTGGTCTTCATCTACGGCGGGTTCGGCCGAAGCTGGAGGGGTGCCCAGCGCTACTACGAAAAAGAGGACCCGGTGCTATTCTTCGGCAGCAAGACCGAGCGAAGCGACCCCATCGAGGCCTACGCCGTCGAGGAGGACGAACGACTCCTGTATGTGGCGATGACCCGGCCCGAGGGCCGGATGTACGTACCCTATGCCAACCCGGAGGACCGAGGAGACAAACTCACCCGGGCGAAGAGTCCGATGGGCCCATTGGTCGAGCGGCTAGACGATATCGTGGGCGCTGAAACCCCATCGGGTTTCGACATCCAGAGGGTCTACGAAGATGATAGCCCGCCTCCGAGTTCAGCCGGGCCCATCGAAGAAGAGTCACCGAGGCCGGCGATGGATGAACTCACCGTGGATATCGAGTCGGGGCTCGACGTCGACGACGCCAGCTTTGGGAAACTGCGGGCCCACCGGAGGCTCTTCGTCGAATCGTACAAGTCGGTCGACAGTTGGTCGGGCCACGCGAATGAGAGTGAACAGTCCAACGAATCGCTGGCGCTCGATGAACGGGCCGAGCCGGAGGATGAGGCCCTGATGGAGGATGAACCCTCCGGCCCGCCCCCCGGGCAGACGACCGGATTGTGCGTGCACGAACTCTTCGAAGACCTCGACTACCGACGCGTCGACGAGGCCGCCGACCTCGAAGAGTGGCGCTCCCACCCCAGGGTCTCGCGCATCGTGGAGTCGACGGCCGCGCGTTACGGTCTGGAAGAATTCCAGGAGGAACTCGAGGCGCTCGTCTGGCGCGGGCTTACGTCACCGGTCGAGACGAAAGGCGTATCGATCCCGTCGATCGCGGGGACCGACCGCCAGTCGATGGAGCTCGAATTCTGGTATCCGATTCCCGGAACCTCGGCCGCAACGCTCGAGGAACTGGTCGAAGCACCGGACTCGACCTCGCGTGGCCGGGGCGATGGCTACCTGCGCGGTTTCATCGACCTCGTCTTTGAATGGGACGGGCGGCTCTACATCGCCGACTGGAAGACCGATACCCGACGCGGCGAGGACGCCTACACGCCTGCCGACGTCGAGTCGGTCGTCGACGAACGCTATTCGATTCAATCGACCTTCTACGCCACGGCCGCCGCGCGACTGGTCGCGCGTTCGGTCACCAGCCGCGACGCATTCGAGGAGACCTTCGGAGGCTTCATGTACCTGTTCGCACGCGGGATGGGGCCCGGCGAAGATGGAGCATCCCCCGGGGTCTACTTCCAGCAACCCGACTTCGACGAACTGATCGCTCTGGAGAAGCGCACGGGAGAGATGGTCGCAAACAAGATATCCAAGCACCGAGACTACATCGCCGAGGGCCGATACGACCGATGGAGATGAAGATGACGACACCCACGCAAGCATGGAAGACGCGTCGCGACGAGAAGCTGGGAAGCTTTGTCGACTTCGACCGACTTCAAGAGGCCGTCGAAGAGGGCGAACTGGAGCACAGCGATGCCGTCTTCGCCATGGAGCTGACCCGCCGAACGGATCTATCAACTACAGACCGGCGGGCCTTCTTCATCGCAGTGCTCGCCAACTTCGTCTCACGGCGACGCGGCAGCGTGCGCCTCGACTTGACGGGCCACAAAACGGGCGCTCTGTCGGCGGAACTCGAAGACCTGCTGCCGACCTACATCAAATCGGAGGACGGCTCCGAACTCGCAGACCGGATCGGCTCGGTCTTCGGCGGAGACATCGACTCCGAACTCGTGGGCGGCCCGGACGACTACAACCCGCTGGTCGTCGACGACGGCCAACTCTACCGCCACGCCGACCTCGTCGAAGAAAAGCGGCTCGCCGACGCACTCTCAAAGCGGATCGACGCGTCGTGGCGCGGATCGACGTGGCCCACGAATGCAGAATTTGGCCGCGACCAGGTCTCAGCCGCGCTGGAACGCGCCGTCGGCACGGGTGAACCCACACCGACCCCCGAACAACAGTACGCCATCGCCACGGCCGCGACGTCGGATCTGTCGGTCATCACGGGCGGCCCTGGAACCGGCAAAACGTCACTGATCGTCTCGCTGTTGCGCCTGCTGGCCGCCCTCGACGTCGGACCCGAAGACGTCGCACTGGCCGCACCGACCGGAAAGGCCGCAGACCGACTCGGCGCGGCCATCGACGGCCAACTCGTCGCTGACTCCGACCTCGATGCCCAGATAGCCGAGCAGCTCCAGGATCCGTCGACTATCCACCGTCTGCTCGGCTATTCGGAGCGAAGTCGGGATTTCTATCACGACGCCTTCCGGCCCCTGCCACACAGGTACATCATCGTCGACGAGGCCTCGATGATCGACCTGGCGCTGATGGACCGGCTTGTCGCGGCGGTGGACGAAGGCGCTCGACTCGTTCTCGTTGGAGATGCCGACCAGTTGCCCGCCGTCGGTTCCGGAGCGGTCTTTCGAGACCTCGTCCCCAGCCAGGTCCACACTCAGACGCCACGGCGGGATATGCTAGTCGGCGCCCCCATCGACGCGGTGGCATCGACAGAGCCGATGGCGGCGCAGTCGATGCGGCTGACCACCAACTTCCGCATGCGCGAAGGCGACCCGGCGGGAAGCAACGTCCTGAGCGTGGCCCAGGCCGTGCGCGACGGAGGCCGAGGCCTGGAGTTCGGTGATGGTCAGGGCGAGGGTGTGGTCACCCGCCGAACCGCCTTCGATACGCTCGAATTCGAAGGAGCCGAAATCCTGACAGGCACCTCGGGCGACTGGATCGAAGGCTGGTACGACCGACTCATCGCCGGCGAGGTCCTGAAGAAGGCTGACTGGCAGTCGCCGCTCGACTTCCAAAACGGGTCTCCCACGGAGTCGACGCAGGCCAGGCTCGATGCGCTCTTTGATGCCTACGAGACCTATCAGCTCCTGGGTGTGACTCGACGTAGACCGCGGGGAGTCGAAAACCTCGATGCACAACTCCACCGCCTCCACGTCTCACGGTTGGACGGTTACAAACCGGACCTCGCCCTCGGCGAGCCCGTGATGATGACCCGAAACGACTATGAACGAAATCTCTTCAACGGCGACCGCGGGCTCATTCTGAACGTCCGAGACAACGCCACTGGCCGGGAGAGCCGCCGGGCCGTGTTTCCTACACGCGAAGGCTACACGTCGTTCGCCATCCAACCCCTCAAGGCACATCTGGACCACGCCTGGGCGCTCACCGTTCACAAATCTCAGGGCTCGGAGTACGACTCCGTCGGCATCGTCCTACCCAGCACACCGATCCCTCTGGCGACCCGCGAACTCCTCTACACCGGAATCACTCGCGCCCGTCACTCGGTAACCTTCTTCGGCCGACCCCAGCTTGTCTACGACGCAGCCGCACGCAGCGATGACCGCAACACCGGCCTCGTCGAACGACTTGAACGAGCTGTCCGTTAATGGAAAGACGACCGAACTCAGCGGAAATGGAGAGATAAGCCAAGATGTTGTATTCTCTGACGGCGGTTCACTCATACGCATGATTCGAGAAACCATGAGCTCAGCACCTGAAGACATCGAGGCGGCCGTTCTCGCACTTCCACGCGACGAACGTGCGAAACTTGCGGAACGAATTGTCGAGAGCTTGGCCGACGACCCATCCATCGGAGATTCGTGGCTGGAAGAAGCCCGCCGCAGACTAGAGGAATTCCGAGACGGCGCGGTCGATTCTGTTTCAGCCGAGAACGTCTTAGACGAAGCTTGGAAGAGAGTCAGTAGTTGAAGAATCTTGTGAATCACCCGCCCATCGAGGGCGCACTCGGTCGAGCGAGCAGTCGGTCCGTGTAGTCCTCTAGCGCCTGGCGATCCGTTGGCCCGTCAAACATCCGTTTCCAAAAGAGGGTGGCGCCGATCATCAGGTCAGCGGCGGTGAACCAGTCACCGAAGAGCCACGGACCGTCGCCGATTTCCTGCTCAACGACATCCAAGCAGGTGTCAAAGTCAGTCCATCCACGACTCGCCGAGCCTTCGTCGACCTCCATCAGTTTGTCGCCCATCGCCGGCTCGAATTGCGACGTCGCGTACACCATCAGTGAGAGAAATCGGCCGCGTCCCGGATCACCGGGCTGCGGGCCGAGTTCCGCGTCCGGAAACTTTTCGACCAGGTAGAGCGATATCGCCACGCTCTCGAAGACGCGGTCGTCGCCGTCCACAAGCGCCGGCAGCTTTCCGGCCGGATTGATCTGACGAAACTCCTCGGACTTGTGCTCGCCATTTTCCATGTCGACGTGCACGAGGTCGTAGTCGGCGCCGATCTCATCGAGCAGCCACTTGGAATTGACGGCGCGGCTCTTCGGGTTGAAGTATAACTTCATCTTATTCTCCTGAAGGTGGTGCCGGTACATCGGGCCGGCGCAACATGTATGCCTCGTCTCTCAACTGGTTGTAGACGCCTTCGATATTCAAGTCACGCCACTCGTCGAACATCTTCAGGTCCGAATACTTGGAGAGGTCGACCTCACGCTTGATGGTCTTCAACGCCTTTCCCTGCCGCATGCCTTTCAACACCTGCCCGTAGAGCGATTCCAGGTAGGCGAGATACCTACGAATGTCCTCTTTGTCGCCCATGGCGGCGTGCCCACCGACGAATACCTTAAAGTCCCGCTTTAGGATCTGGCGCGTCGACTCGATCATCCCGTGGATGTCGTAGCCGGGCAGGTCCTTGTAGGGCGCGCGGTCCAGAACGATCCAATCGACGACGAACATCACTTCCTCGGATCGGACGTGCATGCTCACCGAGCCCTTGCCGTTGTTCGGGCCGTGGTACGTCAAATCCACGACGTGGCCTCCCAGCCGCAGGGTCATAGAGTCTTCGAAGGTCACATTCGGGAGGTGCGTATCGGCCTTGGTCCTGGCCATCGATGCCCGGGCCATTCGGTGCGCCACGAATGTCACGCCCGGCTCCGCAAAGACCTCACCGCCGTACACGTGGTCGGGATGACTGTGACTGTAGATGACGTACCGGACCGGTACGTCAAACCGCTCCTCAAGTTCGGCGTCGAGCCAGCGAGCCGCATCCTCGCTGATGGGGTCCGTGACGACGATACCCTCGTCAGTCACCAGGACCACGGAGCGGTAGTGGCCGGCGACGAACCGATACACATCACCACGGACTTGCTCGAGCCGATACTTGGTCTGCTGATTCGCCTCCGTCGCCGCTTGTGCGGGCTGGGACGTTGCACAGGAGATGCACAGGAAGAGGGCAGACGCTACAAAGAGGGCGATAGACCATCGAGGGTGACGCACCGTCACTCCGGAAATATGAGGATAGGCGTGTCGGAGGGTTATCAGTCCGACAACAACTTCCGCTTCTGCTGTTCGAACTCTTCGTCCGAGAGCGCGCCGGCTTCCTTGAGGTTGTGAAGCTTCTTAAGCTGGTCGGCGATATCCGTGTTGGACCCCTGGTTGCCCTCGAGGTTCACTGTCACATTCTGGCCCATCTGTTGAGGAGATTCGTCGGGCTGATTGCCTCGGCCTGGATGGCCCTTGGGAAGTTGCTGCCGAGCCCCGGAGCCGGAGAGGGCCGATTGATTGTACTTCTGGTTGAACTTCTGTGTGTCCATCATGAAGAAACCGATCGCCTCGAAGAAGGCGATGATCCCGGGAATGAACGTCCACGAGAAAATGAGGTACATGACCCCGGTTCCGGTGTCGCCCAGATAGAACTTGTGGCCGCCGATTCCTCCCAGAAGAAGCGCGATCAGTCCAGCCGTCGTCTTATCCTTCATCGGTCAACCTCTATCGCTCAATTATCCAATTGTTTCGCTCGTTCCGTCGCGGGAATCGCCTCTTTCGGAAGCGATTCTCCTTCCAGCTCTCCTGTCGATGCCGCGCTGTAGACCCAGTGCTCCGTAGTCGAGTCGAGATCCTCGCGTAAGAGGCCC
This sequence comes from uncultured Pseudomonadota bacterium, assembly GCA_913057905.1. Classification (GTDB taxonomy): domain Bacteria; phylum Myxococcota_A; class Bradymonadia; order Bradymonadales; family Bradymonadaceae; genus CAJXPB01. The sequence continues at coordinate 116,558 of CAJXPB010000006.1, forward strand.
TCCTCGACCCCAGCGGCGAGCGCGCGAACCGTCCGCTCCTCGGACCAGTCCAACTTCCGCTGAACGTCGTCGACCTTCCGTTCTCCAGCATCGTCGAGGAGGGCCTGGCGAACCTCTCGGGCATCGTCGAGCAGAGAGGCCCGATCGGCGCTTTTCCTTTCCTCGAGCGACCTATTGACGTGTTGAATCAAATACGCCGCTCCTACCGACCAGAGAAGCCACATGAATGCGGGCAGCGAAAAATACCATGACCCCGCCACGAAGATCATCGCGAAGAGACCGGCCGAAAGCACGGCACTTCCGGCACCTACAATTTTTACCAAGCCGCGATGCTCGTCGGTCCACTCGATCAACGAGGGATTCTCCTCGGCATCGGCCTCCGCGGGCAGCTCCCGGTCTAGGTCCCCGGATTCGTCATGCTGCTGGAGGGCGCCCGCCGAGTCGTCAGAATCCTCCGAATCAAAGGAGATTCCCGACTCGGAATCCATCTCGATGTCGCCGACCTTCATTTTCATGGATCGATCCCGAAAATCCCGCAGACGTACCAGTCACTGTACGAATATACGAAAGACAACAGACGCCCCTGTGGGTGTCAAGCATCGCCGATCCACCCCAGATGCGTGTGTTTGAAATCGTCGGGGTACTTCAACCCGTAGCCCAACATTCGGTCCATGTTCGAGTGGGTGAACAGAATGACCGCGGCAACCTGCAGGGCGAAGACGTCGAAATACCAACCGAGGATTCCGACCAAGACCGCCATCGCGATGTTGTGGGCGAGGTTGTAACTGATGGCACCGATTCGAGAACTGGCCAGGTAGCCGACCATCGAGACGTCGGGCACGAGGATCAACCCCCAGAACCACCACCATGAGATACCCAGCGACTGGAATGCGTAAAGGCCGAGGGCAAAAAGCAGTGCGTGTTCGATTTTTAGCTGCGTGTTCATGGGCGACTCATCAGAAATAGTGGGGTTCGCTTCTACCTACACCAGAAATCGTTCCACCGGCCAGCGCGGCGTATGGTCGCCTTCCTGGCGCGGGTAGCCGATCCGGAACATGTGCTGTGGACGCACCTCTTTCAGGTCTGCGGCCTGTCGGAGGTCGTCGTGAAAGTCAGGTACTTCGAGGATCTGGCTCATCGGATGGGTGGCGGCCCCATCGGATGTGGCGACGAGTGCGAGACGCTCGTAGAGCTCACCGACTCTCACCTGGGTAGTGGGGTCTTCGTCCCAGGTCGTCAGGATCCCGACCAACGGGGCATCGCGGAGTAGCTGCGCGTTGTTGGCTCCCTCGCGGCTGCCGAGGTCGAAGTTTTTGACGACCCACTGACCGATCTTGGCCTTCGCCCATCCGTCGCCGAGGGCCCCGGCGCCGATCCATTCACCGAGCTCTTCGCGGTAGGAGCGATCGTCCATCAGGCGTTCATCCGCGGACTTCTGCAACTCGGCGATGGCATCGAGGACCTCCCGATCCCGAATCAGGACGAGCTCGACATCCGCGTCGGTCGACGCCGCCATCAGTCGGTCGACGGTCTTCCAGGAGACGGTTCGGTCCTTGAACTTACCTCGATGCGAACGTCGATCCGTGATGGCAGAGAACAGGGTCCGGTGACGGTCGGAATCCCTCGTCTGGTCGGACTTTAGATGAATCGTCACGACCGGGCTGGTCCCCTCCACCGCGTAGTCGACCTGCGGGCTCAGGCCGAAACATGCCGCGGCGATGCGAAGATTCTCCACCGCGCATCCGATGCTGATGTGCAATTCCCGTCGGTCGGCGTCGGCGACCTTCAGCCATCGACTCTCGTCGACCCGCACATGAATCGCGTCATCTTCAACCTCAAAAGCCCATGGCTGTGAATTGTGGCTCGACGGCGCCAGAATAGCCCAGTCCAACAACGCCCGTCCCTGCTCTTCGATCGAGCCGGCCTCCGGAAACGCGTGTGGACTGGTGTTCCAGACATCCCTCGTCAGGGCATAATCACTCATGGCGACACCTGGGCTTAGGCGGGGGCTTCGGATGTGTACCACTGGCATCCAATATAGGTATTGGGCGAAAATCTGCCAGTTACGCTCGTCTACTCCCTCGGCAGTTCCACCGGATCCTGCGCGTCGACCAAGGCGTAGGCGGAGATTCCGAGCGCTGTGGGGGCGTCGGCCAAATAGATCGTGGCGTAGGTGCCTTCGTCGATCGGGCTGAGGTCGAAGTCAAAATTGGAACCGCCGAGGGAAACCCGGAGCTCAGCGAGGTCCGTGACGGGCCCGACGGATCCGCTGAATGCGTTGGCATATTCGACGGTGACCGGGCCGCGAAGCACATCGCCGGAGGTGTTCAGAAACGAGACGTCGACGGAAGAGAACGACTCGGTCGTCCAGGCGTGGAACAGGTGGAAGCCGATATTGTCCGGGTCTTGTGATGGGTTGCCGAACCGGGCGGTCTCTCGTGTGTCGACCGTGCGCAACTGGACCTGCTGGTTTTGGCCATTGCCCGTGATGAAGACCGTCTTGGTCGCCGGGAGTCCCGAGTCTGGAAGGTCCACAGAAAAGGAGCGCTGCAGCGAAGCCTCGGCTCCAGCGATGTCCACCGAAATGCCGGTACCCGCCGGGAGGCTGTAGAAATCGCTCGCCTCCGAGAAATTGAGGTTCGTCACGTTCTCTGGTTCTTCACCAATCTCGAGGTCGACTGTTTCGAATCCCTCGGCCGATGCCGCGTGGACGAAGCGCACCCGAGCTCCGGCCTGGAGCAGGGTCGAGGGTTCGCCGGTACGGACGGGCAAATCCGCCAGGCTTTGGGTTCCCACGACGGAGGGATTGTTCGAGAAGACCGCCAGCCGGAAGCCGGGGCTACAGTCACCGCCGCCGACCAATTGTCCGCTCGTGGCAGCAGTCAGCACTCCGCCTCCGAAGGTCGGTTCCACGTCCAGGGGAGGCTGGAGATTGGTGATGAAGATCCCGTTTCCGGTTCTTATCTCGAAGACATCGGGTTGGCTAAACTGTTCGTATTCTTCGCTGAAAGCGCCGTATTCGACGTCATCATAGAAGACGAATTCCTCGAAGGCGTTCGATGGCGACATATCGATGTCTGGCAGGTCCGACGATCCGTTGAACAAAAGTGCGTTCACGGCGTCCCGTCCTGGAGATGTAAGAGGGTCAGCCCGAACTCTAAGGTCTGGAGTCGACCCATACGCAACCGCCAGATGTCTGGAGTCGGCGTTGAGCTCTATCCCCTCGACAGTTGTCAGAACCTCGTCCGTTTGAAGCGCACCGTCATCATTGGACTCTGCCCCCGCGAACAGCGCATCCCAGGGAGTGTCTGCTGGGACCGCGAGATAGGGCGTGTAATTTCGGAACTCGAGGTCGTCGGCCACCAGGATTTTCTGCCCCTGGACACTGGCGTAGACGTCGACGGCCGACAGCGACTGGTCGGGCGCGTTGTGGAACAGTTGAAGCGTGGCGGTCGGCCCATCGAACCCGACATCCGGGCCGACCTCTTGGCGGGCATCCCGCTCGTCCGTATTGAACGAAAAGTCGGAGGGCCGTCGGTCTTCGGCGCATGAGACCGCGGCGACGAGAACCGCGACGAACAGTGCGGCACATCGCAGTCTATTCGATGGCATGAGGAGCTCCGTGATCCGTGGTGTGGAACATCCGTCGACATGGTAGCGGACTCCAACTCGAAAATCATGCACATAACCATCCCGGTTGTCCCACTTCCGCGTGGAGTGGTACGTGCCCGATGTTGCGATTCACCGACCAAGACGTCCGCAGGATACCCATCATGAACAAGGACGACGCCCGCCTTCCTGATTTTATCATCCCCGGCGCCATGAAGGCGGGCACGAGTTCCATGCATCGCCTGCTCGCAAGCCACCCCAATGTCTTCATGCCAGAGGACGAAATTTTCTTCTTTTCACTGGGAGATTTTGGGGAGCACTCGGACCATTTCTTTCATGCCGATGGGGAGTGGTCGTATCCCGACTGGGAGGGGAACTTCGAGCAACACTTTCAGTGGTATCGCTCCCACTGGGATGAGGCGGACCCAGACTCGATGTGGGGTGAGGATTCGACGACGTATCTGACCTCCCGGAAAGCGCCGGAGCGTATCGCTGACCTCAATCCTGACGTGAAATTCGTGGTCATGCTTCGCGACCCGGTCGACCGTGCGTACTCGCACTACTGGCATGTGCTCCGGACGGGCATCGCGTTCACGGATTTCGAAACGACGATCGAACGTGCTCCGGGCACGATGCTCAAGCGCAGCCTCTACAGCCGCGGGCTGGAGCGTTACTTCACCTACTTTGACCGAGACCAGTTTAAGTTCGTGTTCCTCGAACGATTTGTCCGTGAACAGCAGGAGGTCATAGACGAGGTCCTCGAGTTTCTAGAGCTCTCCGCTGAAATTGATGTCAGGACGGTGGAAGGCCGCGAAAATGTGGGCGGCGCGCCTCTCTCCATCACGGCCAAGCGACTGGAGAACTATGTGTTTCGCCGGCACATCGACCGCCCGTCGCATTCAGGGACGGTCGACTGGCTGCCCGATGTCGACCTGAAGAGTCGTCTGGTGATGAATCTCAAACGCGGGCCGAAGGGATGGTTGAGTCAGCTCTTCAGAAATCCGACGACTCTGGATATCCAGAATTCGGTCTTCACCAAAGAGTATCCCTCCATGAAAGAGGAGACACGCGAGTTTCTGGAAGACTTCTTCGTGCGTGAAAATCCCGGCCTCTCCGAGCTGGTCGGGCAGGATGTCAGTGAATACTGGCCGTACTTCAGCTCTTGAAGACCCGGTAGAGATGCCAAAACGAGGGGACGAGCACGACGGAACCGACGCCAAGCGCCACAGTTATCGGCCACAGTACCGAGTCGGGCGCAGCCGTATTCTGCAGCGTCAGGTCTGGCGGTACGATGTAGGGATACTGAGCCAGGCCCCACCCGGTGATGATGAGTGCGGTCTGGACGATGGCCATCGCACGGGCCCTTCGGAAGCGACGAAGCCACAGTGCCAGGATCGCGCCGACGGCCGAGAGTCCGGTAGCGACGTGGAACGGAATCGCCCACGGACTCTTGGAGAGCCCTTGCCAGATCGTTGGAGCGCCCTCGGAGGCCAGAAAGAGACTCAAAAACGCGGTGACCCCGACGGCGACGGCGGCCCACAGTCCCCGGCGCCGAAAGTCCTCCTGAAGCGGTCTATCGTCCTCAAGTTCGACGGTCATGTAGACGGCCGCCAGAAAGGCGCACAAACTCAAGGTAAAGAACCCGATGGCGAAAGGGAAAGGCGCCAGCCACGCGGAGACGAAGTCCGTCTGCACCACTCCGGAGGCATCGACGGTGATGTTCCCGGAGGCAACGGCCCCGGCGGTGACGCCGAGCATGACGGGAGTGGCGACGCTGGAGACCGCGAAGACCGTCGCCGAGCGTCGTTCGACCAGCGTGGCACCGGCGGAGTACGACCGAAACGCGAAGGAAGACCCGCGCAACACGATCCCGATAAGCATCAAACTGACCGGGATGTGCAGGGCCGTGAGGATGGCCGAAAATGCAGCCGGATAGGCGACAAACATCAAAACCAGGGCGATGATCAGCCAGACATGATTGGCCTCCCAGATCGGCGCGATCGCCTCCCAGAGAGCATCGCGCTGGCGGTCGACGCGCGGCCCCCACGCAAAGAGATCCCAGATCCCGCTGCCGAAGTCGGCTCCCCCGCTTGCCACATAGATGACCATCGAGACGACGATGACCGAGGCGATGACGATCGAGAGACTCACGTCGCCTCCTCGGGCGTCGGATGATCGAGCTCATCCACGAATGCGTCGGCGTCGACGGTCTGAAAGACGTGGCGCCACAGCAAGTAGACGACGACGGCCGCCAACATCAGGTAGAGCGCCGAGAAGGTCAGAAACGGGACGATGAGATTGGGCATCGGCGTAACCGCTTCCGAGGTGCGCATGATGCCCTGAATGACCCAGGGTTGGCGGCCAATTTCGGTGACCATCCAACCGGCCTCGATGGCGATCATGCCCAGCGGTGCACTGAGGGCGACGAGTTTGAGAAACCACGACTGGTCTGGGAGGCCGCGTTTTTTCCAGGCCAGCCATGCCGCAAGCACGGCGAGTCCCATCAAAAAGAAACCGATCCCGACCATCACCTGAAACGAGATGTGCACCGGTGCCACGGGCGGGCGCTCGTCTTTGGGAAACTCCTTGAGGCCCTTCACTTCAGCGTTGAAATCTCCGTGGGCCAGGAAACTGAGTGCCTTGGGAATCCCGATAGCCCAGCGGGTCTCTTCGGCCTGCGCATCGGGCCAGCCGCCGATGCGAAGCGGCGCGCCCTTTTCGGTCTCCCATTGCCCCTCCATGGCAGCGAGTTTGGCGGGCTGAGTGTCGGCGACGGCCTTGGCGCTGATGTCGCCGCTGATCGGCTGCAAGAAGGCAAAGACACCGCCGACGGTCAGGGCGATGGCCATCGCCTTACGGTGAAACGGATGGTCGCGGTCCTGGAGGAGCAGCAGGGCGTGAATTCCAGCCACGGCGAACCCGACGGCCACAAAGGCGGCGATGGTCATGTGCAGTGTCTGGCTGAACCACATCGGATTGAACATCGCCTCGAAAGGGCGGATGTTCGAGAAGACACCGTTCGCGTAGTCGAATCCCGCCGGCGCATTCATCCAGGCGTTGGCGGTCACCACGAAGATGCCCGAGGCCGTCCCGCTGATGAGCACCATGAACCCGCTCGCCCAGTGGGCCTTCGGCGACACCTTGTCCCAGCCGTACAGGTACAGGCCCAGAAAGATGGCCTCCAGAAAGAACGCGAAGCCCTCCAGCGAAAAGGGCATCCCGATGATGGGACCGGCGTGCTTCATGAACTCCGGCCACAGAAGCCCGAGTTCGAACGAGAGGACCGTTCCCGATACGGCGCCGACCGCAAACATGATGGCCGTCCCCTTCGACCAACGGTAGGCGAGTTCGCGGTAGATCGGTTTGCCGGTGCGCAGCCACAGCCCTTCGGCGATGACCATCAACAGCGGCATGGCGATGCCGACCACGGCAAAAATGATGTGAAACCCCAGCGACATCGCCATCTGGGAGCGGGCAGCGAGCAGGTCGGTCATAAATCAGGACTCGTTTCAGTGGATTCCGCGCCGACAACCTGTCGTCGAGAACCTATGCACGCCGACAGAGTCTAAAGGAAATCCACGCACCGCAGCCTTACTTCAGGACCCCGAACCCGTAGTCGGCGAACGGCCACAGATAGAACAGAAGAAACGAGACGACGATGGCGGGCACCGTCGTGTAGATGGTGGCGATGATGGCGGCCTTCATGTCGATGGCCATCAGCGGAAAGAGGGCATCGCCGTCTTGGCTGATGGCGTTACCCACCAGTGCCGAAAAGGGGATGCCACCCTCGGCGTAGATGCCCGTGAAGACAATCTGAGGGCCGCACCCGGGCACGAGGCCGAGAAGCGCTCCGGCCAGGGGCGCCAGGAGACCGGCGGCTTCGGAAAGTGTGCGGATGTCGAGTCCGAAGACCACCATAGAGTACTCGTAGATCAGATAGGCCGCGATGACCCAGACGGTGACCATGCTCGTCTCGAGCGCGGTGTGCAGGAAGGTGTCGTAGGAACTTGTGAAGTCCTCACGGATGCGCTCCGATTCTCCCTGACCGATGAAGCGCCTTCCCACGAAGTACAGGAAAAACGAGAGGGTCGTTCCCACAAGACCCGCCACCGTGAAGATGCCCGAGAAGCTGAGACCGAAGGCCAGTTCCACCTCCGGGGCGCCGAGGATTAAATACTGAACCCCTGCGTACAGCGCGAAGGCGGCGACGACCCACCACACGATGTGGGCAATGTGACTGACCCGCTCCATCGGCGTCATCGAGGCGCCCTCGTCGGCCGAAAAGGGCGCACTGGGGGGATCGGGACGCGACGGAATATCGCCGGGTGGCACGCTCGGCTCCCCGGAGGCGACGCTGCTGGTCTGACAGGCGGGGCCGCCGACCTTCGTGATAGCGCGGTCCACCCGGTCGACACCGAGTCCCCACGCGTCGACCATGTAGCCAAAGAGCACCCCGGAGACGAATGCCAGTCCGTAGGCCCAGATGGCGGCTTCGGGTGCGACGGCGAGGATCACAAATGCGGAGTCGCCGGCCGTGGCGCAGAGGGTGGCTACGACGGTTCCGAAACTGATCGTTCCGCGGACGTACAACGGCATGGCCACGATGGCTCCGCCGCATCCGGGCACGAGCCCCAACAGTCCACCGGCGACGGGCTGCAACCGTTGGTTTTGCTCCAAGAATCGGATTATTCGACCGTCCGATCTGTATTGTATGTAGCTGAAGACCAAGACGGTGAGGGCCACGAACGCGCTGACTTGAACGAAGCCATCGCGGACCGAAAAGACCAGTATGTCGAGAAGTTGTTCCACGTTGATAGGTGGGTTGGCGGCGTGGACGGACTGAGGGGCGCGACGCAGGATTTAGCTTAGGCTAAAAATAGTTTTCACAGCTACGAACTCTAATCTTTTTGGAGCCAAAGTCAACAGGGCCACGCGAACTTCGCCGTCGGCTTCGTGCGTCTACACATAGGCGGTCCCAATACGCCGAAAGTGGCGAGACATGACGCTTGTATGATAACCGATAGGGGCCTCGAATCGACGACCCAGAGGAACCGTGGAAGACTTACCCAAAGAACACGAGAGAAAGTCGGCCGGATGGCTGAGCACCCTCATCATCTCGGTGGTGATACTGGCTGCAGCAGGTGGCATCGCCGCGTGGACGTTCATGACGGAGCCGACGGCCGAAAAAGCCGGCGCCACCAAGCGGTCGGCGATGCTGGTCGACGTCATGACGGTCGACAAGGGCTCGTACGAACCGCAGATCGTGGCCCAGGGAACCGTCGAGCCAGCCCAGGAGGTCATCCTGAGGCCTCGAGTAAGCGGGCGAGTCGTCTCGATGGCATCGGAGCTGACCCCGGGCGGCTACGTTCAAGAGGGGGAGCGATTGCTTCGAATCGACGCCTCGGACTACCGAAACACGGTCGCTCAGCGGAAGAGTCAACTCGGCCAGGCGAAGTCGAATCTGACCATCGAAAAGGGGCTGCACCAGGCGGCAGCCGCCGAGTATGACCTCGTCGAAGAGGACCTTCCCGATGCCAGCAAGGCCCGGATGCTGCGAGAGCCCCAACTGCAGTCCGCCAAGGAGGAAGTATCCTCCGCGAAGACCGCGCTGGACCAGGCACAACTCGACCTTCGGCGGACCTCGATCGAAGCCCCTTTCGACGCCCATATCGTGCGACGTGATATCAACGTCGGCTCTCAACTGACGCCGTCGGACACGATCGGACGACTCGTGGGCACCGACCGCTACTGGATTTCGGTGGAAATCCCTCAATCACAGCTCCGATGGCTCTCGTCGAAGCGTGATGCGGAGGGCAAGGGCTCGAAGGTCGTCGTTCGAAACCGTCAGGGATGGCCGGAGGATGCCACCCGGGAGGGTCACCTCTCGAGGATCGTCGGAACATTGGACGACCAGACGCGAATGGTCCGCGTGTTGGCGACGGTACAGGACCCGCTGGCCCGACAGGAAGACAACGAGGACAAGGAACCGTTGATGCTGGGAGCCTTCGTCGAGGTGACCCTTCACGGCGAGACGCTGAAGGACGTGATACGCCTCAAACGCGACTTAGTACGAACCAACGATACCGTGTGGGTCATGGAGGACGGGAAACTGCAAGTCCGTGATCTCGACATCCTGATGAAGGACTCGACGCACGCTTACATTTCCGGCGGCCTATCGGAGGGAGACAAGGTGGTCACGACGAACCTCGCCACGGTCGTCGACGGCGCGCCGCTGCGACTCGAAGAGACGACCCAGAACGACTCACCGCAAGATACCGAGGAGGGAAGCGGTGAGTAACTCGAGCATGCACGGCGGCGAAGAGCCGACCGAAAAGAGCGGTCCGATTGCATGGATGGCCGGCAATCCGATCGCGGCCAACCTGCTGATGCTGTTCTTGCTGGCCGGCGGCTTCTGGACGGCGCAGAACATCCAGAAGGAAGTCGAACCCCAGTTCCAACTCGATGTCGTCAACGTCGGTGTGACGTACCCCGGTGCCGCCCCGGCCGAGGTAGAGACGGGCATCTTGCTGCCCATCGAGGAGGCCATCCGCGGCGTCCAGGGCATCAAAGAAATCACCTCGACGGCCTACGAGGGTTGGGGGAGTGTATCGGTCGAACTGGTGGCCGGTGCCAATCGGATCACGGTCTATCAGGATATCGACCAGGCCGTCAGTCGAATCACCACGTTTCCCGACGAAACCGAGGAGCCGGAGGTCCAACTCCAGGCCCGCGAACGCGAGGTCATGGAGATCGGACTCTACGGCGACGTAGACCCCTGGACACTTCGGAAACTGGCGGAACGGCTGCGGGACCGGTTTTTGAGTGACCCGGCCATTAGCCAGGCAGACCTCGGATACGTGCCCGAGTACGTCACCCACGTCGAGATCCCGGCGAGCCGCCTGCGTGAATACGACATGACGCTGGGCGATGTAGCCGACCTCATCGCCGCCTCCAGCCAAGACGTACCGGCCGGAGACGTACAGACCTTCTCCGGCGAGATCCTGTTGCGGATGAAGGAACGCAAGCAGTGGGCGGAACAATTTGCGACCATCCCGATCAAGGTCTCCCGGTCCGGGTCGACCATCACCCTGGGGGATATCGCAGACATCGAAGACGGGTTCGAGGAGTACGGGTTTCAGTCACAGTTCAACGCCAAGCCCTCCTCAGAGGTTGCGGTCTACCGCATCGGGCACCAGTCGCCACTGGAGATCTCGGAGGCGGTCCGCGAGATCATGGCCGACTTCGAGACGACGCTTCCCCAGGGCGTCGAGATGCGGGTCAACGGCAGCGCAGCCGACGACTACGAGGAGCGCCTGTCGTTGCTGCTCGAAAACGCCGCACTCGCGGTTCTCATCGTCCTCACCATCTTGGCCATCTTCCTGGAGATCCGACTCGCCTTCTGGGTGATGATGGGGATGGCGATCTCGTTTATCGGCGGGTTGATGTTCCTGCCGCTCGTCGGCGTCAGTATCAACATGATCTCGATGTTCGGGTTCCTGGTGGCTATGGGAATCGTGGTCGACGACGCGATCGTCGTCGGCGAGAACATCCACGAATACCGCCAGTCCGGTGGCGACCGGCTGACCAACGCCATCGAAGCGACCCGCGAGATCGCCCGGCCGGTGACCTTTACGATCCTGACCACCTGCGTCGCCTTCGTGCCGCTGCTGTTTATCCCCGGGGAGATGGGCAAATACTGGTGGCCACTGCCGGCGGTCGTCATCGTGGTCCTCCTGGTGTCGCTGGCCGAAGCCCTTTTCATCCTGCCGGCCCACCTGGGCCACACGTCCCGCTGGGAGGGCTCCCGGCTGGAGCAGTGGCTGAATGCTCGCCAGCAGACCTTCGCGAGCTGGTTTAACCGTGGCATCGAGAACTACTTCGGGCCGCTGCTCGATGGGGCCCTGAAGTTTCGGTACGTGACACTTACCGCCGCGGTGGGCCTGTTTATCGTCGTCGGCGGATACGGGTACAGCGGGCACATGGGCATGATCATGATGCCCGAGGTGGCGGCCGACGAGATCGAGGCCGCCGCTCGCATGCCGGTCGGCACGACCCCGGTACAGGCGGCGGATACCGCCACGGCGATCACGAAATCGACGATGGAGATGTTCGACGAACACGATCTCTACCGGGTCGCCGATGGGGTCAAAACAAACGTTCGTGGCGGCAGTTTCATCGACGTCGAGATCGTGATGAAGCCGCCGGACGAACGGGACATGACCGCCAACGACGTCATTGCGCTGTGGCGCGACGAGATGGGTGAAATCCCGGGGGTCGACCAGATTACCTTCGAGGCCGAACGGGGGCCGGCCGGATACCGTCAGGATATCGAAGTCGACCTCAGCCACAGCGACATCGACGTCCTGGAGCAGGCGTATGCCAAATTTAAAGAGAAGCTCAAGAATTACGCCGCAACCCGAGACGTCAACGACAACTACAATCGCGGAAAGCTCCAGTTCGACCTGAAACTGACCGAAGAGGGCAGGGCACTGGGGCTGACGCCGAACGAGGTCGGCCAGCAGGTCCGGAACGCCTTCTTCGGGGCACTCGCCCTGCGGCAGTTGCGCGGCACCAATGAAATCGAAGTGAGGGTGAAATTGCCCAAGGAGCAGCGCCAGCAACTCCACTCCTTCGAAGACTTCGTCATTCAGACCGACGACGGCGTCGACGTGCCGCTACTGGAGGTCGCCGACGTCACGCGTACTCAGGCATTTACCAGCATCACCCGCCGAGATGGCCGCCGGGTGGTCACCGTCAGCACCGATGTCGAACCCAAGAGCGCGATGACGCGGGTGCTCGAGCGGCTCAAAAAAGAGGATCTCCCCGAACTTCGCGCACAGTTCCCCGGCCTGACCTGGACCTTCGAGGGCACGCAGGCCGAGATGCGCGACTCGACTCAGGCGCTTTGGGGTGGGTTCGGGCTGGCGATGCTCGTCATCTACTCGCTGTTGGCCATCGCCTTCCGCAGCTACGTACAGCCGATTATCGTCCTGGGGGTCATTCCCTTCGGCATCATCGGCGGCGTCATCGGCCACATCATGCTCGGCTACGACCTTTCGTTGATGAGCCTGATGGGCATCATCGCCCTGTCAGGAGTCGTGGTAAACGACTCGCTCATCATGATCGACTACGCCAACCGCACCCGCGACGCCACGACCTCGGCCTTCGAGGCAATCCATAAAGCCGGACTCCGGCGTTTTCGGCCCATCATGCTCACCACGCTGACGACGTTCGGCGGTCTGGCTCCGATCATCGCCGAGACCTCCAACCAGGCGCGGCATCTGATCCCGATGGCGATATCGCTCGGCTTCGGCATCGTGTTTGCCACCACACTGCTTCTGCTGTTGGTGCCGTGTATGTACCTGATCCTCGAGGATGTTCAGGGGTTGTTTGAGAGCTGAGTCGCGTTCGGCTTATGATCGCCCGTGACACACACGAAATTCTTGGCTTCGAGGAACCTGTTCGGAGGTCGGGATTCGTTTGCGAGCGTGCGTCTGTATCGTCGTATTGATTTCAGTCGGACTTTGGGGGCTTGGGTGTAATGGCGATGGGATGATGGATCCGGAGCCGGTGGAGCACTCCGGGGAGATCGCGGGGAATCAGACCTGGAGTGGAACCCACATTATGACGAACGATGTGAACGTGACGGGTTCACTGACCGTAGAGGCGTGTTCGACCCTGGAGTTTAAATCCGGGGTGGTCATGTCGATCAGCGAGGGGGGCTCGGTCCGGCTTGAGGGGGCTGCGGATTGCCCGGTCAGGGTGACGAGTGCAAAGGGGGCGCCGGCGGCTGGAGACTGGGGCCGCATCGACATCTACAATACGGCGAACAACAACAATCTGCTGGAGAATGTGGTCGTCGAATACGGCGGAAGTGAGGGCTCGTACGGGTCCATTTGGGCCGAGGAAGGCGCCTACATCGAAATGCGGGACGTGACGGTTCGAAATTCAGGGGCCCATGGAGTCTATTTCGAAAAATCACCGGACATCGAGGCGTTCGTGGACGTGGACATCTCGAATGTCGAGTTGGAGGCAGTCCGGATCAATTCGAACGATGTCGGGGCACTCGAATCGCTGTCGACGGATGGCGCTCGGGTGATGGTTACCGGTGACCAGATCAGCTCCGAATCAACCTGGACCGCTCTGGAGGCACCGTATTTAATTGACCAGGATCTAAGTGTGCGAGCGAACTGGGAGGTCCAAGCGGGAGCGGTCGTGCACGTAGGATCGGCTGATGTAATCTCAGTAGAAGATGGCGGGCAATTGCGATTGATGGGCGAGTCGGGGAATCGGGTGACGTTTCGGGGGGCGTTGTGGGTCGAATCCGCACAGACGGTAACGCTGGACAACGTCTCGTTCTCGATGGTCGATTCCTGCGACGTATCGGGCGACGGGACTATCGACGCGATGATGACCGACTTTCAGCGCTGCGACTGAGTGCTCCCATACCGATCGGTCATTTTAACTGTTGACACAAATTTTCAACTGCAGTTAAATCATACGATGTCGATAGTTTACAAAGATACTTGCTCTAGTGTGAACAATTCGACACGGTCCCGGTAACGACGCGTATGCTTTGGAGTTTAACCTTTGGACGACTCCAGCTCGACCCCTCTTATTGACAGGGTTAGAGTTCTCCTGATCGAGGACAACCGAGCCGACGCCGACCTGGTTGCGGATCACCTAGAGACCGCCTCGCAAACGTACGACCTCACCTACGTCAGTACCCTGGCTGCTGGCCGCGAGGCGATCACAACCGACGAATTCGAGGTCATACTCTACGACCTCGGCCTACCTGAAATCTCGCTCGACGAGGCTCTTGAGGCACTGACGACGCTTCAGCGCGCCGCGCCGCTGGTCGTGCTGACCGGGCAGGCTGACAAGAAAGTCGAAATCGAAGCGATTCGTCGGGGCGCCGAGGAATTCCTCGAAAAGCGGCTCCTCAACCGAGAGCTCCTCGTCCGGACCATCGAGCACGCCACCGAGCGCCACCAGATGCGCGAGCGGTTGGAGCTGATGGAACTCGCGGTCGACTCGGCCAGAGAAGGCGTGGTCATGTCGGACATGCGGGCCGAGGACGAGCCCCTGGTCTATGTCAGCAAGGGATTTGAATCACTGACCGGATACACCGCCGAGGAGGCGAAGGGGCGAAACTGCCGATTCCTCCAGGGCCCTACGAGCGATTCCGACGACATCGAAGAGATCCGCCAAGCCTTGGACGCCGGCGACAAGCTGACGATCGAGATCCAGAATCGTCGAAAGAGCGGGGAGCGGTTTTGGAACGAACTCTCCCTTGCTCCAGTCCACGACGAACAGGGTCAACTCACGCACTATGTCGGGATCCAGCGCGACGTCACCGACCGGGTGGAGATGGAGAGCGAGAACGCCCGGCAGCGTCAAGAACTGGAGAAGTACGCCTGCATCGTCGAGAACTCGACCGATGCGGTCATGATCAAAGATACCGAGGGTCGGTATCAATTCGTCAATGGCCGAGCTCAGGAGATGCTGGGCAAATCAGACGGAGTCGTCACCGGGAAGACCGACACCGAACTCTTCGGGGAACCGGGGCGAGCCGTCTGGCAGCGGGAGTCGGAGGTCCTGAACGATGGTTGCACCCATACGTACGAGGAGACGGTTCCGTTCCCAGATGGCGATCGTACCTTCCTGTCGACCCGAATTCCCTACCGTCGTGATGACGAAATCGTCGGCATCATCGGGGTGTGCCGCGACATCACCGACCGTCAACAGATGAGAGACAGACTCCAGCACCGGGCCCACCACGACTGGTTGACGGATCTGCCCAACCGCTTTTCATTCCGCCGTTCGCTCAAGACAGCCACCGACAACTGGATTGAAAACGATCGGGGCGGCGGCTCGACGCAGGATTTCGCAGTCGTCTTCGTGGACGTAGATGAGTTCAAGGCAGTCAACGACAGCTTTGGCCATGCCACGGGCGACGAAGTTATCAGTAGGGTCGGCGAGCGTCTCGTCGATGTCTTTCGGGGGGATGACCTGGTCACGCGCGCCGGCGGCGACGAATTCAAGCTGTTGCTCACCGGGGTTCCCCGAGACTCGGTCTACGAATTGGTCCTCCAGCGGCTCGAACATGCGTTCTCCGAGCCATTTCAGTGTTTGAGCGCCGAGGTGTACCTGACTGTCAGTGCGGGAGTCGCTCACTCGGACCTGCTACTCGACCACGAAGACGAAGAGGAATTGCCCATCGAAGAGATGTCCCGCGCCGCCGACCGGGCGATGTATGACGCCAAGTCCCTGGCGGGCACGGTCGTGCAGATGTCGTCGTTCGAGAGCGCTCACTCGGACAGATGGTCACTGCAGCGGGAAAACGAGCTCCGCAGCGGGCTCGATCGCGGCGAAATCGAGCCGTTTTATCAGCCGATCGTGCGACTCGATGGCGACGGGCCCGACGGGCTCGAAGTAATCGGATACGAGGCCCTGGCACGCTGGCGACGCTCGGAGGATGAGCTGGTCATGCCGGCGGACTTCATCCCACTGGCGGAACGTTCCGGTCTGATCACCCAACTCTCCGAATCGTTGTTGGGACGTGCCTGTCGCGAGTTTTCCGAACACCCTCCCCGTGACGACGACGAAAGCGTCTGGTTACTCATCAACCTGAGCCCGAACCAGCTCGCTCGAATCGAGTCCGTCGGCCGTTTGACCCGGCTGGCCCGGGACTGCGCACCGGACGGTGTCGACATCTGCTTCGAGGTCATCGAAACGGCGCTCATCGACCATCCCGAATTAGTCGAAAAATTAAGCTATGCCGGGTTTAAGGTGTTTATCGACGATTTTGGAACCGGATACTCGTCGTTTTCTCGTCTCCGGGAGATTCCGGTCGACGGCCTGAAACTCGATATGGAGTTCATCCACGGCATCGGCTCGAATCCCGCCGACGAGTCGATCGTCAAATCGATCTGTACCCTTGGCCGCGACCTCGACCTCCCGATCATCGGAGAAGGGGTCGAAACCAAGGAGCAGCTCGACTTTCTGCGCCGCCATGGCTGCTACGCTGCACAGGGGTTTTTGCTCCAACGGCCTCGTCCGATCGCGCGCCTCACGGGTACGGAAGACGGAACCGAAGCCGTGATCTGACCGACTTTTAATGTGTATTGACAACAAAAAAGAACGCTACCTAGTCTGGAGTACCTGGGCGGGTATAGGTAAAAAATAGACAGCTTGCTGGAGCAAACCCTTGCGTGAATCGAGCACGGTTACGCTCGTCGAAGACTGCACCATCCTCCTGATTGAGGATAGCGACGCGGACGCAGATCTCGTCGGGGAGTATCTTTCGGACGGAGATCAAGAGTATAAAATTCACCGTTGCACCACCCTGACTGGCGGCCTCAAAGCCCTTGAAGAACGAGCCGTCGACGTCATCCTCTACGATCTCGGACTGCCGGACGTATCCGCCGACCAGTCATTGGAGTCGGTCTCCACGCTTCAGCAACACGCCCCGCTCGTTGTCCTGACGGGTCAGGGTAATACCTCGGTCGAACTCGAAGCGCTGCGTCGCGGAGCCGAGGAGTTTCTCGAAAAGGACCATCTCCAGACCGAGGTGTTGGTCCGCACGATCGAGCACGCGACCGAGCGTCATGAAATCCGCCAGCGTCTCCAACTGATGGAGCGGGCCGTCGACGCCGCCCGGGAAGGGCTCGTCCTCGTCGATATGCTCGGCGACGACCAGCCAATCGTCTATGTCAACGAGGGATTTCAACGACTCACCGGATACGACGCGAGCGAAGCCGTGGGGCGAAACTGCCGGTTTTTGCAGGGCGACCGGACCGATCCGCGCGATGTCTCCAAGATTCGAGAGGCGATCGAGGCGGGAGAAAAGCTCACCGTTGAGCTGGAGAACCAGCGCAAGGACGGCGAGTGGTTCTGGAACGAACTCTCCCTGTCACCGGTCGAAGACGAACTCGGAACGATCACCCACTACGTGGGCATCCAGCGAGATGTCACCCGGCGGGTCGAAATAGAAAACGAAAATGCCGCTCAGCGCGCCGAGCTTCGAAGATACGAGAAAATTGTAGAGAACTCGACCGATGCCGTCATGATCAAAGATACCGACGGTGTCTATCAATTCGTCAACCGGCGGGCCCAGGAGCTACTCGGAAGGTCAAAAGAGGTCATCGTCGGCCAGAATGTGCGCGACCTGTTCGCGGAGGCCGGCGAGAGGATCTGGCAGCGCGAATCGCGTGTACTCGAGGATGGCGAGGCTCATACCTACGAGGAGACGATCCCGTTCGAAAAGATGGAACGCACGTTTTTGACGACCCGAATCCCCTATCGAGATAACGGTGACATCCAAGGGATTATCGGGGTGTGCCGCGACATCACCGATCGGCGCAAAATGCGCGAGACCCTCCAACACCAGGCCCATCACGATTGGTTGACCGACCTGCCGAATCGACTCTCATTTCGGCGCTCACTGGCACAGGCGGTTCGCGATTGGTCTCCGGATGACAAAGATAGTGGGTTCGCTGTTGTCTTTGTGGACGTAGACGAATTCAAGGCGGTCAACGACACCTACGGGCACGCGGCCGGGGACGCCGTATTGCGAGAGGTCGCCAAACGGCTGCGACAAGTCTTCCGCGGGGCGGACCTCGTGGCACGTGCCGGTGGAGACGAGTACGAAGTTTTGATGACCAACGTCCCGAGAACTTCGCTCCACGACACGGTGACAAAGCGCCTGGAAGAGGCCTTCTCGGAACCCTTCCAGTGTTCGGGTGGAGAGGTCTATCTGACTTCGAGTGCGGGCATCGCCCACTCGGATCTATTGGCGACATACTCCAGTTCTGACCCCGAAGTCTGCGTAGAGGAACTCTCACGGGCGGCCGACCGGTCGATGTACGATGCAAAGAAGTATTCGGGCACGGCTGTTCAGACGTCATCCGCCCAGAGTGCGGAGGGAGACCGATGGTCGTTGGCCAAGGAGGGGCGGCTGCGTCGAGGACTCGAAGCCGGAGAGATCATCCCTCACTTCCAGCCGATCGTGTCACTGGAGCAGGCCGGAGACGACGGGCCCGAATTCATTGGACTCGAAGTCCTGGCTCGCTGGCAGCAATCCGACGGCTCCCTGATCATGCCCGGGGAGTTCATCTCCCTCGCCGAGCGAACCGGGCTCATCCCGGCGCTGAGCAGGCAACTCATGGAGGGGGCCTTCGAGGACCTCCGCGACTTGATGTCATCGCGGGAGAACCGCCCGCCGATCTGGCTTCTGTTCAACCTCAGTCCGCATCAGCTCGCCCGGATCGAGGCAGTCGGAAACCTGACAGAATTGGCCAGACACAAGGTGCCCCCGGGAGCGGAGGTCTGCTTCGAGGTGACCGAGACGGCCCTTCTGGACCATCCCGATTTGGTGGCAAAACTGAGTTACGCCGGCTTTAACGTCTTCATCGACGATTTCGGCACGGGATATTCGTCATTTGCCAGGCTCCGCGAGATCCCGGTCGACGGCCTCAAACTCGACATGGAGTTCATCCACGGCATCGGGGTCAACGACTCCGACGAAGCCATCGTTCGAACCATCTGCTCGCTGGCGCGGGACCTTCAGCTCCCAACCATCGGTGAAGGAGTCGAGACGCCCGAGCAATTCGACTTTCTGCGCCGCCACGGATGCACGGCCGCCCAGGGATACCTCATCGAACGACCCTGCAGAGCCAGCGAACTACAGACCGGACCGGGTCATAACCATCAATCGTAGTCGTACTGGGGCACCCATCCGTCGGGGCCGTCGGCATCCTGTACTCCGAACGACCAAGATACTCATGAATGACTCGTCTACAGACGTGCCCGTGAAGTCCGGGGGCAGTGAAACCGATTCGCAACAGTTTTTGCGCGAGAAGGCCAGCGGAATTCTCACCGACGACGAGGAGATCCTCGCCTCGGCCGCTCAGACCAACTGGGCCACGCTCGGGTTCTTGAAGACCGATGGAGTCGTCGTGACGAATCGGCGAATCCTGCTGCTTCACTGCGGGATGTTCAGCTTCGATTTCGACGACTTTCACTGGAAGCACGTCGAAGATGTACACCTGTCGGAATCGTTCACCGGGTCGACGATTTCGGTGGAAGCATCGACGTCGAAATCGAGCTACTCGTCGCAGACCGCTTCGACGGGCCGACAGACCGTAGCGATGAACAAGCTCATCAAGGCCCAGGCAAGGGGGGTCTATTCGGCGGGCCAGTCGATGGAAGAGGAGTGGCGCGAGCGGAGGCGCCGTCGGATGATGGAGGAAAAGCAGGCCGAACGAGGCCATGTCGTCGTCGATTCGTCGGAGGAGGGAGACTCCGAGCCCTCGGAGTTCGAGCAGAAGCTCGACAAACTTCAGCAGCTCCGCCGCCGTGACATGATCACCGAAGAGCAGTTTGATCGCAAAAAGCAAGAGATACTCGATTCGATCTGAGCTATAGACCCATGACCGAGCACCTGAACGAACTCGACATCCGCTACTCCGAGGCCTGCGATCGCAACAAGCAACCGATAGCTAAAGTGCTGGACGAAGTTTTGCCCGAGGAGGGCAGGGTCCTGGAAATCGGGTGTGGCACCGGCCAACATGCGGTCTACTTTGCAGAGACATTCGCGGGTATCGAATGGATTCCGGCAGACCGACCCGGCCGACTTGAAAGCATCAAGGCCCGACGTCAGCAAACGGACCTGCCGAACCTGGCCGAACCCGTGGCGCTGGATCTCTTCGACGAGGACTGGGAGGTCGAAGGCGTCGACGCGTTGGTCGCCGTAAACGTCCTTCACATCGCACCGTGGGAGGCCACGGGGCGACTCTTCGCCCACGCCGACGAACTGCTGGATGACGATGGTGTCATCTACATATACGGGCCTTTTCGTGACGAAGAGCGCGAACTCGAGCCGAGCAACCGCAAGTTCGATCGGATGCTGCAGTCTCGAGATCCGCAGATGGGGCTTCGGCTCAGACAGGACGTCGAGGAGAAGGCCGCGGAGCACGGATTTCGACTTACCGCGGACGAACCGATGCCGGCGAATAATCGTTCGCTGGTCTGGAAAAGAGGGTAAATGAAGGTTCGCTGCCGGACTACTCGATATCCTTCATCAGTGAATCGAGTTCATCGCCGACTTCCTCGATGGATCCGCGGTTTTCGATAATCTGAACTGTCTGTCGAATGGTCGAACGCAGTTCTGGAGGAGCGTCGGCTTTCCACGATTCGAGTAGCGACGCGAGTTCAGCGCTCCGATAGAAGGCGAGGGCGCGGATCGCGTGTTGCCTGGCCTCGAGGTCGTCTCCTTCTCTGGCGATCTGCACCAGCCGCATCCGCCCGACGTCGCTCCCCCGACGGCCCAGCGACAAGAGGGCGCGATTACGAAGGGTGCTCTGCAGTTCGCTCGCTGGCGCGCCGCTGTTGTCGTCGCGGGCGACAAGCGCCAACAGATACTCTCGGCCCGCTTCGGAGTCCCCGAGACCGAGCATGTCGATGGCTTTTCGCCTGACGGCCGGGCTCGCCTCGGAATTGTCGGCCAACTTCATGGCGAGGTCGTCGCCGACCGTCCGGTCGGCCCGGACCAGAGCAGTCACGGCCATCTCGGCTTTTCGCCGGTGGTCGGACCGTATCAATTCCATGAAGTATTCGTCGGTCCTCTGACCCGGGATCGTCGCGAGGACCGCGAAGGCCTGCTTGAGCCCCGTCGTCCACGTCTCGCGGTCGGCGTACTCAGACAGTGCTTCCCTGGATCCCCCAGGGTCCTCCCTGTCGCCCAGAGCGGTGATAGCGGCAATGCGCACATCAGGGGAGGCGTCCTCGAGGCCCGCTTCCAACAACCGCCGCGCGTCGTCTCCGCTGCGAAACTCCAGGGCATCCATGGCCGCTTTGCGCACCAGTGCATCGGAGTGGTCGGCCAGACGGGCGTCGATGACGTCGACGACTTCCGGCATCGGAAGGTGATGGGAAGCCTTCAAGCCCGCCATGAGAAGCCGGCGCTTTTCGCTGTTTTCCAGCAGAGTCAGGAGTCTGTTGGAATTTTCAGGCAGTTCGATCGAACCGACATTGGCACGCCTGCCAATGAGAGAGATAATTCGGAGCGCGTCGGCGGTCACGTCAACGGAGCCGTCGACTTTCAGTGTTTCGATTAGTGGGCGCAGCAGACTAGGTCCCCCCGATGCGATCGCTCTGACGCGAGCTCCCCTCGCCGTGCTGGCGCCGGCACCCAGGTCGGCGATCAGTTTTCGCAAATCCTCGGAACTACCCACACGGCCGAGCAATCGAACGATGTCGACGTACTTCGGGTCGTTTACCGTGAAATCATCCAGCATCTTGGCCAGCGATTCTGCCGCTGCACCTCGCTGGGCGGCCAAACCGCGCTTGATCTCGCGAAACTCCACGGCATCGCGATCCATCTTCCGGAAGAATTCGGACAGGATCTCGACCGATTCGTGGGACGGCAGGTGTCGAACCAGGGGAACGATCCGGCGGCGTCTGGCCCCGGAAAATTCCGAGAGTGCCGCTTCGATCGCGGCGGCCAGATCTTGTCCCAGTCCAGCGCCGATGTAGGAGAGTCGCCGCCGATGGCGGCCATCTTCCTCGTTTGAGATTCGGTCGACCAGCCGCCGAGCCGTCTCAGCGGCGCTGCCGGCGTCGACAGGCGTCAGCGGAGTCACCTCCGCCATCGACACTCGACCTCCGGTGCCCCCGGCGTGGTCTCCAAGGTAGACGACGGTGAGACACGTGGTGTCGAGTTGTCTGGGGAATTCGACCACGAAGCCCCGCTTTTCTGCCAGCGACTTTCGGCTGGACTCGGGCACCTCGACCACAAACGAGCTTCCGTCGGCAGCGGTGACGAGCAGGCGTCGAGGTCGTCCGTGCTTCTCCCACTTCGATTTCGGAGTTAGAACCCCCGGCACGATGCGCAGGCCGGCGACCGGGAGTGCCGGCGTGATGCTGGCCGTAGCGTAGGTGCCGCGGAGTTGTGTGCGAGCATCGACGGTCCATGCGGTCTCGAACAGGCCGTCTTCCATCGCGACGGGTCGGATGGCCAGAGTCGGGTCCGTCGATTCGCCCTCCTCCAAGTATTTAGAGCTCGCCCAGTACCACTGAAACACGCCCTGGGTGAACGGTCCCGCAAAGGGGTCGGCCGGAAGACTCGGCTTCAACGTCTCGGCCGAGGCGACCAGGTCGTCGATGGCAACGACCCGCTCGAACGAATCCGTATCGACGTCGTAGGCATCATATACCCGAAGCGTCTCTTCGGGGCCGGAGCAGAAATGGGTCGTCGAGCTAGCCGAGCGGCGCACGAGCCTGCGGGGTGTCTGCGCGGACTGGTCGGTATCGCGAAACTCCAGCAGGCTGCCCCCGTCGAGTTCCGAATACTGCTGTCGCTCGAGGAGTTCGGTGGCGGCAAATCCGCTGGCGTCGGTCCGTCGATGTTCCAGTCGCCAGGCGAACTGAAGCGTGATTTTTTCGGGCCCCTCGTGGGCGCTGGAGGGGCGAATCTCGCCGAGCAGGAGCGTGACGTCGTCGTGCTGCTCGATGTCGGCGTCGAGGGTAAAGCCCGGCGGCGTCGCCCATGCGGGTACCGATTCTTTTAGCGCGGTCGTCCCGTCGGCGCGACGCACTTCGAGGCGTGCACGCACGCGTGCGTCATCGTCCGAGCCCTCGTGCTCGGCGACCAATCTGAGCTTCCAGGATTGTTCCTGATTCGGAAAGTGGAGTGGGGCTTCGCCCTCGAGTCGCGTCGTCGCCGCCGATGACTCGGTCGGCGCGGGTCCCAACAGGAGCGCGACGGGCAAAACGATAATCCACCAGAGTCGAGACGAAGCCATCAAAACGCGGGTGGTGCAAGGGGAATTGACTCAATGATGACTGTATCGCCAAACGATAAATTTTGACACCACCCCGACCCGAGATTACCGTCCCGGGTGGGTTTCACTGGCATTCGACTCTCGTTCGGGCACCCCATGTCGGCCCCTCGACTCGACGAAGATGCAGACCTCATTTTGGGAAGCGGTTCTCCTCGGCGCCTGGAACTGTGCCAGCGCCTCGGATGGACCGTGCAGGTCGTAGTCGCCGACGTCCCCGAAGAGGCCCATGACGACGAAAGCCCGACCGACTACGCGGAACGACTGGCTGCCGAAAAGGCTACAGACGTCGCCGAGCAGTTGCGCGACGCCGCGCCGACACCCCGTTGGATCCTGTCCGCTGACACCATCGTCGAGCTGGAGGACAGGATTCTCGAGAAGCCGGCCGACGCCGACGAGGCGGCGCGGATGCTCTCCGAGATGTCGGGACGCCAGCATTCGGTCCTGACTTCGTACTGTCTGTTCGACCGCGAAAATTCATCCCACGTCGTCCAGACAGTCTATACCGGTGTGCAGTTTCGTGAACTGTCCGACGAGCTCATCGAACGGTACGTGGCCACCGGCGAACCGATGGACAAATCGGGAAGCTACGGCATCCAAGACTTTGGGTCCCTGCTGGTCGATGAGCTACACGGCTCGTATTTCAACGTCATGGGACTGCCCGTCAGCCACCTGGCCGAAACCCTCGAAACGATGGATTTACGGTCGCTTCACCCCCTCTTGAGGAGACACGAACAACAGTATGCCTGAACCCGACGACAACTCATCCGACCAGTACGCCCCCGAGACGATGCGCGCTCGACTTGCGAAGGTCGAGGAGCGCATCCAGTCGGCCTGTGACCGAGCAGGTCGCGACCGCGACGAGTTGACTCTGATCGCGGTATCCAAGACCCATCCGCCCGACGCGATCAAGACCCTCTACGATGAGGGGGTCGGCGCCTTCGGTGCCTCGTACGTGCAGGAGTGGGACGACAAAGTCGACGAGGTGCCCGACGGCATCGAATGGCACTTCGTGGGGCACCTGCAGTCGAACAAGGCGCGCGATGTCGTCGATCGCGTGGCCTACGTGCACAGCGTCGACCGCCGCAGCGTCATGAAGCAACTGAACAAGCGCACGGATTCGACGGTCGACGTACTGTTGCAGATCAATATCGCCGAGCAGGACTCCAAAAGCGGCGTTCCTCCCGAGGAATTGGAGGGGCTCATCGACGTGGCCGACGACTACCCGAACCTCGAGATTCGCGGGTTGATGACCCTTCCACCGCATGCCGAAGACCCGGAGGACAACCGGGACTACTTCCGGCGGATGCGCCATCTGTTCGACGAAGCCTCGACGCTGCTGGCAGAGTCGGACACCCACAGCCGCGACGGGTTCGAACACCTGTCGATGGGAATGACCAACGACTTCGAGGTCGCCATCGAAGAGGGCGCCACGATGATTCGTCTGGGGACGGCGTTGTTCGGACCGCGTGACTACGATTGATCACGAACGAGGAAACAAGGATGACAGAGACCCCCACAATCGACGCGTTCGACATCGTCCTGTCGGGCTGCGGCAAAATGGGCTCGGCATTGGCGACGGGATGGGCCGAATCGAAGAACCTCAGCGGCTCCGACATCGTCTGCATAGACAAGAACGCCTCGCAGGCTCGAACGCTGGCGGACGACATAGACGCCCGCTCGGGAACCCCCGAAGACGTAGAAGCGCTGACCTCTGCCGGTGAGCCGACGATCCATGTGGTCGCCGTAAAGCCAAAGGATGCCGAGGCCGCGGTGCGCGGGGTGGCCAAAACGCTCGAAGGCCACGATGTGGTGGTGTCGATCGCAGCGGGTCTACCGTTGCAATCGCTCGAAGGCTGGATCGAAGACGAATCAGGGGACCCAGGTTGCGGCCTGGTCCGCGCCATGCCGAACACCCCCGCGCTTGTCGGTCGGGGCGTGACCGGAGTGTACGCGGCCGACTCGCACAACCAGGCCTTGGCCGAAGCACTCTTCAGAGGCGTCGGAACGGTCGTATCGTTGAAAGACGAAGCAGACTTCGATGCGTTGACCGCCGTCAGTGGAAGCGGGCCGGCCTACGTCTTCACCGCACTCGAGGCCCTCGCCGACGGCGCGGTGGCCGAGGGACTCGACCGCCAGACGGCACGAACCCTCGCCGTCGAGACGATCGCGGGGTCGGCCGAACTGGCAGCACGGAGCGACGAACACACCGCTGAACTCAAGGATAACGTAGTCAGTCCCGGAGGAACGACCGCGGCAGGACTGGTGTCGCTGGAAGAATCGGGGTTCCGCGCCGCGTTGATCAACGCGGTGAGGGAAGCAGCGCGACGAAGCCGCGAGATGATGGCGTCGATTTTATCTCCCTAAACCTGTCTCAATGAGGCCATGGAGGGCCGACATGTTGAAATTCAGCTCGGACGATATCGCCCAGCAAACCTTTGAACGCCGTTTTCGCGGCTACGACGTCGACCAGGTCGAAGAGTTCCTGGACACCGTGGCACGCCACTGGGAGCGGCTCGTCTCCGAACTCAAACAGACACGTCGCGAACTCGAGGAGGCCAACGAGCGCATCGACGAGTACCGGGACCGCGAGCAGAGCCTCCAGGATTCTCTGGAGATGGCTAAAAACGTGGCCGACGAGGTCAAACAAAAGGCGGAGCGCGACGCAGAGCTGACCGTCGCCGACGCGGAACTCGAAGCCGAGCGCATCCTCGCCAAGGCCGAAAAACAGGCCACGAAGCTGCGCGAAGACATCTATCAACTCAAACAGCAGCGCGTGCGATACCGGGCCGAGCTCAAGAGTCTGATCTCGAGCCATCTGGAGATGGTCGACGAGATCGAGACGCCCGACGACGTCGAAGAGGTCGAAGCCCCTGGAGACGAGCCAGTCCAGGTCGAGGCCGAAGACATCGAATCCGAAGACGACATCGACTCGAACCAACCCCCCACGTCGCCCGGACGGCTGGAGACGAGACACTGATCAGGAGACCCGAACACATGACGAAACTCGGCATGGCCACTCTGGCGCGGGTGCTGGCGCTGACCGTTTCTTTATGGCTGGCCCTGCCGATGACATCGGCGCAGGCTCAGATGCCCGAAGGTTCGGTCCAAACCGAGGCCTCGGAATCGACGCCGTTGGTGTATCACTACCCGGAACGCTACCAGGCCTCTGCCGATCTCTTCGAGAAGGAGGCCGGTCCCGCCGTCGCCAGACTTTCCAAGTCGCTGGGCATCGATCCGTTTCCCCGGGTCGACGTCTGGATCGTGCCTCAAGTGGGCGACTACTTCACCTACAACGACCTCAAAAACAGGGCGCCGGACTGGGCGATCGGCCTGAGTTTGTCGGACCAGCAGACGGTCGTGGTCGCGCACGACACCCGGATGGCCGGCGGCACAACCTCCGAGCTCGACAAGACCTTCATCCACGAGCTGGCCCACGTGGCGATCGACGTCGCCCGTGCCGGACACGCCGTGCCGCGCTGGTTCCACGAGGGCTTCGCACTGATGCAGGCCGACGAGTGGACGCCCCAGCGCCAGGAGCAGTTGGCGAATGCGGCCGCCACCGGTGCGCTCATGAACTTCGATAACCTGACCCGGACCTTTCCGGCCCACCAGAACGTCGCCTCGCTGGCCTATGCGCAATCCTTTCACTTCGTGCGCTTCATTCAGACCCGTCATGGAACCGAGGTGTTCGCCGATGCGATCGCCCGTCTCGATGGCGAAACGTCGTTTGCCGATGCGCTCGAGGGCGTCACCGGACGTTCTCTGGACCGCCTCGAGGGGGAATGGCGAGATTCGATCGCCACGGGTACCTCGTGGCTGGCCATCCTTCGCAGCGAGTTCCTCCTATTTTTTGGCGCCACCATCCTGCTTGTCGTAATATGGGCGGTCCGGCGCAGACGCCGCAGAGAAGAAATCGACGCGATGGACGAAGACCCCGATGGATGGGAGTACGACCGCTCGAAGTATCCTCTGCCCGGCGATTCCGACGACGAATCCTGACCCGAGAGACACGACGTCTCGTTGAAGGCATCGAGCCGGGCACCGCAGATATGTACCTCGCCAAGGATGGCACACGATCAGAGGACCACGGATGGGCCAGACGACCTCCACACAACCGACAATTGAACTCGATGACCGTTCGGCGCGACTGCGCCGGCCGGATACCGAAGAGTCGACGCAGCCGGCAGGTTCCGACGCCGCCGGGTCGCGCCGCGCCGCCACGTACCGGCCGGCCGACCCCGCGCGGGACCTCCGCACCAGTGTAGCCGAGCTGCGAGATACCCTCCGGGACGAAGTCGAACGACGGGACCGGCTCGACCCCGACAGGACGGCCCTGCTGACCGGGGCAGCCCAGTGTGCCGAGGCCCTCGAAGAATACAGGTCGGCACGCGATCTGCTCGCCCCGCTGGTCCATGACTCTTCTTCGAAGGCCGGCGGCGAACCCGCCCTGGAACGCACGTTTCGACGCATCCTCCGGCAGTTGCGAGACGAGTCGGGCGCCGTCGTGGACTCGCTCGACGCCCAAGCCGACGAAGCCTGCGGCTCGACCCTCGGCATCGTTCGCCTGGCGGCCGCCCACGAGGCCTGGCTTCACGGCGACGGCCCCAGCAACGTCCTCGAACGACTGCGCTCGAATCAACCCACCCCGCAGGAAGGGGACTTCAGTCTCCTCTGGCACACGGAACTCGCCGCGGATTCGCTCCTGGAAGCCGGAGAACTCGAGGCGGCGAAGGACCGTCTCAGCGAGGGCCTCGAGGAATTCCGCCGGCGTGACGCCCAGGATCTCGTTCAGTTTCTGTCGGGAAGGCTTGCGGTCTGGGAACATCTGACCGGCCATCCCGAACGAGCGGCGCTGAGGCTGGAGGGACAGGTCGAATCCGGCCGGGTCGGCGGAGATCTGCTCGAACTCTGGGTGGCTGCACGCCGCGAGTGCGGCCAGACCCACCCGGCGGCCGACGTCGTCGACCGGCTTCCCGACGACCACGTCTTTCGTTCGGCCTGGATGACCATCGGCCTCGAGACTGGCACCGACGTCGCTGGGGAGTTGTTCGGAGATTCTCCGGGCATCGAGAAGCTGGATCGGACCGCCCTGGAATCCGGCTTTCTGCAGTGGGAAGAGAATTCGGATTCAATGGGGGCCGAGCAGGCCGCCCGAGTCCTCGACAAACTGGCCGACACGGCGCCCGACGACTCCCGGCGCGCCACCTGGCTGGTCCATCTCGGCGAGGTGTATGAACACGTCGACGAAAACCCCGACGCGGCCGCAGATGCATGGGACCGAGCGCTCGACGCTGACCCCGGCTGTCGGGCCGCGTTGCGCCGGGTCGTCCGGCTGGCACGGCGTGGCGACGACCCCCAACGGCTCGCTCGATTGCTGGTCCACCGGCTGGAACACCTGGACGGCGAAGAGACCGCCACACATCTGGAGTTGGCACGCCTCTTCGAAGCGAAGCTGGACCGCCCCCGCGAGAGCCTCTCACACTACCGGGCCGTCCTCGACATGGAGGACTGGCACCTGGGCGCTCTAAAGGGCGCAATCCGGCAGCTCAACCACCAGAAAGACTGGCGCGGACTGGCCGACCTGCTGGTGGAGATGAGTGGGCGAGCCCCCACCGACCGAGAGGCGGCTCACCTGCTCAATCAACTCGCCGAAGTCGCCGACGAACATCTGGAGGATGCCGACCTGGCAGCCGAGGCGTACCGCCGGGCCCTGTCGATCTCGAGCGCACGGCGCCACGAGTGGGCCAACATGGGGCGGCTCTTTCACGATGAATCACGCTGGGAAGACCTTCGAGACCTGAATCTTCGCGAGATCGAAACATGTGATTCCACTCATCGGCGGGCCGAACTCGCCGCGTCGGCCGGCCATCTGGCGGAACGCGCCGAACGTTCCGACGATGCGGAGCAAGACTACAGGCGAGCGCTCTCCGAAGATCCGACCCACGTCGAAGGCGTCCAGAGGCTTCAACGTCTGCTCGAAAGGCAGGGCCGCTGGAACTCGGTCGCCGCTCTCATCGATCAACAGGTGACCGCGACACAACAGGAATCGCTGGCGCGTCGCCGCATGGCAGAGCTGGCGGAACTCGTCGAATATCGACTCGATAGCCCCGAGAGAGCCCTGGAGATCTGGGGACAAATCTCGGAGCGCTGGCCCGAAGATCTCGACGCCCTCCAGCAGCGGACGCGTCTCGGTCGACGCCTGAACAGGTGGCACGAGGTCTGTGATCTTCTGGAAGAGCGGGCCGCACTGAGCGACGGCACGGTACGTGGGGACCTTCTCGGACGGCTCGGGCTCGTACTCGAATGGAAACTCGAATGCCCCGACGCCGCCTGCGACGTGTATTTCGACGCACTCGCCGCCGACCCCGACAACCCACAGTGGCTCGACGGGGTGGCGCGCACCTGGGCGTCCTCCAAGAACGCACCATCCGATATGGCCGACCGGCTGGAGGATCGCTTGCTCGATGGCATCTCCGAGGACGTCCGAGACGCCTATTTCAAAACCATGGCACGGCTGCGAGAGCGCTCCGAGACCGACGTCGAAGCCAGCCGCGGCTACCGCATGCACGGTCAACGGGAGAGTCTCGAAAACCAGATGGCGTTGAGATTCGCCATGGCATCCAGCGGGGAACGGGCCGAACTGACTCAAGCTCGTCGCACGACTGTACACCATCCGCTCGAACAGGTCGCCAACGCCCGCATGGCTCAACCGGCCGAGGAGACCCGCAACGTCCTGCAGGCCCTCGACCGACGGTTCACCGACGCCGAGCGGGATTTTCTCGCCGGAGAACTCCCGCCCTCGATCATCTTTGAACTCGAGGAAGCCTCTCCAGACGTGAGGGTTTCATCGCTTCTGGACCGACTGACCGACGGAGAGGGGCTGCCAGAGTACGATCCGGCGGAGACCTCGCTGGTGGAGGCCCGACTGAAGGCCAGGGTAGGCCGGGCCGAGGAAGACTTCGGCGCCTTCATTCATTGGACGGGCCACGAACTCGCCGCACGTCGGAGTCGAAGTGGATTCACCGAACGGCTCCTCGACGCCGCCCGCGTGGCGATCGATTCCGACCACCGCGAGATCGCACAACGTTGGCATCGGACCGCCGCGATGGCGGCCTGCCCACGACTGGATCGCGACGACGGTCAACCCTCGCCACGGACGCTCGAAGGCGACGTGGGCTTCGAACTTCTCGACCGTCTCCACGGTGCGCTGGAGTCGACGGAGCAGTGGCCCCTTCTGGCAGCCTGCCTGGAATCCCAACTGGAGGACCACGACACGGGCCCGGGCCGCAAACTGGAGTTGTTCGAACTCCTCGGTGACACCCGCGAACAACACCTCGGTGACCCGGAGGCGGCCCGACGGGCGTTTCTGGCGT
The DNA here is from genome assembly GCA_913057905.1 of uncultured Pseudomonadota bacterium. GTDB lineage: Bacteria > Myxococcota_A > Bradymonadia > Bradymonadales > Bradymonadaceae > CAJXPB01. The sequence continues at coordinate 147,384 of CAJXPB010000006.1, forward strand.
GCTGGGACCTCGGCGGCCGCCCGGAACACCTCGAAAACGTGGTGCGTCTCGACCGGGAGCTCGGCGACCGCGAAATGGCGCTTCGACATCAGCGCGAGCACCTGGACACGCTCTCTGAAGAGGGCGCGCAGGCGGCGCGACTCCTTCAGTCGGGCATTCGTCTGGCGGACCTTCTGTTGGGCGACCCGGAGGACCGCCGGGAGGGGATCGAGCTGCTCGAAGCTTTGGATGACGAGTTTTCGGACCTGCGGGGACACGAAACCGTACTCCGGATGCTGGCGTACGCGTACTGCGACGCCGACCAGCCCCACGAGGCCGTCGAGGCCTTCCAGCGAGTCCTCAAATTCAAGGTCACTCGAGAGGAGCGCGGCGACTGGCAGACCCTCATCGATCTGTACGACCGAGATCTCGACGACCCCGAGACCGCCTACGGCCTGCAGTGGCGCATCGTTCGAAGCTTTCCGACCTCAGAGCCGGCGCTCGACCGGCTGCTCGACCTGGCGAAACGCTCGGACCGACTCGAGGATTGTCTCGGCCAACTCGAATCCCTGGCGGGTGAGCGTTCCTCGAAGGCGCGCCAGACGTTGTTGGTTCGCGCGGGAGCTCTGGCGGCACGGGGGCTGAACCGGCCCGAAAAGGCGGCCACGCTATACGACCGGTGTCTGGCGTCGCTGACGAACGACGACGAGAGTGCGGCCCGCTCCGACGACCCGGCGGTGAGTTCAGTCCTCCGCTCCAAGGTCCAAGCCCTCGCCAAAACCCGCGGCCGATACGAGGAGACGGTCGATACGTTCCGCGCACTGCTCGGCCGGCAGCCCCTGTGTACCGAAGCCCACCGGGTGATGGCCGACGTATTCGAACGACAGCAGGACTACGGGAGAGCTCGGCTGGCCAAACAGGTCGTCGCCGCGGTGGCCGGTGAATCCGGCGGGCAGACCCACCGCACCAAATCGAAACCGGCACGCCAGATCGACGACGAGATGGTCGAGGCGTACCTGCTCCCCGACCGGCTCGATGCCGGCGTCTTTCACACGCTTCGTCAGGCGATGCCGCTGGCACGCAAGATCTTCGACGACGCCCTCCCGCAGGGACAGGTACTGGACAGCCAGCAGGTCTCGAGCATCTGCGGGTCCGAAGCTCGTCGAGAGCTCGAGACGAGCCTAGAGGCCTTCGAATTGGGGCGTACCACCGTCGACTGCGGCGACAATGGCCCGCCGTCTCCCCAAATCATCGGTGCAAGTCGGCCGCGAATCTGGTTCCAGGCCGATCAACTCAAGGAGATGTCACCGGCCGAACGCCGATTCGCCGCCGGGTACGCCGGCGCTCTGGCGTGGTCGGGCCTGGCGCCTCTGACGAATCTGGATGGCCGCCAGATGTGGCACCTCATCGAAGGGACATGGCTTCGACAGACCGGTGACGGCTTTTCCGACCGGGTCGACGTCGAGAGCCAACAGGCCTCGGACGCGGTCAGTAGCCCGTTTTTGACGATGGCCCGCAGACGCTTGATGCACGCCGTCGAACCCATCGAAGAACAGATGGCCGACGTCCCCTGCGAACTCTGGCCCGACGATGTGGAGGCCTACGCGGCCCGAACCGGCCTGGTCTTGTGCGGCGACATCTACGCTGGCATCCGCTGTCTGCTTCGGTTTCGCGGCTGGGGACTCGGATTCGACGCCCCGGAGACCCGGAATCGACTCGAGCGCACCGACCTCGTCGGCCGCCTCATCGAATTCGCCTTCTCCGACGCCTACAAGAACGCCCGATACGAGCTCGGACTGGGGCCTAAAAGTTAGCGGAGATCGACAGTCGACTGCGGAAGGGGGGGTTGGAATCTGCAGGTAGCTGGAGATGCCGACACGATCTTGATCCGGCGTGCGCCCGATGGTCATCCCGGTCTCGCGAGGCGCTGCGGCGCCTCGCAGCGAACCGGGCGATCACGCGGCGTGTCGCGCCCCAGACGCGCCGCCGCGGTATAAACAACGTCCAACCTGAACGTCCAACCCAAACGTGACCCGTGAATCGTGAACGTGTTCGTCCAACCTGAACGTCCAACCTAAACGTGACCCGTGAATCGTGAACGTGTTCGTCCAACCTGAACGTCCAACCTAAACGTGACCCGTGCTCCGTGCCCCGTCCTCTCCCCGCACAGTTTCAGGGTCCATTCGTTTTTGATACGACCAACGATGCACACTTGCCCTCGAATCGGGTGCGCCCACGATGCCTTCTCCCTCCGTCGAAAACTACCTCAAGTCGATCTACCACCTGGAAGGCCAGGGGGATCATCGCGTCAAAACAAAAGAGCTCGCCGACCAGCTCGGCGTGTCCCATTCGTCGGTGACCGCGATGTTGAAAAATCTCTCCGAGGAGGGGTTGGTCGACTACGAGCCATATCGCGGCGCGCGACTGACCGAAGAGGGAGTCAGTTCCGCGCTGAAGGTGATTCGCAACCATCGGCTCATCGAGATCTTTCTGGTCAAAACGCTGGACTACGAATGGGACGAGGTCCACGACGAGGCCGAACGGTTGGAACACGCCATCAGCGAGACACTCGCCTCGCGGATCGATGCGTTTCTGGGCGAGCCGAGGGTCGATCCCCACGGCGACCCGATCCCGACCGCCGAGGGTGACATTGACCACCCCGACGGGCGGCCGCTCGACGAGATCGAATCCGGGACGAAGATCCGAATTGAGCGGGTGCTCGATCAGGACCCCGAAGTCCTCCGGTATCTGGAGAGCATCGGATTGACGCCGCAATCGGTCGTCCAGGTGACGGGCGTCCTGTCGATCGACGGACAGATGACGCTGCAGATCGACGAGACCGAGCACACGGTCAGCAAGACGCTGGCGTCACGTCTGCTGGTGACCGAGGCGTGAGCGCCCAGGCGGAACAACTGCGGAGGTTGATATGACGCAGGAGTCCGACAGCAAGCCCGTGCTGGTGTGGGATGGCGACTGCGATTTTTGCCGCCGTTCCGCCGAACGGCTCCGCGATGTCGTCGGCGACGCCCTCGAGATTCGCCGGTACCAGAACGTTCACGACCGCTTCGAGACCCTGGGTCCGGCGGATTTTCAAGACGCAGTTCACCTGGTGTTTCCCGACGGCGACTTCCGGCGCGGTGCGGCCGCCATCCTCGCCGCCCACGCCATGGGTCCGGGAACCTCGGGATTCTGGTGGTGGGCCTACCAGTCCGTGCCGGGCGTGGCTGCGGTCGCCGAATTCGTCTACGGATTTGTGGCCGACAACCGGAGTCTGGTGGGCCGCTGGTCCCGCAGACTCTTCGGCGAAGATTTGCGCCCGTCGCGCTGGGATATCAGCCGGTGGCTTTTTCTTCGCTGTCTGGGCCTCGTGGCCCTGATCGCATTTTTGTCGCTGGGCTTTCAGCTAGACGGTCTGGCCGGACCCGACGGCATCGCTCCGGTTGCCGACACAATCGGCCGCTTCCGCGACGCCGCCTCGGAGCGCGGCTGGTGGGCCGTATTTTCGATGGTCCCGAGTCTGTTTTGGTGGATTGAACCGACGACCACCGCGCTCTACCTGTTATGCGGCCTGGGCTGCGTATTCAGCACCACGTTAGTTGCCGGAATCTGGCCGCGTGGGTCGCTGGTGGGGGCCTGGGTTACGTACCTGTCGTTCGCATCGAGCATCACCCCGTTTATGGGGTATCAGTGGGATTCACTGCTGTTGGAATCCCTCTTTCTGGGGCTCTTTGTGGCCCCGTCGGGCCTGTGGCCGAAGTGGCGGCCCAAGCGAGTCGGCCGAGCCGCCATCTTCGTGTTTCACTGGCTGGCATTCCGTCTGATGTTTATGTCGGGCGCGGTGAAGCTGCTGTCGGGCGACGCGACGTGGCGCAACCTGACGGCGCTTCGCTACCACTTCTGGACCCAGCCGATTCCGAACTGGGTCAGTTGGTGGATCGATCAATTGCCGGTCGTCGTCCTCGACGCCATGACGCTGGGGACGCTGGTCATCGAACTCGCCGTCCCGTTCTTGATCTTCGCTCCTCGAAAGCTGCGTCACGTTGCGGCCCTGTGGCTGGCGATGCTCCAGGGGGCCATCCTGGTCACCGGGAACTACGGCGCCTTCAACCTGTTGACGCTCGCGGTCCTGGTTTTGCTGGTCGACGACGCGGTGTGGCGGCGCTGGCTACCGTCTATCGCGACCGGCACGCTGGCCGAAGACGTCCCGGACCATCGTCGACTGCCGAGACCGGGGAAGCTCCGCCGGGGAATGGTCGGCCTGGGGGTCGCCTTCGTTGTCGTCGTTACCACGGTGAACATGACCGCGAGGTTTTCCGGCGCACGCACAGGAGCGGCCGGTCCCTTTCCCGCCTGGGTGGTGTCGTCGGTGCAGTCGATCAACGGCTTTCGCACGCTGAACAACTACGGACTGTTCGCCGATATGACCGAAAGCCGACCGGAGTTGCAGATTCAGGGAAGCAGCGACGGCGAAGAGTGGAAGACGTACGGCTTTCGGTGGAAGCCCGGGGATCCGTCGGCAAAGCCGCCGGTGGTCGCTCCGCACATGCCGCGGCTCGACTGGCAGATGTGGTTCCAGGCGCTGCGCTGGAAGCGCGGCCACGAGATGGGCCGTCGGTGCCCGTGGAGCCGGTGGTACCTCCAGTTTATGCGGCGTCTGTTGACCGGTGAAGAATCGGTGACCGCACTGCTGGGGGACAATCCGTTTCCCGACGAGCCACCGACGTATCTTCGTACGGTCGTCTGGTCATACGAGTTCACCGACCTGGGCGCGTCGGACTGGTGGCGCCGGGAGAAGAAGCGCAGCGACTGCCCGGCGCTGACCCTCGACGACGGGACGCTCAAACCGGTCAAAGCGCCGACCGGCGAGCCCGACTGAACGTTCACACGCACGGGGTCTAGCTGGCGGTGGACAGGCCGGAACAGACTGTTATAGTCGCCGGCGCCGACCGGGATTTTTTCTGAATCCACCCCATTTTGACACTCGACAGCCCCGCCATGACACAGCCATTTGTCGACCGATTTCGCCTCGACATCGACGCGCTCAGGAAGGCCGAGGAGGGGGCCGACCCGGGAATTCTCGACGGAAGCCGCATCTCCGATGCGCTCGAAGACCAGGTAGCCGAGGTCGTCTCGGCACTGAATGAACGTGGGCCGGCCCCGACCCTCGCCGTCGTGCGAATCGGAGACGACCCGGCCAGCGAGATCTACGTCAAACACAAGACGAAGGCATGTCGTCGGCTGGGCATCGAGAGTCGCCACGTCCACCGCAGCGCGGACATCAGCGAATCGGATCTGCTGGGGCTTCTGGACGAGCTGTCGACCGACGAAGAGGTCGACGGGCTGTTGTTGCAACTGCCGCTCCCCGACCATGTCGACCCGTATCGCTGCATCGAGCACATCGCGCCCACAAAGGACGTCGACGGATTTCACCCCCAGAATCTGGGTTGTTTGATGGCCGGGAAGGGCCACCTGGAGGCGTGTACACCGCGCGGCGTCATGACGCTGCTTCGGGCGACGGGCGTCGACATCCAGGGAAAAAACGCCGTCGTCGTGGGCCGCAGCCGGACCGTGGGCCGTCCGATGGCCCAGATGTTGGTGCGCGCCGATGCGACGGTGACGGTCTGCCATCGGCACACAAAGGATCTGGCCGCCGAAGTGGGCCGCTCCGACATCGTCGTAGTGGCCACGGGCGTCCCGGAACTGGTGTCGGGAGAATGGATCAAAGAGGGCTCCATCGTCGTCGACGTGGGTATCAGCCGCGAGGATTCGGGAAGCCTGGTGGGTGACGTAGAATTCGAACCGGCTCGAGAGCGCGCCCAACTCATCACACCGGTCCCCGGCGGCGTCGGTCCAATGACCGTGGCGACGTTGATGGAAAACACCACTCGCGCCGCCCTGATCCGACGGGGTCTGTGCTGGGACGGAAACCGGCTGGTCACCCCCGAAGAGGTCGAAGACGGTGCCTGCGCGGAGTATCGCGCCTGAAGAGAACCAGCGCCCATTGAATCGAACCGAACTGACGAAGTTCAGGAGAAGTCCATGGCCGACAACGCAACCGACAAACACGTCCCGCTCGAACATCGCCACCGCGACCTCGGCGCCCGCATGACCGATTTCGGCGGATTTCAGATGCCCGTCCAATACGAGGGCATCAAAGCCGAACATCGCGCCGTGCGCGAAAACGTCGGGCTCTTCGACGTCAGCCATATGGGCGAAGTCGCCATCGAGGGTCCCGACGCCATCGCCGTCATCGATGCGTTGGTCACCAACGACGCCACCAAACTGGACGACGGGCAGGCTCAGTACACCGCCATGTGCAACGAACAGGGCGGCATCGTCGACGATCTGGTCTACTACCGACTCGGTCCCGAACGCGTGTTGGCCGTCGTCAACGCCGCCAACCGCGACAAGGACTTCGACCACATGACCCGGAAGGCCGACGAGTACTGCGCCGATGCCGAGGCCACCCTGACCGACGAAGGGGACGAGTGGGTTCAACTGGCACTCCAGGGGCCGAATGCTGAAGCGATGCTTCAGGAAATGACGGCTTACGACCTGGACGATATCAGTTTCTATCGCGGCGCCTTCGCCGAGGTCGCTGGAATGGAGATGCTCGTCTCGCGCACCGGGTATACCGGCGAAGACGGCTTCGAACTGTACTGCGCCGCCGGCGATGGTGAACCGTTGTTCGACGCACTCCTCGACGAAGGCGAGGACTGGGACATGGCCCTGTGCGGACTCGGCGCCCGGGATACCCTCCGACTCGAGGCGATGTTCAACCTCTACGGGCAGGATATGGACGAGACGACGACCCCCTACGCCTGCCGCATGGGTTGGACGGTTAAACTCGACAAGGACACCGAGTTTGTCGGCGAAGACGCGCTGCGCAATCAAAAGGAGTCGGGCGGGCCGGAACGCAAACTTCGCGGACTCATCCTCGAGGGCCGCGGCGTCATTCGGCCGGGCTACAGCATCCTCGTCGACGGCGAGGAGGTTGGGGAAGTCACCAGCGGGACCTTCGCTCCCACGCTTGAAGAAAGCATTGGCCTGGGATACATCGACTCCGACTTCACAGACACCGACTCGGTCGATATCGCGATCCGAAATCGAACGGTTTCGGCCCGCGTCACGAACAACGCATTTTACTCACGATGAGACGGTGACACGTTCCTGATACGGGATGGATCAATGGAGATTCCGAACGACTACTATTTTACCGACGAGCACGAGTGGGCCCGCGAAAACGATGACGGGACCGTCACCATCGGAATCACGGACCACGCTCAGGATCTCCTGGGCGATGTCGTCTACATCGAGCTGCCCCTCGACGGCGACCCCGTCGAACAGGGCGCCGATTTCGGCATCATCGAGAGTGTGAAGACGGCCTCGGACATCTACTCGCCGGTCTCCGGCACCGTCGTGGAGATCAACGACGAGCTCCACGACACCCCCGAACTCGTCAATGAGAGCCCTCACGACGACGGCTGGATGATTCGGGTCGACCCCGACGACCTCTCGGAGCTCGAAAACTTGATGGACGCCTCGAGTTACGAGAGTTTTGTGGGGGAAGAAGAGTAAAACCCCACAGTCGCCCGACAACGGACCCCGGGGAGCGGGAATCTCCATGACCGAACTTTCTTACGAAAACGACGGAGTTTCTGACGAGGCGATCGGCGACCCCTGGGGTATCTCGGACGAGACGCGAGACGCACTCGCCGATCGTCTGGGGCGCGCCCGCCAGTCGGTGATCGACGGCCACTCTAGCGGAAATCTCGGATTTCTGGGATTGCCTGATGCGAATCCATCCGGCCTCACCGCATGGGCGCATCGAAAGCGCGAGGGACGTTGGACCGACGCCGTCGTTATCGGCATCGGCGGTTCCAGCCTCGGCACCGAGGCGATTTTCCAGTCCGCCGACAGCTCGCAGCTCGATGGGCTGAACCTCCATTTCTCGTCGAATATCGACCCCCGTTCGGTAGACCGGCTTCTCGACACCGTCCCACTGGATACGACGCTGTTTATCGTCGTGACCAAGTCCGGGACCACCGTCGAGACGATGAGTCAATTTGCCATCATCTTCGAACGCCTGGTCGACCAACTCGGCTCGGGCCGTGCCGCCGCTCAGATCATCGCCGTCACGAGCCCGGATTCCGGCGAGCTTCGCAGCCTTGCGGACCGCCACGGGTTCGAGAGTTTCGACATTCCCCCCAACGTCGGGGGCCGCTTCAGCGTGCTGACGCCCGTCGGCCTGGTCCCCCTCGCACTGGCTGGCTATCCGATCCAAGAGCTGCTCGATGGCGCGGCCTCGATGCGCGACCGCTTCCTGGAGCGCGACCCGGAGAACAATGCGATACTCCGCGCGGCCGGAGACATCTTTTCGCTGTACCAGCGCGGCATGCAGGAGCTGGTGCTGATGAACTACGCCGATGACCTCGAAGGGCTCGGCGAGTGGTTTCGTCAGTTGATCGGCGAAAGTCTCGCCAAGGCCGAGAACCGCCGGGCAGACACCGTCCACGCCGGCATCACACCGATCGCCGCCACGGGCGCCGTCGACCAACACAGTCAGGTTCAACTCTTCATGGAGGGGCCCGACCGCCGGCTCGTCATCTTCGGGGGGCTCGACACGTTCGATGCAGACATCGAGATCCCCGACCACGCGTTGCCAGAGCGACTCAACCACCTCGCCGGACACAGCCTGGCCGACGTCATGGACGCCGAGCGCACCGCCACCCGAGAGGCCCTCCAGGAGGCCGGCCGACCGACCGCCGAACTCATGCTCCCGGATCTGCGACCGGCCTCGATCGGCGCATTTGTTATCTTCTGGGAGTCGGCCACCGCCATCCTCGGCGAATTGCTGGATATCGATGCCTTCAACCAGCCGGGAGTCGAACGCGGAAAGCGCATCGCTCACGAGAAGCTGCTTTGAAAGCCCGACTCCTTTGCGGTAGCCTGCGCAAGACCTAAAGTATCGATGGCACGGAAGTAATGGGTAACGATAGCACAGTTGTCACGGTCATTTCAGACGCTCCAGAGGGGCCCTCGAACCCTCGAGAGGCGTGTCTGGTTGTGATCAATGGGGTCGACCTGGGCAAGAAGTTCAGCCTGGCCCAGGACTCCACGATGATCGGCCGCTCCAGCAAGGTCGACATTCAGGTCGACGAGGACTCGATCTCGCGCAATCACGCCGTGATCGAGAATCGCGAGGAAAACTACGTGTTGCAGGATCTGGAGTCGACGAACGGTACGTTCGTCAACGACCGTCCCGTCACCGAAGAAACGCTTCGAGACGGCGATCAGATCAAGATCGGTTCGACGATCTTCAAGTTTCTGTCGGGCAGCAACATCGAGTCGGCCTATCACGACGAGATCTACCAGCTCACCACCACCGATGGGCTGACTGGCGCCTACAACAAACGCCATTTTCTCAAGGAGATGGAAGGCGAGATGAGCCGGTCGATCCGATACGACCGCGACCTGTCGCTGGTCATGCTCGACCTGGACGGCTTCAAGGAGACCAACGACACCTACGGCCACCTCGCCGGCGACTACATCCTCAAGCGCATCTCCCAGCTCATCAGTGGACGCATCCGGCGAGACGACCTCTTTGCACGGTACGGCGGCGAGGAATTCGTGCTTCTGCTGCCCGAGGTCCAGAAGGAACACGCGATGGAGGTCGCCGAAAACATCCGAAAGATGGTCGACGAAGAGAAGTTCAAATTCGACGGTGTCGAGATTCCGATCACGCTGTCGGCTGGAGTGGCCGATCTGCAGGAATATTTGAGCAACGAGTCCTACGCCACCGAAGAAGAGATCTCGCGGGAGTTCGACTGTTTCGACTTCATCAAACTCGTCGACGACAGGCTCTACCGCGCCAAGAGCGAAGGCCGCAATCGGGTCTGCGGCTGAGTCACGGAATCCGGTGAAATTTGATCAGATTCGTCTCGGTGTGTTCGCCGGTCGGAGATCCCATCACCACGATGACCTCATCCCCCGATTCGGCTCCGCGCTCCTCGACCATCAGCTCTTCGACCCGCTCGAGCATCATATTGGTGTTGTCCATCATCTCGATGAGGTAGGGCTCGACTCCCCAGAAGAGGGCGAGTTGGTTGCGCACCCTTGGGCTCGGCGTGCAGGCGATGATGGGCTTGGAGGGCCGATAGGTCATGATGAGCCGGGCGGTCGACCCCGACCATGTCAGAACCACGATCCCGTCGACCGTCAGTTCGTCCCCGGCGATGGCGGCCGAGCGCGACACCGCGTTCGGGAAGGTCTTCAGGTGTTCCAGGAATTCGGGGGGCGGCGCGTCTCGATACAGGTCGCTTCGCTCGACCTCCTCGATGATGTTCGCCATCATCCGCACCGACTCGACCGGATACTCGCCGATGGCGGTCTCGCCCGACAACATCACCGCGTCGGAGCCGTCCATCACGGCGTTGGCCACATCTGAAGCCTCGGCGCGGGTGGGGCGCGGATTCTCGGTCATCGATTCGAGCATCTGAGTCGCCGTAATCGACAGCCGCCCGAGCGACCCCGCCTGGGTGATCGCCTTCTTCTGGATCATCGGCACCTCCTGCGGCGGCATCTCGACGCCGAGGTCGCCTCGAGCGATCATGATCCCGTCGGACACCGAGATGATGCCTTCGAGTTCGCCGATGGCCTGCGGTTTCTCGATCTTCGAGATCACCTTGATCCGCTGGCCATCCTCATCGGGCAGAAGCGCCTGAAGCTGGTGAATATCCAGGGCCGAGCGCACGAAGCTGAGGGCCACGAAATCGACCCCCAACTCGATGCCGAACTTCAGGTCCCGTTTGTCCTTTTCGGTCAAACTTGGGGCCGAGACCTTCGAGGTCGGCAGATTGATTCCCTTGTTGTCGCTGAGTTTGCCGCCGACGAGCACCTCGGTGACGACATCGGTCTCTGTCAGATCGGTGACCTGCAGACGTAGCAGGCCGTCGTCCAGAAGCATCGTATCGCCGACGTCGACATCGCGCAGAAGTCCCTTGTAGGTCGTCGAGACGACGGTCGAATCGCCCTCGACATCGCGCGTCGTGATGGTGAACTCATCCCCGTTTTCCAGGATGACCGGCCCCTCGGCGAACTGCCCGACTCTGATTTTGGGGCCCTGAAGATCCTGGAGGATGGCGACCGGTTTGCCGACCTCCTCGGAGACGGAGCGGATCCGCTCGAAAGTCTCGCGATGATCCTCGTGTGTCCCGTGCGAGAAGTTGAGACGGGCCACGTCCATGCCCGCTTCGATCATCTCGCGCAGGACCTCCGGCGAATTCGACGCCGGTCCGATGGTGCAGATTATTTTGGCACGTCGCATCTACAATCCACTGGTCGTGATAAGACTTAGGGTGACAGCAATCAGTTCATTCGTCGTCGTCTTCGACCAAAAGCACGTCACCGAGCATCTCGACGCGGCTCTTCACTTCGTCGATGGCGTCCTGGTATTCGCACGCGGTCGACTGCCCGTAGAGCCACCCGGCGGTCGCGCCCAGAAGGGCCGCGGGCAGGCGCCCACGCAGCAGATGTCCCTTTCCGGAGAGGAAACCGAGCTGGGCCCCGACGATCGTCAACTCGGCCGGAAATTTGACGTCGCGTTCGAATTGCTCGATGTCCTCGAGCAATCCTTCGAGACGCTTGCGAGCGGCCCGGACTTCGCCCTGGCGGATGTGAGCCTCGACCCGAAAGAGCCGTGTGGCGTACTGCCCGAGTCGCTGTTCGATTTGACCGCGCCGTTTCAGAAAATTGGCCATTGTCCGTCCTCACGCAGATCGTCCCAAAACAGAATCGGCCCGGTGAAAACACCGGGCCGACTCTCATCTAAACTGTCGCGACCCCGGGGTGACGGGGCGTCTTTGAAGTGGAGCCGAGCGGGCTCGAACCGCTGACCTCGTGACTGCCAGTCACGCGCTCTCCCGACTGAGCTACGGCCCCAAAAGGGGTGCTGCGACTGTGGCGCCGGAGAGGATTGCTCCCTCGTCCGGGCCGCCAGTGTATAAGCGGGCAAAATCGCGATGTCAACCGTCCTCGTTCGATGACTTCGCCTCCTGAGAGGCCAGCCATTCCAGGGCACGACGATACCGGGCACTGGCCTGTCTGTCGGCGCCTTCGAGGGCGTTGCGGAGTCGTGATTCGGCGGCGTCGCTCCGGCCGGCGGCCCACTCCAGTCTGGCCCAGGCGAGCTGGGTATCGTACTCCGAGAGCAGACCCTTGTCGGCAGTCAGTTGCGATAGAAACTTCTGCCGCTGGGCCATCGGAAAGGCCCGAGGACTCTCGATTCGCCAGCGCAAATATAGAGCACGTTCCGCCGGTGTCAACTGGAGCAACGCGGGACGGCGGTCGTGGGTCATATGCGCCCATCGAACGCGCTGGAGAACCGAAAAGACCACCTTCGATTTATCCTCCGGTTCGGCCCACTCGCCGGACTCACCGACCAGGCCGCGCTCGGCGAGCACACCCAGCAGGTTGCCGCAGTTGGAGCGATAGGTTTCAAACTCCGACGTCGGAGGGTCCTGTTTGGCGCGTTCAAAATCGACGTCTCCCCGACGGACGGCGGCCAGAAGCGATGCGAGCCCCTCTCGGCAGGCCGTATACAGAGGCTCGCCGGCTGCGGGAAAGGTATCGTAGGAGAGGGACTGAATGACGTTGTTGGCTGCGACCGAAATCCTTCGTGACAGGGCGGCACCGTCGCCCGCGCCGGCCTCCTCGCCCCCGTCGAACTGCCGACGGTTCGCCTGCTGGACCAATTCGATCAAGGCCTTCTGAGCCTCGGACGCTTCGGGCTGATCGTCGAGCGTTCGCCGAGCCGCTCCGTACTTCTCCGCCCGGGCGCGAGCGAGCCGATCTTCGTCGGCCGGCAACGGGGGAAAGGCCAACGGATGCGGAGCGTCTTCCATCGAGACCTCCGCTATCGGCGGGGGCTCGTCGGGCGAGTCGGATGGCGCCTGTCGGTTCATCACGAAGATCGCTACGCCCACGGCTAAACTCAGAAGCCCGCCCACCCAGATCATCGGGTCGGGCGAGGGCGAATCACTCAGGTGTGACGGGGAGTCGGTCATGTGATACCCGCGCTTCAGAAGAGGTCAGCTATCCGTTGGTGAGGGTAACCGGCACCGCGCGCCCCAGACAAGTAAACCGCCGATGCAACTGCCGAAGACGTCGAAGCAAAAAGTGCGCGAGCTGATGAATCACTGGGTGACCGAAACGGTGGTGGCCGCGCTCATCATCGTGTCGGTGGCATTGGTCATGATCGAAGCCACACTGAAGCCGAGCCATCCGTGGTTTACGGCCGTCGTCCGAAGCAACCAGGTCATTACCGCCATCTTCGTCATCGAGTTGAGCCTCCGATTCTACGGAGAACGGCGAAAGCGAAACTTCTTTCGCAAATACTGGTACGACATCATCGCCGTGATGCCGTTGTTTCGGGCGGCTCGGTTTCTTCGAATTTTTCGGCTCCTGCGACTCTTCCGGGTGGGCGTCATCGCCATCCGACGACTCGCACGGATCTCGAAGCTTTTTCGCGTCGTCCGCATCGAATATGTGATCGTGGCCCTGATCACGGTGACGGTCATCCTGATGGGCGCACTGTCGCTCGAACAGCTCGAGCCGGCCGTCGGCTCGCTGGAACGCTCCCTCTGGTTCGCGGCCATGACGGTCATCGCGGGAGAACCGGTCGGCTACGAAGCCACAACTCGGCTGGGACGGCTTGTGACCGTCACCCTGATGTTGGGCGGATTGACGGTCTTTGCGGTCATCACGGGTACCGTCTCGGCGGTGATGGTCGATACGTTTCGCAAATTGAGGATCTCGAACATGTCGATAGAAGATCTCAACGACCACGTCGTCGTCTGTGGGTGGAATCAGGCCGGTCCTCTGGTGCTGCGGGAGCTGCTCAACGAAGATCGGCGCTTCGAACATATCGTCGTCGTCTCGGAACGCGACGACTTGGACGAACTTCCAGTCATTCAGGCCCATCCCTCCAGGGTCCTGACCGTCCAGGGCGACTACACCCGGTTGTCCGTGCTCCGAGAGGTCGGCCTCGACCGGGCCGGGTACTCGTTGCTTCTGGCCGACGACAGCATCGAGGGACGTTCCCCGCAGGATCGCGATGCACGGACCGTCCTCGCCGCGATGCTCATCGAGAAGGTCAACGATCACATCTACACGACCGTCCAACTGTTGAACCGCGACAACGAATCGAGCCTCCGCGAGATCGGGGTCGAAGAGATCATCGTCAGCGACGAGTACGTGGGAAACATCATGGCGACGGTGACCAAAAATCGCGGTATCGTCTCGATGCTCGACGAGCTGTTGACCTCGAAATACGGCCATCAATTCTTTAAGAATCCCGTGCCGCCGGAGCTGGCGGGGATGGCCGTCGGCGAAGCGATGGTGCGGCTCAAAGAGGACTACGACGCGACGCTCCTGGGGGTCGATACTCACCCGGAGCGCACCCGTGCCGAACAGGCCGACCTGAAGGCGAGCCATGAGACGATCGAGGTAAATCCACCCAAGGACCTCGTGCTGGAGGACCATCATCACCTCTTCGTGGCGGCCCCTCGACCGCTCGATACGCGCACATAACCACTGATTCTCATCCACACAGACGAACTCCATGCTCACTGAATTCCTACTCGATTTCGCCTTGCTGGGCGCGGAATGGGTCCTCTGGATCCTGGTGCTCCTCAGTGTGGCGACCGTCGCGTTCACCATCGAACGGATCCTCTTTTTTCGCCGCCGTGCCGTCGCCGTCGACGAACTGCGGGTCAAGATGGAGGAATGCCTCGAAGACGAGGATTACGAGGCGGCGGCAGATCTATTGGATGGGCGCCAGACGATGGAGGCGCGGGTCGTCCTCTTCGGGCTCCGCGACCGAGAGAAGGGTCCCGAAGCGGTCGAAGATCGCATGAGCGGGGCGCTGTCGACCGAAAAGACCAAGTACAACCAGTTCCTGCCGTTTCTGGGAACCGTCGGCAACAACGCGCCCTTTATCGGACTCTTCGGCACGGTGCTGGGCATTATCGCCGCCTTCGACAATCTGGCCATCGGCAGCCAGGAGGCGGCCCAGGGCGTGATGGGCGCGATCTCGGAGGCGCTGGTCGCCACGGGCGTCGGCCTTCTGGTGGCCATCCCCGCCGTCATTGCCTTCAACGCCTTCAAGACCCGGGTCGGCAAGTCGGTGGCCCAGACCGATCTTCTTGGGCGCACGTTGCTGTCATATCTGCGCCGCAACGACTGAACAGAGGGAGGCTCCGCCATGGGTGGCTTCAATACAGGTGGGGGTGACGACGATGTCATCTCCGGCATCAACGTCACGCCCCTGGTCGACATCGTGCTCGTGCTTTTGATCATCTTCATGGTGACGACCTCGTATATCGTCCGCCAGCAGATTCAGGTCGACCTGCCGCGGGCCGCATCCGGCGAGGCCGAGACCCAGTCGACGCTTACCTTTCAGGTGACCGCAGACGGGGCGTTTCTTCTCGATGGGGAGGAGACCACGTTAAAGACCATCGGGCAGCAAGTCTCAGCCCGGGTCGAACAAGAGCCGGAACTCAGGGCGGCGATCGCCGCCGACGACAAGGTCGACTACGGACGAGTCGTCGACCTCATCGACACCATAAAATCCAACGGGCTCGACAAATTCGCCCTCAACATCGAGCGGCGCTCGAAGCCCAAATCGGAATCCGACGAGGAGTGACCCTTTGGAGGGCCGACGTCCGACAGATCCACTGCTTGCGGGGCGGGAGACCCGCGGGCAAGTCGTCGCGCGCTGGGCTGTCGTCCTCGCCGCCACGCTGTTGTTGCACCTGCTCGTCATCGGTGTCGCCTGGATGTTCGGGTCCTCCAGCGCTCCGGAGGACGACACGGACAACACCGTCGAGGTGGCAGTGGTCGAATCCGAACCGGAGCCGCCGGAACCCGAACCCGAGCCGGCCCCCGAAGAACCCCCGGAGGACGACGAACCAGAGCCGCGGGACGAGCCCGAGCCGGAGCCGCCGCCCGAACCCAAAGAACCGCCGCCGGAACCCCAACCGCAGAAGAAACAACAGGACCCTCAGAAACAAGAATCGGCGAGCAAAGAGGCCGAGTCGATGGAGGCCGTGGAACTCGAGGGGATGACCATGGAGTCGACCGTCGAAGGGGGCGAAGGTCCCACGATGAAGGTGGGCAAGGGGATCGAATCCGGGAAAATCACCGACAACTACGTCGATCCGGACAGGATGGACTCGATCCAGACCGGGGAGGGCGACGGCTCGGGACGGGGCGGAAGCGACACGCCCGGCACGGGCAGCAGCCCGCGAAATTGCCCTGAACAACAGGCGAGCGTCAAAAACAAGGTCCGCGTCTCGCCGGATGATTATCCGATGCAGGCCAAACGGCGAGGTGTCGAAGGCGAAGTCGTCGGCTTGGTCACGGTCGGCCCCGACGGCGGGGTGCGAGCCGTCGAAATCGTCCAGGGACTCGGCTCCGGCCTGGACGAACTCACCCGGCAGGCCTTCGAGCAGTGGACCTTCGAGCCCGCCCGCCGAGACTGCAAAGCCGTGACCTCGAAGGTGAGGGTCCGGCATCGGTTCAACCTGGCGAACTAATCCGTCGCGGTCACCTGACCCGTCCAATCTGCCACGTTTTCCATCCGTCCGCGCTCAGCGCCTCGCACGCCTTACGCGCTCGGTCCTGCGGGACCATGGCCGCCATGCCCACGCCCATGTTGAAGACGCGGTAGCACTCCTCCAGAGGGATGTTTCCCGCCTCTCTGAGCCAGTCGAAGACCCGGGGGACCTCCCAAGCGTCGCGGTCGACTTCGTAGGCAGCATCATCCGGCAAGGCCCTCGGGAGGTTGCCCGGAAGGCCGCCGCCGGTGATGTGTGCCAAACTTCGTGCGCCAAACTCGTCGATCAGCCGTCGGGCCGGCTCCACGTACAGGCGCGTCGGCTCGAGCAGGGCTTCACCGAGGGAACGGTCGGGATCCAACGCATCGAGCGGTTCTCCGTAGTCCCAGCCATGGTCGTCGACAACCTTGCGGACCAGGCTGAATCCGTTCGAATGGATGCCGTTCGAGGCAATTCCGAGAATGGCGTCTCCCGATTCGACGTCCTGCGGATCGAGCATCGACTCGCGGTCGACCAACCCGACGCAGAAGCCCGCCACGTCGTACTCGCCGGCATCGTAGAAGCCGGGCATCTCGGCGGTCTCTCCTCCGAGCAGGGCGCACCCGGCGGTGCGACACCCCGCGGCCAATCCCTTGACGACGGATTCGGCCTGGCCCGGATCGAGTTCCCCGGTCGAGAGATAATCCAGAAAAAAGAGCGGCCGCGCGCCGGTCGTGAGTACGTCGTTGACGCACATCGCCACGCAGTCGATGCCGATGGTGTCGTGTCGCCCGGTCTTGAAGGCGACTTTGATCTTGGTGCCGACACCGTCCGCGCCGGCCACGAGCACGGGATCGTCGCCGCCCTCCAGCGCGCCGGAGGCCCGCAGATCGAAGAGGCCGCCGAAGCCGCCGATCTCGTCGATGACGCCGGGAATCTCCGTGGAGGCGACGGCATCGGCGTAGCCCTCGACCGCTTCGTCGGCGGCATCGAGGTCGACACCGGCATCTGCGTAGGTTGTCGTCTCCTTCGTCTCGTCACTCATGGTTCTCCTGGCGCGTGGGGGAACGACTCGTGCCACTCAATACAGAACTTCCCTCACGCGGCCAAGTGATCCTATGGTGCGCGGTCGCATGGACACCGATCCGCAGCACGACATCGACAGGGGCAGGGGCGAGGTCTGGTGGCCCGCCGCACAGAATCCAAACATCGCCGCCGCCGACGTCGGGGTCATCATTCCGGCGCTCAACGAAGAACGGAGCATCGGGCTGGTGCTCGATGCACTCCCGGGGTTTATCGAACGCGTGGTGGTCGTCGACAACGGCAGCGACGATGCGACGGCCGAGGTCGCCAAACGCCACGGCGCGATCGTCGTCTCGGAGCCGCGAAAGGGCTACGGGTCGGCGTGTCTGACCGGGATCGACACACTGGCCGAAGATCCGCCCGACATCGTCACGTTTCTGGATGGTGACTTCAGCGACGACCCCTCCGAGATCGACCGGCTCCTCGCCCCGATTCTGGCCGGCGACGCCGAACTCGTGATCGGAAGCCGGGCCGTCGGCGCACGACAAGACGGCGCGCTGTTGCCCCAGGCGCGATTTGGAAACCGATTGGCCTGCGTGCTCATCGAACAATTGCACGGGTATCGATTTACGGATCTCGGTCCGTTTCGGGCCATCACCTGGGATACCCTCCAGCGGCTCGAGATGTCGGATCCCGACTACGGCTGGACCGTCGAGATGCAGCTCAAGGCCGCTCGCCTGGGCATCGCGTCCGTCGAGGTACCCGTCAGCTACACGCGTCGAATCGGCGTCTCCAAGGTCACCGGTACGGTTACCGGGACCGTGATGGCCGGCTACAAGATCCTCTGGACGATCCTTCGTGAATACTGGAGTTCGGATTGAGTCGAGACACGTTGATCATCTTTGCAAAACCCGCCGAGCCGGGCCGCGTCAAGACCCGGTTGACCGGCGTCTTGTCAGAAAAACAGGCCGCCTCCCTGTACAGCGCGTTTTTGCGCGACCTCGCGGTCATGCTCTCCGAATACCGCGCCCGGCCGACCACCGACGTGGAGCTCATCCTCGCCCACACCGGACCCGCCGACCACGCGTCGTTTGCCGCCTTCCGTGACCGCGACTTCAGCCTCCGAGCCCAGCGCGGCCCGGACCTCGGCGCCCGCATGGGCAACATGATCACCGAACGGCTGAACGCGGGATGCGACAGGGCGGTCGTCATCGGTTCCGACAGCCCGACTCTGCAGCACCGGCACCTGGACCGGGCCTTCCAGCGACTGGAGGAATCGGACGTCGTCCTGGGACCGTCGTTCGATGGAGGATACTATCTGGTCGGGATGGACGCGCCGCACACCGGGCTCTTCGCGGACATAGAGTGGAGCACCCCCCGGGTCCTGGACCAGACGATGCAGCATGCCGAGCAGGCCGGGTTAGTGTACGGTCTCGAGGAGTTCTGGTACGATGTCGACACTCCTCGGGACCTGTACCGGTTGTGGTATCACTTGCAGCATTTTCGACGGACCAAGGATCACCCGGTCGCACCCGAGACCTACGAGCAGATCGCCACTCAACTCGACGACCCGAAACGTATCTATGACAGCGACGATCAGTGACAAAGCCGTCGTTCAGTGCCCGGCCGGGACCGTGTTGTTCCGAGAGGGAGAATCAGGTTCGACCATGTTCGTTCTGAAGTCGGGTCGCGTACGGCTGGAGAAACGCGTCCACGACCAGACGGTCGTCGTCGGCGAACTCGGTGCCGGCGCATTTTGTGGGGAACTGGCGATGATCAACGACCAGCCACGACCCGTCACGGCCACGGTCACCGAGGATGCCTCGCTGATTAAGCTCGAGGCGGGTCAGTTCGAGGAGATGGTCCGCAAGAACCCGGATATTTCCGTGCGGATGCTCAAGAAGATGGGCAAACGGCTCAATGAGAGCCAGTTTCGGGTCTCGAACTACTCGCTGAGGTCCAACGAAGGGCGTCTGCTCCATCAACTGCGCCACGAGGCCGAACAGGCCGGGGACAGCGACGCGTTGACCGGCTCCACACCGATCCCCGACGACCTGGCGGCGGTGCTGTCGATCGATATTGGCGAGTTGAAGGCTCTTCTCAACGAATTCATCGATCGCGAACTCATCGCCATCGACGCCGACGGCCATTTCGAGATCCCGGATCCGGCTGAGTTCGACCGCTACCTCTCTTATCTGGAGTTGAAAGACCGATACGACTACTCGGAATCCTGAATCGGAACGCGACGTGGTTGATAGCAGTTCATGGTCGGGGCTGTGCGAACGACTCTTCGCGCAGACCCGGTTCGGTATCGATCTCGGACTCGATCGAATCAGGCGGGCCCTCGAGGACGAGGGTCATCCCGAGGCCCGCTCCCCAAACATCACCTTGGCGGGAACGAACGGAAAGGGCGGGACCGCGGCGTTTCTGTCGGCGATCCTGCACGCCCACGGCCGGCGTCCGGGCCTGTACACGAGCCCGCACATCGTCGATCTGCGCGAGCGATTTCGCGTGGGCGGACGTCCGCTGGACGTCGACACCGTCGAGCCGGTGGCCACCCGCGTGTTGGAGACGTACGGAGAATCGGGTTCCGGGTCGGTTCGGCTGACCTTCTTCGAGCTGACCACCTTGATGGCGGCGTTGTTGTTTCGAGACGCAGACACCGACGTCGATATCTTCGAAGTCGGCCTCGGGGGTCGGCTCGACGCCGTCAACGGGCTCGAACCCGATGTGTCGGTGGTCACCACCATCGGACTCGACCATACGGAGTATCTGGGCGACACCATCGAAGAGGTCGCTGCCGAAAAGGCCGGTATTTTCCGACCCGATGTCCCGGCGGTCGTCGGCCAACAGACCCATCCCGAGGCACTGGACGTCCTGCAGGAGTCGGGGCCGTCGAATATGCGAATATTCGGCCGCGACTTCGGCATATCGCACACCACATCCACGGCGGAACGCGAGGCCGACCGAACCGCGGAGGACGCCTCGGCCACCTACTGGACCGACGCCGGTCAGCTCCGGCTAGACGACCTGCATCCCGCGGGTCCTCATCCCACGAGACTCGCCAACATGGCGACCGCGCTCGAGGCGTCGCGCGTCTTTCTGGGAGACGATTGGAACCCGGAGGACGCACGCCGGGGCGTACACCGGACCGTCTGGCCGGGTCGACTCGACACGCGAATCATTCCCTCCGGCCAATGGGGCCTGGACCGTGAGGTCGAACTCCTGATCGACGCCGCTCACAACCCCGCTGCCGTCGACGCACTGTTCGATTGGCTCAACGACGGCCCGACCCCTGCATTCGACGGGGCCTTTGTCTCGGGACTCGAAGACAAGGCGCTCGACGAGATGTTCGCACCACTTCGGGACTGGGACGGGCCGATTTGGTCCTGCCAAATCGACTCCCCGCGAGCCGCCGACGCCACCCACTTGAGGTCGGTGCTACCCAAGGGGCGCCTTCGTGGCGTCGCGAACAGTTGTGCGGAGGGACTCGAAGAGATGTGCCGACGGGTGGCACAAGAAACCGAGGCCGGCCGCCGCCCGAGAGTCCTGGTCTACGGGTCGATCTATCTGATCGGCGAAGTCTTCGAGGCACTCGGGATCGGTCCCGATGATCTCGCCACCGAGACCGACGATCGTCGCGTTGAACCGGCCCCGTGAGTGGTTAGATTCGCCGTCGAACGATGTCCGAACCATTGCTGTGGAGCCGTCTCTGATGAGTGACGAAGATCTCGAAGAAGAGTTCTCCGATCCGGATCCGACCGACTACCACGGTCACAAGCGTAACCTCCTCAAGAAGGGGCTCGAGCAGGGTCATTTGAGCTGGGAGGAGGTACGCGATGGACTCCCCCCCGAACACACATCGGAGCGGGAGCTCGAGACCTTTCTGTTTACCTGCGAAAACATGGGTATCGACATCGAGGGAAGGCCGGACGCAACCTGAATCAAAAACTCCGGCTGCGCCCGGCAATCCCGTCAGTCGTCCTCACTCCAGAAGCTCCCCGAGATCGGATCGGGCGAGAAACTCAGCCCCATCGTCCACCTGCAACGCTGCTCCGGCGCCGCTCCACCTATCCGTCCGACGAGCGGCAGCGGCTCAGCCTCCCATGATGACGGATAGACACCGGGCTGCGACACCCGGCACGCCGACTCGCCCATCGCGGTACGCGAGGTCGACACCCTCACCGTATCGCCGTCTACACGCAGGGCATCGATCAGCAGGTCTTCCAGTTTGACCGTCAACCCGTGGACGAGTTCGTTGCACGCCGTGCGGACCGTCGAATACAGCGGCCCTCGGCCACCATCGACGCCGATGGCCACGGCATGGCAGTCCGCAAGCGTCCCCTGTAGAATTTCCTCGACCGTGACGACTCCGTCGGGGGCGCCGCCCGCGGCTCCGTCCAGATCGGCCACGAGCCCGCCGGAGCCATCCTTCGAGCTGAAATAGCGGGGAAGCACGGCGTGCTCCAGGGCTCCCAGCGCCAACGCTCCGAAATTGAAGTCGAGGCTGTGAGACTCGATGGTCAGCCCCCCATCATTTGCAAGTTGCGCGGCAAACGAACCGGATACGGGCTCTCGGCCCGACCCGACGATCCGCCGCAGGTCGTACCACCGCGTCCGACAACTCTTCGGGTCGTCGTTTCCCAGACACTGGCGGTCACCCGTCCAGCGAAAGGCGATCTCATTCCAGGTCTGAGTGGCCGCACTCTCGGGCAGGTTGAGCTGCGGTGTCCCATCGACGATGCTGGGTAAGACGTCGCCGTCGAACCGCATCGGCCCACGTACCGTGAAGTGGCGAAGGGTATCCAGAATGTCTGCGGTGACGTCGGTGGCCGTACCGACGGCGGGATTGGCCCGGTAGACTTCGTGGATAACCAGGGCGTCTACGACCGTGCGAAGGGCGTTGCGACCGAGTGAACTCCCTTCGAGCCGGTCCAGAAGCGACTGAATTCGCTGCAAGAAACGGCTGTCGGTATCCTCGGGAATCGCCGACTCGGCCAAGAGGTCGAGCAGCCCCTTGACCGACCCACCGTGATTCTCCGGGCACAGTTCTTCGCCGTTGATGCCCACCGCGCCCGGCTGACATCCCACCAGAAAACTGCCCGGCGACGCGACAAGCAGCCCGAAGAGGCGAACGAAACGTTCGACCTTGTCGGGAATCGCATCGACCAGATCGAAGGTATGGGTGACCGAATAGGGCCCCTGAAAGACGGGCACATGGTCGACCATGGCGATATCGACGTCGGTGATCCGCCCCGGCTGTACGACGTCCCCCTCGACGCACCCGTAGGTCAGCTCCACGGGGGGCTCCGAGACGTTCGCCGCCGGAAGGCGGTAGCCTCGAGCCCAAACGGTGTAGGACTCGGAGGCTTCGAGCCGCTGGTCGAACGAATAGGTCGCACCGAGCCGACCCGTGTCCGATACCTCGAGCCGCTTTGTCTCTTCGGCCAGCGCCACTGGAAGGGTGCCCAGGCCGACGTCACCGGATCGGCGCTCCGCGTATCCGAGAACGAGTTCGTCGCAGCTCACAGATCCGGGAAAGACCAATACCTGAGAGTCTCCAAGCCCGGCTTCGCCGTCATACATCACGTCGACTACGTACGCGCCTCGGCCGGACGGGCGGACATTCACCTCCCAGATCAGCGTTCCGAGCCCCGGGTCGTCGGTTCGCGCCGAAACCCGGACGCGACCTTCGTTGTCGCCGATGTTCAGTTCGACGGCGGCGACACCGTCGACTCCGGTCAGTGCGCTCGAAGCCGGCGCGAACTCCGCCAGGTCTCGGCCCGACTCGATGGCGTAGTAGACGACGTTGTTCGACGAAGCCCGGCCCGCGCCATCGGTCACGCGCGCCTGTAGAAAAATGGAACGACCGGCCTCTTCGTTGCGCGTGCACGATGCACGGGTCGAGTCGCACCCCGACTCATCCAGATGACTGAACGTTCCGCCATCGGGTGGATCTTCTCCGACGGGCGGATCCCCGGGATCCGAGTTCCCGGGTCCGGTCACATCTCCGCTGCAGCCGGCCACGACGAATAGACAAACCAACAGACAAATCCTGATCATCACGCCACTCCCTTCGTTTACCCCTCCATCTAAACGTGGATTGCGGCAATTCGGCCCGACCCCCACACCAGACGAACAGGGCGTGTACGTGTCCCCCCTTGATGGGACATGAATGGACGCCACCGCAGGGACGCGGTGCCGTCGACGATTGTTTTCGGTCCTGCATCACGACACTAGCTCGCCGGAAACAGGCGAGTCAATGGCCTTTCTGGCGATTTCTTGACACCTTTGACCCCGGTGCTAGGCTCGCCGTCGTGATTCGCTGAGGGAACTGTTTCTCCTTGGAGGCGCCGACACCGATGGGACGCCATGTATTCGACCGCACACTGACTCGCTGGTTTCTAGCCGGCACGCTGGCCGTCATGGGAGGCAGCGGTTGTGCAGCTCAATCGCAGGCCATGAAGGAACAAAAGAAGCAGATCGACAAGCTCGAATCCCGTGTCAAAGAGCTCGAGCGCACGAATGGACGGCTGATGACGCGGATCGACGAGATGGAGGACGATGTATTCCTCCTGGAGGATCGGGTCGAGTCCAATCGGCTCGCCTTGAAACGCCGCGGCGAGATCGGCGGGCAGGGCGGCCAACGGGGCACTCGGATCCAGGCGCCGCGTCCGTCGCCTCAGACGAGCTACGGCGCAAACGACTATCGTGGCCAGCGTGGGCAAAATAAACAGACCGAAGGGCGGTCTAACACCCGCAGGCGCGAGACCCGTTCCCGAAATCCAAGGGGCCGGACGGTCACGACGATACCGTCGAACTCCCGATCGGAAAAATCCTCGCCATCGGACGGCAATTCGCAGCCCAGCGCCAAGCAATCTGGCCAGTCCGACACAACATCCAACGGCGGCGACGACAAAGACGGAGAAAAGAGCATCGTCATCACCGCCGAAGACTTCAAAAAATTCGCGGATAAACAGTCGTCATCCTCCTCGCGGAGCTCGTCTGGTGGAGATACCAGCACAAAGAGATCGCCCCAGAAGCGTGTGACCGAAGAGAAGCTCAAGACCACGGACCAACTCGCCCAACAGGGCGGCTCCGCGGGAGAAGCGACCGCGACTTCGGGGTCGACGGCTCCAAGTGGCGCGAACATGGGCAAGCTCGAGGGCAAAAAGGGCCTCGATCTCTACAAGGCTTCACTCTCGCTGTACCGCTCCGGAGACTACGCCGCGGCTCTGAACGGATTCCAATCCTTCATGGATGGAAGTCCGCGGCGCGACTACCAGGACAACGGTCTCTACTGGATCGGGGAATGCTACTTCGGCCTCGGCCGCCACGAACGCTCCATCGACTACTTTGAGCGTGTCATCAACGAGCAGCCCGACGGAAACAAGGTTCCCGATGCCATGCTGAAGATGGCGTTGGCCTACAAGGAACTCGGCAATCCGGAGAAGACCCGCTCTCTGCTTCAGAAATTGACCGATCGATACCCGACGACGAACGCCGGTCGTCTGGGCGCCAAGAAACTCTCCGACCTGAATTCGTGACGGGTCGCCTCCGACGAGCGTAACTCGGAGTCCGTAGCATCCAGGAGAAGGTTCCATGGTTCCGAATGCAAAACACTTAGCCGTTGCCGCCGCAGGGCTCGCAGCGATCGTCTCCCTGTCGACGCCCGTCGAGGCCCAACAGGAAAACGCCGAACAGGGCTTCGACGAGAGCCTCTACTCCGAGCAGCCGAGCTTTGAGCGGCCCGACTATCACGTCATCGAAGAGGGCGACACGCTCTTCGATCTCTCGGGGCGGTACATGGGCGACCAGCAAGCCTGGCCGCGGCTGTGGAGCTTCAATCCCCACATCACGAACCCCCACTGGATATACCCGGGTGATGTCCTCTACCTGACCGAATCGGCCGATGAAGAAGACGCCGAAAAAGACGAATCCGAGACGAGCACGGACATCAGCGCCATTCGCACTGGCCGCGATGCCAAGCCGGGGTTGAGCCTCTCCACCGGCGGATTCATCACCGACGACGAACCCAAGTTCGTCGGTCGCATCGTCGCATCGCCCAAGGAAGCCCGCCTTCTGGGTCAATACGACTCCGTCTGGCTCGGCTTCGGCGACGACGCTTACTCCGGCAAAGTCCGCGATCCCATCAAGGGCCGAAACCCCAAAAAGGAGATCCGCGACCCCGGTGAGATCAAACGTCAGGATCGATTCGCCATCGTCCGGGACAAGGGCGAGGTCAAAAATCCCGACGGCGACAAGATCGGCCGAAAGTATCTGGTCCTCGGCAGTCTCGTCGTCACCAAGACCTCGGACGAAAACCTCGAAACCGGATACATC
Source organism: uncultured Pseudomonadota bacterium (assembly GCA_913057905.1). Classification (GTDB taxonomy): domain Bacteria; phylum Myxococcota_A; class Bradymonadia; order Bradymonadales; family Bradymonadaceae; genus CAJXPB01. Next base: position 173,324 of record CAJXPB010000006.1, read on the forward strand.
GACCGATCCTGGCGAGAAATCTCGCGCGGCGATCTGTTGATTCCCTACGAGAAGCAGCTCTCGGTCGTCCAACACGTCAAGGCCGACCGGGACCTGGTCGCCAAAATCATCGGTAGTCTGCTGGGCCACTTCGACTTCGGCGAGTCGCACTACGTCTTCATCAACAAGGGCGCCAGCGACGGCCTCCGCACGGGCAATCGACTCTACGTCTATCAGCGTGGGCCGGGACTGGACACCCAGTGGCGCAAGAAACCGGACGACCTGCCGTGGCGCCGCGTCGGACGCGTCCGCGTCGTCGAGGCAAAAGAGGACTACGCCACAGCCGTCATCACCAATTCAAAACGCGAGATCAGCATCGGCGACCGCCTCGAGATGTACAAAGGCAACTGACCCGAACAGCCCGTCGCGACAGGGCGCCGGGATGACCGGCGCCTTTCTCTTTACCCGGTCTCACTCGCAGAGTTTACATAATATATATTATCGGACGTCATATCTCATAGACGTGCGAAACGACGACCGTCAGAGAGCGGATTCACGCAGCGTGTTCGGGGTGTTGTCCGGCGTAGCCCGTCTCTGAGGCGAGTCAGGATCCGAGGCCGATCTTGTCGAGTAGCTTTCCGAGGAAGCCTTTTTCTTCGTTGTCGCTGCGCATCCGCAGAAGCCGCAGTTGTCGGCTGGCCATCGTGTTGTCGGGATTCAGGCGTTTCGCCTCGCGAAACAGATGTTTCGCCTTCTGGGTTCGTCCGAGCCCGAGCGCGACCATCCCTCGGTGCGCGAGAAGCCAGTCCTTGTCGCCCTTTGTGTCTTTGGCGATGTCGTCGAGTTCCTCGAGAACCGCGCGGGCCGCCTGGGTGTCCTTTGGCTCGCCGGCGTCGTTCTTCGGGATCATCAGGTACTCGGTGTAGATGCGGTGAGCTCGGTAGTCCGGCTCGTCTTCCGGACTCATCTCGCAGGCGCGCTCGAATTGTTTGTGAGCGCCTTCGTAGCGTCCCGCATCGAGCAGGTTCTTGCCCTGGCGAAATGCGTGCTCGGCGTCGATGACCGTCTGGATGTCTTCGGCGCCGGCGTCGAGGCTGGCGTTGTATTCGCGCCGGTCCTGGGGGTCGCTCAGAGCCCGGTGCGCATTGTTGATCTCCGAGAAGATCGCCTGGAGCTTCTGTTTGTGCTCGTCACCGAGCTCGGAGGCGCTGTATTTGTCGGCGTGCCATTTCTTTGCGAGCGACCGAAACTGCGTCCGGATCTCGTCGGTATCCGCCTCGCGGTCGAGTCCCAGGACCTCGTAGTAGTTCGCATCCTGGATCTCCTCGTACTTCGCGTCGATCTTGTCTTTGATTTCCTCGTGCTCCGACATCGATGTCTCCCGGCGACCATTTTGCATCGGTAGATGAGACGATTCAGTTATCGCAGCTAATCCGCAGCGTCGGTAGTGTAAAGGCACACCCGAGGCCTGTTGACATCCGTAAGTCGACGCAAAACAGCGGACCCATCGTTGATGGACTGTGCAAATAGTAGCTAGGGAGGGACTCGAACCCCCGACCCAGCGGATATGAACCGCTTGCTCTGACCAACTGAGCTACCTAGCCTCACCGTTTGTTCCGAGTGGGCACGAGGAATCGGCCCTCTCGGCGCGGGCCAAGTATCTAAACATCAGAATTCACTTCGTCAAGCCGTGAACCTCGGTTTGGCCGACGTGTCCAAATAATTGACAACTCGTCGGTGGAGACTAGACTGGGAAAGTCGACTACAGTAGACGTCGCAATCGGTTCAGCCGGTCGACGTCGTGCCGGGCTCACGGACGAGTGCCGGCGTCAAAACCTACGGTGTATTCACAGGGATGTTCCGACCATGCAATCCCCCGACAATAGAACCTCGATGTGGAAGGCGATCACCATCGGGAGCCTCGCCTGCGCCACCATTGTGACCACGGCGCTGGCCGCAGGGGCGGAGGATACGCCCCAGGATACCGTCGACGAGGCTCGCCAACAGGCTGAACGAGCGGCGGCGGCCGAGCACGCCATAGAGACGGTGGAGGTCACCCAGCCGCCCAGGACGGTCTCTTCGGACGCACCTGCACCTCGAGCGGCCGAATCGCCAATCACCAAGGCCGTTGGGGGTCTGGAAGCACCGAACTTGAAGATGGTGCCAAAGGACTGGGAGGCCGCCGGGCTCGACCTCGACGAGGCCGAGCGACGCGGGGACCGCCTGGTACAGACGCTGCCCAACGGGTTGAACGTCGAGTTTACCGTCGACCCCGAGGTTCAGGCGCACCTGGAGTCGATCCTCGACGAATACAACGTGCCTCACGGTGGGATTGTCCTGATCGAGCCGGAGACCGGACGCGTTCTGGCGATGGTCGATCAGACGACGCACCGTCCGCAGATGCCCGGGTTGGCTCGTCACGCATCGGCTCCCTCGGCCTCGGTCTTCAAAATCGTGACGGCGGCCGCGCTGCTCGAGGAGGCAGGTGTCTCTCCGGCTCGCGAGACCTGCTACCGCGGCGGTGCGAGTCATCTGACGAAGGCCAACATCACCGACAATCCCGGCTCGGCGGGAAACTGCCGAGACCTGGGTGATGCCCTCGGATGGTCGATCAACGCCATTATTGCCAAACTGTCGCACAGGTACCTGGATCGCTCCGACCTTCAGCGCTGGGCGAACCGATTTGGATACAATGCGGAGATTCCCTTCGAACTCCCCGTGGAGACCTCGACGGCCAGCATTCCGGCCGATCCGGTCGAGCGGGCCCGCGCGGCCGCCGGATTCTGGCACACGTACCTGAGCCCGCTCCATGGTGCGATGATCGGTGCCGCGGTCGAAAATGACGGGCTAATGATGCAACCTTCGATGATCGAGAAGGTGACCGCGCCGGACGGAGAAGTGCTCCAGGAGTTTGAGCCGACGGCCTTTCGACGGGTCATGAAAGAGAGGACCGCACGGATCCTCGGGCGACTCTTGCAGCGCACGACCGCCGAGGGGACTGCCGATAAGTACTTTCGCCACCGGTACAACTTTCCCGGTGAGGTCACGGCCGCCGGCAAGACCGGCACCCTTGCCAATCACGATCCGTACATGAGCTTCACCTGGTTCGTCGGATTCGGGCGCCACGAGACCATCGAGGGCCACAATGCCGCGGTGGGCGGACTCATCTGCAACACACCCAGGTGGCGTATCAAAGGAGCCTGGGCAGCGAGTGAAGCGCTCAGATACTACTACGCGATTCACGAAAATCGGGCCCAGCCCGAATTGGCGACCGCCGAGTGACGGGTCAATCGGTGCCGCAGAGCTTCTGGGCGCGCGCTTCATATTCCTGGCGAATCTCTTCGAGCTCCGCGCCCTTTTCTTCCCACTCGAGCATCAGCGACTCGAGTTCCGATTCGAGCTCACCGTGCTCGCGCTGTAGAGCTTCGACGTCGTCTTGCCCTTCGTAGGTTTCGGGATCGCCGAGTTTCGTCTCGAGTTCTCCGATGCGTTCCTCGAGCTCTTCGATCCTCTGCTCGATCTCTTCGAGCCGTTCGCGCAACGGACCGGTTTCCTCGCGACGCTCGCGGCGCAGGCGCGCCCGAATCTGACGGCGCTCCTTCGGCGAGACCTCCTCGCCCTGTTGTTCCTCGTCGGTCGTCTCGTCGGCGGCACCACCCGAGTCTCCCGAATCGTCGGACTCGGCCGATGACGAACTCGTTGCGCCGGTCGTCGTCTGGGCGCCCTGGACGTCTCCGCCGTGTTTGTATTTGAAGTACTCGTAGTCGCCCGGGTACTCGGTTACTTCGCCATCCTCGATGTAGATGACTTTGTCGACGACCTCGTTGAGGAAGTACCTGTCGTGGGAAATCACGCAGACCGCTCCCTCGAAGCTCGACAGCGCCTCCTCGAGGACCTGGACCGACGGGATGTCGAGGTGATTTGTCGGCTCGTCGAGCAGCAGCAGGCCCGCCGGCTCCAGCAGCATGCGGGCGAGCGCCACGCGGGCCTTTTCGCCGCCTGACAGTACACTCACCGACTTTCGTACCGAGTCGTCACTGAAGCCGAAGGCACCCAGAATATCTCGGATGCGTGGGTACGCCTCGGTCGAGGCCGCCTCCTCCATCGCCTCGAAGATCGTCTGCTCCGGACTGAGCTGATCCAGAGAATGCTGCGCGAAATACGAGACGTCCACGCGGTTGCCGAATGAGACCGACCCGGCGTCGGGTTCGAGTTCGCCTGCCAGCATGCGCATCAGCGTCGACTTCCCGGCGCCGTTGGGCCCGACAAATGCGATCTTCTCGCCGCGAAACACCGTGAAATCGAGATCGCTGTAGACGGTCGTCTCGTCGAAGGATTTCGACAGCCCGCGCGTCTCGACGACCGTCTTGCCCACCCTGGGCGGCTGGGGGAACTCGAATGAGACGTCGGTCTCCAGGGGTTCGGGCACCTCGATCGGATCGATCTTCTCGAGGCGTTTGATTCGACTCTGGACCATCGACGCCTTCGACGCGTTGTAGCGGAACTTGTCGATGAACTCCTGAATCTCGTCGATCTCTTTTTGCTGTTGCTTGGCCTCGGCCTTGAGTCGCTCACGCATCTCGCGGCGTTGGCGGCGATAGTCGTCGTAGCCGCCTTCGAAGTGGCGCAGCTTTCCCTTCGCCAGTTCGGTGACCCCGTCGGCCAGGCTATTCAGGAAGTAGCGGTCGTGACTGATCGTAATGATGGTACCCGAGTACTCACGCAGAAAGGTCTCGAGCCACTGCAGGCTGCCCAGGTCGAGGTGATTGGTAGGTTCGTCCAGAAGCAGCAGATCGGGCGCCATCAAAAGCAGGCGTCCCAGGACCGCTCGCATGCGCCACCCGCCCGAGAACGTCTCGATGGGCCGCTCGAAATCGTCGGTCGAAAAGCCCAGTCCGACGGCGATCTCACGGGCTCGGCTGCGCACCTGGTAGCCGCCCCGTTGCCGAAACGACTCCTGCAGCTCGGAGTACCGGCCGCTCAGTTCGACGTTTTCCTCGCTTTCGGCCGTCTCCATTCGCTGCTCGATGCCCTCGAGTTCATCCGCCATCTCCAGCAGATCGGCGGCGCCCTCCAAGATCACATCCAGCAGGGTCATGCCGCGGCGCATCTCCCCCATCTCCTGGGGCATGTACCCGACGCGCACGTCCTTTGGCACGACGACGCGACCGGTATCCGGCTGCTGCTGGCCGGCCATGATCTCGCACAGAGTCGTCTTTCCCGCGCCGTTCGGCCCGACGAGCCCGATGAAATCGCCCTTCGGGACATGCCAGTCGAGCCCGTCAAACAGCGTATCGGCGCCGAAAGACTTCGAAATGTCATCGAGTTTGATCATCGATACCTGCGGGAAAATTGACTAGAATTCGGGCTCGCTGATACCGTCCATCCGAATCAGCCGACTACATCGACGCCCCCTGGGCGTTCTGTCAAGCGCGCGGAGTCGACGTTGCCCCCACGAACCCCCATTCAGTTCACGATCTTGGTCTGTGCCCTCTTCTGGTCTGCGGCGGCGAGCAGCCAGCCGACACCGTCCGACGAGGGCTCCCCGATTGAGACGTCGGTGCTGCGATTCGATGTCGATAACGTCGGCGACCCGATGACCGACGCCCTCCAAGAATCCGTTGTCGAAGTCATCGACGGCCACCCCGACATGCGTGTGACCGAACAGTCCGGGGTCACGCTGTCGGAATTGACCCTGACGGTCGGGTGCGATTCACGGGATCCCTCCTGCCTGTCGAGCCTTGCCCCGTACGTCGACTCGAGACGGCTCGTCTTCGGGTCCGTCACCCGGCGGGATGACCTCTACAGGGTCGACGTGGGTGTCTTCGACATGCAAGAGGGCCGCATGGTCTACCGCATGCAGAATGCGACAGCTCGCGGCGACGCCGAGGCCGCCCGCAAGGCGATCCGCGCCCTGGTCGAGGGGATGCTCTACGGTGAGGTCGGCTCCGTCGAGGTCAAGGTCCGGGGCGGCGACGGCGCCCGGGTTGCGTTCGACGGTAAACTCCGCGGTCCAGCCCCGACGATATTGCGCGAGCTGCCCCTTGGCCAACACACCATCAGCGTCACCACCGCAGAGGGAGCCACCAAGTCAAAGGTCGTGCTAGTGACGCGCCAAGGGAAAACCCGCGTCCTTTTCGACTTCAGTTCGCCGCCGACTGTCCCCGAGCCGACGCGGTCTCGTTCACTGGCTCCCGGCCTGGTCGTCGGAGCCGTCGGCATCGGCGCCGTCGCCCTCGGCGTCTTCAGCAACATCCAACTCAACCAGCTCGACGCCGAGGCAAACGCGGCACTCCAGAACGCTTCGGGCGGATCGTCGGTCGACACGAGCAAACTCGAGAGCGCCGATGGCGATCCCAGAACCCACGTGCGAATGACGCGATCGGCGTCGGTGCGAGCCGCCGTCGGGTATTCGGTCGGCGCCGTCGGGTTCGCCGTCGGCACCTACCTCATCTACCGGGCCATCGACACAGAAACACAGACGGCGCGATCCGCAGGGCGAAGCCTGCGAATCGCGCCGTCCATCGGCCGTCGAAATGTCGGAATGAGACTCGAGTTCTCGTACTGATTCAACCCTCTTGGTTGGCCTTCACCGAGGCGATCCCGTAGGAGGCGACGGCGTTCAACAGGGCGTTGTCGCGGCCGAGCCAGCCACGGAACGACGCCTCGAGGTCGGGCGTCGCGATCTCGGTGAGGGTCCACGCGGCGCGCACCACGATCTCACCTTGGCCGAGGTCGCGTACCAGCCGCTCCATGAACGACACATCCTGTTTTCGCTTGTGCTCCGAGAGAATCATCATCATTTCCCTGCGCGTCTCGGTCGGCACCGACACCTCGACAATCGAGTTTCGCAGTAGCGACATCATCGGCTCTCCGATGCGGACCATGCTGTCGACCACCTGGCGTCGCACACGGCCGTTGTCACTGCTCAGAAGCTCCTCGTAGAGGTCCCGAAGTGTGGCGATCTCGAGCTCCTCGAGGTCCGAGATGAAGTTCTGGGGCGGGTCCCGAAAGACCTGGTCGATCTGATCCATCCCGGCTCCCGGCTCCAGATGCATGGCCGTCATGAACGCTCGCCACTGAACCTCCGTATTCCGAGCCGAGAAGAACATTCGAAGGGTCTCCATGCCCTTCGAATTGCCGGACTCGCGAATCGCATCGATGATCGCGATCTTCATGTCCGGCTGGCGCACCGTCGAGTTGAATTGCAGCGTCCGCATCGCATCGTCGTTGCCGATCGTGCCGAGTGCGGCGATGACCTCTTTTTTGATGTCGGGAACACGCTCCTGGCGGATCGAGCGTTTGAGGGCATCGAGTGCGCCGGGCTGGCCGATCTGCTTGAGCGACCGAGCGGCATTCATGCGCATCTCCTCGCTACCCTCGAAGAGTGCCTTCGAGAGCAACTCGATGGCCTTCGGTTTTTCGGAGTACCCGAAGGCTTTCGACGGTGGAATGCGGTCCGAAAAGGTCGTGCTGCCGAAGTCCTTGACGAGTTGTTTGAAGACATCGCTGTCTCCTGAGGCAACCGTCAGTTCCAACAGCGCCTGCTGCAATTCGGGGCTGGCCGCCGCCTCTTCGTCGTCTTTCTTTTTGGCCTTTTTGGCCGCCTTCCACATCGGTTTCACGACGTCGGTCTGAAGGGTGACGCCGTGCTCCAGCAGGGTGTCGGCGATCTCGAGGCGTGTCTTCACATCGTCCGAGTTCTTCAAGATCTGCACCAGCCTGTCGACCCCGGCCTTGTTCTGCAGGTCGAGGAGTCGATAGGCAGCCTTGATGGCGATTTCGTCGGATTCGACATCCACGGCCGTCTCCAGCACGTCCTGAGCGTCGGAGCGCTTGCCGGGAATCCGGCTGATGGATAGAGCCAGTTCGAGACACTCGCTCTGGATGTCGGTATTCGAGGAATCGAGCATCTCCGAGGCCGCATCCAGAGCTTCGATACGGGCCGTCGCCTTCACCGCGTTGAGCGCTGCCTTGCGACGTGCCGAGTCACTCGAGGTCAACATGTCGGTGACCATCGTATAGAGAGGGCCGGTCTGCTCCCCGAGGTATCGGAGCACGTCTCGGCGCACCGAGTCCTTGGCAGTCTCGCTCTCCAGAAGCGACTCCAGCAAACTCGCCTCTTTGTCGTCGGGCAGAATCGTGATCTGCGAACGCAGAATGCCGTAGAGTCCGCTCTGGTCGACGAGTTCCCCGACCAGAAACGATTCGCCTTCATCCTCGCCGGCGATGATCAGACCGAGCCCGGCGCCGAGCCGAACGCGGCCATCGTCGGCACTCTTGTACTCCTCGAGCGTCTTGATGTCCTCGTCCCCGTCGGCCACTCGACCCAGGGCGACGAGCGCCGCTGCTTTTGTGTCGGCATCGCCTTCTGCCAGATGTTTCTCGACGTACCCGTCGATCTCCTTGCGGAGGTCGTCGGAAATCTCGGCCGAGACGGGGGGAGCGACGGCGAGAAGCGCCGCGCCCGTCAAAACGGCTACCATTGCGGTGAACATCTGTTTCATCATCGCCTTCCGTATCTCCAGTAGGATATCTTCAGTTGGTTCTGACGTTCGTACCTGCCTCGAAATTCAGTACAACGACGAAAAAGTAGGGCCGACGCTCTGAAAATGTCAATCGGCTGGTCGGGTGGGGCGCGATTTCTTGCCGACCCCGACCTTGGGTGTTATTCATCAAATCGATGCAAAGAGTACCCAAACCTCGAGGAGATTTTCCATGCCACGTCCCACGGTCACCAAGGTAGCGACCCTGTCGTTGCTCGCGGCGGGCTCGTTTGTCTACGCCTCGTTCGCGACCATGCCCGGGGCGTCGGCTCAGGAGATCCGTCGGTACGGCGAAGAAGAGGACAGTTCCGGGGGCGGGGGCAGTTCGCAACAGCGCCCGTACTATCCCGGCCAGCCGATGCCCCAGCAGCAGACCCAAAGCCAGCAGGCACCCTCCGGAAATCAGTCGCAGTCCGGGCAAGAAAGCGAGGGTGAGGGCGAAGGCGAGCGCGGGGAAGAGTCCTACGAGATTCGCGTCTTCGACCCCGATGCCAGAAAGTCGGATCGAGAGTCATCCGACAAACGTCGCTCGGGCGAGCCCGATTCGTTGTACCAGGGCATCATTCCGGGCACCCGCGACATCGTCGAACACCTCAAGGATTCGATTCGCGAAAACAGCGAGAAGAAGGGTCCGAACCTGCTGACCTGGATCGGTTTTCAGGCCGAAGACAAACGGTCGCGCGTCTTCATCCAGACGGCACGCCAACCTTCCTACCAGGTCGACCGGCGCAAGGATGGCCGCCGCGTCGTCGTCACCCTTGAGAACACCGAGATCACGACCGAGAACTTCCGGCGACAGATCGACGCGAGCTACTTCAACCGAAACGTCCAGTTCGTGGGGGCTACGTCGGTCGACGATACGACGGTCGAAGTGCGGATCGATATCAAGGAATCGGAATCCCCGAAGATCTCGACCGACAACGGTTACCTCTACCTGGATTTCGACGCGGCTGTGCCTTCGAAGGACGGTCAGACCTCCTGAGAGGAACACACGCGTGACAGGCCGTCGACAGACCCGGGGCTCGACCGCCCTTGCCTGCGCCCTTCTGTTCGTATCGGTCCTCGTGTCGGCCGCACCGCTCACCGCCGCTGAACCCCTCGGCACCGCAGATCCGGGCCTCGACGCCGTCGTCTGGCGGAGTCTCTATGTACGGGTCGACTCCGAGTCGATCGACTCTCCGCTCGTCGTCTCCCGTAGTGACGAACCTTCTGTGACCATCGAGATCGGCGGGCTGAGTCGAGATGGCCGGTCTATCACCTTCGAAGACCTGGAGTGGCGCGAGTCGTCGGGCACCATGCGAGCGGCGCGCGCTCGTGTGGGTCAAAAAGGAGGCCGAATACGCCTCTCGGATGTAACCTGGCAGCTCGGCTCCGCAAGCAACAGGCGAACTCTGGTGGCCGAACGCGTCACCTACGGCCCGGGCGCGGACGGGTCTCCAACCTGGCGGTTCCAGAGGCTCCGTGCCCGTGAGTCGATCGGCCTTCCCCTGTCGCAGGGGCCGAGTCCCGCAGGATTGCCCTCGGGAGGTGTTTTGCCACCGACGGTTCGCTTTCGGCCTGGAGCCGAGTTCGAACTTCGACTGGCCGCTCTGCATGGACGGCTCGGTGCGGGCCCGCTCATCGAAGTCGCGCCTGGACTCTGGTACGGCGTCGGTGGAGTGATCCGCTCTCGACCGACGTCTCTCGACGAACCGATGCTGCCCGCAGGACTTCTCGAGGCGGACCTCCGATGGCGACGCACGGTCGATTCACCGGGATGGCGTATCACCGGAACCGCCCATCGGGGCACCGGCCTCCGACACGGGAGCGTCGACCTCGAGGCCGTATCCCAGAGCGAATTTTGGCGTTGGGAGGCGCTGGATGCCACGGCGTTTGGACGTCAATGGCGACTCTCTCGGTTCGGGGCATCGCTTTCGGGGCCGGAATGGAGCCTGCAAATCGATGCTGCCCTGTTCGAACATGCCGGGCCATCCACTCTGAGCATGGGCCTGCGCTACGGCTCACAGCACGAGCTGACCCCCTGGCTGAAGGCACAGTTCCGTCTGGCCCACAGAAGCCGAGTCCCCGAACAGTCCGCTCCGCTCGACGCCGCCCACGCGACCGCCCTCTTCGGCGGTCTGCAGGCCGAAGCGGGGCGACCCGGCCGGGTCGACGCCGTCGCGGGCGTCGGATTGAGGGCCACCCAGCGAATCTCCCCGACTCAGAACCCCTCGACCGGCGACCGAAACATCGGCTTTTCGACACGCCCTTCGGCACAGGTGATCGCCAACGCTCGTGTTAAAGCAACGCTCGAGGGACGGTTCCCCGACACGGACTTTGTCCATCGGATCATCCCGTCGGTGGGGGCCGTGGCCGCGCCCATCGGAGCCGGCCCCTCGGAGGTCGCACCGCCGAGGCGCCTGTCACCGTGGGTCGCCAGCCGACGAGAACAATGGACGGCAGGAGCGGCGACGCTCGAGCAGCAGTTTGAGTTTTCCGACGCAACGCTGAGTGTACCGGCGGGACTCTGGCTCAATGACACCGGCTTCAACGACGGCATCGACGGGTGGGGAGCCTTCGGACGGGCGCATCTACAATCGCCTCACCTGGATCTACAGGGTGCGATCATCCACCGCACGGCCGGCGGGCTCGGCTGGGATGCGCAGGTGGTGTTGAAGGTGGGGAAGTTCCCCCGCGTTCGACTGCGCTACGGGCCGACGAGCGCAACCCGCGAGACCGCCATCCTGGCTCGCACCGACCGGCTGGTCCGCGATCCCGCCTCCGCGGCGCGCCTCTTGCAGAGCGCCCACTCGGAATCCTACGGAACCTCACTGGCAGCCTTCGGCGACGATCGGATCCACCACCGGGCGGGATTGAGGCTGGCCTGGACACCGATCGTCGCGACGATCGACGGACTCGTCGACGCACGCGCAGAGAGGTGGGGAGGGGCCGTCGGACTGGAGTATCCCATCGAGACCCTTGGACTGGCTGTCACCCTCCGGTCGGTCTTTCGAAACGCCCCCGAAACATGGGGGTTGTCTCTCGGTTTTCAGCCGGATTGAACGGCCGAGCCCTTGACCTCCCGATACCTCCCTGATATTCGGTAGCGACTTTTGGTGTTCGGATTTTTCCGTGTACCTGATAGTCGCTTCGAACGCGGCAGAAGCCGATTCACCTACGCGGCCGACGATATCGGCCGACCCTTCAGGAAACATAATGAACTTGCTTTTTGTACTCGCACAGAGCGGCGGCGGATCGAGCATCATCGTCCAGTTGCTGCCGTTGGTCATTATCTTTCTGATCTTCTATTTCCTGCTCATCCGACCCGAGCAGAAGAAGCGTCAGAAACACGAAGAGTATTTGAACAATCTTCAAAAGGGAGACAAGGTCGTGACTAACGGCGGATTGTTCGGCACGATTACAAAGGTCGATCAATCCACGGTGAAACTCGACGTCGGCAAAAACACCAACGTCCGCGTGGCCCGCAATCAAATTCAGGGGCCGCAATCCGACGAACTCGAAGACGACGACGAGTAACGACCCGACCCATTCATTGAACGCATTGATTTGAGACCGAACGGAGTTTCGGCGCCATGAGAACGAGCTATAAATGGGGCATCGTAGCGGTGGCCGTCATTCTGGCCGGATACGGCCTGACGCCCACCTTCCTCGACCTCGCCGACGGCAAACTCGACCGCAACGTCGAATCCTTTGAGGGCCCGGTGGTCAACTGGGTGATGGAGCAGGGAACCCCCCTGACTCTGGGCCTGGATCTGCAGGGCGGACTGCTGCTGCAGTACAAAGTGATGGTCGACCGCGCGGTTCAGGATAAACTCGACCAGATGGCCCGCGACATCGAGGCCCGTCTGATCGAAAAGGCCGAAGGTGAACCGGACATTCAGGGCAGCCACGGGGACGGCGACCTCTTTGTGAGGATCGAGTTCCCGGAGGCGTCGATGCGGGACCTGATCGACTCCGACTTCATGGCCTACTTCCCGAACCTCAAGGAGATCGACGAGGGCGGCGGAGTCATGAAGCTGGAGATGAAGGAAGAGTTCATCGACCAGACCAAGAAGTTCGCCGTACAGAAGGCGATCGAGACGATCCGAAGTCGCGTCAACGCACTCGGCGTCTCCGAGCCGAGCATCACGCGGCGCGGCCAGACCGACATCATCGTTCAGCTTCCCGGCCTGGAGCAGGAAGACCAACAACGCGCCAAGGATCTGATCGGCCAGACCGCCCGGCTCGTCTTCCGGATGGTCGACGAAGAGGTCGAATCGGACGAAGAGCAATATCAGTCCGACTCGAACTTCTTCCGGTACATCGCGCGTCAGAACTCGGACCAGTTCGTCGCGGCCGGCGAAGAGGGGCTGCACCTGCGCGAGGTCGGCGGCCGGTACACGGTCACCCACCGCGACAAGGAGGCCCTCGAGGAGTTCTTCGCCGACAAGACCGACGAGCAGCACATGGTCGGCTACGAGTACATGCCCTTCTACCAGGACAAAGAAAAGAAGAAGCTCGACCAGGAGCGCACCCACTGGCGGTCGCTGTATCTGTTCAGCGAGACAAAGCTGACCGGTGACATGATCTCGGACGCCCGGGTCAGTGTCGACCAGCAGTCGAGCCGTCCCGTCGTCTCTCTGACCTTCAACCGAAAGGGAGCCGAGCTCTTTGCCGAGCTGACCGAGGCAAACGTGGGCAAACGCTTTGCCATCATGCTGGACAACGAAGTCCAGTCGGCCCCGGTCATCAACGAGGCCATTCCGGGCGGGCGCGCCCAGATCTCGATGGGCAACCTGCAGAGCTACACCCAGATCCAGCAGGAAGCCCAGGACCTGGTCATCGTGCTGCGCCACGGCGCGTTGCCGGCACCCATCGAACTGCAGCATCAGACGGTCGTCGGCCCGACGCTCGGCGCCCAGTCGATTCGGTCCAGCTCGTACGCGCTGCTGGTCGGCACGCTGCTGATCATCCTGTTCATGATGTTTTACTACCGCGGAAGTGGAGTCGTCTCGGTCATCGCACTTCTGTTCAACATGGTCTTTATCATGGCGGCGCTGGCTGGCCTGGGTGCCACGCTGACCCTTCCGGGGATCGCGGGCATCATCCTGACGGTTGGCATGGCCGTCGATGCGAACGTCATCATCTTTGAGCGAGTACGGGAGGAGGTGCGCGACGGCAATCCCGTTCGAGAATGCATCGACTCCGGATTCGAAAAGGCGTTGTCGGCCGTCTTGGACGCCAACGTCACCACGGGCATCGCAGCCCTGGTCCTGATGCAATACGGCACCGGACCCATTCGCGGATTCGCCGTCACCCTGCTCATCGGAATTGTCAGCACGCTGTTTACGGCGGTCTTCATCTCGCGACTCCTGTTCGACACCTGGACGGAGCGGCGAGACGAGTCGAAAGGACTGAGCATCTGACGACCCGCCTCGCCCGCTAACGCTTTCATCGCGACTGGCCGGCCCGGCGCGGCCACTCAACCGCCGCCCCGGGCCGATTGGAGAACAACCTCATGATTCAGATAGTCAAACCGGATACGACAATCGACTTCGTCGGGAAGAGCCCGGCGTTCGCCTGGCTGTCGGGAATCGCCGTGATCGCTTGTATACTCGGCGTCTTCTTTATCGGCCCGAACTACGGGATCGACTTCAAGGGTGGCACCGAAGTCGTCATCAAGCTCAGCGAGACCCTCGACTCCGCCGAGGTGCGTGAGGCCTTCGACCAGGCCGGTGTACCGGCCTCCCAGGTCCAGCATTTCGGCGGCGAGGACTCCAACGAGTGGATGGTCCAGACCCAGCGCGTCTCGGTCGTGAGCGCCCGCAACAAGGCCGACGCAGGACCGGGGCAGATCGCCGCCGAATCGGTGGCCGACGCCATCGCACAGGTCGTCGATGTCGAGGAGTGGGATTGGGCCATCGAAAACCCGGACCGCCTGGACGTCACTCTGGCCAACCCGGATGAGGCCGATACCGCGGCCATCGTCAAGTCGATCCAGGAGAATACGTCGCTGAGTCAGGTGACCATGGAAAAACTCACCGGCGGCGGCGACCTGGGTAAATTTGTCGTCGAGTTCCAGGGGCTGCAGGCGAGCCTGGAGAAGGGGCTCAAAGAGGCCATCCCCAACGCCTACAATCCGGACGTCGAAGGGAGCCAAGCCGGCATCCAACGCCTCGAGACCGTCGGTGCCCGCGTGGGCCAACAGCTTCGAAACAGCGGCATCTTGTCGGTCATCGTCGCCCTCTTCTGGATCCTCATCTACGTCGGGTTCCGGTTCGACCTACGCTACGCTCCGGGGGCCGTCGCGGCGCTGACCCACGATGTCATCATCGCCGTCGGGTTCTTCACCTTCACCCAGCTCGAACTCACGCTCCCGATCATCGCGGCGCTCTTGACCATCGTCGGATACAGTCTCAACGACACCATCGTGGTCTTCGACCGAATACGGGAGAATACCGAGACGGCCGGTGGCGCCGAGCTCAAGAAGATCTCGAACCGAAGTCTCAACGAGACGCTCAGCAGGACGTTGATCACGAGTCTGACGACCCTGTTGGCCGTCGGTGCCATCGCGTTCATCGCGACCGGTCTGATTCAGAACTTCGCCATCGCGCTGATCGTCGGCGTCATCGTCGGAACCTACAGCTCGGTCTTCGTGGCGACGCCCGTCATGCTGAAGATGGACGAGCTGTTGAAGACCTGGCGTGAAGCCCGCGAGACCGTCCAGAAACAAGATTCGAAGGTCTGACGATGAGTGGGACGATGGGAGGCATGGACGCGGACCGTCGGACCCGTTGGCGCCTGCGTGGGGGCGCCGAACAACACAACTTCGAGGACGCACTCGATCTGCACCCTCTGGTCGCCCGCTTGCTCTCGAGTCGGGGGCTGACCCAACCCGACGAGGCGTCCCGTTTTCTGGAGCCCCGTCTGGCCCACATGCACGATCCCTTCGAGCTGGCGGGCATGGACCGTGCCGTCTCGACGATCCTCGAGACCCTCGACGAAGACGGCCGAATCCTCATCCACGGCGACTACGATGTCGACGGGATGAGCGCCACGGCCATCCTGTTGGATGTGCTAGGCGTCCTCGATGCGGACGTCGATTACTACATCCCCGACCGGCTCGATGACGGCTACGGCCTCAATACCGACAAGATCGAAGAGGTCGTACACCAGGAGTTCGACCTGCTGGTGACCGTCGATTGCGGCGTGACCGCGGTCGAGCCGATCGAGATGGCTCGAGACGCCGGCGTCGAGGTCGTGGTGGTCGACCACCACCAATTGAGCTCCTCGCCGCCACCGGCCTCGGCGATCCTCAACCCTTACCAGCCGGAGTGTCAGTTTCCCTTCGACGGGCTGTCGGCGGCTGGCGTCGCCTTTCATTTGGCCGTCGCACTGCGTGCCCGGCTGCGCGAGCGCGGACGCTTCGACGGCCGTGAGCCCGACCTGCGCAAACTGCTCGATCTCGTGGCCCTCGGGACCGTCGCCGACGTCGTCCCGCTGACCGACGTCAATCGGGCCCTGGTACGCCGCGGGCTCGAGGTCCTCTCCCAGCGAGTGCGCCCGGGGCTGGCAGCCCTGATGGACGTCGCCTGCCCCGACGTGGTCGACGTGACCGCCTCGACGATCGGCTACAAGCTGGCTCCACGGCTCAATGCCGCCGGCCGCATCGCAGACGCCTCGATCTGTGTGGAACTTCTGACCACCCGCGAGACGTCGACCGCCGAACGGATCGCCCGGCAACTCGACGACCTGAACGTGCGCCGGCGCGAGATCCAGGATCATGTACTCGAGGAAGCCGAACCCGCCGCCAGCCGGCAGGTAGACAACGACGAAGCACCGATCATCGTCGTCGACGGCCACGACTGGCACCAGGGCGTGCTCGGGATCGTCGCGGGCCGACTCTCGGAGTCGCTGCATCGGCCCGCCCTGGTCATCGGCCGCCCCTCCGACGGTTCCGTCGCGCGGGGAAGTGCCCGCAGCGTCGACGGCATCGACATCGTCGAACTATTGGACGAGGTCTCACCGTTATTAGATCGGTATGGAGGACACGCCGCGGCGGCGGGTGTGACCGTGGCCCCCGACAACGTCAATGAGCTGCGAGAGGCGCTTCAGGCGGAGCTGAACCAGCGCCTGGAGGACAATCCAATGCCCCAGCCGACCATCGAGGTCGACGATGAGGTCTCGTTGGGAGAGTTTAACGAAGCGTTCGTGCGCGACCTCGATCGGATGCGACCCTTCGGCCAGGCCAACCCCGAACCTCGATACCTGGTCCGCGGCGTCCAAGCCGAAGGCGCGCGAATCGTCGGTTCCGACCATCTGAAGACGACCTTCGCCGACGACACAGGGCAGATGCCCGCCATCGGATTCGGACTGGGCGATCACCTGGAGTCGGTGAAACGCCAACCGGTCGACGTTGTCTTTAAGCCCACGTGGAACGTCTTCCGCGGACGCGGCCAACTGGAGATGCATCTGGTGGACGTGCGGCCATCATCGGACCGGCGCTCCACCGACGGAACTGGTACGGACGGAACGACGGAGCCTTCGACATGACTCGACGACGACGAAACCGCGGCCGGCACCGAACCCCCGGCCCCAAAAACAAGTGGCTGCTCGTAGTCCAGATCGTGGTGATGGCCGGTGTACTGATCTTCCTGTTTCTGTTCTGGGACTACATTGCCGGCGGCGCGACCGACGCCGTCGAAACCGTCACCGGAAGCGGCGACGACCTGCAGGTCCAGGAAGCCAAGGAATCCCCCGCCGACAACGGCGAATCACCCTCCGCCGGAGAGTAGTTTCTGGAGATGCTCGCCGGTCCGGCTCTCCGAGACCTCGGCGATCTCATAGGGCGAACCCGTGGCGACGACCTCGCCGCCTCTCGGCCCCGCGCCCGGCCCCAGGTCGACCACGTAGTCACACTGGGCGATGAAGTCGATGTCGTGCTCGATGCAGATGACGGTGTGACCCAGGGCCACCAGTTTGCGGAGTGCTTCGACGAGCGTATCGACGTCGAAGAGGTGAAGGCCGACGGTCGGTTCGTCGAAGATGAACAGCGACGACTCGGTCCCACCGCGTTTTCGCCCCTCGGCGATGTACGATGCGAGCTTGAGTCGCTGGGCCTCTCCCCCTGACAGAGTGGCGGTCGTCTGCCCGACCCGCAGGTAACCGAGGCCGACCTCCCGAAGCGGCTTCAATTTGCGGACGATCGGTTCCTTTTCGGCAAAGAACTCGGTCGCCTCGTCGACGGTCATCTCGAAGACGTCGGCGACGTTTTTGCCGCGGTATTCGGCGCCCAACACCCGGTCGTTGAACCGCTTGCCGTCGCATTCATCACAGGGGATGTCGATGTCGGCCATGAAGTGCATCTCCAGGGTTGTCACCCCGGTCCCCTCGCATTCTTCGCACCGGCCGCCCGGCGTATTGAAGCTGAAGTCCCCCATCGTCAATCCGGCGAGGTTCGCGGCCTGGGTCTTGCTGTACAGCTTGCGGATGTCGTCGTAGGCGCCCGTGTAGGTCAGCGAGTTCGAACGGGTCGAACGACCGATGGCCGACTGATCCATCATCACGACATCTTCGAAGCCATCGAGCCCGGACAGCTCGCGAAACGCGCCGGCGTCGACGCCTCCCTCGCCCTGCTGCTGCTTCCAGCCGTTGAAGAGAACGCGCTCGCACAGCGTCGATTTTCCCGACCCGCTGACGCCCGTGACCACCGACAGCCGTCCGTAGGGAAACCGAACGTCGATGTCTGCGAGGTTGTACTCCGTGGCACCGGCGATCTCGACCCAGCCGTCGGGCTGGTCGGTGATCGGTTCCGGGTGCATGTCGCGACGTCCCTCGAGGGCGCGCCCGGTGAGGGTATCCGTCTGGGCTCGGAAGGCCTCCTGGTCTCCGGCAAACAGTATGTCGCCGCCCTGTTCTCCGCCGTACGGCCCGAGTTCGATGACGAAGTCCGCCGCCTCGATGACATCGGGATCGTGCTCGACCACCACGACCGTGTTTCCCAGGTCGCGAAGGTGTTCGATCACCTTGAGGAGCCGGTCGGTATCGACGGCGTGCATGCCCGCGGTCGGCTCGTCGAGCACATAGAGGGTATCCGTGAGGGCGCGTCCGAGACTCGCCGTCAGGTGAATGCGCTGCATCTCGCCGCCCGAAAGCGTCCGCGACTGGCGCCCCAGCGACATGTAGCCCAGGCCGATCGTGTCGAGATACCTCAGTCGATGCCGAATCTCGGCGATCAACGGTTCAACTTTGTCGGCATCCTCCTCGGGTAACTCGATGTCATCGAAGTACTCCCGGGCCTCTTCGATGCGCATCTGCCAGAAGTCGCTGATGGAGCGGCCGTCGACCTTGACGTTTCTCGCCTCCGGCCCGAGACGGGCGCCGCCACAGTCGGGACAGCGGTCGTAGCCGCGGTAGCGGGCCAGAAAGATCCGAACGTACGTCTTGTGGCGCTGGCCCTGAAGGTCGTCGAAAAACCCGCGTACGCCCTGCCAGCCCTCGCCGCCCTCTTCGATGTAGAGCCGCTGGTCTTCGTCGAGCCGTTCGTAGGGAATGTTGATCGGGATGCCCTTGCGCCGGCAGGCCGACAACATCTTCTTTTTGTATTTGCTGTACTTTTTTCCCTCGAAGGCCGCGACCGCCCCCTCTTCGAGCGTCTGCGTGCGGTTGGGAATCACCTTCGAAAAGTCGATTCCCATCACCTTGCCGTACCCGTTGCAACGGTCGCAGGCCCCCATCTCGCTGTTGAAGCTGAAGAGGACCGGACGCGGCTCGATGAACCGGCGCCCACAGTGGTTGCAACGATACTTGCGGTCGAAGGTCAGCGGCTCGCGCCCGCCGTCGTAGAAGTGGACCTCGATCTGACCGTTGCTCAACTGGAACCCGGCCTCGACGGCCTCGGTCAGCCGCATCTCTTCGCCCTCTCGAACGACCAGACGGTCGACCACCACCGGAAAGACCGACCGCTCCAGCAAACTGTCGAAATCCGACTCCGTGATGTCGACCGTTTCGCCGTCGATGTACAGACGGCGGTATCCCTCCTGAACGAGCTGTTCGAGTATCGCAGGACGATGGCCCTCCTCCTCGGCTTCGACGTCGGCGACCACGATCAGCCGCGTGCCCTCGTCGAGATCTCCCAGCGTCTTCGCCACCGCGGTGGGCGTATCGCGCCGCACTTCGGACTGGCAGTCGGGACAAAACGTGCGGCCGATGTGGGTGTAGACCAGTTGGAGGTGGTCATCGACTTCCGTCACCGTGCCCACGGTCGAGCGGGCGTTGCTGACCTCGTTTTTCTGCTTGAGCGCCACCGCCGGCTGAATATTCTCGACGGCATCGGCAGGGGGGCGCTCCATTCGCCTCAGGAACTGTCGGGCGTAGGTCGACAGCGATTCCGTGTAGCGTCGCTGTCCCTCGGCGTAGAGCGTATCAAACGCCAGCGACGACTTCCCCGAACCGCTGACGCCGGAGACGGCGATGAACTGCCCGCGGGGGATATCGACGTCGATATCTTTGAGATTGTGGGTCCGAACGCCCCGAAGCGATGTAACCTCCGGCTCGATTTCCTCGAGATGCGAGGCGTCGGAGGGGTGCGTCGGATCGGCCTGATCGGTACGTCCCATGGTGGGTGTGTCTCGGATGCGGAAATGGAGAGTCGGTCAGAGGTCTTCTCGACCGAGCAGTTCTTTGATGTCGTCGAGCCGCACGTAAATCCAGCCGCCCGGCATCGGTTGCTGGACCTCGGGGGCCGCCGCCACACGATCGCCCAGGCAATAGGCGACCCGGGTTCCCATGCGCTCGAGAGTGGCCCGGTGGAACCTTCGCTTGCCGAAATCATCGAGCCGCAGGGTCACGAAGAGAGCGTCGCGCGAAACATCCCGTTCGACGCGGATGTCGGCGATGTGCGACTCGTCGACTACCGCAGTATCGTGCGCCAAAAAAGCGACCCACGCCTGCAGTGGACTCTTGCCCTTGTCACCCTGGCCCGCGTCGATGAACTGAAAGACCCATTCGCGATCTCGGCCGGCCCTCGGTTCGACGAAATTGCGCAACAGGTTGTCGGATATGGCGGCGACAACGGACTCGTCCTGGTTCATCGTGAACGCCGAGACTTCGCGGGGCAGTTCCGGACGCATCGCCTCGATCCGGTCGTTTTGCCCCTCTCGGTCGAGTTCGACCACGCGGAATGTCGCCAGAGCGTCGACGAGCTGTTCGCAGGGAACGACCTCGGCCGACGAAATCTTTCCGGTCGATTTCAGCGATTCGACGGACTCCCGACATCCGCTCAGCCACGCGGGATGGGCGGTCTCCCGGGCCTGTTGTGACGAATCTTCAGCACCCGACTCGACCGATGAAGACGAAGCAGGCGTCGCACAACTCGACGACAGCGTCGCCAGCACGACTCCCAAGACTGCCGCCGCCAACCGTTTGGCCCGTCCACTACGAAGGGATGTCATCTTCAAGGACCTCATCCGTCGAGAGTGCTCATCGACGTACCTCGTCGGTCACAACAAACACCGACGGCATATCAGTCCGAATCCAGCTGGATTTACGCCTCTAGCTCGACATCCTCGGCGTCGTCATCCGAGGCCTCGACCTCACCGGGTTCGTTGCCGAATCCGGTCGACTTCGCGGGATCGACCTCCTCGCGCCGCTCGGGTTCGTCGATCAGGTGACAGGCTACCTTGTGGTCGTCTCCGACTTCCTGCAATTCGGGAGTCTCCTTGGCGCATTTGTCCCATGCGTAGGGACACCGCGTGTGGAAGACGCATCCCGACGGCGGGTCCATCGGACTGGGTACGTTCCCCTCAAGTACGATGCGCTCGCGACCCGATTCGATTTCCGGGTCGGGGATGGGAACCGCCGAGTTGAGAGCCTCGGTGTAGGGATGAAGCGGGTTTCGGTACAGCGTCTCGCTGTCGGCTATCTCCGCCAGATGTCCGAGATACATCACCGCCACACGGTCGGAGATGTGCCGCACCGCGGCCAGATCATGGGCGATGAAGAGGTACGTCAGGCCGAATTCATCCTGAAGGTCATCCAGCAGATTCAGAATCTGAGCCTGAATCGATACGTCGAGCGCACTGACCGGCTCATCACAGACGATGAAACGTGGGTTGCAGGCGATGGCACGCGCGATGCCGATGCGCTGGCGTTGACCGCCGGAGAATTCGTGAGGATACCGACGAATATACCTGGGATCGAGCCCGACGATGTCCATCAACTCCTGGACGCGCCGTTGAAGCCCGTCGCCGGAGGCCATGTCGTGGACCTTCAACGGCTCGCCGATGATCGACCCGACGGTCATGCGAGGGTTCAACGACGCGAAGGGGTCTTGGAAGATCATCTGCAGGTCGCGGCGCAGCGGATGCAGGTCATCGTCGTCCAGTGCCGCGAGATCGACGCCATCGAAGTTGACGCGACCCGAGGTCGGGCGATGCAACTGGATGATGGAGCGCCCCAGCGTGGATTTGCCGCAGCCCGATTCGCCGACCAGGCCAAGGGTCTCCTCTTCCTCAATCTCGAACGAGACCCCGTCGACGGCTTTGACCCTGTCGACTTCTTTGCGAAATATCGCCCCCTCGTAGACGGGGAAGTGCTTTTTGAGATTTTCGACCCGAAGTAGTTCGTCGGCCATGGTATCCAAAGGGTATTACGTGCGAGGGGTGTCGATGCGTTCGCCCGATTCGACGCGCTCTTCGATGTCGGCCTGGTGTTCCGGCGAGGCCTTGGCCCCGAGTTCCGAAGCGTAGACCTCCTCGGCGCGCCAGCAATAGGACCGCTGCCCGTCTTCGAATTCGACGGGTTCGGGAAATTCTTCGTGGCACTTGTCGACGGCCCAACGGCACCGTTCCGCAAAGGGGCATCCCGGGTTGTCGTCGGTGGGATCCGGCGGCGACCCCTCGATGGGCACCAGGCGTTTCTCGCGGCCACGGTCGATCCGCGGCACACTCTTGAGCAACCCGACGGTGTACGGGTGAGCCGGCTGATGAAACAGTCTCTTGGCCGGCGCTTCCTCCATGACCCGCCCGCCGTACATCACGACGATGCGGTCGGCCATGCCCGCCACGACGCCCAAGTCGTGAGTGATGATAACCACGCTGGTGTCGAAGTCGTCGCGCAGGTCCTTGATCAGCTCCAGGATCTGAGCCTGAATCGTCACGTCGAGCGCGGTCGTCGGCTCGTCGGCAATCAGAAGCTCGGGCCGGCACAACAGCGCCATCGCGATCATCACGCGCTGACGCATGCCGCCGGAGAACTGGTGAGGGTACTGATCGATCCGCTCACGGGCCGCCGGAATCCCGACCATCTCGAGCATCTCGATGGCACGCTCGCGCGTCTCGTCGGAATCCAGGTCCGTATGGACCTCCAGCGTCTCGGTGAGTTGACGCGAGATGCGCAAAAACGGGTTCAGGCTCGACATCGGGTCCTGCCAGATCATCGAGATCTGGTTGCCCCGCATCTGCCGGATCTCCTCGTCGGACTTCTCGAGCAGATCCTCGCCGTTAAAGAGAATCTCCCCGTCGACGATCTTGCCCGGAGGCGTGGGGATCAGCCGGAGCACCGAGATCTGGCTGACGGACTTGCCGGACCCGGACTCGCCGACGATCCCCAGCACTTCGCCGCGGCGGACCTCGTAGTCGATCCCGTCGACGGCACGCACGGTGCCCTCGTCGGTCTCGAAGTGAGTCTTGAGGTTCCGCACCTCCAGAAGCGGTTGTGTCTGCTCGTCTGTCATATCACTCAATCTTCGGTTTGGGGATCGAGGGCGTCGCGAAGCCCGTCACCCAAGAAGTTCAGGCTCAGTAGCGTCACGGCGAGCGCGCCGCCGGAGGCGAGGATGACCCATGGGGCACTTCCCATCATCTGCCGGCCTTCACTCGCCATCAGCCCCCAGGATGTATACGGGGCCCGAATGCCGAGACCCAGAAACGACAGGAAGGCTTCTGCGAGCATGACCGACGGGACCATCAATGTCGTATAGACGATGATGGGGCCGAGGGCGTTCGGGATCAGATGTTTGAAGATAATGCCCGTCTTGGAGACGCCGATCGTCTCGGCGGCCTCGACGAACTCCTGTTCCTTCAGGCTGATGACCTGTCCCCGGACGATGCGCGCCATCGTCAGCCATCGAATCGCACCGATGGCCACGAACAGAAGCAACAGACTCTGGCCGAACACCGACATCAGGAGGATGACGAGGATCATAAAGGGCAGGCCGTACATCGTATCGACGATGCGCATCATGATGTTGTCGACGGTGCCGCCCAGAAATCCGGCCGTGGCGCCCCAACTGACGCCGATGACGAACGACACGAACGCGGCGAGCAGGCCCACGGCCAGCGAAATCCGCGCGCCGTAGATCAGTCGGGTCAGCACGTCTCGACCCAATCCGTCGGTTCCCAGCCAATTCGTCTCGGGCACGGGCAGTCCCGCGTACTCCTCGCTCGTCAGCGCCCCGTCGTCGTTGTCGTCCAGAAACCGCAGGATCGTGCTCGCCTCGGAGGGGTTGACCAGCGCGACGACATCGCCGGTCTCCCTGAGGGTCATGTACCCGTCCTCCCCGGCGTCGCACATAAATAGTTTTCGCCGTTCAAGGGGTGCCGCGTTCTGTTTCTTGATGTCCCAGACGTCGCAGGAGGGTAGATTCTCGAGCGACGAGGGCCGGCTCAACGGCGCGGCCACGAACTCCGAGAAACTGAGTTTACCGTCACCATCGGTATCGATGATGTCGAACTCGTATTCGCGGTAAAACTGCTCGATCTCGCGGGATGTTATCTGGCCATTTCCATCCTCGTCGACGGCATCGAACGCCGCCTCCCCGGTCGGGTCCATCAGGTCGTAGTAGTAGAAGGGCACACTTCGAGCGCCCGGGGGTTTGGCCGATATGAACTGGTGCTGTTCATCGAGCCGGAAGTTGGTCCCGTACATGCTGATGGGCTCGTACAGGATCGCGGCCAGGCCCATCAGCACGACGATGATAAGCCCGGTCATGGCCGCCTGATTCTTGATGAGGCGGCGAAACGCGTCCTGCCACAGACTCGTCCCTTCGACGAGATCGGCCCGGTCCCACCCTTCCGGTTTTCCATCGGTCTGACGTTTTCTGTCGTTCATCGACGTATCCAGTCCTTGTCGGTGCTGCGGCGATCCATCAGCGATCCTCGTAGTCGACGCGCGGATCGATCATCGTGTAGGCGATGTCGACGACGAAATTCAGGGCCACCAGCAGGGACGAGTAGATAATCACGGCCCCGATGACCATGTTGTAGTCTCGGTTGAGAGCCGACTCGACGAAATAGGTTCCAATCCCCGGCAGGTTGAAGATCTGCTCGACGACAACCGACCCGGTCAGCATGGCGGCAAACGCCGGTCCCAGATAGCTGACGACCGGTAGAATCGTTCCCTTGAGAGTGTGGCGGGTGACGACCGTGCTCTCCTTGAGACCCTTGGCGCGGGCGGTCCGTACGAAGTCCTTGCGGACCATCTCCAGGATGCCCCCGCGCGTCAGCCGGGCGATGTACGCGGCGTAATACAGAGCCAGGGTGATGGTCGGTAGAATCGAGTCCTTGAAGGTGTCCCACCCTCCCGGGTCGAACCACCCCAATCCCTGCTGCCCCTTCGCAAACAGGAGGATGAGGATCGGCCCCAGCACGAAGTTCGGAACGGCGACACCGACCATCGCGACGGTCATCGTCGTGTAGTCGGCCGCGGTGTTTTGCTTGAGCCCGGCGAACATTCCGGCGGGTATGCCGATGATGATCGCCAACAGGAGCGCCTGGAAGCCGAGCTGCAGGGTGTAGGGCAACGCCTGACCCAGCAGTTCGTTCACCGTGCGATTCTGATTGCGCATGCTGGGCCCCAGGTCTCCCTGGACCAGTTGCTCCATGTACAGGAAGTACTGAGTGTCGCCCCAGTCGCTCAACCCCACCATGTTGATGGGCCCGAGACTAAACGACGATTCAGGTTCCCAGAACTGACATCCCTCGACCGGGTCCACGGCCTGTCCAAACCACACTGGAAAGGTGGGTCGGTCGAGTTTGAAGGTCTTCATGCACGCGCAGGTGTTCGCCTCTTTTTCCTTCTGGCACGGGTTGCTGGGCGCCTGGCGCGTCAGCCAAAGGGAGGCGGTCACAATCACCAGCAGCACGAAGATGCTGCTGACGATACGTCGGAGAATGTAACGGGTCACGTTGGACTCGTCGGGATCGCGTCAACAAATCAGAGGACAGAATGCATCCACCTGCTCAGCCGGGTGTCATTTGAAGCTGAGGTCTTTGATCAGGTGGATGTTGCGGTTGTGCGGTTTGAACCCCTGGATCCGCTCATCCAAGAGCATGTTGCTGGAGTATTCGTAAATCGGAATGACCGGACCCTCCTCGAGCAGTATCGCCTCGGCCTTCTGCAGGAGTTTCTTTCGCTTCTCGCGGTCGGACTCTCGCTTGGCCTCCTGAATCAGGGAGTCGTACTCCTCGTTCGACCATCCCGTGTCGTTGTTGCCGTTGCCGGTGACCCAGAGGTTCAGGAACGTCATCGGGTCGTTGTAGTCGCCGATCCAGCCGGCGCGGGCGATCTCGTAGTTCAGGTTGTCGACCCGCTCCAGATACGTCTTCCACTCGGTGTTCACCAGCTCCACCTCGATGCCCAGGTTTTTGCTCCACATGTTCTGAATATTCGCCGCCACGACCTTGTGGTTTTTGTCCGTGTTGTAGAGCACGGCGGTCTTCGGAAAGCCCTCGCCGTTGGGATACCCGGCCTCTTTGAGCAACTTCTTGGCCTTGCTGATGTTGAACTCGGTCTCGGCCGTCGACTCGTAGCCGCTGAGGTTCGACGGCACGAAGCCCTTGGGCACTTCGTAGAGTCCCTTCATGGTCAGTTTGACGATGGAACGTCGGTCGATCGCCAGCGACAGCGCCTTGCGAACCTTCGGATTCGCAAGCGGCGAATCCTCGTCGGTCACGTTGATGCGGTAGTAATACGTCCCGAGCATCGGCTCGCGCACGTAGTCGTCGCGCATCACCAGGCTGCTGACCTGAGCGATGGGCAGTCCGGCGCCCGTCCAGTGCAAGTCCCCGGCCTGAAAAGCATTCACGACGGCGTTGCGGTCTTTGATGATCCGAAGCTCGGCCTTCGGAATCGAGACCTCGTCGGCGTTCCAGTAGTCGGGGTTCTTCTTGAGCTTGATGTGCTGCTGGGTCGTGTAGTTCTCCAGGAGATACGGCCCATTCGAGACGATGTGCTTCGAATCGGTCCAGTTGTCGCCGTGCTCTTCGATGACGTCTTTAGGCTGGGGAAAGAAGGTGTAAAACGCCACAAGCTCCAGAAAGTACGGCGTCGGATGAGACAGCTCGACCTTCAGGGTCTGCGCGTCGACCGCCTCGACGCCGACCTTCGAGAAGTCGTCGATCTCGCCTTCGCTGTAGGCCTGTCCATTCTTGAGGACCCACAGAAGCTGCACGTAGTCGGCGTCGAATCCCGGCGTCAGCACCCGCTTCCACGCGTAGACGAAATCTTCAGCGGTCACGGGCTCACCGTTCGACCACTTGGCGTCCTTGCGCAGGTTGAATGTGTAGGTTGTTCCGTCGTCGCTGACCGACCAGTCTTTGGCGACGCCCGGTCGCACGAGGTCTTCGGTCGACTCGGCGCCCTTGGTCGTCTGCGCGGGAGTCAGCAGCCCTTCGAAGACGTTGAAGGCGACCCTGCCCTCCGGCGCGCCGCTCATCTTGGCGGTGTCGAAGGTCTCGGGGTCATCGGCCAGCGCATAGCGGAAGGTGTCGGGCTTGGGCTTCTGGTTCTTCTGGGCCTTCTCGGCTCCCTTCGCCTTGGCGGTCGCACCGCTCTTCTGGTTCTGGTCGCTGTCGCAGCCCGGCGCTACCCACAGGAACACTGCGGCCACCAGGCCCCAAAGAGCCACCGATGTCGGCGACGATGTGCGTGAGACTGATCCGACCATAATTCGACCTCGAGTCCGTATCGTGACAGGGCGAGAACCGTCCGCCCTTTTAGCGGCTCCAAACTTCAAGTGTCAACGTCACGCACTCGTGGCACTCGCCCGGCCCGAACGCTCTTCCAACACCTCGACCCCTGTGTTAAAGCCGGGGCCGGCAGAATTCGTACTTCTACACGGAGACGACAGATGCGTGATTCCTACCTACACGGGCTGTTGGCTCTGCTGGTCGCGGCGGCGGGGCTGACGTCCCCGGGAGCCATCGACTCGGCCGAGGCAGCCACCCCCGAGCAGATCATCGAGACGAAGGTGCTGGATAACGGGCTGAAGATCATCTCGATCGAAGACCCTTCCCTGCCGATCGTCACGATCGAGATGGCACTCCGGCACGGCGCCTTCGCCGAATCCCCCGAGTTCGACGGGCTCAGCCACCTGTACGAACACATGTTCTTCAAGGGCAACGCCGCCATCCCGGACCAGGAGGCGTACCTGCAGCGGATGAAAGAACTCGGCATCGTCTTCAACGGCACCACGTCGACCGAGCGGGTCAACTACTTCTTTACACTGCCGACTCGGAACCTGCGAAAGGGGATGGAGTTCATGGAACACGCCATCCGAACTCCCAAATTCAACGAGCAGGAGTTCGCCAAAGAGAAGAAGATCGTGCTCAGCGAATACGACCGCGCCGAGTCGAATCCTTCGTACGCGTTCCAGCGCACGATGCAGCGCAAGCTGTGGTACGAATATCCGTCGCGGAAGATCACCCTGGGCAGCCGCGAGGCCATCGCCAACGCGACCATCGAACAGATGCGCGAGATCAAAGACACCTACTACGTACCGAACAACGCCGCGCTCATCGTCGCCGGCGACATCACCGCCGACCGGGCCTTCGAGCTCGCACAAAAGGTCTTCGGTGACTGGCCGACAGGCGACAACCCCTTCGAGACGAATCCAGTCCCCGAGCATCCGCCTTTGAAGGACAAAGAGATCTTCATCCAGGAGGGCGAGGTCAAAGTCCCGACGGTGGACATCCGCTGGCACGGACCCAGCGTCGACACGGCCCCCGAGGCCACCTACGCCGCCGACGTCCTCAGCTTCATTCTCGGCCAGCCCTCGAGCCAGTTCCAGAAGGCTCTCGTCGAATCCGAAATCGCGCTGAATGCCAATCTCAGCTACTACACGCAGGCGCATACCGGACCGATCCTGGCCCGGGCGAGCGTACGACGCGACAACATCCGCACAGCAGTCGAGACGCTGCTCAAAGAGCTGCACAAACTCGCGGACCCGGACTACTTCACCGACCAGCAGCTCGCCAACGCAAAGACGATTCTGGAGACTCGAGACATCTACAGCCGGGAAAAAACGAGCCAGTACGCCCACACGATCAGTTTCTGGTGGGCGGTCGATGACATCGACTACTACTTGAATTACGTCGACAATCTCAATCAGGTCACCCGCGAAGATATCGCCAGCTACGTCGAAGAGTACATCCTCAACGACCCCTACGTCCTCGGCGTACTGCTGGGCCCACAGGACCGAAAGGCCATCGACCTGACCGAAGAAAAGCTGCGGAAGATGGTGGCCGACATCGAAGCCAAGCTCGAAAATGGAGGCACCGACCAATGAGACTACAGACACGCATCACAATTCTCGCCCTGCTCATTGCGCCCCTCGTCGGCTCCTGCGCCAGCCAGCAAACGACCGAGTCGACGCCCGGCGAGGCAGCGCCGAAGGCCCAGGCCTTCGAGGTCGCCGGCATCAAGGTCATTCACAAACCGACGCCGGCCAATTCGGTCGTCTCGGCCAAGCTCTTTATCGACGGCGGCGTCGCCGCATTTTCCGACGAGCAGGCCGGACTCGAGCAGCTTACGCTTCGAACGGCGGTCAATGGTGGCTCAAAGTCGACCCCCAAGGACGAGTTTAGCTCCCAGCTCGATTCGATGGGCAGTTCGGTCTCGTACTCGACTCACCGGGACTACTCGGCGGTGAATCTGCGCTGCGTCCTCAAGCACTTCGACGCAAGCTGGGACCTCTTTGCCGAGGCGATTCGCGAACCGGCATTTCCCGAAAAGGAGTTGGGTGTGCAGCGGCAGGCGCAGGTCGCGGAAATCTCGAGGATTCAGGAGAACCCGAACCAGCTCGTCGGTCACACCGCACGAGAACTGATCACCAAGGGCCATCCCTATCAGCGCCTCCAGATGGGTACGACCGAAAACGTCAAAGGGTTTAGTCTTCAAGATCTCAAAGAATATCATGACGAATTGATCAACGCGGCGCGGCTGACCCTGGTGGTCGTCGGAGACATCGATCGGGATACGCTCCGCCAGAAAGTCAAAGAGAGTCTGGGCTCGATTGGGACCGATGAGTGGACCAAGCCGGACATCCCGTCGCTGACGGCCAAAAAGGCGCAGATGAAAGGCGTGGCGAAGTCCCTGCCGACTA
Organism: uncultured Pseudomonadota bacterium; assembly: GCA_913057905.1. GTDB lineage: Bacteria > Myxococcota_A > Bradymonadia > Bradymonadales > Bradymonadaceae > CAJXPB01. The sequence goes on from CAJXPB010000006.1 coordinate 203,210, forward strand.
ACTACATTATGGGCAAGTTTCCGACCCCGGACCCCGGCGAGGAAGATTACGCGGCGCTTCAGGTCGCCACCGCTTATTTGAGCGACAGGCTCTTCGAGGAAGTCCGAACCAAGCGAAACCTCAGCTACGCCGTCGCCTCGGGCATCACCGCTCGTCGGGCCAGCGCCGGCTACCTGTACGTATCGGCCAAGCAGCCCAACAAGACCATGCAGGTCATGTTGGGCGAGGTCGAGAAGCTCAAGGACGAGAAGCTGAGCAAGGCCGAGATCAAGCGGACCCGCAATGTCTACATCACCGAGTACTATCTGGGGATGGAGACGAACGCGAGTCAGGCCACCAAGCTGGGCCAAAACGAACTCATCGCCGGCGACTGGCGGCGAACCTCGAGGTTCCTCGATGAGATCCGCTCCGTCACCGCGGACGATGTCCGCAGGGTCGCCCGCACCTACATCGACAACTTTCAGTTTGGTATCGTCGGTGACCCCGGCAGCATCGATCGCTCGATCTTTCTGGGCGCTGAATCCGGCGACACCAAGACCACCGAGAAGTCGGCGAACTAACTCCGCGACTCGAACCCCAGACTGTCATGTCGACCCTGGTCACCGGCGGAGCCGGATACATCGGGAGCCACATCGGCCACTTGTTGGTCGATCGTGGGGACGACGTCGTCATCGTCGACAATCTGTCGACGGGGATCCTCGAAAACACCCCAGACTCGGCGAGCTTTGAACACGCCGACGTCGGCAACGCCGAGGAGATCCGTCGCATCCTGGGCCGGTACGACATCGACGCCGTCGTCCACCTGGCCGGCAGCACCGTCGTGCCCGAGTCGGTCGATCGGCCGCTGGACTTTTACCGAAACAACACCGCCGCCGCCCGGACCCTTTTGTCCGCCTGCGTCGATGCCGGGGTCTCGACCTTCGTCTTCTCCAGTACCGCGGCGGTCTACGGGGAACCGGACTCGCTGCCGCTCGACGAGGACGCCCCCACCGACCCGATCAATCCGTACGGGCGCTCCAAGTTGATGATCGAGCAGATCCTTCAGGATGCCGCCCGCGCCCATCCACTCGACTACGTGTCGCTGCGTTACTTCAACGTCGCCGGCGCCGACCCCGAGGGCCGGACCGGACAGTCGACGCCCCACGCGACCCACCTCATCAAGGTCGCCTGCGAGACCGCCCTGAAGCGCCGCCCGACACTCGAGATCTTCGGCACCGACTATCCGACACCCGATGGGACCTGCATCCGCGACTACATCCACGTGATGGACCTGGCCGACGCTCATCTTCAGGCCCTCGACTACCTGGCCGATGGCGGCGACAGCCAAGTGCTGAACTGCGGCTACGGCGAAGGCCATTCCGTGCGCGAAGTCGTCGACACCGTCCAACGACTCAGCGGGGTCGACTTCCCGGTCGAAGAGACCTCACGCCGCCAGGGTGACGCCGCCGAAGTCGTGGCCGACCCCACACGGCTCAAAGAACTCTTCGACTGGACGCCCCAGCACGACGACCTCGATGAGATCGTCAAGACCGCCCTGGCCTGGGAGATGCGAGAGACTTAGTCGAGGCCGAGCTCTTCCATACGCGCCTCTACGATGCTCATCATCTCATCGATCTTGGTCTCCCAGGAGTTGGCCTCCGCGCGCTCCAAGCGCTCCTCTCGTCCGTCGCCGCCCTGTTCCAGCGCGTTCTCACATGCCTCGACGAACCCATCGGTGTCGTGAGCCACGTGGGCAAGATCGTAGTGCTCTTCCAGGGCCGGCAATGCTGAGATCACCACGGGTGTTCCGCTGGCCATATACTCGAAGAACTTGATGGGGAAGCACGAGCGTGTGTACTCGTTGATCCTGTAGGGGATCGTCGCCACATCGAAGCCCTTGAGATACCGGGGAAGGTCTTCATAGTCCCGATGACCCAACAGATGGACATTCGATTGACGTTGAAGCTCGCCAACATCGGTTCCCGACTCCCCGATGCCCGTCGGCCCGATGAGCACGATTTGCCAGTCCGGCCTCTGGCGCGCCAGTGCCAGTATCCACTCCTGGTTCAACTTGTAGTCGCTCACGGCACCGACAAACCCAATGACCGGACCGTCGAGTTCGGCGAGTTCGTCGGCCACCGGCATATCCGGGTCCAACGCACGCTTGAAGTGCGGGGCATCTCCGACATTGTGGACCAGATGCGTGTGTTCGGGATTGTAGGGTTCCAGGCGCTCTTGGAGGTTTGAAGCCGTCGTGAAGACGACATCGGCCTTCTTGCAAAGCCTCCGCTCACGCTCGATGAGCCACGCCGGATCGTCTGCCAGGTGCGGAAATTCAGCGTAGTTGTCGACGCAATCGTACACGAGCATGTCCGCATCGATGGCATCGACCGCATCGCCGAAACCCGGGTGATAGACCCACGCAATTTTATCGTCGATCGACTCCGCCTGCAGGTACCGACGGACCTGATTGACCTTAAACTGAAAGGTCCAGTAGTCTCGAAAATTCGAGCCGTGAGAAAAGAGGCCCGTGAAGAAGGGAGCGAATCCGTCACCGATGAAGAGGCCCTCCTCACGCTGCCGAACGCCCTGTGTCAGAAGTCGCGACGGTGACAACAGATCCGCCGGCGCATCCTTCAGATGCCTGTAGAGATACGTCGGAAGCGGATTCAGTCCGTGATTGACGTGGACGACCCGGTGGCGTTGGGCCAACCGGCTCATCACGTGCTGTTTGTTGGTCCACATGCCGTCGTCCCAGCGCTGCGACGACAGACACACGATGTTGTAGGGTGGCTTCATCGGACTTCGGGCCTGGCGGACGATGAACAGGACCTGCAACTCCGTCGAGTCCCTATCGAACTGGCAGATCGAGGTCAACGCGACAGCGTGGTGGGGCAATTGACGTCGATACCCACCATTCACTATCTAGCTGGAGACGAAATGCACGTTGTACGCGTTGGAGATCGACATGGAATCGACCATCATCGTCACGGGCGGAGCCGGCTTTATCGGTTCCTCGCTGGTGCGGTTTTTGTTGGAATCGACCGACCGGCGCGTGGTCAACATCGATAAGCTGACCTACTCGGGCCACCGCGCGTCGGTCGCCCCACTCGAGAAACATCCACGGTATGCGTTCCGGCGCCTCGATGTCGCCGACCAAGCGGACATCGCCGAGGTCTTTACCAAGGAGTCTCCCGAAGCGGTCATGCACCTGGCCGCAGAGTCTCACGTCGACCGCTCCATCGATTCACCCCTCGAGTTCGTCCAGACGAACGCCGTCGGGACCGCCACTCTTCTGGAATGTGCAACCGACTACTGGGAGTCGCTCCCTGAGGAAGACGCCGAACGGTTTCGATTTCTCAACGTCTCCACCGACGAAGTCTTCGGAGAACTCGGGCCGACGGGAAAATTCACCGAAGATACGCCCTACGACCCGCACTCGCCCTACTCGGCGAGCAAGGCAGCTGCCGACCACTTCTGCCGGGCCTGGCACGATACCTACGGACTACCGGTCCTGATATCGAACTGCGCCAACAACTACGGCCCCCGACAATTCCCCGAAAAACTCATCCCCGTGGTCATTCTCAACGCCCTCGCCGGCGACCCGATTCCCATTTACGGCGACGGCTCGAACGTACGAGACTGGCTGCACGTTCAAGACCATGTCCGGGGTCTGTGGACGATCCTCACGGAGGGCGAGCCCGGCGAAACCTACAACGTCGGCGCCGACGTCCAGAAGACGAACTTGGAGCTCGTCCGGACGATCTGCGCCGAACTCGACGAGCGCGTCGAGACGACCGATGTCGACGAACATGCTGACTTGATCACGTTCGTCGACGACCGTCCGGGACACGACAATCGCTACGCCATCGATGCCTCGAAGCTCAGCCAAGAGCTTGGCTGGCAGCCGAACATCGACTTTCTGACGGGCATTGGCCGGACCGTCCAGTGGTACTTGGACAACCTCGACTGGTGTAACACCGTGATGGACGACGCTGATCAGTCGATCGACGAGCGACTGGGCACACGCGGCTCCTGAATCTCTGCATGCGAACGAGGCATCTATGAAAGGCATCATCCTCGCCGGAGGGCGCGGCACCCGCCTCGACCCGGTAACCCGCGCCATCAGTAAACATCTGCTGCCGGTCTATGACAAACCGATGGTCTACTACCCGCTGACCACGCTGATGTTGGCGGGCATTCGTGAATTCTTGCTGATTTCGACTCCCAGCCACCTCCCGTTGTACCGAGACCTCCTGGGCGACGGCCGGGATTGGGGAATCGACATCGAATACGCCGAGCAGTCCAAGCCGCGCGGGTTGGCCGAAGCGTTCATCATCGGCGAGGAATTTATCGGCTCCGATTCCGTCGCACTGATCCTCGGCGACAATGTTCTGTACGGCAATCAGCTCGTCGAGCGATTGCGATCCGCACGGAATTTCGAGTCGGGAGGTCACATTTTCTCGTACAGGGTCGACGACCCGGAAAATTACGGCGTCATCGAGTTCGATGACGACGGCGACATCGAGAACATCGTGGAAAAGCCCGAAAATCCCCCCTCCAACGACGCGGTTATCGGACTTTACTTCTACGACGACGACGTGGTCGATATTGCGAAATCCCTGGAACCCTCGGGCCGGGGGGAACTCGAGATTACCGGCGTCAACAATGCCTATCTGGACAGGGGTGCTCTGACGGTCACCCGGTTCGGCCGGGGTATGGCCTGGCTCGACATGGGAACGCCAGAGGGCCTGCAGCAGGCGTCGAACTTCATCGCAACGGTAGAGAAACGTCAGGGCGTCAAAATCGCCGCGCCAGAGGAAGTCGCGTGGCGGTCCGGCTGGATCGATACCGACGAACTCATGAAACTGACCGAGGACCTCCACCGGGAGGATTACATCGCCTATCTTCAACGGCTACCGGACGTTTCCGAGCCGGGACTCGACTGATTTCAAACGCAACAGACTCGTCCTTGACCCAGCATTGTCATGAGTGAACCCATTCGAGAAGACGACGACTTTCTGGTCTTTGGGAAACCGGCGTTCGAGCAGCCCGAAATCGACGAAGTCGTCGACAGCCTTGAGGCGGCGTGGCCTGGTACGGGCCCGAAGGCCCAGGCCTTCGAAGAGGCCTTCGCCGACTATGTGGGTGCCGAACACGCCATCGCCCTCAACTCCTGCACGGCGGCTCTACATCTGAGCCTTGAGCACCTCGACCTCGAGGCCGACGACGAAGTCATTACCACTCCCCTGACCTTTTGCGCTTCGGTCAACGCAATCATCCACGCCGGCGGCACGCCGGTGTTGGCGGACGTCGACCCGAGGACCATGAACCTCGACCCGGCATCGGTCCGGGAAGCGATTACTCCAAAGACCGAGGCGATTCTACCGGTTCACTTCGCAGGACGGCCCTGCGACATGTCGGCTCTGCTTGAGATCGCCGACGACCATGATCTCACCGTCATCGAGGACTGCGCCCATGCCATTGAGACGAGGATCGATGGTCAGCATGCCGGGACCTTCGGCGACTTCGGGTGCTTTAGCTTCTATGCCACCAAGAACGTGGTAACCGGCGAAGGGGGCATGATCGTCACCGACGATGACGAGGCGGCTCGCCATCTGCGTACCCTCTCTCTGCACGGGATGTCACAGGATGCCTGGAAGCGGTATAGCGATTCAGGCTACGAACACTACCAGGTCGTCGAAGCCGGATTTAAGTACAATATGATGGATCTGCAGGCCGCTCTCGGTCTGCACCAGTTGGAGCGCGTCGAGCAAAACTGGCGATATCGCGCTGAGCTCTGGGACATGTATAACGACGCCCTGGAAGACCTTCCCGTCACGACCCCGTCGAGCCGCCCGGAAGATGGGCGCCACGCCCTCCACCTCTACACGCTCATGATAGACGAAGAGAGCTCCGGCCTCAGCCGCGACGCGTTTCTGAACGCGATGAACGACGAGAATATCGGGACGGGGGTCCACTATCTGAGCGTCCCCGAACATCCCTACTATCAGGAACGATACGGCTGGGATCCTGCAGAGACTCCCCATGCAACCCGGCTCGGCCGGCAGACGGTCTCACTTCCGTTCGGCCCGGCTGTCTCCGACGACGATGCGCGTGACGTCATCGCCGGCGTCAAAAAGGTTCTGAGGACATCGACAGCGTGACTTCCACACCCCAGACCGCTCCGCCCCGCACCGGCTTGTTACTCGGTGTGGAACGTTCCGGCTCGACCTGGCTGTCGAACCTCTTCGATTCGGCCCCGGACGTCGAGACATACATGGAGCCATTCGCTCGAGTCGCCGGTATCATCGACGGCTTTCCAGACCGCCTCGACTGCTTTGACAAAGAGGATGTAGAGGAGTGGGAATCACTGTCGGCGCGGCTCGATGCGCTATCGGACTTGAAGTATCACGGCCTCGAGTGGCCGGGCGCACCCGGTTGGCTTCGGGCGGCAAATTGGATGGGACACGAGTGGCTAAACCGTGCGAACACCTTCCTCCCGGGCCGAGTTGGCTCAAAGATCCAGGCCTACTCGGAACTGAACTTCAACCGCCGCGACAACCCGGCGGTTCAGCACTTTAAAACAGCTCGCCACCCCCGTTTTCGACTCTTCAAACTCCTTCGGCTCAATACGAAGGCTCGTCTTATCGAGAAGATGTTTCCCGAGGCGACGGTCACGGTCATCATCCGCAACCCACTGGCTCAGTGCCTTTCGATCGTGCGACGGATGGACCAGGGCTCGCTGCTGGAGCTCCACGACGTCTTCGAGACACTTTCTGACTCCCTTGACCGTCATCCTCGGCTCGAACGGTTTAGCCGAGCCCTCGATACTGCACCTGAGGATTCCCGGTTTTCTCGGGCCGTTGCCTACTGGTTTGTCAACTACTCCATCCTCCTCCAGGACCTTGAACCGCGCGACCTGGACGTTCAAACGGTTCGGTACGAAACCCTGTGCGAAGAGCCGGAAGAGACGACTGCTGAGGTTTTCTCTCACCACGGACTTACACTGGGGACACAAACCAGAACCTATATCGCAGCGTCGACGTCCGGGAGTTTTGACGCCGAGTCAGCAACGGACACGTCTCGGAACTCTTCGACGTACTATCGCCGACAGCTTGAACAACTCTCCAGGGAGACGGTCGATCGCTTCTGGGAGGTCTCCGCTCCCTTCTGGAACCTTGCGCCGGAGCCGGTACAACACTACGAGACATGGTTGGATCGTTTCATCGGTCCGACGCGTTGACTGAGCCACTCCTCGACCGAATCGACCATGCCCGGGTTTGTCGGCTACACTGAGAGAGACGGGGATTCCTCATCGCGGCACGCGCGTCAGCTCGTGCGGTCGATGCAGGAGGCTATTACCTATTTGGACAGCTACCGCGTCTCCGAGATTCATCAGCAGGGCTCGGTCACCGGCGCTCTCTCCCAAGTACGCCCGATTCCGGCGACGGCCACGGGATATGCCGAGCATCGTGGGATCGAAGTCTGGGCGACCGGCGAGTGCTTTCGAACGCCGGTCTCCGAGAGCGGAGACTCGAGTTCGACGGCCACAGTCGATACGATGGCCGGAGAACTCAATGCGCTGTACCGAGAGACCCGCTTTGCCAAGTTCGGCGACATAGACGGTCTGTTCGCGGCCGTTATCTACGACGCCTCGGCCCATGAGCTGCACTTGGTCACCGACCGCTATGGCTTCGAACATCTCTATGTGTATGAGAGTGGCTCGACGCTGGCGTGGGCGACGGAGGTGAAGGCATTCCTTCCCCTTTCCGTATTCGACACCACGGTCAAACAATCGGTTGTCACTGACTTCGTGGAGACGGGGCGACTCCACGGCGACGAGACGTGGTTCCCAAATGTCACTCTCGTCGAGCCGGGCACTGTACGATCCTACGACCTCACGTCCCAAAAAGCGTCAAAGATATCTTATTGGACGGCGTCGACCGATGCCTCCGCCCGACGGGACATCGATGTTTCGGCGGCGGCCGAGGGCATCGGCCAACGCTTTGAATCAGCGGTGCGCAGACGTGTCGACCCCGACTGCACTCACGGTCTGGGCCTCAGCGGCGGCCTCGATTCGAGAGCGATCCTGGCGGCCCTCCCATCGGCGACTCGATCATCGGTCCAGGCCTTTACCTTCGGAATGAAGGACTCTGCCGACGTCCGCGTGGCAAGAGATGTCGCCGACACCTGGACGATCGACCATTCCGTCTTTGAGATCGACGGAACCAACTGGTTTGAAGGTCGACCTCACGGAGCCATTGTGACCGATGGACAGGTGTCGGTCCGTCACATGCACAGCATGGCGGCGCTGCCATCCTTGCCCGAGCGGTTTGACATCAACCTCAACGGCTTTCTGGGAGATGCGTTCCTCGGAGGCATGTACCTATCTCATGGCTCGGGGGACCTGCTGGAGAATCTCGCCGGGCGTGGACGACGGCTCATCAATATGGGCGTTCGACTGTTCCAGAGCTATGTGCGAACGCGTCGCCCCTTCTTCGACCGAGACCTCGTCGACTACTGCCTGTCGCTCCCGAAACGACATCTTCAAGACGGACGGGCCTACCACCGCATGCTGGTCGACCGATACACCCGTGCTTTCGCGGCCGACCCGATCGGCGATACCGGTCTGCCACTGACCGCCTTCGGAGGCAACCGGCTCTTGCAGAAGATCTGGGGGAAAGCTGCCGACACGTGGGACGTCGTCGCCCCATGGAGACGCCCCTCCCGCCCCTCGTTTCACGACTATCCGAGCTGGCTCGCCGACCCGACGTACCACGAGGAAATCGAAGCAATTCTTCTGGGCTCGGCCTCCTATCACCCAAGCTACCTATCGTCAGACCGGGTCGAGTACGAATGGAACCGATGTCGACGCGGCGCTTCAAACGCGAATATTGACTTTATCCTCCGGGTCATCACGCTCGAAATCTGGCTGTCGCATCTGCAGGCCCGTACTTCTAAAGATGCCGGCGAGGCACCATGTCTCTAAAGGATGACATCCTGGACGGCGTCGCCTGGAAGACGGTTGCCCGGGTCTTCGGGCAGGTCGTCTATTTCGGGTTCAATGTACTACTGGCACGTCTTCTGACACCCGAAGCCTTCGGTGTCTTCGGGATGATTCTCATCTTCACCGGGTTTGCGAAGACCTTCGGCAGGATGGGGTTTGGCGCAGCGTTGATCCAACGCAAAGAGATCACCGAGGCCCATCGTTCGTCGGTCTTCTGGTTGAACATCGGGATCGGTCTTCTTCTAGGCGGAATCATTGCCTCATTGGCTCCCGCGATCGCCTGGTTCTTCGACGAACCGTCGTTGCTGTATCTGACGCCGGTCGTCGCCCTGAACTTCCCGCTATTCTCGCTGGTGATCGTCCAACGGTCGATCATGAACCGGGACATGGACTTCCGGGCGCTGGCCATCGTCGAGACGACGGGCATTACGCTGTCGGGCGCACTCGGAGTCTGGATGGCCTTCGCTGATTACGGCGTCTGGAGTCTGGTGGGCAAGACACTTTCGGCCACAGCCATCGAGGCCGCGGTACTCTGGATGATATCCAACTGGCGACCCAGATGGATGTTCGACCTCGAAGCCGTCAAGGAACTCTTCAACTTCAGTTTCCACACCTTCGGATTCGAAGCTTACAACTACTGGGCTGGAAAGGGGGATGACCTGTTGGTCGGCCGCTTCATCGGAGCCGCCGCACTCGGCGTCTACACGCGCGCCTACTCTACGATGCTGCTGCCGGTGCATCAGATCACCAACGTGTTGACCAAAGTGATGTTTCCGGCGCTGTCAAAAATCCAGGGTGAAGTCGAACGGGTCCGAGACCTCTACCTGCGGGCGGTGCGAGCCATCGGACTGGTCGAAATCCCGCTGATGATGATTCTCTTTGTCGTCGCCGATGCCCTCGTGCCGGCATTGTTCGGATCGCACTGGAACGAGGTCATTCCCGTCCTCCGCATCCTCTGTGTTGCCGGCATCATCCTCCCGATTGCCTCGACAGTCGGTTGGATATTCAAGTCTCAAGGCCGGGCCGACTGGCAATTTCGCTGGGGGTTGTTTGGCACCACTGTCACACTCGGAGCCAACGTATTGGGCGTTCTCTACGGCACCATCGAAGCTGTCGCCCTCTCCTATGTCATCGCCAAATGCGTACTCGTGCCGGGTTCATACTATTTCGCCGGCAAACTCATCGACATGAAGTTTTGGGAGCCCGCTGTCGCCGTCCGAGAGGTCTTTATGTGCTCACTCCTCGCCGCCTCCGGCAGCTGGTTGCTCGACTGGTATGCTGCATCGGCCTGGTCGATGTGGCCTCAACTCGGCGCGGAAGTTGCGGTAGGGGTCGCGATCTACGTAGCCCTCGTGGTCGGGCTCCGTCTCGACGCCTACGTCGACCTCCGCGACCAACTCGTTCACAAATTCCCGAGCCTCGGCTCAAATTGACACATGAGTACATCAACCGCGCCGATATCGGTCTTGCAGAGCTGCAACAGTTGGTTGCCGACGACCCAGAAATGGCTTCACACTCAGGTATCTGCACTCCCGGAAGACATCCGCTCCCCGGTCGCTGCCCGCTGTGCCGAAAACCTCGACGCCTTTCCAGTCGATGAACTGCACGTCCGGGACACCGACGTTCCGGGAGTGTTTCCAATCGGGCATCTGCTCAAAGGGATGGCCAAGGTCGGTCTCTTTAACGACCCGATTCAACGACACCAGGCGCAGCACTGGGCCGACTTCCGACGCGAGATCGTCCGCAAACGAAAGGTCGATCTCGTCCACTCCCATTTCGGCCATCACGCCATCCGCGACGTCCCGGTCGTCCGCAGCGAGGCGGTCGCCCACGTCGTCAGTTTTTACGGGTACGACGCCGGCTTCCTTCCCCGGAAATACCCCGAGATCGTCGAGGATTACCACGACGTCTTCGAGTCGGCCTCCGCCGTCCTCTGCGAGGGACCCCATTTCGCCGAAACCATCGAAGCTCTGGGATGTTCCCGCGACAAGATCCGCGTCCACCACCTGGGGGTCGACCTCGAGAACCATCCGTTCCGCCCCCGAGCATTGAACGATCCGGGCGATCCTGTTCGGATTCTGATGGCAGCGAGTTTCAAACAAAAGAAGGGCCTCCCCGACGCGATCCGGGCCCTCGGCGGTGTCGACACCTCGCACGACATCGAGGTAACACTCATCGGTGAGGCCGATGATTCGCGCCGATCCAAACGCGAGCACAGACGGATCCGCCAAGCCATCGAGGAATCCGACCTCGGCGACTCCATCCGCCAAAAGGGGTTTGTCCCCTACGACCGGCTGGTCGACGAGATGCTCGACCACCACATCTTCCTCTCTCCCAGCCGTACGGCTGAAACCGGCGATACAGAAGGCGGTGCGCCCGTCTCCATCATCGCCGCACAGGCGACCGGCATGCCGGTTACCTCGACTCGTCACGCCGACATCCCTCACGTCCTAGAGCACGGTGAAACCGGTCTCCTCGCCGACGAGCGATCGGTCTCGCAGATACGCGCCCACCTGGAGCGACTCATCGATGCACCAGATAGCTGGGCGAAGTTGGGCAAAAATGCCAGAGAGCGCATCGAGGCGGAGTTCGATGCGCGTAAACAGGGCGAACGCCTCGGCGAGATCTACCGGGATGTCGTAACCCCCTGACCCTTGTCTCTTCGGCGGGCCTGAACTACAGAGTGGCGGGTGATAACACTGCTGTTTCTCGAGTAACGAGGCCATCTATGAGTTCCGACAATGGATTTGATCGCTGGCGCCCTCACCCGTGGCACGGACTCGGCGTCGGTCCCAATGTGCCCGAGGTCGTCCACGCGTATATCGAAATGACGCCCTTCGACACCGTCAAATATGAGATCGACAAGGAGACGGGATATCTGAAGGTCGACCGACCGCAGCGGTATTCGTCGCAACCGCCGGCGCTGTATGGCTTTATCCCGCGGACCTACTGCGGAGACCGGGTCGACGGGCTGTCGCCGAAGTCGAATCGCGGCGATCTGGACCCGCTGGACATCTGTATCCTCAGCGAGCGGACGATCTCGCGGCCGGAGATCCTGCTGGATGCTCGCGTCATCGGCGGTCTGCGGATGCTCGACCACGGCGAGGCCGACGACAAGATCGTCGGAGTGCTGGACAACGACAACATCTACGGCGATGCCGAGGACATCTCGGACATCCCGGAGGTCCTCGTCGAGCGACTGCACCACTACTTTCTGACCTATAAATCGGTGCCGTCGATGGAAGAGGACAAAAGCAAGAAGATCGAGATCGACTACGTCTACGGCTTTGACCACGCATCCAGCGTCATCGAGGCCTCGATCGCCGACTACGACGAGAAGTTCGACCAATGAAACCCGCCAGAGAGTAGCCACCATGCACGACCCGGTCGAAGAGGCCTATGCCGACGTTCCCGCCCGTCGGGGTATCTACTGCAACCGCACGCTGAATCTGCGGTCGATTCAGGCCATCGGGTACGACATGGACTACACTCTGGTCCATTACCGGACCGCCGAGTGGGAGGCCCAGGCGTACGAACATCTCCGCGGCAAGCTCGCCGAACGCGGCTGGCCCGTCGAGGATCTGGAGTTCAGGCCAGACCGGGTCGTCCGCGGCCTGGTCATCGACACCCGCTGCGGCAACGTCGTCAAGGCGAATCAGTTCGGCTACATCAAACAGGCCCACCACGGGACCGAGAGCCTCCCGTTCGGCGAGATGCGCGAAACCTACACGCGCACGCTGGTCGACCTCTCGGAGCCGCGCTGGGTCTTCATGAACACGCTGTTTTCGATCTCGGCAGCGTGGATGTACCAGCAACTCGTCGATCTGTTGGACGCCGACGAGCTGCCCGGGCCGATGAGCTATGAAAACCTCTGGGAGGAGGTCGGCCAGGCGCTGGACGCCGCCCACCTGGAGGGGATGCTCAAGGATGAAATCACCAGCGACCCGGAACGATACGTCCAGCTCGACCCCGAGATGCCGCTGGCGTTGCTCGACCAGAAAAACGCCGGCAACGAACTGGTCCTCATCACGAATTCGGAGTGGGAGTACACCCGCTTCATGATGGAATACGCCTTCGACCGCTTCCTCCCCGAAGGCATGACCTGGCGAGATCTCTTCAGGCTCAGCGTCGTTTCGGCCGACAAACCCGACTTCTTTTCGGTCGAGAAGCCGATGTTCAGGCTGGCCACCGAAGACGGCCTGGTACGCCCGGTCGTCGGAGGCATCGAGGAGGACGGGATCTATCTGGGAGGCCACGCCGGGATGGTCGAATCGTATCTGGGGCTGTCGGGCGACCAGATCCTGTTCGTCGGCGACCACCTCTTCTCGGATGTCAACGTCTCCAAAAAGGTGATGCGTTGGCGCACGGCGCTGGTCCTGCGCGAGCTGGAACGCGAGATCGGCGCCATCGCCGTGTCGCAAGATCGTCAGGCCGAGATCCGACAAAAGATGGACGAGAAAGTCGAACTCGAACGGAAGGTGGCCCGGCTCCAACTCCAGATTCAACGCAACGAAGGCGACTACGCCGAGGACTCCGACACCCCGACCGACGAACTCAGACGCCAGATCCAGGATCATCAGCAGTCGATCAGGGACCTGGACGGAGCGATCGCCCCGCTGGTCATCCGCGACGGCAAGGACTTCAACGATACCTGGGGGTATCTGATGCGCTCGGGCAACGACAAGAGCCTGATGACCCGCCAGCTCGAACGCTACGCAGATATCTACACCTCCCGGGTCTCGAATTTTCTGCGGTATACGCCCTACGTCTTCTTCCGAGCTCCGCGCGGCAGCCTGCCCCACGATGCCGTCGACGAATCACCACCTAGCCGAACCACTTAACTGCTTTATGGACGAGCCATGGGGCGTGGCGGCCGAAGAACGACGCCACCCGACCGTGGGCGGTGAAGGTGTATTCGCGTTTGCGGCGGTCCATCGCACGGACGATGACCTTCGCCGCACGTTCGACCGGCCAGGTCAACATCTCGGGCCGCCTGTCCTCCCATTCATCGTGGACCTCGTCTTCGTTGTCGCGCTTGACGATGTCGCTTTCGACGAACCCGGGCTGGATGGTCGTGCAACTGACGCCCGTGCCCTCGAGTTCGAGCGACAATGTCTGACCCATCGCCCGGACGGCGTACTTCGAGGCCGCGTACGCGCCTTCACCGGGAAGCGTCACGGTGCCCGCCACGCTTCCCATCAGTCCAAGCCGCCCGTCGGTCTCGCGCAGATGTGGCACACTGTGCCGGGCCGTCATGGCCACTCCGACGACGTTGACGTCCAACTGGCGGCGCCACTCTTGGGCATCCAGATCACAGATCGGTCCGCTGACGGCCATCCCCGCGTTCGCCACCGAGACGTCGAGCCCTCCGAAGGCGTCGACCACCTCCTCGACGGACTCTTCGACCTGCTCCTCTTCGGTCACATCGCACTGGACGGCCAACCCTCGCCCGCCGCGTTCGTCGATATCGTCGACGGCGTCTTCGAGTTTGTCGACGCGACGCCCCGACACCGCCACCGCTGCTCCGCGACTCGCGTATTCTCGGGCGATAGCCCGGCCGATGCCGGTCCCGCCGCCGGTGATCCAGACTGCCTCTCGTTCGTGGTCCATAATTTAGTCCGTTGTCAGAACGACAATGAATCCAAAACCCTATCGAGGTCGACCGAGTTGAACTCGTGCGGTGCTGCCCGATATTCTAGGGGAGCTTGACCCTTTGGTGCATCCTCCGGTGACCCTTTCATGTCCGATCTACTGACCAGCCCCGACGGCCATCCGGCCGACTGTCCGCGTGTACTGGGAGCGCGCTGCCAGGAGTGCGGCCGTGCGCTGCGCGAGGACGCCATCCAGTGCACTGACTGCGAGGCCCCGAAGCCGGACGACGGCTGGCCTCAATTGGACATGGAGCCCGACCCCTGGCTGGGACGCGATCTCGACAAGCGCTATCTGCTTACTCGACTCCTGGGCCGCGGCACCTCGGGGTCGGTCTACCGCGCAGAGAGCCCGAACGCCGTCGAATCGTACGCCGCGAAGATCATTCAAATCCAGGACACCGACTCCGGCTTCGGGTCGCGTCATGCGCTCGAACGGATCGTCTCCGAGATCAAGCTGTTGGTCCGGGTCCGAAGCCCGCATGTCGTAAAGTTCGTCGACGCGCTGAAACTTCCCGGCTCGTCGATCGCAGTCATCTCGTCGCTGGTCGACGGCCGCTCGCTGCAGGACAGACTCGACAAGGATGGTGCCCTCGATACGCCCCTGGCCGTCGAGCTGGCCAGACAGGTCGCCATCGGTCTGTCGGAGGTTCACCGACTCGGGGCCGTCCACCGCGACCTCAAACCCGAAAACATTCTGGTTCAAACACTGCATCGCGACGATCCGTTCGCCTTTATCATCGACTTCGGGATCGTCCGGCTTCAGGATGAGATGCGCAAGACTTCGGGGTTTATCGGCACGCCGCTCTACAGCAGCCCAGAACAGGCGATGGGTGACGATGTCACACCGGCCAGCGACATCTACGCCCTGGGGGCGGTGCTCTTTGCGATGCTGACAGGCCGACCGCCCTTCCCCGGACGCACGCCGTCGGTCGTACTCAAAGCCCACGTTCGGGATCCTCGCCCGACCCTTGAGTCGACGGGAACCGGCCCGTGGCCTCCCGAGCTCGAGGCCCTCGTTGCGGACTTGCTGGCACGAGATCCGGCCGACCGACCGAGTTCGATGTCGGCCGTCGCCGACCGCCTCGACGCGTACCTCCGGGAGATCTCGGCACCCAGTGCCCGGGACGCCTCCCGGGGCGACGACCCGCCGCGCGACTCACACGAATCGCCGAGTCGCAGGCGACGACGTCGAGGAGGCCAGACCTCCGCCCTCTCGAGCCCCGGCGCACGGCTGCCATCGGGCGGTCGAACGCCCCCGCGCAAGGACCGGCGACGCGTCGATCGACCCGTCTGGACCTGTGACCGCCGCGGGCGAACCGTGGCCGTCCGGGACAAACAGATCGTCCTGTACGACGACCGCGACGGCTCCGACCCCCGCTCTCTACTGACCCCCGGCATCCGCTGCTCGGCGCTCGCCATCTCCGGCGACACGATCCTCGCGGGGCTCGTCAACGGCGAGCTTATGCGCGTCTCCATCGACGGGTCCGCCGTCGAAACCGTGCTTCACGATTCGGCCCTCGCTCCCATCAGTGCCGTGGGACTCTCGGAGGATGCTCGCACGCTCGTCGTCGCCGGTGGTCCCGGCCGAGTCCGCTGCAAGGTCGGAGACCGGGACTGGGAACAACTCCCGGCCGGCCCGACGGTCACCGCCCTGGCGGTCGACGCGACGACCGGCGGGCTCGCCATCGGACGGGCCGATTCGACGACCTCTATCGTGGTGCCCCACCATCGGGTCTGGGAATTCGAGACGACTTTCTGGCACGCTAACCCACCACTGGCGATCTACTTTTCCGACGACGGATACCTGCTCGCGACGGCGCTGAAGGGCAATTCCGTGGAGGTCTACGACGTGCAGTCGGGCCGCCATGTTCGCCGGACCGACGGGTGTACGTTTACCGCCGCGACCCAGTTTCAGCGCAGCCCACTCGACTGCTGCGGTCGCGGGCCCTCTACCTGTAAATTCGTGACGCCTTGAACCGTCGCCTGGAGGCGCCCGTGTTCACGCCGCATCGTCGCCGTGTTACAGAGACTCCGTCATGACGGAGACACGGAATTCGAATCGCATTGAGGCCGAGACCGACTACCAGGCGAGCGATTACTTCAAGCTCGCCTGGGCGATGGTCCGCAGGGATCCCTGGCTTGTGGGCTGGCGCCTGGCCGCCGATCTGTTCAGCGCCGCCGCGCGGCCACTGACGCTCATCTGGCTCTTGCTCGTCGCCGGCGGTTGGACCGCTCGGCGTGTCTCAGCCGGCGAGTCGGAAATCGCGGCCGCACAGGCGCTGATCGAGCGCATCACTCAGCCGAGCTTTGTATTTGCTGCCGGAGGACTCCTCCTGGTCGCCACCCTGGTCGGCTTTTTGACCGACGCACTCGTATCCGGCGGTATCTGGTCGACTCTGTCGGATCTGGCGACCGGCGACGATGTCCGCCCACTGAATACCTTCTTTGGACATCTCTCCGGCGCGTTTCCAAAGGCCGCAGGCCTGCGGGTCTTGGCCGCCATCGGCGAATGGACCGTCATCCTCATGGGGGGACTGGTCACCGTCACCCTGATTGACCTGTACGCTCGTCCGTCGGCGCTTGCCGAGGCTTCGATCTTCGTGCAGGCGCTGATCGTAACGGTCCCGGTGTTCGTCTTTTTTGTCTTCGCCGCCCTCGTCCGTTTCGCCTTTATGGCGGCCGCTGCGCCCCTGTTTGTGGACGACGTCTCGGTGGGAACGGCCATCGCCCGGGGTGCGCGTTTCGTCATCGAACACCTCAGCGGCGTGTATCGGCTCTTTGTCTTCGCGGCCGGCCTCCTGCTGATTCCGCTCTTCGGACTCTGGGCCATCTCAACGATCCAGGCCTTTGCCGGGTCGACCGCGTCGGCGGCGATCATGCCGCTGAGATTGATCGCTCAGGCCATCGTCTACCTGAGCGTGAGTGTGCTGACTCTCTACTTCGAGGCCGCTCTTTTTGCCTTCTACGCTCGCTCCGAGGGCCGATCCTCCCCATTTGAATATTTCGCCGACTCCGACAGTTCCCCGGATGAGTCGCCGGCAAGCTCGACCTCCGGGGGCTATTCGCGCGACACGACGCTTTCAGATCTGTATCCGCGGAATCCCGACGACGGGGTCGTCTCCCTCGACGACCTGCCGCTGGATGCCGATCTGCCGGATGAAGCCTAATCCCCGACCTCGACGACGAGGACCCCGACTTTGACTTCCCTTCCCGACGCATGGCGAGAACTGGCCGACGAGCTCGACCTGGACGTCCGGCCCTGTGATCCTCCCGATGACACGACAGGAGGGGCGCAATGGGTTGACGTGCTCAGGCGATTCGGCGACGAGGGGTTTATGCGCCTCCTCGCCAGCCCGGGCGCCACGACGTCTTCGCTTCACCTGGAACTCGCGCCGCCGACGGGCGGGTCCGGGCCGGAATGGGTGCAAGCGGTCGCGTCGGAGTTGGAATCTCGACTCGAAACGACGTGGAATGTCGACGACGGCGGCCCGCCCTGGACGCTCACAGCCTCGGTGGTCGACGGGCCGAATCCAGATAACCTGGCGCCGTTTCTGACCGGGCTTATGCAGCTCGGCGACTACATCTCCTCGCCCGACTCGGCCGAGCCCCCGGAGTGGCTGACGCCTTCCGACGGCTCCGGGGGAAGGCCCCGGTCGGGCGACACCGAGTCGAGCGACACGGATGGAATCTTTGAGACCATCGGAGACGACGCCGACGACGACGGGTCCCGACAACCGGCGGCCGACGACCCCGACCGAGGGCGACGTTTGTCCGGTCACGGAAGTGACGCTCGGCTCGCGGCCGCGAACGTCGTCGAATCCGACGGGTCCCTCGAGGCCACGATCACGTTGGACCGCGAGGTCTCCACGGCCGCGCTCGAAACCCTCGGACGCGGCCTCGCCCACACCCTCCGCGCGCGATTCGGTGTCCACGCAAGGCCCCTGCCAGCCGGCGAAGGCAGCGAAACATCATCGGTAACAAAGACCGTGTCCGTTCGGATCGACGAGATGGAATCCGACCGGGCGGCGACCTTCGATGCCACGGAGATGGCAGATCGTCTGGACGAATACTTCGGCCGGCTGGAGAAATTCGGCGGACACGGCCTCGCCCTGGCCGATGTTTTGGGCCTGGGAGAATCCGCCGACGAACGGACGCAGGCGAAGAAGCCGAGACAGGAGCCGACGGACGAGCGCTCGGAGCCCGGAGGCTCAATTGGTGAACCGGAAGACGACGGCGTCGTCCTGAACCTCGAGGGAGACGCGTCCGATGAACAGTCCCTACCAGAAGGGGCTGATGACTCCGGTGAGACGGTCCTCCAGGGTCCCGACTCCGGGTTGCAGGCCGGCAACTACACCGATCCGAGATTGAAACGAGAGGATGCCGAAACCGCACTCGTCGACGTGGTGCTGCGCCACCCCGGGTACGCGGAACGCCGGATGGCACACAACCTGGGCATACTGCTGGATGTCGATTTCACCGATGCGATGGAGCTCGTACAGGATGCTCCATGCCTCATCGCCTGGGGCGTCGGCCGCGAGCGAGGGCTCCGGTTCAAGCGGGTCATCGAAAACGCGGGCGGCAAAGTCGTGCTCGTTGAGCCCGAGACCTTCACCCCGGCGGAGTAACGTCACTGGGCTCCGTCGGTCGCGGGCATTCGGAACGTGACCTCTACCCGGTCGTTTCGACCCGGTTGGTCCGGGTAGCGAATGCGGTTTTGCCCGCGTCCATCCGTCTCGATCCGATCGTCGGATATCCCGCGCTCCAGAAGCAGGTCCCGGACGCCGCGCGCTCTAAGCTGTGAGACCGTTAGATTTTCGGTCGGATTGCCACGGCGCGTGAATCCCGACACCTGGACGTCGAATTCGCTGAAGGAATCGGCGATTCGCGCCAACTGCACGACACGCTGTCGAGACTCGCCGGCGAGCTCGGCGCTTCCACTGGCGAACAGATCGGCGAGCACGACCCGGACTCCCCGGGTCACCGACTCGACGGACTCCTGGCCGTAGACCGATTCCAATTCACCTCGTAGCGTGCTGATCCGCTCGTCTGGATTCTGTCTGTCCCGATAATCCTCATATTTCGGTCGCGCCTCTTCGATGGCGCGCTCGAAGGTCGACATCGAATCACGGGCCGTCTTTGCGACGTCCTTCGCCGCTTCCGGGTTGGAGCGAAACAGCGCCTGCGCCGACTTCAACTGATTGTTGGCCCGATTGAACAGGGCCTTGGCGAACTGATCGGCCCGCACCTCCAGAGCCCGCTCCCGGGCGTCGACTGCGTCCTGCAACACCCGGCTGGCGTCCGCCCTGACCTGCTGCTCGTTGATCGATTCGCTCCCCTCGGATTCTTCGCGTTTTTTGGACGCCCGTCGTGCCTGCAGCCGATCGAGTTCCTCGCGGAGATCCGCCAGCTTCGACTGGAGTCGGTCCCGTTTGTCTTTGAGTTCCCGAATCTCCGGGTTGATCGACTCGATGTTGGAATTGGCCTTCTCGAGCCGGCGATTCGCCACCACCTGCTGGCCGACGGCCTGTGCCGTCCGATACGCGATCTTTCCCCGAATCGCGTAGTGGCGAGCCTTCGCCAGGTTTCGGTTCTCGTATTGCCTCAGCGCCGCCTCGCGAAGCTCCCGTGAATCACGGTAATACTTGGTGGCTCCCGGATACTTCTTGACCTGATTGGCCCCGGATTCGCTGAGGATGCGGTCCAGCTCTTCGAGTTCCTTGGGCATCTGAGGAGGCGCACATGCCGACGCACACACCACCAGAAGCATCGTACACACGAGCGTCCCCCACGACCTCGCGCTGAGATACTTCGGCACTGTCATCTACTCCTCCAACAACCAACAACTCTCATCAGTGCGGCGCACCGGACTATCCGCCGACTTCACCACGACATCTAGTTCGACTGCTGACGCGCTGTTTCAATACGATCCTGCAGGTCCTTCAACGTCGACTCGAATTGCTCGATCGAACGCTCGAGATCGGGCACGACCTCGTTTTTGAGCTTGTAGAATTTCTGCTCCTGCTCGTCGGCTGCTTCCTCCAGGCGTTTTGCCCCGATTTCGGCCTCGATGAGTGTGAGCAAATCGCCGGCCTCGGTCAGCCGCAACTTGGCCGTCTCCGTCTCCCCCTCGGCCAGCAGCACCTCGGCGCTCGACAGCCACTCTTCGACCCGGGAGCGGTCGGCGGAGGTTACCCCCCACTTATCTTGGTCGGCCAGATTTGAGAGCCGCTCGCGGTAGGTCTCGAGTTGCTGACGATAGCGGTCGACATCTTGTCCGACAGCCGGGCCCGCCGTAAGCAGTAACACACAGGCGAGCCCAACCCCGATCAGACGAGGTACGACGGTATCGATTCGGTATCGCAACATCGTGACTCGCGAGTGATGCGCAACGACAGGATGGCCTCGTCAGCGGTTATATCGATTCGACAGCAAGAAAGCCACCGCCTCCCGGGCATACGCGTCGGAGTACCCGTACCGTTCCCGCAGGTTCTCGAGCGTCGTTTCGACCGCCTCCGTCGCCGATGCTGAGAGGGCGTCTTCATCTTCTTCGAAGTACGTCAACAGATCTTCCTCGATCGTGCGGATCTGTTCCTGGCGCTGCTCGTAGAATGACTCGTGCATCGCCTCGAAAATCCCGGGGAAGATCTCTCGGTAGTCGACCTGAGCGGCCGGATTGTCGATGGTGAAGGCGGCGATTGTCGAGATGAGTCCCTCGCGGAAACTGTCGAGGTCCTCGTTGACCTCCACGGTCTCTTCGACCCTCTGCATCAAATCCTCATCGGGCTCTTCTCGCTCGCCGGTGATCTGATTGTAGACCTTCTCACCCTTGAGCCATGCATTGACGTGATCGATGTACCGGTCGAACAGGTCTTTGTACTGATCCTCTTCGACCAGGCCCATCGCACTGCGGATCTCGGTGTCCAGGATCTCCAAATAACGCTCTCGAACCGTATCGATGAAGTCTGCATGCTGGCGATACGGTCCATCGGGGTCTCTCTGAAGAAACGGAAACACCGACGGGTCGCTGACCAGCGACTCCAACTCCTCGAACATCGCCAGCGGCGACAGCGTTGGATACGCGTCGTTCTGGCTGGCATTCAGCAAGATCATCTTCATCTCGCGCGGGCTGGCGCCACGGCGCCCCTCGTACTCGGTGGTGCCCGGCTCCTCGCTGCGCATCTCGCCGATGGCAGAGCGAAGTCCGCGGGCCTCCTCCGAGCTCAGATCGTCGGGGAGTTTGCCCCGCCCGTAGAGGTCCGCCTTCTGCAGGGGGGTGAGCTGCGAGACCACCTGTTGAATCGCGGAATCGTATTTTGACGGCTCGGGCCGCTGCAGACGTGTCAGCACGGCCCACAGAGCCGCCATGCGCATCGTGTGGGGCGCGACCGGCTTGATGAAATCGACCGTAGCGAGCTGCTCGCGATAGATGAGTTCCTCGACGGTGTAGTCGAGCAAGTAGGGCACGCGAACCAGCTCCATGCGGCCCTTGAACGACGAGTAGTCGTGGCTCTGCTTGAAGGCATCGAGATAATCTTCATTCCCGGTGGCCATCAGCACGGAGTCAAGATGGAGGATTCGGTTCTCCATCGACACCGTCCCCTTTTCGCTGGTCGCCAACAGGTACTGATTCAGTTCCTTGGGCCGCTTGAGCATGTCGTCGTAGTCGATCAGTCCCCTGTTGGCGTCGACCAGGTCGCCGTACGGCTCGAATATCGTCTGGTTTTGGAGGCTCGTCGGCAGGGCCGAGAGGCTCTTGTCGACGGTCAACTGACGCAGTCCGGCGTCGACGGCGCGCTGCGGCTCGACCACAACTGCACCGGTCCGGTAGCGGCGGCTCACGAAGAACCGTTCGACCTGGACATGGCGCAGGACCTTCTCGAGATCGCCGTCGTAGGCGGTCAGCAGCGCATCGTAGATTTGGCGACTCGTGTGGCTGATGTTCCCGTACAGAATGTAGTCGCTGGCCACGAAGGGACGCTTTGCCTCCTCCTCCTCATGCTGCTCGGCGGCCTCCATATCGCGTCGGATCTCGCCATGAGCGCCGTCGCCCGTCACCCCGGGCACCACCAGATTGTCGATCTGTTCTTCGATCAATTCGCGGCGATGCTCCGGCGGGATCAAAAGCAGCGGATGATCCTTCATGTCGCTGCGGATCGTCGCATCGATGTCGTCCTCGTCCAGGTACGCGAAGGTATCGAGTCCCGACTCTTCGACCGCGCGGGTCGAAAACCCTTCGAAGCCGATCGACGAGCCCTTCGCGATCGAATCCGACGGGAAGATCCAGTTAAACCGGTAGAGTGCCCCTTCATCGGTGTTCGAGTAATGCTTTAATCCCCGTATGATCGTCTCGACCATGCTGCTCTTGGCACTCCCATTCGGCCCGTGCAGCATGATCAACTTGTCGATGCGTCCCTGACGCACGAAGTTCTCGAGCAGGCTGAAGACCCGCTCCTGGGCCCGCTCCTGGCCGACGAGTCGATCCCGGCCGTCGTCAAACGGCGCGTCGAACAATTTGAAGTGGGTGACGTCCCCCCATTCGGTCGGCTTCTGCTCGGTGCCGTAGTACAGAAAGCAGTCGCGAATGTACTGCACGGAATTGCGTGCAAAACGACGCGGATGCTCCGTAAAGAGGTCCAGGAATTCGGGAAAACTGAGTATCCGACGCGTCTCGTCGTAGTCCCGCCGAACTCGTTGCTTTATCGATGTCAGGAGGTCATCGCTCGTGTCGTTCATTGCTGGCTCCCCTGCTGTTGGGCCGTGATCTCGAACGCCACCTTTTCATCGCGCAGAATGTGGCAGGTCTGATCATTGCAGACGCTGAAATCCGCCGTGGCACGCAACTCGGCGGCACCCGCCGCTTTGGGGGTCACCTCGACCCTAAAATACGCCCGCCGGTCCCCGAGTGTCACATCTTCCGCGGTCACCTTCTGGGGAGTGATCTTCCAATCCGAATTTTTTTCAAATTCAAACGACCAGTTGGGGTATTCGCGGTTGGGGTGCAGTCCCGAGCCGGCCTCGATGCTCAGATTCACGGGCGTCGCCGTTCCGACGGCGACCTCTCGGGGGTTCGTAGCGGTCGAATAGCGGTCGTCGGGCCGGTCTTCATCGCCAGTTGCGGCCTCGCCGGAGGTCGCCGCCCCAGCGGATGATGGCGTCCCCGGCGCCACGGATTCTGCCTCCGCGCCCCGATCCTCGCAGGCGGCGAGGCCAAGCAGGCCGGCAACGGCGATTCCAAGGAGCGGCAACGTGCGTCGATACATCGATGTCATGTCGGTATTCCGTTGGTCATTTTGGGATAAACGCGCAGCTTCATGCTACGCCTTCCTCACGTCGGAACAACAGCGCTTCGGCGCAAATCCTTCCGTGTTCCAAGTCGAAAACTACTATGACCCATGATGGCGACACGGGGGGCGAACACGTCGTACCTCGTACGTCCTACGCGAAACGCGGCGACGTAAAACGCGGAAACCGTCGTACCTCGTACGTCGTACGCGGCACGCGGCAACGGGCCAAGCGTGCGAATGGGAAGGCCCCGCCGAATCCGTTTGTTTACACCGTGTCATGGGCGTCGTAGACTCCCCACGACTTTCGATTCAACGCTCTCCGTCGACCGGCGGTTACTCGGGTCCAGCTTGCACCATGATCGGCACCTCGGTCCAACGTTACGAGATCCAGGAGGAGCTCGGCCAAGGCGGCATGTCTGTCGTCTATCGTGGCCGTGATCCCGAACTGGGCCGCGACGTGGCCATCAAGGTGCTCCACTCGCATCTGGCGGGCAAGACGGAGAACCGGCAGAGGTTTCGGCGCGAGGCCCAGGCGATCGCCCGGTTGCGGCACCCTCACATCGTCGACGTCTTCGACTACTCCCGCGAGGAGGACGACCACGCCTTCATCGTGATGGAGTATATTCCGGGTCGCACCCTGCGGGAATGGTGCGACACCCATGGGCATCCGCCCCCCGAGATCGCGGTCATGATCGGGCTGATCCTGGCGAACGCCCTGAGTCATGCCCACGAGCACGGCGTCATCCATCGGGATCTCAAACCCGAAAACGTGATGGTGTCGGACGACGGCACGCTCACCCTGATGGACTTCGGTATCGCGCATGTGGCCGATGCCGAGACGATGACCCAGACGGGCAGTCTGCTGGGAAGTCCCGCCCACATGGCGCCCGAGATCATCGACGGCGCGCCGGTCAATCGCCGCTCCGATATCTTTTCGGTCGGAACCGTTCTGTACTGGCTCGCCTGCGGGCAGTTTCCCTTCGACGGCGAGAACGCCACCCAGTTGTTGCGCCAGGTTCTGGACTGCAACTACACACAGCCCTCCGAGATCAACCCCAAGATTTCGCCCGCACTCGAACGGGTCATCTGCCGGTGTCTATCCCGGGATCCCGATGACCGATTCGAGAGCGTCGACACGCTCGAAGACGCGCTGGCCGACGCACTCGAGACCGTCGAACCGACGGATGTCCAGGACGAACTGAACGCGTACTTTCAGGATCCCGCCGGCTACACCGACGCCTACGAGGACAATGTCGTCGAGCGTATCGTCGCACGGGGCAATGCCCTGGCCGAGCGGGGAGACATTCCGGCGGCGATGTCTCAGTTCAATCGCGCCCTCGCCTACGACCCGACCCATCCGGAGGTCAACGCGGCGCTGGATCGTCTAAACAGCCCCTCGATCGAGCCGCGCCATGCCGGCGCGGCCGTCGCCGCCGTGGCGCTCGTCACCGTCGGCCTCTGGTGGTTGATGGTCGACTCGACGGCTGCCGACGGACGCGCCGAAGCTTCGGAGCGCGTCGCCAGCGCGATCGAAGGCGCCCGCTGGAGCGCCCGGACCCGTCGAGCCGAGCTATCCGGCGAGTCGACGGCAGCCGAGACGCATCGGCACGCCCTGAGGCAAGCACACAGATATCAGGCCAGACGGGCCGCAGAGGCGAGTCGGGTCACCGCCGAGACCGTCGCCGGTCGTATCTCACAGCCCGTGGTCGCAGCGGTCACCGCCCCCACCCCGGACGCGCCGACCGGCGTGGGACCGAAACCCGCCGTCGCCGACGAGCCCGGCCCTCAATTGGCCGACACCGCCGACGTCGGCGTCGCCGACGCCGCCGAGCCCCCGGAACCGACCTTCACCTATCGCTTCAACATCTCCCCTCTGGCCGCCACGATCTACCTCGACGATCGGAAGCTGTCGGCTCCCGAGGCGATGCGCGGGGTCGAACTCAAGCGCGGTCTGCACCGACTCCGGGTCGTCAGCCCGGGATGCCACCCCGTCGAGCGCACCTTTCGGGTCGACGGTCCCCCTTCCGATCGGATGGACATCACCCTGGAATGGGTCGACGCCGCCATTCGCGTCGACTCCAATCGTCCGGCGGTCGTCTACCTGGATGGCGACACCTCAAAGCCCTATCCCATCGGTTCCGATGGAAAGAATGCGCAGATTCGCATACCCTTCGGAGAGGTTGAGTCCGACCGCCGAACCAGCCGGCGCGAAGTGAACCTGGAGGTCCGACCGCGAGAGAATCTCCAGGTCGTCCGCCGGCGGACCGTCTCCGTGAGACCCGGCGAACGGGCGACAGTGCGCATTACTTTTCCTTCGAATGATTCTTTATGAACGCACGGCCGACTGCCAGTATCGTCGCGCTCGCCGCGCTCATCGGCGCCGTGACCGTGCCCTCGGCCCTGCCCGCTCAATCGATCGAGTCATCCAGACTACCCGTCGTCCCGGTCGACGACTCGGGCCTGCCCGAGGATCCCCAGCAGCGGCTCTCGATGGCCGAAGCCGCGTTTAACCAGGGGGAGTTCGAACGAATCCCTCCCCTGCTCAAACCCGTACTCGAGCCGCGCCCTTCGCTCGATTCCGAAGACGACCGCATTCGTGCCCGCGAGTTGCTCGGCGTGGGGCTGTATTTCGAAGCTCAGTCCGCGACCGACTCCGATCGGCGCGACCAATTGATCACCCAGGCGCGCCGTCAGTTTCTTGAACTCCTCAAGGAGCGCCCCGACTATCAACTCGACTCGATGATCTTTCCGGCCAGCGTCGTCGAGCTCTTCGAGTCGGTGCGAAATGCACACGCCGAGCAACTGGCCGCGCTGCGCGAGGAAGAATCCGACGGCGATCTCAACGGGAACAACGCGGCCACCAGCATTTATATCGAACGCTATGTCGTGCAGAATCCGTACGCGGTGAATTTTTTGCCCTTCGGGTTCGGACAGTTTCAGAATGGTGAATCGGTCCCGGGCGCACTCTTCGCCGCAGGCCAAGGCCTCGGGCTGGCGACCCACATCGCCGGCTTCATCGTCATCGAGACGCTCCGGCAGCCCGATACGGGCAAATTCACCGCCGAGGGGTCCCCGAGCGATTACGACCGCGCCCGAACATGGCGAGGCGCCCAGATCGCCGGGCTGAGTCTCTTCGGGGGACTCTGGGTGTGGTCGGTGATCGACGCCCTGGTAAAATACAAGGCTCAGGAAGTACGCATACGAACCCTCGACGAACCTCCTCCGGAACTCGAGGAGACGTCCGAGGAGTCAATCGGCACAGAGAGCAAACCATCGCGCCCCAGGATCGGACTCGGTATCGGGGCACTTCAGGTCGAGTGGTAGCTATGCCCAAACTCACACATATCGACGACACGAGCTCCCCTCCGCAGGCGTATCACCTCCAGAAGAGGCTTACCTCGATTGGCGCCGAAGCCTCGAACGATATCGTCCTCAACAGCGACGAGATGGCCAACACCCACGCGGTCATTCAGTCCGACGGAACCCAGTTCGAGATCAAGACCGTGACCTCGAAGGCCTCGCTTCGGGTCAACGGCTCGAAGACACGAAAGCACGTACTCAGCCACGGCGACACCCTTGAATTCGGCGGTGTCACCCTGGAATTCGCCCTGCTGGACGACGGATCGGAAGCCGACTCCGCCGCCCAGAAAGACTCCGAGGACGGCTCTGAGACGATCAAGCAGGAGCTGCGGGGATACCGGCGCCTCTTCGATTTCTCGCAACGCCTTCTGCGCAACTACAGGCTCGATGACCTCATCGACGATCTTCTCGATGCGATCATCGATATTACCGAAGCCGACAAGGGGTTTTTGCTTCTGGTCGAAGACGGCGACGTCGGCATTCATACGGCGCGAAACGTCGAGCAGGAGACGATCCCCGACGCTCTCGAACACGTCTCCGATTCGATCATCTCGAAGGTGCTCGAGACCCGCGACCCGATCATCGTCAGCGACGCGATGTCGCACGATGAATTCAAACGCTCCGAGTCGGTGGTCAATCTGAACCTCAGCAGCGTGATGTGCGTGCCCCTGCTCGACCGCGGCGAGCTGATCGGACTGCTGTATGTCGGAAACGAAGACGTCGCCCACCTGTTCACGCGCCGCCACCTCGACCTTTTGACGGTCTTTGCCGCACAGGCGAGTCTGATTTTGGCCAACGCGATCATGGTGCGCGACCTGCGGCTCGACCGCGAACAACTCTCCCAGCGGCTCGAGGAGATGCGCTTTGGAAGCATCATCGGCGCCTCCGACGCCATGCAGGAGATCTTCCGGAAGGTCGAAAAGGTGGCCCCGACCGATGTGACGGTCCTGGTGAGCGGACAGACGGGCACCGGAAAAGAGCTCGTCGCCCGAGAGATCCACAACCGATCCGACCGGTTCAAGCAGCCCTTCATGGCGATCAATTGCGGGGCGATCCCGGAGAACCTGCTCGAGAGCGAGCTGTTTGGCCACGTCAAAGGGGCATTCACCGGCGCCGAGAAGACTCGAAAGGGCAAATTCCAGGCGGCCGAAGGCGGCACGGTCTTTCTGGATGAGATCGGCGAGATGCCCGTAAGCCTCCAGGTCAAACTTTTGCGGGTGCTCCAGGAGCGCGAAGTCACGAAGGTGGGCAGCTCGGAGCCGGAATCGGTCGACATTCGCGTCATCGCCGCGACAAACAAGGACCTGGAGGCGGCGGTCGAGGCCGGTCAGTTCCGCGAAGACCTCTACTACCGACTCAATGTCATCAGCCTCGACCTGCCGCCGTTGAACATGCGCGGCGACGACGTCATCTTGATCGCTCGATACTACATCAACGAGATCTGCGACGACCTCGACGTCGGCACCAAGGAACTCAGCCCCGAGGCCAAGGCCGCGCTCCAGGAGTACGAATGGCCCGGAAACGTGCGTCAACTCGAGAACAAACTCAAAAAGGCGATTCTGCTGTCGGACCGAAGCATCCTCAGCGCCGACGACCTGGGGCTGGAGCCGGAGATGATCGATCCGATCGCCCCGCTTTCGGAAGCCAAAGAGCGGTTCGCCTATCGGTACGTCCTGGAGGCCCTCGAGCGCAACGACGGAAACCGGACTGCCGCCGCCGATGAACTGGAAGTCGATCCGCGTACCATCTTTCGCTACCTTGAGAAGGGCTCGGAGGGCGACGAGCAGTAGGGCCTGACACGGATGTCAGTCGGGTTCGCCCGTCTTTGACACCGATGTCCGGTCATCGACGCTCATCGCCCCGACCGGGTCGCAGTCGACATTGGCACGCACTATGCATCAAAAGGGCCACAGGTGGTTGGTTGGCCTCTCGGCATTGTGGCTGGGAGCCGTCATGGCCGCCTGCGGACCCATCGATTTTGAACAGACGATCGGCAAGCCGCCCTACATCGACCCCGATGAGACGACCCCGGGCGAAGAAGTGGTCGTCATCGAGCAACTCGGCGACGGAACGGTAACCTTGAGAGCCAACGAACTCTACGACCCGAACGACCACGACCAACTCTACGGCCTGTGGTTCGGAGACGAGCGGGGGCTGATCGACGACGTCACGCTTCAGGCGGCCGGAGACACGGTCGTGCTGAACGGCGACGAAGCGACCGAAGAGACCTTCTATACCTTTGAAGGAACCGAACAGGCCATCGATCCCTGCGAGCAGATCCAGGCCAACAATTTCAAAGAGACGATCTGGCTGTTTATCTCCGACGCCCCATTCGCCGATCTCACGAACCCCACGCCCGCCAGTGACGCGTACCTCGTCTCGCGGGCCTGGGTGTTGCGCTACAGCACGAGCCTCATCGACGAATGCCAGATGTGAAAATGCGTGTACTTATCCGACACATAACTGCGGCCGTGCTCTTTGCGCCGCTCCTCTTTGTTGGGGCTTCCTGCGGGTTCGACGCCAAACCCCAGCAGCGTGCCTCGAACTGCGACACCGACCGTGACTGTCCCGAAACCCAGGTCTGTCGTGTCGGTTGGTGCAGCCTGCCCGAAGCCGCCGGAACCTTCGACTTTCGGTTCCTGACCCCCAACTCCTCGATCTACGTCCCCCAGTCGGCCGAAAATGTCCGGGTCGACACCGCCTCAACCGTCGATTTTGGCCTCGAAGCCGGGGTCAACGCCCGGGGAACCCTGGTCTACACAAACTCCGAGAGCTCGGGACCCGCGGGGACGGTCATCTTTCGCCCCGTCGACACCGCATCCGACTTTCTGGAGCGAAGGGCGTCTATCGAAGACGGGCAATTTCAAACGTACGTACTCCCCGGAACGTACGAGCTGTCGTTTGTGCCACAGGATTCCACCAGTGGCGCCGGAAAGGTATGGCCGCCGCGCGCCATCGACGAGAACTGGTCGGGTACCCTCGAGGTGCCGAGATTCGAAGCGCTCGCACCGGTCGACGGAACGGTGTCGTTCGTGCCGGAGGCGATGGGAACCGACCAGCGACTCGAAGGAGCGCGAGTCTTTGCCGTCTCCACGAATGAGCGGTTCACATCGACGACCGACACGACCGATGAAAATGGCAGCTACACCCTTCGGGTGATTCCCGGCTCCGGGACCTACAACCTGCACATCCAGCCGGGCCGGTCCGATTCGTTTCTGCCCAGAGTCGTCTTCGACCGTGCGTTCACGGCCACCGCGGAGAACGGATCGGTCTCCCCTCAGAATCTAACAAACCAGCTCGGCGAATACTCCACCCAGAGGATCGAGTTCAGGCCCAAGTTGGTCGCAGCCGATGAGGTCGACTACGCCGTCGACTGGACCGGAACACGACTCGCCGTCGAAGGAGACCTCGGGCTGGGGATGTTCACGCAGACCGCCACCACGAATGACCCGTACGGATCATTCGAGCCGATGACGCTTCTGCCCGGCTCCTACAAG
The DNA here is from genome assembly GCA_913057905.1 of uncultured Pseudomonadota bacterium. GTDB lineage: Bacteria > Myxococcota_A > Bradymonadia > Bradymonadales > Bradymonadaceae > CAJXPB01. Next base: position 233,991 of record CAJXPB010000006.1, read on the forward strand.
GTCACCGTCGTTCCCCCGGCCGACTCCCCGATCGCACCGAAGATCTACGAACTCCAGGCAAACCGAACGCCGCTGGGGAAGCGCTATGAGCTCGACCCGAAACCTCGGTTTCGCGGAACGCTCGTCGACTCGGTCGGCCGCCCGGTCCCCAACGCCACACTGGAATTCAGACCGGTCAAGCAACTCGATAGCGTACTCAAGCTCCCGATCCTCACCGTCGAGACCGATGCCGAAGGGTCGTTCGACGTCCCCCTGGACCGGCGAAATTATCGAGTCGTCGCCAAACCACCGCCCGGCTCCGGCCAGCCTGCCCACATCTACAACGTCGACAGCGACACCCTCGGTCGCGACCAGTCGTACACCTGGGAGCTTCCGCCGCCGATGACGATCACGGGCACCATCTTCGGGGAGAGTTCCGACGAATCCGTCCGTTCGGTCGACCGCTCCACCGTCGAAGTGACCCGGACGATCGGAAACGATGTCGTGACGGTGGGGCGCGCACAGACGCGGTCCGACGGTTCCTTTCGGATGGTCCTTCCGGCGGTCGAACAGCCGGAATCCGGGCGTTAGGAGCCCGATTCGGGACCGTTTCCGCCGCGCTTGCGAAGGACCGTGCGGGTCTCCTTGAGCAGCTCGTACGCCTCGGCGTGGCTGTCCTTACAGCGGATGACCCAGTCCCGGTACCGGTTTTCCCACTGAGGTTGAAGCCGTTCGAGACCGCCGGCATCGAGCATCAGCGTCCGGCTGCGCTCCAGGCATTCGCCTTCGCGATGGGGCATCCCGGTGTATGGGTCCCACACCTGTTCGCTACGGATCCCCTGGACGACGCCGACGAGCATGGCCAGAAACATGGCCACACCGCCGCCGATGAACACCGCATATCCGGCCCGGCGCACGAGGGTATTGTGCCGCTCGCGCTCGGGGTCTACCTCATCCGGACGTTGGGAATCATCTTTAGCCATCGTATCGTCGCCTCGCGGTCTGGTCGTCTGTCGCGTCTCGGACGTCGTGCCCGAGACCGGCGGGACTAGATCGGACTTTCATCGGTACTGTAGTTGCCGTCGCCCCTGCGTCAAAGAGCTCGATGTCAGAAATGTCGAAGTCCGAACGCACTGACCAACAAAAACGTCTGGAGCGGACGATGGAGGGGCTACTCGAACAGCGCGACCCTCGCCGCCGACGAGATCAAGACCCCGTGGGCATCCCCTGGCGCTACGACCGGCCGGCCGACCGCGAGGTCGCCTCCCTGGTGACGGCGTGTCTCGCCTATGGTCAGGTCGAACTCCTTCGTGACGCCGCCAATCGGGCCCTCGAACCGCTGGGGCCGACGCCGGCCGCACGCCTCCAGGACCGCGGCGTTCCCGCCGATGCATACGACGGATTCACCTATCGGATGACGAAGGGGCCCGACCTGGTCGACCTGCTCGAAGCGATCCGGAGTGCACTCACCGAGCACGGCAGTCTGGAGGCCGTCTACGCGGGTCGGGTCTCCGCCAGTGGCATCTCGGACGACGACACCGACCCGACGGCGCTGCATCGAGAGCGCGCCAGCGCGTTCGTGCGGTGGCTTCGATCTGCGCGTCGACGCGAGGAGTTGGCCCGCGGATTCACGTATCTGCTGCCCGACCCCGCCGACGGGAGCGCCTGTAAGCGGCTGCACCTCTTTTTTCGGTGGATGGTTCGGGGGCCCGACGGGGTCGATATGGGACTGTGGGACGCCGCCGATCCCTCGGAGCTTTTGATGCCGCTCGACACCCACACCAGTCGGCTGTGTCGATACATCGGCCTGACCGACCGCAAGTCCGTCGACGGCAAGATGGCGCGGATCGTCACCCGCCGACTTCGAGAGCTCGATCCGCAGGACCCGGTCAAATACGACTTCGCCCTGTGTCATCTGGGGATCTCGGAGGACTGCATTCACACCCGCTCCGAAGAGCACTGCCCGGGCTGCCCCATCGAGGCGATCTGCACCCTCGATTGATCGAGCTTACGTTTCTCGACCGTATCCGAAGCGGTGCAGCGTCGACTCGTTTTCACTCCAGTCGCGCTCCACTCGGACGTGGGTCTCCAGAAAGACGTCTCGGCCGAAGAACGCTTCGAGTTGCTGGCGCGCCTCGGAGCCGACCTCTTTGATCATCTCGCCGCCCTCGCCGATGACGATCCCCTTCTGGCCCTTCTGCTCGACGTGGATGACGGCCGAGAGTTTGAGCATATCTCCCTCTTCGGCGAACCGTTCGATCTCGACGGCCACACCGTAGGGGACCTCCTGATGGGTTCGCTTCATGATCGCCTCCCGGATGTACTCGGCGGCGATGAACCGTTCGGCCCGGTCGGTGAGCATATCCTCGGGAAACAGCGGTGGCCCCTGGGGAAGATGGTCCAGGATGACATCGACCAACCGCTCCATGTTGTCGCCCTCGGTGGCGCTGGTCGGGACGATCTCGAGGAAGGGGTCGTATTCGGAGAGCTCGGCGATCACCGGAAGGAGTGTCTCCTTCGGCGAGACCCGGTCGACCTTGTTCAGCACCAGAATCACCGGGATGTCGTCGTCTTCGTACTGCTCGATGACGAAGGCCTCGTCGTCGGGCAATTCCTTGTTCTGCTTCCAGGATCGGGAGTCCATGAGCTGCTCGGTGTCGACCACATGGCACACCAAATCGACGCTTCGCAGCGAATCGACGGCCGTCTTGACCATCGTTCGGTTCAATCGCCGCTTGGCTCGATGAATGCCCGGGGTGTCCACGAACCCGATCTGCCCCTTTTCAGCGAATGTCCGCACGCCTAGGATGCGGTTCCGCGTCGTCTGCGGCTTATTCGTGGTAATCGAGAGTTTGACGCCGATAATGCGGTTCATGATGGTCGACTTGCCGACATTCGGCTTCCCGACCAGGGCCACGAAGCCCGACGCAAATTCCGATTCTTCGTTCATATCGTTTCCGTACGCGTGAATTTCCTTCGACCCGACACCAAGAGACTCTGGCTGTCCGCCGTCATCACAACGATGACCGTCGGCATGCTGATGGGGGTTGGATGCAGAGAGCGACCCGCTCCACCCAGCGAGGTCTTTGCACAGGCCGAGGAGCATTACCAACGCGGCGAATATGATGCGGCCCTCGACGATTATCAAGTCTTCATCGAACGCCACCCCCGGAGCCCGTTGACCGACACGGCCCGCATGCGGATACGAGCCATCAACCGAGAGATCCGAACGGTGATGGACCGGGAGCACGTTCCCAGCCCCACCTACGTCGGCCAACAGGGCTCCGACCGTCGAGCCGACCGCACGGTCGGAGATGCCGGTGTCTCGGGCGCGGGAGACACTCGACCGTGAGTGCGCTCGTCCACCAGATGAAATTGCTCCTCGGGATTCGACTGCGCGCGCTCCGAAATCGCGTCATCCGCCTGCCCGCGAAACGACGGCGGCGACTGGCGCTGTACTTCGTCGGGTTCGTCGGATTGATGCTCGGCCTCGGCCAGGCCTCGGCTCCGACCCTTTTGTCGACTCCGACGACGGCCGCGACCGGTGGAACCCTGTCGGGTCGCCCGCTTCCGGCCGGCACCCTCGCCCTCGAAGCCGCGTTCTGGCTCTCCGTGCTGGCGTCGTCGGTGACGACGTTTCGCGCCATGGAACTGCTGTTTCGTCGGGGGGACGTGCGGGCGGTCGAACCGTTTCCCGTGCGGCTCGGCGCGCTGTTCGTCGACCGCCTCGCCGCCACCGCCTTCGAGGCATTGGTCGCCGCGCTCGGGGTCTCCCTGTTTTTCGTACCCCTCGTCTGGCATGGCGCGCCCCGCGTCGCCCTGCTCGCCTCCGGTCTGTCGGTCGTGGGACTGCTGGGCTCCGCCTTGGTCGGGTTCGCCATTCAGATCTACGCCGGTGACATCCACGTGCGTTCGATGACATCCGACAGCCGCACCCCCGGCGACATCTACGGCGGCGGCGGCCAGGTGTTGATGTTCTCGCCGGGCGTCGCATTCGCGGTGGCGGCGATGTTGATCCTGTTGGCCCGGCTCGGATTCGGAGAGCTCCTCGCCGTCGACGGTTCGCCGCGCGCGTTCTGGGCCACGATGGCTATCCTGGGTATCTCGACCCTCGCGGGTCTGGGGGGCGCAATGCGTCGTTTCGTGGCACGCTTCCCCGCCATGGCCGCGCGGTTCCGCGAGGTCGACCTCGTCGGGTTCCACGTCGACATCAACTACCAGACGAGCCAATACGACGACGCCTCCCGTCTGACCCGATGGTTGCCCGGCGCCGTGCGGCCGGTCTTTCGCGCACTTCACCTGCAATTCGGCCGCCGATTCGTGCTGCTGCGCTACGGATACGTCCTCTTCTGGCTCGTCGCCGCCGTGGGTCTCACGCAGTTTGGCCGACAGGCCTTTCCTCCCTGGACTGTCGCGTTGGTGCCCACCTTGGCCACCGCGCTGGTCATAAACCCCTGGTTTCGCGCCCTGCGCCCTCCGCTAAACCCCAGGTTTGCCGAGACTCTCCCGCTCGATGTGTCACCACGTGCCGCCGCCGCGACGGCGCTCAGCCTTCGAGAGGGACTGTTCTTGGGGGTTCCCTACGCAGCCCTCGTCGCCGCGGTCGATTACGACCTGGGGTGGATCGCGGCCCTCGAGGTTTCACTGGCCGTCATCGGTCCCCTCGCGCTGGGCGCCGTCTCGATGTTCGTCTCCCGAGACGGCCGCCTCTCCGGAGAAGTCCTGCTCGCCGCCACCGGCCTGGCGGCGGTCGCCCTCACCGTCGTCGCCGTCGAGAGCCTCGTCGTCGCCCTCGTGATTGCCGCCCTGGGCGCCGCCGCGACGGTCGTTCGCCTCGCCCGCACACGTCCCTCTTCGACGAGCTCAAACCCATGACTCAGCCCGCAAGCCTCACACTCCCTCTACAGATCGACGGACTGACGAAGCGCTATCGAAAGCTTGTCGCCGTCGATTCGCTGAATCTGTCGGTCGAATCCGGGCAGTTCGTCGGGTTGATCGGACCGAATGGAGCCGGCAAGTCGACGCTGATGGGGTGTATCACCGGCCTGCTGGCTGCCGACGAGGGAACGGTCCACGTCTCGGGAGTCAATGTGCAGGACGATCCCATCGGGGTACGTCGTCACGTCGGATTTATCCCCCAGGATCTCGAGCTGTTCGACTATCTGACCGGCGAAGAGTTTCTGCGGTTCGTGGCCGACGTGCGCGGCGTGGCGGAGGCCGATGCCTCGGGCGAGGTCGAGGACCTCTTGGCGTTGGCCGGGCTGACCGATGCTCGCCATCGGATCGTCAGCGAGTACTCTGGCGGGATGCGACGCAAGATCGCCCTGGTCTCCGCCCTGCTCGGCTCGCCGGAACTCCTGTTGCTCGACGAGGCGTTCGTCGGGCTCGATCCCGAATCGACGTGGCGGATCCGCAAGCGGCTGGCCTCTTACTGCGAGTCCGGCGGCGCCATCATTCTGTCGTCACATGCCCTCGAGATGATTCAGGAGATCTGCGACCGGGTAGTGATCCTCCAAGACGGCACCGTACGCCGAGATCTGAAGGAATTCGATTTTCGAGGCGACTCCAAGCCCGACGGCTTTGATTCACTGACCGAACTTTATCTCGACGCCACGGGCCAGGCCGACCTGGAACGGACCGGCAGTTGATCGACGGCTTACTTCGCCGGGATCACGACCTCTCGCAGCTCCGCGTCTCGGCTCACGAGTACCCGCCAGTCGCCGGTGGTGCCCCGCCACACCGACATCAACGCGTCGCCTCGCTGAAGCCCAGCCGAGCCGGCCGGTGAATTCGGGTCGGTGACATCGACGAGCCACGCCGATCCGTCCTCAACCAGCGGCTGACCCAGGATCTCCTCGATGCGTCCGACCTCCATCACCCGGCTTTCGGGGAGGGAGATAGAAAAGTGCGGCTCGTCCATCTCGACGATAACCTCTCGAGTCTCCCCGCCGATGACCCGTCGGCTCCCTTCACCGTAGCGGGCGCCCAGCACCACCACACGGTACTCTTTGTCGGCCTGCAGCTTCGCCTGGACGGGGTCGGTCCCGCGGCTACGACTCTCGAATACCAACCGATCACCGCTCCAGACTTGGATTAGAGCATCGTCGACCGCCCCACCCCACTCGTCGGTGGCATACAGTCGCGTCGAGACGCCACCGGGCCCGGCGTCACCGGCGCCGGGATCCGCCTCGGTCTCGACCGGGCCCTGGTATCCTTCGCCGCTGGGCATCGCGAGTCCCGCCGGTTCGACCAGGCGAATCACGACCGTGGACGGCCCCCCGCCATCAAACTCGAGGGTATGCGAGCCCGATCCGACGCCGGGCTTTCGTCCCGAAATCCGAACCGAACCGCCGGGGATGGTCTGAAACGCACAGGTGCCTTCGGCATCCGTACGACGACTCAGGTGGACGAAGCCGAGAACCTGGCGCGAAAGCCGGACTGCGGCTCCCTCGACCGGCTGATCTTCGCCGTCGACGATCCGCACCTCGACATCATCCGCCGCAGACATCTCGACCGGCTCGGGCGGCGCAGCGCCATCCTCGCTCAGCGAGTCCCTTGAGATGCTCCCCCAAAAGGCCCGGGTTCCGTCCAGCGACCGGGCCAGAACCTCCCACGTCGACACCGACGCACCGCGCAGCGTGCTTGCACCCAATTCGGGAAGGGCGACGACGCCCTCGTCGTCGGTCCACAGCTCGGATGGGGGCCACATACCCGGGGCCCCGACCACCAATCGTGCGGGCTTTCCCTCACCGGTCAGAGGATGGACGAACTGGATGCGGGGACCCTCGCCCTGATTGACAGGCCCCCAGGTCGACGGGCGAGTCGGCCCGGGTGCGGTGCGTTCGACACCGTTGGTAGGCTCGTCGGCGTCGGGGTCGGCCGAGGATCGGTCGAATTCCTCGAACTGACGCTGCGTGGCATCGTCGGCTGGAGGTGCCGTGTCCTGTTGGGGTCGCAGGCTCTCGAACAACCAGACCGACGCGACGATCAGAACTCCCGCCCCGAACGCGATTGCATATCGATTCACGACTCAGAGCCGACGATCGTCACGGCCAGCGAGCGAGGTGTTGTGTCTCCTGAATACGCCGGCCGCTCGCGGCCAGAATTCGAGCTCGACGCCGGGCTCTCCGGATCGAGCGTATCTCGCTCATCCAAATAGCGCTGCACGTTCGGATCATTCCAACAATCCGCGATCAATTCCGTGGCCTCTACCGACGACCAGAGGCCACTGCAGGCATCCATGTACTCGTCTGCGTAACCCGGGCTTCCCAGATACCCCGCCGCATTCTTCTCGTCGGTGGAGACCGGGTCCCCGGCGAGTCGGCCGGCGATGTGTCGGTTTGCACGAAAGGCACGAATCAGCATTTCGGCGGCGTCGACCGGTGCATCGAGTTGCCACAGAGCCAGCGCGTGGTTGTACCAGACTGAAGGTTCGGGCGCCGCACTCCGATACCAGTCGACGGCCTCACCGGGACGGCCCTGACGATGTCGAATCTCGCCGACCAAGTAACGACATCCCTCGGACTTCGCCACGGGCATCCCGACGATCGCTTCGAAGAGAGACGCCGCTTCATCGAGCTCACCGAGTCGGTACAGCGCCAGCGCACGGCCTTCGATCGCCTGGACGTAGTCGCGGCTGGGAGGCTTCGGTGTCGAATCACCCGAACTCTCCAGGTTGCGCAGTCCCGCCTGCATCGCTCGTTCGTACCACGTAGCCGCCGCGGCGATGTCTCCAGACTCCCAACACGTGAGCGCCAGGTGATTCAGAGACTCGATGTCATGCGGATCCTCTTCGACTGCCTCCCGAAAGACGTCGCGGGCATCGTCCAATCGGTCGCGTGCCAGCGCAGCGAGTCCACGCTGCAGACGCGCTTCGCCCGGCTCGACCTCCGACTCGACCGGAGAACCCACCTCCGAGGCTGGCTCATCATGTTCTTCGAGAGATTCCACGAGTTCGCTCGAACGGGAAATCAGGGTTGTGAGCAGCCGGTGCAGACGCCGCCGGGTCGATGCCCTGAGCTCTTCGACATCGTCCAGATTATCGAGCAGCTCGGTGGCGTCTTCGAGAAGATCCAGCAATACGTTCATTCGCGTGGCTCCGGTCGGTGAGTGTTTCCCTCAACAGACACCCACCAACGGTCCCTGAAAATGCTCCGCCCGTCAAAAAATTTCTAAAGCATCAATCGAAGGGGCCTGAAGTATAACTTCAGCGTTCAGTCGTAGGGATCCTCGAGATCGCCCATCACGGCCTCGAAGGCATCGGTCGCAGTCACCAGCCCGAGCACCGTCTTGTCCTCATCGACGACAAGGGCGAGTTCCTGCCTCTCCTCCTGGAATCGGTCGATGAGCTCCGAGACCGGCAGATCCGGCTTCACGGTCAACGGCGGCACTGCGACCTGGCGCCACTGGAGATGGCCCGAACGCAGCTCGTCGATCACCGGGTACAGAGCCGGCGCATACACAATGCCGAGGTAGTCATCGAGCGAATCGCCGACGAGCGGATAGCGAGCACGGTGGTGAGTTCGGAGCAACTCGAAGTTCTCATCGGGCGTCCGTTCGGTCGACAGCGCTTCGATGTCGTCGCGTTGCACCATGATTTCACGGGTCTCGAGCGACCCGATCTCCAGCGCGTTCAGCACCTCGTTACGTCGCTCTTCACTGAGCGAACCGCCGCTGAGCAACTCCCCGATCTGACGGCGCAGGTCGGCGGCGTCGCTTTCGCCCGGTTCCGCGGCGGAGTCCTCTTTGGTCCATGAACGCTCGATCGTCACGCCGAAGAGACCCAGGGTCCCCTTGGCCAGTGAGTCGCCCAGCCAAATGACCGGATAGATGACCCAGCTCCATGCATAGACAAACGGCGCGCAGTATTTGGACACGAGCTTCGGCCGCTCGACACCGAAGTACGTCGGGGTCTGTTCGCCCCACACCGTGTGTAGAAGCTGGATGATGACCACCGAGAGCACGACCGCGATCACGGACGTCTCGGTCGAGCCCAGTCCGATCGCCACAAACAACGGCGACAGCAACGCGCTCATCGCCGGTTCGAAGACGACGCCCAGCAGGATACTCGTCACCGTGATCCCGACCTGACAACTCGTCAGATAGATCTCGAGTTCGTTTGTCATCTCCCAGGCCCGCTCCAAGCCCGGGTCTCCCTTCATCTCTTCTTCCGGGTACTGCCGAATCCGAGTCATCGCGAATTCGGTCATCACGAAGAAGGCATTGGCTCCCAGTAGACCGATTCCGGCGATGAATCGGATGACAATCTCGAGCGTCGACATGCCGTGCATAAAACTCGCGGGGTTGAAGACACCTGGTAGCGGTCACACATCCATCAATCATCCTTCAGACGGCGTGCTTCCTGGTCGAACGCCTCGAGCAGCTCGTCGAACAGCTCGGCTTCGATGGCGTCGGGCTCGTCGAGTCCGTCGATACCGTACCCGGCCAGCAATTCGAGGGCGTTCTCCTCGATGGCGATCCGGTGGTCCTGTTCCTCGACGACGATCTGCTGGAGCTCCTCGGCCACAAAATCGTGGGGCGTCGCCGATCGATAGAGCGGATAGATCATCATCGCACGCCGCTCTATCAGGGTGGTCACGAGCAGATACTTCTCAAACTCGGAATCGGTGCCGCTGACCGATTCCATCCATTCAGAGGCCCGTTCGTCGAGGGTCGCAAAGAAACGCTTCGACCTCTCTTCGCAGAGGTATTCGGAGCCATCCGGCGAGACCTCTTCGCTGAGTCGCTTGAACGCGTAGGCATGGCGAGTCTCATCGGCCCAGTGGTCCAGAACCTCGGCACGCTGCGGGTGGCTCGACGCCACTGTCTTGCCGATTTTGCGGGCGCCGATATACTCAAGCAGCGAAAGGGTGTTCAGCCAACGAGCCTCGACCTCCGCGTCGCTACAGATCTCTGCGAGAACTTCTTTGATACGTTCACGTCGCTCTGGATTATCCATGCTTCGTCTCTCGGTGTGTACGGAAAAGTGTCGCGCGCGCAGCGGGGCGGACGGTACAGAAGAGCCATTCAAATGCAACCGCTTCTATTGGGGGCTCATCGTCATCGCGCTCTCTGTTTCGGCCTGCGAAACACCGGGTCGACAGTACGAACCGTCGGGACCGACTCCCTCGACCGACAGCTACGAGCCGGAAGGCGATCCGAGATATCCTCGTCCCCCGGGCACCAGGACGGGTCTCTGGTTCGAGCAGCCGCGCGTTCGCGGACCGCTCAGCCCATCCCGGGTCATCGACACGGCCGTACATCATCAATCCGAGGCCGAAGCCTGCTTAAAATACGACGACCCGGCCGACTATCCTGAGGGTCGCATGGTGCTCGAGTTGTCGGTCGGCCCCAGAGGCAAGACGGAACAAGCGAGCATCTTCGAGACATCTATTTATGACAGGTCCTTCCAGCGCTGCATGACCGACCTCGCGAAGAGCTGGAAATTTCGGGCCACCGATGTTCGCGAGACCCGGGTCTACTTGCCCGTCAATGTGGCCCCGGAGCCCCCTTCGGACCCGAAAAAATTTGAGTAACGAGGCGACGTCTGGTCTCATCAACGCCGTCTCGACCGTCCACCTCGCCGATTCCTTTCATTCTGCTGGAGTCTGCATGACCCCGGTAGTCCGACGTCTCTTCTCGACGCTGCTCGTCGTCGTCATCGTTGGCTCCGCACTGCCCTCTTCTGCCCAGGTCTTCGTCTATCCGCGCCGAGCCGGAAAGACGAACCCGAAGTACTCGGAGTTTCAGTGGCGCTGGATCAATCGGCTGGCGCCGCCGGATGCAAAAGTACAGACCCGCGACCCCGGCCCGCGCGGCGGCGCCGATCTGATGGGACTGGTCACGGCCGGTCCCGATACCCCGATGACGCCACGCTTTCCCCTTCAATACCCGGCCGGCGACTCCATTCCGGGCAGCCTTCATCAGCAAAGCGGCTCCGAGACCTCCTCGGACCCAACTGACTCCGACGAGGCCGACACCTCCGAATCGAATTTCGACCAACTCCTGCAGTCGGCGGGCGGATTTCGCCTGTACTTCTACGAGTCGGAACGAGCGACTGCTCAGAAGGCGGCCGTCGCCATCGAAGATCAATACCGCGACCTGCTGCGGGACTTCAGCTTTGCACCGCCGTCGACCTTTCCCTTCATCCTGTACAACAGTTACCAGGAGTTCCTTCAGACGAACCTCTTTCCGATCCAGGAGGGAACACTTGGGGTCACCTCGCCGAGGGATCTCAAACTCACCCTTCCGTACTTCGGCGATCACCGCCAGTTCGAGCGGGTCTCCAAACACGAGCTGGTCCACCAGTTCACCATCCAGAAAGTCGAACGGGTGGCCCGGCGAAACGACGCATTCCGCAACCCGCTTGGCCAGCTTCCCCTGTGGCTGATCGAGGGGATGGCCGAGTTTTACACCCAGGGTGGCATGGATCCGGAGACCGAGATGCTGATGCGGGATCTGGTGGTCAACCAGGCCCCACGGCAGGGCTACTTTCTGGGCGAGTTCTTCGACAGCGGGCCCTACAGCTTTTTGTGGATCTACAAGATGGGGCAGGTCCGCTGCGTCTTCCTGGAGGAGACCTACGGCGACGGATTTCTGCAGCGGATCCTCGAGAAATCCTACCTGCTGGGTCAGGGCGACTGGGAAAACAAAAGCGAGGTCGAGACCTTCCCCGCCCTGCTCCAGCGCATGACGGGCGATTCACCCAAGCGAATTTCGGCAAAGTTCGAGGACTGGCTCAAACAGCGCGCCTACCCGGAGTATCTGGAGACCGCCCAGGGGCCGGCGGAGCTGCGACGCATGGACGAGCTTAGACGCATCATCCGGGGTATCGACAGTCGGGAGGACGGTAACGTCCTTCTGATGAAGACGATCAGCCGGTCGACCGGACACAACCGTCTCAATTTGGTGGATCCGCGGGCCCCCAAGTCGTTCAACAAGGTCGTCGTCGATGGACGTCCCGGGTTGGAGTCGCTGCACCCGCTCGAGGAGCGAAACTTCGATATCAACAACGAGCGGCTCACCTTCATCGGACGCTCGAAGGGGGTCGACCACCTCTTCGTGCAGAGCTACGAACATTCGGTCACCCGGAGGTCCGCCGACAAATCTGAAGAAAACAGCGGCTCCGCGGCCGATGACGACTCCGACGACTCGAAGCCTTCGTATGGATCTCGCATCGAGAGCGCGCGATTCAATCTGAAGGGGCGAACTCGCTACGACCTCAGCGAACGTGGCGTGGTCGCCGCCGAATCCCCTGCGATGGCGCCCTCCGACGATCGGATCGCCTTTTTGGGTCTCAGCGACGGCGGTCAACGAGACATCTACATTCTCGATCCCGCCCCCGGCGGCGACTTTTCCCTGACTCGGATCACCGACACCGAAGCCGCCGAACGCGGCCTCGACTGGGGCGCCGACGGACTGGTCTACACGTCGTCCGAGACCGGACACGGCCGTTACAATGTCTTTCGCGTCGACGACTCCGCCGAGGCCGAACCGACGCGGCTGACGAGCCAGCCCAGCGACCAGTTCGACCCGGTGATCCTGGCCGACGGCCGTGTCGCATTCGTGATGTACGACCGGGGCCGTGCGAACCTCCACTTCGTGGACCAAAACGGCTCGACGCGCCGCACGAACGTCCGCACGGGCCTGTTCAATCCGAGCCCGGGCCCGAACGGCGACATCTGGGCCCTTCACCATCACGCGGGCCGGCGCACTCCGACACGACTGGTCGACGAAAACATCCGGGACTTTGAATTCGAGGAAGCCGCCCCCGATGTGCCCAGCGTCGAGCTGCCGGAGGTCTCCCTGGACCAGGACCGCGAGTACAAATCGCTGGCGCTGCGCAACTGGCGGATCGACAACGGATTCGGTCTGCTGGGGGTCTCCGGGTCGGGCTTTTACGGACAACTGTACGGCACCGCCAGCGACCTTCTGCGAAACAACCGCCTGGTGCTCGACCTCGTCGCCTTCGGGAATTTTCGGCGCACCGACGGCTCGCTGACCTACATCAACCAGAGCGGACGACTCGTCTGGGGACTCAGCCTCTTTCAGGACTTCAGTTTTCGGGTCGATGAGACCTTTCGAAGCAGTGTCGATCGGTTCATTTCCTACGATCGATTCTACGGCGCCCGCGGCCTGGTGCGGTATCCCTTCAGCGAATACATGTATCTGCAATTTTCCGGAGCCCTCGGGGGAGTCTCGTACTTTCTGTCCGACGGCACCCGCGAATACCTGCGCGACGAGACACCGATCGGCTCCGATGAGACGCTCGACGAGCAGTGGTCTGAGCTCAACAACAGCCCGCGATTTCAAACCGAGGCTGAGGTCTCACTGGGGGTCGATACGATCCGCTACAACCGGGGAACCGGTCCGCTTTCGGGCGGGTCACTCCTGGCGTCGCTTACCGCGGACTGGCAGCCCATCGAACAGACCGCGTACGGACAGGTCCGGCTCGACGGCGAGTACTACGTACCCCTCTACGACCGGATCAACGCCTTCCTGCGAGTCGGCGCGGGCTCCGCGATCGGGGGACGGCTCGCCCGGCAGTTCTTTCTGTCGAGCTTTTATACCCTCCGCGGTGTCCCCTTCGGCAACGACGAGTACCTTCTGGGCCGGAACTTCTTCTTTTCGACGTTGGAGCTGCAGGTCCCGCTGAACTTTATTGTCCGGGTCCCCTTCATCGATGTCGAAGGGATCGTCGGTGTCGATTTCGGTGGCGTCGGCGATACCGCCTCCGACCTGTGGAGACGTCGCGTCCTGGACCTCGCCTTCGGGGCCAACTTCGGGTTCGGCCCGATCGTGCTACGGCTTCACTTCGCCAAGCCCTTCGACATCGGCGGCTTCGGCCCACCGAATAATGGCAATATCGTGCCGAACTTCTCGATCGGATGGCGGTATCTGTAGGGGAGTGGTACACTGGCGGCAGTGAACGCCCATTTTGAGGGGAACAGACGTTGCGCGCCACCATCGCCATCGAAGCTCGCCGAGACCGAACCGCCCGTCACATCGACTGGGACGGCACGCGCCGGACCCTTGGACGCAGCTCCGGCTGTGACATCCACATCGAACACTCGATCGTCTCCGGCCACCACCTGACCTTCGACACCCGGGCCGACACACCGGTCGTCCTCGATGCTGGCAGCACAAATGGGACAGACCTGAACGGTCGCAGACTTCCGGCCGGCGACCCTCGACCCATCGAACCGGGAGATGTCATCACCATCGGCCCGGTACGCATCGAGGTCTCCTGGACGAGCCCGGCAGAGGACCTCGACGGCCTCACCGGCGCCTTCGACCGTGACTCCATCGAGGGGCTCTTCGCGCCTCCAACGTCGGAATCAGAAGGACTCGTCGCCTCCCTTGAAGTGGTCTTCGGCGACGGGGACCGTCACGTGCACGCACTGCCCGACGAGATCGAACGCCTCGTTATCGGATCCGGCGAAGGCGCCGACATCGCCCTGTCAGCGCGTCAGCCGCCGGCCGTCGCCGCCATTGAACGGACCCAAAGTGGATTCGAGCTGATCCCGGTGGGCGACCACGGTCTGCTTCGAGATCAAGAGGGCCGATCGTTCTCAGAGGCGGTCGAGCTCGCAGACGGCTGGGTCGGACGTCTGAAAGACGGTCCGAGACTCCTCTTTCGCGATCCACTCGAGTCTCAAGTCCGGGCGTTCGAGGATACGCCGGCCGAAGAACCGGAGACGGGCCCGACCCCGGAGCCGTCGACGCACACTCCATCCCGGGAGACCGACTCCTCGGCGCCCGACGAGCCTCCCGAGCGCGAGCACCCATCGACCCGCGAGATACTCGTAATGGCAGCACTCGCAATCCTCCTGGCCGCCGTCGTGTGCGTGGTCGCCCTCTTCTTCCAATAAAAAACCGCCCTCCGGAGACCGGAGGGCGGGCGGGGCGTCGAACTTTGACTATGTCGGTTACACGTCCTGGATCTTGTCGATCTTCTCCTCGACGACCTCGTCGATCTTACTCTGATACTTCTGGGTGAGATCGTCGATTTCATCGAGGGCGCGGTGCTCCGCGTCTTCGCTGATCTCGGAGTTGTTCTCCAGCTTTTCGACCTCGTCGCGTGCCGCACGACGCTTCTTGCGCAGCGCGATCTTGTGGTCCTCGCCCTCCTGGCTGGCCAGGTCGCTGAGCTCTTCGCGTCGCTCGCCGGAGAGCGCCGGGATCGGCACACGGACGAGTTCGCTGTCGCTCATGGGATTGAGACCGAGATCCGACGAACGAATCGCCTTTTCGATCTCGGGAATCAGGTCCTTCTCCCAGGGCTGCACCTCGATGAGGCGCGCGTCGGCGATGCGCAGGGTCGCCACCTGATTCAACGGCACGTATTCACCGTAGTACTCGACGCGTATGTCATCGAGCATGTCGGTGTTGGCACGTCCGGTCCGGATCTTCGACAGGGACTTTCTGAGCCCCGTCATGATCTCGTCGTACTCCGACTCGAGTGTATTCAGAATTTCAGCAGTCATCGTGGCACTCCGTTCCGTAGAGTCTCAACCCCGGGTCAATCCATCCGGGTTGGCTATCAACGTACCGATTGTCTCGCCCATAATCACGCCCTTCATGTTCCCCCGCTTCCGAAGGTTAAACACGATGATGGGGAGTTCATTATCCATGCACAAGCTGATCGCCGTCGAATCCATCACCTCGAGGTTGTTCGACAGGACATCGAGGTAGGTCAGCCGCTCGTACATCGTGGCCTCGGCATCGGACTCGGGGTCGCAATCGAAGACCCCGTCGACCTTCGTGCCCTTGAGGATCAGGTCGGCGTGGACCTCCATCGCACGGAGCGCGGCCGCCGTATCGGTGGTAAAATACGGGTTTCCGGTCCCCGCGCCAAAGATGACGACTCGCTGCTTTTCGAGATGCCGCATCGCCCGCCGACGGATATACGGCTCGGCGACCTCTTTGATTTCGAGGGCCGTCTGCACGCGAGTCGGCACGCCGAGGCTCTCGATGGCGTCCTGTAGAGCCAGGGCATTGATGACCGTCGCGAGCATGCCCATGTAGTCGGCCGATGCACGGTCCATACCCGCCGTGCTGCCGGCCACGCCACGAAAGATATTCCCGCCTCCGATGACGATCGCGACCTCGACGCCGAGTGATCGGATCTCGGCGATCTCATCGGCGAGGTGCTCCAGGGTCTCGGGGGTAATCCCGTAGTCGGCTTTCCCCTGGAGCGCTTCGCCGGAGAGCTTGATGAGAACGCGGTCGAATGCGGGCTCGGGCATGGTCCTACGTCACTGCGGGTTGAAAGTGATACCTCTGTCGGGCTTCGGTCGGTTACTCCTGGTCCAGCGCCTCGGCGACCTCGTCGGCGAAGTCCTCCTCTTCGGTCTCGATGCCCTCGCCGACCTCGAATCGGACGAACTCGGAGATCGAGACGCCCTCCATCTCGGACTGCAGCTCACCGACCGTCGAGTCACTGTCCTTGACGAACGGCTGGTTGACCAGGGTCTGCTCGCCGATCCACTTATTGATCTTCCCTTCGATGATCTTCGGGATGATGTGGTCCGGCTTGCCCTGCTCTTCCATCTGGGCTCGAAATACGTCTTTCTGGGACTCGATCGCATCCTGGGGAATGTCGTCGCGATCCAGGTACGGCGGCGCCATCGCGGCGGCGTGCATCGCGACGTCCCGCGAGAATGTCTCGACATCGTCGTCGACGTCGGTCGCATTCACCGAGACCACCACCCCGATCTGGTTGCCGGTGTGGATGTACCCACCGATGACTCCCTCCGGGGCCTCGAGCCGCTCGACCCGACGGATATTGATGTTCTCGCCGAGGGTCGCGATCTTCTCGGTCACGACCTGGGAGACCGGTTCGCCGTCGAGTTCGACATCGTCGACGTCGTCGACCGAATCGACTCCGGCCTCGCCGATGGCGTCGGTGACACGGCGTGCAAAGGTCTGGAAATCATCGTTGCGAGCCACGAAATCGGTCTCGCAATTGACTTCCACGAGCGTAGCCGACTTTTTGTCGTCGCTGCGCCAGTATTGAATCAGACCCTCGGCCGCGACGCGGCCCGACTTCTTCTGGGCGGCGGTGATGCCCTTCTTTTCGAGCCACTCCGCCGCGGCATCCATATCGCCGTCGGTCTCCTGAAGTGCTTCCTTGCAGTCCAGGATTCCCGCATTGGTCTGCTGACGAAGTTCCTTTACCTGTTTTGCGCTGATGGACATATCTTCTCTCCTTCATCCACGAATTCTTAAACTGGTGGGCCCACTTCCCAGAGGAAGTCGGCCCACCGATCGGTCCGGCACGTCTCCATCCCAGAAGGTTGGCCGAGCCGTCTATCCAGCCGACGTCATGCTTCTTCTCGTTGTTCCTCGTCGACGTCCTCTTCTTGTTGGCCACCGGTTCGGCTGACGTTCTGGACCTCCGGGCCCTCGCCGCCGGTGTCTCCGACGTGCACATCTTCGGACTCGGCGGCTGCTTCCCGGGCGCTCTCTTCGAGCTTGGCGCTCTGAATCTGCCCACCCTCGAGACACGCCTCGGCGACCGCGGTCGAAAAGAGCCGGATCGCCCGGATGGCGTCGTCGTTTCCGGGGATGGGAAAGTCGATGAGACTCGGGTCGCAGTTGGTGTCGCACAGAGCCACCACGGGAATGTCGAGGCGATTGGCCTCTTTGACCGCGATGTCTTCCTTGTGCGGGTCGATGACGAACATCGCGCCGGGCAGATCGTCCATGCCCCGAATCCCGCCGACGTTGCGTTCCAGTCGTTCTCGCTCTCGCTCGAAGCGAAGCACTTCCTTTTTGGTGTACTTCGCGTAGGTCCCGTCCTTCGATTGACGGTCGAGGTCCTTGAGCTTGTCGATCGACTTCTCGATGGTCTGGAAGTTCGTCAGCGTTCCGCCCAACCAGCGGTGGACGACGTAAAACTGGTTGGCGCGTTCGGCCTGCTCTCGCACCGCATCCTGGGCCTGCTTCTTGGTCCCGACGAACAAAATCGTTTCGCCGCGAGCGGCCATCTGGGCGACGAACTGTTGCGCCGCCTGCCACATTCGCACCGTCTGACTGAGGTCGACGATGTGGATGCCGTTGCGAGCACCGAAGATGTATTTTTCCATCTTCGGATGCCATCGATTGGTCTGGTGGCCGAAGTGTACGCCGGCCTCCAGAAGGTCTTTCATCTGAATCTGTGCCATAGTCTCTCTCCTGAGGTTTGGTTTGTTGGACCTCCGCCTCTGTCATTCCACTCGCCCCACCTCGGGTCGACATCGTCGCCCGAAGCACACGGGGCTGTGGTCGAGAAGCGTGTGTATTTGATGGATGTAAATTCACTGTGCTGGCAGGTCGAAACCCGCGCGGCGCGTTATTTGAGGGGATCTCGACAAAAAAAGAAAGCCTCTCCGGCAAAAAATCGCCAGAAAGGCCGAATTGAGCCCGAAATGACCCGATTTCGCCACTTTGGTCCGAATGTTGCCGTCACATCCCGGCGTTTCAGTCCGTCGGATGCGAGTTTCGGTTGATCCGTTCGGCGACGACGACCGAATCGACGATCGACCAGATCTGGACGACCCAACCCAAAAGGACGAACCACAGAAGGAAGCAGAGGACCATCATCATGATCCCCTTGCTGACTTCCCCGTTGTAGATCTGGCCGGTGCCGCACAGGATCAGACTCAAAAGAAGCGACATGCCGGGCTGGTGCTCCGGCCGCTGCATCGCCCCCTCGTGCTGGTAGCGCGCCACGGCCGACCCGCCGCCCCCGCTCATCCCGGTTGATTGATTGACCCGGGTGCCGCCCGAAGCCGTGCTCCAGGCGGTGGGTTGTTGCTGTTTCGAGGCGTTGACCATCGCCGTCTGCTCACCGACCTCTCGGTCCATGCACGACGTAAGCGTCGGATGGGAGTCGGCAAAGGGGCGGGGCTCGCAGCTCGCCTGGGTCTGGACGACTCGCCGGTGATCCTCGCAAGAATCGACTCGAGCATCGGTGGCGCCGCGGCTTCGCGTCACGCCCGCCAACGAACCGTCTCGTTGGCTGGCCGACGCATCGGTGCCGGCCCGGCCGGGCCCGACCCCTGCTTGAGAACTTGCCGTCGCGCCGACGGAGGCATCGACGTCCGAAGGCTGTGTGCCCTTTCTTCGCGGCGAAAACGCCTCGGCTCCGCCGTCATCTTCGAGCGTCGCCGATTCAATACTCTCGGCGGCCGGCTCCTCGAATTCTCCCACATCTCGTGCGCTCGAGTCAGCCGCGCCTCGGGGGCCAGCTTGCCCGTTCTGGCCGGCCAGTCTCGCCTGACGCAGATCCGACAGCGATTCGCGCTGATTCGCAGCTGCGTCGGCCACTTCGTAATAGAGGTTGCCGTCCTCGTCGCTACTCAGCTCCAGCGTCCCCTGCTCGAGCAAGTCGTCGAGCAGCGGCTGCGCCTGGCTCGAGGGGATACCCAGATAATAAGCCACCGAAGCGGTGGTGATTCGGACCTCCGTCTCGAAGGCCATCTTCAGGATATCCTGTTCAAATTGTGCCGAATCGTTGGTCGAGGTCACGGTCCCAGTCTCCGTTGTCGCTGGCTCGCCCAGTCTCATGATTTCTAACGATCGAGCAGCCCCCATTTGTTCCCAATCCGATTCTATCGGAGTGACTCACTCCTGTGAACGGACGGTGTCAACGGCGCCACATCGAACCCGAAGCCCTCGGCACGTATGGTGGCGACGTCAGCATCGCCGTCCGCCGAACCCGATTGGTTGGATGCGACGAACTGAAGAAACGTTTCGGGCCCGTCGATCGGCAGGTCGCAGCGGTCCGTCTTGTAGTGAATGGGCACCACGCATCCGGGAGCCAGGCGCACACACCATTCGACCGCCTGACCGGCCCCGATCGTGTAGAGCCCGCCGACCGGCACCAAGAAGATGTCGGGGTGCCGAAGAATCGGGTCGATCGAAGGAGGCGGGCTCTGACCGATGTCGGCACCATGGACGACTGTCTTCTCGTCGACCTCGATCACCAACACATCGACGGACCCGCCGAATCGACGGCCGTCGTATTCATCGTGGTCGAACTCGACGCGACGGATGCGGAACGCCCCGGCATTGACCTCCGGGTCCGAAGGGAGAATCTCAGGACACCCCGGAACAGAACCGACGGCCGCGTGATCCGCATGATCGTGGGTCGTGGCCACGTAGTCCGGCCGATCTTCAATCGGGCCGTATCGCATGCGGCCGTCAAATCCCTCGGGCTCGAAGGGATCGAGGAGCAGCTCCTCCCCCGTTCGAGAGGTCAGCTTCACACAGGCATGGCCTCGATAGTCGATCCGCATGTCTCACCCGGCTTTTGGAGGTCGAAGGGTTACTGGCCGCGCGGTTCGAAATCCGAGACCTCGGAGAGCCGCTCGAAGAGTTCGCGCTCCTCGTCGGTCAATTCGTCGGGCACTTCGATCGACAACTGGGCATACAGGTCGCCGTGCTCGCCGTCTCCGGTGGGAAGTCCCTTGCCGCGCAATCGAAGCTTCCGGCCCGACGGCGTGCCGGCGGGAACCGAGACCGAGACCTCGCCGTCGACGGTCGGCACCTCGACCTTTGCGCCCAACGCCGCCTCCCAGGGAGTGACGGCGAGTTCGGTGCGCAGGTCGTGGCCGTCGACATCGAAGACCGGATGGTCGGCGATGTGGATCTTGAGCAACAAATCTCCAGCCTGGCCGCCTCCGGATCCTTCATCTCCCTGTCCGGCGAGCCGGATCTTGGAACCCTCGGTCGTCCCCTTCGGAATCTTGACCTTGTAGGTCTTTCTCTCCCGCACGCGTTGTCCGCCGGATATCTTGGTGACGGGAACGGCGACGGTCCGCTCGCGGCCGTGGTAGACGTCCTCGAGCGACACGGTGATTTCGGCCCTGTGAGTGCGGCCCTTTCGCCTGCCCCGCTGACCGCGTCCACCTTGACGCGCACGGGCGCCGGCGGCACCACCGCGGCCCCCGCCCCCGAACTCCTGGCCAAAGAACATGTTAAAGAAGTCGCTGAACCCTTCGGCCTGACCGCGACCCCCGCGGCCGCCGCCGAAGATATCCTCGAACCCGGCGCCGCCGCCACCTCGGCCGCCCCCAAAGTTGATGTTGACGTTCTCCCAGCCCGGCGGCGGATCGACCTCCTGGCCGGCATTCCAGTTTTGACCCATCTGGTCGTACCGACGACGCTTCTCCGGGTCCTTCAGGACCTGGTAGGCCTCGTTTACCTTTTTAAACATATCCTCGGCCTCGGGATCGTCATTGACGTCCGGATGGTACTTCTTGGCCTTCTTTTTGTAGGCCTTCTGGATCTCATCCTGAGACGCATCGCGGTCGACCCCAAGGACCGAATAATAATCTTCGTACTCGACTCCCACTGCCGAACCTCGTTCCAAATTCAGTCTACTTAACTCTTAAAACTCTCCGGGCGCCCGTCTCGCTGGGCAGCCATGAACGTAACCCATCCCGGGGGCATCTCAACCACCCTCCGATGGCCGTCCGTCCCGGTCTCGCTGTTGCACACCGACCGCAACTCCCACGGCCACCCGTTCCATCGCCGAGAGTTCGTCGAACGCGACGGCAAGCGCAACCGGGTGAGGAATCTCGCCAAAGGCGACCGACCAACGCGGAGGCGTCAGCGGCGCGTTCCCGTCAGACACCCCGCCGACGGTCCAATGGCGGCCGGACTCGCGGACCATCAGGTCTCGCCCGTCGATATCCAGGCGCCAGTCGCCGCCTTCGGTCCGGTAGAATCGCCCGAGCCAATGGGCATCTGAGCCGAACACGGCCCATCCTCGTCCGGTCTGCTCGACTCGCACATGGCCCGGCCACTCCCAGATGCCGTTTTTAATCGGAAGGCTTCTCCAGCGGGCGTCGTCGACGGCTCGAATGCGGACCTCCGGCGAGTCGCCCCGGCTCCATGCCACCTCACCGGCGCGGGTCAGTTCCGATCCGTATACGGTGGCTCGGTCGGTGCTCATCCGGAGTTTCATCGAGAGGTGTCTCTCGTCGCCGTCCTCTCGATGTACCATCACCCGGTCGCCGCCCGCCGAAAGACTGCGATACAGGGGGTCGCTCTGGCGGTCGCGACTTGAATCGCCTCCGCCGGTGCAGCCCACAAGCGCGACGCTCACAAGCCACATCAACAACACGGTCCCGGGGACCCGGCGCACGCCAGCCGTCATTGGGTCGGTTCGGCCTGCGCGATCTCGTCATCGCCCTCGGCGAGTTCGCCACGCACCCGGTCGAGCAATCCGTTGACGAACTCGGGGGTCGATTCTCCGCCGTAGGTCTTGGCGAGTTCGACGCACGAGTCGATGGTCGCGAGCGGCGGCACATCTTCCATCTCGAGCAGCTCGTAGATCCCCACACGCAGGATGTTTCGGTCGACCACCGCCATCCGTTCAAAGCGCCAGTGCTCGCTGGCCTCCTCGAGACTCTCGTCGACCCGTTCGAGCTGCGAGCCGAGCCCCTCGAGCCGCGTCGTCACGTGACTCCACGCCCCGGCGGCCTCGGCATCGATCGACTCGGCGATGGCGCGCGTCTTCTCCAGCGCCACCGTCGGGGTCAAACGGGCGATGTCTGCCGCGTACATCGCCCAGAGGGCGACCTCGCGGCCCTTTGCCTGTGGTTTCGTCATGCCAACTCGTCTATCGA
The DNA here is from genome assembly GCA_913057905.1 of uncultured Pseudomonadota bacterium. Lineage (GTDB taxonomy): Bacteria > Myxococcota_A > Bradymonadia > Bradymonadales > Bradymonadaceae > CAJXPB01. The sequence continues at coordinate 256,589 of CAJXPB010000006.1, forward strand.
TTCGTAGAGGTTTGCCATCTCGATGGCCGCTTCGGCCGCTTCGGCTCCCTTGTTTCCGGCCTTCGACCCGCTGCGGGCCATCGCCTGTTCCATCGTGTCGCAGGTCAGAACGCCGTAGGTCACCGGGAGGTCACCCTCGCGGCCCAGCGCGCCGATCCCGCTGGTCGCTTCGCCGGCGATGTAGTCGAAATGGGGAGTCTCGCCGCGGATCAACACCCCGAGACAGATCACGGCGTCGGGATCGAGACGGTCCGATACCCTGGCTGCAACCTGAGGAAGCTCGAACGAGCCGGGACAGCGAACGACCGTGACGTCCTCGCTGCGGGCTCCGTGACGCTCCAGACAGTCGACGGCCCCCTCGATAAGGGCCTCGCCGAAGCGCTCGTTCCACCGAGCAGCCACCACCACGAATTCCTTACCCGTCGCAATCAAGTTTCCGTCTATCTCACGCGCCATGGTTCGCCTCGCTTGCCTTCAATCATTCACTTGAAACTACTCGCTGGCGGCCTTCTGCGCCGGCGTCACATCGCCATCGAGCTCATCGGGGCCGGGGATCGGAATCTGGTCGACGATCTCGAGCCCGTACCCGTCCAGCCCGAAGGTGCGCTTGGGGCGATTGGTCATCAGACGCATCTTTCCGACACCGACGTCCGCCAGGATTTGAGCGCCGATCCCGAGCACCTTCAACGATTCGCGCGGCTGATTCACATTGTCGCGCTCCGATCGATACGGCCGCCGGTTTCCCTGCCGAACGTAGTGGTCGACGAGTTCTTCGGCCGACTTCGACGGATGGTCCAGATACACGATGACGCCCTCCCCTTCCCGCGCAATCGTCTCCATGATCCGCGACAACTGGCCGGTACATGTATCGTCCCGGTCACGGAGGAAGACGTCAAAGGTGTCGCACCGATGTTGGACCCGAACCAGCGTCGGCTCGTCGGGCTCCGGGTCACCGCACACAAACGCCAGATGCTGGGCGTCGCTGGTCCGACTCTCGAAGACCTTGACCCGCCAGTCCCCGCCGTAGGCCGAGTCCATCGGCGAATCCTCGACCACGTCGACCAGGCTGTCGCGCCGCATCCTGTACTGGACGACGTCCGAGACCGAGAGCATCTCGAGGTCGTGCTCCTGGGCGAATTCCTCCAGATCCTCGCGCCGCGCCATCGACCCGTCGGCCTTCATGATCTCGCAGATCACCGCCGCCGGTTTCAGCCCCGCGAGCCGGGCCAGATCCACACTCGCCTCGGTCTGTCCGGTCCGGACCAACACACCGCCGTCTCGGGCTCGCAACGGAAACACGTGCCCCGGAGAGACGATATCATCGGCGTCGGCATCGTCCGCGACCGCGGCCTCGATGGTCCGGGCCCGGTCGGCCGCCGAAATCCCGGTCGTCACACCCTCCTTTGCTTCGATACTCACCGTAAAGGCGGTGCCGTACTGACTGGAGTTGTCGTCGTTGTCGACCATCATGGGGATGCCCAGATGGTCGAGCCGTTCCCCGGTCATCGCCAGGCAAATCAGCCCGCGGCCCTTCTTGGCCATGAAATTGATGAGCTCCGGATTCGTCTTCTCGGCGGCAAAACAGAGGTCTCCCTCATTTTCGCGCTCCTGCGCATCGAGGATAATGACGAGTTCCCCGTTTTTCATCGCCTCGATGGCGCGTTCGACCCGCTCGATGGATTCATTCATAACTGCAAGTCCTCAAACCGTCTGGTTCGGTTCTGAGTTTCAATGACGACCCGGCGTGGGTGGCACGCGGGAATCGGGTTCACCGTCGGCTAGCTTCTGGACGTATTTCCCCAGCATGTCGGCCTCGAGGTTGACCACCCGCCCCACGGGATAGTCCACGAGATTCGTATGCCGGGAGGTGTGGGGGACGACCGTCACGGTGAAGGTCTCTTCTCCCACGTTGTAGGCGGTCAGACTCACACCGTCGACCGCGATCGACCCCTTTTCGATGATCAGACGTGCGAGCGCAACGGGAACCCGAAAATCGAGCTCCCAGCCGTCGCCGTCGCGACGACGGTCGACGAGTTCACCGACCCCGTCGACGTGTCCCTGGACGAAGTGGCCGCCCAGGCGGTCTCCCACGCGGAGTGCCCGTTCGAGGTGCACGCCGTCGCCAACCCGACGATCCCCGAGCGCCGTCTTTCGAAGCGTCTCGGCCGAGACGTCGACTTCGAAGGCCCCGGCGTCGCGGTCGAATTCGGTGACTGTCAGACACACCCCGTCGACGGCGATGCTCTCGCCGGCGTCGAAATCATCGACGTCCAGCGACGTCTCGATCCCAAAGGAGACGCTATCGTCCCCCTCGGACCGCTCGTAAATCTCCCCGACATCTTTGACCAAGCCCGTAAACACGCCTTCACTCCTCGGTTCCGTATGCCACATCGCCTTCGATAAGGACGTCGTTGTCGACCGTGCGGACCCGCCGTTCGACGAGGCGCGCGCTGTCGGCGACCGACTCGACGCCCATCCCGCCCACGGCGGGTACGGCTTCGCGCCCGCCTATCACCTTCGGACTCACGAACGCATGCACGTGGTCGACGATCCGCTCATCGAACAACGACCCCGTCAGTTCGCCGCCTCCCTCGACCATCAAGCGGACGATCCCGCGGTCGGCGAGGGCGCCGAGCACCGCCCGCAGGTCGATGCGACCCTCGTCACCGACATCCGTCTCGATGACCTCGAGGCCGCGCCCTTTAAGTACCTCGCGCGCTTCGGGGTCTGCCCCGGGCCCGGCAAAGATCCAGGTCGGCGGATCCTCGTCGTCCCCGCTGTAGGCCCCGAGGTCGAGCGGCGCATCCAAGCGCGCATCCAGCAGAACCCGCGTGGGGTCCCGCCCACCTTCGATGCGAGACGTCAGCCGCGGGTTGTCCGCACGCAGCGTCCCCGTGCCGACGGTAATCGCATCGTACAGGTCTCTCAGCCGGTGGACCTCGCGACGCGCCGCGTCGTCGGTGATCCACTGCGAATCGCCGCTCCGCGTGGCGATCTTGCCGTCCAGACTCATCGCCCATTTCACACCGACCCAGGGCCGCCCCTTGTTCATATACGTGACGTACGCGCGATTGAGACGGTAGGATTCCTCCTCCAGGACGCCGACGACGACGTCGACACCGGCGGCCCGGAGTTGTTCGATCCCCTCTCCGCTGACACGTGGGTTCGGATCCTCGATCCCGATGAAGACCCGCGACACACCAGCCTCGAGAATCGCGTCGGTGCACGGAGGTGTGCGTCCGTGGTGACAACAGGGCTCGAGGTTGACGTACAGGTCGCTGCCTTTTGCGACCTCCGGATCGAGTTTTTCGAGTGCGGCAACTTCGGCGTGAAGTTCTCCGGGGCCACGGTGGTATCCCTTCGAGACGACTTCGCCGTCACGGACGATGACGCTGCCGACAAGAGGATTCGGGCTCGTGCGGCCCAGCCCCTTCTCGGCCTCCTCGATGGCCAGCGCCATCAGCTCTTGATGTGGACCGGACTCGGCAGCCGAACCCATATACTAGCACCGTCGTGTGAAGGGGGCGCCGGTCGGTAGCCGACGACTACTCGCGCGAGGGTTCGTCGACGTCGAGCTCCCGGACCTCGGCCAGAAACTCCTGAATCTCATTGAAGGCGCGATAGACGCTGGCGAATCGGATGTATGCGACCGGGTCGAGGTCTCGAAGCTCCTTCGTGACCGTCGACCCGATCCAGTCGCTCGAGACTTCCTTCCGACTCAGCTCGATCAACTTCTGTTCGACGTTGTCGACGACCTCGTCGATCTCGGAGGTCGAAATCGGACGCTTCGTGCAGGCGAGCTCCACGCCGCGCCGTATCTTCTCGCGCTTGTAGTCCTCCCGGCTCCCGTCGGATTTAACGATCCTCGGGAAGAACTCTTCGATGCGCTCATACGTGGTAAACCGCCGTTCGCAAGAAGGGCACTCACGACGGCGGCGAACCTTTCGACCATTGGCCGACGCGCGCGAGTCGACAACTCGGCTGTCGGAATGGTCGCAAAACGGGCAATGCATGAAGGGTCACTCGCAGGGGGCGACTCAGACTTCCCAGACCTCGATGATCTGCTGGGCTTCGTCCATCCCCTGAGTCTGATAGTGACCACACTCCAGGCAGACCCGGTGCGGCCGCTTCGGGGCGAAGCACTCGGGACAGAAGTTAAAGGTCGGCTCCTCGAGCTTGTCCTTGTGGGCCCGGCGGGAGCGCGTCTTCGCTTTCGATTCGTTGTGCTTTGGAACAGCCATCGTCAACTCCTGTGGTTCGACGTGTCGTCAGTTCTCTTCTTCTTCTTCCAAATCGATATCTTTGAGCGGCCACCATCGAAGGTCGACCTCGTGTTCCTCGAGTCGGTCGAGCGTCTCGTCGCCGACGTGCTCTTCATAGGCGGCGTCGCACGAATCGCGAAGCTCATCCGGACACTGCGGCCAGGCCGGAAGCTCCATCAACATGGCATCGCGCACCTGCGGCCCCAGGTCAACGGACTGACCCTCGTACCAGGTCGTCTCGAGGTCCTCCTCATCCAAAGAGATCTCCTCTTCGCCCCCGTAGGTCTCCCGGTACTCGTCGGCGGTCAACATCGTCACGTTCACACTGGCGTCGACCTCGGTCTCGCGATCCTGCAGGCACCTTCCACATTTGTAATGAAAGGTCCCCGAGGCCCGACCCGACACCACGATCGAGGTGCCATCCAGCATCACGTACAGATCCACATGGAACGGGGCCTCCGAATCGACGACGAACTCGTCGGCAAAGGCCTCGAACAACTCCTCGAGCTGCTCCGTCTCCGGCGCGAAATCGAGCTCCACCGGCGACGACTCGAGGTCATCGAGTTGGATCTCAAACTGGGACATGTCCTTGATTACCTGCTGATACCGCGGGTCGCTCGCCCACGAAACGTCACGCTGTCGACCGAAAATTCCAGGCCAGCGCGAAGGCGGACGCTACCGACGACCCGGGGACGTGTCAACACCTTTGATTGTTGTTCGTAGAGTAGGTTGACGGGTCTACGGAGATAGTCGGTTTCTTCGACGATCTCTGATGGCTGGGAGATGGACACCCCCGAGCTCCCTCCGCGCCGAAGGCGCTCCGGTCGGTCGGGGTAGACCATCCCGTACTCCGGCGACATCTCTGCACGCCCAACCGACAACGATGGGGCCACGAGCATCTGGAGGGCGTCGAAAAAACTTTTATCCTTTCCTCCTCGCCGGACCTGGAGGAACTCGATGAACGTGGGATACGGCGCGACGTTCCACCCGGATCGCCCCGAGGAGATCTTTGAGGTCACCAAACGGTGTTGTCACGCGACCGACCTGTAAGCCACGCTGTATCCGTCTCCGCACTTCAATTTCTCGCGGTTTCACCCCAGCGGCTTTCCGCTCCAGATCCTCGACCGTCTCGCCGACGCCGATCGTCGGGTCGGCGACCGCTTGCTCGTCGAATGTCCCATCGAACGGCACGTTCCATTGTTGATCAAAGGATACGACATTCAGTGGATGGGCGCTAGGTGCTACGAGGTCTTCCAATCGCCAGAAAAGCCGTATCTCGCCGATTACTTCAATATATTATTGGAGTGCGAAGACGACCAAGCGATGGAGATCTACTGGCGACTCAACCCGATGCGAAACATCTCCGAAGAGCAGTTCAACAAGACGGTGATGACCGGCACGTACAACTGGTACAAGCAGAAATTCCACGAGTGGTGCGTCGGCGGAAACGGCGGGCTGACCCGTCAGCCGGCGATGAAGGGCTGTCTGCCGAACAGTTGTGCCGCTGAAGTCGGCAACCGTATACTCAACGGAGGAAATCGATGTCCCCGAAAGAATCCCACCCGCCTGAACTCGACGATGCTGAAGAGGCTATTGAGGCATCAAATTTCGACGACGCCATCGAGGGCGCGAAGTCGTTTCTCAACGCCGATCGACTGTCTGTTCGTCAGCGGGCGAAGCGACTGACCGGACTTGCTCACTATCACAAGGGGGAATACCAGGAGGCAGTGCCGTATTTGAGGGCCGTGGCGGAGTCCGAGGAGTCGACCGATGCGTGGTTCAACCTCGCTACCTCGGCGACCCAAGCCGAAGAGGTTTCGACCGGGCTCGAGGCGTTTCGGCGTGCCACCGATTTGAACGATTCGGACCGCCTCGCGTTGCCCCAGATGCACTTCAATTTCGCGAAGGCGCTCGTGGATATCAGCGAATACGAGCGAGCGCTCGAGCGGCTCAACTGGTTGGGCGGCGCATACGCGGAGCTCGGTATCACGGACGACACCTTTCTGCGGCTACGTGGCGTCCCATTTCTATCCAAAACCCTCGAGCTCGCCGTTGAGGTCTTTACGGAACTCGACCGCGGCGCCGACGGCCGCACATGGATGGATTCGCTGGCCTCGGAGGTCGACGACCGGGGAAGCGAAGAAATCGACCAATTCCGACAAGAGCTATCTTGAACCGACAATCCTGTCGCGGGACTTGGGAGAACGATCAGTCCTCTTCCCACTTCTCCCACCACGGCCGGATTTCGTCCTTTGCGTGGCGCTCCTTCTGCTGACGGACGTAGCGAATCAGGTCGTCCATGTCATCAGGTCTCACGGTAAAGGCGCCGTAGCCCTTCGCCCAGCGAAAGTTGCCAAGTCGTTCGGGAAACGTCCGCCTCAGATCTCCAGACGTCTGACTCTTCACGCGACGAACGTATTTGGAGACCGAAAGGGCCGGCGGCAGCGCACAGACGATATGCACGTGGTCGTACCAGCCGTTGATCGCCAAGGGAATGCCGCCCCACTCCTTTGTCTTCCCGCCGATCTTCGGGAACAGGTAGTCGTCGAACTCCGGCTTCAGATACGGCCTTCTCCAGTACGTCCCGAATACAATGTGAAATCGAAGCTGCGTAAACGGCATGTCCCCTCCCCAGAATATGTCACAAACAACGAGCCACCACCGTCGCTCGCCGTCATCCCCCGCGTCAAGACACGATTACCCCCGCCAACTCATGATGCCCCCCGGCCGAGCGCAGCGAGCCGCGGGCGCCTATGCCGGCGCACTGACCTTCCGCGGCCTGGAGACAACCGCCGGCCGAGCGCAGCGAGCCCGGGGGTGTCCATCTCCGCACGCCGACCCTCTACATACCCACGACTAACCCGAGCACACCGACCTACGGAACCTGAATGCTGACCCCCGCCGAGCGTAGCGAGCCGGGGGTCGTCCTACCCCCGCACACCCACTAACCCCACCCCGGCGCGGAAGCGCCCCCTAAACCCACGACCGCGGATTCTTCAGCACCTCGACCATCTCCGCCTCCGGGGAGCCTTCGACGGGATGGTGATCGTATTCCCAGCGGGCGGTCAGCGGCAGGGACATAAGGATGGACTCGGTGCGGCCGCCGGTGCGCAGGCCGAACTTGGTGCCGCGATCGTAGACCAGGTTGAACTCCACGTAGCGGCCGCGGCGCAGTTGCTGCCAGCGTTTGTGGTGGCGATTGAACGGCGTGTCGCGTCGGCGGCGAACGATGGGGAGGTAGGAGGGAAGGATCGCGTCGGCGGCTGATTCGATGAAGCCGAAGAGCTCGTCGGCGGGGCGGTCGTTGAGATTGTCGAAGAAGATGCCGCCGACGCCGCGGGCTTCGTTGCGGTGGTCCAGGTAGAAGTAGTCGTCGCACCAGGGCTTGAATTCGGGATAGAACTCCTCGTCGTGGGCGTCGCAGGCGTCCTTGAGGGTGGAGTGGAAATGCACGACGTCGTCCTCGAACAGGTACGACGGCGTCAGGTCGGCGCCACCACCGAACCACCAGGAGCCCGGCTCGTCGCCTTCGCCGCGTTCGAAGTAGCGGTAGTTGGCGTGAAAGGTCGGCACCATCGGGTTCTGGGCGTGCAGGACCATGCTGATGCCGGCGGCCCAGAATTCCAGCGAATCGATGTGCGTGCCGCCGCCCATCTGGCGGGCCGCCTTTTCGCTGAGTTCACCCTCGACGACCGAGACGTTGACTCCGGCCTTCTCAAAGACGCGGCCGTCCTGCAGGACCCGGCTTCGGCCGCCGCCCCCGCCGTCGCGCTCCCAGGTATCTTCGCGGAAGGAGAGACCATCGACGTCGGCGAGCGCCTCGCAGATCTCATCCTGTTTTTGGTGGACAAGCTCACTCATTCGTTCGCGCATGGCAGCCTCCTGGGCGGTGGGTGGACAAACGGAGGGTCGCGACGCAGTCAGTGGCGCACGTCGCGGACCTCTTCGCGGACCTTGTGGGCCCTGTTTTCGATCCGGCGGACGTCCTTCGCGTAGTCGACGTCGCGGCCGGCGAAGAACGCGTGGCGGTTCAGATAGAGCAAATACCCGGCCATCGCAAAGTCGTCGCGCCGGGCGTGGTCATGGATGCGCTCGACGATATCGCGCACATTCTGACGAAGGGTCTCGGCGTTGCGTCGCGCACGGCGGGCGGCGATATCGAGGAGCACGTCGGCGCACATCGATTCGGGTTCGTCCTCGAGGACATCCAGCGACTGCAGTTCGTCGATACGTTCGGCCTCGCGCTCCCATCGTCGGGCCGGGGATTCGAGCTGGCCGTAGTAGTTCGAGGACCGCTCGACCATCGTGACGTAGCGGTCGTAGAGGCTCTCGAATGCCTCGTCGAGACGATTCTTCAGGGTCCGAAGCCGACGCTCGGTCCACCAGGTCTCCAGTTTCGACCCAAGCTGCCCCTCGACCAGTCCGTCGACGATGTCGGTGACACTGAAACTTTCGATCGAATCGAGGTCGATCTCGTCGGGCCCCTTGGAGCCACCCGGTCGGCGAAATCCACCCGACGGCCCGACCGACTCGAGATCCGCCGGCCGGCCCGGCTTACGACCGTCGGTCGTATTACCGTTGGTCGTGGTGTTTCCTGGCAGCAGTCGCCGGGAACGGGACTCGAGGGTGGGCAACGACCGGCGGGGGCCGGCCGCCCGGTGAGCCTCGAAGAACTCCTGGATCGCGTCGAGCTCGTCGTCGATAAACGCCCCGTAGGAGCCGGCGGCGTCGATAAGTTCGTCGAGTCGCTGGTGGACCGCTCGCCGCTCTTCGGCGGTGCCCTCTCGCATCAACAACCCGTCGTGGCGCATCATCTCGAGTGCGAAGTCGCTGGCACCCAGGTCCCAGAAGACGTCGGCGATGGAGACGGCACGTCCGTCGGCGACCCGACCGTGGGGCCGCTCCTGCTGGAGCCCCTCGCGGAGCTGCCGGCGACGCTTGCGCCGCCGACGCACGGCCTCGGCTCCGCCGCCGGCGAGCAGCGTCAGCACCAGCGCTACGATTAAAAAAGGGTCCACCATTGTTTGAATCGATGGGCGAAAAATCGGGTGTAATTTGACGGGCCGAATCGGACGGGGAACAATGCAGCCCGCCTGAAGACCGCTCTACTCAACTCCGGGCGCATGGCCGACACACGTTTCGTACAACTTTCAGCAACGATCGCAGCCGCGCTTCTGGTGGCTCCACTTGTGTTGCAGGGGTGTAGCTGGGGCCGATCCTCGGCACCGGTCTGTCTGGCCGGCGCCCGCATGGAGGCCGCGGGACGCTGTATCACACAACGGGCCCCGCGCCACGCCATTCCCTTCAGGGCCGGGACCGAAACGAAGGTCGTTCAGGCCTACTCGGACCAGCGGACGCACAAGGAGGATGAAGCCTTCTCGATCGATTTCAAGTGTGAGCCAGGCACGGTCGTCGTCGCCACAAAAAGCGGAGTCGTCTGGAACGCGCGTCAGGACTCGAACCGCGGCTGCGACGACCCGAGCTGCCAGGGAGATGCCAATTTCGTCATCGTCGATCACGGCGACGGCACCTTTTCAGAGTACCACCACCTTCAACAGTACGGCGCGCTGGTGGAACCCGGCGAGTCGGTGTGTCGAGGCGAAGCCATCGGGCTGTGTGGAAACACCGGCTACTCGAGTGGCCCTCACCTGCACTACGCGGTCACCGATCTTACACGCCGGACCGTACCCACCCGGCTGCCGCGGTCGACGGCGAAGGACTTTCCGTTTGTGGTTCCGCAGCAGACCTACACATCTCACAACGAACGCGAGCTGGCCTGCCGGGGACACACCTACTCGATGCTACCGCGAGATGCCTTCGCGCAACAGGGCATCACCCTGAATCAGCGGATTCCGATCGCGATCGACTCGGAGTCGGCCCAGCTCGAGATCTCCGGCGAATACAATGGGCCGCACCCTCATGTGGCAGTCCATCGAAAACCCGTCGACGGAGGCAGTTGGAGCCACCAGTGCGTAGACCACGACGACGGACGGTTCGAGACCACACTCTCCTGGCCCGATTCTTCGTACCCAGACGGGTTCTACTGGCTGATGATCTCCGGGGCCTCGGAACACTGTCAGTCCCCGGGGTGGGCGTGGAGTTACAAACTCCGTGTGCAGTAGCAGGGAGACGCACCGGGATTCCGTGCTCTTGCACCGATCGTTGGTCTCGACTATCTACCGCGAGGAGTGCAATCATCCGGGTTTCCCCATTGGAGACGACGACGCCGACATGACCGAGTATCGCCACGAAGAGATCGAAGAGAAGTGGCAGGACTACTGGGAGCGAAACGAGACCTTCAAGGTCGACACCGAAGACGCCGATTCGACCTACTACGTCCTCGACATGTTCCCGTATCCCTCCGGCTCCGGCCTGCACGTCGGGCACGTCGAGGGCTACACCGCCACGGACATCGTGGCTCGGTATCGTCGTCTGCAGGGAGACACGGTGCTGCACCCGATGGGCTGGGACGCCTTCGGCCTGCCCGCAGAGCAGCACGCCATCAAGACCGGTCAGCACCCGCGGGAGTCGACCCGTGACAACATCGACAACTTCCGTAGCCAACTGAAGGCGCTGGGGTTCAGCTACGACTGGGACCGCGAGGTCAACACCACGGACCCCGACTACTACAAGTGGACCCAGTGGATCTTCATCAAGCTCTTTGAACAGGACCTCGCCTACATGGACGAGGTGCCGGTCAACTGGTGCCCTGCCCTGGGCACGGTACTGGCCAACGAAGAGGTCATCGACGGCAAGAGCGAGCGCGGCGGCCACCCGGTCGAACGCAAGCCCATGCGCCAGTGGATGCTAAAGATCACCGAGTACGCCGACCGGCTGCTCGAGGACCTGGAGCTTCTGGACTGGCCCGAACATCTCAAGGAGATGCAGCGCAACTGGATCGGCCGGTCGGAGGGCGCCGAGGTAACCTTCCGGGTCGACCCCGAGACTTCCGGCGGCACCGAGGCCGAACTCGATGTCTTCACCACCCGGCCCGACACCCTCTTTGGTGCGACCTTCATGGTCCTGGCGCCAGAGCATCCGCTCGTCGAGGAGATCACCGACCAGGAGCGGCTCGACGAGGTGCAGGCCTACTGTGACGAGGCGACCAACAAGACCGAGCTGGAGCGCAAGGAAGAACAGGACGAGAAATCTGGCGTCTTCACCGGCGCCTACGCGGTCAATCCGGTCAACGACGAACGCATCCCGATCTGGGTCGCCGACTACGTGCTGATGAGCTACGGCAGCGGCGCCATCATGGCCGTGCCGGCCCACGACCAGCGCGACTGGGAATTCGCCCGGGCCAAGGACATCGAAATCCGCCCGGTGCTCGAGGGCGGCGACGTCGACGAGGAGGCCTTCGAGGGTGAAGGCCCCCACATCAACTCCGAGTTTCTCAATGGACTCGGCGTCGACGAGGCGACCTCGAAGATGACCGACTGGCTCGAGGACAACGACCTCGGCGAGGCATCGGTCCACTACAAACTGCGCGACTGGTTGTTCAGCCGGCAGCGCTACTGGGGCGAGCCCTTCCCGATTCTGCACCGCGAAGACGGCACCATCACGACGGTCCCCGAGGAGGATCTTCCGGTGGAACTGCCGGAGCTCGAAGACTTCAAGCCGACCGAAAGCGGTGACCCGCCCCTGGCGCGGGCCGAGGACTGGGTTCAAACCACGGATCCAAAGACGGGACAACCCGCCCGGCGCGAGACGAATACGATGCCGCAGTGGGCGGGATCGTGCTGGTACTATCTGCGGTATTTGAACCCGAACGACGAGGGCCGGCCCTGGGACGAAGATGTCGAGCAGGACTGGCTGCCCGTCGACCTGTATGTCGGCGGCGCCGAGCACGCCGTGCTCCACCTGTTGTACGCGCGGTTCTGGCACAAGGTGCTGTACGACCTCGACCTCGTCTCGAGCAAAGAGCCCTTTCAGCGGGTCGTCAACCAGGGAATGATTCTGGGGCCGACCTACCGCTACGCGCTGGATGACGACGGCGAGCCGGCCAGCCTGGTCAACGACGACCGGGACCTGGAGGGCTGGCGCACCCGCGTGGTTGCTCCCGCTGACGTGCGATGGGACGGAGACACTCCCTATCATCCCGACGCCGACGTGGAGCTCGATGTCGAAGTCGAGAAGATGTCGAAGTCCGTAGGCAACGTGGTCAACCCCGAGGACGTGGCCGACACCTACGGCGCAGACGCCCTGCGGCTCTACGAGATGTTCATGGGCCCGGTCGAGCAGACCAAGCCCTGGGACCAGCAGGACGTCACGGGCGTGCATCGGTTCATCAAGCGCGTCTACCGGCTCTTTTGCGACGACGAGGCCGACAGTGGCCTGGACGACAGTGTCGTCGACGGGAAGCCCGACGACGAGCTTCGACGCACGCTGCACAAGGCGATTCGTTCGATCACCGAGGATACCGACGAGATGCGGTTTAACACGGCGATCGCGACGATGATGGAGTTCGTCAACGCGCTGTATAAGCGCGAGACGATTCCGCAATCTGTGGCCGAGCGGTTCACGGTGATGCTGTCGCCGTACGCGCCGCACCTGGCAGAAGAGCTGTGGGAGCGGCTCGGCCGCGACGGCTCGGTCGCCCACGCCGAGTGGCCCGACTACGACGAAGCGCTGACCGTCGACGACACCGTCGAGATCGGCGTGCAGGTGATGGGTCAGTTCCGCGGAAGTATCGAAATTGCGAAGGATGCCGACCAGGACGAGGCCGTCGAGGCGGCCCGATCGGTCGACTCCATCGCCAAACATCTTGAAGGAAAAGACGTTGCCCGGGTCATCTATGTGCCCGAGCAGATTTTGAATTTTGTAATCGAGCAGTGAGGGTCTGTCATGGCGAGCAACATCGAACCAGAATCCGTCGACGAAATCGGACCGGTGGGCGACGACGCCCTGTCGGAGCGCGTCCACAACATCGAGCCCGACGAAAAATACTACGGGCTCACTGAAGAGCAGCTCGTCGAGATCTACCGCGACATGTACCTGTCGCGGGCCGTCGACGACGCCGAAATCCGGATGAAGAGCCAGCAAAAGACCTTCTTCCAAATCGCCGGCGCCGGCCACGAAGCCGCGCTGGTGACCGCCGGCAAGCTTCTGGAGGGCGGCTACGACTGGTTTTACCCGTACTACCGCGATCTGGGGCTCGCGCTGACCGTGGGCATGACGCCTCTGGAAGTCATCGCTCAGGGGGTCGGCTCCAAGGAAGACCCCTCCAGCGGCGGCCGGCAGATGCCGCACCACTGGGGCCACGAGAAGCTGAACATCGTCAGCCAGGCCTCCTGCACCGGCACCCAGATTCTGCAGGCGGTCGGAGCCTCCGAAGTCGGCCGGATCGTCCAGGAAGTCGAGGAGATGCAGGACGCCGGCGTCGAATTCGAGGACGACGAGGTCGTCTACGTCTCCATCGGCGACGGCGCCACCAGCGAGGGCGAGTTCTGGGAGGGCGTCAACCACGCCGCCAACAACAACCTGCCCGTGCTGTTTATGGTCGAGGACAACGGCTACGCCATCAGCGTGCCGACCGAAATCCAGACCGCCGGCGGCTCGATCTCGAAGGCGACTCGCGGGTTCGAAGGACTCTACATCACGGAGTTCGACGGGTGCGACCCCATCGAGAGCTACGGGAACCTGAAGGCCGCCGTCGATTACATTCGCGCCGGCAAGGGTCCCGCCCTGGCCCATGCCCACGTGATTCGACCCTACAGCCACTCGGTGTCGGACGACGAGAAGTCGTACAAGCCCGAATCCGAGCGCGAGGCCGAAGCCAAGCGCGACCCGCTGACGACCTTTCCCAAGTTTCTGGTCGACGAAGGGATCGCCACGGAATCGGAACTCGAATCGCTGCGCGACGAGATCGACGAACAGGTGAGCGATGCCGTCGAAGCGTCGGCCGACCTTGAGCAGCCCGAAGCGACGCCCGAGGCGATCACCGAGCACATCTACAGCGAGGACGTCGACCCGACCTCGTCGGACTTCGACACCGAGCCCGACTGGGACGAAGACCGCGGCGAATGCACGATGGTCGACCTGCTCAATGACACGCTCAAGACCGAGATGCGCCGCGACCCGCGCACGGTCGTCTTTGGAGAAGACGTCGCCGATGTCACCAAAGAGGAGTACATCAACGACGTCAAAGGCAAGGGTGGGGTCTTCAAGGTCACCCACGGCCTGCAGAAGGAGTTCGGCGGCGACCGCGTCTTCAATACCCCGCTGGCCGAGGCCAACATCGTCGGCCGCGCCATCGGGATGGCCACACGCGGGCTCAAGCCGATCGCCGAGATCCAGTTTTACGACTACATCTGGCCGGCGTTCATGCAGCTTCGAAACGAGCTGTCGAACATCCGCTGGCGCTCCGACAACCACTACAGCGCGCCGGTCGTCGTGCGCGTGCCCATCGGCGGGTATCTCAAAGGCGGCGGGCCGTACCACAGCCAGTCGGGCACCACGATGTTCACGGCCATTCCGGGGCTGCGGGTCGTCCTGCCGTCGACGGCCGACGACGCCGCCGGCCTGCTTCGCACGGCGATCCAGTGCGAGGACCCGGTGATGTTTTTGGAGCCCAAGCACCTGTACCGCCAGACCCACAACAAGAGCCTGGCGCCGGGCCCCGACTACAAGGTGCCGTTTGGCAAGGCCCGCACCGCCCAGGAGGGTGAGGATCTGACGATCATCACCTACGGCTCGACGGTGCAACGGTCCGTACAGGCCGCCAAACGCAGCGACGCCAGCGTCGAAATCATCGACCTGCGCACCCTGAACCCCTACGACTGGGACGCCATCGCCGAGTCGGTCAAAAAGACCAACAAAGTGATGGTCGTCTACGAAGACACCATCTCCTGGGGCTACGGCACCGAGCTCGCCACGCGTATCGGCGACGAGCTGTTCGAGTACCTGGACGGTCCGGTCAAACGGGTCGCCGCCATGGATACGTTCGTGGCCTACAATCCGACCCTCGAGGAGGTCATCCTCCCGCAGGTCGACGAGATCGCCGAAGAAATCGAGTGGCTCTACAACTACTGAGCCGCGGACATCGACGCACATACAAAAAGGCCGGCGAAGCCAACGCTTCGCCGGCCTTTTTTCATCGGTCGAAAACTGTCAGACCTCGGCGTTGATCTGTTGGGCGAGTTTGAAGTCCTTCTGGCTCAGGCCGCCGACGTCGTGGGTCGTCAGCGTCAGGTCGACCTGATTGTAGACGTTGAAGATCTCGGGATGATGGTCGGCGTCGTCGGCCAACTCGGCGATGCGGTTGATGAAGTCGATCGCCTCGGTAAAGCCGTCGAATTCCAGCGACCGCTCGATTTTGTTGCCATCGCGGGTCCAGCCCTTCAGTTCCTTCATCGACGCTCGGATCTGTTCTTCCGTCAGTTTTTGTGCCATCGGTGTCTCTCTCGTCACTTGAGTTACATGAGTGGCGCATGAAACAAGCCACCTTGAAACTGCGAGCGGAGCCCGCACCGTCAAGCCACGCATCCTGTTTGAAGGCTTGCACTTGCGCAGCCCCCTCTCCAAGATGGGCGCCGCCACACACTTTCTTTTTTGCAGAGTACGCAGACCATGACTGACGAACCCTCAGCACCAGAACTCGACGACGGCGACGCCCTCGCCTTCACCAAGACTCACCAGCAGCGCCGCGCTCGCGCCGGCGCCGTGACCACGCCTCACGGCAGCATTCAGACACCGGCCTTTATGCCGGTGGGGACTCAGGCTTCGGTCAAGGGCCTGACCCCGCGTGACCTCCGGGAGACGGGCTCGGAGATCGTGCTCGCCAACACCTACCACATGTATCTGTCGCCGGGGCATGAAACCGTCGAAAAACTCGGCGGGCTGCACCGGATGATGGGCTGGGATGGTCCCATTCTGACCGACTCGGGCGGCTACCAGGTCTTCAGTCTGCCCGATGTCGAGATCGACGAATCGGGAGTGACCTTCCAGTACGAAAAATCCGGCGAAAAGGTGCAGATGTCGCCGGAATTCGCCATCGAGATCCAGGAGGCACTCGGCGCCGACATCATCATGGCCTTCGACGTCTGCGTGTCGGCCGACGCCGACTACGATGAAGCCCAGGAGGCCGTCGACCGAACGGGACGGTGGCTGAAGCGATGCGCCGGATCCCAGACGCGCGACGACCAGGCGCTCTTCGGCATCGTCCAGGGCTCGGTCTTTCCCGACCTGCGACAGCGGTCGGTCAGCCAGACCCTGGAGGTCGACCTGCCCGGCTACGCCGTCGGCGGATTGTCGGTGGGTGAAGGCCACGAAAAGATGATGCAGATGCTCGAGGTCACCGCGCCGATGCTGCCCGAGGAGAAGCCGCGCTATCTGATGGGCGTCGGCTATCCAGAGGATATCATCGAGGCGGTCGCCCGCGGCATCGACATGTTCGACTGCGTCATCCCGACCCGGCACGCACGCTCGGGTCAGGTGTTTACGCGCCGCGGCAAATACCGGGTGACCAACAGGGACTACCAGGTCGACAAGTTCCCGCTGGACGCCAACTGCAACTGCTACGCGTGCCGCAACTACAGCCGGGCCTACATCCGACACCTGATCGAGGCCGATGCAATCCTGGGGTCGATGTTGGCGACGCTTCACAACGTCACCTTCTACCAGGACTTCATGCGCACGATCCGTCGGTCGATCCGCGAGGACGTGTTTCAGTCCTTCCGGTTTGCGTTTCTCGACGAATACCTCGGCAGCCAGAAGAAGGGCGACCTCGGATTTCATCGTCTCGAGGATGCCTACGACCTCGAAGACCTGCCCTGGGAGACCGAGCACTCCTGCATTCCCAGCACGGACATCCAGCGCAACCTCGACAAGATCGGCCCGCAGGACAACCTGAACTCGACGGGCGACCGCATCAGCGAAATCATGAAGCTTTGACATGCCCCCGTTCTTCAGAACTTCCGGTCTGATACTGGTCATCACGACCCTCTTGGCCGCCGGATCGTCGGCGGCGGCCTCCCAGGGGCCCGACGGCCCCATCGCGGCCGATGCGGCTGCAGATTACAGCCAGGCGCGACGCCACCTCGCCAACCACCGCGCCAACCAGGCCCTGGACCTTGCCCAAAAGCTGCCCGAATTTTCGCGGGCCGACTGGCGCCGGCTTGACCTATTGGCAGAATCGGCGATGGCCGCCGGGCGTCCCGACCTGGCTCGCCAACCCCTGAGCGAGCTCCGCAACGACGCACCGACGCTCTCCGAGCGCTTCGAGTCCGGACTGAGCCTGGTGGAGCTGGCGTTGCTCGGCTCCGATGTCGACAGAGCCGACGACGGCCTCGCCTGGCTCGATGCGCGCGCCGACAAACTCGATGATGAGATCCGGCGCGACGCCGACCGGCGATATCTCAAAGCCCGCTACCACAGGGCTCGGCACGACCTTGCGCTGGCTCGGGGCAAGGCCGAACAAGCCCGGGATATCGCCCGGCGGCTGCGCATCGACTTTCCCGCCGAAGAGGCGACCCGTTCAGGCGGGCTCGCGCCTACCGACGACCTCGACGCCGAGCAGCGGTTCCGTCGCGCCAAATCCCTGTTTGCCGCCTGGCAATATCGCCGCGCGCGCCGCATGTTCGAGGAGCTGAAGGACCACCCGGATCACGGGGTCGAGGCACGCTGGCATCTGGCCCAGATCGGGCTCGACAAGCTCCGCGACCGGGTCGAACAGGCGCAGTCTCTTCTGGATGGTCTGTCGGACCCCGGCGGAAAACACGCCGAAGAGGCGCTGTATCTGTACGCCCGGACCTTCATGCGCCAGGAGGACTACGACCGAGCCCTCGAGATCCTGGACACCTACATCGACCGGTACCCGCGCGGTGGACACGTTGAGGACGTCCACTACTACCGCGGCTGGCTCCCCTACGACCATCGCGAAAACGAACGCGCCATTGAGGGATTTGAAGCCTACCTCGACCGCTACGGATATCGGTCCGGCCGCTCCAGTCTGGTCTACGGGTTTCTGGCCTGGACCTACATGCGGATGTCTCGATGGGAGAAGGCCATCGAGACCTATCAGAAGATGAAACCCTTCGGGAACATGCTGGTGTGGGGCAAAGCCCTGTACTGGCAGGCCGAGGCATACCGCCGGATGGGTGACGACGCGCAGGCGCTCGAGCGGCTCGACCGACTGCGCGACCGTTATCCGGTGACCTACTACGGGGTCCTCGGTGAACAGCTCCGCGCACGAATAAAGGGCGACGATCCCCGGGCCTCGGAGGTGTGGTGGCCCGACGACAGCGGCGGGGCCGACGACAGCCCGAGACTTAAAGTAACAGATCAGACCTTCCCGGCTCTCCCGGGGAACGTCCGGTCGCGATGGGCAGAAGTTAAAGCGCTGGTTCAACTAAACGAGCAAGAAATCGCCCGCCGTCATCTGGAACCGATTCGGCGACGTCTGCGCCGAGCCGTGCCCTCCGACGAGCGCGACCAGTGGGTCCATGCAGTCGGCATCTACGTTCGGGACTTCCACGAGATGTGGCGCCGCGCCACCGGCGGTTCGATTGCGGCGCTGCCGAAGCTGCCGGACCCCGAATCGCTCCGCTCGGTGATGGCCTATCCGAAAGCCTACGAATCGGTCGTAAAGCAGGTTGCCGGGGAGTTCTCGATCCCGACGTATCTGATGTACGCGATCATGCGGCAGGAGAGCCGCTACAGCCCCGCGCAGATCTCGCACACCAACGCGGTGGGAGCCCTGCAGATGATCCCAAGCACGGCGCGCAAGGTGGCCGACGACTTGGGCATCGACTACCGGCCGCGGGCCTTTTTTCGACCCGAGGTAGGCTTCCGATACAGCGCATTCTACATGCGCAAACTACTCGATACGTTTCAGGGTAAGATCGTGCCGATGGCGGCGGCTTACAACTCCGGGCCGTCGGTGGTCGCCCACTGGTTCGACGAAAACCCCGACGCCTCGTTTCCCTGGCTCATCGAGGAATTCGCCTACAACGAAGGGCGCAACTACTGCCGCAAGGTCGCCGAACACCTAGTCCGGTATCTGTACCTGTATGAGTCGGACCCCGAGCGGCGCGCCCAGATCCTGAACGCGGCGTTCCCGACGTCGATCGACATCGAACTCCCCGACGACGTCGGGTACTAAACCGAGCCGGGACTCACTCCGGTCCGCTCCATTGCGCCCCCTCCAGGTGCTCGAACAGAAACGTCATGACGTCGACTTTCTCGGAGACGGTGCTGCGCACCAGGTCGGCGCCGCCGTGGCCGGCGTCCTTCTCCAGCCGAAAGAGAACGGGCTCGTCTTTGCTGGTCGTCGCCCACTGCAGTTGAGCCGTCATTTTTCGGGCGTGCATCGGGTGGACACGGTCGTCGTTGGCCGACGACAGCATCATAAACGCCGGGTACTCGGTCCCCTTCTCGACGTTGTGATACGGCGAGTAGGAGTAGAGATAGTCGAACATCTCTTCTGTGGTCGGATCGCCGTACTCGGGGACCCACAACTTGGCGGGCCCGAAGTCGGGGAACCGAACCATATCGGTCAGCGGCACGTGGCACAGCACCGCACCGAACAGTTCGGGCCGCTGCACGGTGACGGCGCTGACAAGCAGCCCGCCGTTCGAGCCGCCTTCGATGGCCAGGCCCTCAGAGGTCGTCATCTCCTCGTCGATAAGGAATTCCGCTGCCGAGATGAAGTCATCGAAGGTGTTCTGTTTGTTCTTCTTCATCCCCGCTTCGTGCCAGGACTCGCCGTACTCGCCGCCGCCGCGCAAATTGACGACCGCGAAGCCGCCGCCGGCTTCCATCCACGGAATCGCGCTCTCGTCGAAGAAGGGCGTCAGGCTGATGTTGAATCCACCGTACCCGTACATCATGAACGGAATGGGGCCATCCTTCAGTGCCCCCTTTTCATGGACGACAAACATCGACACCTCGGTCCCGTCTTTCGACTCGAACCAGACCTGCTTTGAGACGAAGTCCTCGGTATCGACGGGCAGCTCCTCGCTGCTCCAGACCTCGGTGCCGCCTTCTTGGATGGACGTGCTGAAGATACGTCGCGGCTGAGTGAACGACTCGAAGCCGAAGTAGGCGCGGTCGCGGTCCGGCTCGCCAGACATGCCGTAGGTCGACCCCAGTCCAGGCAGGTCCACCTCGCGCACGAGACTCCCGTCGAGGTCCCGAATCTCCAGATGACTGTGGGCGTTCTTCAAGTACGTAAGTACGAGTTTGCCCCCGATAATCTGAGAAAATTTCAGGACGGCCTTCTCCTGTTCCGGGACGATCTCTTTCCAGTTCGAGCGATCGAGCGACTCGGCATCGACCTTCATGAGCCGCGAGCGCGGCGCCCCGTCGTCGGTGACCACGTAGAAGTGGTCGTTCCAGACGCGGACCCGGTAGTTGTTGGGCTTGCCCTCGATCAGCGTCTTCCATTCGCCGTCGGTGTTGCTGCGCCGGCGCACGAAGACATCGGTGCGGTTCCACCCAAAACTCACCGTCCGAACCAGCCAATCACCGTCCCGAGAGACCTTGATACTCTGCGTGGTGCGGGGGTTTCCAGTCGGTCCATGGACGATGCGGTCCTTCGACGGCGGCGTGCCCAGCTCGTGGTAGCGCACATCGGCCTCCCCGGTTCGCTCATCCTCGGGGATCGACGAATCGGTGGGGAAGTGCGTGTAGTAGAATCCCTCGTTGTCGGGCGTCCATGAGGGATACGCCCATTTGGCCCCTTCGATGACGTCGACGTCGGAGACCTCGCCGCTCTCGACGTCCATGACGTACAGGGTGGCCGCATCGGCGTTGTTCTCCTTGAGGGTGTAGGCGACCTTGGAGCCATCGTGCGACGGCACGAGCGTGCCGACCGACACATTCTCGCCGTCGCCCATCTCGTTGGGATCCAGCAGGACCTCTTCATCCTCGGCGGAGCCATCGACGGGCCGCCAGTAGTGGACGTCCTTTTGCTTATCGGCGTGCTGCCGCGCGTAGAAAATGCGGTCGTCGCGCGGGGTCGGCGACGACATCGCGTCGATGTAATAGAGCTCTCGGTAGCGCTTGCGCAGTCGTTCACGCAGCGGCAAGTCCTCCAGGTATCGGCGGGTGAACTTGTCTTGCCGGGTCATCCATTTTTCGACCTCCTTTTTGCTGCCATCCTCCAACCATCGGTACGGGTCGTGGACCTGCGTACCGAACATCTCATCGACGACGTCACCACGTTGGGTCTCCGGGTATTCGAAGCCCGTCTCCCGGGCGTCATCGGTGGTCATCTGCATGTCTGAAGACTCGGTCTGTTTGGCGGAATCGGGGGCGGTTGCGCACCCGACACAGAGGACAAAACTCACAAGGATTGCGCGACGCATTGGCATAGAGGTCTCCAACGTAGAAATGGTAGCGAGGGCATCATATTCATCGCCGCGACGGATAGCAATCGTGGGATGGCCCGCCTCGAACCCTACGAGTCGCCGTCGCTCTCTTCGGCGTCTCGATAGGCATCTCCGCGGGGGTGGGGATACTTGTGACCGTAGTCGCGGCAGAGCCCCTGACGGATCAAGGTGAGTCCGAGGTCTCGACCATCCTTCATGCGAACGTAGGCCAGGATTCGGCCGTAGTGGCCTCGGTTGAGGTCACCGCCCTCCCCGGCCTCGAGCCGGACGGTCTCGTGTTTGACCAAATCCGCGGCGGCACGGGACGCTTTGAGCCCACGCGGGATCTGCTCGGCGCAGCCGGGGCCTCCGCTTCGGCCCTGTCGTCTGCACTTCGGATTCGTGTGGCTCTCGGGACAATCGATGCCCAGAAGCCGCACGTCGACGCGTTTGCCGTCAGCGGCGGGAACCCGGACCTCCAGAGTGTCGCCGTCGACGACTTTGTCGACGTAGACCCTCTGGCCATCCTCCAACTGGAGTCTCTCTTCGTCCGATGCCTCGGAGGACTCGTCGGCCGACGAATCGCCGTGGCAGTGCTGTCTTCCCTCTTCGTAGCCCTTCTCTTTGCAGTCGGTCTGGCAGATGTGACATCCGTCTTCGTCGGTCCCCCCGGAATGAGCAAATGACGGAGGTTCCGCCCAAAACAGGGCCGCCGCCCCGACCGCCAGGGCCGTGAACACGAAGCGCTGCATGTCACTCATCGGACTCGTCCTTGTCGGCGACGTCCAGCAACGCGTGCCGCTCGGCGTCGGGAAACCGCTCGCTGTCGCCGGTCACCAGTGGATAGGAAATCTCTTTTTGAAGCTTCTTGACGTAATTTTCGAGGTCTTCCTTCGAGGAAAAGCTCGCCGTCGTCAGCACGGCACGGGCGTCGTTGTAGTAGACCACCGCATAGGACTCGACTTCGATGTAGGCGACTCGGTCGAGGTTGATCATGCCGTCGTCGACAGGAAACCACATGTCTGTTACCTCCCGGGTGCTACGAAATCGCGTTGACTCGCCTTCTTTGGTCTATCATGACTGACGAAATCCGCAATGATGAGCGGCTCGAACCGCTGTTTGAGATGGGACCGGATCTCGACGCTCCGGGACGCAAGCGCATCCTGGCCCACGGTGAAGAGATCGTGCCGGCACTGATCGCGGTCATTCAAGACCGCGAACTGTGGGACGAAGCAGCTCCCGGCGACGGATTCGCCCCCATCGAGGCGGCCAAGTTGCTGGGGGAACTCCAAGACCCCCGTGCCATCGAACCGATGTACGAGGCGCTCTACGAGGCCGACCCCGACGCCCTGCTCGACACCGCCCTCACCGCGGCGCTGCAGCGCTTCGGCGACGACGCCGTCGCGCCCGGCATCCGCGCGCTCAAATCCTTCGGTGAGGACTTTCGCGACGACGTCGCCTGCGTCTTCGCCAAGCTCGGAGTCCGCCGGCGCGTCGTCTTCCAGACACTGCTCAAGAACCTGGTCAAAAATCCGATGCTCGGGGCCACGAACCTCGCCCAGTACGGAGACCCGGAGGCCCTCGACGCCCTCAAACCGATGTTGCGCCACTACCTGATGCTGGCGGCCGAGAACCGCCAGCACGCCGAAACCGCCGTCTCGCTGGCCACCGCCATCCGCCAACTCGACGGTGAGTTGACTCAAAACGAAGAGGACCAGCTCGAGGCCGTGCGCTCCCAGATGAGTAAGGCGCGCGAGATTATCGAGCGAGTCAAAGCCGGCAAAGGCGGCGACCACCACCACCCCGACACCCACGTCAAAGACCACGATCTCGGGCGCAACGACCCGTGTTGGTGCGAGTCGGGCCGCAAGTACAAGAACTGCCACTGGAACGAAGAGCGGCGTTGATGCATCTCCTTTGACGAAGCTCGAATGCGCTTACGCTTGGCCCCGGTGTTTGCGGTCGTTAAGTATCCAATAGAATCTGGAGCGTAGGCGATGCCCGACAGCGAATCGTCCAACCCTGAATTCGTCGCATTTTTCGAAAGCCTTCGCAGCAGCGACGTCGCCCGAGTGGGTGGAAAGAACGCGTCGCTCGGCGAGATGATACAGTCGTTGGCCGACCGGGGCGTCCGCGTCCCCGGCGGCTTTGCGACGACCTCGGCGGCCTATCGCACGTTCCTGCAGGCGAACGACCTCGAGGAACCGATTGCCGAGCATCTTGCGGCCATGGAGTCCGGCGACCAGACGCTTCGAGAGACCGGCTCGGCGATCCGCAACCTGATCGACAGTCCATCGGCCGAGTTTCCCGGCCCGGTTCGCCAGGCGATTCTGGAGGCCTACCGGACGTTGAGCCAACGGTACGATACCGAGGCTGTCGACGTCGCCGCCCGAAGCAGTGCCACCGCCGAAGATCTGCCCGAGGCGAGTTTTGCCGGCCAGCAGGAGTCGTTTCTGAATATCTGCGGCGAAGACGCCGTGATGACGGCCTGCAAGCGCTGCTTCGCCTCGCTTTTTACCGACCGCGCCATCACCTATCGGCGCGAAAAGGGCTTCGACCACATGGCGGTCGCCCTCTCGGTCGGCTTCCAAAAGATGGTGCGCTCCGACCGGGCCTCGGCCGGGGTTATCTTCACGATCGACACCGACACGGGCTTTCCCGACGTCGTCCTGATAACCGGCAACTGGGGGCTCGGCGAGACTGTCGTCCAGGGCAGTGTCAATCCCGACGAGTTCACCGTCTACAAGCCCTTTTTGGACGACGAAAACCACATCCCGATCATCGGCCGCGAACTCGGCTCCAAGGAACAAAAACTCATCTACTCCGAGGGCGGTGATTCCCCCACGGAACTCCGCCAGACGACTCATCAAGAACGCCGTTCCTTCACGCTGACCGACGACGAAATCCTCCAACTGGCTCGCTGGTCTGCGACGATCGAAGACCACTACGACTGCCCGATGGATATCGAGTGGGCCAAAGATGGCGAGTCCGGCGAACTCTTCATCGTCCAGGCGCGCCCGGAGACGGTCCACTCCCAACGCCAGCCGTCGAGTCTGCACACCTATCATTTCGAAGAATCCCCGGGCACGCCCATCTTGGAGGGCCTCGCCATCGGCGAAGCGATCGCAAACGGCCGGGTCTCGTCTGCTCACACCGTCGACGAAATCGAGTCCTTCGAGGCCGGAGACATTCTGGTCACCGGTCGGACCGACCCCGACTGGGTCCCGATCATGAAGAAGGCAGCGGCCATCATTACCGATGCCGGCGGACGCACCTCCCACGCGGCCATCGTCAGCCGCGAACTCGGCATCCCGGCCATCATCGGCACGGAACATGCGACCGACACGCTGGAGGATGGACAGCCCGTTACCATCGACTGCGCCACGGGGAGCAAAGGGCGCGTCTACGACGGGCTCCTCGACTTCCGGGAAGAGGAGACCGACCTCGACACGCTGCCCGACGTCGACACCGACATCATGGTCAACGTCGCCAGCCCGGAGGCGGCCCGCCGGTGGTGGAAGTTGCCGTGCGACGGCGTAGGACTCGCCAGACTGGAGTACGTCATCAACAACGTCATCGAGGTCCACCCGATGGCGCTGGCCAGGTTCGACGCGCTCGACGACCCGGAGGTACGCGCCGAAATCGAGGAGCGGACCGCCGCCTACGACGACCGCGAAGACTATTTCGTCGAACGACTTGCCGAAGGCATCGCCTCGATCGCCGCCGTGCACTACCCCAATCCGGTGATCGTCCGGACCAGCGACTTCAAGACCAACGAGTATGCCGATCTGATCGGGGGCGCCCAGTTCGAGCCCGCCGAGGCCAACCCGATGCTCGGGTGGCGCGGCGCATCGCGTTACTACGACGAAGGATACCGCGAGGGGTTTGCACTGGAATGCCGGGCCCTGCGAAGGGTGCGCGAGGAGATGGGATTCGACAATGTCGTGGTGATGCTCCCCTTCGTTCGTACCGTCGCCGAGGCGGACCGCTGCCTGGAAGTGATGGCCGAAGAGGGGCTCGAGCGAGGCCGGGAGGGCCTCAAGATTTATATGATGGCCGAGGTCCCCTCGAACATCGTTTTGGCAGAGGATTTCGCCGAACGGTTCGACGGATTCTCCATCGGCTCGAACGACCTCACACAACTGACGCTGGGTGTCGACAGAGACTCCGTCGACCTCGCCGAACTCTTCGACGAGCGCGACCCCGCCGTCACGGGGCTTATCGGCGACCTGATCGAACGAGCGCACGCGGCCGGCCTCCCGGTCGGCATCTGTGGCCAGGGACCCAGTGACTACCCAGAGTTTGCCGCCTTTCTGGTCGAACGCGGGATCGATTCGATCTCGCTGAACCCCGACAGTATCGTCAAGATTCTAAACCGCGTCTCCGAGATCGAAGCGGCCGACAACTCCGCAGATTAAGGTCTTCTGGCCGGGTGACCTCCGAAAAAACTATCGTCCTTGGTGTCAACGTTGTTTATGACATTGAGGCGAGCCCGATGTATCGACTGCTGTATGTAATCGTCGGCCTGTTCATCGTTGCAGGTCCCTCCGAGGCGTTCGGGCAGGAATCCGACGCATCGTCACAGGCACTCAGTGGCGGCTACGTGGGGCTCTCGGTGGGCATGTTCTTCGAGAACAGCCGGCTGGAGGGCGAGGAGATCCGCGGCGTCGACTCCACCGACGAGTCCTACGATTACAACCCGGACGGGATCCTGAATGCTCAGCTCGTCTACCTGACCGCCCTGAGTCCACGGGTCCGCGTCGGCGGTGGCGTCACCTACTTCGGCAGCTACGAAGCCGACCAGATTCCCGGCGAAGACCAGAACCAAGACGACGTCACCACCGTCGAATACGGTCAACTGGGCAACTTCTTTGGCCGCGCCGAGTGGCTGATCCCCTTTCTGGACCAGTTTCACTTTATCCTGGCCGCTCAGGTCGGACTCAGCATGCTCTTCCCTGACGGCAGCCGCGACGGGGACCTGCGCCGCGAGATCCAAGACATGAAAGACGATGAGATCTCCGTCTTCGGAGGCCCGCGGCTGGGCGTCGACCTGGCACCCATCGTCGGGTTTCGATGGACCATCGACCCGCGATTTGCCCTGCGCGCCGACTTCGGCATCCACTGGCAGCGGCTCTTCCTGCTAAACGTCAGCGACACGGTCAACGACGTCGATTTCCGCCGTACCTGGACCGGCAAGGTCCTGCGCTACAACATCAACATCGGCCTCGAATTCGGCATCTGACGCACACCATGGTTTTATTGATCGTTTGCTCAACCGTGGATACGCTGAAAATAGAGCCAATCTGACTCACAACACTCCCCTGCTCGGGAGCTGAATATGAAACGGTCCCTCGCTGGATCCCCTGTATGTATCGTGGGATTACTGAGTGTGACGGTCCTGCTCTGCTCCTGTGCCGACCCGACCGATGCCTTCCGGTTTGACCCCGACGATCCCGCGGAAGGCCCCGGTCAGATGGTCGGCAACGGCTCGACGGTCACCGACGGGCACTTCCCCGGCGGCTCCGACCCGATGCCCTCTTCTGGCTGCTGATGGGCCGGCCGCCGCTTGGAAATGAACGCAGCGACCTGGCCCGACTCTACACGCTGTGGGACAGCGGGTACCAAGACCACGAACAACTCGACCTGCGCCTGCCCGACGCCTACATCGACTACGAGTGTATCGACGACCAGGGCCGGGTCGACGAGGAGACCCGCGGCGAGTGCACGAGCATCCTCTGGGGCTACAACCAGTTGATTCTGGAGCCCGACCTGCGCGCGGAAGGAGACGACGATGATCCCCGCATGTGGGCGGGCCAGCTTCGCGCTTCGGAATGGGAAAAGCTCCAGATGCCCGGTCGAATCCTGTCCGAACAGCGCGCCTTCTGGGAAAACGCGGTCGACCAGGTGCCTCGCCACTACATGGGCTACAACCTGGGGCGACAGGTGCCCGAAGTCCGCGACGCCCTCGTCGAGTACTTTCTGGAGCACGACGCCGACATCCGCAGCCTGCACTGGGCGGTCGCCACGTCTGTGGCATACCGCCAGTCCGCGTTTGGCACCGACGAACCCCCGTATCAGTGGGCCCAGGGGCCGCTCAAACAGGTCGAGGCCGAGACCTGGATCGACTCCATCAAGGGGATGACCGGCTACGATCTCTCCAGCTGCGACTACCGATTGCCTCAAACCTGGCAACTGGAGCGCTCCGACCGACTGGGCGCGCTGGCGCTCCTACGCCATTCGAACTGGCAGCTCGACGACGAGGGACGGGTACGCGACGACTACCGCGATCTGGCCCGGTCGCTGGGCGGCTGCCCCAGAAACGACGCCGGCGGCCGCTTCAAAATCATAAGCATTCTGACGACCGCCCAGCAGCTCAACTTCGTCGACGAGGTCTGCGCTCCCGGTCTTGAATCCGACGGAGGGGCGCAGACCCGACGCCTTCTCCCCGACGGGGGCTCGGCCGACCAGGCCGTCGATGCCGAGCTGGCCGAGACCATCGTCTCCTACCAGACCGAGACCTTTTTCGGCCGGGAGATGTCCTCTTCGGAGCGCTCCCAGGCCCGCGAGTCCGGCGAAGCCTGCGCCCGGACGGTCTGCAACGCCGAAGAATTCGCACGTCCGAGCTGCTTTGCCCTGCTGTCCAGCTCCGAGATGCTCTTTTACTGACGACCGGAGACCGTCATGTCCGACGACATCACAGACCAACCCCACGTCCAGTGCGACGGTGGCCCCGAGATCGGCGATACCGAGACCTGTTCGGACCTGAGCCATCTGCGCTCCACGACTTGAAGCCGCGGTTAATTCCTCAAAGGCGTGGGCGCCACGGCGGCTGCGGCCACCGCCTCGACGGTGCTGCCCCACATCTGGGTGCCGAATAAGGCCGACGCCGCGACGGCGGCCCGAGGAGAGGTCAAGCACCTGCTCTACATCCGGCTGGCCGGCGGCTTTCGGTTCACCTCCGCGTTCAACGGCGACGTCGCGCCGGAGTACAACCCCTTTGGGATGGCCGACAACGTGGCCGATGGCGTCGAGTGGGGCGTCGGCAAACTGTTGCAGGACGCGCCCTTTTTGGAGGGCGAAGACGGTGCGCCGCTACGCGATCGCGGCGTCCAGTCGATCCCCGAGATCGCCGACGATATCGCCGTCCTTCCCTGCGTGGACCATGAGCCGTTTTCGGCCCGCGCTGACGGCAACCACGGCACCGGCCTGGAGCGGTTCCAGAAGGGGTACGTCGGCGAGGGGACGAGCTTCTTTACGATGATCAACTACGGGCTGCGCCAGCAGTACCAGCAGGCCCGCGAAAACGGCGAGACGCCCCTGCCGGCCTTCTCTCTGGGGGACCCAGGGATGGCCGTCGGCGCCGGCGGTCTACCTCAATCAGGGCAGCTACGACATGCACTCGGGCGAAAAGAACGCCCTGCCCCAGCGCATCGACGAACTCAACCGACTGATCTGCGGACTCCAGTACGTCCTCAAGGCCATGCAACACCCCGACAGCGGAAGCTACTGGGACAACACCCTCGTCGTCCTGGGCAGCGAATTCGGACGCACCGCGCGCGGATCGAAGTTCAATTCCGCCGCCGGCAGTGACCACGCCGGCGAATTTTCTGTCGACCGTGGGAGCGGCCTGCAACCTCCAGCCCGGCGAGCTGTCGTCTGTCTACGACCGCTGTGAACGCCCCGGCGACCGATTCGCCTTCAAAGACCAAGACTTCAACGAAATCGAGATCGGCTATATCGAGCGAATCAAGGGCGAGCACGACGAATACGACCGCGAAGAAAATCCGCCTCAGGTCGACTCACCCGGCCTTCATATCTACCTGCATACCGCCGTCCCCCTGGAACGCTCTGATCTGTGGGACACCGGGCAGTTCATTCGCTCGTTCGTCGACGATTCCGGCAAAGTCCAGGACCTGGCGTATGCCCGTTTTCGAACCCGATGGTGGATCCTGGAGGATGGCCATCACCTGATGGCCGAAGTCTCCGACTACCAGGTCGACCGGGTCAACGAACTTATGTCCGTCGGCATCGT
Organism: uncultured Pseudomonadota bacterium; assembly: GCA_913057905.1. Taxonomy (GTDB): domain Bacteria; phylum Myxococcota_A; class Bradymonadia; order Bradymonadales; family Bradymonadaceae; genus CAJXPB01. The sequence goes on from CAJXPB010000006.1 coordinate 286,192, forward strand.
CCAGGGCGACCTGAACCGAAACGGCGAGTACGGCGCCCGCCAGTCAGATCCCGTGGCGCTTCTGGAGCCGGGCCGGCCAGAGGAGAGCTACCTCATCGCCAGGCTTCGCGGACAGATGCAGGGCGAGTCCATTCCGGGCACCCGCATGCCGCTGGCCAACCAGCCGCTTTCCATCCCCGAGATGCTCGCCCTCTTTTGCTTCGTCGAAGGCCTGCCGACCGACCAGACAGCCACGCCCTCCGGCGAGCGGCCCATCAACTACGAAGCCTGCTCGTACAGTGACGACCCGGAGGCCCTGAACCTGCTCGGCGAAGGCGTGACCTGGACCGGCCGCGTCTCGAAGATCCTGGAGGCCAACTGCGGCGGTTGCCACGGCGGACAGTCGCCGTCGGCCGACTTCGACGTCCTCTCGGACGAAGCCTACGACAACGTTGTCGCCGCCTCGACCCAGATGCCCGACATGAATCGCGTTGAACCCGGCGACCCCGAGTTCCACGACATTCGCACCTGGATTGAGAACGGCGCCGTGGAACAGTAACGCTCCAGAGAAAACCACGGATCTCACCGGATGGTCCCGTGACATGCGATCATTCGACGAAGTCGGACAGCGTCTTCATCACGGTTTCCCACGCCTCGTCGAAGTAGGCGTAAGTCTCTTCCCACTCCTCGCGTTGGTTCCAGTCATCCTCCGGCCAACCCAGGTGCGACAACGTGACCGCACTCCGCGCATCCCCCAATGCCTCGAATTCCAGTACAACGTGGGTGTGTCGAACCCGTGTGTAGGGAAGATTCGGCGGCGCGTTCCAGGTAAACGAGAGCATCTTTTCGGGCAGAAAGCTCAGGATCCGACAGCCATCGCTTCCCCGAGTGCCCGCCGGCGCGTCGGGCAGCATGTACAGCTCGTACGGCCCGCCGACCCTCAGTTCGATGTCGTTGTCTTCGACCCACCACTCGGCCATCCCCTCGCCGGTCGCCCACAGCCGCCACAGCTCTGAGACCGGCAGGCCGACCACGCAGCGCTTCTCGATGATCCGCTCGGAGAGGTCGTCTTCGTCCGACACCGCCATCGTCGTTCCGGGCGGCGCCGCCCACGTGCCCGTCAGCTTGCTCCCTTCTGAAGCCCCGGGCACATCGCCCTCGAAGGCCGACGATTCGGGCGGCTCCCACAACTCGATCTTGTTGCCCTCCGGGTCCAGCACCCACCCGAATTTGCCGTACTCGAATTCCTGGACCTCGCCGGCCTGCTCAACGCCCTCTTTGACCAGCCGCTCCAGCGTCGCCGCCAGGTCCTCGACGCAGTAGTTGAGCATCCAGTCCGCCTCCGACGGCTCGAAGTACTCCGTCTCCGCCGGAAACGGATTCCACACCGTGTTCCCGACCTCTCCCGGCCGGTCGTAGTGCCGCCAGTTGAAGACCGTCCCGTACTGGTCGCCGTCGATGCCCAGATGCTCCGCGTACCACTCGCGCAGCGGCTCCGGATCCTGAGCCTTGAAGAAGACACCACCAATTGCATGCACCGTCATGAGTCACTCCCTACGTGGTTGGATCGTTTTCCCGGCACCGAACTGTACACCCAGGAGAGCGTAGATGCATCCAAATCCCGTGTCCCCTTGCGTGAGTTATCCTTTCAGGATGCGGGAGGAACGCCGTGCTGGAGCGGATCGACCGCCTCTACCGCAGGTTGTTCACAGATGAGAATGTCGAGCGGGTCGACCACCTGACGCTGGTGGCGGCCGTGCTCGGGTTCGTCATCCACCTGGGGCTTATCGGGATGGCCAAATTCTGGCCGGATGCGCCTCACTACATTGCGCGATTCGACGGCAGCTTCCTCAGCGCCATCTACACGCCGTTCAGCTTCATTCTCTTCTACGAGGTCTTCGCGCTCATCCTCGCCGTCCCCCGCTCGTTTACCTCGTCGGTGGGCATCCAGCTCCAACTTCTGGCACTGATCATCATCCGCCGCATCTTCGGCGACATCGGCCATCTGGACCACCTGTCGGACCTGACGCTCGACTCCCAGTGGGTCCGTCTCTTGGGCTTCGACATGGCCGCGGCCCTGGTGATGTTCTTTGGCGTCATTCTCTTTTCGCGCATCTCCCGCGACGTCCCCGACGCACGCAAGTTCGAAAACCCCGAGACTTTCATCCAGCTCAAACGCGCCATCACGCTGTTTTTGGCCGCACTGCTGGTCGTCCTCGCCGCCGCCACCCTCTACTGGTACGCGTCGGAATCCCTGCGCGCCATCGCCGCCGCCGAACCGATCACCATTAACGAGAACATCGTGTTTTATCGCGAGATGTTCACAGTGATGGTCTTCACCGACGTCGCCATTCTGCTGGCCTCGCTCGCCTACAGCCACCGCTTCGAGCTCGTCTTCCGAAATGCCGGCTTCGTGGTCTCGACCATCCTCGTGCGACTGTCGCTGTCGATCCCCCGCCCCATCGACCTCCTCTTCCTGATGGCCGCCCTCGCCTTCGCCATCGCCATCCTCTACGCCTACAAACTCTTCCTCGAATCCGAGGCCCGCGAGGCCGTCGAAGAGAGCGACGACGAACCGGACATCGTGTGACCTAGATGAGACCGTACACCTGCACCGTAATTGTCGTCACATCGGTCGCACCCTCGGAATCCGTGACGACTGCGCGAAGATGGTAGGTCGTCGTATTTGGGCTTCGCCAGTAGAGCCGGTGATTCAGACAGAGGTTGGTGCCGGGATCGGACCCTGCAACAAACCAAGCCGACGTCCCCTCCTCGCGCTTCGACCAAGTGACCGAACTCCCTTCGATGCGGCCATCTTCGGGATCCTCGCCGTGCGCACAGAGCGGCACACTCGCGTAGTACCGGTTCGTGTTGTTATCGAATGAGTTGGCGAGGTGTGTCGAACCTGCCGTCGGCGAAGTGATAATGGCGGTGGGCCCGACGTTTCCAACCGGGTCCATCTGCACGGAAATAACTATGTCATCTTCGTCGCGTGCGAACCCGTCGGTGCCCTCGACGGTGATCGTGTGGTTCCCCAGATCGAGGGTACTGGCGGCGAGGATCGTGGCATGTCCGGTCGCAAAGGGACGCTCACCGTCGTCCAGATACCAGAGGATGCCGTCTTCCGGCAGGGGTCCCAACTCGTTCATGTCATACGAGGTCGCCTGCAGGGAGATGATCTGGCTTTCGTAGAATGTCGAGCCGTTGTCTGGCGAGACGAGCTCAACCTCCGGCGGGTCGTTCTTGACGCTGATCGTAACCGTCTCCGCGACGCTCAGATCTGTGGCGTCGGTGACGGTCACGGTGAGCTCGTGGGTCCCGACGGAGAGGTCGTTGGTGGACGTAAACGCGCCTTCGGCAACCGCTCCGTCCCGGTTCGAGGTCCAGACGATCGACTCGATGTCGCCTTCGAGGTCATCGACCTCCGCGGCGAGCGGCACGGCCTGAGCTCCCTTCGAGAAAGTCGCCCCTTCCTGGGGGTTTGTAATCCGGACGTAAGGCGACGTATTTCCCCCGAGTGCGCCCGCCACGGCACCGCGGGCGTTGACGACTCGATTGACCCAGACGTTGCTGCTTGTGTGTGCCTCCTTTTCGAGGAAGTCCCACACGGCCTGGGCGCTGAGACTCGGATTCGCGGCCCAGACGAGCGCCGCGACCCCAGCTACGTACGGAGACGAAAAGCTCGTGCCAAATTTGATCGAGGCGTCGTTTTCCGGCTCCGAGGGATCCGGGCCGAGCCACATCGAATACGGACCCCAGATGTCGACGTGTTCTTGCCCAAAATTGGAGTCCCGGTCCTTTTCCTCCGTGTTCCATTGGAGGCCGCCGACACAGATGACTCCGTCGTTTTCGCAGGGAGCATGCCAGGTCTTCTCCCAACAGATCCGTCCGAACGGACCACACTTCTCGGCATCGACATCGGCCCCGTCGTTCCCGGCCGAGGCAAAGATAAGCATCCCGTTGTTGCTCAACATACGCGTCACCACCTGAAACGGGCTCGCGGTCCAGCTCAGGACGGCTGGAACGTTTCCGCTGTAGCTCATGTTTGAAATCTGTGCGCCATTGGCTCGCGCCTTGGCCAGCGCCGAGATCGATGTGACGAAGTCATAGCCCGTGTAGATGAGTACTCCGACTCCGATGGGCCCTGCGGAACCGGCCGTCCCGAAGGAATCGTCGGGCAGGCTCATCGCTGCGTGCGCGACCATCGCGCCATGTCCCGCCGACTGCACTGCAGGTCTGAATGGGTCGAGGAAAGGCGCATTTGCGTGGTGGGTTGTTCCCTCGGGCAGGCCCGATCGGTCAGCGGGCAAATACCCCTGGTCCAGGATGGCGATCTTGACGCGATTCTCGAGCCGGCCCGCCACGGTCAACAGACGCCACGCCTCGGCGGTGCCGATGTCCTGCTCCGACCCAATGTTGTGGGTCGGCCAGTCGTACGCGTTCGGGCTGTAGGCGACCCCTCCCCAATCCTCGCCCACCGGCGCCTCGGTGGTCGTTCGTTCAAAAAGTCCCGAGGCGCGGCCTACCCAATTGATGGCGACCTCTAGCCCGTCGACCTGCTCACTTGCAGCGACGGCCAACACTTCGAGCCCCTGCATCGAGGAGACCCGAAGGTCGTTTCGTCGATCCGGATGAATTTCAGCCACCAGGCCTGGGAGCCGCCCCACGTCCGCATTGGCCGAGTCCACTCGAACCAGCGCATGGCTCGGGAGCCCCGCCAGCTCCGTCCCTGAGAAGTCCGGCTCGTGAATAACCTGGCCCGACCAGCGATCCAGGAACGCGTCGAGCTTCGCCTGATCATCGGTGACCACCAGCACCTCATTCTCGACGAACTCGGCCTGGACCCCGTCCTCGTCGACGAGCGCCGCAATTGGCCGCGACGCTCCGTCGGAAAATCCGGGAAGCGACTCAAGCACCGGCTGAATCGACTCATCGACCTCGAAGGTCGACGCCGGAAGATCCTCGGTCCCCGAGGGACCGTCCTCCGAACATCCGAACACGGAGGCTACCAGAATGGCGAGCCCCCAAATCCAGGGGAAACCACTGAGTCTTGGCGTACGCATTTTGTCTTCCTGGGCGCCCCGGCGCCGGCTGAGATATTACAATATTCCCCCTCCCTTCTGGTGAATATACGCACGTTTTGACCCAACGCTCAAAATTTGTACTGAACAGTGGCTTGCCAACATGCGGGGGGGCAATCAGGTCCGTTTAGGTTCTTCCGCTCGAAAGTCGGCTCAAGAGTACTTTCAGTGACCCGTTCGCCGTCGCGGCGAACGCTGAGCGTGATTGTTCGACTGAAAGAATCATCAACGCTGGTTTCCCCCGCGGTGAAGTCATAGAAGGTCTCCACGGAGGCGACACCATTTCCATCGGACGTCTCATTGAGTTCAAGCTGCCCGCTGCACGAGGTGCTGGACGAGGATTCTGGCTCCGGTAATTCAATAGTGCACGAGCCCACACGTGTGCCCGATTCCTCAAGCACGAAGTCCCATGTGCCAGGTTCCCAGTTACCCTGTTCGGCGAAGTTGATCTGAAACGTATACTGACACGGTTCGGCCGGACAGTCCGTAACGCACGAACCCGCCAGCGGTGTTGCCATTAGAAGCACGGCGAGACCAACTACACTGTAGGTGCTGTCCATGACACTTCCCGACCATGTGGCTAGAAATGTGGCTACAGAGAACGACCCCGTCACGCCGTCAGGAATGTCGGGGTCGTTTGGTGCATTTCGGTGAGGCTCAGAAAGCGTACTGAACAGTGGCTTGCCAACATCCTTCGCCACAGTCAGGTCCATTCGGGTAGTAACGCTCGAAGTTTGGCTCTAGCGTACTCTGTGTGACCTTCTCCCCGCTACGTCGGATGGTGAGCGTAACTGTCCGACTGAATGAATCCTCAGGATTGGTTAACCCGACGGTGAAGTCATAGTAAGTATAAACGGAATCGATGCGACTCCCATCGGACGACACATCAACTCTCAGCTCCCCGCTACATGAGGTGCCGGACGATGATGTTGACTCCGGCAATTCAATCATGCACGAGCCGACACGCGCATCAGATTCCTCAAGCACGATGTCCCATGTGCCAGCTTGCCAGCTACTTTGTCGGACAAAGTTGATTGACAATCCGTTCGCACATGCGATGAGCGTACAGCCCTTCCCACCGCACGAACCCATCAGAGGGAATGCCATTAGAAGCACGGCGAGGCCAACTACACTGTAGGCGCTGTCCAAAACAGTTCTCCACAATCTGGCTGAAAACGTGGCTATAAACCGAGGGCGTTCAAAAATGGCCGCCTTGAAATCCTACAGTATGTCAAATGCCGTACAAAGCGATCCCGCCAGGATTCGAACCTGGGACCTATGGATTAGGAATGCAGTCAACTCAAATCAAGAGGAGGCAAAATGAGGCACATTTCGTAACGATATCAAGAACTTATAAGACAGACTCGATCTCCAGTCTCATCCGTACGTTTGGCCACATTCCTTGAACATGTGGCTAAAAATGTGGCCATTAAAAAAAGACCCCGACACGCCGTCAGGCCTGTCGGAGTCGTTTGGTGCATTTCCGTGAGGTTCAAAAAGCGTACTGAACAGTGGCCTGCCAACACGTTACGCCGCAATGAGTCCCGTTTACGTACCTTCGCTCGAAGTTCGGCTCAAAAGTACTTTCGGTGACCAGTTTCCCATTGCGTCGAACACTGAGTGTGATGGTACGACTGAAAGGATCATCAACGCTGGTTTCCCCCTCGGTGAAGTCATAGAAGGTCTCCACAGAGGCGACACCCTTCCCATCAGCCGTCTCATCGACGTCAAGTTGCCCGCTACACGAGGTGCCGGACGAGGATTCTGGCTCCTGTAATTCAATAGTGCACGAGCCCACACCTGTGCCCGATTCCTCAAGCACGATGTCCCATGTCTCAGCTTGCCAGCTGCTCTGTCGGACGAAGTTAATTCTCAATGTGTACGCACATCCCTGGAGCGTACAGCCCTTTCCTCCGCACGAACCCATCAGAGGAAATGTCATTAGAAGTACGGCGAGCCCAACTACACTGTAGGTGCTGTCCAAAACAGTTCTCCAAAATCTGGCTGAAAACGTGGCTATAAACCGAAAGGGTTCCAAAAATGGCCGTCTCGAAATCCTACAGTATGTCAAATGCCGTACAAAGCGATCCCGCCAGGATTCGAACCTGGGACCTATGGATTAGGAATGCGTCTCGTCGGTGAAGAAACACCTCCAATAACCCCTTAAAAGCACATATATATCAGTGCCTTAGCGCCTTTTGCCGAAAGTGCGGTCTCATCCTCCTATGTGGGCAATTTGCCTGCCCATGTGGTCAACGACGTGGGCAATCGCCTCACAGGTGTTTCCGATGGCCTGTTCGGGTCACGGACCCTCCAAACTTCACCGGTTGTGGCCATCCCGCGATGCCGGTTCCCTTCGGAAGGAGACTCTCATTGCATGAGGAATTCAACGTCTCCGAGACAGCGGCCCGATCCGGGTCGGGCGTTTGCACGCCGCGGACAGAAGCGCTGCAACGACAGCGGGACGGCCCTAGGTAGGAGGCCAAAAATGGCGTGTTCCAGCGAAGACGAGAAATATCGGTGCCGCATATGTGGACTAAAACAGAATACGCCGCCGTGGGGAGAGAACTGCGAAACACCCACCTTCAATATCTGTGCATGTTGCGGCACTGAGTTTGGCTATGAGGACAACAACACGTCAGCTATCAAAAAGAATCGGAATCGCTGGCTAGCCAATGAAGCGAATTGGTTTGATCCTGACGAACGGCCCGAAGACTGGTCGGTTGAAGAACAGCTTGAGAAGATTCCGGAGAAGTGGAAGTAGTCGCTCAAAGGCGTTCAGACTCCCTATTTCGCCACCGCTCTGTTTCGGTTTCTGTCGAAAACGACCATACTAAAGTCAAACTAAGAGCAGTAGGCATGCTTTAAACCGTCCGCGGGCTACGCCTCCATCGTGGAACGCGAGTCGAGAGTCGGAGCGATCCCATGAATAGTATTATTCGAGTACTGGAGGTGAATCTGCCGCCAGAAAAGGAAAGCATACACGACTTTTTCGGTAAGTGGTTTACCGAGCTACCAGAGAAACTGTGGCCAGAATACATCTCAGCGAGCGGGGACGACGTTGGAGAAACGATTCCGCCGGGCGATCCTACTCCGATCATCCGTTTTTGGAATCGTGGCGGAATGCTTCCTTTCGTCGGTCGCAATTCCGACCCTGCTTACATTCTCCGAAGAAGGTTTCAGTATCCAGAGAACTCCCCACCGACCCCACAGAATTTTACTCTCGCGCTCGAAAGTTCTCCAAGCTCAGAATTGGCGAAAGGGGCTTTCGCATTTCTGTTCCGGGCATCTCAGGCCAAGTTCGCCTCATTGTGCTCGAAGGACGAGTTCTACGGCCGCCATTGGTTCTCGGTGGAGATTCCCGAGGAATATTCCGTCGTTGAAACGAATCGGGGTTTGACGGTGGAGGAGACCATCCCGGGGGTGTACTTTAGGACATTCTTCTCACATGACGTTATCGAAGAATATGACCTTTCTCTAAGCGGAATAGGCTCGCTCGCGGACCGTTTCGAGGAAGTCGCACACGGCTACATGGTGAGCGCATACGAAAACGGTGACCTCTTGAATACTGAAGAAGCCCGAGAAATCGAGCAAGCTATCGAAAGACAGATGAACAACGACGCTTTTTTTCACCCAGAGGACATCACCGAGGAGCAACTTCGAGAAGAGGCCCGAATTAGGTAGCTTGAACTAATCACCAACGAAAATGTCGAAACGCTTCAGGTCACCGACGGTCACCGCCCACCCAAGCGCAATCCCGAAATTCTAGTATCCGAACCCCGTCTCACTCACGAATCAAGAGTTTCGGTCGGGCACTGTCGTTGAATGGACGAACTCGAACACGTTGCGTGGCTGATTGGAATCATTACCGTGGAGACGTTCACGACCTATACACATGGCGAGAACTGAGCAATCCGATTACCGGAGGGTCATACGATGGGACTTGCAATCTCTGTAGGAATCCTCGCCGAGATGAAGGAGCTTGGTGAGGAGCAAGGATACGAGTGGAGAAGGGACGAGTTGGACGCTGTCCAAGAGTTCCTGGAGTCGCGCGGATTCGATACGTGGGAGGAGCCGGAAGATTCTTCACAGCTCGGCATGCGGTCGACGCTTCTGAGTTTTCCAGCCAGTAACCTTCACCTTCTCCGTCGGGCCTATGCACGATTTCGAAAACACCCGCGCGAAACTCTCGACCCCGTGGAGTCCGGCTCCCTCTCCGACGACGACCAAGCCATTATTGATTTCGTGGGACGTTTGGGAGATTCTCATCTCCTCTGCCACTCGGACCACAATGGATACTACGTTCCGGTCGACTTCGCCGACCCTCTATTCGCACCCGAAGAATACGAAGTACCAGGCTACGGCGCGGTTGGCTCTAGCTACGGCCTGAAGGACGAGTTACAAATAATCGCCCCCCGTATCGATATCCGACTCAACGAAGACGGCTCCCTACCTGATTCGGAGGTCCAGCGGGTGAACAATATGGGCGATACCAGTAATCACCGTTTCGGCGCAGAGCAGTCTGTATTCGTAGTTCTCTGGGAGGCTGCTAGGGTCAGTATAAAAGAGAACGCAGCAATCTGTTTTCATTGACGAGAACTCCGAATCAGCACCTAAAAAGGACAGCGCGTCCAGAAGATCGTCTCCAAGGATTCCGGCAAGCCGGTCCACTCCGTCTATGTCGGCGGGATCTTCGAGCACCACGAGCGGATCGATGGCGACTTCCTTGCGATAGTCTGAGGTCAAGGGACCTTGGCCCAACTCCTACGGGATCGTAAGTTCGATGCTCGCTACTGGTTACTCCATTCGGATTGGTTTACGTTAACGACAACTCCTGCGTAGCAAGGTGGCGACTATTCAAACATGGCAATACTACCAGCAATGTCGAATTCAACTTGTCAAATCTCAGGGTCGGTTAGTTTGACGTATGCACGGACCCAACAAAGTCCACGGCCAGTGCCGCGAGTGAAGCATCAAGAGATGCCGGTGCGTACTAAGGGGTCCTCGTTCGAGAAAGAATCACGGTGGAGTTGATGGATCGCCGAAAAAAACTCGTCAACCACAGCGAAGAGGTAACCGAACGAATCCTCGAGTCAGTGGCCAGATACTACGGAGCCCGCGTGTTCTCGAAGCCGCGTCTGGCAGATGCTGTCGATTTGTCCTCCAGCGGATTGACCGATCCACTGTTCAATTATGGTTTAAAAGCTCACTTGGACTTTGTTGTCACTGACGAGGAAGCAAAGGCCCTATTCGCGGTTGAATTCGACGGCCCCTACCATCTCAGCGACCATAGCGCTCGGGTACGCGACCGCAAGAAGAACAGCATTTGCGAACAACTGGGGTTGCCCCTTGCACGAGTTCAGGACGAACATGTTTTTGAGGAGATACGCGGGCAAAGGTACCTTGAGTGGCTCACCGATATCTTCTTTGCCGCGAAAGATATAAGGGAAGCTCGCCGGGACGGAATTGTCCCCCCGATGACAGTTATAGACCCTATGGGCTTTCTTACTCATTCGAGGTTAGAGGGCTCGAGGCCGTTGTTCCTGTCGGGGAGGGATCGAACTGAGTTCATAGAACTTGCGAAGGATGGTCTGATTTCACCGCCCACGCCGGCAATTCTTAGGGGGACCGGGAATGATGGTGCGAGCAAATGTTTGGCCATCACAGTATCCGAAGACGGTAAGGCTCTCATCGGGAAGGGGTCGCTTTACCTGCGAGGATTCGGCATTTCGTCCTCGGAAGCTGCGGAGGAAATCGCCCTCGTGAACCTCGCCGCGAATGTCCGCGATTACCAAACCGACGAGGAGTCATACATCCTCCCATGCGAGCTAAGGAATCTTTTGGTTCAGTTCATCAAACTCTGTGAAGAGAAAAGCTTGAGCGGCAGTATCACTGCAGATCTCGGATTCGAATTTTCGCATCGAATGAGGAACGGCACAGCCATTTGGCGAGTTGGTTCCATCCGTGGGCAGGAGGAGTTTGTGCATAGAGAAGATTCAAAGTGGTAGGCGACTCAATTGGTACAGAAGTACTCTAACTTGATTTTCTCATAAGAACCCGCCACGCGGTGCTCGTATTGCATGGTAGACTGATGGCTCCACTGGACTGAGTTCGGAGCCATGATGACAGACAGAGGCCACACTAAAGCGGCGCGCCGACCGTCGCGCGAAGTGACGACTATCACTAAGCGGGTCGATAGGATGCATTCCGGCTGGGCCATAGATTTCGTAGGGTCTGGGCGCAACAGCAGATCAGTTCGACGATGGAGGTTTCGGGATTTCGAAGCCGCGGAGCGTTCGAATCTTTGCTCGAAAAGGCCGTAACTCGGAAGGCTTATTAGGCCCCTCATCGCCGACTCCAGCTCCTCACCGACGATGTGGGTGCAGGCGTCGTGATGCTGAGGTAACTGTGCCCAAGCGCCTTCTGCGCGAGCCGGATGTTTCCGGTGCGCCGCAGGCTATTTTCATCCCGCAAGTCCGAGTTCCCGCAGGAACTCACTCGAAACATTGTCTTGCCAGCGGGGCTGAGGAAGTCATCTCGCGCCTCCAGCCACCGTTCTCGCCGGTCTCGTGAGGCGTCTGAGACTTACTGAGCGCGGCGGGGCAATGCCTAGGTGTGCGGGATGTCTCGGCGTCTGAGTACGTCCCGGATACGCTCGTAGTGTCTGTGATGTAAAAACTCGAGTGTTCTCACTCTCAACGACAGGCTGCGTGGGGCGCGCCTTTCGGGTATGATCCGGTCACGCTCGACGAATCTCGATAAATTGCTGAATCAGACCCTCCAGAAAAGGAATCTCGATTCTCTGACAACTTATCAACGAAAGTTCAAAGAACGAACAGATGCCTCATTAATGAAATCAGCACGGAAGTTCGCTTTCCAACATGCGGAGAAACAGGCCTATTCAGTCAAAGATGAAAGTGACTACGGCACGGTCATGATTAAACTAAAAGGGACACGAGTGAAGAACTTTGCTCAAGAACTTGTCGAGGCTACGAACCCATTGCCCGTGTTCGTCCCCACGAGTCAGAAACCGAAGGAATACCTTGCATAGCTTCTGCAGAAAACCCCACAGTGAATGTTCGTTGCAACATCTACTCAAACTTCTATTCACCGTATTCTTGGTGTTGCCATTCGCAATCGGATGCTCTGGAATCAGTTCATCCGGAAAACCGGAAAGTGACAATTCGAAAGAAGAACTTGGAAGTGCAAATAAACACCACATTACTGCTTCCAAAAACGTATTCTCGATATGGAAATGCTTGGACCAACGGCCGTCAATTCAGAACATATACCTCGCCCCCGAGAAGACAATCCATTGTGAGACAGGAGACACTTTTCAGATGGAATTTGGCCCGTACTCGACGAAGACACCACGAGGAGACATACTTTCGGACATCTACTCCAATATCTGTCTCAAGCTATCCACAACAGACGTCTCACATGGAAAGGTACTAAATATAAAAAGAAACAATTCCTGCATAAAAAGATGCACGAGCCTAGAGTTTCGTTCAATTTTTGGCGAATCTAACTGTGAAGAAGAATTTTGCGGCGACACTTACACTGTACATTACGCTGGCGTTCGGTGCTAACCCGCAACCTCTCACGGAGACATAAGGCTCCTTCACTTTCCACTTTCGGGTCTGATTCAGGAGAGACTGATTCATTAGGCTTTCAAGCGACGCGCATCCGTACGCAAATGAGGTCGTCTGTCGCGTAGTGTCGTCCGCCCGGTGACAAATCTGTTCATCTTGTCGGTCAAAACGCCTTTGTTGAGCAACGTAATCAGCGTCCCCTGAAATACCTGGGCGTCGACTCTTAGGCCGATGCGGCGGACACCCGAAAATAAAGGGACGGACAAATTTTTCGCGTTTCATCCTCTTTCCTATGTAGGAAAATTGACGAAGTACGAAAATAGACCTATATTTGGGCTGTATCCCACCGATTTCTCAATTTCCTTTATAGGCAAATGGACGAAACGCGAAAATGCAGCAAGGCAACTTTCACAATGAACTGAAACGCGTGCTCGTGGAGGAGCCGCAGCGATACCGGCCGCTCGAGATCCGCTCTGCCACGGTGATGG
>CAJXPB010000007.1 GCA_913057905.1 uncultured Pseudomonadota bacterium
CATCCAGATTTCAGGGCGAATCGAGACGAGTTACTGGACTCCCTGGAGACGTTCATCACCGACTTGGAAGAACTCCTCGAAGGCTGAAACACCCCTTCGATTCGGCACCATTCAACCGGCTCCCCATCCTAGCCGCCCTTCCCCTTTCGGACGACAAGCTCGCCGGCCGTACCAATCACTCCGGCGCATTGAACGCATGTGGCCAAACATGTGGACAATGTGGTCAAAACGGCGATCCAACTTTTCCCGTTGAACTCCCAAAACCCATATATGTCAAAGACTTACAAAGCGATCCCGCCAGGATTCGAACCTGGGACCTATGGATTAGGAATCCATCGCTCTATCCAACTGAGCTACGGGATCTGAGGGAGGAGTCGTCTATCACGGTGGTGGGGTGGGATCAACAACGCCGGGTTGCCGTAGAGTCGTCTTGGAATGTTCAATCATACCAGCTTGGACATCTTTCGGGTGCAGATTTATCTTTGCACCTATTGACAAGAGTGAGCACATATTAAATACAGAAACCATGCCGGGGGTCAATCTTCGAACTTTCGATGCTTATTAGACAGGTAATGAAATGAATGCAGAAGCCGAGGACGTGGACTTTTCCGAGGACTTGGAAGGTCTGTACGAGAGGCGCGACGAACTGAAGGAACAGGTCGAAGAGCTCCGGGAAAAGCTCTCAAAAAAGACCGAGCATTTCCAACAACTTCGACAGGACATCGAAGCATACAAGCAGAGCGAGGAGACCGGTCAGGTCCCCTTTACCGGCAGTGGTCAAGGCGAGGGGCGCCCGGGGGCGCACATCGACCGGGTTCAGGTCGATGACGAGACTGGAAAGCCCAAGCGCGGCCGCCGCGCCGAGCAGATCTGGCAGGCCATCGAGTATGTGACCGAGGTCGAAGGAAAGAGCAAATTCAAGGCGGCGGATCTGTTTGACGCCATCAAGCAGGCCGACCCCAACTTCGATGAAACGCACCGCGCCTACCTGTACAGCAAACTCAACAAACTTCGAGACAACAACAAACTCGAAAAGATCAAACGTGGAACCTGGCAGCGGCTGGACTGAATTGCCCGCCACGCCATCCACCCAATCTTACATCAGGGAGACGCCATGGATTTGATGGAAAACATGTCGAACAAACTCGACGCAATCGAGGAACGCAAAGACGAGCTCAAGAAGAAACTGGAACTCAAGGAGTTTCAGTTAGACCGCGTCCAATCGATGATCGACCGACTGGAAGACATCGAAGACGAGGACGAAGAGTAACGCGAGTCTGACATCGAAACGTCAGACGTTCGCCAGCGCCCGGGGCGTATTCTCCAGACGGGGAAGCGCCTCGGGTTTTTCTGTATCCAGGTCTTGAGCGCAGACCTCGCAGACAAAGCCCTCTGGTGTGCCGGCGTGGTCGGGGTCGACGTAGACGGCATCTCGGCCGCACTGACAGGTAATGGAGGGCGCCTGGTTGCGCGCCATCATGCGAAGCGGTGTCTGGGGGCGGTCGGGCAGCATGTCGGTGGCGGCGACGACCTTGCCCTCGACTTTGGTGGTCGAGTCGAGGTCATAGACGTACTCGAACGGTTTGTCGCTATCGAGCACATCCATCAGTGGATGAGAGAGATCGAGTTCCATCTGCCCCGGTCGTTTGCCCTGTTTGGGTTCCGAGGAGAAGACCTTGTCGCTGATGTTGAATCGGCTGACCTTGTCGCGACCCTCGAGCCACGTGTCGCGCATGAAGGCATCGAGCTGCTGAAGGGTGGCGTCTTCGCGCGCCAAAACTGCCAGCCAGTACATCGGCGCACGGGTGGACTGAAACGCAATCAGATAGGCCCGCGCGCCCTTTTCGTCGCCCCCGCCGATGTCGCGGCGATACTGTTCGACGCACTCGGGCAAGTGTTCGATCATCTTGCGGTGAGACAACTCGACCTGGCAGAGAGTGCATTCTCCTTGTTGACGATGCATGGACGTCCGTTGGTTCTGAAGGTTCGATGACAACAGTTCGGCGGAACAAAACGTGGTCGCGGGATGTCGTATGACAATGGGAGGGTTGGTCAAGCCCTCCTATATCCATACACTCCCGGCACCATTCTCTTCTCTCCGATTGCAGGCACCATGGCAGACGACGACGGATTCGAGGTCAACTGGAAACGGGGATTGATTCCCCTGTCGCTTCTGGTGCTTTTTGTTCTGCGCTTTGGATTCGGCGCCCCGATGTGGGTGCTGCTTGTGCTAACGCTGTGGGTCCCCATCTACTACATCGTGTACCCGTGGCTGCTGAAGCGGCGCTGGCGAGACTTTGAACAGAGCTTCGCCGTGGGGTTCCAGCAAGGCAACCATCAGGAGCTTCTGGAAGAGTATCAGTCGCGCTGGTTTTTGCGGAAGTTCGGCCCCCGGGCCCAGATGCTCGACAAACTGGGGCTTTTGTACTCCGCGTCTGGCAAATACCGCGAGGCCGAGGAGGTCTTCGAGCGGGCCCTGGACCACGCCGAGGCCGAAGAACGCCAGAAGCTGTGCTTCAATCTGGCGAACGTGAAGTACGAGTTGGGCAAGTACGACGATGCCGAGGAGATCTATCGGTCGCTGAAGGGAAGCGGCGCCAACCCTTACCGCCACAACATCGACACGCAACTCGCCCTCATCGACCTGCAGCGCGGCACGAACACCGACGAGGCTCGCAAACATCTGCAGAGCGTCCGCGACCGTGCCACCGGACAGGTCAAAGAACGCATCGAACGGGTCCTCGACTGACGAGGTCCGAGCGTCCCGACGCTTGCGCTACCGGCCCCCTTGCCTATAGTTCCCGCGTCCCGCACCCGGCGCCCCGGGCGCCGACTGAATCATCTGTTACAGCTTTGAGGAGTTTGTCCATGAGTGACGACATCGCGCAGTACGACAAGCGAACGATCGATCGGAAGATCAAAAACGGCGACGTCGAAGAGGAAGACTACGAGGAGTACCTCGAGGACCTGGAAGACGTCTCCGACAACGCCGAAGAGATCGAAGCCGAGTTCGAGGTCGGCGTACTCGAAGACGATGACAAAGAGGGCGACGATGAAGAGGCTTCCGACGAAGAGGCCGACGACGATGAAGACGAAGACGAGGACGAGTGACCGCCCTCGCCTGACCGCCACCGTGATGTCCTCGATCATGGTGGCGATGCTTTTCCTCATGGCGGGCTGCGACGCGCCCGCCGGCGAACCCTCCCCTTCCGCCGAGGCCCCCGCTTCGGACGATCGACGGCCGACCACCTTTGCTCCGGCCGTGCAGCGCGTACGTCCCGCCGTCGTCAACCTCTTCTCTGTCTCGGCCGACGACGAAAAGACGACGCTGGGCTCCGGCATCCTCATCGACGCCGGCGCATGGATTCTGACAAACGCCCACGTGGTGCGAGACCGCACCGACATCCGCGCCCGCCTCAGCGACGGCACGACCTTCGATGTACGCATCCAGGGGATGGATTCGATGACCGACGTTGCCCTGCTGGAGGTGCAAGATGCCCCCACGGAGCTGCCGTCGGCACCCCTGGGCCGGTCCGAGGGTCTACAGGTGGGCGACTGGGTCATCGCCATCGGCAATCCGCTGGGTCTGACGAGCACGGTGACCGCCGGCGTGACCAGCGGAGTCGGCCGGTCGAACCTGCCCTTGAGCGAAGAGATGCGCTACCAGCGGTTCATTCAGACCGATGCCAGCATCAACCCGGGCAACTCGGGTGGTCCGCTGGTCGACTCTCAGGGCAACGTCATCGGCCTGAATACCGCCATGTCTTCGAAGGCGCAGGGGCTCGGATTCGCCATTCCCATCGACATGGTGCGCGACATTCTGCCGCACCTTCGGGAAAAGGGACGGGTCGAGCGGAGTTCGGTTGGACTCTACATCAAAGAGACGCCACCGACGCTGCGTCGGGAACTGGAACTCGACGCCCGCGGCGTGTTGGTGACCGGATTGCGCGAGGGCGGGCCCGCAGACAAGGCGGGTCTCAAGAAGGGCGACGTCATCGTCGAATACGCCGGCGAGCCGGTGGAGGGCATCGCCCACATCAGTTGGATCTCGGGGCTTCAGCCGGCCGGAGAGCCGGTAAAGGCCGTGGTGCAGCGCGGCGGCACGACGAAGACCGTCGAAGTCACCCCGGCTCAGTCTTCCAGGTGAATCAGAAGCGCCGAGACACCCGCCGGGGTCATACCCTTGATGCGTGAGGCCTGACCGACGGTCCGTGGCCGGATTCGATCGAGCTTTTCACGGACCTCGTTGGTCAACCCGTGGACCTCTTCGTAGTCGAGTTCGTCGGGGAGCACGCGGTCCTCCTGTTCCTTGCGCTCCTCCACACGTTCGACCTGCCGTTCGATGTAGCCCTCGTATTTTATCTCGATCTCGAGGGCCTCGATGACCTCCTCGGTCAGCTCGTCGATCGAGATGTCGGGCGCAAACTCGCGGATGGCCGGCTTGAGGTCGTCGAAGTCGACCTCGGGTCGGCGCAGGAAGCCCTCCAGCGTGGTGCCGTTGGACGGCGAGCCGATGCCGTGCTCCTCGCAGAAGGCGATGTTCTCGTCGGAGCCGCCGACCATCGTGTCGGCCAGTTTCTGCCGCGTCGAATCGATGGCGTCGCGTTTTCTCTCGAACTTCGCCCAGTGCTCGTCGGACAAAAGCCCCAGCTCGTAGCCGTACGGCGAAAGGCGGCGGTCGGCGTTGTCCTCGCGCAAGAGCAGCCGGTATTCGGCGCGGCTGGTGAACATGCGGTACGGTTCGTCGACGCCCTTGGTCACCAGGTCGTCGATCATCACGCCGATGTAGGCCTCGTCTCGGCCCAGCACGAAGGGGTCGCCGCCCTGGAGCTTACGGCCGGCATTGATGCCGGCGATGATGCCCTGCCCGGCGGCCTCTTCATAGCCGCTAGTGCCGTTGATTTGCCCGGCCAGAAAGAGCCCGGCCGTGCCGTTGAGTTCCAACGTGGGATCGAGCTGAATCGGGTCGACGTAGTCGTACTCCACAGCGTAGCCGGGCCGCATGATCTCGGCGTCCTCCAGACCGGGGATGGTCTCGAGGATCTCCATCTGCACGTCCAGGGGCAGACTGGTCGACAGCCCGTTCGGGTAGATCTCCTGAGTGTCCAACCCCTGCGGCTCGATGAAGAGCTGATGGCGGTCCTTGTCGTCGAATCGGACGACCTTGTCCTCGATGCTCGGGCAATACCGCGGACCTACGCCGTCGATCTTGCCTGTGAACATCGGCGAGCGGTCGGTCGCCTCGCGGATCAGTTGGTGAGTCTCCTGGTTGGTGTAGGTGATGTAGCAGGGAATCTGCTCGAGCATCTCCGGCTCGTGGTAAAACGAGAAGCGCCGCGGCGGGTCGTCGCCGTGCTGCACTTCCATGGCGTCGAAGTCGAGGGTGCGCCCGTCGAGCCGGGGCGTGGTTCCGGTCTTGAGCCGGCCCATCTCCAGGTCGACCCGGCGCAGCGACTCGGCCAGGCCGTAGCTCGCTTCGTCGCCGGCGCGGCCCGCCTCGAAGTTGTCCATGCCCACGTGGCAGAGCCCGCCCAGAAACGTCCCGGTGGTGATGACCACGGCGCGAGCCCGGTAGTAGACGTCCATGTCGGTAACGACGCCCGCCACCTGAAGGTCGCCCTCTTCTTCCACGAACTTGATGTCCTCGACTTCGCCCTGCTTGATGGTCAGGCCGTCGACGTTCATCAGCTCGTTTTGCATCTCCATGCGGTAGCGCGCCATATCGCACTGGGCGCGGCTAGATCGCACGGCGGGCCCCTTCGAGGTGTTGAGCCGCTTGTACTGGATAGCCGTCGCGTCGGTGAGCTTGCCCATCAGACCGCCCAGGGCATCGACCTCTTTGGCCAGGTGCCCCTTGGCGACGCCCCCGACGGCGGGGTTGCAGCTCATGTGGCCGATGGTGTCGATGTTCATGGTCACCAGCAACGTCTCGTGGCCCATCTTGGCCAGCGCGTGGGCGGCCTCGCTGCCGGCGTGTCCGCCTCCGATGACGACGGCGTCGTATTCTGTGGGATGGGTCAGCATGGTTCTACCAGGTGTCTCGTTGAAATCTGACGTCACGGTCCGCAGGGATCGTTCGCCGCGCCGGGTGTTCCGAGGTCGCCGTCTCCGTAGGCCCTCGAAGCCAGACACCAGTTCGATACAGAATTATTCGGTGCCGACGGATCGCGCTGGAGAGCCACGCCTGAGACGGGGGTCGGATACGGTGCAGAATCGACGAGGGTGTCGTCCCACCGGACCAGTTTGATCGTCATGCCGTCTGGCGGCGAATTCTTCAAGTGAGATCCATCGAATCGCGTCGCGCCCGCGACGCCACCGTTCGATGCCGGGTCGACGCCGACGGCCAAGACGGCGTAGTCGCCAGCGTCGATCGAGGCCGTAGAGTCGTCGATACGGTACGAATCGTGGAACCGACCGGTCTCATTGTCCTCAAACAACAGCCCAGCCAGCGACAGCCGCCCGCCGGTGGTATTGTAGACTTCGACCCACTCGCCACGGCTGTCGCTGACGGCGGAGGGATTGCCCATGACCTCCGTGAAGATCAGGTCACCTGGCCCCGGGGCATTGCCCGGCAGCGATTCGCAATAACCATCGATGCACAGCGCATCGGAGCCGCACTCGACCTCCTCGACGCCCGCATCACAGACGGGGTTGTTCAGGCGATTCGTGCTGCATTCGGCCGGCACCTTGGTGGGATGACTGGCGACGCCGTCTCGACACGACGCCGGCGGCGTATGGCACATCACGTGTTCGCAGGGTCGCTCGGCGCAGGCCACATTTTTTTCGCCGGGCGTCCCGCGGTCCTCGCCGGCGTACGATTCGCCGGGATCCAGGGTCGGACACCAAGCGCCGGGCGCGTCGTTGGCAGTCGGAGAAGGTTCGACGTCTGGGTTGAGCGCTCGAGAGCTCCCGCCGAGGACCGTGCCCTGTTCGTAGTAGACGTAGTCCGAGACGTCGCCCGACGGCGTCTCGAGCCACACCGAGTCGGAGCCGTTGGCAAGGTGAATGCCGTCGTAGTCCTCGTTGGCCTCCAGCACAGCGTACCCACCGGCGGAGACGCTCGCATCGGGGTCCAGCGGAACGGTTCCGTTGCCTCCGCTGCCGAGCCGCCAACCCCGCAGCGAGACGGTCTGGCCGGTCGAGTTGAAGATCTCGATCCACTCCGCCTCTGAATCGGCGCGTTCGGTCGGGTTGGCCATCCATTCGGTGATGACCAGCGGTCCGACCTGCTCGACGCCGTCGACGCACCGGCCCCCCTGGCATCGGCCATCGACGTAGGTGCAGTCGAGATAGGCGGGTTCGTAGGTGCAGCGTGTACCCTGGTCGTCGTCCACGCACTGGCCCGCGCCGCTGTAGGAGACGGCGACGCCCTCCTGGCAGGTCGGCTCGGGCGGGGTGTTGCAGACGAGTCCGTCGCAGGGGCCGCTACGGCAGGATCCATCGATGCAACCGAAGGCGCACGAGACTTCGGCGGGCCTGAAATCGCAGGTGCCGCCGTCGTCGGGCCGGCATACGCCGTCTGGGCGATAGGTCACCAGCGAGCCTCCGTCCGCGGAACAGGCCGCCCGGGGCGGCGTCGAACAGGCATTTCCATCGCACGGGTTGCCGGAGCACGCGCCGTCCTCGCAGCCGAATCGACAGGCGTTGCGGACGGTCTGGTAGACGCAGACGGTCCGCGTACCGGCGACCTGGCAGGTGCCCTCGGGTTGGTAGGTCAACGCGGTGCCGCCGGCGCAGCCGGGATTGGGCGGCGCATCGCAGTCGTCGTCGCGGCTGCACTCCCCGGGCACATCGAGCACGCACCGACCGCGGGCATTGCACGCCTCGGTGGCGGCACAATCGGCGGGACGGTCCTGCCGACAATCGTACCGGCACCTCGAATCGTCGCCGCAGTATTCGCCGAGCGCGCAGTCGGAATCGACGCTGCACGGGAGTGGACCGCGCTGAAACGGCGATCCACAACCGACGCCGAACCACAACACGAAACCAGCGATTGCGACCCGGCGAACCATCCTTCGACACTCCATAGACACCCCCTCCCGACGTGACGTTTGGTGTCTGTATCTGATACGCCATGCTGGCGGCGAAGGCAAGGTGAGAACTATGGATTTTGAACTCGACCAACTCAACGAAAAGCAGCGCGAAGCCGTCGAACACGTCGACGGACCGTTGTTGATCCTTGCGGGGGCCGGCAGCGGCAAGACCCGGGTGATCACCAACCGGGTGGCCTACCTGATGCAGTACGGGATCGACCCGTCGAACATTCTGGCGCTGAGTTTCACCAACAAGGCCGCCGACGAGATGCGCGAGCGGGTCGCCGAGTTGACCGGCCCGGAGATGGCCGAAGACGTCCACCTGTCGACCTTCCATAGCCTGGGCGCCAACATTCTGCGCCGCGACATCGACGTGTTGGGCTACAAGCGGCCCTTCACGATTCTGGATCAGGCCGACCAACTGACGGTGGTCGAAGATGCGATGGACGACCTGAACCTGGATACCTCCGAAATTCAGCCGCGCGATATCCTGACGCTGATCAGCAAGGCGAAGATGGCCTTTGCAGAGCCGGGGGAGATGGAGGAGCTGAAGTACAACCCGCTGCGGCGGTTCGCCCAGAAGATTTACAAACACTACACGCGGGCGCTTCGGGGGCTAAACGCCGTCGACTTCGACGACCTGCTGTGCATGCCCGTCCAGCTCTTCGAGGAGAGCGAGCGCATCCGGCAGAAGTACGGCGACCGGTTCCAGTACGTGATGGTCGACGAGTACCAGGACACCAACGAGACGCAGCTTTTGATGCTTCAGAAGTTGGTGCGGGACCACCAGAACATCTGCGTGGTCGGCGACGACGACCAATCGATCTACGGGTTCCGCGGCGCCGTCGCCGAAAACATCCTGTCGTTCGAGAAGGAATTCGAAGACACAAAGGTCATCAAACTGGAGCAAAACTACCGCTCGACAAACACGATTCTGGACGCCGCCAACGGGCTGATCGCCAACAACGCATTCCGCAAGGACAAGGAGCTCTGGAGCGCCCAGGGTGAAGGCGAGCCGGTCACCTACGTGGAGTGCGAGGACGGCGAGGAGGAGGCCGACTACGTGGCCGCCGAGATAGAGCGGATGCGGACCGAGCAACAGTTGGCGTGGAACGATATGGCGATCCTCTATCGGGTCAACCCGCAGTCCCGGGCTTTTGAGAAGGCCCTCCAACGCTACGGAATCCCCTTCGAGGTGCGGGGCTCGACCGAGTTTTTCGACCGTCGCGAGGTCAAGGACTTCGTCGCCTACCTGAAGGCCGTGCTCAACCCGGACGACGAGATCAGCATGCGCCGCATCGTCAATGTGCCCCGGCGCGGCATCGGGCCGACCCGCATGTCACGCATCAGCGACCTGGCCCGCGAGGACAACTCCTCGTTTTTCGACGCGCTCAAGAAGGTCGCCGACGACCCCGACGCCATCGAGGGCATGAACCACTCGTCGGCGACCAAGTTGCGCCAGTTCGTCGAGACGATCTCGGAGTTTCACGAGCGGTTGATCGAGGTCGACGACTCCGACGGGCCGACGGCGGAGGTGTGCGAGCAACTCCTCGAGCGCGTCCACCTGGTCGACCACGTCCGCAGCCAGGAGGACAACGACCGACGGGCCCGCGAGCGAATCGACAACCTGGAGGAGGTCGTCGCGTCGATCCGTGAGTTCGATGCCAACTCCGACCAATCGGTGCGGACATTCCTGGAGCGGATGGCGCTGGACAGCCACCGGATGGGCAAGGATTCGGAGGCGAAGAATGCGGTGCAACTGATGACCTTTCACTCCTCGAAGGGCCTGGAGTTTCCGGCGGTCTTTTGCGTGGGCATGGAGGAGCACTACATCCCCCACTCCCAGAGTATCGGCCGCGAGGAGGACCTCGCTGAAGAACGCCGACTCGCGTACGTCGGATTGACACGGGCCCAGCAGTACTTGACGCTGACCTCCGCCAAAAAGCGGGTGCGCTACGGCCAAGAGCTGGAACGAGAGCCCTCTCGGTTCCTGGAAGAACTCCCCGACGAGACGGTCGTCACGGGCCGGGCTCGAGACCGCGAGAGCATGGTCGAAAAACGGGCCGAACGAAACGAAAAGCACCTGGATGAGTTCAAAAACATGATCGAAGGGTGGCAAGAAGACGGCTGACATTTGAGAATCGACGGAATGCGCCGTCGGTCGGTTGACGTTGTCAGCCACGTCATCTGCGGACCCTCTCCATTCTCTGTACTCTCAACTCACACACCATGGACCGACGCCAATTCCTCGCCGGCCTGGGGCTCTCGGGACTCGGACTCGCCATCCCGTCGAGCCTTCGGGCTCTTGGAGATTCCTCCGACGTCACGATCGGTCGCCTCAACTACGGCGCCGCCGGCTGGGATGTGCGCGACTCCGGGATCCGCCGGCTGTTGCAGGAGGTCGAGAAGCGCACGTCGGTGTCGGTCAACCCCGATTACCCGACGTTGACCCTCCAGCAGGAGGCGTTGTTCGAGCATCCGATGGTCGCGATGTTCGGGGACCGCGGCTTCGATCCCCTGCCCGTGGACCGACTCAAACGACTCCGGACCTATCTTCAGTCCGGCGGGTTCCTGGTCGTGGATTCCTCCGAGGGGGTACGAAACGGACCCTTCTTTCAATCGGTCAAGCGGGACCTGAGCCGTATCTTTCCGGACCGAGATCTGGCGCCGATCGGTGGCGACCACGTCACGCATAAGGCATTTTACCTGATCGACGAGCCGGTGGGGCGACTCTCGATCAGCGACTCGATGCTCGGCATCTCGGACGGCGACCGGCTCCTCGCCGTCGTCTCTCAAAACGACATCTTCGGCGCTCTGGCCCGCGACAACTTCGGCAACTGGGAGTACGACGTGCGTCCCGGCGGGGAGCAGCAACGGGAGATGGCCTTTCGGCTCGGGATCAATCTGGTGATGTATGCCCTGTGCGTGAACTACAAGGCCGACCAAGTGCACGTGCCCTTCATTCTCAAGCGCCGCAAGTGGAAGGTCGACTGAACCGATGCTGAACTGGGAACTCTACAACGACGGCGACCTGCTGTGGCTGGGCGACTGGTCGCTCCCGTGGCTGATTGCCCTGGCGATCCTGGGTGTACTGGTCATCGGCATCAGCGCGTACGACCTGCGCTCGATGCCCGGTCGGCGCCGATGGACGCTGGTGGCGCTGCGCGGGGCTGTCTACGCCTTTGCGGTCGGGCTCTTGTTGGAGCCGGCCGTCGATCTCAAGCACGTCACGAAGGTCAAAAACGATGTCGCGGTCCTGGTCGATACCAGTCGCACGATGGAGCTGCGCACGGTCGAGGGCGGCACGCGCTTCGAGCGTGTCGGCGAAGCATTGAAGGCCTTCGAATCGACGGTCGAACAACGCGGCAGCGAACACGAGTTTCACTTCTACGGCTACGACGGAGAGCTGCAATCGAGCTCGCGGGGCGCCCTCGCCGAGGCCGACGCCGACGGCAACGCTTCGAACCTGACGGGAGCGCTCGAGAAGGTCTCCGAAGAATTCAAGTCCAGCGATCTCGGCGGAGTCGTCGTCATTTCCGACGGCATCGACACCGGATCGATCGGCCAACGGGTGCCGCCCGGAGAGACGTTGGATGAAGCCACCCGGCAGCTCCTCGCGTCGCTGGAGGCGCCGGTCAACACCGTGGCCGCCGCGACCGACGACGGTATCAAGGACGTGGCCATCGCCGAGGTCCGCCACGACGACTTCGCGTTCGTCCACAACAAGGTCAGCATTGAAGTAACGGTTCAGGTTGTGGGCATGGGAGAGACGTCGTTCCCCGTGCAGCTTCGACGCCGCGGTGAGTTGCTTCAGACGCGCACCGTGGAGGTAAAACCGGAAAAGCGCCGCTACGACCTGACCTTTGAGTTCGTGCCCAAGGAGATCGGTAAGGAGATCTATTCGGTCTCGGCCCCGGAATTTTCCGGCGAAGCGCTGCTGACGAACAATCTGTCGCACTTTCTGCAAAACGTCATCCGCGACAAGATCCGGGTGCTGCAGGTCGTCGGACAGCCGAGCTGGGACGAACGATTCCTGCGGCGTTTCTTAAAGGAGAACTCGAACGTCGACCTGATCAGCTTCTTCATTCTGCGGACCAGCTCCAACGTCAATCTGGTGACGCCGGATGAATTGAGCCTGATTCCATTCCCGACCCGCGAGTTGTTCGAGCAGGAGCTCGGCAGCTTCGACCTGGTGATCTTCCAGAACTTCAACTTCGGGCCGTACAACGTGGCGCGATACCTGCCCGAGATCGCCAAGTACGTCAAAGACGGCGGCGGATTCGCGATGATCGGCGGCGACAAATCGTTCGCCAGCGGCGGCTACGCCGACACGCCCATCGAAGACATCTTGCCCGTCGAGTTGCCGTCGAGTCGCCAGCCGAGCGCGGTCATCAACCTGGAGGATTTCCGACCCGAGCTGACCGACGCGGGCCGCCGCCACCCCATCACACAACTCGCATTTGACCCGGAGGCCAACCGCAAGATCTGGGACTCGCTGCCCAAACTGCGGGGCACCAACGTCGTCGCCGGCCCCAAGCCTGGCGCCACGGTCCTGGCTCGTCATCCCACACTGCGCCGTGCAGGCGGCAAGATGCCGGTCCTGACCATCTCGAATGCCGGCGATGGCCGCGTGATGGCGCTGACCTCCGATTCGACCTGGAGGTGGGGCTTCGAGAACGTCGGTCAGGGCGGGACGCCGCGCGAATACTCGGTCTTTTGGAACAGCGCCATCCGGTGGCTGATCAAAGACCCGGAGCTGAAGCTCATCCAGGTCGACATCCCCGAGGAGAACTACGCCCCGGGTTCGTCGCTCAAGGCGAATGTTCGACTCTCGAAGCCCGACTACCGCCCGGCCCGCAACGTCGATGGTCGACTCGAGATGTCCTATCGACCCTTCGAGTCGCTGGAGAATCGAAACGAGGCGGGCGACGCCTCGGCCACACCGACGATGCGCGGCAGCGCGAGTGCCGAACGGAAGGCAAACGACATCCAGCGGACGTTTACGACCGACCACGAAGGTCGCCATTCGGCCTCGCTTCCCGTCGAGGCTCCGGGAATCTACCGGGTGACGGCCCGGACCGAGACCGAAGCGGGCCAACTCGAGGACTCGGACATCACCCTGTCGACCGCTGACGTGGAGGAACTGCGCCAGATCGTGCCGCGCGACGACCTGCTCGATGCGATGGCCCGGGCGACCGACGGTACTTTTTCGGTCCTCCCGAACTTCGACCCGTCGGATCTCGTCTTCGATGCCTCGGAACGCGTCGAGATCAACCGCCGGAAGGTCATCCACCTTTGGGATTCGGTCGTCGTCTTCGGGATCATTCTGGTCCTGCTCGCCGTGGAATGGACCCTGCGCCGCCAGTGGGGTCGTCTGTAGGTTCAACGCCGGCATCGAGCGACGGTGGACATTCCCCGAACGCCGAACTAACGTCCCGCGGCGTCGAAAACTCCCCTCTTCAACGCAGAGTATGTATGCCGAAAGTCTACTACGGGACCGATGATTCCAGCGAGAGCTGGGAGACCCATTTCGAACAGTCGACGGCGATGGAACTGGACATGGAACGGTTCGAGAATGAACCGAATGCATCGACCCTGCACCAGTGGCAGGTCGAATCGCCCAGCGGCTTTTGTTTCATATTGCACGCCGACCCTCAGGTGAGAGTCCGACTGGATGCCCTGGCCGGCCCCGACGCCGAGCCCTCCGTCGACGATGCCCTTCTGGAGGCCTGGGACCGCACACTTCAGCGCGCCGACTCTCTCGGCGCGAAGGCGATCCTGCTGAAGACGCCCGGGTCGCTGACGCCCGGCGACGCCAACCGCGCGCTACTCGATGCCTTCGCCGACGCCGTCGGCCCGGACACCGGTCCGGAGATCATCTGGGAGCCCTCGGGCATGTGGACCATCGAACAGACCATCGATGCCGGAAAGGAGGCGGGGCTTGTGCCCGCCTACAACCCGTTTATGGCGCGTCGCGAAGAGGTCGAATTCACCCACGGCGACGCCGCGTTCATCATCACCGAGCGCGCCGCCATGCGCCGCCAGTTCGACACCTTCGACTTCGAAAACCTGTTGAGCTGGACCCAGAAGTACGACCGGCTGTTCTGCATGATGCGCGGCCGCCATCGCTGGGCGCACGTAGATCACATGCGGACGGCCATCGAGCACGTCGAAAGGTAGGTTTCCGCAGATGGTCACCCCGGTCTCGCGCCGCATGGCGGCGCAGCGAACCGGGGCTATCTTGCGGCGTGTCGCGCCCTCCAGGCGCGCCGCCGCGACACCGTCGTACCTCGTACGTCCTACGCGAGACGGGCCTACGCGGGCGCACACCTTTACGGATTTTGCCGAACATGGTATCGTTCGTGCACGGACTTGAGAGGGCGAACGTGTCGGCTCCGAGTCGATAATCGTTCGACGTTTGGGCTTCCCTTTGGGCCAGTGCCGCTGATCTCTCCGCTTTTGTATCTGCGCACGCCCCGCCCTGACGCTTGATTCCGACCGCCGCCCCGGTCCGCCGTACGTCACGCTTTCGGTGGCCTGCGCCAGAGGAGACGGTGTGCGATGCCCCGTGCCCTTCGCTTCTGGCTGCCTCGGTGCCGACATCCCCAGGAGGTTGCCCATGACAGAATCCGTCGATTCCAACGCCGAGAACCTCGATGATTTGATCGATCGGATCGAAGATCAACTCTCCAGCCTCGACGAACGTCAGGAGGACCTGCAGCGCAAGATCGAGCTGAAGCGAAAGCGGGTCCGCGAGATCAACGAGACGATCGCGAATCTGGATGAGATCGAGTCCGATATCGACGAGACGAGCCTCGACCAACCCGCCGAGGATTGACCGACGGCCGCGCCGGCCGGCTCGAACCGACTGTCCGGGGACCTGCATCCGCCGGGTCCCCGCAGCTTCCTACCTTGTCACGGGGTGAGTTCGCGATTATAGCTACTCGTCCGATCTCACCGCCGAAAACACCATCGTGACGACCATGACACCCGATACGATCCGCCAGCGATTTCTGGACTTCTTCGAGGAGCGCGACCACCGCGTCGTCGACAGCTCCCCCGTCGTGCCCCAGGGCGACCCGACGTTGTTGTTTACCAACGCCGGGATGAACCAGTTCAAGGACCTGCTTCTGGGCAACGAGACGCGCGACTACAAGCGCGCCACCAGCTCCCAGAAGTGCATTCGAGCCGGCGGCAAGCACAATGACCTCGACGAGGTGGGCCGCGACGGCCGGCATCTGACCTTCTTTGAGATGCTCGGCAACTGGTCGTTCGGCGATTACTACAAACGCCAGGCCATCGAGTGGGCCTGGGAGTTTCTGCTCGAAGAGCTCGACCTCAATCGCGAGCAGCTCTACGTGACCGTCTACAAGGACGACGACGAGTCCTACGACATCTGGGTCGACGAGATCGGCATCCCCGAGGAGCGGATCATCCACCTGGGCGACGTCGAAGAGGGAAACGAGGAGAACTTCTGGTCGATGGGCCCGACGGGACCCTGCGGGCCGTGCACCGAGATCCACTACGACCTGCGCCCCGACGAGCCCTTTGAATTCGCACCGGGCTACGACGAGGACCGCGTCGTCGAGATCTGGAACCTGGTCTTCATGGAATTCAACCGCGATGAGACCGGTGAGTTCCATCCCCTGCCGATGAAGAGCGTCGACACGGGGATGGGCCTTGACCGCGTGGCGATGATCAAGGCCGGCGTCGAGAATGTCTTCAAGACCGACCTCTTTTCGCCGATCTTCCAGAAGACCGCCGAGCTTCTGGGCGACCCCATCACCCATTGGGAAAAGTTCTACGACAGCGACGACTTCTCCAGCTACGCCGTCATCGCCGACCATATCCGCTCGCTGGCGTTTGCCATCTGCGACGGCGCTCAGTTCTCCAACGAGGGGCGCGGCTACGTGCTTCGACGCATCCTTCGCCGCGCGGTCCGCTTCGGCCGTACCCTCGGCTTTACCGAGCCCTTTTTGTGCGAGGTCATCGACGCCGTGGTCGAGCACTACGGCGACGTCTACCCGGAACTGGAGGCGATGGGCGACGAGGCCGCCCAGCTCATCCGGCTCGAGGAGGAGCGGTTCTTTCGAAACATCGACCGAGGCATCGACCTCTTTGAAGATGCCGCCGAAAGCGCCGAACAGGAGGGTCGCGACGTTCTGACCGGCCGCGAGGTCTTCGAGCTTCACGCGACCTATGGATTCCCGCCGGATCTGACCGAGATCATGGCCGAGGAGCGCGACCTGGGCATCGCATGGAGCGAGTACGAGGAGCTGTGGGAGCAGCACCAGGAGGCGTCGAAGGGCAAGGACGTCTACGACGAGACCGCCGGTGTGGGCGACTGGGAGACCCTGCACGACCGCGAGGGAAGTCAGTTCGTCGGCTACGACGAGGATACCGCCGAAGGGTGCGACCCGCGCGGCTTCGACGACCAGAGCCTGCGCGCCGAGACGGTTATCACGCGGTATTACCGCGACGACGAGGGCGACTACCAGATTCTTCTGGACGAAACGCCCTTTTACGCCGAATCGGGCGGTCAGGTCGGCGACACGGGCGTGATCTCGACCGAGGACGACACGGTGGTTTTCGAGGTCGAGGACACCCAGAAGACGCCCATCGGCATCGTCCATTTCGGCGAGCTCCTGAAGGGCGAGCCGTCGCGAGACAATCTGGAAAAACCGGTGGTCGCTCAGGTGGACTCGGATCATCGGCGCCATGCGGCGTCGAACCACACGGCGACGCACCTGCTTCACTACGCACTGCGCAACCTCGTGAGCGACTCGATCTTTCAGTCGGGATCGCTGGTGGCCCCGGATCGTCTGCGATTCGACTTCAGCCACGAGGAGCCGGTCAGCCCCGAGAAGCTCGAAGAGATCGAGCGGTGGGTCAACGGCGTCATCCAAAAAGGCGTCGACATCACCGTTCACCCGAACGTCGAGCGCGAACACGCCGTCGAAGAGATGGGCGCCATGGCGATCTTCGGCGAAAAGTATGGCGACCGGGTTCGGGTCATCGAGATCGAAGACGACGAGATCGACTTCGAATCGGTCGAACTCTGCGGCGGCACCCACGTGGAGAATACCCGCGACATCAACGTCTTTCGCATCACGAAAGAGTCGAGCGTGGCCGCGGGGATTCGCCGCATCGAAGCCGTGACGGGTCGAGAAGCTTACGAGTCGTTTCGACGTGACAGCGAGCGGCTCTCCGATGCCGCAAATGTGCTGAAGACCGACCCGGCAAATCTGATGGATACGGCGCGCTCGAAGATCGAGCGGATCGACGAGCTGGAACGCCAGGTCGACCAACTCTCGCAGAAGCTCGCTCACGTCCAGTCCGGCTCTCTGGTCGAACAGGCCGTCGACATCGACGGCATCTCGGTTGTAGCGGCACAGGTCGACGTGCAGACGCGCGACCAGCTTCTGACCTTTGCCGACCGGCTCAGAGAACAACTCGACTCCGGCGCGGCGCTGTTGGGCGCCGAGGTCGACGGCAGCGCCGCGCTGGTGGCGCTGGTGACCGACGACGTCGTCGACTCGAAAGGTCTGAGCGCCGGGGACCTCGTCGGAGCCTCGGCACGCCACGTCGGTGGCGGCGGCGGCGGACGCCCCACCCTGGCCCAGGCCGGCGGCCCCGATGCCGACGGAATCGCCGCGGCTGTGGACGGATTCGAGGACCTCGTGCGCGAGCAGCTCGACGCCTGAGCCCGTATGGTCGTTGAAGGAAGGCATCGGCGCCGGTGGCACGGCGGCCGCCACACCGTTACAGTGGACGTCGATGCGATTTGCTTCCCATTCGACCCATACGCCGCCGATGCCGCACGCCCCCCGTCCAATCTGGATGATGGTCGCCGTGGTGTTGGCGACCCTCTTGGGGCCCGCATGCTCCGGGGGCAATGGCGGTCCCTCGCAGCGGTCGTGCCAGGTCGACGACGACTGTCCCCCCGGCCGCGACTGCATCGGTGGCAAATGCCTGATTCCGACCGGCCAAGGTGGCGATACCGACGTCGGCGACGCCGATGGGGCGACACTGGACGGCGACCCCGATGACCTCGACGGGGCCGTCGACGCAGACGGCGGCTCCTCCGCGCCCGACCCGGATGACGACGGCGTCGCCGGAGATGCCGACAATTGCCCGAATACCCCGAACCCCGAACAGGTCGACGACGACTCCGACGGGATCGGCAATGCGTGCGACAACTGCCCTTCCCTGGCGAACTGGTCGCAACGCGACCTCGACGGCGACGGCGTCGGCGATGTCTGCGACAGTTGCCGAAATATCCCGAACCCGGATCAGTCCGACGAGTCTGCGCGCACCTGCGCCCAATTAGAGGGCGATCTCGATGGTGACGGCGTCGGCAACCCCGAGGACGTCTGCCCGCAAATCCCGGATCCGCTGCAGGTCGATACCGACGGAGACGGCATCGGAGACCTGTGCGACAACTGCCCACGCCGCGCCAACTGGCGGCAACGCGACCGCAACGACAACGGCAAGGGTGATGTGTGCGAACGCGGCGCAGCCATCGACAGCGACGGCGACGGCTGGTCGAACTCCGGAGACGACGCCATCTCGATCGACTCCTGCCCGAATACGCCACAGGAACAACTCCTCGACGCCGACGGCGACGGCATCGGCAACGTCTGCGATCCCTGCCCACTGCACGCCGCCGTCGATGCCGCAAATTGCCCGGAGCTCGACGACCCCGACGACGGCTGGGGGGCGCGCGACAACTGCCCACGCGTTAAAAACCCGGCACAAACCGACCTGAACCGAGATGGGATCGGCGATGCGTGTCAGCCGCATTTCGGCTTCGAAGACAGCGATGGAGACACGTACATCGACCTGGTCGACAACTGCCCCTTCACGTTTAACGAGAGCCAACTCGACAGCCAGTCCGACGGCATCGGCAACGCGTGCGCAGACCAGGTCGATCCCGACGTCGATGGCGACGGGATCGACGCCCCCGCCGACAACTGCCCCTGGCGGGCAAACCCGAATCAGATCGACTCGGACTCCGACGGCGTCGGCGACCAGTGCGATGTATGCCCGTCGGTTCCCAACCCCGAACAGGCCGTACCCGAGGGCCGCCACTTCGGAGAAGCCTGCGAGCGCGACTGGGACGACGACGGAATCGACGACCCCCTGGACAACTGCCCGTTCGTCCGAAATCCCGGCCAACTCGACTCCAATGGTGACGAACTGGGGAATTCCTGCACGGTCCAGGAGCTGCCCGACCGCGACGGCGACGCCATCCCGGATCCCGAGGATCCCTGCCCCGAGTGGCCCGGCGTCGGGTCGGGCGGAAAGTGTCCGGTCGATACCGACGCGGACGTCATCCCCGACCTCGACGACAATTGTCCGCTGACCGTGAATCCCATGCAGGCCGACACCGACGGCGACGGTGTGGGTGACGCCTGCGACACCTGTCCCGGCCTGGCAAACCCCTGGAACCGCGACCCCGATCGAGACGGCGTCGGAGAAGCCTGTCAGAATGACCGGGACGGCGACGAGATTCCCGACGGCCTCGACAACTGCCCCGAGACGTCAAACCCCTATCAATCGAACGTGGATGGCGACCGCTACGGGGACCTCTGCGACCCATGCCCTCTCGTGGCTTCGACGGGCGATGGCGAGGTCTGTGAGACGGACTACGACGGCGACGGCATCAAGGACGGAGCGGATAACTGCCCGCAGGTGGCCAACCCGTGGCAGACCGACGGAGACGACGACGGTGTCGGCGACCGCTGCGAAGGCGACCTGGACGGCGATGGAGTCGACGACCGATGGGACAACTGTCCGACGCTTCCAAATCCCTACCAGATCGATTCGAACGGCGACGGAGTCGGAGACGTCTGCTGGCAGGATTCCGACCGCGACGGCATCCCGAATCGGCTCGACGAGTGCCCCCAGACATACAATCTGCCGACGCTGGGATGCGAGGGACCACCTGAGTAGGTCGGATCAGTCGTCGATGCCGAAATCGGACCGCGTATCGAAGTCCGGGGTCTCTCCCTCTGGCTCGAAGGGCGTCGGATCGTCGATCGAACCGGTGAAGACGTCGATGTTCGCGTAGGCGAGAGCCTGGTGATTGTACGACGCACTGGCCTCGTCGGCGAGCACGTAGTGTACCGACTTCAGCGGATCACCGTCCGGCGTTTCACCCTTTTTCAGGGCCTTGATCCAGGTGCGGAGTTCGTCGTTTGGCACCAGGGTTTTGGGTTCGTCAAAGTCGTAGAAGACCCACATCGTCTGGTCGTCTTCGTCGTATCGGCGCTCGTGGGTGTCGCTCATCGTGAATCCTCGGTAGGCTGGTGGAAGGACATGTCGGGCTTGAGATGCGGGCCCACTCGTCCGTATACAGGGACCCGCCACTCGTCACGATTCAGGATTATCCATGGCCGACACCGCACTTCAAAGGCAGTTTCCGAGCGCGGAGGCGCTACCACGGACCGCGTTTGCGCAGCTTCCCACGCGAGTCGAACCACTGAAGTCGCTCGGCGCGGAACTGAATCTGCAGGATCTCTGGGTCAAACGCGACGATCAGTCTGGCACACTGTATGGGGGAAACAAAGTTCGCAAACTGGAGTTCCTGCTCGGCGAGGCCCTGGCCGAGGGACACGACGAAGTCTGGACGGTCGGAGCCATCGGCAGCCACCACGTACTGGCGACCTGCATCTACGCCCGTCAGCAGGGGCTCGAGCCGGGGGCACTTCATTTCCCGCAGCCGGTGACCGAACACGTCCTGGACAACCTCAGAGCACTGAGCACGACCCAGCCGGACCTGACCCTGGTCTCGAATCGGGCCCAGATCCCGGTGGAGGTCCTCCGCACCCGCATCCGCGAGTGGCTGGCTCGTCATCCCGAGGTCTACTACATCCCCGCCGGCGGGTCGTCGGCGACCGGCGCGCTCGGGTACGTCAACGCCGCCATGGAGCTCGCCGAACAGATCGAAAATGGCGAGGTCCCCGAGCCCGATACCATCTTCGTGGCCGCGGGCACCTGTGGGACCCTCGCCGGATTGACGCTCGGCCTCAAGATGGCGGGTCTGTCGACCCACGTCGTCGGTGTGAGAGTCGTCGACCGCCTGATCGCGAACAAGCCGCTGGTGATGCGACTCGCCGGCAAAATGGCCACGCGGCTGGAGGCCTGCGGCGTCGACTCGGCCCCGTCGGTCTCAAAGGACGATTTCGACCTGATTCACGACTACTTCGGTCGGGATTACGGCGAACCGACCCCCGAGGGTCAACGCGCCATCCGCCTGGCGGACCAGACCGAGGGGCTGACCCTGGAGCCGACCTACACGGGCAAGACGATGGCCGCACTGATCGGTGAGCGGGAGGATCGAGGGCTGCGCGACAAGACCGTGCTCTACTGGCATACGCTCAGCGGGGTCGACCTCTCCGAGCGGATCGCCGCCGCCGATGTAGCCGCCGATCTCCCCGATGAGTATCAGCAGTTTTTCGACGGGAAGGACGGCACGTGACCGAATTTGTTCGCATTGTCTTCGTATGCAGCGGAAATATCTGCCGCTCACCGATGGCCGAAGCCCTGGCTCGTGCAAAGCTTCAAGAACGCGATCTCGATGCCGCCGTCATCTCGGCGGGTACGATGGGAATCGTCGGCCGCAAGCCGTCGGATGCAGCGGTCCGAGCCCTCAAGGAGGTCGGCATCGAGTTGAGCGGCCACCTGTCGCAGGGGGTCGACGTCAACCTGGTCGGCCACGCCGACATCATCGCCGTCATGGAGCCCAAGCACGTCGACTACTTCGAGCGGCGTGCTCCGGACCTCGTGGACCGCGTCGTGCCCCTCTGGGAGTACGCCGACGAGGCGTCCGGCGGGATCGGCGACCCGGTCGGCCGGTCGATCGAGGCCTTCCGGGAATGCCGCGAACTCCTCGAGGCCGCCGTCGATACCCTGCTCGATGAGTTGGAGAACGATCGCGACCCTCAAAACCTATGAGGAACGATGTCCGGTCACAATAAATGGAGCAAAATCAAGCGTAAGAAGCAGAAGCGCGACCGCCGCCGCGCGAAACTCTTCAACAAACTGATCCGCGAGATCACCGTCGCGGCCCGCGAAGGCGGCGGTGACCCCGAATACAACCCGCGTCTGCGCGTGGCGATAGACAGGGCCCACGAAGCGGACATGCCCAAGGACAACATCGAGAACGCCATCAAGCGCGGGACCGGTGAGCTCGAGGGCGTCGACTACGAAGAGCAGACCTACGAAGGCTATGGGCCGGCGGGCGTCGCGGTCTTCGTGCGTGCCCTGACCGACAACAACAACCGGACGGTCTCGGAGCTGCGCCACCTCTTCAAGACCTACGACGGGAACCTGGGCGAAGACGGCTGCGTCTCCTGGCAGTTCGAGCCGCGCGGCGAGATTCTGGTCGAGCAGGACTCGGTCGACGACGACGATGCGTTCTTGCTGGAGGCCGCCGACATGGGCGCAATGAGCATCGAGGAGTCGACCTTCGAACCCGAGAGCGAAAAGCAGGACCCCGACCCCATCCCGGTCTACGCGGTCTACACCGGATTCGAGGATATGCACGAGGTCGACGAACAGTTGCGCGACGCCGACTACGAGGTGCGGGACACCCGGCCGGTCCAGAAACCGCAACAGCACGTCGAGCTCGACCAAGAGGAGGCCGACACATTTCTGGATTTCTACACCGAGCTCGACGACCACGACGACGTGCAGGCCGCGTTCGCAAACTGCGAACTTCCCGACGATTTTGAGCCGAGCGTCGAGGTAGAATAACTTGACCTACACTGAACATCTATACAGAATCGGCCATCAGTTGCGCCCCTGTCGACTCGGCCATTGGTGACCCCGTGCTCATTCTCGGAATCGACCCCGGATCACGCTACACCGGATACGGACTCGTGCGTCGGCGCGGCCGTGAGGCCGAGTACGTCACGAGCGGGCGGATCAATGCGGCCAAGGCCGGGGACTTCGACGCCCGGCTGCCCCTGATCTACCGGGGCATGACCGAACTATTGGAGACGTACTCGCCGACCGCCGTCGCCATCGAGGCGATCTTTACCGCCTACAACGCCCAGTCGACGATCAAGCTCGGCCACGCTCGCGGAGTCGCCGTGTTGGCCGTCTCCCATGCCGAGCTCCCGATGTCGGACTATCCGCCCGCGCGAGTCAAAAAGACGGTCGCCGGCCACGGTCGCGCAAAAAAGGAGCAGGTCCAGCAGATGGTGAAGATGCGACTGGGCATCGACGGCGATTTGGCCGAAGATGCCGCCGACGCTCTCGCGGTTGCCCTGTGCCACTGTCAGGCGGCTGAATTCGAACGCCACCTCGGTTAACCCGCCCCTGGTATTGAATCCATGATCGGTCGATTGACTGGAAAGATTGAATCGACGTCGCTGAATACACTGATCGTCGACGTCCATGGCGTCGGCTATCAGGTCGACGTCCCCGCCGGCCTCCCGGGCCGCCTCGACCTAGACGACGAAGGCCGAGGCACCCTTCACGTGTACACCTCGGTGCGCGACGACGCCATCGATCTGTACGGCTTTGCCACACCGACCCAAAAGGAGTTGTTCGAACGGCTCACCGGCGTCTCGGGTATCGGGCCGAAGACGGCGCTGGGCGTGCTGACCGAACTCCAGCCCTCGGAGGTCGTCAAGGCCGTGCGTGCCAACCGCATGGAGGCCTTCAAACAGGTCAAGGGTATCGGCGAGAAGACGGCCCAACGCCTGATGCTCGAGATGAAAAACAACGTCGACGACCTGGAATTCGACGACATCACCCCGCCCTCCGAGGTCGACCACGACGACGAGATGGTCGAATCCCTGCGCTCGGCGCTGTCGAACTTCGGCTATGACAGCAGCGAGATCGAACAGGTCATCGGCTCGATGGACGAGTCGGCTTTCGAAGAGGCCTCGTCGGTCGAACCGCTGGTCCGCAACGCCCTCGACTTGCTACGATGAGTCCCCGACTATGACCGATCAGTCCCAATCAGACGGCTCGCCACTGGAGCCGAGCACCGTGTCGACGGTCGACGACAACGGCCCTGTCGACGCCGCGGGGGACCAGCGCAATCCGAATGTCGAGCGAGACGAACTCGAAGGCGAACAACCCAGCGCGGCGCTGCGGCCCGAGGCCTTCGACGACTTCGTCGGCCAGTCCGACGTCACCGAGAATCTGAAGGTGATGGTCGAGTCGGCCAAGATCCGCGATGACGTGCTCGATCATATTCTGCTGCACGGCCCCCCTGGTCTGGGAAAGACGACGCTGGCGCACATTCTCGCCAACGAGATGAACGTCGACATCCATGTCACCAGCGGCCCGGCTCTGGAGCGGCCCGGAGACCTGGCGAGTATCCTCAACGGCCTGCGCCGCGGCGACGCGCTGTTTATCGACGAAATCCACCGGCTCGACCGGGTCATCGAAGAGCATCTCTACCCGGCGATCGAGGACTACTACATCGACGTCATCATTGGTGAAGGGCCGACTGCCAAGACGATGTCGCTGCCGCTCGAGAAGTTCACGCTCGTCGGCGCGACGACCCGCTCGGGCCTGATGTCGGCGCCTCTACGCAGCCGTTTCGGGGCATCGAAGCGACTGACCCTGTATGGACCCGGAGAATTGACGCGCATCGTCAAGCGGTCTGCGAGCATCTTGGAGTTGCCGGTCAACGACGAGGCGGCCGAAGAGATCGCCGGCCGGAGTCGGGGGACCCCCAGAATCGCGAACCGGCTGCTGCGCAGGGTTCGCGACTACGCGACCGTCGAGAAGGTCGACGTCGTCGACCGCGAACTCGCGGACTACGCTCTGCGTCAGGTCGGCGTCGACGAAGCGGGCCTCGACAAACTCGACCGTGCGTATCTGAGCGCTCTCTGCGAGACCTTCAGTGGCGGCCCCACCGGGGTCAAGACGCTGGCATCGGCGCTCGGCGAGGAACCCGACACGATCGAACTGGTCATTGAGCCGTATCTGCTGGAGAAGGGCCTGCTCGAGAAGACCCGCCAGGGCCGCAAGGCGACCGAACGCGCCTTCGATCACCTGGATGTGCCCGTCCCCACCGACCAGGGCCCGCTCTTCTAGCCGACACCGCCCATAGACTTCCCATCAGAGGACATCGACGATGGCCGAAGACGCGAAAAAACACGCCAGGGCGATGCTCGACGCCCTGGGCCTCGACGCCGAGGCCGATCCGGAGCTCGGCGAAACGCCGCAACGATTCGTGGAGCTGCTCGAGTCGATGAGCGAGGGCCTGCACGCCGATCCCCCGTCGATGAGTACATTCGACGCCGGCGACTCCGAGGCCGACCGCCCCGTCGTGCTGACGGGGCTGCCGTTTCACAGCCTCTGCGTACATCACCTGGTCCCGTTTTTCGGCACCATCGACGTCGCCTATCTGCCCGCCGAGAAGATGACGGGATTTGGGAGCGTGGGCCGGGTCATCGACCACTACGGCGCCAAGCCTCAGCTTCAAGAGCGGCTGGTCGACGACATCGCCGACCACATCGACGAACAACTCCGGCCGCGGGGCGTGCTCGTGCGATGCCGCGCCCGGCAGATGTGCATGGAGCTGACGGGCGCCCAAAAGACCGGGCGACTGATCTCGATCGCGTCGCGCGGGTCTCTCGATGACGGGCCCCACCGAGCCGAACTCCTTTCGACGTTCCGCCAAGAGACGACGGACCGATGACGAACCCCGGGGAGAGCGATGTGTTGCTCGTCGGTGCCGGCCCCGCCGGCGTCAGCGCTGCGCAGTGGTTTCACACCTACGATGTCGACGTCGATTGGGTCAGTCGCGACGGGCGTGTGGGTGGGATTTTGCCCCGGGTTCAAAACCCGATCGAAAATTATCCCGGCGCAAACTTTGCCGACGGCGCCGAACTGGCCGACGCCCTGGCCGACCAGGTCGACGAGGCGCCCTATTCTTCGCCGCGAGCGGCGGCCGTACGCGCGATTCAACGCACCGACCGCGGCCTGGACGTCGAATTCGAGGACGACGTGCCGAGGGTGTACCGACGGATTCTCCTGGCAACGGGCACCCGGTTTCGACGGCTCGGCGTTCCCGGCGAAGAGGCGGGCCTCGGCGAATACGTCAGCCAATCGACCTCCGCCGACGCCGAACGGTTTGCCGGCCGAGAAGTCGCCATCGTCGGCGGCGGTGACGCCGGCTTCGAAGGGGCGCTCCAACTCGCCGAGACCGGGAGCTCGGTCCACATGCTCCTGCGCAGCGAAACCCACCGCGCGCGGCCTCAATTCGTCGAACCGGTCGAGTCGCACCCGGAGATCCGAATCCACCCCATCCCCACGGTGGTCCGAAGCATCCAACCCGCAAGCGGCCGACAGGGTTGCCGGTTGGAGATCGAGATTCAGGGCGAAGCGTCCCACCTGGACGTCGCTTGTTTGTTTGTGCGCATCGGCGTCGAGCCGGTCTATCCGCCCTGCTATCCCAATATTCAAACAACCGACGCGGGATACATCGACGTCGACGACGACCACCGAACGTCCGTCGAGGGGCTCTTCGCCGCCGGCGAGGTGGTGGGGCCCCGGCTTCCCGCCGTGTCGACCGCCGTCGGCGACGGGGCCGACGCCGCACATGTGATCGCAGATTCCCTCGGGCATCTGTAAAAACACGCCCATCTTTACGGGCGAAATTGGACCGTGATACGAACGCCGGGCCAGAGGAAAGATATCTAGGACCAACCCAGCCGAGGAACCCATGTACGACCGCGTACTCATCGCAAATCGTGGAGAAATCGCCGTCCGAGTCGCCCGAACCTGCGAGCGCCTGGGCATCGAGACCGTCGCCGTCTACAGCGACGCCGACGAAGGGGCGCCTCATACAAAAGTGGCCGATGAAGCGTATCGAATCGGCCCCGCTCCCGTCGTCGAGAGCTACCTGGACATCCCCTCGATTCTCGATGTGGCCGAGGAGGCCGACGTCCAGGCAATCCATCCCGGATACGGCCTTCTGAGCGAAAACGCGGAGTTCGTCGACGAGGTCGAACAGGCCGGCTTCGACTTCGTGGGCCCGCGACCCGAAGTCATGACCCTGATGAGTGACAAGTCCGACGCCCGGGCCTTTGCCAGGGATGCCGGCGTGCCGGTCGTCCCGGGAACCGATGGCCCCGTCGAAGACATCGAGGCGGCGATCGAATTCGCCGAAGAGGTCGAATATCCCGTGCTGGTGAAGGCCGCGGCCGGCGGCGGAGGCATCGGCATGCGCAAAGCCACCGACGAGGAATCGTTGCGCAAGGCCTACAAGGCTTGCCGGCGCCGCGGCGAATCCGCCTTCGGCGATTCGACGGTCTACATGGAGAAGTACATCGAGTCGCCGCGCCACATCGAGGTGCAAATCCTGGCCGATCACCACGGGTCGGTCCTGCACATCTTCGAGCGCGAATGCTCCGTCCAGCGCCGCCACCAGAAAGTCATCGAGGAGACGCCCTCTCCGATGATGCAGCAGATCGGCGGCCTGCGCAACGAGATGACCGACGCCGCCGTCGCCCTGGCCGAAGCCGCTAACTACTCGAACGCCGGGACCGTCGAATTCGTCGTCGATGAAGAAGGAAACTTCTACTTCATCGAAATGAACACCCGCCTGCAGGTCGAACACACCGTCACCGAAATGATCACCGGGCTCGACATCGTCGAGCAGCAACTGCGGGTCGCCCATGGCGAACCCTTCGACTTCCGGCAGGAAGACATCAAGATGCGTGGCCACTCGATTCAGTGCCGCGTCTACGCCGAAAACCCTCAGAAACGGTTCATGCCGGCCCCCGGAAACATCGAGGGCTACGAGGAACCGACCGGCGAAGGCATCCGTGTCGACTCCGGCGCCGAGGCCGGCTACGAGGTCACCCGCTACTACGACCCACTGGTCGCCAAGGTAATCAGCCACGCTGACCACCGCCCCGAAGCCATCGATCGAATGGTCGACGCCCTCGAAAACTACACCATCGAAGGCTTGACCACGAACATCGACATGCACCTGGAGGTCCTAGCCAGCGATGCGTTTCAGTCGGGAGCTGTCCACACGAGCTGGCTCGAAGAGCAATACTGACCCACAGGCCCCTCGGCTCTCCTTGCCGTCTGCGGGCCGAACCCGCTACACAGGGTCTGAATCAGAGACTGTACGTTGATACTTTCTACCACGTCGGAGTGTTTCAATGGCTACGGATGTCAAATCGGAAATGACGGGCACCGTCTGGCAGATCGAAGTCGCCGAAGGCGACGAGGTCGCCGCGGGCGATGAGCTGATCATCCTGGAATCGATGAAGATGGAGATCCCCATCGAAGCGCCCGTCTCCGGCACGCTCATCGAATTCCTCGTCGAAGAAGAAGACCCCGTCGACGAGGATCAGATCGTCGCACGCATCGAGGAGTAGATCGCTGCGTTCGTTCGCGAGCACGGCGATCGTCGACGTGCGATGTTGGCTCGTTCGCGAGCACGGCGATCGTCGGCTTTCGATGTTGGCTCGTACACGAGCACGGCGATCGTAGGCTTTCGATGATTGACACCCCAGGCTAGAACGCGCCCCAAAAGTTGGGGCCCGTTCAGCGCATTGGGGCCAACGATACGACGGCGCTGCGCGCCGTCGCGAACACCCCGAATACGCAGCGATCCCCGCAAGCACGCAATTCAGCGAGCCTTCCCTAGCCCGTAAGCACGCAATTCAAAAGGCTGCCGAGCTCGTGCTTGAAAATATCCGCAAGCACGAATCTGATTGCTTCGCTGAAAGCCTCGCTAGCACGGGGGTCGGCAGTCGACGCGCGCCGGAGGCGCACATCGTTGACCCCAATGCGACCGGTAGGGAGCCTGGGGTGTACCAAGCACGTAAACCTACCGACTACGCAGGGAGCCTGGGGTGTCCCAAGCACGAAAACCGTCCCTACCCCGCCCTCCCCCACCAATTCACCGTTGACTCGCCGGACAAGCCCGTAGATACTACGGCTTCACCAAACCACCGACTCAGGGGGAGTCATGCCGTTCACGAACGCTCGCTATCACATCGTTTTTCCGACCTACCGCCGGCGCAAGTGGCTGAACCCAGAATACGATAAACTTCTGTATCCGGTGCTGGGGCGAATCGTGAAAGATGCCAGGGGCATGCCCCTGGCAATCGGCGGCTGGTACGACCACATACACATTGTGTGCGATCTGAAGCCCGATCGGAGTATTGCCGAACATATCTCCCGGCTGAAATCTCAGTCGGCGGGCGCCTTGAAGAGGAATTTCGACGAACTGGGTCAATTCCGCTGGGCGAGGAGCTACGGCGCGTTCTCCGTAACACCGTGGGATTGCGACCGGGTCATCGAGTACGTCAACAATCAAAAACAGCGCCATGGTGCCGACGAACTCTGGCCGGACTGGGAGCGGTGGGATTAGCAGCGGGCAGGCTTGAGCGCGCTTGGGCAGCGTAGCGGGCAGTTCAGCGCGCTTGGGCAGCGTAGCGGGCAGGCTTCAGCGCGCTGGTTACCCCAGGCTAGAATGCGCCCCAAAATTTTGGGGCGCGTTCGGCACATTGGGGACAAAGATACGACGGCGCTGTGCGCCGTCGCGAACACCCCGTATACGCAGCGATCCCCGCAAGCACGCACTCCAGCGGGCCTTCCCTAGCCCGTGCTTGAAAATAGCGGCAAGCACGAAACTGATTGCTCCGCTGAAAGTTTCGCTAGCACGGGGATCGGCAGTCGGGGCGCGCCGCAGGCGCGTATCGTTCACCCCGATGCGACCGTCAGGGAGCCTGGGGTGTCCCAAGCACGAAAACCGTCCCTACCCCGAGATCTTCAATTCAGTTGCCCCACAACCTCGCGAAACACCTCTCCGCGGTCTTCGTAGCTGTCGAACATATCGAAGCTCGAGGAGGCGGGGCTGAGGATCACGGTGGGCTGAGAATCCTCCAGCTCGCGGGCTTTGTCGAAGGCGACGTGGGTCGCCTCCTCGAGCGAATCAGCGCGCGTGACGCGTTCGTCAGCGAGACCGGCGGCGCGGAGGGCACCGCCGAGGCGGTTTCTCAATTCGCCGATCAGCACGACGCCGGCGGCGCACTCGGCCAGGAAGTTGGCCAGTGGGTCGAGCTGTAGGCCCTTGTCGACGCCACCGACGATGGCGATGAAGTCGCCGTCGAGGCTGCGAAGGCCCGCGAGGGCGGCATGGACGTTGGTCGCCTTTGAATCGTTGATAAACTGGACGCCGTCGACACGGCCGAGGTCCTCGATGCGGTGACCGAGAGGCTCGAATGCCTCCAGGCCTCGCCGGATCGAGTCAATGGAGAGTCCCGCTCCCAGCGCGGCACCGGCGGCGCAGAGGGCGTCGAGATGGTTGTGGTTGCCACGAAATGCCACGTCGTCGAGATCGACGAGTGTTCGGGTGCCGTCCGAGGAGTCGAACCCATTGGCGACGAGCTCGCGCCCTTCCCTCCAGAGCCGCACGCCGTCGAGTGCGTTTTCACCGGGTCGATCGAGGCCGTATGCGATGCTCGTTCCCGGGAACCCGTCGGTCCAGGACCAGACGGTATCGTCTTCGGCATTGAATACGGCGGTGTCGTCGCGTTGCGAAAATACGATGAGCCGCCGCTTGGCCTCGACGTACTGGTCCCACTCGTCGAAATAGTCGAGGTGGTCGCCGGCGACGTTGGTGAAGGCGGCCACCGAGGGGCAAAAATGGTGAGTCGACCAGAGTTGAAAGGCGCTGATCTCTGCGACGACCAGGCCGTCGGAGTCGACCTCGTCGACCACCTCGCTGAGCGGGGTGCCGATGTTTCCACCCACGACAGAATCGCGTCGCGAGGCGCGCGCAATCGATCCGCACATCGACGTCGTGGTCGTCTTCCCGTCGGTCCCGGTGATCCCGATGATCGGTGCGCGGCACGCATCGGCGGCCAGTTCGATCTCGGGCACGATCGGGATGCCGCGACGACGCAGATCCTCCAGGCAGTCGAGATTGGGTCGAAGCCCGGGGGAGACGATGCAGACCTCGGCGTCGGCCGGGTCGTTGCCGCCGGTGACCACGTCGACCTCGTCGGGCAATTGATCGACCTCCGCGTCGAGATCTTCGGGGGATGCCGCGTCGGAGGCGACGACGTGCTTTCCGCGGTTCACCAGCAGGCGGGCGGCAGAGCGGCCACTTCGTCCCAGCCCATACACGGCGTAACGATCGTAATTCAGCCAGTTCTTCATCATTCCGCCAGTGGCCCGTCGACCTTGGGCTGGTCGTCGTCGGGTTCGGTTCGCGCCGCGCGTTGCGCCAGCTCCGCCTCGAATTCTTCGGCCATCTGAAAGAAATCGTCGCCGCCAAAGAAGATCACGAGGTCCCCGGGTTGGACGCGCTCGTGGAGCTCGCCTTTGATGTCGTCCTCATCCGGGATGTAGGTGCACTTGAGATCGTTGTCGCGCACCTTCTCGACCATCGTCAT
This sequence comes from uncultured Pseudomonadota bacterium, assembly GCA_913057905.1. Classification (GTDB taxonomy): domain Bacteria; phylum Myxococcota_A; class Bradymonadia; order Bradymonadales; family Bradymonadaceae; genus CAJXPB01. The sequence goes on from CAJXPB010000007.1 coordinate 31,430, forward strand.
CGTATCGACGCCGGGGATCGGATCCTCGTCGGCCGCATACATCTTGGTCAGCAGGACCTCGTCGCTGCCCTGGAAGGCCTGGCCGTACTCGTCCTTGAGGTAGTCGATCAGCGTGTACCGATAGGGTTTGAAGACGCTGTAGACGTCGCCCTCGGCCATCGGCACCGCCGACTCCAGCACCTTCTGGATGCCTGTCGGATGGCTGATGTAGTCCTTGACGATCGTCACTCCGCCGCCGCGCGAGATGGTAAAGCGGTTTTCAACCCCTTCATAGGTGGCGAGGGCTTCGCGGATCGCCTCGGTGGGCACCCCGATGCGGCGGGCAACGGCGATCGCGCCCATCGCGTTTACCACGTTGTACAGCCCCGGCAGATTGAGCTCGAAGTCGCCGAGACTGTCGCCTCGATGCGACGCCTCGAACTCGATCGGCAACTGCTCGGGCCCCTTGAGTTCGCCTCGAAACTCCGAGCGGTGCTCGGTCGAATAGCCGGTGGGACGCATCGCCAGATCCTCGACCATCCGCCGGTTGCCCTCGCAGTCCAGATTGACGAACGCCTCCTTGAGCCGAGGGTTTTCCTGCAGGAATTCGCGCATCGACCCGATGATGTCGTCGAGTCCGTCGTAGTAATTCAGGTGATCGAGCTCCAGAAAATTGCAGAGCAGATAATCGGGTTCGAAATTGTGGTGCGTGCCGTCGCTCTCGTCGATCTCGACGACCATCCAGCGTCCGCCACTGTCCCGGGCATTCGTCGAGAAGTTGTTGAGCATCCCGCCGATGATGAAACCCGGGTCCCAGCCGGCCGTCTCCAGAATCCAGGCGATCATCGACGAGACGGTTCCCTTGCCGTGCGTCCCGGTCACGCCGATGACGCGGTAGTCGTCGATCAGCTCCTGCAAGAGGTCGGAGCGATGGACGACGGGGATCTCGCGCTCGCGGGCCGCCAGGAGTTCATCGTTGTCGTCGGGAATCGCCGTCGACCGTACGACCACATCGACGCCCTCAAGATTCGAGGGGTTGTGACCGATATCGACCTCGATCCCCTCGTCACGCAGGGCCTCGGTGATGCTGCTCTCTCGGATGTCCGAGCCACTCACCGTAAACCCGCGCTCGTGTAGAATACGGGCTACCCCAGAGACTCCGATGCCCCCGATTCCGATGAGGTGAAAGGATGTCGAAGCATCGTATGTCATCGATGGTACTCCAGCATCAGTGGTTGGTCGCGCGCCAGCGGGTCTATCATATCGGCGGATCCCAGCGAAGAGACTCGGCCGATCGCGCCCCGAACTCTTGTCTTTCCCCTACGAGTCGATAAGTATAGGGGTGGATTCCGACTTCCAATTTCGCGCTTCACGTCCCCCTTCGATCAGGCCCATGATTTTACTCTCACGCATGACCCGTCATCTTCTCGTCGGAGCCGCGCTGCTTTTGGCCCTGCCCTTTCTGTCGAGCTGTCAGGAGGCCGAGCCGCCGCAGGCCGTTCTGACTCAACAACAATGGCAGACGCTCAAAAAGGAGAATATCCTGGAGGAGCGTCCCAAGCCGGAGTACCCGATCGGCGCCAATTACGGCGACAAGATCGAACTCGTCGGCTTCGACATCGACGGCGAACTGGTCGCCGGCGAGAAAGTGACCTTCGTCTGGTACTGGAAGGTCCTGGCGGACATCGACAACAACTGGAAGATCTTCGTGCACTTCGATTCCGAAGACACGCGGGTCCAGCCCGGGGCCAGGCGCCAGAACCTCGATCATCAGCCCGTCGACGGCCTCTTTTTGACGAGTCGGTGGGGCCGGGCGAAGGGCAAGTACATCAAAGACGTGCAGGAAGTGACACTTCGGGCCAACTTCCCCCGCGGCCAGGCGGTCCCCTACATCGGGTTCTTCCGCAACAACTCTCGTCTTCCGATCGAGAACCCCGAAAAAAACCACGTCCGCACGACCAACGACCGACGGGTGATCGGACCGACGCTCAACGTGAAGGCCGGCCCCAACAGCGAGCCGCCTCCCCTCAAGGAGGGCGCCACACGAGACGACTCTCAAGGGGGCCCCTCGTACGCGGTGAAGCTTCGAGACGCGGAGGCCGGCGAGTCGGTGACCATCGACGGCGAGCTCGACGAAGACATCTGGTCCGGGCTGCCATCCTTGAAACTGAAGCCGATGGGTGGCGCCCCGGAACTGGGAACCGACGTGAGCGCATTCGTCGGGGGCGACCACCTCTACATCGGCGCTCACCTCGAAGACGAGCACATCTGGGGTGATCTCGAAGAGCGCGATTCCGAGACCTGGACCCAGGAAGTCCTGGAATTCTTCATGGACGTCGACGGCGAGCCGTCGAATTATCTGGAGCTTCAGGTCACGCCCAACAACACGATCTTCGACGCCCATTTCGAAGAGCAGCTCGGCCGCGGCGAAGGCTCGCGGGACGAGCAAATCGATCGGGCCAAGGCCTTCGACATCGAGGGGCTCGAATCGGCGGTCGCCGTCGACGGGTCGATCAATAATAGGGAAGACACCGACTCCTCGTGGAGCGTCGAGCTGAAGATGCCGTTGAGTTCACTCCCCGGCGTCGATGGCTCTCCGGAAAAAGGCGACACCTGGGCGGTGAACTTCTACCGTTTCGACCAGCCCGACCAGCAACGCCACGCCTACGCCTGGCAGCCGGTCAGCGGGAGCTTCCACCAGGTCCAAAAGTTCGGGACCTTCCGCTTTGAAGGCGATGAGAGCTCCGAAGGAAGTGATAGCTCCGATGGAAGTGAGAACTCCGAGTCCGGCAACAAGCTCGACCTTAAGATCGACCCCGACAAGCTGAACCAGATTCAGGAGAGGCCGAAAATCGACCTGGATGACGTCAAAAAGCGGCTGCGCGAGAGGGCCAAAGAGGCGAAGGAAGCCGAACAGACAGAGGGAAACTGACGTCGTGACCCTGCATCGACAAAAAAGCCCCGCAGGCTCAGCGCCTGCGGGGCTTTCTTTTTCGGGGTCTGCGAAGGTTTACTGAATCGGGTGAACATTCAGATTTGAGATCGTATTGTTCGGAGTCGTCTCGGCGTCGCCGGTGAACCAGCGCTGGCTGTCGTCGCGCAACATCCGCCACAGGTACAACAGCTCGCTGCCCAGGCCCGGCGTACTGATATTCGGGTTGGTCCCGGCGAACGCGATTTCGTTGCCGCCCGGCGAGACGACGGCCTCGGAAATGAACGCGTTGCACCCCTCGACGACGATCGACTCGGTGTCCGGGTCGTAACAGTTGTTGAGGTCGAGGGTTTCCGTGGACCCGAGGCCGCCGATGATGTCGTAGCCCTTTTCATCCGCCATCGGATCGATCTTGACGACCTGACCGGCGGGAAGCTCGTAGTCACCCAGGCATTCTCGGTTGCGCTGGCCGACCAGATACAGGTTGTTTTGATTGTCCCACGTCATCGGACCATTCGCCGACGTGAAGTCGATCGAATCGTCGCTACTGACGATCTGACATCCACTCATCCCATTCTGGGCCGGGTCCTGAGGGACACCCAGGACGACTCGCCCCGGAATGCAGCGCGCTTCGTCAACACGTTGCGGCGACGGAATGTTGCACTCGTGGATGTCGCCGCAGGCCCCCGGCTGAGAGCACTGAGTACCGAGGTTGTCGGCATTGTCGAAGTCGATGAGGTTGACGGTGACTTCCAGCCGCACGCACAACTGATCGGTTCCGCAGCGATAGCTCGAATCGCATTCCTCCGAGCTGTAGGGCTCGGCTTCCTGCGCGCGCTCGCAGACGCCGTAGTTATTGGGCATTCCGGTACCCAGATAGGCTCCGATCTGTCCGTCCGGAGAGATCGATGCTGTAAAGGGCGTACCGAAATACGACCCACTCTCTTCCTGGTAGTTCGACCCACCAAGCGTGACCGTCTCGGATGATGCGATGTTTCCGACCCGGCCAGCCTGGATATTGAGGGTCTGGGCGCCACTCCCTGTGTCGAAGAGCATCAACCTGTCATTGTTCGGGTCCGCATCGTTGTCGGGACGGATCTGCCAGCCGCCCCCGACCGTCGCGATATTCTGTTCCCCGGACCCATCCACCGGCATCAGGGCGGCGCGCTCTTCATCCCCCTGCGAGATTCGGAAACCGATGTAGTTGCCAAAGGGCGTCGGTTCGTTGACGCCGGTCTTGATCAGTTCACCCTGACCGGTCGCCTTGAGTTCGTCGTTCAGAGGCGCCGAGTAAATCGTCGCCTCGCCCCCACTCTGCTCCCAGTGCACGAATCGCGACAGGTCCGTGGAGACGTAACAGTTGCCGCGACAATCGACGCTGTCGGGGCTGACCTGAGTGAGCGAATTGTCCGCCGTCGAGTAGAGCATCAGACGGCCCTGCCCACCCCCGCCGGTCGCAGGCTCCAGCGAAAAGGAGATGTAATAGTCCTCCTCGGTCGGCTCGGTCCCGCCGTCGTTGCCGGCGTCACCGTTGCTGGACTGGCACGTCCCGTTGACGCAGGTCAGACCGCTCTTGCAGTCGGAGGTCGAGTCGCAGGACTCACCTTGCCCGGCGCCAGTCTCACCGCAGCCGGACCCGAAGAGTGTCAGAGACACGAGGCCGATCCCGGCGAGCAGCCGCGACCAGTTTCCCTCGTAGGCGCGTCGTTGTGCACATCGTTGCATCATGGACAATTCCTCGTAGTGCTTCGTGATATCGATAGGCAATGGGCCACCTGGCGAGACATCCGTGCCACGCGACCGATGGCCGACTCAATATAGTGAACTGTCTGTCGCGCGATCAAGAAGAAGCGTCATCGAAGCAGCTTCACACGCGTCTCGACTGCGTGCATACTACGGAACAGTGTGATCAGTCCCCAAGAGGAGACGCATGCCTGGTCGGCCGATGAGAACCCGAGCAGAAGCACAGACAAACACTGCGCGCCCTTCCCCGGTCTGGCACCTTTGCCGGTTCGCCCTTTTTGTGTTTTTCGGCGTCGCGTTGTCCGTTCCAGTCGATGCCGCTGCCCAGGATGACACGGTTCGCAAGACCTCGCTCTCCTCGGTCAATCTCAACGTTCAGTGGCGAACCTGGCGTTCGGGACTTCAGCAGCCGGGCACTCCGCCGTTCGATGTTCTGACACAACTCCATCGAACAGCCACCAGTCTGGGTCACCGAAATCTCCCGGCCCACAGCCTCAGTCTAACTCACCGGGCCCTTCCCAAGCAGGGGGGCGAGGCCCGGGCATCGGCACAGCAGATGTTCGAGATGGCCGCGCACCTTTCGCCGGGACTTGCGGAACCTCATCTGGCAGCCGCCTGGCATACGATCGATACTAATCCGGGAAATCTGCCGCGCATCCTCGGCCAATTTCAGGCGGGGATTCGAGCGGGACTCGGCTGGCCCGAGACGGTGACTTCATGGACCGTCGACCTGGCCGTCTTTGCGCTTCTGGCAGCACTGGCAGCCTGGTGTGTCTTTACACTCGGTCAGGTACTCCGCCACTTCGGCGTGGTGGCCCACGATTTGAGTCGGCTTCTTCCGGCCCCGTTTTCGAGAAATCAGTGTGCGGCCCTTCTGATCGTCGCCGCAGCGGCGCTCTGGCTGGTCTTCGAGACATGGCTCATCCCGGCCGTGGCACTATTGGGCATCTGTTCGCTGCCGCAGCGGCCCATCGAACGGGGAGTGACGCTGGTCTTTGCGGCTCTGCTGGCCCTCCTGCCGACCCTGGACCGGTATCTGGCCGCGCCAGCGACATTCGCCGGAAGCCCCACCCATCGGATCCACGCCGCTCATTACGAGGGGTGCGACGCCGAGTGCCGAACATGGCTGAGTGCCCGCGGAAATGACAGCGAGACATCCGACGTCCTCGACCCGCTCGTCCGGTACACCCGGGCGCTCGTCACGCTGCGTCAGGATTCCAAGACCCGCTGGAAGGCCGCCGCCGAGTCGATCGACCCGAGCGAGTTCGACGGGAGGCTCCGACCGTGGGCAACATTGCTCAAGGGAACCACCCTCGTCGCGTTGGAGCGCCCCGAAGAGGCCCTCCCGTTGCTGAAATCGGCCCGCGAGGCCCTGCCCGAGACCGCTGCACCCGTCTTCAACGCCGGGCGAGCCCACCAGTCGGCAGGGAATTCGGCCGCCGCCGAGCAGGCCTTCGCCGATGCATTGGACATCGATCTCGAGCGCACACGGCGCAAGTCGGAGCTGTCCCGATTCGACCCGGCGAGCCGGCTGATGCTGCCGCGGCTTCCGACCTCGCTGTTTGTCGACGTTCACCGCGACGCCACCCCTGCGGAGGCGACGGTCCTTCGGCCCGCCTGGCGAGCCTACGCCTGGTCGGACGAATCACTGTCGTCGGCGACCCCGCTGGGCATCGCGCTTATCGCGGCGACACTGCTTGGGGCCGTATTCGGCCGCCTCGGGTGGATCAGCCGCGTCTGCCCGCGCTGCGGCATGGCCCGCGAACCGAAGGACGCCGATCGTGGCGGTGGCGACGTCGAATGTCTGCCCTGCGTCGAAACCACCACCGGCGGCCCGAATCGAAGTTACTCCGACCGCGTCCAACAGGATGCAGCGCTGGAGCGCCGCGACCGGGTTCGGCGATGGCTCCCCCGCCTGCTGGCGTTGGCCACACCGGGAGCCGGACGCGTCTACATGGGCTGGCCAATCAAAGGGGTGGCCGTCGCCTGGTTCGTCGGCTTCAGCGTGTGCCTGATGACGATCCCGACGGTGGTTGGTCGACCGATCCATGGACTCTTCTGGAGTGACTGGCTCGGCACCACCGCTGTGGGGACCATCCTCGGGGCCGTCTTACTGCTGATCGTCGTGTTGACCGCATGGTACGGAATCGCAGCCTGGCGACCGCCAGTCGGGAGGTCCTGACGATGACGAACAACTCGACCGACTCCGAGACCCGACCTCGCACGCCTCCGACGCCCGACTACGGCCTTCCGTCGCTGATCCACCACGGGATCACGGCGGCCTTGGTAGCGGCCTTTTTGGGGCTCGGGATCTGGTTCATCCTCAAGGATGATCCCGCCGTTCCGACCGGTCAGGCACCGGCGGAGACGCTCGCCGAAGCTCGCGAAGTACGGACCGAACACCGCGTTCGCCGCGCCCTTCAGGTCCCCCCCCTTCGGTTCGGCTCCGAGGCCGACACGCTGGAATCACTGCTTCGAAAGGGATTGTTGGTGCCGCGAGATTTGTACTACGGTTCCCGTGAACTCAAGTTCCGGCTGAGTTCCGGCGACGACGGCCCAATACTGGAGCGCACGGACCGGGACTCGATGCAGCCTTAACCCTCACCCCAGAGGTCCCTTGAACCAAGAAGCACAGAGGACGCTCTCCTTCGACGACAGCGACGTCACCCGCCTGGTCTACGGACAGCGCGACGGCCACCTTCACATCATCGAAGAGGCCCTCGACGTAGACATCGGAGCTCGAGGCCGAGATGTGAACCTCTCCGGCGCTCCCACCGATGTCGACCTGGCAGCAGACGTTCTCGACCAGCTCTACGAAGTCGCCCGGGAGGGCTACCCGCTGGGCGACAACGACATCGAGCAGGCGATCCGGATCCTATCCCACGATCCGCACGCGGACCTCACCGACATCTTTTTGGACACGGTGTTCGTGTCTGAGCACAACGATGTCATCTCGCCGAGGGGCATGGCCCAGAAGCACTACGTCGAATCGATGCGCCAGAGCGACATCGTCTTTGGTATCGGCCCCGCGGGGACCGGAAAGACGTATCTGGCCGTGGCGATGGCCCTGTCGTACTACTTCAAAAACCGGATCCGTCGGATCATCCTGACCCGGCCCGCCGTCGAAGCCGGGGAGAGTCTCGGTTTTCTGCCGGGGGATCTGGCCGAGAAGGTCAACCCGTATCTGCGTCCGCTCTACGACGCCCTCTACGATATGATGGATCCGGAGCAGACCGAGCAGATGATCGAATCGGATACCATCGAGATCGCTCCCCTCGCCTTCATGCGGGGACGGACCCTCGAGAAGTCGTTTATCATTTTTGACGAAGCTCAGAACGCGACCGACGAACAGATGAAGATGTTTCTGACCCGGCTCGGCTACGGGTCCAAGGCGGTCGTCACCGGAGACATCACTCAGATCGACCTTCCGGGACACAAGCACAGCGGGCTCGTCCACGCCGATGAGATCCTCCGGGGAATCGACGGCATCGACTTTTGCTCGTTCAGCGAGGTCGACGTCGTGCGCCACTCGCTGGTGCAGGATATCATCCAGGCCTACGAACAGGCGGGGCACTGATGCGTCCGCGAGGGACCGCCGAGTCGAAATTTCGCGCGCGGGCCAAACGTTCGCCACACCGTAGTTTGCGCTCGGCGTCGGACACTGCCGAGTTTGCGGTGGCGTCGGGGAGACCGCACGGACGGGGGGCTCAGAGTTCAGAACCCAGGACACGATTTTGATACCGGATTTTCTCAATCAGTGGGCGGAGTCCATCTCCGAGCGCTTTCAGGCGTCGGGCGGGCTCTTTTCGCGCACCCAGCGCGAGAAGCCGACGCTGGTGGAGCGTCTCCTCGAGAACACATTTTTTCAATTTCTCACTTTTCTCATTTTCATTGCCGCACTCGCGGCGATCATCACCACGGGATTCGACGCCAGCGGCGTGGTTCCCGACCGCGATATCATCGGAGACCCGGCCCAGTACGACATACGGGCCACCCACGACTTCACGTTTACCGAAACCGATCAGGACGCTCTGCAGGCCAAACGCGCCGAAGCCGCCTCTTCGGTGCCGCCGGTCTACGATTGGCAGGAAAACCGCGGCGAACAACTGCGCGACCAGATCGGAGGGGCCTTCGAACAGATGCGCCGGGCTCTGGCCAAATCTTCTCGAGATTGGCTCAGCGCCAATCGTTCGGCGGTCCTCGACCGGATCGACGAGAAGACCCCGCAGTCGATGCGCCAGAGTGAGCTCATCGAAGCCCTCCCCGAGGACGTTCGGGTATCCCGGTCCAGAGAACTTCGAAAAGACCATTTCAGCACCGATCTCAGCGTGACTCTGACCGACCCGAACTTCGAGGTTCTGGCGAAGCACGGGTTCTCTGCCACCGCCGAAAATGCCTTAGCCGACATTGTCGACCAGGTACTCGACCGGTCGATCGTCGCCAACCGCGACCTGCCGCGCATTCAGACCGAGCGAGGCGTCTACCTTCGGCGACTTCAGGGCGACAAGTTGCTCATCGAGTACCACGTCACCAACGTCGACGACCGGGTGGTGCCGATGCGCGAAGTACCCAACCTGGTGAGAGAAGCAGCGCCCCAGGCCCTGAGTTCGATCCAATCGGACCGATATCGCTCGGCACTGATATCGTCGGCCATTTCACTGGTCCAACCCAATACTCAGTTCAACAAGGCCAAGACCCACGAGAAACGCCAGGCCGCCGAACAGTCCGTCGCGAGCAGTTCCGAGCGGCTCGAGTTCAGCAAGGGCCAGATCATCGTCGATCGCGGGCACATCATTACCGATCGGCACTACCAGATTATCAAACAGATGTACGAGGAGGACCGGTACCTGACGCGCATTCAGGCCGTCGCCGGGACCGTCTTCCTGGCCCTGCTTCTCATCGTCACCGTCTTTGCCTTCGGTGGTCAGAATATTCGGGAGTTCCGTCCCTCGATCAAAGACATCTTCTTCACGGCCACAAACCTGCTTCTCTTCCTGCTGATCACGCAGTTTTTCACGTCGGTCTTCGCGCCGGCCCTGGCCGAGCAGATCGGGCTTGGGACCCGATCCGGGTGGTACTATCTGGCACCGGTGGCCGCCGGAGGCATGCTCGTGCGACTGGTGCTCAACAACGAGCACGCCGTCGTCTTCACCATCATCTTCAGCGTCCTCGCCGGTGTCGTCGCCGAACAATCCCTCTTTTTCGGGGCCTTCACCGCCCTGGGGACCCTCGTCGGGGTTGGAACCGTCCAGCAGGTCAAACACCGGATGGCCCTGATGTGGTCGGGGATCGCCGTCGGGGCCACGAATCTGGCCGCGGTCCTGGCGTTCCTGCTGATACAGGGAGAATTCTTCCAGTCGACGGGCCTCACCGTCGGAACTGCCTTGATCGGCCTCGGCGGCGGAGTCTTCGCAGGAGCCGTCGTCCTCGCCTTGCTGCCGGTCTACGAAGCCGTCTTCGGCTACACCACGGACATCAAACTCCTGGAGCTGGCAAACCTGAATCACCCGCTCCTTCGAAATCTGATCCTGCGCTCCCCGGGATCGTATCATCACAGTATGATGGTCGGGTCTCTGTGCGAAGCCGCCGCCGAAGCGATCGACGCCAACCCGCTGCTCGCCCGGGTCGGCGCCTACTACCACGACATCGGGAAGGCGAAGAACCCGCAGTATTTCGCCGAAAACCAGAAGCCCGGCGAGAATCCGCACGATAAGATTAAACCGAACATGAGCGCGCTGATCATCAAAAACCACGTCAAAGACGGGTTGGAGATGGCGCGGAAGCACCGCCTGCCCCAGGAGATGCACGAATTCATCGCGCAGCATCACGGCACCAGTCTGATCTCGTATTTCTATCACCGGGCCAAGCAGATGGAGGACCCCGACATCCCCGAGGTCAACGAAGGGGATTACCGATACCCGGGGCCAAAGCCCCAGACGCGCGAGACCGCGATCTGCCTGCTCGCCGACGGGATCGAAGCGGCGAGTCGGTCGATGGAAAACCCCACTCCGGACCGGCTCAAGGGGCTCGTCCAGAAGATGATCAACAAGGCCTTTACCGATGGTCAGCTCGACGAGTGTGACCTGACCCTGCGCGATCTCAACAAGATCGCGCGGGCGCTGACCCGAATTTTGACGGGGATCTTCCACCACCGGCCCAAGTACCCCGGCCAGAGCGAAGAGCGCCGAGAGCGCTCGACCCAGGCCAACTCGACGCCGGAGGTACAGGGCGACGAAGAGGCCGACTCAGACGACGATATCGAGGATACCGAAGACCGAGAGGAGACCCAGGAAGATGCCGATCGAACTGCAGATGACGGGAGCGGCGACGGATCATCCGAAGAGCAAGACGGTGGCGACGAGGATCAAGACGAGGGCCGAGAATCACTTCCGCGCCTTGGAACTTGACGACCCGGTCGTGTCCGTCGTCCTGACCGGCAACGAGCGAATACGAGAGCTCAACGGGCAGTGGCGAGACGAGGACAAGGCCACCGACGTCCTTTCGTTTCCGATGCACGATCCCGAGGACCTCGACGGGCCGTCGGGCCCCCCGGTCCTGGCACTCGGTGATATCGTCATCAGCCTCGAATACGCCGAGGATCTGATCGACACCATGGACCACCAGGAGCGGGTCGCCTCCGAGCTCGGGGTCGATCCCGCCACCCTCGACTGGGACTTGGCCGACGAATGCGAGTTTCTCTTCATCCACGGCCTGCTCCACCTGGTCGGCTACGACCACATGGACGCCGAACAGGAGGCATCGATGAAGTCGATGGAACGGCAGCTCTGGGAGGCGTAGATCGGCGTGAATATCTGCGCCGTCCCGACGTCTTTTCAGTGTGAGAGTGGACCAGGCTAGACTCGAACTAGCGACCTCACCCTTATCAGGGGTGCGCTCTAACCAACTGAGCTACTGGTCCTTGTCCGTTCGGCCTTTCGCCGACGGGCCGCAGAATCTAAGGGTCGACGAACTCACATGTCAAGAGGCAAATTGGCAGATGCCGCATCGACACCGCCCTCTCCTTATCATAGAGTCTCGATGCCCCGTGTTTTCCGATGTATTCAAGGACACTGAACATGAAACACATACTGTTGACATCCCGACGCCTGATGGCCTTCGCCTGTTTCACCCTCCTCGCCCTGGTGGCGACTCCGGTGCTGGGCGCCGACTCCTCGTCGAAGGCCGATGCGCCCTCCTACACGAAGCTCTTTAAGTACCTGCCCACCGACAGTTCGTCGCTCGCGGTCATCGACGTGAAGGCGGTCCGGGCCTCGCCGTACTTCGACCGAGCCACCGACTACCTGCAGTCGAAGGGTCAGGTAAAGGGGCTCACGAAGCTTCTCCAGAGCGACAAAGAGGCCATAGACGACCAATCCGTAGACCGCGTGGCCGTCGGCTTCCCCGCCGCCACGGGCCGCTCGGCCCCCGAACGGTCGACGGCCGTGTTGGCCGGGACCTTTAACGAGTCGTCCTTGAAATCGATCTTCGAGTCGGAGGTCGAGGGATTCAAATCGGTCGAGCTGGACGGAGGATTGAGCGGGTTCAAAAAGGAAAACACGGTCGCCGTACTGCTCGATGAAAAACACCTCCTTCTGATCACGGGCCCGGAATCGTACAGAAGCCGGGCGTTGAACACGGCCCGGGGCAAGGCAAAATCCCTGGCCGATGGCGCATTGCCCACCTCGATCCTCAAGGAACTCGATACGAGCAGGGGCATCTGGATGGTCAACTCCTCGAGGAGTGTCCCGGGAGCCGCCGAGCAGGGCATCGTCGAGATCGGGCTCGCTCTGGGCGTGGCAGACGACCTGGAGATCCAAGCGGTAACTCGTTCGAAATCCGAAGAATCCGCAAAGGAGCTCGAGGGCCAACTCTCGTCGGCCCGCTCGAGCAATGCCGACAATCCGATGGTCAAAATGCTGGGCATCGGTCCGCTTCTGAAGAATCTCGAACACCGTCGCACAGGCGCGATCAACGTCGCCACGACGTCGATGACCTCCACCGAGGTCGACACCCTGATCAAGCGACTCGAGGAGATGATGGGCGGCTCGGGCTCAAAGCCCCTCCAGATACCCGGTGACCGCAGCAGTGACGACTCCTCTGAAGACGCCTCGAAAAAAGAGGCCCCTTCTGGGGACGACGGCGCCGAAGCCGACTTCAACTGAATCGCTCCACCGACGCCTTCTAAGGGTCTACTTTTTCCGGGTCCAAGCCTATGCGCGTACGACTTTTGCCGGCACATTCGCTGGTCATCTGTGTCGCATCTATCATCTTTGTGTCGCTGGCCGGGTTCAACGATGCCCGGGCCCAGACCTCTCCGACCGATGGTATGCACCTGCCGGATCAGTCGGTCACTACTCAGACCGATGCCTCGAGTTTGGAGACCAACCCGGCGGGCCTCGGTTTTTTGGACGCGGCCGAGTTTCAGTACGGCTACCAGATCAGCAATCAACTTCGCCGGGATGTCGTCCGCGACCAGCACGCCATCTTCACCGGTGTCGGGGGGCGATTCATGGCAGCCGGCTTCTCGGCTCAGTGGCTCGAACGGTCCATCGATGGCAGCGCTCCGCAGACCTACCAGAAATACTCGTTCGGGCTGGCGACCCGGCCGTCGGAGTTCATGAGTTTCGGGGCCGCCGTCAACCTCTTCGGCAGCGCCGACAACATCTTTCTGGACGGTGAGACCTCGATCGACGTGGGTACCCAGTGGCATCTGGGCCGGCACGTCGGCGTCGGAGTCGCGCTTCGGAGCGTGAATCGACCGTTCCTGACCGGAAACACCGCCGAGCCGATGCGCCTGGTCCCGGGGCTGGCGGTCCGCGCCTTTGATGGCCGGCTCGAATTCGACGCCGAAGCCGAATGGTCGATCTCCGACGAGGGGCTCACCCTGCGCCCTCGCCTGTTCTTTACGCCGGTACGGGGTCTCGATGTCTTCGCCCGCGCCGATATTCCGGTGACGGGCCCGCCGACCCGACAGATCCCCGACGCCCGGGTCACGACCGGGCTCGCCGTCTCGTTTGGCCACGTCGACTACAAAGCCGCAGCGGTCGTGGGCGGGCAGACGCCCGACAACACCGACTTCTCCGGGGTCACCGGCACGATCTCTCTGTCTTCGACCCCCTACGAAAGCCTGGTCAGACGCGGCGACCGATGGGTCAAAGTGACACTGGATAACTCGATCGCCGAACGCTCCGACAGTGGGCTCTTCAGGCCCGATCGCCGGAGTCTGCTCTCGATCCTCGAGGGCCTGCGAGATGTCTCGGAACGCAGTGACGCCGCCGGGGTCGCCTTCGTCGTGGAGTCGAATCGGTTGGGCTGGGCTCAAACGTGGGAGCTTCGTCAGGCCGTCGACCGATTGCGAGAACGCGGCAAAAAGGTCGCCTTCTTCATCCACGACACCTCGCTGAAGAACGCGTATCTGGCATCGGCAGGGGACCGGACGATCCTCCTCCCGACGGCCCCGTACGACCCGGCCGGCCTAACCAGCGATGTGATCACCTACGGCGAGACCCTTCAGCGCATCGGCGTCCAGGCCGAGTTCGTACGGATCGGAGAATACAAATCTTCGCCGGAGCGGTTCATACGCGACACACCGTCGTCCCCGAATCTCAAGCAGCGAGAGGCCTACGTCGACACTCTCTTCGAGACCGCCGTCGAGGGGATCTCGGCGGGCCGCAACAAGAGCGACGACGAGGTACAATCGACGATCGATACGGTGCCCCTTCTGCCCGACGAGGCCGTCGACCAAAACTACGTCGATTCCATCGCCTATCCCGATGAACTCCAGGAGATGGTGCGCACGGAGCTCGGGGCGTCGTCACTGACCCCCATGAACAGTTTCCTGAAGCGACGCACACGCGCCTGGTCGGCAGGCCCGGAGGTCGCGGTCCTCTACATCGACGGAAGTATCATTCGGGGTGAATCCGGGCGCACACCGCTGATCGGCACGATGCTCTCGGGCAGCGAGACGATCCGCGCCACGATCGAGCGCCTGCGCCGCGACCCCAAGGTCAAGGCGGTTGTCGTGCGGGTCGACAGCCCCGGGGGAAGCGCCGTCGCCAGTGACCTGATCTACCGTGATCTTCGTCGACTCGCCGCAGAAAAACCGGTCGTGGCGTCGATGGGTGATGTCGCCGCCAGCGGGGGTTACTACGTCGCGGCGGGGGCCGACGAGATCTACGCGACCCCGACGACGTTGACCGGCTCGATCGGTATCTTTTCTGGCAAATTCAACCTGTCTGGACTCTTCGACCGCATCGGTCTGGCCCACGAGCAAATTCGGCGCGGGGACCGCGCCGGGGAGTTCGGGATCTTCGATGCATGGACAGACGGACAGCGCGAGAGGGTCTCGAAATCGATCCACTACCTGTACCGGCTCTTCCTTGAGCAGGCCGCGCAGACGCGGCCGCTGTCGGCCGACGAACTCGACGACCTGGGTCGAGGACGCATCTGGACCGGCTCAAAAGCCGTCGACAACAAACTCGTCGACCATCGAGGCGGACTCATCGACGCCATCCGTCGCGCCGAGGCGATCGCCGGGCTGAAGTCCGGGCGCGCACGCTATCGTGGATACCCAAAACAGCAGGGATTCTTTGCCCGATCGGACATGGGAGCCGCCGTCGAGACCGTAGCCGGATGGTTCGGCGGGCCGCGGTCGTCGTCACCAGGTGTTCAGAAGGGAGTCGTCTCGGACCTGCGGGACAGACTCGGCCCGCTCGTATCGGTGCTCGAACTCCCCCTGGCCTACGAGCCGGGGACGATCCTGATGCTTCCGCCACAACCCTTACCGCTCGACGAGTCGAAGTAGGTCAGGAATCGTCAACGGTATCGCTGACACATGATTCTCCGACGGTGACGCTCTGGTGGCAGCCGTCCGCTTCGTTCTGCGAGAGATGCGTGGCTTCGGCGGAGCGGAACTCGCTGACGTCGGCCCGAGCACACAGATTCTCCCAACGTCGCCGTTTGCGCTCCTCGGCTTCGAGCTCATCGGCGAAGATCGACCCCAGCGAATCCGAGAGGTGGTGCTTCGAGTACGGCTCAAGGGATTGTTCGACGACTCCTGCGAGGTCTTCGACAAACGGGGTCGCAGATGGGTAGCGATCGAGGGGGTCGACGGCGAGTGCCCGAAGGACGACATCATCGAGGGGCTCGGGGACACTGTCGTTGATGGTCCCCGGGGCGACGGCCTCCGGATCGGCGACCGCTTCGAGCATCTCGACCGACGTCTCGGCCTCGATGTAGCGCCGTCCGGTCAGCATCTCCCAGAGGCATACGCCAAGAGCGTACACGTCGGAATGCGGGCCAACGGGGGCAGACCGCTCGACCTGCTCGGGACTCATGTACGCGTACGTACCTCGTCCTCCGTCCTGTCGACGCCGCTGGTCGCTATCTTCCACATCCCGATCCTTCGCCACTCCAAAGTCGATCAACTTGGTCTGACCGTCGAAGGTCAAGCGGATGTTCCGCGGAGAGACGTCACAGTGGGTCACGCCTCGGTCGTGCACATACGCCAGCCCTCTGGCGGCTTGGAGCGCCACGTGGCAGGCCTGGTTCAGAGGCATCCGTCGCCTAAGCTTCGCCAGCCGGTGCTGGACGGACTTTACGTCTACCCCGTCCAGGTACTCCATCACGATCACGTGGGAGGACTGGACGGCTTCGAATCCGTGAGTCTCCACGAGGTTTGGATGCTCCAACTGAATCGCGGTCTCGGCCTCGGTGACGAACATCTGCAGAAACTCGTCTTTCTCGGCCAGATGCGGCAAAATCCGCTTGACCGCCAGCGTCGGCGCCGCTTCGGCGGCCGGCATCTCTTTGGCGCGAAACACCTCGGCCATGCCGCCGACGCTGACGCGCTCGAGCAGACAATATGTTCCGAGCATCACGGGCCGTTCCACCGGTTTCTCCGTGCGTCGAGAAGGGGCGTTTTCACTTGCGCGCGTGCATCATATGGATGTGACGAATATGGGTCAACGACGTTCATCAACTTGCAATTCTGGCCGCAGGTCGTATACCGGCAGCGTTGAGGTACCTCTTCAAAAGGCAGACTCATGAATGACCAAAACAGCCAGCCCGCTGACGCAGACATCTCCGACCGAAAAGATGATCACATCGAGCTGACGGCGAAGGAAGAAGTCGAGGCACGCGGCAAGACAACCCTCCTTGAAGAGGTCGAGTTCTTTCACGATTCGCTGCCGGAGCTGTCGCTCGACGATGTCGACCTCTCGTGCGACGTCTTCGGCCAGACCCTAAGTGCCCCCCTGTTGATCTCGGGCATGACCGGTGGCGCCGAACGGGCCCGTCGCATCAACATGGACCTGGCGAAGGTCGCCCAAAAGCTGGGCATCGCCTTCGGCGTCGGCAGCCAGCGTGCCCTCATGGACGATCCGGATCTTGTCGACACCTACCGGGTCCGTGAGGTCGCCCCGGACATCGTGCTGCTGGGGAACATCGGCGGTGTGCAGGTCGCCGAATCCGAACCGTCCGAGATCGGTGAGCTCGTCGACATGATCGATGCCGATGCGCTGGCCGTACACCTGAATCCCGGACAGGAGCTGATGCAGCCGGAGGGAGACCGAGACTTTCGTGGCTGCGTCGACGGCATCGCCGCACTCGTCGAGACGCTCGACGTGCCGATCGTCGTCAAGGAGACCGGGTGCGGACTGGCGCCACCGGCCCTCGAGAAACTGCGCTCGACCGGGGTCGAGTGGGTCGGAACCTCCGGCGCGGGTGGCACCACCTGGATCGGGGTCGAGACCCTGCGGACTCCCGCCGAAGAACGCTCTGTCGGAGACATCTTCTGGGACTGGGGCGTACCCACGGCCGCGTGCATCGGCTTCGCGCATCGCCGCGGCTTCAACGTCATCGGCTCGGGAGGCCTACGTTCCGGCTACGACGCCGCCCGCGCGCTGGCGATGGGAGCGAAGATGGCCGGCATGGCCCTTCCCTGGCTGCGAGCCGCCTACAACGAGGGCTACGAAGCAGCCCTGGACTTCGGCCACACGACCGTCGACGCGCTCAAGACCGCCTGCGTCCTCACTGGGTCGAAGACCATCGACGACCTCCGCGAAGCCCCGACACGCATCGGTCCTACGCTGAAGGATTGGCTACAGCGCGACCCCTTGGTCCAGACCTAGGTAGAGAGGCGCCGTCAGCCCGTCGGCGGGTCCGACACCTCGGTGACGCTTCGGTCTGAGTCGAGGCGATAGCGCTCGCCGTCGGCCTCGTCGGAGATCGAACGAACCATCGGCCTGTCGAAGTACTCCAGCGAGTCGCCGGCCTCGACGACCTCGACCTCCTCGCCGTCGTCAAGCGTCAGCACCCGCCCCTCCTCCCAAAAGCCGAGTACGCCGAGCAAAAGGTCGAACAGTCGCTGTTCGGACCATCGCGAGGCCATCGCCCGGACCGTATCTACCACGTCCTGGGTTGTCAGCCCGCCGCGGGCGTAGGGTTCGACAATTCGCGCCCATCGATGCGCAGTCATCGCGAACATGGCTTCGATCGAGGGCCGGTAATTCGGTCCGTGCGGCCACTGATCGCCCTCGCCCTCCAACAGCCAGCTCGCCTCGAAGGCTGCCACGATGCGCCGCAGCCGCGATTCGCGGATCTCATCGTCACCGCACAGGGAACGTACCACGGCCCTCGGCCCCGTGGATGTCTCCGTCACCAACGCAAGTGCGCCGGCGTCGTCGCCATCCAGCTCCTCGAGCCGCTCGGCCAAACCGGCCAACACCGCGGTGGCCGTGACCGACCACTGGAATGAGGAATCTTCGCTCGACAGCTCGGCCATGGCGGCACACGCCAGGCCAGCCCGAACCGTTCGGCGCCCGGCCCGGCTTCCGACGTCCTCTCCGGTCAACTTCTCGGCCGCCAGAATCTCGGCGAGTTCCCGCTGATCCTCCGCGCATGTGATCAACCGCTCGACAACTTCCGTGAGACCGGCACTCGCCAGCCCCCCGTCGACCAGCTCATCGAGGAGTTCATCGACGACTTCGACCAGTCCCAGGCCATCCGAGCCCGCATACCGCCCCTTGCGCAACCCTCGCCCCCTGGGCGTCTCTGTGGCCTCCGAAGTCATCGTGTCGTCGCTCCAATCCTATCACGCACCCGCTCGGCCGCCTTCCGCGCGGCCGCCTGAACGTCGGTGGACCCGAACCAACTGCCACGTTGCAGATCCGAGAGCCGCTCGAGCGACTCGGCTGTCTGTCCGATGTCTCCGAGCAATCGAACGACCATCATTTTGGTGGTCTCGCGGCGCCCCCGATCGAACATGCCTTCGCTCCTCAGGAGCCGTTGGACCGTCGACTCGGCCCGTTCGACGGCGACCTCGGCCAGCGTCCGCAGCAGTTGCCGTCGCTCCGAGGCCGGCAAATCGTCGAAGCTGACCCCCTCGATTCGATCGGCGAGTATCGATGCATACCGCGCTTCGCCGGTCGCCTTGATCACCTTCAGAGCGAACATTCGCTCGGACACCTGGTCCGACGAGATCCGTTGCTCCAGCAACGCCCGTGGCGACATCCCCGCCTGACGCGCGGCCCGCCGTGCCCACGTTCGGGCGGCGGCCCGGCTGACCTCTTCGTCGGAGGCGTCCACAAAATCCCGCAACAGGTTGTCGACCCAGACCGTGTCGGCGGATTCGAGCATCTTGAGGATCGACGCGGCCGCCTCGGGATGCCCCGAATTGACAGCCTGACGGACCAACCGTCGTTTTCGGCCGACCCGGGGGACCATCGCACCGTTCAGTAGGTTGCGCGTGGCCGGTCCTCCGCGCACGAAGGCACGAAACAAGGCTCTGGTCTCCCGCTCCGGCAGCAACTCGGCCAGCCGGCGCAGCCGATCACCGCGCTCATCGACGACATCGGCGTCACGACCTCGACCCGCGGCGAAGAGACGTTCAAACCTCCGCTCCCCGAAGGCTTCGCCGACGAAACGGCTGCACAATTCTTCGTCTTCCAGATACCGAAACCCGGTCCACGCCCAGTCGACGAGCTCGATGCGGCGACCGTTCTGCAACAGGGCCGACGCCGTCTCGCGCACCAGGCGGGCGGCAAACTCCGTGTCGTCGCGGCAGTCGGCTCGCATCCAGAGTCTGGCCGCCATCAGCGCCGAACGGTTGCGCCACTGATCCTCCTCCCGCTCGTAGGCGGCCTGGACGGTCTCGCGGCAGTCCGACGTCACCAGTTCCCGGGCGGGTTCGGGCACCATGTCGATCGACGCGTCCGTCCCGGGAAACGTGGTCTCGGCAGCCGCAAGTGAGTCGCCGGGCGCGGTCTCGCCGGCGCTGGCCCCGCCCAACGTGGCGATCAGACCGGAGACGACGGCGTACATCTCGCCGGCGCTCGCCCACCTCTCCTCGAGATCGTGGGAGACCGCCCGGTCGACCACGTCGGCGACCGACTCGTCGATCTCGGGGGCCACCTCTCGGATCGGCGGAATGCGCTCGAGCTCTCCACCCTCGAAACCTCGATTCGAACGAGGCGGTCGACCGGTGAGAAGTTCAAAACAGGTGGCGCCGAGGCTGAAGATATCGGCCCGGGCGTCGACCTCGCCCCAGTCTCCTCGCGCATGCTCCGGAGCCATGTAGACCGACGTCCCCAGTACCTCCATCTCCGCGACATCCTTCAGTTCATCGATATATTCGGCGCAGCCGTAGTCGACGAGTTCGACCCGGCGGTCCGTCCGAGTCAGGAGCAGATTCGTCGGTTTGATATCGAGATGGACGACCCCTTCATCGTGGTACGCCTTCAGGACTCCCAGCACGTGCTGGACGATCTGAAGCGCCAACAGCGCGTCGAAGGGATCCTTTCGTTGCAGGAGAATATCGTGGAGCGTCCATCCCTGCAGAAGCTCCATCGTAAAGTACTGGAGCCCCTCTTCTGTCTGACCGATCTCGAAGGCCTGCGGCGAACAGGGGTGGTCGACGGCGGCGAGGAACTCGTATTCGCGGATGAACCGGGCCCGCGCATGGTCACTTCGAGCTTCCCGCTCGTGGAGCAATTTCAGCGCGCAGGTCGTCCCGTCGAAATCCTCCACCCGGTAGACCGCAGCCATGCCTCCCAAACCGAGGATCTCTTTGAGGGTCCCGACGCCTGGGATCGTCTGCCCCAGACGCGACCGCGCCTCGCCCCATTCAATCGTTTTTTCGGCCGGTGTTACCGAACCAGACATCTCTACTCCAAAACGGCTCCAACAGGTGCGCTCTCCGAGAATGCATATTCAAGTATGCATCATTCGGTCAAGACGATCGAGTTTTCAATTGTGCTCGGAGCCCACACAGAAAGCCGGCAGGGGCGGGCCCCTGCCGGCTCGCACCAATGCCAAAAGGGTCACATTGATCGTCGGTATTGGCCACCGACTTCGTACAGCGCGTGGGTAATCTGGCCCAGACTTGCGACCCGGGTCGTATTCATCAACTCCGCGAAGACGTTGCCGTCATTGAGCGCCACCTTCTTGAGACGCTCCAGCGCCGCCTCCACCTCGTCGGAGTGGTCTGCCTGGAAGTCCTCCAGGTTCTCGATCTGCGTCTGTTTCTCCGCCTCCGACGAACGGATCAGCTCGAGCTCCTTGTCCTCCTCGTCTTTCTCTTCTTGTTCGTCCTCGTCTTCGTTCAGGAACGTATTGACCCCGATGATCGGGATCTCGCCGTTGTGCTTTTTCATCTCATACTTGATCGACTCGTCCTGGATCTTGCCGCGCTGATACTGTCGTTCCATCGCACCCAGGACGCCACCGCGCGCCGAGATGCGATCGAACTCCATGAGGACGGCCTCTTCGACGAGATCCGTCAACTCGCGGACGATGAACGAGCCCTGATGGGGGTTCTCGTTTTTGGCGAGACCAAATTCCTGGTTGATGATCTTCTGGATGGCCACGGCTCGGCGCACACTCTCTTCGGTCGGCGTCGTGATCGCCTCGTCGTAGGCGTTGGTGTGCAGGCTGTTGCAGTTGTCGAAGATCGCCAACAACGCCTGAAGCGTCGTCCGGATGTCGTTGAACTGGATCTCCTGGGCGTGCAGCGACCGTCCCGAGGTCTGAATGTGATACTTGAGCCGCTGAGACTTCTCGTTGGCGCCGTACATCTCGCGCATCGCGATCGAC
Organism: uncultured Pseudomonadota bacterium; assembly: GCA_913057905.1. Taxonomy (GTDB): domain Bacteria; phylum Myxococcota_A; class Bradymonadia; order Bradymonadales; family Bradymonadaceae; genus CAJXPB01. The sequence goes on from CAJXPB010000007.1 coordinate 53,175, forward strand.
CAGATGCGCCGTGCCACGCGCCCCAACACGGTGTACTCGGGATTCATGCCGTTCGAGAAGAAGAACGACAGGTTGTGGGCGAAGTCGTCGATGTCCATCCCACGAGCGAGGTAGTACTCGACGTAGGTAAACCCGTTGGCCAGCGTGAACGCCAACTGGGTGATCGGATTCGCCCCGGCCTCGGCGATGTGATAGCCGCTGATGGAGACCGAGTAGTAATTTCTCACATCGTGTTCAACGAAGTATTCCTGAATGTCGCCCATCATCTTCAGGGCGAACTCCGTCGAGAAGATGCATGTATTCTGGGCCTGATCCTCCTTGAGGATATCGGCCTGCACGGTCCCGCGCACGACGTTGAGCGTTTCATCGCGTATCTCGCGCCACTCTTCGGGCGTCGGATCCCGGTCATGTTCGTCCCGAAAGTCCTCGACCTGCTGGTCGATGGCCGTATTCAGATACATCGCCAGGATCACCGGTGCCGGCCCGTTGATGGTCATCGATACGCTGGTGAGCCGGTCCGTCAGGTCGAACCCGTCGTACAGACGCTTCATGTCGTCGAGCGTACAGACGCTGACGCCGGAGTTGCCGACCTTGCCGTAGATATCGGGGCGTTCGTCGGGGTCTTCGCCGTACAGCGTGACCGAATCAAAGGCGGTGCTCAGACGGTTCGCGTCTTCGCTCTCGGCCAGCAGGTGAAACCGTCGGTTTGTGCGGTCCGGAGTGCCTTCGCCGGCGAACATTCGCCGGGGCGACTCGTCGGTCCGCTTGAAGGGATAGACCCCGGCGGTGAAGGGGAATCGACCCGGGGTGTTTTCGGTGAGCTGCCACTCCAGGATGTCGCCCCAGTCGCGAAATTCCGGCAGGGCCACCTTGGGGATCTCCAGGCCCGACAGCGTCTCGACCTTGGTGTCGAATGTCAGCTCCCGGCTGCCCAGGTTGACGACGTATTCGTCCTGGGCATATCGCTCTTTGAGTTCATCCCAGTTGTCGACAAGCTCCAGATTCTCGTCGTCGATCTTGGCCTTGAGCTTCTCGATCCGGTCCTCGATGACAGCAGCTTCGGCCTCGTCGTCCTCTTCGAGCATCTCGAGCACACCCTGCGCCTTGTACAGCGCCGAGGCGAGATCCGACTGGTCGTCGACCCAGTCGTGGTAGTCGCGGACCGTGTCGGCGATCTCGGAGAGGTAACGCTCCCGGTCGCCGGGAATCACGGTGTGTCGCTCCTCGGTGACAGGTCCTTCCGAGGGCCATTTCGTCTCGACATCATCGCCGAAGACATCGTTGAGCACCGAGACGTACAGCGCCGTCAGCCCCTTGTCGTTGAATTGAGAGGCGATGGTCCCGAAGATGGGGAGTTCTTCGTCGGGAATGTCGTAGCTGATCTGTCGATTCCGGCGCACCTGCTTTCGCACGGCGCGAAGGGCATCGAGACTGCCCGACTTCTCGAACTTGTTGATCGCCACGGAATCGGCGAAATCGAGCATGTCGATCTTTTCGAGCTGCGACGCGGCCCCGAATTCCGAGGTCATCACGTAGATCGAATGGTCGCAGTGGTCGATGATATCGGCATCGCCCTGCCCGATTCCGCTCGTCTCGACGATGACCAGGTCGAAGCCGGCCGACTGCGCCACTTCGATGGCCTCGTCGATCGACTCCGACAGCTCGCCCTTCGTGCCTCGCGTGGCCATTGAGCGCATAAACGAACGCTCGTCGCCCAGTGAGTTCATCCGAATTCGGTCGCCCAGCAGCGCCCCGCCGGAGCGGCGACGCGACGGATCGACGGAGATGACTGCGATCGAGCGGTCTTCGTAGTCCAGCAGGAACCGACGGATGAATTCATCGGTCAGACTCGATTTTCCGGCACCGCCGGTACCCGTAATGCCGACGATAGGAGCGCGCTCGTTTGGCTCCGGTAGGTTTATCTCGTCGAACCGGCCCTCTTCGGCAAAGGTGATGGCGCGGGCGACCGACCCTCGATCCTGTTCGGCGAGATCCTCGCGACTCGGCGGATCGAACCGCTTCGAGGGGTCGTAGTCGGTCTCGCGGAGCATGTAATTGATCATGCCCTGAAGCCCCATCTGCCGGCCATCCTCGGGGCTGAAGATCTTGTCGATCCCGTAGTCTTCCAGCTCCTCGATCTCGTCGCCGACGATGACGCCGCCGCCGCCACCGTAGATGTTGATGTGGCCGGCGCCGCGCTCTTCAAGCAGGTCGTACATGTACTTGAAGTACTCCATGTGGCCTCCCTGATAGCTGGAGATGGCCACACCCTGAGCGTCTTCCTGGATGGCGGCGTCGACGACTTCGTGGACGGCCCGGTCGTGCCCGAGATGGATGACCTCGGCCCCGCTGGACTGCAGGATCCGACGCATCACATTGATGGCAGCGTCGTGGCCGTCGAAGAGACTGGCGGCGGTGACGAATCGAACGTCGTTTTCCAATTCGACGGGTTCGACGTCACCCGAATCTTTGAGCGCGGTCGCACACATGTTGTCACCTGATTGGATTCGCGGCTTTGCGTTACACGCCCACGATTAGTCGACACCCCCGAATCCGACAAGCCCCCGCCAGTCGGATTCGTTGCTACATGCCCCCCATCGGACTGCCCGGAGAGTAGACATCCTGCTGGGCAGCCTGTCCCACAGCTTCGACCGACAATTCGGGGTCGACCTTGTTTTTGAGCATATGTTCGATCGACATCAGAGTACCGGTAATCGACGCCGGGCAGGAGCCGCAGGCCCCCTGATAGTCGATCATCAGCGTATTGTCGGTGAGCCCCCGAATCTCGAGGCCCCCTCCGTCGCCCTCCAGATAAGGGATAATTTCTTCGTCCAGAATCTCCTGGATCTCCTCCATGCGAGGGTCGTCGGAGCCGGGCACCGGCTCGTCGTCCTCATCGGACCCGGCGTCGGCGCCCTCTTCGTGGCGCGCATCATCGAGCCCGGCCTCGCGGATCGGCTCGGCGACCTCGCGCATCAGCTCGCGCCATTCGGCGTCGCCGTCCTGGGTGACCGTGATGTAGTTGGCGGCAAAGAAGACCGTCACGACGTGGTCCATCTCCAAGATCGCCTTGGCCAATGGAACGTCCTGGGCATCTTCGAGCGACTCGAACGACAGCGTCTTTCCGCCGACCGGCGGAACGAGCTGCTCGTCGACGATGAATTTTACCGCATTCGGATTCGGCGTGTATTCGATCTCTTCGATATGCATGGTCGCGTCCCCGGGTGATAGTTCGTGAGTCGGCCCCACCCCACGGGAGGTGGCGCCGGAGAGCTCAGGCTTCGACGGGATCCTCGTCGCCCTCCGTCGAGATCGAGTCCTTCCCTTCGAGTGCAGCGTGGAGCGTATGCCACGCAAGGACCGCACATTTGATCCGCTCGGGGCGAGTGCTGACGCTCTTGAATACCTTCAGGTGATCGAGGTTTTCGGAATCGGTTTCCGGATCGATATCTCCGGTCAGCATTCCCCGGAATTCCTCGATCAACGCCTCGGCTTCATCGACGGGCAGACCCTTTACGTGCTGGGTCATCATCGACGCGGCGGCCTTCGAGATCGCACAACCATCGCCATGAAAACAGACCTCGCTGAGCGTGTCGTCGTCGTCGACCTTGGCTTCGACCACGTACTTGTCGCCGCACAGCGGATTGTCGCCCTTGGCGTGGCGATTCGCCCCGACACACTCCCCGAAATTGCGGGGGTTGTCGTTGTGGTCGAGAATGACTTCCTGATACAGCTCGCGAAGATTACTCATCGTCCAAATATCTCTTTGACAGTCTCAACGGCGTCGGCCAGCCGGTCGGCGTCGACGCGCGTATTATAATAGGCGAAAGAGGCCCGCGCCGTGGCCGGGATCCCGAGTCGGTCCATGACCGGTTGTGTGCAGTGGTGGCCCGCGCGGATGGCAACCCCTTCGTCGTCGAGGATCGTCCCGATGTCGTGGGGGTGCACCCCGTCGACGTCAAAGGAGAGCACCGAGGCCTTTCGGTCGGCCCGGCCGAAGATGCGTACACCCTCGATAGCCTCGAGTTTTCCGGTGGCGTACTCCAGAAGATCGGCCTCTCGACGTGCGATGCGCTCCATCCCGATGTCGGTCAGGTAGGAGGCCGCCTCGCCGAGTCCGATGGCCGGCAGGATCGCCGGGGTACCTGCCTCGAATTTCTGAGGCACATCGGCCCAGGTGCTCTCCTCGAATGTGACACTTCGAATCATCTCGCCGCCCCCGTGAAACGGCGGCATCTCCTCGAGGATGTCGCGGCGCGCATACAGCATGCCGATCCCCGTGGGGCCGTTCATCTTGTGTCCGGAGAAGACGTAGAAATCGGCGTCCATCTCCTCGACGTCGACATCCATATGGGGGGTGGCCTGACAGCCGTCGATCAGGACGGGCACGCCCCGGTCGTGGGCCTTCTCGATGATCGTCTCGACGGGATTGATGGTCCCCAGGGCATTCGAGACGTGGACGGCCCCGACCAATTTCGTGCGGTCGGTCAGAAGCCCATCTAGCTGGTCGAGCTTCAGCTCGCCCCGGTCGGTCATCGGAAGCACCCGCAATTGCGCCCCGGTCTCTTCGCAGAGCATCTGCCAGGGGACGATGTTGGAGTGGTGCTCCATTTCGGTGACGAGGATTTCATCGCCGGCCTCGATATTCGCCCGACCCCAAGCGTACCGAACGAGATTGATCGCTTCGGTGGCTCCGCGCGTCCAGACGCAGCAGTCCGGATCCGGCGCGCCGATGAATTCGGCGACCTTCTCGCGGGCCGCCTCGAAGGCGTCGGTAGCTCGGCGACTCAGCGTATGCACCCCCCGGTGCACGTTGGAGTGTTCCCCGGACTGGTACGCCGTCATGCGGTCGATGACCGACTGCGGTGACTGACTGCTGGCTGCATTGTCCAGATAGGACAGCGGTGACCCGCCGACCTCCTGGTCCAGGGCCGGGAAATCTGCGCGGATCGCCTTCCAGCTACGCTGAGCGGCGTTCCCCACTCGACTTTCGGTGTCCACGGTCATGCTGGCTCCGAAGTTGAGGTCGAGGGCGCCCGGTCAGGCACCCAACGACCGGGTCTGTGCTTGAATCGTCTCGGTGATGCGGTCTCGGACCGAGGCGACCGGAATCGTGTCGACGATCTCGGCGGCAAACCCGAAGATGAGAAGCTCGCGGGCCTGGTCCTCGGTGAGACCTCTCGCCTGCAGGTAAAACAACTGTTCGGGCTCGAGCTGGCCGATGGTCGCCCCGTGCGTGCACGAGACGTCATCGGCGAAGATCTCGAGCTGCGGCTTGGTGTTGACCTTGGCCTGCCGCGACAACGACAGGGTCCGGTTCAACTGATACGCATCGATCTTCTGGGCGTGCTGCTGCACGAAGATCTTGCCGTTGAAGACGGCGTGCGACTCGTCGTCGATGATCATCTTGTGCAACTGGTGACTGCCGGAATGACCCTGCCGGTGATCCATCACCGAGTGGGTATCCGACACCTGGTCGTCGCTGAGGATGGCCAGGCCGTCCAGAGTGCAATCGATCTCCTCGCCGTCGCCCCGGCTGTGAACGTCGAAGCGAGAGAAGGTGGCGCCGTATGAGATGGTCCGGGAGTTGTAATTGGCCCCGTCGTCCATATCGATGGCTCGACGGTTCATGTGGTAGGCGCGGTCGCTGTCGCCCTGGACGACCACGTGATCGACGGTCGCTGACTCCTCGACGCAGACCTCGGTCAGGCAATTGTTGATGTAGGTCGACCCGTCGGCGCCGACGAAGTCTTCGACAACCGAGACCTTGCTTCCCCGGCCGGCCACGATCAGTGCCCGCGGCTGGACGGCGAACGACTCGTCGCCGCCGGTCACCACATTGAGCAACTGAACCGGGCCGTCGACCGCCGTATCCGGCGGCACGACGACGTAGCCGCCGTCGCGGAAGCCGGCCTGGTTGATCTGGGCGAAGTAGTCCTCGTCGAAGACGTCCGCCGCCGATCCGAGGTGTCCGTCGATCGACTCGAGGTCGGCTTCATCGGGCCCGGCGATGCGCCCGGCGTGGACGTCGTCCCCGAAGCCCTCGAGGCTCGAGAACGTCTCGCTGAAGGCGCCGTTGACGAAGACCAGCCGTCGGCCGTCGGCTTCATCGAAGGCCTTCGCATCGACGAGCTGTTGGACCTCGTCGTCCGACGGCGTCGGCGTCGAACCGATCTCTACATCGAGCATCGGCCGGAGCCGAAGAAACCGCCAGGCCTCGTCTTTGGCCCCGGGCACCCGGAGGGTCTCGAGCCGCTCGAGGGCGTCGGAGCGGAGCCGATGTCTACGTGTCGGCCCCTCCAGATCCTCGGTCCCGTCGAGCAGCGCCCGAACGAACGATTCGCTTCTGTCCTGAAGATTCATCTGGCTTTCAGCACTCATGCGGCCCCCGTTGTTTCGATGTCGTCGGCCAACCAATCGTAGCCCTTCTCTTCGACCGTGACGGCGAGGTCTTTGTCGCCCGATTTCGCGATCCGGCCTCCGACCATCACGTGCACATGGTTGGGCTCGATGTATTCGAGCACCCGCTGATAGTGGGTGACCATCACATACGCGTTGTCGTCGCCGGCCAGCGACTTGATGCCGTCGGCCACGGTGCGCAGCGCATCGATATCGAGCCCCGAATCGGTCTCGTCGAGCAGACCGAGCTTCGGCTCGAGCACGGCCATCTGAAGGATTTCGTTGCGCTTTTTCTCGCCGCCGGAGAATCCGACGTTGACGTTCCGGTCGAGGAAGTCCGGATCCATGTCGACGAGCTTGCACTTCTCGCGCACGAAGTCGTCGAACTGAAGCGGGTCGAGCGGCTGCTCACCGCGGGCCTCCTGGCGAGCATTGTAGGCCTGCCGAAGCAGGACCGAGTTGGTGACACCCGGAACCTCGACAGGATACTGAAAGGCCATGAAGATCCCGTCTTGGGCCCGCTCGTCGGGCTCGTCCTCCAGGATGCTCTCTCCTTCAAAGAGGATGTCGCCCCGGGTGACTTCGTAGTCGGGATGGCCCGAGATGACCTTCGCCAGCGTACTCTTTCCGCTGCCGTTGGGACCCATAATGGCGTGGATCTGACCGGTATCGACCTTCAGGTCGATGCCCTTCAGGATCTCGGTCCCCTCGGCTTCGACATGCAGATTTTCTATTTCTAACAACATAAGCGAACTCTCGTCTTGGGATTCGAAACAGGAATCTGTGTTCGGATCGGACGGCCCCGGCGGTCCCGGGGCCGATGCATCAGTTACCCGACGGCTCCTTCGAGCTGGATGCCGAGCAACTTCTTGGCCTCTACGGCGAACTCCATGGGGAGTTCCTGGAAGACTTCTTTGCAGAAGCCCTTGATGATCATCGAGATGGCGTCCTCTTCGTCGAGGCCGCGCTGTTGCAGGTAAAACAACTGGTCTTCACCGATGCGCGAGGTACTCGCCTCGTGCTCGACCTGTGCGGTCTCGTTCTGGACGTCGATGTACGGGAAGGTGTGAGCACCGCACTCCTGGCCGATGAGCATCGAGTCGCAGACCGAATAGTTTCGGGCGTTGGTCGCTCGCGGCGTCACCTTCACCTGACCGCGGTAGCTGTTTTGCGACTCCCCGGCCGAGATCCCCTTCGAGATGATCTTGCTCCGAGTGTTCTCCCCGAGGTGGATCATCTTGGTGCCGGTGTCGGCCTGCTGATGATTGTTGGTCAGCGCAACCGAGTAGAACTCACCCGTGCTGTTGTCGCCCTTGAGGACGCAGCTCGGATACTTCCAGGTAATCGCCGACCCGGTCTCGACCTGGGTCCACGAGATCTTGGAGTTGTCTCCCTGGCACATGCCCCGCTTGGTCACGAAGTTGTAGATGCCGCCCTTGCCGTCCTCGTCGCCGGGATACCAGTTCTGGACGGTCGAGTACTTGATCTCGGAGTTCTCCTTGGCGACCAGCTCGACGACCGCGGCGTGAAGCTGGTTTTCGTCGTACTGCGGCGCCGTGCATCCCTCCAGGTAGCTGACCGTGGCGTCGTCCTCGCAGATAATCAGGGTCCGCTCGAACTGACCGGTGTGCTGGGCGTTGATCCGGAAGTATGTCGACAGCTCCATCGGACAGTCCACGCCCTCGGGCACGTAGACGAACGAGCCGTCCGAAAAGACCGCCGAATTCAGCGTGGCGTAGAAGTTGTCGGTGTACGGGACCACCGTGCCGATGTGTTCTTTGACAAGCTCCGGATGATCTTGGATCGCCTCCGAGATCGAGCAGAAGATGACCCCGGCTTCCTTGAGTTTCTCCTGGAAGGTCGTGACCACCGAGACGCTGTCGAAGACGGCGTCGACGGCGACGTTCTGGAGCATCTTCTGTTCATCCAGCGGGATCCCGAGCTTTTCGTAGGTCTCCAGGATCTTGGGGTCGACCTCGTCGAGGCTATCCTTTTTGGGCTTATTCTTCGGCGCCGAGTAGTAACTGATGGCGTCGAAGTCCGGTGTCTGATGGTCGACGTTCTGCCAGTCCGGCTCCTCCATTTCCTCCCAGTGCCGATACGCCTTCAGGCGAAACTCCAGCATCCACTCCGGCTCTTCCTTTTTGGCAGAGATGCCCCGGATGACATCCTCGTTGAGCCCCGGGGGAAACTGGTCGGCCTCGACATCGGTGCGAAATCCCGATTCGTAGGGCTTGTCGATAAACTCTTTGACGTCAGTACTCATCTCTCACCTCTTGTGTCGTGATGGACACGAACGTTGTTCACGGCCGGGCCGGCGGCGACGCACACGGCCCGCAATGGGATTCATCCCGCGCGTGATTGATTCAATTCGTCGAGATACTCTTCGACAGATTGTTCTTCGTCGTCGGTCAGCACGCTGAGGGGCACATTATCGAGCGTGCGGACCAGAAATTTCGAAATATGACTCCAGACCGGCCGGATCGTACAGCAATCCGCGTGGGCGCAGGTCTCTCGCTGGCCGGTGTGGTTGTCACAAAAGTCTTCCAACTGCAAAACACCACCGAGGTGGCGAAACACATCTCCAAGGGAGATCTCCTCGGAGGACGCCTCCAGATAGTACCCCCCGTGCGCCCCGCGTTGGGCCCCGACCATGCCCCCGTCAGACAGGGTTCGCATGATCTTCTGGGCGTACGGAAGCGAGAGGCCCTCCCGTTCGGCGATCTCCCGAGCCGAAATCGGATCGTCCGGACCCCGCTCCGCAACCCGTAGCAGACACCGCAGTCCGTATTCTTCGAGCGCTGTGATCTTCATGACTGCACCGTCGCTAACAGGAGACGTTTCGAATGCATACTCAGAAGTATGCATTACCGCCTGCCCAATTCATTACATACTTTCAAGTATACATTCAAGCCGGGTTCCGTCGCCGGGAAGCCGACAGGGCTGTGCGCCGGCAACGTACGGATTGGGCTGAGTTTGACAAGGGGGCGGCGGGCAAAGCCGCTTGCACGGGCTCACCCACCTGTCTAAACTACGGTTTGCGTTCGGTGAAAATTCCTCACAGACCTCAAACAGCAGAGGCTTTGAATGTGACCCTACCGCTGAATTGACCGTACGGTTACGTTGCCCGTTTCGACCCTCCAGCCGACGAAAGATGCCTTGGTCACCGACTCGAGTCTGACAACCGATGCGGATGCCTCGACCCAGCGGACCTTTCTGGTCGTCGATGACGAACCCGACATCCTGGACGCCATTCAGCGGATGTTTCGTCGCCAGTATCGGGTACTGACGGCGCAAAATGGCGCCGACGCCCTCGAGATCATCCAGTCCGAGGATGTGCAGGTCGTGATGACGGATCAGCGGATGCCCGAAATGACCGGCATCGAATTTCTGGCCCGGCTCCGGCGCAACCACCCCCAGATCGTCCGGGTGCTCTTCACCGGGTACAGCGACATCGACCACGTCATCGACGCCATCAACGAGGGGCATGTCTACCGGTACATCAGCAAGCCCTGGAAGCCGGCCGAGTTGAAGCTCTTCGTCGAACAGGCCTTCGAATACTACGAATCCGAGCGGGAACGGGATCGGCTGCTCAACGAACTCAAGGAGGCCAACAGACAACTCGAGCAAAAGAACACGCTGCTGAGTCGAACAAACGAGGAGCTCAAACAGCTCGACCGCATGAAGACCGTCTTCATGGAGGTCGTCAGCCATGAGTTGAATACACCGATCGCGATTACCCTCGGCTACGCCTTCCTGCTCCAGAAGGAACTGGCCGACGACCTCGACCCGGTGGCGCTCAAGGCCCTGCGTGGGATCGATTCGAGCGCCAAACGCCTCAAAAGCATCTCGAACCGGATCTTCAAGATGATCTCCGAGGAGGGACCGGCCTCGAGCCTCGACCTCGAAACCATCGACTTGCGCGACTTCAGCAACGATCTGCGCGACCAGATCGAACCGTTTCTCGACAAACGCCAGCAGCATCTGGACGTCACGATCGGCGACGATTGTCCAACGATCCGAGCCGACCACGAGAAACTGTCCGACATCTGCGTCAATCTACTGATGAACGCCATCAAATTTTCGCGCGACGAACAGACGATCGATCTGACCTTTCGGGCCACCGACGACAACTCCGTCGACATCGAGGTCCGAGATCGCGGAGTCGGAATCAGCGACGAAGACGTCTCTCAGATCTTCGATGCCTTCTTCAGCACCTTCGACTCCAAACACCATTCCTCGGGGAGCTTTGAGTTCGAAAAGCGCGGAATCGGACTGGGGCTTCCGGTGGCCAAAAAGTTCGCCCAGATGCATGGCGGTGACATCGAGGTCCGGACCGAAGAGGGACAGGGCTCGACCTTCACCGTTCGACTTCCCATCGACCCCGACGACGTCGACGATCGCGCAGCTCAGATGCCGACGACCACCCTCCAGTTCGACTCCTACGTCGACGAGGACTAAAGGGCCCTTACTTATTCCCGCGCGCGAGCTCATCTCTCTCGACCTGTTCCCACAGCCAGGACTCATCGAGACCGCCGACCTCGTCGGCCTCGACGGCCCGCCGGCATGCCCGCTGCTGTAGCTCGGCGTGGTCGACCGGCTCGAACGCCCCCTCCGTCCAGACCGTGCCGACGAGATCCGTGCCCAGCAGATTCCCGCGGACCCGGTGGCACCACCCCCGGGGCGTCGCCTCTCGGACGATCCGTCCGAACGCGTCCGGCTCGATCCCGAAGAGAGCCGGCTCCAGGGCGAGTTCCGGCCGTTCGTCGATGACGGTCTGATTCAACGCCACCACGACTGCCCCGACCCGTGACCGAACAATGGCTTCGTCGGCCAGCCTACGGACGCGACGACGGCGATCCTCGTCGCCGGAGGGCACCTCCCCGTCGATCAGGGTTCCGATGGCCACAGTCAGATCGACGTCGGCCTCGGCTCGACACACCTCGTAGAGATCGCCGTTCAGGAACCTCATCTGCGGATGTCGCCGGCGCGCTTCGTCGATGGCGTCGTCTCTTCGATCGACCCCGATGTACTCCGCATCTCGGCTCGTCCGCTTCATCCACGCTGCCAGTTCGCCGGTGCCACAGCCCAGATCGAGCACCCGATCGACGCGCGACCAATCCCACCCGGAGAGGACGTACTCGAACCGGGCAAACTGCTCGACCATCCGCCGCCAGCCCGACCGTTGTGCCGGCCCGGTGCCCCGTGACATCGCGTCATTGTAGTCCATGGCTTATCCCGCTAAGTACCGAATTCGTCGCGCGACTATGGACCGGCGAGAATCTATGATAACCATCCGCCGGAGAAACTGAGCCCAACGAGTCCATCCTCGACAGGTTTCCCAAAAAAGACCATGCCCAAACGGACCGATATTGATTCGATTTGTATCCTTGGTTCCGGTCCGATTGTCATCGGACAAGCCTGCGAATTCGATTACTCCGGCAGCCAGGCGATCCGATCGCTGAAGGAACACGGCTTCCGCGTGATCCTCGTCAATTCCAACCCGGCGACGATCATGACGGACCCCGAGTTCGCCGACGCCACCTACGTCGAACCACTGACCGCCGAATTCGTCGAACAGGTTCTCCAAGAAGAGCAACCCGATGCCCTGCTCCCGACGATGGGTGGCCAGACCGGACTGAACCTGGCCGTCGAACTCGCCGAGAGCGGCGCCCTCGACCGACTGGACGTCGAACTCATCGGTGCCTCGCCGGAGGTCATCGACCGAGCCGAAAACCGACAGAAGTTCGGCTCGATCATGGACGATCTCGAGATCGACCAGCCCGCCTCCGGGATCGCCAACAACATGGAGGAGGCTTGGGAGCTTCTGGAGGATACCGGATTTCCGGCCATTCTTCGACCGAGCTTTACGATGGGTGGGGCCGGTGGAAACATCGCCTACAATCGAGATGAGTTCGAAGAATACGTCAAATGGTCGCTGTCTCAGAGCCCGACCAGTTCCGTCCTCATCGATGAGAGTTTGATGGGATGGAAGGAGTTCGAGCTCGAGGTGATGCGCGACCGCAACGACAACGCGGTCATCATCTGTAGTGTCGAGAACCTCGACCCGCTGGGCATCCACACCGGCGACTCGATCACGGTCTCTCCGATCCAGACCTTGGCCGACCGTGAGTATCAAGCGATGCGGGATGATGCCCTACGCATTATTCGCGCCATCGGCGTCGAGACCGGCGGGTGCAACATCCAGTTCGCCGTCGACCCCGAGACCGGCCGCCGCGTCGTCATCGAGATGAATCCCCGCGTCAGCCGTTCGTCGGCCCTGGCCAGCAAGGCGACCGGCTATCCGATCGCCAAGATCTCGGCGCTGCTGGGGGTCGGGTTTACCCTCGACGAGATCGCCAACGAGATCACCGGCGAGACCCAGGCGGCCTTCGAGCCGATGCTCGACTACGTCATCGTGAAGATGCCGCGGTTTGCCTTCGACAAATTCCCCGAGGCCGAACAGAAGCTGACGACCCAGATGAAGTCGGTCGGCGAAGCGATGGCCATCGGCCGCAATTTCCCGGAGGCATTGCAGAAGGCGGTTCGAAGCCTCGAGATCGGCGAGAGCGGCTTTTCGCCGAAGTTGACCCCGCCGGAGGATGCCGAACCCGACGAGGTCGTCGAGTTCTTCCGGCCACACTTGATGGCCTCCCATCCCGAACGGCTGTGGCACGTCTTCGATGCCCTCCGACACGACGTCCCGGTACGAGAAATCTCCGAAGCCAGCGGTATCGACCCCTGGTTTCTCGGCGAAATCAAGCGGATCGTCGATGTCGAGTCGAAGTTGGAGGCCCTTCAGGGCGAGACCGAACTCGATTCGCCCCCGGCGTCGAATCTGCTGAAACGCGCGAAACGACTCGGGCTGTCCGACCAGTCGATCGCACGCGTCACCGACCACACCGAGGACAAGCTCCTCGAAGATCGGCGCGACGCGGGCATCCGACGGGTCTACAAACAGGTCGACACCTGCGCGGCCGAGTTCGAATCGGTCACCTCGTACTTTTACTCGTCGTACGACGGCGTCGAAAACGAGACGACTCCCGACGACCGCGAGACGGTCATCATCCTGGGCAGCGGTCCAAACCGCATCGGCCAGGGAATCGAGTTCGACTACTGCGCCGTCCATGCGTCGCTGGCGCTCAGAGAGGCCGGCTATCGGACGGTCATGGTCAACTGCAACCCCGAGACCGTCAGCACCGACTACGACATCTCCGACCGGCTCTACTTCGAGCCGCTGACTTTCGAGACGGTGATGTCGATCGTCGACCAGGAAGACCCTTTGGGGGTCGTCCTTCAATTCGGCGGCCAGACCCCGCTTAAATTGGCCGAAAAACTCGACGATCACGGCGTCAACATCCTCGGAAGCGCCCACAACGCGATTGACCGCACCGAGGATCGCGGCGCGTTTAACGAGATCGTCGAGAAGCTGGACCTGAATCAGCCCGAGGCGCGCTCGGCCACCACACTCGAGGAAGCCAAGCGGTGCGCCGAAGAACTCGGCTACCCCGTGATGGTGCGCCCCAGTTTCGTGCTCGGCGGCGTGGGCATGCAGATTTGCTACGAGGCCGACGATATCGAGTTCGTCTTCGAACGGGCGGCCTCAGAATCCGAGGGCAAGCCGGTTCTGATCGACAAGTTCCTCAACGATGCCGTCGAGGTCGACGTCGATTGCGTGGCCGACGGCGAAAACGCCGTCATCGGCGGGGTGATGGAACATATCGAAGAAGCGGGGGTCCACTCCGGCGACTCGGCCTGCGTGATTCCACCCTACGACCTTCCCGAATCGGTCCTCCGCGTCATTCGGGAGAAGACGCGGGCACTCGCCGACGAGCTCGACATCATCGGGTTGATGAATGTGCAGTTCGCCGTTCAGGACCGCACCGTCTACGTCCTGGAGGTCAACCCGAGGGCGAGCCGCACCATCCCGTTTGTCTCCAAGGCGATCGGTGAGCCTCTGACGCGCTACGCCGCACGGGCGATGGTCGGTGAATCGCTCCCGGAACAGGGGCTGACCGACGAACGCATTCCGCCCTACTTCTCGGTCAAAGAAGTCGTGTTTCCCTTCGACAAATTTGCCAACGTCGACACGATTCTGGGACCGGAGATGCACTCGACCGGCGAGGTCATGGGCATCTCGGAAGACTTCAACCTCGCCTTCTACAAGGCGCAGCTCGCCGCATCGAATGACCTGCCGGAGACCGGGACTGTCTTCATCAGCGTCAAGGACGCCGACAAGTGGTCGACCGTCCCGATCGCTCGCGGGCTCTCGGAGCTGGGCTGGGACATCGTCGCCACCAGGGGCACGGCCCACTATCTGGAACAAAACGGCCTGGAGGTCGAACCGATCAACAAGGTCAAAGAGGGACAGCCCCACATCGTCGATGCCATCATCAACGGCGAGATCGACCTGGTCATCAACACGACCATCGGCGCCCAGGCCATCCGCGACAGCCGCTCGATTCGCCGCGCCACGGTCAACGTCGGGATCCCCTACTTCATGACCGTCTCGGCCGCGCGGGCCGCCGTCGAAGCGATGCACGCCGCCCGCGAGCAGCAGCCCGGGGTGGCGTCGCTCCAGAAGTTGCACCGAGTCTTCGACGAATAACCCCGTCGTCGACGGAGCGGAGAGACGCGAAACATAAGTCGCTTCGGGCCCCCGACGGCTTGATGTTTCCGCCCTCGATGGCTATATTCGTAGGTCGTCAATTTCGCATTGCGGGTGGTTGCATCAGTCCCGTGTGGTTTCCGTAGACCCTGCAACCCAACGACAAGAGGTAGCACATGCCGCAGATTCCAATCACCCGAGAGGGCCTCGAGGATCTGAAAGCCGAGTTGAAGCAGCTCAAGAGCGAAGAACGCCCGAAGGTCGTCGAAGCGATCGAAGAGGCGCGCGCCCACGGCGATCTCAGTGAAAACGCCGAGTACGACGCCGCGAAGGAAGAGCAGGGATTCATCGAGGGTCGCATCCAGGAACTGGAGGCCCTGATTTCCCAGGCTCAGGTGATCAATCCCGCCGATCTGTCGGGTGACAGGGTCAAGTTCGGCGCGACCGTGACCATCTACAACCTCGATACCGACGAAGAGAGTACGTACAAGATCGTCGGCAACGAAGAGGCCGACATCAAAGAAAACAAGATCTCGTACTCGAGCCCGATCGCGCAGGCGCTGATCGGCAAAGAGGTCGCCGAGGAGGTCAACATCGAGACCCCCGGCGGGGACAAACTCGTCGAGATCATCCAGGTGGAATTTAAATAAGCCCGAGGCTCAGACACAAAAAAAAGCCGGCGCCGGAGTCTTCTCACTCCGGCGCCGGCTTTCTGTTTTTCGGGGACCATCATTCCGCGACTTCTTCGCTCTCCTTGGCCTTGACCCGAAGCGTCGTCAGGTCGAAGCGCTCGGAGACGTCGGCCTCGAAGACGAGAGCCGGGAGTTCACTGACATGTTCCACAAAGTGGAATGTCATGTCCTCCTGGATGTCGTCGGAGACATCGATCAGGTCCTTTTCGTTGCGCTTCGGCAGGATCACGTGGGTGATCTCGCTGCGGTGAGCGGCCAGGACCTTCTCTTTGATTCCGCCGACGGGCAGGATGTTTCCGCGAAGCGTGATTTCGCCGGTCATCGCGATGTCGCTTCGCACCTCGAGGTCGGTGAGCAGGCTCAGAAGGGAGACGAACATCGTGATGCCGGCCGACGGCCCATCCTTGGGGATGGAGCCGGCGGGCACGTGGATGTGGACGTCGTGGTCCTTCATGATCTGCTTTTCGATGTCGAAGGCGTCGGTGTGCGAGCGGATGTAACTGAGCGCAGCGCGTACCGACTCCTTCATGACGTCGCCGAGTTGACCCGTCAGGACCAACTCGCCCTTTCCGGGCATGCGGGTCGACTCGATGAACAGGAGCTCCCCGCCGGCGGCCGTCCAGGCGAGCCCGGTGGAAACGCCCGGTTGGGCAGTGCGTTCGGCGACCTCGCGCTGGAACTTCACCGGTCCGAGGTAGTCGATGAGGTCCTCATTATCGCAGGTCAATGCCATGTCATCGCGCTCTTCGGGCTCGGCCTCGGCGACCTTCACCGCCACGCCGCGACAGACGTCCGCGATGCGACGTTCCAGATTTCGGACGCCCGCCTCACGCGTGTAATTACGGATGATTCCATCCAGCGCATCGTCGGTGATCTCGAGTTGGCCATCCTGAAGGCCATTCTCTTCGCGCTGTTTGGGAATCAGGTAGTCCCGGGCGATGTGACGCTTGTCGTAGACCGTGTAACCGGGGATCTCGATGACATCCATTCGGTCGCGTAACGGCGCCGAAATCGGGTCCAGGAGGTTCCCCGTCGCGATGAACAGGACATTCGACAGATCGACGGGAATCTCGACGTAGTGGTCCGAGAACGTGTCGTTTTGTTCCGGGTCCAGGACTTCGAGCAACGCCGACGACGGGTCGCCACGGAAATCCTGGCCGACCTTGTCGATCTCGTCGAGCATGAAGACGGGGTTGTTGGTACCCGCCTTCCGAAGTCCCTGGACGATGCGGCCCGGCAGTGCACCGACGTAGGTGCGACGGTGGCCGCGGATCTCGGATTCGTCGTGGATGCCGCCCAGACTGACACGGACGAATTCGCGCCCCAGGGCACGGGCCACGCTCCGTCCGAGACTCGTCTTTCCGACGCCCGGAGGCCCGATCAGACACAGGATCGGCCCGCGCATGTCTTCCTTGAGCTGTCGGACGGCCAGAAACTCGATGATGCGCTCTTTGACCTTCTCGAGGTCGTAGTGATCCTCGTCGAGGATTTCACGCGCCCGGTCGATGTCGAGCTTGTCTTCGGTCTGCTCGTTCCAGGGGATGTCGACCAGGGTCTCGACGTAGGTGCGGGTCACACCGTATTCGCTGGAGGCCGGCTGCATGCGTCGCAACCTCGAGAGCTGCTTTTTGCAGGTCTCTTCGACCTCTTCGGGCAGGTCCGCCTCCTCGACCTTGTCGGCGAGATCGTCGAGATCACCGCCCTCGCCTTCCAACTCGCCGAGCTGCTCTTTGATCGCCTTGAGCTGCTGGCGCAGGTAGTATTCCCGCTGGTTCTTATCGATCTCTTCTTTGATCTGATTCTGGATCTTGTCGCTGACACGCAGCACTTCGAGCTGGCGGGCCAGCATCGTCACCACGGTCTCCAGGCGATCCTTGAGCTCGAGGGTCGTCAGGATCTCCTGTTTTTCTTCGGTCTCGATGTCCATGTTCGCGGCGACAAAGTCACACAGTTGGCCGGGGTCGGTGACCCCTTCGACCATCTGGGTCGCCTCTTTGGGCATCTCGGGGATGAATTTGACCACCTGCTTGGCGGTGCTCTTCAGATTCATGAAGAGCGCTTCGATCTCGACTTCATCCTCCGAGGAGACATCCTCTTCGGGCTCCAGCACCTCGAAGTCCCCTTCGAAATAAGGAGTCTCCTGATGCATCTCCTGGAGCTTGATCCGTTTTTGCCCCTGAATGATGACGCTGTAATTATCCTCGGCGATCTTCACGACCTTCAACACGCGCGCCAGCGTGCCGACGGTGTACATATCGTCGACCGTCGGGTCGTCGATGTCGGCGTCGCGCTGGGT
The DNA here is from genome assembly GCA_913057905.1 of uncultured Pseudomonadota bacterium. GTDB lineage: Bacteria > Myxococcota_A > Bradymonadia > Bradymonadales > Bradymonadaceae > CAJXPB01. The sequence goes on from CAJXPB010000007.1 coordinate 71,170, forward strand.
GAGGATCGCGATCGGGCGGTCTTCGGACTCCGCCTCGCGGATGAGTTCCACACTCTTGGGTCGCCCAACGGCAATCGGGACGACGACCTGCGGAAACAACACCGTGTTGCGCAGGGGCAACACCGGCAACGTTTGATGACCGCTCAGGTCTAGGATCTCGTCTTCGTAGTCTGCCATAAATGATTCCCGTCAACTGAAAATGGTCGGGCTGGACGAGTCGACGTGGCGCACGTCGCAGGTACCGATCCGACGTCCGCGCGACGATTCCAGCCGTTCGAGCAAGCCTTTCGTATGTCCGTTTGGGTTTGGTGGCAAATGCATCAATTGCCAACGGAACAAACATTGGAACGAATGAGCCGCCGACAAGGTTTTGTCTTCAAAAGTCTCGCGTGGGCCTCCCGGTTCGTTGCTACACCGGCGCCTGCACGCTACGGTACCGAGGCGGCGATTCGTCCCCCGAGACCCTCCGAGTCATCGTCGATGAATGACCACGACAACGGACTCCTCAGCCGTCTGCAGGGCTGGGCCTCACAGACCGCCAGCTCCATTCAGGATCGAGCACGCGAAGCGGTCGGCGAGCAGATCCGCCGCCGCATCACCCGTCACATGGAGGAGCTATCGGAGCGACTGGCAGAACCGGAAAACGTCGAGGCTCTGCAGTCCTCGCTGCGACGATTCGCGAATCTATCGTACACGCTCGGGTTTGCCTTCGACCCGCAGGCTCGCCAGCTCTTCGAATTTCTGGACTGGGCCGAGTCTCGCTGGGGCCGCCAGCGCGTCCTGCTGGCGATCCAGGAACACAACCCTTTGACGACCGATGAATTCATCGAGTTCTTCGATCAGGTCCTGCAGAATCCGACGGCCGAACCGGACCCCGCCGTCGTCGAAGCCTTCGAGACGGTCGGCCGAAGAGAACTCCTCTCGCTGCTGGTCTTACTCGGATACCCGGAGGGCGGAGCGACGGTCTGGGACGAAACCGAGGGTCCTCCGCCGCTGGATCGGCTCGTCGAGGCCTTCGAGACCTCCGACGCCCCGTTTCGATTCCAGGACCTCGGCCGCCGAGCACGGGGCAACGCACAGAAGCACTCGCCGGACTCTCGCGAAGCCGCGAACCGCCAGAAGACCCATCGAACTCAAGACCCGGAAGAGAGCCTTCTCGGCTCGCAGATGCGTCAGCTCGTACGCCGCTCCGAGAGTGCCATCGGCCAGACCGTCAGCCGTATGCTCGATGCTGACGTTCGATTCGTGACCGTCAGTTTCGTGATGGCCGTACAGGCCTACTTCACTCGCCTGGCCATCGATACCCTTCCCGAGGTCGTCGCCAACGATCGCCAGAGGCCGGACGACACCGATCGGTCCGACGACTCGGATGTCGTCGACGTGTAGAGTCGTTCGACGCGCTTACCCGAAGGCGTATCGGACGACGATCACCCCGATGACGAGCAGCGCCATGATGGCGACGACAGCGTACAGAAACCGCCGCCCCTGCGCAGTCGATTCGCTGTCATCCTTTTTCTTCTTTCGGCGTCGCCGGGCCATAGATTCCCTCTCAGTGTCCACTTGCAGACGAATGACCATGCCGCACTATAGCGAAGACCGGCTCGAACCCGCAACATGCGCGTTCGAAGCTTGACGCCTCGCCGGCAGTCGCCCAGTTCGACACGGGCGTTCCATCTCCTCACCCTACAGACCCGTTTCGACACCATGAAAGCCATTCAGGTCCAAGACGACGATGCCTACAGCCTCAACTGGGAGACCGCGCCCGATCCCGAATTCGACGACGACGAGGTGCTGATCGAGGTCAAAGCCACGGCCGTCAACCGAGCCGACCTTCTGCAGCGCCGCGGGAATTACCCGCCGCCCGAGGGGGCGTCTCCGATTCTCGGGCTCGAGGCAGCCGGCGAAGTGGCCGAGGTCGGCGCCGAGGTCGACGACTGGGAGCCGGGAGACCGCGTCTGCGCGCTGCTTCCCGGCGGCGGCTATGCCGAATACGCGTCGATCCCGGCGGACTTGTTGCTCGAGCTGCCCGATTCGATGTCCTTTCAAGAGGCCGCGGCCATCCCGGAGGTCTTTCTGACGGCGTATCTCAACGTCTTTTTGGAGGCCGAACAGACCGCCGGAGAGCAGGTTTTGCTGCACGCCGGGGCCTCCGGCGTCGGCACCGCCGCCATCCAGCTCTGTCACCTCTTCGACTCGCCGGTGTATGCGACCGCCAGCGCCCCCAAGCTCGATTTCCTGGAAGAGATGGGCGTCGAGGCGGCCATCGACCGCAAAAACGACGACTTCGGCGAAAGAATCCCCGAGCTGACCGACGGCCGCGGGGTCGACATCATTCTCGACCCCGTCGGTGGCGGGTACATCGAGCGCGACATCGACGTCCTGGCCGACCAGGGCCGAATCGTCTTCATCGGAACCCTCGGAGGCAGCCGTGATACACTGCCGATCAAAAAACTGATGATCGGCCGAAAACGTCTCATCGGCTCGGTGCTGCGCAGCCGATCGACCGAAGAGAAGATCGAACTGACGGCTGCGTTCCGTCAGAATGTCTGGCCCGCCTTCGCCGACGGGACGCTCGAACCGATCATCCACGAGACGTTTCCCGTCAGCCAGGCCCAGAAGGCCCATGACCTCCTCCACTCAAACGACACCATTGGAAAGGTCGTGCTGACGGTGTGAACGCTGGAAACCTGCGCGCGTGTATGGCATACAATCGCGGGAAACGAACACCTTCTCCGCAGCGACATTGACCTTCAGGAGTACTGATCGATGAGTGACATTGAAACGATAGGCGTGGTCGGCGCCGGACAGATGGGTTCCGGCATCGCCCAGGTTGCAGCTCAGGCCGAGTTCGACGTCATCCTCTCCGATATCGAAGAGGATGCCCTCGACGAGGGGCTCTCCACGATCCGTGGGAGCCTGGACAAATTCGTCGAGCGCGAGAAACTCTCAGCCGACGAGCGCGACGCGACCCTCGATCGGATTGAAACGACGACCGAACTGTCGGATCACGCGGCCGCCGATCTGGTCATAGAAGCTGTCGTCGAAAACGAGGACGTCAAAAAAGACATCTTCGAGACACTCGATGCGCACGTCGACGACTCGACGATCCTCGCCTCGAACACCTCGAGCATCTCGATCACCAGCCTCGGTTCGGTCGTCTCACGGCCGGATCGGTTCATCGGCATGCATTTCATGAACCCGGTGCCGCTGATGAGCCTGGTCGAAATCATCCGTAGTCTGGCGACCTCCGATGAGACGCTCGAGACCGTCGAATCGGTCGCCCAGAAGATGGGTAAAGAAGTCGTCGAGGCCTCCGACTACCCCGGATTCATCGTCAACCGAATTCTGATGCCGATGATCAATGAAGCGGCATACGCGCTGATGGAGGGTGTGGCCAGCGCCGAGGACATCGACGACGCCATGGAACTGGGGACCAATCAGCCGATGGGCCCTCTGACCCTGGCCGATTTCATCGGCCTCGATACCTGTCTGTCGATTCTCGAGGTCCTGCACGATGACCTCGGCGACCCCAAATACCGCCCCTGCCCGCTGCTTCGGAAGCACGTCGAGGCCGGCTGGCTGGGTAAAAAGACCGCACAGGGCTTCTACGACTACAACTGACCGCGCCCGCTCGAGCTGTGAATCTACCTGGAGCCTCCAAAGACCATGAGCGACTACCAGACGATCGAAGTCACCCACGACGGACCGCGCTCGACCATACAGGTGCAGCGGCCCGACAAACTCAACGCCCTCAACACCACCGTGCTCGAAGAACTCGAGGCGGCGGCGCTGGATCTTCAGACTCGTGACGGCCTTCGGGTCGTCGTCGTCGAGGGCGAAGGGCGAGCCTTTGTCGCCGGGGCGGACATCGCGTCGATGGCCGAGATGTCGGCCGAACAAGGCCGCGCGTTTCTTCGCCAGGGCCACGACACGATGAACGCCATCGAGTCGATCCCCGTCCCGACCGTCGCCGCCGTCGACGGATTCGCCCTGGGAGGCGGCCTGGAGCTCGCCATCGCCTGCGACCTGATCGTCGCCTCCGACCGTGCAGCCTTCGGCGCCCCGGAGGTCAAGCTCGGCATCATTCCCGGCTTTGGCGGAACCCAGCGACTGAGGCGGATGATCGGCGCTCACCGCGCCCGTCACCTCGTCTTTACCGGCGAACGAATCGATGCGGAGACGGCCGCCGACTATGGGCTGGTCCTCGAGGTTGTCGACGCCGATGACTTCAGCGGGCACATCGATTCCCTGGCGAGCTCGATCGAGTCGCGCGGCCCCCTCGCCTTGAAGGCCGCAAAACGAGTCATGCACCAGGGTCAAGATCTCGACCTCGACGAAGGCCTCTCGGCCGAAAGACAGGCGTTTGCAGACCTCTTCGAGACCGAGGATCGTCTCAAAGGTATGGAGGCGTTCCTGGACCGTCGAGACCCGAACTTCAACGGCGAATGACACCGGATTGAACCCATGAGCGAGACACAGACTAAACAATCCGACGCCTCGCCCCCGGAGACGACCCACCGCGTTTTGATCGGCAAGGTGGGTCTCGATGGGCACGATCGAGGTGCCAAGGTCATCGCTCGAGCACTCCGCGACGCAGGTTTTGAGGTCATCTATACCGGCCTGCATCAGACGCCGGAGGCCGTCGCCGCCACCGCCGTCCAGGAGGATGTCGACGGGGTCGGCATCTCGATCCTCTCGGGTGCTCACAACACACTGGTCCCCGAGATCATCGAAGCTCTGGAGGAACGAGGCGCGGACGACATCTTCGTCTTCGCCGGCGGCATCATTCCCGAAGACGACATCGCGACACTCAAGGATCAGGGCGTGCGAGCGGTCTTTACCCCGGGCACGCCGACCCGCGAAGTGATCGATTTCGTCCGGGATGCCTGCCGCGAACAGGCAGACAACCGATAACTCCCTCGCCATCACGGAACACCCATGGAATTCGAACTCGATGAACAACAGAAACTGATCCGAAACACCGTTCGGGACTTTGCCAAGACCCACATCAAGCCCCATGCCGAGGAGTGGGACGAAAAAGAGGAGTTCCCCCGGGAGCTCTTCTCGAAACTCGGCGACCTGGGCATCATGGGCGTCACCATCCCCGAGAAATACGGTGGAGCCGGTCTCGACTACGTCTCCTACGCTATCGCCATCGAGGAGCTCGCTCGATACGACGGGTCCGCGGCCCTCACGGTTGCCAGCCACAATTCCCTTGGTTCCGGGCATATCTATCTGGCCGGCAACGAGGCACAGAAAGAAAAATACCTGCCGAAGTTGGCCCGTGGCGAAGAGTTGGCCGCCTGGGGATTGACCGAGCCAGGCAGCGGTTCCGATGCCTCGGGTATGTTGACCAAGGCCGAACGCAACGGCGACTCCTGGATCATCAACGGGGCGAAGACCTTCATTACCCAGGGAAGTGCCGGCGAAGTCGCGGTGATTCTCGCCTCCACGAGCCCGGAAAAGAGACAAAAGGGCATCACCGCGTTTATTCTCGAAAAGGACATGCCCGGCTACTCGGTGAGCCGAAAGATCCGCAAGATGGGAATGCGGGCCTCCGATACCGTCGAACTGCGGTTCGACGATGTCGAGGTTCCCGATGAAAATCGACTCGGCGAGGTCGACCGAGGCTTCATCGACACCCTCAAGATCCTCGATCGCGGCCGCATCAGCATTGCCGCCATGAGTGTCGGACTCGCCCGTGGAGCTCTCGAAGAGTCCATCGATTACGCCCAGGAGCGTGAACAGTTCGGCAACCCCATCTCGGACTTTCAGGCCATCAAGTTCAAGTTGGCCGACATGGCCACCGAGATCGACGCGGCCCGGCTGCTGACGATGCGCGCCGCGACCATGGCGGACCGATCCAAAGAGACGGGACGCCGGTTCACGAAAGAATCGGCCATGGCCAAGCTGTACGCCTCGGAGGCCGCCATGCGGGCCACCGAAGAAGGCATCCAGATTCACGGCGGCTACGGGTACACCCGCGAGTATCCCGTCGAGCGGTACTTCCGTGACGCCAAGCTCGGTACCATCGGAGAAGGCACCAGCGAGATTCAGCGCCTGGTCATCGCCCGACAGCTCCTGGATTAGCCGTGAGCACAACCCTGGCTGCCGACATACTCGACGGCGACGTTCGTTCGGCGAGCCGACTCATGCGTTGGCTCGACGACGGACGTCCCGAGGCTAGAGCCGAACTCGATGCGCTCTATCCCCACACCGGCAATGCGTACTTTATCGGCATCACCGGTCACCCGGGATCCGGCAAGTCCACCCTCGTCGATGCGTTCATCCGCCTGTGCCGGGAACGTGACCTGACCGTCGCCTGTATCGCCGTCGATCCCTCGAGCCCCTTCTCGGGCGGGGCCATTCTCGGGGATCGCGTACGCATGAATCGACACGCCCTGGATGACGGCGTCTTCATCCGCTCCGTCGCCACCCGGGGCAATCTCGGCGGCCTCTCCCGCTCGACCCCGGCGTCCGTCCAGGTCATGGATGCCATGGGGTTCGACATCGTCCTGATCGAGACCGTCGGCGTCGGACAGGACGAGATAGACATCGTACGACTCGCCGACACGAATGTCGTCGTCATGGTTCCCGGCCTCGGTGACGATATCCAGGCGACCAAAGCGGGCGTCATGGAGATCGCCGACATCTTTGCGGTCAACAAGTCCGACCTCGACGGGGCCGACCGCGTCGTCCGCGAAATCAAGACGATGCTGTCGATGAATGAGTCGGCCGACGACGAGGACGCCTGGATTCCCTCGGTGCTCAAGACCGTGGCAACCCACCAAGAGGGCCTTGAGCCCCTCTTCGAAGCCGTCGAAGCCCATCGGGACTGGCTTCAAGCACACCGGTCGGACCGAGATCGAGATCGACAGCGCATCGAACAACTCGTACGACTCGTCATCTCCGGAGAGTTCGACGCCCGGATCGGCCGACTTCTCGGGACCGATACCTGGAAGAGCCACCTGGAGGCCGTTCTCGACCGAACCGAGACGCCGTACGAAGCGGCCGACGCCCTCTTCGACGAAATCTTCTAAAAAAAAACCCCGGCTGGTTCTCCCAGCCGGGGCTTCTTGCTGCTGTGATCTGTCGTCATCCGCCGGATTCAAAATCCGGGAGACAACGTCGAGTCGACCGCCGGTCGGTGAGCCTCCACTTGGATGTCCTGAGACAATGACGAGGGGCCGAGGCCCTTTTCGTCGATCGTGTTGGTTACGTCGATGGTCTGGACGTCATCCTCCCCGGGCTTTACGGAGGGCTCTTCCTCCTGCTCCGAATCTTCGGCCTCGACGACGGCGTCGCTGATCGGCTCGATGAGGTCCATGCCCCAGTCTCCGATATCGACCTCGACTTCCAGCGACTGCTGGCCCTCCTCGAGGTTCACCTGGTCCAAGGTCAACAGCAGGGGCACGTCACTGGCGTAGGTAAAGGGCGTCCAGTCGCTGGCCGCCATCAAATCATCTTCCGACATCTCCTCGTACTGCGTCTCGGGCTGCATCGGATGAGGAATAGGATCACCATCTTCTGCACTCCCATCAGCACTGGACGACCAGGACTCGGCCGCCTGACTGTTGATAAATCCGTCGAGCTGGAAGGAATAAGGATAACTGCTCGGCGGCGACTCGCCGGAATCCGAGGAACCGGTATCCATCGCCGATGCTCCGAACTCCCCGGAAATTGGCTCGAGTCGAAGCGTCACATCAAAGGTCCCCGACTCCGGCAGCTCAAAGGAAGAGGCGTCGACGTACCGTTCGCCTTGTTTGACGTCGACGTCAACTGTTATCGGCTCCGCATTCGTATAAGCGATGCGGCGGCCGTCCTCCTCGACGGGATCCAGGCGAATCTCGGAGACGGTGAACCCGAGATCAGTAACCGTGAAACCCGACGGCAGTTTGTCGAAGCCGGTCAGATGAAAGGTCGGCTGGACCTCGACCGGCTCCGAATCCGTCCGCGATGGATTCCCGTCCCCCGGGAGCGTCTCCGCACAGCCCGCGGCCATCAAGGCCACGAGACTGACGGCAGTGAGTATGTCTCTATATAGTCGGTGCACGGGTGTCCTCGCCGTGTGCTTCGATTAACTGACTAATTTCTTCTTCAAGGCCTTCAGATCTTCATCGCCATTGACGATTTGACTCAGTCTCGGGCGAGTCATCTGAAGGATCTCCGCCGCCCGGGTGATATTGCCCCCGGTCTTGGTCAATGCCCGACGGATCGACTCAAACTCGATGTGTTCCTTTATCTCGGAGACCGAGAGACCCTCGTCGATGATCTCCTCGATGAGCGCTTCCCTTGGATCGCCGATCTCGACGATATCCGCACCCTCTTCTCCGGACTCGCCCGTCGATTCATCCTCGATGGCGAACTCCTCCAGCGGTCGGTGAAACTCGACGTCAGGCAGGTCCATGTCGACCTCCCCTTCGCTGAAGAAGTCTCTAAACTCTTGGATGTGTTCGATCTCAACGGTTGGGCCGTCGACGAACAAGAGGACGCTGCGAACGAAGTTTTGCAGCTCCCGGATGTTCCCGGGCCAACTGTACGCCGCCAAAAATTCGAGGGCCTGTTCCGAGAACGCCTTCGGCTCCCGGTCGGCAAACTTCTCTGCAAAGTGATGGACCAGAAGAGGGATGTCGGCCCGTCGCTCGCGCAGTGGGGGAAGGTCGAGCACGACACCCTTGAGCCGATAGTACAGGTCGAGTCGGAAGGTACCCTCGTCGACCATCGTCTCGAGGTCGCGATTGGTGGCACACACGACCCGGACGTCGACTTCCCGGGTCTCGTTGCCGCCGACGCGCTCAAATTCGCCCTCTTGCAGAACGCGCAACAGCGCCACCTGGGCCTTCTGCGAGATCTCGCCAATCTCGTCGAGGAAGATGATACCCCCGTCGGCTTTCTCGAACCGGCCGGTGGTCTGCTTGACCGCACCGGTGAAGGCGCCCTTCTCGTGGCCGAACAACTCACTGAGTAGCAGGTTGTCGACAAACGCCCCGCAATTGACCTTCACGAAGGGCATCTCGCCCGAGCTATTGGCCTGTTGATGGATGGCCTCGGCGACAAGCTCCTTACCGGTCCCCGACTCGCCTTGGATTAGAACCGGCGATTCGCTGTCGGCAATCTGTTCGACGCGTCGAAACAGCCGCAACAGCCGTTCGTCCTGTCCGACGATGTCGTCGAACTGGGACCGCCAGCGCCGAAATGCCGCGTCGGAGCGCCAGTCGGTATCCCCAGCCGAATCCAACGGTTTCTCGTCGTCGGTCTCGGCCGCCCCGTCATCCACATAGTCATCGAGTTCCGAAGGAATCTGTCCCTGGAGACGATGGACGATATTGATAAGACGACGGTGAAGCGGATTCTCGAAGAAGCTGTCTCGGTATTCCTGGGGGACGTTGCTTCCTCGCCTCTGTATGTCGGCGAGCCACTTTTCTGCGACCGATTCGGCCTCTTGGGTTCGCCCCGTCTTTTCGAGGCCGCGGATCTGGGCGAGCGCACCCTGGAGTGCATCGTCCGGCATGGACTGGTCCTGCATCGCCTCGACCGATTCGCGCCCCCTCCGAACAGCCTCTTCCCACTGCTCCCGGGCCACGGCAATATGGGCCCTCCCCACGCTGACGATTCCGTCGAGCACGTCCCCGTCCGCAGTGTTGTCACGGTCGGCGAATCTCGCGGCGAGTTTCTCGGCCTCTTCGACCTGGCCGAGTTGTGCGTGGGCGATGATCGACCGAGCGACCGCCCGGTTCGCCGGCCCACGTGATGGTGTATTCTCGTGGGTATCGGTCCAGGCGCGGGTCGATTCGAGCATATCCCCGTATTCGCCGCGCGCCAGGTGGACCATCACCATCAGCACCCGCGGCAGTGACCCCAGATAGGTCTGTTCGTCGACGTCCTGCCGGGACTGGAGGTGGTGAGCAATTTTTTCAACCGAGTCGAGCGCACCCATGTCCCGGAAGAGCGTGCCGAGGTTATAGGCGGCGACCCCGTAGGACCAACGGTCGCCGGATTGTTGGGCGGCGCGCATGGCATCCCGGTAGCGCTCCATCGCCGAATCGTATTCGTCGACTCGCTGGAGGGCCATGCCCAGGTTCAGAATCGGCTCGGCGCGGGGCATCCCGTTTGGCATCCCCGAGCGGTCAATGACGTCACGAAGCCGTGAGATGCCCTTCTGGTATTGGCTCTCCTGAAGGTCACAGACGGCCAAGTTGACCTCGGCGCGGAGTTCTTCGACCTCCCAGCCCCACTGCCGGGCGACATTCAGATTCCGTTCGTAGATGGGTCGTGCGGCATCGATATTGCCGCCCATGATCTCGACCTTGCCGAGCATATTCTTGGCCCGGACGTCGAGTTTTTCAGTGGTTCGCTCATCGAGAGAATCGCCCTGCTCCTCGATTACCTCGAGTGATGCCTCGGCCTCTCGCCGTGCGCCATCCTGATCCCCGAGTTTGTAGTGGGCGTCGGCGATACCCAGGCGAGCTCGAAGTCGAGTCTCCGCAGAGGGCTTATGCTCTGAGATAGCCTCCTCGTACGTCTCAACCGCGCGATCGAAGTCATCGCTCTCGACGAGGAGGTCGCCCCGTTCAACGGTCAATCGAGCGGCCTCGGAGTGTTCGGCCTTTTCGATCAGTTCCCGGTTGGCCTCCAGTGCGGACTCGTACTCCCCAAGGCCTTCGTAGATATCGACCAGAAAGGCCAAGATTTCGCGTCTCTCGTCGCCGGACGGGCACATCGGCAGAATGCGCTCGAACAGTTCCCGGGCATCGTGCAGGGCATGGCGACTGTGCATGCGTCGGGCCGCCCGCATTCCGTATTCAAACCCGGCTTCCTCGTCGCCCGCCGCCAAGAAGTGGCGAGCGATGAAGGCCTCATCGAGACCGGCACCGTGGTGAGCTCGCGTGCTCGCCTCGGCCAGCACACGATGGATCCGTCGGGCGTGAGATTCGTCAAGATGGGAGCGTACGGACCGGGCAAACCCGGCATCTTCGAGTTGCAGGGTTACGCATCCATCGCCGATCGAGCGACGCACAAAGCCTGCGTCGCGGAGCTGGCGCATCAGTCGGCCCGCAGAATCGGACATCTCAAGGCGGTCGATGGCCCGCTCCAACACGTCGACCGGAATCGCCTGCTCGGCGACGGCCAGAAGCTGCACGACTCGCTGCTTGGGTTCGTCGAGGTCGCGGTATCGATGCTCCCACAAATTCGTACAATCCGTCGGCAGCTCGTCCATCAATACATCGAGCTGAGTCGGATTGCCCTCGGTGGATGCCAAAAACCGGTCGACGACGTCTTCCCTGGATAAGAACGCTTTGACCGATTGTCGCGCAGCGTCTGTCAGGTCGATGACGTCGGCGAGCTCTTCGTTGACGCCGAAGGGTGTCTCGCGGCCGACCTGGCCAACCACAGCTACACACCCGCGCACGGAGTCAAAGGCGTCGAGGCCGCCGCCGAATTCTTCGAAGGGGCCGTGCAGGTATTCCCGGACGAATCGTCCCAGAATGGAGCGTTCCGTCTCTGAGAGTTGTTCGGGATGAACCACCAGCAACAGAGCCGGTCGCACCTGACTGAGCCGCTCCCAGAGCATACAGGCCGACGACTCAAACGACGAGGCGTCGACGGAGCCTTCGTCGTCTTGGCCGCCCACATTTCGAGAGGTCGCGATGAATTCGGCGAGTCCCTCGGTCTGCTCATCCAGCGAAGCGTGTTGCTCGACGCGGCCCACGTACGTCGACACGACCTCTCGGAACGTGGTGCCATCGCCGATTCCACCGGTGGGGTCGAGCACGAGCAATTCGGTATCGCGCTCGGTCACCGCATTGCGCAGGTCCCCGACATGCTCACCGATGGCGCCGCCTCCGGCCCCGATCAGATGAACAAGTCGACCCGCGTGTTCATCGGAACACAATTCATCGGCCAACGCATCGGGGTCCCACCCAACCACCTCGTCGCTGTCGGACTTCGGACTCGGTTCGGTCATGGATCCTCGATTCGGCCACAAGAGTGCCTAATACCTAATAGATGAGGATAGGCATTGTGAGTGCTGGATCAAACGCACGGGGTCACGGCGTTGTCGTAGATCACCGCATCCGAAGCGTTCGCACCCGCACGTCTCCAGCGAGTGACTGATAGCCGCGGCCTGTCGAATCGAGGGTCTGCGTGACGTCCACGGTTTGGGGAGCGTCGGTCTGATCATCGTCTTTCGCTCGCGCCCGAACCAGTCGGGTAATCGGGTCGATCAGCTCCTCGGCCCAGTCGTTGACGTCGAGTGCGAAGCTCAGCACCCGACGGTCCTGGGCCAATTCCACGCGGTCCATGCGGTACGTTACCGCTTTCTGGCTCTCGTATTCGAATGCAACCCAGGATTGCTGCTCCGACGACTCGGAGGTCTCGTCGTCATCGGGGTGGAACGGGTCCGGTATCGGATTGCCGCCGTCTTGGTAGGGGTCGTTCGAATCGAGGGCCTCGGCGATCTCCGGGCTGATCAAGCCATCGAGCCGAAACGTGTATTTGTCCTGCTCGCCCGCCGGCTCGAGACGCAACTCCACGGCATAATCGCCGGGTTCGGGCACGGAAAACTCGGCCCCCTGCCGAACCAGCTCCCCCTGTTGCATATCAAACTCGACCCGAAACGGATCGTCGACGACGATGGACTCGCTGCCATCGGCGGGAATCAACGTGATTTGAGCGACGCTGAACCCGAGCCGCTTCAGTTGAAGCGCCTCCGGAATCTGTCCGGTTCCCTCGACGGCGAACTCGGGCACCACGGTGAGTGCCGTGGAGTTCGACCGCACCGAGTCCGGCCCAGAACTGTCAGGGGTCGTCGTGTCGGCGCATCCGGTCGCAACCCCTACGAGCCCCGCCACTACGACTGCCAAACACGTGTCTGTCCAATCTATCCTCACGTCAAACCTCGTTCGAGTATCCCGCTTAGCCGACCAATTCTTCCTTCAACGCAACCAACTCGTCATTCCCGTTGACGATCTGGCTGAGCCGCGGACGCGTCATCTGCAATATTTCGGCAGCGCGCGTGATGTTGCCCTCGGTCTCGATCAATGCTCGGCGGATCGACTTGTGCTCGATCCGTTTCTTCATGTCCGAGATCGACATTCTGTCCGCGACGATCTCTTCGACCAGCGCATCCTGCACCTCGTCGAAGGAGTTCGGCCCGCCCCATCCGGGCTGAATGACGTCGCTGAAGTCGTCGACCTCGGGATTGTAGTCGATATCCGGCGCTTCTAATTCGACATCTCCATCTTCGAAGAAGTCGTCGAACTCCCGGATGTGGTCCATTGTGACGGTATCGCCGTCGACAAACAAGAGCACACTGCGCACGAAGTTCTGGAGCTCACGGACGTTGCCCGGCCAATTGTACGAGGCGAGAAACTCTCGGGCCTCGCGGTCAAAGTCGACGGCCTCGCCCTCGGCAAACCGGTCCGTGAAGTGTCGCAGAAGTCGGGGAATGTCCCCTCGGCGGTCCCGAAGCGGGGGCAGCTCCAGGACGACTCCCTTGAGCCGGAAATACAGATCCCGGCGAAATTGCCCCTGTTCAACCAGCCGCTCGAGGTCCTGTGACGTCGCAGCGACGACCCGTACGTCGGCCGAATAGGTCTCCGTTCCCCCGAGTCGTTCGTAGTTGCCGTCCTGCAGCAATCGCAGCAGTGCGACCTGTCCCTTCGGCGAAATGGCATCGATCTCATCGAGAAACAGCGTCCCTCCGTCGGCAGCGACCACGCGGCCCTCTTTCGAACGGGCGGCCCCGGTGAAGGCCCCTTTCTCGTGTCCGAAGAGTTCGCTGAACAACAAGTTCTCGCCGTAGGCGCCGCAATTGACCCGCACCAGATCGGCGTTCGATCGCTGGTCTGCCCCGTGGCGGTGAATCGCCCGCGCCACGAGCTCTTTGCCCGTGCCGCTCTCGCCCTCGATGAGTACGGGCGAACGGCTTTCGGCGACCTGATCGATTCGGCGGAGCACCCGGATGAGCCGATCATCCTCTCCCACGATCTCGGCGTAGCGAGCCCGCCAGGCCCGATATTCTTCATCCGAGGGGACCTCCGGTTGCTGTTCGTGACCGTCGGTCTCTGTCTGAGCCCCGTCGTCGTCAAAGACCCAACCGGAGACATCTTCGGGAACGTCGCCCTTCAGCGAACGGTAGGTCTCAAGAAGCTGCCGGTGACGGTGGACGCGGTAGTATCGGGGCCGAAACGACTCAGGAACCTGTTCGGCCCTGCGCTGCAGTTCGCTGAAGGCCCGACTGGCCACCGATTCGGCCTCCGATTCGCGATCCAACTCGACGAGGCCCCGAATACGGGCGAGTGTGCCGACGAGCGCATGGCGGAAGAACCCCTCCTGTTCGAGCGTCTCGGCAGCGCGTTTGCCCTGAGCGATCGCCTCGTTCCAGTCCTGGTCTTCGACCGCGAGTTTCGCCAGCGCAGCTTCTCGCCAGCCGCGCGCTACCTCGGCATCGGCCCGTTCGGAATCGGTCTCGAGGGACTCGAGGGCCCGGCGAGCGGCCTCGAGTTGACCGAGCTCCACGTGGGCCACCGGGGTCGACGCCGCGGCGAAGAACGCGGGTCCTTCGGCGGCTCCGCTTTGGTTCGAGTCGATCCATTCGGTCGTAATCTCGAGCATCTCGGCGAAGTCGCCGCGATCCATGTGCATGTTGGCGCTGAGGCCGCGCGGCAGCGATCCCAGGTAGTCGTGGCGATCTTCTCGAGATTGCTGGGCTTCGAGGTGATTCGATATCGCCTCGAGCCGGTCCCAGGCCCCGAGATCCTGATACAGGGTACCCAGGTTGTAGGCCGTGACTCCGTAGACGCGCTCGTCTCCGATCTGTCGGGCAACTCGAAGGGCCTCCTGGTAGCGCTCCAGCGCTTCGCTGTACTCGTTTTTACGCTGCAGGGCCATCCCGAGGTTGAGCAGAAGTTGAGGCTGCGGCATGCCATCGGTCCCGGCAGACCTCGATCGCACCTCTTCGAAGATCGCGATCGCCTGGTCGTAGTTGCCCTCCTGCATATGGCAGATCGCCAGGTTCTTGTCGGCTCGGTCGACCTCACGACTCCAGTTCCACTCCTCGGCGATCCGGCGGTTGGTCTCGAACAGCGAGCGGGCATCTTCGGCCCTCGAACCCATGACCTCGACCTTCCCGATCTGGTTTCGGGCGCGAATCGCCAGACGATCCGCCGCGGATTCGTCGATATTCAGCCGGCCGTCGGCGTCGCCACCGGCGTCGGCTGTCACCGCGAGCACATCCTCCGCGTGGGCCCGTGCGTCGTCGTACCGGCCGCGGTTGTAGTCGACGTCCGCGAGACCGAGCTTCGCCTTTGCCCAAAGCTCCGAAGTGGATTCGACGGTATCGAAGATCCCGGCAAACAGATCGGCGGCCTCCTCGAGGCGGCCGCGCTTTGTCAGAATCTGGGCGCGACGGATGTCGACACGCGCCCGGTCGGCGTCGCTGGCGGCCGCATTCCTGAGCTCCCCGCACGTCTCCATGGCCCGGTTCAACTCTCCGAGGCCCTCGTAGGTGTCGACGAGATACTCATGGATCTCGCGGCGCGAGTCCTCGTCGGGGGCATACTCCAGCAGTGACTCGAACAACCCTCGAGCCTCTTCGAGCGCATGGTGACTGTGGAGGCGTCGGGCCGCTCGCCGACCGAACTCAAAGCCCCGCTCCCCCGCTCCAGCCGCCAGGAAATGCTTGGCGACAAACTGGTCACCGAGCTGGTTCAAATGGTGAGAGTCCGCCGCTGTCTCGGCGAGGGCCCGATGGAGGGGTTCACGAATATGCGCTTCCATCCGCTGAACCAGTGCATCCCCGAAGCCCGGGTCTTCGAGTTGAACGGTCACACAATCCGACTGGACCGAGCGGCTCAAGAACCCTTCGGAGCTGAGATCTTGGATCGCAGCCGAGGCCGAGCCGCCTTCGACACGTCTGTATGCATCCTGCAAAATATCGACGGGCACGGCGATATCCGCGATGGCCAGAAGATCAACGACGACCTGCCGTTCGGCGGGGAGCTGTCGATACCGAAATTCCCAGAAATTGGTGCAGTCGTCGGGCATCGCCTCCATCAGGACATCGAGACGGCCCGGGTCTCCGCCCGTCGTCGAGACGAATCGGTCCACGACCTCCTGCTGAGTCAGGTACGACCGAACGGTGCTGCGCGCCGCACCGGAGAGATCCACGACATCGACGACGTCCTCGTCGATATCGAGGTTCGGGGGCCTGCCGGCATCACCGACGAGCGCAACGCAGCCGCGGAACTCTTTTGAGGTCGAGGCATCGGGCGCGAGCTCCAGAACCGGATCGCGCAGATGTTCCGACACAAACCGTTCGAGTGCCGAACGCTCGCTGATGCTGCACTCCCCGGCGTTGACGACCATCAATACCGCCGGCCGGTGGGTCGACAGGCGCTCCCACAGCCGGCCCATCGAGGATTCGAAGTACCGGGCTTCGACCACATCGTCCGACTGCTCTTCGGCCGTGTCCCGCGAGGTCGACAGAAATTCCGCAAGCTGGCGAGACTCCGAGTCCAGTGACGTGTGCTGAGAGACCCGTCGTACGTAGGCAGTCGCGACATCACGGAAGGTGGTCCCATCTCCGACCCCACCCGTCGGATCGAGCACGAGAAGCTCGACGCCGCGGCGAGTCATACTCGCTCGAAGTTCGCCCAGGCGGCGCTGGATCGCCCCGCGTCCCATGCCACGCACGTCGACTACCCGCCCGGCGTGCTTGTCATCGCAGAGAACCTCCGCAAGGCCGGAGGGATCCCAGTCTTTTTGGGACGACTCGTCGTTGGATTGCTCAGTCTGGGTCGATTCCATTCGAAAACCTTCCAATCCCTGTTGAACGGTGCATGGTGGCTGATGCCGCAGCTCCCGCCCCCGCTTCGAGGGGGACCGATCCTCCGGGACCGAAGAGATGCGCTCACCCAGCCATCTTATGTATGAACGTAACGAACCTTACGCATGGTTTCAACGTTGAGGCCCGCGTGCGTAATCCATCGGGACGGTGTTTGCTCTTTAGACCGTCGAAATTTTCTGATAGCTGATTGTTGGAACGCTTTATCCCTCTCTCCCCGGAGAACCCATGCGACGCTTTTTCGTATTGGCGACTGTCTTCGCAGTCACCCTCGCTGCCGGATGCGGTTGGTTGAAGGACGACATCGAAGATCTGACCACCGTCGATATCTCGGCGGAAATCCCCGCCGAGTTCCCCGTCGACGCCTCCGAGGCCTGCAGTACGGCCATCGAGGGGATCGACAGTTGCGACCAGGGAGGCACCGCCCCTGCACCGATGCGGATCGAACTCGATCCGATCGAGTTCGACCTGAACGTCGATGTCGTCGAGGCTACCGGGAAGTCCAGACTCGGCGACGCCGTCGACCGGCTCGAGAGCGTCACGATCACGAGTATCGACTGGGAGGTCCGGGACAATTCCCTCTCGTTCAATTTGCCCGAAACGTCCCTGTACGTCGGAGAGTTCGATGCCGAATCTCGCAACCACGAATCGGCTTTCTCGGTAGCCAAGATTCCCTCGGTTCCGGCGGAGACCGACGATTCCGGGACGTCTCAGGTCTCAGACGAAGACCAGTCCAAACTGAGCGATCTGCTGATCGGCGACGACAAAGAGACCGACGAAAAGCTCAAGTTGTCCGTGATTCCATATACCGTCCCGCGTATCGAGCAGGGACAGGACGTGCCGCCCAACGGCAGCGCCACCATCGACGTGACCATCAACGCCGAATTCGTGGCCACGCCCAAGTCGGTCGTCTCCAACTGAGCCAAACCGAAATATATAGCCGGCGAGCGCCGTTCACGAGTGCGACCTCTTCGCCCTATCGCCTCCCGAACTGATTTTGAATCCGAGCCATATGAATCGACTGGTATCAAATCACTCCCTATCGCTGTCGCTGCTGATTGTCGCCGCCGTCGGACTGTATTCCAGTGTCGCCCTCGCCGAAGACGCCGGCGACCAGCCCGAAAAAGCGGCCGAGCCGAAACAGGCCGAGTCGACGGGCGATGCCGGGACTGCAGACCAACCCAAGTCGGATCGAGCCGCCGGTGCCCAGGAATCGTCGGAGACCGAGTCAGATGGAAATGGCTCCGACAGAATTCTGGTCGATTACACCGGCCGACTCCAGGACCAGAGCGGATCGCCGATCAGCGGCGTGTTTCACTTTGAGTTCAACCTCTACTCCGACAGCAAGTCCGCCGAACCCCTCTGGACGGAGACCCGATACGTCGCCGTCGTCGACGGCAGCTACACGTTACCCCTCGGACAGAATGTGAAACTGCAACGAGAACACATCGCCGGGCCCCGCTGGATCGGTGTCGAATTGGTCGGCGAGGGAGAGATTCTTCGAGATAAACTGTCGATCAAAGAGACGAGTCCCGACGATGAGGCCGATGGAGACGGAGCGGTCTCTGAGAAGACGAAACGTTGGCTCGACCGAGCGGCCAACAACAGCGACATGACCTTTGCCGAGGTCGCCAAGCGCGCTGTCTTCGCCGACCGCGCCGACCGCGCGGAGACGGCCCAGAAGGTCGGCTCGCTGACGGCCGAGGAGATCGAGCGGCTCTCAAATCTTTCGATGGAGCGCCTCGGAGAACACATCGCCGACCCCGAAGCCCACGGGGCCACCGGTCGCACGCTGGGCGACGAAACACGCGTGCTTGACCAGGTGGGCGGCTCGGGCGGTGCGAGTTACCGTACCGAATGTCCGCCGGGGTTCGTGGTCACCGGGATTAAGGGGGGCGCGGGCGACATGCTCGACAGCATCGCCCTCATCTGCCGCCGCCTACAGTAACGACCACTCACGTGGAGTTTCCGAGATGGGATCTTTGAGCCGCGCAGCGCGAGTAATCTTGGTATCGGCTTGCCTGCTGGTTCTCAGCGGCATCTACGGCTGCGACTCAAAGGTCCGAGGCCCCTCCCAGAGCCCGGGCACCACCGACACGGACCGAAAGGCCGAGCAGACCGCTGCCGCCGAAGAACCCGCGGCCCCTTCCGCGCCGACGGCCCCCTCGGCCTCGGCTCTGGATGACTTCACCGACCACCTGTCCGGACAGGGCCCGCTGGTGGCGACAATCGACACCACCGAGGGTTCGATTCGCTGCCGGCTCTTCGAGGACCGCACCCCCATCACCGTCGCGAATTTCGTCGGGCTGGCTCGCGGGGAGATCACCTGGGCCGATCCCACCGATGGAGATGTCGTCCGCGGGAAGCCCTTCTACGACGGGGTCGAATTCCACCGCGTCATTCCCGAATTTGTTATCCAGGCGGGCGACCGCACGGGCACTGGAAAGCACGGCCCCGGATACACGATCCCCGACGAATTCGACCCATCCTTGCGGTTCGAAGTCCCCGGCGTTCTCGGGATGGCCAATCGCGGGCCCGATACCGGCGGAAGTCAGTTCTTCATCACCGAAAAGCCGCTGCCGCACCTGAATGACCGTCACACGGTCTTCGGCATCTGCCGGGATCTGGACACCGTCCGACAAATCGCCCGAACGCCGGCCGGACCGGACAATCATCCCGAAAACGCCGTCCTGATTCGACGTATCACCTTCGAGCGCAGCAGCTTTTCGCGGGATCTGCCTCCAGAGGGCGACCGGGAGGGTGCCGAGCCGCTGGAGTTGCCCAACGGCGACGAAAGCAGCGGCTGACGTGCGCTGTCAGTCCGCCTCCGACGCCTCTTCAGATTCGTCGGCACCCGCGTCGGATGGCTCCTCGTCTTCGCTGTCGGCGTCTTCTCCATCGGGCTCTTCTCCCGACGGCCCTTTTACACTGAACTTTCCCGAAGCCTTCGGCTGAACCGCATCCTTATTCGGGATAAACCGCAGCTCCACCCGGGCTTCGAGCGACAGTTTCGTCAACATCTCCGCGAGTTCCTCGCTGAAGTCCATGTGCTCGAGGAAATCCCGAATTTCCTTTGAGACGATGCGCAGGATCTCGCGCTTCAGCGAGTCGGCATGCTTGACAAACGATCCCGCCGCCTCGCGGGTCAGTTGACGCTCCTCCAATGCAGTTCGGATCTTCTCCTCGCGATCCGCCCATCCGTCGACGCCGGCCGCCAGGGCCCTGCGGACCACGTCCGGCAAGACCCCCTCCAGCGCCTTCAACAGGCGCGAGACCTGCTCGGGGTCCTCCAGTTCGTCCCAGCCTTCGGCCTCGAATTCGGCTTCCTCGATGACTTCTCGGGCCGACCGTTTTTGTGACCGACCCTCCGCTGACTCGTCGTTGTCATCGCCGCTCAATGTTGCCTCCTTTGCTCACTGGAACCACCCGGACTCCGTCGGCCCTCACCCTCGTCGGTGAAGGTGGGTCAATGGTAGACATTCTCAACCACAATCGTCTCGTTTCGGGCGGGACCGACCGAGACCAACACGATCGGTACCTCCAGCAGTGTCTCGAGTCGGTTCAAAAACTGGCGGGCCGCGTCGGGGAGGTCCTCCAGTACTCGCACACCCGTGATATCGTCCTCCCAGCCCGGGAGTTCTTCGTAGACCGGGTCCAACGCCTCCAGAAGGTCCGGATCCGAGGGCGGCTGGTCGTAACGCTTCCCGTCTTCGTCGGTGTAACCGACACAGATTTTGACCGTATCCAGACCGCTCAGGACGTCGAGTTTTGTCACCGCCAGTCCGCTGAAGCCATTGACGCGATGCGCGTACCGCAGACCGGCGACATCGACCCAGCCGCACCGACGAGGACGCCCCGTCGTGCTGCCGAATTCATTGCCTACTTCGCGTAGATGCTCTCCGGCTTCGTTATCGAGCTCCGTCGGAAACGGCCCGCGGCCGACGCGTGTACAGTATGCCTTCGAGATTCCCACGACGCCACCGATGTCCCGCGGTGCGATCCCCGCCCCCACGCAGACGCCACCGGAGGTCGTGTGGCTCGACGTGACGTAGGGATAGGTCCCGTGTCCGATGTCGAGCATCGTCCCCTGGGCCCCTTCGAACAGAACTCGCTCGTCGCGCTGAACGGCCTCGTCGACGAGACGGCCGGCGTCGACCACAAACGGCTCGAGCTGCTCGCCCCACTCCAAACATCGCTCGACGAGCTCATCGGTCTCGTAGGTGTCCGCCCCCATCGACGACAGAATCTGGTTCTTCTCGGCGAGATTCGAACCGATCTTTCTGCGCAGCCGCGCCTCGTCGGTCAGATCCCGCGCAAAGATGGCTCGGCGGCCGACTCGGTCCTCGTAGCATGGGCCGATGCCCCGTCCGGTCGTGCCAATTTTTTGCTGGGAGTCGTCGGACTCGCGAGCCACATCGAGGGTCTGATGGTAGGGCATGATGACGCTGGCATTCTCGGCGACCACGAGCTGGTCGGGCTCCACCGAATATCCCTGAGCACGCAGCCCCTCGATTTCTTCGATGAGCACGCCGGGATCCAACACCACGCCCGAGGCGATGACACAGCGAGTGTCCTCGTGCAGAATCCCCGACGGGATCAGGTGAAGAACCGTCTTCTCAAGTTCACCGTCCCGCTCGACGACGAGGGTGTGACCCGCATTGTTCCCGCCCTGAAAGCGGACAACCATGTCGGCAAACTCGGTGTACAGATCGACAACCTTGCCTTTGCCCTCGTCACCCCATTGGGCGCCGATGACGACGTTCGTGGCCATCTCGTAATCCGTTTGCATCAGAAAAGTGCGTGTCGTGGCCCTGGCGCAAAGACGGTCAGGGCTCCGACGGTACGTCCTGGTGACTTGCGTTCGTGTAGACTCTCTGTGCAGCCGCCGTCGCCGTGCCCGCATCGGCCGAATGACCCAGGTCGCGCAGGCACAACTCCAGCGAACTCACCATCGTGAGGATATCGGTGCGACGGAAAAATCCAATGTGTCCCAGCCGAAGCAGCTCGGAGGACATATGCTTTTGGCCCCCGGCGATGACGGCCCCGTAGGTATCGTTCATCCGGTCGACGATCTGCGGCGCGGGAATTCCATCGGGAGCAAGTACGGCGGTCACCGCATTCGAGGGCCGAGCCCCAAAGAGCTCCAGCCCGACGGCATCGACGGCCGTACGCGTCGCTTCGGCATTGAGCCGATGACGCTCGAAGACACTCCTGCGCCCTTCGTCTCGCATCATATCGAGCGTCACATCGAGGGCGAGAACCTGGGAGATACCCGGTGTAAAGGCGGTCTGATCCTGGGACTGACGGCGCCGCTCCCTGGAGAGGTCGAAATAGTATCCGCCCAGATGATCGTCGGGTTGGCGTCGCCATGCTCGAGCCGAGACCGCGACAAAACCGAGGCCGGGCGGTGCGCCAAAGGCCTTCTGGGAGCCGCCGACCAACACATCGACTCCGAGTTCGTCCATTGGAACGTCGTGAACTCCGACCGAGGTGATGCCGTCGACGGCCAGCAGCGCGCTCGACTCACGCTGAACCACATCTGCGAGATCCTCGAGCGGATGCAGAACACCGGTCGAGGTCTCGCTGTGGGTGACCGTGACCATCGAGACGTCCTCTCGATCGGCCAGGATATCAGCCAACTGTGCCGGGTCGGCCGCCTCGCCCCACTCGACATCCATCTCGACGACATCGAGGTCGTACCGGCGAGCGACGTCGGCCCATCTCTCTCCGAACTTCCCGCCCCCGACGACCACGACCGTCGACCCCGGGCTCAGAAAATTCGTCATCGCGGCCTCGAAAGCGCCGGTCCCGCTCGAGGTAAGGGTGATGACATCTTCGTCGGTCTGAAAGATCCACTGCAACCCGGAACGAACCCGTCGGAACACCTCGCGGAATTCGTCACTTCGATGGTGGATCAGACGTTTGGCCATCGCCAGACGAGCGTTTTCCGGGACCGGCGTCGGCCCCGGTGCGAGCAGGTGATGCTCGTCCATGATTTGTCTCCTCGAATCGAAGCAATTCAGCGGCACGTTGCCTACACCTCACCCGCCCGGGTGTCAACGCCGAGCCCGTTTCCGCCGACGAGGACGGACGGTCGCTCTCACCCGGTCGATTCCGCCGGCGGGATGTGCCACCGGCCCACCCGGTAGGCGCGGCCCCCCGGAATCTTCTCGACGACGCCGTTGAGCTCGAGCTCCAGCAACGTCGACTGCAATTGAGCCGGTTTCCAGTCGCATCGATCTTCGATCTCACTGACCTGTATCGACCGCCCATCCTGCGACTGGACACTCGCCAGGCATTCATTTGCAAGCCGCCGTGCATCGTCGGACAAACCGTCGGGAAGCGACCTCGTCTGCCGGCTCGGCCCGGAGTCGACGCCCATCCAGGCCAACACATCATGAGGACCACGGACGGCCTGGGCCCCCTCGACGATCAACTGCAGACAGCCCGCGGCGAGCGTCTCGTCCAACCCGCCTGCCAGCGCACAGATGGGGCGACCGAGTGCCTTGGAGGCCTCAGCCGTCAACATCGTTCCGCTGTCGAGATCGCCTCGAACCACGAAGGTCGCGTCCCCCAGGGCTGCAATGAGCCGGTTCCGGCGCGGGAAATGGTGTGGCCGTGCGCTGGTGCCCAGCGGATACTCGGAGACGAGCCAACCGGCACGTGCGACGCGGTTAAACGTATCGGCGTTGCGCCGTGGCGTGGGATGATCGACGCCACAGGGCAACACCGAAATCGTGGGACGGCCGACCTCCAGACTCGCGTCGTGGGCCGCCACATCGACACCCAGCGCCCCCCCGCTGACAATGAGTATTCCTGCCTCGGCCAGCCGCGAGACGATCGAGCGGGTCCGCCGTACGTCCGCCACACCCACCGAACGGGATCCGACGACCGACAATGTCTCTTCGACGTCCCAGAATCCCTGCGGCCCGACCACGTACAGAAACACAGGCGGATCATCCAGTATGGCCAATCGATCCGGGTAGCCGGGATCGTCCCGGTGGACGATCCGTCCGCCCTCCGGGAGGGTGTCGAGCTCTCGTCGATACAGCGACTCCGGTGACGGGCCGTTGCAGATGTGGTGCTCGACTCGCTTGGCGGCCGCAGAGCCCAGGGGAAGAGAATTGAAAATCCTCGCCAGCGCCGAAGGGTCGAGGCCCCACAATCTCGATGCACCCCCATGGTCTTCCAATCGATGAAGTGTCTGCGGGCCGACGCCCTGGATGCTCCAGAGAACCCATTGCGCCGAACGTTCTCGCGGTGTCATATCCCCTCCCGGATTCGGTGTACACTCACCTACTGTTTTCGCCGGGATCCGGGATTCTGTTGCGGAGATAACGCGATGCGGGTCAGCCAGCCGGCGTGGCGTGGGCGAGGACGACAGTGATATTGTCCTCTCCGCCGTTTGCATTGGCCCGCTCGACCATCGATTCGCAGAGGTCGCCGAGCGGTTGGCCTTCCGATAGCGACCGGTCGATCATCGCGGCGAGCCGTTCCGTGGGGATCATATCGGTCAACCCATCGGAGCAGAGCAAAAAGACGTCGTCGGGCCGAAGCTCACCGTCGGTCGTCGCAACCTCGACATCCTCTCCGAGACCGCAGGCCCGGGTGATGACGTTTTTGTACGGAAAGAACTCGACCTGATCATCCGACAGGATGCCCATCTCGAGGTATTCGTTCGCCAAAGAATGGTCGTCGGTGACCTGCTCAAGGGCGCCGTCACGAAATCGGTAGACCCGCGAGTCTCCGATGTACCCGAGATAGACGCGGTCGTAGGTAAAGTAAGCCGAGACGATGGTCGTCCCCATCCCGCGGTACAATTCGTTCCGGGAGGCCGATTCGAACACCGCCGTATTCGCGGCCTGGATCGCGTCGGCCAGCCGGCGCTCATACGGGTCTTCGTCGCTCTGAAGATCCAGCTCGTCGGCGGGGTGGTCTCGGTAGTATTCGACCATCGTCTTGATCGCCAACGCGCTGGCGACCTCCCCGGAGCGATGTCCTCCCATCCCGTCGGCGACGATGCAGAGAGCCTCGTCGTTTTGCGACAGGAAGAAGTCATCTTCGTTGTGGTCCCGGGCCCGGCCCACGTCCGTCATCCCGACGCACTCCAACGTCAGATGATTCAGACCGGTGGTGACAGCGTCCACCGCAGTGGCTTGTTTCATGTCAAATACCGCCGTCTGGCTACAATTGTTCATCGTCGTCCGTCGTCTCCGGCCGCCTCATACCCCTTTGCCCCGTCCCGGCGGAACGGAAACGACCGTCGTAAGTTACCTAACAATGGTAGCACGGTGCCGCAGATGCACCAAACACCGGATTCCCGGATTGTCGGTCACGGCTCACCGACGCGCTGACCACTCCAGCGTCCGGTGACTTCGGCCGCCTCCGCCCTTCCCTCGCCGGCGGCCACATCGACGCGTCCGCTCCAGCGCCCCATCTCCAGCCGGTCGACTCGGCCGTCGGAATCGGTCTCGATCGCCGTGGCGTGCCCGCCGACCGAGACACCCGTCTCCCAGGCCAACTGTTCGAGCAGCAGGTCTGCCGTTCCAAAGAGTCCCTGGACGGCCGAGTCACAGGTCTGGGCGATGTCTTCGCGATACAGACATCGACCCAGCGCACAGACCCGTCCGTCGGCTCCGGTCACCGAGCGCGCCAACCCGTCGCAACGCAACCAATATCCGAAGGCCTCGGCCAGAGAACGCGCCTCTCCCCCCGTCAGCGCCGGCAGAATCGTCTCATTGAGCAGAAGCGTGATGAGTCGTCCGTAGCGCAGGGGGATGCCGTGCTGCTGGACCTCCAGACGGTCGTAGCCGGTCAATCGTCCCGACCAGGTGGAACTCAAGAGTCCGAGTCCGGCGATCTCGCCGGAGGGATCGGCGACCATCGGGATCGCGGCGCACGCCCGCTTGCGTCGTGCTGGCGAGCCCGCGCTCGCATCGGATCGGCACGCATCGAGATACCCGTCGTCGCAGAGGCCCCTCCAGTAGAGCGTAATCCCGAGCCAGTTGTCCCTTCCCCGAAGCGAGTAGCCCGACTGGGGTCCTGTAATCGAGGTCTCGCTGTGGACGGTCAGTCGAGCAACCACGTCGCGAAGGTCGCGGCCCGCCTCCCTGATTCGGCACATCGCACCATTGTTCTGGATGGCACGATCGATCAGCGATTGAAATTCCCGGTCGAGCCCGGTCTGCTCCAGGAAGAAATCGAGACTGCCGCCTACGACCCCACCCACCAGATACTTCACCAGCGAGACGATTTCTTCGTAGAGTGCCCGCCCGGGCTCGTGAAAGAGGTTCAACACCCGCAAAATCTGTTCTCCGACGGCGCCCGACTCCTCGACGGCAGCCGAGAAGTCCCAGTGAGACGTGGTCGCGTACACGCCGTCGACAGTCATCGGAAGCATCGCCAGGACGATATCGCGGTTCGTCAGTACCCCCGAGGTCACGCGCACATCGTCGATGCATCCGCTGGCAGCGATCTGGCCGTGCTCCCCACGGGCGACAGCGGCGGCCACGAGCTCTTCGTCGACCGGGAGTGAATCGAACCTGGCGACGGTCCCGGGAGCGTCGAAACGCTCGCGCCGCAGAATCTCACCTTGACTCGCCGGGGCCGCGTAGGGTCGGAACCCGGCACAGCTCAGGTCATCGGCCCGATGGAGCCGCACATCGACATCCGTCAGTTCCGTGACAGATGAAGCCCCGTGGGTGATGTCGATTTCGAGGGCGCCCGTCGGAGCCGGATTCACCTGGAACGTCAGGTGAAGAGGCTCGGCTAGAGGGTGGCTGACCACCACCGTCAAGGTGCCGGGCCGGCCTCCAGCCCGGAGGCCGACTTCAGCTCGTCCGGTATCGTCCGTGCGCGTGCGCCGGGCCGTCATCTGCCCCTCTGCAGTTCCCTCCTGGACCCGGAATGTGACCTCCGCTCCGACCGACCCCGCTCCGAGGTCCGAATCCACCAGCACGACCGAGACGGTCGAGACGTCTCCGACCTGCAGAGTCGGCGAACTTCCCGTCGCATCGACCAGCCAGTAGCGACTCACCTCGTCGGGCGGATCCGGCTGCTGGAGTTCAACCGGATCCTCGACGCAGCCAAACCCGAACGACGCGCACATGATCGTGACGACATACCAACGGCTCAGATATCCCCGTTTCATCGCTCCCCCCTGAGAACACGAATTCGCTTTATGTGAACGTCCGATGATACCCCCGGTCCATCGGGGATGCAAGTGGAAATTCAACCCTCGACGGGACCACAAAAAAATCCCGGAGCCCAAAGGACTCCGGGATTAAAGCTGTCGTGCGGAACGCCGCCGTCAGTTTCCGAGCTCCTGATCCGGTGAAAGAACACCGATCGTGACGAATGTGCCGACGGTCACCACCGACACACCGACGATCGTGCCGACGGTCTTCCAGGTGCTGAATTCACGGACCTTGGCGCCCTTGATGTCTTCAAGTCTCTCCAGCTTGTCGTACTCAGGCGAGACGAGCTGCTGCTCACTCATCATGAAGTTGAAGGGTGTGACCCGAAACTTCTCGCCATTCGTCTTGACGACCTGAATGGCATTGTTGGTCGACACCGGCACAGCCGTGCATCCGGGTTTGGCTTTGGCACCCTTCGATGTCGCGTCGCTCTTGGCCTTCTCGCCGTCGGCCATGGTGTCGCCGCTGTCCTGGGCGTTTCCCTCGTCGGACTTCGCCGCCGTTTCTTCGCCATCTGCGGCGGATTCGGAGGCGGTTTTGGCGGATGCGCAGTCGCCTTGAACCGTCACAACTTCTTTGATTTCGACTCCACTCTCCAGTTTCTCGAGCTCATCCTTGGAGATGAAGTAGGAGTTGTAACATCCCGCCTGCATGAATGCGGCGATGGTTATTGCAGCAACGAGCCGGTTTACTGTCGATGTCATGGGCTGTCCTCTAAACGGTATCCACTCGACCGTACGAGTCGAATTCCAATCGTTCGGCGACAAGACATTAAGGAAACAGAGTCCGACGCGCAACCGCCAATTCGTGGGCCGGATCGCCGGCCGGCTCTCGGCGTCTCGACCCGTGGTGGTTGCTTGAGGAAACGCGAAAGCTCGTCCACTCTCCGAGATCGTCCCGCTCGCCCCGAACGATCCGGATATGGCCTCAACTTCAGGAGAGACGACGGACATGCGAATCTTCCCGACCGGCGTCTCCGGAGCCGTACCGCTTGTCGCCGTTTCACTGGTATTGCTGTCGATGCCGGCGTCGGCTGCCGATCCACCCGACGCGGGATCGGAGTACAACGGCGCATTTCTGGAACCCTCGGTTCGTGGTGCCTTCGTGATCGGCCCGCAATGGAGGGGCTGGGCCATCGATGCCGGGATCCGCCAGGCCTTTCCGCTTTCACTGGCCGACGTACGTCTCTCTTATCGATTCGACCGTCTCGAACCGCGCGACGACGCGGGGCCGACCGCGCGTGCCATCGGCCCACTCAAGACCCACGGAGTCCGCGCTCACCTCGCCATTCATCCGCTGTATATCTTCACCTTCCGAAGTGACGGGCTCGGCTACCTGGCGAGTTCTGTGTTTGTGGAGTTCGGCCTGGGGCTCGACGTTCACACCTTCAAGCGTGCCGCCGACGATCTGCGCCGCAATTCTCGGTTTGGATGGTCGGTCGGCGCCGGATTCGACGTTCCTCTCATGGATCCGGACCGTGGCGCCGCCCCCTGGCTGAACATCGTCTACAGGTTTTCTCGCCGCTCGGTACACCCGGGGGCACTCGGCCCGACGCAGCCACTCAGGACCCACACCATTTTTGCCGGCCTGGGCTGGCGGATAAATGGCGCCATTTTCTGACACTCAATCCCTCAGATAGCGATCCACCGCCCGCCGGTGCTCCGCGTAGGTCGTCGAAAAATGGTGTCGCCCGCTCCCGTCGCGTTTGGCCACATAGAACAGCAGATCCTCGGCTCCCGAAGCCTGCGAGGGATTTAGCGCGGCACGCAGACTCGCTCGACCGGGATTTGCGATGGGACCCGGCGGAAGACCGTCGTGTGTGTAGGTCGAATAGCGATTCTGCGGGTCCTTGCAGTGCGACGGCCGCGGCACCTCATCGTAGGTGTCCGGTCCGTACACGCAGGTCGGATCGGTCTGCAACCGCATCGACGAATCGAGCCGATTGTAGATGACCTTGGCGACCTTCGGGCGCTCGGGGTCGACCGAGGTCTCGACCTCGACGATACTCGCCAGGGTCACAAAGTCATGGCGCTCAAACCCGTATTGCTCTTCCAAGCGGTCCAACTGCTCGCCCGACTCCCGGGATATGTCGCTCCAGACGTCCCGCCATGTCGAAAACATACGATCGACGACCGTCTCGGCGGAGACATCCTCGCGGAAGCGGTACGTGTCCGGAAAGAGATAGCCTTCGAATGACTCGTGGTCGCCGAGGCCCGCATCTTTCAGCGATGCGCGGTTCGTTGCCGCCTCCAGAAACTCGGACCGCTCGACGAGCCCCTCGGCCTCCACGTGGTCGGCCATGTGAAAGATCGTCCACCCCTCGACGAAGGTGATGCGCACGTCCCGGGGCTGTCCACCGCTGCGCAGTGCGTCGGCCACATCTCGCCAGCGCATCGGTCCCTCAAGAATAAAACTGCCGGCGTGGACCTCGGCCGGAAGGTCATTTAGCCGGGCCCAGACTCGGAAGGTCGCCGCATCCGAGACGACGCCGGCGGACTCCAGTCGGCCGACGATCTCATTCCAGCCGGCCCCATTCGGAATCAGAAACTCCGTGGTCTCTCCTCTCTCGAGGACGACCCGTGTGGTCGCCGACCGGTAGTGAAGACCCATGGCGGCCAGGACGATAATCAGGACAACTCCCACACCCTGTGCAACTCGTATGGAGACGGTCTTCAACCCGAAGCCTCCCTTCCCCGAACGTGCGTGGTTCAACTCTCTAGCGAATCGAGGTAGTTCTGCAGAATCTTCGCGGCAGCGACTCTGTCGATGACCGGCCGGCGCTTGCGTCGGGACATATCGGCGTCGATGAGCACCTGCTCGGCTCCCTGAGACGTCATTCGCTCATCCCATCGCTCGATCGGGATCTCGAGGTCCCTCTCTTCGAGGGCCGTCCGCAGCGCCGATTCGAATCGGCGGACCATGTCGACGGACCGGCCTTCGGTTCCGTCGAGTCGCAGGGGCCATCCGACGACCAGGGCGTCGACATCTCGCGCCTCGATGCGCTCGACGATCGTGGCGGCCATCTCCGACCACGATGCATCTTCGAGCGTCTCCAGCGGCGAAGCGACCGAGGCGTTGACGTCCGACACCGCCAGCCCCACACGTTTATGGCCTACATCGATCCCAAGGTACGTCGTCATGGTCGACTCACGGTTCGATGACTTCTTTCCCGTACATATACGGCTGGAGGGCGTCGGGAATGGAGATCGAGCCGTCGGCATTCTGGTTGTTCTCTATCAGTGGAATCAGAATCCGCGGGCTCGCCACCATGGTGTTGTTCAGGGTGTAGCAGTAGCGGGTGTCGCCGTCGTCGCCGCGAAACCGAATATTGGAGCGACGAGCCTGAAAGTCATAGAGGCTCGAGCAGGAGTGTGTCTCACAGTAATTATCGCGCGACGGCATCCAGGTCTCGATCTCGTTTTTCAACACCTGGCCCTGCCCGGTTTCGCCGGTGCAGGCGATAGCCACCCTGTGGGGAAGCTCGAGGGCCTGCATCAGATCCTCGGCGTTGCCCAGGAGCCTTCGGTGGAGCTCGCGCGAGGCCTCGGCGTCGTCCTCGGCAATGATCACCTGCTCGACCTTTTTGAACTGGTGGACTCGATAAACGCCGCGGGTGTCGGCGCCCGCGCTGCCGGCTTCCCGTCGAAAACAGGAGGATTCGGCGGCCATCGTAATGGGGAGTTCATCCCGGTCGATGATCTCGTCGGCTCGGGTGCTGACCAGCGTAACCTCGCTGGTGCCGACCAACCATTTGTCGTCGCGCTCGATGTGGTACGAATCCTCACGTCCATAGGGAAACCATCCGCTTCCCTTCAGCGCGCTCTCGTTGACGATCACCGGACCGGACACGGGCTCGAATCCATCGTCGACCAGCATGTCCATCGCCAGTCGGCACACCGCCTGCTCGAGCATCGCCCCGGCGCCCTTCAATAGATAGGCGCGCGATCCGGCGAATTTGATAGCCCGCTCCTTGTCGATGATATCGAGCAGCTCACCGAGTTCTTCGTGGTCACGGGGTTCGAAATCAAAGTCCGGCGGCTCGCCGTACGTCCGAACCACCTCGTTGTCCGGTTCGTCGTCGCCGACCGGCACCTCGTCGAGGGGTACGCTGGGCACGGCCAGCATCAGCTCCCTGTACTCCTCCTGAATGTCCTTGAGTTCCGACTCGACCTCGGCGACCTCCTCTTTGAGGTCCCGGCCCTCCTCGATCAGATCGGGCCGCTCTTCGTCGGAGGCCTGGGGGATGGCGTCGGCGATTTCGTTCCGGCGCTCGCGGATCGTTTCGCTCTCGTGGATGAGCGTGCGTCGGCGCTCGTCGAGCTCCAACAGGCGATCGACGTCGATGTCGAAGTTTTTGTGCTCGGCAGCGCGTTGCACCTGGTCGGCGTGCTCGCGGATGTAATCAATATCCAGCATCGGTCCTGAGGGATGAAAGTCGTCTCTGAGTCGGGTCGACAGACCGTCTCTATCACGTCCCTCGGTCGAAACACAATTTCGGGCACCATCGTCCGAAGGATCCCGGTCGAACCCGCGTAAACCCGGGCTTGCCGACCCGGCCACCAAGTGTTACCCACGCGCCGAATTCACGCGCGATCCATCCCCACCGAGGTCCCCCATGAAATTCTTTATCGACACGGCTGATATCGACGAAGTCCGCAAGGCTGCGGACATCGGCATTCTCGACGGCGTGACCACCAATCCGTCGCTCGTGGCCGACTCGGGACGCAAGCTCAAGGACGTCGTTCTCGACATTTGTGAAATTGTTGACGGCCCTGTCAGTGTTGAAGTTACTGCGACCGATCGCGAGGGGATGCTCGAAGAAGCTCGCGAGTTCGCGACATGGGCCGACAACACGGTCATCAAAGTGCCTCTGACCCCGGCCGGCTTGAGCGCGTGTCATACGCTCGCCGGCGAGGGGATCGACTGTAACGTGACCCTCTGTTTCTCGGCCAACCAGGCATTATTGGCGGCTCGAGCGGGCGCTCGGTTCATCAGTCCGTTCATCGGCCGGCTCGACGACATCGGCCAGCGCGGCATGGGCCTCATCGAAGATATCGTTCAGATGTATTCGAATTACGATTACATCGACACCGAGGTCCTCGCCGCATCGATTCGTCACCCGCGTCACGTCACGGAGTCGGCACTGGCCGGTGCCGATGTCGCCACGATTCCGGCCGACGTCATCGATCAGTTGTTTCAACATCCCAAGACGGACCAGGGTCTGCAAAAGTTCCTGGACGACTGGAACGCTTCTGAGGCAAACTCCGGATAATCCGGACACCGCCTCACCACGATTGACTGCCGGAGGTTCACGTGATCGCCAAACTGACACTTCTCTTCACCGTCGTCACTGTCGTCGAGCTGACGATCCTGATCCCGATTGGGCAGGCGCTCGGCACGTTGCCCACGGTCGCCCTCGTTCTGGGCACGGCCGTGGTCGGTGGGACCCTCGCCAAACAGCAGGGACTCGCCATCTGGCGACGCATTCAGCAGCAACTCGCCAACGGGCAACTCCCCAGCGATTCGCTGCTCGACGGTCTGGCGGTCATCGTGGCCGGCGCGTTTCTGATGACCCCGGGAGTCCTGACCGACGTGGCCGGCATCTCGCTGCTGATTCCCGTGCTCCGTTCGCCGCTCAAGGCGTGGCTCAAGACCCACGTCCAGGACATGCTCGACGGGTCGTCGGTGACCTTCATCGAGAGCCGCAGTTTCTCATCGACCAACTTTGAAAACCCCTATGACTCCGAGCGAAGCCATCAGAATTCCAGAAAGGACGACGTGATCGACGTGCCGTCGTCTGAGGCGCGCAACGACGGGTCCGACGGAAGCGAGGATTCTCCGATTGAACTCCCCGCTTCGAGTTAATTTGCCATTCTGTTTTTCCAAACTGCCGAGTAACACTCATGCTGGTTGACCTACACGCAAAGTCCTCGATCTCCGAGGGAACAGACGTCTCGATCGACGCGGTCCTCGACCGAGCGGCCGACGAAGGCCTCGACGGGGTCGCATTTTGCGAGACCCTTTCGACGACGTACTGCGACGAAGTCCTGGAGCGTGCCTCCGAGCACGATGTCGATGTCTTTATCGGCGTCGAGATTCCGACCGACACGGGCATTCTCCTTGGGTTTACGCCCTCGATCGATCATTTCTACCGGGCCGAATTCTGGCGGCGCTATACCGATTCGATGCGTCCCTCGCCCGAAGCGATCATCGACCTGTTCGACGAGCAGGATGGCGCGATCGTCGCCGCTCGCCCCTACGACCGAAACGCGTCCTTCGTGATGGGGGACCACATTTTCGAACTCGAGGGGCTCAGCGGGGTCGAAGTCCTGAACTCCCGCGTCTCGCGGACCCACAATGATTTCGCCGTCGAGGCGGCCGCCTACATGGGTGCTCCCACCGTCGGCGGCAGCGATCCGTCGGATTCGGTCGACGCCGTCGGCGAGTCGGCCACGTACTTCGATGGAGATATCGGCACCCAGGGCCAACTCGTCGAAGCGCTCCGCCAGGGGGATTTCTGGGCGGTCGAACTCAACGAATGAACCGACACGGCGGCTAAGCCTCTTCGCGCAATCGATTCTCTACAGTCTCCAACGAGGGAATCGACCCGCGCGAGCCGATTTGAGCACAGGAGAGGCCCGCCGCCAGGTTGGCCACCCGAATCTGGCGTTCCAGGGGCCAACCCCGCGCCACGCCATAGGCGAAGGCGCCCAGAAAGATGTCGCCCGACCCGGTGTCCTCGACGATATCCACGGGATACGCTGGAATCCAGAGGAGCTCTTCTTGGGTCTCGACGGCGCCGACAGCCCCTTCGTCTCCGAGCGTCAGCACCACCGTATCCGGGCCCGCCTCCAGCAGAGCCCGGGTTGCGCCATCCAACTCACCGAGCCCGGTCCAGCGACTGGCAAATCGCTCCGACGCCACAAGATAGTCGGCGCGTTCGACCAACTCCGAGTGGTCCGAATCCAGATGATGGGCGTCCAAGAGGACCGGAGCTCCGCTCTCATTGGCCCGCTTGGCCAGTGTGATCTGGGCTGCCGGCTCCATGCCGTCGAGCACCAGGAGGTCCGACGAATCGACCCGTACGTCCGAGGCCTCCGCGGGGGTGAGGGCTGTTGTATTCCCGCGTGAAAAAAGGGTTCGGTGGTCTCCCGTGCCCCTCTCGAGCGCGACGAAGCGAAACTGACTGACCGCACCAGCCTCCCGTACCAAAAAGGTCGTGTCGACACCTTCACCCGAGAGCGTACCTTCGATGGCGTCGGCGCGTGCGTCGTCTCCAACTTTCCCGAAGAATCGCGCCTGGCCGCCCCATCGAGCCACGACGACGACCGCGGTCGCCGCCGTCCCGCCGCCCTGAACGCTGAAGGCCTTCATCTCGGTTTCTTTGCCCGGCTCCGGAAACCGGCCGACGATCCCGAAATGATCCAATGTGCAGTGTCCGGTTCCCAACACGCTCATTACGACACCTCCAGATGTACCGGAACGACGACTGTATATTCACGAGTATGTTAGAATAGTCGTATCGAAAGCGGCGTCAATCTGGACGTCCTCCCCGGGCCTGCCGTAGAATGGACTGTACACACCTCTCCACTCGCGCCCCTTCGCCGGGGCCGGAGCCGCCTATGAGTAATGAACCGATCGACCGACAGACGCTGGACGAGTCACTGGCGCGTCTGACCGAACACTCCCAACGATGGGCCACTCTCTCGATCGAACGTCGCCTCGAGCTTGCGCGTGCCTTTCGGGATCGAACCCACGAGACGGCGCCCGCCCAGGTCCGCAGCGCCCTCGATGCAAAACGCCTCTCCCCGGATGATCCACAGTCGGCCGAGGAATGGCTCGCCGGACCGATGATTTCGCTGCGATACATGCGGATGCTCATCGAAACCCTCGAGGAGATCCGCGAGCACGGCCATCCACAATGCTCGGTCGGCGACCTGCAACGGCGCGCCGGCGGCCAGGTCGTCGCCGAGGTCATTCCGCATGACCTCTGGGATCGCCTGCTGTACAACGGGTTCCGCGCCGAGGTCTGGATGGAACCGGAGGTCGACGCCGAGGAGGTCTGCGCGTCGATGGGGCAGTTTTACCGTCGCGACCAGCCGGAAGGTGCCGTCGAGCTGATCCTGGGCGCCGGAAACGTCGCGAGCATCGGGCCCCTGGACGCGATCTCGAAACTCTTCGTCGAGGGCCGGGTCTGTCTGATCAAGGTCAACCCGGTCAACGCATACCTCGAACCATTCTGGCGGGAGCGGTTCCGACCGTTCATCGAAGAGGGATTTGTCGACATCGTGACCGGCGGCGCCGACGTCGGCAGTTATCTGTGTGGCCACGAGCACGTCGACCACATCCACATCACCGGCTCCGACAAGACCCACGATGCCATCGTCTTCGGCTCCGACGATGAAGCCACTCGCCGAAAGGCCGAAAACGACCCGGTTCTGGACAAGCCGATCACCTCTGAACTCGGCAACATCAGTCCCGTGGTCGTCGTCCCCGGCCCGTGGAAGGAGCGAGACATCGACTTCCACGCCCAAAACCTGGCCACCCAACTGGCCAACAATGCCGGCTTCAACTGCAACGCCGTGCGAGCCATCGTCCGGCCGGAGGGATGGGGCATCGGAGCGAGTCTCGTCGACCGGACCCTCGAATATCTGGACGAAATCGGCACCCGATACGCGTATTATCCGGGTGCCGAGGATCGATACAACAACTTTCTGGAGTCCCACGACCGCGTCGACACCGTCGGAACGCCCGACGAAGGGGAGCTGCCCTGGGCCGTCCTCAGAGACGTCGATCCCGACTCCGACCATCCGGCCTTCCACGAAGAGGCCTTCTGCGGGGTGACCGCCGAGACACTGCTGGACGCAGAGACACCGGCGGACTTCCTTCGCCGGGCCGTCCGTTTCTGCAACGAACGTCTGTGGGGGACCCTGAACGCCTGCCTTCTGGTCCACCCGGAAACCCGACGGCACCTCGGCGAGACCCTCGAAGCGGCCATCGCCGATCTGCGGTACGGCACCGTGGCTATCAACCACTGGCCGGCCATCGGCTACGGACTCGGCGTCACACCCTGGGGGGCCTATCCGGGCAGCTCCCTGGACGACATCCAGTCCGGCCGGGGATGGGTTCACAATGCGCACATGTACGCTCATCCGCAAAAGTCCGTGGTACGCGGCCCGTTCCACGTCACCCCTACGCCGCCCTGGTTTGTCACCAACGACGCGGCCCACGACATCATCCCGCAACTCATCGACTTCGAGGCGGGACCGTCACTTCGTCGGCTCGGTTCCGTCCTGTGGCCGACGCTTTTGAACGAAATTCGATCCTGACCGTCGAGGTTCATCGTGACATCACAAGAGTCGCCCGACGATCCGCAGCACCCCCCGACCTTGCGCGTCCTCCAGACGGCGGTCGACGACTGGATTACGCAGTGGGACGAAGGCTACTGGCCGCCGCTGGCAAATCTCGCCAGACTCACCGAGGAGGTCGGTGAGCTCGCCCGACTGCTCAATCGAGCATACGGCCCCAAGGTCGCCAAGGACGCGCCGGAGCCCGATACCCGGGAGGCCATTCGCGACGAGATCGGTGATATCCTCTTCGTCGTCATCACCCTGGCCAACGACCTGGACATCGACCTGGGGGCGACGCTGATCGAGACCCTCGAAAAGTACGAGGTCCGCGATGCCGACCGCTGGACACCCCGGAATGATTAGCCCGCATCGGACCCCAGCGAATCCGGTTTGATGGACTCGGTGGCCCCGACTTGAGACGCAAAGATGAAGTGCTGGACGTCGTCGTTGTCCGACTCGAGCAGCGAGGCCGGCGGCCCCTCGGCGATGATCTCGCCCTTCGAAAGCATGGCCACATGGTCGGCGATCCGGAACGTCAATGACATGTCGTGGCTGATGACCAGGCTCGTCACATCGAAGCGCTCCTGGACCTCTCGGATCATCTCTTCGACCTGACGAGTCATCATCGGGTCTTGCCCGGTCGTCGGCTCGTCGTAGATGATCAATTTCGGCTCGGTGATCAGGGCTCGAGCCAGCGAGACCCGTTTCTGCTGTCCGCTCGAAATCTCGCTCGGATTGCGCTTTCGCAGGTCGGCGATGTCGAGCTTCTCCAGAATCTCTTCGACCCGCTCCATCGCCTCGTCCCGGCTCGCAAGCTGGCGTTCGATCAGGGGAAACGCCACATTTTCCTCGACGTTCATCGAATCGAACAACGCAGCATGCTGAAAGAGCATGCCGATCTCGGTTCGCAGCTCCCGGAGCTGCCGTTCCGACAGGGTCGACAGGTCGCGACCCAGCACCTCCACCGACCCGCTGTCGGGCTCCATCAGGCCCAGCAGGTGTTTCATCAACACACTCTTGCCCTCCCCGCTGGCGCCGATGAGCACCGTGATCTTGTTGAATGGCGCCCGGAGCGACGCCTTCTTCAAGACCTCGTTCGACCCGAAGGTCTTGTCGAGGTCATCGACAACCACGGCGAACTCGGCTCCTTCGGTCTGATCGATGTCGGACGCACTGTCGACCGCGATGTCGTCCTTGCGCACGCCCCGCACCAGAGACTTGATATTCGGATCCTCGTTCTCGCGGATGGCCGCCGGGCTGTCGTGGGAGATAATGCGCCCGCCGTGCAGCACCGCGATGGTGTCGGCGAGCCGAAAGGTCGAGGCCATGTCGTGGCTGATGATCACGCTCGTGAGCTGGTAACGGTCGACGGCGTCTTCGATCATCTCGTCGACAAACTCCATCATCACCGGGTCGAGGCCGGTGGTCGGCTCGTCGAACAATACGACCTCCGGATTCGTCACCAGCGCCCGGGCCAGGCTGACCCGTTTTTTCATTCCGCCGGAGAGGGTGGCGGGAAACTGCTGCAGAGCGTGCTCGAGGCCGAGTTCGCTCAGCAACCCGGTGGCACGCTCCTCGGCCTCTTCGATCGACATCGCCGAGTTTTCGATGAGCGGAAAGGCCACGTTCTCGAGGGTCGTCATCGAATCGAAGAGCGCGTAATTCTGGAAGAGCGTGCCGATCCGTTTGCGCGCCCTGACCAGCTCCGGCTGCGACATCTCCGTGACCGGTTCGCCGAACAGAAACACCTCGCCTTTGTCGGGCAGGTGCAGTCCGTTCATGTGACGGATGAGCACCGACTTACCCGAACCCGATGCCCCGATGATGACCGTGATATCGCCGGGTCGGATCGATAGAGACAGCCCGCGCAACACCTCCTCGCCTTCGAACGACTTGTGGACGTCGCGCAACTCGATGATCGGTTCGTCGGTGTCGATCGGAAAGGGATCGACATCGGGGACCAACAGATTGCTGCGATCGTGTTTGCTGTTCACATCTCTCTCCGTTCGATCAATGAGCCCCGGCCGTTCGGGGTGACACGCCCCGACGACTTGCGCTACCATCCCGCTGGAACGACCGGACCTGCGATCAGACGATGGGTGAGCCTACAATGTCCGACTCCGTGATCGAACCGATATCCGACACCACCTTTGAGTCAGCGATCCTCAAGGCCGACAAGCCGGCGATCGTCGACTTCCACGCCTCATGGTGCGGCCCCTGCCGCGCCGTGCGTCCCGTCTACGAGGAACTCGGTGCGGAATTTGAGGATACATTGCTGATCACCTCGATCGACGTCGACGAAAACCCGCAGATCCCCACGAACTACGGTGTCAAATCGATCCCGACCTTCATGCTATTCTACGAAGGTGAGGTCGTCGACCGCCTGGGCGGTGCCGTCCCGCGCACCGAACTGAGGACACTCTTCGAACGGGCTCTGGCCGTCTGATCCGACTCAATGCAGCGGGCGGGCGCGCATGCTGACGTTCATCAGCAGACCGAGGGCGATGAAGGTCGTCAGCAGGCTGCTGCCCCCGTAGCTGAGAAGCGGCAGAGTCAGGCCCACCACGGGCACCAGCCCAGTCACCATTCCGATATTGACCAGCACATGCCAGAAGATGAACGCGGCGACCCCCACCCCGATATGCGCGCCGAATGTGTCCCGCGCCCGCCGCGAGATGGTCAGGGCTCGACCGATGAGTGCCCCGTAGAGTCCCAGTAGCAGGACCATCCCGGCAAATCCGTGTTCTTCGCCCCAGTTCGAGGCGATAAAGTCGTTTTCGTGCTCGGGCACAAACCCCTTCTGGATCTGAGTCCCTTCGCCGTGCCCCTTTCCCCAGACGCGCCCGGACCCAAACGCGATCACCGACTGCCGGACCTGCCAGGACGCCCCGTACCTGTCCTCGGTCAGATTTACGAATGCCTTGACCCGCTGGCGCTGGTAGTCGTGCATCCCCCAGGTCCAGCCGACCGGGACCGCCACCAGGGCCGCCAGACCGAGCGCCGCGATGCTGCTCCGATGTAGCCCCTCGAAGACGACCGAGGTCATGAAAATAATGAGAATCACGAGCGACGTCCCCAGATCCGGCTGCTGGACGACCAGGAAGATCCCGGCGCCCACCAGCGAAAACGGCAGTACCAATTCTCGCAGTCGATACGGTTCCGCCTGTTCCCGGTCGTGAAAATACCGTGCCGCGACCAGGATTACCCCGATCTTTAGCAGCTCGGACGGCTGCATCAGAAAGAAGCCCAGATTCAGCCAGCGCTGTGACCCGTTGAGCTCGGTGCCGACCACCAACACGCCGACCAGAAGCAGCAACACACCGCCGTACAGCAGATACGCCCAACGCTCGAAAACGCGGTAATCGAAGACGCACATCACGGTGACCACTCCGGTCCCCAACAGAAACCAGACCGTCTGGGTCAGATGCAGGTTGAAGCCGCCGCTGGCCTGCGACGCGCTCGACAGGTTCAGGATTCCGATGCCGGCGAGCGCCACCACGATGACGACCAGCGGCCAGTCGATCCGGCGAAGGAGGATTCTCCATTTCGATGTGTTGGATCTCATGGCTCCTCCGGTCTGGGAGAGACTCCGTCGACCTTGCGCGCCAACGCGGCTTCATTCGACGGGTCAAAATACGTCTCCATGATGTGTTTGACGACGGGGCCCGCCTCTTGCCCCCCGTGGCCGGCATGCTCCAGGAACACGGCCACGACGATCTCCGGATCCTCGGCGGGAGCGTACGCCGCAAACCACGCATGGTCCCGCAGTCGGAACACCTTGTTTCGGTTTTGTATACGAACCTCACCGATCGAGTGAACCTGCGCAGTGCCGGTCTTGCCCGCCACGTCGATCTCTTCGAGCCGGGCGTCGTAGGCGGTGCCCTCCTCGCGGTTGACCGCCCTCCGCAGCCCGCGCCGAATCACATCCAGATGCGCATCCTCGATGCTCAACTTCTTTCGAACCTTCGGCTCGACATCGTACAGGACCCGCCCCTCGCCGGTCTGAATCCGGTCGACGATCCGCGGATACCAGAGGGTCCCGCCGTTGGCGACGGCGCCGTAGGCGAGCGCCACCTGCAACGGCGTCGCCAGTGTGTTTCCCTGACCCAGCACGACGTTGAGGGCGAATCCGGGTTGATACCCGTTCGGGCTGTGGCGCCGGTGCCACTCCCGGGTCGGCACCCGACCCTTCGATTCCTGATTGATCGATACGCCGGTTCGCTGACCGAAGCCGAAACGAAACGCGTGTTCCGACAACGGCTCGAGGCCCATCTCGTCGGCGAGCTTGTAGAAGTAGACGTCACAGGAGTGCTGGAGGGCCTCGGCCATGTCGACCTCCCCGTGTCCACCCCATTTCCAGCACCGAAACCGACGGCCGCCGAATCGGTAGTATCCCGGACAGTCGACCTCCTCGTCGGGCGAGAACTTCGCACGATCCAGCCCGGCCCACGCACCCACGATCTTGAAGACCGATCCCGGAAAGTATGCGTTGACCGTCTTGTCCAACATCGGCTTGAAGGGGTCGTTGTCGGCCTCCATTTTTTCGTGCGATGCCAACTGGCCAGACCATGAATTCGGGTTGAAACTCGGTTTGCTGTACATCGCCAGAATCGAACCATCCGAGGGGTCGAGGGCCACGGCCCCGCCGGAGGGATATGACGACATCGCCCGATGGACGGCCAACTGAAGTCGAGCGTCGATATTCAGGACCAGATCCCGGCCGGGCATCGGCTCGACCTCGTGGAGCTGCCCGAGCATCATTCGCGTCTCCTCGGAGCCCTGCGAGATCCCCCGGGCATTCACGACCTGACGATCGATCCCGGGAGCCCCTCGAAGCACCCCTTCGTAGGCCTCCTCGAGTCCCATCCGCCCGATGTAGTCGCCGGGGCCGTAGCCGACGTCGCGCAGATTGCGCAACTCCTTCTGATTGA
The DNA here is from genome assembly GCA_913057905.1 of uncultured Pseudomonadota bacterium. GTDB lineage: Bacteria > Myxococcota_A > Bradymonadia > Bradymonadales > Bradymonadaceae > CAJXPB01. The sequence goes on from CAJXPB010000007.1 coordinate 112,493, forward strand.
CCTCGCCCATGAACCCGACCAGATGCGCGACGATCTCATCGAGGGGATACACACGCTTGGCGTGCGAGTGGACCTCCACGCCGGGCAAGTACATCTTGTCGGTCTCAAGTGCTGCCACCTGTCCCCGGGTGATATCCGAACGGACCGTCAGATCACCGTCCTCATTGGCGATGCTGGAGCGCAGATCATCGACCCTCTGGTCGGTCAGGTTCAGATGACGACGGAGGCGATCGACGACCTCCTCGACGTCGTGCTGCCTCAGGATGTGCGGAACAACGACGACGTCGTAGGCCGTGCGATTTCCCGCGAGTTTCACGCCGTTGCGATCGAAGATGCGGCCCCGTGGAGGGTCCTCTTCGACGTTGCGGACGATATTCTGGGTGCTGACGCGGTGGTACGTCTCGCCCTGAAGGATCTGCAGATACCAGAGCCTTCCGAGCAGCACCGCAAAGGCGACGGCGACGGCGATATACAGCCAGCGATACCGGCTGTCACCGGGTGTCCCGCCCGAGGAGTTTTGAGAAGAGAGGTTCATCGAGGCCAAATGTCAGGACCACGCGCCGGGCGCCGAAGCCCCGGTTCGCTCAAACAGTGAATCGAGCCAGCCCATACATGCTCCGCCGACGGCCAAGAACACCGCCAACCCCGCCAGCCCGGGAATCGATTCTGCGACAATCGCTAGGCTGATGTCACTTCTGGGCATCACCAGCGTCGCTGACAGCCAGATCGCCAGGGGATACAGAGAGCCGAGGACGGTGCCGACGATGACCTGAGTCGGGCCCCAGCGCTTGGGGAGTCGGTTGCGCACCGTCCCGACGGCCAGAAAGACAGCGACGACCCCGACCGCCGCAAGGCCTCCCGGGACCCCCGAGATCCATTCGATCGGAATCAGCAATGCGCCCATGATCCCGGCCCCGACGATAAATGGCCGACGCGCACCGACCAAGACCGCCATCCCGACTCCCGACATGAGACCGCCCACGGTCCATCCCGTCGCCGCCAGCAACGCCGACTCCAGCGTGATCATCGCCACCCCGAATACCCATGTCAGCCACGGTGGCATGCTACCTCACTTTGTACCCGTGATGACGAAGACCTCTTCGATACGCGAGTAGTCGACCGACGGCTCTAGCCTCGCCTTCTGAAACAGACCCCGTTCCCGCTGCGTGACCGAGTCGACGGTCCCGACAACAAGCTCCGGCGGAAAGATCCCGCCCATGCCGCTGGTCACCATCACGTCGCCTTCGCGGACCCTGTCATTTCGTCTCAAATAACTGATCTCGGCCAAATAATCCTCCGCATGGCCGAGCCCCTTGACCACCCCATGGGCGCGGCTGCGTTGACTGATGACATCGATCCGGCTGCGGGGATCGGAGACGAGTACCACGTCGGCGAACGAACCGTAGGTGCGGTGAATCTGGCCGACCACGCCACCGGCCACGACGACTGGCATGCGCGGCTTCAGAGCGGCGTCGGTCTTTAACTTGAGCGTCAGAATGCGGAAATACGGGGAGACGTCGCGAGCGACGATACGGGCCGGGGCGAGCTCGTATTCGTTGTGTCGACGTTTGAAGCCAACGAGTTTCCGAAGCCGCGCGTTCTCTTGAAGCACGCCGATCAACCGGGCCTTTTCCTCGCGAAGCCGGTCGACCTCCTCGCGCAATCGTTCGTTCTCTCGAACGAGATCCGCATCGGAGAAGATATCGAGATACCCTCCGATGCCAGCCAATGCCCCATGCTCACCGGTCTGGATCCAGGCGAGTCCCGACCGCAGCCACGCCCCCGGCGAGGTCGGCTGGTCTTCGCCGATTCCACGGCCGCCGGCGACGGCGACCAGCGCCAACACCAGAGCCACCAACGCCCCGGTGGCGATCAAGCCTCTGTACGAACCGAATCGGTCCAACATGTCGATGGATCTTCACTCAGTAAGAGTGTTCGGCCACTTCCCGGAGCAGCTCAATCTCGTCGAGCACCTTGCCGCTTCCGACCACGACCGAAGACATCGGGTCGTCGGCGATCAAGACCGGCAGACCGGTCTCCTCGCGCAGCAGAATATCCAGGTTCTTCAGGAGGGCTCCGCCGCCGGCCAGGACGATCCCCTTGTCGACGATGTCCGCAGACAGCTCCGGTGGTGTGCGCTCCAGTGCGATCCGAACGGCCTCGACGATGGCATTGATCGGCTCCTGGAGGGCATCGCGGATCTCGTCGGAGTTGACCTCCAGCGTCTTCGGCAGCCCCGCGACCAGGTCGCGTCCCTTGACTTCCATCGTCAGGACTTCGTCGGTCGGATACGCCGTGCCGATCGTGCATTTGATCATCTCGGCGGTCCGCTCTCCGACCAGTAGATTGTACTTCCGTTTCATGTGCTGGACGATCGCCTCGTCCATCTTGTCGCCGCCGACCCGGACCGACTGCGAATAGACGATGCCCGACAGACTGATGACGGCAACTTCGGTGGTCCCGCCGCCGACATCGACGACCATGTTGCCCGACGGTTCCGCGATGGGTAGCCCGGCGCCGATCGCAGCGGCCATCGGCTCTTCGATCAGGTAGACGTCCCGGGCTCCCGCCTGCTGAGCCGACTCCCGCACCGCGCGCTTTTCGACCTCCGTGATACCGAAGGGCACACAGATGATAATGCGCGGGGCCGGCGCGATGAGTTTGCCCCCGCTGTGGGCGCGAGCGATAAAATAACGGAGCATCGCCTCTGTGATCTCGAAATCCGCGATCACACCATCCTTCATCGGACGGATGGCAACGATACTTCCGGGTGTGCGCCCCAACATCTCCTTGGCGGCCCGTCCGACGGCCTTGGGGGTCTGCTGACCCTCGCCTTCCTTCTGAACGGCGACCACCGATGGCTCACTGCACACGATGCCCTTGCCCTTGGCAAAGACCAGCGTATTCGCCGTGCCCAGATCGATGGCGAGATCGTTTGAAAAGAGCCCGAGAACCTTGTTGAGCATGCTTCGCTCCGTGCCGCACGATCCGCATCGATTGACATTCGGATCGGCTCGACGAAATCAACTGCGAGTGTGAATGCCGAAGCGCGGGTCTGTCAGGGCGCTTCGACAGGCGCGCACTATTCCCCAATTCCTCCCGTCAGATCAACCATCAAACGCATCGCCATTCACCGGAGCTTTCCCGGAACACCTTGAGCATGGCGCGAAACCGTCCCGCCGGCAAGCCTCACCGACGATCTCTGGCGGGTCGCACTCCGTTGGCCGCTTGCATTGCCCCATTCGGCGGGATAATGTAGGCCGCCATTTATTGACCTTCGGGCCCACCCGAAGATAGCCGGTGTATTCGCCGGGCTGTCAGGGGCCTTCAACCGACCGAATCAACCAACTGGCCGACGGAGCCACGCACCCATGCTCGAAAAAGTTCGTGCCTCGATGCAGAGCGGCGCCACCTACTTGCTGGTCGCCGGTCTGACCGTCATCTTCATGTTCTTCTTCGGCATGCCCAGCCGCGGATGTTCCGGAGGTGCCAACGTTCGCCAGAACATGTTCCTGGCAAACGTCGGCGACGATGACGTCTACACCACCGACGTCGACCTCATCTTCAACCGCGTCTACGGCAATCAACGCAACACAGACGACTCGAACTACGAGCAACGTCGGGCGAGCGCCCTACGCGCCGCGGTGTTGATTCACCTGTTCGCCGACCGGGCTCGCGAGGAAGGCCTCCGCGTCGGCGAAAAGGAGTTCCAAGAATTCATGAAGAGCACCGTCCGGAACATGGAATTCCGGTACGCCTACGGCCGTGAGGGCTCGTGGTCGGGCCCCTATTACAAGGCGTACGTGCAAAACCGCATGGGCTCGACACCCACGAAATACGAGAGATTCAAGCGCGAGGAGCTGCTCGCACGAAAGTACCTCGCCACACAGGCGGCCCAGGTCGCGATCAATCCTGCCGAGCTCTCGTTCCAGAACAAGGTCGACAACACCCAGCTAAACCTCGAGTTTGTGGAGCTGACTCCCGGGGAACTCCAGAAACACGTCGAGGTCGACGCCGATGCGGTCTCGACGTTCGCTGATAACAACGCGGAACGCATCAAGAAGTACTACGAAGACAACCAGGACAAATACTCCACACCGGCCGAGTACAGGGTACGCCGCGTCTACATCGTCAAGCCCGACGACACGGAGGGCGAAGAGAGCGATCAGTCCGCCCAGAAGCGCTGGGCTGAAGCGCAGAAGCGCGTCCTGGACGATGGCGAAGCGGTCGCCGACGTCGCCGCCGAGCTCGGCGAGCCATTCCAGAAGGAGAACAAAGGCCTGATGGACTGGTCCGAAGCCGGCAACATGGACGAATCGATCGCTTCGGCGGTCGAAGACGCCAACGTTGGCGACGTCAAGAAAGTCGAGACCGACTACGCCTACATGCTCGTCAAACTCGAGGATAAGCGCCCGTCGACGTCGACTCCCCTCTCCGAGGCAACCGACGAGATCGCCGAAACCTTGCTCAAAGAGGACCGCGTCCAATCGATTCTCGACGACGTCACGTCCAAACTCCTGAGCGCGGCCAATTCGAACGATTCCCTGCAGGCGGCCCTCAAATCCGTGACTTCCACGGATGAAGAGACCGACGAACAGAAAAACGCAGCCCTCTGGAAGAGCCTCGACGTGCAGACGACCGGCAATTTCGCGCTCAAGGGGCGCGATGGGGGTCAATTCGCCGCACAACTCCGACAGATGGGTCTGAGCGGCGGCGGCGGCTCATGGTCAAAGATTCCCAAGATCGGTGACAGCAAACCGCTGGCTGTCATGGCCTACAAGGAGCTGTCCTCCGACAATCCCATTGCCGATAAGGTCTTCGATGTCGAAGGGTCCAAGTACATCGTGGGACTCAAAAACCGCAGCGAACCCTCCGAGGACGGCGTCGACACCCAGACCCTCGAAGAGATGGAGTCCAAGCGAACCGATCAGGTCGTCGGCAAATGGAAAGAAGTCTTCGTCGACGGTGACTGGCGCATGACCTGGCCGCGCCCGCCGGTCAAGTTTGGCAACTGGATCGAAGCCCAGCTCGCCGAAGCGGTCGACAACGAAAGCGTCACCTTCAACGAGGCCTCCCCAGTCGCTTCCATCCTCGCCGCCGAATTCTCGGCGGCCGGCAGCGCCATGGCCCCGAAGGGTGGAAAGCAAAAACAGATCGAGTCGATCAAAAAGAAGATCCAACAGCAGATGAAAGGCGGCGGCTCGCCGATGCCCAAGCAAAAGCAGAAAGGCGGTGAGGAGAGCGGCGACTCGGAGAAGTCCGAATAGCCGGTATCTCCCTGTCTCCCGATGAAAGAACGCGGCCGGATGATCCGAGAGGTCATCCGGCCGCGTGTTCGCTTACATCCTCCCCCTGAGCATCCCGTTCCAGTACATCTCCGGCAGCCCGTACTTCTTGAGCGCGTACATGCTGTAGCGCTCCTGGGCCTGGTCGAACGGAAAGCTCTCGTCGGGATTCCCGTCGTAGTCGAATTCACACAGAATCAACCGGCCGTACCCGGTCACCAACGGGCATGAGGCGTAGCCGTTGTACTTCGCCCCCAGGGCGTCTCCTCGCATCTCTGAGAGCAGGTTCTCCACCGTCACGGGGACTTCCTTTCGCACGGCCGCCCCGGTCTTCGAGGTCGGCAGACTGCTGCAGTCACCCAGCGAAAAGATATTCGGGTACTCGACATGCTGCGTGGTGTACTTGTCGACGTCGACCCAGCCGTCTTCATTGGCGATCGGACTCTCCTTGATGAAGTCGGGCGGGCCCTGCGGCGGCGTGACATGGATCATCTCGTAGTCGATGACCAACTGATCACCCCCTTCGATTTGCTCGAAGATCGCCTTCTTCTCCTCGGGCACGATCTCGACCAGGTCGACGCTGTAGTGCGTCTCGATGTCCCGCTCTTCGACGAGTTTCGACAGCGGGCGCGCATACGTCTCAACCCCGAAGATCCCGCCGGTCGCCGCCGCGTACACGACGTTGGACTGGTCTCGAATGCCCTGCTTGCGCATCCAGTGGTCGGCCAACCACATGATCTTCTGAGGCGCGCCGGCGCATTTGATGGCCGTGTTCGGGAACGTAAAGACCGCATTGCCTTGCTTGAAGTGGCGTAGCGCATCCCAGGTCGAGTCGACGGTCTCGTACGAGTAGTTGCTGGCGATCCCATGGCTACCGACGTTACCGGCCAGGCCCTTGACCTGATCCCAATTCAACTGAATGCCGGCAGCCACGACCAGATAATCGTAAGTGTAGCGGTTTCCCGCGTCGGTCACGACCGCATTTTCCTCGGGCTGAAACTCGGAGGCTGCCTCCTGGATCCACTCCGCACCGTCGGGAATGAATTCCGCCTCCTCGCGCCGCGAGATTTCCTTGTCAAAGACCCCGCCCCCGACGAGCGTCCAGATCGGCTGATAGTAGTGGTCTTCGGACGGTTCGATGATCCCGACATCCAATGGATCATCGAGATCGCGAAGTCGAGAGGCTACCGAGAGACCGGCAGATCCGCCGCCGATGATGAGCACTTGGTGATGATTCGACATGATACGCTCCTTTTGATCAGAATTCGACGATTACTCGGCGGCCGAGTCGGTGAGTTGACCAGCCGGGGCTCCCTCTTCTTTCCCTTCCAGAAGCCGTCCAAACTCGCTTCCAAAGCGGATGGCGAAATTGATGCTGCGACGCACCTCGGTACGCCGCGACGCCCGCATCAGGTCGAAAAGCCCGGAGGTCTCCGGGCCCTCCCGGCCTACTTCGGCCATCGCCTCTCCCATCGTTCCGACCATCTTTACAGTATCGCCCTCAAAGACCCCCGATTCGATCAGAGCGTGGAAATGTTTGTCCTGCACGAGTTTCAGTAGCTTCTCGGCCGTCAACGCCATTGATTCAGTCAATTCCTCGACATCGATGCCCCGCTGGGCGGCCTCGGCGACCATCGAATCGAAGACATCGACGACCATCGCGATCGAACCGGGCAACTGATCGAGCATCTGGATCGTCTCTTCGATCCGATCCGACCGATCCAACGCCAGTTGCAAGGTCTCGAGGACCTGCGGCTCGGTTAGCTTCACCAGCACGGGAAGCAGGGCATTGACGCGGTCGTCGACGCTGGCGCCCCGCTCTTCGGCCCGTCGCGCGAAATCATCGGCCACGTTGGTGAATGTAGCGACGGCATCGGGCGCCTGGTCGAGTACCTCGACAACCCGGTCGAGTTTGTCTTCAATGCGCTCCATCCGCTGCTCGAGCGCCTCCAGGCGCTCGTCAGCAGAGGAGGCATCGGCGAGTGAGGAGACCATCAGAAACCTCCGGTAGCTTCAGGGAACAAGTCACACTTCTCGGCTGCACCCGATCTAACCTGCAATTCCCTTACCAGCCCGGCTCATGCCCCGGTTCGCGGGATTCCCGGAAGGTTGAGACGCGCAGATGTTGCAGATGAAACACCGCGTTGAAACGAAGTGAGATGGAGCGGCGTGTGGGGGATATCTAGCCGACTGGAGATTCCGACACGGTCTCTGGTTGGTCTGCGAACGTTGGTCACCCCGGTCTCCCTCGACGCCCTGAACCACAGGGCGACTCGGTCGAACCGGGCGATCACGCGGCGTGTCGCGCCTGCGGCACGCCGCCGCGGGATAGGCAAAGGCATTGAGGATGCCGTAAGCGTCCGCCCACCCACGCCACAGAGAGGGTGGGAGGGAGGATAGGACATCGGAATGGGGATGCGGACTGCAGCAAACCGACATCCACGTTCTTCACGTCAGAGAGAAAGTAGGACATCGGAATGGGGATGCGGACCGAGGGCTGGCGAGCTGAGTTTGTGTTTGCTCTAAGTCGTGAAACGTAGGCGTACCCGGAGGGTACGTCGAGGCTTCACGACAACGAGCAAACCGACCTCAGCCGCCAGACCGACGGGAGCATCCCCATGCCGATGTCCAAAAAAGCGGGAGACCGGATTCGAACCGGCGACTTCAACCATGGCAAGGTTGCACTCTACCACTGAGTTACTCCCGCGGAGCCACCCTGTAAATAATCGGTGGCGACCCCCGTGTCAAGGGCGTCTCATTCCTGTTGCGGTTGGTCTTGTTTCTGGTTGTTCTGGTCCCGCTGGATCGAGCGAAAGTCCAGTTTATTCAGTTGTTCCTCGGGGATTTCGACCTTTTCGATCTCGAGGTTGTCCTGAGCTCGAATCGCTTTCAGATCCTCGGGATTGACGGTCGGCCTCGAATGTTTGGGCGACCCGTCGCCCGGTTTCGCGGTGTTGATGCCGCTGTCGGACGATGCGGTCTTGTTGTCGCGGTCCATGCGCACGACCTCGACTTCGGTAGGAGTCTCCTTGGGCTCTTTCGCCTCCGTGGACTCTTCGTCCTTCGAAGGCGAATCATCCCTGGCCGTCGGGGTCGGTTTCTGGGTCTCCGACTCCTTGTAGGAGTCAAACTGGACCTTTTCGGATTCGGATTCAGGGACTGAATCCGAGCCACCCGAGGCGATCAGATACGCGCCTCCTGCGGCGACCACGGCAACGACAACTGCAGCAATGAACTTGTTCATAGAACGTCTCTTCGGTGTTCAACACACAAACAGGACGGCCCGCCCCGGCGTGCGCCGGGGCGGGCATCCGTATTCAGCTCAGTTTGCTTCTTCGAAGTCGGCATCGATGACGTCGTCGTCATCGTCGTCGGAGTCGGACTCGTCGCCTCCGGCCTCGCCGGGGGTCGGTCCACCCGCACCGGGGCCGGCCGCTCCGGGGCCAGCAGCACCGGGTCCGGCCGCTCCAGGTCCGGCGGCGCCGGGACCTGCTGCTCCGGGGCCAGCAGCGCCAGGACCGCCGGCGGCGTCGCCGTACATCTCCTGGGTGATGCTGTGCAGCGTCTCCTCGAGGTCCTCCATCAGGTCCTCGAGTTCATCGTGGCGGTGCTCCTCGACCGCTTCGTCGAGGGCGTCGACCTTCTCCTCGATTTTCTCGCGATCTTCGTCGGAGAGATTCTCTCCGTGCTCGTCGATGAAGCGTCGGCCGGAGTGGGCGGTCGCATCGGCCTCGTTGCGAAGCTCGATGCGCTCCTTTTTCTTCTTGTCTTCCTCACGGTGTTTTTCGGCCTCGTCGACCAGGTCTTCGATCTCCTCTTCGGAGAGACCGGAGGACGCCTCGATGCGTATCTCCTGCTTCTTCCCGGTCGCTTTGTCCTCGGCCGAGACGTTCAGGATGCCGTTGGCGTCGATGTCGAAGGTGACCTCGATCTGAGGCGTGCCACGCGGCGCCGGCGGGATACCTTCCAGGTTGAACTTGCCGATGGTCTTGTTGTCCTCGGCCATCGGACGTTCGCCCTGAAGCACATGGACGGTCACCGACGTCTGGTTGTCGCTGGCCGTGCTGAAGACCTCCGACTTCTTGGTCGGGATGGTCGTGTTGCGCGGAATCAGCTCGGTCATGACGCCACCCAGGGTTTCGATACCCAGGGTTAGCGGCGTGACGTCCAGGAGCAGCATGTCGTCGACATCGCCGGTCAGCACACCGGCCTGCACGGCGGCGCCGAGTGCAACGACCTCGTCGGGGTTGACGCCCTTGTTCGGTTCCTTCGAGAAGAAGTCGGTGACCTTCTCTTGGACGAGCGGAACCCGCGTCGACCCACCGACGAGGATAACTTCGTCGATATCGGCGGTCGAGACCTCGGCGTCATCGAGCGCCTTCTTGCAGGGCTCGAGGGTTTCGTCGACGATATCCGAGATCATCGCCTCGAAGTTCGCCCGGGTCAGTTTGGTGTTGAGGTGCTGCGGCCCGGACTGGTTCGCCGTCAAAAACGGCAGGTTGATCTCGGTCTCTTTGACGCTCGACAGGTCGATCTTGGCTTTTTCCGCGGCGTCCTTGAGCCGCTGGAGGACCATTTTGTCGTCCGAGACATCGATCCCGGTGTCCTCCTTGAACGAATCGATCAGCCAATCCATGACCTCTTCGTCGAAGTCGTCCCCGCCAAGGTGGGTGTTTCCGGCGGTGCTGACCACCTCGACGACGTTTTCGCCGACTTCGAGAATCGAGATGTCAAAGGTACCGCCGCCCAGGTCGTAGACGGCGACCATCTCGTCTTTCTTACTGTCGAGCCCGTAGGCCATCGCGGCCGCGGTCGGCTCGTTGACGATCCGCTTGACGTCGAGACCGGCGATGCGGCCGGCGTCTTTGGTCGCCTGACGCTGGGCATCATCGAAGTACGCGGGCACGGTAATGACCGCCTCGTCGACGTCTTCGCCCAGATAGTCTTCGGCGGCATCCCGGAGTTTCATCAGGATTTTCGCCGAAATTTCCTGCGGGCTGTAGGTGTCACCCTGAACCTTGATGTGGGCGTCACCGTTGTCCGCCTCGACAATTTCATAGGGGACGCGTTTGCGCTCTTTTTTAATGTTTTCGTACTTCGCGCCCATGAAGCGCTTGACCGAAAACACCGTATTCTCAGGGTTCGTAATCGCCTGGTTTCGAGCGACGCGACCCGTCAGAATATCACCATCTTCGTCCCAGGCCACCACCGATGGAGTGGTGCGGGAGCCTTCTTGGTTGGGAATTACCTTCGGCTCGCCGCCCTCCATGATGGCGACCACCGAGTTAGTGGTACCCAAATCGATTCCAATCATCTTACCCATAGTGGGTTCCTCCGTAGAAAATTTGGCTCAAAAGTGTGCGGCTCGTCGCTGCCACGCCCCCGAAATCGGGGGAACGCAGCGACGACTCGCTAACCTCGCCGCCTCAACTTATTCACTGCCTACCCATCGACAAGCCCCCGAAAGTGCCCTCGGCACTCAGGGGCTGAGACTCGACGGATCGAGCCGGCACGCAATCACGCGGCATCGGTTTCGTTGGCGCTGGTCGACTCACCGGCCGCGGAATCACCGGAACCCGCCGAGCCATCCGATGCAGCGTCGTCCGAGCCGTTCGCCGTGGAATCCTCCGGCGCATCGCCGCCGGACCCCGACGAGCCGTCTCCGTTGTCGGCGTAGTCGGTTTCGTACCAACCGGATCCCTTTAGTTTGAACGACGTGTTGGAGATGAGACGCTCGATCTCCTCGGCATCACATTCCGGGCAGGCGTCGGGCTCGGCATCGCGGGTCCGTACGAAGGTCTCGAATTCGCTGTCGCAGGATTTACAGTGATACTCGTAAATAGGCATTGTGACCTCTCAATTCATCGACGACGGATGTCGGCAGGGAAGAATGCGCCGTCACCTTAGGCACCGGCCTATCGACGTCAAGCCGGTCTTCGAGCCCAATTACCCGGATGCGACAGCGGCGACGGCTCTCCAGATCCCGTCGGCAAACGCCGTCATCGGCTCGAAGCCAAACTGCAGGTAGTACAGGGCGATTCCGAAGAAGATCATCGCAAAGACGGCTTTGACCCCATCCATCCACGCCCCGGATTTCGGCAGGGATCCGACGAGCCCGCTGAAGGTGCCAAGGACGACAAACAACACCCCGAGGCCCATGGCGAAGTCGAAGAGCAGCAGTCCGCCCAGCCACAGGCTGCCCTGTTGAGCGACGTATACGAGGATCCCGGCGACGATGGGACCGACACACGGCGCCGCGATCAGGCCGGCCACGAGTCCCATGCTGAGCGCTCCGCCGTACCCGGTGCCGCCGGTCTGGCTGAGTCGAGTCTGCAGTTGGCTGGGCAGAGCAAATTCGATGGCGCCCAGGCTGGCCAAACCCAGCAGCACAAAGACAGCCGCCAGACCGATCAACACCCACGTATTCTGCAGAATGCCTCCGAATACGGTCCCGAACGAGGCAGCGAGCAATCCGAGAACGGTGTAGGTGATACCGATCCCGAGCACGTAGGTCAGGCTCAACGCGAGCGCCCGTCCACGGGACTCCGCGGTCCGCGCCCCAAAGACTCCGATGGTGATCGGAATCAGCGGATAGACGCACGGGGTCAGACTCGCCAGAAATCCCGCCAGAAAGACGGTCGCCAGGGTGGCCAGAAGCCCTCCTTCCGACAGACGGTGTCCGATGCCACGTTTCGCAGGGGCCGCCACCGACCCGCTGCGAGCCGTCTCCAGACGCTCGAGAAATGCATCGACCCCCAGTTTACCCTCGAAGCTCGGTTCCCTGAGGAAGACGTCCCCCGGAGATACAAACGCCACGCGGGGGAGGCCCACCACTTCGAATCGCTTCAGCAGCCGTTTGGTCGATTCGGATCGGTCCTCGTAGTCGATCTTCAGGAGCACGAACTCCCGGCGAAGCTCCGGGAGGACCCGGGGATGGTGGAAGACCTGCTGTTCGAGTTCGTCGCACGCCTTACACCAGTCGGCTCGGAAATCGATCATTACCGGGCGATCCGACTGCACGGATTGCTCCCGGGCCTGCTCCCAGCTCGTCTGCCACTGCAGAGAGGCCGTATCCCCGGAGAGTGGGGGCGCTTCGGTTGAGCCGAACAGAAGGAGGAACGCAGCCAACGACCCGCACGTAAGCCCGACCACACGACCGACGCGGCCCCCGGGCGCAAGGTCGTTCCATTTGGTCAGAAACTGACCGATGCCAATGCTCGCCGCGAAAAGCAGACCGGCCGTCACCAGAAGCGGCCATCTCGCCAACATCGAAGCACCCTCCCCCGCGACGGCCTGCCCACTGGCGAGGAATGTCGCCACACCGGCGACGACGGCGCATGAGATTGTGTTCGAGCGTTTCATAGGTACACGAAATCAGGGTCGGAGGACGGTCCCGCTCGTTGCATAATCAGGTATAACCGAATGTGCCCCGATGCAAATCCGACCGTATGTGATTAGGCTCACTGTTGCGGGTGTCGAGTCCTATGCAGCCCAGTTTTCAGAACAGATGAAGAAGCAGAAGACGACCAGACATTTCGGGGTGGGAGCCGTCGGGCGACCTTTCGCGGTCGCAGCGCTGCTGGCATGCCTCGTCTGGGTGGCGCTTCCGCGCGGAGTTGCGGCGCTCGGTCCCGATGAACCCGAGCCTCGCGGCTGGCTCGGCGTCCAGCTTGCGGAGCCAACAGAGACGTCGTCCTCGGATGAAACGCCGCCGCGGGGGGTCCGGGTCTCGGCCATTATTCCGGGATCGCCGGCCGACGGGACCCTCCAAAAAGACGACAGACTCCTCGAGGTTTCCGGAAACAAGGTCGATTCGTTGGCGCAACTTCGAGAGGCGTTGACAGGATCCGCTCCCGGAGACCGGGTCTCGGTGGTGTTCATCAGAGACGGGACCCGGAGCACTCTGGACGTTTCCCTCGGCGCCGTCCCCTCGCCGGCGGAGTTAACCCGGGCCCGCCTTCAGGGCGATAGGCTTCCGCCGTTTACGGTCGACATTCTCCACTCCCCCGACGAGCATGGTTACACCGAACTCTCGTCACGTGAGCTCACGGAACAGTTCACCCTCGTCGAATTCTGGGCAACCTGGTGTCCGCCGTGTGATGAGACGCGAGCGCTACTCACGGACCTTAAATCAACGCATGGATCGGCGCTTCGCATCCTGGCGATCAGCCCGGAATCGAAAGCCACGATCGAAGGGGTGCTCTCGGACCACGAACTGCCCTACACCGTGGCTCGCGATCCGAGTGGCGCTGCGCAGAAAGCCTGCGGGGTCGGACAGCTTCCGACGATTATTGCCATCGATCGAGAGGGAACCGTCGTCGACGTCTTCGTCGGGGCGGACCACGGCGAGGCGATCCGTTCGCTGACCGAAAAACACGTAGAATCAATCAATAGATGATGAGCGGCTCGTCATCGTCCTCCGATTGCTCCGTCTCCTCGGAGTCCATCACGCCGTCTACGGTCCCTGACTCATCATCCGCTTTGCCGGCGGTCTTCTGATCCTCTTTGCCCTTGTCTGCGTCGTCTTTTTCGCTGGAGGACTCGGCCTCGTCGTCCGATTCGCCGGTCGAGGGCGAGAGGTCGACCTCCACCGATTCGCCGATCATCGAATCGACGACGTTCTCCTCGTCTCCCGTGGCAGGTTCGGAATCGTCCGTCAGATCCTGCACGCGGGCCGAGACTTCCTGGTCGCTCTTCTCGCTGCCGCCAAACGCCCCTTCGGCGGCCCTGAGCGACTCGACCTTGTTCCGGTCACTGTAGACCATCTTGAACGTGCCGAAGAACTCCCTGGTATCTTCGACACGAAGCAACGTGTCGCCGTCGGCCCACCGCACATTGTGCAGTTGTTTTTCGCCGTCAATCGTTCGGCTGTTCGCCTCAGTGGGTCGGCCGTACTTTTCCGCAACCTTCTTGATGAACGGCCTGAAACCCACCCCCTCGATCGCCGACTGCTTGTAGGCCACCACCTTCTTGTAGAGGGCTCCATCGACGAAAAAGTAGAATCGTTGGGCCATCTTATCGTTGACCCTGAGGAGTGATTCGCCGTTGTTTTTGGTGAACTCGCCGGCGATCACACTCACTTCGTACCCTGTCTTGTTGCCCTCGAGCCTCTCGAAGCTGTCGGCGATCCGTTCGTGACGGTCGAGGGCTCGTTTGCGAGCCTCTTGCATCTTCACTCGGTCGTGCTTCAGGTCCGGACGCTCCTTGAGTGCATCGAGCATTCGGCGCTTGAGTTTCTGGAGCACCTCGTCGCGGGAGTCGCCCCACTCGATGTCGCCGAGGGTATCGGACAGTTGCGTCGAGGCTGCCCGGACTTCACCGGGTGCCCCACCGCCAACCAGACAGACAAGGCAGCCCAGCGCAGTCACCCACCGAATGATCGAACCAAACCGATGTCGCATGACCATTCCCGTCACTGTTGAAATCTGCGCACCTATCGGAGTCACTCGCCCCCCACGTTCCGGCAATTCGACTCGCCCGTCAACGTCACGACAGTCTACATTGGCCCAAGAAACGGAAGCGGCCGGAGCAGGCGAACCTGCCCCGGCCGACTCCCGGTGTCACGTGTGAACGGTCAACTTACTCGTCGTCCTCTTCCTCGCCTTGCTCGGCCAGGGCCGCCTTGCGCGACAGCTTGATCTTGCCGTCGTTGCCGACCTCGAGGACCTTGACGAGTACTTCGTCGCCCTCTTTGAGAACGTCTTCGACTTCGTCGACGCGTCCCTCGGTCAGCTCGGAGATGTGGCAGAGTCCGTCGGTTCCCGGCAGGATCTCGACGAACGCACCGAATCCGGTCACGGTCTGCACCGTGCCCAGGTAGGTCTCTCCTTCCTTCGGTTCGGCGGTCAGGCCCTCGATGATCTCGATGGCCTGGTCGGCCGACTCGGCGTCGTCGGCGGCAATCTCGACGGTGCCGTCGTCGTCGATGTTGATATTCGTGCCAGTCGTATCCTGAATGCCGCGGATGGTCTTGCCGCCCGACCCGATGACGTTTCCGATCTTGCCGGTCGGGATCTCGATGGTGACGATCCGCGGAGCCTTCGGCGAGAGGTCCTCGCGCGGCTCGGAGATGACGTCGTCCATCGCATCGAGGATGTGCATCCGAGCGTCGTTGGACTGCTCGAGGGCCTCGACGAGCGTATCCATCGACAGACCCGAAATCTTGGTGTCGAGCTGGAACGCCGTGACACCGTCACGGGTGCCGGCGATCTTGAAGTCCATGTCGCCCATGAAGTCCTCGACGCCCATGATGTCGGTCAGGATGTGCGCGTCGTCTCCGTCTTTGATGAGGCCCATGGCCACACCCGAGACCGCCTTCTGGATGCCGACCCCGGCGTCCATCAGTGCGAGACTACCGCCGCAGACCGACGCCTGGGAACTCGAGCCGTTCGACTCGAGGATGTCGCTGACGACCCGCACCGTGTACGGGAAATCATCCAGATTCGGCATCACCGGTTTCAGCGAGCGCTCAGCGAGCATGCCGTGGCCGGTCTCGCGGCGAGACGTCGACCGAAACGGCGCCGTCTCTCCGACCGAGAAGTCCGGGAAGTTGTAGTGCATGAAGAAGGACTTCTCGTAGTCATCCTCCAGCGAGTCGACCCGCAGGTCTTCGGTGCCGAGCGTCGACGTAACCAGAGCCTGCGTCTCGCCGCGGGTAAAGAGTGCGGACCCGTGGACTTCGGGGAGAAGGCCGACCTCGATGTCGAGGGGGCGCACGTCGGTCAGTTCACGGCCGTCGATGCGTGTGCCCGACGTCGAGATCTTGTCGCGCATCAGTTCTTTTTGGACGTCCTTGAAGGCGCCTTCGATGGCGTCCTCGGAGCTGTCCGGGTACTCGTCGGCCAGCTTCTGGACGACGGCGGCTTTGGCGTCGTCGATGGCGTCTTCACGCTCGAGTTTGTCTTCGATGGTGAACGCATCGCGAATCGGGCCGGCGGCGAGTTCGCGGACATCCTCTTCGAGCTCCGGGTCGGTCTCGGGGGCCTCGAAGGTCATCTTCTCGCGGCCGATTTCGTCGGCGAGCCGCTTCTGAAGGTCGATAACGCCCTGCGCGGCCTCGTGACCGAATTCCATCGCATCGGCGAGGGTCTGTTCTTTGACCTCTTCGCCCTCGCCCTCGACCATCACGATGGAGTCTTCATTGACCGCCATCACCAGGTCCATCGGGGAGTTTTCACGCTGCTCGAAGGTCGGATTGGCGACGAACTCGCCGTCGACCTGGCCGACGCGAAGGCCGGCGATCGGTCCATCCCAGGGGATGTCGCTGATCATCAGCGCCGTCGAAGCACCGGTGATGCTCAGCACGTCGGTGTCGTTGACCTTGTCGGCCGAGAGCACCCACGCCACGAGCTGCGTGTCGCGCTCGTACCCGTCCGGAAAGAGCGGACGACACGGGCGGTCGATCAGGCGGCTCGTCAGAGTCGCCTTGTCTCCGGGCTTGCCTTCACGCTTGAAGTAGCCGCCCGGAATCGAGCCGGCCGACCAGAAGTTTTCGACGTAGTCACACAGCAGCGGAAAGAAGGGCAGGTCTTTGGGGCCGCCGTCGGTGGCGGTGCAGAGGACCTGAGAATTTCCGTATTCGACACGGACCGAGCCGTTGGCCTGACGGGCCATGCGGCCGGACTCGATGATGTATTCTTGAGACCCGAGTTGGGCCCCTTCACGAATGATGTCACTCATAGATTACTCGTTGGTTCGAGGGTGGTGAAACAGAGAGGTACGTCAGAAATCCTCCGGAGCGGTTCGGGGGAACCGTCTCGCGCGATGTGTAGCGTGTAACACGGAGCATCGAACCATCGATGCGCCCTGCTACAGGCTACCAATCACGCCGGCGGCCACGTCGTCGCCCGGGGAGAATGCGATCCGACAACCCCGCCGGGCCGAAGGCCCGCGGGGTCGGTCGGCATTACTTGCGGAGTCCGAGAGTCGAAATCAACTCACGGTACCGTTCGATGTCTTTGCGCTTGAGGTAGTCGAGCATCTTTCGTCGCTTTCCGACCAGCTTCAGCAGGCCGCGCCGCGAGTCATGGTCCTTCTGGTGGTCCTGGAAGTGATCCTGGAGCTCTTCGATCCGCTCCGTCAGGATCGCCACCTGCACCTCGGGGCTGCCCGTGTCGTCGGGATTGCGAGAGAATTCGTCGATAATTTCTTTTTTTCGTTCCGGATGAAGACCCATAGAGATTCCTGAATGGGATGTACGGTTTCGTCTGGTTTCTTGTCCCCTGAGCGGCGGCGCCCCGGCCGGCAGCCTCCGTGGTGTTCGGGCACGGATGGTGCCAGACGGCGCTTCTCAAGGGACGCCTACATAAGCAACAGGGCCGTGCACCGTCAAGTGTTTGCCGACCCGTCCCCCGACTCCATCCAATTCGGCTGGGGGACACCCTCCGCAGGAACCTCGGCCGGGGCGACCATCTCGGGGAGATCGCGCATCTCGATCTCGCCGGACTCACACCGTAGCACCGCCAGGTCGACCAGCAGCTTCGCCTCGCGAATCTCCGCCGGGAAGGGATGCGCCAGCAACGAAGCCATCGCCTTGTCGGTGAAGCCGTCGACCTCCAGATTGCGCAACCGAGCGTACCGGTCGCGATAGTAGTCGAGCAGCTTCGGCAGCAGGGTCCGTCGCCGACGCAGCGGAGGCACGATCAACTCGCGATCCTCCAGGCGATCCCGCACGCCGCTGGATCGATCCCCGACCACCGAGCGGTCTTCGACGTTGTCGGCCTGGAAGGCCAGGAACAGACGGAAATCCAGTTCATCGGATGCATTGCACAAGCCGAGAATGACACTGTCAGACAGCCGGTCGGCCGACCGGACCAGCAGCGCACCCCCGCGGGCCGTCTCGACAAAGCCGTTGAATTCGGCGGGGTCGCTCGCCTCGGATTCGCCGAAGAGCCGCCGATGGTGATCATCGGCGGAGTCGAGAAATGCGTTGTAGATGGCGAGGGCATCGGGAGACCGGTCATCGAGATGCATGGCATACCGGACGGCGAAGGATTTTCCGGCGCCGATACTCCCACCGACGGCGACGGGCTCCCGGGATTCCAACAGATAGGTGAGCCCCTCGACCAACTCCGGCTCCAAGAGCGCATCGGCGTGCCGAGACGGTTCGACGACCTGGCGCCACCGATCCTGGAGCGTCTGGACCTGCTGGGCCAACGAGCTGCGGTCTCCGCGCAGCATCTCGATCGTCTCCTCGGCTTCCTCGAGTTGGCCCCGCAGTTCCCCGAGCCTCTGCTCCGCTTCGTCGGCCCGGGCGACCTCCTCGCGCAGCTTCTCCTGGTCGAACTCCCGTGTCTCGGAGGCTTCCCCATCGGACTCCTCGGCCGATGCATTGTCTGCCTTGTCGGCCGTGCCGACCGACGAGTCGTCGGCAGACGGCTGCGTCGACGTCGAACCCGTGAGGTGTCCGAGGGTGTCGAAGCGTTCCATCATCTCGATGTGGGCAGCGGTCCAGGCCCCCATCCCGAGCTCTCGCTGGGCGAAATCGATCGTCTCCGCGGACGCATACGACGGCAATTCCGCCGCATCGGATTCCTCCATCGCCAGTGCCACCAGGTCCGTGTTCGGGAACTTCAGGGCCCCCTCGGGCGTATTCAGACGCAACGCGAGGACGATGTCCATCGTTTGGGCGATTCCGCTCAGGGGATGTCCCCCGCGGTCCTCGTGGGACGGCAGGGGGATGCGGGTGCGCTCCTGCAGGAGAATCGAGACGAGGTCGCGCACCTCGGAGGGTGCCGAGGCGAAGGTGACGTCGCCGGCGTTCCATCGAGCTACCACCGACAGGCCACCCTGCTGGAGCACCAGCATCGGACGGGTATGGGGCATTTCATCGGCCAGATTTCCAAGGTAGCGCACGATCGAATCGCGTCGGTCCGACGCGTCGACCAGCTCGCTGTATCCGGCTCGCGAGGGGCCGCGACTCATGAAAAGTACATCGCCGAACCAGACGAACGCAAAGAAGGCGGTGGCGAACCATCTCCAGATCTTTTCTTCGAAGAAAGCCGGGACCAGACTCCACGAGAGGACGGCCGTGGAAATCGCGACGATGAGAATTCCGACGAGGTACCCGCCGCCCTCGCGCAGGGTCATGTGGGGTCGGTCGTCAAAGGCCACCAGGATGATCTCGTAGGCCAGGAACAATCCGGCGACGAAGGCTCCGGCGTAGAGGGCATCTTCAGCGTGCTCCAGGGCCCCCTGCAGGAGCATCGCGACGATGACCACCGCCGAGAGCGCGCCGATGACCAGCGATCCCAGCCCCTTGCTTCCAGAGACTCGCGGGAAGGCTCGTGCCCGGGCAAACATCGCCAGGGGCCGAGCCATCACAAGGGCCGTGATCACCCCCGAGGCGAGGACGTAATCGCTGAGCAACCACTGGTACCAGACGGTCAGCAATGCCACCCAGCCGAACCCGAGAGTCTCCAGCGCCACGGCGGCCGCCGAGACCTCGGGCAGCTCCGGAGACCGCAGCCGCCACAGCATGATGACCGCGATCAGGGCTACCCCGAAGACGATCCCGACGTCGCCGCCGGTCCCACGTTCTTCGACCTGAACTCGACCCGAAAAGACGGCATTCTTGCGCTCGAAGGTAAGCAGGGCTTCGTCTTCGGTCCCCAGGATCCCGCGCACACCCTCCAGGCCGACCTCCATCGGCCGGCCGTTGAGTTTGACGAGGCGATCCGTCTCGGGATTGTAGCCGGAGGGTAGCGACGTCGGGTCCAGCTCGTCGCCGCCGACCGAGATTGAAAAACGGTGGCGCGGACGGACGAGCTGATAGCGCAGGCCCTTGTCCGAGGTCAGGGCCTGGGGCGGCAGGGATTTCATGATCACGCGCAGATCACGCAGATCCGTGACCGCCTGCCCCTCGAGGGCCGTCAGCCGGTCGCCCTGCTTGAAGGTCGGCTCGGCTCCCGCCGCAGGCGCGTCGTCGACCGATCGGACCGTCAAATCGGGCCCCAGTGTGACGCCGAGGTCGGGCAGGCCCGATGCGCGATAGGTGGCAACTCCCAGACTGGCGAGGCCGAGCAGTGCGACGATTACCCAGCTCGCCCATTCAATACGACTCATCGAGGTCATGTTGCGACGTTTCCCATACAGTACAATTGCCCGCCGGACGCGGAGAGCTTACCCTAGAGGTCCAGGACCCTCGCTGCCAGATTCTTTATGCGTCGTTTCGGCTTCATCGCAACCTTCTCGTTGATCATCGGGGGCATTCTGGCCGGCGCCGGGTGTCGAACGGTTCAGTCAGAAGAGACCTCGTCGTCGCACGCCCTGCCGACAGGCGAGGCCGTCGAGACGGCGCTGGACCGCAGTCGCCAGGCCCTCGGCCGGGCAGATGTGTCGTCTCGCGTGCACCGTGCCGTCGAGGCCTCTCGCGACCAGGCCGCCGAGGCGCTCCAGATGGCTACCGACCGCGCCGGCGGATGGCAGATCGCACTGCCCCAACAACCCCCCTGGAAGGAGATTCTCGGCCCGCCGCCCGCCGATCTCGGCTCGATCTCAAAGGGATCGGTCAGCCACGGGCACATGCTCCGTGCGCAGAAATTTCCGCTGGAGGGCCCGAACCACTCCGTCATCGATCGCCATCGGTCTCGCAACACCAACTGGGGCACCGATGAACTCGTCGAACTGTTGCTGGCCGCCGCCGGAGACGTCGCCGCGGAGTTCCCCGACTCGACGATGCGCGTCGGAAATCTCGGGTATCCGGACGGGGGCGATATCTACTGGAGTTCGTCGCACAACAACGGCCGCGACGCCGACCTGGCCTTCTATGCCCGCAGAGCCGATACGGGTGAGCGCGTGCCAACACCCAGTCTGGTAAAGTTCGGACCCGACGGACGGGCGCGTTCGAATCCCGACCTCGTCTTCGACACACCTCGCAACTGGGTGCTGGTCCGCTCGCTTCTGACGGGAGAGGCCCAGATCCAGTGGCTCTTTATAAGCAAGTCCCTCAAGAAGCGACTCCTGACCCATGCCCGCCGGATCGACGAACCGGATCGCCTGATTCGTCGGGCCCGTTCGGTCCTTCATCAACCAACCGACGCACCTCCCCACGCCGATCATCTCCATGTTCGAATCACGTGCTCGGTGGACGACCGCCTGCGCGGATGCATCGACTGGGGGCCCCGCTGGAGCTGGGTCGACTGGTACGTCCCGGAGCTGAAGGCCCGGGCGCTGGCCCTCGGCGAGGCCCTTCGCAGGGGCGACGAACCACAGCAGAAAAACGCGCTGGACCTTCTCGACGCGATCCGGTCGCCCTACTCGGCCGAAGTAGCCCTTCGGTTTGCCGTCCACACCGACTCCGACGAACATCGGCAGCGGGCTCTCGAGGTAGCCGAAGCCGTCCCGCTCTGGTCGGCGACGGCTCTCCTGCGAGTCGAGGATCTGTTGGAGGGCTCGACGCTCGATTCGGAGCTTCGAGAGACCGCGTACGCGATCCTGAGGCAGAGCGACGACCCACTGGCACGAAACATCGCGATCGGCCGGTTGCTCGACGACCGGCTCTCGGCCTCCGAGCGCGCGCTCGCCGCCGACGCGCTGCGACACCGGATGGAGGCGGGACTCGTCCCGATCCTGCTCCGGGAACTGGAACGACAGGAGCCGAGTGTGCGTGCGGAGCTTGCGACCGTCTTGCGGCGAATCACCGGCGCAGCTCCGACGGACATCGACTGGGCCTCGGCCCGCGATGGGGCCCTGGAGTCGGCGCTCGCCAAATGGGATCGCTGGTGGGAGCGCAACCGCGAGACGTCACGAACAAACTGGATCCGCCGGGCGTTCGAGCGACACGGCGCGAAGGTCCGAGAGTTGACTCGCCTGAGGACCCTCGATCAGCTCATTCCACTGCTCAAGGACACACCGGACCGCATCGCTTATCTGGCACATCGTCGGATTCGAGAGGTCACCGATCGATGGGTCCCCCTTGAAGATTGGGGGTTCGACCGGCTCCACGGATACTGGTCGGACTGGTGGAGCAAAAATCGCCAGAGATTACTGGCCGAACGAGAGGTCGAACGCGAGTCGATCAACTGATCGCGTCCGCATCGACTATTCGAGGTCTTTGGTGCGCTTCAACCGCTCCATGACCTTCCGATACTCGACGTCCCACTCCTGGGTTCCCTCTTCGACGTGCTTGAGCTGCTTTTCGGCCTCTTCTTCCATTTCCTCTTGCACGGTCATGTGCTCTCGGATGACCGGAGCCAGCTCCGCCCGGATGTCATGGTCGGGCGCAAAAATCTCTTCGACGAAATTCGAGTGAAAGAGCATCTCGATGATCTGCTCGATAATATAACCGACGGCGTCTTCGCCGACGCCGATGCCCTTGCGCTCGGCGATCTTGTTTTTCGCCGCGCCAAATGAGAGGTCGCTCTCGGCCTTGAGGTCATTGGCCTCCTTGGCGATCTCATTGTCCGCCCGCAGATACTCCTTGAGGACGGCCTGGATATCGAGTTCAACTTCGTCTTCATTCCCGGGCTCGACCTCGACGATATCATTGGCGATCAGGGCCTCGACGATATCTTCGGTCAGGCGTGGAATCTGTTTTCGATACAAACGCATATCGACTCCCGTAGGTGGGATCTCGGCTCAGTTCGGGCCGGTGACGGCTCGCGAGAATAGATGTTTCAGAAATCGTCCAAATGTCAACCGAATTCTGTCCGCCCCGATGCCCCACTTTAACTCGATCGATTTGAATAACGACCGTGCTTCGACGGTCCAACCGTCGAGAATTGAGACGTGGCGACCCGGCTGTTTGATCGCCACTTGGACGCCCACAGGAGATGGAGTCGACGATGCCTGACAGACACAATCAGCTTCCTTCAGACCATCCCGGTCCCGGCCGCACGATCCGTCTGCCGATCGCACTGGGAATCTGGGTGTTTCTCGCCCTGGTTGTCTCGGGGTGTGCCGAAGGTTGTCAGGACCGGATCTCAAATCCCTTCGACTGCGAGCAAAACCCCCGGGTTTGCGACACATCCGCCGGTGACGCGGGCGCTGACACCCAAGCTGACGCCGAAGCCGACGTCGCCGATGGCAGCCAGACCGTGTGCGCGGATCACTCCGAATGTGGTCCGAACCAGCGATGCAGTCGCGGGCGATTCTGCATCCCCGATGATTCCCAGGATCCGTTGTGTGAGACCGACGGAGAGTGCGGCTCGAATGCCCACTGCACTCCGGACGGTACGTGCGTGGCCTCCTGCACGGTCGACCTAGAGTGCGCGCCCGGCGAATCGTGCATCGACGGACGCTGCATCGTCGGCGGCGGCTGCTCGGAGGATTCCGAATGTGGCGTCGGCGGGAGTTGTGAAGACGACGTCTGTCGAATCTCGTGCAGCGAGGACTCCGACTGCGGTCGGGATGCGTTCTGTTTCGAGGGCCAGTGTTCCTTCGGGTGCCAGGACGATACCGATTGCGCCGGCGACGGTATCTGCTGGCGGGGAGCATGCGCGCCGCCTTCCGAAGACAATCCCGACGAGCCGGCGCCCGATCCGGACGCCGGGGACGGCCGTCCCAACCCCGATCCCGATGACCCCGACGACGACCCGACCGACCGAGATGACGCACCGACGTGTCAGACCAGCGAGGATTGCCCGGCCGACCAGACGTGCCGCGACGGCCGATGTGTCAGCGAAGGGATCTGTACCGATGATTCCGAATGTTCCCCGGGCAGCTACTGTGCTCGCGGCCAGTGCCAGCTCGCCTGCGTGGATAACACCGACTGCGCCTCCGGGCTGGAGTGCGCCGACAGCGGCCGATGTGTCGACCCCGAAACCGGCGGGCCGCCACAGCCGGCGACATGCAGCTCGTCTTCGGACTGTGAGCCCTGTGAGGCCTGCGTGCAGGGCCAATGCCGGGTCGTGGCTCGCGTCTGCGCAACAGATTCTCAGTGCGGAATCGGCAAGGACTGTCTCGATGGCCTCTGTCGCTACCAGTGTGACGGGGCAGGAGATTGCCCGAAGGGCCAGACGTGCGAGTCGGGACTCTGCCGAGACACCTCGCCGGCGAACGCGGCCTGCACGGCTGATTCGGAGTGTTCCGACGGACGGTGCATCAACGGGCGCTGTTGGGACAGTTGCAGCGGCCATGCCGACTGCGGCCCGCAGTTGATGTGCGACCACGGGACCTGCCAGCCCGACTGGCGGCCGGGCCCGGACTGCAACAATGCCTCGATGCAATGCCCCGCCAGCGCGAGCTGTGTGGACGGGTACTGCACGGTGCCCTGTGACAGCGACGATGCGTGTCGAAGCGGCACGTGCTCATTCGGGTACTGCACGCGATAAACGCCGACGCCTTTGGAAATCTTGCGTGGGACCGCTGCGTTGCGATAGTTAAAGGTGAGCGGTTCCGCGCAAGACTCTCGGCCACGATCACATGACACCATCGGCAACAATCGGGCGCACCCTCGGGCTCTTCGCCGCAGCGGCCTGTCTGGTCGTATGGGCGCCACGGCCGGCCTCGGCCGACCTCTACAAGTACGAGCGTGACGACGGCTCGCGTCTGATCACGACCGAACGCCGACCGGATCTGACCCTGGTCGAAGTCATCTCGGGCAGCTCCAACGCCGCGGTCTCGACGATCAACGGAGAATCCGCTCGGAAGCAGGACAACTCCTCGAGCGACGAATCCGCCGAATCGACCGAATCCGAGGCGGTCCGTCGAGCAAAACAACACCGCCGGGCCCATCAACGCCGCACCGGCCGACAGCAGCCGGCCGAACGTCCCGACCTGCCCCGCCATGCCCGTTTTGATGACCTGATCTCCGAAGCCAGCGCGGCATACGACGTTCCCGAGGCCTTCATCAAAGCGGTCATCCGCGTGGAATCGAATTTCAAGCCGGACGCGACCAGTCACGCCGGCGCCATGGGATTGATGCAATTGATGCCGAGGACGGCCGATTATCTGAACGTCGCTCGCCCCTACGATCCGCGCCAGAATGTCTTTGGCGGAACCAAACTGCTACGTATCTTGACCGACCGTTACGACGGCGACATCAACCTGATCCTCTCGGCCTACAATGCCGGAGACGGCGCGGTGCGAAAGTACGAGGGTATCCCCTACAAACAGACGCGAGAATACGTCGCCTCGGTCTACCGTTTTTATAAGCTCTACAAGTCTCGGAAGGAGAAGTCGCAGTGAGCGTCTCCAGTGTGCGAGAGGACCTCTACAATCTACCGAACATTCTGTCGGTCTTTCGCATCCTGCTGGTCCCCGCCGTCTGCATCTTTCTCTATTTCAGCGATCCGTTCTCCAGTCTGATGGCCGTCGTGCTGTTTGCGGTCGCCAGCGCGACCGACTGGTTCGACGGGTACTGGGCCAGAAAACACGACCTGGTCAGCATGACCGGAAAGTTTCTGGACCCGCTGGCCGACAAACTGCTGGTGATGGCTTCGCTGATCATGCTCGTCCCCCTGGGCCGCATCTCGGCGACACTGGTGATCATCATTCTGGCCAGGGAGTTTGCCGTCATGGGGCTTCGCAGCGTCGCCGCCGGCGAAGGCCTGATCATCGCGGCCGGTCAGAGCGGAAAGTACAAGACGGCGTTTCAGATGACCGGCCTGATGGGCCTGATGATCCATTACGTCTACTCGGTCGACTTCGTCTTCGTGGAGACGAAGCTCAACTTTCACGTCATCGGCCTCTGGCTGATCATCATCTCGGTGGTCTTCTCGCTGTGGAGTGCCTACCAGTATTTCACCGGCTTTCTCGAGGGGATCGAGCGACTTCAGGAACGTCAGTCCTCCGGGGCGTCGAACTGACCCGACGTCAGTCTCCGGCCAGAAAAGTGACCTCCAGGCCACGGTCCCGAAGAAACTGCACGCTCTCCATCCGCTGCTCGCGCTCGGTCGCCGAGAAGAGTTCAAACAGGATCTCACGCTTCTGATCGAGATCCTCTTCGTCGCGAAAGTACGCCGGCGTAAAGGGCACGACGAAGCGCACCTGATGGCCGCGCTTGCGAGCCAGCGCCAGCCCCCGGTCCAGGACATCGTGGTTGCGCAGGGCGCACAGGTCCGAAATCACGACGATCCGCTGGCGCCGATCGACGCGATGGACGAGCGTCTCCAGGGCCTTGGCCATCCCTCGACTCTTGGGGCCGACCCCTGACTCGGACCGGTACGGAACCGGCAGGCCCCTCAATTGAGCAAACTCTCGGACCGGATCCAGGTCCCCTCGAAGGACACCTTCACGCAGGACCGGGCTGTGGTAGCGACGCCGTTCTTCGGCCAGCCGCGCACGGATCCACTGGCGCAGCAGCCCGGAGTCGACCGGTTTGGAGGCGTCCGAACGCGGGACCCCGCGTCGAAAGTCGAGTCGCTCCTGCACGAGAAGGTAGTCGGCAACCAGCGATTCGAGCTCCTCGTCGTCGAGCTCGGTCAGATCCGGGTCGACCACCGACTGAAGCCCGAGAAGATGGTGCAGGATGGAGCGGTACTGAGCTCGGCTGCTCGCCGGTTCGAGGAAGCCATAGACCTTTTCGTCGAAGGTCACCAGGCCGACGTCCCTGGATTCCGCCAGCAATCGATCTGCGAGCCCCGCGCACAACTCGATGCCGTGCTCGAGCTTTTGGCCCTCCCACCGGCCCCCACGCATGGTGCCGGAGATGTCGAGCATCAACGTCGTTCCGACCGAGATTTCCTCCTCGAATTCCCGGGCGATCAACCTCCGCTGTCGCACGGTCGGCTTCCATGCGATGTGGCGCAGGGGGTCACCGGAGCGATACTCGCGCAGCTCACGGATGACCGTGCCGCCCTGCTCGGTGGTCACCTGCCTGCGACCCTGTCGCTGACGCCGCCGGTCGGAACGTCTGCGCCGTCGTCCGGAGCGTCTCAGCCGGCCGGCATTCGGATAGAACTCGAAGGCGAACATCGAGTCCAGGTAGTCGCACGCCCGGACGAGTCCCAGGGGGTCGGCTGCCGCGATGTCGAAGCCTTGCAGGACCCAGCGCCCCGAGCCGCGTCCTCGGACCGCCAGCGTGCGCTGCTGCGATCGTCCGGCCCCGACCCGTTCGAACTGCGGAGTTTCGTCGACCTGGAGGCCGTTGGGCGTATACGGCTCGAGATCGATGTCGAACAACGGCACCGACGACCCGTTCGTCACGGTCAGAGTGACGGCGACCTCGTCGCCGGCCACATGGCCGCCGTGGCCCTCGTCCCCGGAGTCGGACTCCGAGATGCGCAGCGACACGAACCGTCGGTCCATCACCAGGTTGGTGAGCACGGACGCCCCGTACGCGATCATCAGCACCCCGATCTGTACGATGCCCAAAAAGACCACCGGCGGGCGACGACCGAGGGTCCCGACCAGCACGAACAACATGCCGGCAACAAAGACCGCTATCCCCTTCGATGTAAGATGGTTGTTCACCGAGGTCGCCGCACTCAGTCGGAGTAACTGACCTGTTCGAGGGCCTGCTCGACGACCGTCTCGGCGGCCGCCCCGCCCAGCTCCGCCTCGGGTTCCAGAAGAATCCGATGAGCCAGCGCCCGACTGGCCAACGCACGGATGTCGTCCGGCAAGACGAAGTCCCGGCCGTAGATCAGCGCCCTCGCCTTTGCCGCCCGCACGAGCGCCAGGGCCGCCCGGGGCGACGCACCGATCTCCGTGTTGTTGTGCCGGCGAGTGAACCGGACGAGGCGTACGACGTACCGTTGGAGTTCCTCGGAGATGTGAATCGAGTCGGCCAACACCCTCAGCGAGGCGATATCCTCGGCGCTCAATACCTGTCTGGCCGGCTCCGGCTCGGTTTGATGGGTCTTGAGGACCTCGAGTTCCTGATCCGCCGTCGGATACCCGACATCGATCTTGAGCAAGAAGCGGTCGAGCTGGGCCTCCGGCAGCGTGTAGACGCCCTCTTGCTCGATAGGATTCTGGGTGGCGAGCACCAGAAAGGGCTCCTCGAGTGGATGGGTCTCTCCCTCGATGGTGACCTGCCGTTCCTGCATGGCCTCCAGCAGAGCCGACTGGGTCTTGGCGGGAGCCCGGTTGATTTCGTCGCCGAGTACGACGTTCGAAAAGATCGGCCCCTTGCGGAGGACGAATTCATTGGTTTGCAGGTTGGGAATGTAGTTCCCGGTGATGTCCGACGGCAGGAGATCGGGAGTGAACTGAATGCGGCGGAAACTCGCATCGATGGTCCGCGCGAACGTGCGGACCAGGGTCGTTTTGGCGACTCCCGGAACCCCTTCGAGCAGGAGGTGACCTCTCGAGAGGAGCGCCACCAATAGAGCATCGACGGTCTCGTCGGGCCCGATGAAGATGCGCGATACCTCGTCGCGCACCGCCTCGAGGGTCTCGGCGTAGGCTTCGATGGCGTCGCTGCGATCCTCGGAGGCCGAGGGGTCGGCCTCCGGTTCAGGCGAGGGTGCGTGTACGTCGTTCATACTCCTCCTCGAGACCCATGAGATTCAAGATCCGGCGGGCTCGACCGTAGAGTTGTATCAAGTCGCGTTCGCTATAGTAAGCATCGCTGTCCAGGAAGACCCGGTGACGCGTGGGAATCTGGGCGAACGACCCGAGTACGTCTTCGACTTCCTTTCTGATCCGCTTGCGTTCTCTGGGCGGTCGGTCGGCCAAATACCGTTGTTCGAAATGTTCCGCGAGCACCGGAATCGACACCCGTTCTTCGCGGTCCCAGGCCCCCATCTCCTTGAGGAACAGTTCCTCGAAGATCTGCTTCAGGATCGCCAAGGGTAGTACGTAGTTGGTATCCCGCCCTCCATCTTCGAAACGTGCGAGGTTCCATTCAAATTCAGATTGAGGACCGGGCTCGTCCTCGATCGCCTCGTCGATGTACGCGCTGTAGGCCTTCGGCTGTATCAACGAGAGTGCTGCCGTCAGGTAGACGCCCATGCCCGCGGCCAACAACACGGCCAGATAATACAGCAATGGCGTCCCCGGGATCGAATGCTGCATTCGTTCGATCCATTCGTTGATGTCGGAGATCCGTTTGGCCAGCGGGCTCTGGGACCGCTCCTCTTCGGTCCGATACTCGCCGACCTGCTCGAAGGCACCGACCAGCAGCCGCACCGCACAGTCTCCCGCCTGGTCCGCGCACAGGTACGTCAGGGCATTCTCCGCCAGCCGACGGTTGTCTCCGGCCTGGAGCATGCGGTTGATAAAGAGGCTCGCGTCGCCGACGACGATGACCTTCCCTTGGCCCAGATTCATGTCGTAGACCAGCCCGCCACCCCGGCTGTAGGGAACCACCGGGCCTCCACTGTGATGCAGCACTGCCGGATGGTTGGCGATCACCGTGCCGACGCCCTCCAGCAGAGGATGAACCCCCGTCGGCTCGAAGACCGGCAGGGCCGGGTTGTCCCGGGCGTATGAATCATGGGGCAGTCCCTCGACGCCTGGAGTATCCCGCGTGATCCCGAGTCGCTCCAGAAACGTACCACTCGCCCCGAAGTCATCGGCCAACACGAGGCGGCCGCCATCGACCACGAACGAGGCCAACGACTCCACATCGAGGTTTTCCTCGGGATAGACGACAAAGAGTCGCCCGGAGGATCCGAGTTCGTCGTAGTTTAGCTTCGATGCCGCCGTCAGGTTCAGATCGGATTCTTCGGCGACCGTCATCAACGTCGAGAGACCGTTCCACGCCCCGGACTGCGGGTCGTAATCAGCCGGAGGAGTCGACTGGGTGGACCCATAGACCGGCACCAGCAGAGATATACCGAGGCATGCGACGACCAAGCATCGGAGTCGAAGGCTCATCGATCGTCCCCCTCGTCGATTCGGTCCCGCAGTTTCAATGCGATTTCGCGAGCCAGCCGCCAGGTATCTTCCCGATAGCTGCGATCGCTGTAGTAGGTCTCTTCGACGATATCGGTCAGCGCCTGCAGGTATTCGGCCGACGACTCGAGATCGTCGGACCCCGTTGAGAGCCAGGTCTCAAGACGACGGCGCAACCGCCGATCTCGGGTCGACGAGTCGACGGATGTATCGTCGCCCGCGGAGAGGGCGGAGCGCACGGCGGCCTCGATCTCGCGCGGGGACAGCGATCCCCACATATCACGACCCCCGGCGTCCTCGACGAGGACCTGGTACATGCGTCGGATCTTCAGTGGGACGGCCAACAGATCGAATCTGGCCCCCGAGTACTCTCCGCCATGGGGGAATCGCACGGTCCCCTTTGCCTCGACGAAGCCCGGGGCATCCAATCGAAGGGTCCACTCCCCGGAGTCGATATCCGCCATCTCAAACCGTCCGGAGGCGTCGGTCTTCACCTGACGGGATGCCGGCTCGTCATCGACCGCCTGTTCGAGGGTCACGGTCGCGGACTCGACGGGTTCGTCCCGCCAGATATCCCACACCACTCCGCCGATCCCCGAGACTCCGGGCTCGGCAGACGTGCGGCCGTCATCGTCGTCCAGGCTGGTGACCTCGACTTCTTCCTCCCGGCTGAATGCCTGTCTGCGAGCCGTCTCTCGCTGACGCTTTGTTCGGCGCTTCTCGATCCACCGAGTCACCGGTCCCCAGGCCTCCCTTCCCATAACAGCCAGTAGCGCCAGCACGGCGAGACCTGCAGCAAATGTGAAGACGTTGCCGGAGTAGCCGGATTCGACCTCAAGCGCCGCGGTCTCCGCAGCCGAGGAGTCTCCCACGTCGGGCCGGACCTGTACCCTGGCCCTCCACGATCCGGGGCTCAATTCGTCGCGGTCGACGAACGCACTGAAACGCCCGGACGCATCGGTCTGCAGCCGTCGAGGCGGCCCCGTCGAGGGCTTCGAAGACTCCCGGGCGGTTCGATCTCGATCTGCCCCCCCGGTTTTTACGAACTTAATGAATATGTCGATGCCCCCGACAGGTCCCGCCTGATCGACGACCCGACCCGAGACTTCCACGCCGCGCTGAAGTCGGGTGATAACCGACTTCAACGATGCCTCCACCGAGAGGCCGCGCACCGCCCGGATCTCGGCCGATGTCCGGGCCGACTCGCGAAACTCACCCGGTGGGACCTCCGCATTCACCTCCACGACCCCCGGGCTCAAATAAGACGAGATATCGAGTTGGCCACGGCCGTCGGAGCCGAGCTCAACCCGGCCCACCGGTCGCCCGCCGACTGTCATCGATACCGGAACATCCAGCCCCGATGAATCGACCCTCGCTTCGACGGTCAGCGGGATCGGCGTGTCGCCATCTATCCGTACGACGTCCGGGGCTCGCATCGAAAGTTCGATGGGCAACGACCGGGCAGTGGCCCGGGCGGTCCCCGTCGTCCCCTCGACGTGACGGGTGGACGCAAAGGTGGCAACCCATCGGTACGAACCCGGTTCGACGTCGGTCTCCACGCGGAATCGGCCGTGACGGTCCGTCGTGCGCATCCAGGAACGCGTCTCTCGGCCCGAATCGTCGAACAAGACGACTTCGATGCCCCTCTGCGGAAGCGGTTTCCCCAGGTCGTCGACGAGCTGGCCGGAGGCCGTCAGCCGCGTTCCGGCGGCGCGCGCTTCGAGTTGCAGCGAGGCCTTGCCCTGAACACGAATATCGAGCGCACGGGCGGATGGAACTGCAGCCATCCCCACCAGACAGAGGGCCGCGACAACCCAGAATGTGCGTGCCTTGTCCATGTGTCTCGAAGGCTGTCGAATCAATCTGCGACCGCTCCAGCCGCCGCATCGTTCGAGCGGATCGAATCGAGCCGCGTGCGGGCCCAGTCGGACTCGTCCCCGGCGGGCTTCAAGGCCAGGTACCGGTTGAGATGCGTCCGAACGAGTCGAGTATCATTCGATTGCACGCCCACCTTCGCCAGGCCCAGATGGGCCTCGGCCAAGGTGGAGTCCTTTGCCAGCGCCTTCAAGAACCAGTCCTTGGCCTCTTCGAATTCCTGGCGCGCCAGTTTGAATCGGCCCAGCTCCAGCAAAATGACCGGTCGATTCCCGGCCACCTCGCGCGCTCTCTCCAGGGATTCCCCACCGCGTGCCTCACCGTCCCGGCTCCCCCGAAAGACGCCCAGCCACCGCAATACCTCGCCGGCGTACACGGCGTCCGACCCGGTGGTGCCGTAATTTTCAAGGATGCGTTTGAAATTCCAACGACCTTCGTCGGGGTTCGACGCGGCGTAGGCCCGGCCCAACCCTCGGATTGCCTCCACACTCTTCGGATCAGCGAGCAGCGCCCTGAAGAAGGCGTCCGCGGCACGTGTGTACTCCTCGGCAGCGAGGTTGACATACCCCAGCTCCATCGCCAGGCGGGGTCCCCCGGGCGATGCACGCCAACTGCGTCGCAGATACTGCCGTGCCTCGGCGCGCCGGTCCAGTGCTCGCAGAGTCATCCCACGCCACCAGTTGACCTCCGGGTGTCGAGGCTGGCGTCGATAGGCTGCTTCGGCGTGCTCGAGCGCCCGATCCATATGTTGGGTCCACAGAGCGACAGCGGTCGCATCGATCTGGAAGTCGACGCCCGATGCGCCCTCGGAGACGGCCCACTCGGTCGGCGGCGGCCGGACCGCCTCTCCGTTTGCCAGTCGCGCACGAACCCGCGCCTCTAACCTTCTGTGGTCCGCAGCGAACACCGGCGGAATATCGGCCCGACGCAGCGATTCGAGTGCCCGCCGGCCGCGCCCACTCTCGGCCATCGCCAGGGTGACCCAGCGGAGCATCCAACTGTCGTCGGGTCTGCGCTCCAGCCACGCCCCGCCCTCGTCGACGACCGTCTCGATGTCGCCCTCCAGGTACTTCTGCATCACAAAGATGCTCTCCCCGACCGAACTGTCGGGGTCTTCGCCCGGTCCGATGGGTCTGCGGCCGCCGCGCACATCCAGCATCGCCTCGAGCCGTTGGTGCCGCTCGGCCAAGTCGGCCGAGGGATCGTCGTCGGGCCACAGGCTGTCGAGCCATTGACGCGCCGTCATGAGGTCGCCGTGATTCGCTGCGGTATCGGCCGCCGCCAGCGCGACGCGGGCCCGCAGCTTCGCCGGCTGCTCGGCACATATATCCTCGGTCCCGACGGCGGGCGCCGTCACTGCGCTCTCGCCGGGAACCGACGATCCGACCCCCAACTGTGTGGAGACGTATTCGGAGCCGAGATCGACTCGGCCGGCGTCCGACAGAAGCCGCGGTGCCACGCCGTGCAGCCGACAACGCCAACGCGCTGCCAGGCTTCCTCGCCCACGGAGAACCTCGAAATCCTCATCTGCGGCCTCGGCGCGAAACAATGCCGCCCGGGCCGTCGCCCGGATCCAACGGGCCGGCGAAAACCGGGGGTCTACCACCAGCGCCTCGGTCGACGCTTTGACGGCCGAGCCATAGTCGTGGCGCCTCAGAGCTCGGTGAGCTCGAGTGTAGGCATCCAGGGCCGCTCCAAACGCCCCGGGAACCGTCAGCGGCTGTACCTTCTCGGCCGACCCCGACCGAAAGAGTGTAGGCCACTTCAGCAGCCGAAGCTGAAGATACGCATGGGACTTCGCCTCCTTGGCCAGGCCGGCCAACAGCGGCTGCAGCCGAGATTCGTCCATCTGGCGGACGGCGATCCGCAGTTGTCCGAGAAGGAAGGCCAGAAACTGTGGGTGTCGAGCCGTGCCCTTTCTGAACGATTCCGACGCTTCTGCCAGCCGACCCCTCGCTTCGTCGACCCGGCCGCGCACCCAGATCCGCAGCAGATGGTCCGGTGGAAGTGTCCGGGTCAGCCGCGCGGCGACCCGTTCGGCAGCCTCGATGTCACCTTCGACAAGTGCGAGCGAACCGCGAGCAGCCCACCCCCATGGCGTCTCGGGGTCCTTGTCTGAAAGCGCGTCCGTTACGGCCCCCGAATCTTGACCCGTGGCCAGAGCATTTACGGCTTCGACGAACGCACGCCGCTCCCGGAGCTGAGGCCCTTCAAGCCCCCGTCGACGCGCTCGAGTCAGCGCCTCGAAGACCGGCTTCGGAGACACGGGATCCAGCGTCTCGATGGCGGCATCGGCCCGCTGGCGGACGGTGTCGCCTCGAAGGTATCGCCAGCCGATAAACGTCAGGATCACCAACGACACCAGTCCCGTCACACGGACCCAGCGTTTCCGGGTCCATCGCCTTACCTCCTGGCTGTCGACGGACTCAAACAAACGCAACCCCTTTTGCGGCTCCGCCCGGAACGGGCTCCTCGTTCAGCGCGCGACCTTCACGCTCTGAGGAAGGAAGAAACTGAATCCGAGGGAGACAAAGAGGTTGTTGGTGAATTCGGCGTTGTCACCGGCGTTCGTCGACAGCTCGGCACGCCGGTAGAGTTGGTCCCGAACCTGCAGGTTGATGGCGTAGGCATCGCCCAGAAACACGCGCGCCCCGATGCCGAGCGTCGCCGCGGGTCGGATGCCGACGAGGGCCTCGTCGACCTGCCCTCCGTCGCTCGCCATGCAGTCGGCCGACGCACTGCCCGCCGTACAGGCATCCTGGCCGATGACCGTCATCCCTGCCATCAGGTGAAAGTCGTAGCGGACGACGGTGTCGTTCATCAGATTGAATTTGCCAAAGATCGGTACGAACTTGAACTCCAGTCCGGCCGTCCACTTCGTGTAGCTGTAGTTGAGCGACGACGAATTCGGGTCCGCATTCTCGGCCAGGGTTCGCCGCACGTTTCCGCCCAGTTTGGTCTCGGGGTGAAATGCACCGTAGGCCCCGGTCACACCGATGCCGATACCATTGGTAAAGTAGTACGACAGGTTGGCACCGGCCATCAGATTCCGCATGTACGCGTCGCCTGCGGAAATGGCGATCGACGGTTGCAGCTCGACTCGTCCCGACCGGTACAGAAGTTGGCGCCGAACGCTCGGCCCCTCTTCGTAGGTCGGGTCCTCCTCGGAATCCTCGGCCGCACTCAGATCGCCGCCCGTCACGGTGACGCAGGTCACCACAAGCAACGCCATCAGCCATCGGTGCATCGCATTCATCATGACAACTCGCAGAGGTACCGGACAAGCCAGCCGATTGGGAATCAGTTGGAGTACTCGAAGCTCGGCGGCAGGTAGATGCTCAGGCCCACCGCGAAAGATACGTTATTGACGATGGTGTCCTGGATGTCACCACCGCCGGCGCGCACACGACCCGGATACAGCACATCGCGCACCTCGACATTCAAACCCAGCCAGTCATTGAAGTAGAGGCGCCCGAAGACGCTTCCGGTCAGCCCCCAGGTGCCCTCGGCCTCCGAGATGGCGATGCTCTCCGCATTCGCATACCCGGCGCCCAGGCTGAACCCGAGGTCGAAGTACAGGATGGCCGCGTTGAATAACGAGAACTTGCCGCTGACGGGGATGAATCCACCCTCGAGGGCACCGAAGTAATTGAGGACCGGTGCGTCGGGGGCGGTGTTGGTCAGGGACGTGGTCGTCTCGTAGATATCGGTGCGCCCGCCGATGGCCTCATTGAAGTCATACCAATCGAAGGTGGCACCGATGTAGGCGCGCTCGATGAAGTGATAATTCAGATTTCCGCCGACCTTGACGCTGCGGTAGACGCTATCGTTGACGCTCATGCCAAACCGCGGGGCAAACTCGAGTCGCTGCCCCTGCAAGACCGGCTTCTTCTGGACCACATGGACCGGTTCGGTGTCCTCGCCGTCGTCCTGGGCTGCAACCGTTGTCACGCTGAGCGCAACCCAGACCACAGCCGCCACCGCGGCCACGCAGATCCGACCTGTTCGTTCACTCAACACCCGTCTACTCAATAACATGGGGACCCATACAGCACGGGGGATTCCACCTGACATCAACGCCCCATCTATATCACAGCGCAGATCTGGGCGGCAAGCTGACGGGGGAACACCGCCGCTCTACAGCGACTGACGTCGCCGACGGGCTCCTGGGGTACACCAAAGTGCGAAACACCGCTCGTCGACGGCGATCGGACGGCGACCTACATGAAGAGTGCTTCGGTGAACTCTTTGGCATCGAACTCACGCAGGTCGACCACGCGTTCCCCGATACCCACGTACCGCACCGGAGCGTCGAACCGCTTGCAGACTCCCAGAATGACGCCCCCGCGGGCGGTCCCGTCGAACTTCGTGAGAGTAAAGCCCGTGACATCCAGCGACTCGGAGAATTTCTCGGCCTGCTGGATGGCATTCTGCCCGGTGTTCGCGTCGAGCACGAGATTCACTTCGTGGGGAGCGCCCTCCATGGCGTTTCCCGCCACCCGCTCCATCTTCGACAGCTCATCCATCAGGTTCTTGTCGGTGTGCAGCCGGCCCGACGTATCACAGATGACGACATCGAAGTCCTCTTCGATTCCGCGCTCAACCCCTTCGTACACCACCGACGCCGGGTCGGCGCCCTCCTCACCTGAGTGCATCGGGAGTTCGGTACGGTCCGCCCAGACGCGCAACTGATCGACGGCCGCGGCTCGGAACGTATCCCCGGCGACCAACAGCACACTCTTCCCTTCGCGTTTGAAGCGACTGGCCATCTTCCCGATGGTCGTCGTCTTGCCGACGCCGTTGACCCCGACGACCATGATGACGAACGGCTTGGCTGAAGAGGTATCGAGTTTTCCTTCGTGCGAGGCGAGGAGGTCTTCGGTGTATTTGCGGATAAAGCCCCACACCTGACCCGGATCCTCTTTTTGCTCGCTGTCGAGCCGTTCTTCGAGCGCGCCGATGATGTCTTGGGCGACCCGAGGCCCGATGTCAGCCGTAAAGAGGATCTCCTCGACCTCTTCGACCATCGATTCGTCGAGCTCGTCGCCTCCGAACAACGAACTCAGCCGGTCAAATAGCCCCTCTCGCGTCTGTTCGAGCCCCTTCTCGAAGGACTTCGGATCCTGCTCGGACGGGGGCACGGGCTCTTCTGTCTCATCGGCGTCGTCGGCGACGACTTCTTCGACTTCCTCGGGTTCTTCGGCCTCTTCGACTTCCTCGGGTTCTTCGGCCTCTTCGACTTCCTCGGGCTCTTCGGCCTCTTCGACTTCCTCGGGTTCTTCGGCCTCTTCGACTTCCTCGGGTTCTTCGACTTCTTCGACGTCGACGGCGGGCTCGGCGACCTCGCGGTGTTCACGCCGCGCACTTTCAGTGGCTTCGCCAGCCCTCTCGCGTCCGTCCTTCTGGCGGACCCTCGCCATTTTCGCCCGCTTGACGTCCGCGAGGGACATGTCGTCGTAATCCTCGATTTCTTCATCGAGTTCCTCGCGGTCTTCCAGGATGTCCGCGGTCGGTTTTTCGCCCTCTTCGAGCTGCGGCGGCTCCTCTTTCTGGGAGGTCTCGCCCCTGAGAGCGGCGTACAGCAGAACGAAGAGCACGACTGCGACGGCCGCGAGCACAAGCCAGAGTGCCGGCCCCGAAAATGCTTGCCCTACCAGCGGAAGGGCCCATGCCACGCCGAACAGTCCGTATTCGAGTCCATACATGTCGCGCTCCTCGTTCGAATATACGGGGGACCCATCCCGACGGGCCACCCGAAGGTCGGTTTCTCGGATTGTCTCTGGGAATCTGTCTGTCGGAAGCGACCGGCTCGCCGGACGTGACGCCCGGGGGCGCTCACGAGGCCAATCGGTCGTCGATTTCGTCGAGTTTGACCGAGACGACCTTCGAGACCCCCGCATCCTGCATCGTCACCCCGTACAGCCGGTCACACCCTTCCATGGTGCGCCGATTGTGGGTAATCAGGATCATCTGACTCGTCTCGCTCAACTCACGGACCATGTGGCTGTAGCGACCCACATTGGCCTCGTCAAGCGGGGCGTCGACCTCGTCGAGAATGGCAAACGGACTCGGTTTGAGCGTGAAGATCGCAAAGATGAGGCTGGTCGCGGTCATGGCCTTCTCGCCGCCCGAAAGCAGCGAGACGTTCTGCAACTGCTTTCCGGGGGGTTGGACGTCGATGTCGACCCCGGTGTCCAGGAGATCATCGGGCTCGGTGAGGGTCAAATCGGCCTGACCGCCCCGAAACATGCGGCGAAAGTACTCCTGGAATTTCTCATTGATCTTCTCGAAGGTCGCCTGGAAACGGCGCCGGCTCTCCCGGTCCATCGACTCGATGGCCTCCTCGAGATCGGCGCAGGCCTCCTCGAGGTCGGACTGCTGCTCCAGCAGAAACTCCTGGCGTTCCCGGGTCTCTTCGTATTCTTCGACGGCCATGGCGTTGACCGTGCCGAGCCGCTCGAGTTTGTCGGTCAGCGTCTCGATCCGCGCGTCGCGCTCGTCGACATCTATCTCGACATCCTCGGCCACTCGCCGCGCCTCGTCGATGCTGCATCCGAATCGTTCGTCGAGGTCCGCGTCGACGTGCTCGATGCTGACACTGAGTTCACCGAGATCCTTTTCGGCCTCCTGCAAGTCGGTGCGAATCGACTCCGCCTCCTTGCGGTTCTCGACCAGTTCCACCTCGAGGTCGGTGACGGCCTGCTTGGCCTCGTCCATCTCGTCCTTCGCCGCTTCGACGTCGGCCTGACGCTCTTCGTGGGTCTCCACGAGTTTCTCGTGAGCCTTCTCGGCTTCTTCGGCCTCCGCCTTCGCCTGCCGAATCCGATCGTCAAATCCGCCCAGTTCCGTCTGCAGACGCTCGATGGCCTCTTCCCGATCCGCGATCTGTGACTCGATCCGCTCCTTGCGATCCTCCAGACTGCGTCGCTTCTCGCGCGCCTCGGCCACCTTGACCTTCAGCTCCGTCAACTGACCCTGCCGTATCTCCAGGGTCTGATTTGCGTCGTCATACGCCTGCTCGGCCTCTTTTAGTTGCTCTTCGAGCGTCGGAAGCGACTCTTCGATGTCTCGCCGGGTCTCTTGAAGCGTCGAACGCTGCTCACCGAGCGACTCGAGCTTCTCGCGCAGCGGCTCCTCCTCCCCCTTCTGGCTCGAGATTCGGTCTTCGATCCGCTCCAGCTCTTTGCGTTCCGACTCGAGGTCTTGCTCGAGCGCTCGCAGCGCGTGTTTCGACTCCTCGCGCGCCGACCTGGCGCGCTCGAGGCGAGTCTCGGCATCCTCCGCACGGAGCTTTGCCTCTTCGAGACGATCTTCGGCCCGCTCCGACGTCTGTCGAACCTCTTCGAGTCGTTCGCTGACCTCTCGCAGCTCGCGGGCCTGGCGCAGTCGATTGGCCCGCCGGTCCCCGCCGGACCCACCCACGAGACGATCCTCGGGGAACTCCACGTTGCCCTCGGAGCTGACTCGAGCTCCCTCTCCGGGCTCCGCGTCGGACGACTCGATGGTATCGACCTC
This sequence comes from uncultured Pseudomonadota bacterium, assembly GCA_913057905.1. GTDB lineage: Bacteria > Myxococcota_A > Bradymonadia > Bradymonadales > Bradymonadaceae > CAJXPB01. The sequence continues at coordinate 151,891 of CAJXPB010000007.1, forward strand.
TTCGACCGACTCGAGCAACGCGTCGACCGACCCGATCAGCTCGTCGAGGGCCTCACCGGTCCAACGCACGCCGACCCGACCGGCCTCTTCGTCGTGCAGTAATTCGACGGCCTCCAGCGCGGTGGAACGATTCGCGACGACCACATCATCGATGCGGTCCCCCAGATACGCCGCCACCACGGCTTCCTTTCCCTCTTCGATCTCGAGATGGTCCCCCAGAGGGCCGTGCACATCGTCCCGGCCTTGCTGGTCGGCCCACTCGAGCAGCCGCTGGACGCCCTCCTCGTACCCCTCGCCGGCCTCCTGCATCGACTCGAGGCTGGAGCGTCGTGCATCGAGTTCCACGAAGGTCGAGGTCGCCTCCTGGCGCTGCACCTCCGCCGACTCGACTTCCTCCTCGGCCTCGTCGAGTTCGGACTCCGCCGACGCCACGGCACTCTCGTGGCGCTCCAGCTCCCGCTGTTTCCGCTCGATGTCGGTCTTCAGTCGCTGGATGCCGCGCTGGACGTCCTCGCGCTCCTCTTCGGCCGCTTCGATCGCATCGTCGAGCCCGTCGAGGCGCTCGGTGACCTCCCCTTCACGCTCATCGATCATCTCGAGACGGTCGCCGGCCCGGTCCAGACGATTTCGCTGTTCCGAGACCCGCTCCCGGAGCTCATTTCGACGTGATCGACGCGATTCCAGGGCCTCCTTGGCCTCTTCGACTTCCTTCTGGCGCCGTTCCAGCTCCGCTTGCTCCGAGGAAGCGGCTCCCTCGAAGTCCTCCAAAGTAGAGGTCACATCGGCCAATTCTTCCTGCAACTCTTCGCGCCGCTCCCTCGCCGTCTCCAGCTCCGCGGTCGCCTTGTCGCGCCGCTGTATGGTCTCTTCGACCGTCTCCCGGGCGTGCTCGAGGTCCGATTTGGCCACATCCCGTCGGGTCTCGACCTTGTAGAAGGCCTCGGTTGCTTCGGTATGGGCCTCCTCGGCTTCGGCAGCCTCCTCCTTGGCAGCCGCCAGTTTTCGCTCTTTGAGCGCCAGCGCCTTCTGGGCCTCCTGGCTGTCGGCGGTCAGCGTCTCGACCTTCCCACGCAGATCGGCGGCCTTCCCGGAGAGGTGGTCCCTCTTTCGGACCAGGCGGTCGATCTGAAGGGTCTCGAGCTCCTCGGTCCACGTTCGGTGTTTTTCGGCACGCTCGGCCTGCCGCTCGAGCCGACGGATCTGCTTTTCGACCTCGCCGAGCACGTCCTCGACGCGTTGTAGGTTCTCGCGGGTGCGCTCGAGCTTGCGCTGAGCTCGTTTCCGCTTGTCCTTGTAGCGAGTGATGCCGCTGGCCTCTTCGATCAACAGCCGCCGCTCCGACGGCTTCGCGTTGACGATAAAGCCGACCTGGCCCTGCTCGATGATCGAATAGCCCTGTTTGCCCAGTCCCGTGCCCGCCAGCAGATTCCGGATGTCGCGCAGCCGGCACTCGACGTTGTTCATCAGGTATTCGCTCTCACCGGAGCGGTGGAGCCGTCGAGTGATCGAGATCTCGGCCATATCCCGATATTCTCGCGGGATCGACTCGCCCCAGTCGATCTCCTCTTCGGGCCAGGAGTCCGCTTCGTTCTCGAAGGTCAGGGTCACTTCGGCCATCCCCGAGGCCCGGTACGCTTCGGTCCCCTTGAAGATGACATCGGAGAGCGAATCCCCGCGGAGGCTCGTGGGAGACATATCGCCCATCGCCCACTTGATGGCATCGACGATGTTGGATTTCCCACACCCGTTTGGGCCCACGATACCCGTCACGCCATCGGCGATCTCGATGTCGACTTCGTTACGAAAGGATTTGAAGCCGACGATATGGATACGTCGAAGTTTCATATCAGCGGTCTCATTACCAAATCAGCGTCGAGCCCGACAGCCCGCTTGCTCACGCCGACGTGCCCTCGGCCACGGCACACAGCAGGTCTTCGACCCGGCTCTCCAGCCGCCGAACCTCCGATGCGCCGAGCCACGACTCAACCCATCGAAGCCCCGAGTCGGCCCGCTCGACCGGCAGCGGCAGTCGCCGCAGCGGGTCGGCATAAAACTCCACGAGCTCGCCCTTTGTCTTGCCGAATTCCCGGAGATATCTCGTCACCTCGGGGCGGTTCAGTGCCACCATCAGCGTGATCAGGTACCGCATGGGATCGGCCGCGTCCTCGGGTGCGACGACGTAGGTACAGTCACTCGATACCGCCGAGCCGCTGAGATCGAGGGCGAACTCCGAGGTTCGCGCCCGACGGGGGACCACGAGCTTCGGCCCGGTCTGTTCGGAACGCTCGCGAGGCCAGTGGAGCCGATACCACGGCATGCGTCCTCGCCGGACCTCCCGACGCCGCTCGAGTGCAGAGCGCACGGGTCGCAGATGATCGACGACGTCGAGGTGGCGCTGATCCAGAGCCTCGTCGACATACAGAACGTGGGTCCCGGTGGGAGGCTCGCGGATGATGCGCCCCGACTCGACGTCGGCCCCTCGAAGCACCGGGCGCAGCACCGTGCCGGCTACCCGATTCAGCTTCTCGCCGGCATCCGACGACTCGAGTTCGCCGCGGCTCCACAAAAAGAGAGGGTCCCCGACGTCGGCCTCCTCCGGGGGCGGCTCGAGCCGATTGTACCGACGAGCCGACAGGCGATCGGCCCCACTGACGAAGCCTTGCCGGTCGCTGGCAAGTTCGGCCAGCGGGGTCCCCGCGCGCCGCAACCCGCGTCCCCACTGCTGTACGTCCCGGGTGACGAAGGGGGTCCATCGGACTGGGTTCAGGATCTCGCTCGGCGTCCCGTCCGTCGGCACGTCATCGGCCTCCAGGTCCCGCACGATTCCGGTCCAATCGCCGGGCTCTTCTTCGAGGGTACGGGTTCGAGGAATGCAGGGATCCGCCCCCCTCTCGAAGCGCGCCATCAACGAATGGTGACCGGGTGCGTCATCGAAGATCCTCAAATTCGGTGCCCGTACCATCCAGCGTACGGCCGCGCGCTCAGCGAGATCTTCACGCAAGTCCCGGGCACCCGTCGCCGTCAGCCAATACTCCGGCGTCAACGTGATCAGGTCGCCTCCGGGCCGCAGCCAATCGAGGGCTCGGTGGATGAACAGGTAAGCCAAGTCACCGCGAGCGGCCATGCGGTCGGCGAGGTCGGGGTGGCGGCGGGCGATCGCTCGAAACCGGTCTCGTTGCCCCTTTTCTCCGACATACGGCGGATTCATGACCACGGCGTCGATGTCCCGGCGCCCGCCGGGCCAGTCCCGATCACGGAGCAGTCCATCGCCATGGATGAGCGCATCGTCACCGGCGCCCACCATCGATTCCGTATCCAGCCGGGCGGCCGCGATCCTCACCGATGCCGCCAGTACCATGGCGGGATGTCGTTCGATGGCGACGACCGTCACGGTCGGATCGCGACGAATCGTCGCCTCCAGCAGGCACCCGTCGCCGGCCGCCGGATCGACGACCAGCGGCGAGTCTCCGGTCAGCGCCGCGGCCATGGCCCGGGCCACGGAAGTCGGCGTGGCGTAGATGCCATCCCGACGTCGCCGATCCTGAGATATCCATCGCTCCGGGTCGCCCGGATCGCCACCACTCCCCCCGCCGGTCCCGCTGGCCCCGTCGAACCACGCTCTCCATCGGGCAACCAACTCGTCGGGGGCGATCATCTCGACCGGATCGAAGATCGAGCCGCCGGAGTCGAGCGACACGCCCAGATATTGCGCTGCAAAACGGGTCAGATCGGGCAGATACGCCCTCAGTTCCGAAGCTTGGTCGTGCGTGGTCATTTTACACCAGTTGCGCTAACATCCGTTACGGGCAGATACCGCCGATTATTTGACCATTCGATGCTGCCTCTATGGGTCAGGCGACCACCGACATGGAGCCGGGGACGGTACTCGACGGCCGTTTTGAGATCCTGGACGAGATCGCCCGGGGTGGCTTCGGTATGGTCTACCGGGCCCGGCAGATGAATGTCGATCGCGAGGTCGCAGTCAAGACGATCCCCCCGGAGAGCCTCCACCACACCGACGTCGTCGAGCGGTTCAAACGTGAGGCCAAGCTCGCCAGCCGACTGAGCCATCCCAATACGGTCACCATCCACGATTACGGGCAGCACGGGGAGACCCTGTTTCTGGTCATGGAATTCCTCGAGGGTGAGGACCTGGCCGACGTCCTCTCGCGGACGCCGAAGCTGCCCCGGGAACGGATCCTCCGGATCTCCCGACAGGTGCTACGCAGCCTCGCCGAGGCGCACCAGTACAACATCATCCATCGGGACCTGAAGCCCGAGAACATCTTCCTGTCGAACATCGGACACGAATCCGATTTCGTGAAGGTCGTCGACTTCGGAATCGCCAAATTGACCGGTCCGGACCAGAGTTCTGCGGAGGCGGGCCGGAAACTGACGATCGAGGGGAATACCGTCGGGACCCCCACCTACATGGCGCCGGAACAGGCAGCCGGCGGCGACGTCGACGCCCGAAGCGACATCTACGCCCTCGGCGTCATCATGTGGGAGATGGCCTGCGGGCATGCCCCCTACGAGTCCGACGAGCCAGCCGCAGTCATGCGGAATCATATCTTCGAGGACGTGCCCAGATTCGATACCGGCGAGCTCCAGGGGAGCTGGCTCGAGTCGGTCGTCCTGCGTGCCCTCTCGAAGGAGAAGGAAGACCGGTTTGCCGACGCCCAGGCGTTCCTGCGCGCCCTCGATGAACAACAGGCGCATCCGTCGACGTCCCCCGGCTCCGCCGATGACGTCGACGCAAAGGCCGATACCGACGTTCACTCGGCGGCCATGGACGATTCGACCCCCTCGTCGATCGTCTCGGTGATCGAGGAGAGCTCCGAGGAGGATATCATCCTCTTGGACCAGCCCAAGAAGGTCCAAGATACGTCGGATGGCGGAGACTCCGACGACAGCGAAGAACCATTTGAACCACGGGTTCCGAACGGCCACGCCGACTCGGTCTCTTCGCTGGCAGAAGCCGACACAGCTCCGTCCGACCGCGACTCGAGCGACGAGACGCCTCGCACCGAGCAGACCGACTCGAATGGGTCGGGCGGTTCTTCCGACGAGTGGAGTTGGACCGGGGAGGCGACCAGCCTGGACCCGGGAGCCGAGGTCGACGTGCCCGAGGAGTCGCTGGCCGCCCCTCAACATCAGGAGCGCAAGCGTCGAACCCAACTTCTGGTCGTGACCCTCGTCGTGGTGGCCGCACTCGCCGGCGCCGCCTATTACTTGGGACTGGCCTGAGCCGCCGAGTTCTGGTCCGCCGGCGCCTCTTTGACCGGCTCCTTGGTCCCCTGTTTATCGACCTTGTAGATGCTGACGCCGAAGGTCCCGCACTGGCGTTGGTCCCTCCAGAAATTCCAGTGAAGATAGACGTCGCCGTCGGGGCTGACGACCGATGGCGGAGCGGGCGGATGGGGCGCCACCATCTTTGAAATCGAGATCGCCTCGGAATCGAACTCCACCCGCCCCGAGGATTGGACCATGTTGACGGATTTGAGTTTGCCGCTATCCCCGTCGACCACGAATTCCAACACCGTATTGAGCTGCGTGTTGCTCAGCGGGTGACCCGGCCCATAGGCGCCATCGAGATGTGGCAAGTACTCCCCTCCCCATTTGGGGTGGATTTTTCGGTGGATCTTGCTGATGTAGGTCGCCGCGGCGTCGGCCGTCGCATTCACCGCGGTGTGATTCCCAGGTTGCACCTCGGTAATGTAATTCTCCAGGCTCGCTTTCAACGACCCCTTCGACTTCTCGATGCGCTCGAACATCCCGTGCCCGGCCCCCTTCTCGCGCTCCTTTTCGGCCAATTTCCGGTCGGCCGATCCGTCGTTTAATTCTTCGTAGTCCGACACCGTAGGCATCGGGAGTTTTTCGACGTCTTGGGCCTCCTCCCGAGAGTCGGGCACCTTCTTTTGGCCCTCGTCGGCCCGGGGCTCCCGAGGCGTCGGAATCTCGGGCTCGGCCTCCCGTGGCTCGCGTTTTGGACGCGCCCGGTCTTCCTGTCTTTGCACCGACTCGGCGCGCTGAGACTGCTCCCTGTCGCGCTCGGACTGCTCGGGGTGGTCGACCGGACGGTCCGAGGGCGTCGGCTCCCCCTGCTTCTGCGCCGCCTCGCCCTGCTGACGGTCGGGTTCGACATTCTTCTGCGTGGTCCGCCGCGCCCGGGTCTCTTCGGGCACGCGGTTTGCCTTGTCAGAGCGAAACTTCGCATCTTCGGGGCGTTTTTCGTTCGTCTCCTGCTGGACGGTTTTTCGACGTCGACGCTCGGGCGGCGGCGGGGTCTGCTGCTGGGGAACCGGCTGGCTGGGGTCCGGCTGCTCGGGCTTCGGCTCGTCGGGGGACTCCCGGGTCTGCTCCTCTTCTTGAACCAGCGAGACTTCGAAGGGCTCGTCTCTCTCTTCGGGGTCGTCGGGTCTCTCCGGCTCGTCCAGGGCGCCGCTCCACAGAAGCACGATCAGACCGAGCACATGGATCAGCAGCGACGCCCCGACAAAGGGCCCCGTCGATGGTCTGTGTCGATCGCCTCGCGAGTCGGTCATCTTGTCAGTCTTCGGTCCGCCCGATACAATCGCGCCTGTGAATCACGCGTTCCTCCCGCTGCACTTTGCTCTCGGAGTGACATGACTGCCCTCTTCCGACGCCTCCTGCTGCCCGCTTTATCTGTATGCCTCTTGATCATGGTGGGCCTGTCGGGGTGTGCCCCGGCCGTGGGTGATTCGTGCTCGGTCAATTCGGACTGCCCGACCGGGGCCGTCTGCGACACGACCGTTCCGGATGGTTACTGTACCATCCCGGATTGTCGGCCCGGAGAGTGTCCGGCTCAATCGGTCTGCGTCGAATTCCCGGATCGGAATGCCTTCTGTTTGCAGTCGTGTTCTTCCGACGAGGATTGTCGGTCCGGCCAGTCCTGCCGATCCGAATCGGGAAGCCCTCGCTTCTGTTACGTCGCCCCGTGACACCTCTCCTGTATGATGACCACGGCTCCCCCGCTTCGACAACCCCCTGCCCCGGGGCCGTGGTCTGTCGTCGCTCTCATGCTGGCGGCCGTCTGGCTGGTCGGCTGCCCTCCGAGCCTGACCTGTGAAGACCTCGGCTGCGACCCCGGCTTCGTCTGCAACGAATCGACCGGGACGTGCCAACCGGCGGAGTCGGACTGCTCGGTATCGGGCTGTCCGCCCGACACCTCCTGTAACCCGTCGACCGGACAATGCGAACCGATCGAGCAGCGTTGTCCCGCCGACCCCTGCCCAGAATCCGAAGTCTGCAATACCGAAACGGGCACCTGCAGCGAACGAGACGCCTGCCGCCCCGGCGACTGCACGTCGCCGGCTGAGCGGTGTAACGAGACCACCGGTCGCTGCATTCCTGTCGAGTGCTCGTCAGATCCCGAGTGTCCCAGCGGGTTTATCTGCGGTGACGACGACACCTGCCGGAGCGGCTGCCGTCCGAACAGTCCCGTGTGCCCGGAAGGGCAGTACTGTCGAGCCTCGGGCGCCGACAAACGCATCGGACAGTGCATTCCCGAATGCGAAGACGATCAGGATTGCCCCTTCGGTCGCCGCTGTGAGCCGCGGGGAGAGCAGTCGGTCTGCCGGCCGGAACCCCCCTGCGATGCCGATGCAGATTGTCGATCCGACGAAGTCTGCCTGAATGGCCAGTGCGCCCGCCCGCCCTGTCGCGGCGACGGCGATTGTTCCGGCACGGCGGTCTGCGACCTCTCCACGGGACGATGTGTGGGGGGCAACTGCCAAGACGACGTCTTTTCACCGAATCATGGCCGGGAGTCGGCCGCCTCGATCGGCTTCAATGCTTACCAACAATTGCGGATCTGTCCGGGCCGCAACGACTGGTTTCGCCTTCCGGTTCGCTCCGGCCAGCCGATCCGCGTGCGGTTGGCACACGACTCGGAACGCGACGCCGATATCCGCATCTACGACGACGCCGGACGACTCATCGGAATCAATCAGCAGGCCCCGGCCCCCGATGCCGGCCCGCGAACCATCAATATCATCGACTTCTCCGCCCAGAGCGACGGAACCGCCTGGATCCGAGTGGAACCTGCCGACGTCGAGCCCGACGAGGCGACGCCGCTTCTGTACGACCTGTCGATTCAGACCGACCCGAGCGATGTCTGTCGGGACGACCAGGACGAAGAAAACGACCGCCCTCGCACGGCCACCCCTATCGGGACATCCCCGGGCGCCCCGAACAGTCTGAGCCTGAACATCTGTGGCGCCGATGACGATTGGTTTGTATTGCAGAACCTCGACAAAGACATGGGGCTGGAAGTCGCGATCGAAGAGGCCGAATCCGAATCGGGACTCGTCATGAACGTGCTCGGCCCCGAGGGGACGCGACTGTCGACCTCGCTGGGGAATTCCCTCGACATTCAGCGGCTCGGCGCCACCGGCGACTGGTATATCCAAGTCACCTCGCCGGTGGGGCGATCGTCGCCGTACCGGCTGCAAACCGAGGCGACAGGCTCCTGGGAGTGCCCCCGCGCCGGGCTCGATGTAACACCGTCGAGGGCATTCTCGCTGCCGGAGGACTCCTCTCGGTCGCTTTGGCTCTGCCCGCGTGGGGACGGGTGGGAGACCGACTGGCTCGAACTGGAGCCCCCGAACCAGCGCGCCCGGTTGACGGCTACGATTTCACCGCCCGCCACTCCCGAGCACCTCGATGTCGCTCTCTATCGCGCCGACCCCGACACCCCGGGCGTCAACCTGATGAGACGGGGCGTCTTTGACGGGGAAGACGTAGTCGTCTCCGCCCGCGTGCCGCCGACGACATTGTATCTGCGCGTCCGATCACACTCGGACCTCGGCACGATCACAGACGCCGGGCCCTACGACGTCTTCTACGACTACCAGATCAACTGACCTCGTCGTCCTCGTCGGCCTTGTCGGCTCCGACCGCGTCGAGCACCTCGCCGAAGATGCCGTGCCATATCGCGGCCTCGCGTTCATCCAAATCGGCGCGCAGAAAGACCGACCGAATCGACCGAATGATGTGCCACGTCTGATCGATCTTGAAGAAGTCGATCGCATGCAGCGCCCGTTCGGCGGTATCGATCATCCGGTCGATCGAGCCCATCTCCGCGGGTGGATGCTCCCGATTCGCCTCGACTCGCTCGAGATCCGGGCGCTCTTCGGGAGCGTCGGTCGCCTCGCGAAAGATTTCCCACATATTGAGCAGAACGGCCTGCCCAAGGTTTAGCGACGAATAGTCCGGGTCGGTCGGGATGGTCACGATCGAATGGCACCGGTCGACGACCTCATTGGGCAGCCCCGAGTCCTCGCGGCCGAAGACGTAGGCAACCTTTCCCTCACCGGTGGCCTCGACGGTCGTCGCCGCCGCACCTCGGGGTTCGGTCACGACCTGTCGTCCGGTTCGCGGGCGGGCCGTCGTCGCGACCGTCAGTACGCAATCCTCGACGGCCTCGGCGAAGGTCTCATGGTGGCCGATGTTCTGGATGATCTCCGGCGCCTTCGGGGCGCTGATCGATATCTGATGCGGGTCCGCCTCCTTCGGGCGGACCAGCCGGAGGTCGTGGACGCCGAAGTTCTTACACGCACGGACGGCGTTTCCGATGTTGATGTCGTCCTGTGGCTCCCACAGAACGACAACGATCTGCGAGAGCGACTCGGGTAGAGTGTCTGGTACAAACAACGGAGGGCCCTAGATTCTGTGTGCAACAGGCTGTTAGTCGTTGCTGTTGTTGCGACGGTTGCGCAGGAAGGTGGGAACCTGCATCTCCTCTTCTTCCTCGGGCGACAGACCGCTGGAGGGTTGGTCGACCGTGCTGTTGGTGTCACGAATGAAGTTTGCCCGCCGGTCTTCGTTGTCGCCGTCTTCGGCCTCGTCGGCGCCGTCATCCTCGCTATCGTCTTCCTGCGAGGCTGCGGCCCGGTCGTCCTCGTCGTCCGCCGGTGCCTCCGATGTGTTGACGGCGCTGTGTTCGTGGCTCGATCGCCGTCGCCGTCGACCCGAGCTCTCCTCTCGGTTGTCCCCGGAAGCTTTATTACTTTCCTCGCGCGCCTCGTCGACATCCTCCTGTGACACCCCGAATCCCGTGGCGATGACGGTCATCTGAATCTGGTCGCGCATCTCCTCGTCGATCACCTGCCCGTAGATGATGTGGGCGTCCTGGTCGGCGACCTCTTCGATATGGCTGGCCGCGTCGTTGACCTCGTGGATCGTCATGTCGGTGCCGCCGGTCACGTTCATCAAAATCCCGGTGGCGCCGTCGATCGAGACGTCGTCCAGAAGTGGAGACGAGACGGCCATCTCCGCGGCTTCCAGGGCCCGATCGGTCCCCGAGGCTCGGCCGGTCCCCATCAGGGCACGGCCGCGGTCCTTCATGATGGTCTGCACGTCGGCGAAGTCGACGTTGACGAATCCGCCGACAGTAATCAGGTCGGAGATGCCCTGGACGGCCTGCAGCAACACCTCGTCGGCCATCTTAAAGGCCTCGATCATAGTGGTGTCGGCGTCGGAGATCGCCAGAAGTCGCTCGTTCGGAATCGTAATCAGAGTGTCGACGGCCTTTTCCAGATGCTCGATGCCCATGGCCGCCTGGCGTCGCCGTCGCCGCCCCTCGAACTGAAACGGTTTGGTCACCACACCGACGGTCAGGGCGCCGACCTCACGGGCGATATCCGCGATCACCGGGGCGGCCCCGGTGCCGGTTCCGCCACCCATGCCCGCCGTCACGAAGACCATGTCGGCTCCTTCGAGCGCCTCGGCGATCCGATCCTGGGTCTCGAGGGCCGAATCGCGGCCCTTTTCGGGATCGGCGCCCGCCCCCAGCCCCTCGGTCTCGCTCTCGCCGAGCTGGATCTTTACATCGGCGAGGTTGTTGCCCAGCGCCTGAAGGTCGGTGTTGGCCGCGATGAATCGCACGCCGTTGACCCCTTCGGTCACCATGGTGTTGAGCGCGTTGCCCCCGCCGCCGCCCACACCGACAACTTTGATATTGGCCGACTCCGGCTTTTCGGCATCGTCAAATTCCAGCATTACAGTTTCGCCCTGGCTTGGCTTGCAACTCGATGACTCGTCGACTCTTGGTCGGGACGGCAGCCCGTCCCGGGCCGGATGATAGACAGCCCCAGAATCTACCACCGCGATCTGGTGCTATCAACCCCGTGTTGGTTCGACCCTCACGGATCGAATCACAGGAAATCAGCCATGAATTCTCTGACCCGATCAAAGAAGCTGGCACGGTCCGGCTGCATCATCAGCTCGTCGGGATTGCGGGCCCCATGCATCACCAGTCCCACTCCCGTTGCATACTTCGGGTTGCGCACCACGTCCACCAGCCCCCCGACGTCGCGGGGGACCCCACGGCGGACGGGCATCCCCAACACGTCCTCGGCCAGCGCGGGCATGTGCTCGAGCGCCGCCGTTCCCCCGGTAATCACGATCCCTCCGGCGAGCTTTTCTTTGAAACCCGAATTGATGATCTCGCGACCCACGTACGCAAAGATCTCTTCGACCCGGGGCTCCACGATTTCGGCGAGGATCTGGCGGCTCAGCACCCTGGGAGGGCGGCCGCCGACCGAGGGGACCTCGATGGTCTCGTCGGGATCGACATTCTCGACCATCGCCGAGCCGTGGGCCTGCTTGATCCGCTCGGCCTCCTTGGCCGGGGTCCTCAGACCCTTTGCGATGTCGCCGGTCAGGTGCTCGCCGCCCAGCGAGAGGACCGCCGTGTGCACGAGGCTCCCGTCGGAGTAGATGGCGATGTCGGTGGTGCCCCCGCCGATGTCGACCACCGCGACTCCGAGCTCCTTTTCATCCTCCTCGAGGACCGCATCGGCACTGGCGAGCTGTTCGAGGACGATCCGCTCGACATCGAGCGCACACTCGTTTGCACATTTGTTGATGTTTTTGCGGCTGGTCACCGAGGCGGAGACGATGTGGACGTTGGCCTCCAATCGAACACCGGTCATTCCCAGGGGTTCGCGGATCTTGTCCTGGTCGTCGACGATGTACTCCTGCGGGACCACGTGGATGATGTCGCGATCCGACGGCATCGCGACGGCACGTGCCGCATCGACCACCCGCTCGAGATCCGGGCGGCGGACCTCGTCGCCATTGACGGCCACGATCCCCCGAGAATTGAATCCCTTGATGTGCCCGCCGGCGATCCCGGCATGGACCCGGCCGATCTCACAACCCGCCATCAACTCCGCCTCCTCGACGGCCCGGCGAATCGAACGCACCGTCGCGTCGATGTTGATGACAACACCCTTGCGCAGACCCTTGGATGGCTCGCTCCCGATCCCGATGATGTCGAGGCCGTCCTCGGTCACCTCCCCGATGATGCAGGCGACCTTGGTCGTTCCCAGATCCAGGCCGACGACTATCTCTCCGTGATCATCCATTTCGCCACCTTCCTTGGTCTCGTGCCAGTTCATTCAATATCATTGTCCGTTCCGGTTGCCGTCGAGGGCCGATCCTTGGCCGCTCGTCCCACCGTCACCCTCCGAAGTCGTCCGTCCGGCCCCAGCCGATGATCCAAAAGCAGGTAAGCCGGCTCGATGCCCCGCTTCGCCAATTTTGCGCGCACTTTCTCGAGGCGGTCCAAGCGCACGCGCCAGTCCCTCGGGCCGAGTTGAATTTCGGTGCCCGACTCGGTGACCAGGGTCAGCCCGAGCACGGGTTCCAGATGCAACTCGCTGATGCCATGATTGTCTGCGTCCAGCCCAAGTCTACGATAATAGTCGACAGCCGTCAGGGCTCTTTTTACCTGCGTGCGTCCCGCCGGCTGCTGCACCTCCCGTTTCGACAGCCCGGTCAACAGCGGCAGCGTCAACAGGTCGGCGACCGCGTTGTCGGCCTCGACGGTCTTGATGACCCGCCCATGTCCGTCCAGCACGGTGTAGCCGCTGTCGACCAGCAAGGCCGCCGGTTGTCGCTCCGTGATGTGGACTCGCACGGTACTCGGAAGCTGGCGGTCCACCCGCGCCTCTTTGACCCAGGAATTCGACTCGAGCGCGCGGCGAGCTTCGTCGGGATCCACATCGAAGATATGGACCCCTCGAAGAAGGCCGGCCCGATGGGTCAACTGTTCGCGGTCCGCCCACTGCACACCGGTGACTTCGACGGATTGAATTTCGAGGTACGCGCTGTCGGCGAGGTACAGATAACCCCGGAAGATCCCCAGGGTCACCGCGATCGCGACGACACCCAACAGGACGTAGGGCGTCACCGCTGCGACGGTGTCACGGATCGAAGAGGCACCCTCCTTGAGGCGCTCGGTCTTCGACCGTTTCTTTCGGTTGTCACGACGTCCAAACATTCAATCTCCACCATCCGTGGTGCCGAACCCTTCATCCTTGAAGGGAGACTCGGGTCCATCCATCAACCGGTCATCCGGCCTCCGTCCCGAGTTGCGCCGCGCATAACATCGTCTCGGTAAACCGTTCGAAATCGACCCCTCGTCGACTCGCGAGTTTCGGAACCAGACTCGTCGAGGTCATGCCGGGAATCGTATTCGCTTCGAGTACATAGAGGATTTCGTCTCCGTCGCCGCCGCGCCGCGCGATGAAATCGACCCGGGCGACGCCTCGACATCCGAGTGCCCGATACGCCAGGGCGCCGGCCGCCTCCAGCCGCTTGACCAACCCGGGCCGCTCGACGGGCTTGTAGGCCGTCTGCTCGGACTCGTACTTGGCTTCCCAATCGTAAAACTCCTGGGCCGGCTCGACCTCCAGCGACCCGAGACACGTATCGTCGAACCAGCCGACGGTGTATTCGGTTCCCTCGAGATAGGCTTCGACCATCACCTGTCTTCGCGACGAGCCCCCGGCGGCGGATGCGATCGCCTCGGCCGCCTGACGCACGTCGTCGATCTCACGGCACAGGGCTACCTGCTGGCTGCTGCCTCCGTCGGAGGGTTTGACAACGACCGGCAACTCCAGGTTCCGACGCTTCAGCCAATCACTCCAGTTCGTCTGCTCGACGCACGATGTCTCGATGCCCCCACCCGGCGGCGTCATCAATCCGACATCCTTGAAGATCGCCTTGGAGCGAACCTTGTCGATGGCCAACGCGCTCGCCAGGACGCCGCTCCCGGTGTACGGGATACCGAGCGTCTCCAGAAATCCCTGCAGCGTCCCGTCTTCGCCGCGTCCGCCATGAAACGCCAGAAGCGCCGCGGCCGGGGGATCCTCCAGAAGCATCTCCAAGTCGTCGGGCAGATCGTATTCTCGAACCGTCCGACCTCGCCCACGGGCCCGAAGCGCCTCGGCCAGTGCCTGTCCGGTCTCCAGGCTGACGGAGCGTTCTTCGGACTCGCCACCGTACAACACGCCGACGGTCTCACCTTCGAACCGATTCAGATCGATGTGCTCAAGCATCGCTGTCCTCCCCCGCCAACTTCGCCTCCAGACGTCGCAGTCTCTCCATGCCATCGAACCCGACGAACCGGACCTCCGGTCGTAGCTCGACCCCTTCCATCTGGCGCACGGCGTGTCGCGCCCGGGCCATCAGCCGAAGAAAATCCTCCGCCGTCGCGTCGTCGTCATTGATGAAGAAATTGGCATGGTGGTCGCTGATCTTTGCACCACCGACCTTCGCGCCCTTCAAGCCGGCACGATCGATGAGCTCTCCGGCATATCCCGTCTCGGGATTCGCGAATGTGCTTCCCACGCTGGGGAGTCTGTACGGCTGGGTCTCTTCCCGGCGCTCACGGTCCATTTTCATGCGTTCGCGCGCCGCCGAGCCATCGCCACGCTCGACCCGGATGGTTCCGGAGACGACCAGCGTGTCGCCCGGCAGTTCGCTGTGCCGATACGCCAGGCCGATCTCTTCGGCCGAGACCGTCTCGACACGCGGCTGGGCGGCGTCGGTTCGAAGGAGCGTGACCGACTGAAGAATCTCTCTGAGCGACGCCTCTTTCGTGCCGGCATTCATCGCCACGGCGCCACCGAATGTGCCGGGAATCAGCGACAAGAACTCGGCTCCGACCCAGCCTTCGTTCAGCAGGTGTCGGACCAGATGCGCGTTGACGACTCCCGCGCCGACCTCGACGAGGGCCTCGTCTCGGCGCTCCGACAACTCGATGCTCGCCAGGTCCCCGGCTAGCTTCATGACCAACCCTTCGATTCCTTCGTCCGGAAACAGCACGTTGCTGCCGAGGCCGACGACATACCAGGGCATGGATCGTTCGTCCGCCCATTCGACGAGCTGCTTTAGCGCTGGCAGATCTCCGGGCTCGGCCCAGGCCGAAGCCGGGCCCCCGATGCGGAGACTCGCATGCTTCGAGAGGGGCTCGTCGAATTCGATGGAATCAGACACCCCTCCCGTTCGGGTTTGTCGAACTGCGCCCACAGACCGTCTCCGTCGCCGAGTCATGGGACTCGAAATTGCCGCGTCACTTACGATTTAAAGGATACAAGTTCCCGCCGATCTGACAACCCCCACTCAAACGAAGGAATGTCCAATTCCTCTTTATATTCATTGCCTTACACATTTTCTCTAAAGTACCCCTTTCAGCCTCAGCGACCCCTCAAGCAGCACTTCATATTCGAGGCTGGACCGTTGGTTTAAGGGCCGCCATCGCCCCAAAAAAAAGGGGCGCCCCTACGATGAGGGCGCCCAAACGCGGGGAATTCCACCGAATCTCAGCGGGTTTCGGCGATCATTGTCAGACATTGCTCGGCGATCACACCCGCCGCATCGGGCCGGCCGAAGCCTCGAGCCTGATCGGAAATGTTTTGCAGCGAGATCGGATTGGCGATCAATCCGCCGATCAGATTCGTGGCTCGCGAGCTCCCGATGGCGTCGTCGGGCAACATCAGTCCGGCCCCGGCCTCGGCAATCTGGCGGGCGTTCTTGGTTTGCTGGTCATCCGTCACGTGCGGCGACGGCACGTACACGGCAGGGATCGCGAGCGCCATCAATTCGGCGATCGTCGTGCCGCCGGCGCGACAGATCACCAGGTCGGACCAGCGGTAGGCTTCGTCCATCGCATCGATGAACTCGACCAATTCGGCGTCTCCCGGAAAGTCCGCGTACCGTCCCTCGACTTCGTCGCGACGGTTTCGCCCATACTGGTGGCGCACCTGCACATGCGCGGCTCGCTCTCCCAGCCCGCACAGGGCCTCCGGAAGCCGTTCGTTCAGGCTCCTGGCGCCTCCGCTCCCACCGGTAACCAGAACGTGGACCGGCTCGTCGTCGTCCGGAGCCTCGTATTCGTAGGTGCTCGCCAGGTCTCTTATGGCCCGACGCACCGGATTCCCCACGCATTCACACGGGAGATTCTCAAAATCGTCGCAGGTCGACTCGAAGGCCACAAACGCCCGTTTGGCCGTCTTGGCGAGCGCTCGATTGGTCATCCCCGGTCGCAGGTTCTGTTCGATGAGCACGGTCGGAACGCCATCGGCGGCGGCTGCCAGCGTGAAGGGTCCAGCGGCGTAGCCTCCGACGCTGATCACCAGGCTCGGCTTGATGGTCCGCAGCAGATTCATCGCCTGTACGCCGCTTCGGCCCAGACTGAGACCCCCCTTCAGCCACCCGGAGACCCCCTGGCCCTTGAGTTTCGGGACATCCATCGTGTGCAACGGCCACTGAGTGTCGGGAATGACCCGAGCCTCGATGCCGTCCGCCGTCCCGACGAACGCGATCTCTACAGAGGGGTCCCTCTCTTCGATGGCCTCTGCGACGGCCATCCCCGGATACAGGTGTCCACCCGTGCCACCTCCGGCGATGACGACGGTCTCGGTGTCTCCTCGATTCTGTCCGCTCAACCAGCCCATGTATCCGACTCACGTGTGCGTTTCTCGCGTCGTTGTCGTTTCTTTTCTAGCCGTTTCTTTTCGCGACGCCGCTCCCGCTCGGGTTTCTGGCGTGCCCACCGATCGGGGGGTCGCTTGGAGATATTCAGCAGGATCCCGACGCCTACCAGGGTCATCAACAGTGAACTTCCGCCCTGACTCATCAAGGGCAACGTCAGACCCTTCGTCGGGGCAAGCCCCGTCACCACGAAGAGGTTTGCGCACGCCTGCATCCCGATGAGGGTTGTGATGCCGAAGGCCAGGTAAGTCCCGAAGGGATCTTCGACCCGTTGGGCGATGCGATAGCCGCGCCACAGGAAGACCAGAAACAGCGACACGACTGCGGCGATCCCGAGCAGCCCGAGCTCTTCGGCGACCAACGTCGCGATGAAATCGTTCCACAGTTCGGGCACATATCCCAGTTTGCCCTCGCCCTCGCCGAGCCCCCTCCCGGTCAGCCCCGCCGACCCGATCGCCACGAGCGATCCGGTGATCTGATATGCGGCGTCCTGCTGATGTTGCCAGGGATTCAGAAAGGCCGTCACCCGCTCTATGCGGTAGGGCCGATGCAGGATCGCGACCGCTAGCAGCCCCACGCCGATTCCGCCCAGTCCCACCAGGTATCGAAACTTCGTGCCGCTGACGAAGACCATCACCGACATCATGACCGCAAGGATCGCCGTCGTTCCGAGGTCGGGCTGCATCAATAGTGGCCCGGCCATGAAGACGACCAACAAAACGTGCGGGAGGATGCCAAAGACCAGTTCCCGCATCTTCTCGCCTTTCTTGGCGACCGAATACGCCATGACGACGACCATGGTCAATTTGGCGAGCTCGGCGGGCTGAAACAGAAACACGCCGAGGTCGATCCAGCGTCGAGACCCGTTCAACGTGAGGCCCACCCCGGGCACGAAGACCACGAGCAGGAGGCCAAAGGTTCCGCCGAGCAGCCAGTAGACGCCTCGCCGCCACCAGTTGTAGTGGAGGTTTGCCACAACCACCATGGCGGCCAGCCCCAGACACACCTTCGGGAGCTGGGAGGAGACCGCATACCAGTGGCTGCCGAGCTTGTCGGCGTTGGTTACCGCGCTCGCCGAGTACTGCATGACCAGCCCGAAGGCCATCAACGTAAGGGTCGCCCCCAACAGCCAGCCGTCCCAGTGACTCTCGTCACCGGCTCGGTCGGCCTCCCGGGTCATGTCGCTGTTGGTCGTCTCCGACAGCGTCGCGAGCTTGTCCGTGGTCATCGTGGCCCTCCTTGGCCATCGACGCAGCCTGACTGACCTCCCAGGTCAGCGAAGCTTCAACGAAGCGAGTGCAATGAGACTGAGCATAATTGAGATGATCCAGAAACGAACGATGATCTTTGGCTCCGGCCACCCCTTCATCTCGAAGTGATGATGGATCGGTGCCATGCGGAAGACCCGTTTTCCGGTCAGTTTGTAGCTGGTCGTCTGGGTGATGACGCTGACCGCCTCGACCAGAAAGACTCCAAAGATGATGGTCGACAACAGCTCGTGCTTGGTGATCACCGCCAGGGTGCCGAGGGCGCCGCCGAGCGACAGGCTGCCGACATCTCCCATGAAAATCTGGGCGGGGAAGGTGTTGTACCACAGGAAGCCGACGCCGGCGCCGATGATCGACGCACAGAAGATCGACAGCTCCTGGGCCCCCTCGACTTTGGGCACCATCAAATACTCGGCCAGGTCAAACTCCACCATGTGCTGGACGCCTTCGACGGTACTCGGAAAATGAAGCACGGTGGCCGAGGCGTAGGCCAGGACCAGAAACGTCCCGGCCGCCACGATCACGGGCCCGATGGCGAGCCCGTCGAGTCCGTCGGTCAAATTCACGGCATTGGCCGTGCCAACGATCACGGTCAATGCGAAGGGGACGTACAGCCACAGCGGAAGCGTCAGGCTGAAGCGTTCGGTACTGACGAACGGAAAGTACAGGGTCGTCGAGTAGTCGAAGGCGTTCGAATAAAAGATCAGCAGCATGGCACCCAGCGCGACCGCGAACTCCATGGCCAGCCGGGCCTTTCCGGGGACCCCCCCGCTCGATTGCTCCTTGAGCTTGGTGTAATCATCCAGAAATCCGACGACTGCAAACAGCACGGTCACCCCCAGGATCACGCCGATATACTGGTTCGTCAGATCCGCCCACAGGAGCGTAGACAGCACCACGGAAAAGAGGATCAGCACCCCGCCCATCGTGGGTGTCCCCTCTTTGTTGAAGTGTGACTCGGGACCGTCCTCGCGGATCACCTGTCCGACGTCGGACCCGCGGAGTTTGTCGATAAACCAGGGATACGTCCACAGACAGATAAGCAGGGCCGTCGCCATCGATGCCAGCACGCGAAAACTGACGTACCGGAAGACGTTGAACGGTCCGAAACTGTCCTTGAGTTGGAAAAATAGTTCGAAGAGCATCAGTCGTCCGCACTGCCTGATTCCAGCAATTCGATAACGGTCTCGAGGCCGGCGCCTCGGCTTCCCTTCAGCAACACTGCAGCCGGATCCGTCGATGCCAGCCACTCCGCGACCGCATCGGCCCCGGTCATTCGATAGACATTCAGCGATGGTCGATCGACGGACTCCGCCGCCCGCATCATCGCTTCGGCATGGTCACCCACAAAGACGAGATCGTCCAGTTCTTCGTTGTCTGCCAGGTCCGCGGCCACACGTTCGTGATGTTGTCGCGCAGTATCGCCGAGTTCGAGCATCGTGCCCAAAACAACGACTCGGCGCCGATCGCCGTCGGAGGCCCATTCGATGAAGGCCTCGGCCGACGCCCGCACGCTTGAAGGATTCGCATTGTAGGCATCGTCGACGATCCGGTGGCCGGCGACCTCGACCTCCCGCCAGCGTCCGGCCGGAAGGTCCAACGAGTCCTTCAGCCTCTGCACCGAACGCGGCTCCGGGTCGAGGCCGCGCAGCCAGAGGGTGGCCACGGCCGCCGCCAAATTCCGAGCGTTGTGCCGCCCGGGCAATCCGAGCTGAACCTCGCGCTGGCGGCCGAGTCCCTCCAGGTGTACACGCGCCCCGCCCGACTCCGACGGTTCATACCCCACCACGCGGATGTCGGACTCGGTGTCTTCGCCGAAGGTGACGACCCGCGCCGGGCCCGAGTCGACCGACAAGCGCGGCCGTTCCCCACTGGGCACGATGACCTGCGTGTCGGTGTCGGCCGATTCCGCGATCTCGGATTTGGCACGACGAACCCCCTCGATGGAACCGAACCCCTCGGTGTGAGCGTACCCGATCGAGGTGATGATCCGCTGCGCTGCCGGGGCCATGGCAATCAACTCGCGGATCTCGCCGGGGGCATTCGCCCCCATTTCGAGGATCGAGACGTCGGCCTCGACGGGCAGACCACAAAGCGTCAGGGGCAGTCCGACCGCATTGTTCAGATTTCCCGGTGTCGCATGGACGGCTCCCAGACCGCTCCACAGCGTGGCCAACAGCTCTTTGGTCGTCGTCTTTCCGTTGGAACCGGTGACTGCGATCGAATGAAGCCCGTCGTCGGTGGCCTCGCTCCAGATCTCCGCGCCGAGCCGCCCCAGGGCCACGGTGGTATCATCCACCACAACGGTGGGGACCGCGTCATCGACGTCGTCGTCCGCCTCGACGACAAACCCGGACGCGCCGGCCGAAACGGCCTCCTCGAGAAAATCGTGGCCGTCGAACCGTTCTCCCCGCAGCGCAAAAAAGAGGTCTCCTTGCTGCAGTGTGCGCGTATCGGTCGACACCGCCCTCGGTGTCACCCGGGCTCGACCCGTGTCGACCAGTCGGCCGTCGACGGCCTCGGCGATCTTCGCCAGCGTCCAGGTCGAGACGCGCAGGGTCCGGTCGGTGCGAAGTGACTCACGCATCGCGAGCCTCCAACGCCCGTCGAGCTCGCTCGGTATCGTCAAAGGGACGGCGCTGGCCTGCGATCTCCTGGTAGGTCTCGTGGCCCTTCCCGGCGATCAGGACGACGTCGTCGGGCTGCGCCCTCTCGATCGCCTCGTCGATGGCCCTGCCCCGGTCGTCTTCGACCCACAGGCCCGAACGCTCCGGAAACTCTCGATGCACCGATACCCCCTCCTCTTTGGCCCCGTCGAGCATCGCCTCGATGATCGACTCGGGGGATTCAGATCGCGGGTTGTCGGACGTGAGGACTGCCACATCACTCACCCGGGCGACGACCCGTCCCATCCTGGGTCGCTTCTCCCGATCGCGGTCGCCCCCGCAGCCCAGGAGCACGATCAAACGACCGGCGGTCAGCGGTCTCAGAGTCTCGAGGACATGCTCCACCGCCTCCGGGGAGTGGGCGTAGTCGACAAACACGGTCGGCCCGGCCCCCGAGGGTGATTCGATGCGTTCGAGCCGACCCGGGACCGGCTCGACTTCGGAGAGGCCCCCGATCAGATCCTGAAACCCGACGCCCGCCTCCGTTGCGGCTGCGCTCGCTGCCAGGGCATTCGAAACATTGAATCGCCCCAGAAGCGGCCACTCGACCGTGCCACTCTGGGAGCCCGCCTCGACATCGACACGACTCCCCGCGAGAGTCTGGGATCGAACCGTCGCCCTCCACTGAGCCCGCGGCGTTTCGAGACCATAGGTTACGACATCGATGTCGGAGGACATGTCGGTCTCGAGATCGCGCCCGAACTCGTCGTCCAGGTTCAGCACCGCCGTTGGTTGGCCCGAGAGGGTCCGACGGCCGGCCGATTCGGAGCGCGACTGCGGCAATACCTCGGAGAACAGCCGTGCTTTGGCCCGGCGATACGCCTCCATCGACCCGTGAAAATCGAGATGATCCTGAGAGAGATTGGTCAAGACCCCCACATCGACATCGACTCCGCCCAGCCGCGATGTCTCCAGGCCATGGCTCGAGACCTCGACGACCACGGCGTCGACACCATCGTCCAACATCTTCGCCATCAACCTGTGAAGAGTCAGACTCTCCGGCGTCGTGTTGGGCCCACGCTCGCTGAACCCCGGCCAGCGGTTGACCACCGTTCCGATCAAGCCGACATCGATACCGGCACCCGCCAGCAGGGACTCCAGGATAAAACTCGTCGTTGTCTTGCCGTTGGTTCCGGTGACGCCGAAGACGAGGAGGTCATCGGACGGATGCCCGAAGAACGCCGACGCCAGGGGTCCGAGCCATCGCCGAGTGCCTCGAGCCACGATCCATTCGACCCGTGCGCTGCGCTCGTTCCCGACGGCCCGCCGAACCTCGTCGACGCGGCCGGCCTCCACCAGTACGGCGCACGCCCCGGCTTCGATGGCATCCCCGACGTAGGCGTGTCCGTCGGCTTCCTCGCCCTCGAGGGCCACAAAGAGCGAGCCGGGCGAGACCCGGCGTGAATCAATCGCGATATCTTGGACGGAGATGTCGTCCGAGGCGGGGCCCTCGGGGGATGTTATCCCCTCGACGCACTCGATGAGAGTCTCGAGTTTCATGCTCGGCACCTCACTCCGCCGTTCCACTCGCCGGCTGTTTTGAAGCCGGCGACGCGGACGTGCGGGGAGCGAGAGTTAAATGGAGAGTGTCGGATTCGGCTAACGAACGACCGGGCGCGGGAGTCTGGGAGACGACCCGACCCCATCCCTCGACCTGAGGAAGGCTCCCCAGTTTTTGCGCGGCCGTCAACGCCTGTTTTAGCGTCATCCCGCGAAAATCGGGGACCCCGCCATCGACCGCAGGCTCCCGGGGAGCGGATTTGCCCCGACCCTCGTTCCCTGCTGTCGGGCGCTGTCCTCCTGCCGGCGGTCGAAACGTCGGCTCCCGTACATCCTCTTCGGTGCCCCAGCGAGCCTGCTCCTTCTGTTCTTTGGTGAGATTGTACCGCTCGCTCTGTTCCATGGGAGGAATCCCTCGGGCGGCCAGCGCATTCTTTGCGATCTCTTTGAAGGCCGGACCCGCCACGACGCCACCATAGTGAGTCTCTTCGGGCTCATCGATCATCACCGAGATGGCGAATTCCGGTTTCTCGGCAGGCACGAAACCCGAGAAGCTCGCCACCCACATATCCGGGTCATACCGAAGGGTCTCGGGATTGACCTTTTGAGCGGTCCCCGTCTTTCCGGCCACCGTGTAGTTCGACAGCGCCGCCTCCGTGCCGGTCCCCTCTTCCAGGGGCACCAGGCTCAATGCACGGGTCACTTCCTCGGCGGTCTGCTCCGAGACAACCCTTCGCTGCAGCGTCGGCGACCCGCGTCGTACCCGCCGCCCCGAAGGCGTGCGGACCTCTTTGATGATCTGGGGCCGCAGCAACAACCCGTCGTTCGCAAGCGCACTCATCGCCCGGGTGACCTGCAGAGGCGTGGCCGTCAACCCCTGGCCGAACGCGATATTTGCGAAGGTGACTTCGGCCCAGCCGTCCGGCGGTCGCACCAGCCCGGGTTGCTCCCCGCGCAGGCCCAACCCCGTGCGCCGGCCGAACCCGAAGGCTCGAATGTACTGGTAAAGTCGCTTCTTGCCGATCCGCTGGGCGATTTTATACGCGCCGATATTCGACGATTTCTGAACGACCTCCGCCGCGTTCAACACATCGTGGCTGTGGGTGTCACGAATTCCGTGCGACCCGATCTGCAGATATCCCTCCTCGCAGTCGATCGGGGTGGCCAGGGATATGGCATTCTCCTCGAGCGCCGCCGCGACGACGAAGGATTTAAAAACCGAGCCGGGCTCGAAGGTATCGGTGATCGGTCGGAGTCGCCAATCCTTGCTGTCGTAGGTCCGAAAACGATTCGGATCGAACGACGGCGTATTGGCCATCGCGAGGATATCGCCGGAGTTGACATCCATCACAACGGCATATCCGGCCTTTGCGTCGTATTTTTCGACCTGCTCTTGCAGTGCCGACTGGGCCACACGCTGGATCCGCTCGTCGATGGTCAGCGCCACCGTGTTGCCTTCGAGTTTCTTCAAATCGGGTTTGCCCCGATTGAAGATCAGATGACCCCGGGCATCGCGCGTGCCCCGGATCGTGTACGACTCGCCGGCGAGCTCCGATTCCATCATCCGCTCGACTCCCTCGAGCCCCTTGTTATCGACGCCGGTGAACCCGAGGAGTTGTCCGGCCCGATCGCCGAGCGGATAGTATCGTTTCGGCTCCGTGATGCGCTCAAGGGCGGGATGGTCGAGGCTGGCGACCTTTCGGCCGACGGCCGGCGTGGCCTTTCGCTGGAGCCATACGAACGTGCGGTCCGACGAGAGTGTGTCGGTCAGATCCTGGACATCCCTCTCGAGGATCGGCGCCAGCGACTCGGCGAGCGCTGCAGGGTCGTCGATTTGATTCGGGTGAGCGGCAATACTCGGCACGTCTGTCGTGACCGCCAGCTCAACCCCGTTGCGATCCAGAATCGATCCGCGACCCGCCTTCAGCTGCAGCGTCCGTTCCGTGCGGTTTTCGGAGCGCTCCGCCAACTCGTCCTCGCGCTCGGTCTGCAGGTAGTAGACCCGCCCGACGACGACGAAGAAGCCGGCTACAAGCAGGACCACCACCGCGGTCATCCGCCGCCGGACCGTTTGTTGAAGTTGGCTGTCGGAGTCGGCCACAGATGCTCCGGACTTCGGTCAAGGCGTGTCGATCACTGCACGACGTTGCGCGACGGCGAGCGCTCGTTGGCTGCCAGCGGTCGCGTCTCATCCGAAGATTCATCGGGTCGGCCGGCCCCGTTATCGGCCTCGGCCCGCACCTTCGGCGCCTCGTCGGAGGAGGCCGGCTCGATGGTCCAGACCTGTTCGGGCCCGGCTCGACGCAGCCCGAAGCGCTGCTTGGCAACCCGAGTGACACGTTCACTTCGAGCCTGCATGGCACGCTCGATCTTTAGCCTCCGCCGCTGATCGGTCAGCTGGCGCTTCTTGGAGCTCGCTTCCGAAATCTCGTAGCCGAGCTCGGTGGCCCTGTATTCGTAGTACACCTGCGTCAACAGAAGCGACGTCGGGATCGCCAAGAGCACCACCCAGGCTCCCACTCTGAGACCGTCGCGACACATATTGGATATCATTCGTTTCATCTCTCGATCCTCGATAACACGTCACACAACTTCGACGGCTCGTAATTTGGCACTTCGGGCCCGGGGATTTCGATCCACTTCTTGTTGGCCGGCTTCGATGGGGCTGCGGGTGAGGATCTCGACCTCACTGCGGGCATCGCATCCGCAGACCGGCAACCCGGGCGGACACACGCAGTCCTCGGCGAGGGCGCGGAACTCATGCTTGACGATCCGGTCCTCCAGCGAATGAAAGCTGATAAACACCGCCCGGCCCCCGGAGCGCACCAGCTTGGGCACTCGCTGCACTGCTTCCCGCAGATGCCGAAGCTCGTCGTTCAAGGCGATCCGCAGGGCCTGGAAGACCAGACTGGCGTCGCTGACCTGGCGGCGCGTGCCGGTCCCCGTCGCATCGACGACGTCACGAAGGTCGGTCGTCGTCTCCAGGTCGCCGGCGTCGAAAGCATCGAGGATCGCCGCAGCCAGTGCTCCCGCCCTCGGCAGGTCACCGTACTCTCTGAGCACGCGAGCCAGCTCCCCATGTTCGACCGACGCCAGCCACCCGTCGAGGCGCTGCGCGTTCGGCCCCATGCGCATATCCAACGGTCCCGGCTCTCGGAACGAAAAGCCGCGCTCGGGGTCGTCGAACTGGTGCGAACTGACCCCGGCGTCGACCAGAAATCCGTCCACCGGGCACATCCCCAGTTGCTCGCAGATCTCGACGGCCTGATCGTAATTACCTCGGCTCAGAGTCAGCCGATCCGAGTCGATCTCCTTGAAACGTTCACGGCACGCGTCGATGGCATCCGGATCGCGGTCGATGGCCACCACGTGGCCCGCCGGATCCAGAGCGTCGAGCAGAGCGGCGACGTGCCCGCCTCCGCCGGCCGTGCCATCCACGTATATTCCTTCGGGATCCACCACCAGATGCTCGAGGACCTCCTCGACCATGACCGGGGCGTGATACTCTGTGTCGAATGTTGCCAATCAGCCTCCGCGTCGGCGCAGCACTCGGGGATGACGATGACGGTGCCCGTCCCTGGGCAACCCGCCGGCTCGCGCCGACCGGCCCTCTTCCTTGAGGTCTCCGCATCGTCCGTGACTCGTCCTTGAGTCGAAGAACTCGCGTCCTCCGTGTCGCTTCCGTGCGCACGCAACCTGTGAACACTGCAATCGACGAGGCTACAAGCCGAGTTCGGTGATCGCCTCCTGGACCGCTTCGGGGTCGGCCTGCGCTTCGGCCGCCACCGATTCCCACTCGCCTTGATCCCACAGTTCGACCTTGTCGAGTTGCCCGACCCAGACGACCTCGCGGTCGAGATCGGCGTACTCGCGCATCGATTTCGGAATCAACAGCCGTCCGTTGCTGTCGAGCGAAACCTCTTTGGCCGAACCAATGTAGACACGTTTGATGTGTTTGACCTCCGTCTTGAAGGCCGGCAGTTCCTGGAGCTTGCGCTCGAACTGCGTCCATTTGTCCAGCGAGTAGAGATCCAGATTTCCATCCAATGCGTGGGTCAAGATGACACGGTCGGCCTTTTCCCCGCTCGGGTCGTTCGCCTCGAGTACCTCGCGGTACCGGGCCGGTAGGCTCACACGCCCCTTCGAGTCCATCGTGTGGGCATAATGGCCTCGAAAGTGTTCCATGACCTCTCGTTCAACGGGAGTCCGGCCGACCGAATCGCATCCGTGCGATTGTCATCTCGAAGTGTCGGCCCGTCCGTGGGCCGACGTTCCACTCCATGGGAATTCATCCCACATCAGGACCATATGACGCTGCAGATCCCCCGTCAAGAAGATAATTCGGCGGCCCCGACACCCCGTTCAGGCCCGGAACATCCCTCCTATACGCCCAAGTCCCCTTCTATATATCCGACTGATGGGACCGAGTGACATCGGTGTGGTATGAATTCCCACCGTGTGTCAGGCGCGGTCCATATCGGGGCGGCTTCAAACAAAAAACGGGCCGACCCGGCACCGATATGGCGCCGGGTCGGCCCGCGTCGTGGGACAGAATGCCAGACGACGGTCAGGCCGTCGCCTCTTCGTCCTCTTCGGTCTCGTAGCGGAGGTACTTCGGCAGCACACGCACCTTTTTGCCGGGCATGTACTGCACTTCGACGGTCTCGTTGATGGGGACCATCTCCTTGGAGACGAAACACATGATCTTCTGGCCGCCGCCTCGCTTTTCCTCTTCTTCGTCTTCTTGCTCGGCGTCGTTCGCCTCGACCTGCTCTTCGTTTTCCTCTTCAGCCATCGTTGTCTCCTGGTGATCAGATTGGTTTGACACTCAATTTCCTGACTCGGCAGCCGGGACAATATCGACAGGGTTGTAATATTCAAGGGTGTCGAGCGTGACTTCGCTGCTGCCGGACTCGCCGACCCCACCCGATACGATGATCAGACCGCTGGTCAGTTGCTCGCTCGACGCCCCGTATCGCGATGTCCCCATCTGAGCCGACCCGTCGGGCTCAAAGAACGAGCTTGCGGAGGATCCCCGGAACGCGAATCGCGTCGCTCCGACCGGCTCGCCGTCGGCATTTCGACCGCCGACTGTGACCAGGTCATTGGAGCCGTCCAGTGAGAACACATCGAGGCCCGAGACCGGCTGGGGCATCTGCCAGGTCTCCTGGCTGCCGGTGCCGAGTACGACAAGCTCGCACGTACCTATCTTATCTTTGGTCGTAAAGCTCGTGTATCCCCCACAGGCGACGATGCTGTCGTTCGGTCCGAAATCCACGGTTGTCAGCCCGAACCCGTAGCGTTCGTCCTTCATGGGGTCGTCGGTCTCGACGGAGAGGGCCCCGTCCTCGACCGTCAGAAGCTCCGTCTCTCTCAGAGCTCCGCTGGCCGGAGCCCATCCCCCGAGCACCCAGACCTCGCCGGAACTGGTACGCACGGCCCGATGTTGAGCGCGACTTGCTTCGAGATCCCCCGCCGATGTGATGGTCCCGCTCTCCAGGTCGATGATCTCCACGGCGGACACGACCGTCCCGTTGGGTTTCAGCCCCCCCGCCAGCACGACCACATTCGGCTCGGGCAGATAGGTGGCCGTGTGAAAGGCCCGGGCCGGTTCCATGGACTGAATCGCGCCAGATTCGTCCTCCAGCGAGCGCACCCGCTCGCCGGCCAGCCGGTCGAGGTCGACGATCTCGAGCGCCCCCGTGGCGACCGTATCGCCATCCTCGAGGGTCAACCCCCCGGCGACCAGGAAGCGTTGCGGTCCGATCTTGGTGACCGTGTGGTACGCTCGGCCCACCGCCAGCCGATCCGCCCCGTCTCGCCGGGGCCGGTCGGCTCCGGGGTTGTACCCGAGATTGATCATCCGACCGCGGGTCGTGTCGTAGAACTGAACATCGTCGTGCACGCCGTTGAGTTCGGGAACCGTCCCGTCCAGCAGCGTCTGCTCGACGTTCGGAGCACCGGCGACGAACAGGACTCGCCCGCCGGAGGCCACGCCCGTTCGGTGTCCGGTTCGCCCGGCGAAACCGCCGCCAGACAGCCCCCGGTCGTCGAACCGCACCTGGCGATAATCCCACTGCGCCGACGTCTGCGGATCTGAATACCGCTCTCCGACCGGCGAAAAGACCTCGGCGGCCGCCAGCATCAGTCGATACGACCGGTCTTCGGAATCGGGCTGCACGTCGAACAGCGGCGTCGCTCCGCTGGCCAGCGGAACCAACTCGCCGTCGGTACTCCGTTCCAGGAGGGTAAATTCGAGCCGAGTGTCGTTTCCGAACTGCAACTCCGGAAGACTGGCACTCCCGTCACCGACGGGAAAGGTCTGTGAACTGATCGACTCGTCGCTGAGGGGACGGCTCAACGTGACCCTGACCTGTTCGGCGCCGACGTAGTCACCCAGACGGCTCACAAATCGCCCGGCTGCCGCGTCGTAGCCGTACAGTTCCACGTCCACCGACGGCCCCTCGGCGCCACAGCCCACTGCACCACCGAAGGCGAGTCCGGCACACAGCAGGATGCTTGGGATGATCGGGCCGAATGTCGCTCGAAGTGTCTGATTCACCACGAGACCTCCGTCTGAAAGCCGTCGGGATTGTTGCCGCCGAACAGAAACACACCACCGATGACGAGCCCGGCGGTGAGTGCAGCGCTCCCGACGCCCACGAGGATCCACTTGCCGGCCTTCCCGTCCTTTTCGTCATCTTCGATCGGAGGTGGAGGCTGAACCGACTCCGCTGCGGGCTCTTCGGTATCCGAGGGCTCTTCTGCTTGCTCTTCGATCTGTTGGTCGTCCGTCTGGCCGGGAGCCTCCTCTTTCGGGTCGGCTTCGGCCCGGGCGTCGGCCTCGGGTTCCTGGGTCAAATCCACGCGCTGGAACGCCCGATCCGTCGGGGTATTGAGGGTCATCTCTACGATCTGTTTACCCAATTCGTCCACGCCGAGTCTCAAGTTTGACAGTTCCAGGTCGAAGGTCACGGTATCGCCGCGCAGGTAGAGATCTTCGTCGGCACTGTACACAAACGGGATCGCCCGGAATTCACCGTCTCGCTGTTGCATGGTCATCCACGCCACGTCGTCGGCGCCCGACTGTTCGACAAACTCGGCGAGTTCCGGCCCCAGCTCGGCGCCGAAAATCCCGTCGGCAATCCCCGACAAAAGCTGCGTGAAGTAGGCGGGCTCCTCCTCGACTTCGACTCGCTCGGGTTGGCTCAATGTCGCTTCATACGTCTCACGAGTGTCTCGCCCGCGAACCAAAATCTGGGAGGTCCATCGTCCCTTTTCACCCTTCACCACCAGGTAATGGGCTCCGAACCGGACGTCGACCGTCGCCGGGGTTTTCCCCTTTTCGACGCCGTCGACGTAGACGGTCGCACCCTCTTGGTTCGCTTCGATTGTCAATGTGCTCGTGCCCGCCTCCCTGACCTTGTTGACCTCCTCCTCGAAGATCGTCTTGAGTTCGGGGGGGAATTCATCCTGATCGAGAGACGCATCCGGCCGCAGATGCGCGTATTCCTTGATGTAGCTGCGCGCGTCGAAATCGTACCCCGCTTCGTAGTACGCCCACGCCAATTTCGCCGTGGCGTCTGCCAGAACATCGAAATTCTGCAGATCCGCGACGTTTGCCCGTAAAAGATCGACAGCCTCCTGGAGCGTATCGGCTGCCCGCTGGTATTCACCGGCTTCGATCAGACCGATGCCCGAGGTGTACTTTTTGCGAGCTTCGTTGATCGCGGTGGTCGACCGGACCCGCGTCGCCTCCTCACGCTGCATGACCGCAAAGCTCGGAAGCGTATCGAGGCGCCCGTCCCCGGATACCCGGTCACGCACCATCTCGCCGATTCGGCGCGGCACAAGCTCCTGGATGCCGGAACCGACGGCCTGGGCGGGCAACACCGCGAGGGTCGGCGTCTGCGAGGCTTCGCTCGACGCCTGGGAAGGCTCGGACGTCTGCGCCCCCTCGGATGCCCCGGCTTCCGAGGCATCTCCCTGCTGCTGTGCCCATCCGGTTGTCGGGCCGAATGCCACGGGGCTCGCCACCAGCAACGCTGCGAGCCATGTCGCCAGAAGGCGCGCTCCCGGCGCGCTGTCGTCGACCATCATAAGAGCCCTCGTCGGGGATGTGTTCGAGCGAAACACTACGTCCAATTATCATCCCGACCGTCGGGAGCGTCAAAGATTCTCCTCGATCGAGTTCGCCTTGTCGGCCCGATGCGCACGGCGGTAGGGTCGAGGTGTGTCGTCGTCCATTCCCCCTCATCCCGGTGGTCGGTCGTTCCATGCGCCTCAGTATTGCCACCAAGGTCTTTGTCGCCTTCGCCCTGGTCGTCTCCCTCTTTACGGGCGTACTCATGTACGGGGTCTACCGCACCCAGACCCTCTTCAGCCAGATCGAGCGCATCAATCGTCGGATCGTCCCCGTGTCGTTGAGTCTCAGCGACGCCCAGACCGACCTCAAGAGCTTTAACATCCTTCTGAATGAACGCGACCCCCTGGTCGTTCGACGTACCCTCCAGATGGCGCGACTGGTCAAATCGTTGCCGGACCAGATTCGTCAACAACTGGATCGTGCGGCGAGTCTCATTCAATCAGAAGGGCGCGACCAGGTATTCGGCGAACGCCAGAGCCGCGCCCTCAACGGGATCGAGGCCGACCTCAGGGCCCTTGAGAGACGCGCCGGGGACTTTGCCGACCGGGCCGAGGAATTCACCCAGCGTGTGATCCGCAGTTCTTCCGATGACCTCGACGAGGCGGAACTGACTGAACTTCAGGCGAAACTCAGGCGTGATGTCCGCCACCTCGACGACCGAATCACCGTGTTGCGAAACGACCTGAGGCGCATGACCGACGAAGGCCTCGAGCGCGCCAACGAGAACGAGCAATCGAGTCTGTGGGCTCTGGTCGGACTCAGCGCGGGTGCCCTGCTGTTGTCGGCTGCCGTCCTTGCGGCAGTCCTCAGAATCATCCAGCCGCTGACCACCCTGACGGAGGCGACCAAACGCGTCGGCGAAGGGGACTATCGGCCCCTGGAGGATCCGCCGGAGCCGTGGCTCGGCGCCGATGAGATCACGATGCTCTCCCGGGAATTCAATTCGATGGCCGAAAAGCTCGCACGCCGCGACGCCAAACTTCGCGAGCAACACGAGGCCCTTTTGAAATCCGAGCGACTCGCCACCGTCGGACGCATGACCAGCGTCATCACCCACGAGCTCAGAAACCCCCTCTCGAGCATCAACCTCAACACCGAGATGCTCATGGAATCGCTGGTCGAGGAGCACGACATCGACCGCGACGATCCCGATGTCATGCCCCTGCTGCAGACGATCACCGACGAGGTCGAACGGCTGCGTGATATTACCGAAGAGTATCTGGTCTACGCCCGGCTTCCGACCGCTGACCTCGAAGAGGTCGATATTGTCGATATCGTCGAAAACCTCGTCGACTTTCACCTGGGCGAATGGGAACGCTCAGGCGTCGAGGTCGACGTCGACTGGCCCGACGGACCCCTCCCGCTCAGAGCCGATCCCGACCATCTGAGACAGGCGCTTCTCAACGTCGTCAAAAACGCCATCGAAATCAGTCCGGAGGGCACGGTCGTCGAAATCGGCATGGATGGGGATCCCTCTGCTGTCCGCGTCTGGGTGCGCGACTACGGCCCGGGCGTCGAGGGCGATCCCGACGAACTCTTCGAGCCCTTCTACACCACCAAACCCGATGGTACGGGCCTGGGCCTGCCGATGACCCAGCAGATGGTCGAGGAACATCACGGCTCGATCGACGTCGAACAACCCGACGATGGTGGAACCCGGTTCGTCCTCACGCTCCCGCGGGACCCGGAACGGGAACTCGATCCCGAAACAATCGACGGCATCTCGCAGTCCGGTTGACTGCCCCGAGCATCGATGTTCGTGACAACATCAAGCCTCGGCCGAATCCGCAAGCCGGTCGCGCTCTTCGATCAGATCTTCGAGCGCCCGGTTTCGGTCTTCGAGCTCATCCTCCAGACGCTCGATGCGACCTCTCAGCTCGGAGACCAACGTTCCATCGTCGGCGGGAGGTTTCTCGCGGATCGCCGTCTCGAGCTGGTCGACACGTTCGGCGAGTCGGTCCCGCTCGGATTGCAGATCCGCGAGATGAGAGTCGTCGTCGAGACGTTCGACGAGCTCGTCGACATCCGACTCTCGGGCCCGAAGCTCCGACTCCAATGCCTCGATTCGCTCGGACATCTCTTTTTTCTGCGCCACGAGACTTCGAAGGTCCGACTCAAGCTCGTCGAATATCTCCTTCTTTTTGGCCCGGTCGGCTTCGAGCGTAGCCAC
Organism: uncultured Pseudomonadota bacterium; assembly: GCA_913057905.1. Taxonomy (GTDB): domain Bacteria; phylum Myxococcota_A; class Bradymonadia; order Bradymonadales; family Bradymonadaceae; genus CAJXPB01. Next base: position 184,447 of record CAJXPB010000007.1, read on the forward strand.
CCGTTCTTCGAGCTCTTCGATGCGCCGTTTCGCCGCCGGGGAAAACTCGCGGGTCGCGTCGCGATCCTCTTCGTCGACGATCATGTCATCCCCGATCATGACGCCCTCCTCGGAATCGGTCTCCGAGCCGTCGTCCATCTCGCCGAGCAGGCCCGAGCCTTCATCGGATTTCGGCGGATTCGGGGGACCGTCGCCCCCTTCCAGCCCCGGCGGCTCGGGCACCGACCCGGAGTCGACAGTCCGCTCGACGCCCATCGCAAAGTCACCGAAGCGAAGGTCTTCACCACCAGTTAGCACATCGCCCTGCACGGGATCCCCATTCACGTAGGTGCCGTTCGAACTGTCGAGGTCCCGCACCGTGCAGCCCGTCTCTCCGTCGAACACGATCTCGGCATGGCGCCGCGAGACCGACGGGCGATCGATCTGAATCTCGTTGTCGGGACTTCGTCCCACGGTCACCCGCGGACGCTCCGCCCCGACTGTCACCGATCGCTCGTCGCCAGACTGCGGATCTTCAAAGACCAATCGCAGCACGTCGTCACCTTCCCTGCTTGCGCTTGAAAGCCATCTCGAAACTCGTGTAGTTTCTCTCCGCTCATACGGTAACCTGCACGCGCCATGCTGCCAAGATCCACTGGAGCCGACTTTGAACCGCGCTGGCCCAAAACGCGCTGTCGACCGACCCCGTGTCGTCGCCTACGGAGGAGGAAAAGGGGGAACCGGCCGGAGCACACTCTGTGCCGAAACCGCCCGGGCCCTGGCCCGCAAAGACGAGCGGGTCCTCTGCCTGGACGCCGACTGGGGATGTCCCACCCTGAATACCCTCTTTGGAAGCGGTGAGCCGCCGACGGTCGCCGACCAGGATCTCCCGCCGCTGGGGGCCCCGGACTCGCACATCGCTGACTTCATCCACGAAAGCGGTCACGAGGGCGTCTGGCTGGCCAGCCTCGCGAGCGGACGCGCTCACCCGTTCGATCCCCCGCAGATCTCGCCGACCGAGCTCATCGGCCAGCTTCACGCCCTCGACTTCGACTGCGTGCTCCTCGATCTGCCCTCCGGCACCGAGCCCCTGGGAGTCAGCCTCTTCGCGCTCAGTGACATTCCGATCGCCGTCGCGACCCCGGAGCCGTCGGCGGTACGGCTGGTCACTCAGTATTTTCGGAGCGCGCTTCTGCAATCGGTCCGACTCGACCCCGATGCCCGGGAGCTGGGGGAGGCCCTCGACGAGATCCTCGACCGCCAGCCGATGGGTCTGACCGTCGATACCCTGCTCGATGCGGCCGACGACGTCGGCGCCCGGGACGACGACCTCCGGGCAGTTGTCCGTGAAGCGACCGACAAACTCGAGACGTACCTCGTGGTCAATCTGGTCCGCGAGGGATCCGAACAGGATCTCGGCCACGTCCTCGCCCACGCCTGGCACGAAGCCATCGGGTTGTTTCCTCGGTTTCTCACCCACGCTGAATACGAGGATCGACGATGGTTTTATCACCGCCGGAGCATGGAGCAGACGTCGATGCGCGGCGAGGAAAAACTGTCGCGCGATATCGAACGGATCGCTCGCTCTCTGCGCGAGATTACCGAGGTCGATGAACGGTATCCTCGCCCAATTCCGCGCCTCGAAGAACAGGCCGACCTCCACCCGGCGAAGCGTCTCGGGATCAGCCCTCAGTCGGGACGAGACGAGGTGCGACAACACTGCCGCCGGCTGTGGGAAGGCTACGGACGCTCCTCGGCGGTCGACCTGATTTTCGGCGATAGCGAGCAGCGGCCGAAAATGGCCGAAAAGCTCGAAGGGCTCTACCGGGAAGTGCTGCAGATGCCCAACGATACCTTCACCGAAGAAGGCGATACCCCGAGCCGTCAGGGACGCCACACGCCGGCTGCTACGAGCCCGACCATCCAGGCGGGTGGGCCCCGCGCGAGCGCCGGCGAGTCGACCCATCCCGCCGGGGTCTCCACGACGACGTCGACACCCGCCGCCGATGACTCGGAGTCTCAGCCCGAAGAAACGTCGACCCAGCAGCAGACCGACGCCGGCGGGCCAGCTCGCACGGTTCCGGCCAGTGGTGGCGACATGGCCGACGATACCGAATCACGGGCCACCATCGACTCGACGGACCGCTCCGGCGACGCTCTGGAGGTCCCCAAGCGACCTGCATCCGGACGACCCGGCGCACTCGTTGAATCACTGCGTCGTCGCGCCGGAGTGACCCTCCATGACGTCAGCACCCACACCGAGATCGGCGTCAAATATCTGACCGCCATCGAAGACGGGCGCCTCGATGTCCTGCCCAGAGAGGTCTACCTGCGCAATTACCTGCGCGACATCGCCGAGGCCTTCGGCGTCGACGCCGACCTTCTGGTCGAGCGATACCTCGATCTGCTGGATGCCGAGATCGGCGACACCGACGAACCAGACTGAGGGTCGTCAGGGGCGCCACTCACCGCCTCGCTCGAGGTGTTCGAGCGCTGCTGCAAAATCGTCCGGATAGTCCGCTTCGAATCGCCGATGCTCTCCGTCCGGACCTTCGAAACCGAGCACCCTCGCATGCAACGCCTGCCGGTCGATAACCGTGGCATTCGAGGTCGACCGTCCGGCATACATCGAATCCCCCAACACTGGCGCGTTCGCCTCGTAAAAATGCATGCGAATCTGGTGGGTTCGACCCGTCTCCAACCGGCATTCCACCAGCGCGGCTCCAGTCCGAAACCGCTGCCGAACCCGGTAGTGAGTTACCGCCCGTCGATCACCGCCCTTCTGGCCGGTATAGCGCATGCGATTCGACGGATCGCGCCGATGGCCCGTATCGAACGTCCCTTCGTCCTCGAGACCCGCCCCGAATACGAGCGCGTGGTAGACCCGCTCGATGGTGTGTTCCTTGAATTGTGCCGCCAGATGATGGTGCGCCCGGTCCGTCTTCGAGACGACCAGGGCGCCGCTGGTCTCTTTGTCCAGGCGATGGACGATTCCCGGACGGATCTCATCGCCGACCCCGGATAGATCCTCCAGGTGATACAACAACGCGTTGACGAGCGTCCCGTCGGGATGACCCGGGCCCGGGTGGACGACCATGCCGGCCGGCTTCATGACGACCGCCAGCTCGTCATCCTCGTACAGAAATTCGAGCGGCAGATCCTGGGGTTCGAGATCCGGCTCCTGGGGGGGCTCGTACTCCCAACGGACCTCGTCGTCTTCCTCGAGTCGGACCCCCGCCTTCGGCGCGGTCTCGCCGTTGACCGAGACCTCCCCGCGATCGATGCGTTTTTTGACCTGAGAACGCGTCTCCGACGGCTCGTCGACGTCGCGCAAATACGTGTCGAGCCGCCGACCTTCGTCGGCGGCTTCGACCTGATAGATATATGTCGGCATGGAAATCGGCTTACCAGATGTCGCTTTCGATATCGCCTGTTTTGGCGAAGACGATGTCGATGAAGGCCATCTCGAAGATAATCGTATTGTCGATGATCTCCTCGTCGACGTGCGCGCGGTAGTCCTGTCGGGCCTCTCGAAGCACGTCGTCGAGCTGCTCGAAGAGGTTGTCGTTCTTGATCCCTTTCTTGATGCGCTTTTTGATATCCGGGTAGATCGCGATGTCCGAGGCGATCACCCGGGCGCGTCGAGATGCTTTCTTGAGGTCTTTTGTCTTGCCCATCGTTTCACCGTCTCTGTGGTGATCTGTATCGACCCGAAACCCTAGTGGGCGTCACCCACACCATCAACCGAATCGGATCGGCTGTCCACAAATTGCATCGAGTCTACGATCCATACTGCCCCGCCATCTGCAGGATCGCCTGGTGGAGCGGCCGGTCCAGGTACGCCTCCACATCCTTCGTCTCGATGTACCGGATGCGGTCCTCGACGATGTCTCGGGCGCGGTCGATCGTCGCGGTCAGTTCCTCTCGCCAGCCCGCTTCTCTGAGCCGCTCCGGCAGGTCGGCCAGAATCTGAGCGTGATGATACCAGATCGCCTGCTCTTCGTATCCCTCCAGATCGTCGAGCAGGTGGGTCGCCTGATCGGAGGCCTCGAGCGCCTCGGCCTGACGTCCCAGCGCATCGAGTGCGCGGGCCTTGACGCTGAGTCCATAGGGGATGCCCCAGTCCATCTGTGCGTCGCGGCACCGCTCCAGGCCATCCTCGGCCTGCACCAGCGCCGTCTGGGCGTCCGACTCCGTTCCGTGGCGCAATTGCACGCGAGCCAGGGCCAACATCGCGTGGACGCCGTAATAGGCTTCCGGAATTGAATCAGCGATGCGCAGACCCTCGTGCAGGGACCGGTCGGCTGCCGAGAGTCGGCCACGATCCAGATAGCAGACGCCCAGCGAGACGAGCCCGTTGGCGATATCGGTATTGACGCCGGCCTGCCGGGCCAGATGGATGCCCCGACGGATCGTCGAGATCGCCTCATCGGTGCGGCCCAGCAGGTAATACGCATGGCCGATGTTGATGAAGTACTCGGCCTGGTCGATCCGGTGGCCCAGTTGCTGGCAACGCTCCAGCGCCTGGTTGTACCGCGACAACGCCTCTGCGTATCGACCCCGGTAGGCCAACGCCAGACCGGAATTATTCAACAAAAACCGGATCAACTTGGAGTCGCCGATATCGCGGGCCGCATCCAGCGCCTCTTCGTAGACGTCGAGGGCCTCGCGATGGCGGCCGGCGCGGCGCAGCACGATACCTCGCAGATTCTGACACCGCGCCAGGCCCCGCCGCGCTCGCTCCGATTCGTCGGTTCGATACACATCCGCCGCCCGCTCTGCATGGTCGAGAGCCCCTTCGCGGTCGCCCTCCCGCATGCGCATCGCCGCTTCGTAGAAGGTCGCTTCGGCGATGGCCAGGTCGTTGCCGGATTGATTCAATACCTGTTCGACGTAACTTCGCGCCTCGTCGTAGTCACCGGCGTCGACGTAAAAGCGGATAAATCGAAGGTATGCCTCCACCCGCTCCTCGACGCCCAGTTCCGAACCGTCGACTCGGGCGGCCTCCTCGGCCAGTTCCACCATCGCCTCGATGGCTTCGTATCTACGGTCCGGCGATCCGAGCATCGTCAATGCCCTGGCTCTGAGGCCCTGCGCCTCGAATTCCCGACGGCGGTCGAGCCCCTCGATGTCGAGGGCGCGCTCGGCGAGCCGAAGCGACTCCGGCGCCCCCGCCTGCTCGAGCGCCGCATCTGCCGCCTCGAGGTAGTGGCGGACTGCCTGCTTCGTCTGCCCCGCTCCCTCGAGATGGCGTGCCAACAACGCATGATGGGATACCCCCTCTTTGCTGGCGTCGCTGCGCTTCAGATAATCGGCAAGTATTCCGTGCAATCGGGACGCCTCGCTGGGCATCAACTGCCGGTTGGCCGCCTCGCTGGCCAGCTCGTTGGCAAACCGATAACGCCGCTCACCGCGCGCCACATCGCCCTCTCCGCGTCGGGCCATCGACACGTCCGCCCGTTCGAGCAGGCCATCGTCGACAAGCGCTTCCAGCTTCTCCAGGGGATCCCCGTGCGCGACCAGCTCGGCCTCTTGGACCGAAAACGGGCTCCAGAGCAGGGACAACCGCCGCAGAAGCGAACGCCTCTCGAGCGGCAACCGATCGATTTTGGCCCCCAAGAACTCCTCGACGCTCGAGGGCAACCACGCCGGACCGTCACCCGATCCGCCCAGACCGGGCCATCCGCTCGGGTCGGTGAGCGCCCCCTTCTCGCGCAGCAGTTCGACGACCTCCTTGATATACAGCGGATTTCCGCCCGAAAGCCGATAAATGTCGTCGACCAGGCGCTCGGCATCGGCCTCGGCGACCCCGACCTCCTGGCGGATCAACCTGCGGGCTACGGACTCTCCCAGCGGCTCGAGTTGCTCGAACTCCGTGGCATCCGCATCGACCAACTTCTGCCAGGCCTCCGTCCGCCGATGAGGTCCCGTTCGAGCGGCGGTCAGCGCAAAGAAGACCGGCACCTGATGGCGCTGATCGACAAACCGCGACAGAAAATCGAGCGACACCGAATCGACGTTGTGGGCGTCGTCGACTGCGATGCATACCGGGCGATGCCGGGCGAATCGTTTCAAGATCCGGCGAAGCGACCGGAACGTCTGGTCGGCCTTCTCCTCTCCGGAATCGCCCGTCGGCGCCTCTCCGGCGATGGAGACGTTCAACAGGTCGGCGACGGCCTGCAGCAGCCGCTGGCGTTCGTCGGTCGACTCCTCCGGAAACAGAGCGTCGATGCGGGTACTGAGCCGACTCCGAAGTTGCTGGACGTCCGACCGCTCGCCCAGCTGCATCAGGTCGGTAAACAGCCCGGCGAGTACCCCCATCGGAACGTCGCGCTCAAAGGGGATGGCCGAGCTTCGAACCACACGAACATCGCGTTCATCGAGCCCCTCCAGAAACTCCTCGAGCAGCGTCGACTTTCCGACGCCGTCCTCCCCGGCGATAACAACTGCACCGGTCCGCTCGTCGATCACCGATTCGCGAAACTGCTCGCGAAGGACCTTCAGGTGCCATTCTCGACCATGAAACGAGCGGTAGGAACGTCGGACTTCCTCGCGGCGATCCTCGGGTGTCATCGGGCCGACCACGCGGAACAGTCGCTGCTCGTCGTCGGGCACCGACGCCTCGCGGTGCTGGGTGACCGGCTCGACCTTGAAATCACGGCGAACCCGGCGTTGCACATCGCGGGTCACATGGGTCTGGCCGGCCTCGGCGCTGTCGGCGACCGCTTCGACCCGGCGTCGGGTTTTCTCGGGCATCGACCATTCGAACCGCCTCGGGCCCATCTCCTCGGTGCGGCCAACCGTGACACGCCCAATGCTGACGCCGATCGACATCTCCAGAGGAACCGGCAGATTGATGTTCATCCCGTCGATCGCTTCGTGCAGATCCCGGGCCACGGCCATCGCCCTCACCGCGTCATCCTGGCTCGAGACCGGGATCCCGAGCGCGATCAGAAATCCGGAGGAATCCAGATGATGGACCTGTCCGTCATTCTTGTAGGCGATCGAGTCGATGATCCGGGCCGCCTCTTCTTTGACCTGCTCCCAGCTCCGACGATCCCCGAGGGTCGATTTCAATTCACCGATTCCCTCGACGCGGCCGGCGATCAGCAGCGCTTCCTTGCGTTCGCGGGTCACCACGCGCATCTGCTCGGCGCTCGGTTGACTCGGCTCCAGCCACTTCTGGTCGCCGCTGGCCCGCGCCGATGTCGCTTCCGCTTCCGGTGCATCGGCCGTCGTATGGTCGGGCGTCCCCGCGCCCCCGGGCGCCGTCGATACCTCGGAACCGACCGACGAAATTTGCTCCTTGCCCAGGTCTGACTTCACCTCGTCGATGTGGTCCGACAGCGTCATCGCATCGTGGATGTCGCCCAGACCGTACAGGACCTTCGTGAGCTCTACCTGTACCTCGCGCGCCGACTGATAGCGATCCTCCGGATCCCGCTCGAGCATCTGGTAGAGTACATGCTCGAGCTTCTGTGGCAGCTCGCGCTCGAGCGCTGTCATGTCGGGTACCACCGCCGACTGCACCATCTTCATCGTCTCGCTCTCCGAGTCGGCGGCAAAGAGTGGCTGGCCGGCGACCATCTCGAAGAGGACGACCCCCAGGCTGAAGAGGTCACTGCGCCCGTCGAGGGACTCCCCCCGGGCTTGCTCTGGACTCATGTATCGGTACTTGCCCTTGACCGATCCGTCGCCCGACAGGCCCTCTCGCTCGGCGGCGGTCGTCGCCCGCGCGATTCCAAAGTCGACGACCTTCACCGTTCCGTCCCGCGAAATCAGCACGTTCTGAGGGCTGATATCCCGGTGGACCACCTGCAGCGGATCGCCGTACTCGTCTTTACGCTCATGAGCGTAGTGGAGGCCGCGAGCCACTTCGATCGCCACATAGATCGCATCGCCGACCGGAATCGGCTTGCCGGCGGTCCGCCCGGCCCGCAATAGCTCGTCTAGATTGGGGCCGTTGACGTACTCCATCGCCAGATAATAGTCGCCCTGTGCCTTCCCGAAATCGTAGATCTGCACGATATTCGGATGGTTCAGCCCGACGGCGATGTCCGCCTCGGTGATGAACATGTCGATAAACCGTTCATCCTCGGCGTACTCCGATTTGATCCGCTTGATGACCAGCGTCTTCTCGAGCCCCTCGGCTCCGACGCTCTTGGCCAGATAGACCTCGGCCATCCCGCCCTGGCCCACCTGTTCGACGAGTTTGTACCGTCCGAATTCTTCGTTCACGAGCCTTCCAACTTTGATGAAAGCTGTCAGTGTCGTTGCGATGCGTTCTCGATGGGTCCCCAGTCGAGCTGGCGCAGGCCCTCGTAGGTGACGACCGAACAGGCGTTCGCCAGATTCAGACTGCGCACGTGATCGGTGATGGGGATGCGATACAGCCGATCCTCGTATTGACGCAGGATCGCGTCATCGAGCCCACGGGTCTCTCGCCCGAATACGAAGACGGTCCCCGGCTGGACCTCGATGTCAGTATAGCGGGTGTCAGCGCGCTTGGTGAACAGATGCAGACGCTCCTCCGGGAAGTGGTCCGCGACGGCCGCAAAGTCCGGATGGACGCTCAACTTCACGTGCGGCCAGTAGTCCAGACCTGCGCGCTTCAGATAGCGATTGTCCAGCTCAAATCCGAGCGGCTCCACGAGATGCAGCCAGATGTCGGCACCGGCACACAGCCGTGCGATGTTGCCCGTATTTCCCGGGATCTCAGGCTGACACAAGACCAAGTGCAGGCCGGTATCCCGCTCTGTGCCCCACCACTGCTGCGGGTCCCGGATGACGAATCCTTCGGCCATCGTCCTTCAAATTTTTGATCGCAGAAATACGTCGAATTGCCGCTTCCAGAATCCTACGCGATCGACGTTTCAGACGAAAGCCAACCGAACCATCCGGTCAACAGCCTGCGCTACGCCCTGCGGCCGCTCTCGCCGGTGGCGACGGCCGACGCCACGAGATGTGCGATTCGAACAGGTTCTGGAATGTGCCCCCGGTAGGTGAGTCGCTCGATCGCCCGGATGACCGTATCAGTCGACCCACCGTGGATTTGGCAAAAGATCTCACCGGCGTCGTGAATGGGGCCGGCTCGTTCCATCCTGCTTCGGCGTTTCTCCCACCGATCGAGATTCTGGAGGGCAGCCTCGATGGCGTCGAAATCCGGGCGGCGACGCATGACCGTAGCGCACGGTTTGCCCAGCCGATCCGCCAGGTCTGGAAGGTCGATGACATTGAATCCGCCGAAGGCGATGCCGTCCAAAAGCACCAGATCGAGTTGTTCCAGAAACTTCCCGTCCTCGAGGGTCCGCGCCACCACGTCGCCGGCGTCCCATCCATCGGGCTCGACGCTCCCCCAGACCATCCCGTCAAATCGAGTGTTGCGACAGACGACGCCGGCGAGCCCCACGGACTCCGACTGACCCCGCCGGTGTGGGGTATCGTCGAAGCCCACCGCCCGCACCGTCTTGTTGCTGTCGAGAAGGTGTTTAAGACTAGCCATGTCGCTGCTCCTGTCGCTCCGACCTACTGACTAAACGGGGATCCACTTTGGTCGACCGTTCCGACATCGCTCAACTCGTGCGCCAACTGGACCATCCCGATGTGCCGACGCGCCGAGAGGCCCTCGACACGCTCGTCGAGTTCGGGCCCCAAGCCGTCGATCCCTTGGTCGCCAGTCTAGAGGTAACCGACCCGGACCGGCGAGAAGGGATCGTGCGCGCCCTCGGCCGGATCGGGGATTCCGATGCCCTACTCCCCCTGATGCGGTACGTCTTCGACACCCGGGGCGAACCCCAGGAGTCCGACGCGCGCGGCCTCGCCATGCAATCCATCATGAAAATCGCCGGCCCCGACGATGCCGAGCGACTCTTCGAATTTTTGGTCGACATGCGCGGCGATGACGACCCCTTCGTGCGCGGTTACATCATAGAGGCGTTCGGTCGGCTCGACGACGCCCGGGCCCGACCCTTCGTCGACGAGGCTCGCAACGATTCCGCCGAATTCGTACAGGAATGTGCCGACCGAGCGTGGGCAGCCCTCGAGCATGCCGATTCCGATTCGCTTCGCTCTACCTTGTCCGGCCGGGAACTGCTCGAGGAGATCCGCGAGACCCGCGGCGCCGAACTCGACTACTACACCGAAGAACTCCTGAGCCGCGACGATGCCTTCGACCTCGCCGTACGACTGGTCCGGGAACACGGGCGCGCCACGGCTCGGGGCCTTCAACTCCTGCGTCGCATCGACGATCCCCGGGCCCGCGATGTCGCCCGACGGCAGTTCGATGGGCTCTCCTCCGACACCGAACGCGCCCTCTGTCTGCGTCTGCTCGCTGACCACCTCAGCGGCGATAGCACGCCCGAAGAACGGGATCTCATCGAGCGGGCCCTCCGCGACTCGGACCCGTTCGTCAAACAGGCTGCCCTGGAAGCGTCGGTTTCATCGGGCGATCGCGGATTGATTCGACGTGGTCTCAACCAGATGGCGACGGCCGAGGACGCCACCGCCGACCGCATTGCCCGCGCACTGGCGAAGAATCTGCCCGAAGATCAGAACGCTATCATCCCGAATCTGCTCGACACCCTGGAGAAGATACACCGCCACAGGCTAGGAACCGCCACCCCCGCCATCGTCCGCGCCGAAGGATACCTCGTGCGCGCTCTCGGCCGTCTCGTCGATGCCTCGACCATGGGGGTCGGCGACGTCCGTCGCGCCATTCTCGAGACGATGGAGGGCGCCGAAGACCACCGCCCCATCCTCGTCAGCTCACTTCAAACTCTGCTCGGCACCCTTCCCGACGACGCTGGACCACTCGAACCGCCCGAACGATTCGACGGCTCACTCGTCGCTCCCCTTCTGGAGCTCATCGATCACGAAGACGACGCCATCTGCTCGCGAGCGCTTCACCTCGTCTACGCACTCGTCTCACCGGACACCGACGGACTCGCCAATCGGCTCTCTTCGCTCATCTACGCGGACCCGGAACCCCTCACCGAGTTTGTCATCCCGCTTCTCAAACGCATCGGAGACGAGCGCGCCGGGGAGCTGCTTCGGGAACTCGCCAAGCACCATGATCCTCAGGTCGCCGAGGCTGCCGAAGACGCTCGAAGCTGACGGTGGCAGCCGGCTTGAGATGCCGCTTTGGAATCGGCAGCCGGCTGGAGACGGCGCTTTGGAATCGGCAGCCGGCTGGAGACGGCGCTTTGGAATCGGCAGCCGGCTGGAGACGGCGCTTTGGAATCGGCAGCCGGCTGGAGACGGCGCTTTGGAATCGGCAGCCGGCTGGAGACGGCGCTTTGGAATCGGC
>CAJXPB010000008.1 GCA_913057905.1 uncultured Pseudomonadota bacterium
ACGGGCGGGATGTGGCGTGTTATCCAGGTTCCTATCGCGCTCGGTCACCCGAGCTGGCTTGTCAAAGAGCGTGCCGACAGGAGCGTTGCCGTTCCGTCGGCGGACGCAGCATTGTATGGATGCCGCGTCGCCTGTCAAGAGGTTTCTCTGTGACGTGTCGTCACGCCGAAGTGGCGTGTCGATGTCGTGCAGATGTCATGATCTTGAGTCGGCTCCGCGTGACGGAAGAACGTTCCGTCGGCGGACGCGGCATCCTAAGGAAAGGGCGGCCGTGACGTCAAGTGGCATTATTGGATTGGGCCTCGAGCCACTCGCGGACCCGTTGGCCATTGGCCTCGTCCTCGACGGCGTCCCCCAGAAACGACGCCATCTCCTCGACGCTGTCTCTGCGCGCCGACGAGCGCCGCGTCACGAGGACGATCTCTCGGGAGGCCGGCGGCTCCAGGGGCCGGATCGAGACCTCATCGTTGAAGCGCACGGCCAGCGACGGGAAGAGGCTGATCCCCCAGCCCGCACGCACGAACTCTCGGATCGTCTCGAGGCTGGTGGCGCGAAACTGACGGCGCAGCTCGGAGGGCGGCGCCTTACAGGCCTCCAGGGCGTGGTCACGCAAACAATGCCCCTCGTCGAGCAGAAGCAAGTCGCCGGCATCGACGTCGTTGAGGGCGATCGACTGTTGGTCTTCGAGCGGGTCACCCGGGGGCACCGCCGCAAAGAAGGTCTCATCGTAGGCATGGACCGTCTCGAGGTCGTCGGGGATGTCGAAGGGCAGCGCGATCACCGCGGCATCGAGCCGATGTTCCTGCACATCCTCCAGCAGGCCCTCCGTCAGCCCCTCGCGGATCTCGATGTCGAGCTGCGGGTGGGCCCGTTCCAGGTCCATCAGAACTCTGGGCAACAGATAGGGGCCGACCGTGGCGATGACGCCCAGCCGAAAGCGACCCTCGAGTTTGCCCAGATGAATGGCACTGGCCATCTCCTCGAGCGCATCGACTTCGGTGAGGACCTCGTTGATCTGGTCGAGTAGCTCTCGGCCCTCTTCGGTGACGCGCGTCCCGCGCGAGGTCCGCTCGAAGATCTTGACGCCGAGCTCTTCTTCGAGTTGTCGGACACCCTCGCTGAGCGACGGTTGCGAGACTTCACATGCCCTCGCGGCGGCGCTCATCGAACCCCACTCACGGACGGCGGCGGCGTAGCGAAGTCGGACGAAGCTGACAGACATCGGGCCCTCGAATGCAGGGATCACGGATTGGTGTCACAGAGGAGACTGGGGGCACCAATAACCCTCGCCCGCGCCCTCGTGCAACCGCCCGATCACTGATCCGTGGGTCCGACGGTGAGCGTCTCCTCGGCGTTCGCGTCCACCGCCTGACGTTCAAAGAGAAGATCCGTGGGTGTATTCGACAGCCATTCGTCGATCAGGTTGTTGTAGTAGGGCGAATCCTCGTGGTTGCTCTGGCCTCCCGGCAGCGAAAAGCTGCCGCGCACTCCGTCGTCGGTCGCCTCGAAGACGACCCGTACCGACGGGCCATTTCGGTGGGAGTAGTCGCCCCCGTTGGCCACCGGAGAGGCGACGTCGACGGTGTAGTACCCGCCGTCATTGACGTAGGGCCCCTCCTGGCGAACCGTCAGACCCCCGCCCGACAGCAGGCTTCGAAGGGTCACCGTATGTTCAAAGCCCCATCGCCAATCATCGGGCGCTCCCGTGCCGTAGGTATCGTCCAGGGCGTCGGCGGTTTTCTCGATGGCGGTGACCACCACATCGGCCTCGGTCTCGGTGGTCCCATCGGTCTCGACGTTGTCGAAGTAGGCGTCGCCGTTGCTCAGCTCCCCGGGTGCATCGAACAGATAGATCAGCGCCTCCTGAACCCGGCCCCAGGAGTCGAGGCCGTAGTCCGAGGCGAGGGGCTGGAGCTCGTCAGAAAACGCAGCATCGGAGAGTCGGGGTATCAACGCGTGGAAGGCGGCGCACCCGATCGATTCGGTGACCTCGTCGCCACTCTCGACTTTGGTGGCGTCGTTGGGATTGGTCCCGTCGACGCCGTCGGGACAGGTGTAGTTCCAGTCGCTGAGCGCCGAGACGACCGATTGCCCGGCGGAGCTGAGGTCTCCGGAGTTCGCGTTGGCGGTCTCGAGCACGTGGGGCACCAGGATTTCGGCGTGCTTCGAGAAGGTGTCGGCCTGGATGTCGTGCATCGTCTGGGCGGTCAGGTCGTTGCCACCGTCGTTGAGCATCTCGACGATCCGGGCATGGCGGTGTCCCAGCGCCGGCGGGGATTGCCAGGGGACGTGTCCGTCGTTGGCGGCGTTGCCGTCGGTGTAGCTACCATCGAAGTCGTTGTTCGCCGTGACGATCGTGCCGTTGGGGGGATTGGTCAGGCCGGGTTCCTCGCTGTCGGCGACGAAACCCTGCCATTCGGCCTGGCCCTGACCGGGCAGCGGCAGCCAATTTGGGAACTGGTCGGCCCAGGGTCGGCTCGGGATCGAACCGGCCGGCTTCCAGCCGATGTTCCCCTGGACGTCGATGAAGACCCAGTTTTGGTTGATCGCTCGCACGGGCTCGAGCGCGCTTTTCGCTTCTTCGACGGAGTTCGCCGTCATCAGGTCGCGGATAAAATCGATGTCGTTGCCCGGCTCGTTGAGCACCCACTTGATCGTCGTCGCCGTCCCCTCCTCTTCGTCCTTCCGGATGATCGGACCGTGATGGGGCACGTATTCGACGGTGTGCTCGACGTTCTCGCCGTTGGCGACTTCGACGGTAAAGGTCTTCTCGATGATGGGGACCTGCGTCTGCTGGCCATCCTCTTCGAATACCACCGTGTCACCCTGGGGGCCGAGTTGCTCGACGTACGCATCGGCGAGGTCGAGTTGAGCCGTCGTCACCCCCCAGCCGACATTCTCATTGTGCCCGATCACCACGCCGGGAACCGAAGGGATCGAGGCACCGGCCACATGCAGGTCGCCCTCGCCGTTTGTCTTGGAGTCGAGCTCGACCATATGCCAGATCGGCGGGGTATTCAGCGACAGGTGCGGGTCATTGGCCAACAGCGCGTTTCCGTCCTGGGTGCGCTGCGGAGCGACGACCCAGTTGTTCGAGCCGTCGTGGGCGGTTCGGGGTCCAAAGAGCAGCGACGGGGCCGAGCGCATCTGGCGATACGAACGCTCGAGCAGCGATTTCATCGGGTTCAACCTCTCCCATGCGCCCTCGTAGGAATTGATCGGCTCGGCCTGCTCGCTGGAGCCCCCCAGAGACATCGGCTGACTCGCCTGAGCGGCGTCGATGACGTTGCTCTCGAGGCCTGGTTTCACCGAGATGAGATCCGAGGCGAGTGTATCGCCCAGGGTGGTGGCGGCGACCCCGCGGCTGAGGTCCTGGGTGGCGGTTTCACTGAGTTGGTAGGCCAACTGAAAATACAGCGCGATCGTGTCGCGGGGTTCCCAGTCGGGCACGGTGTCGTCTTTGACGAAGATGGTGCTGTCGTACTCCTTTGTCAGCTCGGCGCCGTTTTCGTTGTTGCGCATGTCACTGAGCCACGCGTTGACGCCCCCGGCGTAGGCCTGAAGCATCGCCTTAGTCTCGTCGGACGTCGCATCGTAGTAGGCCTGCGCCAACGACTCTCCCTCCCGGGTCTTCATCAGCCGTTGGAACTGGCGGTCGGGGCCGACCCCGCTCGACCCGATGAGTGTAGACAATTCGCCGAGCGTCTGCCGGCGAATTACGTCCATCTGAAACATGCGCGCATCGGCGTGGAAGTACCCCTGGGCCCGGTAGCAGTCGAGGTTCGTCTGGCAATCCAAGTGCAACACACCCGACGAGTCGAACTGAACGGTCACCGGTGCCGAAAGACCCGGGATCTGCAGGTCGGTCTGCATGCCGCCATCATCCGTATCCCCGACATCGCCGCCATCCTCGATGTCGGCCACGTCCGAGGTACCCGTGTCGGCCGGCGGATCGGAGTCGTCACTGCACCCGACAAGCGTCGTCGCCACGAGCCCCAGAGCCGCCACGATGATCGTCCAGTGATTCGTCGCCCAACCTTGTCCCGTCCGCATCGCATCGCCTTTCATAGAGGTATCGTTTGGATGTCTCCTTGAAGCCAATCGTAACACAGGGCACGGTTGCCCAGAAAGATGACTATCCTCCAGCAGATTGACCACATATGGACTATCGATTTCTCGGAAACACCGGCGTGCGCGTCTCGGAGCTGTGCTTTGGCACCATGTCCTTCGGGGCGGAGGCCGACCCCGACACGTCGGCGGCGATGTTTCGGCGCTGCCGCGAGGCGGGCGTCAACTTCTTTGACACCGCCGACCTCTACTCGGACGGCCGCTCCGAAGAGATCCTCGGAGAGCTGATTCAGGGGTGCCGCGACGAGATCGTCCTGGCGACCAAAGCGTACTTTCCGACCGGCAACGGACCCAACGAGCGCGGCAGCTCCCGGTATCATCTGGTGCGCGCCGTCGAGGCGAGCCTGCGCAGGCTGGGCACCGATCGCATCGACATCCTTTATCTGCACCGATTCGACGAACGGACCGATCTGCGCCAGACCCTCCGCGCGGTCGACCACCTCGTCGAGCAGGGCAAGATCCTGTACCCGGCCGCCAGCAACTTCGCGGCCTGGCAGGTGGCCAAGTCCCTGGGATTGCAGGCGATGCACGACTGGGCCGAACTCATCTGCATCCAGCCGATGTACAATCTGCTGAAGCGGCAGGCCGAAGTCGAGCTGCTGCCGATGGCGCAGTCCGAAAACCTGGGCGTCGTCCCCTACAGTCCGCTCGCCGCCGGCCTGTTGACCGGCAAATACACAGACGGCGATCCCGATGAAGGTCGGCTCGTGGGTAACGATCTGTACCGGGCCCGCTACGGAGAACCGACGGCCAACCGAGGGGCCGCCCGGTTTGTGGAGTTCGCCCGCGAACACGGCTACGACCCCGTCCCGCTGGCGGTGCGCTGGGTCGCCTCGCACCCGGCGGTGACCGCGCCGATCATCGGCGCTCGAAACGTCGAGCAGCTCGAGGGATCATTGGCGGCGGCGGACCTGAAGATGGACGAGGCGCTGCGCTCCGAGATCAGCGACCTGGTTCCGGCACCGCCACCGGCGACGGATCGAACCGAAGAACAGGCCGGGCACGGATTCGGCGCACGTTGATATTTGTGCCCCCGCCCTTAGTTGTCATGGAGCAATCAATGTGCCTTGAACGACGGAGACGACATGGAGTTTCTGCACAGCATGGTCCGGGTTCGCGACCTCGACGAATCCCTTCACTTCTTTTGCGATCTGTTGGGCCTGGAGGAGGTCCGACGTAAGGAGGTCGAGTCCGGCGAGTATACGCTGGTCTTTCTGAAGGCGCCCGGCGACGACCAGGCGACCGTCGAGCTGACCTACAACTGGGACGTCCCCGACACCTACGGCAACGCCCGCAACTTCGGGCACCTGGCCTTTCGGGTCGACGACATCTACGAGACCTGCCAGCGACTCAAGGAAGGCGGCGTCACGATCAATCGACCGCCGTCGGACGGCTACATGGCCTTTGTGAAATCGCCCGATGATATTTCGGTCGAGCTGCTCCAGAAAGGCGACCCGCTGGAGCCAAAGGAGCCCTGGAAATCGATGGACAAGACCGGCTCCTGGTAGAGCCTTCGACAATCGACCGATCAAAAAGAGGGCTGCCTCCCGACGGAGGCAGCCCTCTTTTGTATCTTTTCTATGTACGCAGACCTCAGACGCGGGCCGGTTCGAGCTCGCCCTGTTCTTCGACGATCTCTCGCCAGCGCTCAAAGGCTTCGATGGCCTGCTCTTCGGCCTCGATCCGGGCGGCACGGAGGTCTTCGCGGGCCTGTTCCTGCACCTTCTCGGCCTTGCGCGACCACTCACTGCGCCGGGCCTTCATAGTTTCGAGGGCCTCTTCGAGCCGCTCCTCGGCGGATTCGACGCGCTGGCGCATCGACTCGGACCACTCGTCCATCTGCGCGGCGTACTCCTCGCGCATGCGTTTCCAGCGGCGACGAAGCCGATGGTCGATGGCGCTGCGGCGAAGATCCTCGGCCAGGCCGAGCTTGCTGAGCGTCCAGATGAACCACTTGGTCGGGTCGAACTGATACCAGCGATAGCCGTTGCGGTAGTCGCCGGGAAAGGTGTGATGGAAGTTGTGGTAGCCCTCGCCGAGGGTGAGCACCGCCAGGACGCCGTTGTCACGGGCGCTCTCATCGGCCGCCCAGGGACGGCTGCCCCACATGTGAGCCAGGGAGTTGATAAAGAAGGTCAGGTGGTGGAGCACCACGACGCGGATGAGTCCGGCCCAGAGCAGCATGCCCCAGACGCGGCCCGTCATCAGGCCGAGCCCCAGGGGAATCAGGACGTTGAACGCCGTGCTGATGAGCATGTAGTTGTCGTGTTGCCACTGGCAGAGCGGGTCTTTTTTGAGGTCCGGCGCGCTGTCGAAGTCGTCGTGGCGCTTGCCCTCGACCATGACCCAGAGCATGTGGGCCCACAGAAAGCCCTTCTGGATGTTGTAGGGATCGTCTTCGGTGTCGGTGTGCTGGTGGTGGTAGCGGTGCGAGGCCGACCAGGCGATCACGCTGTTTTGCCAGGTCGCCGCGCCCAGTATCAGCATGGCGTAGCGGACCGGCTTGGGTGCCCACCACGCGCGGTGGGAGAACATCCGATGATACCCGGCGGTAATGCCCATGCCCGTCAGAAACCAGAGCACGACAAAGGCCGTCGGTTCGGCCCAGTGAATGCCGTAATTGGCAATGTAGAGGGGGGCGAGAGTGATCGCCAGAAGGGGCGTGACGATCAGGAACGCCGCGTTCATCCAAAGGATACCCGGCTTGTCGCCGGATTCGCCGCTGTAATGCATGATATCGGTCGCTTGTGGAGGTCCGTCCAGTTTCTCACATCCTGCAGTCTCGCCCTAGCACAAACCACCCACTTCACAAAACGAAGAACCGGTCGGAATCGCTCTCAGCGCTCATTAAATTGATGGGTCCATTGTTTTCGTCTACACCTGCCCAAGTGATTGCCTGACGAACCCCCTTGATCGATGTCCGAGACTCCATCCCCACAGACGCATGATTCCCGGGAGACGACGCCCGGCCGGTGGCGCCTCGCCTGGCTGCTCCTGGCGGTCCCCGGCCTGGTCCAGATCTGGCGGCTCGCCGTGGCGGTGTGGGGACGTGTCGGCTACGGCTACGATCTGGAGTGGATGGAGGGTGGCGTACTGGTTCAGGCGCTTCGGATCACAGGGGGAGACCCGATCTATCAGGCGCCTTCGATCGACTACATTCCGTTTCTGTATCCGCCAGGATATTCCGCCGTGGTCGCGGCGTTGTCGTGGCCCTTCGGCCTCGGTCACCCCCTCGGGCGAGCAGTCAGCGTGGCGGCGCTTCTCGGGGCCTTCGGGGTCATCTACGTCCTGGGGCAGACCGAAGCTGCCCACGGCAGCCGACGCGGGTCGCCTCAAGGCTTCGACGTCGCGGCCGCCGTGGCGGCGACGCTGGGAATCGGATTCGTCATCACGGGCTATCCCTTTACAGAGGCGTGGTACGACATCGCCCGACCCGACTCTCTTTTGTGTGCCCTCCTTTTGGCCGGCACCTTCGGACTTCGGCACCACGCGCTGACCCACCCCGAAGACACCGAGCGATGGTGGCAGCCCAGAGTCGCGGGGTTTGCGGCGCTTTTGGGGCTGGCTTTTTTCGTAAAGCAGACCGCCGTCCTGTTTGTCGTGGCGGCGGGGCTCGGATTGTTGATCTTCAACTGGCGAGCCTTCTTCGTCTACACGGCGTCTTCGGGGGTCGTCGGTCTCGGCGGCACGGCCCTGGGCACCTGGTGGACCGACGGATATCTGTGGCGCTACATCTTCGTGTACCACCAGCGCCACGAGACCTCGTCGAAACGTTTCTGGAACGCTTTCGACACCCTCTGGGCCGAATTTCCCGCGCTGTGTCTGGCAGCCGGACTGGCCGTCGCACTCGGCATCGTCGGACGGATCACCGGGCAGAGCCGCGCGGGGCGTCGCGCCGCCGACGGGTTGATCTACTGGGGATGGCTGGCCGCCGTCGGTGCGTTCGCCGGCGCGACGGGGATGGCCACGCAATGGGCCGTCTCCAACACCTTCATGCCCTTTATCTTCTTCGGCGGCGCCGCGGTGGCGGCTGTCGGGAGCGGCCTGGGAACGTGGGCCGGCAGTCTCGGGGCCGGCCGGCGCACTCGGACGGCCGTGCGAGTGGTCGTCCTCTCGGCGCTCGGCATCGTCCTCTGGCAGGTCGACTGGGCTCCGCAAAAGTGGGTCCCCTCCCAGGACAGGTCGAAGGCCGGCGATGCTCTGGTCGAACGCATCGCCAGCTACGAAGGTCCCGTCTTCACTCCGTATTTCCCCTGGTACAACCATCTGGCGGGCAAACGGGCGTGGGTCCATCGAATGGGCATCACCGACACGACGTCGCTTCAGCCATACCGCTGCGACAAACGCGCAAAACAAAAACGGCTCATCTGCCCGACGGTCCCCGAGGACGAGCGCGACGTCGCCGGTCTGCGCACGTCGCTTCGCGAGGTGACCTTCGACGCCGTGATGTTACGGCCCTTCGATCCGCTGCGCCGGCATCTGGACGGGTATCGGTATGCCGACGAACTCGGCCCCGAACGGTTCCCGACCCCGACGACCGGATACAAGCTGCGACGGGTCGGCATCTGGGAGCCGGAGCGGCCCAAGAAACTACCCGAGAATGCCCGGATGCTCTTTGACTTCGAAGATTCCCGGCTCGAGGACTGGCAGCTCGAAGGGTCGGCCTGGGGACGAGGCCCCGTCACGAGCGCCCTGCGCGGGCCGGGCCAACAACCGGTGGGCGGCTACTTCGGCGACCGCTTCATGAACTCGTTTCACGGCGGCGACGCATCGACGGGTGTGGCCACTTCGCCGCGCTTCACGATCGACGGGGCGACCCTGCACCTTCGCATCGGCGGCGGGACCCTCGACGACGACGTCGAAGCGGTGTTGGTCGGGCCCGAGGGGCGCACGCTGCGCCGGGCCGCCGGCGCACGTTCCGAGATGATGCGCCCGGTCGAGTGGAACGTCTCCGAGCTGAAGGGAACAGAGGTGCGCCTGGAACTTCGCGACCGAAGCTCCAAAGGCTGGGGTCACCTGCTGGTCGACAGCGTGTGGCTGGAGGGTCGCTAGCGCGCCGTCACGTCACATCGAAGGTCATTCCCGCGCCGCGAAGTCGCTCGACCAGCGCCATGCCCATCGCCGAGGCGGGGGTCAGAATCCCCCCGTCGGCGATGCGCGAGTCCTCCGGACCATCCAGGGCCAGACAGAGGGCCGATTCTCCCAGCATGGTCGCCGTGGCGCCGTATCCCGGGTCGCGGTCGGCGGCCACGGTCCCTTCGATCCGAAAGGGATGGCCCTTCTCGGAGACGCCCTTTCCGACGATCATGACCTTGAAGTAGCCGTTTTCGATGGCGTCGCGGCTCGGTCCCTCGCCGGGCTCCGGCAACACGAATTTCTGAAGCAACCTTCGGGTCGGCCCAAGGGCCATCGCGCCGTTGAAGAGCGCCGACCCGGCCGAGAAGCTGCCGGCCGAGAGGGCGCCCGTGAAGCCATCGGCGAAGGCGGCGGATTCGGAGTAGTGAAAATCGCGGCCATAATCCCAGTCTCGAAGGGCGTTGCTCCGGCGGACGACCTTTTCGTTGACCGGCGCCATAAAGAAGGGGCCGGTCCAGCGTTCGACATCCTCGTCGTAGCGCGGACCGGTCTGGACTCCGCCGTCGGGCCCGGAGCGTTCTCCCTCGGGATTCAACGCATACGGATCGCCGAGAATCTCGAGGATGCTCGGGTCTTCGGAGGCCTCGGACATCAGATTCGCCATGCTCTCGACGGTGCCCCCGCTGAATCCCCCGCTGGCTCCCATCAGAAAAAACTTCGCCTCTTTGCAGGAGGCCCCCCATTCCTGCTGGGCCTTGCGCTGAACCATCAGCGTGCCCAGATCACTCGGGATCGAATCGAACCCGCAGCAGTGGACGATGCGCGCGTTCGCCTCCCGGGCGCGTTCGTGGAATCGGTCGATCATCTGGCGCACCCAGTGGACCTCGCCGGTCAGGTCACAGTAGTCGGTGCCGTTGTCGATACAGGCCTCGACGAGCTGGGTCCCGTATCGGGCGTAGGGTCCGACCGTCGAACAGACGACCCGGGCCCGCGACGCCATCGAATCGAGGCTTTCGCGGTTGTTCGCGTCGCCGACGATGATCGGGAGCTCGTCGAGATCTCCTCGTTCGACGAGTTCGTCGCGCAGCGACTTGAGCTTCGAGCGGTTGCGCCCGGCGATGGCCCAGTCGAGATCGCCGGCGCCGTCGGGCCCGGCCAGATATTCGGCCACCAGATTTCCCGCGAATCCCGTGGCGCCCCACAGGACGATGTCGAATTCCCGACTCTCACCGTCACCTTTTTCAGTCATCCGTTACCCTTGAAATGAAGGAACATTCACCGTGCCCAAAGTGTAATCGCGGGGCGCGTCAGGTGAAATTATGGACGAAATCGGCCTGGGATCGATGTTTGTCATGGAGCGTCGCATGCCTTAGTGCCCTCGCGAGTTCGAATCTCGACGCTGGAGTCTTTGGAATGAACTGGACTCACATATGGGCCGCCGTGCCGCTGGGCATCGTCCTGGCCATCACGGCGTCGGCCACGAAGGTCGCCGACACCGACCCGGAGAGTCCTCTGCCCGCGGAATCCGAGGGACGGGCCGCATCGGAGACGAGCGCCGGGAAACTCTCGCCGATCGATGAGACGACGCGGCGAAACCTGGTGGCTGCCGCCGAACCCTTCAGCCCGACCACGGGTCCCCATCGGCTGGAGGCCTTCTTTGGCTCGCTGCAACGCCTCGAGGATCCGAACTCGACCGAACGTGTCCACATCCTGCAACTGGGCGACTCTCACACCGCCGGCGACGGGTTGACCGGCCAACTTCGCCGCCGGTTTCAAGACGAATTCGGCGACGGAGGCCGCGGGTACGCGCCGCCGGGAGTCCCCTGGAGAGGTTACAGCCAAGAGGCGATGAGCTGGGCCACGAGCGGAGGCTGGCGAGCCCACCTGGGCATCCGAAACGACGATCACGGCCCCTGGGGTATCGCCGGCGTGCGCATGGACACCTACGGACCGGGCACCTGGGTTCAACGTGGTACCTGCGAATACTGCGACGGCGGCGAAGCCTTCGATGCGTTCTCGGTTCACTTCCTGCGCCAGCCGGGAGGCGGCAGCTTCGAGATCCAGGTCGATGGGCGAAATGTGAACACGGTCTCGACGGCCGGGCCGCGGGGCATGGACGTCGTCCACGGTCGGGTCCCGGAGGGCCCGCACGAGTTGCGCATCAAGACAACCTCTGCAGGTCCCGTGGGTCTGTTTGGCATCTCGACCCGCCGTGGCAACGAGGGCCTCGTGTACTCGAATGTGGGGCTCAACGGAGCCACCGCCGGCGACTTCGGCGAAGCCATCGGCCCCCTGGCCCGCGCCGAACTCAGACGACTCTCCCCGGAGCTTGTCGTCTTCGCCTTCGGCACCAACGGCGCCTACAACCTCCACGAGTTCGCCCGCAGATACACCGAAAACCCGCGCGCCATCCGACAACAGCGCCGAAGGTGGGCGGCCGACTACCGACGGACCCTCAGACGGACGATGGACGTCGCCGGGGCAGCATCCTGTCTCGTTCTGACGCCGCCGGACCTGTCAGGAGGAGACGGCCGTGGGGGCCGACCCGCCGCTCTGAATTTCGTGATCGATACGCAGCACCGGGTCGCGGACGACCTGGGATGCGCCGTCTGGAATCAATCGACGGCGATGGGAGGGCCGGGGAGTATCGAGCGGTGGGCACAGAAGAACCCGAGGTGGGCGCAGACCGACGGCAAACACTTGACGGTCCGCGGCTATCGCGCCGTCGCCGACCGGCTCTACGGTGACCTCATGGATGCATACCAGCGGTGGCTGTCGGGCACCGGCCGCGGGTTGCCGACGCGTCGCGTCGCCACCCGTCCGTAGACAGACACCTAAAAGTACGTACTCGACGGCTCGGCCAGCGTGTCGGTCGATTCGGCTCCGTGAACAACCGTCACCATGATGTCTTCGTCATCGCGGACGGTCTGGAATTTGCCCTGCGAGATAATCAGCTCGGGCAGAAACACCGTGGCGTCCTGAAACGTCGACAGGACGTCTACGAACGGAATGATCGAATCGAAGGTCGGCAGAAACTCCAGCCGAAGAAGGGCCTCGTGGGGCGTATCCAGTCCCGGTTCCTTGCGGGGCCCATCGACGGCGAGCGTGTCGTCCTCGACCGAGCAGTCGACGCTGTAGAGGTTGCCGTCCGAGACGACCTCCAGGATCGCCCGTTTGAGGAGCCCCTGGTTTTGGAGCCGCTCGATCGCCGCAGCGGCCTGGGCCCAATGTTTGGCGGCGTTTGAGTTCAGTGTGTCCGGCTTTTGAATCGTCATAAGTTACTCTGCCTCCCTGATGACCAAAAGTGTGGGCGCCGACGAGCCGTCATCAATAGCCCGCCTCACCCTGTTTAGTCTGCCCTATGTACCCGCGACGAAGCAACACTCCCTGAAACTCCATCATGTTTGCCCGGGCGGGGATTCCCACATACTATCGTAGAATATCCGGTCTTTGCTTGAATTATCCCGCGATACGGGGGAGAACTAATGGTGTCGTACTTCATTGTCACAGAGCAACCGGTCGATGTCGGAGGTTGCCCGATGATCCGAAGACTTTCGTCCGCTGACAACCGGCTCCGATAGCGTGTAGAGAATAGCTCCCATGTTTGGAGACGTCTTACGTACATATCGCAAGGAAAGCGGCCTCACTCAGGAGGAGCTCGCCCACCGTGCCGAGATCCATCGCACCTACGTGAGCCTCCTGGAGCGCAACGAGAAGTCCCCGACTCTCAACGTCCTGTTTCGCATCTGCAAGGCGCTGGAAGTGCGCCCCTCCGAGGTGCTCGACGGCGTCGAAGAGTCGATGGATGACGGCGAGCGCTGGTGGTAGTCCCGGGGCGGGACGATCCAATCTGTGACGGCCTATACCTGTAAGCCCATGGAATCCCTGCGGATTCTGTGGGCTGATGGGTCTTCTTGTCTGTCTGAAGACCCGTTCTAAATGTTTGCTAAATGTTTTGGTGGGGGTGTCAGCGCGTCGTGCACGCGAACCAACACCCTGCGTTCATCGGGACCTCGCCGGTTGCCTCGTTGCGCCCCGCTATGCCCTGCACGGCGCCTGGCCGCCTGCACGAGGAGCTGCCATTCACCAGGAAGTGCAACGATTTGTTCGACCAAGCTAATATGTTATATGTGGCGTAGACATCTTTCGACATCGCGCGGTGGAATCCGCTCTCTCCACATTTGGTCTCAGGGAAGCTTGCGATGAATGTGACGGACGCGTGTGCATTGTTTGTCGCTACCTGTGCAGCCATCGGGTGCCTTGCGGTCCCGGAAAATGGGTTCGCACAGGCCTGGGAAGATACAACCTGTGAGCGGAAAGCGCCAGAAGGGCAAGACGCCTGTGATGCGACCCCGTTTGAGAGCGCAAACGCCGGCTCAACCTCGGCCGAATCGTACCACTACACCACCGACCACACGATGACCTCTCGACAATTCCTTTACGGTGACCTTGGAGGTCCTGGCTCAAACTTCTTCTCGCTTGCCACCTAACGAACGTCGGAGAGGCGCTTGAGTTTGCCTGCGACGGCGCGGTCGTCGAATTCCCGAATGGCGAATCTCGCGACTATGTCACATTCGTCTTCTCCGAGTTCTCCGGTGATTCGAATGGCGTCAACTTTCTGGCTGTCAATGCCTCCGGAACCGTCATCGATGAAGCTACGAAGCGGGCCCCTCCCCAGGAGTTCGAAGTAGTCACCCTGGGACCGCACCCCAATAGCGGTTCATCCTATGACATCCAGAAAGTGTACATGTGGCATGTCGATGACATGTGCAGTATTGACTGCGCCGAACCGGTAATTAGCGAAGTGCGCGCCTGTGACGTGAACTTTCCCTGACTGGTGGCTGGCTATGAGTCATCGATTGCGACATGACTGGGCGGTAGGCCCCGTGAGCATCTGCATCGTGTTGTTCGTAGTCCCGGCCATCGGATGCGAGGATCCCGTGCCGTCGGACCCTGCAGCCGATGCCGGCCCCTCGGATGCGGAGGTCTCGGACGCCGGGGATCTCGGGACTGAGGATGCCGACGCAGCGGCGGACACATCCGATGCGCGTGACGTCCATGATGCCGCAGACGTCCCGGAAGACACGCGGGATGCGCCGGACGATATCACCTCGCCCGACTCTGGCCCCTGCGCGCCGGACGCGACGGCGGATCGCGACGGGGATGGGCTGCGGGATTGTAAAGAGGCCACACTCTGCACCGACCCGCTGGACGGCGATACCGACGGCGACGGGCTCAGTGACATCGAAGAACTCGGCCACGGCACAGACCCGTGCGACCCGGACACCGACGGCGATGGGGTCTCGGACTACCGAGAGATACAGGTCGGCCTGAACCCGACCGACCCAACGACCTACGGTGACACCTCCGACAGCGAACAGTGGGTCGCCCGGGCCTGCCGCACCCACAGCCCGCAGGCAGTCGACTACTACACCTCCGGGCCCGGCAACTGGACGATCGCCCTGCCCAAGAGCATGTCGAACTACCAGACCCTTCCCACCCCGGGATATGCGGCCCCGCCGGCCGTGGGCATCTACGGGGATCCGCTTCGAAACCTCGTGGGCATGGTACTGGCGGTCCGGGCCCCGAATGGCAACGCCAATCCGTCTGACGCGCTGGACGGTCCGCTGCGTCAGGCCGTCGACGCCCAAGGCGACATTACCCTGAACTACCTGGATGGCACCTACACGACCCACGACGGCAAACTCGCCGCCAATCTGGACCTGGAAGTGACGACCGACGCCCCGACGACGGCCAAGAAGCTGCGCGAGCAGATCCTCTATTCGGTCTCGTCGACTCTGGAGCCAGGCGACGTGCAGAACCTGCCGTCTACGGTTGGCCCCGAGCACACGAAATTTCGCATCGAAGCGACCGCCCTGCGCCGACGGCCCGCATCCCGGCCGGCCAACGTCCTGTACTCGATCAACATTGTGCCGACCTCGATCTATCGCAGCCGGGCCAGCGTAGAACGAGCGATCGATGACCTGTCGAACGGCTCGCATCTGGCCGATGCGTCAGCGTCTGCCCTTCCGAACTGCCACCGCCAGAAATTGACAAGCCAGTCCTCCAAGGTCGATTTCTTCTGGGTCCTACCGTGGAAAGGCAGCATAGGCGAAGAAATGAAGTTCATCGACAACTTTGCCGATGACTTTGCCGCGGCCCTCAAATCGAGTCGCATCGATCATCGATTCGGCGTCACGCAGGCCTGTCCAACTGACGATGGTTTAATGGAACTCCCCCCCGGATGGCACCGCAGTGCTTCCATATTGAAGACGTCCATCCAGCGTGCTTATGAATGTCTCGGACTTGGAAATCCGTCAAGTCGATGGCTTTGCAATGCAGTTCCACAAGATCAGCATGCCCTTCAGAACGCATGGCAAGGCATCAGCCATATGAAAGGAATCGGGGGATCGAACCCCACTCCTGATGAGACGCTCCGGGCCGATGCGGAGTTGTTTACCATCATCATCAACGACGAGCCGGCACGGGGGCCCAAGCGCATGCAGGCTATTAAGACGCTGTCCTCCTGGTCAACGGTCTTTAGCTACATTCCCTACACCTTAATTAGCGGCGGCGGTGCTACTATTTGTGATGGCTCGTTCACGGGACCGCAAGATCTTGATCCCTATAAGAAAGTCGCAGCCGAGTCGGGTGGCGCCTTTCTTGATATGTGCCTGTTTCGCGACGGCAAGGAGATGCTCGATCGCATCTTCGAAAAGGCGCTGGCCGAGACCTCCGCCTACGAGCTGGCGAGACGTCCTATCTCAAGCACCCTGGAAGTCTTCATGAATGGTCAGTGGGTGCCTCGAAGCGAGGAAAATGGCTACACCTACTCGCCGGGCTCCAACACCCTCGTCTTCCACGGAAGTTATAAAGCATCCCGCAATATCGCCGACAGCGGCCCGCCGTCTCTGATCGCCGTTCACTACGACACCTACATCGCCGGCTGCAAAGCCACCGGCACTGTGGACAGCTGCCCTCGCCCCTAGCCTACGAGGTTCATCGATTCTGTGACGTCAACGGAGTTTGAGATGCAGAATTCGAACAGTTCAAGATCGCTCTTCTTGTGGATCGTCTCGGCCGGAATCGTTTTTGTCGGATTCGCTCCTCAAGCGCCAGCACAGTCCAACCCCGGCCCAACGTGTACCGCTGTCGATCCGGACAGATGTAACATCGAAACGTTCGACGGCGCATCCAGCGGAAACAAGGGTACATCGTGGACGTCGCCCAAGGGCTGGCAATTTGATGTGCTCAACTACGTCACCAATATCAACGTTCAAACTGGTTACACCGATTTCGGCACAGCAGTCAAAATCGGCTGCGATACCACCAAAATCGAGCTTCCCAATGACCCGATCCGCTATGTGACGTTTCTAGTCAACGGGGATACTCCAGGGCAAGGAAGGATGGACATTCTCGCGGTGGATAATAACGGAGATATCGTCGACCAGGCCTACCGCTTCAACGCTGACAGCCACGGCGCCGAAGCCGTCTATCTGGGGCCAATCGACGACAACGACCCGGCACTCGATAAGACCGTGATTCACACCATTCGGGATCCGAATGTCGCCTGTCAGCCTCGCTGCAGCAAGATCTTCATCGGCGAGATTCGGGCATGTGGGACACCGACAACGAACTGATCTGTCAGTCGCCACATCGAGTTCCTGTGATTCATGATGGACAAATAGGGGGCCGAAATATCTCGAAGAAGCCGAGAGAGGAGAGTTCATGCCCCTATCAAAGTCGGGACGACTCTGAGGTCCCCTCGCGAAATAGCAGCCTCCCGAGACTCAAACCCCACGATATCCGGAAGAACCCCAAAAATACTACCAATTCGGAATAAAGGGCAGTTCATTCACACAGGCCTAACTCCGGCGTTTCCCCAACTTTTCCATAGAAGTACCGGAGGCGGGACTTGAACCCGCACGGCCAAGCGGCCATCGGATTTTGAATCAACTCTGACCGGTTTCGGAAGATTTCAGATGGCCGTCATTCCACAATGTTATCAATGACTTGCCCAAGATTCGGCCATTCCTTGATAACCCGTATTCTGGTCACATGTGTCCAAATATGTGTCCAAGTGACACGCGAAGAGGCCCCGCTCGATCTGAACTCCAACCCGTTCAGCCCGCAAGCCCGAGTTCCCGCAGAAAGTCACTCGAAAACATCGTCTTGCCAGCCGGAGTAAGAAACTCGTCCCGGGCCTCGAGCCACTTCTCTCGGCGGTCCCCCATAGACCTCTGCGACCCACTGAGCGCGCGGCGGTAGCGCCGGGTGTCTCGGCGTCAGAACGCGTTCCAAGTGCTCGTGCAGCCTTCGTTGAGTCAATCCCGTTCAGCGCAAGCCCAAAGTTGACCGGTTCGACGTGTCTGATTGCCGGTGCATGCTGTAGTCCCGGGGCGGGACAACTCAATCTGTGACGGCCTATACCTCTAAGCCCATGGAATCCCTGCGGATTCTGTGGTCTACACCGCTGCTATGAACCCAGCCTCTTTGACGACCAGGTACGTCACGTAGGTCAGGAAGCCGGCGAACAGAACTGCGCCTTCCCACCGTTCCAGCCGGCCGCCCGAGGCCATCATCGGCAGGCAGATGAGCGCCCCGATGATCATGATGGGCAGATCGAAGGTCAGCAGCTTCTCCTCGACGGCCAGCGGTTCGGCGCCGACCAGCCCGGAGATGCCCAGGACCCCCAACAGATTGAAGAGGTTGGAGCCGACGACGTTGCCGACGGCGATCTCGCGGTGGCCGCGGTAGCTGGCCAACATCGAGGTGACGAGTTCGGGCATCGACGTGCCGGCGGCTACGATGGTCAGACCGATCACCGATTCGCTGACGTCGAAGGTCCGCGCCAGATCGACGGCGCCGGAGACGAAGAGCCGGCCCCCGAGGATGATCAGCGCCAACCCGACGAGGGTCAGGAGTACGAGTACGGCCCAGTGTCGAGAACGCGGTGCCACGACTTCGGACGCCGATTGAAGCTCCTCGACGACCGGCGGCGCCTGGCCGGATTTGCCGTTCTTTATGGACCAGAACAGGTAAACGAACAGCCCTACCGCGAGCATGGCCGCCTCCCAGCGGCCGATGGTGCCCGAGTACGCGAACCCGAGGACGGCAAACGAAGCCACGACCACCAGGGGGACGTCGAATCGCAGAAGGTTGGTGTCGACGGCCAGGGGCGCGACCACGGCCGACAGCCCCAGGATGGCAAAGACGTTGAAGATGTTGCTGCCGATGACGTTGCCAATGGCCACGGATCCCTGGCCGATCCACTGGCTGTAGACCGACGTCATCATCTCCGGCGCACTCGTGCCCAGGGCGACGACCGTCAATCCCACCACGAGCGGTGTGACGCCCAGCGAGAGGCTCAGCCTGGAGGCGTTTCGGACCAGCAATTCACCGCCGGTCAGCAGGATGGCGATGCCGGCGAGGATCAGAAGGTAGGTCATGAAATAGGTTCAGTCGTCCTGCAGGTGCGGGATGTGGACGCCGCGGTCTTTGGCGACGCGCTGGGCCTCCTCGTAGCCGGCATCGGCGTGGCGCATGACCCCGGTGCCGGGGTCGGAGGTAAGGACGCGTTCCAGGCGGTCGGCCGCCTCGTCGGTGCCGTCGGCGACGATGACCTGGCCGGCGTGCAGACTGTAGCCCATGCCGACGCCGCCGCCGTGGTGGAAGCTGACCCAGGTGGCGCCGTTGACCGCATTGATCATGGCGTTGAGGATCGGCCAGTCGGCCACGGCATCTGAGCCATCCTTCATCGACTCGGTCTCGCGGTTCGGGCTGGCGACCGAGCCGGAATCGAGGTGGTCGCGGCCGATGACGACCGGTGCATCGAGCTCGCCATTTTTGACCATCTCGTTGAAGCGCAGGCCAGCACGGGCGCGCTCGCCGTATTCGAGCCAGCAGATCCTGCAGGGAAGGCCCTGGAAGCTGACCTGTTCCTGGGCCATATCCAGCCAGCGGATCATGTGCTCCTTTTCTGGGAACATCTCCTTGAGGACTTCGTCGGTCTTGTAGATGTCCTCGGGATTGCCCGAAAGCGCGGCCCAGCGAAACGGCCCGGAGCCCTTGCAAAACAGCGGCCGGATGTAGGCGGGCACGAACCCGGGAAAGTCGAAGGCGCGGTCGAAGCCCTCGTCTTCGGCCACCTGACGGATGTTGTTGCCGTAGTCGAAGACGATGGAGCCGTCGTCCTGAAAGCCGACCATCGTCTCGACGTGGCGGCGGATCGCGTCGCGCGACTTCTCGAGATAAGCGTCGGGGTCGTCCTCGCGAAGCTGATTTGCCTGCTCGACGCTCATGCCGTCGGGATAGTAGCCGCTCAGCGGGTCGTGTGCCGAGGTCTGGTCGGTGACCAGGTCGGGCTGGATGCCGCGCTCGCGGATCTCGGGCAGCACCTCGGCGGCGTTGCCCAGAAGCCCCACGCTCAGCGGCTCGCTGTTGTCTCTGGCAGTCAGGACCCAGTCGAGGGCCTCGTCGAGGTCGTCGGTCATCCGGTCGCAGTAGTCAGTCTCGAGCCGGCGTTCGATGCGCTCTTTCTGGACCTCGACGGCCAGACACGCCGCGCCGTTCATCGTGGCGGCCAGAGGCTGGGCGCCGCCCATGCCACCCAGGCCGGCGGTCAGAAGGAACTTGCCGTGCAGGGTGCCGTCGAAGTGCTTGCGCGCGGCGGCGGCGAAGGTCTCGTAGGTGCCCTGAAGGATCCCCTGGGTGCCGATGTAAATCCAGCTTCCGGCCGTCATCTGGCCGTACATCATCAGCCCCTTCTTTGCGAGTTCGTTGAAGTGGTCCCAGTTGGCCCACTTGCCCACCAGGTTGGAGTTGGCGATCAGGACCCGCGGCGCGTCGGGATGCGAGGGGAAACGCCCGACGGCCTTGCCCGACTGCACCAGCAGCGTTTCGTCGTCCTCCAGGTCCTTGAGCTCCCGGACGATCACGTCGAAGCACTCCCAGTTGCGGGCGGCCTGGCCGGTGCCGCCGTAGACGACCAAATTGTCGGGGTCTTCGGCGACTTCGGGGTCCAGATTGTTCATCAACATGCGCAGGACCGCTTCCTGCTGCCAGCCCTTGCAGTTGAGTTCGGAGCCGGTGGGGGCGGAGACGGTGCGCGGATGCTCGGAAGAGGAGTCGGAGTTACTCATCGTCAGCTCGAAGGGTCGGGGGGCGAAATAGCCGTATCGGGTAGCTACATGGTGCCGACCCGAGCGCGTTTCGTCCAGACCTGCACGACTCGCCGGACTCAGCGAAGGATCGTCGTGCCCTCGTCGGAGGTAAGCCGCAGCGAGCGCACATAAAGGAGGTTGTTCGCCGCGTCGCTGACCATGAGTCGGGGGCCTCTGGGAGCGTCGGGCACGAACATCACTTCGCCGGGTAGAGCGCCGCCCCGGTCGCCATTGAAATATCGGTAACGGTTCGGCGAGAAGTTGGACTGGGTAGCGAAGACGAACTGAAACTCGTCGTCGACGCTGCGTACCGGTGGAACCGCGCCTTCATAGAGGCCGAAGCCCAGATAAGGTCCTCTGTAGAGTCCCCCGGTCTCGACCCGGCCTTGACGGCGGTCTGTGTCGGAACCGGGTCGCGGCACGCAGGCCCCGAGCGCGGCTCGACGGTCACTGATGTAGCCGGTCTCGCCACCGACCACGGTCCAGCGGTCTCCGGCGCGGATCCGATATTCGATGCCCGTCGGATAGCAGCCGCGGTCGGGCAGGTCGTTGGCGAATCGATCTTCGCCCTGCGGCTCGTCGATCGTCTCGAGGGTGACCTGCCTTGGCGAGACCTCGGCGATCCGCCAGGTGTGCCAGCGCAATTCGGTGGGCGGGCGCTCGAGATCCTGACAGCGCTGCGGGGCGTTGGATCCGGTGGCAGGCCGCGTCTGGATTTCGACCAGATCGCCCTGCTGCACGCCGGTCGAACACAATTCCAGCCCACCGGTGTCGAGTTCGCCGGCGGAGTCGGCCGGGGCCAGCAGTCCATCGGTCCGACGGCTGCCGGGGAGCACGCCCTCCCAGGTCACCCGCCAGTTTTCGGTGCGGGTGCGTTCGTCCCAGGGATACGAGATCGTCGAGGTCTCGACGTTGTTATTGTTCGCCGACAATCGGACCGTATGACGCTGCAGGATATCGGCCCGCTGGAGGTCCTCGAAGCTCGGGGCATCGAGCCCGTCGGCGCCGGCGGTGCGCATCAGCGGCTGCGGACGCAGACTCGAGACACAGGAGTAATCGTTGGGGACATCGTCGTTGTCAAAGATGTAGTTTCGCAGATCGTCGATGTAGGCACCGGGCTCCGAGCAGTTGCCCAGACCGGTCAGCCGAGCCCTGGAGCCATCGGTATCGAGCAACGACGCGCGCGGATTGACCGCAAGCCGCGTATTCTGGGAGGGGTCGAGCCGGCGGCCCTGGGTCCGGCATTCCTGCCGGTTGGCCTGCAGATCCTGGCAGGCCGACAGACACATCTGACTGAAGGCGGCGCCATCCATGCTCTGGCACTGTTCACAGGCGTCGACCGCCGAACAGGCCGATGTGGAACGGTCGATCTCGAGGGGGAGCTCCGGAACCGTCACGCAGTCCGATTCCGCGGAGTTTTCGAAGGCGCTTGAGCCGTGCCGAAACTCCGAACGGCTCAGCAGGGTGTCCCGATTTGGCTCGGTCACCTCGCAGAAAGCCTCGGCGGTGTTGACGAACCAGGCGCGCCCGTCGGCCGACGCCGCCCAGGATCCATACAGGTATCGGACGATCCCGTGGGATTCGTCGCTCCGGTCGGTCCAGACCACCTCGCGGCGCACCACGGCATCGAGACTTCCGGGTTGGCTGCCGACGGCGACGCCTAGTTCATCGGAGGGTACGCTGTTTGGCGGTTGTTCAACCTGCCCGGCGTCCACGAGCTCCATCGTCTGGGCATCGACGATCATGACTTCGTCGTCGCCGCGCGCCGACGCGTAGACGAATTCGCCCATCGGCCCGGCGCTGATGCTGTCGAAGCCGCCAAAGGCCGGGCTCTTTTCGGTGCGCCCGACGGTTCCGTAGCAGTCCGGATCGTTGGCGTCGGTCAGGCCGTCGCCGTCGTTGTCAGCTCCGTCGTCGCAGGCCGGCTGGGTCGCGTCGGCCACGGTGGCCTCCGATTCGGAATCGCTGCCGGGGAACTGACATTCGGGGTCCTCTCGGTCGACGAGTCCGTCACCGTCGTTGTCCATACCGTCGGTGCAGGCCGTCGTCTCGGGTCGGCCGACCCCGTCGGGCGACTCGGCGCCCGTCGGCCCGAAGCACTGCGGGTCCTCCTGGTCGGCCAGGCCGTCGCCGTCGTTGTCGAGCCCGTCGCTGCAGCCCCACCGAAGTCCAATTCGCTCGACTTCGCACGGCGCCGACTGCGCACCATCCAGACACTGAAGCCCCCGATCCTGCAGGCTCTGGTTGGTCGGGAGGGCCCACACCGAGGTCCAGCCGTGCTCGCGGTAGACGGTGTAGAGCCGATCGCCACCCGGAGCGACGGACATGTCGGTCACGGTGCCGGGCGTCGGGCGCGAGGTCGAGTCCGCCTGGGTCCCCTGACAGCCCATCTGGGCATCGCAGGTTACGCCGGGGTGAAACCAGAGCGTGTCTGGGCCCCGTGTGGCGACGGCGAGCGTCGGCCGGTCCGACGGGCCGGAGCCGGCATCGAAGGTCACGATTCCCGCGGGTTGGCCCTCGGGCTCGAGCCGGGAATCCAGCGGTGCCAGTTGCCAGAGGTCGACGACCGACACGTCGGCGTCGGCGGCGTTGACCACATAGGCGGTATCCCCGGCCGGCGAAGCCGCCACATCGACGGGCTGACGTCCCACGCGCATATGGTTTACGCCGGGTGTCGCCGGGTCGTAGTCGTAGACTTGAGGCAGCGGAAGCCTGTCTTCGCCCGATACGAACTGCATATCCGCGACGGCCAACGAGTTCGCTTCGGCATTGGCGACCAGGCCGATCCGGCAGGGCACGCCGTCCCGAAACGACCGCAGAATCGAGGCCGCCTCGCCGCAATCGTCCCGCTCGGCCACGTCGAAGGCCAGGGGGCCTTCGAGACTCGCCGACGTCCCGGTCTGCTGGTCTCGGCACCCGAACAGACTGCCGAGCACCATCAACGAGACGACGACCAAGGCGGGCCTGATTGTACGTTGGATATCACTCACGGCGGGTTTCGAGGTTGAGAAGATGGTCACCGCAGCTTCGAGACGACGCGATGATACCGGCTGCTGGACGGATCGAGATCGATCATCGCCAGTGAGCCGCACTGCGCAGCGGTCGGCCCGCAGGAACTCTTGGTTCCCGGCGGATCGTTGAAGAGGCTGACGTACAGCCGGCAGGTCTCGCCGGGATTTTGACAACGGTCATCGGCCTTGTCGGTCACCATGTCGTAGGGCCGGCCATCGACCTCGATGACCTCGGTGACGACTTCGGCGGCGGGGTCGACGACCTGAATCGAACGATCGTCGTAGCACGACACGTAGATGCGCCGTTTACCGTCGGCGCCGCGGTGCACGACCAGGCTCGAAGGTTGATCCTCCAGACTGATACTGGTGCGCACTCGGTGGCGAGTGCCTTCTCCGGTGTCGGGATCAGCCGGGCCGATATCGACGATGTGGAGTGCATCGGGCCGGCGGGAGATGACGTACAGGGTGTCGCCGTCGGGGCCGAAGGCGATGTCACGCGCGTCGACGTTGCTGGCGCTGGGGCTGAGGTCGAACCCGCCCTTCGAGATCAATGCCTGAACCTCGCCGAAGTTGCCATCGTTGCTGCGATTGATCAGCGGCGTGAAGACCGAGACCCCGGCATCGCGGCGGCCGGCGGCGTACATATTCAGGGTGCCGGGCCGTCGTTCGATGGCGTTGGCCCCGGGAAGCAGCGCCGCACTCTCCATGGTGGCGCCCTCGATGGAGCGGTTCGGAAAGGCGATCGTCGAGACGTTTTCGCTGGCCAGATACGCCACGCTCACCAGATCAATGGGCACGGCCTGGCCGGTGGCGGGATTGGTCGGACGAATCGTGTCGACCGACAACCCGAAGGGATCCGAGGGCAGAAGGCTGCCGCCATCCTGGTTGGGCACGCGGTCGACGATGCAACGCGCCGGGTCGCTCGTCGACTGACCGTCGGGTCCCGGGCACGACAGGGTGCCCCCGGCCACACCGGTATCCGAACTGGGCCCGGCCACATTCAGGGAAATCACGGAGTTGCCCTGGCGAGTGGCCACGTAGGCCTTGGAGGCATCATCGTTGAGTTCGATGTCGCCGCCAAACGAGGGGATGTAGGGCGATTGCTCGGCCTGAATCCGCATCGACCGGGTGTCGACAACCGACACCGTGCCCCCGATCTCGGGGCGGTAGCGTACGTTGAAATTGGTGTTGACCACGTACAGAAACCGGCCGTCGGGATGCATGGTGAGTCCGACCGGGTAGTGGATGCGGTCGCGCTCGGGAAGCGGCGCCTGATAGCTCTCTCCGCAACTGACCAGCCCGGCGGTCGACATCAACACCAGCAGGGCCACGAGCACGGGGCGTCGGCTCTCGTTTTCAACGTTGTCAGGGTCCATCGCTCCTCGCGCGTGGCTCAGCCGAGGGAGATTCGAATCGGGACCGCTGACTATCACCGATTTGGCGCGCGATGCAAGCTGGCGACGGCCGTCCGATTTCTTTCTCAGATTCTCCGGCTGTGCTAGACGACTCAACTGGAGGAGTCTGTTCGTGGGAATGGTCGCACGGCCGTGGCGCCGAGAATCAATGGAGATGCAGGTCGAGACATTCGACGGGGACAAGGCGGCGAGGGTCCACATGGAGGGCCCCATCGACATCGATGCCGCCCGTTCGGTCTGGGATACCCTCGACGGGCTGGCTGAACGCCCGGCGATCAATCGGATCGTGCTGGACTTCTCGGCCGTCACCCTCCTGGATTCCGCCGGTATCGCGACCTTTTCGGTCGGCGTAAACCGGCTCCGCGACCTGGGCATCGACGTACGGGCAGAGCATCTTTCGCGCGAACACCGGAAGGCCCTGGACCTGATGCCCAGCTACCGCGAGGGCGTATCGGTTGCGCCCGAGGTCATGGGCGTGTTCGCCGGTGTCGGCGACGTGGCGATGGGACTGTGGAAGCAGTTCAAGCAGTTCTACGACACCCTGACAGATGCCGTCTTCGCCGCCCTGCGCATGTTCAAGGGGCAACTGCCACCGAAGGGCTCGATCACCCGCGAGTCGGTCAAACTCGGGGTCGACGCGCTTCCGATCATCGCGCTGTTGAGCCTTCTGCTGGGACTGATCTTGGCCTTTCAATCGGCCCATCAGCTCCGTCAGTTCGGCGCCAACATCTACGTGGCCAACCTGGTCTCGATCGCCATGGTCCGCGAGTTCGGGCCGATGATGACCGGGATCATCCTGGCGGGACGCTCCGGGTCGTCGATGGCCGCGGAGCTGTCGACCATGAAGATCCAGGAGGAGATCGACGCGCTCAAGACGATGGGCATCGACCCGGACCGCTACCTGGTGTTGCCGCGGCTGATCGGGATCACCATCGTGCAGCCGATGTTGACGCTGATGTCGATGGCCATCGGGGTCTCCGGCGGCTACATCATCGCCCGCTTTTACTTGGGGCTCAGCACCTCGATCTACTGGAACAAGTCCTTCG
Source organism: uncultured Pseudomonadota bacterium (assembly GCA_913057905.1). GTDB lineage: Bacteria > Myxococcota_A > Bradymonadia > Bradymonadales > Bradymonadaceae > CAJXPB01. The sequence goes on from CAJXPB010000008.1 coordinate 25,839, forward strand.
CAGCGCTGGATATGGGCGACTTGGGCCACGGGCTGGGCAAGTCGGTGATCTTCGCCTGGATCATCGGGATTATCGCCTGTTACTCCGGCATGGCCGTGCGCGGCGGCGCCAGCGCCGTCGGCCGTGCCACGACTCGGGCGGTCGTCGCCGCCATCTTTATGATCATCGTCGCCGACTCGTTTTTCGCCACCATGGTCACCCTCATCTGGGGTTAAGCGACATGCCAGTCGAGACCGACAATCCGACCGACGGGGCAGACCAGGCGACTGACGAAGACGCGCGGGACGTACTGGTGCGCTGCGAGAACCTCGTCTGCGGCTACGGCGACACAGCGATTCTGGAGGACATCAACTGCCAGATCGAACGCGGCGAGATCGTGGCACTGCTTGGCGGGTCCGGTTCGGGCAAATCGACCCTGCTCAAGACGATGGTGGGCCTGTTGCCGCCGATGGCGGGCACCATCGAAGTTCTGGGGCGCGACCCGTACAGACTCGAGGACGACGAACGCTCGAAGCTGATGCGCCGGATCGGTATGATGTTTCAGCACGGGGCCCTGTTTGGCTCCGATACCGTCTACGAGAACATCGCCCTGCCGGCGCAGGAACACACGGATTTGCCCGAACCGGTAATTCGCGAGATGGTACGTCAGAAGCTGTCGCTGGTCGGTCTGGAGGGACTGGAGAACCGGCTGCCCTCGGACATCTCCGGAGGACAACAGAAACGTGTGGCCCTGGTGCGCGCGTCGATTCTGGATCCCGACATCGTCTTTGCCGACGAGCCCTCGGCGGGACTCGATCCGATCGTCGCCGCCGGCGTCGACCACGTGCTTCGGCAGTTTCAGAGCCTGTTCAACATGACGATGATCGTCGTGACGCACGAGCTCGAGAGTGTGAAGGTACTGGCCGACCGGGTCCTGATGTTGTCCGACGGGGGCATCATCGCCAACGGCACGGTCGACGAGCTGTACGACAGCGAAGACAAGGCGGTCCACGACTTCTTTCACCGACAGGCCCCCGATTTTCTGGAGGCCGGCGAAGGCAACTCCGTACTCGCCGCTCTGGAGCGTCAGAGCTGATCCATTCACCCTGAAGGAATCATGGCGACACGCGCCGAAAAGACGAAACTCGGGATTTTTCTGACCGCCGCCGCGGTCCTGTTGGCCGGGACACTGGCCGTGTTGACCGGATCGGAGTTCTGGGAAGAGCGCTGGAGCTACACCGTCAATTTCAGTGAATCGGTCAGCGGCCTGGAGCCCGGCGCACCGGTCAAACAGCGCGGCGTCCGGGTCGGCTACGTCGACCAGATTCGGGTCTCCCCCGACAGCGTCGAACGGGTCCGGGTGCGCATCAAGGTCAATCCGGGCACCCCGATCAAGGCCGACACGGTCGCCTACATGAACATGCAGGGCATCACCGGTCTGAAATTCGTCGAACTCAAGGGCGGGACCGAGGCCGCCGAGCGGCTTCCGCCGGGCAACGAAATCGAGGCGGGCACATCGACCCTGCAGGAGCTGACCGGCCGGGCCACCGACATCAGCCTGAAGGTCGAAAAACTGCTCAACAACCTGCTGGTTGTCACCCGCGATGAAAATCAGCAGCGTATCGACAACATCCTCGAGACCGGTGAAGAGGCGGTCATCGGGGTCGAGAAGGCTGCCGGCGAGGTCTACGATCTGTCGGCGGCAACCGAGAAGGCGATCGAGGAGAACAAGGGACCGCTGTACTCGTCGATCAAGACGGTCGGCCGCATGTCGAACAAGGCGATCGACACGTTGACGCGCATCGACGGGCTGGCCGACCAGCTCGGCAGCATCGCCAGCAGCTCCCAGATCCCGCAGGCCGTCGCCGAGATTCGTTCGACCAACCAGGCCGTCCAGACGAAGATCAAAGCGATCGACGTCGACAAGGCCATCGCCGAATTCGTGGTCGCCGTGCAGCGGCTGCAGCGGCTCTTGAGCGAAGCCTCCGAGACGATCAGTCAGAATCAGGACTCGCTGCGTGTGACCTTCTACAACCTGCGTACGATCTCGGAGAACCTGAAGGAGCTGAGCCGCACCTTCCAGGAGAAGCCGTACATCCAGGTCTTCGGCAGCAGCCCCAAGGAGAGAAAGACCCCCGATGAGTGACTCCCCGACAACGACGAGACCCTCGGCCGTCCTGCTCGCCGGCGTTTTTCTGGCAGGCGCCCTTCTGACGACGATGGCGTCCGGCTGCGGGTCGACCCCGATCCGGCACTATCAGCCCGAGGTCTACGCCGACCAATTGACTCAGGCCGATCGCACCGCCGAGAACGTCGTCCTGGCCGTCCAGGATTTCTCGGCCGGAGCCGCCTACGATGAACAACGGATCGTCTACCGCAAGGGGCGGTATCGGTTCGACTACTACCACTACCACAGGTGGGCCGCGCCGCCGGGCATGCTCGTGGCGGATCTACTGCGCCAGGTCTACAGCGCCACCGACGCCTTCCAGGCGGTCGTGGGGGGCTATTCCTCCAGCGCCGACGCGGTCCTCAGCGGCCAGGTCATCGCCCTCGAAGAGGTCGACGTCGACGAAAAGAAGTGGCTCGGTCGGGTGGTCCTCGATCTGCATCTGCGCGATGCCCGCACCGGGGAGCTTCTGTGGAACGAGATCGTCAAACAGGAACACACGATGACTCGGCAGTCGCCGACCGGTCTGACGGCAGCCCTGAGCGCCGCGATCACAAAGATAGGTTCCGAGACGGCCGGCACGCTGGCCAGGCTGGCCGAGGAGTCCAAGAAGTCGCGTCCCGGTGGAAACCCGGACCTTCAGCTCAAGGAACCCGAGGATTCGGGCAGTGACTGAGCGCTCCTACGCGGCCTCGGTGCTCTGATCGGGGAGTTCGTCGCCCTGAGGGATGCGCAGGCGGAACAGGGTGCCCTCGCCGCGCTCGGTCTCGAACTCGATCGTTCCGTTGAGGTCCTCGACGACCTTCTTGACGATCGCCAGACCCAGTCCCGTGCCGTTCGATTTGCCGACGGTCACGAACGACTCGTAGAGGTTGTCGCGGATCGCATCGGGGATGCCCTCGCCGTCGTCTTCGACCTCGAATCGGAGGACCTGACCCGGCTCCAGGCTCACCCGGATCGCCACGGTGCCGCTCTCGTCCATGGCATCGGCGGCATTTCTGGCCAGGTTCAGCAGTGCCCGTTTGACCTTGGCCGGATCCAGGCGGACCTTGCCGGCGCAATCGATGTCGATGGAGAGTTTGGTGTCGGTCGTCGCCAGCTCCTGTTCCAGAAGTTGCTGGACCTTGCCCATGAACTCGCCGATGTCGACCTCTTTGTAGACGACGTTCGTCTCGCCGCGGGCGAAGACCAGCAGCTCGCGGGTCATCTGATTGAACTGGTCGAACTGGTGGTCGATGCTGTCGGCGAACTCCTCGCGTTTTTCGCGGTCGTCGGCCTTGACCATCAATTGGACGTAGCCGTTGATGATCGATGCCGGGTTCTTGAGGTCGTGGAGCACGCCCGACAGCGCCTGCCCGATGGCGGCCAGTCGTTCGCGTTTTTCACGCTCCTCGCGGTGGCGTCGAGCTGCGACGGCGCCGGCGATCTGGCCGGCGATCAATGTCAGCACCTTCGTGTCGTCGTCCGAGAAGCCGACCGGCACAGCTTCGCCACCTTCACCGGGCTCGGGGAGGCGGTTGGCGACCATCAGGGCGCCGATGCATTCGTCTTCGTCGAACAGCGGCACCGCGACGGCGTTTTCGACGGGCACACCCATCCCCTCGCTGACGGCCTCGGGCACGGGGTCGCAGGTGCCGGTCCCGCAGGTCACCGGCTCGCCGTTCTCCATGGCCCGCGAGCTGATGCCCCGCTCGTTGTCGAGGGTCCGCTCGGAGAACTCCCATGAGCCGTCGCCGCCGTCGACGGAGACGAAGGCGCGCAGATGATCGGTCTCTTTGAGGGTCAGGGCCGAGACCTGCGCGTCGACCAGATCCAGCGTCTTTCGGGTGATCGATTCGACGAGTTCGTTCAGATCGACCGCCTGACTGAGCTCCCGCTCGACGTCGTACAGCAGGTCGAGTTCGGCGATCTTCTTTTCGAGCTCCCGTTTGGTCTCTTTGAGCTCTTCGTTGGTCTTATGCATCGACCGATAGAGCCGCGTATTCTGGATGGCGATCGCGACCTGGCTGGCGATGGCACTGAGCAGCGCCTCGTCGGCGGTCGAAAACGATCCACTGTGGGCGTTCAACACCTCGATGACGCCGATCACATCGCCATCGGTGCCGCGCACGCATTGCGCCAGAATGCTGTCGGTACGAAAGCCAGTCTTGGCGTCGACCGACGCGTCGAACCGGGGATCGCGATAGGGCTCACGCAGGTTCAGGGGACGTCCCGACTGAGCGACCCACCCGGCGACACCTTCGCCGGGTTCGAGTTCGATGTCCTCGCCGTCGAGGTCCTGGGTGTACTTGTCGCAGAGCTCGTCGGTCTCCGGGTCCACCAAAAAGAGCGACGACCGCTCGGCGTCCATCAGACCGGTGACCTTCTGCATGATCAGCACCAGAAGCTCGTCGATGTCGATGGTGGCGCCGAGGGCGCTGCTGATCTCGCGCATCGAATCGAAGCGCGCCTCGTTCTGGGCCATCACTTCACCGGCGCGCTTGAGCCGATCGACGATTTCTTCGTCCGACAGGTTGGCCACGGATTTGGCCAGCTCCTCTTCGGGCAGCGCCAGCCACTGGCGCAGCTCGTGTCGTCGATCCGTACCGGCGTCGGCGATCCCCCGGGGCGGAAGATCCGCGGTCTGGAAGATGTCCTCGGTCATGGGTGGCTCGACGGCACAGAATCAGCAGCGACGGCTGGCGAGAGCAACACCCAAAGGATAGCACAACGCGAATTGATCTGGAAAGCTGAGCCGCCGGATCTGGCCGACTCAGTCGTCGTAGTCGTTGAGGGTGTCGGCGCGCTGCTTGAGTTCCTTGCCGACGTTGAAATGCACGGATCGCTTCGGGTCGACTTCGACGATCTCGCCGGTTCTGGGATTGCGCGCCTCGCGGGCGTCGTAGTGGCGGATCGTGAAGCTCCCGAACCCGCGCAGCTCGATGCGCCGCTCGTCCATCAGGGCGTGTTTCATCGCGTCGAAGAACCCGTCGACGACCTCGCGGGCGACGTGTTTGGGCACATCGAGACGATCGGCGATCTCATCGACGAGTTCGGTCTTGGTCATCGCTTGTCCCTCGATTCAGTCCAGCAATCGTCAACGGGGCCTGCGTGTACGATGCAATGATCACCCGGGGAGTTCGACTCGAAAGAGCTGTTGGCCCATGAAGATGTAGTCATCCTCGTCGAGCTCCGTACGATCCCACAGCTTGATCCAGGTGCCGTTCGACGAATTCAGGTCGACCAGATGGCAGCCATCTTCGATCACGATCCGCGCGTGGCGCCCGGACATGAACTTGTCGCCAGGAAAGGTGATGTCGCCCTTTTCGCGGCCCAGCACGACGCTGTCTTTGGGCAGACAGTAGACGTCCTGGACGACATTGCCGGCCCCGATCTGGACGAGTCGGTGTTTGCCGCCGGGCGCCGGACTCCCCATGTAACGGGTTCCGTCTTCGGCACGGTTCGTCTGATTGAGATCGGCCTCGATCGGTTCGAAGCGAAGCACCTGCCGACCCATCAAGAATGTGTCGCCTTCGTGGAGGGTCATCTCGCCGCGAAGTTTCAGGTAGGTGCCATTGAGGCTGTTGAGGTCTTCGATGTGCAGCGCGCCGTCTTTGACGACGAGCCGCGAATGTTCTTCGTCCAGGAAATCGTCTTTCGGGAAGCTGTGGTCGGCATCGCGTCCCAGGGTCGTCACCGGCGACCCGATGTCGATCACCTCGCCGTCGGTGCCGTCGTCATTGATCATGACGAGCTTCATGCCCGGGGGGACCGAGGCGTCGGCCGGCACATCGACGCTGGGGGCTTCGCCGCGAGAGGGCTCCTCGGCTTCGGGTCGACCCGTCGGCTCCCGCGCGGCCGCCGAACCCGCGTCGGCCAGTTTTTGGCCGCACTGGACGCAAAACCGCATGCCGTCGGGGCTGGTGGCACCGCAGGAGGGGCAGGTCGCACCCTCGCCGGGCTCGACCTCGAGGTCTCGGTCCTCTGTCGGGGCCTCGGCCGACGTACCCTGCCCGGCGGATGATTCCCCCGACTTCGGAGCCTCGGCGCGCGGAGAGCCCGAGTCGCCGATCCCTTCGTTGGTGTCGACGAGCTTCGAGGGGCCGCTTGATTCGACGGCACTCGACTCGCGATCCAGGGCATCCAGGAGTTCGTCCTCGATCTCGAAATCGTCGACCTCTTCGCCCTCGACGTCCGAGCGTTCCTCCAGGCTCGATCCGGTCACCTCGGAGGCGTTGTTGGCCCGGCGAAATCGGTCGGTCAACTGGTCGACCTCGCGGCGCTCCGGGCGTTCCGATTGCTCGAAGTCAGTGGTCCCTCCGCCGGGATTTCGCAGGCGACCGGCCGGCCCTGAGACCGACGTGTCACTCTGGGGGGCGGAGGAAGAACCGTTGTCGTCGTCGGAACCGGACATAGAGAGTCGGTGCAAGAAAGAGGAGTCAATACCGGGTAAATCGTTCAACACCAACGATAAATCACCGAATACCCCGATGCAAGATGCCGCGACGGCCTCGGGTGGACGCGAAACGGCTCGCTTGCCGACGTACGTCTTGACACGGCCCCGGGGCATTGACATAGTCCCGCGCCTGCCGGGCGCCGGGCTCACTAGCGAGGTCGTCGTCCCGAGAGTTCACCCGCACGTATTTTGAACACGCTCAGAGGTTCGACATGTCTCGCAAGTGCAAGCTGACCGGAAAGAAGCCGCTCGTGGGCAACAAGGTGTCCCACTCCCGCAACCGCACCAAGACGCGCCAGGCGCCGAACCTGAAGCGCAAGCGGATCTACGTGCCCGAAGAAGATCGCTGGGTGCGCGTGCAACTGTCCGCCCGAGCGCTGCGCACGGTGAGTAAGAAGGGCCTGATGCCCTACCTGAACGATCAGGGCCTCGAGCTCAAAGACGTCCTGGCCTGATCGAACCCGGGCTGAACAACCTCTGACAGAACGACGACCAGCCCCGCGGCCGACGTGATCGGTCGCGGGGCTTTTTTTGTGTCGGACGCATCGGTCAGGGCTGGACGCACTGGTTGCCCCGGCAGATCTCCGGGAAGCTGCAGTCGCTGTCGGTCTGGCACTGTATCCCGGTGCGGCAGACCCCGCCGACACACAACTCGCCCATCGGGCAGTCGGAGTTGAGCATGCATCGCTGCGGCGGCTGGGTCGAGGAGCAGTTGCCGAAGTTACAGACCTCGTTTGTGCCGCAGTCCGAATCGCGGTTGCACTCCGGCGGCGGCACGGTGAAGCACGCCCCGACGTAGCATGACTGATTGGGCGGGCAATCGGAGTCGTTGTTGCAGCCACCCGGGTTCATGCACCGGAAGTTTACGCAGACCGAGGGATCGGGGCAGGCATTGTCGCTCTGGCAAAACGGCTCCAGGATACAGCGGCCCGCCACGCAGTTGAAGGTGTTACGACAGTCGCTGTCGCTGTTGCAGGTGACAGGTTGGCAGTAGTTGGCGTCGCAGCGCTGGTTCGAGGCGCAATCGGAATCGTCGGTGCACTCGGGATTGAGTCGACAGGTCCCTCCCAGACAGCTCGTCCCCGCAGGACACATCGCATTGTTCTGGCACTGGGTGACATCGGAGCAAAGATCGCCGATGCATATCTGGCCCATCGAACAGTCGGCGTTGGTCGAGCAGGTCGTCCGGGCGATGCACTGGCCGCTGAAGAGATCGCAGCGCTGTCCCGCTCCGCAGTCGCCGTCGGAGCGGCAGTTGGGGTCGGCCCGGCAACTGCCGGCCACGCAGCTTTCGCCGGGCGCGCAGTCACCGTCGGTCTGGCAGGTGGTGCTGGGCGACTGACACTGCCCGCCGATGCAGACGTCGTTGCCCGGGCAATCGGAGTCGACTTCGCAGCCGGGGTCGATCGGCTGGCACTGCCGGTTCAAGCACCGCTGGCCGTCGGGGCAATCGCCGTCGACCTGACACTGCGGTGGCGGGGCGCAGTTTCCGAATTCGCAGACACGGCCGTTGGCACAGTCGGCGTCGGTCTCGCACTCCGGCGGCGGCAGCGGCACGCACGAGCCGCGCAGACACGACTCTCCGTCGGCACAATCGGCATCTGATTCGCATCCATCGGGGACCTGGCAGGTGTTGTTGATGCACTCGGCAGGTCCGGGACAGTCGTCATCGGTGCGGCACAACGACGGCGGGATGCAGCGGCCGCCGACGCAACTCCAGGTCGCCGGACACTGATCGTCGTCCGTACAGGTGACGGGCACGCAACTGTTGAGATCACAGCGTTCACCCTCGGGACAGTCTCCATCGACCTGGCATTCTGGCGCGGGCCGACACCGTCCGTTGTTGCAAATCGCGCCCTCGGGACAGTCGTCGTCGGTCTGGCACTGTGAGATCGCGACGCATCGATCGCCCAGACATCTCTGTTCGGGCGCGCAATCGTCGTTTGTCTCGCAAGTGACATCGTCCTGGCACTCGCCGGTCACCGGATCGCACTGCTGGCCGTCGGGGCAGTCGTCGTCGCTTCTGCAGCCCTCCGGCGAGCGGCAAAATCCGTCGTCGCAGACCTCGCCGTCGCGACAATCCTCGTCGATCTGACAGTTGCCCGTCTGCCTGCACTCTCCTTCGATGCAGCGCTCGCCGGCGTCGCATTCGTCGTCGTCCTCGCAGCCGGCGGGTTCCTCGCATTGATTGTCGATGCATTCCTGCCCGTCGGGACAATCCGACGGCTCCCGGCATTCGCCCGTCTCGCAGGAGCCATCCTGGCAGAGTTGTCCGGGAGGACAGTCGCCATCCTCCTGGCAGGCGGGGGACGGGACGCGGCAGACGCCCTCGTCACAGACCTGCTGGCCCGGGCAGTCGCCGTCGCCGGTGCACTCACGGGTGTCGATACAGATCCCGGAGACGCAGCTCTGCTCGGCGCCGCAGTCACGGTCGTCGGCGCAACGGTTGCCCAGCGAGGTCCGCCCACACGCGGCCAGCCCGACCAGACAGGCCAGCATCAGCACGACCAGTCGAATCGGGTGTCGCATCGTCGTCGGTCTCCTTCAAAAAAGAGGGGAGCGGCGGATCTGTCGGCTTGCACTCTCAGTCTACAAGAAGCTGCTTCGACAGACCAACCGCTCCCGATCAAACCCATCGGCTCGAGGCCGGGTCATTCCACGACGGTCTCGCCGATGTAGTATTCGTAGATACCCGTGTCGCTTGCGTCGTTGGCATACACGGTAATCTCGTCACCGGAAGCCAACGCCTCTGGGGCCGATCCATCGAAGGGGAAATACGACTGAATCCCCTGCGGCAATTGGCCGTAGGTCACCGGGGACATGATCCGATTTTCGGCCGAGAAGATGTACCACTTCGGATCACTCATCGAAGACTCGACGAGCAACTGGGTGGCCGGCGCCTCTGGCGACCATGAGATCTCGTCGCCCTGCACCGAGATGTCGAGCGAGTACTCGTCGTACCCCTGGTCGAGCCTCAGTGTCACCGTCTCCGAGGGACACCCGAAGTTCGTGCGTTGGGCAGTGCGCCAGGAGCTTTCGGCCTGGGGATTCACATCCTCGACATACCCGTAGAAGCTGATTTGATCGAGGACGAGCATGTTCAGTTGCACCTGACCCATCGCGTCGGATTCGCCGGTCTGCAGGTAGCACTGCTGGAAGTCATACTCTTCGAGGCACTGTTCGAAGTAGGTCCCAAAGAGTGAGTAGTCGCCGGCGTAGACGAAGACACCTTCGATCGGGGTCCCGGTCTCGTCGACGGTCTCGACGGTGACCGAGCACATCTCCGGCTGAAGCTCCAGCTCGGGCAGCAACTCCTGGGTGCCGAGGTCCTGGGAGTCCTGGGTCTGACAGGAGGACTGATTGGTCTCCATGGTGACCCGGCCCAGATTGTAGATCTTGCCGTTGTAGGTGACGCGAATCGCGACTTCGTGGGTCTCTCCGGAGTTGCCGTCGCCGTCGATGTCTTCGCCCATCGCCTCGCTGCGCATCACGTCGACGCAGAAGGAACCATCCCCGCCGATGGTCTGCGGGGAGGAGGCGCCGGCGTAGGTCGTGCCGGTGACGTTGAGGGTGGCTCCGCCCGCCGGACTGCCCCCCGCGGTCACGATGCTGCCGGAGATGCTGCCGTGGGTTTCGATCGGCCAGTCGACGTTCCAGTACGAGAAATGCTCGACATCGCCGCGGGCATACAGATTGCCGTTGAATTGCTCGCTCTGGATGTTGCCGAGCTCGGACTCCGCCACGATCTCGTCGTCCTGATCGACCAGGATGCCCTGGCCGTCTCGCTTCCACTCGCCGTCGGTTTCATCGAAGTAGTACAGCGGCACCTCGATCTGATCGTTGCCGGGCTGGATGTCGCGGATGGCGCTCCATGTGTCGCGCGGGAAGCGCATGCGCAGGGTGGCCGGGTCGTCGAGCTGGTCGACATCGTTGCCTTGGGCGTCCTGCATCTCGATGTTGGCGAACACACCGGAGACGAGCAGGTTGTCCTGGTCGTCGGCGAATTCACCGGGGAAGGCATCGGTTTCGGTCACCGGGTTGAAGGTACGGCCGTTTCCGCTGAAGCCCTCGGGCAGGCCGCGGACCTCGAGCGACCCGTCGTCCAACGAACAGCGGGTGCCGCGACAGTCAAGGATCTCCGATCGCCGCAGCGTTCCGTTGATGCTGACGTCGGCCACTTCGTCGATCTCTACGGAACGGTGCTGCGAGCTCCAGCCGCTCTGGCGGAAGGTCACGACGAGGTTTCGGTCCGACTGGCCGACGACGTTGAGACTGTAGTTTCCTTCGGAGTCAGCGGTCGTCTGAAACCGCTCTCCTTCGCCGATGCGGCCGTCGCCGTTTCGATCGATGCGGACCTCGACCTCGGCCGAGCCGATCGGATTGGCACCGGCTTGTCCGGCGATTCCCTGAACGAGTCCGCTCACGGCCATTTTGTTGTTGTCGGGATCATCACTGCCACCGCAGGCCACAAGACCGCCGGCGAATCCCATCAGACATATGAAGGCAAACTGCGAAACACTGTGGGTACGTATCATCAGACATCTCCGGGTGGTTGGCTAAACGTTTGGTCAAATTGCAACGAACGTTCCCAATCTAGCCAATATGCGGGTGGATTTCCACCAAAAAATCTACGCAGACGCCTGATCCGTGCGCAGATTTCGGTATGATGAGGTCTGCATCCACTCCAGAAACGAGGATCCTCGATGCGTATCCGAACCGATATCCCGCTCCTGGTCGCGGCTGTCTGTTGTCTGGCTTGGCCGAGCGCCGCGCTGGCGTCGTCGGCCAAAGAGGAGGAGCTGCGCACCGAAGGCATGACCGTCGAGGTCGATCATCTCGAGGTCGAACGCGACGAAGATTTCAATACCGTCGAGCTTCAGTGGGAGATCGATGCCGCCGACTTCTCGGAGGCACGTCGGCGCGGGCTTGCGATCTGGCTGCAGGTCGACCTCTTCAATGGCTCGTTCGCCGGCGAGGTCCCCGGGGAAGAGTGGTCGACCTGGCGAGCGATCGCGGTCTCGGACCACGACGGAAGCGTCCAGTTGCCCGATGACCTGACCAACTCCGACAAACATGTCGGCGTGCGGGTGCTGGCGGTCAGCGACGGCCGCCACCTGCCGCCGCTACACGCCCTCTACGGGCAGACTCGGCTGACCGTCGGCGTCGATCCCCTGCACGACGATGACCACAAGCATGTCGATGACCGGGCTCACGCCCAGCACAACGAGGTCAATCACGGCCGGTCCGTCTACGAATCCACCGAGGTGCAGCTCAAGCACATCGGGTCGCTATTTCGCTACGACTGGTTTGCCCCGCGTTACGGCTACGCGAACCTCTGCCAGGTCTTCGCCCTGCAGAGCCTGGCCCACCAGCGGCTCCACCTGTACTTGAGCCGCCACCACCACAGCCGGTTTCACTCCCACGGCACACGGAACGAGCACCGTAGGCGGCGGTAGGGGCCTGTCAGCTCTCCTGGACTAGCCCGAAGAACTGAGAGACCGTCATCGCGACCTCCTCGTCTCCGCAGCGGACCAGACGCCGGTCCGTACACGCCGACTCGCCGGGCTCGGCGGTCTCATCGATTTCGCTGGCATCGGCGATGTCGGCGATCTCCTCGGCATCCGTCCGGTCGTCTTCGTTCATTCCATCGGTCATGTTGCTCATGGCCGTCTCCAGGTGTCGACTCTTGGAAAGAAGGGGTGCATCACACGGCTGTTCGGATCCGTTCGAACCCTAGCTTCGTACCCATGAGCGGCCGTGTGTGCCCCGACACCGAGGATGCAGGTGCAGTGCTCACCTGTCAAGCCAATTGAAATTGATTTTCATTACTGATTCGGCGGGGAGCCCGTCAGAATCGAGAGTTTCGTGGCATTGTCGTCGTGCCATCGAATCGCAAGCCGGTTGGCAGAGATCCCGACAACCCGTGCCACGTCGCGGCCGTCGAAGGCCCCGATCGTACCGAGCGCTTCGCCATTCTCGGGATCGTACATCTCCAGGCCAGCCAGATCTGAGATGCGACTAAAAGCCAGATCGGTTGCACCCCCGAACCCCAGAAAACTGTGGCCGAATTTCCGGGGCGGACGGTCACCAGACATATCGAAACGCAGGATCGAGGCCTCGCCGGAGTCGTCAAAGGTGCTGTGCTCGAAATCCCATTCGATGAGCCATCGACCCGACGGGGACGCATAGAGGTCGGTATAGTGCCCCCCTCTGGGATCGGGGTCCAGAACCGTGGTCTCTCGACTGTCGTAGTCCAACCGTGAGATGACGCCCCGCCGTTGTGGGATGTATGCAATCGCAAACCACGACTGCGAAGCCGCCCAGATGCTTGATCTATCACCGCCGTAGAGCGGGTTAAAACTCCGAACCGTTTCGCCGGCTGCCGGGTCGTATATCTCGACTGTGCCATCGTCCTCCGCGGTCCGCACAATCAGGAACGAGCGCCCGGGGACGAAGTCGATCGGCGCCCCGCCACCGGGCGAGGTCTCCCATGTCTGTACGTTCTGACCTTCTTGCAGATCGTAGACACCGCCCAGTTCCGGCTCCAGATTATCGCCCACCCAAGCGACGAAACGATTGTCGTCCCCGACATCGAGAGAGTCGAATTGGATATCCTCGGAGAGATCTCGCGTCGGTTCGATGGATCTCAGATGGGAGAAATCATTCAGGCCCAGATGGTGAATCGATCCACTCGAAGAACCGAGCCAAACGGAGTTTTGGCCCGGCCCGCTGAAGGCTAACGCCTCAAAGCCGATGTCGCTGCCTACAGCCGGGTTTCGCACGGTCCACTCACCGGGTTCGCCCGTAAGGTCGATGATACGCACTTCGCCATTCGGGGTCTTGAAGCCAACATAGCACCCATTCGGCGAGACCTTCGGATCACGAAAGGACGCATCGACGGTCAGCGCCGCTTCGGCGCCGGATAGACGTTTGACCTGCGCCGGAAGAGTGGTGCTGGCCTGCTGGCAGTCCGGTGCCGGGGGCACCTCGATATCCGGTCGGGCATCGGACGTGTCGGGGACGTCGGGCGGCGGGCCGGGCGCGTCCACGGCACCGCCGTCGAGCTGTTCGACCCACGGCTTTCGTTGCGTATCCTGGCAGGCGCAAAGATACACCACGGACGCAAGGATCAGAAAAGTCACAAACCGTCGGTTCATCTCAGTTCCCCTGCGTGGCCGGTCGGGATGCGGACACAAATGACGTCTCCATCGTGGCGCCCCCATCATCGTACCATCGCACGGCGAGTCGATCGGCTGAGATCCCTCTCACTCTCTGCACGCTTCGACCCCCGAAGGCCTCGACCGCTCCGAGCCTCTCTCCGTCGGCCGGATCGTACATCAGCATGCTCCGTCTGTTTTCGTTGCTGCTGAAGAGGAGATCTGTCGATTGCGCAAATCCCTGAAACTCGTGCCCAAACGTGAGAGGCTCTCGCTCTCCGGTCATGTCGTATCGTCGAATGCCATTTTCCTCGAAATCCCATTCGGCCAACCAACGACCCGACGGAGCGGCGAACAAATCGATGAAGTGTCCCGACCGGGGAGAGGCATCGACGACGCTGGTCTCCATCGTCTCTCGATCAAGCCGGCGGATTTGAAAGTCCCGGTTGTCGCCGACATAAGAATAGGCAATCCACCCATCTGTCGCCGCCCACGGTGCCGTGTCGTTTGCGACCCACCGGCTCCAGCTCGCTCGTGTCGCTTCCGCCTCAGGGTCGTAGAGCCTCATTGTACGTACCCCACCGGACCCTGGACCCGGCATCTGAATGACCGCTGTGTTGCCCGCCGGTAGAAACGCGATGGCCGGCCCGGCAGTCGACCGAACCCTCCAGGTATCGATTCGCTTGTCCGATAACGTGTCAAAGATGGTGGCAACGGCTTCATCGGTCGCATCGTCCCAGCCTTCCAGGGCGAGGTAGCGACCGTTCGGGCCGACGTCGACGTACCAGAATTCGGCCTCTCCGGCTTCTTCAATGCCCTGAACGGAGCGGATCTGCGAGAAATCGCCCAGCGAGAGCAGACGAATCGAACCGTCCGACGCCGCAAACCACGCTGTATTCTCATCTCGACGCGTGAAGGACATCGACGTCAACTCAACCGACTTCCCAGCCGAAGGATTGCGGACCGTCCATTTCTCGGCAGAGCCCGTGAGGTCGGCGATCCGAAGCTCATTGTCGACGTTCTCGAAGGCGGCGTAGCAGCCGTGCGGTGACACCGTCATCCGGTCGTGGTTCGTCTCGATCCGAAGCACCGGTTCTGCCCTGGAGAGCGCGCGGGCTCGATCGCGTAGATCAGGATCAGACCCTGGCTGGCGACACTCCGGCTCCTCCGGAGGAGGGCCGTTGCCCGAATCATCGCCGTTCAACCAAGGCTGTCCCACTGTCCGGTCGGCACACCCCCCGAAGAGGACGGCCGCAGCGAATAACGCGCAAATCGTGTAACCTCGATAGGCCATGGTACCCCAAAAGCCTACCGACCGCGCGACTGCGTCTCAATCTCGCCCTGTCAGCCAAGCGTCGACCAGGCGAAGATGGTGAGTCCACCCACATCCACCGCCAAGAACAGGAAGGCGACGATGCGCTTGAAACCCGGGCCGGAGTCGTCACTCGACTCTCCGGTCTCTTCGCGCTGGCGCATCCGTCGATGCATCCAGACCAATACGCCGGCCACGACCGCAAAGGCGAGGTTGAACCAGAAGGTGTAGTCGATCTTGAAGCGAGTCACCTCTTCGACGACCCGCTGGGTCTCGGGGATGGCGCCGATCGCCTCGAATCCCCACCACAGAAGCAGGGCGGTCGAGACCATGCTGACGTACATGATGCCGGCGATGAACAGGGCGACCTTCCAGCCGTAGTATTCCCGGTTGACCAGCACCAGAGGGGGCACGACCAAGTCGGAGTAGATAAACGCCATGATCCCGGCGAACATCACGCCGTTGGCGCTGAGCACCGTCGCCAGTGGGATGTTCCCCATCGACCCGATGAAGGTCATCATCGCCACGAAGGGTCCGACCAATGCGTTCTGCAGGGCCAACCAACCGGGCGCGACCTCGCCCTCCATGCCGACCAAAAAGACCGCCTCCCAAATGTTGGTCGGCACGACGACGGCGACGATGCCGGCGATCGAAAACCCGATCAGGATTTCCTCCCAGACCATCTTCCACTCGTCGACGAAGCTTCGGCCGACGCGAAGCCAGCCGTCCCAGCTCTGGATGCGCTCCTTCCAATCAAAGTCCTCGGCCAGGTCACCGGCCTCCTCCTCGACCTTTTTGCGCGCCTGGTCGAACCACTCATCCGGGCTGACCTGCTTGATCAACGTGCTGCTGATCCCGATCAGGATGACGCCGCCAATGATCTCGGCGATCAGAAACTCCCAGCCCAGAAAGATGACGATCAGGATGCCGAGCTCGATGACCAGGTTGGTCGAGGCGAACATGAAGGCGACGGCCTCGACGAACCTCGCCCCCTTGAGCACCAGCGCCCGGGCGGTCGACAGAGCGGCAAACGAACACGACGAGGAGATGGCCCCGAACGCCGACGCCAGCCCAATACTTTTGGGCTTCCCGTCGCCCATGTACTCGGTCAGGCGCTTCTTGGGCACAAACGTCTGGATCATGGCGCTGACGAAGTACCCCAGCACGAAGGCCCAACCGGACTTCCAGAAAAATCCCAGCCCGGTCTTGGTCGCCTGACCCCAGGTCTGCATCCACTCGGTCATGCTCGTCCTCCCTCAGATCGAGACTCGCGGAGACACGGCGCATCACAAGAACATGTGCAAGACTGACTCCAGTGGACTCGCGCCCGAGGCGGATCTGCCCGCACGCGACACGTTGTGGGTTATTGATCAACGTCGTCGGGAAAACTCGACACCTCGTCGACGCGCGTACCGAGTTGCTCTATCGCATCGAGTATCTGCTCGGGGTCGACCGCCCCACCCATGTAGTGGATGCCCGACGGAATCGAGCCAGCCAGAAGTTGGTCCAGGGCCGCCACCGTGGCGATCGCTGTGGATTCGTAGACATCGGGGTGAAAGAGCCGGGTGCGATAGCGACACTGCTGGCCGTCGATGCGCCCTCGCGTGATACATTGGAGCATCAGGCCAGAGGGGCCCGGCGCCAGCCATCGATTCAGCCGATCGAGATCGCGGCGGACCAAGGCGGATGGCATCCCGGGGACGATCCCGCCCTCGGTGAGCAGACGAAGACCCGCCTTCTGAACGGCAGCCTCGCGGTCCCGTAGCACAGGCGACTTCTCGGGGTCGGGAATGATGTCCAAATAGTCTGTTCCCGTCTGGATGGCGGCATCGACAATGCCTTCTGGGCGCGAACGCTCGCCCTGAAATGGGAGCGCCACGAGGACGACATCGACATCGCGGAGATGGTCAACGAGGTCGTCCGGACGGTCGACGTCGACCGCGGCCCAGTCGATACCGAGTTGGTTCGCCCAGGCCTCGGCCTTCGAGGCCGTAGCCGCCGAGGATGGAGAGAGTGGCGGACATCAGATCGCTTCGTCGCCGCGCTCGCCGGTACGAATGCGCACGGCATCGGCGACGTCATAGATGAAAATTTTGCCATCGCCGGGTTTGCCGGTGTGGGCATGTTCGCGGATCAATTCGACGATATGTTCGAGTTGGTCATCCCGGACGACGATTTCGATCTTGACCTTCTTGGCGAACCGATGGGGGCCGGAGTCGACCGGATGGTCGGTATGGGCGGCCTTGCTTCGGCCCCAGCCCGAAGTCGTCTCCGCGGTGACGCCCGGAAGGTCGTCGCAGGCGGCCAGGGCATCGAAGACCTCGTCTTTCATGTGCGGCTGGATGATCGCTTTGATCTCTTTCATGGGAGAGCTCCTTGCTACATCTCGACTTCGGATTCGTCTGTCAGCCACTCGGTCATCCATTTGTAGACGGCAGGGAGGACGATCAACGTCAGGGCCGTCGACGTGAAGAGTCCACCGACGACGACGGCGGCCAGGGGTCGCTGGACGTTCGAGCCGATGTCGTTTGCAAGCAGCAGCGGCACGAGCCCACCGATGGTGGTGGCGGCGGTCATCAAGACGGGGCGCAGACGGCTCATGGCCCCCTGAATAACCGACTCGCGTAGTTCACCGCCGCGCTGGCGGATCTGGTTGATGTAGTCGACCAGCACGTTGCCGTTGAGCACGGCGATGCCGAAGATGGCGATGAATCCGACAGCGGCCGGCACCGATAGATAGAGTCCCGAGATCCAGAGGGCGACCAGCCCGCCGATGGTCGCAAAGGGGACGTTCAGGAAGATCATGGTGGCATCGCGGAAGCGGCCGAAGGCGCTGTACAGCATAAAGAAGATCAACAACATCGTGACCGGGACGACGATGAGAAGACGCTGCATGGCGCGGCGCTGGTTTTCGAACTGACCGCCGTACTCGACCCAGTAGCCCGCCGGCATGTCGACCTGGTCCTGAACCTTGTTCTGGATCTCTTTGACGACACCGCCCATGTCACGGCCCCGCACATTGAGCTGCACGTAGAGTCGCCGGCTCGCCTTGTTGCGCGAGATCATCTTGGGACCCTCGCTGACGGTCACCTCGGCGACCTGGGAGACGGGCACCAATCCGCCGTCATCGGTCTGGATGGTCAGGTTACGGATCTGTTCGATGTATCTGCGCTGGGACTCCTTCAGCCGCACGAAGATGTCGAAACGGCGAATCCCCTCGAAGACCTTGCCGGCCGTCGACCCGCCGATGCCCGTCTCGATGACGGTCATAAACTCGTCGACCGAGACGCCCAGCCGCGAGAGCTTCTGGCGGTTCGGCCGCACGACGACCTGATTTTTGCCGCCCTGTTGCTGCATGCGCACATCGACGGCGCCCTCGACACCTTTGGTCACCTCGACGATCTGGCGGCCCACGTCTTTGAGCTCCTCGAGGCCGCTGCCGAAGATACTGATGGCGACCTCGGCGCGGATGCCGCTGAGCAGCCGATCGGTGCGGATCTGGATGGGCTGGGAGATGTTGAACTTCAGCGCCGGAAGCTGTTCGTTGAGTGTCTCGGCGATCGCGGTCTGAAGCTCCTCGTAATTGCGCCCCGACGACCACTCCGGCAGCGGCTTCAGGTCGACCAGTGTGGCCACCACGTTGACCGGTTCGGGATCCCCGCCGACCTCGGCCCGGCCCACCCGGGTGTGGGTCGCCTGGACCTCAGGGAACTCGTCGATGGTCTTTTTGACGCGATCGCCGTACTCGATGCCCTGTTTCAAGTTGGCACCGGGCGGCAAAACCGAGCGGATCTGGTAGGTCCCCTCCCTGAGGGTGGGCATGAACTCGGTGCCCAGCATCGGGAACAGCGACAGGGCGCCCGCCAGGGCGACGGCGGCCCCGGCGAGGACGGCCTTTGGGTGATCGACCGCCCAACTGACGATCGGTTTGTACGCTCCCTTCAGCCAACCGACGATGCGTGGCTCGGCGCCCGCCGCGTCCTTCGAGAAGACCAGGCTGGAGACCACCGGAATCATCGTCAGCGCCAGGGCCATCGCGCCCAACAGCGCAAAGGAGATGGTGTAGGCCATCGGCGAGAACATCTTCCCCTCGACGCCCTCCAGGGTAAAAAGCGGCAAGAAGACGATGACGATGATCGAGACCGAGAAGACCACGGGCCGGCCGACCTCGCGGGAGGCCTCACCGACGAGCCGGAGCACCGAAACGTCCTCATCGCGGCGTCGCTCCAGATGGCTGATGATATTTTCGACGACCACGACTGCCCCGTCGACGAGCATGCCGATCCCGATCGCCAGGCCTCCCAGGCTCATCAGGTTGGCGGTCAGGCCCACTGCCTTCATGCCCAGAAACGCCACCAGCGCCGACAGTGGCAAGATCGAGCTGACGATCAGCGTCGAGCGCAGGTTGCCCAGAAAGAGATACAGAAAAAACAGCACCAGGATGGCGCCCATCATCAGGGCGTTTTGGACCGTGCCCACCGCCTTGTCGATGAGTTGACCCTGCGAGTAGAAGACATCCAGGGTCATGCCGTCGGGCAGGGCCTGTTTGGCCGATTTGACCTTGTTCCGGATGCGACTCAAGACGTCGCGAGTGTTCGTGTTGATCAGCTTCATGACCACACCGCCGACCGTCTCCTCGCCGCCCGACAGGAGGGTCCCGCGCCGGATCGCCCGGCCGTAGTCGACGGTGGCCACATCCTCGACGGTCACCGGCGTGCCCATCTGCTCGGTGATCACGGTGTTTCGCAGGTTCTCCAGCCCTTTACGCCCCGGCTTGACCCACCCGTAGCCGCGGACGATGTACTCCTCGCCAGATCGCTCGATGAACGAGCCGCCGACGTTTTTGTTGTTCGACATGATCGCCTCGCGCACCTGGCGGACGGTCAGGTCCCGGGCGATCATCTTTGATTGGTTGAGTTCAACCTGGAACTGACGCTTGTAGCCGCCGACCGACAGCACACTGGTGACCCCCTTGGTCGTGCGCAACAGGGGTTTGACGATCCAGTCCTGTGCGGTGCGTCGCTCCATCAGGGAGTGGTCGGCGCCCTCCTTGTTTTTGACCTCGTACATCAGCACCCGCCCCAGGCCCGTGGTCATCGGGCCCAGACTCGGGTCTCCCAGGCCCTCGGGAATCTTCTCGCGCGCTTTGGATAGCCGCTCCGAGACGAGCCGCCGGGCAAAGAAGTAGTCGGTGCCATCCTCGAAGTAGACGTTGACGCGGGAGAGCCCAAAAATAGACGTGCTCTGGACCCGATCGAGCCTGGGGATGCCGTACATCGACACCTCGATCGGGTAGCTGATCTGTTTTTCGACATCGACCGGCGACAGCCCCGGGCTGACGGTGAAGATCTGGACGACCGTCGGCGAGGCATCGGGGTAGGAGTCGACCGGGACGGTACGGTAGGCCCACCAGCCGGCGCCGACCGTCGCGACGACGAAGACCAGGACCATCAGGCGGTTTTCGAGCGCCGTATCGATGATGCGATCGATCATATCAGTGGTGGTGTCCGCCGGAACGTGAGGAGGCGGTGAGGGTGGCGCGCAGGTCGAAGGCGCCGCGGGTCACGTAGGTGGCCCCGGGTTTCAGGCCGCTTCGGATTTCGATCAGGCCCTTTTCTTCGGCGCCGGTCTCGACGGGTTGGGCGCGGTAGTGGCGAGGTTCGTCGGCCGGGGTGAAGACGACCTGCTGCCCGTCGACTTTCTGGACGGCGCCGACCGGTACGAGCGCGAGTTTATCGGGATGTTCGGTCGTCAGATGGACCGCCCCGAACATGCCGGGGCGCAGGGTACCATCGGGGTTGGGCAGCTCGATGCGGGCGCGCAGGGTGCGGGTCTTGGAATCGACGGTGTCGGCGACCCAGTCGACGGTGCCTCGCCAGGTTCGCGAGGGATACGCCTCCAGAGTGACCGACGCCTCCATGCCGCGCTCGACCTTGGCGATGTCGCGCTCGAAGACGTCGGCGATGACCCAGACCGGGTCGGCCTGGCCGACCACGAACAGCGTCTCGGAGGGGCCGCGGACTTCGCCTTCTGAGGCAGTCTGTTCGATGACCCGCCCGGCGATGTCGCTTTCCAGGGTGTAGTAGGGGCCGCTTCCCCCCGAGACGCCGTAGGTATCCAGTTCGGAGCGGGCCGACTCCAGCGCGGCGCGGGTCGACTCGAGTCGCTGTTTGGCCTCCAGAAAGCGCCGCTCCGAGACGATGCCCTTTTTGTTGAGCTTCTCGACGCGTTCAAAGTTCGAGGTGGCGATCTCCAGGTCGGACTTGGCGGCCTGCACCGCCGCGCGGGCCTTTCCCAGCTCGATGCTGCGCAGCACGGCCAACGTCTCGCCCTTCTTGACCGTGTCGCCGACGGTCACCTTCAGCTCCGAGATGCGCCCGCGCACCAGTGGGCTGACGTGTTGTTTTCGATCCGGCGCGAATTGGACGGTCGCCGGGGCCGAGACGTGGCTCGACAGCCGACCTCCGCGAGCCTTCTTGGTCTCGATCTTGTAGCGCTCCTGGGCCTTCTGGCTGAGCTTGACCAGACGCGGCTTGTCGGGGCTGTCGTGGCCGGTGTGTTTCTCATGAGACGGGGCTTCGTCCGTCGAAGGTTCTCCTTCTGAACAGCCGGCAACCATGAGGCCGAGCGCACACAATGTTGCTGCGATCCAGCGGTGGTCTCGTAGACGTTTCATGGCGTCTCCTTCCAGAATTCGAGCCCGGTAAGCCGTTCGAGTCGGGCCGCCGATTCGACGTAACTCGCCGTGGCGTCCAGCGCCTGCTGGCGCCCCTCGAGCAGGCGGCGCTGGGCGACGGTGACGTCGGTGATGTCGAATTCACCGGCCTCGTAGCCCTGGCGCAGAAGCTTCAGCTCACGCTCAAAGGCCGGGACAAGTTCTTCGCCGAAAATCGTGATCTGGCGAGCCGCGGATTCGACGGATTGCACGGCATCGGAGACCTTCGGCTTCAGCTCTCCGCGGATCGTCGAGAGGTTCGTGCGAGCGACGCGTCGTTTGGCCTTGCTGGCCTCGCGCTCGAGTTTGTTGGCGTTCCACAGCGGCACCGGGACCGACAGTTGGGCGACGACCCCGTGGGCGCGCGTATCTGGTCCCGGTGAGCGAGTCTTGTAGAAGAGCCCAAGGGTCGGATCGGGCCACGCCTTTTTGGTCTGGTAGTCGACCTCCGATTCGGCCCGCTGGACGGCCGCCTGATAGACCTCTACAAGCGGATGGGATTGTTGGGCGGCCTCGCGCAGCTCGGCGGCGTCGAGATCCGTGCGTGGGTCGGGGACTGAACCGGTCGGCACTGGAAGTACCTCGGCCTCCAGGCCGGCACGCTGCTGCAGAGTCCGAAGCCTGGAGACGAGTGTACTGCGAGACCGCACGACGTCCTGTTTGGCCCGCGCCAGTTCGACTTTCGAGACCTGCAGGGCGATCCGGTTCGTCTCGCCGGCCTCCAGACGCAGTTCGGCGATCTCTTTGAGGTCAGCAAAGAAGCCGCGCAGTTGCAGATGCAACTGCAGGCGGCGCACATCGACACGAGCGCGGTTGTAGAGTCGGTGGATGTCGGTGTGGACCGCCCATCGGGTGCGTTCGAGCCGTTGTTGAAGCACCTGGCGATGCTTCGCGGCGGTTGTCTCTCGCGCCGCCTGTTCGCCGGCGATGGAGAAGCGCTGCGAGATCCCGACTTTGGCTTCACCGGAGTCAGAATCGCCAAATCGGAACTGTTCGACCCCGGCGCTGATGACGGGGTTGTATCGGGTCAGCATGCGAGTGCCTTCGACCCGAGCCTCTCCCTCGAACAACCGAGCCCGGGCGCGCTGGACGGCCGGCGCCTGGCTGCGCGCAGTCTTCAGCAGGGCATCGAGCGTGACCGACTCGATCTTTACTTCCGGTAACATCTCCGAGACCGACCTGGCCTTGTACTCATCCAGCCAGGTCTGGCCCGAGTCCGACTGGGCCACAGCACTCGCCGACGTCCCGAGAAGGACCAGCGCGACGAACCAGCCGATTTTCTTACTATGATTGATAGTAGAAACCTCTTGGCCGCGACAAAAAGAAAAGGAGGCATGCTCCTTGCTCACCGCGGCCGATGTAACGCAGCGCTGGAGGTGCCGTCAACCTACTATTACCGATCGTAGATAAGGCCTTCGGTCGTGCGGTCACCCACCGATGGCCCACAACCAGATGCTGTGGACCGGCAGCGGGAGCCCATCGATCAGGTGGGGCAGGAGGGCCGCGGCCAGGACCGGGCCACTCAGGAGCATCCAGCCGGCGGAGCCGGCAGAGGGGAGCTGAGCCGGCGGCTTCTCGGAGTAGCCCATCAAGATCTGCACGCGCGTCTCGATGGCGTCGGCGCCACAGCCGTCGAGTCCGACGGAATGGAGGTGGTGACAGGGTTCGGCCGGGCGAGCGGCCGACACCAGGGCCGAGGCCAGCGACAGGGGATCGGCGCCGCGGGCGACCGCACGGGCGTCGCAGTTGAGCTCCCGGGCGTAGCGCCAGGCCCCGCGTTCCGACTCGAGGACCCAGCCGAAGGGGTTCCAGTGGCGAGCCAGAAAGACCAGGGTCTGCCGAAAGGGATCCAGGGAATGGCGGTGCGAGACCTCGTGGAGCAGGGCGCCGACCAGTTCGGATTCATCCCACTCTGCGATCGCCTCGCATCGGACTTCGATGCGCGGAGACAGCCAGCCCCGGGTTCGACACGCGGTGTCGATGCCGGTGACGGGGACGATGCGATCGGCGACGTCTTCCAGAGACTCGTGTTGCTGGCACAGCCGGCGAAGCTTCTGGGCCAGCGGGTCATCCTCCGAGAGGCGTGAGGCACCACGACGACGTTCCTCGAGCATCGACGTCCCCAGGATACGGGCCGGCCGAACGACGCCGCGCCAGATCAACGCGATGGAGGCGAGGATCGCCGCCCAGAGCTCGGCTCCGGGAAAGACCTCGAAGTGCGGGCAGGCGATCCCGACCATCCCGACCCATGCGTCGGGGTCCTCGAAGCTGTGGATCAGCGACGAGCCGGTCCAGAGGATCGGCAGCGCGCCCGCCGCGACCAGCGCGGCAAAGACTCGGGGTGAATCGAAGGCATCGGCCGTCTCGACGCGGCTGCGACGCCACATCAGCCAGCCCTTGGCGACGGCGACACTGGCGAGGCTGATCAGCAGGTACGTCCAGAGGCTCCCCAGCAAAATGTGCAGGGCGGACTGCTCGATCATTCGTCCAACTCCGCGCGTCGGCTGTCGATGAGCGCCTCGAGTTCATCGAGGGTCGATCCGTCGGCCTCCGAGATCTGGTCGACCAGCAGCGACATCGCCGTCGAGCGCCCCTCCACCGGGAAGCTCTCCATCACCCGGGCGGCGACTTTCTGGTAAAATTCCGCCCGGCTCTGTTTCGGCGAGTAGACGTATTTTCGGCCCTCTTTGGTGCGGCTGAGGAGATCCTTGTCGAACAGCCGCTTCACGGTGGTCATCACCGTGGTGTAGGCCAGTCCGTTCTCTTCGCCGAGCACATCGTGGACGTCGCGAACCGAGAAGCTCTCCCAGCCGCGCGCCCAAACCAGATCCATGATGTCAGCTTCCAGGTCGAACAGCGCCACCCGCGTGCCCTCCTGCTCGGGCCGAATTCTCAGTTTGTCTCCCACAAAAACCTCCGCGCGCAGACTCGAATGCACAGTACTACTATCATGGGTCGTAATAGCGACTCAACCGTCGAACCCTTTGATGCGCGGCCAGAGATGAACCGAAAACAACACGCAGGCGAGGATCTCGAGGCTCCAGCCGGCCGCACCCAGGGTGGGCACCCACGGTTCGACGGTGCCGAGGAGCGCGCCGAAGTTCAGAGCCAAAAGCGAGGCCCAGACCAGGGTCGTGTTCCCGCGTCGCGGAGCTTCGCTGAATTTCGGCAGGATCCAGAAGGCGACGCCGATGACGAACTGCACCAGCCAACCAAACAGCATCATGTGCACGTGGGTGAGCCGGTGATTCAAAAGCCCCACGGATCCGACGCCCGCCTTGGCGAACAGCATCGTCGCCCCCATTAAGATCCCGGCGGCGAAGTGGATCAAAGACAGACGAATCGCCCATTTGCTTGCACGCGGCATGGCCCTACCCTCTTGTTTTGACGCGCGGCCAGATGGCGGCGACGAACGCCAGTCCACCGACGGTCTGCAGGACCGCCGAGGCCAACAACATCCAGTCCCAGATCGATGCCGGGGCGTACGCCGTAGCCTGTGGTTCGGCGACCAGCCGAGCCACCAGCCCCAGATTGATGCCCACCCAGGCGAGGTACGCCAGCCACGTGGGACCGCGCGGGTTGTCGCGATCGACGATCGGAAAGAGCCAGAGGGCCACACCGATGATGACCTGGGTGACCCACCCGTACATAAAGACGTGAAGATGGGCGGGGCCGGCCGAGGCGATGGGGCCGAAGAAGGGACCGGGATCGACGCCCAGCAAGGGAAGATTGCTGAGGCCGCCCAGAAGCAGGGCAGCGGCAAAGAGGACGATCCCCGTCTTGATGAAGAGTCGACTCTCGTAGGGCATGGGACTCCGGCGGCGGTCGAATCGACGATACTGGCCGTGCAATTCATACGGGAAAGATTATAAATCGTAAATATGCATTTTTAATTTGACCACTACCGTTCCACGACTACCTTCTTCGACGCGGGTCGCTTTCATCATCCCGCGCCCTACTTGTGCTCTACACGCATCCAGGAGTCCTCATGTCGAACGCAGCAACCGCTCCAGCATCCACGGATTCTTCCCCGGACCCGTCGCGCAGTCTCTCGGAACTGGTCGAAGAAAACGCCCAGCGAGCTCGTATCTTCGAGGCGTACAACCTCGACTACTGTTGCGGCGGTTCCAGAAGCCTCTCGGAGGCCTGCCAGAGTGAGGGCGTCGACACCGACGCCATCGTCGAGGAACTCGAGCAAGCCGACGCCCGGGCCGAAGAGACCGATGCCGACTGGGAGACGCTCTCGGAGCTGGTCGACCTGATCGTGGAACAACACCACGAGTATCTGCGAGAGGAGCTGAAGCCTCTGAAGGACCTGGTCGACAAGGTGGCCAAGGTGCACGGGGACAACCATCCGGAACTCGAGGATTTGGCAGAGGTATACGCCGAACTCGCCCGCGAGATGCCCGTTCATCTGTCCGAGGAGGAGCAGATTCTGTTCCCCGCCATACGTCAGCTCGAAGACGACGAATCGTTGGATGATCAGGCGCGCGAGACCATCGACGCCGTGATCGACGGCCTCTGGGA
The DNA here is from genome assembly GCA_913057905.1 of uncultured Pseudomonadota bacterium. Taxonomy (GTDB): domain Bacteria; phylum Myxococcota_A; class Bradymonadia; order Bradymonadales; family Bradymonadaceae; genus CAJXPB01. Next base: position 52,131 of record CAJXPB010000008.1, read on the forward strand.
TGATCACGAGGAGACGGCCGGACACCTCGAAAAGATCGTCGAATTGACCGACGGATACACGATTCCCGACGACGCGTGTCCGAGCTATCGCACGATGCTCGAGCGGCTGGAGGACCTCGAGGCCGACACGCACATGCACGTTCACCGTGAGAACAACGTACTGTTCGATCGGGTGCGACAGCGACTGGGCGGAGCGGCCGAATGAATCGCAACTCCCCGTTGTTACGTCAAAAGGCTGTGCGTTCGAGTATTCGGATGCTAAAGCCACGAGCGGCTCCGATGCAGGGGCCCGCCTGACACGACGGGAGTTTCGATGAAGAATTTAACCCACGTATTGTCCGACTCGCAGACCGAGCTTCTCGATGTGATGAAACGTCAGGGGGAGATCACCGTCGAGGAAGCGTCGACCCGGCTGGACCTCGCGCCGACGACGATTCGCCAGCATATCAATCGGCTCGAGGAACTCGGCCTGGTCGAGCGCCGCAAGGAGATCCAGGGCCGGGGACGGCCGACACTGCACTTCAGCCTCGCTGACCTGGCCCTCCAGCTCTATCCGTCGATGGACGATGACGTCGTGGGGGACCTGCTCGATTTCCTGACGACCGAGGGCTACCACGGCGCGATCGATACGTTCTTCAAGAGGTTCTGGGAGATACGACGACGGGACTTCGAGCAGCGGCTCGACGATGCCGACGCCTCGACGCTCGAGGAGCGTCTGGACATTCTGGAGGAGTTTCTCGACGAACAGGGCTTTATGCCCGAGGTCGAGGTACGAGACGACGGGCAGATCCTGATTCGCGAATGCAACTGCCCGCTTCGGGGTGCCGTCGAAAAGACCCGACTGCCGTGCCGTCTGGAGGCGCAATTTCTGCAGGAAGTGGTCGGTCGAGTGCTCGAGCGCGTCGAGTACATCCCGGACGGCCACTCCGCCTGTTCGTACGAATTTTCCGCCAAAAAAGGCGCATAAACCGACTCAAGGGAACCCATGCGACCATCCCACGCCGAATCGACCCGGACGCTGATCGCTTCGTCTGACCGGGGGGTGCTGTCGACGCACATGGCCGACGACGGTCATCCGTACGGTTCACTGGTCGAGGCCGTCTCGATGGACGACGGCGATGTCGTCTTCTTTTTGAGCACGATGGCCGACCACACCCAGAACCTGCTGGACAGCGCGCGGTGTTCGTTCGTCACCTCCGAGGACTTCGCGGCCGAGCATCCCCTGGAGGGCGAGCGGGCGACACTGCTGGGAGAGGCCGAGCAGGTCGCCCGTTCCGATGCGTTGCGAGGGGCATATCTGGAGGCGCATCCCCATGCCGAACTCTACATCGACTTCGACGACTTCGACTTTTACCGACTTCGCCCCGAACGCGTCAGATATGTCGGCGGCTTCGGGCGGATGAGCTGGATCGACGGAGAGGACTACCGAGACGCCGACCCGGACCCGCTGCTGGAGATGGCGGCGGGCATCCGCGATCATATGAACGAGGACCACGTCGATGCGATGGTCGCGATGGCGGAGGTCTTCGGCGACGTCGACGGGACCGTCGAGGACGCCCGTATGTTCCGGGTCGATGCCTACGGATTCGACCTCGAAGTTGCCACCGACGAGGGGCGTCGGCGCGCTCGCATCGGGTATCCCGAAGATCGCGTGCCGGTCACACCGTCGGACGACATCCGCGCGCTGTTTGCCCAACTGACGAAACGCGCCAGGGACGAAAGCTGACGACGGTCCTCTTGCCCCCCGTGAGCGGCGTTGTTATGCAAGCCGTCGATTCAGTGGATCGAACCGCAACGACGGAGAAAGGACGTCATGGCTAGCAGCAACGAAGAATCGTTGGGACTCGAAGTCGTCCAGGGCATCGCCATCGGGCTCGTGCTCGTGGTGATCTGTGTGATGATCGGATCGTTCATCTCCCGGGCCGGCCACGGGGGCGGACATGGCGACGGTCACGGCGGCGGACACGGGGACGACGCCAAACACGAGACGCAAAACAAGGGCGGCGGCTCGCACTGACCGAGCGCGCAGATCAGTCGTCGTCGCCTTCGGCCATCAAGCCCTTTCCGAGGATCTGCATGGTCGTCTGGATGAGCTTGGCGTTGTCGGGTTCGTACCCGATGCCGTAGCCGGCCTGGATCCCGTCGATGATCGCCTTGAGAAGCAGGGCGGCCGAGTCGGGGTCGACCGGGCGTAGCTGTCCGTTTTCGACGCCCTCTTCGATCATCTCGGAGAGCCGTTCGATGTAGGATTCCTGCAGCGAAAGCAGCATCGAACGGACGTCCTTGTCGCGGATGCCCATCTCGACGATGATCGCCTGAAAGCGGGGGGCATCCGTAGTGGCAAATCGCTCGGTGAAGTGTTTGCCCAGATCCGAGATCGTCTTCGCCATGCCCTCCTGCGAGTCGATCACCCCGTCGATAAACTCCATGGCCTGTTCGTATTCCTGTTCGACCAGGGAGCGAAAGATATCCTTCTTGGAGTCGAAGTGGAAATAGATGCCCCCCTTTGAAAGCCCCGATGCCTCGGCGATTTCGTCCATTCGCGTGGCGAAATAGCCCTTCTCGAGAAAACAATCTCGCGCGGCATCCAGAATCTGCGAGGCGCGTTCGTCGGGACTGCGGTGTTTCGTCATGTCATCAGGCGAAGCAAGAGTGGCTCGATCTCAAATGGTCCCCGGTGGACCCGTTCCGTGCGGCTGTGTTAACGTCCAAGATGCTTGTGACGGCGATATTTACACAACTCAGATTTTTGTTGTTCGGGTTCGACCTCTCCCGTTGTCGAGCGCCCGAAACGCCGTCGCACCGGGCGGTTTCAATGGCCCGTAACCGGCCGGCCCTCCGATCGGTTCGGGGCAGACACAGGCAACACCGTGGGTGATACGTCAGGCAAATGGACCAAATTTGGCCGCTACGCCCTTCTCGAGAAGATCGGTAGCGGCGGGATGGCGGAGATCCACCGCGCCAAAACGTTTGGTGCGGCCGGATTCGAGAAGGAATATGCCATCAAGCTGATTATTCCAAGCCTCGTCGATGACACTGAATTCGTCGACATGTTCATCAACGAGGCCAAGATCGTCGTCAATCTGTATCACGCCAACATCGTCCAGGTCTTCGACCTCGGCGAAATCGACGATCAGTACTATATTGCCATGGAATACGTTCATGGCAAGGACATGCTCGACATTCTTGCCCGCTGCGCCAAACGGGGCGTCAAGATCCCGTTGAACATGGTGCTATTTATCACCATGGAGATGCTCAAGGGTCTGAACTTCGCCCATCAGGCCAAGGATCCGTACGGCGAAGACCTGAATATCATCCATCGAGACATCAGTCCCTCGAACATCCTGATCAGCTACGCCGGCGACGTGAAAGTCGGCGACTTCGGCGTCGCCAAGGCGGCCATCCAGCGCAGCCTGTCGGACAACGACACGCTGAAGGGCAAGGTCGGCTACATGAGCCCCGAGCAGGTGATGGGCCAGCCGATCGATCACCGCTCGGACATCTTCTCGGCCGGGATCGTCCTGTTCGAAGCCCTGAGCATGAGCCGACTCTTTGTGGGCGACTCGGACCTCGATGTGATGTTGAAGGTGCGCGATGCCGACATCGAAGAGGCCTTCGACCGGATCGAGTCGACGCCCGACGAACTCAAGAGCATCGTGCGGCGCGCCCTGCGCAAGGACCCCGACGAGCGGTTCCAGACCGCCGGCGATTTTTACCAGGCGCTGGTCGACTTCACGTATCAGCGCGACATCAAGGTGACGGGCAACGACCTGTCGAACCTGATGAACCGGTTGTTTGCCGAAGAGATCGAAGAGGAAAAGGCGCGGCGACGCGAGGATCCGAAGACGCCGCCCCCGGAGATCGTCACCGAGCAGGCCGGCGCACAGGCCGCCCCCGAGGCACCTCCCGATTCGGAACCGGCCCAGCAATCATCGAGCGGCCAGGGCATCATCCGCCCGGCCTCGGGCGTCGCCCACGACGACACCGAAGCCAGCGCCGACGATCAGCCTGACTCCAGCCCGTCGACACGGCCCGGCACGCACGCAGGGGCCTCGGCAAACTCCGAAGCCGCCCAGCAGGGGGAGGGGCTCGACCTTCCCACGATGGATGTCGAACAGGACCTGTATCGGTTCAAGAGCGACGACGGCGAAGTCCGCGGCCCGATGAGCCATTCCAAGATCATTCAGCTTCTGCAGCATCGGCGTCCGCGCTCCAAGGACCGCATTTCGGTGGCCGACGGCCCGTGGAAGCGCCCCGAAGACGTCGATTCACTCCAAGACGTGATCCCGGCCTACGCCGACGCGGTCGACGGTGGCGAGGAGGGCGACAAACCGGCGGGCGCCCAGGTCTTCCGCCGGGGGCCCCGCAACCAAGAAGCCGACGAGTCCGGCGACAGCCTCTACGGAGACACCGATGTCGACCGGAGCGAGGCCCGAGAGGAGTCGACCGGTGTGCGCAACCTGGAGGCGACCGTCCAGGAGATGGAGCGGATGCGCGAAGCCTCCAGCAGCGAGACCTCCGACGAGAATCTCAACGAAAGCAGCGTTCCCGGCGCCTATCAGTTCGAATCGACCACCGCTGAAGACGATGGCGGCGAGGGACTTCATGGGCCCACCGAATCCTCGGTGGGTCCCGACGACACCCTTCAGTCCGGCCAGACCGACGCCATCGAGGAGATGCGCGATGAGTACGTCAGCTACGAGGGGAACCTCGAGCAGACGCCGTTTCCCAGAGTCTTCGGCCAGCTACACCTCTCGAACGCCACCGGCCGTCTGTACGTGCGCCGCGACCCAGTCGAAAAGAGCGTCTTCTTTCGGCAGGGCGAGCTGATCCTGGTCGAATCGAGCAAGCGGGACGAATTGCTCGGATCGTTTCTGCTGTCGCGCGGGGTCATCAACGAGGAACAGCTCGACAACGCTCTGGAGAGACTGCACGAGTGGGGCGGCCGGCTCGGCGACGCGCTGGTTGCCATCGGGGCGGTCCCCGCCCACGACATCTACGAACATCTGTCCGAGCAGATGCGCGAGAAACTCCTCGATATCTTCACCTGGCAGCGGGGTTACTTCGGCTACTACGAGGGCCAGGAACCCGACACCAAGGGCTATCCACTGGGCGTCGAAGCCCTGGACGTCATCGTCGAGGGATGCCGAAATCGCGTCCCCTTCGGATACCTCGTCGACTTCTACGAAGGTCGCCTCAGTACGGAGCTGACGGTCAACGAACGCCCACCCGTCGACCTCGAGCGTCTCAAGCTGAGCACCCGGGAGCTTCGCGTGCTCAACCACCTCAAAAAGCAGGACAACCTCGCCGACTTGCTCGACAGCTTCCCGTCGACTCAAAAGAGCCGCGTCTATCGGATCGTCTACCTGATGGACCAGCTCGATGTCGTCACATTCCCCGGGGCCGACTCCAGCGACCTGCCGGAGCTATAAAAAACCCCCGGAGCCGGGCTCCGGGGGTCTTTAGACAACTACTCTTTGTCGGCGAATGTGAACTTCATGACGATGTTGATGTTGGCCTTGCCGTCGTTTCCATCCTCGGTCGAGGCCTTCGGGTAGTCGAGGCCCTGCAGCACCCGAGTGGCGCAGCGTTCGACCTGACTGTCGCGGATGCCCGAGTGCACCTTCTCGACATTCGTCACGTCGCCGTCGGCATCGACATGGGGCTTCATGATGACCTCGCCGATGCGCACGAAGAGGTTCCCGCGCACGCGGCGCTCATAGCAGGCGCCCAATTCCTTTTTGGCGTCTTTGACGAGCTTCTGGGCCTTGGCGTTGTCGGTAAATCCCCGAGCGTAGACGCTCTGGAGGTCGGCGACCGGATAACGCCGATACTCTCGGGCGTCGGACGCGTAGGTTCCCAGCTTCTCGCCGGATCCACTGAGGACGACGATCTTGTCGCCGGCGATGGCGACGATCTCCTGAGTGCCCTCGCCATCGAGGTTCTTGACGAGCGCCGTCGTGATCTCGCCGCCGAGGTCGACGGTAGCGGTCGGTTCCTTGCTGGCGGTCGACCCGAAGACGAGCTTCGATCCCTTGGCATTCAGCGTCTCGTTTCGCTGGCCATCGCCGTTGAGATCGACGGTGTCCTTCCCGCTGAGCAAAGCGGAGGAGTCGACCGGATCGGGGCGGGGGTGTGAGACATCGGAATCGGCAATCTTCGTCTCTTCGGACTCCTCGGTGATGAATTCACCGTCGGCGTCGATGCGCACGTAGGCATCGCGGCCACGGTATTTACACTCCAGGTCGGCCTTGAGGTCGCCGTTGATGTCACCGGCTCGGCACCAGTCCATGCGCACGCCCATATTCGTCGACCAGACCTTCTCGTTTTGGTCGTTTAGGATCGAAATGGTCGTGCCGCGACGACACATCAGTTCGAGTCGGTCATCGGCCTCGTAGAAGTTGGCGATGATGAGCTGGTCACAGCCTTTTTCGATGTTCCACATCGGGTCGCTGTTGGTCTTGAGCGCAAAGGTCGGCTTTCCGACTCCGATGACGTCCTGGCTGTCCTCGTTGTCCAGGTTCAGAATGAAGGTCGACTTGATTTTGTCGCCTCCGGCCGCGTCCCAACTGTAGGCGCGGTATGGCTCGCGATCGGCCCCCAGAAAGACGACGCTTCCGGCGTCATGGATCATCACCGGCGCCTCCTCGGAGGGCCAGTCGTAGAGGTCCTTTCCGTCGTTTGAATCTTCTTGAGCGCTCGCGCCGACGGCGAGGCCGAGGATGGCCAGGGCGGCCGCGAGGGCGGGCAATTTTTTGAGCAAGCGTGTCATGGTTATCTCCTTGAGTGGGTGAATCGGATTCGGGGGCGCAAAGCTACACGTTCCACATCATACTCAGAAATGTCGGAATGGCCCGCTGGTTCGTCAAGATCGCGTCTGTTCAACGACCCAGGAGCGGTACGCATCGAGAACATCCTCGGGTTCGACGGCGATGATTTCGGGCACGTCATAGGAATGATGGTCTTCGAGCCACGCCTTCATGGCGTCGTAGCGCTGCTTCGAGGTCTTGATGAGCAGCGTGGTTTCGCGGTCGCGACACATCTCCCCGTCCCATTCGTAGACGCTTTCGACCGTCTGAAATTCATTCACGCACGCGGCGTGACCCTCCCGGACGAGCCCTTCGCTGAGCGTCGACGCCTCGTCCGGACTGCAGTTGCACAGGACCAGATACATCACGTCTCCTCGTCGGTGGGTTCGAGGTCGCTCGATTCGAGCGGTTGCCGTGTGCCGCTCAGATAGTGAGCCACCAGGTGTTCGACGATCGTCTCGTGGGGGATCGAATCGAAATTATCGTAGACGACGTGCTCCATGATAATGCGTTCGACCATACCGATTGTCATGAACGCCAGCACGCGAAAGTTGCCGGCCTCGATGAGTCCGCGCTCATGGAGCACCTCGTTGAAGTGGGTGAGCATGCCGGCCAGCGTTTCGTGAAACTCCCGGATGATGGTGCCGAATTCCGGGGTCTCGGCCGACGATTCCTTGAAGAAGATGGCGGTCAGGCCGCGTCGCTCCTCAAGGACCTCGGTCAATTGCGTGCCCACGCGGGTCAGCTCGCGTCGGAGGTCTTCGCGCGAATCGAGGTTTGCGGGGGTCCAACCGCCGATGGTGCGCACGACGAGGCTCAGAAAGTCGTGGAGGATCTCTTCGAACAGTTGGCGCTTCCCGTCGTAGTAGTTGTAGAAGGTCCCCTGAGAGACGCCGGCTTCGGCGACGATCTCGGAGACCTTGGTGGCGTGGAACCCCTGCTCCGAAAAGATCTGGATGGCCGCATCCTTGAGTTCCTCGCGGCGCCGGTCCTTCGCATCGGTCGACTCGGTTGTCTGCGTCATTCAAACTCCTGACCCGTTTTGTAGTCGATGGGCCTTTCTGCACGGCCGACAGCCCGGAAGTGGCCGCTCCTAGGGTATAAGGCGAACGAGGCAGACCTGCCAAGTTACCGGGCAGTCAGACTGGCATGTGAACGGACGCTCACTTAACCTGACATGCGTCGACCTCAACCCGGAGGATCCGTGACCGATCGACTGCCCGCCGCCGAGCGAAAACGTCAGATATTGATGAGCGCGATCAGAGTCTTTGCGCGCTCGACCTACCACGGTGCCACGACCAAGAGCATCGCCGAGGAGGCCGGCGTCACCGAAGCGCTCATCTACCGGTACTTCGGCAGCAAACGGACCCTCTTTATCGAGGCGATCCACCACACATCGGGCCACCTGGTCGACGGGCTCGAGACCATTCTCGATGAACACGTCGACAGCCCCTTTCGGGCGATTACCGAGTGTTTCGAGTACTACGTGGATCTGTTGGAGAGCCACGAAGAGCTGGCCAAAATGGTCTTTTTGGTGCTGGCGGAGCTCGACCGTGAGGACGTCCGCGAGGCCTATCTGCCGTATCAACAACAGGCGCTCAAACTGATCGCCTCGGCCATCGATGAGTGGAAAGGGCGCGGGCTCGTACGCGACGATGTCGACACCAAGACGGCGGCGTGGCTGTATTTTGGGACCTATCTGATCCTGGCGCTGGTGAAGCATTCGTCCGGGGACCTTCCGATGGACCCGGAGTACGCCATCGAGCTGGCCAAACCGTACGTCGAAGAGGCCTGGCCGGACGACAAAACGTGAGGCCAACAAGGTGCTGCAGCGATCGGGTTGTGGAAAAGCTGTGGCTAACTCTGTGATCTCATTGTTGACTTCGTTGTGATCTCGCGCTGCCCCGAATTCGGGTGGAGTTTCTCACACCTCGATCACAGAGGGGACCACACGATCTGTGGAAACAACTTCTGCGGGATCTCAATGGGTTAGGAATGTTCTCCACATTTTCCACAACCCTGATTACGACTGCGGCCCCTAAAAAGGGGACCCTCTCTCTGGTTTTGTACGTCAACGTCTTGCGCGGGTGTGCGAAAGTCACCTCGACACCATCGATTCGTCACGTCTGTGCGGCCCAAGTCATCCCCTCGATAGCCCCTCGACAACGACGGCTGAATCGGGCATTCAAGCCTTGCAAAAAAGAAGGCTCTATGTTGGATTGGGGGCCGATTTGAAACTGATCTTTTTTCGGAGGTCGCCGCTATGAAAATCCGGATTCGATCCGAGGATCTCGAGAACGAGCTCTTTAAACTGCAGGGTGTCGTCAGCGAGCGGAGTACCCTTGCGATTCTGTCGAATACCTTGTTGGAGGCCGAAGACGGCCGGCTGACGCTTCACGCCACGGACCTCGACACGTCGATTTCGACCTCGTGCGAATGCGAGGTCCTGGAACCGGGCAAGGTGACCCTTCAGGCCAAGAGCCTCTTCGACATCGTCAAGAACCTCGAAGAGGAGAGCCTCGAACTCGAGATCGAGGACAACTGGTGGGCCAAGCTCAAATCCGGTGATGTCTCGTGTCGGATCGTCGGAACCCATCCCGATGACTTCCCGCAGATTCTGGATACCTCCGAGGCCGAGATGCATCCCATCGGCTCGGCGGTCCTGCTGGACATGATCGACAAGACGCTCTTTAGCGTCTCGACCGACGATGCCCGGGCCAATCTGACCGGGGCCTTCTTCAAGGTGACCGACGAAGACACGCTGCTTATGGTGTCGACCGACGGCCACCGGCTCTCGAAGATCGAGTCGTCGCCCGAAGAGTTCGATCCCGGCGAGGAGACGCCCGAAGAACTTCGCGAAGGAATCATCATTCCGCGAAAGGGGCTCTCGGAGCTGCAGCGCATCATCGATGCCGATGCCGGCGAACTCGAATTCGGTTTTATCGACAACCACGTCGTGTTTCGCCACGGGGCGATGACGATGTCGGTGCGACTCATCGAAGGGACCTTTCCGGACTTCACCCAGGTGCTGCCCAACGAGTCCGAAGAGAAGGCATACATCCAGAAGGAGACGTTCCTTCAGTCGCTGAAATTCGTCAGCCTCTTCGCCAGTTCCAAGACCAACAACGCCCGGCTGACCCTGTCGAAAGAGGGCCTGGAGCTGTACGCGTCGGACCCCGACAAGGGCGAAGGCGAAAAGATGGTTCCGGTCGAATATCAGGGTGAACAGCCGGTCAAGGCCGGATACAACTATCGGTACGTGCTCGATGCGCTGAATGCCATCGACGGCGACGAGATCTCGCTGGAGATCATCGACACGCTCTCGCCGACGTTGATCCGGGACACCGAACGCGACGATATGCTCTTCGTCATCATGCCGATGCGCCTGTAGAAACCGGCGTCCGTCACGGGACGGACCATGTTACTCGATGCCCTCCGATGTCGACGATTCCGCAACTTGGAGTCCGTCGACATCGAACCCCATCGACGGTTCAACATCCTCCACGGGGCCAACGGCCAGGGGAAGACGAATCTCCTCGAGGCCATCTATCTGCTGAGTGCGGTACACAGCTTTCGTAACCACACGAATGCGCAGATGGTCCAGTTTGGTCGCGATTCGGCCACGCTGGAGGCGCGGGTCGACCGCGGCGGCCACGAACGGATCGTCCGCATCGAGATCTCGTCGGGCGGCAAGCAGGTCTATCTGAACAACTCGATCGTCCGGCAGTTGTCGGATTTTTTCGGCACGGTCAACGTCGTGATGTTCGGGCCGCAGGATCTGTCGATCCTCAAGGGAAGTCCCTCGGAGCGGCGGGAGTTTGTCGACGACGCGATCTTCAACGCCCAGCCCGCCTACGCCACCGAGCAGCAGCACTACGACGAGGTTCTCAAACAGCGCAATGCGCTGCTCAAGGAGCCGGATCCCGACCGAGCACTGCTCGACGTATACGGCGAACAACTCGTCCAGTACGGCGCCGACATCATCATGCGGCGTCTCGACTTCATCGAACACTTCTCACCGGTGCTGGATCGGACCTTCCGGCGGATCTTCGACCCGGATTTTTCGGCATCGGTCCGCTACGACATGAAGTGGTCGTCGAAGTTGCAGGGGATCGAACGATATCAGGAGGTGTCGGTGTCGCGAGCCGAGATCGAGCAGGACTTGGAGTCGGGCCTGGAGGCGACGTCGGGGACCGAGCGAGAGCGCGGGTACACGTTGATCGGCCCTCACCGAGACGACCTGGATGCTCGGCTCGACGGCCGACCCGTCGGCACCTTCGGCAGCCAGGGGCAAAATCGCGCGTTCATTTTGGCCATGAAGATCGCGGTCATCACGTATCTTGAGGAGCGCTACCACTTTGCGCCGATCTTGCTGCTGGACGATGTCTCCAGCGAACTCGACCGCCAGCGAAACCGACAACTCTTCGATTTTTTGCGCCAGCGCGACGACGGTCAGGTCTTCATTACGACGACCCACCGCGATTTCATCCATCTGGATGAAGATTTGAAGGTCTTCGAGGTCGACGACGGGAAGGTGATCGATGCCTGACGTATCGAACCAGATTGTGGATGCCATCGAGGCGTGGGACCCGCTGGAGGGTCCGACGACGTGGCCGCGGCGGCGATTTATGGACCTGGCACGCCGGGTCGTCGCCGAGCAATACGCCCACAACGCCCCCTTTCGCGAGTACGCCGATCGTCAGGGATTCGAGCCGGGAGATGCCCGGGATCCGGCGGACATTCCGGCCGTCTCAACCGAGGTCTTCAAGCACGTCGACCTTCACTGTCAGGGGCCTATCGAGCGGGTCTTTCGAACCAGCGGGACCACTCGAGATCGTCGCGGAGAGCACCACTTTCCGACCCTCGACGTCTACAGGGCGTCGATGCATCCGCCCTTTCGTCGGTGGGCGATGCCCGACCGTGATTCGATGCGAATCTTCGTGATCGCCAAATCGGCGGAGGCGGCGCCCGACAGCAGCCTGTCGTTTATGTTCGATGGGCTCATCGATCGATGGGGCGACGACGAGAGTCGATTTTTTGTCGATGCCGACGGTGACTTCGACGACCAGGCCCTGGTCGCCGCACTGGATCGGGCCTGTGAGGAGTCGACGTCGGTCTTTGTGATGGGAACGGCCTTCGGTTTCGTGGAGTTCTTCGAGCGCTGCGACGAGTCCTGGAGTTTGCCGGAGGGGTCGAGGCTTCTGGAGACGGGAGGCTTCAAGGGACGGAAAGGCGAGGTAACACGGGGGGAGTTGTACCGGGCGTTTGGGGACCGATTCGAATTGCCGCGCGAATGTTGTCTGAGCGAGTACAGCATGACCGAGCTGTCTAGCCAGGCCTACACCTCGACCATCCGCGCTCGTCTGCGCGGCGAAGATCAACCGGCCCACCCGCGGGCGTTCTACACACCGCCTTGGGTCGAGATCGTGTTGGTCGATCCCATGTCGCTTCAGCCGATCGAGGTGGAAGGGCCCGAGTCCCGCCAGCAGGGGTCGTCGGCGGGGCCCAGGGGCCTGATTCGATGGGTCGATCTGGCCAACGTCGGGAGCGTCTGTGCGGTGCAGACCGGCGACCTGGGATCGATGACCCAAGACGGTGGTCTGATTTTGCACGGCCGCGCTCCAGATGCGGACCTGCGAGGATGCAGTCTGACGGTCGAAGAGTGGGCCGAAGGGGAGGATCGATGACGTCGATTCGGACCGATGAACTCGACGCCCTGCTCGGTCGATGGTTCGACGACGGGGAGCCGGCCGACGGGATGGTCGATGCGGTGGTGCGCGACGGCTGGCCGGGTCGTGAGCTCGTCGAAGCCGGCCTTCGGCGTCACCGCCAGACCTGGCAGATCGACTCGATCGTCGAAGCGGTGCGATCGGAGCTGCGAGCCGTCGATGATTCGAGGATGGTCGTACGATGGCCCGACTGCGTCGCCCACATCTGGCCCGGTCTTCCCGGTGCCGGTGTGACGCCGGTCTTGTTGGGTGCGGTCGCGGGCGTCGACCAGCGGATTCGGCCGCCGAGCGGATCGGGACATCTCGCGCGCTGGATGGCCGATACGTGGTCCGAAGCGTTCGGAGATTCGGGCCCTGCATTCGAGATCGTGGAGCCGGGTGACGACGGGTGGCTGGATGCCGAACTCGTCGTGGCGAGCGGCTCCGACGAGACGATAGACGAGCTGATTCGGCGGCGTCTGGAGCGTAACACGGGACGGCCGCGACTGATCGGATACGGGCACGGCGTAAGCCTGGGTGTGGTGCCGGATCTAGGCGCCTGGTCGGATTCGGAGCGCGTCGAGCTGGCGTATGACATCGCCGCCGATGTGGTCCTGTGGCATCAGCAGGGATGTTTTTCGGCCCGTGGTCTACTAGTCGGCGGCGCCGACGACGAGGTCGACGACTTTGCGATCGAAGTCGGTCGAGCCATCGCTCGCCGCGAACGGGAATGGAATGCGGTGCCCGAAGATGAAGGATGGGTCGCCCAGCGGGCCAAACAGAGAGGACTCGCTGACTTCCAGGGGACCCGTCGAGGCGATGAATTCGGATGGGCGCAACTCGAAGACGACCCGTTTTCCGGTGAACTCGTTGCCCCACATGTGGCGACGATCCATCGGGTCGACCCACAAGTCGAACCGATGGAGGTCCTGCAGACGAAGGTGGACGTGCCCGCGGAGAATCTGCAGGGGGCCGCGTTGGCCGCCCGGGACGTCGCCGAAGGGGACCGCTGGAGGCAGGCCTTGGCTCGCCGCGGATTCACGCGCATCTGCCGGCCGGGAGACCTTCAGGCTCCGCCCGCCGGTTGGTGGCACGACGGGCGCCCCAACATCCTCGACTGGTTGAATGTGACCCGTGTCGATGCCGGGGACCCGCCGGATATCGATTGAATGGCCCCCGGTTTTCGTTACCATCGCCTACACGAGCCGCGACCCACCACGCAGAGGACACGTGACCATGAAACCGCTGAATTGGATCGGTATCGCCCTGATGAGCCTCATACCGCTGACGGCCGTGGCCCAGTCCGACGACGGAGACAAAGAGAACGCCGAGGAGGCGTCAGCGGTGGAGGTCAAGAACACGAAAATGGCCCGCTACTGCAACAAGAAAGCCGTCGAGACCGCCATCGACGAGGGGATCAGCGAATTCCGGGCCTGCTACGACGAACTGAAGGCGTCGAAGCCCGAGGCCTCGGGCGAAGCTCATATCCACTGGAAAATCTTCCTGAACGGCGACATCAAGACCCCGAAGGTTAAAGAGTCGAGCCTGGGATCCGACGACTTTAAGACCTGTCTGGTCGACGTCGTAAAAGAGTGGGACTTCGAGATGACCGGCGGCGGGCTCTGTATGGTGGATGTCACCCTGACCTTCGGGAAGTGACCCGTGAGGACGCGACTCTCTTTTGTAATCATCCCGACGGTGCTGTTCGGGCTGGTCGGCCACGCCGCCGCCCAGCATACGCCCGATGCCGAACCCACCGTCGCGGCGGACCGTCCCCACGTGGTCGACACGGCACGCGTCGTGCCCGAAGGTCACGCCCAACTCGAGGGTGGAACCCGCGTCGATTTCTTCGACCGTTCGAGTTGGAGCGGGTTTGCGTTGCTCGGCCGCTTCGGTTTCGCCTCGAACGTCGAACTTCGGATGGAGGCCGACGCCTTTCATCTGTCGGGTCTTCGTTCTTCGACCGAAACGAGTTTCTCGTATTTGAATCGGGCCAGAATCGGGGCGAAATTCGCCGCGGAGATCGTCGACGGCACCTACGTGTCGATGCGGCCGAACGTGACCCTGTTTCCCGGCGCCGTCGGCGAGCCGCCGGATGTAGCCGTGGGGCTCAGAAGCGCCGTCGAGACGCTGTTTACAGATACCCTGCGATTTGTCGCCAACTTGGGGATATCGAATGACCCGTCGCCGGGGGTGCGGCGCACGAGCTTGATGGGTGGAGCGATGCTCGGAATCGCATTCAGCCCGGTGGTCGAGACCTTCGTGGAGGCCTCGATCGACGCGCCCCTGCAGGAGTTCTCGGCCGGCTACCTTCTGGCCGCCGACGTGGGTATCATGATCACGCCCATTGAACGGCTGCAGATCGACGCATTCGTGGGGACGGATGCGACGCGGTTGGATGGGGTGTTTGGAGGGATAGGCGCGGCGTACTTGTTTTAGCCGCGGATCACGTCTGCACGTCGCGCGTACGACGTAGGACGTACGACGTCTCGCGCGTAGCGACGGTGCCGCGTGATAGCCCCCGGCGGATGCCGGGGGCTCGGTAGTTTAGTCGGAGAGCTTCTTCTTCATGATGTTGATGAGCCCACCTTCGAGGACCATCTGAACCTGACGGTCCGACAGGGTGTGCTCGGTGGTGAAGGTCTGATCCTTCGTGTTGTTGATGACCTCCACCTCGTGGCCAGCCTGAATCTGCTCGCGCATGTTTTCGATCTTCAGGTCGTCGCCTTGATCGATGGCCTCGTAGTCGGCGTCGGAGATGAACTCCAGGGGAAGGACGCCGAAGTTGGCCAGGTTTTGCCAGTGGATACGCGCGTAGCTCTTGGCGATGGCGAACCGCAGGCCCAGGTAGCGCGGCGCCAGGGCGGCGTGCTCGCGGCTGGAGCCCTGGCCGTAGTTGGTGCCGGCGACCAGCGTGTGTCCGCCGTAGCTGCGCTGACGGAGCGCCCGGTCGTGGTAGGTGTCATCGACCACGTCGAGGGTGAACTTGCTGATCTCCTCGATGTTCGAGCGGTACGGCAGCACCTCGGCACCGGCGCGCAGGATCTCATCGGTGGAGATGTCGTCGCCCATCTTCAGCAGGACCTCACAGTCGAACTCGCTGGGGGCCGGGTCGAAGGCGGGCACCTTCGTGATGTTGGGGCCCTTCTCGAGTTCCAAGTCTTTGGCCTCTTCGGCGGACGGCGGATCGACGAGCATCTCCTCGTTGATGATGATGTCGTCGGGCTCACGCGCCGCCTTACCCGGGTAGCTCATGTCGAGTTTGTCCTCCAGATCCCGCGGGTCGGTGATCTCGCCGGTCAGGGCGGATGCGGCCGCCGTCTCCGGGCTAACCAGGTGGACCATATCCTCTTCGGTCCCCGAGCGGTCCGGGAAGTTTCTGGGAACGGTTCGCAGGCTGATCTCGTTTTTGGCGGGCGCCTGTCCCATGCCGATGCAGCCATTGCAGCCGGCCTGGTGGATGCGGGCGCCGGACTGGATGAGATTCAGAAGGTGACCGTCGCGGGTCAGGTTCTGAAGCACCTGGCGCGAGGTCGGATTGACGTCCAACGACACGCGATCGTGGGCCTGGTGGTCTCCCAGAATCTCGGAGACGATGGCGAAGTCGCGGTAGCCAGGATTGGCCGACGATCCGACGTAGGACTGGTAGATCGGCTTGCCCTCGATCTCGCGGACGGGCACGACGTTGCCCGGGCTGGTCGGCTTGGCGACCAGCGGGACGATCTCGGAGAGATCGATCTCTTCGTAGTGGTCGTAGTCGGCGTCGTCGTCGGCGCGCAGCTCTCGCCAATCGTCGGGGCGTTGCTGGCGCTCGAAGAAGCCTTTGACCATGTCGTCGGAGGGAAAGACCGTGGAGGTCGCACCCAGCTCCGTGCCCATGTTCGCCATCACGTGGCGATCCATGACCGACAGGTTGTCCAGTCCGGGACCGTAGTACTCGATGACGCGATTGACCGCGCCGTCGACGTCGTGGCGCCGGAGCATCTCGAGGATCACGTCCTTGGCGCTGCACCAGTCGGGCAGCTCGCCGGTCAATTTGACGCCCCAGACCTCCGGCTTTTTGATCGACAGCGGTTCGCCGGCCATCGCCAGGGCGACGTCCATGCCGCCCGAGCCGATTGCCAGCATGCCGATGGCACCAGCAGCCGGTGTGTGGCTGTCGGAGCCGACCATCGTCTTGCCGGGCACGCCGAAGCGTTCCTGGTGGACGGGGTGGCTGACGCCGTTGCCGGGTCGGCTGAAGTGGACGCCAAACTTTCGTGAGGCGCTGCGCAGAAACAGGTGGTCGTCGGGGTTCTTGTTGTCCTCCTGAATCAGGTTGTGGTCGACGTACTGTGCCGACAGATCGGTCTTGACCCGGTCGAGGTTCATCGCCTCGAGTTCCAGCATCACCAACGTGCCGGTGGCGTCCTGGGTCAGCGTTTGGTCCATCCGAAGCTGGATCTCGTCTCCAGCTTCGTAGTCTTCGACAGACCCGTCGATGAGATGATCGTCGATCAGCTTCTCGGAGACGTTGTAGCCCATGGAGCAGTCCTCAATGTCGATGCAAATTCATACAACGTAGAGTTCTTCGATGGCGTGGCTCCCCCCGGGGATGTCGGCCGGCTCAGCCTTCGTACTTGACCGAGCAGCCGTACGGTTTCGTCGTCTTGTTCGGGACGTCTTCGCCATTCTTGATGGCCTGGGCCGCCTGTTTGACGTAGTTGGTCGGCGAGTCCTTTTTGCCCATCGGTGAATCATCGATGGCACCCTGATAGCGAAGCACGCCCTCTTTGTCGATCACGTACATGTGGGGCGTCGTCTTGGCTTCGTAAAGCTTACCGACGTCGCCGGAGGGGTTTTGCAGGACCGGGTGGTCGAACCCGTGTTTTTCGCGCCAGGACTTGGAGTGTTTCGGTTTGACGAAGTTCGACGAGTCGATGGCCAGCCAGACGACGTCTTCGCCGATGGCTTTGTGCGTCTTGGACATCGTATTGGCCTTGTAGTGGCGCTGTACGTAGGGGCACTCGGGGTTGGTCCACTCGAGTACCACCATCTTGCCCTTGTAGTCGGACAGGGTGTGCTCTTTGCCCGTGGCATCGGTCAGCGTGAAGTCCGGGGCCGGTTTACCGACGGTTGCGGTCTTGGGCGACTTACCCTTCTTCGAGTCGTCGGCCTTGCCGGTGTTGTCGGTCTTGTCGGCCTTCTTTTGGCCCTTGTCTTTGGCCACTTCCTCGGCTTTGTCCCTGGCGGAGGCGCCGGCTTTGGAGCCTTCCTCCTGGGAGGCCTTCTGGGCGGATTCGGCTTCGACCGCCTCGGCGCTCTTGTTCGAGGAGTCGCTCTCGCAGGCGGGGAACGCCAGCAGACCGAGGGCCGCTATGGCGGTCAAACAGGTCGTCTTCATGTTCATCATGGTTGTCCTCTGGGGGTTGGGTCGAGAAGTACTCGTTAGTTCAATGCGTTGTCGGAGGCGTCTCGGACGGCCGTTGCCACGAGCTGCGGGGTCAATACCTCGGGCAGCACCCGTGGGTCGTCGGGCCGGCCGGGAGTGTACATCAGGTACATCGGCACCCCGGCCTTACCAAACGATGCGAGTTTTTTGCGAATTGTCTCGTCGCCGTCGGTCCAATCGGCCTTCAGCGTGGCGACGTCGTGGTCCCTGAATGCCGAAACGACCGTGTCGGTGCTCAGCACCGTCCGTTCGTTGACCTTGCAGGTGATGCACCAATCGGCCGTGAAGTCGACGAAGACGGGTCGTCCCTCTTCGAGGTGGGACTGGACCGCTTCGTCGGACCATGTGGACCAATCGATGCGCCCGGCCGATGCGTCGGCCTCCCGGGGCGCGCGCGACGAGGATTCGATATTAAGGGTGGGCACGCCGACGCCGACGACAAGGGCGGCAGCCGTCAGGGTGCCGATCCAGCGGGCCCCTCGAGAGCGCGTCTGGACGACTCCAATAAGCCAGCCCGCCAGGGCGACGACGCCCAGAAAGATCAGGACCTGGCCCATGGCATCGACCCCGGCCGACCGTCCCACGATCCAGGTCAGCCAGATCGCAGCGCCGACGAGGGTGAAGCCGAGTACGTGTTTTAAGTGCTCCATCCAGGGACCCGGCTTCGGCAGGATCTTCGACCAACCGGGGACCAGGGTCAGCACCACGAACGGCAGCGCCAGTCCGAAGCCGAGGGCGGCGAAAATCGTCACGATGATCAACGGGCCGCTGGCCAGGGCGAACCCGACAGCCGTTCCCAGAAACGGCGCCGAGCACGGCGTGGCCAGCACGACCGCCAGGATCCCTTCGCCGAAGCTGCGCGACAGACCGCTTCGCTCTTCGGTGGCGTCGGCGAGTTCCGCCGGACTGACGTTGACCTCGAAGACGCCGAAGAGATTCAGCGCGAACAGCACCAGAAATCCCGACAGGACTGCGGGAAAGACCGGGTTCTGGAACTGAAAGCCCCATCCGACTTCGGTTCCGACGGCGCGAAGACCCAGGACGACGGCGGCCAGGACCAGCATCGAGCCGACGATGCCGCCGGTGTAGGCCGCGCCGTGTGCCATGACATGTCGGCGGTCTTCGTGCACGAGTTGGGTAAACGCCGAGACTTTCAGCGCCAGCACCGGAAAGACGCAGGGCATCAAGTTCAGAATCAACCCGCCCAGCAGGGCAAACAAGAGCGCCTGTGCGAATCCGATAGGTTTCGAACGATTCGACTGCGACGAGGCGGACGCCGACTCGGAGGGCGCCGAGGCGGGCGGCTGCGATCCGTCGGCTGCGCCGCCGACATCCAGCAGGGGATCGGTGATCGATTCGGTCGAGGCGTCGGACTCGGCTCGCGGAATGGGCGCGTCGATGAGGATGGCGGTGCGCCGGCCGTCGTCGTTTTCAAGGTGGATGACCCCGGAGAATCGCTCATCACTCTTCGGGGCGTTGGGACTCGCCTGACTGTCGAGCCGAATGACCTGGCCGGCCGGCGCCTTGGGGTGGTCGGTCACCTGGGCGGTCTTGAAATCGACCTGAGCGGTGGTGTCGGGGATCAGCGCCCAGCGCTCGGCCTCGCGCACGACTCGCCAGGATCCGCAGGATTGAGGGCCCTCGGCACAGGTATTCAGACCGACTGCGGTCCGGAAGGTGTCGCCGGGGCGAATGGGTCGTTGGCTGTAGACGACCTCGGCGGCGATGCCGAGATCCTTGGGCTCGACCGGCACCCGAGAGCCGAATTCGTCGAAATACCGCTGCGCCAGCGTCGGCTCTCGACCGTCGGCGTCGGCCTCGCCGGTCGGCACCGTGCGCGTCAGCGTGGCCGATCCCGGGATGCAGTCGATCTTGCAGGCCAGGTAACTGACGTCAGCCGTCAGGGTCACCGACTCGGCGGCGTTTTCGACAGTGGCCTCGCTGAAGAGGACGACCTCCCGGGCGTAGCCGAACGTCGAGATCTCTCCGCGTCCCTGTTCGTAGACGTGCGGCGCCGGCCACTGGAGATCTCCGAATCGAAGCCCCGGTGCGCTCCAGTCGATGCGGGTGGCCATCCCGGCGTCGCCGGAGTTGCGCCAGTAGATGTGCCAGTCGGGATCGATCTCGAAGTGAACCCCGACGCGCAGAGAGTCGCCCTCGGAGAGGGCCTCGTCGGCGTCGGTGATCAGTCGGGCCACGACCCGCGGGTTCCCTTCTTCGACGGCGCCGCCAGCCCGCGCCGACTCGGGTACGTCGGGGACGGCCTCGATGCCGTCGGGCCGATGTTTATCGGCAGCCCGTGCCTCTCCAGCCAACAGGGTGGCTGGGATCAAAAAGACGAGAGCGAGGCCCGTGGCACAGAGGCGCCGCAGGTTGGGGTGAACCGTCTCGGGCATAATGTGCAATACCGGGGGTTGGGGTGGTTCGGACCGATCTGGTCGATCAAAGGGTAAGGACGCCAGCCCTTTCACCAAGCACCCGCAACGATTAGATTCATAGGCAGGGATGATCGATTCGGAGTTCCTTCCGTACCAGCACCCGGGCGCAAGACATGGATGACAATGATGAAGAACCGACCGGGGATACCCGGACCGAAGAACAACTGCAGGCCGAGCTACAGGAGGCGGTGAAGTCGGGCAGAGTCGTTCTGTGGGTGCACTTCTCGCTGAATATCGCCGTATTCGTACTGGCGATCTGGTTGCTGCTGAGCATGGTGGGACTGCTGCCGGCCGCCGATACGTTGCTGTACGTCTGGTTTGGCATGGTGGCCGGGGTCTTTGCCCTCCAGCTTCACCCGGACATCAAACGGGTCAAGCGCATCCGAAAAGACCTGGATAGTTGAGATTTAGAATCGGTATCGCACGCCCGCGGTGACCGTCAGCGGGTAGCCCAGCGGCCGCCCGGAAAACGGGATGAAGTAATACGAGATACTCGCCCCCGCCGACAGCGAGAGCGTGTCGTACAGGCGAAACCGGACCCGTGGATGGGCGTTGACCCCGAGCATGAAGTCGAGTTCTTCGAACGTGCGACGATCCGAAGGGTCCGGACAACCCAGCGGTACGTCGTTGAGGTCGGTACACAGGACGATCGAACCGATGTGGGAGGCCTCGACGGCGAAGTCGACGCCTACATTGAACCGCCCGAGCTGAAAGCCGAGGGTCGGCCCGAAAAAGACCCGAAGCGTCGAGAAGTCCTCGGTCAAAACGCCGTTGTAGTCGCGTATCGAATTGACGACCTGTGCGCCCAGTCCCAGGCCGACTTCGTCGGTCAACGACATCTCTGCGCCCACCTCGAGCCCGATGTTTGCAAAGGGACTCTCCAGCGGCTCGGGGAACTTCAGCCAGCTCATGTAGGCGAAGTCGACGTGCATCGAGAAGGGGCTTTCGCCGCCGGAGTTGACCAGATTCGAGCGGTTCGGATCGGCCGGTGAGTAGATGCAGGTGGCGACGCGGCTCATCAGCCGGTTGCCGACCTGGCGCAGGTGTCGGCCGCTTGCTGCACCGTCGATGGCGACCCGAAAGGGCTCGATGAATCCCTTTTGGCGGCTCGAATAGACTCGGAGCGTGATCTCCAAGCCGTCGTCCGCGGGGAGTGCGTGCCCAAAGACCACCAGTTCGGCGCCTGCGAGGTTCGCGATGCGCCGCGCCCGGGAGGGTGCGGGCCCCTCGTCGCGCAGTTCGGCGATGACGTCGCGCCGCGCCGACCGATAGAAATTGACGATGTCGTCGGGATAATAACCGCGGCGGAGGACCCGGGTCGGGTCGAGTCGGATCATCCGCTTCATCAGTACCAGCGATCGCGCGGCGTTCGTCTCTTCGGCCAGGTAACTCAACGACAGATACATCGATACCTCGGCCACCCGTTTGGGGGCGACCAACTGGTAGTCGACGTCGTCGAAGCGCTCGATGGCCTTTTCGAGCTGGTCGATCGCCTTGGCGGTATTCAGCCGTTTGTAGCTCTCGATCCCCAGTTGCGCCCATTGTTGGGCGACTTCGAGCCGGTCGTCGTATAGAGGGCGCTCTTCGACGCGCCGCCGAAGTTCGCGCGGGGACACCGAGGTAAATGTCCGAGGGTGATTGGCCGCGAGTCTGGCCGCTCCCGCGTACAGCCCACGGTCGCTGGACGTGGGCCGGGTCGACTCCGACTCCGAAGGGACTTCCCGGCGGAAGGTCTGAAACGAGGTCGGGACGACTACTACGGATGCAGGGCGGCCGTCGGCGATCGGCCGGTCTTCGGTGGAGCTGGACTGTGCGGCGGCCCCGGCGGGCGACACCACCACCAGGAGGCCGGCGACCAGCATTCCGACGACCCCGCGGGTGATGTTCAGCAGGAATCCGGTTTTAACGTAGCCGTCCAAGGGGCGAGGGGTCCTTTATTCGTAGGGAAAGAGCCGCGGCAGCCGCGTTCGGCTCGAACCCAGAAACTCGTCGGTCACCCGCATCGGGATCGACCGGTCCGTGCCCGTCGATGGAAGGGTCATACGAAGGACCTCATCGCTCAAGAAATCGACATCGACGGTGACCAGGTAGAAGTGACTGTCGGCGGCGTAGGTCTCGGAGTCGAGCTGTTCGAGTCCCTCGATTCGGTCCAAAAGGGCCGGCTCCAGGTCGCGCACTTCATCCTGCACAAACAGGATGGCTCGACCCGTGCCGTTTGCATCCGAGGGTGCGTCGGGTCGGCGGCCGCGCTGCAGCGCGGCGGCGATGATCGGCTCTTGTTCGGTGTCCCACCGAAACTGCCCCTCACTCTGAGAGTCATCCACGACGACCAGATGGCCCAACGCATACTGCGTCTCGCCGCTGGGGACGAGAATCTTATCGGACGGCGCCGGTAGCGGAAGGCTCAAGACACCCTGCAGCGCGTTTTCGGCGTCCAGGAAACGGTCGGGACCCAATCGAGTCGTGGGTCCCTGGTCGTTGATGGCCGCATAGAAGGTCGAGTTCGATTCCGGGTCGGTGTACGACTCCACGCCAACCCACTGCACCGAGAAGACGGGGTTGTCGATCTCGTAGCTCGCCGAACTCGGCATGCGGTTGGGTTCGGACTGCGACAGATTGAAGGTCGGCCGGATCAGGTAATCTCCGATCGATTCGCAATCGGTCTCGGGCGGCTCCGAGGTCTGTTGCAGGGTCGTCGGTTCGATCACGGTCTCGCCGGTCGTGGTGTCGACGATCGAAATCTCCATCTCATCGCCATCGATCGTTCCGGTCAGCCGTCCCTCGGGAATCTGCGAGGATCGTTCGATGGGAAGTTGGAAGCTTCCATCCTCCTCGTCGAATTTACTGGAACGCGTCCAGGTACAAAAGACCTGCTCACCGTAGGGGTCGCCGTCGACGATATCGGGTTCAAAATACCGGATGATGGCCCGGGCGTATCCCCCGTATCGAAAGAGATCGACCTGGACCGATTGTTGAGTCGAGGTCGGGGCCGGCTGGCGCTCCACGTAGACCCCGGAGTGTTTGTCCTTGTACGTCGGACAACCCGGCGCCAGCCCACCGAGTATTAAACAGGTGGCGATGGCCAGCAGATGTGCTCCGGTTGTGGGCCGTTGAACCATCAGGACCGGCGCTTGGGTGAGACCGCGAGGGTAAGCCTTCAGAGTCGATAGAATACGCGGCTTTTCCCCTAAATAAAAGTTGGTTGGCAACCGAAGTGGTTGAAGACCGGTCCACCTTCGGGACCTGTATGGAGGGGTTTTACTCCACCCGGCTGGGAACGCGCGAGCCAGATCTGTTACAATCACGGCGCTTCGGGCCATTCTGGCACGTAGAGAGGTGTGGCAGGATTCTTGCTTCTCTATTCGGGCCGAAGTTTCCCTGTGCAAACGGTCGTACCTGATGGACCGCACCACTTATATATCGGGGTGGGCTTTCGTTGTCGGAGTCACCTGCCTGCTTGTGGCCTCCGTCGGTTGCGGTGGAGCCGCGGACAACGGGAATCTTCGAAACGAAACACTGACCGAGCGCGAAAAGGCGATGCTCGAGGCGCGGACCGCTCTGGGCAGCCACAGGATCGGCGATGCTCGGGCGAGGTACGACGAGATCCTGTCGGAGAACCCCGAGTTCGGCGCAGCCGCGGCCGGCCGAGCCGTGACTCGCGCCCTGCTGGTTCCGAATTCCGCGCCGTTCTCGTCGATTGTTCAAGATTCGCTGGGCGGTGATTCGGATCTCGATGCCGTCGAAGCCCTCTACGCCGACAAGGGCTATCTGTACTGGCTGAGTCGAGGGGCGACCTGGGAGGGTGGCGGACAGTTTGCCGGCATCAAGCACCTGCTCGCAAATCGGCTGCCCTGGCCGGAGAGTCGCCTGGACACCCTGTCGACGTTTACGGCGGAGTTGACTCGTTCGGTCGACCAATCGCGAGAGTCGCTCCTGGCGCTGACCGAAGAACTCGCCGCCATCGAAGCCGATATCGATCGGGCGCTTGCCGACGATGACTTCGAGAAGTTTACGATCCCGGCCGCTGTCTTTCAGGACTCGAGTTTGACCGTGGTCATGGGACCGTCGGAGTTGGCGCTTTTAGGCGGGGTATCGGCCGGCCTTCGGGCCGTCATTCACGCGGCCCTCGCCTACCAGCACGACTGGACGCTCGAGCGCGCCTTCGGCCCTCACTGGAGCGAAGAAGTCGAGCGGGTCAGCGAGGAGCGCGTCCACTGGAAAGAGTGGGACTTCACCCTGGACTACCTGGATGAAAATCTATTTCGCAGCCCCTCCGAGCAGGCGGGCGATCGTGGGCTCGACGCCAAGAGGGCGCTCGACGACGCCCTCGGTTACGTCGGTTTGATGTTCGAGAAGGGGCTGGCGAGCAATGCCGAGGCCGGGAGCCTGGAATGGCAACGCGTCGACCGATCATACGCCCAGAAGTGGAAGGCGTTCGTGGCTGCGCTGCAACTGACGTTGAATACCCGCACCGAACTCCCGACGACGGATCCAGCGGTGTCGGCGAACTTCAGCGAATGGTTTCGGAATCCACGGGTGCTCGACCCCGATCTCGATTGGCTGACCTGGGAGGAGGTCGAAGTCGATACGGGACGCGAAGGCGTCACCGAGATCGACATCGCTTGGTCGCTGAATGACCGGGCCATCCAGACGGTCTTCGTAGAGGGATACTTCGAGCCGCCCTTTTCGGTCCCGGAGGGCACGGAGCCGGAACTGACGCTGACCGGCGAGTCCTTCGAGACGTTCCGGACCAACCTGTGGGGCGAGCTCCGGAGTCGATTCGAGGAAGCCTACCTGATCCGGGAGTAGGTCCGGCCGCGGGGGCTTCGTCAGAACGGATATTTCTCCGCATCGACGACGGCCTCGGCGATGATCCGTTCCAGACCGATCTGGTCGACACGAGGCCGGAAGCTGAGCTGGTCGAGCGCTTCGAAGTGAGAGTTCAGCTTGTCGGCATCGTCGGCGGCCAGATGTGACAGGAGCGTCTCCGACAGATCGCGGATGGCATTGAAGGCACGCGTCGCCTTGAGTCGCGTGGCGGCGCGATGGATTCGCGTCTCGTCGAAGCCCTCGTCGCGAATGGCTTGTAGGGTTCGGTTGATGGTCGAATCCATCACGTAGAGTTCGATAAGCAGGTCCGCCAGATTCAGCAGAATCTCCTGCTGCTCTCTCAGGTTTGCCATGTGCTTTTGGATCGCCTGATTGGCGGTGTAGACCACCATCATCTTACCGCGCGTGCACAGGTATTGCTCGAACGAGAGTTCGGGATCGTCGTCCTGGCCCGGGGGCGTCGGCCGAGAGGACTCGCCCAGGGCGGCCTCGACGTCCTCGATGAGCTCGAAGAGTTTGATCTCGCCCTTCATCGTGCGTTTGAGAATCAGCCCGGGGATCAGCATGCGGTTGATCTCGTTGGTCCCCTCGTAGATGCGGCTGATGCGAGAGTCGCGGTAGGCCCTCTCGACTTCGTATTCCGAGGAGTAGCCGTACCCGCCGTGGATCTGGACCCCGTGGTCGGCGACATCGTTGGCCACCTCGGAGCCGTACACCTTGATAATCGAGTCTTCGACGGCGAATTCTTCGATCGCCTCCAGGATCTTTTTGGGATCATCGGCGGCCGTCCCCTCGATCTTCGAGAGGGTCTGGTCCATGTAGCCGGCCACCCGGTAGCACGACGACTCGAGGGCGTAGAGTTCGGTGGCCATGTCGGCGAACTTCGAGCGGATCGCGCCGAAATCCGAGATCGGCTGGTCGAACTGCTCGCGGTCCTTGGCGTATTTGACCGAAAGCTCGAGGACTCGCTTGGCCCCGCCCAGCGACCCGACACCCAGCTTAAAACGCCCGATGTTCAGGATGTTGAAGGCGATCTTGTGGCCCTTGCCGATCTCGCCGAGGATATTTTCCTTGGGGACTTTGACCTGGTCGAAGTTGACCTGACGGGTCGACGAGCCGTGCTGGCCCATCTTGTGCTCTTCGGGGCCCAGCGAGACGCCGTCGCGGTCGGCCTCCACCAGAAAGGCCGTGAATTTGTCGCCCTCGACCTGGCAAAACACCGTAAACAGATCGGCGAACCCGGCGTTGGTGATCCACATCTTCGTGCCGGTGATCTCGTAGGCTTCGCCGCCGTCGACGGGTTCGGCCTTCGTCTTGGCCGCCAACGCGTCCGACCCGCTACCTGGCTCGGTCAGGGCATAGGCGCCGATCGTTTCGGCCGATCCCAGTTTTGGAAGCCATTTTTGTTTCTGCTCTTCGGTGCCGAAGTAGATGATCGGCTCCATGCCGATGCCGGTCTGAGCGCCGTAGGTCGCCGAGAACCCGGCATACTTCGAGATCTCCTCCATCACCAGCATGGTCGTGGTCTTGTCGACCCCGAGGCCGCCGTACTCTTCGGGGATGCCGATACGCACAAGCCCCAGTTCCGCGGCCTTGTCCAGGACCTCGATCATCTGGTCGAAGTCCTTCTCCTCGAGGTCGTCGATCCGCGGATAGACCTCCTTGTTCATGAAGTCCCTCACCGTGGAGGCAAACATCTGCTGCTCCTCGGTGAATTGCTCCGGGGTCTGGATCTCTTCTGATCCGACTTTGCGGGTCAGGAATCCGACGCCGGTCGGCGTGGTCTCGGGTGTATCTTGCATGGTCTTCTCCGACGGACTGAATGACGGCTCACTCACCGAGCCTGTCTTTCGTACCAATGGTACGCACAGTCGATAAGGCCGTCAATTCAGCACTGGATAATGCCGGAGAAAGTGTTTGGGCGGGACGTTACTCGGAGCTGGACTCGTCGGCCTGCTCGGTGTCGTCGCTGTCTTCGGTGTTCTGCTCTTCGGTCTCTTGCTGGTCGTCCTGCTCTTCGTCGCGTTTAGGATCGCGAAGAATACCGTGCATGCGTGGTTTGCCCGGCGGTCGGTAAAACGGTGAAAGCATGTCAATCCTCCCAAAAAAGAATTCGGAAATGCAGCTTCTTCCTGGAACCGCACCCGGTTCGACTCGTATGGTTGACACCCTGTTATCACATTCTCGCAACAGATCCAGAGTCTTTCTTGGATTGTCCGAAAGGGATTCAATCCTATGGCGATCAATGACCCGGGAGGCGGCTCGATGCCCCGCATCGCGCTCAGAATACCCGGCTTTCCGGTCTTGCGTCTGTCTGTGTATCGACTAATCTCCCGCGTGGTACCCACACGTTGCCTCCCGAGCGCCGAGCATGCCCATGTCTCCAGACTATAGACCCCCTCAGGTGCCCCCCGTCGATCAGGTGGGCGTCGAGGAACGAGCCGCCAAGTTCGCGGCGCGCAGCATCAAACGTGAAAGCAAGGTTTCAGGCCTGGAGCGGATCGTCTCGATGATCGATCTGACGACCCTGGAGGGCAACGACACCCCCGGAAAGGTCCGCATGCTGTGCCGCAAGGCTCGCCGGCCGCTGGGTGAACGCGACTGCCCCTCGGTGGCGGCCATCTGCGTCTACCCGAGCATGGTGCCCGTCGCCCGCGAGGCCCTCGAGGGAACCGACATCCACATCGCCTCGGTGGCCAGCTACTTTCCGAGCGGCCAGGCGAGTCTGGATGAACGCACCGACGACATCGAGGACGCCGTAAGCGCCGGTGCCGACGAGATAGACATCGTCATCAACCGCGGCGCCTTTCTGTCGGGCGACTACGAGCGCGTCCACGACGAGATTGTCGCCTTTAAGAAGGCCGCCGGTGATGCCCACCTGAAGGTCATCCTGGAGACCGGCGAGCTCGAGACCTTCGACAACGTGCGCCTGGCCAGCCAGATCGCCATCGAGGCCGGCGCCGATTTCATCAAGACCTCGACCGGCAAGATCAAACCGGCGGCGACGATGCCCGTGGTCCTGGTCATGCTGCAGACCATCCGTGACCACTATCTGAAGACCGGCGAGCGCATCGGCATGAAGCCCGCCGGCGGCATCCGGACGGCCAAGGGCGCGCTGAAGTACCTGGCGATGGTCAAAGAGACCGTCGGCGACCCGTGGCTGAGCCCCGATCTGTTTCGGTTCGGCGCCTCGTCGCTGCTCAACGACGTGTTGATGCAGCTCGAAAAGCAGCGCACCGGCCGCTACCACTCCGAACGTTACCTGAGTATCTCCTGACGCCCCGGACCCATGAACGATATCCCCAAACCCCGTGAACAGCTCTTCGGCGACCTGTGGGAGTACTCCACGGCGCCGCAGGGCTCCGAATTCGTTCAGTATCGAGACGAGTACGGCCACTTCATCGATGGCGAATTCGTCGACTCCGAGGAGTGGTTCGACTCGACGAACCCGGCCACCGAAGAGACGCTGGCGCGCTTCGGCGTCGCCGGCGAAGAGACCGTCGACGAGGCCGTGAGTGCCGCCCGCCGGGCCTTCGAGGGCCCCTGGGGGTCGATGGCTGCCTCCGAGCGCGCCAAATACATCTTTCGGATCGGGCGCATGATCAAGGAGAAGGCCCGGGAGTTCGCCGTCCTCGAGACGATGGACGGCGGCAAGCCGATCCGCGAGTCGCGCGACGTCGACATCCCGCTGGTGGCCGCCCACTTCTTCCACTACGCCGGCTGGGCCGACAAACTCGAGTACGCCTTCCCCGGCGTCGACGACCCCGAACCGGTGGGCGTCTGCGGGCAGGTCATCCCCTGGAACTTCCCGCTCCTGATGCTGGCCTGGAAGGTCGCGCCGGCGCTTGCCTGCGGGAACACCGTGGTGCTGAAGCCCGCCGAGACGACGCCGCTGACCGCCATGAAGTTCGCCGAACTCCTGCAGGAGGCCGGCCTGCCCGACGGCGTGGTCAACTTCGTCAATGGCGCCGGCGACACCGGCTCCACGCTGGTTGGCCACCCCGACGTCGACAAGGTCGCGTTTACCGGCTCGACCGAGGTCGGCAAGATCATCCAGAAGACCGTCGCCGGCACCGACACCAAGCTGACCCTGGAGCTGGGCGGCAAGGGTTCGAACATCGTCTTCGAGGACGCCGCCATCGACCAGGCCATCGAGGGCATCGTCGACGGCATCTTCTTTAACCAGGGCCACGTCTGCTGCGCCGGCAGCCGGTTGCTCGTCGAGGAGAGCATCCACGACGAGGTCGTCTCCAAGCTGCGCCACCGCATGTCGACCCTGCGCGTGGGCGACCCGCTGGACAAAAACACCGACGTCGGCGCCATCAACTCCGAACAACAACTCGACAAGATCACGCGGCTGGTGGGCGTCGGCCAGGACGAAGGCTGCGATATCCATCAGATCGACTGCGACCTGCCCGAGACCGGCTACTACTTCCGGCCGACCATCTTCACCGGGGTCACGCCGTCGCACCGGATCGCCCAGGAGGAGATCTTCGGGCCCGTGCTGTCGGTGATGACCTTCCGCACGCCCTCGGAGGCCGTCGAGAAGGCCAACAACACGCCCTACGGGCTGGCCTGCGGCATCTGGTCTGACAAGGGCAGCAAGCTCTTCGACGTGGCCGGACGGCTCGACTGCGGCGTCGTCTGGGGAAACACCTACAATCAGTTCGACCCGGCATCACCGTTTGGCGGCTACAAAGAGAGCGGCTTCGGCCGCGAAGGCGGCCGCCAGGGACTGCTCGATTACATGAAACACTCCTAGAACAAGGACGCACCCCGGCATGGCTTCCACATCCGACAGGCTTTCGGTCTACAAGACCTACAAGCTCTATATGGACGGTGGCTTCCCGCGGACCGAGAGCGGGCGTCACCTCAAGATTCAAGACGACCAGGGGCAATTCGTGGCCAATATCTGTCACGCCTCCCGCAAAGATCTGCGCGACGCCGTCGTTGCCGCTCGCGAGGCCCTGGACGGCTGGAGCGGCCGCACCGCCTTCAATCGCGGCCAGATCCTCCACCGCATGGCCGAGATGCTCGAGGGCCGGCGCGCCGACTTCATCGACATGCTGACCGAACAGGCCGGCTACGACGAAAACGACGCCGTCGCCGAGGTCAACTGCGCCGTCGACCGGCTGATCTGGTACGCCGGCTGGACCGACAAATTCGAGCAGGTCTTCGGCTCGACCAATCCCGTCGCCTCCAAGCACTTCAACTTCACCCTGCCGGAACCGACGGGCGTGGTCACCATCTTCACCCCGCGCAACGCCCCGCTTCTGGGCTTCGTCTCGACCGTCTTGCCCGTCATCCTGTCGGGCAACACGACCATCGCCGTCGTCGACAACCCCGCGCCCCAGGTAGCCATGGAGTTCGCCGAGGTCCTCAACAACAGCGACCTCCCCGGCGGCGTCATCAACATCCTGACCGGCGTACGCGAGGAACTCCTCGTCCACGCCGGCGGCCACAAGGACATCGACGGCATCCTCAGCGTCGGCCCCGACTCCGAAGAGCGCGAAACCCTCGGCCTGGAGGGCGCCGACAGCGTCAAACGCGTCGAATTCCTGGAGGGCCACGACGACTGGACGTCGGATGAGGCTCAGAGTCCGTACAGGATTCTGCCGTTCGTGGAGTTTAAGACGAACTGGCATCCTGTCGGGCGTTGAACCCGATTTGCGTCGGATGCCTCTACTGCGGCGCATCAGCACCGAGATCCCTTGTTCTCGCTGCTCGACGATGCGCTGCATCGCCTGCGCGGCGTGAACGGCGGCCTTTCGGCGCTGATTTTGCCTCGTGACGAGGCATCACTCCGAAATCGGGTTCAACACCCGGTCTGTTTCTCTTTATTGTTCGTTCGCTGGCAGGCGGCGGTCGCGCTGGGCTCCCTGTCGGTCGGCGACGAGGCTTGAATTTCGTGCTTGAGACACCCCCGGGCTCCCTTTCGGTCGCAACGGGGTGATCGATACGCGGCTCCGCCGCGCGCCGACTGGCGATTTTGGCGAGATCCCCTCCTTCAGCGGAGCAATCAATTGCGTGCTTGCGGCTAGCGGCGAGCACGGTCTGGGTAGGCAGCTGAACTGCGTGCTAGCGAGCGTTGGTGGGCGGCTCGTGTCGTGCTTGCGAGCTTACGCAGGCCGGCGGCCCTCGTGCTCGTGCCGGTGACTGCGCTGCCAACGGGGAACTGTCGGAGATCTGCGACTGCAGTGCCTAGTCCGCGGCGGCGCGCCATCGCCTCTAAACAATCGGCGCGACACGCCGCGTGATCGCCCGGTTCGATGCGCCGCGTCCCGCGGCGCGAGACCGGGACGTCGATCGCACGAATCAGAACCCCAGCCCATCCCTCACGGAGATCCCGCTACCCTGTAGATAGCCCCTTCCTCCGCAAAATCCAGATCCGTGTCATCGGCGAGATCCAGCAGCTCGTCGGGCAG
This sequence comes from uncultured Pseudomonadota bacterium, assembly GCA_913057905.1. Classification (GTDB taxonomy): domain Bacteria; phylum Myxococcota_A; class Bradymonadia; order Bradymonadales; family Bradymonadaceae; genus CAJXPB01. The sequence continues at coordinate 83,772 of CAJXPB010000008.1, forward strand.
GTGAGCGAGCCTCATCCGCTGCTTGATCTCCGGGTCCAGTCCCTCCAGCGCCTGAAGCGGTGTATGTCCGGGGCCGAGGCTCGTTTCGTGGAGGATGGCGTCGGCTTTAGCCAGCCAGTCGATCAGGTCGGGATCGAAGGCCGTATCACAGGAGTAACCCAGGCTGGCGTCGCCGTCGTTGACCCGCATGGCCATCGTGGTGATGTGGTGAATCGTCTTGCGGGTTTCGATCTCGAAAGGGCCAATTTCGACGGGAGTTTCCCAGGGAATGGGGTGCAGCTCGTAGTAATCTTCGGGATACAAACTCTCGTGGCGCTCGCCGTTCCAGCTCTGGCCGAGGGATACCTCGAGGCGCCGGTCCCACAGGTGGTCGGCCGCCTGGGGATGCATGTACAGATCCAGCGGTTCGCCGACGATGTAGCGTCGGTACGCCAGGAGCATCTCCAGCCCGTTGACGTGGTCGCCGTGCAGGTGAGTGATCACCAGCCCGTCGAGCGAGTCGACATCCAGCGGCAGCCCGTCGGCATTCTCGAAGCCGTTTGCGCGCAGCGCGCGCCGGTAGCTGTCCGGGCAGTCGACGCCCAGAAGGTAGTCGTCCTTCTGAAGCAGAAAATGGGTGCCCCAGCTTTCGACGGCGAAGGCGTTGCCCACGCCGTTCATCAACATGTCGAAGGCCATCTCGATGTCCTCTCGTCGAGTCTCTCTGTTCAACCTTTAACTAATACTAAAGCCCGCTGACGTCGAGTGATTTGGTCATCCCCGAACCTTGCGAGCGGCGGGGGGCGTGGCTATGGTCCGGCGCTGCGACCGAATTTCCTACGCTTTGGCCCGCAACATGAGTCTGCAGTTGACATTCTTGGGGACCGGCAGCGGCAAGCCGATGCCGCACCGGAACGTCTCGTCGTTCACGCTGTTTCGCGACGGCGAACTCTTTATGTTCGACTGCGGCGAAGCGACCCAGATCCAGTTGTCGAAGTCGGCGATGAAGCCCGGGGCGTTGGAAGCGATCTTCATCACGCACTTCCATGGGGATCACGTCAACGGCCTGCCCGGGTTGATCGGCTCGCTGACGTTGAATCAGCGCGAGCGGCCGCTGGATTTGATCGGGCCCAGCGGCATGAAAGAGTGGTTCGCCAAGCTCAGGCAGCTCAGCATTCTGTGGCCGAGTTTCCCGGTCCGGATCCACGAGGTCGACGGCCCGGGGCCGGTCTACGAGCACGACAACTTTACCGTGACGGCTCGGCCGCTGAAGCACCGGATCGAGACCTGGGGGTATCGACTGGTCGAAGAGGAGCGTCCCGGGCGGTTCGATGTGGGGGCGGCCCGCGAGCTGGGCGTGCCCTCGGGGCCGATGTTCGGGGAGCTTCAGTCCGGGGAGTCGGTGACGTTGGACGACGGGTCGGTCGTCGATCCCCACGAGGTGCTGGGACCGGCGCGGCCGGGCTTCAAGATGGCCTACTGCGCCGACACCCAGCCGTGTGACAGTTGCGGAGAGCTGGCCGAAGACGTCGATGTGTTGGTCCACGAGTCGACGTATCCGGCCGGTGAAGAGGAGTTGGCCCACGAGCGCGGCCACTCGACGGCCGCCGATGCCGCCCGGTGTGCCCGCGATGCCGAGGCCAGAAAGCTGATCCTGACCCATATCTCGCAGCGATACACCAGACTCGATCAGATCGAGTCGGGGGCCCGGGAGATCTTCGAGGATACCGAGGTCGCCGAGGACCTGGACGAATTCACCTTCGATCGCCGCGAGGTCTGACCGGCCGTCGGGGCCAGTCTTCTACTACTTGGCTTCCAGCCAGTTCGGCCCGGTGCCGATGTCGACGGTCAGCGGGACGTCCAGATCGAGCACGCCCTCCATCTTATCGCGAATTAGATCCTTCGCGTCGTCGACGAAGCCCTCCTGGGCCTCGAAGACGAGTTCGTCGTGGACCTGCAGAAGCTGGTTCATCGGCAGGTCGTCCGAGTCGATGATCTCCTGCAATTCGACCATCGCCACCTTGATGATGTCGGCGGCCGTGCCCTGGATGGGCGTGTTGACCGCGGCGCGTTCGGCGTAGGCCTGCTGACCTCCGTGGCCCTCCAGGCCGGGCAGGGCGCGTCGACGGCCAAACAGTGTTTCGGCGTAGCCGGTCTTGTAGGCCTTCTCGACCAATTCGTCGAAGAACTCGTCGACCACCGAGTACCGCTCGAAGTACTGGTCGATGTAGTCGGAGGCTTCGCTCTGCGGGATGTCGAAGTCGCGGGCCAGTCGCCGGGAGCCCATGCCGTAGAGCACGCCGTAGTTGATGGTCTTGCCGAGCTCGCGCTGCTGTTTGGTGACCTCCGAATCGTCGACGTCGAAGACCTGGGCGGCTGTCAGCGTGTGGATGTCGCGGTCGTCCCGGTACGCCTCCAGAAGCAGCGGGTCCTGCGACAGGTGCGCCAGGATGCGCAGTTCGATCTGCGAGTAGTCGGCGACGATCAGTTCCATGCCCTCGTCGGGGACGAAGGCCTTGCGGATCTGGCGACCCCGCGAGGTGCGGATCGGGATGTTCTGCAGGTTCGGGTCCGAGCTCGACAGCCGACCCGTGGCGGTGACCGCTTGGTTGAAGCTCGTGTGGATGCGCCCGTCGTCGCGGATCAGCTCGGGCAGGGCGTCGACGTAGGTGCCCTTGAGCTTGGAGAAGGAGCGAAACTCCAGGATCAGCTCGGGCAGATCGTGGAGTTCCGAGAGTTGCTCGAGGACGTCTTTGGCGGTCGACGGGCCCGTCTTGGTGCGCTTTTTGACCGGCAGATCGAGGTCTTCAAAGAGGACCTCGCGCAACTGTTTGGGGCTGTTCGGGTTGATCTCCTTGCCCGCCAACTCGTTGATTTCGCTCCGCAATTCGTCGAGCTCCGCCTCGAATTCGCGGCTCAGCTCATCGAGGATGTCGCGGTCCACGCAGATGCCGGTGCGTTCCATGATGCCCAGCACGCGCGATAGGGGCATCTCGATGTCGTTGAGCAGGTGGTCGACGTCCATCTCGGCGTCGTCGAGCGCGTCGGCCAGAACGTCGCCAAGGATGAGCGTGAGGTCGGCGTCCTCGGCGGCGTAGGGGATCGCATCCTCGATGGCGACGGCATCGAAGCTGACCTGGCTGGAGCCGGAGCCGGCCACGTCGGTGTAGCTGATCGGATCGTAGTCGAGGTGCTCGCGACTCAGGGCATCGAGCCCGTGGGAGCCGCCCGGCTCCAGCACGTAGCTCATCAACATCGTGTCGCGTTCGACGCCCCGAAGTTCGATGTCGTAGCGCTGGAGCACCGTCCACTCGTACTTCCAGTGCTGCAGGACCTTCTTGTGGTCGGCGTCTTCAAGCAGCGGCGCGACCTTCTCGAGGACGGCGTCGCGGTCGAGCTGACGCTGGGTCGCCGCGTCGAGGCGGCGGTGGCCGACGGGCACGTAGACGGCCTCGTGGGGCTCCCAGGCAAACGACATGCCCACGATCTCGGCATCGATCGCGTCGATGCTGGTCGTCTCCAGGTCGAATCCGAAGCGCTCGGCGTCGCGACACTTCTCGAGGACGGCTTCGAGCTCGTCCATCTCGAAGATGCCTCGGTAGTTTTTGTCCTGCGAGTCGTCGTTTCCGGCGTCGAAGCTGTCGGGGCCCAGCAGGTCGAGCTGTTCTTTGTCGAGCCATCCGCGGTCATCGAGCCAGGCCTTGATGTCGTCCATCGGGCTCTGGATCTCGAGTTCGTCGAACAGCTCCTGCAGCTCGCCAAGATTCGGCTTGGTCAGCCGTAGATCCTCCAGATCGAAGTCGATGTCGCAGTCCTCTTTGAGCGTCACCAGCTCCAGCGAAAGCCGGGCCTGTTCTTCGTGCTCCTGCAGGTTTTTGGGCCGCTTTTTGCCGCCGACCTTGTCGATGTTCTCGTAGACGCCGTCCAGGTCGCCGAATTTGCGGATCAGCTTGCCGCCGGTCTTGGGGCCGATGCCCGGCACGCCGGGGATGTTGTCGGACGAGTCGCCCGACATGGCCATGACGTAGCGCTGCTTTTCGGGCGGGACGCCGTATTTTTCCTCGACGCTCTCGGGCGTGTAGGTGTTGTCGCGCATGGTGTCGTGCATGCGGATGTGGGGCCCCAGAAGCTGCATCAGGTCCTTGTCGGCGCTGATGATGCAGACCTCGACGTCCTGGTCGACGGCCCTCCGGGCGGCGGTGGCGATCAGGTCGTCGGCCTCCAGGCCGGGTTTCTCCAGAATCGGGATGTGCAGGGCGCGGACGAGTTCGCGGATCTTGGGGACCTGGACGGCCAGATCGTCGGGCATCTTGTCGCGGTTGGCCTTGTACTCCTCGTACATCTCCTTGCGGAAATTCGGCACGTCCGACTCGAAGGCGTCGAAGGCGACGGCGACGTACTCGGGGTCGTGATCCTCCAAAAGCGCCTGGATCATGTTGGTAAACCCGTAGACGGCGTTGGTCGGAAAGCCGTCGGAGGTCGACAGCCCGCCGCGGATGCCGAAGAACGCGCGGTAGAGATAAGACGATCCGTCGACCAGATAGATGGTGTTCGAATTGTCGGTGTCTTGGCTCATCGGATGCCCTGAAGAAATCGTAGAAAGGCTAGAAACATCAGTGTTTCACGTGAAACGCTACATCAGCGTCAGGATCAGCATCAGCCCCAGCCCGAACATCACGAAGGTCGCCAGGGCGGCCACGATCAGCGCGCCGGCTCCCACGCGGGCCTTCCAGCTTTCCTCGACGAACAGCGGTTCGTCCTCGGCCTCCAGCTCCATCTCGAGGTCGGCCTGCTGCAGTCGCGCTCGGTGGCGCTGCCGCTCGCGCAGGCCCACCACTACCACATACAGAAGTACCGCCAACCCGCCGACCAGCGCCGCGCCGATGGCGGTCCGAAGCTCGCCCTTCGTGGTTCGCTGCCACTCTCCCAGCCGCTCCTTCTGGGCCTTCTGTGTGTTGAACAACTGCGCCGGTCGGCTGAAGTGACGAGGCAGGGCGCTGACCAGCCCCCGAAGCCAGCGGGACAGGGTGGCGTGTTCGGCCGCGTTCGGGACGGCGCCGGGTTCGTTCAAGGCGTCGAAGTACGGGTCGTCGGTGTTACGGGCGACGCGTTCGATGACCGTCTCGAGGGCTCGATGGTAGGCGGTGGCGGTTTGGCCGTCGGCGCGGGCTACCCAGATTGATTCCCACGAGTTGCCGGCGCCGAAGAGGCCCCGATGGATCTGCAGGCGATACAATTGCGCGGCCTCGGAGTCCGGCTGGGCCGCTGACCTACCCGGAAAGCCTGCATAGGGTATGCGGAGTTGCGCGCCGCGGTCGCCGGTACTGGTCGCGCCCATGGCAGCGTGGGTGGCATGGACCCAGTCGCCGTCTCGGTACACATCGATCAGCAAGTGTCCGTTGCTGAAGACACTGAAGAGATCGGCCCGCAGTGGCCGCCCCGGCGAGACGAGCGGATCGGGGTTTCGCGCCGAGAGCTGTGCGGCGACGGTGTGCAGTTGGATCGCCGCGCGGCCTATCTCGGCCGTTGTCCCGCGCTCACCCTTCCGGCGGGCCTTCAGCTCGAGCTTCATTCCCCCGACGGGATTGAGCTGGAGTTCGACGAGTCCCATCTCGTCGGTCGTCAGAGACTCCGGCAGGTCCTGGCCCTTCCCCCAGCGTCCCATGCCCTCGACGTTATCGACCGTAATCTCGGCCGCGACCGGCTGGCCGGTGTCGGCGTCGTAGGTTCGCAAAAAGAAATGGTTGGTCAGTCCGCGGATCAGTTGACCGTCCGGCGGGAGGACGTCGATGGCGATGGCGCCACTTCGCTCGAGGACCGGCGAATCGGGTACGTCGCCGGATTCGGTCTCGGGAACGCGGTTGGTGGCCTCCGGCCATGTGATGGGGGAGCCCGAGTCCTGGGCGATCCGAACGGACCGCTCGCTCTGGAAAGTTTTGGGTAAATTGGGCCCGCTGGCGCGTATCGTCAGAGTCTGCGCCCCCGTCCGCTCGGCAGGGATCTGCAGGTTTGCGTGGAAGACGCCCGAATCGTCGCTGGTGGCGGAGCCGATCCGTACGGCCTCGGCGGAGTCGGAGGAGCGATCCCTCAGTTCGAATTCGACGCGGGTACGTTCAAACGAATCGCCCTCAACAGTATCAAGGATCGCGCCCCGGACCGGGTTGGGTTGGCCGGCGGTCAGGGTGTCTGGCCCCAGCACGTAGGCGGAGATCTCGACGTGAAAGGTCGAAATCCCGATGTATGCGCCCACGCCCAGGGCGAGCGCGAGGATGTAGAGAGCGATGATGGAACGCCGAACGAATCGAGATTTCAGGATGTCGAGTAGGCGGTCCACTCTGTTCCTGGGTGAGGGCTTCCGGGTCAGTCTGCGGCGGTCGAATCGTCGGTCTCAGCAAGGTCCGACTTGCTCGCCGGCCGCAGGAGTTCGATCGGCGCGAAGGGTGCGAATGCATGGTAGAGCGTACGGAAGTAGCGGGACCGCGCAAAGCGAGGGCCGCGCTCTCGGGCAGATTGCGCGGGCAGAGCCCAGGGGCGTTGGACGGTCGAACTCCGGACCAGAGGCCCGTGCAATTTGTGGAATCGGAACTCGCCGACGAGATCGAGGCCAATGGCGGTCAGGATCACCAGCCGGGTGGCCCCCAGCGACCGGATGAGTTCACCGCCGAAGGCGTCCAAAAGCAGCACGCCGACCAGGAATCCGGCGGCTATCAAAGAGGCCTTCCAGCGGCGCGTCTTCAGGTGATCGACCAGTGTGTCGCGGTCGATGTCTGCCCGGGGACCAGCGGCGTCGACCCACCTGTCGGCCATCCTGTCGATAGGGTTGAAGAATCGGGTCAGTCCGAAGGCGACGAGTCCGACCACGGCGATCTTCGCCATTACGAAGGGCAGGGCGGATCCGAGCGACAGGGTCTCGACCGAGGGCATGAGATCGCGGCCCGCCAGCCGGGTGACTTCGGCGGCGCCGTCCAGGTCAAGCATGGTTCCGACCCAGCGAAGTCCGTCGACAATCAGGACGGCGGCGGCCAGCGGCAAGATGCTCGATGTGGGGCCGGGAAGTGGCCAGGTGCGCGGGTCGTCCATCCCGGCCGCAGAGGTATCGGCAGGCTGCGTTCCGCGATACGGCGCCCGAACGAGCATCCAGAGGGTGCCCAGGATGACCAGCGCCGCCGCTAGAGAGTTTCCGAGCACGCCGAAGACGTCCAGATTCTGCATATTCATCGACCGGAGCCAGTCGATGAATCCACGGCTCGCGGGGATCAGTTCCCAAGAGAGTCCGGCGCCGAACAACACGACGAACCCGTTTCCGATACCGTGCAATGAGATGGCACGCGCCAGCACATAGGAGAGGGCGGATGCGCCCACCAGCGAGGCCCCGAAGAGAACGCGGCTGGCAACACCCATCGACGCCGGCTCATAGAAGGGGTCGTAGACCGCCGGCAGCCACTCGAACCAGTAGTAGTCCAGGCCGACGGCAGCCGCACCGGCGATCAGCACGCCCAGCCATCCCGCCGTTTGAACCGTGGCGAGCTGGCCCGATTCATCCTCCGGCAGCGGCGACCACCCCGGGACCACGAAACGGGCGACTTCGATCAGCAGAAACGCCCCAAGAAAGGGGATCACACCGATGGCGCCCATGGTCACGGGATGTACCGGAAAGCCGTAGTAGGCGGCATTCTCCAGGGTCAGGCCCGGCGCGGGAAGCCACTGCATCAGGAGCAGGGCCCCCACGGCGAGGCCCGTCACGGCGAGTCGTCCGCGAGTCGAAGACAGAAAGCGCGTCATGAGGTTCATCGAGGGTCCGTACGTCGTGGTAGAGTCCGCGTGAAATGGAACCGCCCGCACGGGGCGCATCATTCCGAGCGGCATTGTACCACGAGATCAGTTCGGCGCCGAAACCGTCGATTCCGGATCGTCGAGGGGGTTGCCGCTGTCGGCCACGGTGGGGCGCGCGTCATCGAGGCGGTCCGACAGGGGGTCGACGACCTCTTCGATGTAGTTTTTCTTCTCGGTTCCCTTCAACGGTTCGGCGCGGGCGAACTCGACCTTGTTCGGGTTCACGTATTTTCCGTGGCGTTTCATGCCGAAGTGCAGGTGCGGACCCGTCGAGCGGCCCGTGTTTCCGACCTCCCCGATAATCGTCTTCTGGGTGACTCGTTTGCCGGGATGGATGCCGTCGGCAACTTCGTGGAGGTGGGCGTACATCGTCTTGTAGCCGTTTGCGTGGCGGATGACCACGAGGTTGCCGTTGGCGCCCTTGCGGCCGGCGAAGGTGACGCGGCCGTCGGCGACCGAACGAATCGGCGTGCCGATCGGCGCACCGTAGTCGACGCCATGGTGCATCTTCTGCTGGCCGAGGGTGGGGTGATAGCGCATGCCGTAGCGGCTGGTGACCCGCACCGAGGCGAGGGGACTCTTCAGAAACTGCCGCTTCAGGTTTTTGCCGTTTTCGTCGTAGTAGCCGATCTCGCCGGAGTTGGATTCGTAGTAAAACGCCCGGTGAGGGGTGCCCTGGCTGATGTATTCTGCCGCGATGATCCGACCGTAACGGAGGAACTCGCCCTCCAGAAAGACCTTCTCGATGATGAGGGCGAAGCGGTCGCCGGGCTGGGTCTCGCGGTTGAAGTCGATGCTGTAGGCGAAGATATCGGTGAAATCGTAGATGATTTTGCCGGCCTCGCCGGCCTCGACGAAGGCCTCCCAGAGGCTGGTCGAGACCGTGCCCGCCAGGACCGTCTCCCGTTTGTCGACCGGGACGTCTATCTTTGTGGAGGAGTACGAGTCGTTCGAGTTACGAACCGTCTCCCAGATGTCCTCCGGCGAGGTCTGGTACCGGAAGTTCGTGATTTCGCCGTCGGCATTGACCTCGGCAGTCCAGGTGTCGCCGGGCCGGCTTTTGCGGAAGTCGAAGGATTCGCTGGTGGCCGAGACGACGGGCTGGATGCGCGCCGGCTCGAGGCCGCGGTTTTCCAGAGCTTTGAAGACCGACTGATGTTTCTTGAGTTTGCCCTTCAGCCGAACCGATTTGCCCTCTTCCCATTTGGCTGTGAGGGCTTCGTCGGGTGCGGCCTTCTGCTTGGCGGCGGCCTTGACCTCGATCGGGCGGCGAGCCGCCTTGATGGTGTCGGCGACGATTGCGTCGGCGGCGGCCACGGCGGCGTCACGCTTCTGGCGGCGCTCCTGAGGAGTCTCGCGCAACCAGAAATACCACGTCACGCAGCCGGCGATTACGATCGCCAGGCCGATATAGATCCGGCGGCGACGTTTTCCGCGGCGCCGCCGGCGGGTGTGTAACAGATCGTCCATGTCAGTCGATATAAGACGCCATCAAGTACAGAAAACCGGCGTTAAAGATCAGCAGACCTCCGGCGACAACGGCCAGAAAGAGGTTGAAGCCGGCGTCGGTCTCGGGTTGGACGAAGGGAATCGGAACCAGACCGGGCCAGATGGCCGTCGCCAGCGCCAAAAGCGGCGGCAGTGTCAGAATGACGCCCGAAATCACGAGCGGGCGGTTCCAAGATGAGTTGTCGGAGGCATCTGTCATCGATCTCGAAGGTCGGCGCGTTGAATGTTAGTCACCCATGTAGTTAATCGACGCTCCTTTGCCCCACAAGTGCGAGTTCAATGAGCGACGGGTCCGACGATGCATTCAGCGAGGCGTTGCAGTCGGCCGCCGACAGACTGGCCAGGCGCGATCACGCCGAGCAGGAGCTGCGGCTGAAATTGGAGCGAAGCGACTTTGAACCCGACGTGATCGACCGGGTGATCGACCGGCTGGACCAGGAGGGCTTGGTCGACGATGAAGCCTTCGCCGAGCGGCAGGCTGGGTTGCTGCGCGACAAATCATGGGGGCCGGCGCGGATCCGAACCAAGTTGCGCGACCGGGGCGTCGACGACGCGGTGATCGACCGGGCGCTCGAGAGCGTGGGTGACTATGACACGTGGTTGGATCGTTGCTACCAACGTCTCGTGGATAAATTTGGTCAGCCGTCCGACGAGTGGTCACAGCGCCAGAAGAAGAAGGTGTTTCGCCATTTGCGCCACCGCGGCTATCGCAGCGCCATGATTCGCCGCATTTTGTTCGATGGCGTAACGCCCAAGAATCGTTAATTATCAGTATGTTACGGGTGTATTTGTGAGTGGGTTTTTGATCGGTTTCCTGATGGCCGTGGTCTCTTCGGTCTGCTGGGCCGGTTTCGACATCGTGCGCAAGCACGTGGGCAAGGATATGACCGCCACCGGGGCGGTGATCGGGGTGACTCTGTTTCAGACGCCTTTTATTGCCCCGTTTGTGGCTGCGACCGAGGCGGGCTGGTCGCCACAGGGGGATCGGCCGCTGTGGGACCTGTTATTCGTGGGCATCCCGGAGATGGGGGGCACGTATTGGGTGTTGTTGGGCGGCACCGTGGCGCTGAACGTCCTGGCCAACTGGCTGTTTTTGCGTTCCGTCCAGGTCTCGCCTTTGAGCCTGACGACGCCGTACCTGTCGTTTACCCCCGTCTTCACGGCGATCGCGGGGTTTCTGACCTTCGGCGAGCAACCGACCTGGATGGGAGTCGCCGGGATCGCCGTCGTGTGTCTCGGGGCGTTTTTCCTGAATCCCGGCCGCGAAGAAGACGGCCTGCTCGCGCCACTGAAGGCGCTTTGGACCGAGCGCGGTAGCTTTTACATGCTGATCGTTTCGGTCCTGTGGAGCATCACGCCCGCCATCGACAAGGCGGCATCGATACGCACGTCATTCCTGTGGCACACCTGGATGATCTCGGTGGGAGTGGCCGTCTTCTTTGTGATCTACCGAATCATCAAAGACACGGGCGCCGCGGAGCTGTTGCGCGAGATGAAGATCCACCCGGCATGGCTCGCACTGAGCGGTTTCTTTGCCGTCGGGGCCATGACCCTGCAACTCGCCGCCTACGACTACGTCGCAATGGCGTACGTCGAGACCGTCAAACGGGCCATCGGCGTGACGAGCGCCATGCTCGCCGGATGGTTCTTCTTCGGCGAAGAGGATATCGCCCGTCGGCTGCTCGGCGCCGTGGTGATGGTCGTCGGCGTGGCACTGGTCGTCTCCGGTGGATCTGCACCGTGACGGATTTCTTCGGGATGATTGGCCGGTAGGTGGCTGTTATACTCCCGAACCGATGGGAACCCTACGTTCCTTAGCCCCCGCGAGATGATGCGCATTCTCTGGAAGATAGCCTCGGACGACAATCCCGCCTGGCGTAAACTCGGCAAGTTGGCCCTGGAGAAGGCGGTGGAGACCGTCGTCGAAGAGGGAATCGAAGCGGCCGTCGAGATCTGGAAGAAACGCCAACTCAAGTTCCAGGACGAGTTCTTCGAGAACCGCGACGCTGCCGGCGATGCCGCCGAACGAAAGGAGTATCCCACCCGGGAGGACGACGATATTCCCGCAGACGAGTCCGACGAATCTGATGATTCCGACGGCTCCGGCGGTGACTCGGACGATGGCAGCAGCGAGCCCGGCGATCAGGAACCCGTCGGCGGCGATTCGGCCAAGTCCGGGCTGGTCGGCCACGAATTCGACTCGCTGTCCGACTTCGCGGCGCATTCCGACTGACATTTTTCAGAAGGGTGACGTCTTCTGCAGCCGTGCACGATAGTGGCTGGCCAGTTTGGCTTCGCCGCGAGCCTCGTGCAGTTTCACCAATCTCTCCAGCGCCCATGGATGATCGGGCGTCAGTGCTACTATCCGATGTAGTAGGTCGGCTGCCTCCTCGATCCCCTCGGACTCGATGACCGACGACGCCTCGTCGCGCAGCGTCGCCACACGCTGGCCGGGACGTTGTCGGCTGTTTTCGGGACCTGCCGTCGAACCCTCTTCTTTGTCCTCCGGCTCCGATGACAGGGAGCGCCGCCGCGTTCGTTCCTTCGGCTTCGATCGGTTCTCAGCGCGCGATTTCGACTCGCCGGCCTGTTCTTCGGAGAGTTGTTTCTTTGCCTTGGAGCTGCGGTCGCGCAACGCGTACTGCCGCGTCAATTTTGAGGTGACCGAGTCGTCGTCGGGCAGCGGTTCGTCTTCAGGTGGCGATTCGGCATTTTGGCTGGGAACCGTGGCGCCGCGTCGCTCCTTTTCGGTTCCGCCGCCTTCGCTAGGGGCCGGTTCGAAGTTTGGTGGAGGTACGCTTCCTGCCTTCGGGTCCGCGCCGCCCAGGTCGGAGTCGAGGGCACAGGCCAGCGATACCAGCGCCAGTACGTCCTTTCGATTGTGCTCGAAGACCCCCGAAAGCACACTGAATCGCCCGGAACGCACGTATTGAGCCCATCGTCGCGGCACCTCTCTGCCGGGCACATCATCGGTGCGCTGCGCAGCGAGCTTGTGCTCCTCGAGCGACTCCATCGAGTGGGAGTCGAGGTCGGGCCAGACCTGTCTCGATACGGGGAGCAGGTCGAGGTGAAGAAGGTCGCCGAGGGGAGAATCGAGTCCCGCCTCCTTGTACTGACGCTCGAGAAGGGGGACGTCGAAGGAGCTACCATTGAACGTGCACAGCCCGGCGACACCCTCGAGTCCGTCGGAGAGGGCCTCGAGCATGGCCTCGTCGTCGTCGCCATCGCGCATGTGGTAGATGCGCACAAGGAATTCGTCGTCGCGCCAAAAGCCTAAACCGACACAAAAGGCGTAGTCGGTCTCGCTCAACCCGGTCGTCTCGGTGTCGAGAAAGGCGAGATTTCGCCAGTCGGCGGCCGACGGATCGAGGTCCGCCGCGACGAAGATGCGGTCGGTCGGGCGTTCGAGGAGCTCTCGCAGTTGAAAGTGGCCGTAACGCTCATCTGGTCCGTGGCTCTCATCCAGCCAGGGCTGACCGTCGCGGTTTTTGGGACCCTCCGGACGCGACGGCGACGGTGTGTCAGAAGTTCGTTGACCGGACTCGTCGTGCTCGACGGCGTCGTCGGCCGAATACACCCCCTGCGCTTTGTCGTCTTCCTTGCGCTCGGTGGCCCGCGAGCGTGCTCCGTGCAGACGCTCGAGCCGACTCTTGAATTCGTCACTCATGGCATCGTCGATGTTACGCGCAGAAGGTTTGACATGAAACTTCCATCGCTGGCCGTTGTCGATAAAAATGACAATGTGAAATGAACGCGTCGAGCCCCCGCGTTCTTGTTCCAGCTATTCGCGATGAACGTCTCTCTCGGAAGGCCGATGACAAAAATGCCCACAATGACCCTCTTCGATGGCCGTGTTCCAAGATGTCTGGCTGCCGCCTGTCTGATGGTCGCACTCTCCGTGACCGCGGGCTGTGCGACGAGCCAGGGGGCCGAAGGCGAGTCGGAGGCCAGCAAGACGAGCCGGATCCAGGGCGATCCGATGCTGTTTAAGGCCAACAAGAAGGGCTCTGTCGAGAGCATCGACTCGAAGGAGGTCTTTGACAAGGCGTACGAAGCGTATTCGGACCGCCGATACGAGGAGGCCGCCAAACACTACGAGGCGGTCATCCAGTACTTCGACGAGAGCCGTTTCTACCAGCCGGCGCTCTACAACGGCGGGCTCGCCTACGAGAAACTCGGCCGCTGGGAACACGCCGCCGAGCTGTACCGAAAGATCATCGAGGAGTTTCCCGACCGCGAAGACACCAGCGACGCCTACTACCGGTTGGCCGAAGTCTACGGGGAGATGGGCCGCCACCAGGAGGTCGTCGAGACGATGACCGAGGTGTTGCTGCGCGAGGGCATGGACAGCTTCGATCGAATCGAGGCCCACAGCCGCCGCGGCGAGGCGCTCGTTGAGCTCGGCGAGGTCGCCGAGGCCGAGGATGAATTCCGGTCGGTCATCGACATCAACAAGCGCGCCCCGGCCGACGTCCGACTCCCCTCGGACTCACGCTTCATCGTCAAGGCGTACTTCGGACTCGGGAAGGTCTTTCACCAGCGTGTCAGCCGCATCAAATTGACCCTGCCGACCGAGACGATGGGCAAGGACCTCAAAGAGAAGGCCGAACTCCTGATGCGGGCTCAGTCGAATTATCTGGCCGCGCTGCGCCAGCACCACCCGCACTGGTCGGTCGCCTCGGGGTACATGATCGGCCAGCTCTACGAGGACTTCTACTCCGACATCTACGCCGCCGAGATCCCCGCCGACCTGAATGAAGAGCAGGTGCACATGTACTTCGAGGAGCTGCGCAGCAAGATCCAGCCGCTGATGAAGAAGGCGATCGACGTCTACGAGAAGAATCTGTCGCTGTCGCGGCGCATCGGCGAGACCGAGGACAACAACCGGTGGGTACGCGAGACCTCCGAATCGCTCGAGCGGATGAAGGCGTTCATGAACGACCCGAAGGTCCAGCGGCGCGCCGAAAAGCTCGCGCTGAAGGGCCGTGACTTCCGGGTGATCTGGCAGCCCTACGAGATGGCCGTCGAGCTGGTCGACTCCGCGGTCACCGACGCCATGGAACAGGTCAAAAAGGACCGCCAGGCGGCAAAAGAGGCCGAAGACAAGAAGGGTGAGCCCGGAAGTTGATGCCCGGGGTCGTCAGTCCCGGTCGTCCGGTTCGCCGTCGGCGTTGCTGTCAACGGTGTCATCGCTGTCGTTGTTGTCATTTTGGCGAGCCCGGCCCGTCGGAAAGTCCAGCAGCCGACCGGTGTCTGACTCGTCGGAGTCCGGCTCGGCCTCCTCTGGCTCGGGGCGTGGGCGCACCGGCATCAGCCAGCGGATGTTCTTGAGCGGGATCCCAAAGCTGTCATCCCCGCGCTCGACGACCAGGACAGGCTCGGAGACACCCTCGATCAACGTCGAGCGATCGGCGCCCTCATCGACCTCCTCGGGCTCCGTGCGCACGGCCATGTCCTCGTCGACGGCATCGCGAATGCTGGTGGGTGTACACCGGACGCGCGGCCAGGTGTTGTTATCCGGGTCGTAATACTCCATCTCCAGGTCGACGCCCTCTGAGATCGCGAACTGTGCCACCGAGACCCGACTCTCGATGTCGGCGGCCAGCATCAGATCCAGCGCCGGCGGCAGGGTGTCCTGTTCGCGCTCCTCGGGCGGCAGCGGCTCGGCGGTCTCCAGCCAGTTCAGAATCCGGGCCACCTCGTCGTCGCACAGCGGCTCGGCCCCGTCGGGCATCGATTCGCCCAGCACCTCCATCATGTTCTCGAGCGTCGTGGCGTCGACCCGCGTGCCGCCGCGCTGGCTCAGGATCTGCAGCAGCCGTGCCCCGACCCGTGCGGCGATGACCATCTGCGCCGAGGGAAGCAGCGCGGGCTGGTAGTCGCCCATCCGTTCGGGCGGAAAGGAATCGAAGATGTCGTCGCGGGGGCTTCGGCCGCTCAGAAAATGGCGCCAGTCGATCGAATCCATGTCTCCTCCATGTATCAGCAAGTCCATGTTTCACGTGAAACATCGCCGCAGCCGACACGCCGGTGTTTCACGTGAAACAATCCGGCTCCGCCTCGAATATGAGGCCGAACGAGCCGGGTTCAATTCAGAGTTCCGAGCACGGAACGTGCTTTCGTGTTTGGCTGGGGCCTGACGGCGTCGTGCTTGCGGGCTACACAACACCCACCGCGTCGCGCATGGTCGAAAACTGGTACGAGTCCGATAGCCGTTCTAGGACGTGGCTGTAGAGGGCGCGTTTTTTGGGCCACCCGACCCGCAGGTCGGGCTGGACCGCGGCCAACTGATTGCCGTCGGGGGCATCGGAGGCGTCGATGAAGTCGAGGGCGTGGAACTCCAGATTCAGGATCCGGTCGTAGGTGCGCTCCAGCGCCGGGAGGATCCAGTCGAAGCCGGCCTCTCCGAAGAGGTGAAGCGACGTGCCGATCACGGGGATGCGCACGCCGGGCACCAGGCACATCGGGATCTCGAGGGGCATCTCCGAGGTCGGGTCCTCTCGCCAGATGCGCTCGCGCTCGGGGTGGTAGGCGGTGATCGGAGCGAGCAGGTTTTTAGGCGGCGTGATAGCGCTTCGGCTCGGGCGGCCGCGCAGCTTCTGCCAGGCCATAATGGCGCGTTTGGCGACCCAGTACGGCGGGCACGGAAAGATCGAGGAGTCGTAGTGGTAGCCGCGCGAGGCGCACATCTGCACCAGCCGGGGCGTGACGTTGTAGCCGGGGGTCCGAAAGCCGACGGGTCGGCGGCCGCAGACCGAGGCGATGGCGCCTTCCCCGCGTGCGATCTCGGATTGCTGCTCCTCGCGCGAGCGGTCGGCCAGGTCGTAGTGGTGCGAGTAGGTGTGGTTGCCCAGTTCGTGGCCGGCGTCGTCGGCCTCTTTGAGTTTTCGTTGATGCAGGGGGACGTTGGTGTCGCGGCCGATGACAAAGAGCGTGGCTTCGACGTCGTATTCGTCGAACAGCTCGAGCATGCGCTCGACGCCGACGCGGTAGGTCGGATCGCCCTCGTGGCCGGGCATGTCGTGGTTGAGCCCGTGGATGTCCCGGTAGCACTGGAGGGTGTCCAGGTCGACGGTAATGCAGGCGTGGGCGGTCATGATTGGTTGCGGAGGCGGATGTGCCAGACGAGTCGGCCAAGGTTCTTGAGGACGTTTGGGACCCGGGCAAAGAGGTTGATCGACGGTTTGCGTTTCTCGACGACCGTCAGCGGGATCTCGGTCATCTCGACGTCCATGCGTTCGGCGCGGATGACGAACTCGCTGGCAAAGAGGTCCTTGTTGACCAGACAAGAATCGACCACCGGCAAGAGTGTCTCGCGGCGGAAGGCCTTCAGGCCGTGGGTGTCGGTGCCCTTAAAGCCCAGAAACACCCGGAAGAGACCGTTGAGCACCTTGGTGGCCAGGCGTCGGTAAAACGGGCGTTTGTCCGAAGAGTCACGCAACGCCTTCGAGCCGACGACCAGGTCGTGGGAGCCGTCGCTCAGCAGCGCCATTGCCTCGCGGTAAAAATCAGTGTCGCACAGGTCGATTTCGTCGCCGATGACGTAGGTGCCGCGCGCGGCGTGGATACCCCGGCGAAGCGCCAGTCCGTAGTCGGGCTCCTCGGTGTGCAGAAGCCGCAGTTCGGGATGGCGCTCCATCAGGTTACGGGCGACTTCGACGGTGGCGTCGGTCGAGCCGTTTTCGGTCAGGATCAGCTCGTAGCTGTAGTCCCAGTCCGGGTCGTTGGCGAGCTTTTCGGTCAGGTCCGCCACCGACGCGCTCAGGATGCCCTCCTCGTTGTAGATGGGGATCACGATGCTGACATCGGGATCCTCGGGCGGGTCGGCCTCTTCGATTTCGAGCGGTGGCTCGTCCATCCGTACTCCACATATCCGTCGAAACACACACCTTTGACGAAGGGCATCGTATACCAGAGCACCCCGCACGAATAAACTCTAGGAACTCCAGCATCGCCGCAGGTTTTTATCTTCGTGCTTGTGTAGCCGCCCGTCCAGACATTTGGGTAGGTCGCAGGGATCGACGACCGCGGGCCATTCCGCGAGGGCGCCTCGGGCCCTCGCAAGATCGCCTCGGTTCGCTGCGCCGCGCGGAGCGCGGTGCGAGGCCGGGGAGACCATCGGGGTCATGCTACACAGGGCTCGTGTCTCGTCTAACCAAAAATCTCCCTACGCACCCGATCCAGCCCGGTCAGGCTATGAATATCCTGGCTGAAGAAGGGAACCGTGGCGACGGGGATGTCGCGGGAGAGTTCGGCGCGGAGCTGTTCGACGCTGCGGGCGTCTTTGCGCGCCAGCACGTAGAACGAGGCGGCGTTTGAGCGCAGCCGCTCGGCCAACTGAGTCCGTTCGGAGTCGTCGAGCTCCACGTCGACATCCAGGTCGGCGATGGCGGCGGCGATGTCCTCGACGGGACGGTCGAATTCGGACTGGTCGACCCAGCGTGGGTGGACGCGGTTGACGATAAATCCGCCCACGGCGACCCGTTCGGAGCCGAGCTCGTCGTAGAAGTGGGTCGACTCCTCGCGGGTGTGCGGATCCGGCGAGGTGACGACCACGAAGGTGCACTCGGGGCCGGTCAGGAGGTCTCGGACCTGTCGGGCCCGGTCGCGAAAGCCCTGGAACATCGGGGAGAAGTGTTGCAGGAAGACCGACAGCTCCTGGAGCAGTTCGGTGCCGGTGAATTTGCCCAGGGTCTTGAGCACATACGAGCTGCCCATCGAAAAGAGCCCGAGCCCCGATTCACCTTGGAACAGCTCTTTTTCGTAGATCCACTGAAAGGCCTTGCTCTCGACGGCGTTGGCCAGCCGGGAGGGCGCCTCCAAAAAGTCGAGCGCGTGGGTGGTCGGCGGCGTATCCAGGACGATCAGATCCCAGTCGCCGCTGGAGTGTGCCTCGTACAGCCGCTCGGCCGCCGCGTACTCCTGGGTGCCGGCCAGACTGGTCGAGAAATACTCGTACAGCCGGTTATTCAGGATTTTTTGGCGCGTCTCCTCGTCGGGCGCACGCTGCTCGACCAGGTCGTCGAACGACGCCTTCATATCGAGCATCATCGCCCACAATTCGCCGTCGGGCCGTACGCCGACCTCGCTGAAGCCCTCCAGATCGAGCTGCGTCGGTTCATTGTCCAGCGACTCGGCGCCCAGGCTGTTGGCGAGCCTGCGCGCCGGGTCGATGGTCATGACCAGGACCCGCTGGCCTTCGACGGCCGCCTGCAGCCCCAACACGGCGCTGGTCGTCGTCTTGCCGACGCCCCCGGAACCGGCGCAGACGACGATGTCGCGCTGGCGGACGAGCTCCAAAAAGTCCTCGCGGCGTTCGCTGCTCACGGCGCCCCCTCGGGGTCGAGTTGGTCGGCCAGGCGCTCGGCGATCGATTCGATGACCGGAAACGTGATCCGGTCCTCGAAGTAGTAGGGAACCCTGGCGATGGGGGCGTCGAAGGACCGTTCGATTTCGTCCATGTAGTGTTGCTGCATGTCGATACGTTGCTGGCGAAACGCTGCGGCATTGATCATGCCGGATACCCCCGCGTCCACCGAGAGATTCCCCTCGTGGGCGGCGTCGATCCAGTCGCGTTCACGCTGGTCGAACGTCTGGGGATACAGCCCGTTTGCGACCACGCAGCCGATCGGCATCTCGAGTTTCTGGCGCGCCTGGTCGCGCAACATTTTGGTCTCGTTGACTGGCATGTCTTCGGCCAGCGTCACCAGGTTCAGGGCCGTCTTTTGCGGGTCGGTCAGAAACGAGAAGATCTTCTCGGCCTCCCGGTACATGTGACCGGAGCTGATGCTCGACATGATGACCGACGGGATCTGCAACAGAAAGATGCCGTGGCCGGTCGCCGGCGCATCGACCACGACCGTGTCCCACACCGGCCCGCCGTCGGCGTCGGTCTCGGTGGCGTGGTGCCATGCCTTCCCGATCATCAGCAGGTCGTTCAACCCGGGGATCGCCTGCAAAAACGTGCGAACGACCCGGTTTTCGAAGACGGCCCGGTAGACGAGTTTCATGCGCAGGATCATCATCCCGTACTCCTCCATCGCCGCGTCGGGCGTGACGTTGACGGCGTGGAGGTTGTCTTCGACAGTGACGATCTCGGAGCCTATCTCCTGCGAGCCGAAATACGATGCGACTTTGTCGCGCACGTTCAGCTCCATCAGAAGGGTACGTTGGCCTCGCCGGGCGCAACTGAGCGCGTAGCTCGAGGCGATGGTCGTCTTGCCGACGCCGCCCTTGCCGGAGAAGAGGATGAGATTTCGGTCGTAGAGACTCACGGTGGAGGTCTTCTAGGAGGAAGTGGGCCGCGGAGTGTCGCCCTCATCGAGTGGATAGCCGAGGCGTTCGACGCGCGCTTCGCGCCCCTCGACCTTTAGGACGGTTCCGGGTTCGTTGGCGTTGCGTTTGACGTACCCCAGAGCGATGGGCGCATCGAGCAGCGGCGACCATGCCGCGCTGCGCACGGTGCCCACATTGCGGCCGTCGTCGTTTTCGATATCGGCACCCGGGGCGGGGGCTGCGCCCCCGTCGAAAACCAGGGTTCGCAGCTTCTTGGCCGGCGTCCCCAGCGTGTCGAGCCGGGCGATGATCTCCTGGCCCACATAGCACCCTTTGTCGAAGTCGATCAGCTCGCCCATATTTGCCTCGAGCGGTATGACCGAATCGTCGGTTTCGACGCCGAATCGCGGAATCCCCGCCTCGATTCGCAGGATCTCGAGCGTCTCGTCGCCCAGCGGCTCCAGGGTGCCGCCGCCGGCTTCGGTCAGCGCATCCCAGATGGGCAGCGACTCCGAGCGGTCGAAGGAGAGATCGAAGCCCGCTTCGCCCGAGGTCGGGTTGGCCTGCACGATGACTTCGCGGCCGTCGATGGCTCCCCACGTGCCTTGATAGGCGTCGAGCTCGGCCGGGTCACGCTTCCACTGACCGACCCCGTCCAGAATGGCGGCGGCCCGCGGGCCAAACAGCCCAAACCGTGCGGTCTGCTCGGAGCGGTCCGACAACGTCACATCCTCCATGATAATGTGTTGGCGCAGGTGCGCCAGAAGGCCACTATCCAGTGTGCCCGGCTCCAGGTCCAAATAGAGCATCTGCGGCAGATGGAGGATGCGGGCATCGGCCACCATGCGACCCTTCGCGTTCGGAAACGGCGTCCAGAGGCCGGAGCCCTCCTGAATGAGATTCAGGAGATTGCCGGTGATCAATCCCTGCAGCCATTCGACGGTCTCTTCGCCGGAGATGACCAGCGTCTCGCGTTCGGAGCGGTCGGCCAGGCCGGCCCCCTGCTGGCGCACCGCCCAGTAGGCGCGGTCCGGATCGTCGAATTCGGCCGCGACTGAATATTCGGCCTCGGGGTCTTCGTTATCCCATGTGACATCGAGGCTCTCGAGGCGACGTCGAAATGCGTCGGGACGTGTGGGCATGGCTGATGGGGGCATCGGGAGGAAATCCGCACACCGAACTGGTAGTTTAGCGGGGACCGGTCGGTCAACATGCTACTCTGTTTTGGCCACCTTTTCCGGTTTTCTTTGCCATCGTGGTTGCTGTCGTGTTACGCCGTTGGGGCGTTCGCGCGGGCGATCATTTCATCACAAATAGAGGAAGCCTAGACGGGCCTGGAAGGGACCATCGGCGCCAGACGCATGAAGCCAGAGCGAGAAGACATCATGTCGGGCGACCTCAACGTCGACGAGGATCTGCTCGATTCATACGAGGGGACGATCCCCGGCCACCTCGCCATTATTATGGATGGAAATGGCCGCTGGGCTCGCCGCCGCGATCTGCCGCGCATCCGCGGCCACCGTGCCGGTGCGCAGGCGGTCCGTTCCGTGGTCGAGGCCTGCCGCTATCTGGGCGTCGACACGTTGACTCTGTACGCCTTCAGCTCGCAGAACTGGCAGCGCCCGCCCGAGGAAGTCGCCGGTCTGATGACGCTGTTCGAGATCTATCTGCAGCGCGAGCGCGAACGCCTGCTGGAGAACGATATCCGACTGGAAGTCATCGGCAACCGCGACCGTCTGGCCGGGGTGCTGCGCGACTCGATCTCCGAGATCGAGGAGGCCAGTGCCAATAACGATCAGATGGTCCTCCAAATTGCAGTCAGTTACGGCGGCCGCGAGGAAATCGTCCGCGCCGCCCAGGGCATCGCACGGGAAGCCGCCGACGGCACCCTGGATCCCGACGACATCGACGAGTCGGTCTTCGAGGACCACCTGTATACGGCCGGCAGACCCGACCCGGAGCTGGTGATCCGTACCAGCGGAGAGATGCGGATCAGCAACTTTCTGTTGTGGCAAATCGCCTACAGCGAACTCTACATTACCGATACGCTGTGGCCCGATTTCGACGAGTCCGCGCTGTTGGACGCCTTCCACGACTACGAGGGCCGCGAGCGTCGCTTCGGCAAGACGGGCGCTCAGGTCGAGACCGTCGAAAACACCGGCAGCGACGGGTGAGTCGGCCGTAAGTGACCATGGACGAACACCTCGAGAATATACTGGAGGCCGGAGGGATGGATACCGATGAGCCGCGTTGGCCGGTCGCCCTGACCGTGGCCGGAAGTGACAGCGGCGGCGGCGCCGGGATTCAGGCCGATTTGAAGACCTTTGCGGCCAGCGGGGTCCACGGCACCAGCGTGGTGACCCTGATTACCGCCCAAAACACCCTTGAAGTCAGCGGCATGCAGATGCTCCCGGCCGAAGCCGTGCGCCGGCAGTTCGACGCGGTCGTCGACGATCTGGAGCCCAGCGCCCTCAAGACGGGAGCCCTCGGAAGCCCCGAGATGGTCGGCGTGGTGGCCGGTTGTCTGGACGAAGGGTTCGACGGGCCTCGCGTGGTCGATCCCGTCATGATCTCGAAGCACGGAAATCCGCTGATGCCCGAGGAGGGCCAGGCCGTGCTGCGCGATGAATTGCTGCCGCGCGCCACCGTCGTCACCCCAAACCGTCACGAGGCTCAGGCCCTGACCGGCGATTCCGTCGACGACCTCGGCTCCATGAAAGAGGCGGCCCGAAAGATCCACGATCTGGGCGCCGAACACGTCGTCATCAAGGGTGGTCATCTGGAGGACGTGGTGCGCGACGTTCTCTACGACGGCGCGGGCTTCGTCGAGTACGGCGCCGACCGCATCGACACCGATCGACTCCACGGGTCGGGATGCGTCTTTTCGTCGGCGATCACCGCCCGGCTCGCCCGCGGCGAAGACGTGGCAGAGGCCGTCGGATTTGCCCGGGAGTTCATCACGCGGGCCATCGAGACGGCACCGCGGGTCGGCGGCGGCATCAATCCGGTCAATCCCATGCACGAATTGTGGGGACGTGAATGAACGACGGAGTCCCGATATGAAGCTAAAGATCGGTGAGATCGCGGACTGGACCGATGGAACGGTGCGGCGAATCGACCCCGACCTCCCGGTCTCGGAAGTTGCAACCGACAGTCGTGAGGCCTTCGCCCCGGGCGCCCTCTTTGTGGCGCTGCGGGGCGAACATTTTGACGGGCACGATTTCGTGGAAGACGCCGTCGAGCACGGCGCCCAGGTGGCGCTCGTCGACGAGGATCGGTGGGAGGGATCCGACGATGTTCCCGTCATCTTCGTCGACAACACCCTCGAGGCACTGCAGACCTTGGCCGCCGAGTGGCGAGCTCAATTCGACATCCCGGTCGTCGGCGTCACCGGCTCCAACGGAAAGACCATCGTCAAGGAGATGCTGGCCGGGATTCTGGCCCGCGGCGCGACGGTCCATCGAAGCCCCGCCAGCTACAATTCCCAGGTGGGTGTTCCCCTGAGTCTGCTCGGCATCCGGCCCGAACACGATGTGGCTGTCATCGAGGCCGGCATCAGTCGCGTCGGCGAGATGGAGCGACTGCGTCGGATGATCGAGCCGACCCACGGCGCCATCACCAACATCGGCCTGGCCCACGCCGCGGGGTTGAAGACCCTGGAGACGACGGCACGTGAAAAGCTCAAGCTCTTCGAGAACCTCGACCAGGGCGTCCTGGCCCTGCCCCGTCGTTCGGAGGCGCTCGAGACCGTTCTTCGGGAACGCGACGACGACTTTGCGCCCCATAGGATCTACTTCGGGGTCGAGAGCTCCGCCCTGGAACCGATGGACTACGCCGTCGTCGACGCCCGTCGGGATGAGGGGTCCGAGGAGAGCGGCTGGGAATTCGACCTGCGGACTCCCCTTGGACGTCACGAGGATCTTCGCCTGGAGGCGCCGGGCCGTCACAACCTTCAGAATGCCGCCTGTGCAGCCGCCATCTCCGGCGAACTCGGGGCATCGGCCGAGGAGATCCGGCTGGGCTTCGGCGCCTTCGAGCCGACGCCGCTTCGGCTGGAGATGCACACCACGCCCCGAGGCATCACGCTGATCAACGATGCCTACAGCTCCGACCCCGTCAGCGCCCGCTCCGCACTGGGGACGCTGGACGACTACGCGGGCGGGCGCCGAACCGTGGCGATCCTGGGCGACATGCTCGATCTGGGCGAACGAAGCGAGGCGGCGCACCGTGACATCGGCCGGTTGGTGGCCCGACTCGGGGTCGACCGGCTGATCTGCTACGGGCCCCGGGCCCGCTGGATCGGCGACAGTGCCCGCGAACACGGCATGCCCGATGGCGCCGTCAGCGGAGTCGAGAATCTGGAGGAGCTCCACGCGACGCTGGACCGCGTGCTCGAGGCCGACGACGTGGTGTTGTTCAAGGGGAGTCGCGCCCTGGAATTGGAGCGCGCGGCCGAGGGGCTCTTGGAGAGCGTCGGTCCCACGCGGCTACACATCGATCTGGCGACGATCCGATCGAATTACCACACCCTTCGTCGCCGTCTGCACGAGACGACCAAGTTCATGGCCGTGGTCAAGAGTTTCGGCTACGGGCAGGATGCCACGCGGATCTCGCAGACCCTGGTCCGACAGGGGGTCGATGCCCTGGCCGTCGCCTACCCCGACGAGGGGATTCCCCTGCGAGAGCGCGGCATCGAGTTGCCCGTGTTGGTGATGAATGTGCTCGAAAACGAGGCCGATAAGGTCGCCAAGTACGATTTGACGGCCCTCGTCTACTCGCGACCCGTCGTCCGCGCCTTGGCCGCTGAGGCCGAGCGGCGCGACACGACCGTAAAGGTCCACATCAAGGTCGATACGGGTATGAATCGAGTGGGGCTTCAGCCCGAGAAGCTTCGGGACTTCGCCCGCTGGGTCGACGGCCTCGATGCGGTCGAGCTCACCGGTGTGATGACCCATTTTGCCGCCGCGGATCTGCCGTCCGAAGACGAGTTTACACGCGACCAGATCGGGCGGTTTCAGCGCGCCGTGCAGACCGTCCGTCAGGCGGATATCGACCCGGGTGTAGTCCACGCCGCCAACACCGCGGCGACGTGGCGTTGGCCCGAGGCTCAGTTCGACATGGTTCGCGTCGGTCTGGGAATGTACGGGCTATCCCCCAGCGACGCCGTCGCCCAACAGGATGGCCAGACCCGTCCGGCCATGGCTTTCACCACGCAGGTCATCCATCTGCACGACGTCGAAGAGGGTGAAACCGTCGGCTACGGGCGCACCTGGCGAGCCGACGCCGACACCCGCGTCGCCACCATCGCCGCCGGCTACAACGACGGCCTCCCCCGATTTATGTCCAACGGCGGCGACGTTCTGATCGGCGGCCGCCGCTGCCCCATCGTCGGCGACGTCTGCATGGATGTCGCCATGGTGGATGTGTCGGAGCTAACGGATGTTGCCATCGGCGACGAAGTCGTGATCTTCGGCGAACAGGGTGATGCTTTCATCTCCGTCGATGAGATTGCCGAGCGTGGGGGGACGATCAACTACGAGATACTCTGTAATATCTCACCACGTGTGCGGCGGATTTTCAGTTCTCGGTGAGTACGGGTCACGGGAGACGGAGGCACGTTTACGTTGAGGTTGGACGAGCACGGGTCACGGGAGACGGAGGCACGTTTACGTTGAGGTTGGACGAGCACGGGTCACGAGAGACGGAGGCACGTTTACGTTGAGGTTGGACGAGCACGGGTCACGGGAGACGGAGGTACGTTCACGTTGAGGTTGGACGAGCACGTGGACCAGATTCGAGGTCGATCGGCGACGCTCTGTCGATCGATTGGTCGGCCTATCCCCCGGACGAAGATCAGAAATCGCGTCTCTCGGATCCAGGTTCACGTAAAAAACATGCGTAAATCCTAATAAAATCAATATGTTACGGACAATTAGGAACTCGATCAGTTAGCGCCCGATTTTCGGCCATTTTCGGCCATTTTCGACCTCCCCTCCTTTGCTTATACCGCGGCGGCGCGCCTGCGGCGCGACACGCCGCGTGATCGCCCGTTTCGATGCGAGGCGCTGAACGCGCCTCGCGAGACCGGGATGACCATCGCGCATCTGCCCGATCCAGCCCGTGCCGGGCAATCGCACATCTGCCGATCCAGCCGGTGCCGCGCAATCGCGCATCTGCCCGATCCAGCCCGTCGAGGATGATTATCGATATCTGAAGAAATCCGACTCTTTCGCGAATCCCGTCGCTAGTATTATGGTC
Source organism: uncultured Pseudomonadota bacterium (assembly GCA_913057905.1). GTDB lineage: Bacteria > Myxococcota_A > Bradymonadia > Bradymonadales > Bradymonadaceae > CAJXPB01. The sequence continues at coordinate 109,626 of CAJXPB010000008.1, forward strand.
CCGACGGATTCACGCGCCGATTTCGAGGAGTTCAAAAATGAGTGATGCCGCCGAACTGGAAGCCTACGTCGAGGAGAATCGCGAGCGGTTTCTGGACGAGTTGTTCGAGTATCTTGAGATTCCGAGTATCTCGACCGACGAGTCGATGAAAGAGGAAGTCGGCCGGTGCGCCGGATGGCTGCGGGATCACCTGTCGGACATCGGGTTCAAGTCGGCCGAGATTCATCAGACCGACGGCCATCCGATCGTCTACGCCGAGCATTGCGAGCAGCCGGACAAGCCGACGATTCTGATCTACGCTCACTACGATGTGCAACCTCCGGATCCCCTGGACAAGTGGGACTCCGAGCCGTTTAAGCCGGAGGTCCGCGACGGGAAGATATTTGCCCGGGGTGCGACCGACGACAAGGGCCAATTCTTCAGTCATGTCAAGGGGTTGGAGGCGCATCTGGCCACGAGCGGGGAGCTGCCCGTCAACGTGAAATTGCTGGTCGAGGGCGAAGAAGAGGTCGGCAGCGTACACCTGGAAGATTGGGTCAGCAAAAACCGGCAGAAGCTCGCCTGCGACGGCGTGGTGATCTCGGACTCCGCGATGTTTGCCGAGGGCTTGCCCACCATCACCTACGGGCTTCGCGGGCTGTCTTACTTCGAGGTGACGCTGCGCGGTCCCGACCACGACCTGCACTCGGGACTCTACGGCGGAGCGGTCCCGAACCCCATCAACGAGCTGGCCAAGATCATCTCGAAGCTTCACGACGACGAAGGCCGGGTCGCGATTACCGGCTTCTACGATGATGTGGAGCCGCCGACCGACGAGGAGCGCGAGCAGTTCGCCAGCCTTCCCTTCGATGAGGAGGATTTCCGAGCCGAGACCGGTGCGCCCGGGCTGACCGGCGAGGAAGGCTACACGACTCTGGAGCGTCGCTGGGTGCGCCCGACCCTCGATTGCAACGGCATCTGGGGCGGATACACCGAGCCGGGGGCCAAGACCGTGCTCCCGTCGGAGGCCTCGGCCAAAATCTCGTGCCGGCTGGTTCCCGACCAGGATCCCGACGAGATCACGGAACTCGCCTCGGAATACATCGAGGAGATTGCTCCATCCTATGTGGACGTGGAGGTCGAGCCACACCACGGTGGCAAACCGGTCGTGAGTCCGCGCGACAATGCGACCGTCGATGCCGCCACCCGGGCGCTGAAGCGGGCCTGGGGCCGCGACGCGGTATTCACCCGCGGCGGCGGGACGATTCCCGTGGTGCCGGTCTTCACCGAGATCCTCGAATCACCCACGGTGCTGATGGGCTTCGGCCTCAACGACGACCGGCTCCACAGCCCCAACGAGAAGTTCAACGTCGAGAACTTCTACAAGGGGATCGAGACGAGCACGTACCTGTGGGATGAACTGGAGCAAGCATGAAACTCTTCGCCATTCTCGGCGCGATCTTCGCCACCATTTCAGTCGGCGCCGGCGCCTTCGGGGCACATGCCTTGGAGGAGTCGCTAAGCGAGCACATGCTCGAGATCTGGGAGACGGCGGCCCGCTACCAGATGTATCACGCGCTCGGGCTCTTCGCGGCGGCGTGGTTGTCCCAGAAGACGGGCGCTGTGGCCGCTACGGTAGGAGGCTGGGGGTTTATCACGGGGGTCCTGATCTTCTCTGGATCGCTTTACACCCTCGCCCTGACCGACATCCGCTGGCTGGGCGCCATCACACCCATTGGAGGGCTGGCGATGATCGTCGGCTGGGTGGCGCTGTGTGTGGCGGCGTTTTCCCTTTGAAATCTGACGTGACGGAGGAATGAGATGTTGATCGGTGACGCGTCGCTGACCTTGGACGACCTGCAGGCGGTGGTGGAGGACCGCCAGAACGTCGAGCTGTCGGAGCCGGCCTGCCGGCGTGTGGCCCGCGCGGCGCGGTACGTGCGAAAGCGCGCCGAAGAGGGCGAGCCGGTCTACGGTGTGACAACCGGGTTTGGCGCCAACCGAGACAAGGTCATCGACCCGGAGGATGCGGGTATCCTGCAGGAGCGGCTCATCATGAGCCATGCCTCCGGGGTCGGCGATCCGTTGTCGACCGATGTCGTCCGCGCCATGATGCTGCTTCGCATCAACGCACTGGCCCAGGGCAATTCCGGCATTCGGCTCGAGACCCTCGAGCTTCTTGTCGAGATGCTCAATCGGGGCGTTCACCCGGTCGTGCCGGAGATGGGCAGCGTGGGCGCCAGCGGCGACCTCTGCCCCCTCGCCCACATGTGTCTGCCGATCATCGGGCGCGGCGAGGTCGAGTATGACGGCGAGACGATGGATGGGGCCAGCGCGATGGAGGCGGCCGGCCTCGAGCCGATGATGCTCACCTACAAGGAGGGCCTGGCCCTGCTCAACGGCACTCAGGCCCAGACCGCACTCGGGGCGATGGCGGCCATCCGGTTTCGCGAAGTCCTGCGCTGTGCCGATGCCATCGGCGCCATGAGCCTGGAGGCCGTCGCCGGTCGCAAGGCAGCCTTGGATGAGCGAATCCACAGTCTCCGCGGCCGCGAAGGTCAGTCGGAATCGGCCCGACTCATCCGCGAGATGCTCGAAGGCAGCGAACTCGCCGGGGCCGAACCCGGCGAGGTCGACGGCAAGGTCGAGTACATCCAGGACTCGTACTGCCTGCGGTGCATGCCCCAGGTACACGGTGCCAGTCGCGATGCGTTGGCCCACGTCATCGACGTGCTGGTCAACGAGGCCAACGCGGTGACCGACAACCCGCTCGTGTTTCCGCCGGCCGAAGAAGACGCCGCCGAACACTACGTCGAGACCGGCGGCGATATCCTGTCGGGCGGCAACTTCCACGGCCAGCCCGTGGCCCTGGCCCTAGACTACATGAAAAACGCCATCGCCGAGCTGGGAAACATCGCCGAGCGACGCTGCGCCAAACTCACCGACAAGTACTTCTCCGAAGGGCTGCCCCCCTTCTTGGTCAGCGATGCCGGGCTGAACTCGGGCATGATGATCCCGCAGTACGTGGCGGCGGCGCTGGTCTCGGAGAACAAATCTCAGGCCTTCCCCGCCAGCGTCGATTCGATTCCGACAAGCGCCAACATGGAGGACCACGTCTCGATGGGCATGCACGCGGGACTGCACGCCTACCGCGCCATCGAGAACGTCGAGACGATCCTTGGCATCGAGTACCTGATAGCCTCCCAGGCTCTGGATCTGCGCGAAGGGTTTGAGCTGGGAAAAGGCACCGGCCGGCTGCACGAGCTGTTGCGCGAGCACGTCTCGTTTATGGACAAAGACAGAGTCCTTTCACCCGACGTCCAGAAGGCCTCGGAGCTGGTGCGGGATCGGTCGGTCTACCGGGCTATTTGCGAGGTGTCAGACTGAGGCCGGCGCGGACGATCTCGAGCCCCTCGTCGACTTCGCGCACGCCCAGCTTTTTGAGTCGATCACCCTCGCAGGGGCCCATCGTGCAGCGGCCGTCTTCCGGGCGGAACCGGGCGCCGTGAGTATCGCACAGCAGGACGGAGTCGGTGTCGTCGAAGATGTCGCCGGTGTGAGCATCCAGCGGAACGCCGTGATGCGGGCACACATTTCGGTAGGCGAGCCAGTCGCCCTCCCAACGGAAGACGACGCCCTTGGTCTGGCGGTCGAACTCATCCCGGTACGAAAACGTGACCCACCCGCCAGCCTGTAGGTCCTCGAGCCTGTCGCGGCCGATCCGCGCCAGCACGTCGTCTCGCCCTTCCCCGCTCACAGGTCCAGATCCTTGAGTTTTTCGGCCTGAAAGTGGGTCTGCAGCGGCTCGATCAGCCGGTCGACGTCGCCATCCAGGATCTTCTCCATCTGATGGGTCGTGAAGTCGATCCGGTGGTCGGTGATCCGCGTCTGCGGGAAGTTGTAGGTCCGGATGCGCTCGGATCGATCACCCGTGCCAACCTGCTCGCGACGGTCCTCCCTGCGCGACTTTCGCTGCTCTTCGCGCTCCTTTTCCAGAAGCCGCGCTTTGAGCACGCGCATCGCCTTCGCCTTGTTTTTGTGCTGGCTGGCTTCGTCCTGACACGACACGACCACGCCGCTGGGGGCGTGGGTGATACGGACCGCGGAGTCGGTCATGTTGGCGTGCTGGCCGCCGGGCCCGCCGGAGCGATAGGTGTCGATGTTCAGATCCGACGGGTTGATGTCGACCTCGACATCCTCGGCCTCGGGAAGTACCGCGACCGTCACCGCCGAGGTGTGAATACGCCCCTTCGTCTCGGTCTCGGGGACCCTCTGGACCCGGTGGACGCCCGCCTCGTATTTGAGGTGGCTGTAGACCTCGTCGCCCTCGATCAGCGCGATGATCTCCTTGTATCCACCCTGGTCGGTGATGTTGGTATCGACGATGTCGATGTCCCACCCGTGGTTTTCGGCATAACGGTTGTACATGCGGAAGAGGTCGGCGGCGAATAGAGCCGCCTCGTCTCCGCCCGTACCGGCGCGGATCTCCAGCAGAATGTTCTTTTCGTCGAGGGGATCCTTGGGAATCAGAAGCTGCTTGATACGCTCCTGCAACTCCTGGTGGCGCTGCTCGAGCTCTTCGAGCTCGTCGCGGGCCATCTCCCGGATCTCGTCGTCGTCATCCTGCTTGAGGAGTTCGTTCTCCTCGATCTGGGCCTCGACCTCCTTGTACTCCTCGTAGGCCTCGACCAGATCTTCGAGATGCGCGTGTTCCTTGGCCAACTTCTGGTACCGATCCGGATCCGATGTCAGCTCCGGATCGGCCAGTTGGGCGTTCAGGTCTTGGTACCGCGCTCGGACTTCTTCGAGTTTGTCGAACATAGAACCAGACGTGACGGGTCAGTTGTTGCTCATGGAGGCCAAGAATTCCTCGTTGGTCTCGGTCTTGCCCATTTTGTCGAGCAAAAACTCCATGGAGTCGACCACGTTCAGCGGGTGCAGAAGCTGACGCAGCACCCACACGCGCTTGAGTTGATCGTCGCTCATCAGCAGCTCCTCCTTACGCGTGCCGGACTTCTGGATGTCCAGACACGGGAAGATCCGCTTCTCCATCAGCTTTCGGTTCAGGTGGATCTCGCAGTTACCCGTTCCCTTGAACTCCTCGAAGATGACTTCGTCCATGCGGCTTCCCGTATCGATCAGCGCCGTAGCGATGATCGTCAGGCTGCCGCCCTCTTCGATGTTTCGGGCCGCCCCGAAGAAGCTCTTGGGTTTGTGCAGGGCGTTTGAGTCGACACCACCCGACAGGATCTTGCCGCTCGGCGGGACCACCGTGTTGTAGGCGCGTGCCAGGCGGGTGATCGAGTCGAGCAGAATCACCACGTCCTGGTTGTGTTCAACCAGCCGCTTGGCCTTGTCGATGACCATCTCGGCGACCTGAACGTGCCGGTCGGCCGGCTCGTCGAAGGTCGAGCTGATGACCTCCCCGTTGACCGTCCGCTTCATGTCGGTGACCTCCTCGGGCCGCTCGTCGATGAGCAGCACGATGAGGTTGGTCTCGGGGTGGTTCTCGGTGATGGCGTTGGCGATGTTCTGGAGCATCACCGTCTTACCGGCTCGCGGCGGCGAGACGATGAGCGCACGCTGGCCCTTTCCGATGGGCGTCAGCAGGTCCAGAATCCGCGTGCTGTAGTTGTCGGCATCGTGCTCCAGCTCCAGCTTCTCCATCGGGTACAGCGGCGTCAGATTCTCGAACAGAATCTTGTCGCGCGCCTCCGACGGATCCTCGCCGTTGATCTCTTCGACCTTCAGCAGGGCGAAGTATCGTTCGTTGTCCTTGGGCGGCCGAATCTCGCCGGCCACCGTGTCGCCGGTATCCAGGTTGAATCGGCGAATCTGACTCGGCGACACGTAGATGTCGTCGGGCCCCGGCAGGTAGTTGTAGTCCGGCGCTCGAAGGAAGCCGAAGCCGTCGGGGAGCACCTCCAGGACGCCCTGCCCGTAGATGTCTCCGTCCTCTTCGGTCTTGGCCTTCAGCAGGCTGAAGATGAGGTCCTGCTTTCGCATGTTGCCAGCGTCATCGATATTGGCCTCTTTGGCCATATCGGTCAGCTCGCTCATCTTCTTCTCTTTGAGTTCACTCATGTTCATGGGGATGGTCCTCGTGGTGTGACGGGCACCGACGCATCTGCGGCCGGAGGGCGGCAGAGGAACGACGGTGCGACATTATCGTCTGAAATTGGGGTGGAAATCGTCGATGCGAAAAAATCAGTCAAAAAGCGTGGAATCGGGTCTTCAAAAGGTGGGCAGCGAAGACCCTCAAACAGGTCAGTGCGCAGCACGGCCCCGGATTCGTAGGTCATCAGTCTCAGTGACTGAGAGAATCACATTCGGAACCGCGGCGACGAAATGATGATATATACATCCGCAATTGGCGTGTCAACCACGGGGCACGGATCACGAGTCACGGATCACGTTTACGTTGGACGTTTACGTTGGACGGGGCGCGGAGCACGGGTAACGAGCCACGAATCACGAATCACGAATCACGAATCACGTTTACGTTGGACGTTTACGTTGGACGGGCACGGAGCACGGGGCACGAGTCACGGGGCCCGAATTACGGATCACGTTTAGGTTGGAGGTTGGACGTTGAGGTAGCGCGACCGCCCATTTTCAGAGCATTTGCCAAGATATTTGCGGCGAGTTGCGATATGACAAATACTCCGAAGCTGAATTCGATCGTCAGAAAATGTTGTGTGGATGGAGATCGAGATGAGCGAGCCTGATGAAAGTGCCGAGTCTTCGCCCGGTAGTCGGGGGCGGAATACCAATTCTGAAGAGAAACTAAGAGAAGGGGGGTTCAACGCAGGAGGTTCTCGAACCGGAGAAGTACTCCGCAATGTGAAGCCAGTACACGGGAAGATAAAGTTTCTAATATGGTCGGGCTCGGTCGTTGCCGGCGTGATTTTCTTGATGGCAGCCATAATTATTGCAGGAGGAGTTGCTGAACTTGCTGGAGGGTCCTTTGACACGAAAGCGAACCCGGGGATTGCACTACTTTATTTAGTACCGTCTTTCCTCATTGCGGCATCATATCAAATCTCTCTTCTTGCTCCCGGGCGTCAGGTTGTTCTCAAGGGGGCGAGGTATGGTGACTTGACGTCGATGTTGAACGAGGCTGCTACCCGTGCGCCCAAAGTCCTCGGGACGATTCTCACGATAGCCCTGATACAGGCTGTGTGTTTCTTCCTCCCAGGAATCGTGTTGGCAGCTCTGTCACCAGCGGCTTACCTCGCTGCGACGCGCCCACAACTTTCGATATTCGAGATCGTGATCGAATCGCTTGGGTGGACCAAGCGTCATTTTCTGACCTTGGTGGGGAGTTCAGTTTGCTTCTACGTGTTGAGTGCATTGCTATTCGTAGCACTAATCTCGGGCACTTTGGCCCTTGGGAGCCTTGGGTCTGTCGCGGGGGCCTATGAAATCTCAGGGTGGGAGCTGGTCATGTTAGTGGTTCTCGCAGTTCCGTTCATTTTCCAGGTCCTTCAGTTTGTCTTCTATGGCACATTGTTCTTCACCCTTGATTCCGTGGAGACTGGGTTTTCGATCCATTAGCGGCACCAACTTTGGTAGACGAGCTAGCAGTGTTTCTCTCTCAGTTCTGATTTTCCTTCGTTTTCAGCGCCAGCCGGCCAGAAATTGACAACCTCGCGAGGATATGCTGCTTTTTGGGGTGAACCTGAACTGCAACTGGAAGGAATATGCGACATTCTGCCATCGGATTGCTCGTCCTGTTCGCCGCTTCGTTCGTCTTCTCGGCGTGTGCCGGAACTCAGATACCAGACTACGATGAGCGTCTGACCAAGGTGAAAACCGGAGAAGTCGAGGTGACGCCGGAGGGCAAGGACACCCTGACCTACGAGGACGAATTTGTACGGTTTACGTGGGACTTCCCCGACGACCAGATGGCGGTCATCGGATTCAGGCTGGAAAACAAGACGGATTCCCAGATCAAAATTCTCTGGAATGAAGCCTCGTACGTCGACCCCAGCGGGACGACCCAGGAGATCTTCCACGAGGGGATGAACTCTTTCGAGGCCGAAACCGTGATGCAGCCGACGGTAGTGCCGTCGAAGGCCAAGACCGAATCGGCGATTCTGCCCAGACAACACGTCAGGGCCACGGCGTACGGTGCCGAATTTGCGCCCCTGGTCGCTCGGGATGCCACGGAAGAAAAGACCGTCCGCGTCATCCTGCCGTTGAAGTACAAGGACAAGGTGGCTCGATACGACTTTCACTTCGGCATCTCCCGGGTCACCGACGAGGAAGAGTCGGGCGAGGGCATCAAGATCAAGAAGGCCGACAAGGCGGAAGACACGGACCAGAGCGAAGATGCCGACAAGGCGGAGAGCTCCAAAGATGCCGACAAGGCGGAGAGTTCCGAAGATGCCGACGAGACGGAGAGCTCCGAAGAAGAATCGGCAGAGAACTAGATCCGCTACCGGAACTCCGCCCTAAAACCCCGACCAAGAAACGAACGAAGCGGCCCGCTCGGTTATCGTAGCGGACCGCTTTCGTTCGTTGCGACGGGATGGGGAGTGCTCTGGATCGTTGGGGAACGTCGGCCTCCCATCTGCACCCACATCTTACTTGCAGATCCCGTGCCAACGCCGTTTCCCCGGGGCGCCGCCCCTCGATGACGGCGGATTTCTGAGATCGATGTCATGATCGAGGCCCCCGGGATGACAAAAATGTCAGACCGGGGTGACCCTCGATGAGCCCGTATCCCTGCCCGGTCGCGGGCGTTTGCTTACCAGCCACGCCGCGACTGTGTTATAAGGATTCATCGACGGTCGCTGTCGCCCGCGTCCGCCAATACGACTCGGGCGGTGCGGCGGCCCGAACATTCAGAGATTGATTTTCGTCCATATCGTCCGTCCGCGCCTCCTTGGCGCGGCTCGTCGTCGGGTCTGTGAGCCAGAAAGACCCCACGGTCGAGTCGACCGGGAGCCGGGCGGCAAGAACTCAGTTGCTTTCAACTATTCATACAGACATCGGAGCGATTTCCTTGTCCGTCGACTCGACGGGCGCGGGCCGGTCTGCACCCGAACACCGTCCGCGCAGGGGGTCCTCTGATGGAGACGGAGTCTTATGTCCAACAGTCTGGTCGTTAACACCACGAGTTCGGAGACCCGCGTCGCGCTGATCGAAGATGGAATGATCAGCGAATTCCATATCGAGCGAAAGCGCGACAGGGATGTCGTCGGAAACATCTACAAGGGTAAGGTCAAGCGGGTCATCAAGGGGCTGCAGGCGGCCTTCGTGGACGTCGCCCAGGAGAAGGCGGGGTTTCTGCACGTCAGCGATTTCTACGACTTCGGTGCCGACATCGATGCCGCCCAGGATGGCGACAGCGACGACCTGTGGCCGCCGCCGTCGCAGGGTGACAACAACGACAAGCCCAACATCACCGAGGTGCTCAACGAGGGCGACGAGATCCTGGTGCAGGTCGACAAGGAACCGATCGGCACCAAGGGCGCGCGTCTGACCGGCCGCATCTCGATCCCCGGCCGCTACGTGGTCTTCATGCCGACGGTCTCGCATGTGGGTGTGTCGCGGCGCATCGACTCGGAATCCGAGCGCGACCGGCTGCGCAACATCATCCGAGACGTACGGCCGCCGGGCACCGGATTCATCGTTCGAACGGTCAGCGAGGATGTCTCCAAAGAGAAGATCAAGCGCGACGTCGATGCGCTGGTGAACCTCTGGGAGACGATGCTCGACAAGTCCGAGGGCGTGACCGCGCCGTACCTGCTGTACGAAGAACCCGACCTGCTGGTGCGCGCCACGCGCGACTTGTTTACCGCCGACATGGACCACCTGGTCGTCGACGACGAAAAGGCCTACGAGCGCGTCAAGGAGTTCGTCGATCACTTCGTGCCGGACTTCCCCGGCGACATCGAGCTGTATGAAGACGACGAGCCGGTCTTCGACGCCTTCGGCATCGAGGTCGAGATCGAGCGGGCATTGTCGCGCGAGGTCGAACTCGAGTCGGGCGGCCACCTGGTCATCGATCGGACCGAGGCGCTGACGACCGTCGACGTCAACACGGGCAGCTTCACCGGGTCGAAGAGCCACGAGGATACGATCCTCAAGACCAACATGGAGGCCGCCGAAGAGGTGGTCTACCAGGTGCGGTTGCGCAATATCGGTGGGATCATCATCATCGACTTCATCGACATGGAGCAGAAGGGCAACCGCGACAAGGTCTACGCCAAACTCGAGGAGGAACTCGAGAAGGACCGTGTGACCACCCATGCCCTGAATATCTCGGAGTTCGGACTCGTGGAGATGACCCGCAAGCGGGTGCGCGAGTCGCTGGTGCAGTTTCTGTGCGAGGAGTGCCCGACCTGCGACAACCGCGGCTTCGTCAAATCAAAGGAGACGGTCGCCTACGAGATCATGCGCGAGCTCAAACGCTCGATGCCCCTGATCGACGAGGACACCGTCTACGTCCACGCCAACGGGTCGGTCATCGACAAGCTGCGTCACGTCGAAAAGCAGGCGCTCAACGAGCTCGAAAACACCCACGACAAGACGTTGAAGTTCCACCGCCAAAACGAGCTGGGGATGGAAGCCTTCGACGTCAAAGGCGTGGAGGAAGGCGACGATGACTGACACTCGGCAAGGGTCGGCGGAACACGAGCAGCGGCGCCACGATCGGGTGCCCGTCAACCAGGAGTTCGCTCCGATCGCCGACTACATCTCCGAGTACGTCACCGATCTGTCGCGCGGTGGTGTCTTCATCCGCACCGACAATCCCCTGCCGGTCGGCACCACGGTCAATCTGAATTTCAGCGTCATCGTCGAGGACGTGCGCACCATCGAAGGCGAGGGCGAGGTGGTGCGGGTGGAACAATCTTCCGAAGAGCAGGGAATGGGCATCGCGTTCAATCGCCTGACGGCGTCCAGCCAGCAGGTGATCGACGAGATCTGCGAACTGCACGACGCCGGGGAGTGGCTGTAAGTGTCAGCGTCGTCGGCGTTTGATGTGCTGTTTGACGCGGTCGTAGGCCGTGCTCAGTTCCTGTGAGATCTCCTTGGCCAACTCCTGCATCTGCGGGTCGTCGTTGAAGCGATCCGGGTGGTACTTGCGCATCAGTCGCCGGTAGTTCTCTTTGACCTCGTCGAGCGACGCCCCCTTTTTGACCTCCAGGTTCGCGTAGTAGTCCGCGATCGTCTTTTCGTCTTCGGGCCGCGGCGGCGTGTAGTTCGGTTCGCCATCGCCGTCCACACTGCCGTCGGTGCCGCGTTTGCCGTCCAACTCGTCTTGCCGGTTCATCCTCTGGCGGCGTTTGCCATCCAGAAACTCGTCGAGCTCGTCGAAGACCTTGCCCAGACCGCCCCGATCCTCGAATTCCTGCACGCGATCGAGCAGTTCATTGAGGTTCGAGCGTACGACTCTGGAGACTCTGTCTTTCAAATCACTCATGGCGTCCAAATCGATGGCTGAGACATCGGCCGGCCGGTATCCTATAACGGGCGAGCCCGCCGTCCATAATCCATGCTCCTTATAGTCGGGTGGCCGCCGAGTTAACAGCCGCGCCGCCGTACTTACGATCCAATACGCAAGATTGTAGTTGCGCCGGTGAGTCCCCCGGCGCTATAGTGACGTCATCATGTTGATTTTGAGGACGAGGGAGACACGATGGAACTCTTTAGCCAGATGATCGACGACGGCGAACCGCTGCCGGCCCGTGGCGCCTTTTGCGCCAAGGGAGACGCTGAGCCCGGCAACGTCAATCCCGATTTTACCTGGGATGACCTTCCCGAAGATACCGAGTCGCTGGTTCTGATTTGCCACGACCCGGACGTCCCCTCCGAGGGCGACACCGTCAACGTCGAGGGCGAGACCGTGCCCGCCGACCTGCCCCGCGTCGACTTCTACCACTGGGTGCTGGTCGACCTGAGCCCCGACGGCGAAATCGAAGCGGGCGAATTCAGCGAAGGCCAGACCCCGGGCGGCAAGCCCGGCCCCGACGCTCCGCAGGGCACGCGCCAGGGGATCAACGACTACACCAACTGGTTTGCCGGCGACCCCGACATGGAGGGGCAGTACTTCGGCTACGACGGCCCCTGCCCGCCGTGGAACGATTCGATCGTCCACCATTACCACTACACGCTCTACGCGCTCGACGTCGACGAAACGCCCGTCGACGGCACCTTCACCGGCGACGACGTCCTGGACGCCATCGAGGACCACATCCTCGATTCGGCGCGACTGACCGCCACCTACTCCATGAATCCCGACGTCGAAGTCTGATCGGCGTCTCACCTGAACCTACTCCGGGGGGAGATTTTGTTTTCTTCGACCACCCTGCTCTTCATCCGCACCCTCGCGGCTCTGGGCGCCGTCTGCCTGGCCGCGTGGGTGCTTTTGCGTTGGGGGCTGCCGCGCTGGCTGCCTCACCTGTCGGCGGGCGACCCCGACGATGGTCCCATCGACATTCTGGCCCGCCGCGCCGTCGGTCCTAAACGAGCGATCCTTCTCGTCCGCGTCGCCGACCAGACCCTGGTCGTCGGCGAGACCGAGTCGGGGTTGACTCGACTTGGCGAGCTACCTCAGAAACCACCCTCCAGAGGGGGCTCGACGCCGACGCCCAGACGCCAGTCCAGCGGTGCCCTGCCCATCGTGGAACTCGGTGAATCGGGACTCGGCGACTCCGCCGGCCGGTCACCCCTGCGTGCCCGAACCGGCTGCAGGGCCGGCCAGGCGCGCCAGAGCCCGTCGCCCGTCAGCGTCGTCGAACCCGTCGATCCCTCCGAGATCCAGACAACCCAGGAGACGGCCGCCCCGGAACCGGCGGGTATGAAGAGGGGGCAAACGTGACCGGCGGCACGGATCCGATGAGCTTGATCGTCGTCCTCGGCGCGCTGGCGGTGCTGCCGTTCCTGCTGATCATGGTGACGAGCTTCGTCAAAGTCGCCGTGGTCCTGTCGCTGGTACGACAGGCCGTCGGTGCTCAGCAGGTGCCGCCCAACCAGGTGATCACGGGACTGGCGATCGTACTGAGCGTCTACATCATGGCTCCGGTCGGCTACGACATCTACCGCGCCGTCGAGCCGACCCTCGCCGATCTGGGTGTCGCCTCGTCGGAGGCCAACCCCGACTCGCCGATACCCGACCTCGAGGCCGCCGATATCGACGTCGGGGCCGTCGCCGGACTGGCCTCGCGTGCCGCCGAGCCCCTGCGTCGTTTTCTGGCCCAGCACGCCGACGTCGAGGAGCGGACGTTGTTGCACGAACTCGCCCTCGAGCTGCGCGGGTCCGACCCCGCCCGCCGGGGCCTGGCCATCACCGATCGAAGCCTGTTGGTGCTGATCCCCGCCTTCGTCGTCACCGAACTCAAGGAGGCGTTCACCATCGGCTTCGTCCTGTTTGTGCCCTTCATCATCGTCGACCTGGTCGTCGCCAACGTGCTGCTGAGTCTGGGCATGCACATGCTCAGCCCGACGACGATCAGCCTACCCTTCAAGCTGCTTTTGTTCGTGCTCGTCGACGGCTGGTTCCTGATCGTAAAGGGGCTCGTCCTTGGATATCTGCCGACCGGATAGGAGGCACCGATCGAAGCTTACATCTTACAGATAACCCGCGAGGCGCTGTATCTGGTGGTGATCGTCTCGGCGCCGCCGGTTTTGGCGAGCATGGTGGTCGGCCTGGCCGTCAGCATTCTGCAGGCGACGACCCAGGTGCAGGAGCAGACCCTGACATTCGTGCCCAAGGTCGTCGCGGTGTTCGGCAGCCTGGCGATCGCGGGGCCATGGATCGGGGCCCAGTTGGTTCGATTTACGCGCACGATTTTCGAAGGGTTTCCTTCGCTGTTTTGAACCGTCGCCCGAGGGCCCGAGGCCGAGTGGGGAGGCTATGACAGACATCCTGGCAGATACGGCAGTCCAGCAGGTGCTGTCGCGATCTATTTTGCTGGCAGGTCTGGTCATCGCTCGACTGATGCCCGTGGTGATGCTGGCGCCCTTTCTGGGCGGAAAGGCCGCGCCGGCGCAGGTGAAGCTCGGCCTGGCGCTGACCTTGACCGTGCTGGTCTACCCCGCCGTCTGGAACGCCCCCGGTTCGGTCGCCGCCCTCGACGTCGGGCCCCTCGTGATCACGGGGCTCGTCTTCAAGGAGCTCGCCGTCGGCGCCACCCTCGGGTTTATCGCCGCGCTGGTCTTCGATGCGGCCCGCATGGCCGGACGCCTGATCGACACGACCCGAGGCGCCTCGAAGTCGATGTCGATGGTCCCCGAACTCAAGACCCGCGTGACGACCTCGGCCAACCTGCTGATGCAGTTTTTCATCGTCATGTTCTTTTTGACCGGCGGGCACCGCGTCTTTCTGCGCGCCGTGATGCTCAGCTTCGAACGCATCCCGCCGCATACCTTTCCCGAACTCTCCGGCCGCGGCGCCGCACTGACCTTCGCCCTCGCGCGGTTCGTGGCCGACGCGATTGAGCTGGCAGTCCTGCTGGCGTTCCCCGTCATCGCCGCACTGCTCTTGACCAATGTCTTTTTGGCCCTGGTCAACAAGGCCGCCCCCCAGATCAACGTCTTCTTTCTGGGCATGCCGCTCAAAGCGATGATCGGTGTGATCGTCGTCCTTCTGGCGCTGGGGCCGCTGACCACGCGGTTTCTGAGCTCGGCCAGCGATGCCTACGGGCGCACCCTGGAACTGACCGACTCCGTCGACCCGGAGGCCCCGTGATCCTCGATCGTCGAGCAGCCCTGAGCGCTCGCGCGGCGCCGACGGGTGCCCCTTGTCGACCTGCTTCCCTGCGTTCGGCTGCGCCTCACTCCGGTCCAGACGGTCGCCCGGGGGACCCGGCGGCTCTCGGCGAGCTCATCGGATTGTCGATTCGATCTCGATCGGGCCTTACTCGTAGGGGCACTCGACCGTCAGTTGTTGTGCTTGGGATGAGCGAGGCGGCCCCGGCTGATCCACCTCGCGGTCTCCAAAAGCACAGAAATGGAGGGGGATCGTGAGCGCCAACAAGACAGAAGATCCGACGCCCAAAAAGCAGCGGAAGGCCCGCGAAGAGGGCAACGTGGCCAAGTCGGCGGAGTTTACCGGCGTGGCCGTTATGGTGACGGCCGTGGCGGTGCTGTTTTTCTGGACGGCGAGCCTGGTTCAGGGGCTGGGCAAACTGGTGGTCGACGCGATCGCGCTGAGCAGCCGCGGCGATCTCTCCGGGGACCTGGCCCGCGGCTTCGCCATGTCTTCGCTGGCCGAACTGGCCTGGCTTCTGTTCCCGCTTTTGGGCGCCACCTTCCTGTTGGCAACTGCCGTCAGTTACGCGCAGGTCGGAGCGCTATTTGCCCCCTCGGCGATCCTCCCGGACCTCAAAAAGCTGAATCCGTCGCAGGGCTTTAAGCAGATGGTGTCCAAAGACAAAGGAGTCGAGCTTGTGAAGAACCTGTTGAAAATCACGTTGATGGCCGCGATCGGCTGGGCCGTCCTCCGGGGGCAGATTGCCGATATCGTAGTCACCCCGAGGGTCGGTCTGATGCAGGCCTTGCAGATGTTCGAAGGCGCCGTCGCGAGGCTCGGCACGTTTTTGGTGTCCGGGCTCATCGCCTTCGGGATCTTCGATTTGTGGTGGCGACGCCGGCAATGGTGGGAGAAGCTCAAGATGAGCAAAAAAGAAGTGATGGACGAACATAAACAGGCCGAGGGCGACCCGCACATGAAGGGCAAACGAAAGCAGATGCACCGCGAGTTGCTCGAAGAGGCCGCCGCCCCCGAGGCCGTCCAGAATGCCGACGCCGTCGTCGTCAATCCCACCCACGTGGCCGTGGCCATCGGCTACGACCGAGAATCGATGCACGCCCCGGAGATCCTGACGTCGGGCGCCGACGAACAGGCTCGCCAGATCAAACAACTCGCGCGCAGCTACGACGTCCCGGTCTTTCGCGACGTCTCCCTGGCCCGCTCGCTGTACGACTGCGACGCCGGCGCGGCGATCCCCGAGGAGTTCTTCGAGCCGGTCGCCGTCATCCTGCGAGAGGTCTATCGCCTTACCGAGGAGGAGAAGTGATCGCGCGGCTGAAGATCGTTCGCTCGCATCCGACGAGCACCCCTTGTCGACCTGCTTCCCTTTGCTCGGCTGAGCCTCGCGCCGGTCCAGACGGTCGATCGGGGTACTCATCGGACGTCGGCGAACTAATCTGCCCCGCGGCGCTCACGAGAGTGCGATGTTTGGGAGTCGGATTCGGGAAGAGCGGGGTGGTCAGACCGCGGCCGGCGCGGAGGTAGGATGGTGGGGTAGGCCCGGAGCGACGGCCCCGGCTGAACCGCCCCGCGTATTTCAGAAACAGAACCAACGAGGAATCATGAAAGAAGATCAGCTCCAGGCCATCGAATCGCTCGCGTACACGCTGACGACGAGAGATCGCCTCGACGACGCCGAATCTCTGCTGCGCGGAGTGCTCGCCGTGTCGCCCCGGCGGGCGTATCCCCATCACGTACTGGGTGTGATCGCCCGCAAGCGCAGGGATCCGGCGACGGCCGCTGAATCCCTGCGTCGATGCCTCGAGATCGACCCCGGCTCCAGGAGTGCTCGGCTGCTGTTGTCGGAGTGTCTCTTCGAGGTGGGTGAGCGTGACGCGGCGATCCGGACCGTCGAGCCCCTGGCCGAGCAGCCCGGGAACTCGCCGCTGCACGACCGGGCGAGAGTACTGCTTCGGACATGGTCCAAATTGGGCCTTCCCTCGCCGGATACGCCGTGATATTCTGCGATCTCATATTCGCATTAGCCGCACTACGCCCCTGGGGGGAACCGTGTCGGAACAAAACACCCAAGCCAGCTACCTTCGCTCGAAAGTCGAATCTCAGGACTCCGGCAAACGGAAGGACCGCTCCAAGGAGCGGCCGAGGCCGGTGCCGGCCAGCGAGATCCCCGAGCTGTCGACGGCCGAACTCGTCGATCGGTACGAGCCGCTCGTCCACCGCATTGCCCACGACATCCACCAGTCTCAGACGGCGATGAACGTGGCGCTGGAGGACATCCAGCACTACGGATACGAGGGGCTTCTGCAGGCCCAGCAACGCTTCGATCCATCGGCGGGCTCCGCCTTCAGCACCTACGCGTACTACCGCATTCGGGGCGCGATCCTCGACGCCTTCCGCGCGGAGGGCTGGGCGCTGAGAAACCAGTCGTTCGAGGTGCTCGACCACATTGCGCTGAACGATCACATGGAGGGCCACAGCGCCGCGACGTCGATGCTTCCGTCCTCGAAGACCTGGCGAGACAGCGTCGAACATCTGCAAAAGATGGTCGGTGATTCCGTCACCATTCTGATGATGCGCAACATCGACCTGCAGAACATGCGCACCACCGACGCCGATACCCGGCCGGCCAACTTCGAGAAGTACGAAAACATCCAGGCCCTTCGCCGCGCCATCGATACCCTCAGCGACAACGAACGCGAGGTCATCCTACGCTACCACTTCGACGGCGACTCCATGCAGGCGATCGGCGACAGCTTGGGCTACTCGAAGTCCTGGGTCTCGCGCTGCAACGCCCGCGCTATCGCCAAGATCCGCAAGCAGCTCGTGGATGATTGAGGTGCCACGACGCTTCCCAGAACCATCAAATTCGGCCGATCTGAAATATCGGATATATCGGATATGTTAAAAGGATGATAGCTTGGGGGCAAAGTGGTCGACGACGCGAGCAGCAAGAGATTCTTCGCCTTCGTAGAGATCAAGAGTCCACCGATGGGAACATCTGCCAGGCGAAAAACAGGATTGTTTCTTCGCCAGCTTCAAGAGGGTGAGGAACTGCCCAAGGGTGCGTTTACTTCGATGCGCGGCATCGGAAAAAGATGTTACGAGCTCTACATCGATGATGCTGAAAAGGGGTGTTCCTGGCGGGTCGTTTACCATGTCGGTAGAGAAGCCATCGTGGTGTTGGATTGTTTCAAGAAGAAGTCGGAAGAGACCCCGCAGCGCTACATCGAGAGATGCCGGAAGCGTCTAGACCGATGGTACGCAGAAAGGGCGTAGAATCCGATACTTCATGAGTCGAGGAGGTCGACGGACATGACGCACGACGAAACTGTCAAAGAGCATCACTCTGCAGATTCGAAGCGGGAGGAATCCGAGAGCTTCGAGGAAACGACTGTATCAGAGTTCCTTGGTCTTACTGCTGCGGATGAAGCTGTTGTCGAGATCCGACGACGCCTTGCTCGCGAGCTCCGGAAGAGGCGAAAGTCAGAGAAGTTGACTCAAAAAAAACTGGCTGAGCGTCGTGGAACAACTCAATCTCGAGTTTCAGATATGGAAAACGCAGACTCCTCAGTCTCTATCGACTCTCTGGTCGCCAGTCTTGTCGAGATGGGGGCAACGACTGAAGAAATTGGAGAAGTGATTTCGAAGTAGACGACTTGTTTTAGAGTCGTCCGAGATACTCGATAATATCCAGCTTATTTCCTTCCAGCGATTCCCCGCCAGCCCGATTCCAGTGAAGTTCGGTGAACGTTGCCGTCAGTTCTCGAAAATTCGGGACTGAAAGGTGTTGTACGACGCCTCCGTCGCCGATCTTGAGTGCTCCCTGCCCGAACTTCTCCTCGAGCGCGTCCGTGTATCGCTCTTTGTACTCGGGTGTGGATTGAATCGGCGCATCCGAGATGTAGAGCAGGCCTCCGGGCGCGAGCACCCGGCTGACTTCGTCCATCAAATCCATCCTCGCCGCGTCGTCGATGACGCAGGAGAGCACGCCCACCATCAACACCGCTTCGACGCTGTCGGCTGCTAATGGGAGTTCGCCCCCCAGCCAGGGCCGAAGGTCCAAACCGGGGTGTTCTCGCCGCCCGCGCTTGATCATCGAGGGCGCCGGATCGAAGCCCACGACGCGGGAGAAGCCGCGGGCGCGCAGTTTTGATGCGATGCGCCCATAGCCGAACCCCAAATCCAGCACTCTGGCGTCTCGGGACAGATGCTCTTCAATCAACTCGTAGTCGACTGGAAAGGTAAAGTCGGTCTCCTCGGCTACCCGGTCCCAGTATGCTGCGGTTGTGGTCTCGTCAGGCATCGCATCCTCGATTCTTACGGTTCGAGAGCCCCGAAGATGTTCAAGTAGTCTTCATAGTGGTAGCGGCGATTTCGCGACTGCCCGGTCTTTTCTTCAAGGATACCGAGTCTCTCGAAGCCTTCCACGAGGTTGTTCGCGGCAGGGTACGACGAGCCGACGATGTCGGCGACATCGTTCACCGTGACCGCGGGTGTCTGGAATAGCCCATCGAGCAAGATGTGACCGTTGGCTGCCCGACCGCCCAATTCGCTGGAGATGAGATCCCGATGTTCTTCTCGAAGTCTTTGAATCTCGAGGGCAGTTTGCGCTCCGTCGGTGGCGACGTCTCGAACCCCTCTTAAAAAGAAGCGTACCCACTCGGCGAGCTCGTCACGATCACGAATGCCCTGCAGCCGTCGATAGTACTCTGGGCGGTTTCGTTTGAAGAAATCTGACAGATACAGAATCGGCTGATGTAGGTCGTCGTTGGCAATGAGCATGAGGGTGACAATGAGCCGGCCGACTCTCCCGTTGCCATCCAGGAACGGATGAATCGTCTCGAACTGCTGATGAACGAGCGCTGCACGCAGCAGAATTGGGTACCGATCGTCTTGATGGATGAATCGTTCGAGATCGGACATCAGTTCCGCGACTCTCTGCGGCGGTGGTGGCACAAATGCGGCGTCCTCAGGGCCGCCCCCAGTTCCAATCCAATTCTGCGTCGAGCGCAGTGTTCCCGGGTTCCGATTCTCTCCGCGTGCGCCTTCGAGCACCAACCCGTGAATTTCGCGGATTAGCCGTTTGCAGATAGGGAGGTCGTTCAGCCTGGAAATCCCGTGTTCCAGACCGCGCATGTAGTTGGAGATCTCCTGAAGATCATCGCGTTTCTCACGCTTCTCGGCGCCGGCTTCCATGTCGACGAGGTCCGTCATCGAAGCCTGCGTTCCCTCGATTTGAGCAGATAGTACGGCTTCCTTGCGGACGTACATCTTCACGAAGAGGTCCGGATTCGGAAGGAGCTCCGTGATAACGTCCAGTTTGGCGATGGCTCGATCCGCCTCGGATAAGGGTTTGACGAAGCCCTCCAGCTCGAGGCCGTAGTCCCAAAGGGAGTGTGGAACGTACGCCCGAACCCCCTCTCGAATTTGCGTGTGGTACCCGTACTTCACTTGGCCGCGCCGTATTAAAGTAAATGGAAAATACCTTGAATATAGTAGTTCAGATCCGTCTTTTGTTAAAGCTTTAGGGGTAAAATATTAATAAGAGGTCAACAAGCGAGCCATATTAAACCCTCGTTTCATTGTGGCGCCGCGACCGTTCCTTATTAAAGAAATAGGCGTCTTTCTTTAATAAGCGGCTCTACCGATCCGTCAAAACCGGGGCATAAATCCTGTCTTCTCATGGTTGACCGGTGGTAGCTTCTACGGAGATCGACACCATGAGAACCAATCGAATCGAACTCGCGAGTCATCCAGACCGACGCCTCGATCAATCCGGGGAACTCCGGGGGACCCCTGGTTGACTCGCGCGGGCGAGTCGTGGGTATCAATACGGCAGTCTTGCAGGCCGCCCAGGGCATCGGGTTTGCCGTTCCGTCGAATACGGCCAACTGGGTGACCGGCATGTTGATTCGTCATGGACGCATCCGCCGCGCCCGGATCGGAATTGCCGGGCGTTCCCGCCCGTTACACGTCCGTATCCAGAGGTATTTGGGGCGGAAGTACGAATCGGGCGTCGAGATCATGGAGATCATCGACGACAGTCCCGCCGACCGGGCGGGCCTGCGCCCCGGAGATGTCATTCGAAGTGTCACGCCAACCGAACACGCCGACTGATACGGAGCAAGCATGGAGATTTGGTATCTGGTAGCCGACGGTGCACGCGCCCGCCTCTTTCGAGCCTCGAAGATCGACGGACCCATTGAAGAGACCGACGTCTTCGTCAACGAAAAGGGGCGAATGACCGATACGGAGCTCAGCGACGATGCGCCCGGCCGCAGCTTCAAGGGCGACGGGCGGCGCACCGCCATGAAGAAGGGCGACGGTCCGGCCGAACACGAGGAAAAGAAGTTTGCCAAGCGACTGGCTGACCACCTCAACGACGCCTACCGCGACAACAAATTTGAGCGCCTTGGGATCGTCGGGGCCCCGAAGGCCCTGGGCCGCATCGTCGACGAACTCGACAGTGCCGTCACCCAGTCGCTCATCGGCACCAGCTCGAAGAATTTCACCCGGAAGAGCCGCGACGACATCCAGGAGCACATCTCCAAGAAGTTGCTGGAATAGTCCCGCGGTGATCGTTCGATGACGTATCTGTCTATCGGTCTGGGGGTCCTGATACTCGTGGTGGGCGGAGAGCTTCTGGTGCGCCATTCTTCGCGTCTGGCCATCGGTCTGGGCGTCTCCCCTCTTGTGGTTGGGCTTACGGTCGTGGCCTTCGGCACGAGCAGTCCGGAATTGATCTCATCAGTCTACGGTCAGTGGATCGGAAAGGGGTCGCTGGCCGTCGGAAACGTCGTCGGCAGCAACATCTTCAACGTCCTGTTCATCCTCGGTTTGTCGGCGGTGGTCACTCCACTATTGGTAAACGCCAAGCTCCTGCGCATCGAAGTCCCCGTCGTATTGGCTCTCTCCCTGCTCGGCTTCGGGTTTGCCTACTCCGGCACCATTTCGGGCGTCGAAGCCGGCCTGCTTCTGAGCATACTGATCGGCTATACGGTCTGGCTTGTGCGATCCAGCAGCGGTCAGCCGCCGGATGAAACGAGCGATACAGAGCAGACGCATTGGGGTATCTCGACAGGTCTGATCTTCCTCGCGCTGGCTCTGGTGGTCGGCGGTGGGCAACTCTTCGTGACCGGTTCGGTGCAGTTGGCGAGGACCTTCGGCATCGAGGAGAGCGTCATCGGCCTGACCATCGTCGCCGCCGGGACCTCGCTGCCCGAACTCGTGACCTCTGTTCTCGCGTGTCTACGCGGGGAAGGAGAGATCGCCGTCGGAAACGTCCTCGGCTCCAATATTTTCAATATCACCGGCGTTCTGGGCCTCTCGGGACTCGTCGGCGCGGAGGCTCTGTCGGTCAGCGACGGCCTTCTGAATTTCGACATGCCGATCATGATCGCGACGGCGGTCATCTGCCTGCCGATCTTCTTTACGGGAACACGCATCGATCGCTGCGAAGGCGCCGTCTTCATGACTTACTACGTCGGCTATGTGGTCTATCTGGTACTCAACGCCACCGATCACGCCGCCACCGCCAGTTTTGCCCACGCCATGCTCTGGTTCGTCGTGCCTCTGACCCTTTTGACCCTAGGCGCCGTCGGATTTCGTCAGTTCGGCGCCGAAGCTGCGGAGTAGCGCGCCCGAATTGCATCGCGCTGGCCGCCCCTCTACGCTTCGGATCGAGTGACTTGCTCTCCGCTACGGGGGCTGATCCGATGCGATCATCTGTTCTGGTATTATTCGCAGGCGGGTTCTGTGCGACGGCCGCAATTCTGTTGGCCAACGCTCCTCGGGCCGACGCTTGCACACCTCCCCAATGCACGGGCGGGGAGCTTCGGGAGGCCGATGCCACCATCCCGGCCAACGCCGAAGGAATTGTCTGGGCTCCGAAGGTGTCCAACAGGAACAGTTCCGAGGAGATGGTCGATGCCTCGACCGTCAGCCTGACGCGATCCGATGACGGCACCCAGATCCCCGTACAGGTCAGTGCGTCGACGTCCGGCCCGGACCACTACATCGTGAAACCGGAGGATGGCTTCGACCCGAACACGACCTACGAATTCAACGGCGACGCCTTCTGCGATTGGGACGGCGAAGTCGAATCCCACGACCACTATACGGCGACGTTTTCGACGGCCGGCGCCGCTCCGGACATCGAGTCGATCGGCACCTTTCGCCTCGAGGATTCCGGTTACGGTGAGATGTCTACGGGTGGGTGCCTTGGGACAGTCGGTCAGGCTGACCAACGTGAACTCCGACTTCGGCTTAGCGACGCCGCCAAGCAGTGGAGCGCCGCGTTCTTCTACAGAGTCCAGAGTCGGCCGGAGGGTGTCGACGACTTCGGGCCGGGATGGGCCAAGCCCGTACTGTTCGATCCAAGTTACCAGCGGCTCCCCGGGCCCACCTCTTCGGTCGTCAGTATCCGCTTTCGGGGCGCGTTTCTCTACAAGATGTGCGAATTCGATGGTGAGTCCGCCGGTGACGGCGAGTCCGAGACCTGGGAGGTCCGCATGAAGGTCTCCCATCCGCCCACCAGTCAGACGTGGACGACCAATTCGGTCTCGATCACGCTGGAATGTCCGGACCAGGGCGACGGCGGCGATGAAGTCGGCGTCGACACGGGCCCCGACGCTGGCAAAGACGCCGGCCAGGACGATCAAGATGCGGGATCAGACACCGGCGGTGATCTCGGTCCTGACGCCGGTCCGCCCAGATTTGACGATGTCATCACCGACGAGGTCGGCTGCGGCTGCTCGACCGGCGGCTCGCGTGTACCCGTCGGTGGTGCGTTGGTGTTTGTCTTCGGACTTATCGGGATGGCCCGGTGGAGATGCACATGGAGTTCGATCCTCGAGGGTTCGTCGAATCTCGGCCTCTTTCTGGCGACCGTCGTCGGTTTCACCTCGGTGAACTTCTTCGATGTTCCAGATGCTTCCGCCTGCGAACCTCTTTCATGCACGGGGGGAGCGATTCGAGAGGCCGGACAGACGATTCCATCAAATGCCGAGGGAATCCTCTGGAGTCCAAGGTTCCCCATGAGTCGCACCCACCCCGAGGTCACCACATCTCACGTCACCCTCAGTGCCATCGATGAACGGTCCGGGCGTTCTACCGAGGTCCCGGTGTCGCTGCACCGCACGTCGAGCGGGAAAGTCGTAGTGAAGCCCCAGGGTGGATTTGCAAAGCACACGGATTATCGATTTGAAGCCGCGAACTTCTGTGAAGGCGATGGCGACGTCGATGGTCCCGAGGCTTACCAGGCGACTTTTTCGACCGGGTCAGTGGGTCCGGACATCGACTCGATTGGCACACTTCGGTTGGCAGGATCGACGGTGGCTATCGCACCCAGGTGAAACGTCTGGACGACGAACAGTGGAGCCTTCTGCGGCGTAAACCCGTGTTGTGGCGACCTAATTGGCCGCGCCCCACGACTGCCAGCACATCGATCCTGAACGTTCCGAATCACGGAGGGTTGTTGTACTCGATCTGCCAAGCCGACAGCGACTCCGTGTACGGTGGCCTCTCGGCCGGGAGGTGGATGGTGCGCATGATCGTCGAGCACCCGCCCACGGGAAGAAAGTGGAAGACCGACCCCAAACGCGTAACCCTCGAATGCCCGCGTCAAGGCGAGGGTGATACCGGTACCAGTACGGACGCCCAATGAGGTGATGAATGGACGACCCACGCGAGACGGTCAAAAAGGGCTACACCCAGGGAGACTACGCCGAGGAGTTCCGCCAGCGGGACTCCCTGACGGAGTTCGAAGAAATGTGGTTCGAACGATTCGCCGACCAGATCCGTGAGGAGGGTCACGTCTTGGATCTCGGCTGCGGCATCGGCGTTCCCTACGACCGCGAACTCGTCGACCGAGGCTTCGATGTCACCGGCGTTGATTTCACCGAAAAGCACATCGATGCCGCTCGCGAGAATGTTCCCGAAGCTACGTACATCCTTGGGGACATCTCCAGGTTTGAAGCGTACCGCACCTTCGACGGGCTCATTTGTCTGTACACCCTGTTCCACCTGCCGAAGGCCGAACATCCGCAGATGATCGAGCGGATGGCCAGACGCCTGAGGCCGGGCTCGCCGCTGCTTTTGACCACGGGCGCTGCCGAAGGCGATTCCTCGGACCAAGACTGGTGTGGCGGGCCCATGACGTGGTCGAGCCTCGATCCCGGTACATATCGCGATCTTCTCACTGAATCCGGCTTTGAACTACTCGCCGCCGAGTACGAGGGCTCCCCGGACGCCGACGAACACCACTGGTGGGCGATGGCACGGAAGAGCGAGGGAGCAGGTCGCGCGGCGCCGCGAAGGTAGGATGGTGGGGTAGGCCCGTAGCGGCGCCGCCCGCCTGCCTTCCTCGCGGTTGTCGTGCTCGCGGCTGGCGGCCGTTGTATTGCCCACTATCGGCGCTTACGCTGGCCGCCAGGCGCCAAGCGACCCTTCGACGACATCACCGATGAGCAGTGCCGAAGATGAACCGACGCCCTGGTGGGGCGACTTCGAACTCGACGAAAATCAGGGCGGCCGATGGGAGGTCGGGCCCTCGACGTTGTGGCTGTACCGGACCGAACGCGAATGGCGGGTGGTCTATCGTGCGGGCATCAGCTCCGGTGAACCGGATCCCCTGGCCGACAACAGTCGGGCGACCGTGCCGGCGCCGGCCGACGAATTCGAGGAGCTGTTCGGCGTTGAGGACGACGACCTGCAGATCTCTCGTCATGGATTTACCAAAAGCCAGGGTGCCATCTCGCTTCAGCCGGCGTTGGCCGACCGCCCGGTGATCTCTCGGCCGGAGCATCCGATGCACGTGCCGGCCGGCGAGACGATGACTCTGTACGTGAGCACCCCGCTGTGGATGCGGGTGATGTTGCCCGACGACAGGATGTTGACCGAGGTCCCCTCCCACCGGATGTCCGACACCTGGTTTGGCACCTCCACCGTTGACGGGGAGTTTTGTTACGCCACGCGCACCTCCGGACGCTCACGGCTCGAATCGCTGCCCGTGCGACTCCACCGCGCCGTGACGCCCCTGAAGGTCAAGAATTCGGCCAACGACCCGTTGCTTCTGGAGCGGGTGCAGCTTCCCGTCCGCCACCTGTCGCTGTACCGCGACGCCTCGGATCGCCTCTGGACGGACGCCGTGCGCATGAACCGTTCGGAGGGGGCCGAGGGAGCCGACATTCAGATCCGCACCGGCGCCCCGCAGGAAGCCCAGAAGTCCACGCGCATTCAGACGGCCCGCGACGAATCCAAACGCGGCCTCTTTACAAGCACCTTTGGCGCATTCGGCGCACTCTTCGGATCGGACTGAGGTACCATGCAACAGTGGATAGATCTTGCGCTCGAGTACCTGCAGAGCCCCAAGGCTCTGTCGATCCTGACGGCCCTGGTCAAATTTGCCGTCGGCCTGATTCTGGCGCGGTTGGCCGGTCAGGCCCTCGTGCGGCTCTTCGTCGACGAACACGATGCCCACCGCGCGATGGTCGTGCGGCGTGGGTCGTTCTATTTGATCGCCGGGCTCTTTACGGCCTCGGCGCTGATGGACCTGGGCTTCGACCTCAGTGTGTTGCTCGGCGCGGCCGGCATCCTGACCGTCGCCATCGGGTTTGCCTCGCAGACATCGGCCTCGAACATCATCAGCGGGCTCTTCCTTCTGGGCGAGCGCCCCTTTGCGGTCGGTGACCTCATCAAGGTCGGCACCACGATGGGCGAAGTGTTGTCGATCGATCTGATGGCCGTGAAACTGCGCACCCTGGACAACACCTTCGTGCGCATCCCCAACGAGACCCTCATCAAGACCGAGGTCTCGAACATCCTGCACTTCCCCATCCGACGTATCGACATCCAGGTCGGCGTCGCCTACCGCGAAGACATGGATGAGGTCCGCGAGGTCCTGCTGGAGGTCGCCGATCGCAATCCACTGTGTCTGGAGGAGCCGGCTCCCCGCGTAATGTTCAAGGGCTACGGCGAATCGTCGCTGGACCACGAGTTTCGCGTCTGGGCCAAAACCGAGAACTTCCTGGACCTGCGCGACTCGATCTCCGTCGAGATCAAAAAGGCCTTCGACGAACACGACATCGAGATCCCCTTCCCCCACCGCACCATCTACACCGGCAGCGAGACCACTCCCTTCCCGGTGAAAAACGACCCGGTGCCGGACAGCGAGTCATGACCTCAGACGACCCGATCTACCTGGATCACAATGCGACGACTCCGCTTTTGCCGGAGGTCGTCGAGGCGATGTTGCCGTATCTTGAGCAGCACCACGGCAACCCCTCGAGCGGGCATAGATACGGGCGTCAAGCCTCGGAGGCGGTCGAGGGTGCCCGCAGCCAGGTCGCGGAGCTGATCGGAGCGGAACCCGAAGAAATTGTCTTTACCTCCGGCGGCACCGAGTCGAACAACATCGCCATTCGAGGTGTCGCCGACGGCGTCCGCTCGCCGGACCACGTCCTCACCTCGTGCATCGAGCATCCGGCGGTCGTGCGCCCCTGTCAGCGACTTGAGGAGCAGGGGTGGAATGTCGACGAGGTGCCCGTCGACGCCGACGGCCAGGTCGAATTCGCCGGTTTCGAGCGAGCCCTCGACTCGCAGACGACGCTGGTCACCGTCATGCACGCCAACAACGAGACCGGGGTCTTGCAGCCCGTGGCCGAGTGTGCCGAGAGGGCCAAAGAACACGACGCGCTGGTTCACACCGACGCGGCACAGTCGGTCGGAAAGGTCCCCGTCGATGTCGATGACCTCGGCGTAGATCTGCTGACCATCGCCGGCCACAAGTTCTACGCGCCCAAGGGTGTGGGCGCTCTGTATGTGCGCGATGGGACGCCCGTCGAGCCGGTGCTTCTCGGCGCCGGACAGGAAGGTGGCCTGCGCCCGGGCACCGAAAACGTCGCCTCGATTGTCGCGCTGGGCGAGGCCTGCGAGATCGCCGCTCGCACCCTCGATGAGGAGCGTGCTCGTCAGACTGCTCTACGATTGAAGTTGTGGGAGCGTCTGCAGGCGCGAGTCCCCGGTATTCAGCTCAACGGCCACCCGACACAGCGGCTCCCCAACACCTTGAATGTGCGATTTCCGAAGCGCCCCGGCAGCGAGGTCTTGGCCGATACCACAGAGGTCGCCGCCTCCACGGGCTCGGCCTGCCACGAGGATGGTCAGCAAGTCGCCTCGGACGTCGTCACCGCCATGGGCGTCGACCCAAATGACGCGCTCGGGTCGGTGCGGCTGTCGATCGGCCGCGGGACCACCGAAGCAGACATCGAGCGCGCGGCAGATGCACTCGCCGATGCCGCGTTGGATCGAGAGAAGCGATCGATCTGAAGGCTCGAATGCGTTAAGCTGGGACGCCAGTAAAGATTCCTTCTTCCGGGGCCCTCGGATGACACAGCGCGTGCGCCTCTCGATTCTGGTGAGTCTGTTCGCGTACGGTGCGCTATCGGTGGCGGCGTGCGACCAAAGCGAGCCGCGGCCGTCGAGCGATGCAGGCGGTGTCGATGCAGATGCCCGGGTCGATATCATTGAGGACGCGGGTGAGGACGTTACCCCGCGCGAGGACCTGGAGGTGATGCGCATCGACGAGATGCGCCGGCTCGAGGCGATCGTCGCATTGCAAGAGGGAGAGCAGACCACTGAGAGATACCGGATCGCCGACGTGGTCGTCTCGTCCCCGAAGCCGGCAGAAGGCCCAGTTCAGGGGGCGTACGTACAGGACTCCTCCGGGCAACTCACCCGTAGCGGTCTCTATCTGTCGTTGGCCGATTCGGACGTCTTGCCGCCACCGAACTTCGGGCACGGGACGTTGGTCGAGGCCGTCGGCCGAATTCGCAACGATGCCGGCATGATCGAGATGTTCGATGTAAGCTACTTCGCGACCTCCGGCCACGACGAGCCGGTGACGATGCAGATTATGAGCAACGAACAGCTCCTAAAGGCCGGCGGGTTCGGCGGAAACCTCAACGCGGGGACCCTGGTAGCAGTCGAAAATCAGACGGTGGCCTCCTGGGATCCCGAAGCCAACGGCGGGGTCGCCGAGTTCGAGAGTGGGATCCTCATCGGCACGGATCTGTACGACTTCACCCAGGAGTATCCCGATGTGAAACCGGGTGATAGGTTTGCCCGAATCATCGGTCCACTCGAATACGAGGAAGGGAAGCGCCGAATTCTCCCACGGTCCGAATTCGACCTCCTGGGGCTGGAACGTTAGCCAATCACGAGCGTTTATCGTTTTGAATGGACTCAATGCCCCCTCGAGCGGATGATGAACAGAATCCATGCACTTCTGTTGGTGACCGTGCTGGTGACCCCGGTTCTCTACGTGCCCGACGCGGAGGCGTGTTCCAGGGCCAAGTTGCTGGAGTCCCAGGCGACGATTCCGTCGAATACCAATGCGGTGATGTGGCATCCCAGCCACGTTTCATTGCCCGACACCCTCGGCCCTTCGTACGTCAGGCTTACCAAAAACCCGGACTCGACGGCGGAGGATGTGTCGGTCTCTGTGAATCGCACGCCGCTGGAGAATGGCAACCTCTTGGTGTCCGTGGAGCCCGAGGAGGGCTTTGAACCGAACACCGAATACGAGTTCGCCGGCGCCGACTTTTGCAACGACAGGGGCAATCTGGGTGGCCCAAACACCTACCTGACGTCCTTCGAGACCGGCGGCCCGGCCCCCGACTTTGATACGCTTGGAACCCTCCGAACCGAGACAACGAAGAAGGGACCGATGAGCATGAATCGGGTCGGCGGGGGCCGTGTGGGTTTTGAGGCGGTCCATCAGGTCTTACGACTCGACCTCTCTGATGCTGCAGAGGCGTGGACCCAATCGATGTATTTCTGGACCTTCGTCAAGTTGCCCGGCGATGAGGACTACGGCGAGTGGTCGTTCTGGAACAGACTGAAAGGATATCCAGAAACGCAGAAAGTGAGTTGGCTCAATCCCGAGACGTCGGCCGTCGATGAACCCCAGGGGGTTGAAGGGAACTGGCTCTTTCGGTCGTGCGAACCCGACAAGATTTCGGTCCGGCCCGCTGGCACCTGGAAAGTACGCATGAAAGCGATCCGCCCGGCCACAGGCGACAGTTGGACGACCGAGACGCTCGACGTGCCCCTGACGTGCGATTTGCCCGAGCCGGGCGACACGGGGGTCGATGGCGGTGACGCCGGTACGAAACAGGATATCGGGTGGTCTCAGGGGGCCGGAGGCGGAGGCTGTGGTTGTTCCACAACGGACTCGAGTCCGCCCATCGGGGCCTCGCTTCTGTTTGCGATAGGCTTTGTTGGCATCCTGAGGCGACCGAAACTTGGGAATGACCGAACGAGGAAGTTTTGATCCGGGACGCCCTACCCGGTATCCTATGGGATACGTACGAATTTACTTCCCTGGGAGAGCCTAACTATGGACGAAATTAAATCGTTGATTTTTGCGAGTTCGGTTGCCCTGATGGGCGTCATCTCTTTGCTGGTCTCCATCCCCGAAGCCGACGCCTGCACGCCGCCGCGCTGTGAGGGTGGAACGCTGATGCAGGCCGGCGACACGATTCCCACAAATACCGAGGCGCTCGTCTGGCGGCCTCGCACGACCAGGGGACAGGAGCCGGAGGTCGGCCCGTCGAACGTGCGGCTACGGGAAAACGACTGGAGGACCACTCAGGTGGCCTTCGAGATCGAGAAGGCCTCAGAGCTCGGACCGAACACCTATCTGATCAAGCTGCAGGCCAGTTTGAAGCCCGATAACTACCGGTACACCTTCACGGGGTCCGATTTCTGCGACGGTGATGGGGCCCCCCCAAGCGGGTCCGACTCCGACGCCGAGTTTTTCACGGCCGGCGAGGCCGGCAGCTTCAGCTCCCTCGGCACGCTTCAGCTCGCCGAGTCGAAGCGCGGCTCGATGACGACCTGGGGCAGCGGCGGCATGTGCGAGGAGCAGGTCGAAGCCGAACACCGGACCTTAAACCTGGAACTGAGCGACGGAGCTTCTGCGTGGAAGAATAACCTGGTCTTTCGCACCCAGATCAGGCTCCCGGGCGACGACGAATACGGCCAGTGGTCACGGTTCGAACAGCGGCCGGATCTGACCTACGGGGCAAATCCAAACTGGAAGCTGCCGCGGACTACGACCGTGGATGTGCCTACCACGGGCGCGTGGCTCTACCGGGTGTGCGATGAAGACCGCAGCGGCGGTCTTCCCGAGGGTCGCTGGCAGGTCCGTATGGAAGCGTATCGGCCCGGCACGGGCGATACTTGGACGAGCAATACCGTGGAAGTGCCGTTGTCTTGCGGGGAGCTGCCTCCCCCGAGCGACGACACCGGTGTCGGCTCGGATGCCGGCGATGCGGGCGCCCAGGGCGATGTCAATTGGTCGGGGAACGGATCCGGTAGCGGCTGCGCCTCGTCGACGGGCGCTCCTCCGGCTCCGAGTGGTGCGGTCCTGCTCTTCGCCCTCGGACTGTTGGCAGTCGGACGAGGGCGCGGGTCGGAATCGCCGCGGCGGTAGGATGCTGGGGTAGGCCCGGAGCGGCGGGATCAGCCCGCCGCCCCGAGCGTTTGACGTGCTCGTGCCCGGTAAGACTACTTCTGCTGGGCCTGCTGCTCCATCGCGGCCTTCCGGAGCCGCTGCTGGAGCTCCTTGTCGGAACCGGCGCGTTTGGAGATCGTCTTGAAGCGCTCGAATGAGAGCCCGGACTCCTCGACGGCCTTACGCGTCTCCTTCATTACCTTCATCTGGGCCTCTTGGGCCTCTTTTTTTGACTCGGCGTTCTCGAGTTCCTTCTTGAGTTCGGCCTGCTTGGGGCGGAGCGTATTCGACACCTCGATGAATTTTTTGATCTCGGCGTCGGTGATCTTGTCGCCACCTTCGGCCTTTGACCCGTCATCGGACGAGGGCTTTTGCGTCGGGCTCGGCGCCTTGTCGTCGCCGGCCTTCCCGGCCGATGGCGAGGCGCTTCCCTGCTTGTCGGCGCCCTTCTGGTCGGCAGACTCGTCTTTGTTGGAGCCGGACTTCTCGGCCGGTTGCTCGGCCTCGGCCTGCGCCTTGTCGCCGCTCTTGGAGTCATCGCACCCGGTCAGGGCGACGAGTGTGAGCCCGAGGGCGCACAGAAAGATTGCGGTCATCTGCGAAGGTCGTTCGAGTCGTTGCGTCATGGTCGTCCTCTCTTCTGAAAGAAAAATCGATTCATTCGACGCCCCCCATCGGTTGGTCGACATGGTTGAGTCAGCCTGACTGTCCGCGCATCTGTTTGCGGTATCGCTCTTGGAGCTCGGGGTCCTTTCGCATCTGTTTGCCGATTTTTTCGTACCGCTCCCGGCTCATGTCTCCATTGTCGAAGACCTTTTGGACTTTCTGCTGGATTTTGTTCTGAATGTTGCGCGCCTCTTCGCGCGACTCAGCCGACTGCATCTTGGTTCTGGCTTCGGATTGGATCTTCTTCATCTTCCGGTTGATCGAGGCGAATTCGCGCAACTCGGCATCCGAGACCTCGATATCGCTGCCGGAGGATTCGGCCATCCGATCCCCGGGTGCCTTCATCCCGCCGGACTCTTGTTTGTCCATCGAGCCGGTCTCGGATGATTCGGACGAACGGTCGTTGGTCGAATCGTAGTCGTTCGACGACGAAAGGCCCTGTTTGGCGCTGTCGGACTCGGTCGTCTCGTTGGACGATGCGCAACCGACCGCCGCCATCGAAAGGCAGACAGCCGCGGCGACAACGTAGTGCATGTGGCCAGTGAACGTGCGATTCATAAATACCCGTGTTCCTGAAGAAACGAGTGTCGAAGGGTGGTTCAGATGTTGCACCACTGGTGTTCTTGCAGGTTCTGTTCCATCGTCCGGACGGCCGCGGCTCCTCCGGGCACGAAATATGACTTGCGCGATTGAGTGTTGCAAACTGACACATGTGTCGAAATCACCCTTCCAGACCTCCTAGCTTGCATGGAAGATCTCTTCGGTAGCCTGAAACGACGCATCGCGCGGACCTCGATCATCTTTCGGCTGCTCGCCTTCGTGGTGATTCCGATCGTCCTGGTCATCGGTGTGACCGCCACCTACCTGCTCGATGCCCTCGAGAAGCGGTTCGAGCGGCGCATGGAAGAGGACGTCGAGATGGTGGCGCGCTCGCTGCAACTTCCGGTCAGCCACGCCCTCGAACGCAAGCGCATCGGTAGCCTGGGAAAGTCACTTCAGTCGGCCATGCGGATCAGCCGCGTATACGGGGTGCGACTCTTCGATCAAAATGGCGAGCTGATCGCCTCGACCGTCCAGGGTGATCGGGGGTCCGAGGATGCACCCGACTCGGTCGTCGAGACGAGCGATCCAAACGAACGTCACCGCGAATACGGGACGGTCGCCGGTGAGTCGGCGTATACTTACTTTGTGCCATTGTTTGGCTCGGCCGAGCAGACCATCGGATTTATGGAGGTCTCGCGGCGCAAGCGCGACTTCGACCAGTTGATGAGCCGACTTCAATGGATCGGTCTGGGCGTGGCACTGGTGGTGGTCGTGCTGGTCTCGTTGGTCGCCCTCGGAGGCTACCACACCGCCGTCGGGCGTGCCTTGGGGCGGCTGCGCGAGTCGATGCGCACCATCGAGGAGGGCGACCACGATCACCGGGCCAGCGAATCGGGCCCGAGGGAACTCGCCTCGGTCGCACGTTCTCTGAACAACATGGTCGATTCCCTTCAGGACGCCGAGCGGCGGGTTCAGCGTCAGCACCGTCAAAAGGCTCACCTGAAAGACGAGCTGCGCGAGTCCGAAAAGATGGCGGCCGTCGGGCGCGTCTCCGCCGGGGTCGCCCACGAGCTGGGAAATCCACTGAGCACCCTCGCCGGGCATCTGCAACGACTCGACCGAAGGACCGACGAAGATGACCCCGATGCCCGGGCGATCGAGGTGATGACCCGCGAGACCGACCGCATGGAGAACATCATCCAGCAGATGCTCGATTTTGGACGCACCAGCGGGACCGAACCCTCGACGGTGTCTCCGTCGCAGTCCGTGGACCTGTGCCGAAGCCGTCTCGTTCAACTGGCCAGCGAACACGGGGCGACCCTCGAGTTCGACGCCCCGGACTCGCCGGAGGATACGGAACTTCAGGTCACGACCGCTCGACTCGAACAGGCGCTGTCCAACCTGGTCGCCAACGCCGGGCGTGCCTCGTCGGAGGGTCGCGTGCGCCTGTCTTGGAGAGTCACCGATGATCACGTCGAATACAGGGTCGGCGACGACGGTTCCGGGGTCGATCCGGAGGTCCGCGATGAACTCTTCGAACCATTTGTGACCACCGAGGCCGACGAGGGCGGCGCCGGCCTCGGGCTGGCGATCGTCGAGGCCGTCGCCCGTGAACACGACGGATACGCCTCGCTCGACCGCTCGCCGCTGGGCGGCGCTCAATTTCGCCTTGGGATTCCGCACACGGGAGACCGAGCATGACGAATCATCAGACAAACCGCCGGGTGCTGGTCGTCGAAGACGACGACGGATTCAGGGAGCTGCTGCGCGACGAGCTCGACGAGAGGGGGTTCGACGTCGAGGCGGCCGACTCCATCGCGGGGGCCCTTCCGCTGTCGGAACGCGAGCCGCCGGCGGTCATCGTCAGTGACCTGCAGTTGCCCAACGGCACGGGGCTCGAGCTGTTCGAGCGGCTTCGTGACGATGAATTGATCCAGCCCGCGTTTGTGCTGATCACGGCCTTTGGGAGCATCTCTCAGGCCGTCGAGGCGCTCAAACTGGGCGTCGATGACTTTTTGACCAAACCCGTCGACTTCAGCGAGCTGACGCTCCGGCTCGAGCGGCTTCTGGAGGTGCGGCAGCTTCGGGCCGAGCTCCACCGCCAACGCGAATCGCGCGCCGACGGCGACTATCACCAGATGGTCGGGCGATCCCGCGCCATGCAGGAGCTGTACGCCCGCATCGATCGGATCGCCGAGTCCGATGCTGCGGTGATCATCTCCGGCGAAAGCGGCACGGGAAAAGAGCTGGCCGCGCGGGCCCTGCACGCCGAGAGCCCTCGAAGCGACGGTCCTTTCGTGCCCGTCAACTGCGCGGGCATCCAGGAATCGCTGCTCGAGAGCGAATTCTTCGGCCATACCGAGGGGGCGTTCACCGGGGCCGACCAGCCGCGCGAGGGCCTGTTCCAGGAGGCCGACGGCGGCACGATCTTGCTCGATGAGTTCACGGAGCTCCCCGTGTCGCTGCAGGCGAAGTTGTTGCGGGCGCTGCAGGAAAACGAGGTCCGGCCCGTCGGCTCGAACCGGGCCCAACCGGTCGACGTCCGGGTCATGGCGGCCACGAACCGCGACCTGGAGGACGACGGCCCGGGCGAGTCGGTGCGCGAGGACTTCTACTACCGGCTGTCGACCTTCGCCCTGGAGGTCCCGCCGCTCAGGGAGCGTTCCGAAGACATCGTCCGACTGGCAAGCTATTTTCTGGAACAATCAGAGACCGCGGCTCGCAGCGGCATCGACGGCATGACCGAGCGGGCGCTCGACTGCCTGAGTTCGTACGACTTTCCCGGAAACGTGCGGGAACTAGAAAATATCCTCGAGCGCGCGGTCGTCTTTTGCGACGGCGAGGTGATCGAACGCAGCGATCTGCCCAGTGAATGTCGCCAACAGCAACAGCCGCAACGCCCCGGCGGCGCCGACCCCGCAGCGGCCGACACCCTCCTACCCGTCAAGAGCGACGACGGCGAGCTCGTCACGATGGACGCCTTGAAGCGTCGGTACATCCACCACGTGCTCGAAGAGACCGACGACAACAAAAGCCGGGCGGCCGACATCCTGAATATCGGCCGTCGCACGCTCTACCGGTACATCGATTCGGAGTAATTGCACGAGGACGTGTTCGGAGGAATTACTCCGCAGCGGCCTTCAGTTCGTCGAAGTCGATCTTTTTCATGTTGAGGAGGGCTTCGGTGATGCGCTGGACCGTGTCGTCGTCGGCGGTGTGCAACAGGGTGCGGATCCTGTGGGGCACGACCTGCCACGAGACGCCGAATCGGTCGGTGATCCACCCGAATCGCTGCCCCTCGCCGCCCTCGCTGGTCAGTCCTTCCCAGTAACTGTCGATTTCGGCCTGGTCGTTGCACTGGACGATGTACGAGACCGCCTGGGTGAAGTCGAAGTCGTGTTCTCCGGCGCTCTCCATGGCCACGAAACATTCGTCGTACAGGGTGAACTCCGCGAAGCTGACCGTGCCTTCGCGGTGAAGGTCGTCGTCGGGCCCGTGGCGGTCGATAAATCCGACAGACGAGTCGGGCAGCGTCGATGTGTACAGGTCGATGGCGTCTTCGGCGCTGCCGTAGCGATCACCGACGAACATCAGGCACGGGACGATCCCGCGGTCGGCCTCGGGTGAGTGCATCAGTTGCCAGGAGAGCCCGAATCGGTCCTCGCACCAGCCGTAGCAATCGCTGAAGTCGTAGGAGTCCAGCGGCATCAGCTCCGAGCCGCCCTCCGTCAACTTCTTCCAAAGCCGCCCGATCTCGTCGCGGTCGTCACACTTGAAGATGAATGAATTTGCCGGGCTGAACTCGAAGCCAAAGGAGCCATTGAGCGCGTAGAATGCAAACCCTTCCAGGACGAATTCCCGCGACATGACGCTGCCTGGTTCCCTCCCGGCCGTCTGTGCCGAGGCTTCGTTGTAACGCATCGACCGTCCGATCGACGCGTTCGCGAAGGTTTGGGTGTAAAACTCCGTGGCCTCTTCGGCCTCGTCGTCAAACCACAGGTTGGGGATGATTCTCTGCATCACGAGCTCCGGGGCGGGGTGCCGGGTTCACTTCAAAAGGCGAGCCAGACAATACCACCGAAACTGCGAACGTCCTAGTCGAACGAGCGTAAAGTTCGCTCGAGGGGCTCGTGACTACATCGCCGGCCAGAAAAGGAGGATGCCCAGCCCGGTGGCGATGGTCACCCCAAACAGGACGGCGATGTGCCGCAGTAGCCGTTTTCCACCCAGCACCGCGGCGACGGCGCCCTTGAATACCATGTTCGAGATGCCCCCGATCATCATCATCCGCCAGCCGACGTCTTCCGAGACCCGGCCGGCCTGCACCATCTCGGCGGTCGACAGGGTGATGGCATCGACGTCGGTCAGCCCGGAGATCGTGGCCAATACGTACATGCCGGCGTCGCCGAAGTTTTCTCGGGTGACCGCGATGGCAAACAGGATAACTGCGTACATCAACCCGAAGATGATGGCGACCTTCAGGCTCGTCGGGTCCTCCGGCTGGTGGTCCTGGTCGTCTTCGAAGTCCTCCGTGCCTCGGTAAGCCAGAGCCGTTGCCAGCGCCATCACGCCGATGAGCACTGCAAACTTTGGCACCACCACCCAGCGTATGTCCCAGGCCACGACCAACACCTCGACGACGATGCGAACGAACGAAAGCGTCGAGGCGATCATGATGGCCACGGCCGCGGTGCCCGAGACCGACGGGGCCCGGGCGGCCCGGCGAGCGTAGGCAACGGTGGCCGCCGTGCTCGAGACGATGCCTCCCAGAGTGCCGCCCAGAACGACGCCGGCGCGCGGGCCGACGAACTTGTAGAGGATGTAGCCGATGACGCTGATCCCGACGATCAGGACGACGATCAGCCAGATCTGAAAGGGGTTGAAGACGTCGTACGGCCCGTAGGTCTTGTCGGGCAGCACCGGCAGGACGACGACCGCCAACAACACGAACCGATAGACGGCGCGATAGTCCTCGGGACCCAGGCGTTCGGCGAAGTTGTGCAGAGGCCGCTTCCAGTGCAAAAGCACCGCCGTCGTGCCGCCGACGGCGATGCCCACCAACGCGTAGCCAGTAATCAGCAGGGCGCCCACCGTGTACATCACGAGTGCGGCGACCATGGTCGTGGAGCCGGGCTCGCTCTTTACCCGCACGCCGGTGTCATCCGGCTCACCGAGTCCCCCGGGCGACAGATTGTCCACGAAGACCGCCGCCCCCAGCACCACCAAGCCGGCGGGCACGATCCAGGCGCCCACAGGTTCGACCAGAAGCGCCGTACACGCCCCGAAGATCGTGATCAGCGGAAAGGTGCGGATGCCGGTCGAACGGCCGGTCTGCTCGCGCTCCAGCCCAACGAACAACCCGAGCGCCAGCGCCAGGCCGAGGTGCAACCAAGTTTGGGGATCGACAGTGGGCATCGTGACCTTTAGATGGCATATCCCCGACGCTCCGGCAATCAATTCTCCGAGCCGCCGTCCAAAACAGTGAACCTCTCAGCCGCAGCAAATCGACTGGCGCGGGGCATCGCTCGCGGATGGGCGTTCTTGTTCCCGAATCCCGGTTTTTACGGCTGGGCGGTCGTCGGGTCGTGCCTGATGTGTGCGATGCTCTCGTCCCCGGGGCAGTCCTTCGCGCTGTCGCTTTATCTGGAGCATTTGATCGCCGACCTGGGGCTCAGTCGCATGGCCCTGTCGTCGCTGTACGGCGCCATGACCCTGACCGCCGCCGCCACGCTCCCCCTGGTCGGACGGCTCGCCGACCGATTCGACGGCCGCTACTTTCTGGCCTGCGTCATCGTCGGCATCGGCGCGGCGTGTCTCTTCTTTTCGCAGGTCACCACCTGGATCGGCGTGGCGGTCGCCTTCTTTCTGTTGAGACTTTTGGGCCAGGGCGCCATCGGACTCGGCAACCTGACCGTGGTCGTCCGCTGGTTCCGGCAGTTTCGCGGCCGGGCGTTGGCCGTCGTCAACCTGGGATACGCCACCGGCGAGATGATCTTCCCGACGCTGATCCTGGGGTTGATCGCGGCGATCGGCTGGCGCGGATCGATGATGACCTTCGCGGCGGCCTACGTGCTGATCTTTGCGCCCCTGGTCCTGTGGCTCTTGCGGCCGCGCAGCTCCGACGAACCCTTCGACGGTGAACCAGAGCCCCAGTCGGATGACAAGCCCGGTGATGAGGCCGAAGAAACGGACGCGCCGCCCGGCATCGACCCCGAGGAACACGCCGACAAGGCCCCGGACTACGCCTTCGGCGAGGCGCTCAAGACGCCCACGTTCTGGGTGATGGCGCTGTGCGTCTCCGTCCTGCCCATGGTGGTCACCGCCGTCATCTTCCACCAGGTAGCGCTGTTCGCCTCGCTGGGGTGGGCCAAGTCGCTGATTGCGCCGGCCTTTGTCGGCTTCGCCGCCGCCCGCGTGGGCGTCACCTACGGGACGGGGTTCGTCCTCGAGCACGTCTCCAGCCGATTCGGCATCTCCGCGGCCATGGTCCTGGCCACACTCGCCCTGGTATCGACCGTTCTGCCCGTCTCGGGTCCGGTCGGCTCGATGATCTATGGAGCCGGCCTGGGTGCGGCGACCGGCGGGTTGAGCACCTCCAACCAGGTATTGTGGCCCGAGTACTTCGGCACCGAGGCCGTCGGCCAAATCAAGGGCGCCGTCACCGCCATCCGCAATGCCTCGACCGCCGCCGGCCCGCCGCTGGTCGCCTGGCTGATCGCCGGCCACCAGCAGTTCGACACCGCCATCGCCGTCCTGGTGGGACTGTGCGTGCTGGCGGCGGCCGTCGCTCCCTGGGTGACTCCGCCCGGGCGGTGAGTTCGGGCCATTTGCGCCGACCTCGGCTTCAGCCTACGATGGCCCAACAACTCATTTTCATCGCTGGCGGGATGAGTCTGCCGACGTGCGTTCGTCAGCATCGAATGGTCGCAGTTCTATGCTCGAATCCAAGGAACGCAGTATGAAGTTGTGGAAGACGCTCGTTGGTATGCTCGCCGCCACCTTTCTTCTGGTCGCATGCGGCGACGATGGCCCCTCCGAGACCTCGGACGCCGGCAACAACGCCGACATGAACATGACTGAAGACGTCCAGGACGACGGCGGCACCCAGGAGGGCATGTCGATCAAGGACCTCCGCGGCATCGATGCCGTCGCAAACCTTCAGCAGGGTGCCACCACCGATGACCAATTCACGATCTCCAGGGTCGTCGTGTCTGCTCTCGAACCGGGGCAGAACCGTCCCTATCTGGGCGTCTACGTCCAAGACTCGAGCGGGGATTCCGAAAATAGCGGTCTCTTCGTCACGGCAAACAGCGGGGGCATGACCGGTCTCCCGCCGTTGAGTGCTGGCGATGTGGTTTCGGTCAGCGGCAGGATTCAAAACGACGGAGGCCAGCTCGAGATGACACGCGTTGAATTTCAGGATGTGGCTGAAGGGGGGTCCCCGCCGTCACCGGTCAGGCTTTCCGAAGTGAGTGCTGTGGAGAGCGGCGACTACGACGGCATCTTCGTCCGCCTCGACAGCCAGACCGTGGCCACCTGGGAACCCTCCAACAACGGCGGCACCGCCGAATTCGACAGTGGGCTCGTCATCGGAAGCACACTCTACGAATTCGCCACCGACTACCCGGATGTCTCGAGCGGCGAGACCCTCTCCGAGGTCAACGGTGTCGTGGGCGTCATCGATGGCGAGCGTCGCGTGCTGCCTCGCAACGAGGGTGACTTGGTCACGGCCGGTTCGGGCTCCGGCGGAGGCGGGTGAGGCATGAAGCAGTCATAGACTGAGAAGGTGGAAAGCAAATTCTTCTAAGGTTTCAGGCGCTTCGCTACTTCGCCGTTCAGGCAAAAGGCGACATCGCGCCAAGGAGCTTCGTCGGGATCAGCGCCGAGATAGGTCTCGACATTCTCAGAGCTCTCTCGGACCAATTCGGATCGTTCATCGTCGTCCAAATGCTTCGTTGGCATGTCTATGAAACCGACTTCATCTCCCGTGCTGAGGGTCTGTTTTCCGGGCCAAGCCGCAATCGCCACGTATGGTGCACGTCGGGTCTGCGGCATGGACAGTAGTGGTGCCAACCCCATCGTTGACGACCATTTGCCTTCGGGAGTTTGAAAGTTCAGTGCGACGAGCGTGCCTCCCTCGGGACCGTTTCCTCCGAGTTCAAGCTTCCAAGCTGGATCTTTGACAAAAGAATTAAGAAGCGCCGCGAGCTCTCGAAAGTCTTGGATGTCGGGAAAGACCGCGACTCCCGCTTCGCCGTTTTCACTGCAGAGGTTGAAAAAATCACCAATCTCGCTAGGCGTCGCGTCGT
The DNA here is from genome assembly GCA_913057905.1 of uncultured Pseudomonadota bacterium. Taxonomy (GTDB): domain Bacteria; phylum Myxococcota_A; class Bradymonadia; order Bradymonadales; family Bradymonadaceae; genus CAJXPB01. The sequence continues at coordinate 150,364 of CAJXPB010000008.1, forward strand.
CTGGACATTGGATCACAGCGGTATTGAGCTCCTGCTGTGACGACAGGTGGCCTACGAAACGACATCCAGAGAAGATTTGAAGCCACTTGATCAGTCGTTCTGCAGCATCAACTGACACATCCCCTCCCAGGTCATTTTATTGGATAAGGTCTTCGTCCGTGATCTTCGGCGCGCTGAGGACCATCCGAGTTGCCCCATTTTCCGTGATCTTCACGGGGCCAGACTTCACCTTCTTTAGAAGGTCACTAGATCGGTTGCGCAATTCTTTCCGATCTACTTCCTCATTGCCGCCCTCGTCTTCGAGCGTGTCTTTCGACTTCGCGTCTTCCATCTCCATTTTGCCCCTCTACTCCTGGAGTCGCTGTGCTTCGAGATCTTGAGTAGATCAACATTCAAGTTCTCGTCACAAACAGACATCTTGAATCGACGCACTACGATCAATAGATAGTTTAACAGCCGGAATCACTGTTTACAACATAAATGAATCGATAATTTTCGGTCGTAAAACGATGATTGTGCTCGGTGATTTGTTTTGAGACGGTGGTTTCGAAATACTGAAGGTTGTCGCAGAAGGAATTCCGTGAACCTGTAGTCTTCTTGATTCACCACCCGGTCCCTCGTGCACAAGCGATACCTCATCACAGCAGGACTCCTCATCGCCGGAGCGACTTGGCTCACCGCAGGCTGCAACTTACCGAGCTGCACCGAGATCGGCTGTCTCTCCTACTTTCGGGCCGACATCGACAAGTCCTCGGAGTGGGAGGTCGGGCGTTTTGAGCCGGCTCATCAATCTGCCTGGGTCGCCGAGGTCCCGGATGATAACGAAACGGGGTGTACCGCCGGACTGTATCTGGGTGAGGGGGCGGACTATCAGACAGTTCGCCCCAACGGTCGTGGCTGTCCGCCGGAGTGTCAGCAGGCGGAGGCCGAGGTCTCGTTCTGAATACGCGATTGGAGTCTCACGGAATCATGACTGGCGACGGTTCCCACAACAGCGAAGCGACGGCAGAAAGGGCCAGTCTTGTCGATGCGGTCCAGCATCTGGTGACCGCATGCAGGGCGACAACCTGGCCCCTGATCGTGGCGGTCATCGGTGCGCCATTCGCCGGCTACGGCGCCTACTCCGGCACGCATGCGTTACTGGCAAGTACGGGGAGTACGGAGTCCGCCTTCAAGGTGGCGGCGGGCGCCGTGTCCCTCGTTGTGTTCGGCTCAATGATGGTTGCCCTGTTGGGTACGCTGCGCAGGATGGTCCTGCAGAAAGAGCCCGAGCTGACCTTCCCGGAGATCGTCCTGGATGGGTTGGGACGTCTTCCGCGAGCTGCCGTCGGGGTGCTCATCGTGGTCGTCGGCCAATCGATTCTTCCGGTCCTGCCGGGCATTGCGGCCGCCGCCCTCTTGCCTGTTCCGTACGTCTTAGCCACTCGCCGGGAGCTGTCAGTTCCAGAGGCGGTTCGACAGGGGCTGTGGTGGTCTTGGCGCCAACCGCTCACCGTCGTGTTGGGGGTTGCGATGCTCCTATTCATAGGGGGTTTTTACTACGCGCTGGTCGGCTACGGCCTGACGTACGTAGGGTCGATCCTCTACATAGGGATGTCGTCCTATGCGAAGTCGGATGCGGGGGGCTTGGCCTCTGGATAGTCGCCGATTTCTTTGGTTACGTACTGGAAATCCACTTCTTTGCGTTCGTTGGATGTCTTGCGGGTCTCTTTTTGGTCGATCCAGTTGGCGACCTGTCGCTGGGTGCCTACGAATTCGGTGGGCTCGAGGCGGATGCTTTGCTGCTGCTGCCGATGGGTGTCTTCACCAGCATCATGCAGATGCTGTACTTCATCGCTGCCGCCTCCGTCTTGTTTTCGGTCGAAGAGGCTGAAAGCGACGTCCACATCGATGCTGAACCTGATGATGATGAGTCGGACGCTTGGGAACCCCTCGAGGGTGGATCCATCGCCGGGAACATCATCCCGGTATACCGCCGCATGAAGGGCCCTCTGATCGTGGTGCTTATATCCGGGGTCTTTGCCCTCTCTGGTCTCTTCTCTCTGTTCCTCCAGATCGGCGAGTGGCTGGTCGGTTCGGTTGGGAAAGGCGGCGGGGTGGGACTCTTTGTGGCATCCGATTTGCTGGCGAGCCTCGTTGGAGGATCGTTCGTCTTCGCGCTCTTCGGGACTGCTCGTCGGTCGGTGCTCCAAGGGGAGCCGGCCGATGGATACAGAGACGTTCTTGCCGACGCCCTTGGGAGGTCGCCCCGCGTCGCCGCCGTGTTAGCCATGATCTTGCCGATTGGCCCGGCTCTTAAGTTGCAATTCGGTCTCTCTCTCCATCCCATCCTTATCCTGTTGGCCACGCCAGTGATCTACATCGTTGCGACGCGTCCTGACCGTTCGATCCGCGGTGCCATCGTCGAGGGTCTGCGGTGGTTCAGACGCTCCCCGGTCCGTATCTTGGCTGCCATGACTGTCATTGCCGGCGTTGCGGTCGGCGTGTTCATGGGACTCGGGCGGCTGCTGGTGTTTCTGGAGACGGGGATGCGCCCCACGACGCTCGACGAGAGCACCCTCGCAGCCATGTTGATGAATGTCGCGTGGCTCACCAAGCCAGTGGTGATCCTGCTGGCGATCCTTGGACTCTGTGCGACGTTCTTTACCATCGACGCTGCTGAGGCAGATTCGAAGACGGGTCAAGGGGCTTAATCATGATGAAGAAATTCGCCGCAACGATTGCGTTCATCGTCTCCGCAGCGTGGGTGCTGACCGGCTGCGCCTTCCCCGGATGCACCGACGCGTCGTGCGCCTCGTCTCTCACGGTCGAGCTGAACAAGTCCTCGGCGTGGGAGGAGACAAACTGGCAGGTCACGGTCAAGGGCGATGGCTCCGAGATTGGGACCTGCCAGATCGAGTTGCCGGGTGACTCGCAGGGCGCCGAGGAGGCCTGCGACCATCCTCTGAACCTGAATTTAAACGAATCCGGCGGAGCCATCGAAAGTGTCTATGTGATGCTCCAGCCGGACGTCGATGTGCCCACCGAATACACCGTTGGGGTGCAGCGAGATGGAAATCTCGTCGTGGAACAGACCTTCGAGCCAAGCTACGACACCGTCCGACCCAACGGTCCAGACTGCTCGCCGGTCTGTCAGCAGGCCGAGGCCGAGCTCGCCTTTTGAGCCCGGGGCTCACTCGCCGACCAGGTGCCCGACGAAGACCGATGGGATCGAGTCGCGACGGCTGCCGCGGCCGGTCTGGCCCCCGACCGAGTAGACCCGGCCGTTGAGCATCGGCGCCTGATGGACGTGGCTTCTGGCTGTGGGCAGCTCTTCTTCGATGTCTTCGATGGTGCCGATTCCGTCTTCGGTCAGCTCGACCCTGGTGATCGTGTCGTGGATGAAGGGATCGCCCGGAAAGGCGGTCCCTCCTCCCAGAAGATAGGCGTGGTCGCCGTGGACAAACGCCGTGGCCGTCCACCGGGCGTCCTCCCACTGGCCGACGACCTCCCAGCCGGTCAGCGACCCGTCATTTGCGTGGGTCGAACGCAGGATGTCGGCGATGCGGTTGGTGTTCTGGTTGAATCCTCCGAAGACGTAGATGCTCCCCTCGTGCACGACCGAGGTGTGCAGGGCTCTGGGCTGCGGAAGGTCCGGTGCCTCGGACCACGCTCCGTTGACACCTTCATCGGTCATCGGCGAGGTCGACACGGCTGCCTGAACCTCGGTTTGAGTGGCGCTGAACCCGCCGATCACGACGATCCGGTCGTGCACGATGTGCGCCGTCGGGTGGCGAAAGACCCTCTCCATTTCGGTGCCGACCGTTGTCTGCAACTCGCCGTCTTCGATGCTCACAGCAAGGACGCCGAGGTTTGCCGTGATGTCGCCGCCATCGCCCGCCGAGATGCCGCCCATGTAGATGAGCCCGCCGTCCGGATCGTTGACCTGACCGTGAAACGACAGGCTACCTGCGAAGCTGCCGAACTCCCGCCACTCGCCCAGCGAGCCGTCGGGCTGGATTCGGGCGCCCGTTACGTTGCTGAAACGCGTCTCGACCATCTGGTTTTCCGTGCGGTGCCCGCCCGCCACAATGAGCCACTTGCTTTCGCCCGCATCCAGAATCCCGGTGGTGTGGTGGTCGACGCCCGTGGGAAACGACTCCGTCTCCGTCCAGACGATGGGACAGTCCTCGGCGTCGCAGGTGCCGCTGAGATCCGGGCCCATGTGCTGAGCATCGTGGGTGCCCGTATCAGTGCCCACGTCCGGCCCCGGAGAGTTGCCGTCCCCTCCGCAGCCCAGGCCAAGTCCCATCAGATAAACAGCGATGATCCAGATCGTTGAACGCGACGACAGTCCAGAAAACATGAGGAAATCCAAGCGTGTGTAGGTGATCGGGCGATTTCCTCCACGTGTAGCAGTATGGAAAATACACTACAAATTTTGGCTAATCGATTAGCCAAAACAGGCCGATTTTGGCTAATCTTCTAGCCAGAATTGTCTCGGAACATCTTTCTTCCCGAACGAAAGGAGAGAACGTGCCAGCTGATGATGTCGGACGAAACGACCCGTGCCCCTGCGGCAGCGGCGCGAAGTACAAGTATTGTTGTTTGCGCAAGAAGAAGCACCAACGGAGTCGACAACAGAACGACGAAGGCGCGTCGTGGCGCGAAGAATTCAAAAAACTGCATCAGGAGGGGATCCACAACTACGGTGCGCGCCCTGTCGACATCATCATTCGGCTCACCAAGGCGTGGGAATTGGTCGAACAGCGGCTCGAGCCGAGCGACACCAGCCCCCGCGACGTGGAAAACCGACTCGGCTTTCCAGAGGCCGAATCCCTCAAGGACCTGTTGGATCTGTTGGCAGTCAAGAGCGTCGATGCCGCCAGCGCCGGCGATGCCGATCCATCGAAGGTCGTCGACATGCTGGAGACCTTCATCGACCAGTTTCCGGATATGGATGAGGAGTTGGCGGACTGGCTACATCAGATGAGGGTCGAGGCGCTGACCCATGCCGGCCGCTACGACGAGGCGCTGGAACGCGCGCAGCAACTTATCGACAGAAAGCCCGATACGGCCGTCGGATACGTTTTGGCGGCCGATGCCCTCAAACGTAACCCCGACCGAGACGAGGCCGGGGCTGTCGAATACTTAGAAGAGGCGAATTCGAAGGAGGATGCCCCCGACTGGGATGTGGAGGCTCGGCTCAATCACCTGGTGGATTAGCATCCCGATTCCGCCGCGCTGCCCGGTTCTTGAGCGGTCTCGTCGGTCGCATCCGGTTTGTGATGCGCTTGGAAATCCCAGATACTGGGGTTGATTGACCAGAATCAATCTGGGCTCACACCCCTCAATTGCCATGACGACCGCGCCGCGGCTCGCTCCATCCCGCCTCATGCTCGCCGTCGGCATCATGTCCCTCGCGGGCCTGGGTCTGACGGGCTGCATACTCAAGGAATGCGATAGTGAGCCCTGCTTCCCGTACTTGAGGGCCGAACTCGACAGGTCGTCTGGCTGGGAAGACGGGCGGTGGCGCATCGAGATGGTCGTCGATGGTTCGGTCTTTGGCGCCTGCGAGATCGAGCTGCACGATTCCAGTTCGCCCGGTGACGATGAATGTACCGACACACTCGAGCTCAGAGTAGACCGCGACGCAAACGCCATCACCAGGGTCACCGCACTGCTGCTCCACGATGGCGCGCGTCCAACTGAATACACCGTGCGGGTGGAGCGCGATGGTCAGCCGGTCGCCGAGCAGAACTTCGATGCTGACTATGAGACCTACTGGCCGAACGGTCGGGCGTGCGGGGGTGGCTGCGACCAGGCTGAGGCCGAGATGTCATTTTGACGGGCTCAAATATCGGTGGGCGATGGCAATGCCAATCAGCTCGCAGGATGGTTGCGGATGGTGACACCGGGTGGACCCGGTTGAGAATTTTCTAGATATCTTCGGTAAGACGGGTCATCCGGATGTCCTGCCCTTTCTCCTTATTCGTAGGACTGATGTCGCGTGTGATTTCGACTTCGACCTCGTACTTCTTTGGTTTGCCGAGAGATAGTTCGTCGATATCCTCGGCGACCTCCAGGGAAACGTTGCCTTCAAACTCATCTCCCGTATCAGCTTCGCGGAATTTGAATGATCGCGTCTCAAGGTCGAAGGCGACGAAATATCCGTGGATCTTTCGGGTCTTCGTGGCTGCTTCGTGTGCCTCCAGAAGGCGTTTCACTTTTGATGAGCTTGCTGGTGTCAAGTAGGCGGTCGTGGTCCGCGCTGCGGCCAAGACGGAAACCTCGTTTCTCTGTACTGATTTGACCAGACCAGAAAATGCAGATTCGACACGGGGGCCGTACTCGTCGAGTTGTTTATGAATGTTCTCGGCGTCTACACGTGAACGGACGAGTTGTTCAAAGAGCCCCGAAATTTCCTGATGGAGACCGCTATCCCCAGCGTGAATGTCCAATTTCGCGGAACCTTCTGAAATGGCGACTAGCGAAAGCTTCGCCCTTTCCCGTAGCTCCGCGGGCACGGCACCCTGACGTGTGATCTCTTCGTCATCCTGAGCGACCTGCGCAAATGCGTTCCAAAGCCGCTGGAGGTTTCCAAGGATGTCGGATGCGATACGAAAGGGAACGGAATGGCGGCGTATCGACTCTCCCTCGATTCGAATGGTGGGATTCGAGTGTTCGAGCTTCTTTCTGTGCGCCTCACAAATCCCGTCTGGTAAAAAGGCGCCACGGTCAGGCAAGCACATGTCAGATAACTCGGATACGGCAGCCTCATAGGTCTTCGTAATCTGCAGGTCCCCATCCGTATCGACGATAGTGACGTTCTCATCGGCCTCAATGGTCTCTCGCAGGGTTTGAGCTCCGGTCTTAATGGCCAGGATGTCAGTATCTGAGACGTTGGCTAAAAGCCATCGGATCAGTCCGTTCTCCGTATCTTCATCGGCCGCGATAGCAAGGTGCGGCGCATCTCGGAATTGAACGATTCCGACCTGGGGTCCCTCGTAAAACACAAGAGTCTCTTGGAAATCGAGCCGGTTTTCCTCCCCAATTGGAAGCCTTTCTTGAATGGGCCAGTCTTTGTTCATCATTCCATCACCTCGAACCACTCATTGGCATCAGCGTAGTACTGATTCCGAATCCAAAGCGAGTGATGCGATGGCGCTCTCGTTTGCAACAATTTGCCGTAGTCCGGCTGGAGGTCTGCCCGAGCAATCTTTCGATCAGAGAGTCGCGGCACGCTGCTCCTGATCTGACGGAGCTCCTCCTCTCGACGGTAGCAGGATAGGGCCACCCGTAGACAGTCATCCTCTTCGGGAAACGCGTCTCGGTGAAAGGCCGTATCTTTTAGGTCTGATGGGGGCATTGGATCGCCCGATACGAGGTGGAAGACGACGCCTTGGCTGTCTTCTGCATCCGCTGGTGGGCAATCGTCCGGGTAAAAGCTTGGCCATTCACTCATGTGAGGATCCCCTCCGCGTCGCGAGTCCCAGCGAACATGATCGTTCGCCGGTTGAACGTATCCGAACGATAACACCTGCTTAGAACAAATAACTCGCCGCGATCCCCTTTTCAAGATCTTTGACGAAATATCCGTGGGGAGTGGGACCTTGAAACTGTGCCGCTCTTCGTCAGCCGGAGTCACGCGATGCGTTCCCGAATCTCATCGGGAATTCCGCACAGGATCCACTCGGTGCCGTCCTCTCGGCGCAGTCCGACGTGGACGAGTCCGTGGCGGCGAAGTTGGCCGAGTCCCGAGTCCGAGTTGAAGAGCATCCAGTCGGAATCGAGTTGCTCGGCCCGCGGATCGAGGAGCGAGTGGATGTTCACCGGTCCCGACTCGTCGGCCAGGTCATGGAGGAGGTCGCGTGCGTCGTCGGAAATTTGGCGCAGCACCTCGTTGAGCGCATCCCCCGAAAGGAGGTCTTCCGCGATGGCTTCCTCCCGGTCGCCGCGAAGCGATGGCCAGCCGTCGATGCCTACCTGTTTGGCCACGGTATTGAGCTGGCCGACCGGTAGGCGTGACAGACAGTCACGTAGCTCGTTGGACGTCGGGTAGGTGTCCAAGGTCTCGTCCACGGTGAACTCATGGCCGTCGACGGTGAGAAAATCCCCCTTAATGGCCGTGACCAACGTAGCCAGGTCGCTGAGCGTCATCTCACCCTGGCTTCGGTGGTGCGTTCGCACGGATTCCCGCGCGCGCCCCTTCAAGGATTCAGCGTTGGGCAAATCCATCTCCTGAGCATCGAAGGCCTCGGGCGACCCGGCGCGCTCGCCGGCGGCACATCTCGGATAGTCGACCCCCTCTTCGGGCCAGCTTCGCTCCTCGACGGTGAGCTCGACCTCCCGTGTGTCGCCGTCGTTGCACAGATAGCCGAGGGGCCCGTCTGACCTGCCGATGAGCTCCTCGATCGTCACGTCTTTGGCCGTCAGAGTGTGCTCCAACCCATGGCCCGGCAGACTGTAGCGCTCTCCGTTCCATCTGAAGTCGAACTGGTGGTGGGACTCCCAGCCGAAGAGCTCCTGGATGAGAAAGTGCAGTCCGCCGAGGGTCAGCTTTTCGGGCACCTCGACTTTCCGCCAGATCGGCGGCGAGTTATGGACAAGCTCGATGTGAAAGGTCAGAATCTGGCTCACGACAAACCTTCGATCGGATAGAGGACCAAGAAATGTCGGACGATGTGGGACGCAACGACCCGTGCCCCTGCGGCAGCGGGGCCAAGTACAAACATTGTTGTCTTCGCAAGCAGACAAAGAAGCGAGATTCAACGTCCAAGAGCCAGCCCGACTGGCAGGAGGAGCTGGGCGAGCACTACGAAGCAGGAAGGTGGACCGAGGCGCTGGACGTCATCGAAGAGCAGCTCCTGCCGAGTGACGATAGCCTCGATGACGTCGAAGACCGTCTTGGGCCCAAGATCCGGGAGGTGATCCGGGGCGTGCTGCTGGAAAACGCAGTCCTGACAGCGGACCTGGCAAAACAGAACGACTCGGCCGAAGAGGCCCTCGAGTTCTTCGACTTCGTCTTCGGCCGGCTCTCACATCTCGACAGTGATCTCGAGGACCAACTGAGGCGCCATCACATCGATGCTCTTGTGGTGGGTGAGCGTCACGCCGAGGCCGCCGAGCTAGTCGAGCAACTCATTGATGATCCGGAGTACCAAACCGAGCTGGTCGAGCTGCTTCGCGAGCATCCAAAACTTCAGGCGGATTACGACGGACCGCTGGAGGGGAGCTACGACACGCCCAAGGGGCGCGACGAGTGGGATGATTTTTGGGATGCGTATCCCGGAGCCAGCCGCGACGAGTCGCTGGATATGATCGAGTCGCAGATTCGCAAGGGCAGCTACTTCGATGAAGAGTGGATCGAATCGGCGCTCCTCGAGTCCTTCGAGGAGATCGTCAACACGCCCGAGCGCGCCGAGCGGTGGCGGGGACTCGTCGAGTTGACCCGCCAGACGTATCCCGAAGAGGTCTCCAACGTGGAGCACCATCTGATCTTCCGGGAAATCGATGCGGCGGCGCGCTACGACATGGATCTGCAGACGCCGCTCGACCGTCTCTTTGAATCGCCGATCGAGCGCATCGAGATGATCGGAGATCTGATCCCGCGGCTCGCCTACGCGGGGCGGCCCGAGGACATGACAAGCCGGCTGCGCGAGAGTGCCGAGGACGTCGACCCCCACGATGCTCGAGAATTTCTTGATGGGGCTGGATGGTGCGCTCCCTATGGCTGGTTGTGCGAGCGAGCCAATGACGACCTGGACTGCGTCCCGGACACTGAAGACTTCGACGACGCGCTCGGGCCTCTCACGGAACATGTCATAGGTCAGATCAGAGACCGGGTCTTCGGGATCGCCCGGGGCTTCTTCGGAGAGTTCGAGACTCCAGACCCACACGATGAATCCCTGGAAACATTCGATACCATCGGCCTGCGGTTCGGGCGTCAACTGGTCGAGTCGGGCGGTCGGTTTAGCTCATGGTCAGGCCCCAAGGTGTTGTACGCGGCGACTACGCTGCAGCTATTGATCAATTCCCAAATCAAATATCCGCCGAAACAACGCCAGACATCCAAGTACGGTGAGGGTCAGAAGATCGACCAGATTCGAAGTCATCTGCAGGATGCCTCGCCGCTGGTTCCCGACCCTGGATTTGTGGCCGAGCGCGTCCGCGACGCTGCTCTCATCAGGCCCGGCCGTCTGGGACACGGCTCCGCGATGGCGGTTCAGATCATCCTCGAATGGTTCCACTTTTTGCGCGATCACGACTTGGGCGTCTCGAAGAGGGTCACAAAGTCCATCGCTCGACACCTCCCGCCAGCCCTTCCTCGCCCGCACGAATATGCCTGGTTTGGCAACCGCGACTTGGAAAAAGACATGCGGGAAGCCCTCGCGTCGCTCGAGTCGGTTTAACGACTCATCGAAGAGCCTGGGGATGTGGGGGGTAGTCTTGGATAGCGAAAATATAGATCGTATATTGCGAGCTATAATTTCGTATATTGCGAAGCTATAGTTCGTTTCTGCCCGAAGCGCTTGAGATTGAAAATACCGTACCGTTCGAGTTCCTCGTCTGCGGCGGAAAGGGGGGCGCGAAGCCGCAGGATCCTTCAGATGGATTCAGAAAGCTTCTGATGTGGTTCCTCATCATCAACCAACTTCTGTAGATCTTGAGGGCCTGCTGATTGGGACCTGGACGATTGGCCGCGTTGACCCGCGCCTCCCTCACCGAACAGTTCCGACTCGGTTTTCAGCGAATGCTTGGTGACGATGACACCCCGCAAGGGTGGCAGGGTCGCATCGAGGTCCGGGACTGGACCAGTTTCTATGCTGGGCTCGCCGTTCTCTGGCGCGCCGTATTGACTATAGAGCACAAGGGATACGACGGATTCAAGGGGCAGTCGGTCCTTCAAGACGCACTTCAGAAAGCGTACGAGATACAGAGTCGAATGCCTGGAGGTGCGCCGCGCCGACCGAACTTGTCCGCCAATTCCTTTGATGGCTTGATTGGCGAATCAATCACGTATCTCGAAGACCTGTTTCCGGCGGCGTAGGTCAATGCTGCACATTGGTGTCGGGCACCGGATAGAGCGCCGGTCAAGTTGTCAGGCCCGCCTGCTGCGCTTCGTCCCGGAGCGCGGGCAGCTTCTCCAGGCGGTCTTCGTACTCGGAGAAGAGCTCGTCCCAGTCCAAAAGCAGGTTCGATGATTCGACGGCCTTTCTGGCGGCCACAAGTTGGGCGCACGCGGCGCGGTAGTTCTCACGGCCGCGTTGTTCGATGAGGGCGTCGGCTCTGGCGGTGGCCACGGCCAACACGAGGTCGGACTCACCGGCCTCTTGCGCGGCTTCCAGTAGTTGTTCGCCGGCGTCGTGCCACCGTGCGTTAGGCCATCGCTCGGCCTGTTCCCAGATGTGGACGGCGTCGGCGGGTTCGTCGAATTCCAGGTGGAAGTCGAGGACGGCGTGGGGCTGGCGCTGCGCCAAGCCGGCCAGCAGCTCCTTTTCCAGCCGCTCACCGTAGACGCCGCCTCGTTCGGCAACCTCGCGCAGCTCGATCAGGTCCTCGGCGTTGGGGTCGTCCTGCGCAACGGCCCGCACCCATGGCAGCGCCCCGTCCAAGAGTCCCCGATCGAGGTGCATTAGGGCCACGTGCAGCGGGGCCTCTGGTTGAATGCCGGGATCCTCGGGATCGGGCAGAGCGTCCGACTCCGCCAGGACCCCCAGCTCGCCGCGGTCGTAGAAGGCATAGCAGAGCGGCTTTGCGTTTTCCGGCGGCGCCTGTTTGGCCGTCTGGATGGCCGCGCCGGGCTCTCCCAGGTCGAGTTTGTGTCCAACGAGTTCCACGAATTGGCCCGTCTGCCGGCAGATGTGCTCGAACTCCCCATCCGACAACGCTCCTCCCACGTACTCCAACATCCAATGGGCCAGGGCGTGGAGGACGTCCGCCGACTCGCCGGCGTCCTCCGCCTGCTGCAGGCGGGCTTTGAACCAATCACATACGGCGGTGCGTTCGGCCTCGGTGGTCCGATCTCGAAAGGTTTCGGCGAAATAGTTTGCGTATCCGCTGAGCGTGTGGCGGAAATCTGGCTGCACCACAACCCAGAGATCGCGCAGCAGGATGGACCGAAGCTCTCGATCGTCATCTGGATCGGTTCGCCGGAAGCCCTTCGCAAGCACCTCGCCGAGCTCCCGTCGAAGTGAATCGACCGGGCGCGAGAGCCCGTGTTCACGAGCCCGCTCTCCAAGCACCTGCCCCAACGCGCCAATGCGTTGGAGTTCCCTCGGTGACCGCTCACTCCCGCCGTGGCCGCCGCCGATGCCTGCGAGTTTCAGAAGCCGTTCCCGTCGACTGTATTGTCCGGCGTTTCTACGTGAAGCCAGAATGTGGCGTGCTTTCCGCTTGGTGCTGGCGCGTGTGGTCGGGATTCTCAAAATCAGTCCAGAAAATTCAGTTCGATGAACAGCCGCCAGTTCCTGTATCATAGGATGTGATCTGCGACACTTCACCCCTCTGCGAGCGCACAACGACGGAGTTCTTCCCATGCCTGACGACACCGGACGAAACGACCCGTGCCCCTGTGGCAGCGGGGCCAAGTACAAGCACTGCTGCCTGCGCAAGAAGAACAAGCGGCGCGACCGCGATTCATGGAAGGACAAGTTCAAACGCCTCAACGACCCCGCCCTCTACGATTTCGACCGGCCCTCGCAAGAGGTCCTCGAGCCGCTGACCGAACTCTGGTCGCTGGTCGTCCAGCAGCTTCAACCCTCGGACAAAAGCCTGACGGACGTCGAGCGGCGCCTCGGCTTTCCCTCGGCGGGCGCCCTGGCCGCACTCGTCGAAGTCCTGGCCCTCAATCACAGCCAAGGGGCCATGGATGCCGGCGAGCCTCCAGACAAGACCATCGAGTTCATCGATTCGGTATTCCACCAGTTCACCGATTTGGAGGAGGAGACCGCCACGTTGCTCCATCAGATACGCTGCGAGGCGTACTCCCGGGCCGGCCGATACGACGAGGCCTTCAAGGAGGCACAAAAGATCATCGAGCTGCGCCCCGACTCAGCCCTCGGACGCCTCTACTCCGCCGACGTTTTGCGTGACGATCCCGACGGTGATCTATCGAAGGCAGTCGCACTGCTGGAGGAGGCCGCCGAATGCCGCGACGCCGACGAGTACACTGCCCAGAAGGAACTTGAGGACATGAAACGCCACCGCACCGAGCTGGAGGGCGAGACGGAACTTGTGCGCATGCGGGCCAAGTGCGAAAGGCTTCAGGAGGAGATCGAAATGCTCAAGTCCATGACCAAGTGGCTCGAGGAGAATCGATGAACCCATACGTGCGTGCATTTGAAATCGTCCGGTACTGCTACGGCAGTCCAGACGCATTCGCCCACTTCGCTTACGCTGTCGAAGATTCGGTCGGTCCGCTTCCGGCATCGGTCGACGTGTGGGGACAGGAGGTCGAACTCCTACGCGCCTTTCACGCAGCAGACTCCGCCGAGGTTCGTGCCGAGATCAAACGCGGCGACGAGTCGCGGTCGGTACCCCTCCAAGAGATCAGTGTGCCGGGGGTTTCTGGAGCCAACGAGGTGATCGATGCGTATCGGGTCTGGCGGGGGCTTCGGCCGCGGCAGCCTCTGGAAGAGCTCGACGCGCAGGTGACTGAGGGCGCCCGGAAGATCTTAGATTTTCGGCGCAAATCCGCCGACGGCGTCTACTACGCGCCGTTCTCGATCAACTCCAGGAACTTCCGCCACGTCCCTCCCGAGACGGAGAAATGGTTCAGCCAGGCGAGCGAGCTGCTGCGGTCGACCGCACAACTGGCGGACGACGCGCCGGATGCCGCCTACCGTTGTTTTTACGCGATGTTCGAGGCAATCAACTACGCGTACTCCAGCGGTGAGGTCATCTTTGCCGATGAATACGGGAACTGGATGCTTTCGGTCGACCCGAGTGAGGTCCACACCGCTTATCTGCGCACGATTCCCGGGTCGGCCGACCGCTCGGAGACCAGATCTGCGCTGCGCGTCAGTCGGAGTTTTCACGATCCGGAACACGACGTCCCGGTTCTACTCGACCGCGGATTCGTCGAGGTTGCGTTGGACGTCGCCGTAGACGGTGGAGCGCAGAGCTTCGATGCCGTCCGCGGGTACTTTCGCGACGCCGGCCACCAGGAAGCAGTCGAGGAACTGGCGCACCGTATTCTCGATGAGAGCCCGCCGTCGCGCGACGTTTCGAAGGTATTTGGCTGGCTAGCTGACCTGTACGCCGGGCGCGACGATCCCGACCGGCTCGTCGAGCTCTACAAGACTCGCTTTGAGTCCACTCCGACCGCCGATCGACTGGAAGAACTCTTGGGAATGACTGCCGATCGGGACGATGCCGACACGTTACACGAAAAACTCCGCGCCACCCTGGAGCGTGAGGCGCCCACCGAGTTCGTCTCGTGGCTGATTCAACAGGGACGAAACCGGGTGGCCTTCGACGTCTGGCGCGAACGACTCGGCCGGGGGATGACGCGTCCCATGGCGGTGGCTTTCGCCAGAGTGGACCCGCGGGCCGTTATACGACATTTCTTGAAGGATGCGCGGAGCCAAATAGAAGGAGGAAAGCGTCGTGCTGCCTATCGGGATGTGTGTTCACGCCTCGCCACCCTTCGCGATGCGCTGCGGGAAGCAGGCGAAGCCGAACGGTGGGCCGACGTTCGAAAGACTCTGAAAGATGACTACGCGCGGCTGCCGGCTTTTCAGGATGAACTCGGGAAGATTTTGGAGTGAGGCGGGGTGCGCAACCGGACGCCGCAAAGCCTCCAAGAATATAAGCGCATACACTTACTCTAAGTGTAAGCACTTACTCCTGCTCAATATGCCAGAGTCCCACAGGTGGAAGGGACGTACTTAGTTGACTAAATTCGCCCACTTGAAAAATGTTTCAACTCCGGTTTTTTAGTCAACTTCGTCGAGTGCATCCAAAAAATCTTGGACGAATGCGTACGCGTCGGCCTCTGTGGCTTCATTGCGTTGCCCATGAACGAACTCGCTGACGGCAATCGGACCGACGGAATCGTTGGATTCGAAACGCTCGTGAAGCGTTGAAACCGCCTCCTCAGCCGCCGGATGCTGGGCACGTAGGTATGGACTGAAAAATGAGGCGACCTCGGTCAGGTTATCATCGTAATTCCGAAGCACATAGTAGAGGTCGTAGTCGTCCTTGTCCTTTCCTCTCTTCTTCCCCGCTAGCGCTTTGAGTAGAACGAAAGCTCCTGGATTACAGACCGGAATCTCGTGACGTGCAGAGGCACCTCTCAGGGTCTGGCCTTGCAACTCCACGTGCTGGATGTTCTCAAAGGCCAACTCCAGCCCAGGCGTAACAATCGCAGAAAAATCTGCCTGTAGATGCTTCGGCCTGCCGCCCTCCGACGAGCCGTCGGAGGGCGGCATTAAGAAGTCCACCTTAATTCGGGGTTCATTCTCGCTAAACCAGCGGTGCGTCACCGTGTTGCCGTCGTCATTGGTATCTGGTTGGAAGTTCGCCGTACGGAGACGTTTGGCAATTTCAGCGTATTTCTCGTCATCCAAGACAGCGACGGCGAATCCCAGGTCGAGGTCTTGGGTACCGACGTGTCGTTCCATCGGGCCATCTTCTGTTGGCTCTGTCTCATCGCTCGCGAGGTCGATAAGCAGGGCCGGGACCAGCCCGCCCACGATGACCATATCGTCCATGAGGGCACCGAATCGGGTCGCGACTTCCAGACAAGTGGATTTCACGAGTTCTAGATCTTCGGGCGCGTAGTCGTCTGCTGTTCGTGGTGGGTCAATCATCGGCTCTCTTCGCGCGGTCCAAATAGAGTTTTCTTACGGTCTCTGCAGCCTCGGCAGATCGCTCCGGATGGCCTCGTAGGTCGAGATAGGCCTGAACCGGATGCACGCATCGGATATCCTGTCGCTGCTCCGTTTCCTGGAAGACCCCTTCGTCCTTCGGTGAAATGAGCCAGACGTTGGCCCCGCGAGGGTCTTCTCGAAGCCCCAGGTTTTGCTTCGCATCTTCGGTCAAGGGTTCGTTGAGATAGAAGCTCACGGTTCGGAATCGGGCGAATTCGGTGAAAAACCAGGCGGCTGCCAGTCCGGTTGCGGCGTGAGCCAGGCCTTGCTGCTCGAGGAATACTGCGATCCTCCTCGTGAGTTCGATGCTGTCGCGCGCGGCGATGGTCCCCTTAGTGACGGCGTGCTTCGAAAAATCGTAATCCTCTTCCCATGCGTCCAGCAGGAGCTCCGGTTCTTCGGTGCCAACCCGCCGCTGTGCATCGCGCTGCACCAGCCTTCGGTCCTCGAGCCGGCTGACGATTTTGCTCGTATAGCCCTGTCCCAGGTCGGTTCGCTGCGCGACTGTTTTTTGTTGGAAGTACTCATACGGATGGGCCAGGAGGAAGCGTGCGATTCGCGAGCTCTTCGGGGCAAAGGGACTCGAGCGACGACCTCGCCCGCCAAACCGATTCGAGTTGCCCTCCACGTGGATGAGTAGATCTTCTCCTCGGATGTGAGCGTTACCCGAGAGGTCCATCCAGCTGACCCCTTCTCGCGCGCAGTGCTTCATTCCCTTGGCTCCCATATACGGAACTACAACGACCGGGATCTCCTTCTGAAGGGTGTGCTGGCCGAGTTGCTGTGTTGCCCGTGATACACTCCCCACGTCCCCAGAACGCTTGTATTCGAGGACCAAAACGTGCGGCCCCAGTTCGACAACGAGATCGAGCGAGAAATCGAGCCGCTCTACTTGTTCATGCACTGTCGCAGGACGAGTGTCGAACCACTCTACGAGCAGCTCTTGAGCGAGCCTCGCTGCATCTTTTTCGGAGGGAGCGACCATTCTCTGTCACCCTTGTAGGGCTTGACTAAATGACCCTTCTTGAAAAATGTTTCAACTTGAGCCATTTATTCAATATCTAGCTAGATGCTCCAACAGTTTACTAAAATAGGGAAGTTGAAGTAGTTTTCAACTCCGGCTTTTTAGTCAACTTCGCCTCACCCCTGCGCCGCAACCTCCAGCGCCCCGACATCGATCCTCTGCATCTGCAGCAGCGCCTCGGCCACGCGCTCGCTGGTGGCGGGGTCGGTCTCCCACAGGAGTTCGGTGAGCCGCTCGGGGACGATCTGCCATCTGACGCCGAAGGTGTCCTTCAGCCAGCCGCACTGCTGGGCCTGGCCGCCGTCGGCGGTCAGCGCGTCCCAGTAGCGGTCGACCTCGGCCTGGTCGGCGCAGTTGACGATCAGCGAGATGCCCTCGTTGAACTGGAAGTCGTGCGCGGCGTCGTCGTCCATGGCCGCCAGGCAGACCCCGCGCAGCGTGAAGTCGGCAAACATGACCGGGCCCTGGCCGTCGTCGCCTTCCTCACCGGGAGCGCGGTGGATGGAGCCGACTTCCGAGTTGTCGAAGACCTGCGTATACAGCTCGATGGCCTCGGCGGCGCGGCCGTACTGGTCGCCGACGAACATCAGACTGGGCACGATCAGCCGCTCGGGCGCCTGCGGCGTGTGCATCAGTTGCCAGGAGGCGCCGAATGCGTCCTCACACCAGCCGTAGCAGTCGCTGAACTCGTACTCCTGCAGCGGCATCATCGCCTTGCCGCCCTCCATTAGCCCCTGCCAGAGCGCCTCGGTCCCCGAGACCGTCGGGCAGTTCACGATGAACGAGATCGACGGATTCATCTCAAAGTGCGGCCCGCCGTTAAACGCCACGAAGTCAAAGCCCTCGAGCGTGACCTCCTGCGCCATCAGCGCCCCGGCGGCCTGCCCGCTCTGCTGGGCCATCGTCTCGTTGTACTCGGTGCGCCGCCCAAGCGACGTCTCATCAAAGACCTCAAGGTAGCGCTCCACGGCCTGCTCGGCCTGATCGTCAAACCACAAATTCGGCACGATGTTCTGCATCGGGGGGCCTCCAGCGATGGGGGTTCCAGTTTGGTTCTTAACCGTCGGAAAGGTTGCTCCGTAGCCGACGCATCTCCTCGGCTACCCGGTTGAGATAGTCGTTCATTTCGAGCCCGTGTGCGTCGGCGAAGGCTCGCAAACTTTTGGTGCGGGGAGACGTCTCTCCTTTTTCGATGCGTCGGACCTGCCGGGCGGACAGATTCGGGATGTCTTTCTGGGTGAGCCCCGCTTCGTTCCGTAGCGTACGAATGGCTTGCCCCATGAGTTCGTCACTTTTCAGGCGTTCGGCCCTGAGCTCCTCTCGCAGCTCGGGATCGATCGCTGCCCGAATGGCCTGAAGATCGAGATGAACCCCCGGAGCTGGCCAGTGGAGGTGACTTCCGTCGTCAGCGACCTCGAAGTTCGCGAGTTCGTCTCCCGATTCTCCGCGAAGCGGCCGAAGGTCGTCGACTGAAATCTCGAGCGTGTCGAGAGCGCACGTCCTGACCAGGAGCAGTCCGTCCTGAACAGTGGCGTCTGCGATGAGTTCATCTTCTGCGCCGAGTCGCCAAGCGTTCAAGATCCGCTGGAACACCTTCGCGTCGCTGTGAACCAGTGTGTTGAGGAGCGTGCGCAATCCGGCTCGGTCGAGCATCGTCGGTGCCCAATTCGAGTCGTGCTCCTGGTCGATGAGAAGACCACGCAGGTGCTTAAGTCTGTTGGCTCGGTGAATGATATCCGAAACCTCCGGCAAGGCGAGCGCCGATGCGAGCACAAAGAGGTTTTTGATATCCTCCACGCCTTCCGCGTCCGAGTCCACGATGCGGATATCTCCGTCGGTATCCGGCGAGTCTACATCCCCCGCCATCACCAATCCGATGTCGCGCGAGTTCATGGTGCCTTTCTCTGTCACGGTTTGCGACTCTGCACGGGAGGTTAGGCACAGAGCGGACATTATTCAATATGAGCGGATTGCAAAATGTCCGATCCTCGTGGGCACGAAGACAAAAGAGCGGGCCACAAACGGTGACCCGTGGGTACATCCGCCTGTGGCCCGACATATAACGTGCAGGCTCAAAACCCCTTGGCTCCAGTAGCCTTGGAGAGGCCTTTCGGCCTAATGATGGAGCAATGTCACGCGGCCTCGTGCTCTTCGAGTACCGTCGAGACAGGGTCGTACTGATCCGACTGCGGAAAGTACCACTCTTCTGGAGTGTGTGATTTCAGATGGAGCAGAAAACGCTCCCTCACGTAGCCCGGTTCCGTGTTGTGTTGCGCAAGGTTGACTGAATAGGCGCAGTCTTCGTCCAGAAGTTTGGAAAGCGACTGGGAGTAATACTGCGGTACGAAACCCAGTTTTTGGTCCCCATCGTCGAGGATCTCGATGGCATAGGGGTCGTGTTCGTTTTCCCTGTCCCGACGCAGCCTCAATGGCGCCATCGGACTGGACTCTTTCCAGAGTTCCTTCAACCAATCCTCCAGATATCGTACACCGCGCGAGAAAAAGTGAAGCGAAATCCCATTTCCAGATTCCTCCGGAGCCGGATAAAGCTCAAAGGTGTCGGTTACACGCCGGCCGTTCGACCGGGACAAATGGTCGAAGGGTCGGAGATTCTGCGGCTCCAAACCAAGCCGCCGAGTCTGTTCTTCGTACTCGGGCCTGTTCTTGGAAAGGACGCGGTTCTCGATGAAGGCAAACAGCTCTGAGCTTTGATACTCTTTGCGCTCATCTGGAAACTGGGCCAACCCACCAAAGTCCGCCTCTCGACGCGCGAACACGGCCCCGGCTAGATACTTGAACCGATAGCCGTCTTCGTCGCAGTCAAAACGCCCAATGGTGTACCAAGTATTCTTTTGCTCACTGTACCACCCAAGATAGAGTGTCTCTACGTGTCGCATGATTGCCACTCCTCGTTCATGAGCTCCTCAGTTTCATCGAGAATCTGAAGAGCAAAGTTCATGGATGGCTCAGTTAACCAGTCTCCGGGAAATGCTTCAAAGACTGCTCGTTTTTTATCTCTTGTTACCTTTTCGATTCTTTCCAGCCAGTGTTTGACCGAATCTGCATGCCCGAGTTCAATAAGATCAGAGACCAGCCTGAAGGGACATGCGGGATCTGAGCCTTTCAGCGGGAAAATCGATCCCTGAGCGTCCCGCCTATCAAGGTACCCACGAACGGACAACATGTCCGCACCGTTGAGAATTCTAAGGCGGCGATCGTCGTCGAGCAACCGACCTAGCGATGAAGCATGGTCGAAAGTCGGTGCCATACGATCGTTTTCATCGCCAGGTACCTGAAGAATAGCCCAATTCTCATGGTGTCTATCGGTATTCGCAATCCAACCGTCAAAAATTAGGAAGCCGACGACTTCATGGCTTGCATTCGGACTTTCCGAGTGTTGGCTGGCGTCGACGTCAGCGATTGCCTCGAAGATCCTATCGACCCGATATTCTGGATAGGCTCCTTCGACGGACGGCTCATAACCAGGATGCTGTTCCGAGAGGAGTTCGTTTCCGTGAGTTAGAGTTGCAATTCGTGGAACGAACGACCTTGATATTGTGCCTCGTGTTTCTTCGAGTGTAGCCAGCTCCACTGTTGCTGCATCAAGGTTGATGAGCCGGGCAAGCTCCGCTGTCGCCTTTTCAGCCCAATGCTCGCCAGTGTGCGGCCGAGGCCTCTTGAATAGCCAATCGTCATCTTGGAGGCTCACCCACACCTTCTCCTTCGAGCCCATGGGCTCATCATCCCGTCGCATTTCAGCGGATAATTCCTCGACGGGGTAGTAGTTCTGGGGCATGCGACTTTCAGTGGCATCGGATAGCGAAACGACTGGACTTCGACTCCTCCCGAGTTACTCCTCATCGATCTGCGAAATTCGATCTCGCCGGGACTGCTCCATTTCGAGCGCTTCTTCGATGTCTGACAAGTGAAGAAACTCTTTGCCATCGAGAGCCATCGATTTGATGGCGCGCAGTAGGACCCGCTCGATGTCGGCGTATGACATCCCGACAAACCAGTCTTCGGCAGGAACGTCTTCGAAGTCGAATTCGCGACGGACGCCGCGGAGTTTGGTCTGGAGCAGCCGTCGGACGCCGTCGACGTTAGGCAAGTCGAACACGAGGAGTTCCTCGAACCGCCGCCAGATGGCTCGATCGAGCACGCCCTCGTGGTTCGTGGCAGCAATCAAGAGGCTTTCGCCGCGGTAACTGTCCGCCATTTGCAGAAAGGCATTGACCACTCTCCTCAGCTCGCCGTGTTCAGATGTGTCCGACCGCTCCTTGGCGATGGCATCGAATTCGTCGAAAAGGGCAACGACCGGCCATTCCTCGAAGAAGCTGAACACCTTCCGGAGGTTCGCAGATGTCTCTCCAAGATAGGAGGAGACCACACTGTCGACCCGGATGATCGCCAAGGGTAGTGAGAGCTCGGTTGCGATGACTTCAGCAGTCAGTGTTTTCCCGCAACCCGGAGGGCCACAGAAAAGCACCTTCTGGATTGGACGGAGGCCATAGCTCGACAAGACGTCGCCGCGACGCATCTCGTGGAGGATCCGCTCGACGAGTTCCCGGTTCTCCTCGCTGAGGATGACGTCCTCAAGGTCTCGACAGGGCTCTTTCACCTCGACCAGAGGCAGTCCGCGCTCGGCATCGGTTGGCACCGCATCTTTCAACTTCTGAACTTCGGCCGAGTCTTCGCCCGAAGTTCCATAGAGTAACCGTTCAAGATCATTGGCCAGCAAATGATGCTGTTTCTGGCGCTCGTGGTGGATGACTTCCTCGGAGACATCTCGGAACGCCTCCGAGTCACCCTGTGATCCCGCCCGAATGAGCTTTCTGAGTAGTTTCCCTGACGCCATCGGCTCTTCCTGCGGTGGACTGCCGGTTTCGTCTCTATCGTGACAGACGAAACATCCGTCCGGCAACGCCTGAATGCCCTCGATCATATGGATATTCGTAAATTCAGCGAACGTCGGACGCAATAAATTCCGCGCGCCTCTGCGACGGCTCTGATCACAGTTCGGCCAAACTGATCGCTGGTTTGGCCTTATTTGAGGAGCTTCTGTGCCGCTTGGCCCATCGAGCGATAGGGTCAGTTTGACTCTTCCGTAGCCGGAATCTTCCTCCGAAGCCGACCCATCTCCTCGGCTACCCGGTTGAGATAGTCGTTCATTTCGAGTCCGTGTGCCTCGGCGAAGGCCCGCAAGCTTTTGGTGCGCGGAGACGTTTCGCCTTTTTCGATGCGTCGGACCTGCCGGGCGGACAGGTTCGGGATGTCTTTCTGGGTGAGCCCCGCGCCGTTTCGGAGCGTACGAATGGCCTGCCCCATGAGTTCGTCACTCTTCAGGCGTTCGGCCTTGAGCTCCTCTCGCAGCTCGGGATCGATCGCCGCCCGAATACCCTGAAGGTCGAGGTGAACGTCCAGCGCCGGCCAGTGGAGGTGACTTCCGTCGTCGGCGACCTCGAAGTTCGCGAGTTCGTCTCCCGATTCTCCGGGAAGCGGCCGAAGGTCGTCGACTGAAATCTCGAGCGTGTCGAGAGCGCACGTCCTGACCAGGAGCAGTCCGTCCTGAACAGTGGCGTCTGCGATGAGTTCATCTTCTGCGCCGAGTCGCCAAGCGTTCAAGATACGCTGGAACACCTTCGAGTCGCTGTGAACCAGTGTGTTGCGGAGCGTGCGCAATCCAGCTCGGTCGAGCATTGCCGGTGCCCAGTTTGAGTCGTGCCCCTGGTCGATGAGTAGACCACGCAGGTGCTTGCGTCTGTTGGCGCGGTGGATGATGTCCGAAACCTCCGGCAAAGCGAGCGCCGATGCGAGCACAAAGAGGTTGTTGATATCCTCGACACCCTCCGCGTCGGAGTCGACGAGGCGGATTTCTCCGCCGGTATCCGGCGAGTCCACATCCCCCTGTACGACTAGTCCGATATCACGTGCTGGCATGATGCTCTCTCAGTAGTTGACTTTCTCTTCCCATTCTTCGAGCAGCTCTTCTCGGTGCTCTACAACCGAGGTTCGGAGCACCTTTCGTGTATTGCTTGAGGGGCCGTCGAAATCATTCGGCCATTTCACCGAGAAGGCGAGCATATTCTCCGTTGTTTCCCGGATTTCCACTCGAATCTCCCACTCACCCGTCTTCTTGACGTGAAAGTGCGGGGGCAAGTGGTCGTTTGAGTAGAAGAGGATTTCGAAACCTTCGATAGCAAATGCTTCCACTTTTCCCACGGCGCCCCCGGTTCAGTAGTGAACATAAACGCAAAGCGGACATTAGGCAATCTGAACAGAATGAAAAATGTCCTCGATCTTATTCGGCTTAGTTCTGAAAATATTTCGTTCTTCCGAAAGACTCCTCCTAATCACGACGATTCAGGCGTCGGTAATCCCCTGGTATTCGGAATTCTCTGGCTCCAACAACTCCCTAAATAGCGGGCTGAGCTGACGGTATCGAAAGAAAATATCGTTTTGTTCCTCTAGGACTCCAATGTCGCCATCGTGAACGGTGAGGGAGAAACAAAAAGGAGACGTGATGTAGGTCGAAGTGTCCAGAGCGCTACGCACGAGTGGCATTGCATTGCTCCGAACGTAGGACTCTAAATGGTCCAAGCACTTCACAAATCGGTCTGACTGGACCACCACGTCCATGCTGGTGCCTGCGCTCGTGAGACCGCCACCGGGCGGTGCATAGTGCTCGCTGTCGATCTCCAGAAAGACGTTAATCCCGTTGCGGCGCATTTGCTGCCGCTGCGTCTTATCGAGGTCATCAATGCTGCAAGCTAGTGTGTCGAAGGTGTCCAAACGATAATCCTCAAGAAGCTGAGGCCAGTTATTTTTGACTATCCGAAGCAGTTCTTCCTTCGCCCACGCCCCGTGTTCTTCTACGTCGATGAAGTAGGCGTCCTCTCCCTCGACCATGGCGAATAGCAAGGGCCCCGTTCGCTGCATATAGGGAGAGTCGTCTTCTGCCTCCGTGCCAAGATGAAAATGCTGGATCCCCCAGTCGGACAGCATGTGGTCCTGTCGGTCGGTGCTAGAGAGACCCTTTGATTGATGTGGCCATACCGGGCGTCCGTTCTCGAATTTTTCCTCTAACGCATTCACGCCAGGGTGGTGTTCCTCTGGAACCTCGAACTCGTTCGAAACGTGAACGTCCCGGCTTTCCGTCGGCACCAGTCGGTTGACCAGACCGAAAAACGCAAATTTGAGATCCTGGTCGTTGTCGAATTTCGATGTGTCGAAGCCGAGCGCATCAAGGCGTTCCTTGA
The DNA here is from genome assembly GCA_913057905.1 of uncultured Pseudomonadota bacterium. Classification (GTDB taxonomy): domain Bacteria; phylum Myxococcota_A; class Bradymonadia; order Bradymonadales; family Bradymonadaceae; genus CAJXPB01. The sequence continues at coordinate 174,498 of CAJXPB010000008.1, forward strand.
GCAGTTCTACCCAGTCGCTGCGAAGGTCGATCTTCATTGAGAGCCTCGTACAAATGGGCCAAAGATCAGGGCTGACAGGCGTTCACTCCTCGCGCCCCGGATAACTCGGCGGTGGCGACTTGAAGGAGTCATCGTCCGAGGAGTCCTCGGAGTTCCAGTCATCGCGGGCAGCCTGACGGGCCGCATCCACGCCGGATTCCTGGGCCTCCTTGAGCGACTGGACCGGTAGGTCGACATCTGCGAGGACGAAGAGGCCGTTGCCGCGAAGTTTGGCGATCTCCTTGCGATGTGAGCTCTGTGGCGTCCAAGCGAAGGAGCCGCCGTATTTGCCGTGGTTCGTGACTGCGACGTTGGCGTAGGTCTCGTAGGCCCGGACCCAGCTCAGGGAGTCGAACAGGTCGACGTCCTTGTTGTAGGCGCACAGGAACAGGTGGAGGATGTCACCGCGCAGGCTTTCCCAGGGCGTCGGATCCAGCAGGTCGGCGCAAATGCCGACGGTGAAGTCGCCCCAGTTGGGGTGGACGAACCGGTACCATTTTCTTCCGGGAAGCATCTCGAAGGTCGCATGTCCGCGCTCTGATAGAGCTGCAGCGTAGCCGCGTTCCAAATGTGATGGCGTTGGCTTTCGAATCCGAAACTCGCGGACGCGCCAGAACTCATCGTCGTCACGCGGGGTGAGTACGGGCGTAGAGAGAACAGCTTCATTCACCAAGAAGCGTCGGTCGGGATCGACGGTGGCGTGGGGCCTTGCGGCGGGGTGCATCGGGCGCCAGATGGTCCCTGCGAGGATCGATACACCCGAGCTCCGCGGGAGTTGTCGCAAGTAGTGCAACTCTGAGTGGGGAACGGCGAGTTCGGGCAGCAAGATTATGTCCTTCGAGTCACCGTCATTGCCCTGGTGGACATTTTCACGTGTGGTCGCGGCCCAAATCTGCTTCGAGATATGTTGAATCTCCTCGCGCGTGGGAACCGGAAATCTCTTTTGCATGGCGCGCAGGTCGGGCGTGGCCTCGATCTGGGCCAGGCGAACTGGAACATCCTTGTCCAGATCGTCAAAGTCGTCTGGATTGAGCCCGTCGGGCAATTTCGGCTTTTCGAGCGGTTGCGAGGGGAATCGAGACAGCGAATGGGGTTCCTCGAAGTCATCGTCGATCTCGAGCCGGACATCGACCCGCTCGTGCAGGAAATCGCGCGAAGAAACGTCTGAAAGGTCCAGTTCCCGCAACCGCGATTTCAAGTCCGACAACGCACGCCCGAAGTCTTTGGGGCCAGACTTGAGCAGATCCTGCTGTTCCGAATCGGGGCCACGGTGCAGTTCGTCTTCAAACCAGCGGAGGGCCCGACCGAAGTATTTCCAGGTCTCTCCATCGAGATGCACTCGGCCGCGCACCCACCAGCGATCTCGAAAAGGTACCGTGCCAAATCCATTAGAGAAGAGGCGGTCCAGAATCCTCTCGGACCCGTCTACGCAGGTCAGAAAGTGGAGAAGGTGACACCAGTTGTCATACTCCTCGCCTAAACACGGCACCCGCTCTTCCTCGCCGAATTCCTCGAAAACATAGGGCAGAAAGAACAGTGGGTGAGGTAGGCTTTCCCAGTCGGTCGTTGTCTCTATCCACTCGTGCTCAGGCTCGACCGGCTTCGGTTGGGGTATCTGTCCCTTCTGATGAAGTCGCCCTTGAGCAAATGCTCCCCGCGGGTCCTTAGCGGCCGATTCCTCTCTATTGATTTTCCACGTCTGAGGTTTCCGCCCTCGATAGTTGAATGGAAAGCGGTCTGACTCGAGCGCGTCACGCAGACAACGGAGCGAGACCCGAAGCGGTAACTCAAGGGATGGTGATTCAGCGGGATTGATGTCCCATCCCGTGATGTCTTCATTGCTGGCGGGTTTGCCCCAGAGGACTCGGTGAATCGTGGGGTCACTGCCGCCGTCGGGCGTGCCGACCGCCTCGGTAGAGCGGCCGAGGGAACGCAAGAATCTCCGCGCCAACGCATACATCTGAAGTCTCAGGTAGGCAGTATTCTCACTGTCACCGTCGATTTCCTCCCACTCGGAGCTTCGGACAACTTCAGGGGACGCAGAGACCTTTTCTGTCAGAGCGTCCGCAACGCCTGGCTCTAAGTCCTGCATCAAACCGAGGCGATTTGCGATGCGGAGCGTCGGTGCGTCCTCACCGAGTTGGGGATCCGTCTGCGGACAGAAGCGTCTGCCGGGCGGGCGAGTCTCGGGCACCAGCTTCAACAGCCCCAGCGTGTAGTCCGCAACATGTTCCTCCTCGCCCAAATGGTCGAAGGTGCGTCCGTTCTTCACCAGGATGTTGCGGACGACTGAAGACCCTCGTGGGAAGAGGGCGGGTTCGTCCGGCAGGTGAAGATGTTTTTCGAGATCATCGGCGGCGAATGAGCCTTCGATCACTGGCGTCGATGAGTTGTCCGTGCACGACTTCCAGACTTCGTCCCGTGTGTTTGTGACGAGAACTGCTTTGACGAGTGCATCCAACTCCCACGAGTGGAGGTCCACGGACTCTACACCGCCGTAGAGGACATTCGCCCACCGGTCGATATCGGACAGCCAATTGAGCACCTCCGGCAGCGCGTCGCTATCTACGGCGCGAAAGAGCCATGAACGTGAACTCGGCGCACGACTTTTCAGCGAGCCTTCCCTCGAGAAGTCCTCAGTCTCAGGGCGGCGCTGCTTCTCAAATCGAAGCGCGCTGATCGCGCTCGCCAGGTGACGCCAGAACGAAGCGCGGAGGAAGGAGACGGTGAGGCGCTTCCATCCTTCTCCATCGGGCCGGCGGCAGCCATCTACCTGCTCTGCGGGCCATTCGCGATCATCTTCTTCTGACTCTGATGAGCCCCTGTACACAATCAACTTTAGCATGCCACGCAGCCACGCATCGGCATGGTCGTGGTCGGTGGGATCTCCGTCGATGGGCCTGCGTACTGCCGCGCGGATTACAGCGCGCCACAGATGGAAATTCTGGTAGCTTTCGTGGACGGCGCGCCGGATCGAATGGCGGATTTCACCGATGGATGCCGCATCGTCTTCGGGGTCGTCTTCCGGTAGCCATGCCCGGACGAGGCGGTTGGCCGCGAAGGCGAACCGCGTTCCCTTTCCGACTTGATGGTCGTCGAAGTCGAACCGGATCAACTCGTGCAACTGAACGAGCCGCTCGCGGGCAGGGTCTCCGAATCGTTCCTCGAAGTCTTCCCGTGAGAGGGTGCTCATTCGCTCGACCAGATAGGTTACAAAGGGGCCTGGCCGTTCAGCAGTAATGACGTGGTCGCCATCTTCCGGTCCGAATGAATCTGGGATCTCGGAGTCGTCGCCGGCCCCCTCTTCGTCCCCATGCTCAGCGTACCACGTGCTGAGATTGTCGAACTCTTCAACTTCGCCCTCCTCCTGGTCAGTGCTCTCGGATTTTTCGACTGTTTCCGGTTTCTCACAAACCTCACACCACTCTCGGTCGTGAGCCTCCAAGAACTCTCGCGCCACATCCTGGACGGGTTCGGGCTCCATCTTGCCCCAGTTGATGCGGAGATTTGCGTCGTCGTCCCGGCAGTCCGGACTGACCAATGAATCGTCGCTCTTTTCCCGAGCGCCTGCCCACACATTGTCGATTGCCTCGAGGAGATTCTCGCGGCTATCGGCCAGGATTGTGATGTCGTCGGCGAACCTCAGGAAGGCGTATCGGTTGTCCGAAGAATCTGAAACTTCGTCGATGTACCGGTAATCGATTGGGCTGAGGTAGACGTTGAGGAGGAAGTTGGAGACCGCCAGCCCGGTGGGGAGTCCGGTGTGTTCCTCTGGCGGGTTCTTGGGGAGTTCGTGGTCAATATGCGAGGGATGCCACAATTCGTCCCACTCCGGGACGTCGTGACGGGTCGCAGTATCGTACTCGATCGAGCCCAACTGATTGCAGAACCTCTTCACGATGTTCTTTCGCGTGGTTTGGTCTTCGAGTTCCGACTGAAGATCGGCCGGATATCCTCGGTAGGGGCTTTGTAAGGGATCGGAGTCGTTCGAAGAGGGTTTGATGCCGAAATTCCTGCCCTGACCGGTCGATATCCCCGATTTGTCCGCGAGGGTACCGTCGATCAGCCGGCGCATCCGGCCTTCAAGAATGCTGATCTTCACGGAGGGAAACGCCAGCTTGAAGTCGACACCGGCCCAGTAGGCGCGATCAATGTCACTGTCGCCCCACCAATTTCGGTTCACGAAGGGCGGGAGCTTCTTGTCGGGGTAGTCCTCGGGCTCGGTCGACGGTCCCGTGGCCCGACTTGAGGAGATGTTCGAGCCCATCATGCGGGAGGCCGTCCAGTGGGCCACTCGCCGAAACAACCCGAATGCTCGGGAGTAGGGCTCGTACATCTTACCGTCGGCCAGGGAGAAGGCCCGATTTCTCCACTCGGCGTCGGGGTCTCGGTCGTTCCTGTAGACCTTTCGAAACCACCGGTTGCCGTAGGAGACATTCGGCATCGCGGCTTCCAGGGCCGGTGCCAAGAGGATCAGGTAGCCGAGCATGGCCACCTGGTCCTCGACTTTCGGGGCGCAGTAGTGGCGAAGAATGGCACCCTTCTTCGGATACGGAAGGAGCGTCATCTTCGAAGGGCGGTAGTCCCCGGCGCGCAGCTTTTCGGACAATCTGTAGAGATGTCCCTCGGGATCGAGCTGCCACCGAGCCAGGTCCGTCGCCTTGGATACTTCACCGACTCGATACCAAGACTCAAGTCGCCGCCAGGCTGCCCGTAGGACGAGCGGATGAGCGACGAGTTCGTCTGCTTTTTCCGTCGACATCTACGTTCCCCTGAGCGTGTCAAAGCGCCTTCATCTCAATACCAGCAGTGAAGACGAAGGTTGTCAACGTTCTCGAGGGCAAATGATCGGAGGGCAGGGGACAAGCGGTAACTGGGTTTGTCGAATTGGTGGGGCTTCGGACGAGCCCTGCGCAGGTGCGTTCATTTCAACGAGGTCAGCCATGTCTTGGGAAGAGGTTCTTCAATTCGTGGGGGTGGCCCTGTTGGCGTTCTGGAGCGGGGTGAACATCGGGTTTTCGGGGCTGCAGTCAACGTCAATGGCGCGTTGTCTGCATCTTCGGGGGTTCCGATGTCCGCTTTCAGCCCCGTAAATCCAGCGGGACCTCCGACCGTTTTGGTAAACCTTCACCTGCCCGTCCGGAACTCAAACCAAGTGGAATCCGGAAGAAATATTGTTCATCGCAGTAAGCCCATAGGGAGCGAATATTCGTCATCGTATTGAGGGCAAGTGTGGGTAGTGGAGCGTTTCGTGCTGGATGCATTCTCATTTGATTTCGGCCTGGTCGGTTTGACGATTCGGTCTGAAACCCAAACACATGAATAATGAGTGTTCAGCTACAATTCTGCTCAGCGGAAATATCGATGGACTTACCACGTGCTGATGTGTTGCGAATTGGGGTCGATGACGAGGGCGAGTCGATTAAGTACAAGGTGCTCGCCGTGTTCGGGAAATCCGAGAATCTCGACGGCAATTTGCCAGAGTATGCGCAACTCGTCTGGAACGATCCAACATCTGAATCGACGGATTCGGAGGTTTTGAGGTTAGAGGATGCACCTCCGTATAAAATCGGAATGTTCGAGATTGAGAACCTTTCGAGCGATGCTGCCGTCCCTTACGTCGTCCGGGGTGCGGTCGAACGGAACGCATTCAGTAGTGACCAGGGGTCGATTCCAGATGATTGCTATGAGATCTTCACACTCAAGGAGGGGCGGATCGACAAGTTCGCACTCGCCTCGTGTAATGGGATCGAGGAAGTTCATGACGAACAGGCAACGTTTTTGTGGAAAAAGCTCGCGGAGCGCGACTTGCCGGCACCTGAGGTCGTCAACGGGGATGATTCGGCTCAGGAAGGGCGTCCAGAATTGTTGATAATGGCGGGTGACCAGGTCTATGCCGATTCGGTGCGAACGGCGTGGAAAAAGAATCTGGTCGAATCTTCTGGCGAATTGGTATCCGCGTACCGTAGACGGTACGTCAGCGTCTGGGGTGATCCAGATGTTCAGGATGTGTTGGCGAGGGTCCCTAGTCTGATGATCTGGGACGACCACGATATTTACAACGGATACGGCTCACACGATCGGGACCACGTGGAGCGAAAATCCCGCGAGGCATTATTTTCGGCAGCGAAAACCGCATTCGATGAGTTTCAAGTTCGTGCCAATCCGCAAGCACTCGGAACACCGCAGCAGGAGGCAAAAGCCTACAGCTTCTGTATCGGAGACACGGCCTTCGTCGTAACCGACGGAAGGACAAATCGGGACTACAAAAACGGTGTGGTGCTCGGCGGCGACCAGGAGGACGCAATAATCGAAGAGGTCGAACACCTCGTCGAGTCCGATGACCCACTGAAGCACCTGTTCGTCGTAGTCGGCATTCCCTTCTATCACGTTGGAAGAAAGAGCATTGAGCACGTCGCGCGAATGCTGAATCTCAGAGATAAGGTGAAGTCACTGGGACTTTTGTCCGATCTTCGTGATGGCTGGACGTCAAAGAACAACAAGGAGGCGTTTGCTGACTTTATCGGGCGCCTCTCGACGGCGACTACCGACGGGTCTGCCTCGGAAACGCATGTAAATATTCTCAGTGGAGACATTCATGTGGGAACGATGGCGACGCTCGATATAGCGGAAACCGATCAAAAGATCGCGCAGATCACATCCTCTTCGATTGGATATCCGCCGCCCAGCGGCTTAATGACTGCCGCCATGGACGGGTTCGATGTGTTCAGGGACTCGCTCGTGGAGGATCACGAGGCGCCGGAGGCGTATCCGGAAGACACCATCAACGTCGAAGGTGAGTTCCAGAGTTTTGATGGCGATATGGGCGCCATTCTCAATCATCGCAACTATGCGCTCGTCGACTGTGATACCGCTGAGCACGGTCACAGTCACAAGGATTGCTCGTTGAAGGTGAGATACCGCTGGGAGGGTAATCTGGGAGTCGACAGTGGTCCGAACGACTTCCGAACCACCGAAGTTCGGATCGATATGGACGAGAGCGTATGGGAGGCATGGTTTGGATAAGTCCTGCGCAACTGACAATCAGGGGGTTTAGCGATGCCCGGTGACGCGAATATTTCAGTTGATGACCTCCAGCCATTTCAATCGTTCATTGTGGCGAAATGGGAGGAAGTGGATGGCTCGGATGATGCTGCGACGAAGCTGAAATCTTGTATCAGGCAAATTCGGGATGAGGATTCGGACGATCGGTTCGTAGATGAATATCCGGATCAGCCGGCCAAGGGGAAGACCCGTAAGATTGAAGGACGCCAAGTTCAGGACAGTACCGATTCGGATGGGCTCTTGAGCGCATTTCTTCTGTATTCGCTCACACGACCAGTTGACTGGGTGGAAGGGGTCGAAATTCAGGACGTAGAAAATCACTTGATCCTTTTGTCCTGGAAGGCCGACACCTCGCTCGTTTCAATCTATGCGTCCGAGAAAGTTCAACGGCGTTGGATTCGACGCCGACTCGGGTCAGGTGATTCGACTGGATTGGGTCAACTTTCGATGGTGCCTGCGGATCGTCTCCAAGCGGCGTTCATTGGAGACGAGTTGCGAGCCTTATGGCTCTCCGGGATGCACCGCCGGGTGCCGGTCAAGGCCGACGCAAAAATGCTGACAGGAATCGATGTAGAGTTGGCACTCGATCCGCTCGGAGATCAGACATTTGTATATTCTGCAGCGCGTTCGGAAGTCGATGAACAGGATTTCGACGCCAGCGTTGGCCTGTCTCCAGAAAAATCACTGATTTGGAAGAGCCAATCCGGTGACTGGGAGACCTATGCGCAAGATGTATCCACAATGTTGAGGATGGTGGATGGGGTTGGGAGGGGAGAGTCTAAGCCAATCTCAAATTTGACGTACCCTGCGGAGTCCATCGATGATGTGAGTGATCCGTACGAAATGGTGGTCCGCCCGCCGATTTCGGTTCAGTCTGATCACGGAAGCGGGGACGACTCGGGTGAGCGGGAATTGTTCGAAAAGTGGGCGTATGACGCCAGTTTTCCAGTGGAAAATTCAGACAGTTGGGGTTTCACCACGGAAGTGACCGTTCGTGGCAAGGAGATCGGGGAAATGCAGGTGAGTATTTCGGCGGATGGTCCGCACGATGTGTCGGTCGAAGAGGTGGAATTTTCCGGTGACGCTGAGGATGATTCGATTGAAGAACTCCGTGACGAGATTACGCGAATTTGTGGCCGTCGGCAGCAGGTGAAAGTTTATTACGATTCTGGTCATACCCTCGCCGGCAATACGGTTTATTTGGATGAATTCGATGATGTGCCCTTCGAAAAGTGGGTGTGGCGGGATTTCAGTGGGAAGTACAATGTTGGGGTAGAGAAACCGTTGCACATACAAGATTCGGGCAACGATGGACCTTGGAATGGCGAACAGGAATATCGGGACGCCGAGAATCCCGACACTTACTCTGGACATGCTTCGCTTTTCCGGTGGGTCTACGACAAATGGCTCGATCGAGAGATGCCGTGGCTGGAGAACCCAACAGACGAGGATTCTGAAAACGACGAGATGGGCTGGCTCGTTTGCGATGATGGGGCGGGCGAAACGGCTGATCTCATCCACGTCCAGCATGCCGGCGACGACTCCGCTCGCACCCGGTTGACGCTCATCCACATAAAGGCGTCAGGTTCTACGTCAGAGAACCGACGGATCTCGGTTGCCGACTATGAGAGAGTAACTGCCCAAGCCGAAAAGAACGCCAGATATCTCAAACGTGGGGGTAATCTCGCCAGAAGACTCAAGGAGCGCACCAGCGCGTTCGACGGTGACTACGTCTGGTGCGATGGGAAAGAAGATAGTCTGGACTCATTTCACGATGCCGTGGATGACATTGATGACAGGCGGCGACTCAGGGTCGCCGTGGTACAGCCCAGAATTCGACGCCCATATTGGGAAAAGGTGCGAAAGGGTTCGGATGACGCCGCAGCGCTCGAGCAAAATCAGCGACGCCTAAAGAAGCTAAACCTCTTAATGAACGCGACGGAAAATACGATGGATGCCCTCGGAGCGGAGTTCTGCGTGATTTCTTCCGAGGATTGATCACGAAAAGCCTATTGTCAGATGTAGCCAGAGGCGGCGGCAGCGCCCCAACCTCACCCCAACACCCGCACGAAGACCAGATACCCACCGAAGGTGATCAGCACGATCGCCGTCAGATTCAGCTATATGCCGGCGTTGCGCATCTGGGCCATGGTGATGCGGCCAGGATGGCCACCCCGGATTCGGTCAGGCCGGACAGCGGGGTGTAGCCGAAGACCGTCAGTTCGGTCAGCCACGAGCGGGTCAGCCAGGTCTGCGCCGCGCCCACAAAGACCGCCAGGGTCGCCGCCTCGCCGCGGTCCGTGGGTCCCAGTCCGGCGAGTTGGTCGTCGATGAGCTGTCGGCCGCCGCGGATGCGCACGTCGTCGAACGCAAAGAACACCTGGGTTAAAAAGAGCCAGGCCAGCGGCAAGAGGACCAGCACCAGCGGCACGCCCACCATTATCCAGCCGGCAATGGTGATCTCGATGCCCAGGCCTTCGCCTGGGTAGGAGGCCAGAAGAACGTTGGGCGGTATGCCGATGATTGTGTTGTCACCGCCATGAACCCGCCGACCATCCGCCTGGGCCGTGTGCCGACCACGCTCAGGGTCCTCAGCGCGATCCGCCGGTGAAGCCCCCAGCGCTGGATGACGAGCGACGTCGTCGGCCTGACCGGGAGGCAACACCCGAGTCAGCCAAGCAAAAACGAGGTCCACAGAAACATTTCACCTGTGGATGGCGGCTTTCGGAGGCCGTCAGGGATCCTCGACATCGGCGTGTGGCTGAGCGCCAAGGGTTGTGCAGAGTTGCTTGTACGAAGTTTGACTGGGTTTTCCGTTCTTGCAGCCTTCTTTGAAGATCCCGATCTTGGACACCTCGCCTCTGTCGAAGAGAGCTCCAAGACACGGCTTCTGACCCTGCTCACAACCTCCATGAAACGTCAGCCATACTTTTCCCGCAAACAAGGAATTCACCCGAGCTTCATCCCAGCATTCATGGAACGTGGCTCCTGCTATCAGTCTCGGCGGACTGCCAGCGGCATTGAATTGGTTGCGGATTTTTACGCTATAACCTTGGACCTTGAGCTCTGTCATTGGTTGCCTCGTGGAGTTGGCTAGCTGAATCTACCTCCCCCATCCACATGCGAGTCTGCCGGAAGATGAAGAAGTCGCAAATGAATCTTGGTTCAGTTTTCTGGCAAAGAATTCGGGCAGCAGACAGCCCGATCGGCCCGGACGGACTTGCCCGCGCATGTCGGGTGTATGCATCTAGTAGACCCGGCCCAGTGGTCCTCCTAAAGATCCTCGGGTCGGGAACTGCGGTCGATCCAATGTTACTGGTCGGTTCCCTGTCGGCGGCCGCCTTCGACCCGGTTCGATCGGAAGTCTGTCAGCTCCCCGACGTGACTCAGGGTCTGGCAGAACCGCTTGATCAGGACGTGGCAGCCGAGTACCGTATGGCTGAACATTTGTATCCAGTCGACCGGTGTGCGGGTTTTACGCCATGTACGACGCTCACGATGAGCTCATCTTCTTTCACGACAATCACGTGCGTGTCCCACAGGATGAACGGGAGCAACTTCGAAATTACCGGAACCTCAACATTCAGCGATTGAAGGACGGCCTCGATGAACTGGCCTCCGCGCGGGGCACGACGTACAGGTACCCACGAAGAGAGCGGAACCAAGGCAGCTACGCAACTCACTGCCTCGTTCAGCCTCATCCGGACAACGGTGAGGAAGATTATGACATCGATATCGCTCTGATCTTCGGCGAAGGTGACCTTCCGGAGAGCGCGCTTCAGGCGAGGAAGCGGATTGCAGCCGCGTTCAACGAACTGGACATCTCTTTCAATGACGATCCGGAACCCCGCACTAATGCTGTCACAATTTGGTACGCCGACGGTTATCACGTCGATTTCGCCGTCTACCGGGAGTTCCAAGGGTCAGGACTGACTTCTTCGTCAACAATTGAACATGCCGGGGCCGACTGGACTGAGCGTGACCCAATGGCCCTCACAAACTGGCTCTTCGATCAAATCCGCTTGCAATCGCCCGCTCGGAATGAGGCAGAAGTTCGTGAAAATCAGCTTCGACGGATCATCCGACTGCTCAAGTACTTTGCTCGCTCTCGCACGTCGTGGAAACTTCCTGGTGGAATTGTCCTTTCGACCCTGGCTGCGAACCACTTCGTCCCGGATACTAGTCGTGATGACGCGGCATTTCGGAAGACCCTCCAACAAATTCACTCAAGACTCCGCGACACGACAGACGTAGCGAACCCGGTAAATAGTCATCAGAGTTTGACCGGTTCGGACGAACACCGCAGTGAAGTCCGCCGATTGCGCAGCAAGATCAGATCTGCGCTGGAGAAGCTGACGTCCCTAGACAGTCCGAAAACAGATCGTGCGGATGCGATGACGACTTGGGGTAAAGTATTCAACTCAGAATGGTGGTCTGACCAGACCGAGGGAACGAAACTAGCAGAGTCAATTGCAGGGAGCCGTGAGGACAGCTGGCAAGAAATTGGGCACTCGGTAGATATCAACGCGACTCTCTACAAGGATCAAGGGGGATTTCGCCTCGGAGCCTATGCGAGTGGTCAAGAACCCCTTAACAAGGGACTGTCGATATTCTTCGAAATCGAGAATACAACGGTGCCGCGACCCTTCGAAGTACGATGGGTTGTCGAAAACACTGGTCGAGAAGCGTGCCTTGAGAACGACGACCCAGGTCACGTCAAGGAAGGCAACGGGGAGACTGTCTGGGAGCGTACGAAATATTCCGGAACGCACTTTATGCATTGTCGGATAGTGAAGGACGGTCGGATCGCCGCGCAGGATTCGTATGTCGTGAAGGTAAGGTAGGGGTCTAGATGGTTGCCAAAGTGATTGATGACGAATTGGACGATTCGGATCCAGGTGACGTCACCTTTCTGAGTTACCGTTACCAAGCAGCGATCACAGCGATCACGTCGTTGAAGCTGCTATCCGATGAATACTCAGCGGTCTACGCTGAACACCTCGATGATTTGCTTGTCATTCGCGAGGACGGCTCTCGAATTGCGGTACAGGTGAAGACAAGAAAGGCGAGAAGGCATCACCTCAAGGCAAATGAAGACGAAGTTGTAAATGCAATTGACCGGTTTTACGAACTCGAAGCGGGAGATTCGAAAGATTACTCAAGATTCGTCTTCTGGACGGATCACGGTTTTTGGGATGAGTCTCGAGCTACGAGTCTCGTCTATCTCAAAGAGTTGTATGAGCGTGCTCCATCGGAACTCAGAGACGAAGAGGAGGATGCGCTGCAGTCATTTGAAGGGCGCTTACACGGTGACCTTGGCAAGATTGTCGAACGAGATATCCTCCGCGAAGTGTTCAGAAAGGTTCTGCTGAAGGATGAATCCGTCCGCCGGGACAATGCACGTGCTGTTTTGCAGAGTAAAATCGATGAGTTGGTTCGGCAACAGTATGGCACCGGTATTCACGTGGCCGCTGCAGCGAGGGACCTCATTGAACTTGCATCATTGTCCATGGAGTACGATGAGACAGAAAAAACTGATTACTTCAGCACCCTGCACCACCCAGAAGAAATCCGGCGGCGAGCGGTTCTGGAAAGGAAAAGGATTTCCGAGCAGGATGTTCGGACTGTCATCGAGAACGCTGGGAAGGTTTCAGATGGTTCTGAAGCCGTATTTTGCGTAAAGCACTTCTCCCAAAGGATAGTTCAGTCAATTACGCCAGGGGAGTATCCGCCGCTCGCTGAGCGGCTCGAATTCAACTTCGAGATCGACCAGATCGCATTTGATGATTCTAAATCCGAAATATGCTCTGCGCTAAAAAGACAGAGGCAGACGTTCGAGGAATTAGACAAGAAACGTAAGCAGTTCCCAAATGCGAGAATCGCCTACTACGGAATAGCCCATCTCCCGTTCGTCTTCGATGCCGGGAGGCACCTCGGAAGTTCCACACGGCCGGAGCTTTTCGAACTGGCATCCCATTCTGGCCACTGGAAGTGGATTACTGAGCAGGGACAAGGGTTCCCGAACCTTTCGACTGATGTCGAGCCTCAGATGTCGGAAGGTGAGCCGCATGAGGTCGTTGACGTCGCTATACGGGTGAGCATCAGCGCGCTAGTTCGGGAAGACCAACTCCCTAGTGAACCTGTGTTCGATGCCAGCGCACACCTCTCAATTCCTGATCCTCAACGGTTTGTCGTAGACAGCTTGGAACAAGTCGAGCAATACCGCGGGCAATTCGAAGATGTACTCAAGAAAATCACTCGAGCAGGCGGACACAGGACGCGTTTGCACATCTTTTTCGCGGGTCCCGTTTCCGTGGCCGTTGCTTTCGCAAGATTCATCAACGAAACAATGTTTGGTGCTGCGTGGATTTACAATTTCGACGCCGGCTACAACTGGCGGATAAACATCTTTGCCAGCGATGTAGAAGAGGCCGTGGAGTTATTGGAGCCCTGAGAATTTCGCTTGCTGGAACAACCGTAGGTTTGGCTGTTGCTTCTGGCTGTAACGGAGCACTCTATTTGAGGCCCAGGTAGCCAAATCCACGCAGGCTACGCGATGGATTCATCCGAATCCATCGAGTTTGCCCATTCCGATCTGAAAAATCGCCAGGCAAGGTATCTGATGGTAGCTCAGGCCGCCAGGAGGCGAGCATCGGCGTGTTGTCGGCCTCAAGAAAAAGGTGACGGGAAGCCCCAAGGTATCCAATCGTGTGGCTTCCCGTCGTGCTCGAAATCTGTATGCCAGATGCGAGCACCAACTTTGTCGTACGCTCAGACGTCTGCGTCAAGGAATGGATCGAAGAAATACCGTCCACCGAGGACGTCCGGCCTTCTCGGTGTCCGGACTGTGAGGTCGCGGCTGCTCCGCCCGGCCAGAATCTAAACCTCCACGGACACGGTACACGCGAACGGCTCGTCCTGGGTCCGATCAGTTTCCAGGCGTTTCTGGCAGCCTCTCCTGAGCGGGTGACCATCCAGATCCGCCGCTACAAATGTCAGGTCTGTGAGACGACCATGACGGTCCTCCCCCGACAGGTCCGGCCCCATTGTCTGTATCTGGATCTGGCGGTCGTCGGGGCTCTGGCGCTGTGGGTCCATCAGCCCTTCGGCTTCAACGTCGACAGCATCCGGGCGTGGATTTCTCCACAGGTCACCGATTCGTCGGGCTGGCGTCAGATGCGCCGCTGGGCCAGGGGAGCCCATCGCCTGGCTGAGGTGAAAAGGCCCACTCCACGGGGCCCGCCCGTACTACGAGCACGCCAACCGAAACTACCTCTGGTATGAGCCCCGCGATGCCTCATACGTAGACGCCAGCACCGAGGTTATGAAAAACGGCGCAAGTGAAGATTGGGTCGACCACCTGCGCTTCACCGTGTGACGCTGAGCGATGAGTGAGACGGGAATCTGCGAAGCGACGGTCTTGAACCTCACCCCACGGCGGACTAGGTTGCCGGATCGACTCAGATCGGACTCACTGGAGCAGCATTTATGCAGATTTCGGTTATCGGTACTGGTTACGTCGGCCTGGTGACGGGGGCGTGTCTGGCGAATACGGGCCAGGACGTCGTGTGTGTGGACAAGGATGCGGAGCTCGTCGAGCGGCTGGGTGGCGGCGAGGTCCACATCTACGAGTCGCAGCTCGATGAGCTGGTCGAAGAGAACCTCGAGGATGGGCGGCTTGAGTTTACGACCGATACGCAGGCGGCGGTCGCCGAGTCGGACGTGGTGTTCATCGCGGTGGGCACGCCGACCGGCGCGGATGGCGCGGCGGACTTGAGCGCGGTGGAGGCGGTGGCCGCCGAGATCGGCGACAGCATCGACGGCTACACCATCGTCGTCTGCAAGAGCACCGTGCCGGTGGGGACGACGCGCGGCGTCGGCGAGATCATCGAGGGACGCACCGACGAGCCGTTCGATGTGGCCTCGAACCCCGAGTTTCTCAAAGAGGGGGCGGCCGTGCAGGACTTTCAGTCGCCGGAGCGCGTGGTCATCGGGTCGGACAGCGCGTCGGTCCAGCAGACCCTGGCAGACATCTACCGACCGTTCTTCCAGCGCAGCGAGCGCTTCGACTCGTCGCCCCGATGACAGACATCACGTAGTGTGCCTGGCCGTCCATCGATCAACGTGACTCGCTACAATCGGTGATCAGCTTTGTCGAACCAACTTTGAGTACTTGTCTTGGTCTGTGATCCTTACGGATCAAACCCTCCGGAAGAAACGAATTGTCCGGCTACTCTCAGAGTGACGAAACTATCTCAATAGCTTTTTCTGCTTCTTCCTTGTGGGTTGCAATAGTCAGATTATCCTTCAGTCTTTGAATTAAGTCGATTGCTCTACTCTTTGGTTTCTCATAATGCAGCTCGTGTTGCACCCGTTCATCATCCCCAAAAAGACCTATGACCCTCCTAATGTCATCCCGCTGCAGATCATCAATGAACTTTCCCAGGTGTTCATGGGCGTCAGAACGGCCCCAGTAGTTGCCACACCAAACCGCCAAGATTTCCCGATAAACCTGGGTAAATGCAATTCTAGGGACATGCGTGCCAAATTGAGACAACGTACGGGCGGCGGACTCTTCGTCATCCCACCCGTAGGAACTGTCTTTAGCCTCGCTCAAACGTTCTGAGGCCTTTCTATACAAGTCGGCTCGCGAGGACTCCGGTATATAACGAACACCATCGACCTTCACCAATAGATCCAGTAGCTTGTTTATCTTCGGTACGTTTCTTTCATCTGACATTTGGGCTTGGTGGAAACGCATTCCGGCGGTGCTTTTAAGGTCCTCTGTGGAATGCTCCCATGCTACTGGGAGCAGTTCGTGAGCATTCTCTGATGGAATCGGTTTCTCACTAGTCAGTTGCTCAAGGAGAAATCCGAAACAAGTTCGAAGTTCTTCATTTGAAAAAGAGCGAATTTGTTCTTTCAGTGTTTCTAGCTGATCACTCGAAAGTGACTCTGATCTAACCGGGTCGAAAATTGCATCGACCGTATGACCAGGTTCGGGCAGTGGCTGGTTGAAAAGGTTGTTCTGGAGAAGAAGAGCAAAAGACATCACATCTGCTTTTTCAACTTGCTCGGGCTTTCTATGTGCGGGGGAAGCGTGGTTACGCATCCAGTTGATCGTTTTTATGATCTTCTTCGATTTTTTGTTAATGAGACCGAGCTTTCGAGCCCCATCGAGAAGCAGGAGTGTGTCGACGCCCTCCCATCTTTCAGCCAATGTATCTCCAGTCTTGTCATACCTGCTTCGACCCGGTTTATCGCTTACAGTAGGCAGGAATAAGTCGATTCCGTAGGCTTCGACCCGTCTTCGAACGTTACGGAGAGCAGCATTCCACAAATTGATAAGAGCGTGCCCAGGGTAGCCGTCCTTCAGGAGTTCTCTTGCCTCGCTGAGGACTTCAATTTCGTCACTCTCAAGGGGGAAGTTTTCCGAAGGCTCTTGGAGTACCAACACTTGAGAGTCCGGACTGGACAGTGGTGAATCAGCCATGATTCGAGCGCCGTGTCTTGGGGAGAATTGTGAGAGTGAGGGATTATCATTTCGGGAAACTGCGGATCGCTTGGAAGACCATTGAAAAGGTCTCTTCATGACCTGACGAGGCGTGGCTCAACCCAATATTACGACCGTGAAGCGCGACTTGAGGTAGACTCCACGTACCTCATTTGAGCAGGGTTCCGTTGTATCGAGTGTCGTAACAGCATATGCGGCAGTAGGTTACCGACTCTTTAAAATACTTTCTGTTGGTGTGCGGGTACTCTGGGGTGTCATGACAACAGTCCGGGCAGGAGACCCTCGCGGGTTCCTCCAAGCTCTGCGTGCTAAATTCCTCAGGAACATTTGTTGGGGGAAACAGCCCTCATTTCTCACCTGCGGACAGTAGGTTTCTGCGCTGCAATGGCAGTGCTTAAGCAAGTGCGAGTCTCACGCAAACTAGATTCGTACTTGGTTCGGACCTCGCCTTCGAGGTACGAGTCCCGGATGACTTCGTCGAAGTCATCGACGTCTTCTTCGGCAAGATAGACAGTCAGCTTCACTTCAGCCCCAATTGTCACGCACACTCGGAGTGCGCGGCTCTCTCAAGTACGGACGTTAACCGTTGAAGACTTTCGGGCGAGCGTCAAGTGGGCGTGCCCTTGAACCTCTCCCCGCCTCGGACTAGGTTCCCCAACCGACTCAGATCGAACCCACTGGAGCAGCATCTATGCAGATTTCGGTTATCGGTACTGGTTACGTCGGCCTGGTGACGGGGGCGTGTCTGGCGAATACGGGCCAGGACG
>CAJXPB010000009.1 GCA_913057905.1 uncultured Pseudomonadota bacterium
GAACTCGGAAGTTAAGTCCTCCAGCGCCGATGGTATTGACGTGGTGACGCGTCGAGAGAGTAGGTCGCCGCCGGCTGTTTTATCCACCCCGGCACGTCGTGGACATCCCACGACGTGCCGGGGTTTTTTATGTTCTTGTGGGTATCTGGCGGTCGATGCTACGCCTCTGGCTCCGATTGAGGCAGCGGCCCCCGGAGCAGATGGAGACGACAATGAGTGACAACAACGAAGTCGATACATTTCAGAACGTAGCTCACCTGGCTCCGTCCTCGATCGTCGATCGTCTGGAAGAGCTTGGAGCGGAGCATCTCATCCCCTTTCCCGACGTGTTGTCCCACGGCCCGGCCCGCATAGACCCGAAGGCTCACCGCGCCGACCGGCTCGCCTACTGGCGCAGCCTGTACGAAGACGCCGCCGACCATCCGGCCGACGAGGTCGTGTCGGACGCTGTGAGGTCCCTCGAGGATGGGTATCTGTCGCCCGAACAGGTCGGCTCGGTGGTCAAACACCACGCGGCGGAGCGCCGGATCGTCATCTGGACATCGCCGACGTTCCAGGATCGTCTGCTCCTCTGGATGACCTTTCACGCGGCCCGCGAGGCGGACGTCCCCGCGGAACGCCTCGCGACGGCGGAGCCGCAGATATCTGTTCCGGACATCGAAGACCGGTATTTTCCGCTTCGGGACCTGGAGATCGACGAGCTTGTGGAGGGCTTCGACGCCCTCATCTACCCGGAACCGATCTACACGCAGGCGGGTGCCGACCTGTGGGAGACGTTCGCATCGGCCTCGCCGCGACAATTCGCGATTTCAGTGGCGCACACCGAGAAGTTCTTCCCCGAGATCGCGACCCTCGCCGAGCATTACGGGTGGATGTTTCCGAGCGTCGACGACCAGGGGGGCTCGTCGATTCAGTTGTCGGACTTCGATGCGCGGCTGCTGGGTCAACTCGAGGAAGGAGGCTGGAAGACGCCCTTCGAGATTCTCGGTGGTGAATGGATCGAGGATTTCGACTTCGTCGGAGACCTCGCTATCGCGGCCCGACTGCATCGCTGGGCGGGGCTCGAGTCAGAGGAACCCTGTCTGGAGGTGCGAGACACCGCCGACGATGCTCCGCTGTTTGAGCGACGAGAGTATCGATTGACCGGACGGGGTGAAGCGCTCATCTCCGAGGGGTTCGAGGTCGGTACGGACGTGCCGGTGTTTCAGATCGGCGACACGCGCGTCTACGCCGGCCCGACCCCCTGGGTTCGGGTTGTCGAAGACGAACACTGGTGGTTTGAACGGTTCGACCCCGAGGACGACTGAGCCGTCGGGCGCGCCGCTCAAAGGTGGTCGAGGATCTTGTATCCTTCGTTGTTGAGCGCCTCTCGGATCTTCTCGATGTGGTCGCGGCCACGGGTCTCGAGCTTGAGTTCGACGTTCGTGACGCCGAGCTCGGTGTCATCGGCGAACGTCCTCTCGTGGTAGACCTCCATGACGTTGGCATCGAGCTCACCGAGCAGTGTCAGAACCTTCGCCAGGCTTCCCGGCACGTCTCGGATTTGCAGGTCGATGCGATAGATCCGTCCGGCGGCTGCCAGCCCGCGGTCGATGATCTTGGAGATGACGTTCACGTCGATGTTGCCGCCGCAGATGATCGGGCAGACCTTTCGGCCTTCGAGATTATCGATTTTGTCGGATAGCAGGGCGGCCACCGGAATGGCACCGGCCCCCTCGGCGACGGTCTTCTCTTCCTCGAGGAGCACCAGGATCGCGTTGGCGATTTCGCGTTCGCTGACGGTAACCATCTCGTCGACGTACTTCTCTGCCGACGCGTAGGTCAGGTCGCCGACCTGACGCACGGCCACGCCGTCGGCGATGGTCTGCCCGTTGGGCACTTCGGTCACTCTGTGATTCTCGAGGGCGGTCTTCATCGAAGGAAGCGTTTCGGGCTCGACCCCGATGACCCGAATCTTGGGATTGGTCTCCTTGAGCGCGGCGGCGACTCCGGAGATCAGCCCTCCACCGCCGACCGCACAGATGATCGTGTCGAGGTACGGATTCTGTTCGAGCAATTCCAACCCGAGCGTGCCCTGTCCGGCGATGACCCCCCGGTCATTGAACGGATGGACGAAGGTCCGCCCCTCCTGTTCGGCGAGCTCGCATGCGTGTTCGTAGGATTCGTCGTAGTTTGCGCCGTGGAGGACGACCTCGGCTCCGAAGCGTCGAGTTCGGGTCACTTTGACCAGCGGGGTCGGTTCGGGCATCACGATCTTCGAGGAGATGCCGAGCTGGGTCCCGTGGTAGGCGACGGCCTGGGCGTGATTTCCCGCCGACGCCGCGATGACGCCGTTGTCGCGTTCCTCCTCGCTGAGCAACATCAGACGATTGCGGGCGCCGCGTTCCTTGAAACTCCCCGTGCGTTGCAGGTTCTCGAGCTTTAGATAGACTTGAGCCCCCGTTCGTTCACTGAGGGTCTCGCTTTTGTTGCACGGTGAAGTCAGAATGGCGTCGCGGACGCGACTGTGGGCTTCTTCGATCTCTCGGTACGTGATCGGCTCGGCCGGCGTGTCGGTCTGTTCGGTGGTGTCTGACATCGAGTTCCCGGCGTCGTGGGGCAAAAAATTAGTCCAGCAAATCAGGTCGCCCCGAGTGTAAGTCAGTCGAGAGCTTGCTGAAAGTCCATTCCCGCATCATTCCGGAGTCTTACCGATGTTTGAGTCCGATACATTTGCCGGTACGCGCGTTCTGATCACCGGGGGAGGAACCGGAATCGGACGTCATCTGGCCGAGACGTTCTCCGATTACGGGGCCACGGTTGGCATCGCCGCCCGTCGCGAGGCGCCGCTGGAGGAGACCTGCGAGGCCATCGAGGCGCACGGAGGGTCCGCGGAGTGGAAGACCCTCGATGTGCGCGACGAGGATCGGGTCGAGACGGTGGTCGGCGAGTTCTGGGACGACTGGGGTGGCATCGATGTGCTGGTAAACAACGCCGGCGCCAATTTCATCAGTCCGGCGCTGGGCATCAGTGCGAACGGCTGGCGCACCGTCCTCGACATCAACCTGACCGGTTGTTTCCTGATGAGCAAGGCTGTGGGACGGCGCATGATCTCGGAAGGGAGGGGCGGTCGTATCATCAACATGAGCGCGACGAACGCCCGGGGTGGTTCGCCGATGATCGCCCACAGCGGGGCCAGCAAGGCCGGGATCAACAGCCTGACGGAATCTCTGGCCGTCGAATGGGGAGGCGCGGGCGTCACGGTGAACGCGATTCTGCCGGGCCCGGTTCGAACCGAGGGCAGTGACGAACGGTTGTGGACCGACGAGGATCTCGTCGACTCGATGGAGGCCCGAATTCCGCTGGGTCGGTTCGGCCGGCCCGATGACATCGCGCCGCTCGTGCTCTTTCTGGCGTCGGACGCGGCCGGGTTTATCACGGGGGCGTTGATTCCGTGCGACGGCGGGGACGCTCTGAGGTCACCTCAATTCGGCGGGGGTTGAGTCATGGGACTGTTCGACAGTGAGCGGTTCGAGACGTGGGTGCCGGCGGCGGTCTCGTTGATGGGCGGGCTCGGCCTCGGAACGGCCCTGACGTACTTCATCGGCGTGGTCCTCGTCTTTCGGCCCGGCTGGGCGCAGTGGGCGGAGTTTTTCAACGCCTGGGGGCCGCCGCTGGTGCTCGTGCCGATCGTGTTGTTGGTCGGCCATCTCTACGGACGCATGAGGGTGGGGGAGTGGCTGCTGGAGCGCGGGGCGCCCTCTCGGGCCTTCGACTACGCCACTGACCGACTGCAGGCGGGAATTCTCCGCGGGCGTCGCGAGGCGCTGACCCACCGCATCGTCGCGGCGAGGGCGCAACTCTGTTTGGGCAACTACCGGGCCTGTCTTGAGCTGCTGGAGTCCGGCTACAGTGTCCCCGCCGAGGGGCGGCTGGCGGCGGCAATTCGGGCCTGGCGGATGGAAGCATACCTGAGGCTCGGGGATGCGGGGGCGGCCGTTCGGGCGTTCGAGTCGATCGATACGGCGGAGGGCCGAAGTCGAGACCGGGCCCGGCTGTGGGCCTGTCGCGCAGAGGCGGCCGTGCTGACCGGGGATCACGAGGCGGTTCGAGACGGTCTTGAGAACGCTCGGTGGGAGGAGGCGCTCGAGTGGCGCGTCGATCTGGTCGAGGCGATGGCCCGGGTGCGCAGAACCCTCCGGACCCCGTCCAATGATGCCGATCTGCAGCAGGCCGAACGGTGGCTGAAACGAAGTGCGGAGCCTGCGGATCGCGAAGTGCCCCGACGATCCATGGAGCTGGTTGCGCTCAGGGCCTATGTGACCCATCTTCTCGGAGAGTCATCCCGCTCGCAGACATTGTTGAGCGAAAGTCGTGACCGCGAAGGGGACGAGCGCGCGCAGCGGGTCCTTCGCGACATCGAAGAAGCGATCGATTGAACCCCCATGCATCTACGAGGAACACCATGAAGGTAGCGGACGGTAACGTCATCGAGATCACCTATGAGCTACGCAATTCCGACGGGGAGGTCCTCGAGACCATCGGCGACACCAACTCGTTTTCCTACCTGCACGGCTTCGGCAACATCATTCCGGGGTTGGAGGCAGCGCTCGACGGTCTGGACGAAGGCGAATCCTTCGACGTGGAGGTGCCACCCGGCCAGGCCTACGGTGAATTCTCCGAAGAACTCGTCGGAGAGATGCAGGTCGATGTCTTCCCCGACGAACAGCCCCCCGAAGAGGGGATGGTCTTCGAGGCGAAACCGGCGGAGGGCCAGGGCGACGATACGATGTTTCTTCGCGTGGTATCGATCGACGAGGACAACGGTGAAGTGAAGGTCGACGGGAACCATCCGTTGGCCGGGGAGACACTTCAGTATACCGGAGCCATCGAGTCGGTTCGCGAAGCGACCGAACAAGAACAGCGCGAAGGCCGACCGGCGGATCGTCAGGAATAATCGCCGCTTATGTCAGTCGCGGAGGGCCCATTCGACCGGGTGCGGCGACGAGAAGTCTTGGCCCTCCGCGGCGCTGATGCGATGGGTCCGATGTTCCGCGAGATCCCACCAGACGCGGGTTCCAGTGCCCGTTCGGTGCAGTCGGCCCTCCGGCGCGTCGCCGTCGACGGACAGCGACAGCTCCGGTGACCCCGGGAACATCAGTGTGAAGTCCGCGACGGCCTCGACGTCCGCACCGGTGACGTGGAGGGCGCCGTCGGCGCTCCAGCGGATCGTCGTGTTCCGGGCCCTGGTCCAGTACTCGATCCATGTGGCCGGGGCCGTCACCGAGAGACGATGAACGTCGGTCCAGTGGCTGAGGTCCGCGAGCGCGGACGAGACGTCGGGATCGATGGTCCACTCTCCCCAACGCTCCGGCTGGAGTAGCGCCTCCTTGGCCGTAGGTGTCAGGGGGTTCCGGCTCCCGAGTAGCGGGGTCGTGAATGCCGCAACGCCCCCCTGTTCGACGAGTTGTTCGACCCGTCCTCGAAGAATCGTCTGATCGACAAACGAGGTTCGACGTCCGTCGAGTCGATTCGGGACCAAAAACCCGGGCTTTAAGTGAGCCGGGGAGCCGAGTCGGGCTGCACCGTCGGACAGCAGGTCCGTGGCTCCGTGGCTGTTGGAACTCTGCTCGGAGATCCGGGTCGTCGGAGCCGTCTCGGCGGGGGGCTTGCAGTCGGTCGTCGAGGCGAATCGCGTCGAGTACCCCTCGAGTTCGGCAGACGCGTTCCCCTCCGAGGAGTCGGGTTGTCGGACCGCAAAGTCGACGGCCCGGTTTTCGACCGAGTCGATCAGCGTTCGCACGGCCGGAGACTCCGCGAACCGGGTCGGTACGACGAGCGACCCACCCAGGTCGTGACCCAGAAGCCCGCCGTTCCCAAAACGCGGATCGTCGGTCGAGGAATGGCCATACAACAGGGTTCGAGCGCGACGCACCCAGTCTTCGGGACGTTCGGCGTCACCGGCGTGCAACGTGGCGTCGGGGTGTGCCGTCGGTACATCAAAGATCGGTGAAAGCGTCGCCCGTGTGCCCCTCGAGAGCGGAGCGGCCACCACGGGCGTCGATCGACCGAAGATCAGATCGGCCGACGCGACGATGGCGTCGCCCTGATCCGGGCCGGCGACGGTCCGGCAGCTCTCGGCGCCAAGGTGCTGTCGAGGGTCCCACAACCTCAGGTTGACCGTCTCGAGACCCGCACCAGATGAGGCCACCGTGTAGCCGTCTCCCGTCCAACCCCGGAGTGTCGTGGTGGTTCCCCGGTTCTTCCGGCGAATCCATGTCGGCCGCCACGGCGAGACGGAGTCCGGCGCGGCATCGGCAACCCGTCCGATGTCGAGCTCATGGTTCAAAAATGTCGTGGTCTCCTGCGGTCCGTGCCACTGCACATAGACCGGGTCCGTGCGTTCGTTCAGCGGGGGAGCATCCCACCGGACCGACAGACGCGCCTGTGGATTTCCGTCCGACATCACCACACGGATCGTCAGGTCGCGGCCTGCTACGGTCGTCTCGCCGACGAGCCATATCGCAGTGCCCTGGCGCATGCCGCTCCAGGCGAGCGGCCGTTCCGACGGCTCGACGGTCAAATCCAGCGGCACCGATGTCGACTCCGACGACGGGCGACCGACGTGGCGGACCGGGGGACCCTCTTCGGGGATCTCCCAGGTGATCTGACGGGTGGCATCGGTGTCTCGGCCGCTCCATGGGGGCGGCGCCTGGGCGTCGGGGCTCGGTGGCCTCGGGGCCTGCCCCGATGGATCCGAGCCGAGCCACATCCAGAGAATCGCGATCGTCGCCAGGGTGACGAGTCCCGCGATCAGTCGTCTCGTGGTTCGGTGCAATCGGAACTCCAGGGGCAACAGCAGCAAATGATCTTTCGATGGAATGAAGCGAACACCCTGCTTGATACATCTTAGGCGTCGAGGCCCATCTCTCAACGGCAGACCGTCGGGGTCGAGGGCCCAGACTCCGGTGCCGGCGCCCATCGTTTCGTGTGCATGTGAGTGCGTGTTGACCTGTCGGCCCGGTCGTTCTAGGATGTCGCCCTCGAAATTCGGGGCGCCCCTCGCTTCCAAAATGCTGCCCGCGCCTGCCGACGATTCCACCCACTGTTTGACGTCACGGACGTTCAGTCACGCCACTCGAGGTAGATTAGATGTCGTATAACCCGGCGAATCCTCTCATCGTCCAGTCGGATCGAACCGTTCTCCTGGAGACCGACAACGATCAGTTCGAGGAGGCTCGCGATGAACTCTCCAAGTTTGCCGAACTGGTCAAGTCGCCCCAGCACATTCACACCTATCGCATTACTCCACTATCGCTGTGGAACGCGGCTGCGCTGAACTACGAGCCGGAAGAGGTCAAGGAACAGCTCAAGAAATACAGCAAGTACGCCGTGCCGGATAATCTCAAGGAGGACATCGATGATTTTATGTCCCGGTACGGACGTATTCAGTTGGTGTCGGAGGATGGCGAGCACTATCTCGTCAGCGACGATCACAGCCTTCTCAACGAGATCGCCACCCACGACGAGGTCGAAGAGTTCATCGTCGAAAAGGTGCGAAGCGGCGTCCTGAAGGTCGACAAAAGCGAGCGCGGGTTTATCAAACACGCGCTCATTCAGGTCGGCTATCCGGTCGAAGACCTCGCCGGGTACGTCGAGGGTGAACCGCTCGACATCGAGCTTCGCGACGTCACCAAAGACGGCCAGGAGTTCAGCCTGCGTGACTACCAGCACGAGGCAGTCGATGCCTTCTGGGCAGGCGGCACGGAGCGCGGCGGAAGCGGTGCGATCGTGCTGCCCTGCGGGGCCGGAAAGACCATCGTCGCGCTCGGGGCGATGGCGAAGGCCGGCGCGAAGACGCTGATTCTGTGCACGAATGTCACCGCCCTTCGGCAGTGGCGCTCCGAGATTCTGGACAAGACGAATCTGACGAATGACCAGATCGGCGAGTATTCCGGCGAGACCAAAGAGATCAAAGACGTCACGCTGACGACCTATCAGATTCTGACCTATCGAAAGGATAAAGAGGCCGAATTCGAGCACTTCGGGCTCTTTAACGAACAGGACTGGGGCCTGATCATCTACGATGAGGTCCACCTTCTGCCGGCGCCGGTCTTTCGGGCGGTTGCGAACCTGCAGAGTCGGCGTCGACTCGGATTGACGGCGACGCTGGTTCGCGAGGACGAGAAGGAAGATGAGGTCTTCAGCCTGATCGGCCCCAAGAAGTACGACGTGCCGTGGCGGGTGCTCGAGAAACGCGGGTTTATCGCCACCGCCGAGTGCGTCGAAAAACGGGTCCCCTTCCGCGACGACGAGCTGCGGCTGAAATATGCGCTGGCAGACCCGCGCGAGAAGTACAAGTTGGCGGCGACCAATCCGGCCAAACTCGACATCGTGGAGAACCTGTTGAGAGATCACCGGGGCGACCAGATTCTGGTGATCGGCCAGTACCTGGATCAGCTCGATGACATCTCCGAACGATTCGATGCCCCGATTATCACCGGGCGCACCAAACAAGAGGACCGTGACGTCCTCTACAAGAAGTTCAGGACCGGTGAAGTCCCGGTGCTGGTCGTCAGCAAGGTGGCCAATTTCGCCGTGGATCTTCCCGACGCGAACGTCGCCATTCAGGTCTCGGGGACCTTCGGAAGTCGTCAGGAGGAAGCGCAGCGACTCGGGCGGATTCTTCGCCCCAAGGACGGCGAAGGAAACAAGGCGTACTTCTACAGCGTCGTGACGCGCGACTCGACCGAACAGGAGTACTCCAACAAACGTCAGCTCTTTTTGACCGAACAGGGATACCGCTACACGATCGAGACCATCGAAGCCTGACGAGTCGGCCCCCGAAGGTCGACTATTGAGCAGACCAGTCCGGGTCGAGGCCGACGACGATGTGGGCGGGGCCGTCGAGCCCGGAGTCCCAGTCGGCGAACATCCGATGGTCTTCGGTGATGAATTCGATGAGACGAGGCTCCAGTCGGTGATCGACCGGCTCGCCCATCATCGATTTGAACTGGTCGTAGACCGTCGCCGGTTTCGTATCTTTGCGCTGGATCTCGATTGTGGCGATCCGATTGCCGATCCTCGGCCAGATGCCGATGCGCAGATACGTCAGATCGGGGTGGTCCTCGAGCTTGCACCCCAGAAAGTACGCGTCATCGCCGTACTGGCTTTCTCGGCGGACTGGATTTTTACAGTAGGTTGTCTTGAGGTGTTCGACGGCCTCGTCGGCCGGTTGGGTCAGATAGAAGCCCTCGAGGTCGACGGGCGTGGGATGAGAATGGCGCATCTCGAACAGGTCGGTCCGGGAGTTCGGGTCGGCCTTCTCCCAGGAGGAGGGCGGCCCGTCGGACTCACAGCCGACCAGGGGTGCACCCAGCAGGCCTGCCAGGAGTACGACGGCCAGGCGGCCTGTGAGTCGGCGAGACGATTCAAAAATAGATGAAGAGTTCATCGGATTGGCGAGTTGGAGCAATGATGAGGACTTACACGGGCAGTTGCCACTGCGGCGCGGTGGCCTTCGAAGTGACCGCCGACATCGATCACACGACGATTCTCGACTGCAACTGTTCGATCTGTCGGCGCAAAGGGTTTTTACACCTCATCGTCGAGTCCTCCCAGTTCGAGATGCTCGACGGCGAAGACCAGTTGCGGGAGTATCGGTTCAACACAGGCCAGGCCCGGCACTTGTTCTGTTCGGAGTGCGGCATTCACCCATTTTATATTCCGCGAAGTCACCCCGACAAGGTGGACGTCAATCTTCGATGCCTGCCCGCCATCGACCTCGATGGGCTCGAGATCGAGCGCTTCGACGGACAGAACTGGGAAGATTCGGTCGACTCCATTCGCGATTAACGGCCGGCGGCGGCGACGGCGAATGCAACGCCGTCGCTGATGTCGCTTCCGGCCAGGAGCCTCCAGGAGCCGCCGTCCCCACGGTAGTGCACCGGCTGGATGGAGCCCTTCTTCAGCGATCGCACGGCCAGGTCGGTCCATTTGAGCTCCGGTCCGAAGCCCAGCCCCGTGGCCTTTGCGCAGGCCTCCTTCACGCAGATGAGCTGTGCCACCTGCGCGGCCCGTGGATCATCCGAAAAAAGGAGGCGCCGTTGCCTCGGGGTCGTGATCTTTTTGAGTAGCTGATCGACGTCGACACGCCGGCCGACCCGAGCCAACGGAATGTGATCGATGCCGATCCCCTGTGGCGTGGCCCTTGCGAAGGTCTGCACGTCTTCTGTCGCATCTTCGAGGCGATCCGTCAGTCGTCGGACGGCGTCGTCGATGCCGGGGATGTCGGGGGAGTCAGACATGGTGTGCCCGATTCAGTGGGAGCGTGAGCCGCCATGAGAGGATAACGTCGAGTCTGCTCGGGTCCACCGATTTCTTGACCGTCCAGATCCCCCCGTGTTATTTCTGCCGATGTATCTTGCGGCGATACAGGAAGTAACCGTACAACGCCCTCCCGTCGGCATTACCAGTCTCGGAGAGAGTCTCAGGGAGCATAAATGAGTCAGACGGTTTTAGTCGTCGATGACAGCAAAACGATTCGAAACGTCGTGTCGATGGCGTTGAAGGTGGCTCCCTTCGAGACCGTCGGAGCAGGGTCCGTCAAGGAGGCGCTGAAAGCCATCGGCGACGACACGGCGATGGTGCTGCTGGATTATCACCTGCCCGAGGTGTCGGGTTACGAGATTTGTCGACGTCTGAAGGACCACGAGCAGACGGCCGGCATACCCATCGTGATGATGGCGGGCTCGGCCCACGGCTTCGACGAAGAGAAGGCCCATCAGGCCGGGGCGGACCGGATCATCCCAAAGCCGTTCAATACCGACACGCTCCTGGATGCGGTGGTGGCCGCGACCGGAACGTCCAAGAAGTCTCTGGTCAAACGATCCGTCTCCAGGGAGCCGGCCGCCGAGGCGTCGACACAGGATGCATCGTCGAAGGAGTTGGCGTCGGAACCGCCGCAGGCACCGCCGGCCCCCGAGCCCGACTCCGGCCAGCAGGCTCCGTCTCCCGATTCGGACAGTGGGCCGCCGACGGCGCCCGGGGCATCGCCTGACCCCGACCGTGGGCAATCCGGCAGCAGCAGCGGGGCGAGTACGCCGCGTTTTTCGCCGGATACCGGCTCGACGTCAGCCGCGAATCCCCTTTCGTCCGGCGAGGCGGGCTCCGAAGTCACGACCAACCCGTCGAATGCCGGCGGCTCGAGTGTCTCCGGGTCGAGCGTCTCGCACGCCGAGGCGCCCGAGCCCGATACAGTGCCCGGCGAGGGGGCAGGCGACGAGACGACCTTTGCGGGAGCCTCGGAGGACCAGCTCAACGAGCGGATCCGGCAGGAGGTCAAGGATGTGGTCCGGGAGCAACTGCCCAAGGTCTTGCGCAAAGTGATGGGAGAGGTCTTCCAGAAGCGGGTGCTTCCGAAGTTGATGGAGCACGCCGAAAAGGAGGTCGACAAGGCAGTCGACGACGCGCTCGATGAGAAGATCGAACAGCAGGTTCGCGCACAGATCGAGCAGTTGCTTGAGGAATGAGCTGCCGGGTCAACTGAACTGGGAGGCCTCGGCCTCGACATCTCGCAACTCGGCGTAGCGGTCCGCCTCCATCTCCAGAAAGGTATCGACGATCTCGGGCTGAAAATGGGAGCCGCAGTGTTGTTTCAGGTGTTTGCGTACGCGCTCCCGTGACCAGGCATCGCGGTAGGGACGGTCCGAAAGCAGCGCGTCCCAGACGTCCACGACTGCAAACAGGCGGGCTGCCAGCGGAATCTCCTCGCCGGAGAGTCCCTCGGGATACCCCGTTCCGTCCCACTTTTCGTGGTGATGATAGGGGATGTCGATCGCCGGGCAGAGATGGCCGATCGGTTCGAGTAGTTGTCGGGCGTAGACCGGGTGCTTCTTGATGCGTTCCCATTCCTCATCGGTCGGTTCCCCCTCTTTGTGAAGAATCGAATCGGGGATGCCGACTTTTCCGATATCGTGAAGAAGAGCTCCCCGTCGGATATGGGCCAGTTCGTCCTCCGGTACGCCGAACGCCCGGGCCAGCTCCACGGTGGCCTTGGTGACCCGGAGGGTGTGCTCGTAGGTTTCATCGTCGCGCAATTCCAGGGCTCGCGCCCAACCGCGGATCGTGTCCTCGTAGGCCTCAAGGACGTCGGTGATGTCTCGGCCGATCGTGAAGATGAACTTTTTGGCTCTGCGCTCGACTACCCTGCTGGAGATGGCCAGCTCGATGTTCGAACCGTCTTCTCGAGGGAGGGCCTGGCGGTATTGGACCGTGTCGCCGGATTCTCGAAGTTGCTCGCGCAGGGAGGGTTCGCACACTTCCCGGAGGGTCTGGTCGGAATTCGTTGGGAAAGTACCGCGAAGTTCACCGGGCGTGTGTCCGACTGCCTCACAGAATCGGTCGTTGACGACCACGATCTTGCCATCATCGAGACGACGGACGAGGGCCGGGTCGGGGGTGAGGTTGACAAACTGGTGCAGCAGTTGGCGTGCGCGGTCGCGGCGCCGGGTCTCGCGCAGCACCAGCCAGCCGATGAGGGCTCCGCTCAGCAACACGAACACAACGCCTTTGACCGTCTGAAACCAGGCCTCCTCTACGTGCGAGGCCGCAAAGGTCTGCGCAAGCCAGTCCGTCCCGAAGATCCATGCCGTGCCGGCCGCCATGTAGATCAGAGCGACACGCATGGCGGGGTGAAGTGTCTTCTCGGACTCCATCGGAAACCCCGTTTCAAACATGGGGGGGAGAACTCTCAGTCGTCAGCGGCAAGGCCCGCCGTACGATTTTGCGCGTGGTTGGTTAGAATAGAATACCTGTAGGAGGCTGTCGAGACCCGCCGGAGCGCTTGACCGTAAGCCGGGGTCGTCGCTACAAGGTGGAGCCGTATCGCTGGAGTTGAATTTCCCACAGACGACGGGCGAAGGCACATGGACTTGAACCAGAGTTACGAGCCTCTGGATGTGGAGTCGGGTTGGTACGATTACTGGACCGACCGCGGGTACTTCCACGCCGACGAAACGAGCGATCGCGAGCCCTTTACCATCGTGATCCCTCCGCCGAACGTGACCGGCAGCCTCCACATGGGCCACGCCCTCTTTGTGACCCTTCAGGATGTGATGGTGCGCTGGAAGCGCATGGAGGGCTACGAGGCACTCTGGCTGCCGGGCACCGACCATGCCGGCATCGCCACCCAGGTGATGGTCGAGCGGCAGCTCGCCGAAGAGGGAAAGACCCGCCACGACCTGGGGAGAGAACGCTTCCTGGAACGTGTCTGGGAGTGGAAAGAAGAGCAGGGGGGCGCCATCATCGGACAGCTCAAACGAATGGGGGCGTCGTGTGACTGGGAGCGCGAGCGCTTCACCCTCGACGAGGGGCTGAATCAGGCGGTCCGCGAAGCCTTCGTCCAACTGTACGAAGATGGGCTGATATACCGCGGCCTGCGCATGGTCGACTGGGACCCCGAGGGCCAGACGGTCCTGTCGGACCTGGAGGTCGAAAACGAAGAGGAAGAGGGGACCTTCTGGTACTTTCGCTACCCGCTCGCCGATGGTTCCGGCGAGATCACCGTCGGAACGACCCGGCCGGAGACGATGCTCGGAGACACCGCCGTCGCCGTGCATCCCGACGACGAGCGATACGCCGACATGATCGGAAAAGAGGTCGAGCTCCCGCTGGTCGGCCGCCGGATTCCCGTGGTCGCCGACACCGAACTTCCGGATCCCGAAGAGGGAACCGGCGCGGTCAAGGTCACGCCGGCCCACGACCCCGACGACTGGGACTGCGGGCAGCGCCACGACCTGGAGGTCATCCAGGTCATCGACTTCGACGCCAAGATCAACGACAACGCCCCCGAGAGATATCGCGGCCTCGACCGATACGAGGCGCGCGACAGGGTCATCGAAGATCTGCGCAGCGAGGGCCTCCTGGAAGAGGTCGAGGAGCGGATGTTCTCGCCGGGGCGCAGCCAGCGAACGGGCGCGGTCGTCGAGCCGCTGCCGATGGAACAGTGGTTCGTCGACACCGAACCGCTGGCAAAGGACGCCATCGAAGCGGTCGAATCCGGCGAGACACAGATCATTCCGCCGGTCTGGAAAAAGACCTTCGACCACTTCATGTACAACATCCAGCCTTGGTGCATCAGCCGGCAACTCTGGTGGGGCCACCGGATCCCGGCCTGGTACTGCGACGACTGCGACGAGGTGACGGTCGCCCGCCAGGACCCGGACGTCTGCGAGCACTGCGGATCCGAAGCGATCGAGCAGGATGAGGACGTGCTCGATACCTGGTTCTCCAGCGGGCTGTGGCCCTTCTCGACGCTCGGCTGGCCCGAGCAGACGGCGTCGCTCGAGAAGTTCTATCCGACTCAGGTGATGGAGACGGGGTTCGACATCCTGTTTTTCTGGGTCGCCAGGATGCTGATGATGGGGCAGTACTTCATGGACGACGTCCCCTTCGAGGACGTCTATCTGCACGCGATGGTCCGGGACATCGAAGGCCGCAAGATGTCCAAGACCTACGGCAACGTCATCGACCCTCTCGACATGATCAACGGGGCCGAGGCCGAGGAACTCGACGAGGATCTCCACGCCGAGTTGATCCGTCAGTACCCCGACGGCGTCGAACCGCAGGGGGCTGACGCGCTTCGATTTACCCTGGCGATCTACGCCGCTCAGGGACGGGACATCAAACTCGATATCAGCCGCATCGAGGGATACCGGGCCTTCCTGAACAAACTGTGGAATGCCTCCCGATTCGTGATGATGAATCTGGAGGGAGACGAGATCCCCGACTACGAGGCCTGGAGCGGAGACTGGGAGGGGGCCGAGGACTGGCCGGTCGATCCGACGGCTCTGTCGCTGGCGGACCGATGGGTCCTCAGCCGGCTCGACGCCATCACCGAAGAGGTGACCGAGGCGCTCGAGGACTTTCGCTTCAACGACGCCGCACAGGGGCTGTACGACTTCGTCTGGCACGAGTTCTGTGACTGGTACATCGAACTCGCCAAGACGACGCTCTACGACGAACAGGCCTCCGACGCGCAAAAGAAAGCGACCCGGGGCGTCCTGGCCTTCGGGCTCGAGACGATCCTCCGGTTGATGCACCCGATTACGCCGTACGTCACCGAGGAGCTGTGGCAGGAGCTGCCCAAGGGTGAGGGCGCCCCCGACAGCATCATGATCGCACCGTGGCCGGAGACGCGCGATGCCATCGACTTTCGAGAAGACGTCGAGCGGGCGGATCTGCTGATCGGCCTGATCGGCGCGATTCGAGGCATCCGCGGCGAGACGAACGTCAAACCGGGGGTCGACATCGATGAGGCGTTCTTTGTCACCGACGACACGGCCGTCCACGAGGCGCTCGAGGCGGGGTCGGACTACGTCAAGAGCCTGGCCAAGGTCGATGTCATCACGCCACAGACGACCGACGAGGCCGAGCCGATCGAAGGGGCGGCGACGGCGGTCCACGAGGGGATTGAGATCCGAATCCCGATGGCCGGGCTGATCGACATCGACGCCGAGTTGAAACGCCTCGACAAGGAGCTCGATCGGGTCGACGAGGACCTCGACTACGTCCGCGGCAAACTCGACAACGATGCCTTTGTCAACAACGCTCCCGACGAGATCGTTCAGGAACAGCGCGACAAGCTCGAATCGTACCTGGATGAAAAGGAGAAACTCCAGGCGTCGGTGGCCGAACTCGAGTCACTCCGCTCCGAGGACTGACCCACGGAGCCGGGAGGGCCCGTCGATGAACGAGCGACGAAGTAAAGGCGAAGACGGTCAGACCGAAGAAGGGACCCGCGGGTCGCTCGATCTGAGCGATCTGGCGGATGCGCGACGCGGCGAATCTCGCCAGCCGGCCCGGCGCCTGCATCGGACCCTGGAAGACCATCTGGGGACCGTCGACCTGGTGATCACCGACAATCGGCGACGGATGGTCACCACACGGTTTCGGCAGGAACGTCGAGAGATCCGGCTCCATCACATGTTCCTTGAGCCGCCGACATCGGTCGTCGAAGCCGTCGTCAAACTCTCCCGGGGCGAGGCCGGCGACGGGGACCCTCGCGAGACCCTTCGATCCTACATTCGGACCAATCGAGAACGCATCCAGTTCCGACCCGCCGACGACGAATTAAAGCCGAAGGGGGAACACTTCGACCTGAATCGGTTGTTAAAGCGAGCGCGGGGTCTTCTCGACGAGCCGGAGCTCGACGATATCGCGATCACCTGGGGGCGAGACGGCCGAGGCTCCAAGACGATTCGGTTCGGGAGTTTTGATTTTGACCAGCGTCTAATCCGCGTCCACCCCGCCCTCGACGAGGACTGGGTGCCGCGGTACTTCGTCGAATTCATCATCTATCATGAGCTTTTGCACGCCGTCTGCCCCCCGGAAGAGGACCAGCAGAATCGCCGGATTCACACCGACGAGTTCCAGCGTCTCGAAAAAGAGTTTCCCCGCTACGAAGAGGCGATGGAATGGGAATCCGAACATCTGCAGCGTTTTTTGAATCGTACATGACGGATGCGTTCGATGAATCGACAGGCTGACACGGACCAATGGGGACGAGCCGTCAGGGCGCTGGCGATGGGTATGGCCCTGTGGCTGGCGCTCAGCGCCGGGGCCTGCGAGCGCGATCGGGATTCGCAGCAAGACGGTGAGTCGCCTGCGACGCCGTCTGAGACGAGGTCCACGGGGACGACGGGGCCCGGGTCAGACTCCAAAGAAGCCGGTTCGGCAGACACCAAGGGCGTGCTGCCGGGCGATGAAGACGCGGGAGAGCGTCAGCCGAAACGGGTCGGCCCCCGGGCGCCGGCGCTCTTCGTGATGACCGGGTTGAAGGGATATCTGGAACCGTGCGGCTGCACGGCCGACATCTTGCTCGGTGGAGCCGAACGAGTGACCGGATACGTGCAGGCGGCCCGAAAGCTTTATTCCGACGTGGCCATGGTCGACGGAGGAGATCTCTTTTTCGAGACGAAGACGTTGAGCGAGTCGGAGGTGCCGCAGGCCGAGGCGAAGGTCGATGTGATGGTGGAGTTCCAGAAGGCACTCGGAACCCGCTGGACCGTTCCGGGGGAGCGCGATTTCGCCCTGGGGGTCGACCGGTATCGATCGGCGCTCGAACGCGCTGAAATCGAGCCGCTCGGGGCCAATATGGCCCTGCGCGGCGAGGCCCTCGAGCCGTCGGCCGTGGCAAAACTCGGGGACTGGGACGTCCGGATCATCGGGCTCGGGGATCCCACGCTGTACGAGGGAATCGACGGTGTGAAGGTCACCGACCCCGACGAGGCTCTGACCGATGTGCTCGAGTCGAAGGCCGATGCGTCGGGGGCGACCGTGATCCTGTGGCACGGGGAGCTGAAGGGGGCCAAGGAGCTGTTGCGCAAGCATTCTGGCGTCGACTTTGCCGTCGTGGGCCATGGCCCGCGCGAGACCGATCAGGTCGCCCACGTCGACCAGGGCTTTACGCTGGAACCATTCGACCAGGGTCGATACGTCGGGATCCTCAGTCTCTACGGCGCCGATCGATCCGGCGGATTTGTGAATGCTTCCACGGGCAGTGAGACCGAGCTCGAACAGGTCAACAATCAGATCGAACATGTCCGCTCGAGCCTCGAGAAACTGCGGGCCAAAACGTCGGAAGATGCCGGGCCGACTCCGCTGACGAAACGGCTGCGCGAGCGGCTCGATGGGCTAAAACAACGGCAGAAGGAACTGACGAGCGAAGAGTTGGAGATCCCCGAAGATGCCCGCAGCTTCGTCTGGAATCCGGTGGCGATGAAACCGGGATTTCCCGTCGAACCATCGATCCGCAAGGAGCGGGTGGCGTACAACGAGCAGCTCGAAGCGCTGAGTCGGCAGGTCGAACGTACGATCCCGCCGGTTCCCGACGGCGAGCCCACCTACATCGGTTCAAACCAGTGTGCGAGCTGTCACGGCGCGGCCCACGAGTTTTGGAAGGAGACCGAGCACGCCGGGGCGGTCCAGACGCTCAAGAAACGAGATAAGCTCTTCGACACAAAGTGCGTCGGCTGTCATGTCGTCGGCTACGAAGAACCCGGCGGCAGCGTGCTGGGGAAGTGGCGCTACGACGAAGAGGTCGACGGCGAAACGATCACCAAGGACCTTCGAAACGTCGGATGCGAGTCATGCCACGGGCCCGGGTCTCACCACTGGCGCAACCCGGTGGGATCGGATGGGCAAGCCCAGCACATCGTCGCCGACCCCGGTGAATCGACCTGCAAGACGTGTCACGTGCCCGAGCACTCCCCCTCCTTCGAGTTTCCGGGGTATGTCCGGCAGGTGACCGGGTCGGGCCACGCCCTCGACGACCTCAAGTAATGTTTGCGGGCTCAGGGGGAATGTGGAATCCTCCGGGCATGGAGACGACTGTCAATTTCACCCGGCCGGTGCGTGATGTTTAAAGAATTTCTGAGTTTTCTGGGCGGCAGCAGCGACCCTGACACGATTCCCGAGGGCGGCTATCTCGATCATCTGCTCGAAGAAGTCGAGCCGAGGGTCGAGCGCGAGCTCGATCGATGTCCCGACCACGATCCACTGCTGCTGGTCGCCGCAGAGGTGATGCGGACGTTGACCGACGACCGATGGGAAGACCAGGAGTTGCGTTGTCCGGTCGCCGACACCGACAGCCCGCCCAAGCAAGATCCGCCGCCGCCGCCGGACGCCGAGGCGGAATCCGCAGACGTCGAAAGTGGGGGCGCCTTTCAAGAGGACCCCGCGAACGACGGGAGCGATGATTTCGAGATCGAATCGACCGCCGAGATCCCGCCGGAGACGACAAACCGCGTACGCAGCGTCGATCTGTCGGAGGAGACGACGCAACAGCAGCCCGACTATCGCCTCGACGCCGACCCGATCCTGCAGGCTTCGCGGATATTCTACGGCGTGCTCGTCGAGAACGATCGCCTTCCCGTCG
Source organism: uncultured Pseudomonadota bacterium (assembly GCA_913057905.1). Lineage (GTDB taxonomy): Bacteria > Myxococcota_A > Bradymonadia > Bradymonadales > Bradymonadaceae > CAJXPB01. The sequence continues at coordinate 18,917 of CAJXPB010000009.1, forward strand.
ACCTTCAGATGCGTCCGGCTGCCATCGCGGCCGCCCGAGACCTACTTCTGGCGTATTTTTCGAACGACGGCGAGGTCAAACAGAAGGCCCGAAATCTGATGGTGGTCGTCGAGGACAAGTTCAACGACGGCTTCTTCAGCCAGGCCAAGATCCTGGTCCAGCTCTTCGAGGCCGACGAGGGGACGATCAACGAAAACGATCGCAACCTCTTTTACGACGATATGTTGATGCGGTTCGGCCAAAAGGACACCGCCGAGGGATTGCGGGTCGACCGCACGGAACTCGATGCTCAGTTCGATGCCCTCGTCGAAGAGGAGATCGGGCTTCCCGAATTCTTCGATACGATGGCCACCGAGTATGCCATCTCCATGAATGTGCTGGCCGAGCCGGACCAGACGGCGTCCCATTGGAACGAGCTGGCCCGCAAGTCGAACCGTGTCACCGATGAGACCGATGCCCTGGAGTTGCTGCCGAGTCGGCGGTGGAGGCCGATGAGCGCCTTTGACAGGGAACCCGGGGAGCTGCTCGACGACTATGTGGCTCCGCGGTCGATGGAAGCCTACGTCCAGCGGCATCTGAAGGTCGCTTTCTTTATTCTACGTGCCGTCGGAGACACGGGGATGGAACCGTACCTGGATACGGTCTTCGATTGGTCCGAAGATGCCTTCGGCGTCGACGGTCCCGCGTTGATGCCGGCGTTATACCAGGAGGCGACCGATAGCAAGCGGTCGATCGACGAGATCTTCGGACAGGTCTACCGGGACTCGTACCGGGAGGCGGCCCGAGAGGTGGTTCAACAGTGGGATCGCGATGCCGTCGAATCAGCCGCCGGTGAGGTGGCTTCGCGGATTCCGCAGCTGGAGCTGGCGCGCTTGAGCGGCGGACACTTCGATTTCGGAGGGCTCGTGCTCGACGAACTCTTCGGACTGGACTTCCACGACCCGACCTTCGCCGTCAAAATTCACCAGCTTACCTGAGACGGCCCGTCAGTCGCCCTTGCCGACGTCTTCGAGGCCGTAGTCCTCCATCTTGTACAGCAGGGTCCGGTGGCTGATCTCGAGCAGATCCGAGGCGTGGGTACGGTTTCCGTCGGTCTTCTCCAGGGCGCGGCGAATCAACACCCGCTCCAGGGCCTTTGACATCTTTTTGATGGAGAGGTCGTCGCCGTGAAAGATGGCGTCGAGGGGATCGTCGTTGTCCCGAATTCGCTCCGGAAGCGCCTCGAGGTCGATCGTATCCCCGTCGGCCAGTACGACGCCCCTCTCCACACAGTTTTGCAGCTCTCGGACGTTTCCAGGCCACCGATACTGCGTCATACGGTCGATGGCCTCCGAGGAGATCCCGTCGACTCCGGCGTCGAGGTCCTCGGAACGACTCTCGATGAAGTGGTCGACCAGCAGCGGAAGGTCGTCGATCCGCTCGCGCAGGGGCGGAAGGTGCAACTGAATGACATTGAGTCGGTAGTACAGGTCTTCGCGAAACTCGCCTGCGTCGACCATCTCGTCGAGATCCTGGTTGCTGGCTGCCAGGACGCGTACATCGACCTCGCGGGGTGTGTTTTCGCCGATCCGGCGGATCTCACCCTCTTGCAGGGCCCGCAGCAATTTCACCTGAAGGTTCATCGGCATCTCGCCGATCTCGTCGAGAAAAAGAGTTCCGCCATCGGCCTCCTCGAAGAGCCCCGCCTTGTCGGCACCGGCATCGGTGAACGCGCCCTTGACGTGACCGAAGAGTTCGCTCTCGAGCAGGCTCTCGGGAATCGCGCCGCAGTTGACTGCAACCCAGGGGGCGTCGCCGCGCGGGGAACGCCGATGGAGGGCACGGGCGACGAGTTCCTTGCCGGTCCCGGACTCGCCGGTGATCAGGACCGTCGATTTGTATTCGGCGACCTTCCGGATGGTCTCGAGCAGGTCCTCGATGGCGTCGGATTGGCCGATGATCTCGGGGAAGTCGTCGGCCTCGGACTTCTGTTTTAGCTCTTCGTTTTCGCGCTTCAGCTCCAGACGCTCCTGTGCCTTCAGCAGCGTCAGCAGGATCTCGTCCTTGTTGAACGGTTTGTCGATATAGTCGTAGGCGCCGCGGCGCAGCGCGTCGATGGCCAACTCCCGGTCGCCGAATGCGCTCATGGCGATGACCGTGGTGTCGTCGCCGCGTTGCTCCAGCCGACCCAGCACCTGCATGCCGTCGAGGCCGGGCATGCGAACGTCGCAGAGGGCGAGGTCGAAGTCGCGATCCGACAGAATCTCCAGGGCCGTCTCGCCGTCTTCGGCCGAGTCGACCTCGTAGCCCTCCTTTCGCAGGAGCATCGTCAACATGTGTCGGATATCTTCCTCGTCGTCGATGACGAGGACGCGGAGGGCGCTCATCGTCCGGTTACCCCGCGGTTCCCACCCGGTCCATCTTCGGAGGCATCTTCGGGCCGGGGGTCTCGGACTTGATCTCGGTGATATTGTTGTCGGCGTCGACTCGGACGCAGGTTCCCTCGTGTTCGCGGGCCTCTTCGCTCTCCATATCTACGAAGGAGGCGATGATGACGATGTCGTCGACGCCATGGTGGTGAGCGGCGGCTCCATTGACGCAGATGACGCCGGAGCCGGAGGGGCCGGGCAGCGCGTAGGTCACCAGGCGGGTGCCCTGGGTGACGTTCCAGATGGCCACCTCTTCGTACGGGAGGATATCGGCGGCTTCGAGCAGGTCGGTGTCGACCGTGACGCTACCCTCGTAGTGGAGGTCGGCGTCGGTCACCGTGGCCCGGTGTATTTTTCCGTTCATCATTCGACGTCGCATCGTGACTCCTTGAGCCGGAGGTCTCCAAAACCACCGCGCACGTATAGCAAAAGCCGTTTGCAGCGCAAGCACACATCGGGGGCGTGGACCAGCCAATAGGTTATCAAATCTGCAGCGCCGTCAATTCCCGCCGGCGGCGTCGCGGTCGGGATCGGCCGCGGCGAACTCGAGCCAAAAGGTCGTGCCGCCGCCGGGTTCACTGTCGACGGTCACGTCGCCGTCGATTCTGCGCATGATCCGCTCGACGATCGCGAGCCCAAGGCCCGTGCCTTCACCCGGCTGCTTCGTGGTAAAGAACGGCTCGAATACCCTGTCGAGTTCGTCTGCCGGAATCCCGGGGCCATCATCGGTGATGGTCAGGGAGGCCCCGCCATCATCGAGCGGCTCGACGGCCACCTCGATGGTGCCGAGGTCGGCCCCGGCCGGGGGTTCGTCGTATTGTGCCCGGATCGCATCGGCGGCATTCAGGATCAGATTGACGATTACCTGGACGATCTGGTCGGCGTTGCCCCGCACCTTTGGTGTCGCAGGGCCGAGGTCGCAGTCGATGTCGATGTCTCGAACCCGCGGCTGGGGCGTGACCAGGTCCAGCGCCTCTTCGACACAATGGGAGAGATCTACGGCCGTCAGCGGCTCCTGGCCGTCCTGGCGACTGTAGTCGAGCAGGTCGCGGATGATCCGCTGGATGCGCGAGGTCTGAGAGGCGATGCGCTCCCCCAGATCCCGCCGCTCGGCCTCGGTGAGATCGCTGTCAGCCAGAAGCTGGGCATACCCCGAGATCGCCGACAACGGGTTTCCGACTTCATGGGCAATTCCCGCGGCCAACTGACCGACGCTGGCCATCTTTTCGGACCGGATCAACGACTGTTGCGTGGTCTCGAGCTCCTCGTAGGCCCGGTCGAGTTCATCGAGCCGCGTCTTGAGGGTGCGCCGGTTCTGGCGCAGCTCGTCGAGCATGCGGTTGAAGCTGCGCGCGACCTGTCCGAGTTCGTTGGGCGGCGTGATCTCGATGTGGCTGGCGAGATCGCCGCGGGCCGCGCGCTGGGTGGCGACCTCGATGGCTCGGACGGGACGGACGACCACATACGTCAGGAGTCCGTAGCCGACGATGAGAATAAAGAGGGCATCGAGCCCCAGATACACGAGCAACAGATCGCGGGTCTTGCGTACCTGCGCGTAGACGGGGGTCAACGATGTGGCGACCTGAAGCGTGCCCGCCTCCAGCGGCACCGAGGCGAGCATGAATGGCTCGCCGTGAGCGCCTCGCTCGATCCGGGTGTTCGGGGGGCGGCCGCTCGAGTCGTCGAAATCTCCGAAGGGCCCTTCGCCCCTGGATTCGAGCGCCCCGCCGCGCTGAATGGCGACGCCCCGAACCCCGCTCGGTATCGTCAGAGCATCGAGTGTCGTCGCACCATTTTCGGCGGCCTGCTCCTGGAGCTGCCGTGCCGCCGCGGCGGCGACGTCCCGCTGCGACGAGACGGCCTGACGTTCGGTCAGCGGTACGACGATCAAAACGACCAGGGCGATGGTGCCGGCCAGCAAGACCGCAAGCCCCACCAACAGTTGCATCCGAAGCCCACCCGGGATCGAAAATCTGTCGGACGAACGCGTCACAGATAGGTGCCGAACTGATAGAGATACGCCATCGAAAAGAAGTCCGGCAGCCAGGCCCCGACAAAGAAGTGTTCGACGGCCGCCAGGGCGATAAATGGGCCGAAGGGCACCGCAAGCCCCCCGTTGTCGCCGGTGTCCGCGGCGTCGGTCTCCTCGTCATCCAAGAGTTCGCTGGAGTGTCGGAGCCACGAGCCGCCCGAGAGGTGAGAGATTCCCGCCGCCAGGGTACCCTGCAGGCTCGAGGCAAAGAGGACGAAGATCAGGGCTGGCCATCCGAGCCAGGCGCCGACAAAGCCCATCAAGGTGACGTCTCCGCCGCCGATACCCGCGTAGCCGCGCACGGCGTAGTAGGAGTAGTAGATCACCAGAACGATCCCGGCTCCAGCGAGAAGCCCGAAGAGGGATTCCCAGGGCATCACCGGCGGCCACAGGGTCGCCATGAACCCGGGGCCGAAGGCGGCCTGGAGGGCCCAGGGCAGCGCCGCGGCGACCGCGATCCCCGGAAGGGTGAAGACGTGTGGAATGATGTAGTAATCGATGTCGACGAAGGTGATCGCCACGAGCAGGGCGAGGACGGTGATGTGACCGAAGTACGGAAGGGCGACCGCCAGGTACGAGTTCGGCAGCGGATCGAATTGACCGGCTGCCACCTTGAACCAGAGGGCGGCCGAGAAGATCGCCATCAGTCCTTCGACCAACGGGTAACGCGCCGAGATCCGGGCCCGACAGTGGCGACAGCGCCCGCCGAGGACCAGCCAGGAGGCGACGGGGATATTGTCGTACCAGGCGATCGATTCGCCGCATTCCGGGCAGCGACTCGCCGGAAAAATGATCGACTCACCGCGGGGAATGCGATGGATGACGACGTTCAGGAAGCTGCCGACGACCGCGCCGAAGAGGCACGAGCTTACGGTGAGTGTCCAGAATGCTCCGTTCATTCGGGGCGCCGACGCGACAGGGGCTCAGTGAGGCGAAGGGTTCGTGCAGGGCAGATTACAGCAACACAGCCCGGGTGTCAGGCGTGTCGCCCTCGACCGATCAGGGCCGCGTGGAGGACGATAGCTGCCAGGCCTGCGATGGTGACAAACCCGGCCCAGAACAATTCCCCGACTGCGCCGCGTTCGACGGCACCTTCGGCCGTCGCCGCCAGTTGAGCGGGGGCCCGGTCGAAGGCGAAGGCCGCCAGCAGACCGCCATAGGCCGTCCCGCTGGCCAACGCGAAGTACTTCAGCAGCGGGCGCTCGTACTGAAAGCTGACGCTGTAGAGCCAGTACCACAGGACCAGCAGGCCCCAGGCGAGGACCACCGGTCCGATCGACCATTCGGAGGTGCGCAGGGCGAAGTCGGCGGCAAACCCACCGCCGGCCAGAGCCATCAGGTACGCAAGATAGATCGGCCAGCGGGTCTTTGGACGTGCACCTCCCTCGGCGGTTTGTTCCGATGTCGCGGATTGCTGCTGGCCGGCCACGGGTCTCTCCGCCGAGGGTCGCTGAGTCTGCCTACGGAATGATTTTGTCGAGCATGCGGGGAAACGCAATCATTTCGCGCACGTGATGGCGTCCACAGATCCAGGCGACGGTGCGTTCCAGGCCGAGGCCGAATCCCGAGTGGGGAACCGACCCGTAGCGTCGCAGGTCGGTGTACCATTCGTAGGCCTCCTCGGGGAGTTCGTGTTCCTGGATGCGTTCCTGCAGCGTATCGAAATCGGCTTCGCGTTCACCGCCGCCGACGATCTCGCCGTATCCCTCCGGTGCCAGCACGTCCAGGCACAGTGCCCGGCTGGAGTCGTCGGGATCATCTTTCATGTAAAACGGCTTGATGTCGGAGGGAAATCGCTCCACGAGGACGGGTTTGTCGAACTGCTCGGTCAGGATCGTCTCGTCACGCCCGCCGAAGTCGTCGCCGCGTTCGATGTCGCTTCCGTGGTCGTGCAGGATGTCGACGGCCTCGTCGTAGGTGATGCGCGGAAACGAGGACTCGGCGGCCGCCTCCAGAGTGGTCGTATCGCGCTCCAAGGTCTCGAGTTCGGTCTGGCAGGTCTCGAGGACGTGGTCGACGATATGGGCGAGGAAATCCTCGGCCAGGTCCATGTTTTCGTCGTGCTCCATGAACGCGACCTCGGGCTCGACCATCCAGAACTCCGTCAGGTGGCGCCGGGTCTTCGACTTTTCGGCCCGGAACGTCGGGCCGAAGCAGTAGACCTTTCCCAGCGCCATCGCGGCGGCCTCCATGTAGAGCTGGCCCGACTGCGACAGATATGCCTGCTCCCCGAAGTAGTCGACCTCGAAGAGCGTGGTGGTCCCCTCGACGGAAGACGAGGTGAAGATCGGCGCATCGACGTTGGTAAAACCGCGTTCGTTGAAGAAATCGCGGATCGCCTCGACCGTCCGGTGACGAACACGAGCGATCGCCTGCTGCTTGGGATGGCGCAACCACAGGTGCCGATTGTCCATCAGGAACGCGACACCGTGGTCCTTGTGGGTGATCGGATACTCATCCTCCGGCTCGGCGACGACCTCGAGGTCGCTGATCTTGAGCTCGTACGGAATGAACGGTGCGCGTTCGTCCTCTTTGACGTGACCGGTCACGATGACCGACGTCTCCTGCGGCAGATGCGAGACGCGTTCGAACAGCTCGTCGCCCACGTCGTTTTGCAGCATCACGCCCTGGATGAAGCCGGTGCCGTCTCTGAGCTCAAGAAACGAGATTTTTCCGGAGGAACGGTAGTTGAAGAGCCAGCCCTTCAGGGTGACATCTTCACCGGTGTGCTCGGAGATATCTTCAATGTAGACGTGGTCAGCCATGACGTAGATCGCGCCTCGAGATCAGGGGGTCGAATGTACGCTGATTCGGTAGCATGGTGGCCGATCCCCCTTCAAGTGACGGATTACCGGTTTCCCTGCGGGCGTGGTGGTAGCGACATCAGAAAGCGCCAGAGTGCCTGAAGCTCCATATCGGTCATGGCTGCGGTCGTCTGCCAGGGCATGTGCCGGTTGTTCATCTGCCGGCCACTCGGAAGGGTCCCCGTACGCAGGGTCTCCATGAATTGCTGGCGGCTCCAGTCGCCGAGACCGGTCTCCTGGTGAGGCGTCAGATTCGAGGCTGGCGGCCAGCTCGGCGGAACCCCGGGGATGGGACCGCCGGAGAAGTTCGGACCGTGGCATCCGACGCATCCGGTGGCCAGGTACTGACCGTATCTCGCGGTCGGGCCGGGTTCGGGAGCCGCCTCGAGGGGCTTGGAGTGGTCGATGACATCGGCGGCGACCAGGGGATAGACGCCGGTGAGGTAGTTGAGGCGCAGAATGGGTCCGACGCGCATCACCGGTACGTCGCTTTCGACCGGTTTCAGTTGTTCCAAATACGCGATCAAAGCCTTCAGATCCCTCGGCCCCAGATCGATGTATTCGTACGAGGGCATGAACACCAACCGACGGCCCTCCGGGCTCACTCCATGCCGGATGGCGCGCAGCCAGTCCTCCGGTTTGTAGCTCTCGACCGGCGTGCCTTCGGCAGGCGTGAGGTTCGGGGCGGAGATCCGACCGGCCATCGGATCTTCGAGTACCACATCCCCGGTCAGATTTGGGCCATGGCAATCGCGGCAGCCGCGAATCGCCGCCACGTGCTCTCCTCTCTCGAGCTGTTTGTCCGTGGCCTCGATCGAAAGTTCGGCGACCTCGACGTCCAGCGAACGGTTCATGCGCACCTCGGACCAGATGTACAACACTGCGAGCCCGACGGCGACCACTCCCACGAGGCCGGCCAGAATATAGAGAACTCCGCGCACCCAACGGATCATCATCTCCTCCGCACGTTTCGATGGCAGCTCCCCTCGTCTTTCAAGACTGTGTCGAAGGGTATACAGCATTGAATGACGGACAACCGGTTCGCTTTTGTCACTACCACCGCCCCCGGGCATGAACACCTACGACACACGGCCCGATGCCTACCAATCTGTCTCATTGGACGATTGGACCGATTGGCGTTGGCAGCAGCGCCATCAACTTCGCGCTCCCGAGGATTTCGAAGGGGTGCTGGAGCTCTCCGACCGGGAGTATCGCGGGTTCTCGCAGACCGAGGGCGATTTTCGCGTCGGGGTGACCCCGTACTACGCGTCGCTGATGGATCCCTCCGATCCCGACTGTCCCGTGCGTCGCCAGGGTCTGCCGGACCCCGAAGAGGCCCGGAGGGCGGACTTCGAGCGTCGGGATCCTCTGGCCGAAGAGGAGCACATGCCGGTGCAGGGTCTGACGCACCGGTATCCCGACCGTGTTCTCTTCTATGTGACTCACCATTGTCCGGTGTTTTGCCGCCACTGCACCCGCAAGCGCAAGGTCTCGGATCCGAAGACAGCGGCATCGACCGGCCAGATCGAACAGGGACTCGAATACATTCGACAAAACAGAGACGTCCGCGACGTCCTCGTCTCGGGCGGCGATCCGCTGACCCTCAGCGACGACCGCCTGATGGCGATTCTGGGGGCGTTGCGCGACATCGACCACGTCGAGGTCGTGCGCCTGGGAACCCGCAACCCGGTGACCCTTCCGTATCGTGTCACGGAGTCACTCTGCGACCGACTCGCCGAGGTCGCACCGATCTATCTCAATACCCACTTCAATCACCCTCGGGAGGTGACTTCGGAGGCCCAACGAGCCCTTCGTCGGCTGCTGTCGGCCGGCTGCGTACTCGGCAATCAAATGGTGCTTTTGCGCGGAATCAACGACGATCCAGAGACCGTGATGGACCTGAATCGTCGGCTGCTGTCGGCCGGCTGTCGGCCTTACTACATGCTGCAGTGCGACATGGCCCAGGGCATCACCCATTTTCGGACGTCCCTGCGCAGGGGGCTCGAGATCATGGATCACCTGCGCGGTCGCATCGCAGGCATGGGGGTCCCCGATTTCGTCGTCGATTTGCCCGGCGGTGGGGGAAAGGTCGAGTTGGTACCGCAGTATCTGGAAGAGAGAAGCCGGGGAGACGCGTTCGACGAGGTCGTGTTTCGGAATTGGCGCGGCGAAACCTATCGGTTTGCCGACATCGTCGAAGAGTATTCCTGAAGAATGGCTCGGCCGACGCGCAGCCCCATCGTGTAGATCGGGATCTGCGGAGGGCCGCCAAAACTGGTCGGGAACAACGAACCGTCGGCAACCCAGAGGCCATCGACCTGGTGATGTTGACCGCGCGGATCGACCACCGACTCTTCGGGGTCACTGCCCATCCAGAGCGTCGACATCGGGTGTACAGCGGCCAGGGCGGGACTCAGCGGCGCCAGATCCGAGGCGTCGATCCCGTCGAGGTCTCCCGGGGAACTGGCGCGCAGGGCGGGCGTCGTCGGGACGATGACTTCACGGGCACCTCCGGCGAAGAGGATGCGCCCGGCACCGCGCAATCCGCGGGCGAGTTCCCGATAGTCCGGCTCGTGAAGGCTGTAGTCGATGTGGAGTCCGCCATCGTCGGCGGGGTGGACCCGGCCGGCACTCTGGTCGTGCAACATGGCAATGATCGAGGCGATCTTCGGGTACGACTGCATCATGCGCCCGTGCGACCGACCGAAACCGGGAAGAAATGTCGATGCCCCGGCGGGATGAGCAGCGCCGGCCACCAGCCAGACTCCACCGCTCGTCGGGTCGCTGTGGTCGAGGAATTCCGTGCATTCGACGGACTGCGGATTCCCGCTCCAGCTTTCGACGTCTCGATCGTACAGACCGACGACCGTGGCCCCCGGGTGCATATGGAGGTTCGTCCCCGCAAGCCGGTGAGGATCCGGGACATCGCTGCGGCGAATCAAAGCCGCCGATCCGGTGGCACTTGCGGCCGCGCAGACGACGTCGGCCCGAATCGTAAAGTCTCGGTCCTTCGAGCCGGGGCTCCCGTCGATCGGGTCGACCGACGTGCCACAAACCCCCGTGGCACGGCCATCTCGAGTCGTGATCTGGTCGGCCCGGGCCTCGGTCCAGATCGTGGCCCCTGCTTCGAGCGCCTGCGGGATCAGCACCTTTGCGGCATTCTGTTTGCCGTCATTCGGGCAACCGAGTTCGCAGAACCCCGACTGCTTGCAGGCCTCGGGATGTCGGTTGTGTTTGAGTCGTCCACCGTCCCAACCGAGTTCGTCGAGGCCAGATTCGATGATGGAGTTGTTCCTGTTGACCCGATGGTCGGGAACACGATGGACGTTCAACAGATCTTCGACCGTCTCGAAGTCGCGCTGCAGGGATTCGCCGGTCGCCCAGTCGAGTCCGAATCGATCGGCCCAGTGATCGAGAACTGCGTTTGGAAGCCGCTTGCAGAGGTTTGTGTTGTGCAGCGTCGACCCGCCGACTCCCTTGCCCTGCAAGATCGAGACGCTGAAGTCCTCGGTGGCGCGCGCGCCGGATTCCTGGAACAGCCGCGGGAGCATCTCGGCCTCGTTAGGCGACGCCTCCTCGGGTCGGTACCAACTGCCCATCTCGAGTCCCAGGACGTCGAGGCCGGCACGCGCCAGTTCTCGCAGCACCATGCTGCCTCCGGCCCCCAGGCCGACGACGACGGCATCGACGTCGATCGATTCGGGCCGATCCGGATCCCGGGCCGACAGGACTCCGTTACTCATCATCATCTCCGATGTTCCGCGGATCGTCGAGGTGGTGGTCACCCGGATCGAATCCGATGGGTGACCATGTCTGCTCCTGGCTCCAGTACCCCATCATGCAGACCGATTTCAGAGCGTGGAAGACGGCGCGCCTCTGGGGGATCGAGGATTCCGACCAACCTCGGATGTAGGTGTGGGCGGCGGAGTCGGGCAGCGATGTAAAGGCGAGGCGTTGTCCGTCGGGCGCCAAAACCAGCGGGCCGGCTTCGATGACAGCGAGTAGGTCGTGCAACTGGGATCGGCGTCTCGGCGGAAGGGTGTCCACGAAGTTGCGTGTCGCCTCGACGGCGTGGACTGCCTCCGGGTCCGGGAGCGCGTCGTCGTAGTCGCACAGAACCTCGAGCAGGCGGTGGGTGACCCCGTGTTCCCAGTCGGCCCATCCCGAATCGGGGCGTGGTTGTCCGAGGAGTCGGCGGGCCATCGAGCCGGCGGTGGCGAGGCCCACAGACTGGGCCTTCTGTGCCATGGCATCGGCTCCGCTGCGGGCGATTCGGATCCACTTGTCGAACGGAGTGGCCATCGACGTCTCCATCTTCGTTAACGTGATACCCGCGAGCCGTCGCCCCAGCGAAGTATCTGAAGTTGAACCTCTATGACCCCTCGTTTTAGCAGACCGAGGTCGGCGGCGGCAGCCCACGAGAGATCGATGATTCGACCGTCGATGTAGGGGCCGCGGTCATTGATCCGTACGACGACGGACTTCTGGGTCTTCGGGTGCGTGACCCGGACGATGGTGTGGAACGGCAACGTCTTGTGCGCCGCCGTGAACCCGTACATGTCGAAGGCCTCGCCGGAGGCGGTCACCCGGCCGTGAAACTTCCGGGCGTAATAGCTCGCCTCGCCGCGAAGACGGTGATCGTGGTCTGGCGGCGCCTCGCCGGCACGCTCGTTTTGAAGGTCGCGGTCGGGTTCACCGATCTGCGAACTAGAGGGGCCTGCAGCACCGCACCCGATCAGCAATGCGGCAATGCAGCCCACGGCGATCTTGTTCATCCTAGAACTGGTCGTCGCAGAGGGGCTGAAGGACCGAGACGGTGAAGCCATCGTGTACCGCAATCAATTCCGGGGCGATATCCTCGGTGATCGGTGCCCGAGTAAAGTGGTTGATCGCGTTCGCACGATCCCAGACAAGGCTGACGCGCCGATCGTCGATGTATTTCTCGCCGTCTTCGTAGCTGTGACCGTAGTAGAGCTGGCCGACAAAGATATCGGCGTATCCGTCAAAGGAAATGTCCGAGAACAAGAGCCCGCGGATGCCCGACTGGCCGATGATTCGGCGCTGATACAGCGAGAAGTTCCCCGAGCCGTCGTTCTCCCAGACTTGGAATTCACCGGGGATGGTGTTGCCCTGGGGCGACGACTGCTGAGCCGCCACGGCGATGTCCATCGTCCCGTCCTGGTCGATCGAGCCGATGGAGACGAAGTCGTAGGTCTGCAGATTGTTCTCGGTCTCCAGCTCGATGACATTCGTCTCGAACTCTTCCCCGCTGAGGTTTGACGTGATCACGAGGTGGTTCGAGTCGAAGACCTCGACGACCTCCGAGGTGCCGTCTTCATCGAGATCGGCGACATCGATGTCGGAGAGTTCTGCGTCCTCGGGGACCTCCGAGGGGCGTGAATCGTAGAGGGTCATCGTGCTGCTGACCCCGTTCTCGTCGAATGCGATTGCGTAGGTCTTGCCGGTGCTGGAGACGCGAGCGAAGGCCGCGATGTTCTCCGTGCCGTCGATAACAATCTTCCCGGGAAGTATCTGGTCGGGTTGGTCCGGCAATTGGACGAATCCCGGCTCACCTTCGACGACCTGCAGGGTCCGCTCGCCGTCCTGTTCGACATTTTGGATCAACTGGTTGCCGGCGAGGACATCGGGAAAGCCATCTTTGTTGTAGTCGACGAAGGCGAAGTGGCGCACGCCGGTTCTGCCCGGGCTGATGGTCTGGGCGTTGACCGCGAGTTTCGAGCTGCCGTCGGGTTGTGACAGAAAGATCGACAAGCGGTCTTCGATGAACCAGTAGACGCCGATGTCGGCGAGTCCGTCGTTGTTGAAGTCGGCCGACTTCAGATCCGTGATTTCATTCGGCGTACTCAGGCCGCTGTTGGCCGAGAAGTAGGTCTGCGGCGTGGGGCCGGTGCTGACCTCGTAGCCGTAGTTGATCTGCTCTTTGCCCGGCCCGCCCGGGATGCAGGAGTCACAGACGTCGCCGGTCCCGTCGCCGTCGATGTCGCTTTGATCGGGATTGTTGAGCAGGGGACAATTGTCGCAGGAGTCGGCGATGCCGTCGGGTTCGGAGTCGAAATCGTTCTCTGCTTCCCCGGATTCGCCGGCTTCTTCCTCGTCGGCGTTCGCCACGCCCGGACAACTGTCGACGTCGTCTTTGAAGCCGTCGCCGTCGGAGTCGGAGCATGCATCTCCCTTGCCGTCCTCATTGAAGTCGTTTTGCTCCGGATTCGCGACATTCGGGCAATTGTCCTGGGAGTTGGGGATGCCGTCTCCGTCGGGGTCTGTGCCGCCGTCTCCAGCACAGGCCACGAGGCCCCCGCTGATCAGAAGCGTCGCGAAGAGGGCTGAAAAGAGGTGGCGAAACTTGGGGCCGGTCATGGTGTTGTACTCCTGAGCGATCGTTGGAAGCCGAATTCATCCACAGTTTGGTCTATGTAACGGATCGATAGAGAAAACGCAAAATCGCCCCGCGGCGTACGGCCGCGAGGCGATGGGTTGAGCCGGTGAACAATGTTGAAGCAGGCGTCAGGCTCGTTCGAACAGGGCCGCCGCACCCATGCCGCCACCCACACACATGGTGACGACGCCGAACTGGCCGCCGCGCTCCTCGAGTTCCCGGAGGATGGTGCCGGCCATGCGTGTGCCAGAGACTCCGAGCGGGTGTCCCAGTGAAATGGCGCCCCCGTTGACGTTGAGTTTGTCGGGGTCGATGCCGAGTTCGTCGGCGCAGTAGACCGACTGGCTGGCAAAGGCTTCGTTGAGCTCGAAGAGATCGATGTCACCGACGGACATGCCGGTGTGGTCCATCAGTTTGCGGACGGCGGGGACCGGGCCGATGCCCATGATCTCCGGGGGAACACCGGCGACCTGGATGGTTCGGAAGTAGCCGAGCGGCTCCAGATCCAGCGCCTCCGCCTTCTCGCGGGTCATCAGGACCGTCGCGGCGGCTCCGTCGGTCAACGGAGAGGAGTTGCCTGGAGTGACGTCTCCACCCTCGCGAAAGGCGGCGGGAAGTCCTCCCAGGATGTCCATCGAGGTGCCCGGACGGATATTCTCGTCGACATCGACGAAGACGTCGACGACCCCGTCTTCGGTGGCGACCTGCGTCTCCATCGGTGCGATCTCTCCGGCGAAGAAACCCCGTTCGCGTGCCTCGGTGGCCCGCTGGTGGCTGCGGAGGGCGAATTCATCCATCTGCTGACGGGTGATGCCGAACTTTTCGACGACATTCTCGGCCGTCGAGCCCATGCCGATGTAGATCTCCGGGAAGTTCTCCATCAGTTCCGGGTTGGCCGAGGGGTTGTTGCCCCCCATCGGGATCATCGACATCGATTCGGTGCCTCCGGCGATCGCTGCATCGTATACGCCGGTCATGATGTGCTGGGCGGCGATGGCGATGGTCTGGACCCCGGAAGAACAAAACCGGTTGACGGTCATGCCGGGGACCGTCTCGGGCAGGCCAGCGAGCTGGCCGGCGATGCGTCCCACGTTCATACCCTGTTCGGCCTCCGGAAAGGCGCATCCGATGACCACGTCTCCGATCTCTTCGGGATCGAGTCCCGGTGCCCCTTCCAGGGCATGTTCGATGGCGTGGGCGCACATGTCATCGGGGCGGGTATCCTTGAGCTTCCCCTTGTTCGCCTTTCCAAATGGGGTGCGTGCGTAACTGACGACTGCGACGTCTCGTGTCTCCATAATGATCTGCTCCTCTCTTCAATGATGAATCAGTTTCGAAGCGGCTTTCCTTCCTGCAACATGTGCTGCATTCGTTCCATTGTCTTCTCTTCGCCGCACAACGACAGGAATGCCTCCCGCTCCAGTTCCAGGAGTTTCTCCTCGCTGACGAGTGCATTCGGCGTGGTATCGCCGCCGGTCAGCACGCGGGCGAGTCTCTGACCGATGTGTCGTTCATATTCGGTGATGTACCCGGCCTCGGCCATGTCGTAGAGCTGCATGTCGACGGTGGCAGCACCCTCCCGGCCGGGCAGACGAAATTTGCTGGGGCGCGGCGGCTCGAAGCCGGAGCGTGCCAGTCCGAGAACCCGCTGTTTGGCCAGCTCCAGGATGTGGTCGCCGTTGAGTGCGACGGTGTCGCCTTCGGTGAGAAATCCGGCTTCCCGGGCCTTCTCGCCGCTTTTAGCGACCTGTGCCTGGCCGATCTGCATGAACGCCTTCCGAATAAACGGCAGGGCGTCGACATCGGAGTCGTCGGTGTAGCGGCCGTACAGGTTGCGCAGAAGCTGAAGGTTGCCCGAGCCTCCGGGAATCAGCCCGACCCCGAATTCGACGAGCCCCATATAGGTCTCGCCGGCGGCGACAACGGAGTTGCCTGCCATGGCGACCTCGGCACCGCCGCCGAGTGTCTGGCCGTGGGGAGCCGTGACGACCGGCTTGTCGGAGTAGCGCATCCGCTGGTTGGCATCCTGGAAGCGCTCGACCATCTGCTCGATCGGCTCCCACTGGCCCTGTCGGGCGTTCATGAGGATCAGCATCACGTTTGCACCGACCGAGAAGTTGTCGGCGTTGTTGCCGACCACCAGGCCGTTCCAATCCTGCGTCTCGACGTGATCGATCCCCGCGTGCAGGATGTCGATGATGTCGGGGTCGATCGAGTTTCGTTTGGAGTGAAACTCGACCAGGGCGACGCCATCGCCCATGTCCAGAAGGCTGGCGCCGTCGTTCGATTCGATCACCCGGTCGGACTCGCGCAGGATGTCGATATCGACTCGTTTGGGATCCGACGGCACCTCTCGGTACTTCCCGGCGGTCGGATCGTAGAAGAGGCGGTCTGTGCCCTCGGTCTTGTAGAAGGACTCGTGGCCCTCTTCGAGCATCGTCTCGACCCAGTCGGGTACGTCGATGCCGGCTTCATTCATCTGATCGACGCCCCACTGCAGGCCGATGGCATCCCAGATTTGGAAGGGCCCGAGCTCCCAGTTGAAGCCCCAGCGCATGCCCCGGTCGATATTGACGATGTCGTCGGCGATCTCGCCGAGGCGCCGCGCCGTGTACGCGAGGGATTCGAGGGTGACTTCCCGGGCGAATTCCGCGGCCCTGTCGTCGCCGTCGACGACGACCTGTTCGACCTTGTCGGCCGGTGAACCGCTCACATCGAGGCTGTCGAAGTCCGATTTGTCCCGGGAGTTGTACTCCATCGATTCCGGGCGCAGTACCAGGAGATCGTCATCGGTCTTGTGGTAAAATCCCTTGCCAGCCTTGCGACCGGTCCAGCCCTCCTCGACCATCTCGCGCATGAAGTCCGGGACCTGGAAGTAGTCGCGGTCCTCGTCGTCGGTCAGCGAGTCGTGGCAGTTGTCGGCGACGTGGACGAAGGTGTCGAGCCCGACCATATCGGCCGTCTGGAAGACCGCCGATTTCGGCCTGGCCATCGGGCGGCCAAAGACCTGGTCGACGTCTTCGACGGTCATGTCGTAGTCGTCCATCTTATGGATGATCGTCATCATCCCGTGGACACCGATCCGGTTGGCGATGAAGTTCGTGGTGTCCTTGGCGTGGACGATCCCCTTGCCAAGGGTATCGCGGCCGAACGACTCGATCGTCTCGACGACCTCGGGGTCGGTCTCCGGGCCGGGTACGATCTCGAGCAATTTCATCACCCGGACGGGGTTGAAGAAGTGGGTGACAAGAAATCGCCGCCGGAAACTGTCGCTGCGGCCTTCGAGCATACCGTCGATCGATAGCCCGGAGGTGTTTGACGCGACGATGGCGTCGTCGCCGACATGTCGTTCGATCTTGTCGAAGGTGTCCTGCTTGATCGACATGTTTTCGGGGACCGCCTCGATTACCAGGTCGACCGATTCGAGCCGGTCGAGGTGATCCTCGACGTTCCCCGGGCGAATCAGGTCGAGATTGCGATCGGAGTAGACCGCCGACAATGGCTTGTCGTCGGGCATCTGCTCGATCGCCTCACGGGCGAGCCGATTTCGGAACTCGGGATCGCTGGGGTCGTCGTCCTCACCGGGCTCCGGGGGGACGATGTCGAGGAGATCGACGTGAAGCCGGGCGTTGGCCAGATGGGCGGCGATGCCCCGGCCCATGACCCCTGCTCCTATGACGGCGGCACGTTGGATGCGATTGGTTGCCATAACGGATTCCTCGACTATCAAAATGGAAACGAGAGAACTGAGGCGTCATTCATTTGTCTGATCCAAGGTATAGTCACGGCGCGGGGAGCCGACAAGCAACGGGTCACAGACGCCCGGGGATAAGCGACCTCGAATGCTCGACCTGCAGTGTCTGCTTGAAAGCAGCGGGAATCACGACTACAGGCTGTGCATTCCCCAGTTGGGGAGAGACCTCCGTCGACTGCTCCCCTCTTAGACTCACGCGAACGAGTGACACCGACCCATGATCGAACCGAACAAGATCGTCGACAAGATCGAAGCGGCCTTGGCTGACGCCGAGGTCGAAGTGACAGACCTGACGGGTACTCGTGATCATTACGAGGTCGAGGTCGTGTCGACAGCCTTTGAGGGGAAGACGCTGATTCAGCAGCATCGACTCATCTACGATGCGCTCGACGAGGAACTCGACGGCCCCATCCACGCGCTGACACTGGAGACCAAGACTCCGGACGCCACAGGAGAGAACAATGAGTGAGGACGACAGCAACTCGATTTCGCTGCCGATCGTCGGTGACGAAGAGACCGGCGACCAAGAGCAACAAGAAGAGCAGGAACGGACCGAAGGTGACGAGGCCGGCGACGTGCTCGAGGTGATCGACCGGGAAGTCACCGACAACGGTGTCGTGCTGTACATGAAAGGGACGCCCGAGCAGCCGATGTGCGGATTTTCGGCCAGGGCGGCTCAGATTCTGCAGGCCTATGGAGTCGATTTCCATGCCGTCAACGTCCTGGACGAAGAAGACAAACGGGACGGCATCAAGGAGTACGGCGACTGGAAGACGATTCCACAGTTGTACGTGGGCGGTGAGCTCGTGGGCGGCTCGGACATCATGATGAAGATGCACGAATCGGGTCAGCTCGAAGACGTCTTCGCCGACGCCGGCATCGATTACGCGGCTGGCTGAGCCATCTGTGGACGCCGGGCCGGGTACGTCGAAACCGGTCGCATCGGACTCCGCGCCGGGGCCTTGACAGGGACCCTCCTGATCTCTACTACTCCCGTCTCTCGTGGGCGGTTTTCTATTCCTGACTGACAGCTTTTCGTTAAGGACACTGACGAGCCATGGTACGACTCAGACTTCAACGCTTCGGAGCCAAGCGGCAGCCTTCCTACCGGATCGTCGCTGCGGATCAGCGAAACGCGCGGAACGGCGCATTCATCGAGCAGCTCGGAACCTACGATCCCAAGCCCGAGCCTCCCCAGATCCGCATCAACGTCGACCGGGTCGAATACTGGCTCGACAACGGTGCGCGTCCCAGCGACACCGTTCGCTCGTTCGTCAAGCGGATGCGCCAGGAAGAGTCGCCGGTCGTCGACCTCAGCGAGGAGGGAGCCGACCAGGCCCACCGCGAAGAGCTTCGCCGGCAGCGCGAAGAAGAGATCGAAGAGCGCCGTGCCGAGCTGGCGGCCGCCTCTGACAAGGCTGACGAAGCCTCCGAGGACGAAGACACCTCCGAAGACGCCCAAGAAGCGTCGGCCGACGAAGAGGTCGAGGCCGAAGGCGCCGACGAGCAGGACGAGGCTGCCGAACAAGAGGCCGACGAGTCTGCCGAAGAGGAGCCCGACCAAGCCGAAGAGGCCTCCGAGGACGAAGAAGAGGCCGAAGCGAGCGACGACGCCGAAGAGGACGATGCGTCGGATGAAGAAGCGTCCGACGACGAAGCCTCCGAGGACGAAGACGCCGACGAAGACGACGAGAAGGACGAATCGTAATCGGAGTGACCGATGTCCGAGAATCGTGAGCAAATCGAGGAAGACGCCCTCGAACTGGTCCGCTACATGATCGGCTCGATCATCGACGATGACGTCGACTTCGAACTCGAGTCGGAATGGAAGCCGGGTGAGTTTCGAATCGGCGTACATGTGCCGGCGGACTACCGGGGCCGGATTATCGGTCGCCACGGGCGGATTGCCCGCTCGATGCGCAACATCCTGTCGGCCTCCAAGGTCGGCGTCCATCGCCCGATCAACCTGGATATCGTCGATTGACGCCCCACGAAGGCTGTCGTTAGAACCGTCGGTCCACTTCTGTGGATCGGCGGTTTTTTGTTGATCTGTCGCACCTTCACGGACGGCATACGACCGAATGGACAAGACACCGGAGCTCATTGAGATTGGCCACCTGGGACGAGCCCACGGGATGAACGGTGAGATCCGCCTGTTTGCCGACGACCTCGATCCCGAGCTCCTTCGGGAGGGGGCACGTCTCTGGATACATCGGCACGATGGTCCGATGGCGGTGACGGTCCAAGGCTGCCGGCCCACTCCGAAGTTTGGCATCCTCAAGGTCGACGAGGTCGATGACCGCGACGGGGCCGAGGCGCTTCAAAACTGCGACGTGTCGGTGGCCGTCGAGGATCTCCCGGAGACCGACGAGGGGACCTTCTATCAGGCTCACCTGAAGGGAGCCCCCGTCGAACTCATCGACTCCGCCGACCAGGCTGACTCACCCCGCCAGGTCGGTACCGTCGGCGGATTCTTTGGCACGGGGGCCAACGACGTGTTGGTCCTCTGGATCGACGGAGACCCCGAACGCGAGCTGTACGTGCCCATGATCGAAGGCGCCATCGCCGAGATCGACGAGTCAGCCCCCCGGGTCATCCTCTCTCCACTCGAGGACTGGGCCCCCGAGGGGACCGAGCTTTGAGGCGACCGGCTCGCAAGGAGACCAGACAATGAGCGATCCCTTCGGCATCGATATCCTGACGTTGTTTCCCGGCTTCTTTCGGGGCCCGCTACGCGAGAGCATCCTCGGGCGGGGCCGCGAGAGTGGGGCGGCCGACATCCGGGTGACGGACATCCGCGACTTTGCCCGGGATCGCCACCGGAAGACCGACGATTCGCCCTACGGAGGCGGCGCGGGAATGGTGATGAAACCGGGACCGCTGGTTCGCGCCCTTGAATACGCCTCCGAGGCGACGCCGACGGCTCCGAGAATTCTGTTGACGCCCCAGGGCGATCCCCTGGACCAATCGCGTGTGGAGTCGCTGGCCGGCGGGGATGGCGTGATCCTCGCCTGCGGACGATACGAAGGGGTCGACCAGCGCGTGCGGGACGGCTGGATCGACCAGGAGATATCGATCGGCGATTTCGTGTTGTCGGGCGGTGAACCCGCCGCACTGGTGTTGGTCGACGCGATCGTCCGGCTTCTACCGGGGGTGCTCGGGAATCGATCTTCTCTGGATGAAGAGAGTTTCTCCGACGGCCGACTCGAATATCCCCACTACACTCGCCCCCGGAATTTCCGTGGACGCGAGGTGCCCGACGTCCTTCTGAGCGGCGATCACGGGCGCATCGCCGAGTGGCGTAGAGAGCAGGCTCTGGAGCGTACCAAGGAGCGTCGCCCCGACCTGCTCGAGGACGAAGAGCAGGACGAATAGACCGACTTGCATTCTTCTAAAACCGGTGTTACCCCTCCCCGGCCCGGCAAAGCGGGAGCACCCTGCGGCGTCCATCTGACGGCGCGCATTTGAGTGCATCCGCCCATGAATGAGCCGGATGAGAGCCACGAGCGATATCACGTTCCAGATTGTACGTTCACCAGGAGTCGCATCATGGATAATCTGCTTCGCAAGGTAGAAGAGGGCGAGACGCGAGAAGAGCTCCCTCACTTTCGGAGCGGTGACACCATTCGTGTCCACCAGCTGATCCGAGAGGGAGAAAAAGAGCGCGTCCAGATCTTCGAAGGGATCGTCGTGGCTCGCAAGGGCTCGGGCGTCAGCGAAACCGTGACCGTCCGCAAGATTTCGGTCGGCGGGATCGGCGTCGAGAAGATCTTCCCGATTCACAGCCCGCGTATCGAGAAATTCGAGGTCGTCAACATCGGCCGGGTCCGTCGAGCCAAGCTGTACTACCTGCGCGACCGCGCCGGAAAGTCCGCCAGGGTCCAGACCAAACGCGACCGCAAGGGCGTCTGACTCGGTCGGCAGGGTCGATACGACCGGATTGGGTGTACACCATAGAGTTTGCCGTATAGACTAAGCGCCGGACGTCATCACGACGTCCGGCGCTTTTTTTGGCGGGTGTGGCGGACCCGGCCGGGCGCACCGCTCGCGAATTGACTTCAGTGGATGTGACGGCGAGATGCGCATCGAGCAACTGATCTTTCAGGGCGTCCATGGCCGAACCAGTCCGGTTCGGCTCGCCCCGTCCGAGGACCTCTCGGAGGTGCGACTGCCCGAGGGCGTCTCCGCCGTGGATACCCACGGGCTGCTGTACAATCTGATCTATCCGCGTCGCCGAACCGAGGCCCACCAGCAGCAACTCCAGTCCGGCGATGGGGTCAAACTTGCTGCGATCCTGTCAAAGAGTGGATCGACCTTTCGGGTGGTACGGCAGGTCGCGCAGTCGTCGCTGACTCTCCAGATCAAAACGGGCGGAGGCTTCGAGACCCTCGCCACCGGGGCCGAGGATGTCGATCGGCTGCTCCAGCAGCGACTCGGACGTCCCCCGCCACAGGCGTTTCACGCCCTGAACCTCTGGCAGACCGAGCCGCTCGGGGCCGCGGCGGGGCCGGAGCCGATCGATCTCGAGGCCCTCGATTCCGAGACCCGCGAACTCGCCGAAGACTACTTCGAAGCCATCGAGATCCAGGACGTCGAAGAGGAGATAGAGACCCTGGAATCCGAGATCGAGTCGCTGCGCCAGGACTGGGGCGACAGCCTCGATGTGGCCCGCAAGCTCGAAGAGGCGCAACTGAAACTCGAAGAGCTCGAGGTCGCCGATGTCTCGGACGAGGAGCTCGAGTTGGTCCGGAACCGAGAGTCGCGGATCACGGAGCTCGAGGACAAGATCGACCGGCTGGCAAACGAGAAGGATCGTCAGCGAGGGATCGTCGAACGCATCGAACCGAAGCGGCCCTACCGGAACATCTGGTTTTGGGCTGGCCTCACCATCGCGGTCGCCGCCGTCTCATCGGGCATCGCTCTGCGCCATTCGATGCGATGGATCGTGATGTTCGACGCCATCGGGTTCGGGATGGTGACCTGGGTCCTGCTGAAGTACCTGACGGATCTGGAGCGAGCGAATATCCACAAGGTTCGGCTCGACTCCGTCCGCCGGCGTCTGCAGAGAGTCCGGCAGCAGGCCGTCGACTTTCGCGAGAAGGTCGACCATCTGATCGTCCACGCCAATGTGGAGGACGAACAGGAGTTGCTGACCCGCTCGAAGAAGGCGCGTCAGCTACGCGAGATCGTCGAGAAGCTCGAGGACCGGGCCTCGGACGTCAAAGAGGATGCCGAATTTTCCGAGGATCGGCGTCGCTTCGAGGAGCTCAACGACGTACTCGAACGCAAGAAGGCACAGCGGGAGTCGCTCCCGTCGTATGCGGGAGACCCCGATTATATCGCCGAAAACCTCCGTGAAGCCGGCGTGAACCCGCAGCGACTCCTGGTCGACGAAGAGCCGACCGACCAATCCGCCGACAGCGAAGTCCAGAAGGACCCATTCGTCTGGTTGCGCGAGGTCGCCGATGAGGTCGGTCTGGTGGACGGAGGTGCCCTGGCCGGCGAGACGTTAAAGCTGTGGCGCAAGCTCAGTGTTCACGTTCTGGGGGATGCGTACGGAGATGTGTCGTTGACCGGAGACGGGCGCATTCGATTCGGCGGGATGTCGGCCGACCAGATCGACATGTGGCGGCGCACCCGCACCCGAGAGGCGAGGGCAGCGGCCTACGCTCTGTCACTGTCGATGCAGATGAGTCTGGAGGGTCGGAAGGGCCGCGTCGAGACCGTCTGGATCGAGACGCCGGAGTCGCTTCTGGGCAGCGACATCGGCTCCAAATTCCGGACCGTGCTGAAACGGGCGGCCGACCGCTGTCACATCGCACTACTGTCGGAGGAGTGACGTGCAACAGGGCACGCTTGAGGGCGCCGGCTTCGAGGGGATTGGCGATAATCCGGGCGACCTCGAGCGCTGGTGTCGGCGGCGAGGCGTTCGTTGGTTGATCGGCGTCGACGAGGCGGGCCGTGGGCCCCTCGCCGGGCCGGTTCATGCCGCCGCGGTCGCGTTGGATTGTCAGACACTCTTTTCGGATGATGTCCCGGAGTGGTTCCAGAGCCTGGACGACTCCAAAAAGCTCGAGGCCGAGGATCGCCTGGCCGCCTTCGAGCGGATCCAGGAGGAGACCCCGGCCTGGTCGATCGAGACGGCTTCGCATCGGGAGATCGATGCCGTGAACATTCTCCAGGCAACCCGCAGGGCCATGGCCGACGCGGTCCAGCGAGTCGTCGCCGAGATCGACGGCCCGGTCGGCTGGGTCTTCGTCGACGGCAATGTGGGCATCGAGGTCAGTCATCCCCAGCGGGCGCTGGTCGGCGGTGATGGGCGAAGTTGGGCCATCGGGGCGGCGAGCATCCTGGCAAAGGTCTCGCGAGATCGGGTGATGGTCGATGCACACGAGAGCTGGCCGGCCTACGACTTTTCGTCGAACAAGGGGTACCCGACGGCGGCTCACCGCGAAGCATTAAAATGCCGGGGCCCCTGTCCGATTCACCGCCGGAGTTTCAACGGGGTTCCGGATTCCGGGGACCCTGATTGAGCAGCTCGCGCAGGGGTTTGCGCGCCACGGTGTCCCAGATCTGACGGGTCAGCATGTGGGTCGTCGGGTCCACCTCACGGCCCTCGGGGCCAAGCCGCGTCGGCAGCCCCTCGACGTGGAGTACCAGATCGTTCCATCGCTGAACGCAGGCTCGCTGGGCGGGGGTGTCACCACGGGCCGGCAGTCGCATGCAGTGGGATTCTCCGTGAGCGCCGGTCGTTCGGTGGATCGACACCCCTTCGAAGCGTTGCCGAAAACTATCGAGCAGGGCTTCGACGTACTCCCAGGCCTCGTCGGTGGAGTCCCACGCCGAAAGGTGGGTGATGGCGACCCGTCCATCCTCCGACTCGAAGGCCCGCAGCCGGTCGCCGTCCCAGCCGGTCGTCGCCTCCTCGACCCTGCGGCGCGCGATCTTCTTTTGGTCGACCGAACCGTCGACATCCCTCACCAGATGCTTCTTCAGAAAGAGCCGCATCTGAAACTCCCCCATGACTGTATCGTAGATCCGAGTCCACTCCGGGAGGACCGGCCGGGCGCGATAGTCCAACACCACGGGCTCGTCGCCGGAAGCGTATCGTTCCGGGTGGAGGATCTGCTCGGTCGAGACGGGCGGGTATCGGTAGACGGCATTGAACGCGTCCCACGAACGCCCCCGGCGTAGGGCGATCACAAAGCGCAACCCGTGCAGGTACGGAAAGGTCAAGGAGCGCTGGATCACGAAGGGAGCGTCGGCGAGCACGGTACCCGAGAGTCCCGCGGTGTGGCCCGAGGACGTCCCCGACTCTTCGGACGGAAAGGGGGTCGATGGGCTGGTCTCTTCCATCGACTCGACGGCCCCGAGCTCGTCGAAGCTCAGGTGAGAAAACGCCGTGCGCATCATGGGGCTGTCGACGAAGCTCCGGACGTCGTCTTTGGGCAGCGTGCCCTCGCGATAGAGGCTGAAATCGAGCATGACGGCCATGGCATCCCCCTCGACGAGGGCCATCCGTGCTGCGACCAGGTCGGCCGCACTCGTGTCGTCGTTCAGAGGATGAATCAGCTCCGTCAGGCCGAAGCGCTGGTCCTGAATGGCATGGAAGAGTTCGTGGGCCATCGTCGGGCGCTGCAACGCCAGCGGCAGCCCCTCCATGATATTCAGTTGGCCGGCACGCTCGTCGTAAAATCCCGCGATCTGCTCGGTATAGAGGTCCAGGATGAGTTGTCGGTAGTCCAGATCGGCCGGCAGCAATCCCAGCTTTTGAAAGACCTTGGCCTCCCGTGCCATCGCCCGCGCCGAGCGGTCGTCGGAGAAGTGCTCGGTCAGCGACTCGCGGAGCTGTTTGCGGTCCTTGATGTCCTTGTCGATGGGGCGAAGGGGGCCCAGGCCGCGAAAGGTCTCGATTTCGTCGGCGATTCGGTCGGCCTCCTCGAGGAGCGTCTCCGGGTTGGGCCCTTCACGCGGCTCAGCCTCTTTGGCCGGATCTGCCTTCGTCGTGCCGGTGTCGGCGTGGCCGGCATCGGGAGACTCGGCCGCAGCCGGAGGCGCGACGAGCAGAAGCAGGAATGCAATCAGAACCGTGGATCGATCGGGCATGAGGGCTCCGGTGAGTCGGAAACTCGGCGGCTGAGGTTATAACGAAGCCGAAAATCGGCATAAAGACATCCCATCGAATACATGCCGGCGATTGCGCCGCTGAGACGGTGTCGGTTCCTTGACGAAGCCAGCACTTCGGGGGACCCTCTAAGTGGTGAACACCGTCCTATAAACACATTCTCTGCCAGGCATGCGGATGGTTGCAATGCAGTCCAGAGGTTCACGTCTACTCCTGGCGTTCGGGGTCGCGATCGTGATGACCTCGGCGGCCGGATGCTCGATGGATCTGTATCAGGAGTGTCGGCCGGATCCGAGAATCGAATGTGGCGACAACGACCGATGTGTGTCGGATCCCGATTTTCAGTGTGAGAGTCGAGTCTGCGGGCGGCTGGAGGCCGGCGAAGGCTTTTGTACGAAAAGCTGCGACGCGGACGAAGACTGCCCGAACGGTGAGTGTGAACCGATCGTCCCGGGCGGAGACCCGTACTGCATCCCGCAGGATCAACTGAACTGAAGCTGTGACGCATGCCGGCGCTCGGCCGGACTGTGATTCGATGTTTGCTCTGGAGTGTTGCTATGATTCGACGCTTTGTTGCCGTCGCTCTCCTCGGCATCTGCCTTCCCGCTTCGGCCGTCGGGCAGACGATGGAGTTTAGCGAAGAGGAAGTCGAAGAGGGACAGGCGAAGTCGTCGGAGACATCCGACGGAAAACTCGCCGAAAAGATGGCGAAGGCGGTGTCGCTGTCCGACAACGAGAAATATCGGCAAGCGAGCCGGCTCTTCTACGAGATCATCCAGAAGGCAGGAGATACCCCGCGCGGCCAGGAGGCGCGCTTCGAACTCGGGAAGACCCTCTATCGGATGGAACTCTATCAGGGGGCGCTGGCACAATTCGGTCGGATCGTCGAGGCGGGCGAAGGTCATCCGTACTTCATTCCGACCCTGCGCGGCTTGCTTTCGCTGATGGATGTCCTGTCGGCGGATCCGGCGTTGCGCGAGTATCTCGCCGCGTATGCCGAACGGTTTCCGAGAGAAGTCCCGGAGGAGAGCCGAGATCGATACGCCTATTATGTCGGCCGGTATTTCCACAGTGAACTCTCGGTCGACAGGGCCGCCGAGATGTTCGATGCGGTCGATCGTGACAGCCCGTATTTTGGAAAAGCCCGGTACATCAAGGGGATCACGTACGTCGCCAACTATCAGGCCGAACCGGCCGTCTCGGCCTTTAAGACCGTCCTGCGTCACCTCGTCGACGAGCGCGAGCAGCGGGGAGGGCTGACCCAAGAGCAGCAGAAGTTGCGCGAGTTGACCCATCTGGCGATGGCGCGCGTCTTCTATTCGACGGGCGACTACAAGACGAGCCTCAAGTACTACGACAAGGTAAAACGTGAATCGCCTCGATGGGCCAAGGCGCTGTTCGAGAAGGCCTGGGCGTATTTTCAGACCGATGCCTACAACGAAGCGCTGGGCAACCTCCATTCGCTGAATTCACCGTTTTTTGCCAACGCCTACTTTCCCGAAGGCCCGATCCTCTCGGGTCTGCTGTACTTCTACAACTGTCGATACGACCAGGTGCGCCGAGAGCTCGAGACCTTCGAGCGGATGTATCAGGGCCTGAAAGGGGACATGCAGGCCGTGCTCGACACCCACTCCGATGCGACTGCCATGTTCGAGTGGTACCAGCGTCTGCGTGCCGGTGAGGTCGATCTCGACCGGCGGGTCTACAGGATCCTGCAGTCGGCCGTCGATGACCGGCAGGTTCAGTCGGCCGTCGAACTGGTGGGTCTGGCAGACGAGGAGCTCGCCAAGATGGAATCGATGCCCAAGTCGTGGCGGGACGCCCCGCTGGGTCAAACCCTGCTACAGGAGGCCTCCGTGGCACAGAGTTTCGCCATCGACGAGGCCGGCTCGCTGATCCGCCAGCGCCTCGAGCGACAGGTGCGCGAGCTCGACCGGCTGATCAATGAAAAGAAGCGCATCCTCATCGAAGTGGCCAAGGCCGAGAAGGGCGCCATCGAAGCGGATATCCGCGCCGGGCAACGGGTCGAACGCGATGATCAGGAGGCGCCTCTGAAGGTCACCGACGAAGATCTCTACTGGAAGTTTCGCGGGGAATACTGGCGAGACGAACTGGGACACTACGTCTTCAACGTCGAATCTCGGTGTAAGCGCTGAATCGACGCAGGATAAAACCAATGAGCATGAGACGACCACAATTCGATGAACCGACTCCGCAGTCCAACCTGGCCGTGTGGCTGGTGGGCGGCCTGATTGCGGCGATCGGAGCCTTCGGGTCGGCCACCTCGGCGGTTGCGGCCGAGCAGAAGAAAGAGCGCAAGGTCGATGTCTACGAGGCCGAGCAGAAGCGCGAGCGGCCGAGCCTCAAAACGGAGGGCGAGGGGGCCAAGGACTTCAAGACCGAGGAGTTCATCGAGGAGAAGAACTTCGAGAGTGTCAAAAAGCAGGACGAGGCGATCGTTCGGCTACAGGATCTACTCGAGTCGACCCCGGAGGACGACCCCAAACGCGCCGAGATCCTGTTCAATCTCTCGGAGATGTACTGGGACAAATCGAAGTACTACGAGATGTCGGCCTTCCGGAAGCAGGACGAATGCTACGAGCTGAAGGATGCCGGTGAGACGGGTCGGGCCCAGGCGTGCCAGCGTCAGATGGACCAGATGCTCGAAGAATCGAAGCGCCAGCGGGCCGAGGCGGTCGAGCTGTACAAACAGATCCTTCGGAACCATCCGAACTTCAAGAATCTCGACCGGGTTCTGTTCTATCTGGGGACCAACTTGCAGGAGGTCGGCCGCCACGAAGAGGCCATCGAGATCTTCAAGAAGCTTCTGTCGGACTTCCCCGACACCAAATACACGCCCAATGTGCTGCTCGCGATCGGCGAATACTTCTTCAACCAGAAAAAGAACCCCGAACGCGCGCTGAAGTTCTACCAGAAGGTCGGTGAATTCGAGGACTCGAACGTCTACAGCTACGCCCGGTACAAGGCAGGCTGGTGCTACTTCAACATGGAGCAGAAGGACCGGTCACTGGATGTCTTCATCGACGTCATCGACTACGCCAAAGCCCACCCGCAGCAACCGAATGCGAAGGCGCTGGTCAGCCAGGCCCGAAAGGACATCGTCCTGACCTACTCGTTCATCGGGTCACCGCAGAAGGCGATCCCGTTCTTCGAAGATCTGACCGGCGGCGACACCGAGATCGTCCGGCAGATGACCGAGCGGCTGGCGGTCCAATACGCCGACAAGTCGAAGTTCGCCGCATCGAATACGATGTACCGCAAGCTGATCCAGCGCAATCGCAGCAGCACGCGGACGCTGGAGTACCAGTATGAGATCGTGCGCAATCACTCCAGCCAGAGCGCCTACAGCAAGGACACCCTCGAAGAGATCATCAAGTTGATGAAGCTCGTGCAGTACGCCGAGGAGGGGAAGTTCGAGGACTACGACAAGGAGACCTTCAAGGAGACCTGGACGCAGGCCGAGCAACTCGTGCGTCAGTGGGCGACCCGCTACCATCGCGAAGCTCAGGTCACCAAAAGCGATGGTCTCTACAAGATGGCGTACTACCTGTACTCGAACTATCTTGAGACGTTCGAGGACAGTGAACACATCTACAAGATGACCTTCTTCAACGGGGAGATTCTGTATTACCTGGAGAGCTGGAAGCGGGCCGCCAAGGCCTACGACCGGGTGCTCGAGATCGACGATGAGGGAGAATGGACCAAGGAGGCGGCCCACGGCCAGGTCCTGGCCTACTTCAATCTCATCAATACGTCCGAGGAGCGCGCGAACCTGGAGGACCCGCTCCGATTTGAAAACCGGGACAAGGTTCAGGAAGTCCAGGAGGGCGGCTCGGAGGAAGACGACCCGATCCCCGAGAAAAAGGAGATCGCGGACCTCAAAAAGCAGCTCATCGAAGCGTGCAAGGATTACGTCGAATACGTGCCCGACGGCGAGCGGATCGTCGACGTCAAATACACGATGGCCCGCGTCTACTACGAGCACAATCACTTGAAGAAGGCCGTCGAATACTTCGAAAACATCGCCTTCAATCACCCGGATCACCGTCTGGGAGTCATTGCGGCGAACCTTCATTTGGATTCGCTGAACCTGCTCAATGATTTCAAGACCCTGGGCAAGGCCGTCCGCCGCTACCAGAACGAACAGCCGATCGACGACGAGGAGTTTTCATCGACCGTCGCGAAACTCGACGAGGCGATCTCCTTCAAACTTTGTCGTCAACACGAAGACAATGACCGGTGGCGCGAGGCCGCAAACTGCTACGTCGAATTCTATCGGCGATTCGACAACTCCGACTATGTCGACGAAGCGCTCTACAACGCCGCGCTCGCCTTCGAGCGAATCAAGGAGCTGGGCAAGGCGATTCAAGTCCGGATCTTTTTGTTGAAGGCACGACCGGGATCTCCGTACGCTCCCGAGACACTCTTTAACATCGGCGCGAACTACCACGCGCTGGCCGTCTACAGTAAGGCGGCGAATTTTTACGAGCAGTTCGTCAAAAACTTCCCCGACCACGAGAAGGCACAGGAAGCGCTGGCCAACGCGGCGACCTTCCGACAGGGGCTGGGTCAATACGACCGGGCCATTTCGGATTTCGAGAAGTTCCTGGAGCTGTTCGGCGACGACCCCGAGTACGACAAAAAAGTCGCCGATGTGGCCTTCCAGATCGCCAAGATCCTGGAGAAGCAGGACAAGGGATGGGAGGCCCTGGAGCAGTATCGAGAGTATGTCGACACCTACGCCGACAAGGGCACCCTGGACCGGCTCCTTCAGGCGCACTCCAACATCGGGATGTTCTTCTGGAACCACGATGACCGCGACCAGGCGCTGCTGGAATTCGAGCGGACCCTGGAGGTCTACAACGACCTGTCCGACGAACAGCGGACTTCCCTGAGCGACGGTCGAGATGCGGCGGCCCGTGCCAAATTCATGCGCGGCGAAGATGTCTATCAGGAGATGGCCGAAATCACCGTCGAGTCCTCCAACGAAGAGGAGCTTCAGCGACGGTTCAAAGACAAGCTCGAGGTCGCCCAGAAAGCCCAGAAGATCTACGAGGAAGTCATTAAATTCAGGCGGCCGGACTGGGCGATCGCGGCTCTATTCAAGATCGGCGCACAGTATCAGAATTTCGCCGAAACCGTCCGGAACAGCCCGGTGCCCGAGCGGCTGAACTACAATCAAAAAGAGATCTACCGCGGGCTGTTGGAGGATCGTGCGTCGATGGTCGAGGCGAAGGCCGTCGATGCCTACAAACGGGCGCTCTCCGTGGCCAAAAAAGAGAGCTGGTTCAACGAGTACAGCCGCAAGGCCGAGGTCCGGCTGGCGGACCTCCGTCCTGGTGAGTTCCGGAAACCCTCGGAGCTACGGGCCCGCCCGACGTATCTCGTGGCTGGATTTACGGAGGCGGGATTCATGGATGAACTGCAGGAAGAGGAGCGACGCCTCGACGACCTCGGTTCGGGTGAGCCCGAGGCCGAGAGCGTCGAGCGGCAGACGGCCCCGACAGACGCGAAGCAAGACCCAAAAAAGTCCGAAGCCGAGTCGACAGACACCGATAAATCATCCGCTGGGGGGACGTCGTGAGCATACGAGACGCTTTGAGATCGGCTCGCGGAGTCAGATGCCTGACAGGAGGAACTATGACACCTCGCACATGGATCGTTTCGGTCGTCTTGGTCGGGGTTGGGATGTTCGCCGGATGTGCGACGGCACCCGGCGACGTCGATGCCGAAACCAGCAAAGAAGCGAGGGGTGTGTCGACGAACACCGATGCCGTCGAGGAGTTCAATGCCGCCGTGGAGGCCTACAAATCCGACGAGGCCGAACTCGGCGAGGTGGAGTCCAGACTTCGAAAGGCGGTCAATATCGACCCGAATTTCGGCAAGGCATGGTTTAATCTGGGGGTCGTCCTGGAGAAACAGGGGCGTCTGGGGAAGGCGGAATCGGCCTATCAGAAGTCGCGGAAGGCCGCGCCGAAGCTCGGCGATCCACTGGTCAACCTCGGGATGCTCGCGATGCGGCGGGGCAAGACCGACGAGGCGTACGAGTACTTTGAAAAGGCCATCGGAGCCGAATCCTTCGATACCACGGCCCACAACAATCTGAGCGTTCGTTACAGACAGCAGCAGCAGTGGGAAAAAGCGGTCAGCCACGCTCGCCAGGCGCTGGCTGGTGACTCGCAAAACGTCGGGGCGTACGCCAACCTCGCACGCACCTACTATCAGATGGAGGCTTACGATCCGGCGCGTCTGGTCCTTTTGAACGCCCTGGAACTGACGAAAGAGAAGGGCAGCCAGGCTCACCGCGATGATCTCCACAACATCTTCGGGCTGGTCGAACTCGCCCAAAACGACGTCTCGAGTGCCATCTCGGAGTTTTCGAAGTCCCTGGAAAACAATGGTAATTTCGTTCCCGCTCGCATGAATCTGGGTGCGGTCATGCTCAACGTCCGCGACTTTGAAGCGGCATCGAAGCACTTCACAAAGGTGCTCGATCTTCAGCCGGAACACACCGAGGCGCGGATCTCGCTGGCCGTCGCCGAACGGTCGATGGGCAACTTGAATGAGGCGCGCGCGATCTATCGGGAGATCCTCGACGACCATCCCGAACACCCGATGGTGCACTACAACCTTGCGGTGCTCGAGCACGAACATCTGGCCCGGAAGGCCTCTCAGGGAGCCGGCGAGACGGCGCCGGAGGGGGCTGTGGCCCAGATGGACTGGACCATCGGAAACCTCCAGGAAGCCGTGGACCATTACGACAAGGCCATCGACTTCTATCGAAACTTCCTCAACTACGCCGGCGATGAGATGGCCGAACAACGGCAGGAGGCCAAGAATCGAATCGACGAGGTGACGAAACTCCGTCAGGCGACCCGCGAACAGATCCCGGAGTTGAAGAAACAGAAGGCGCAACTGCAGCAGTCGGACGGCTCTACCGGCTCGGAGGCCGGCGGTTCCGCCTCCAGCGAGGAATCCACCTCGCAGCAGTGACGCCGTAGCGATCACCGCCCTCGGCGCGACAGGGAGTCCGTGGGCCGACCGGCTGCACACAATCGGGTGAATAACTTGAATCCCTGTCTGGTTCGTGTAGCCTGAAAGCTACGGTTTTGACCATAGTCGACGCCCGT
This sequence comes from uncultured Pseudomonadota bacterium, assembly GCA_913057905.1. Classification (GTDB taxonomy): domain Bacteria; phylum Myxococcota_A; class Bradymonadia; order Bradymonadales; family Bradymonadaceae; genus CAJXPB01. The sequence goes on from CAJXPB010000009.1 coordinate 51,588, forward strand.
GCGTCCAGGATGGCTATATCCTTTTTCGCCCTCCTGTCGTGTGATAGATTTCAAGTGGTAGTTGAACCGGATTGAACTCGTCGAGAGAGGGTAGGCCGATGCGTGATTTGTGCGCCGTCTTCGTGGTGATCGCCCTGTTGGGATTGCCGGCTGTGGCCGCGGCTCAGGGTGGATCTGAGTCGGGCGGCTCAACCAAGGTCAAAGAGAAGACGACCTACGACTTCGATGGGGACGATGTGACGGGAAATCTCGTCAAACCGAATGAGTCGAATATTCAGGCGCAGCAACATGGAAAGACCAGCAGCCTGATCACCATTCGGTCGGACTTTATCCCGGAGATGCTCAAGACCGTGGAAGACCTCTAATCGAATGCGGGATCTTCCGGGAGGTATGCGGGGGACTCTTCTTGCAGTGGAGTGGTCATGACGATGCTGTTTGACATCATTGAGGATGGGGAAGTTGTTTCCACCCGGTCCGTGGATCGCGACATCGTCAAGGTCGGCACACTGGGAAGCTGCCACCTGAAATTCGATGATCCGAGCGTCTCGCGGTTTCATGCCCGGATCGAGCGGGATGGCGACGAATGGACCATCATGGACCTGGGCAGCGCCCGGGGCACATCGGTCAACGGCGAGGACGTCGACGAGACCACCATCCAAGAGGGCGACGAGCTCCAATTTGGAGACGTCCTCGTCCGACTCCGGTTCGGCGATGCCTCCGAGGCGACCGTCGCCGGGGATGGAACGGTCGCCACGCCGGAGGGCCGACGCGTTCAACCGTATACGATGGAGGGGTACTACGACGATGCCGACAACTACATTCCCGGCTACTACGACGAGCACGGCGAATACCACGTCGGGTACGGATACGAAGATGACGACGGCGAATGGGTCGTCGCCCATGGCTACTACGATCCGAGCGGCGAGTGGGTCCCCACCGATGGGCCCGTCGAGTCGGGCGGCGGCTCCGGCGGGGCCGGACGCGCGGATCGCCCACGAGATCGCGACGAATACACCGAGACATTCTTCCGGGAACAGGGCGGAGATACGCTCGAGATCGCCCATCTCTGGGGCGACCATGTGCTGATGGTCGAGAGTTTCGCGTCGCCGCGCACCGTGACCATCGGTCCCTCCAAGGACCAGGATTTCATCGTCGGCAAGGACCTGACCGACCAAGAGCGGCCCCTGGTGCTGTTCGACGAGTCCGGCAACGAGTACGGCCTCGTCATCACATCGGAGATGACCGGGCACCTCGAGGTCGACGGCGAGGCTCTGAGCCTCGAAGAGGCGATCGAAAGGGGCCTGACGCGCAGCGCTCCCGGGGTCCATGGGCAGGTTCTCGCGCTGACTCCCCACACGAGTGCCCGGATCGAATGGCGCGACAACGTCTTTCTGTTCCACTTTACGTCGATGCCCAAAGGGGTGGGCACCAGTTTCGGGGTCGATACGCAGGCGATCCCCTACTTTGCCATCAGCGCCGCCCTCCACATCGCGCTGCTGATCATGGCGATGAGTATGCCCGGCGACGCCGGGGACCTCTCGCTGGAGCGGCTCGACGAGGATGACCGGTTCGTCGAGATGATGCTCAAACCGAAAGAGCAGGAAAAGAAGGATTCGTTCTTTGACCAGGGCGACGAAGAAAAGGCCGCCAAGGCAAAGGGCGAGGAGACCAAGGCCGGCAAGGAATCGGCCGACCAGACCGACAAGGAGATGGCCATCAAGGGTCCCCCCGACAACGCGACTGCAGAGGTGCGCAAGGAACACAACAAGAAAGTCGCGATGAACGCCGGGATTAACAAGGTGTTTCAGTCCGAGGGTGTCTCGTCGATGTTCGGGAGTGCTTCCGAATCGGTCGGCAGTGACGCCATCCACGCGCTCGGAAACATGCAGGGCGCCTCCAAAGGCGACGCGAAGGGCTTCGGCGGGCTCGGCCTGTCGGGCGCCGGCCGCGGCGGCGGCGGAGGTATGAGCGAAGAGGGACTCGGCATCGGGCGCGTCGGCACGGCCGGCCGTGGCGGCGGAGGACGCGGGGGCAAAGGCTACGGGGAAGGCGCCGCCGATATGGGTGACAAGGGCAAGGCCCGACCTCAGGTCGTCCCCCAGCGCCCCGACGTCACCGGTTCACTCGACAAGGAAATTATCCGGCGGGTCGTGCGTCAGCACCGCCGAGAGATCAAATTTTGCTACGAGCAGGAGCTGCAGCGAAATCCCGAACTCTCCGGCCAGGTCAAGGTCAAGTTCACCATCTCGCCGAGCGGCGACGTCGTCAGTGCCATCGTCACCGAGTCGACCCTGGCCAACCGAAAGGTCGAACAGTGCATGCAGGGTAAAATCCGCCGCTGGACCTTCCCCTCGCCGAAGGGCGGCGGCATCGTCGAGGTCAACTACCCCTTCAACTTCTCCCCGGGCTGATGAAGATGGAGGGGCTGTTTGGAGTACTTGTTGACGTTTTGAACGTGTCTTGCGTGCTCGGTGTTGCGGTCGGCTTGTCGACGGCCGGATGTGCGACGAAACCACAGGTTCCAGACGACGTGATTCCGGAGGGCCGGACGTGTGAAGAGCTGCTGACGGAGAAGAACGAAAAGAGCGCAGAGGACGGCGATCAGAGCTGCCCGGAGATACCGAAGGCTGCCATTCAATCGGCCATTGAGAAGCACCGTGAACAGTTTATTTCATGTTACGAGAACGCACTGAAGTCCAATTCGGAGCTCGAAGGAAAGGTGACCTACTATATCGAGTTGGAGGACACCGGTGAATTCAAAAGAGTTCACCCCTGTCAGACGAATATCCCCCACAGAGGTATCCACGATTGTCTGAAGAACGAGATTCTCGACATCGATATACCGGTAGGGGAACGAGCCATGCCGCTCATAATTTTCTACCCGTTCGTGTTCACACCGAATGACGATTCAGAATGAATCGCTAGGCACGTCGTCGAATGCGAGTTCCGCGCCCCAGGAGATCCAAGATGAACGACACAATCAAAGAGACGCGCTGGGTCGTGGGAGGTCTCCTTTGCCTGGGGATTTTATTGTTAGTTTCAAGCTGCGCCACGACGGGCGGTTCCGGCGGAGCGGGAAACGCGAAGGACACTACTGAGGTTACTGCCGAAGATAAGAAAGAGGGGCGTCCCGGCAGCATGAGCTGTGAGAGGACTATTGAAAAGTACGGAGGCTCCGCTCGAGGGAACGTGCCAGACTCTTTCAAAAAGGAACTTGATGCTGAGGTTCGTCAACTGAGGTCTGCGCTGAGTAGATGCCACGAAAAAGGGATGAAAGCGGCAGGGGGGGCGCTCAACGGGAAGGTCTATTTTCACCTTGTGGTTGGCACGAGTGGAGATGTCTTATCGGCAAAGCCGTGTAACTCAGGTCTCGGTTCTGAGCCGATGCTGGATTGCATGGAGGAACACCTCTCGTCTGTCGAGGGAGTTGAAACCGAGCAACGATCCCAGGTTCTATACCCGTTCAATTGCACGCCGAAAGATAGTTCGGAATGAGTCATCGACCACGTCGTCTTCGAGTTCCGCGTCCCAGGAGATCCAAGATGAACGACACAATCAAAGAGACGCGCTGGGTCGTAGGAGGTCTCCTTTGCGTGGGGATTTTGTTGTTTGTCCCAAGCTGCGCCACGACGGGCGGTTCCGGAAGCTCGGAGAATGCGAAGGCATTCGAGATCGCTCCGGAGGACCGGTGTTCCTCTCCGTTGCCCCCTCGATCGAGTCCTGAGGGTCAGGGGGGTGAAGCAGAGACAAAAAAGAAATTCCCTACTCTTTCGAAGCGGCTATCTGCGAACCTGAATGAACGGAGAAGCAAGCTCATAAGTTGCTACGAGGAAGCCCTCGAGACCGATTCGAATATTGAAGGCGCCGTGCGCTTCCACTTTCGCGTGAAAGAATCAGGGGGCGTGCACGATGTAAGGGCATGCTACACAGAAATTCACTACGAGCCCTTCATTCGCTGCATTGAGAATGAGTTGAGTCGTGTTGATCTGGGAGAGCTTGGGGTTTCCCGCGAGATGCCAGTCTTGAAGACATTCAACTTCGCGGTCGGCTCAAAACCAGAAAGCCAGGATTGATTCCTCTTAGACCCGCAGGGCGACATAGTGAGTGCAGCTTCGAAATTGAGCAGCTTGAGACAGATGGGCAGCGTGGGCCTGCGTAGTTCTCTGTTTGTAGTTGTCTGGTCAATGTTGTTGGTCTCTGGCTGCGCGACGACCGGCGGATCGGAGACGGAGCGCGAGATACCGCCGGAGGTGACCGACCATACGGTCGACCAGCGATCCGAGGATGCGCGGAGTCAACGGCCGCGGGTCGAGGTCGTCATCGACGGGAACGTCTTCGAGCCGCAGGCGACGGCGAGCTACGAGGACGACATCCGTCGCGGTGCGGTGCAATGCTACCAGTCGGGATTGCGCGGGGCCGGCGGCGACCAGGAGGGTTCGGTCGTCTACGAGGTGATCGTGACCCGCAACGGGTACGTGGCCGGAGCCGACCTGATGTCGACGGCGCTCAATCACGACGACATCCAGAGCTGTGTGGAGCATGTCATCTCGCAGATTCGCTACGATGTCCCCGACGCTGGGCGACCACTGTACAGAATCTTTTTTCGGCTCGATTTCTTCATCGAAACCCTCGTGCCCACCGAGCCTCCCGTTTGACGGGATCGGTTATCTGTACTTCCGGAGGTAGAAACGATGACGCGTGAAGCACCGAACAGATCACTGAGTGGTGCGATCGTCGTGGGCTTGCTGGCAGGGCTCTGGCTTATGACCAGCGGTGTCACCTGCGACCAGGATCGGGCCCTTGCGGTTCAGCGACTCAATGAGGGGCTGGCGGCGTATAAGCGCGGTCAGACCCAGGATGCGGTCGCCAAACTCAAGGAAGCTGCTCAGGCCGACGCCGATTTTGCCAAGCCGCGCTATCAGCTCGGTCAGATCTACGAGATGAAGTACGAAGACGCCCGGGAGGCCGAGCGGTTCTACCGGGCGGCTCTGGATATCCACCCCGAGCGGGCGGAGTACGGGTATGCGCTGGGTCGGCTCCTCGTCTCGCAAGGTGACTACGAAGAGGCGATCAGAGTGCTGAAAGACACCGTCGACACCCATTCGGGACACGCGAAATCCTGGTTCCGTCTCGGCCAGGCTCAGGAGGCGATGGGCCACCATCCCAAGGCCGTCGAAGCCTACATGAAATCGATCGAGGCCGACCCGAGGATGACCATCGGAGAGGATGACACGGGAGGCGTGGCCTATCACGCCCTGGGGGATATCTACGTGACATTCGGATTTCCTGACAAAGCGTTGGAAGTCTACGAGAATGGGCTCAGCAACAATGCAGAGGCAGCTCGGCTGCATCGCGGCCTCGGGGTCGCGCAGTTGGAGCTCGAAAGGTACGAGGCGGCCGCGGAGAGTTTCCGCAAGGCGCTCGAGCTCGGGGGCGATGGCGGCGCCGCCTACTTCAATCTCGCAGCGGCGCTCGAAGGCGCCGGCCGACCCGACCAGGCGATCGAAGCCCTGCAGAAATACCTCGATGTAGCCGATCCGACGGACCGAGCCCGCACCTCGGTCGCCCAGGGAATGATCCAGAAGCTCAAAGCCCAGGGCGACGCGTCGAACTGATCGCCTGATTGCCGATGCAGGATACTGAAATCTCTGATCTGACTGATCGTTCCGATACCAAAGCGAGCCAGTAAAGCCGATGTCTCAGGATATGACGTACGAAGAGTCTCTCGAGAAGCTCGCGGACCATCCCCAGGACCTGAGTCGGTACAAGCGACTGGAGGAGGACCACGTTCAGGACTGGGAGGATCACGTCTGGAACCTCGCCTCCCATGCGTCGGAGGCGTCCGACGGGGCTGCCTCGGCACGACTGTATCTGGAGGCCGGGCGTGCGGCACTGGAGCGTGTTGGTGATCCCGAGTGGGCGCGACAGCTTCTCGAAGAGGCCTCGGGTCTGGTCGACGATCCCTCGATCAATCGCGAGGCTCGTCTCGTTCAACTCGCCGCGCATGGCGATCAGCAGGCGCTCTTCGGGTTCTTTCGGCAGGCACTTCAGGCGTCGGACAATGGCACCCAGCAGGCGCGGCTGTACCTGAGGATGGGTGGCATTCTGGAACGGGTGCTGGATGATCCGGCCGAGGCCGAGAGCGCCTACGGGTATGCCAGAGATCTCCTGGAACAGGCGATCTCGGAGGTGCCCGGGGCGGAACGGAAATACGCTCTGTTGTGCGACCTCGCCGATATCTACCGCGATGATCTGCGCAACGGCGAAGCGGCTGTCGAGTGCTATCGGGCGGCCAGCGATCTGTGGGATGGAGACGAGCTGCGTCGAGCCGAACGTGCCCTGGAGGCCCTGACCGACGAATCCGGGGACCCGGATCTCGAAGATGGAGAGTCCGCCGAACCACGGGACTCCGACGTCGAGGCTGGAGAGGAGCCGGCCGCTGAGGCGGCCGCCGAAGAGGAATCCGACGTTTCGGAGCAGGTGGCCGAGGAACCCGTCTCGTCGGTCGAAGAACTGGAGGCTCCGCCGGAGGTCGACCAGATCGACGAGCCCGAGGCCCCGGAGCTTCCCGAGGAGGCCGCAGCTCCCGAGATCCCAGAAGAGCCCGAAGAGTCGACAGCAGAGGAGACCTCGGCACCATCCGAAGCAATCGAGGAGGAAGAGACGGGTGCAGCTACGGACGAACCCGCCGGTGCCGCGGAGGCACCTGAAGGGGCGGACCCGGCGCTCGCCCAACGCGCCGTTGAGTCGGAGGACGCCGACGAATTTCTGCTCTGGTCGACCGAAGCGGCGCTGTTGAGCTGGCTTCGGGGTCGAGAGCCCGCTCAAGACTTGGTCCCGCTCTGGGAAGAGGCCGCGCAGAGAGAACTGGGCCGCCAGCTCTGGGAGCGTACCCATTTTCTGGTCGCCGATCCGGACTTCTGGCAGACGGTTCTGCAGCTTCTGGATGAGTCGGCGGATGGCCACCCGGGCCTTCGGGGACGGATCGCCCTGTACGATCTCGGCGACGCGGAACTCGGACGCCAGTTGGCGGAGTCTATCGAAGACGAGGGACTCCAACAGGGTGCCGAACACCTCGAGCGAGCCCGCGAAAACTGGCGCCGGCTGCAACGCGACCTCGAAAAGGAGTACCGAGAGGCGTCTAAAGAAGAAAAAGCGCGTCAGGTGTACGGCCACCTGGCCGACGTCGCCCGGGGGATCGGCGACCCCGACCGTGAGGTCGACGTCCTGCGGCGTATGGATCGTGAAGTCGACGATCCCGCGGTCTCTCATCGGCTGATGGTCGGATACCGGACGACCGAGAAGTGGCCCCGCTACGTCGACCTTGTCAAAGAGCATGCGGAGACGTTCGACGAGGACTACGGCGACGAGAAGGCCGTCTGGCTGAGGGAGGCGGTTCGGATCTATCGCGACGAGATGAACCACGACATGATGGTCGTGAATACCTACCGGGACATCCGTGAGGCCAAGCCCGGTGATCTCGGCGCGCTGGATGCATTGATCGACAAGTTCGAGGAGATGAACCGGTCCTCGGAGCTGATCAACGCCCTCCAGGAGAAGGCCGAGCTCGTCGACGATGTCGACCAGAAGATCGAGTTGCTCAGCCGCGTGGCTCGGCTCTTTCTGGACAAATTTCGCAATCAGGCCGAGGCCATCGACGCCTATGAATCGGTTCTGGAGCTGGATGCGACCCATCCCGAGGCACTCGATGCCCTCCAGGAGATGTACGAGAAGCGGCGAGACTGGAAAAAACTCGTCGATGTAAAGCGGCGGGAGGTCGAGACCCTGGAGGATCCGCAGGCCCGACTCGAGGGGCTCAAGGATGTAGCACAGCTCGCCGCCGATCGCCTGCGCAAGCCGGATGTGGCGACCGAGCTGTGGCGAGAGGTGCTCGAGGAATCTCCGGGAGATCGACAGGCCCTCGATGCCCTCGAGAAGCTCTACGACAAAGCGCGAGACTGGTCGGCCCTCGCCGATGTGCTCGAGCAGAAGTGCGAGCGCGTCGACGAGCCCGAGATCGCGATGAAACTACATCGAAAACTCGGAAAGTTGTGCTCGGACCGACTCGAGGATCCCGAGCGAGCCATGAAAGCGTGGAAGGGAGCCCTGGAGCTGGATCCCGATGACCGTGCAGCCCAAAAGTCGCTGGAACGGCTGTATGTCGACCATCGCCAGTGGGACGATCTCGAGGCATTCTATCGACAACGGGACGAACTTCGGGAACTGGTTCGCATGTTGGAGACCCTCTCCGGGACCCTGGAGGAAGAGAGCGCTCGTCTGCAGGTGCTGGTGCGTGCGGGCCGACTCTGGCGCGGCGAACTCGAGGAGCCCGACCGGGCGAAGCGCAATCTGGAGAAGGCGCTCGAGATCGACGAGGACGACCCCGAGATCGCGGCCGAGCTCGAGCCGATCTACCGGGCCGACGAGGATTGGAAGGGCCTGCGCCGCGTGCTGACGGTCCTGCTGGAGAGTTCGTCTGACCCCGAAGAGCGCCGGAGTTACGAACTCGAGCTGGCGAGACTACACCGGGAGCGGCTCTCGGACCCCGAGGGCGCCTATCGGTGGTATGCCGAGGCCTTTCAGTCCGAACCGGCGGGCGGCGAGTTGCTCGATGCGCTGGCAGCGTCGGCCGAGGCGGCCGGCACCTACGACGATCTCGCCGATGTGTGGGAGTCGGCACTGGAGCGGGATCTGGCCGCCGAGCTGGAAACCGAAATCCGGGTGCGCCTGGGCGGGCTTCTCTTCGAAGAATTGTCCGACACCGAAGGTGCGCTGCGTCAGTACGACGTTCTGTTGGACGAAGACCCGCACAATCAACGGGCTCTGGCCGGACTCGAGTCTGTCTACGAAGCCGAGGGCCGGTGGGACGAACTCATCGAGGTGTATCGCACCCGCCTCGAGCTGACCGATTCGGATTCCGACCGCGTGGAGATCCTCCACGGGATGGCGCGGTTGGCCGAGCGGCAAAAGGGAGACCGCGACGAGGCTGTGCAGCGACTTCGAGAGGCGCTCGACCTGGAGCCTCGAAATCGCGACATCCTGGCCGAGATGCATCGGCTGTACCGCGAGATGGAGCGGTTTACCGACCTGATCGAGACCATCGACCGCGAGATCGACGTGCTGATGTCGACGGCGCGTGAACGTGCCGAGACGGCCGAGCCGATCGAGGCGACGGCCGAAGAGGCCGTCTTCGGTCAGGGGGAGGCTCCGGAATTTGAACCCGACGTTCAGCAGAGTGAACGACGTTTTCAAGAGTCAGACGTCGAGGCGATCCTGGAGATGCGCCGCGAGAAAGGGATGGTCCTGAAAGACCAGCTCGATCGCCACGCAGAAGCCCTCGACGAGTTTGCCGAGATCTTGAACTGGCGACCCGGCGCCGACGAGGCCAGAGTCGCCGTCGAAGGGTACCTGGACGATCGGGACTACGGGCCCCGGGCAGCCGAGATTCTGGAGCCGATCTATCACCTGATGGGTCGTTGGGAGGACCTCGTCGACGTACTCGACGTACGGCTCACCGCCGCCGAGGGCGACGAGGCCGAAGCATTGCTGGAGTCGAAGGCTTCGGTACAGCTCGACGCGCTCGACCGACGGGACGATGCGTTTCGAACCTACGGGCGGTTGCTCCGGCGCGAACCCGGTCATCAGGGAGCGCGAGAACAGCTCGAATCTCTGGCCGACGAGGGCTCTCGCTGGCGAGATCTCGCTGAGCTCTACGAAGAGGTTCTCGATACCGCCGACTCGGAATTGCTGCAGGTCGACTACGGAATGGCGCTCGGCGATATCTGGGCCGACCGACTCGAGGCGCCCGAAGAGGCCGATCGGTATTATCTGGACGTGCTCGAGGCCGAACCCGGGCACGATGAGGCCCTCGACCGGCTCGAGTCGGTCTACCGACGGACCGAAGCCTGGCAGCGGTTGCTGGACATCTATGACCGCAAGCTCGACGGCGCGGACCCCGCCGCGCTCGAATCCCTGCGATTCGAGCGCGGCGGTCTGCTCGACGAAAAGTTGGACCGGCCCCACGAAGCCATCGCGACCCTCGAGGACATTCTGGAGGCCGAGCCCGGTCATCCGGAGGCGCTCGAGGCCCGCAATGAACTGCTGGAACGGCGCGGCATGTGGGCCGAACTCGCCGATGCGCTCGAAGATACTCTCGAGGTCGTCGACGGGGAAGACGCGCTGGAGACGACCCGACGCCTGGCGGAGGTCTACGACCGAGAGTTGGATCGCCCCGGGGAGGCCGTCGACCTCTACGAGTCGATCCTCGATCAGCGCCCCGAAGACGAACATGCCATCTCGGCGCTGGAATCGCTGATGTGGGAATCTCGCGGCGACCGGGCCCGCGTCAGCCGAATTCTCGAGCCGATCTATCGGGAGCGCTCGGACTGGAAAGACCTGGTTGATGCGCTCGACGTTCAGATTCAGTCGAGCGAAGACGGCTCAGATCGACTCGAGCTTCTGCATCGGATCGCCTCGATCGAGGAGCAGCGACGAGACCGGCCGGACGCCGCATTCTCTCGGTATCTCGAAGCCCTGGAGGTCGAGCCGGGCAGCGACGAGACCCTCTCGGAGCTGGAGCGGTTGGCCGAAGAACTCGGGCGCTGGCACCAACTGCAGGCGGCCCTGGTCGAACGGGCCGAGGCGACGTCGGGACCGACGACCGCGCGCCGATTGTTCAAGCGGGCTGCCGACATCCGCATCGAAGAGCTCGAACAGCCGTCGGAGGCGATCCCGGTGCTCCAGAGAGTCATCGGCCGGGTCCCGGAGGACCTGGAGACGGCTCGGCAGCTCGAGGAGCTGTGCCGGGAGCTCGAGCAGTGGGAAGATCTCGTCGACATACTGCGCCACCGCGCGGAGATCGAGGAGGAGACGGAGGATACAAAGGAGCTGCTCTACCAGGCCGGCATTATCTACGACGACCTGCTGGAGCGTCCCGAGCGGGCCGTCGACGTCTACCGGGAGGTATTGGAGTACGATGGTGCGGATACCCGAGCCATCGACCAACTCGAAGAACTCTACACCCGGCTGGAGCGCTGGACCGATCTGCTAGATATTTACAACCGCAAGCTGGGGCTCATCGACGATCCAGAGGCCCGCAAGGATCTTCTGTACGCGATCGGCCCGATCCACGAAGACCAACTCGATGAACCCTACGAGGCGATCGGAATCTACCGCGACATCCTTGCGCTGGATGACGATGAGTTGTCGGCGCTGGAACGCCTGGCGGACCTGTATGAGCAGACCGAGCAGTGGAACGAACTGCTCGAGACGCTGCAGGCTCAGCGCGAGCTGGTGTCGTTGCCCGAAGAACGGCAGCATCTGGAGTACCGGATCGGTCGACTGTGGGAACGTGAACTGGGAGATATTCCACGGGCCGTGGAGGTCTACCGGGGCATTCTGGAGGAGGACTCCAAGCATGAAGGAGCCCGCGAGGCGCTCTCCTCGATGATCGAACGCGGCGTGGCCGAAGCCGAGGCGTCGGAGGTCCTGCACCCGGTTCTCGAACAGTCGGGCGAGTGGGAACAGCTCGTCGAAGTGAAGCGGCATTTGATCGAAGCGGCCGCCGACCCGGCGAGGAAACTGGAGCTGTATCGCGAGATCGCGACACTCTACGAGGAACGGATCGACGAGCCCGTCGACGCGCTGGAGGCCTATCTCGATGCCATCGAGATCGAGCCGACCAGCCAGCATGACCTCGACGAGGCCGAACGGCTTGCCGGCGAACTCACCGGCTGGGACGTCTACATCGATTGGTTGGAGGGACTGCTCGACGATGCGGTCGACGGGCGTGTGGTCGTCGAGCTGAACCGGCGAATTGGGCGGGTGCTCGACCAGGAACTCGGCGAGCCGGCCGAGGCGGTTCGGTACTTCGAGCGAGCACTCGAGGCCGACCCCGAGCATCCCGAGGTCTTGAAGGCGCTCGACGAGCTGTACCGGGAGCTGGAGACCTGGGAGGAACTTCCGGAGCTGCTGCGAACGCGCATCCTGATTACCGACGATTCTCAGCAGGCATTGGAGCTGCGTACGCGGCTCGGTCAGGTCTACCAGGATGCCCTGAAGCGTCCGGGTCAGGCGATCGACGTCTTCCAACAACTGCTCGAAGACCACCCCGAGCACGAGGTGGCCGTCGAGTCCCTGGAAGAGCTCTTTACGGAGGGCCATCAGATCGAGCGGATCGTCTCGATCCTGGAGCCCTGGTATCGGCAGCGGGACCGGCACGAGAAGCTGGTCGATCTCTACGACCGGCGACTGCAGCGTCTCGAAGATCCCCATGAGCGGTTTGACCTGCTCGAGCAAGCAGCGGAACTGTCGGTGCAGCAGCTCGATGCGCCGCAGAAGGCCCTGGAGTACTACGGCGCGGCTCTTCGGGAACGGCCCGACGTGGAGAGCGTGGCCGAACGACTGCGCGACCTGGCCGCACAGACGGAGAGTTGGGAGACCGTGGCGGGGAGCTTCTTTGAGGCCATCGAGGACAACGACCTCGATGACCGGACCAGCCTGGAGCTATGGCGACACCTGGCCGATATTCTCGACCACGAGCTCGGATGGATGGACGACGCGGAGGATGCGTATCGTTCGATCCTCTCGATCGAGCCGACCCATACCGGAGCGCTCGAGGCCCTCGACCGCATCTATCGAGAGACGGACGCCGACGAGCTGTTGGCCGACGTGTTGGAACGTCGCCTTCAGGCGACCAATGAGCCCGCCACCATCATCGAGTTGGAGCTGCGTCGCGGCGCCATCTATGAGGAGAGCCTCGATCGGCCGGATGAGGCGATCGGCGCCTACGAACATCTGTTGGAACTGGAGCCGGGGCACGAGCAAGCCCTCGAGCGGCTCGAGACGATCCACCGGAGTCGCGAAGCCTGGGAAGCCCTCTTCGATGTGTTGGAACGCCGGGCGGAGACGACCAGCGATCCCGACCGTCGCGTCGAAGCGTACGCCCAGATGGCGCTGTTGGCAGAAGAGATGCTGGAGCGTCCCCACGAGGCGATCGACCTGTGGCGCCAGGTCCTGGACCAGCAGCCCGATCATCGCGACGCGCTCGACGAGCTTCAGCGGCTGTATCGTCAGGAGTCGTTGTGGGACGAACTGGTCGAGATTCTGGAACGCAAGCTCGATCTCGTCGAGGACCCGGAGCATCGGCTCAACCTGAACGAATCCCTGGCTCGCGTCTGGACCGAAGAGCTGGGGTCGCCGGGCCCGGCGGTCGACGCGTGGCGAAGTGTGCTGCAGATCGATGCGGACCACCTCGAAGCGCTCGAGCAGCTCGATGATCTGTACGTACGACAGGGAAATGACGCGGATCTCGAGGAGATTCTCCAGCGTCTCGTCGCACACGACGCCGTCTCCGATGACCAACGCCTTCAGCTCTGGGAGCGGTTGGGACGCCTGCGTCAGGACCGGCTGATGGACCCGGAGGGCGCCATCGAGGCCTGGACGCGTGTGACCGACGTCGAGCCGGGACACATCGAGGCGCTCGATTGTCTGGAGGACCTGTACCTGCAGGAGGCTCGATGGGAGGAGGCCGCCGCCGTCCTGGATGCCAAGGCCGAGCAGGCCGAAGACCCGGAAGACCGGGTGGCACTTCTGCGAAGGATGGCGGAACTTTGGGAGCAACGCGTTGGCGATCGTGAGCAGGCTGCGTCGGTCTACCAGCGAATCTTGGATATGCGTCCGGCCGACCGCGAAGCCTTTACGTCCCTGGAGAATCTCTATCGCTCGGCTGGGACAGACGAAGCGTATTCTTCGCTGGTGGGGCTGTACGTCGAGCGCGCCGAGGTCGTAGACGATTCCTTCGAACGAATGGAGGCCCTCCAACAGGGAGCCAGAGTGCTGGAGGATCAACTGGAGAACCCCTCCCATGCTCAGATGGTCCTGCTCGAGGCCTACGACGTCGAGACGGCCGACGACGAACAGTTGCTCTCGGAGCTGACCCGATTGGCCGAGACGACCGGCGACTGGATGCCGATGGTCGAACGGTTCACAAAGGTCGCCAAAGAGCTGGACGACACCTCACGTGCCGCCGATCTGCACGAACGTATCGGTCGGATCTATGCCGACACGATCGAGCAACCCGACGAGGCTATCTATCACCTGCGCCGAGCCCTCGACATCGAGCCCGGCCGCGACGAGTTGCTGGAGCTTCTGCAGACGATGTACCGGCGCATCGAGGCCTGGCCGGAGATGGCGGGCATCCTGCGCGACCGTATCGACCACGAAGCCGATCCAGATGCCGAAGTCGAGCTGTGGCGAAGCCTCGGTGAGATCTATGACGAACAACTCGACCAGCCCGATGACGCGATCGAGGCGTATCGTGAAATTCTCTCGATCGATGCCGATGATCGGATGGCGCTGGAGAGCCTGGAGCGTCTCTACCAGCAGCAGGGTCGCTGGACGGAGCTGATCGATGTGCTCGAACGCAAAGTCGAGACAACGTACGAGCCCGACGAGATCGTCTCGATCCGCCAGCAGATCGCTCGGATACAGGAGAGCCATCTCGACCGGCCCCAGGAGGCGGTCCGCGCCTGGCATCAGGTTCTGGAGGTCGAACAGGACAACGAAAAGGCGCTCGATGCCCTCGAACGAATCAACTTCGAGCTGGAGGCCTGGGACGATCTGATCGACGTCTACGACCGACGCCTCGAGGTAACCCACGAACCGCAGGCTCAGGTCGAGCTCTACGACAAGATGGCCGTCGTCTACGAGGAGCAGCGGGATGCTCCCGCCGACGCCATTGAGGCGTATCGCCAGATTCTGATGGTCGACCCCGAGAACATCGAGGCGATGGAGAATCTGGAGCGGCTCTATCGAGCCCGTGAGCAGTGGTTCGATCTGGTCGATATTCTGCAACAACACAACGAGGTCGTCAGCGAGGAGGACGAGCGCGTTGCACTACTCAACGAGCTGGCACGCGTCCGGCGCGACAGGCTCGAGGATGCGTACGCGGCCATCGAGTCGTTTGAGTCCTCGCTGGATGTCGAGCCCCAGCAGCCGAATGTTCTCTTCGATGTGGCCGAGCTGCACGAATCGACGTCGAATTGGCAGCAGGCTATCGAGGCATATCGCCGGCTCATCGAGTTTCTCGACGAACCGGCGGACCGGGTCGATGTCTTCTACACGATCGGCGAGGTCTACGAGTCGGAGCTCGCCGACGACGAAAACGCTGCCGAGGCCTTTCGAGACGCGCTCGACATCGAGCCGACCCACACACCTTCACGCGAGGCGATCGAAGAGATCTACGCGCGGCGTGGCCAATGGGAAGCGCTCGTCGAGGTCTACCTCGACGCCGTCGAGGCGACCGACGACTTCAGCGAGAGCGCGGTCCATCTGGCGCGTATCGGAGAGATCTACGAGGACGAGCTCGACGACCGAGCTAACGCCCTCAATTACTACGAGCAGGCGCTCGAGGAAGACCCCCATGAGCTGTCGGCGGCCGAGCCGCTGATCGACCTGTACATCGAACGAGACGCCTGGGAGCGGGCGGTACCGCTTCTGGAGATGGTCATCGAGCGGTACAGGGAGTCCGAAGATCCTCACCGCGAAGAGCTCCAGACGCTGCACGGCCAACTCGCCCGCGTCTACGAGGGGCTCCAGCAGGATGAAAAAGCCCTGGAGGAGTATCGTCACGCCTTTGAGATGGATGCCCGAAACGTCGACGTTCTGATGGGGCTGGGCCGGCTGCTGTTCAACCGGGAGGAGAAGAGAGAGGCCGGCCGCATGCTCCAGCAGGTCGAAGACGATCACCTCGCCACCCTGGAGCAAGACGATCTCCAGGAGTTGTATGTGATGCTCGGAGAGATTCGCCGCGAGGCGGGCGACGTCGAAGAGGCGGTCGATGCACTGGAACGCGTCGTCGAACACGACCCCGACCACTCCGAGGCGCTCGAGAGCCTGGCGAAGTTGTACCAGGAGACCGAGCGCTGGGACGAGGCCATCGATGTGACCCGTCAGCTTCTCGATGCGGAGGATGACGACCCCGCGATGCGATTCAGCCGCTGGACCCGGATCGGCGACATGTGCGCCGAACACACCGACGACCCGAATCGGGCCATCGAAGCATACCAGGCGGCGCTCGATGCCAAGCCGGGCAGCGTGGCAGTGCTCCGGAAGTTGCTCGAGATCTACAAGTCGACCGAGCAGTGGCACTCCGCGGTCGACGTGTTGGCGCAGCTCGTGGAGCTACAGGACGATGCGACCCGCCGGGCGAAGTTCCTCTACACCTCGGCCATCATTCAGCGAGACAAGATGGGCGATGTGGAGTCGGCGCTCGAGACATTCGAGGAAGCGTTGGATGAAGACCTGGAGCGGCTGGAGGCATTCGAGGCGATCGATCGCATCTACACCCGGCGCAAAGACTGGAAAGGCTTGGAGCGGGCCTACAGACGCATGCTTCGACGCATTGCCGAGACCGGGGGCGGCCGCGATGAGATCAAATTCAAGCTGTGGGAGGGGCTCGGCGAGATATACCGCAGTCGGCTGGGTCACCCGAAGAGCGCGATCAAGGCCTTTGAGACGGCCACCCAGCTTCAGCCGGACAGCGAGCGAATCCGCCTGATTCTGGCCGATCTCTACCAGAAGACCGGCGAGAATCTGGAGGGGGCGATCGAACAGCACCGAAAGATGCTGCGCAACGATCCCCTCCGCATCGAAAGCTACAAGGCGCTGTTTGGCAGCTACCTCAAGAGCGAGGAGTACGACCGGGCATGGTGTATGGCGGCGGCCCTCGATTTCCTGCAGGAGGCCGACGACAAGGAGCAGGCCTACTTCGAGAAGTATCGCACCCAGAATCTCCGGAGGGCCGACAAGTTCTTCGACCAGGAGGCCTGGGACCTGCTGTACCACGAAGACCAGAACATGCTCATCAGCCACATCATGAGCATCCTCGGCCAGGGGCTCCGGCAACAGTACGCCGACGAACTGAAGCGCTGGGACCTGCACTCCCGCAAGGATAAACTCGACCTCGACAAGGGGACGTTGTTCGCCAACGTCTTTACCTACGCCGCGGAGACGACCGGCATTGCGCCGGTGCCGAACGTCTATCTCAAGTCCGACCAGGCCTTCGGCATCCGAAATGCCAATGTCCAGCCGCCGGCCATCGTCGCGGGGGCCGATGTGGTGCAGAATCGACCTGCCCGGGAGCTGGCCTTTCGCCTCGGAAAACTACTGGCGTCGATGCGGAGCGAACACTACCTGGGTTCGTTGAGTTACCCGACCGAGTTTCTGAAAATGCTCTTCATGGCGGCGATGCACGTCACCAATGACAATCTCGGATTGGAGAGTCAGCTCGGCGAGAGCGGCATGCTGTGGGTCGAAGAGATCCAGAATATGCCGTCGCAGATGCAGATGCAGTTGCGACAAAACGTCTCTCAATTTCTGAAGACGGGCGAGAATCCGAACCTGTCGGTCTGGCTGAAACATGTCGAGTACACGACAAACCGCGTCGGCCTGACGCTGTGCGGGGACCTCAAGGAGGCCGCGCAAATCGTGAAGACGGACCGAAACCAGACGATCAGCAAGGCGTCGACCCGCGAAAAGATCGAGGAGCTGATTCTGTTTTCCATCTCCGATGAGTACAGCGAGCTGAGGCGAAAGCTCGGGCTCGCCATCGACTGACATGCTGATCATCTGCCCGACGCCGATCGGAAATCTCGACGATGTCACCCCTCGGCAACGGTCCGCCCTGGAAGGGGCGGACCTGATCGCCTGCGAGGATTCTCGCCGAACCGGCAAGTTACTCAGTCTGCTCGGTATCGAACGCCAGGACGGCTCTCCGCGGCTCGTTCCCTACCACGAGCACAACGCCCAAGAGGCGGCCGACGAACTCGTCGGGGAGCTGACGCGGGGGCGGCGGGTGGTCCTGGTGAGCGATGCCGGGACGCCGGCGATCTCGGATCCCGGATATCGCCTGGTCCGCCGGGCGGTCGAGGCGCAGGTCGAGGTCTCAGCGTTGCCCGGTCCCGTTGCCGCGATGGTGGCTTTATCAGCCTCGGGTCTGCCGACCGATTCCTGGCAGTTTTACGGCTTTGCGCCGACATCCTCGGATGGACGCGTCGCGACGCTCGAAGAGGCCGAAGACGCGAAGATGACGTCGATCTACTACGAATCACCCAAACGCATCGAAGCGTTGTTGGAAGACGTGGTCAGGGTCTGCGGGGCCGATCGCGCAGTGTGCGTGGGACGCGAACTGACAAAGATGCACGAGGAGTACGTTCGCGGCTCCGCCGGAGAGGTTCGTCGGGAGTTTGCCGGCAGAGATTCCGTGCGCGGGGAATGCGTGTTGGTCGTCGGGCCGGGCGTCGCCGACTCGGGTGACTCGGCCGACATCGAGGTCGATGAACTCATCGCGTCCATGCTCGATGCCGGGTGTCGCTCACGGACCATCAAGGACGTGGTCTCGCAGGTCCACGATGTGGCCCGCTCGGAGATGTACGACCGGATCGACGAGGTGCGCCAACAGTCTGGCGAAGGCCCGAATGGGGGCTAAAACTGGAGGTTCGCGCGCACCAAGAAGCTCCAGGTGTTGAAGTCTTCGACCCGGAAGCGGTTTGCAGGAGAATCATACGTGGGGTTGTAGGCCGGGTTTAGCTCCGTGCCGGCCTGTGATCCTTCGGTGGCGATTTCGTCGTTGCCGTCCACATCGACTCCAGCTCGCCCCTTCGTCAGAATATGCTGCTGCTTGTGGGTCAGCCGGGCGATTGCTTGAAGCTTGAAGTACTTCGTCGGTTGGATGTTGACCCCGAGCCGGCCACTGAAGGTCGCATGGGGAGCGACCATCATGATTCCGTTGGTTCGCCAGTTTGCTGACGTGCTCGCCGACGCATCTTGGTCGAGATCGTAGATGGGCCGGGAGGTCCCTCGGGTATTTGCCGGGCGCTGCATGATCCAGGAGCAGGCGACGTCTCCCGGATTGGTGAGATCGCCCTGGCTGTCGAATTGCGGAAGCATCTCTGCGCCACTCAGCCCGTTGCACTGGCTCCGTCCCATGTGGTCATACATCGGCGAGTAGTCGCGCCCCTCGGTGGCGTACCCGAATTGAAACCGCAGGTCGATGGCGTAGCGCTCGTGGGTCTCTTCGTTTTCGTAGGGGACGAATTCCGTGCCGACCGTGATGCGTCCCTTGTGCGGAGGGCTCACATTCGGCTGTCCCTGGTTTTGAGGGTCGATGTCGGCCAGCTCCCGGATCGGCGAATCAGCGGCCGCGATCTGCAGGGTGTACCGAAGGCCCATGTACGGCTCGATCCAGTCGAATTTCTTCGATGCGGCGACTCGAAACTGCCCCTTGTGCAGCCCTTCTCCGACCGCGTCGTTTCCGGCCCTTCGAATCGGCGCCACCGGAATCGTGTAGTCGGCCCCCAGCGCCAGAGTCGCCTTCGTGTCGTCACGCTCGTCATTGAAGGGGGCCCAGTGCAGCCCGATCGATGGGTCCGCGAATCCCATCCGCTCGATCGAGCGATACTCGTCACTCAATTCGAAGAATCGATGCTGACGAAACTTGCTCAGTGATCCCAGGTGGTCGGAGTCGGAGCCGTTGGGGTCGAAGACGTCGTCTGCATTCTGGCGGATGCGCCGATCCGAGGGATCGACCGAGGAATCGTCGGCACCGACTCCGTCGGCGTATTTGAGCCCGCGGCTGCTCGAGATGACGAAGGGCGCGTTGAGCCGCAGCTCCAGATCCTTGAAGAGCCCGATGCGCAGGGTCATGCCGACCCGCATCTCCCGGCGTCGGTATTTCATCTCCCGGTTGTCGACGATCGAGGCCTCTCGGCACCGTTCCGGTGAAAACTGAACCCGCGGATTGTCTCGGACATTCGGGTCCATCACCTGGCTCTGCTCCCGGGGTACGCAGGGAGCCTCCCGGCTGATGGTGGCGCTGGCCATGTCGAACCGGAAGCTCGGCTCCAGGTTCAGATCGAAGGGGTCGAAGGTATCGTCATCGTAGTCGTCCCGGTCGTCGGCCGCGTCGAGGACATCGGTGAATTCTGCGGCGTTCGCCGCCGAGGGAAGGGCGGTCGCACAGAGACCGGCGAGCAGAGCTGCCAGCACGGGTGGTGCAACAATCGATGTTGCGACCGGGGGCGGGGATGTCCGCATGTCCACGACTCCTACCTACCACTCAACCATCCTCAACACGGGATATTTGGCTATCAGGGGGGTGTCGGAGTGTCAAGTTTTGGCTCGGATCGCCGAAGTGTTTCACAAATGTAGCGGATGGTCTGCTGACACGGCCGATTCGGTGACATACGTTAAAGTTGACAGTCTGGGTGCCCCTACAAAAAGCCATCAGATCACTTGCAATTTGGTTGGTTTTTTGTATCACCGGGCACGTAGACGGTCATGACAGGGAGACGACGGTATCTGGTGGATTTTTCAAACGCGCTGTAGATAGATGTCTTCTAAATCTGATGTCAGTAATACGCCCTCGGAGGGCACACGGTCGGCCGGTCGGATGGTCAGGGAAGCTCGCAAGTCCCTGGGCCTGAGCCTCGCCGATGTGGCTGCCATGACCCGGATTCCGAAGCCGATGCTCCAGCATCTGGAAGCGGATCGGTTCGACGAGTACTCCGCGCCGGTGTTTGCCCGGGGCCACCTTCGAAATTACGCCCGTGAGGTCGACCTGGAGCCGGAGATCGTGCTTCAGGCCTTCGACCGACAGACGGGACGCAGTGGCGGGCGAGCCGACGAGACGGCCGCAGAGGCTGACGCTCCGAAACGGTCTGGAGACCAGGATGACAGTAGCCAGATTCCGTGGACCTTCGCGGATCTCGAGATCGACGAGTGGCGAGACGTGCTCGAACCGACGTATCTCGTCGTCGCTGGCTTGGTCGTCGTGGGCCTGTTCGTGGTCTTCGGCATGCTCAGCGGCAAACGGGCGACGGCCCAGAATGCCAACCAGTTCGCCGAGGAGCCCAGCGAAACCTCGAAGGAAAACTGGGAGCTCGAAGAGGAGACCGAAAAGTCACGCTGGTTGTTGGAGAAACCTGCCGGCGACGAGTAAGTCCCCGATTCGCACAGAGCATCGGATGCTTCTTGAGACCCCGCTCTTTTGGCGGGGTTTTTCTTTGGGTTGTTCGCGTCGGCCCTAACCGCTGATTGCGTTGAATCGACGGGCGAGTTGGCGCGCCTCGACGATGTTGTCCTCGATGGCGCAGTAGGTCCAGCCGCCGTACCGTCCGATGGAGTGGACCCCCCGTAGCTGGAGGGTCGAGTCGAGTTCCTCGTAGGCCGCCTCCGACTCCTGGGTGATGTGCACGTACGCCGGATCCAGCGTCACGGTGTGGTCGGCGACGAGCTCGTGGTCGTCGACGAGTCCCGCTTCGCGAAGATCCTCGAGTACCTGCGGCTTGACCTCCTCGGGATCGGGGTCCGCGTCGGCGGGATACCCGAGCTCCACGTACAGGCTCATTCGATCCGTCCCCAGAATGTTGTCGTAGAATCCGACCCTGTAGAAGCTGTATTTGCGCTCCGGGAAGTATATCCAGTGGACGCCCTCCGGCCCCTTTCGATCAAAGCCGAGGTTGAAGACCAGAACCTTGTTGTAGCTGAAGACCTCGGGATCGTAGTCGAGGTCCGTCATCTCGAGGAGCCGGTCAAAGGGAGCCGACGAGATGAGATGATCGAACTCGATGGAGCGACCTTCAGAGGTGCGAGCGACCTTGGCGTCCAGATCCAGGTCGACCAGGGCTTCGTCCAGTGCGATATTCTCGTCGGGAACCTCGCTGGCCAGGGCGTTGATGTACATGATCGCGCCGTGGCGCGGATACGTGAACGTCGAATTGTACGACTCGTTGTCGGGACGGCGCATATTGCGGATGATCTCCTCGAGATCCGCGTACGGGAAAAACCGTCCCATGGCATCGCGATCGAGCTCTTCGAGGTCGCAGGCGTAGAGTTTTTCGTTGTACGGGACCAGAAACTTCTCGGCGATGCCGCGGCCGAACTTTTCGTACAGCATCCCCTTGAAGCTGTCGGAATCGAACCCCTCGTCGGCCTCTTCGCGGAAGTACAGGTCGTACAGCGACTCGACGAAGTCTTCCCGGGGGAGTTGATGGATGTTCTTCTGGAACGGGAAATCTATCCATCGATCTTTGTAGATGATCTGGGCGTTCTTGGTGACCGTCTCTACCTCGCCGTCGGGCATCCGCTCCCGGAGGTATTCTTCGATGTCCGCATGGTTGAAGTGGAAGAAATGGCCGGAGAAGTCCCAGACAAACCCCTCCTTTTCGATGGTCTTGCACCATCCGCCGATCTCGGGCTCTCGCTCCAGGATCAGGTAGTCATCGGAGTCGACGAAATTCGCAAACGACAGACCGGTGATCCCGGCGCCGACGATCAGATAGGGTGTATGCATAACAGTGTGGTCCCGGTGCAGGGTATCTCGTATTCATTCGAGTACCGAATTCGGACGGCGACCTCAAACCCTCCGCTACGATCTCGCCGTACAGCTTGTCATCAACGACGCTGAGTGGCACACAACGATCGCCTGAATCAGGTTCCCGACATCGGATCGATACGATGACAAAGAATGGGTCGACCGGAAGGACATGTTGGCTTCTGGCGGCGATGGCTTTCTGGCTGATGGTCGCAGCCTGCGGTGGGGCCGAGGAGCGTCCTCAAGATTGCACCGACGACGAGTTCTACAATGACCAGGCCGGAAGATGTGTCGCGTGCCCGGCGGTGCAGCCCCCGACCTGCGGGCCGGGCTGCGGGTTCGAGATTTCGACCGACGACCGAGGATGCGAAGTCGCGGAATGTCGTCCCCAGTGCGATACGTGTGAGCCCGGCAACTACTTCGATGACGACACAACCGCATGTGAGCCGTGCCCCGGCGTGCCCGACTGCAGCCAATTCGATTGCGATGGCGCCCTCCGCGTCGACGGCTCCTTCGAGGGCGCATGTCCGGCCCCGTCGCTGTACTCTTGCGGCGAATGCACGGATCCGGAGGCCGGATGTCAGGCCGGAGACCAGGGCCAGTGCGTAGACCTCTGAGTGGCTATGCCGACCGACGGCGAGTTCACATTCGAGCCAACTGAGCGGGAGGCGGTCCGTGCCGCTCTGCTGGAGTGGTACGATCGGCATCGCCGCGACCTTCCGTGGCGAGATATCGAGGACCCGTATCGCACCTGGGTCGCCGAGATGATGCTGCAACAAACCCAGGTGGCCACGGTGATCGACTACTATCGCCGGTGGATGGAACGATTCCCCGACGTCGAGTCCGTCGCCCACGCCGATATCGACGAGATTCTGGAGCTGTGGCAGGGGCTCGGCTACTACAGACGGGCTCGCTTTGTTCATCGGTCGGCGCGGATGGTTGTCGACGAATACGATGGAGACTTCCCGTCGACGGTCGATGGACTTGAGACACTCATCGGCGTGGGTCCCTACACCGCCGGAGCCATCGCCTCGATCGCCTTCGACAGACCCGTTCCCCTGGTCGACGGAAACGTGGAACGCGTCCTCTCCAGATTGCGAGCCATCACCGGGGATCCGAAGTCCTCGGAGAATCAGTCCACCTACTGGCGGCTCGCCGACGACCTGGTCGACCCGGAACGACCCGGTGACTTCAATCAGGCCATGATGGAGCTGGGTGCCACGGTCTGCACGCCGCAAAACCCCAGTTGTCTCATCTGCCCCGTACGCCAGCATTGCCAGGGCTTTGAGGCCGGAGAACCCGACGCTTTCCCCGAACCCGTCGAACGCTCCAGCAAGAAACCGATGTCCGTAGCCGTGTCGGTCGTCACTCGACCGGCGGCAGGTACCGGCGACGAACTCGAGTTCCTGTTGATGAAGCGGCCGGAGGACGGACTTCTCGCAGGTCTCTGGGAGATGCCCACCGTAGAACTCGACGATGAGCCCGACGGACAACCGGAGGCCCTCGATGCCATCGGCGGATTTCTCGACGCGTCGGTCGGCCTCGATCCCGAAGCGGCGCTGGAGCAGGGGTGGCTCGGAACGATGACCCATCTTTTTTCGCATATCGAAATGACCATGCACCTTGCCGCACACCACTTTCCCCGGGGCGTCACCCTGCGAGGCGAACGGGAGCGGCCGACCAAATGGGTGCCGGCGGGCGAATCCGAGGACGTCGCCATGTCTGCGGCCGGCCGCAAAGTGATGAACCGCTGGCGAGACAATTCGGCCCTCGGGAATTGACTGACATGCGTGCGTGCACTGTGCTATTGTTCCCTTCCACGTCCGGAATGGGGACGACACGGTGATGAATCAAACCGACGAGAAGTGCTGTGGTAACGATTTCGAACTCAAATGTCTCTTCGGTGAGCGGAGATGAGCAACAACATCCCTCGCCGAGGGTCCAGATGACGGTTGTCAGTGGCCCGGATTCGGGGATGAGTCTGTCGTTCGCGAAACCGAGTATTACGATCGGCCGGGGACCCGACAACGACTTCGTCCTCAGCGATGGATTTGTCTCCGGACGCCATGGAGTGGTCGAAGCGGCCGGACCCGAAGAAGTCGTCTACCGAGATGAGGAGAGTCGGCACGGCTCCCTCGTCGTGATCGACGAAGATTCCCATCGGCTCGAAGAGGGCGAAGACAGTGTATCCGACCCGATCGACCAGAGCTGTGAAATCCAGGTCGGATGTACGTTGATCAAACTCCGGGTTGCGCAGAGTACGTCTCGAAACACCCGGATGGATGTTCCGTCGACGCCTCCAAAGCTGAAGTCGAGGCGAGCCGGAGACGGTGTGGGCCGCGCCCAACGCGGCGAGAAGGACAAGGTCATTACCCAGGCTCTCGAGCCGGTTCAGTCCCTGAACCGACGCATCGAAAGCGACCACGAACGTCTTGCCATCCTCTTTCGGCTCGCCGGTGAACTCAATGGCCGCACCGGACTCGACGACATCCTTCAGTTGGTCGTCGATGCCACGTTCGATGCGTTTCCGAACGCCAACTTCTTCGCCATCACGCTGGCCTCCGAGCCCGAAGAGGTCGGGGTCGAAAAACCCTTCTTTACCCGTGTTCGCGGCGATGCGGCCAACGACGGCGAAGAGCCGATCATCAGTACCAGCATCGTCGAACACGTCGTTCGCAGCGAAGAGAGCGTCCTCTTTTTGAAGGACTCGATCGGGGCCGAGGTGACCGAATCGATCCTGGAGGCCGAGATCACCTCCTGTCTCTGCGCGCCTCTTGTCGGCCAGCATTCACTGCTGGGGGTGATGGAGGTCGATACCCGCGGACAGGGCGGGGTATTCTCTCGGCGCGACCTGGACCTCTTCAGCGTCCTCGCCTCCAACGTCGCCTTCGCCATCGAACGGGCGGAGCTGTCGAACAATATCGTCGAGATGTTCGAGAGTTTCGTGGCGGCCAGCGTCGATGCCATCGAGGCCCGAGATCGTACGACGGCGGGCCACTCCCAGCGGGTGACCCGGTATACGATGGAACTGGCCGAGGCGCTGAACCATCGAAACTGGGGCGATCTGGACGACGTCGAACTCAACGACGAAAAGCTCAAGGAGCTTCGCTACGCCGCGCTCCTTCACGACTTCGGCAAGATCGCGGTCGAGGAGCAGGTTCTGCACAAGGCAAAACGGCTTCCCGAAGAACGGCTGCGGCTGATCGAAAAGCGTTTTGAGAACATCAAGTTGCTGAAGTATCGGCGACTGACTGAAGAGGCTCTCGAAGACGACGGTGACCTGACCGGCGCCGAGGACGTCGAGGATCGCGTTGCAGCCCTCTCCGACGAGCTCGACGAGGCATTTGAGCGAGTCGAAGAGATCGCCGCAGCGGCTTCACTGACCGACGAACAGATCGGCTGGGTGGAGTCGTTCGCCGAGCGAACCTACATCGACCAGCAAGGCGTCGAGCACCCCTATTTGACCGAAGATGAGGTCGAGGGGCTGACCATTCAATACGGCACGTTGACCGAAGATGAATGGGCACAGATCAAGAGCCATCCCGCTCATTCGGAGCGGTTCCTCGAGCGGATCCCCTGGAGCGACGACCTGGCGGACATCCCCGAGATCGCCGGCGCCCACCAC
This sequence comes from uncultured Pseudomonadota bacterium, assembly GCA_913057905.1. Lineage (GTDB taxonomy): Bacteria > Myxococcota_A > Bradymonadia > Bradymonadales > Bradymonadaceae > CAJXPB01. The sequence goes on from CAJXPB010000009.1 coordinate 77,585, forward strand.
GAGAAACTCGACGGGTCCGGCTACCCCAAGGGGCGTACGGCCGATTCACTTCCCATTCAGGTCAGGATGCTGACCGTCGCCGATATTTTCGATGCCCTGACCGCGAGTGACAGACCGTATCGGGACGCCTTCTCCATCGAGAAGGCCGTCAGCATCCTCCACGAGGAGGCCGAATCGGGAAAGCTCGACCCGGTGATCGTCGAGATGTTCGAAAAAGAGGTTCTTCCGGTCATTCGCCCGCACATCCCCAAGCAGTCTCATACAACCGGCGGCCAGGGGAGCGAGGTCTTCGAGGCAGTCGAAGACGAGCAGTCCGATGAGTGAGCTCATCGCGAGACGACTTGTCGGTGGGCTCCTGGTCGTCCTAGTGAGCCTGGCGGGCTTCGGGTGCGACAACCCGACCTGTCAGCGGATGACCGACTGTTGCGAGGCCATCCAGGGCGTCGAGGGAGTGGGGCGAGCCTGCGGCGATATCGCCCGTCAACTCGACGATGCCGACTCGTGTCGCAGTGTCCTCGAGGCCGTTCGTGCGATGTACGAGAGTCGAGACGACTCCATGCCCCAGGCCTGTCTCGCCGAAGACTCCGAGGGTGCGCCCTCAGGCTGATTCGATCGGTTCGACCGTGATCGTGCTCCCGCTGGAGAGGTGATCGGTTCCCTCGGGTACCAGTCCGAAGGCGTCGGCGCCGACGAACAGCGCCGTGTTGGCCGATGCCTGATTCTGAAAGGCTTCAAACCGCGGCTGGCCCTCTCCAGACGTGATCCGCCCCGCAAGGTACTGGCGACGGTGCGGCGTGCTCGAGACGTCATCTTCAAGGACAGCCTCGAATCGAGTCGGCGTCTGGGCTCTGGTCGGTTCACCCTGTGCGACCCGGAGGACGGGGCGCACAAACTGGTGAAAGCAGACGAAACAGGAATTCGGATTCCCGGGAAGACCCAGAAGTGGTGTGTTCGATTCGCCGAGGGCCGTGCCGAAGGCCAGCGGTTTTCCGGGCTTCATGCGAATCTTCCAAAACTGCATGCCGCCGGTGAGATCATCGACGACCTCGCGGACGACATCGTGGTCGCCGACCGAGACTCCTCCACTGCTGACGACGAAGTCCGCGGCGTCGATTGCCTGACGGTAGACGTCACGGACCTGAGACTCAGAATCGCGTGCGACTGGAAATACGATCGGGTCGGCCCCGTAGGACCGCACCAGAGATTCGAGCAAGTGTGAGTTGCTGTTGATGATCTGTCCGTCCCCGGGCGTGTCGTCGATGTCGACGAGTTCGTCGCCGGTGCTGACGATTCCTACCCGCGGCCTCCGGTATGCGTTGACGCGAGAGCGACCAAAGCTCGCCAGCAGACCGATACCCGCCGGCGTGATTTCGTCGCCGGGTTCCAAAACAGCTTCGCCCTCAGACAGGTAGCGGCCCGCCCGGCGAACCCACGAGCCCTCGTCGACATCGGCTTCCGGGTCGAGGACGATGGAGTCGTCTTCCGACTCGACGTGTTCCTGCATGACCACCGAGTCCGCCCCTCGTGGTAGTTTTGCGCCGGTCATGATTCTGGCGGCCTCACCCTCACCGATTTCGACGTCGGTCGGGTCACCGGCTGCGGAGGTCGCCACGACGTCGAGCCGGCGATCGCCCGACTGTACGTCGCGCCATCGGAAGGCGTATCCATCCCGCGAAGAGTTGTCGAACGCCGGTACATCCGTCGGCGCGCGGACCTCTTCGGCGATACGTCGGTCGATACAGTCCTTCAGAAAGGCGCGCTCGGCCGAGACGGGCTCGATCTGTTCGAGGATCTCGGTGCGGGCCTCTTCGACCGAAATAAAGGTCTTCGATGTCATCGGTCAGCGTTGTTGTTGGAGTCGTCTTCCTCGGTCTCGGAGTTCGTCTCCGAGGATTTCGCCGAATCGGATTCATCCTTCTCATCTCCGTCCTGATCGCCGTCGATCTCGGAGTCGGGAGGAAGCTGCGCCCAGTCAGGGTTGCCGCACGGCGAACCGGCGAGTTCTTCCGGGGTCGGTTTTTCGACCGATGGTTTCGGGGCCGGCTCGGTCTCACCCTCCGTAGAGACCGAGGATCGAACCTCCGGCGTCGTGGCCTTCTTTCGGGTCGGTTGCGACGACGTGGCGCAGGCTGCAGTCAGACCTGCCGAGACGACGAGGGCGAGGCCGACAGCAAGGCGGGATAGGGTCGTGTTCGTCGGGTTCATCGGCGACATTCTCCTGTCAGGACCAGGGTCAGCACCGTCAACGTAGCTGCCAGTGATACGTCTGTCGAACCTCGCTGTCGGGTCATCCTTCGTAGCGAAGGCCCTCGACGGGGTTGAGGCGCGAGGCCCACCACGCCGGGCCGATCGTGGCGACCAGGCTGACGAGCATGGCCACCACGCCGACAACCAGGAACTCAAGGGGCCGAATATCCACCGGCAGGTGATCGATCATGTAGATCGACGGGTCTAGCCCAAAGTTGGTGAACTTCACGAGCAGGCAGACTCCCAGCCCCCCGATCAGCCCCAGGACCGTGCCCACTCCGCCGATCAGAAGACCCTCGTACATAAAGATCTTCATGATCGAGAGTCGGTCCGCGCCCATCGCTTTCAGGATGGCGATGTCCTTCTTTTTGTCCAAGACAAGCATGATCAGCGTGCAGACGATGTTGAAACTCGCCACCAGGATGATGAAGAGGAACAGAATGGAGAGCACGGCACGCTGCAGCTTCAGGCTGGTGAACAGATTGTGGTTCATCTGTCGCCAGTCGATGATGTTGAAGTCGGTCTCCGGCAGCATCGGCGAGATGCGGGAGCGGACCGCATCGGCCTGAAAGGGATCCTCGAGTCGTAGGTCGATACCGTTGACCGCGTCGCCCTGATTAAAGAAGTCCTGAAGGGCCCGGTAGTCGGTGATCACCAGGCGGCTGTCGTACTCGTGAAATCCCGACCGAAACAACCCGGCGACGACGACCTGTCGAGAGGCCGGCGAGCTTTCGCCCGGGCTCCACTGGCCGGGGTCGAGGTTCTTGAGCGGGCTGGTCATCCGAAGTGTGTCGCCCTTTTCGACGCCGAGGTCCTCGGCCAACGTCTTCCCGAGCAAGACGCGCGGGTTTCGGTTTTGCCCGTCGGAGCCGTCGTATCTCATCCGCTGTAGTGCGCCCGGGTGCAGGACGTACTGGGGTAAGTCCGTGACCTCCGACATCGTATCCGGGTCGACTCCCTTGACCAGAATCCCCGATGTGTCCCCTCCCTGGCTGGCGATCATCTCGTGAAGAATAAAGGGGCTCGTGCCGCGCACCCCTTCGACATCGTCCAGCTTGTCACCGACCTCCCGGTAATCCGTGAAGTCCAAGCCGTACCGCAAAACCAGGATGTGGCTGTTTACCCCGAGCACGCGCTGCTGGAAGGCCCGCTGAAACCCCCCGGTGACTGCCACCACGCTCGTCAGGGCGGTCACTCCCAGAAAGACTCCGATGATCGCGATCAGAGTGATCGCCGAGAGAAACCGCGTGCGGCGGTCCTCGAGATGACGGAGTGCGATGAAGGATTCGAGGTTTGGCATCGAAGGGATGAAAGGGGAATACGGCGGTGAGAGTGAGGGTCCTGAAGCGCCGGACACAGGTAACGTATTCGGGCCGTAGCTGCAATTCCGGGTCTTTGCCGGTCAAAGACGATAACGGTCGACGGTCAGATGGGAAGAGGCAACCGAAGAAACGATGCAAGCTCGTGGGCTTGCCCGAGTAACGCTTCGGCCTCATCCGGGTCGGACGCCTCGAGGCCGCGGGCCAGATATGTCGTCGTCTGGAGAATCTCCCGGGGCACGCCCCGGCGTTCGGCGCGTGCCCGGTGGGTTCGAAGCCGCTCGATCCCGGACCCTCGATCTTGACCGAGCTTGGCCACGGCGAGGGCCCGGAGTTCGTCGGCCCGCCGAACTGTATACAGGTGGTTCAACCGATTGGCAGTCTCGCGGAGATGGTTTGCCAGGGAGATGGCGAGGTCGAGCTGTCCGGCACCGACCGCCTCTTCGGTTCGACGCAACATGATCGCCGTGGAGAGCGACGACGGCGCCTCCCGCTCGCAGCGAGACTGCGCCAGATCGAGCCAGTCGAGCGCTTCGTCGCGGTGCCCCTCCGCCGCCGCGATATCGGCGCGGGCCAACGCATGGCGGGCGACGACTCGTGAGAGTCCGGTGCGACGACCCAGGGATTCGAGGTGTTTGACCGGCGTGGCTGCCCGTGCCGTCATCCCCCGAGCGGTGTACGCCTCGGCGAGTCTCGACAACAGGATCGCAAAATCATCTGGAGCGAGCCGATCCGACCCGAAGTGGTCGGCGAGGTTCTCTGCCGATTGAGCCACCTCCAGGGCCCGGTCGCCGCGCCCCCAGCGAAGCCACCAGAGCGTGCGCGCTCGTTGACATCGCATCAGTAACAGTCGATCCGCCATGCCCTCAGCTACGGTTCCCGCGCGCTGCAGATGCCGTTTGGCCTCGTTTAACTCATCTTGCTGAAGAGCCATTCGGCCGGCCAGTAGTTGGCTTCGGGCCAGTCCTGCTCCATCGCGGGCCGATTCAGTCAGCGCCGTCACCGGCTGCAATGTCTCACGGGCCAATTCAACTTGAGCCAACTCGAGGGCGAGCTCGGCTCGGGACAGAAAGTAGTCGATGCGCGCCTGCGGCGAACCGATCCGTCGATGAGAAAGTTGATCGGCACAGAAGCTGTAGAATTCGAGCGCCAGATTCAGCCAGCCATTGCGCTCGAGCCAATCGCTGTAACGGTCGGCTCGCTGCAACATCGACCGCGCTCGACCCGACAGCGCCAGCAGACGAACGACGGCCGGGGCCAGGGCGTCCGGACTCTCGTCGTACGAGCGGGTGTCAAATACATCGACGAGTCTCGAGGCGGTCTCCGCGATGGTCGACCTGTCGAAATGGCGTTCGACCCAGACGCTCGGCTCGGCGACCCCCACCAGAAAGTGCTGGGGCCTGGGCTCGCGTACCAGCCCCGCCTCGGTGATCTCATCGATGACCGACTCGAACGCGTCACCCGAAAGGCTCGACGCAGAGCAGATCTGCGAGCGGTCCATCGGTCGCTCGGCGAGGGCGAGGACGAGACTCACCTCTCTGGCCTTCGTCGAGAGGGCGGCCGGGGTGGCCATGGTGGCGACCGAAGAAATTTGAACGTGCGCTGCCTTCATGGCCTCGGGACGGCCGGCGTCGAATGATTCCCGGACGCTCTCCCCAGAAGAGGTCGATATCACGAACATCACTGGGAGCTCGGGTACCTCGCTCGCCAGGTCTCTGAGTACACCGGTGCTGACCGGGTCCGCGCGCTCGACTCGGTCGAGGACCACCACCACGGGACGTTCATAGGAGAGCTCGTCGAGAAGATCGAAAAGCGTCGTGGTGATGAGATCGCGTCGGCGCTCGTGAGGCAGGGCGGGAAGCGGAGCGAGCCCCCACAGGCCTGCCACCGTTTCGATCACGTCTGCATCGACGTTCTTCGAGCGAAGCTCGCCGAGTGCGTCGCGCCTCGCCGGGGTTGCCGGCCGAGCTCGAGGACTGTCGTTCAGGAGTCGGATGACGCGAAACAACAGGTCCCCGACCACGCCCAGAGGTCGATGGCGATCATCGGAGGCGACCTGAACTCCCACTCCAAAACAGTGTTCGCTGCGAGCACATCCGGTGAGTATTCGATCGGTCAGATAGTTCTTGGCGTCGCCGAATTGCCCCGTCAAAAGAATGACCCGTCCCTCGCCATTCTGAGCGGCACGGTAATGGGAACTCATCAGGCCCGGGAGCGCTGGCGCCTGGTCGTTGGATTCGAACCCGACGACCGCTTCGGAGGCCGATTTGGCAAAGAAGTCATCGACGTCGGCCTGACTGATTTCGTCGAGGCCCGCGGCGCCGACATCCCCGGTCGCCTCCGGGGAGTTGGAATGCTGGCGCAGGCTGCTCAAATGGAGTGAAAGCGATCGCTCGACATTCTGGGCGTCGCGGTCCAGCAGATAGCCGATGAGCCGCTCACAGATCCTCCCGGCATTTTCGACCCGTCCGGCGGGGTCCGGGACCAGCATCGCATCGATAAGACGTTCGAGTGTGCGGGGGATGTCCACCACTCGGCCCAGGGGAGGAATGTCGGCCTGGACGGCCGTGTGCCGCACGTCGCCCCCCTGAGCTCGGTAAGGATGAAACCCCGCGATCATCTCGTAGAGAACCAGCCCCAGGCTGAAGATGTCACTCTGCTTGCTGTAGGAGTGCCCGCGGGCATGCTCCGGTGCCGCGTACCGATAGCGTCGGCCCCGGTTCGGCTCCATCGAGGTGGGGACGGTGTCCATTGCCCGGGCGATTCCAAAATCAGAGACCTTTACCTGACCATCGGTTCGAAGAAGGATGTTCGAGGGACAGATATCCCGGTGCAAAAGCCCCCGCGAGCTGTCGTCAAATCCCCTGCGCTGGTGCGCGTAGTCCAGGGCTTTGGCGACTTCACTGCCGATAAAGACCGCCAGAGGAATCGGAAGCGGCAGCTCCAACGCCTGCCCGATCTCGAGGGCGTCGCCCAGGTCGTAGCCGTTGACGAATTCACTGGCGATGAAATGGCGGCCGGACTCTTCGTCTCGACCAGCCTCGAGAACGTCCACGACGTTCGCGTGCGACAGGCCCACGCCTCGATTGGCTTCCCGAGTGAACGTCTCGCGGAAACTATCGATGTCGGTCAGGGCCGGCTCGATCACCTTTACACACAGGATACGCTCAAATCCCTCGACACCGCGCCGAGCCGCCTTGTACACGTTCCCCATGCGACCCCGCGTGAGGGCTGCGTTCAGTCGGTAATCGTGGAAGTTGCAGGGTGGATCGAATGGTCCGGTCATCAATTGGCTCCGACGGCGAGAAATCGGCGCATACAGCGTAACACAGATCTCATGGGAATGCGGTGTGTGTCGACCTTGTTCGGAATCTCCGGGTTGCCGTGGTCGGAGGTCTCCAAACTGTGTTAAGCCACCTCTCGCGGGGTTCCGACCCGGCAATTGTTGTTCTTCAACAGATCAGGGCGCAGTGTGCTGAAGAGTCATCGAGAATATTTCAGCGAGTTTTCGGATTGGTACGAAGACGAGCGCCATGGCGACTATCACGAGATGGTCGACGACCTGGAGAGTGACCTGGTGCGCCGGTTCGCCCTCGACCGAGACGTCTTGGACGTCGGCTGCGGGTCCGGCCTGATCCTGGGGCGCGTCCAGCGGCTCGCTCGACGCGCTATCGGTGTGGAGGCCAGCGACTCGCTTCGACGCGAGGCCGAGGCCCGAGGTCTCGAAGTCGTACCCGGCACCCTGGAGTCGCTGCCTTTCGAAGACGACTCGTTCGATGTCGTCTACTCTTTCAAACGGCTCGCCCATCAACCCGACGTCGAAAAAGCAGTCGACGAAATGGTCCGGGTCACTCGACCCGGCGGCCACCTTCTGCTGGAATTCTACAATCCGATGAGCCTGCGATACCTCGGACGTCGGCTCTCCGGGCGTCGGGACGCCTCCGTCGATATCGACGATGACACGGTTTATACGCGCTGGGATCCCCCAAACGACATTCGACGGCGATTTCCAGACGAAGTTGAGCTGATCGACTACTCGGGGATTCGTGTCGTCACCCCCGGGGCTTTTATCCATGACATTCCATGGATCCGTCAGTTCGTCCGGAAGATGGAGTTCACCGCTCGGGACAGTCCCTTCAGATACTTCGGTGGATTCCTCGTGGCCATCCTTCGCAAACGCGATGAATGACCCCTCGAGTCAGGACTTCGGACTCGGGGCGGTCGGCGGGGGCACGGGACGGCGAAACACGCCCTCCCATTTGTTCCAGTGAAGCACGACGGCTTTTTTGTCGACTCGCGCGCCATCTTCGCCGGCCGGGGTCCATTGTAGAAACCGATGTCGGTCCCCGCGCAGGACGTCGACGTATCCGCGCCTCATCGGGTCGGAATCGGAGGATTTCTGCTCGGCTACCACGCGTTCGAAAATCGTCCCCACGTGGTCCCCGATCACCTTGAAGATTCCCACGTGAATGGTGCGTTTGTCGCTCTCCGGCTTCGACTCCGCCCAGTAACCCATGATCTGCAGTGTCCCGTCGCGGACGACGCGCAGGGCTGAGACCTCCGCGAAGGGATCGGGCAGGGGCGATGTCCCGGCGTCCAGCGTCAGCGAGGCGATCGAGCGTCCCTCTGCGTAGACCCGGATCCGATGTCCCGGCTCCACGACCGCCACCTGGTTGGAGGGGAGGTCTTCATGTTGTCGGAAGGTGCCCTCGATGGCGATGGCCGATTCCGGCGGCTGGTCGATGGCGTAGGTCTCGGCGATCTCCTTGCGGGCCGAGGCCTCGTTCATCGGGACGACGGCGCTCGAGATGCCGTGATCGACGACCGCCGACTCGTCGCCTCCCGAAGATCGGCTAGAGCCCTTCGAGTCGCGATCTCGTCGCCGCAGCCGGCGCCGTTTGCCCGACTTCTCGGAAGATGCAGACCCGCCTTGGTCGGTTCCGGTCGACTCGTCCGCTTCCGTCGACTCGTCCGCACCGGCCGAGTCTCCGGACTCGCCGGAACGCCGGCGTACGATCCGCCTTTCAGGCTCGGAGCCATCTGCGGCGTCCGCGCGCACGGCTCCTTCGTAGACCGATTGGCTGGCGGTCGCCATCGCGATCTGGCGTGCCGCCGCCACGCCGCGCTGGGCCAGATACTGAGCTGCCTGAACCTCCGAACCAGAGGATTCGTCGGAGCGCTCAGAATTTCCAAAGCCGAAAGAAGCGCACCCCGTCGATAGCACCAAACATGCTCCGATACAGAGCGCAGACCGCCATGAGATACGACACGTCATTCGTGACCTGAGTTGTACAGCGTTCAGGGACTCTTTCAGCCGAGACGGTAACAAGCGTCTCTGTCCACCGCAATCTTATCGTTGGAAGTGCGTCGCGGACGAATGACGTACGTACGCGTCGCGATCAAGGCTGAAGGACAGCCAGATTGAAGAAGGGGGTTGGGTTGCGGCGCCAGTATCGCAGGTGCACTGACCGCAACCCGGAGTTCTGCATGTGCAGCTTTCGGGCGGTTGCGATCGACAGGTCGATGATGCCGCGCCACCGCCAATCGGCGTCCGCCGGACGGTGGGTGGTAATCGACCAGTTTCCATCCGTGTGTTCGGCGATGTAGGGTCCGCGATCGTTGACCCGGCACCAGGCGCGGCGCCCGTTGGATCGGTTCTCGACAAGAATCACCGTGTTGAATGGCAGCGATCGGTGAGCGCAGGTGTACTCGTACGGATCAAATTCCTCGCCGTTCGCTGTCACGTCTCCGTGAAACTTCCCGTCGCCGTACCAGGAGGCGACGCCCGTCTGCTGCACGGGGGGCACTTCCACGGAGGGGACCTCGGGGGTGGAGTCGACCTGATAGGAGGCGGCGACGGCTGTGAGCAAAAAGGCTTTGACGAGTGACATACACGCTCCCGGATGGGGAGAAAACGTTCTGCCCCGAACGTGAACACTTTAACGTGCGAGGCAACCCCTGAGGGCGTTATCGGCTTCGGTGCACCCGTGTCAAGAGCCCTTCTGTCCCCCCGAGCTGGCATCAGCTTAGTTGTCGAAGTACTTGGAGCGCAGGTTGAGGAGAGTGTCTCGGATCTCTTGGACCCGGGTCGAGTCCGGGGCAGAGTCGTCCTCGATACAACCGGTAATGTCCTGGGTTACTTGCCGGGCCGGGAATTCGTCGGCGATGCGACCCTCGAGTTCATACACCCGGTCATTTTGCGGCTCCGATGATCCGCAATCCCAGCTCGAATCCATCTTCTGGATGGTCGATTCCGTCAGGACCTCTTCGATTAACATGCGCGCGTCTTCGTCGCTGAGATCTGAGATCGGATCGTTTTGAATGTCCGGCGAGAATTTTGTGATCCGTTTGGAGGTCACGTTGACCGAGACACCATCGGTGCACCCTCCGACTCCGCTGCAGCCGCTCGTTTGCCTGCTTCGAAACTCCAAACGTGGCATCAGTGTCGACGGGCCTGCATCGACGTCATTGGCGGCATCTGAGGTGTCGTTGCCGGTATCCGATGTGTCCGGACCGATGTCTTCGGCCGAATCGACGGGCACATCTCCCGTCATGCCGGTATCCTGTGGGTCGGTATCGTCGGTGCCGCAGCCGGCCCATGCAATCGATATAAACAACAGCAGAGAGAGAATATATGGGGTCTGGCGATTCATGAGAGGCTCCGGTCAGAGTTATGTGTTGTCGACTGGCACGCTCAAGATTCTCAGAGCGAGCATAAATGTGCAAGAAACGACTGAAGGTAGACATGCGAGCGCCCGACTCGAGAACTCGAGCCGGGCGCTGCATCGGTTACCGACCTGACGGATCAATGTCAGTTGTAGTCGGTCAGCTCCGAGATATCTCGGACCATGGTCATTTTTGCGACGACACTCTCGACTGCATCGAGAGAGCTATCCCGAACACTGTCGAGGTACTCCTGGTAGTCCTGGCGTCCCTCTGTCGTCGAGAGATCGACATCCTGACCTTCGGTGAAGGCGAACTCAAAGTTCTCGGTATCGCAGGCGTTCTCCAGCGTCGCGCGGGCCGATTCGTCGCTGACCGAGAAGTTTGAATAGGCGCAGTCGGCCATCAGGTAGTCACCCTTGATGTCGTTGGCCCACTCGACCAGTTTGACGCTGATCGAACGGCCATCGGCGGTCTGCGGTGCTTTGTAGACGACCTTTGTGATCGGGTGGACGAATTCGTGGACCTGGGTGCCGGGCGCGAACTCCTGCTTGTCGTTCTCGTTCTTGACGATTTTGATGTACTGGTCGAAGTCGACCGAGAAATCCTGCCACGTCGTGTTGGTCAACATGGCACCAGCCAGGGTTTGGAACTCGTGGTTAAACGAGTGGTTGGTTCGGATGCGCACACCCTGTTGCTGGAGGCTGTTCGTCGGAGGTTCCCCGGTACCGAAGACCTCGGGGTCGACAACCTTCGGTGGCTCATATTCGCCGCCAGTGTCGTCCCACATGCCGCCGAACCCGGAGAAGTCGCCGATGATCAGCGAGCCCATCCAGTCCAACATCTCTTCGCGGAACAGCGTCCAGAAGGTGATGTTGGTCGACCGTTGGTCGGTCAGGAAGCTGTTGTTGATCCAGTTTGCCGAGATGTTGAAGAAGCTGACCGTCGCCATCAATTTGTCGACGTGTGTCCCGACGCGTTCGACGCGCGGCGACTCGCCAGGGCCCCAGTCATTGGTCAGTTTGTAGTTGTAGTACTGGCCGGGGCCTCGCGGAATGTCGATTGGGTCGGCAGAACCCTGGCATTCACCACCTTGTCGGTGGCTGCCCGCCGGCAGGTAGGTGTTGTTGAGGCCTCCATAATACCAGTTCTCGTTCCAATCGTAGTTTGTCGGGTCGTATTTGCAGTAACGCCCCGGTTCCGGAGTCGACAACACTTCTGCGTAGAAGTTGATCGAGTCGAGTGAGGCGCTCAGCAGGTCATCGGTGTACGAGCCGAGGTCATACCACTGGTACAGCGAATAGTACCGGAAGGGGCGCTGAGCGACTTGGAAGGTCGACAGGACCCGGTTTTGGTAGTTCACTACGTTCTGGTTCAGGTTGTCGATCGACTGACCCTTGTACCGCCAGAATGGCTGGAAGAACCGGTATTTGTTGAAGGCATGGTTGACAATTTCTGTGTGGTTGGCGCCGTGGTCGAAGGTGTCACATCCGAGTACGTAGTCGGCGCGACCATCGGAACAGAAGTTGTACGAGACGGTCCGTTCGATGAACGGTCGATTCGAGCTGTCCAAATCCCGGTTTTGCCAGTCCCTGGTGCTGCGAAGGATACCCTGGCGTCGTTCTTCGATGGCGTCTTCGATCGGCACCCATTTGCGGGCATTCTGGATGACCTCAATTCCGTCGAGCTTTGTCTGGGTGTCGGCGTTCTCGAAGTCGTTGCCGTCCCATTTGCCGTAGATAGCCGGCAGGTCGGTGTAGTCTCCGGTCCACTCTTGGTACCAGAGGAGGTCTGGAATCTCGAAGGAGTCGTCCCAGACCTGAACGTGTTCGGCGTAGGCGAAGTTGATGGCTGCCTGGTCGTACTTGCCGAGGCCGGCCCAGCGGCCCGTCAGGTCGCCGGTGTAGTCCATGACGCTGGCCTGTTTGAACTCCTCTTCACTGGCGTAATTGATGCCTTCGATGCCGGTTGCCTGCTCGGCCATATCGCCGGTCAACGAATCCGCATCGGCCTGGGTCAGGTTGTCATTCGTCAGAATTTCTTTCTGAATGTTCCAGTAGGCGTCGTGGTAGTTCAACGCGTCCATGCTCGCCGAGAAGTTGTGGCGCAGCCCGACGGTGTGACCCACTTCGTGCAACTGGGTTCCGATAAAGACGTTGTCGGTGAAGTACCGTTTGATCTCTTCGCGGGGCTTGCCTTTGAAGTACTCGGCGACGCCCTCGTAGGTGACGAGGCCTTCGACGGCTCGAACCGTGTTGTTCGCCGAGAAGATGTTGTTTTCGGCCATCCACCTCTGCGAGGCCTCCTGCTTGGCCAGATGTCGTTTCGGCACCGTCACGTCCAGGTACGTCTGGTGGACGTCATCCTGGTTGTAGTTGGGACCGTATTTCTGGAAGGCCGTCGCCTCGACGAGCATCTGGAAGTTGGTGTCCTTCATCAGCAGGTTCTTCACCTGTGGCTTCTCGTAAAACTCCGTGTAGGTGGTGTCTGACTCCTTGGCCTGATGGATCGACCGGCTGATCCGGTTGGCTTCTTTCATGAAGCCTTCTTTGCCCTTCAGTTTCAGGATGTCCGGCTGATCCTCGAAGTCCGGGATCCCCTCGAAGTTCGTCGGGCTGACCTCGGACGGGTTCAGGCCGGCACGTTGACGCATTTCGCGCTCGGCGGCCGCCGGAATCCGGTTTTCCGGAGATGTCTCCGCTTCGAGTGCCTGCTGAGCCTGTCGGTCCTGCACGGACGTCACATGGTCGCGAATGTGGGTGCCGTAGCGGATGTCCTGGTTCGACAGCTCGCCGTTGAGGTACTGGACGATGTCGGTGGCATAGGCGGCGGTGCGGCGAAGCGGGGTGCCGGCGTAGTTGGCGTCACCACTGATGATTTCGCCGGTCAGCGGGTCGGCCGAGGAGGGCCCATAACCGCTCCAGTATCCGTTGTACTCCCGGACCCAGTTAAAGAAGCTGTAGCGCAGGTCGCCGAGTTGCTCCCAGTTGAATCTTGCGTCCTCCGACGACCGTTTCTCTGTGGCCCACTCGAGGTTGGCGCACAGTTGTTTTCGCTCGTCGACTGGAAGGGACCAGAGCTCTTGTTTGAGAGCCTCGCCCGTGGCGTCGCTTTCGACGGCATCTGTAAACAACGTTTGGATGTCGCGGCGGTCAGCCGAGCGGGTGTTGCCGAACTCGGACTTCCAATCGACCAGCGGACCCGGGTGACACGAGTTCTCCTTGATCTTGAACATCCGATCGTCGCCGTAGGTCTCCTGGAGGTCGGCGGTCACGGCGTCGATACTCTCGTATCCGCCCTTGAGCCGCACGGCGTCTTTGAAGGTCTTGTCCCACTGCGATTCGACTTCCTTGGCCGCCGGAATCATGTCCTGCGGATAGCCGGCGTTCAGGTGGTAGACGATCGGCTTCGGTTTGGTCTCGCCGTCGACCTCGGTCCAGATGTCCCATCGGTTGGCGTAGTAGCGGCGATTCGGGTCGACCTGCGGTCGCTCTTCGTCGTATTTGAGCCGGCGGGTTCGGAAGTATCCAAAACGCTTGTGGAAGTCGAAGCTCGCCGTCTCGCAGCCTTCGGTCGTATTGCCGTATTCCTGCATGAGGAAGTCGGCGGTCGCCGAGTTACACTGGACCTCGAAGTAATACTGGCTGGCGGGGTCCTGAATCTGATCGGTCTTGAGTTCCTCTCCAGAGCGCCGGCCGTTTTCGGTCAAATACTTCGTGTCGTTGTAGACGAGCGGCTCGTAATCATCCGACTTCATCTCGTCGGTGATTCGCATAAAGGAGTTGCGAGCGCGGATTTTCCCGCCCTCACAGTAGGCAATCGAGTCGTACCCGAGGTTGTTGAAGCACGCCATCAAGTCGGGCTGAAAGGCGTACTGTACGGTGACGTCGATGTAGTCTTCGCCGATGATGGTCCGGTTCGGGTTGACTTCATCGCTCTCTTGGGGCGGATTCCAGGCCACGGAGGAAAAGGTCCCGAATTCCGACCCGAACATCCCCTGTCCGTCGACCATATTCTGCGACCAGTCGACGCGCATGTACTCGCGTTCAAACCAGGGTTTGTCCGAGGAGTTCTCGACGATCACATTCGACGGCTCACCGGTTTGCGGGTTGTATTGCCGCTGTACGTCAAAGTGCTGAGTGATCGGAAAGATGGCGACGGCACCGAGCTGCTTGTCCTCGCCGGTTTGTTCGTCGGTCAGCCCTTCGACCGGGTCGACCGTGGAGTACGCGTAGAGGTTGTCCTGAGTGATCTTCCACTCGATCCGCTTGAGCGGGCTCTCCAGCGCGCTGAAGACAAAACTGCCCTGGAAGTCGGTGTCGGTGACGGTCTGGACGTAGTACCACTCGTCCCCGTCGTTGAAGAGCGACTTCTTGATCTTGTCGGGCTGGGTGCGATCGATGTCGCCCACGTCCTGGGCACATCCGACGCCGACCGCGGCTAGCAATACGGCGACGAGCGTCGCAACTATCCAATTCGTTTCAATCTTTCTCATCACGTTCCTCCGTGCGAACGATTTCTTCTTGGGTCATTTGTCAGACGGCGTTGATTCGGCCGTTGGTCAAGCGCGCTGTTTGTGGCCTTACGCCCAACGTTCAGTATTCAAAACGCGTGCCACCTTGCGATGGAGTGGGCAGGGCAGACCAGTTGGGGCCTCGACAGAAAGTCATCTTTATTTACAAGAATACGAGACTGTTTACAAGCAAGTGGTCGTCAAGCCACACCATCGCCGTCTCCTTGGGAGAAGCGCCCGAGGGTGGTGTGTATGCGCGTTTGCGGCCGATCGTCGCCATTCATCACAAATGGAGGGCCTCCGACATTCCAGAAGCTCCAAAGTTTTTGCCCGGCTCACGGTCATTCGGTAGGAGCGATCGAAATCGCTCGCCCGCCGAACCTGTCTCTCCGTAAACGAACGATCACCTGTGAACGCCGAGATCTGACGTTGCATCACCCCGGCATTCGTTCGATTGTGTGACCCGAATATGACGAGCGAGGCTTCACAAGACAGATCGGGGAATTTCCGCGGGCCCAGCCTGGGATTGCTCGCCCTGCTGATCGCAGCGGCCGTTCTCTACAGCCAGACACTCTCCTTCGGGCTATTGGATCCGTTCGACGACGGTCTCTACGTTTTGAACAGGCCCGAAGTCCGGGACTGGTGGGCCTCGACTTGGAAGAGTCGCATCCTGACCCCTGAGACCGGTTATCCCGTGCCGTTGCCTACCTTTCTATACGCGCACGCTCGGCTCGCGGCCCCGGAGAGTTTTCCCTCCATCCTTCACGGCCTGAATGTGGCCGTTCACCTGATCAATATCGGCTTGGTCTTCGCGCTCATTCGGCGATGGCAAGGACCCTGGGTCGGATTGGTCGTCTCCGCCCTCTGGGGCCTCCATCCAGCGGCCGTCGAGAGCGTCGCCTGGATCACGAATCTAAAGACCTGCCTTTGGCTGACCTTCTTGCTGGGCGCCATGCTCTTGTGGGAACGACGGCTCGACCGGGTGGAAGACGGCGAGACGGCCTGCGGAGCCGTCGCCGGAGTAGCCTTGTTGTACATTCTGGGGCTCGGGTGCCGGCCGTCGATGGTCCTACTGCCGGCCGCATTGTTTCTTCAGTCCTGGCGACGAGGAACGAGTGCAGCAGAAATCACAACCAAGGATGGACTTGTCTTTGCCGGACTCACGTTACCGGTGGTCGTCTACATGCCCATTGCATTGACCAACCAGTCCCAAGTCGTGGATTCGATACCCGGGGATACAGGGCTGACAGTCAAGATTCAGAAAGCTGTGCTTGCGCTGGGGACGGCTGCCCAAAACCTCCTCGTGCCCGTCGATCTGATGCCGATCTATCCGTACAAGCAGGGCGCGCATTGGATCGAGTACGTGCCGGGGGTTGCCGCGATCCTCGGTCTCTGTGGGCTCGGCGTCGCACTCGCTCTCAAGAGCGACCGTACGTGGCTCGTCTACCTGTTGATGGCCGCACTGCTCTGGGCGCCGTTCTCGCAGGTTGTCGCCCTCCCTCGGATGACCGCCGATACGTATCTCTATGGGCCGATGATCTGGCTGATTGCACACGGGGTGAGCGCAGTAAGAAGGTGGTGGAACCGCCGCGCGCGTCCCTTCAGGCAGACTGCACTCGTCGGGGCGCTGGGGTGCGTATTGCTGCTCGGGTTCGGCATGTCGAGCTTCCAGCAGATTGGACGGTGGAAGTCACTGAAGACCCTCTGGGAACCGGTACAACATCGTCATCCCAGATTGTGGAAGCCCTACGTGATGCTGGGGCACTATTACCGTGACAGGGGGGAATGGAAGAAGGCCGCAGCGGTTCTCACCGAGGGCTATCCCTACATGAAACAGGGGCATTTCATCCCCGACTTCATGCCTGAAGTGTTGAGCCGGGTGGGACAACCGCGCCAGGCGGCCGATGTGGCAGTCACCGCCATCAAACGTCATCGCCGCGTCGAAGACGACCACTACCAGGCGCTGCTTGGCACGCTCGCTGGCAATAATATCCCCATGGGAGACGACCCGGAGGTTGTCTCCATCGTCGAGAAGGCGGTCGACGTCTACACGTCGCACCGAGCGTGGATGGATATCCGCTCGAACCGGCTGGGACTGGCTCGGTACTTCCTGGCGCAGAAACGCGCGGACCTGGCTCGGCCGTTCCTTACGCGGGAATTCGAAAGCGCCGAGCCGAACTGTCAGATTTGGGGATGGGAGGAGGCGTACAACAGCATGAGTGAACCCCCGATCTTCCCGCCACGCCCCGATCGGTGTGGAGACTAGACGACGCTGATTACAGCAGGTCGCGGCGCGAAAAGATCAGCATCGCCGCAAACAGAACCACGGACGCATACGAGACGGCGTACCACGTGGCCGACGCCAGGTAGGTGGTCGGGATCGGGATGCGGCGGATGACCTCGACCGACAGATTCATCGAGGCGAAATCCGGCAGCAGAAAGGCCAGCCAGTCGATGAGCCGGTGAGCGAGACGGGATTCAAAGAAGTTCCGAACCGTCTCGAACTGGTCGTGCAGGTGTCCCAGCACAAAGATGCCCGCGGTGAGCATCCCCGACAGGAGTGGCGTCGAGAAGCTGGCGAACAGCAGGGCAAACGACGCGACGACCAGCAACTGAAGAAAAATCAGTGCGAATCCGTAGGCCAGCGGGCCGATGGGACCGCCACCCTGAATGGCGAGTAGTCCCGCTCCCACGCCCCATAAAAGTCCGACGATCACGACCATCAACGCAAGTATTCCGGCGTACTTGCCCAGCAAGAATACCCAGCGCGGAACCGGCTTCGACAGGATCGTATAGATCGTGCGCCGTTCGATCTCGGTCTGCAACAGATTGATCGACACGTAGACGGTAATCACCATCGAAAAGAGCGTCGATGCGAACAGGCTCACATCGATGGTCACCCGGATCTCGTTGTGGACGCTCATCGCGCCCAACACCAGGCTGAAGGCCATCACGCCGACCGCAAAGAAGAGCAGGGCGCCGAAGATCTTGTTGCGGACGGCCTCGCGAAAGGTGTTCGTGGCGATGGCGAGGAGCGCGCGCAATGTGTCGGTGATGCGTCTTGGCACGTCGTGTCCCTTCACTGTCTCGTGTGTCCGGTGTCGGCCAAAAATTGCTCTTCGAGACCCTGGTGGCTCCGCTGGACGCCGGTCACCTTGCCACCGAGGGCCTCGACCGTCGAAATCGTAGCAGCCAGGTCGATGTCTCCCGGGAAAGCAATGTCGAGCTCACCGCTGTGTGACTCGATGCGGGTCACGCCTTGGAATTCGCCCCTGATTTGTCGGGGCTCCAGACCTCGCACGCGAATGTGCAGACTCTGACCGCCCCCTTTGGTCCATTCTTCAAGATCCGCCACCTCGACCAGCTCGCCAGCCTGCAAGATCGCGACCCTGTCGCAGACCGCCTCGACGTCGACCAGGATATGACTCGAAAAGACGACGGTCTTCCCCTGTTCGCGGAGTTCGTAGATCAGATCCCGGACGTCTTTGCGCCCGACCGGGTCGAGTCCTGACTGGGGCTCGTCCAGAATGACGAGTTCCGGGTCGTTGATCAGCGCCTGGGCGATTCCGGCGCGCTGGCGCATTCCCTTGGAGAACTTTCGCAACTGTCGGTCCCGCGCGTCGGTCAAACCGACTCGATCCAAAAGTTCGTCGACGCGCCCATCGAGTGTCGCCCCGCTCATGCCGTGTAAATGGCCATAATAACGAAGCAGTTCCGACGCCGTCAGATGTTCGTAGAAGTACGGACCCTCCGGCAGGTACCCGAGTTTACGGCGACTCTCCGTCGTCAACGACGAGTGACCGAAGACCTCGACCCCACCGGCGTCCGGGTAGATCAACCCGGTGATCATCTTCATCGTCGTCGTCTTCCCGGCGCCGTTCGGTCCGACCAGTCCGAAGATCTCCCCGGAGCGGACCTCAAACGAGACGTCGCGCACCGCTTCGACCTTGTTGCGCCAGAATCCAACGCGGAAGGTCTTGGACAGATTGCTGATGCTGAGTACGGCAGAATCGGTCATGGCGTCGCGGCGTTGACTGCGATCCAGAGGTCGGTGGGCAAATACGCGTTCGTCTCGAGCTGCCTTCGGCGAAGCGTCTGCGTGTACTCCTGCGTTCGTTGAAGGAGCGCTTCTTCAGCGCCCATGTTCTCCAGGTTTCGGCGGATCCGTTCGCGCGTTCCTTCATCTTCAACCAGAAAGTACATCTCCCGAAAGAAGTCGATGCGTTGCTGTCGCTGCTCGGCCTCGCTGATGTCGACCCGTTCACCCTCGACTTCCTCGCGGAGCTGCCGCACCCGTTGGTTCAACCATGCGATCGTGAACGGCAGATGCGGCGGCGAGCCCTCCAGCCGGGCGGCCTTGCTCAGATAATCGATTGCTTCCTGATACCCGACGAGCCGCTCCTTCTTCGAGAGGTGATCCGGATAGCCAATGTAATTCATACCTGCGCTCATGGGGAGCTCGTAGTCCGTCGGAAACTCCTCCATGCCGCGGTCGAGGAAGGCATTTGCCTTCCGGATCTTCTGTAAAGTTGGTGGATAGTGGGTGTTCAGATAAGCGGTAGCGTACCAGTTGTAGACAGGTTTGAAGCGCGGGTCGAGCCCAGCGATCGTTTCGGCATATGAATGCAGGTGTCGGGGTTTCCCGCCCCCGATTTTCAGCTCTCCAAGGTACGCAACCGCTCCGATCCAGGTGAGATCCGCTGCCAACCCGTCAAAGTTTAGAAGTCCTGAACGAAGGACTCCCTCAGAGGGCGCTTTCCACTGAACCTCGGCGCCGGATTGGGCGAGGCGGCGGTTGTTCTGAATCCGGTGTCCGAGTTCGGCGTAGAGGAAATTCAGGCCTAGCAGAATTCCAATTGCTGAAACCGTGATCCATCGAGTTGGTACTGAGTCTTGATATTCACGCATCATCACTAGCCAGCAGGAAATATCGCACCAATAGGAGGATGCTGGACCGCCAAGAAAATGAAAAGCCCCCTCCGTGCGGAGGGGGCGGGTCAAACTCGGAAGCTCAATATTATTCGAATTCGTTGGTCGTAATGGGCTGTCCCACGGTCACTTCCTGACCTTGGACCCCGATGGTCTGCTCGACTTGGTGGCTATCACCTGAACTCTCAAAGTTGTGTGTGGCGCGTACCGTTGCGCCGGCGTCGGTTCCCGTAGAGCCATTGGTGGCGTATTCGTACTGGAAGTAGAGGGGATCCTCGAGCGAAAGATTCAATTTATTCAATGCTGCAGTTTCGGTTTGGCCAGAGGGACCAGATGGCTGATACTTTGCTCCGCCCTCCGGAACTGAACTTGTGGTCTGGAATGTGAATTCTGTTCCTCCAGGGAACATTTTGCTGCTGAATCCGACGGGCGTGCCTTTCGTGCCGGAGGTGTGCCACGGGTGTTCACAGTCAGTAACGCCCTGGCAACTGTATTGCTCGGAAGTGAAGTAACTCTTCGCCCCATCGGCGATCTTACGCATAATTTGCTCGGATTCAGCGGCCTTCGAGCTCTTCATGTACTTCATGAAGGACGGAATCGCGATGGCCGCCAGGATGCCGATAATGGCGACGACGATCATCAACTCGACGAGGGTGAAACCTTCGTCGTCGTTGAAGAGATTTCGAATGCTTTCGATATTCATTGTCTGCTCCATGCAGTTGAAGACATTGATTCGACTCATCGGGACCGAAGTCCCAGCCTGTCACCCAACTAAACATGCAGGCCCCATGCCAGCGTGTAGATAAAATGCTGAATGATTAATTTTGATCCCGAGGCGATCATTAAAGGCTCCTGAGTGCGGCACGAAGCGACTGTAGACGATGAAGTGACAAAAATTGTCACCCTAGCGGGTTGAGTAAGTGCCGTTCAGCGTCACTTACTCCGACTACTTGCCTTCATTTAGGACGATTGGCTGTTCGAGATCGTCATTTAGATAGACTTGGGTGTCTTTGTCCGTCGCGCTGGGATCAAGATCCTGCTGGACCAGAATTGCGTACCAGGCTGAACCATCGTCGTTGGGGCTCTCGCCGCTGGGGCACGCGTTGCTGCAGCTATCACCGGAGACGCCACCTTCAGTCCAGATGGTGATGGCACTCCCTTCGAGGCCCGGGTGCTGGAATTCGAGTAGATTTTCCCACTTTTTCTTCGGATCTTCACTCGAAGTATAGTAACTGGCGCCGGGGCTCAAGTAACGGCCGGAGCGTGAACGGTATTGCTCCTGTCCAGATTGGACCTCCAAGGCATATTGCTTCATTTGGGCAATTTTTCCTTTGTTGACCTGCTTCATATACGAGACGCCTGCAATGGTCGCCAAAATGCCGATGATAGCCACCACGACCATCAACTCGACCAAAGTATAACCGCCTCGCCGACCGGGGATGCTGGTATTGTTCGTGCGTTCCATTGGGAACTCCGGGTATCAGTGCGTGAGAGAACGCCTCATGACCTTAAACCTGCAAGAATACCTCCAACTCGATCAATCTTCGATTTCGTATTTGTCGAGGCGGTATCTAAGGCTCCTGAAGGAGATCCCGAGTTTCTCGGCCGCCTCCTTTTTAACCCCGTCTGTTTGGTCCAGAGCTTTTTCGATGAGTCGGCATTCCAGTTGCTCCACCATCGCCTCCAGGTCGAGGCCGTCTTCGGGCACGTCGAGATCTTGAGTAATCTCGTCAAAGGAATCTTCCTGAAGGTGCGAAGGCATGACGTCCATACCAATCAGCGAATCCTGAGTGAGCGTCACGGCTCGTTGCATCAGATTCTCGAGCTCTCGCACGTTTCCGGGAAACGAGTAGTTTAGGAGAGCACGCTTAACCTCGGCCGAGATTCCGTCGATCTGTTTTTCCATCGACTCGGAGATCTCTTCGACGAAGTGGCGGGCTAGCAGTGGAATGTCGCTTCGCCGGTTTCGCAACGGGGGCAGTTCGATAGGTATCACATTGAGGCGAAAAAAGAGGTCCTCGCGGAAATGGCCGTCTTCGACCTCCTGGCGGAGATCTCGGTTTGTGGCGGCCAGGATCCGACAGTCGACATCGAGTTCTTCGTTGCTGCCGACAGGTTTGACCTTCCGTTCCTGCAATACGCGTAAAAGCTTGACCTGGGTCGCTTCGTTGAGCTCGCCGATTTCGTCCAAAAAGACAGTGCCGCCCTGTGCAGCTTGAAAGATCCCCTCCTTGTCTTCCTCGGCGCCCGTGAAGGCCCCTTTAATATGTCCGAATAGTTCGCTCTCGATCAGGGACTCGGGGATGGCCCCGCAACTTATGGGTCTGAACGGGCCCTCTGATACCTCGCTGCGTTGGTGAATCGCCTGGGCGACGAGCTCCTTTCCAGTTCCCGATTCTCCGGTGATCAGTACCGTGGACGGAGTCGGTGCCACCTGAGAGATGAGGTTGAAGACCTCCTGCATCGGCTCTGACTGACCGATGATGTCTCCAAATTGCTCTTTGTTTGCCAAGGCCCGCCGCAG
Source organism: uncultured Pseudomonadota bacterium (assembly GCA_913057905.1). Classification (GTDB taxonomy): domain Bacteria; phylum Myxococcota_A; class Bradymonadia; order Bradymonadales; family Bradymonadaceae; genus CAJXPB01. The sequence goes on from CAJXPB010000009.1 coordinate 99,780, forward strand.
ATAGACGTTCTCGCTTTTGAGGTCGTATTTCTCCAGTGCTCTCTCGACGACGGCCTTTGCCTGGTCGACCTTGAAAGGCTTTTGAATGTAATCGTAGGCACCGCTCTTCAGTGCGGAGATCGCAGACTCCGGGGTGGCGTGCGCCGTGATGATGACCACCTGGCAGGCGGGGTCTACTTGTTTAGAGGTCTCGAGCACATCTTGGCCGTCGGCTCCGGGCATCTTCAGATCGGTGATGACCAGTCGAAATCGTTCACCATCTTCAATTCGTTCGATGGCCCCCTCGCCACGTTCTTCGGTCACGACCTCGTGGCCCTCCTTCTCGAGCATGATCGTCAGAAATTCGCGCATGCTCTGTTCGTCATCGACCACGAGGATCGGTCGACGTTCGGATGCTTCACCGACATCTGTGACGTCCGAAAGGCTCATTTGCGTAATCGTAAAGTGGGAGTGAAGTCAGCCGGCAGCAGGCAACTTGATGGTAAAACGGGCACCACCGAGAGGGCCATGGGGAGCTACCTCGATGCTGCCTTCATGTTCTTCGATCAGCCTATAAGTGGTGGCGAGTCCCAATCCAGAACCCTCTTCTTTGGTCGTGAAGAAGGGCTCGAAAATGTGGTCGAGATCTTCGTTGTCGATCCCCGGTCCGTTGTCGTCGACGACGATTTCGACCGAGCGACCACTATGTTGTCTCGAAGTGCTCGCGCCCGCGAGCTGAACTCGAATCTTCGGATCGACATCTCGGCCGGCCTCTCCGAGGGCCGATTCTGCATTGTTTAAGAGGTTCCAGACGATTTGCCGGAGACTCTCCTGGTCTCCCTGGACCACAAAATCCTCGGTTCCGTCGGATTGCTTCAACGAGAGTTCGACTGGCGGAGAGCCGTTTCGATTGTCGAACAGTGACACCACGTCGTCTACAAGATTTTCGAGGTCGACGGGCTCGAACGTGAGCTCCGAGGGGCGGCTGTAATCGAGAAACTCCGAGATCAACACGTCGAGCCGGTCGACTTCACGAAGAATAATCTGCATGAGATTCTGGTCGGTCTCATCCAGCGAAGCAGTCTGTTGGAGCATCTCGACCGACCCGCTGATAGACGCAAGGGGATTTCGAATTTCGTGGGCGATCGAGGCGGCCAACTCCCCAACGGCAGCGAGTCGCTCGGCGCGTCGGTTCTTCTCTTCCAGCCGTTTTATCTCGGTCAAGTCTTGAAAGACGATGATGTGGCCGGCCTGCTCCGCCTGGTCCTCCCGGAGCGGGGAGTGAGAGAATCCAAGGAATCGAGTCTGACCGTCGGGATGGGTGTATTCGCACTCTCTCCTGCGGCGAGAATGCGCCTGGCGGTCGTCCATGTTGTTATCCGACTCGTCCGCCAATGCTCGGTCAAATGCCGGGGCGAGGTCCTCGAGTCGCATTCCGACGAGTGTCTCCTGCGATGGTCCGAGAATCTCGGAGGCGGCTTCGTTGACGAAGAAGACGCGACCTTCGTCGTCGACAGTGAGCAGCCCGCTGGAGAGGCTCGCCACGATATTTCGGGTCAGCGTCTGAAGTTGGCGTAGGTCGGACTCGGTCTGCTCCAACTCTCCGCTGATTTCGCCCAATCGCTGCGAGAGTTGTCCCGCCAAAAACGCAATGAGGAAGGCGGCCGCGGCATTGACGCCGATCTCGAAGGTCATCGGCAGGAGCTGAACACCACCCGCGGGCAGTCCCAACCATCCTTGTCCCAGTTGAGCGGCGGTCAGAAAGCCGATCCCGGAGAAGAACAATACGGTCGTCCCGGCCACCCAGAGGGCCGCCATGCGGCCAGCCACGACCGCCGCATTGATGATGTTCAGGTAGAAAAGGAAGATGAAGAGGCTGTCGAGCCCGCGCGTAAATAAGACGAGGACGCCGACCAGTACCATGTCGGCGGCGAGCTGAAAGATCGCCAGACCCCGGAGCGCCTCCAGTTGCTCCAGAAGGACCGCATAGATGATCGTCAGAAGGTAGGTGACGACGATCAGACTCAGCAGCGCGACGTTGCGCGGCTCCGACAGGCTGCCGAGTTGTTCGGCGTCGATGGCAATCGTACCGCCGAGGAGGACCGTCGCCAGCAACACGCGAAACGACATCAGCCCCTTGAGCCTTCGCTCGAGGGAGATGTCTCGACCTGGGGTCGACTCCGCCATCAGCCGCCCTGAATATTGCCGGCCATCGTGAAGATAGGCAGGTACATGGCGATGAGCATACCCCCGACCACGAAGCCGAGGAACACCATCAACAGGGGTTCGATCATCGACGTCAGATTGTCGACGGCGACGTCGACTTCGTCTTCATAAAAGTCGGCGATCTTCCCGAGCATGGTATCTAGGGCACCGGTCGATTCGCCGACCCCGATCATCTGGACGACGAGATCCGGAAAGACCCCAGTCTTTTTGAGCGGCTCCACCAGATTTTGCCCCTGGCTGATCTGCTCCCGCGTGTACATGATCGCTTCCTGAACCCGCATGTTTCCTGCGGTTCGGCTCACGATCTCCAGACTGTCGATGATCGGGACGCCCGAGGAGACCATGGTTCCCAGGGTACGGGTGAACCGGGCGACCGCCGTCTTGCGTACCAGAGGTCCGAAAATGGGTACGTTCAGGATGACGCGATCAAAGATCTTCCGCGTCGGCTTGTAGTTAAGGATCGCCATGATCAACACGACCGTGCCGACGATCCCCCCGACGATGCCCAAGATATTGGTCTGTACAAAATTGGACACACCAACGACGAACTGGGTCGGGCCGGGTAACTCGCCGCTCCCCATGTCGCTGAACATATTCTGAAAGGTCGGGATGACCTTGTAGAGCAACACGACGACGACGGCGACGGCGATGAGCAGGACGATGATCGGGTACGAGAAGGCGCTCTTGACCTTCTGGCGCAGCTCCATCGACTTTTCGAGCTGGACCGCCAGCCGATTTAGGATGGTATCGAGGATACCTCCCACCTCGCCGGCTTCGACGAGGCTGACGTACAACTCGTTGAAAGCACCCGGGTGTTTGGCCATCGCATCGGCCAACGTCGAACCCGATTCGATGTCTTTCTTGACGTCGAAGATGACCTGTTTGAGCGCCTTGTCCGGCTCGGCTTTCCCCAAGAGTTCGAGACACTGGACCAGGGGCAGGCCGGCGTCGATCATCGTGGCGAACTGCCGGGTGAAGACGACGACGGACTTGGTCGAAACCCCGCCGATCGCCGGCAGCTCAATATTGAATTCCATGTCGAGAAGGCCCTTCTTCTTCTCGACCTTCGACGGCTGGATACGCTGATCTCGAAGCCGCTGCTGCACTTCATTGGGATTCTCGGCATCCATCTCACCCGAGCGCGAATCTCCTCCCTGGGTTGTGCCTTCCCACACAAATGTCGGCATCCGTTCCTCTTACGGCGTACGGCTAAATCCAGCGTCTCGTCTGCTGGGTACTGTAGATTTGAAAGGCGAACGCGGCTCAGTGCAAATTATTCGGTCTCACGTGTAGTTGATCTGATTGTTCCGGCTTCGTCCGCCGGAGGAGCCACCCGAATTATTTGAGGAGCGGTCGTCGAGAGTGGCGGAATCCTTCTGAATCATCGTGCGAAGCTCCTGGGTATCGGAGCTTCGCGCCATCGCTTCGTCCCTGGCGATCTGTCCCTGCGACAGCAGGTGGTACAGGGATTGATTCATGGTCTGCATGAACGTCTCGGATTGTCCGACCTGCATGGCACTGTAGATCTGGTGAGGTTTGTCCTCGCGGATCAGATTTCGGATGGCCGGCGAAGGGATCATAACTTCGGTGGCAACCACCCGTCCTCGGCCCGACTTGTGGGGCAGAAGCTGCTGACTGACGACTCCCTCGAGAACGAAGGAGAGCTGGGCCCGAACCTGGGGTTGTTGGTGCGGTGGGAATACGTCGATGATCCTGTTGATCGTCTGGACGGCGCTGTTGGTGTGCAACGTGCCAAAGGTCAGGTGACCGGTCTCCGAGATCGTCAGTGCGGCTTCGATGGTCTCCAGGTCCCGAAGCTCACCGATCAATACGACGTCGGGGTCCTGGCGCAGCACGTATTTTAGAGCTTCCGAGAAGCTCGAAGTGTCGGCTCCGACCTCACGTTGGTTGACCAGCGAGTTTTTGTGAGGATGGAGGAATTCGATGGGGTCTTCGACGGTCAATACGTGCGTGCGGCGCTCCCGATTGATCTTGTCGACAATACTGGCGAGGGTCGTCGACTTTCCGGAGCCGGTCGGTCCGGTGACCAGGATCAATCCCCGTTGTTTGTTTGAGAATTTGCCCACGACCGGAGGAAGGCCGAGCTCTTCGATCGACATCGTGTCCATCGGGATCGCCCGGAACACCCCGGCGACCGACCCCCGCTGCATGAAGACGTTTCCTCGGAATCGGCTCAGGCCTTTGACGCCGAAAGAGAAGTCGAGTTCGTTTTTCTCTTCGAAGGTCTGTTTCTGCGAGTCGGTCAGCACACTGTAGCAGAGCTGCCGGGTCTCTTTCGGGGTCAATTCCGACGTCTTCAAGGGGACGAGTGACCCGTCGATCCGAAGCTGAGGGGGGCTCTTGACGGTAATGTGAAGGTCGCTGGCGTCCTTCTCGACCATGACCTTCAGCAACTGGTGTAGATTTGGCATAGCTCGAAATCCCTGCAGTATCAGTTGTCCGGGGCGGTATTTCGTACGACTTCTTCGGGGCTCGTCACGCCATCGAACATCTTGTTGATAGCGGCCTGGCGCAGGGTCGTCATGCCCATCCGAATCGCTTCGGCCTTCAACTCTGCCGACGAATATCCCTGAATGACGTAATTTTTGAATTCATCGTTGATCTTGAGGACTTCGAAGAAAGCCACGCGGCCGCTGTACCCGGAATCTTCGCAGTTCGAACAGCCCACCCCGTGATAAACGGTCTGGCCGAGCTTCGACTCCGGCACTTCCATTTCTCGCAATTTCTCTTCGCCGACATCGTACGGCTCTTTGCATTCCTCGCAGATCCGACGGCCCAGACGCTGGGCGACGACGACGTTCAGCGCCGCAGTCACCAGGAATGGTTCGACGCCCATGTTGAGCAGACGACTGACCGTGCTGGGCGCATCGTTGGTGTGGAGCGTACTCAACACCATGTGGCCGGTCAGGGCGGCCTTGATCGAGATTTCGGCGGTCTCGAAGTCCCGGACCTCCCCGACCATGATGATGTCGGGGTCCTGGCGCAGGAACGAGCGCAGCGCCGTCGCGAAGTTGAGCCCGATCGACTCCTTCATCTGGCACTGGTTGATTCCCTCCAGATTGAACTCCACCGGGTCTTCGGCCGTCGATATATTCTCCCGGACGGTGTTCAGCTCGCTGAGGGCCGAATACAGGGTCGTGGTCTTTCCGGAACCCGTCGGCCCGGTGACCAGACACATCCCGTAGGGTTGGTGGATTGCGTTCTTGAACGTGTCCAGCGGCTTCTGCTCGAACCCGAGCTTCGTCATGTCGAGCTGCAGGTTCGACTTGTCGAGCAGCCGCAAGACCACCTTCTCGCCGAACATCGTCGGCAGGACGCTGACGCGGAAGTCCATCTCCCGGTCATTTCCCATCTTCAACTTGATCCGACCGTCCTGCGGAAGCCGCCGTTCGGCGATGTCCAGGTTCGCCATGATCTTGAGCCGCGAGATTATCGCGCTCTGCAACTTCTTGGGCGGGTGCATGACCTCGCGGAGGACACCGTCGATCCGGAATCGAACCCGGAAATCATCTTCGTACGGCTCGACGTGGATGTCCGAGGTCCCCTTGTCGATAGCATCGACCAGGATCATGTTGACCAATCGAACGACCGGCGCATCCTCGGAGGCCTGCGCCAGATCGTTGACATCGACAGCATCGTCGTCTTCCTCGACGTAGTCGACGTCATCGACGTCGAGATCCCCCATGATCTCGTCGTAGTCGTAGTTCGACCGTAGGTTTTGGGACTGGCCGGCCTGGTAATACTTCTCGAGCGCCGACTCGATCTGCGTCTCACTGGCGACGACGACTTCGATGTCGTAGCCCGTAGAAAATCTGAGATCGTCGATGGCATAGATGTTCGAGGGGTCCGCCATGGCGACGACCAGGTTCGAGCCCGAACGATTGATCGGGATGCACTGGTGTCTCTTTGCGATCTTTTCGGGAATGAGATCGATGACTTCAGCGGGAATGTCGACCGTCGACAGGTCGACCGATGGGACGCCGTGGTGCTCACTCAAGAAGGAGGTGAGGTCGTCCTCCTCCAGATACCCCATCTTGGTGAGCTCGTAGCCGAGTCGATTCCCCTCCCGGTCGGATTTTCGTTTAGCCTTCTGAAGCTGTTCCGGTGTGATCGCCTGTTCGCGAACTAAAAGTTCGCCGAATTGGTCGCCGGAGTGCCCGTCATTGTTTGCCATGGACGCAGATATAGGCGAGACAAAGGATATTGAGCTGCACGATACGTGTTAAAGTTACCACACCCCTCAGTGGGGCAGCAAGCAAATGCATCTATTCTCGAACGCCAGGGTCCGCGACGGGGCGGGCCTGTTTCTGGCAACGCTGTGTTTGTACATCTGGCGGCTTCCCTCTCACTTTCTTGCGGGAGATGGTGGCCTCTTTGCGACGGTCTTTGAGGTCGGCGGATACGGGCATCCCCCCGGGTACCCACTGTTTTCGTTGTATCTGCAGGCCTGGAGTTGGCTGCCGGTGGAATCGGCATTCTGGGGCGCCGCCTTTGCAACGTCTATTCTCGGAGCACTTGCCGTCGCCCTCCTGTACATCGCCGCTCGAGAGTGGGGGGCGGGGCGCTTCGGCGCTGTGGCAGGGGCTATCATCTTTGGTACGGCCGCCGACGTTTGGCTGATTCACACTCAGCCAGAGGTGTTTGCGTTGCATCATTGTCTGATCGCCGGTGTGCTCATCCTGTCGAGCCCCAACACCAGTGTCGATGGTCAGACGATCGTTCTGGGGCTCTCGGCGCTCGGTGGGCTCGGCGTTGCTCACCATCACACTCTCGTGTTTCTCGCGCCTCTCGGATTGTGGGCTGGCTGGCGAGCCTTCGATCGGTTGGGTCGGCAGCTTTCATTGCTCGGCGCTGCGGTTGGAGTCTTCGTTGCGGCTGCAGCCGTACCCTACACCTACGTCATCTGGGTAAATCTCGCTGATGTCGGTTGGCACTGGGGTCGCCTGCAGGGGCCCTCTGAGTTTTTGCATCTTCTTCTGCGAGGCGACTACGGTACCACGTCATTGACCTCGGGAGAGGCCGGACTGAAGCCGTGGGAACAAGTCGGTCATTTGATCCACTACTCGGCCCGAGACCTTCTCTGGGTTCCGTTTGTTGTTGCGCTGGGCGCCCTCGGTTGGGAGATGACCTCGTCGACGACGGATTCGGACGTTCGACTCCACTGGATTCTTTTGAGTGTGTGTACCCTTCTGGCCGGCCCGATATTCTTGTGTCTGATCGGTCGGGTTCCCGAGGGAGTCGACTACCTGCATATCCGAAAATTTCACCTGCCGTTCGAGCTTCTGCTCGCCATTCCCCTTGCCTCGGGCACGACCCGAGCTCTCGGTCATCGGTTGAAAGCAACACTTCAGGCAATCGTTTTGGCGGCCCTTCTCGCTGCTGGTGTGGTGACGTCGCTCGAACACCTAAAGACTCACCAGCTTCCGACGGTCGATCAGTATGTTCGACACATGCTGAGCGTCGTTCCCGAAGATGCAATCATCCTCGGTACCGGCGACCATCACTTCATTGGGAGTCTCTATATGCAGAAGACCGATGGGCTGCGAAAAGACGTCACCTACCTGGATGCAACGCTCCTGGCGACCGAGTGGTTTAATGACCGTGCTCGAACTGAGACTGGCGCTGAACTTCCCTACGAGGGAACAACTGTGAATACAGACCGGGTGTTGGATGCGCTGCAGGCCACCGGTCGACCCGTGTTCGTGACCCATGTTTTTCACGACGGATTGCTCGAAGGCAGAAGGGTCGAACCGTATGGCCCATTGGTTCGGCTGGTCCCAGAGAACTCCCGGCCAGGGTCGCCTGCCGAGATTTTTGAGCGTAATCTGGGTCTCCTCCGGCAAGGCCGCTTTGAGCCGGTCCCGTGGGCACCTGCGACGAGTTGGTCTCGATACGTACAGAACAGTTACGCCCAACAGTGGAGTGTTCTTGCAAAGACCCTCGAGCAAGCGGGTAGGACCGACCAGGCGGATCGAGCTCGCGAGGTCGGGGATCTGCTCGACGGGCAGGCCGGCGAATGACGGCGAGTTTGTTGACCGGCCGGACATCGAAAAATATGCTTCGGATGATCCGGTGGACGCCTCCCAGGTAAAGAGAGTTGGCGATGTCGTTTGCAACGGAGGCATCAAAGTCCCGGCTCGACAGCATCGAGTCGGATGGGGAGGAGACCGAGACGGCCGTCGAGCTGTCAGTGGTCCTCCCGTGCCTGAACGAAGCCGAAACCGTGGGCAGATGTGTCGAGAAGGCGCGGGGATCGATGGAAAAACACGATATCGCCGGCGAAGTTATCGTTGCGGACAACGGGAGCGATGACGGATCGGTCGAAGCGGCAGAGAGCGCCGGCGCGCGTGTCGTCCATATCGCCCAGCGCGGCTACGGGGCCGCGATTCAGGGGGGCGTAGACGAGGCGCGCGGGGATTTCGTGGTTATGGCGGACGCGGACGACAGCTACGCGCTCGACGAGGTCCACGATTTCTTCGAAAAGCTCGAAGAAGGATGCGACTTCGTAATGGGAAATCGGTTTCAGGGCGAGATCGAGAGCGAAGCGATGCCCATTCTTCACCGGTATGTCGGGAACCCCGTTTTGTCGTTGATTGGTAGATTGTTCTACGGGTCCGACATCGGTGATTTTCACTGTGGCATGCGGGGATTTCGGCGAGATGCCTACGAATCGCTCGACGTACGTTCGACCGGCATGGAATTCGCCAGCGAGCTGGTCGTCAAGGCGGAGCTGGCGGGGCTGCGGATCGAAGAAATTCCGACGACGCTTTCGCCGGACGGACGCAGCGGGGATCCCCACCTAAATACGTGGAAGGACGGTTGGCGCCACCTGCGCTTTCTGCTCCTCTATAGCCCCACGTGGTTGTTCCTGGTCCCGGGTGTGACGATGATGGGCGTCGGCCTGCTCTTTATGGGCTGGCTCTATTTGGGGGAGTTTACGGTCGGAGCCGTGTCCTTCACCGGTGTGCACAGCATGATGTACGCGGCGCTCGCCATCATGATCGGCTTTCAGACGGTCTGGTTCGGACTCTTCACCAAGAATTTTGCCGTCAACGAAGGGTTGCTTCCGGAGGACAAGGTAGTCGAGCGTCTTCTCGAACACTTCTCTCTCGAGGGAGGGCTCGCCATAGGGGGGCTTCTTGCATCCCTCGGTTTAGTCGGCGGGTTTTATGCCATCGCTCTCTGGCGTGACCATGCCTTCGGGTCACTCGACCCCGCGAATACATTCGAGGTCGTCATTCCATCTTTTTTGGCCATGGCAATCGGAGTGCAGATAGTATTCTCCAGTTTCTTCCTGAGCGTGCTTCAACTCAAGCATCGTTAGGCCGACCGAGATGTCATGAGCAACGTGAGTTTTGTGGTCGGGGCGGTCGGTACGCTGGCAGGAATCCTCGGATTGCTTACTACCGCGCATATCGCTGCCACCAGACTACTTGGCGGGGCCCGCTTTTCGGTGCGGGCCACTGCCGCTGCGACCCTCGCCACCGGACTGTATGGACTCGTTTTCTACGCGTTGCTCGGCCTGGGGGCATTCGAGCCAATGGGTCTCGTCTTGGGGATCTCGATTGCCGCCTGCGGCGTATGGGTTGGCTCCGAGCGGCTACTCTCTTGTGATCGTCCAGCGACTGGGATTCTCCGTCGAGACGGTCAGATCGTGGCGGACTCCATCCGGTGGGTCTACTCGGGATGGAGGCTCTGGATGACAGGGCCTCTATCGCTTCTCGTCGGTGCCAACCTTGTCAGAGCGATGGTCATCCCGCCCCTCGCCTGGGATTCTCTTACCTATCACCTTGTGCGCGCCGCATTGTGGATCAGGGACGCCGGTATCAGCGATTATAATGCCCCCGGATCCTGGCAGGACTACCAATCGCTGATGCCGCTCGGCGACGCATTGTCAGCCGGAGTTATGATTTTGCCGGCATCCGACGCGCTCGTGCCCCTGCTCTGGTTCGGCGTCTGGTGTTTCCTGGGCCTGACTGTGTATGCCGCGGCCCGGGGCCTCGGGGCCGGTCGAGCTGGGGCGTGGCTTGGCGCCACCGCGGTCTTGTTTGTGCCGTCCGTCGGGGGCGGCATGCTTGTGGCGTATGTCGACAACCTGGTCGGAGCTCTTGCGGTCGCTACGTTCGCGCTTCTGTTGAGCGAAGAGGGACCGGAACAGGTGGCTCCGACCGTACTGGCGATGGTGGGGGTGGGAGCGGCGCTGGCCGTCAAAAAGACGGCACTGCCATTCGTCGGCGCCGGGGTTGCGGCCCTCGCCGTTCGCGTGATTCGGAACCCCGAGCATCGAGCTCGCCGGCTGTTTCTCGGCAGTGTCGGGTTTTTGATTCTGGCCGGCCCACCGATGGCTTACTTCTGGATCGTCGAGGGGTCCCCGTTGCATCCCTGGGGCATTGACCCTTCCGGGTTGGTCTCTCGCGTCCGAGGCCTTCTCGGCGCTGCGGCCACCTCCCTTCAGGGTGCCGGGTCAGCCGGTGGAGCAACCGGGGAGTCTCAGTGGGTTTGGCTCAAGTACCTGTTGTTCAAGGGTTATGGAAACACCTTCACGTTGAGTCATCTGGGATATGGTCCAGGGGGGCCGCTTATTGCAATAATGGGACTGGCGGGCCTCGGTCTCTCGGTCAATCGGAATGAGTGGACGCACAACGCCTTTACGATCTTCGCGTTCCTACTTGCGGCTCTAGCCGCGGTTGCTGCTGTGGTTCAATATCCGAATCTGGATCCAAATCTCGCTCGCTACAGCGTCGGTGCGATCGGTCTCGCCGGGGCCGGCGCCGCCTGTTTCGACTCACGATTGGTCCGCAGCGTACTGGTTGCGCTAATCTTTGGACATGCCATCTACATGGCTCCCGTGAACTGGGGGCCCAGTGATACCGAGGCGACTCTCTACTGGCTGTTATTGTCAGTTCCTTTCTGGCTGATCTTCGGGCTCATTGCCTTCTGGTCTCGGGATCAGGGCGGGCTGCGCCGGCTCGTCGCCGCCGGGACCGCGATTCTCATCCTCGTTGTGGGCACGGCGGCTACTTTGGAACCTGTACGCCAGCAATTTCGATACGACATCTACACCGAAGCCACTCGGGGATTTTCCTATTCTAATCACCCATTGGTGGGAGCCGACAGCTACGAGAGCTCAAAGCTGTGGGCGTTCCTGGACGAACAACATGGGGTGACAACCGCAGTGACCGTCGGCTGGGCGCTCGGCGGGCTCAATTGGTTCGTTTATCCGTTTTTTGGGAGTCGAATCCAGAATGATGTCACTTACGTACCGGTAACATCTGACGGATCCCTCATGCCCCTGGAAGAGAAGAGGCGCCGCGCCGGTGACGGAAGCTACGAAGCTTGGCGTAAGAGACTCGAAGAGCGAGGCGTCGACTTTGTTGCCGCCCTCGCGCCACGGCCTATCGAAGTGACGGCGATGGAGACCCACTCCAACGTCTTCGAATTGGTGGCGCAGGGACCAAATCCGCAAAATCGCCTCTACCGCGTTCTTCACGATCAGAGGTGATCTGGTGCGGATCCTGTTCATATATGATGCGCTCTATCCAGACCGAACCGGCGGCGTTGAACACCGGAATCGGGCGCTCGCCCGGGAGCTATCCCGGAGAGGCCACGATGTGACACTGGCGGGTTGGGCCCGCGATGTGCCCGACGCGCCGGATGGCGTAAAAGTGCTCGAGCTCCCCCATTCAACGGAATTGTATGACGAAGATGGCCGGCGACGGCCTCGGGCGGCTTTGCAGTTCGCCCGGGCCGTCACCGAACTCGATACCAAAGCCTGGGACGTCGTCGAAACTGCAAATATCCCCTATGTTCATCTCTTTCCGTTGTGGCTGAAGACGAAAGGATCTCGGACCTCTCTCGTAGTCACCTGGCACGAGTTTATGGGCCCTGCTTGGGAGGATTATCTGTCAGGATGGAAGGCGCCGATCTTTGCTGGGGTCGAACGAATGGTCTCGTCAATCGGCGATATTCGAGTTGCAGTCAGCGAATTCACTCGAGATCGCCTTCAAGAACTCGGCGATGGATCCGGTAAAGCAGTGCCTGTCGTTTCGAACGGGATTCCACTTGAAAAAATGGCCTCGATCCGACGGGAGTCCGCAACGCCCTTTGGGAGCGGGCCGACATTTGTCTTCGCCGGTAGGTTGCACTCAAACAAGCGTGTTTCCCTGGTTCTCGAAGCATTGGCCGACATGAGCCTGAACCGACCTTACCCGTGGTTTCGGATCATCGGCGACGGGCCTTGCAGGCAAGCCTTGCAAAGCCAGGCGATGCGACTTGGTCTTGGCGATGCGGTCGACTTTCAAGGCGCTCTTGAAGGGATCGAAGATGTCTGGAGCCTCATCGCCGAGTGTGACGTTGCCGTCCAGCCATCGAGAAGAGAAGGTTTCGGAATGTTTCCATTGGAGGCGATGGGGCTTGGACTTCCAGTGATTTACTGGGAGGCGGGACACACCGCGACAGAGGAGATCGTGCATGACGGCAAAAGTGGGGTTGGTATTGGCCAGAATGGCGGGCTAAAAGCTGCGCACGAGAAAGTGGAACACTCTTATCAAGCCTTTTCCCAATGTGCCCTGCAGCGGTCAAAGCAGTTCGGTTGGCCACAACTCTCTGAGAAGTTTGAACGGCTTCTCAAACGATGAAGCCCAAGAGGGCTTTGAGCGTCTGGTGTGTGAGCGAGGGGTTGGATGCATCAACTCAATGCATCGCAGTAGACTTGGATGGTTTGCCGCGCACATTTCTCCCAGGTGAATTTTTGTGATTGTTCGATCCCGGCCTTTATCATTTCGTTGGAGAGATCGTCGTCGTCGAGGACTGCACCGATCATGGAGGCTATCTCTTCGGGGTTCCGTGGATCGACATGGATAGCGGCATCCCCTGTCACTTCCGGCAAAGACGAGAGGTTCGAAACCACGCATGGTGTGTGGCAGGCCATTGCTTCAAGCGGCGGAAAACCGAATCCCTCATTGAGTGAAACCAGAGTGAAGACCTCGGCTCCCGTATAGAGTGAAATGATATCTGATTCATCTACGAATCCGGCCAGTTGAATTTGGCCGGTTTGGTCGATTGATTCGATAAATCTGCCGAGTTCAGTCTCCCACTCGACATTGTTGCCGGCCAATACAAGGGAGACGTCCTGATGATTGTGATGAATGGACTGGAAGGCTTCCACCAACTGCCTGAAGTTTTTGTGTGGAGAATTGCTCCCGAGGCTAAAAATATAGGGTTCTGAGATTCCATACGCGTCTAGTGTCCTGCGGATCTTCTCTTCGTCTTTTTCCGGGGAAAACTGAGGCGATATACCGTTGTGAATTACGCTGATCTTATCCTCGGCAGCGGGAAACCGGCTGGTGATCTCTTTTTTCGTGTAATTTGAGATTGCGATGATTCGATCTGCTCTCCGGATGGAGAATTGGGTCATAGCCCATGCGTAGATCCGTCCATGGAGATTTGGGATGGCCTCCATGAAATCGACCAGCGTGAAGTCGTGGACGGTCAGGATCAGCTCCCCCGCATAGGTGATCGGTACGTTAAGGAATGGCACATGGAGCAGCGGCACATCCCTCGCTTTCCAAGGAACTGTGAACTGCTCATGAATTGAGATCGTTGGGCTTGTGGTCTCGAACACCGTGTTGGCCCAGGCTGGTTTCTGACCGTTTGTGAGGTAGGCCAAGTTCAACGAATCGGCCGGTGATTGCTTGGAGAGTTGCTGAGCAAGCGACCGAGCATACCGACCGATGCCAGTCCCATTGGTATATTCCCGAAGGTCGAAAAGAGCGTCAGGAGTGGACATGGTTGAGGGTCAATAGGGCTGAGATGGCGACCTGCTGTCGATCGTGGGAGTTGCGAATTTGCCCGCAGCTTCGGAGCAGTTCTCTGGCTTCGATTGGCTGCAAACGTTCATAATCTCCGGATGTGTTCGATGCTTCAGGGGTACGCGTTTCTTTGTCTGGCCGAGGGTCCCTCGGTATTGGTCGATTTCGCTCGCGTTGCCTGGATGGCGGAGATCGAAAAGAATTGTAGCCGGGACATGCTGGTTCTTTGTATCCTGACCGTCGGCTCAACTGAGGATGATACTACAAACACCCGGCAGATTTGCGCAATCTAATCTCGTCGTTGACCCATTTAGGACCAATTAATTCTAAAACTAAGAAATTCTTGGGGAGTTTTGGTCACGTAGGCCCCCGGCGCTGGGGCTGGATCCTGCTTTTGTGCGGCGTTGGGCTGACAATTTACGCGAAAGTGGTGGGATTCGAAGTATTGTTCGGCTGGGACGACGAACTGTACCTGTTGCGGCGTCGGGAGGTCTTCGACTGGCTTGGTGCCTCGTGGTCGCAGCGGTTGTTGACTCCGAAGACTGGGTATCCGGTCCCGGTCCCCACCTTGCTTTATGCATTGGTTTGGCAGGTCCCTGATGGGTTGCTGCTGTCGGCGGCTCACGGCCTGAGTCTCCTCTTCCACGTCGTCAACGTCGCGGTTGTCGCGGTGCTGGGGCGCCGGTGGCTCGGCGACTGGCGATGGGCTTTCGGTGTCGGCCTCATCTGGTCGACGCATCCGTTGCTTGTTGAGTCGGTGGCCTGGCTCACAAATCTAAAGGGGCTTACCGTATCTGCCTGTATACTGGGGTCGGTGCTTCTGTGGGCACACTACCTTGAGGATCGGCGCTGGGAATGGGCCGCCGGGGTTGTATTCCTCGGGTTGCTGGGTCTCGGTTGTCGGCCTGAAGCTGTGATGATTGGGCCAATTCTTGTAATGCATACCCTCCTTAAAGATTGGAAACTCTTGCAAGAATCGAGGGTCTGGGTTCCGCTGGGGGTTCTGGCAGCCATCGGCGCGGGGTATCTTCCCGTTGCGATGTCCGGGCAACAGGAGGTGCTTTCGGGCGCAAATCGCGCTGAGCTTTTGAAGCACACGTGGTCGGAAACGATGGGGCGAGTTTTTACCGCGTTCGGGCTGCAACTTGGGCACATTTTTTGGCCCGTAGATTTGAGCCCGGTCTATACGAGATACTACGCCGGATGGCGAGTGGATTGGTGGATCGGAGCGCTCGGTTATCTAGGTATCGTCGGGACGACATATTTTGCCCTCTGGCGCAGGCACTTGAATGCAGTCAGGGCGTTTGCGCTCTTTTGGTGTTTGTGGATCCCGGCGAGCGGCGTGGTGTTCCTGCCGAGATTCACCGCCGATACCTACATGTACCTGCCGCTGGCAGGATTGCTGATCGGTTGCGCGAGTCTCTTGCAACAGGAAGTGCCCGGCGCTTCAGAGACCAAGGCGTGGGGGGCCCTCGCCCTGGCATGCATATTGGCTGTGCCTTTGGGGTTACAGAGTCACCAGTACACGTCTCAGTGGAAGAATACGGAAACGCTGTTTAAACCTCTGACATACCGACAGTCAGACACGGGTACCGTCTTCGCGATTCTGACGTACGACTACATTCGTCGACAAAAATGGAAGCAGGCCAGAGAGACGATCGAGCGTGGACTCAAGCCTCTGTACGACGACGGGAAATTGTCTTTGGAGATGGCACAGGTTTTTACGAAAACGGGCGATCCGGCACGGGCGGCCGATCTGCTGATGAAGATGTTCAAACCTGCGTATCCCCGAGAATTGGACCGCAAGGCTCATGCATATTTCGTCTGGCTGCTACCGGAATATGACATCCCGCTTCCCCATCAAAGAACCGAACGCGAACAATATCAAAAAAGTGCCCGGAAAGGGCTAAGCCACTTTAGATTCCAGAATAGTGTCGAGACTCTGAAGAAGATTGCGGAGTATATGCGCCAGTCCGGAATGAAGGAGTTGGCCGACGACTACGCCGCTGCAGCTCGGGGAATGTAGGTCTCCTCGATGACTCTGAGTCACGTCTACCTCCTCAAAAGATGGCCCCGGTGTCGAAGTGACAGGCGACAGATGCCAGACGAGTCTATCTGGGCAGCATTTTCATGAGCTCCTGAGCAGCATCTTTCGCACTCGGCTGCGTCTGTGCAATCCTCTCAAGGAGAATACGTGCCTCCTCAATCCGGCCCGTTTCGACGAGGGCTCGAGGATAGGCGAGTGGAATCGAGTTACGTCTTTGCATGGCCTCGATCCCTCTCTCGAAAACATCCACGGCACGATCGTATTCGCCAGCGCTGAAATAAGCAGTTCCCAGTGAACGATACGGTTTGTCGTATTGAGGATACGCTTTGATCATTGGCTTCCAGAGTCGGACCGGGTTGGACCAGCGTTGCGCTTGAAGCCCGGATGTCAGAGCTAACGTCACCACAAGGGCGGGAACAAATACATAGAAAAGAGGTCTTCGGATTCGATCTCCCAACGATCCAGTTCTGGCCAGGATACTTGCCGCGACGCCGACGACTCCGAGGAGAGGCAAGTACATGTAAGTGTCGGCCGTTCCCCGCGGTAGATAAATGAAGCCTGAGGCGGGAGCGTACGTTACCAGGCAGAGGGCTGCGAAGAGGCGAATGGGACGTGTTGGCTTAGATAGGGCCCACATCAAGGCTGTGAGTAGTGGGACCATGCGTGTTCGGTTAAGCGTAAGTGCTTGAATTATCAGTAGCTTAGAGTCGATAGAGGATGTCCCTTCCCCTGG
>CAJXPB010000010.1 GCA_913057905.1 uncultured Pseudomonadota bacterium
GAGAGCTCTTTGAACCGGATCCGATCTGCGTTACACTCTGTATCCATCGGGCGGTTTGGGGTCTGGTATCGTAAGTGCTTGGTCTCACTACGATTTTACCAGATCCACCGCCCGATTTTTAATGTCTTCGTGATAAATGCGGGCTAGCGTCCAATGGGGAGAATCCGGGGTGCCCGTACCCGGTGTCGATGCTCAGCTCTTTGAATGGCCTCACCCGTCTTTAAATGAGAGCGACGACCCCGGCACGGAATGGCCAATCGGCTCGAAGCCTCTTGAGGATTACTACTCGCGCACTGCCTCCAACACGAATCTGCAAGGCAACCTATATTATGACCTCTACACAGGTGCCTGCATGGACGGTCCCGGGCGAGCGTCGGTCGACTCCGACGATTGGTACCGAATCGAAATGAGAAAAGATGGCTATGAGCCATACTTCAATTACCTGTACCATGACTATGACGAGGAGCGTCTGGTCGACGACTGGGGAGGCCAATGTTCGGGGGTCAAGTGTGAAGCACCCCAGGGTCAGAAGCTACTCGACTATCTCGATTGGGGAACATTCAAGCTCTGGCCACACGATGAGGAGCGCGAAAAACTTCCCGACTTGTTCGTCGATCGGCGCCAGTTCACAGCGGGAAATGATCGTACACTGGAGTGCGCCGTGATGGATCCGAGCACTGAAGGCTATGCTTCCTTGCTTCAGACGGGTGAGACGGACCTGATCGCGCTCCGCGTCGGCACCTCCGTGGCGAACGTGGGAAGCGGTCCGCTTCACGTCGAACAGGCCGCGCCCGGCGACAAGGCAGGCGAATGCGCCAACGGAGCATGGCCCTGCCCCGACGGCTTCACCTGTCAGGATTCTGACTGCGTCGCCGAGTCCTGCGGAACTGACGGCGACTGTCCCGAAGACATGGAGTGCGGCTCCGACGGTGAATGTCGACTCCCCACCTGCACCTCCGACTCCGACTGCTGCGACGCGCAGGGCAACTGCGCCGGGGACAGCCGCTCGTGCGAGTACTCGGGTACCTGCAAGCCGTACCTTCAGGTGCGTGGCCCAGAGCCGTCTCTCGACTGCTCGTCCGACGGGGACGGGTATTGTCGCTACAACGAAAATGTGTGCGAGGGTGATACCTGCAAGCATGAAGACTGTCAGGATGACTCGGATTGCAGCACGTCTGGCACTGTCTGCCATCCCGACCTCGGAAAGTGTGCGACACCAGAAGAGACAGATCGCTCTTGTGCGTCGGGCTCGGAGTGTAAGTCCGGTACATGCAACTTCGACACCAGCGAAGGGGTCTGTGAGCCGGCGACCCGCCAGGTCATCGAAACGGTCGAGCAAACCGATTCGTCTTGGATCGAAGCCGAGCCAAGCCGGGTCGCGTTGGATAACTCCTTCACCTTCCACTATGCGCACGACCACACACACCTCGACGAATTCGTCGAGCTAGAGCTTCGTGATCCTGACACGAACACCATTGTCGACGAAGGACAAAAAATCTCCTTCTGTCTGATGGACTCCCAGGAATTCGACAACGAGATCCGATACGAGGTGCGCGACGACCCGAGCGGCGACTGGGAAGAACAAACGGACGGAGATCCCTGCTACTTCACACAGGGGATCTCGCCAGGGTACAAAGACGTCTATGGCTCAGGCCTCCCAGGGCAGTCGATCCTTCTGGGTAAGCCCTCAAAGGTCGAGTCCGAGCTTGCTGGCGAAGACTTCGAAATCAAAGTCGAAGTCGACCCTGGGAAACACTTCATTGAGCGGACAAGGGCAAACAACACCGCCTCCGCCCTCTACGAGGTGCCGGATTGGTCCTCCACCGGCTTTTGCG
Organism: uncultured Pseudomonadota bacterium; assembly: GCA_913057905.1. Taxonomy (GTDB): domain Bacteria; phylum Myxococcota_A; class Bradymonadia; order Bradymonadales; family Bradymonadaceae; genus CAJXPB01. The sequence goes on from CAJXPB010000010.1 coordinate 1,836, forward strand.
AGGCCACGCAAGAATGTCGTGGCTACCCCGCCGGGATCGACAACAAAAACGACAGACGGATCTGTGAGCGATACGCCAACTACTATTGCAACGAGGTCCAGTGGGACAGCTGGTGCGACAATTATCCCCCTAGAGCTGTAGGGTCGCATCATTGAGACAATCCCTCCTCCCTTCCCTGGTAGTCCTGATCCTCCTCGCCGGCTGTCCCGGAGAGCCTCCGGGCTCACCGGACGGCTGGGGGTTTGACCGTGATGCGACGGTCGACACCGGCGATCCTGGGGACGCCTCGGATACGTCCGACACGCGGGATGCGCTCGACACCTCGGAGTGCGGCGAATGCGAGACGGGACAATACTGCAGCCCTCGCGGCCGATGCGAACCACGCCGAAGGTGTAGATACGAAAACCACGCCCTGTGCCCGCCCGGTCATTGGTGCGACGAAGACGACGACGTCTGCAGACCGAGCCAGGGAAAAGCGGTCGGGGAACCCTGTGAAGATGGCTACGAGTGCGCCTCCGGCGAGTGCGATGCGACGGGAGAGGGATGTGTACGGACATGCCTCTCGGATGCCGACTGTCCGGCGTCCGACGAGATGTGTGACTACTCGACGCAGAGAGACCACGTGATATGCGCCGACTACTACACCTGCAGTGTCTCGTGTTCGGACCAAGGGACCTGCGACTACGACGAGTGCCGCCCGCCGCTGTGCTACCGAACGGCGGACTGCCCAAAGGGAGATTGTCTTCTGTATCCCGGATGGTATGGAGCCCGAGACAAGCTCGGCCAGTGCAACCTCCAGAGCGATTCCCTGTGTGAAGGCTACGAATTTCGAATTAACGAAGAAGATCCCTACTGCCGAATTCCTATCGACTGCTGGGGCATCTACGGCGATGTCGAGGACCCGTGTCCGGAGGGCTACGAGTGCGTCCACGACGGGAACACTACCAACAGCCCCAGCGCCACCGAATTCTGCGCCCGCCGGGTGACCGAGGGCGAGTGGTCACGCCCGGACTGACTACTGGCGAGCGAGGGTTCTTTAGTCAGGTCCGGCGCATCTACTTCGCGACCATCTCTACGGTGGTCGTTTGTCTCGCCCGAATACGCACGACCTTCTTGGCCACCGCCCGCTCACCCTGCCGCATCTCCAGGGTATGGCGTCCCCGGATTTTCTCAGCCCGCAAGCCCGAGTTCCCACAACGAGTCACTCGAAAACCTCGTCTTGCCGGCAGGGCTCAGAAACTCATCTCGGGCATCTAACCACGTCTCTCGCCGGTCCCCATAGGCCTCTGCGACCCACTGAGCGCGGCGTGGTAGCGCCTGACCCCAAAGGGACCTCTCGGCATCAGAACGCGTTCCAATTGCTCGTGCAGCCTTCGTTGAGTCAATCCCGTTCAGCGCAAGCCCAAAGTTGACCGGTTCGACGTGTCTGATTGCCGGTGCATGCTGTACTTCCGGGGCGGGACGACCCAATCTGTGACGGACTATACCTCTACGCCCATGGAATCACTGCGGATTCTGTGGGCTAATGGGTCTTCTTTTCTGCCTGAAGACCCGTTCTAAATGTTTTGGTGGGGTGCTGTGAGCGTCGTTCTGGCGAGCCGACGCACTGCGTTCATCGAGACCTCGACGGGCCTCGTTGCGCCGAGCTATGCCCTGCACGGCCCCCGTCCGTCTCCAGGCTCGTCATCGCCCAGCCATCATCAGGCATGCTCGCCCGCGGAATCTGGCTACCTGTAGAGGGCCCCTTGCGGCCGCGGGGGACAAATGCGCCCCAGACTTTTCCAATCCCGGCGCCTGGCCGCCTGCATGAAGAGCTGCCGTTCACCAGTGAGTGCAACGATTTGATCGACCAAAGTAGTATGTTACTTATTGTGTAGATATCTTTCGACATTGTGCGGTGCGATCCGTTCTCTACACATTTAGCCTCAAGGAGGCTTGCGATGAATGTGACCGACGCGTGTTCATTATTCGTCGCCACCTGTGCAGCCCTCGTATGCCTTGCGGTCCCGGAAGATGGGTCCGCACAGGCTTGGGAAGATTTAACCTGTGATCGAGGCGCCCCGGAAGGCCGAGACGCCTGTGATGCGACCCCGTTTGACAGCGCAAACGCCGGCTCAACCTCGGCGGAATCGTACCACTACACCACCGACCACACGATGACATCTCGACAATTCCTTTACGGTGACCTTGGAGGTCCTGGCTCAAACTTCTTCTCACTTGCCACCTACACGAACGTCGGAAAGGCGCTTGAGTTTTTCTGCGACGGCGCGGTCGTCGAATTGCCAAGCGGCGAGCCTCGCGACTATGTCACATTCGTCTTCTCCGAGTTCTCCGGTGATTCGAATGGCGTCAACTTTCTGGCTGTCAATGCCTCCGGAACCGTCATCGATGAAGCTACCAGGCGGGCCCCGACCACCGAGTTCGAAGTAGTCACACTCGGGCCGCACCCCAGAAGCAGTTCATCTTATGACATCCAGAAAGTGTATATGTGGCATGTCGATGACACGTGCAGTATCGACTGCGCCGAACCGGTAATTAGCGAGGTGCGCGCCTGTGACGTGAACTTTCCCTGACTGGTGGCTGGCTATGAGTCATCGATTCCTACGTGGCTGGGGGAGAGGCCTCGTGAGCATCTGCATCGCGTTGCTCGGAGTCCAGGCCATCGGATGCGAGGGTCCCGTGCCCGCGGACCCTGCAGCCGATGCCAGCCCCTCGGATGCGGAGGTCTCGGACGCCGGGGACCTCGGGACTGAGGATGCCGACGCGGCGGCGGACGCATCCGTCGCGCGTGACGTCCATGATGCCTCGGACACATCCGAAGACACCGCCGATGGCCCCGCAGACACGCCATCGCCCGACACCGGCCCCTGCGCGCCGGACGCGACGGCGGATCGCGACGGGGATGGGCTGCGGGACTGTAAAGAGGCCACTCTGTGTACCGACCCACTGGACGGCGATACCGACGGCGACGGGCTCAGTGACCTCGAGGAGCTGGGCCACGGCACAGACCCCTGCGATCCTGATACCGACGGCGATGGGGTCTCGGACTACCGAGAGATACAGGTCGGCCTAAACCCGACCGACAAGACGACCTATGGCGACACACCCGACAGCGAGCAGTGGCTCGCCCGGGCCTGCCGCCAGCACAGCCCCCGAGACGTCAACTACTACACCTCGGGGCCCGGCAACTGGACGATCGCGCTGCCCAAAAGCATGTCCAACTACCAGACCCTGCCGACCCCGGGTTACTCGGCGCCTCCGGCCGTGGGCATCTACGGGGACCCGCTTCGAAACCTCGTGGGCATGGTCCTGGCGGTCAGGGCCCCGAACGGCAACGCCAATCCGACCGATGCGTTGGATGGGCCGCTGCGCCAGGCCGTCGATGCCCAGGGCGACATTACCCTCAACTACCTGGACGGGACCGACACGACCCACGACGGCAAACTCGCCGCCAATCTGGACTTGGAGGTCACGACCGATCAGCCCACCACTGCCAAGAAGCTGCGCGAGCAAATCCTCTATGCGGTCTCTTCAACACTGGAGCCCGGCGACGTCCAGAACCTCCCGTCGACGGTCGGGCCTGAGGATACGAAGTTTCGCATCGAGGCGACCGCGCTGCGCCGACGCCCCGCCTCCCGCCCGGCCAACGTCCTGTACTCGATCAACATCGTGCCGACCTCGATCTACCGGAGTCGAGCCAGCGTCCAGCGCGCCATCGACGACCTCTCGAACGGCTCGCATCTGGCCGATGCGTCAGCGTCGGCCCTCCCGAACTGCCACCGCCAGGTGCTGACGACTCAGTCCTCGAAGGTCGATTTCTTCTGGGTGCTTTCCTGGCAACCGAGTATCGCCGAGGAAGTGAAATTTATCGACACATTCGCCGCCGACTTCGCAAGCGATCTCAAAGCAAGCCGCATCGACTATCGCTTTGGGGTCACGCAGTCTTGCCCTGTAGACGATGGGCTTATGAATCTTCCGCCTGGGTGGCACCGGGACGCACAAACACTCAGAAACGAGGTAGAACTGGCGTATACCTGCGCCCCCGCGAATCCCGCGACCCGTTGGCTCTGCAATGCATGGGGGCAAGGTACATACCCCATCCAAAACGCCTGGGAAGGCGTCGGGCACATGAAGGGACTCGGGGGCTCCAACCCGACGCCTGATGAGGCATTGCGGGCGGATGCCGAACTTTTCACCATTATCATCAATAATGAGCCGGCGTTGGGGCCTAAACGTACTCAAGCCATCAAGACTTTGTCCTCCTGGTCGACGGTCTTTAGCTATATTCCCTACACCCCCAGTGCCATCGACGGCAGTACTCGCATCTGCAGTGGCTCTTTCACCGGACCGCAAGATCTAAACCCCTACAAAAAGGTGGCTGCCGAGTCGGGAGGCGCCTTTGTCGATATGTGCCTCTTTCGCGACGGCAAAGAGATGCTCGACCGGATCTTCGAGAAGGCGCTGGCTGAGACATCTGCCTACAAACTGCCGAAACGCCCGATCTCGAGCACCCTGGAGGTCTACATGAATGGCCAATGGGTGCCTCGAAGCGAGGACGATGGCTACACCTATTCATCCGGCTCAAATAGCCTGGTCTTTCACGGCAGCTACAAACCATCCCGCAACATCGCCGACAACGGGCCCCCGTCTCTGATCGCGGTCCACTACGACACCTACATCGCCGGCTGCAAGGCGACCGGCGACGTCGATACGTGTGCTCGCCCCTAGTGGTTTGCGTTCATTGTGTCTCTATCTTCAGAGGAGTGCGAAAATGCTGAAACCAAACCGTCTCAACTCGCTTCTGCTTTCGATTGTGGCGGCCGGATTTGTTCTGATCGGATTCGCTTCGACCGCCTCGGCCTAGGCCAGCAGTGGCCCGATGTGCTCGGTGGTCAGTCCGGATCGGTGTTACGTTGAGACATTCGACGGCGCATCCAGCGGCAACAAGGGGACATCGTGGACGTCGCCGAATGGCTGGGATTTTGATGTCTTCAACTACGTCTCCGACATCGTCGTGAAGACTGGTTACACTGACTTCGGAACGGCAGTCAAAATTGGCTGCGATGCGACAAAGATTGAGCTTCCCAACGACGACATCCGCTACGTGACATTCCTGGTGAACGGAGACACTCCAGGACAGGGGTGGATGGATATACTGGCGGTCGACAACAATGGAGACATTGTCGACCAGACCTACCGATTCAACGCTGACAGTCACGGGGCCGAGGCCGTCTATCTCGGCCCCATCGACGCAAACGATGCAGCGCTCGACAAGATCGTGATTCATACCATCCGCGACCCCGATGTCGCCTGTCAGCCTCTCTGCAGCAACATCAACATCGGGGAAATTCGGGCCTGTGGCCGACCGCGAACAAACTGACCACTACTCGAAATACTCGCCGTGTCCAGTCGTTCCGCCGATAACAATAGGAGCCCGGGCATCTCAACAGCGGCTCTAAGAGTGGCGGAAAACGGGCGTCACTCCACGCCACGCGCCTGGGTCCGGGCTCAATGTGGTCCGACTGAAGGTTCCATCCGCGTTCTGGAACGGTTGTTGATCAGATCGCGGTTCGATTTGCGGCTATAGCGGAGTTGAGAGAACAGGTCAGCGTCAGGGGATGTCGGAAGGCCTTTCACTTTCTTGAGGACAGGTATTCAGGGACAGCCGCGGACACGCTTCGCGATGTCGGCAAACGTTTCTTTGTTCGGGAAGCCACTTACCAGGTAATACCAGACCCGTCTGGCCGAGGCGGCAATCTGTGCGCCGATCTTGAGGAGGTCGTTCAGTTGGGGCTCGGCCTAGGCATTGGCCCATTCGATCCCCTTGAGAGCGTATCGACGCAGCAGAGACCCCGTTAGTACTCGCGAGCGCCACACGGAGTCCGTTTTGCGTGATAGAGTGATGGCTCAATTAACTCTGCTCAGGAGCCATCATGACGGACATCGACGCCATCAAACGGCGGGCCGACAAGCGTACCAACAGCAGCGATCCGTAAGCGCTTCCGGTACTCAACCACCTTGCATGGCTTCCTGCAATTCCTCGTCGACGACTTGGGTGTAGATCATCGTCGTGGAGAGGTCTGAGTTCCCTAGGGCTTTCTGAACGAACCGTATGTTCCCGGTGCGCCGCAGCAAGTTGGTCGCGAAGGTGTGACGGAGGGTGTGGGGCGACACGTCCTCGGCCCAGGAGATACCGGTGCGCTCGGCGTAGGTCTTCACGGTGCGGCGGATACTCCGGGGATTCGTCCGGCTGCCGCTCCGCGTCGGAAACAGCCACCCGTGTTCGGTTTCGGGCCGGCGCTCCAGCCAGTCTGCCAGTAGATCCTGGAGGTCCTCGGGAAACCACAACGTTCTGTCCTTACTCCCCTTCCCTTCGCGGACAACGAGCTGACAGGCCATCAGATCCAGATGGTCCCGCTTTAGGTCGCTGACCTCGGACACCCGGAGTCCGCACTCCAGCATCAACCGGATCATGCAGCGGTTCTTAAGGCCCGAGTCGTAGCGCGTGCTGAAGACCTCAACCAGTTCGTCGGCTTCGTCGTCGTCGAGCACTTTCGGGATTGAGCGGCCCATGGGCGCCTCCAGCGGGTGGGAGCAGCGAATGTACCGATAATACGACTTATCGGTACGCATTCACTGTCGAATACGCTCGAGGTCTGGGCCGATCAATAATTCGGTACGTATTCACGAAAACGCGTCGGATTCCCCGCGTTTTTCGTTCAAAGGCGGTGTTGCGGATCCTGGACTTGCCCCGGGGTGAGTTAGCCCGGACTGATCGACCCATCCGATTCGTGTTCTGGAGCTCCGAGATGTAGGTCTCGGAAGGCCCAGGCGAGTTCGTCGGCCAGCATCTGCCAGAAGAGCTGGCCGCCGAAGCCGGTCCACCAGACCCAGCTCGTGGCGCGTTCAACCTCGACGGTGATGACGCCAAAGACCGTGTCGGCGAAGCGAATTGGGTAGGCGAGGGTTGCATACGAACCGGAACGGGCCGGCTTGTAATAGGTACTCAGGCGGGCCCACTCCGGGGGCGCCAGATCCAGATCGGCGGCCGCCGGAGCGCGGCTGTCGACCACGGCCGCGCTCTCTTCGTTGACCCACAGGTAGTTTTTGAAATCGTGCTCGGCGCCCTCCTCACGCCCCCCTGCCAGAATGAAGGGCCGGCCCATCCGTGCGCTAAGGGCCGATACTCCCGAATCCTGACGACTTCCCGGCTCGACGTCGACCGGTAGTTCCAGTTCGTCGAATTTGGTCCAGCCATGGGGGTGAACGTACCGAAGTTCGCGGTTGGGCGCCGTTCCCTGAATAAATCCGATGGCCAGGCTCGGAATCTCGGTATGGTGGGCGAGCATCGAGGTCACGTCCTCGATCAGCCCGGCGCGGCGCTGGTCGGCCGACTCGCCGGCACGGTTCGACGCGTCGACGGCGAGTTCTCGGGCCTGTTGAACCAGCCAGAGTTTTCGGGCACTCAAGGTGTACAGTGCCGAATAACGAAGCCTGGCAGAGAGGCGATGGCGCAGACGGTCGACCACCTCGCCGATCGACGACGACACCTCGGGCTCCCCCCTGTACGCGAGGTATACGAAGCCGAGCAATTCGGTCTCGGGTGTCCCTTCGGACAACAGCGGGACCAGGACCATCGTCGACTCGCCGGGCGTCCGTTCGAGTCGATGGAACGGCCTCCCCTCGACCTCGTCGGCCGCATCGGCGGACACCCATCGGTCCCCCTGGCGCCGAAAGATCTGAAAGGGCAGTCCGGGATCGGCCTTCTGGCGTTGGACCGCCAGCTCCAGGATATCGGAATCCGAACCGTCTCCCAGGATCATCGACATGCCGACCAGGCGGTCGTCGGTCGACTCCTGCTCAGAGTCGCCATCCGACTCCCAGTAGAGTCGCTCCGCCAGAAGCTCGAATCGACCGTGGGCCGATTCGGCCAGAGCCATCGTCTCGACGGAACTCGTCATCACGAGACCGGCCGAATGGTCGCACCCAAACCACTCCGGCAGGTGCTCCATCATCCCGTAGAGGCTCTCCTTGAGCGGTGCGTCCTCCACATCGTCGAAGAACATGCGCACGCCGTTTCGGCGCGCCCCACAGATCGCCTCGCTCGCCTTGGCCTGAAGTTCCTCCAGGGCATCGTCGCTCGGGGTTGCATCGTCCTCGACCAGCACAAATCCCAAAATCACCCGGGCCTGGCCCCCCATGGCCGGCCGGTCCAACACGGGGATCGCATTCCAGGCGCGTTCGGTGCTGTCGACGGCCTCGACATGGAGGCGACCATCCCCGTGACGACAGGCGTGAAAGATATCGCGGAAGTCCCAGACATCGGTCAGTCGCCGACACTCCGTGCGATCGACCTCGAAGAGCGCGCCGCCGTAGGCCGAGCCCTCGAATCCGACGGCAACCCGGACACGGTCCAGTCCCCAACGCTCCAACCACGGCCCCACATAACGATGACAATGGTAGGCGAGTACCTCCTCCCCCGTTTCGGTCAGGCGAGGAGGCGCCTGGGTGCAGATCTCTGTCGATGGCGACAAGGACGCCTCCGGTGCACGAGGACCTATTGCAACTTCAGGTCACAGTTCACCGTAACAAAAGGCAACCAATTTGCATCCCACCGCCCCGTTCAATCGTCCAATTCTACAAATGGTGCCCGGTCTGATACTCTTTCGGCGGCAGCGATCCAACCCCTGGGTTCGAGCCACCTAGTATGGAGACATGACCTTGGAGAGATCGAGACAGATCAACCCCGGCATACCGGCACTCCTCGCCGCACCGGTCCTGTTGATGATCCTCGGGCTCTTCTCTCCAGCTCGTGCTCAATCCTCCGACGTCGTGACGCTGCCGCTGGGTGGAGTTGGAGAGGCTCCAGTCTTTGAATTGAGCGGTGCCGGCACCTCGACCCCGACGGTCACCCCGGATGCGCCCTGGACGCTGTACGCCGGCGACGACGCCCCGCTGGAGGTCCTCGACCTCCGGATACTGCCCGCCGGCGGCTACCTGTTGGCCGGGGCGAACGGGCGCGGCGCCGCCGTGACCGACGCACAGGGGAATCCCACGGCGTTTATGGCACCGCCCGGCGGTCTCGAGCAGGTCACCGCCGCGTCGGCCGCCGGCTTCGATCAGCAGGGGTCCCTGCGACGCATTCTGGCGGCTCAGGACGAGTCGGACCGCGTCGCCATCTGGGATATCCGGCTCGAGAATTATCTGTGGAGCCACCCGGTTCAAGCACCGGCGCCACCGGTCGACATCACCCAGGCGATTGCGACGCCCGACTACATCGTGGTCGGGGCAAATTGGCCGGGAAAAAATCTCTCGACGATCGACTTCGTACCCGTCGACGCCCCGGGCACGGTGGCGCTGCGCATCGCATCGAACGTCAACCCCGACAACCCGGACAACACCATCGTTCTTCAGCCGGTCAAGGAGGTTCAGGATCTCTTTGTCACCAGCGAGGGCCGGCTGTTGGTGTCGGGGCCTCGAGGGGCACAGTTGATCGACTACGCCCCGTCGGACGCCACAGCGACCGTCGTCGATTCGATCTCGGTCTCCGATACCCCGGAGCTGTCCGGCATCGTCACCTCGGCCCGGGAGCTACCTTCGGGTTTGATCGCCCTGGCGACGGCCGAGCGCGGGGAGTGGATTCAGCCCGATCCGAACCATCAGATTTCATGGGTGACCTCGGATCTTTCGGAGGTCGTCGCCCAGACCGGCGGCCAGCAACGGGCCCCCTGGCGGGTCGCAGCGGTGCAGGGCTCTCAGGCCTCGGGGACCTCGGGATTCGAACCGACGCTCGACTACATCCCAAAGGCGGGGTTCGCCGACATCAGCCTAACGGGCGCGATCACCTGGCGCCCATCGCCGGTCCGTCTCAATGAACCAGCGAACGTGGAACTCTCACTGTCGAACGAGGCGAACCTTCCGTTTGTGGCATCACGGATCGAACTTCGGGCCGTCGCCGGGTCGTGTCCTTTCGACTCGGCCGAGGGAACCGAAACCCTGCAGACCTGGGACGATCGGTTGATCGCAGCCCAGACGACACTGGATCTGGAGGGTGAATTCGTCCTCCCCGGTTCGACGCAGACTGGCGAATGGTGTGCACAACTGGCGATCCGGCCGGAGGGAACGTCGCAGGCCGAGCCGCTCGGCGAGGGCATGCCCATTCGATTCGTGGCAGCGAGTGACGACGCCGGCAACACCTTCCCCGATGGCGGGATCATCGATCCCATCGACCTGGGACCTCGAACCGGCGGACCCGGTGGATTCGGACAGCAAGGCGACGGATGCGGATGCAACAGCGTCCCGCCAGCCGGGAGTCTCGTGCTTTTCGTACCAGTGTACCTGGCGATGCGCCTGCGCAGACGCATCCCGTGACCGACTACTTTTCACCCTCGGCCTGGGCGTCGGTGTCGGCCTCGAAGTCGTACTCGTCTTTCCACGAGTTGAAGTTCTCTTCGATGTCGCGGGCGAGTTCGACTTCTGCATCGCGGGCCCGTTGGCCCAGAACCTCGCCGGCGACGTTTCGCCATCGGACGTCCGAGCCGCTGCCGGAGCGACGCTGGTATTCCACCTTGACTCTCAGCGCCGACGCACCGCCCTTCATCCGGATCACTCGGGCCGTGTAGCGCTTGCGAAGCCGGTCGCCGACATCGAGATATTCCGAGGTGACCACCAGGAAACGCTCCGACTGAACGTCGACCGGAATGTCCTTCTCGTCGAAGGTCACACGGATCGCCTGAAACAGGGCCTGCGGAGCTGTCTTTTCGGCCAGATCGACCCCCTCCGGCACCGGGGCCGGTGCGGTCTTGCAACCGGCGACTCCAGCCAGGGCCAGACAGAGGATAAAGACCCCCCGAATCCAGATTGAGAGGGCCTCTCTATTCGTTGATTTCAACTCGGACGAGCTCGGAGCCGAAGTAGACGTAATCTCCGTGATACAGCCGCCGTTCGTCGTGTATTTCGACGAACGTGCCGTTTTTCGAATCCTGGTCCTCGACGACGACTCCGCCGTCGCTCCACGACAGCCGACAATGGCGCGGGGAGACGTGCTTGTCGTCGGGAAAGTTGATGTCGCAGCCTTCGCGGCCGACCAGAATGTCGTTGTTGACCGAACAATGGGCATCGCCGTCCCGGCCGCCCTCGACGACGTGGACGACCCGGAATTTATAGTCCTTCGGCGGGCTCACATACATCAACGTGTCGTTGCGCATCGGGTATTCGTGCTGGATGTTCAGATACTCGATACGCAGGCGCTGGTCGCCGACGAGGATCTCCGCTCCGTCGGGCAGCGGCTCGGGCTCGCGAGCGCAGAGGAAGGTACCGTTTCGGCTGTCGCCGTCGGTCAAAAAGAGGTTGTTGTCACGGTACTTGAAGTTGGCGTGCTTCGGGTCGAGGTAGTCGTCATCGGGGAACAGCACCGCCCCTTCGTCGCGGCCGGCGATGTGTTCGGTGGCATTCAGATGATAGCTCAATCCCTCGAGCCCCTCACCGCGAATGAGGATCAACTTGGCTCGCCCGGGCGCCTGCATCGCACCGTAATAGAGGGTATCGTCGTCTCCCTCTCCGCCGGCGAATCGGGCGCCACATTTTCCACAGAAGTGATGGCCCTCGGGGACCACGGCGCTGCAATTTTCACAAACTCGCTCACTCGACATGTCGCCTCCCTGAGTAGTCAACCGTCCGTGGCAACGATAGACTGCACGCGCCGTCTCTTCAAGAACGCTGGCCGTCGCCGACGATCGTTTGGACGTCGACGTCCGGCCGATGCTCCGCAAGATATCGTTTGAGTGTCTCGAAGACGGCCACGATCGAGTCGGCCCCCAGCCGGGTCGCGGCCACCGTCTCCGGCGGACGGCCGTCGAAACGTAACGAAAGCGTCGACCGACGGCCCATTCGTCGAGGTTTCCATTCGACGGAATCGAGTTCAGCCCAGTCGATGTGGCTCTCCCTGGCCCGTCCGACCCGCGGGCGAGTCGCAAAGACAACCGCTTCGCGCTGCGGGCTCAATAACCACACATCCCGGCGCATCAGACGGACCGCCGCGGCAATCAGCCCCGCGAAGACGGCCAGTGCGGCGAGGGCTGCCCAAAACAGACCGGTTACGGGTTCATCCTGGCGATATTGACCCAGATAGTCCGGCAAGAACAACACCGACATCCCCGCCATCACCAATGGGGTCCAGATGACGAACCGTACGGTGGCCGCCGCCAGCCGTCCTCTGAGAGTGGCGCGGATCTCGAGCCCCTCGTCGCTGTGCTCAACTTCGTAGTGCTGCACCCGTTCGATTCCTCGGTGAGTTCATTAGCCAAACCGTTGGCGGCCCACTATAACGGCGCATCGAACCAGTGCCATGCCCTTCGTCCACTGCAGTGTTCATGGTCCCGTCGAGACGTTCCCGACACGACTCCGCCACGGTCTGGCGCCTCGCCCTCTGGGCGACGGTCCTCACCGTAGCCGCGCTGCTTTGGTTGAACAACTCACCGATACACCTTTCGACCGAGACGGAGCAGACCCACGGAGAACCCTCGTCGAGTTCCACCAAGTCCGACGTCCTGACGATCATCGATTGGCGGGCCGTCTACCAGAGTGAATCGACGTTTCGCGGCCGCGACTGGAGCGCGGCATGGCTGGGGATGTTGCGCCAAACCCTCGGACCGATCTCGGTGGCAACCCCGGAGACCGTCTCGGCCGACAAACTACAGTCGGCTCGAGTCATTGTGCTGACCCACAGCGTCGCCGATCAGGTGCCCGAGGCGTTGCTCGATCGACTTCGCCAGCGCGCGCTCGACGGCGCTGTCATTGTGGTCGAGCGCCCCGGCGGACGACTCCGGGAGGCCTTTTCGGCCAATGGGCGCGCAGGTATTCAGACGGGCCGCTCCTTTACCCACGCTGAAGGTCTGCCGGACCCCTATCGCAGCCAACTGTTGGAGATGCCCGTCGAGACCCAGTACATCGGCTCGACCTCCCCGCGTGAGAATGCCCGGACGCTGCTGGCCATCGACGGCGCCCCTGCCGTCTACGCAGTGCCCGTCGGAGAGGGGACGGTCATCACCGTCGACTTCGATATCGGCGAACAACTCGTCGGCCTACAACAGGGTCGGCCCGACGAAGACTTCACGGTCTCGGATGCCGCCACCCCCACCCGATCCGACGCCGTCCCGACGGTCGACTCACTGATGATGGACCCCGCGATGGCCGGTAGCAGCGTCCCCTGGGCGGATCTTCTGGAACGATTCATCGTCCACGGCGTGATCGGGCGCCACACGCCGCTGGCAGGCCTCTGGGGCTTTCCGGGCGGCGCCAGCGGTGCGGTCGTCCCGTTGCACCCGGATTCCCGGCTCGGCGACGGGATCGGCTGGATGCTCGACTACGAAAACAGAAAGGGTGCCACCTCGACGCTCCTGGCCTCGATCGATTCCGGGCTCTCCGCGGCCGAAGCCGCCGTGGTCAACCGGCAAGGCGGCCACTTCGGACTCCTCTGGCGCCGTCACGGCACACCGGCCGAATTCACCGAACCCTGGGGTCTGCAGGGTCTTAAACCCATCGCCCGACCCGTCACGCTCGGTGGGCAGTTGGAGCGACTCGGAAAAACGCTCCCGGGAGGTGCCCCCTCGACGGTCAAGATCGCGGGACGTTGGTGGGATCGCGACTGGGCCGCCCCGTTCCGACAGATGGCGGCCCACGGCGTCGAACACGATGTCTCCCTGGAGCCGTCCAAGCCCGGCTACGCCTTCGGCACCGGGCTCCCGACGCCGGTTCTGGATTCGTCGGGCCTGCCCCTGGATGTCTACGAATGGCCCGTCGTTGTCTCGTCGAATCATTCCGACGGCCCGGACCTGTCGGACCTTTTGGAGGAAAGCCAAAAGGGACACCACCAGGTTCTGACATGGTCACTCCCGCCGGCGGGTTTCGCCGACTATCCGGACATCTCGCGATTCGATGCCTGGATCGACTCCTTTGGGACGATTCGCGATGCCGACCATCTGATCACCGACATCGATTCGCTGGCCACTTATCGGAAAAAGCGAAGACGCAGTGACATCACCAGCCGGCTGCTCCACGATGTGGCGCCGCCCGAGGGCCCCGGCGGAAAGCCCGCCGAGGGTGACGGATTGCTGCTGCGCGTCTCGGTCGAGACCACCAGCGATCGCACGTCGCTGACCGTCCCGGCGCGGGTCGGCACCTTCGCGTTCCGACAGGCGAGGCGTCGGGCCAGTCGGGTCGGCGGCGAGCTCGTCGCTCAGGACCTGACGACACAGACCGAAACGATGGCCGGCTACCGTCTTCGACGCATCCCGCTCGACAGCGGGTCGACTCGCATCGACGTCTACTACGCCCCCTCTGAAGACTGACCGTCTCCCGACCCGATGATATACGAACTCAAATGGGATCTGGTTCTGATCGGCAGCATGGTCTGTCTGGCCGTCGGGTTTTTTACCTTTCAGACGCCCTGGATCCAGACGGCCGACGAGGCGACGACCGAAGGAAGTCGGCCGCCGGATCGGACCGAGGGGGATGTGCTGCTTCTTCTGCCGGACGCCCCCGCGGCACGGGCCGGAGCGCTCGATGAACTCGACTGCAGTTACGGCTGGTACAACAGCCTTTGGCAATTCTACGGGTCCTTTGCCACCGCCCTGACGCGCAATCTCAGCCCCGAGTTTCTGGCGGGCCGAAACGCCGTCATCGTCCCGCGACGCGTGGCCCGCGCGATGCCGGCGACCGGCGTGACCGCGCTGTCCGAGTTCGTCCGCCAGGGGGGCCAGCTTATCCTCGAGCAACCCGGCTCGGGCTGGGGGCAATTGACCGGGGTCAACCGAGCGACGGGCTCGCCGCAGCCGGCCCGCAATATCACGTCGGTCGAGGGCCTCGCGGCCCGCGGTCGCATGCGCACTCACCTCCCCGACGTTCCGCTAGCCGGGCGCCTGACTCCCGCGGCCCCCGCCGACCCATGGCCCGCCGGCCCGACCCTCCTGGACGTAAACGGACAGCCCGGACTCCTCGCCAATCGGGTCGGGCAGGGGCGGGTCTACACCTTCCTGTTCGAGTTTGGATGCACGATCACCGCACTCCAGCAGGGGCGCCCGACCGAAAACATGCGATTCTCGCGGGATCGGGCGGAGGCGGACTCGCTGCTGCCCACGGCCCGGCGCACCGCCGACGAGAGCATGATGCAGGCCGAAGCGCCGCTGGCCGATCTGCTGGAACACGCGGTCTTCCACCGACTGTCGGAGTTTCGTCCCCTGCCCCGGCTGTGGCCCTACCCCGACGACATGGCGGGCGCGTTTCTGGTCGCCCATCCGACCCCCGCCGACATTCGCCCGACGATGGGCTATCTGGACTGGGCCGACGAAAACGACGCCCCATCGACGGTGTTCGTGGCGGCCGACCGCCTGTCCGAATCCGAAGCCGCGCTGGCCGAACGCGCCGGCGCCGATGTGGGCCTTCTGTGGATTCGCGGCATCGAGCGCCCCCCGGCCACCCGGACCATCGGCCTCGGCGCCATCCGTCCCCTGGCGCGAGAACTCAGCCTGCGCGACCAGCTCACGATGCTCGATGTCAAACTTCCCGACGACTCGGTCCCGAAGGTCGCCCGCGTCGAGGGCGCACACCACAGAGCCGACTGGTCGACGACCTTCCGCCAGCTTGCCGCCGCCGACCTCAGGGTCGACAACAGTTTCGGTCCGGTGGCCGAAGACCATCACGGATATCTCTTCGGCACCGGTTTTCCGTTCTATCCGATCGACCGTCAGGGCCTGCCGCTGCCGATCCTGGAGCTTCCCTTCGTGCTGCACGGCCCGAACCTCTCGCGCGACCGGCTACAGTCGATGCTGCGCGACAGCGCCGACTACTACCACCAGACGGTGACGATCAGTGTGCCGAGCTACGGCATGCGCAAGACCCCGAGCGCCGACATGTTGCTCGCCTACCGGGACGCCTTCGACCTCGCCCGCAAACACGACCACTGGATTACGACGATGACCGACCTGAAGGACTTCATGTCGGCCCGACGTCGATCGGTCCTCACCAGCCAATGGCAAGAATCGTCGCGACGCCTGACGATCTCGGTCAACCTGAAGGGCACGCGCCTCGATTCGCGTGAGGGCGGAGCCATCCCGGGGATCGCCATTCCCAGGACCTGGCGAGACACACCGATCGAACGTCTCGTGATCGACGGCGAAGAGGCGTCGTTGAGCCGTTTGACTCCGAGCGGCCCGGGCCGCGAGTCGATCCTTTCGCTCGATCCGGGCCGCCACACGGTCTCGGTCTTCTACAGGCGACCCCCGGATGCGAGCTCCGACGCCGGCGTCGACGACGCGACGACCGCCCGTTGACGCTCGAGACCTCGACAGACACCCTTTCGCCGGAACAATCACCCTCCCGACCTTGTTGTTTCGACGGACAACTCTCCAACGATTCGAGACGCACAGAGGAATTACCCATGGCGGACAAACCACTGACCAAGCAACGCAAAGAAGCCCGCTCAAAGGGACTGGCGGCGCTGGGCTCCGCCGGAGCGACAGCCGTACTCTCGGCCTTTCTGACGACCTTTGCCCTGCTGCCCGGAATCCCGATCACCGCGTATCTGACCTACCGCTGGCTCGCCTACCGAGCCGAATGGGGCATGAAGTTTTGATTTCTTGCGGATCCTCCCGTTGAGACTTAAAAACATGGGGGAAGCGTCGCGAGAACTTCATCAGCAATGGTTCCGGCATGAATCGCTATTTTGGCGTCCACGTACTCGACGGCGAGTGGCACGCGCTGTTGCCTCGATATCTGGTGCTGACGGGACATCTCGATGGTGCCCGCGTCCTCGATATCGGATGTGGAACCGGCATCGGATCGTCGATGATGCTCGAGATGGGCGCCGATCATGTCGACGGCGTCGACTATCGGCCGGAGGTCCTCGATCTGGCTGAAATGAAGCACGCCAAGGATGAGCTGACCTTCCACACGATGCTGTGGGAGAACCTCGATTTTGAAGACGACTCCTTCGATGTCGTCGTCTGCATGGATCCCTCCACGCCGGTCACGGATCCGACCCTGCTCGAGGAGGTTCGCCGGGTCCTGAGAAGCGACGGTGAGTACATCTGCGCCATCGAACGGAGCAACGTCGGTGATCTCAGCGGGATCCTCCCCCGATACGGCTACTCATCGCCGGGCCGCAACGTCGATGTGACTCGGGGAAAGCAGGAGCCGCCCCAGATAAACGAATTGTCGACCTACTTCGAGCACCTGGCCAGCCTGCAACAACAACCCCGGCTGAGCTGGGTCTTCGAGTCCGATCCGAAGGATGCCGAACGGTGGGACGACGACACCGGATTTCGCCCCGAAGACGTCGTCAGCCCCACGGTCGACCGCACCTTCTGCACCGAAGACTCCGAGACGGCCGGCGTCGAACTGGTATTCTGCCGAACCGAGGCCGGCGAACCGCCGAACCCCCGTGATGTCCGGCTTCCGTATCATCAGCTCATCGAGCGGCTCGGGACGATCATCCGAGACCTGCAGTTCAGCCCCCGATCCCAGGAGGATGAACTCGATGAGGATACCGAAGTCGAAGCAGACGATGCCGAGGAGTCCCGGCCGGACCTCCAACTCGACGAAGACGCCGGTGACGATGCCGTCTCCCGACGACTCGGCGATGTCGCCGACGCCTACGAACGCCTGCGCCACGCCGTCCATTCGATGCGCGAGCAGACGCAGGCGACATTGATCGAACAGGAGCGGCTGCTCGGGCAGATGTTCGGCCACTTGCAGACCGACGAACCTGCCGGGGCCGGCGAATCATCGACCGGGATCTTCGAGCGTTCATCGGCCTCGCACATCGACGAGTTTCAGGACCTGAGTGCCGACTCGAGCAGAGAGGACATCGAGGCGGAACTGGCACGGATGAAGCGGGAGAGGGCCCGGCTAAACAACAAGCTCGACGCAACCGCCAGCGAAATCGACAAGCTCGAGGGATGGCTCGACGAGCGCGACCAGGAGTCGGACGATTCGGAGACGGACGATTGAAGGTCCGCGCGACGATCATTCTGACAGGCCTCGCGGCCGCGGTTGTCTGGGGTTTACCCGGATGCAAGACGCCCGAGCCGGAACGCCCCCATCTGGTTGGGTCACCGGGGCCCTCGCAGTCTCCGCCTCCCGCTCGACGACCTGAGCCACCACAGGCGACTGACGACGGCAAGGATTCGACGCGCCGGAGCCGACAACGTTCCGGTGCCCTCTGGTATCGGATCGAGCTGTCGGCCGACGTGGCGCACATTCGCGTCCGGCTCGTCGAACCACCGACGACGGCCAGCTTCTTTTTGCCCACGTCTCCGCCGCCGGAGCGTCAGACGACGCCGGGGTTGCAGGTCGATGAAGCGCTCGGCCCCGACGGCCCCGTCGATACAGAACGCGTCATCTCCGCACATCGAATCGACATCGACGCCCGCGGACTTCAGTGGGTCGAATTTCGCTATCGCCTGGACTTGAACAGTGCATCGCGGGCAAAGCATCCCCTCGCCCCGGTGCTCGAGGGGTCGACCCGCCTGCTGTATATGCCGTCGGTTCTCGCCGTCCCGAGCGCCAGAATCGCTCGGGGACTCACCGACATTCCCGTCGAACTACACCTTCCCTCCTCGTGGAGCGCCACGACGACCTGGGATTCGGTCGGAAGCGAGCCGTCGGCTCGAGACTCGACACGTCAGGTGCACGGGTTTCTGGCCCGGGACTTTCGCGAGCTGCGCGACGCCTATCTGGCGGCCGGCCCCGAATTGACGACCGTGACCAGACATTCGAGACGCCACCGCATCGAGATCACCTTCGGACCGGGATTCGACAGGGGGCGAGAGGCGATCACCGATGCGATCGGTCCGCTTCTGGGGTTCTACCGTCGACAATTCGGCCATCTCGGCCCCGTCAGTGCGTTTGTTCAGGCTCGGCGGCCGGACGGCTCAAACGACATCCATGGCCAGGGACGTCGAGGGGGCTTTGTCGTCTCGATGCCCCCGGGCCCGCCGGGAAAGCAGTCGCTTTTGCTGCTGGCACACGAGGCATTTCACCTGTGGAACGGCCACCGGATCGTCCCCTCGCCGGCGGCGGAGCCGGAGACACGCTGGTTCAAAGAAGGCGTCACCCACTACATCGCGCTGAAGACCCTCTACACACTCGGGGTCTTTGAGCGTCGGGACGTCCTCGATGAGATCGCGCGGGCCGCGTACCTGTACGACCATAATCCGGCAGCCCGGTCGAGACCCGGGATCGACCCCGTCGATCGACGGCGACTCCCCTACGACCGGGGGCTACTGATCGGACTGGCGATGGACGCTGCGCTTACCGAGTCCAGCCGGGGTGAGGTCGGCATCGAACACTGGTTTCGCCGACTGTTGCGGCAGGAAAACGGCGGGCCCGACCGCCTGGTCGATACCAAAAGCTTGAAGTCCGCGTTCTTCGAGGTGACTCCTCAACGGTGCCAGCGTTGCCGTACGCTCTGGAGCCGGTATGTCGAACGCGAGAGTCCGCTGGATTTGGACGAAATCTTCGCGCACGGCGGCCTGCACTTGCTCGACGGAGGTTCGGTCGACCAGATGCGTCTGTTACCCCTCCAAGGTGCCTCGTTGCCCTTTCGGGCCTACTTTCCTTTCGCACGCAGCGAGTGACCCCACGCACACGAGAGAAGTGAATCGCATGAAGACACAACAGAGATCCGATCGAAACGAGACCGAGGTTCCGAGTCCGCGTTGCGACGACTACGAGGACTATCTGTTCGACGAACAGGGGTACGCGTGGGACGCCCGAGACGTCGTCTCGGTCGAAACACTCGAGCGCCATGATGACATATTGGCCCTTACCCAGGAGGAGCTCGAGGAGCTGGTCCCCGCCGACTATGACGATTTCATCCGGTGGGCCATCGCGCGGCGCTGGCATCAACTGGACCGACTGGAGTCGGCCATCGAGGTTGCTCGAACCGTCGTCGAAGGCGAAACCGACCACCGCGCCATCCACTATTCGGAGGCGAAGCTCGCTGTAGCGCGACTCATGGAAGAGGCCGGCCGGCTCGACGAGGCCGTCGAGATGACGACGACGCTCGCCGAAGAAAATGACACATATCGCCCGTACGGCCGGCTGTTGCACGCCATGATCCGGCTCCGTAGTGGGGAGGAGGCGGGAGCCGACAGGGCCGAGGAGATCCTCGACTCACTGTACGAGACCCATTCAGACGATGCAGAACTCCAGTACGAGATCGCCGAAGACCTCGCGCGTTCGGGATACGGGGAGATGGCCGAGACCTGGATCGAGCGGACCAGAGAGACAGCCGAGCGCACGGGCAACCGGGCCGTACGGGTCGACCTCGAGCTGCTTGAACCCCGGACTGGTCACTGAAGGATGAAGGGAGCCCGGATTTTTTCGGTCCCGCCATCGTACGACCCGAAGTCCCATCGCGAGCGGTGCGACTGGAGACACTCTTGGAAGTAGGTGCCAGAGAGTTTGTCCGGGTCTAGACCGAAGTCCGACACGTCGCCGGTCGACTCCACGGTCAAGACGATGAAGATCTTTCCGGCCTCCAGGGGCGCTCCTCGATTCGCATGGCGTTGCCGGCAGGTCGCAAGGCTGTCCTGCACCGAGTTGATACCCTTTCGGATCTGCTCTTTGCTCAGGGCCTCCGGCATATATGTCCCCTGGTCGTTGTCCTTGAATTGGTCGGAATTCGGGCGGTAATCGGGCCGGTTCGATTCGATCGCGTTGACTGAATCGAAATCATCCGGTGCAAGCGACCCGCCGCTCGGAGCCTGTGACTCGGCGACCATACCCTTCGACTCGGTACCGCCGAGGGCGGTCCCCGATGTTGAGCTGTCATCCGGAGAGTTCGCACGGGCGGTCCGCTTGTTCGATCCCTTCAGCGCTTCTTCGAAGGAATTTTCATCGTTGGATCCGCCCCCGACCACGGGATCACCGTCGCCGAACAGACCACCTTGTTTGGCTTCACCCTGGTCGTCCGATGGTTGCTCGCCAGACCCCGACCCACCTCGCCCGGATCCTCCGGACCCCCGGCGTTTGCCCGAACTACCACGGTTCGAAAGTGCCGTCTCGAAGCTGTCATTGTCGTCGGAAGGCGGCGCAACCTTCCGGGCACTGCCTTGCCGGAATTTGTTTCGCTCTTCCTCGGAATAGGTCCGAAACGTCAGACCGTCGTCGTCTTCGTAGGCCTGATCGTCCGTCTGAACGAGCGGATCCTGCCGAGGCTCGGCGGTCGACGCATAGTAATACCAAACGCCGCCGATCGCGGCGAAGGTCAGCAACACGACGGCGACAATCGCCCGGCGTTTGCCCGCCCCCTCGTTCTGGATCTTGTCGAGCTGAATCAGGAGGCTGTCCGTAACCGTATCGCCGAAGCTCTTTGAACGGTCACTGCTCAGGGAGGGGGCCTGCGGCATCTGCTCGTCGTCGGAGTCTTCGTCGACACGATCGAACATCCCGTCATTTTCGGATCCATCTTCGACCGACTCCGGCCCCGTTTGCTGCGACGTCGGAATCGCGGGGATCTCTTCCTCGCTGACGTCGTCGTCGGAGCCATCATCGCTCGCCGACTCGTCGAGCGCACCCGCCGGCGACTCCTCGACGCGCGTCGCATCTGCGGGGCCGACCTCTTCGGCCGCCTTCTCCAGTTCGGCAAACGCCTCGTCATCGAGATCGAGGTCCAGATCGGCAATCGAGCTCTGCTCGACCTCGGCATCCGGGTCGGGGGCCGACTCGACGTCCGTCGAATCGGACCGAACATCTTCGCGAGTGTCGACGGCTGCGGCACCTTGAGTGGCGCCTCCGCCGAAACTGGCATCGAGTCGGCTTCTGAGATTTTTGAGCCGATCGCCTCTCGATTCGCCGGATGTCGACGACGGTGCCGATTGTACGGAGGTCGACGTCTGGCTCGACTCAATCGACTCGACGGAACCGTCGACGCCGAGCGTCTCGCCGGCACGCTCCATCGACGGTGAAGTCTCACGCACGATCGAAGCGAACGGCTCGACTTCGGCGACCGGCTTCCAGTCCCCGAACGACGCCTTCCAGACGTAACTGTCGGCCCCGACGTCACCGCTGGCGTAGGTCTGGCGCAACTCCGGAGCCGACATCGGCCCGAAGGTATCTCCGTCGACGGAATAGTACCATTCTTCGCCGCGGCCGCCGGAGTCTTCAGCACTCTTGCCGCGAACAACGATGATCTCTTCGCACGATTTGCAGCGGACTTTGACGACTTTACCGCGAACCTTTTCGTCCGCGATCTCGTACTTCGTGCCGCAGTGATCGCAGTAGAATTTCATGTAGACAACGCCGACTTCTGAGAACTGCATTGTGACTCAACGGAAAACCTACCGCCGCGCCCGCGCACTGACAAGCCCCACCTCTCGTCGCGTCAGCCGAAAAATTTTAACGATTGTCATCAAAGCCGTGTGAATTAGGTTCACCAGTTAGGCAGGGAGAGGGACTCAAGTGACGCATTCAGTTCAGTTGTATTCAGTCTGAGAGGCAACATTCATGAAGAGAGTATTTCGATATCTGACACGGCGCCTCGCCCTCACTGCACTGGTCATCTCGGCGGCCATGCTTGTCGTCGGACCGGGATGTACTGAATTTGGCTCCTTCAAATTCACGTCAGAGAGCAACGTCCAGACCATCCAGGGAACATCGCTACCCGTCTCCGGCCCGCTGGGCAATCTGGCCTTCGATTTCAACCTCGAGCAGGAACTCGAAAAGCGCGATGTCAAAGCGGCAAAGGCCGTGCGACTCAACGGCCTGACCCTCCAGATTACAGAGGACGCAGAACCGGAAGGTGATGAGGACAACTTCAACTTCCTGGATTCCATCAGGTTCGTCGCAAGTGCCGATGGGATGGAGGAGGCCGAGCTGGCGGCCCAAGACAACATCCCGAGCGGCGTCAAAACGCTGAACGTGCCCGTGACCTCGGACACCAACCTCAAACCCTACATCGAACAGGGGCTGACGCTGTCGACCGAAGGCGAAGGTTCGCCGCCGGAGGACGATACCTCGGTCAAGGGGATCATCACCCTCGAGGTCGAGATCCTCTGAGCCGGCTCATCCTCAGAGCACCACCAGAAGCCCCATGACGAGGGGGCCCGTCACGAACATCACCAGCGCGGTGTAGCCGATGATGTCACGGGCCTCCAGGCCCATGATGCCCAGAAGCGGCAGGGCCCAGAAGGGCTGGAGCATGTTGGTCCATGCATCGCCGTAGCTGAAGGCCATGATCGCCTCGTGGGTCGGCACCCCAAGCTGGTTTGCGGCCTCCATCAGGACCTGACCCTGGACGGCCCACTGGCCGCCGCCACTGGGCACGAAGAAATTCACGATGCCCGCCGACAGAAACGCAAAGATGGGGAAGGTGACCTGGGTCGAGATACTCACAAAGAATTCGGCGATCTGCTCGATCAGTCCGCTGACCTGGAGAACACCGAGGATCCCGAAGTAGAATGGAAATTGAAGAATGATGCCTGCGGCGCCCTGCACCCCCTCACGAATGGCCCGAACGTAGGCGCCGGGCGTCGGATACAACACCAGCCCGGCCGTCAAAAAGAGCAGGTTGATGGCATTGAGGTTCCAACCGGCCACGCCCCGCCCGGCAAAATACCAGCCCAGAAAACCAAACCCGAGCATTCCCGCCATTAGATTGATGGCCCGGGTCTCCTCGAGCCAGTGCAACAGTGGGTGTTCGTACGAGGGGCCGGCGTCGGCCTCATCGTCGGTCTCCGACGCGGAGACATCCGGCGTCGTTATGCGCTCGGGCTCCGTGGGCATCAGGGCCCAAAAGAGACTGGGAATCACGACGAGCAACGTACCGGTGATCACCAGATTCAGCGGGCTCAACAGCGTCTGACTGACGGGTACCACGCCGATGACATCGGCCACGAAGTGTCCCTCTTCGGCCACTTTCAGCGGCGCAGATCCGGACAGCCCCCCGTGCCAGACCATGAATCCGGCGTAGCCGGCGGCTCCGAGCAGCGGGTAATCGACGGGGCGGCCGTCACGCTCGAAGGCCCGACCCATCTCCCGAGCCATGAACGCACCGACGATCGCACCCAGGCCCCACTGAATCACACTCGCCAGGCAGGCCACCAGGGCCACGACAAAAGCCGCGGTCTTCGGGCCCTTGGCGACGCGGGCGATACGACCGACGACCCCACGCACCGGAGCTGACCGCGCCAGCACATGGCCGGTGACGAGCACGATCGTCATCTGCATGGCAAAGGTAAGTCCCGACGATCCGTAAAACGCCCCGAACCATCCGTCGGCGATCGTCCCGAGTCGGTCGATCGGAGCCTGGCCCGTCACCGCCTCGCCAAAAAAGCCCGCCAGCAGACAGGTCACTGCCGACAGAAGTAACGCGAGAACGAAGGGGCTCGGAACAAACCGCTCCGATTGTCGGCTCAGCCATTCGCCGATCCGTGAAATCACGACGACTCCTCCTCGTCGGCCTCCAGATCTTCGATAATCGATTGCACCTGCACTTCCGTGCGGTCGAGTTTATCGCGGCACAACTCGACCAGATCCGACGCCCGTTCGACCTTGTCGGCCAGGTCGTCGAGATCGACGTCTTCGGCTTCGATCTCCTCCAGAATATCTTCGAGTTCCTCGATTGCATCGCCGTACTTCGGTGTCTCGTCACTCATCTCGTTCGGATTCCTCGTCGGTGTCGTTGTTATCGATACGTTCAGATTCGACGCGGGCCGTCAGTCTTCCCCCGGCCACACGAATGTCGAGTCGATCTCCGGCTTCGGCCACCTCCGCATGGCGCACCACCCGGCCATCGTGGCGTACGATCGCGAATCCACGTTCAAGAACTCGCTGAGGGTCCAGCAGGGAGAGTCGTTCGCCGAGTTGATCGACCTCCTGGCGGCGCTGCCGAAGGTACCGGCGTACGCTGCGCTCGAGGGACTCCGCCAGCGCGTCGGCCTTCTGACGTTCCCGCGCCAGCATCCTCTCGATACGCTTCAACCCGATCCGGCTGCGTCCCCGATCGACCTGGCGTCGGGCGCGATCGACGCGGCGTTCGGCCACCCTGGGCAACCGTTCGGCCGCGTTGTCGACTCGTCGGCGGGCCTCCCCCAGACGACGGCTCGCCGCCATACTCAGATTGGCCCTCACTGCGGACAATCGACGCTCCTCGCCGGCCAGCCGTCGCTCGGCCCGGTGGCGCACCTCGGCGGAGACCCGATTCAGGCGATCCCCGGCTCGCTGCACCCGATCCCGAACGCGCTCCGTGATCTCGGTGAGTGTCGCATCGAGCCGCTCGTCGAATTCGCGAACGCGCTCGACCAGAGACCGTGCCGCTGCCGTCGGAGTCTTCAACGACTCGACCACATGGTCGAGCAGACACACGTCTTTCTGGTGGCCGACTCCACAGATCCCCTTCAACGGAAGGTTGCAGAGGGCCTCGCCGATGGCATCGGTGTCGAAATACGCCAGGTCCGACCGGGCGCCACCACCCCGGACGATGACGACGACGTCGAAGGACTCGGCGCGGCGCCGGACACCCTCCAAGGCGGCCAGGACCGACTCCTCGGTTCGATCGCCCTGGACGAAGATATCGAAGACCGAGACCTCGAAGCCGTACCCGGACGTGCGAAGCTCGTCCATAAAATCACTGTACGCGTCACTTCCCTCCGAGGTCAGCAGTGCCACTCGCAGGGGACATATCGGCCACTGACGGTCCAGATTCGAGGTCAGGATTCCCTTCGACTCGAGCCGATCGATGATCGCCTGGCGGTTCTGTTGAATCTCGCCGGAGGTGTAGG
Source organism: uncultured Pseudomonadota bacterium (assembly GCA_913057905.1). Taxonomy (GTDB): domain Bacteria; phylum Myxococcota_A; class Bradymonadia; order Bradymonadales; family Bradymonadaceae; genus CAJXPB01. The sequence continues at coordinate 27,617 of CAJXPB010000010.1, forward strand.
TGGGATCGATCTCCTTGATGACCAGACGATAGGCCCCGTGAGGCGGGTACAGATCCATCTCGACGCGCATCCGTACCGCCAGACCATCCCGCAGGCGAATATCGGCGGCCGCATCGCGAATCGTCGACTCGACGGACTCCATGGCATCGGCCCACATCACGGCCCCGACTTTCGCCACGGGATCCTCGTCGGGGGCCGGACGCTCGACCAGCTCGAAGAAGGCATAGTCTCGATTCGGCGAGGGATCGTACCCTTGCATCTCGCCGACGACCCAGAACGACTCCGGAAATGCCTCTTCGAGAGCCGCCTTCGCCTCGAGGTTGACCTCCGAGATCCGTTTCGTCCCGGGCGGCACCGGCGCCGCCTTTGCCCGCTCGTCGTCTCCGTCGATGATCTCGTCGACCGGTCGGTCTCGCTGGTCACAGAATTCCCGCAACGACGGGCTGATCTTGAAGTGCTCATCAAGCAGGACGTCGAAGACCCGTTCGATGTGCTCAAAGGGGACAAACCACGCCCGTTCCCCGGGGTCCCAGGTCCTCTGGGGGAGGGTCTTGACCGTGCTGACGAGCTGCTCGTCGTACGAGAACTCGATGCGCAGCCGCTCGGTTGCCGGTTCAATGTCGATACGTCGCGTCATTCAATCAGTGCCCATCCAATCAAGAAAGCGAGCAGACCGCCGAGGACACTCCCGCCCATATAGCCCGCCGCCAGCCACTCCTGTCCGCCGCGCCACAGACTCACCGAGTTTTCCTCGAAGGTCGAAAAGGTCGTGAAGGCACCGAGCATCCCACTGATCAAGAAGGCGTTGACCTCGGCCGATCCCCAGTGATGCACCTCGCTGGCCGCCTTGAGGACGCCCATGCCGAAGCAACCCACGATATTAACCGCCATGGTGCCCAGAATTCGACCGTGTTCGCTGAGTCCCGACAACGACGCTACCAGCGCCGTCCCTCCCGTCCGTCCCAGAGCACCCAGGGCCCCGCCCAGGGCGATGACGGCGATCTTTACGGCGAGATGCATCGACGTACTCCCGTGTCATTCCGATTCGGGCAAGCAGGCGCTCGCCTGCCGACCAAAACAGTGGCTCTCTTCGGTGGCCGGATCCATACAGGGCCTACAGATCTCACCGCGCGGACAGGTCGCGGCGCCATCGCAGCGCGGACGGCATCGGTATTCGTAGCAGATCGTGCCCTCGGAACAACGTACCGATTCATTGCACTCCGCCGTCTCCACACAGCTACTCAGTCCCATCGTGCCGATGAGGAGCGTCCAGGCGAGTGCAGCCACAGCGAGGGCGCCCTTGCGCCCGAGTGGGGCTGAATTTACCTTCCTGTTCGCCATCGACCTCACCTACCGACTGCCACTTGCGTCTTCATGCTTCGCTTTCCCGTCGTCCTCGTTCGTAACATCCTGACTTTGCTCGCCTACCTGTGGAGCATGTTTCTGTACACGGTAGGGTACTCGTTGCGGCGAAAAAAGAAACTCTTCGTCGCCTGGAAGCCCGACGCCTCACAGTCCTTCGGGCCGCCGCCGGGAATGGCCAGCTACTTTCAGGCGACCCCGTCGTTTCTGGAGACCTGGGAGCGAGTCGAACGGCTGAAAGCCTCGTCGGATATCGACGGGCTGATCATGGAGTGTGATGCGACGGCCGGCGGCCTCGGCACGACCGCCTCGCTGACGGCCATGGTCGACCGGGCCCGCGAGGCCTCCCAGGAACATCCGGAATACCGAGACCTCCAGGTCCTGGCTCACACGCGAATGACCCTGCTCAACGACTATCTTCTGGCGACCGCGGCCGACGAGATATTCGTCAGCCCCTCCAGTCGCCTCTACACCTTCGGCCCCCGCTTCGACCAGGTCTTTGCCGCCGACGCCATCGACCGGCTCGGAATCCGCGCTCAAATGGTCCATATCGGTGAATTCAAGACGGCTGCGCACCGGCTCATCCATGATGAAATGACCGACGCCCAGCGTCTGATGATGGGGTCATTGCACGAGGACCTACTGGACACCCTCAGGCGACGAATCGCCGCACGCCGTGAGGTCGAGCCCGACGAAGTGGACGCGCTCTTTGCGGACGCCCCCCTGGACGGCGAGGGAGCTCGGCGCCAGCAGCTCGTCGACCACGCCCTGTTTCGCCACCGCCTGATCGACTGGATCCACGACGGAAACGGGATCACGCCCGGCGTCGAGCCGGTGGCCCGCTGGGAGCCCGAACATGCCGACCCCCCTCCGGAGCAACCCGAGGAGACTTCGGAATCGTCGCTGTCGGACGCCGTCCCCGAGGCCCCCTGGAGGCCCGACGGCGACGAGGATGTGCTCGTCGTCGACTTCGAGGATGCCGACGCCGTCATGAAGCCTCAGCTCGACTGGAAACCCCTTGTGTCGGCCGGCCCCACCCTGGCCACCGTCGACCTGTCGGGGATGATCGTGTCGTCCGGAATGCAGGTCCCCGGTCGCCAGGCCGTCATCGACCCGGACCGAGTGCTTCCGGTACTCGCCGACATTCGTCGTGATCCGAGCATCGCCGGGCTGCTCATGCACATCAACTCACCGGGAGGGAGCGCACCAGCGAGCGACCTTCTTTGGGAAGCCATCCAGCGCACACGCCGCGAGATCCCCGTGGTGGCCTACTGCACCGATGTCGTCGGCAGCGGCGGCTATTACCTGGCCTCCGCGGCGGATCGAATCATCACCCACAGGGTGACCCTCACAGGGTCGATCGGCGTGGTCACCGGCAAGGTCTCCGCCGAAGCCGTGCCCGACAAGGTCGGCGTAAATGTTGATTCAATCTACGAGTACCCCGCTGACACGTTTACCAGCCTGGTGCATCCGCTCGACGAATCGATGATGGAGAATATGAATGAGGGGGCCCGCAGCTTTTATCGCCGATTCCTGCAACGCGTCGGCCAGTCCCGGGATCTGCCCAGACGACGCCTCCACCGGTATGCCCGAGGCCGCATCTATATGGGTGAACAGGCACACAAACGCGGCCTCGTCGACGAACTCGGAGACTTCTCCGTCGCTCACGATCGGCTCTGCGAGATGACCCAACTGAGCCACGAAGATGTCGAACTGTCGCACTTCAATACCCGGGCCTACGACTGGAGAAGTGCGCTCGGCTTGGGGATTGAATCTCTGAGCGGGTGGGTCGCCGACTCACTGTCGGACGACGCCGCGGCGGCTCTGGACGTCTTGTCGAACAGCGGCATCCAGCAGCAGGCCGGCGAGACGGCTCTGGCGACTCGTCTGCTGCAGCGGGAATCGGCGTTGGCGCTGATGCCCGAATATATCACCACGTCCGCAGACGACGTGAACTGAGCAATTCGCCTTGACCCATAGGCACTGGTTCCAACGTTGATCGTGTTCGACCGCTCGACCCCCCAACAGCACCCGAGCCTCAAGGAGTACTGTTATGCCCGACGTCGTCGTCTACAGGACCGAATTCTGCCCCTATTGCGACCAGGCCGAACGTCTGCTCGATGATATGGGCGTCGACTTCGAGGAGATCGACGTCACCGACGACCCGGATCTGCGCGACGAGCTTGTCGAAAAGACGGGACGAAAGACGGTTCCCCAGGTCTTTATCAATGGCGCGGCTGTGGGCGGCTACGAGTCGCTGCGAGAGCTCAAATCCTCGGGCAAACTTCAAGAGTTGTTGGACGAAGACGACTGACCTCTCGAGTGCGTCGCCGATATAAAAACCCCGGTCCGCCGAAAGCGGACCGGGGTTTTTTGTGTGCGGAGACTCTGCGCTGGCCGACGTCAGTTCACGCCGGTGAAGACGAACGGATACTGGATGATGCAGACACCGCCGTCGGGCTTATCAAACCGCATGCGTTTGATCGTGCGCATGATGCAGCTTTCGACCGAACGGTCGCCCATCGTGGAACTGGCGATCGACGCCGATTTGACCGAACCGTCGAGCCCGATCTTCCACTGGACTTTGACTTTACCCTTCAGCTCGGGGTTCTGCTGGAGCTTCCGCTCGTAGCAGTACTGAATGGCGTTCTTTTTGGCGGACACGACGTTCTGGATATTGCCCTTTTTACAGAACTCGCTGCCCGTGGGCGTACCGCGGGACATCTGCGGCTTGACCTTGCGCTTCTTCTTGGTCCCCAGTTTCGCGCCGGTACCCTGACCGCCGCCGGTGTCGACTTCACCCAGACCGTGGACGCGGCCGAAGCCCTCGCCCCCGCCGCCGGAGCCGGTGCCGCGCAGCCCCATTCCGCCGGCCCCTCGGCCGACCTGAAGCTGACTGCCTTCACCGCTCATGGCGACGTTCATCTTCGAGCTGATTCCGCTCTGGTCGTTGAACATATTTTTGAGGGCGCCGCTGCCGAGGTTCTTGCTCGCCAGCATCTTGTTCACACCGAGGTTCTTGACGTCGACCTTCTTTTTCATCTCGGCGTCCATCTTCGGGACCTTCGACTCGTCCATCTTCTTGTCGGGGTCGCCGAACTTACCCTCTTCACCGCCGGCCTTCTTGGCGGTCGTATCCTCTTCGGGCTCCTTCTGCTTTTCTTCGTCCATCGGATCTTCGACTTCATCGACCATGAAGTCGACGAACCGGTCCGGAATCTGGACCGACGTCAGCTCCGGTTGCAGGTCGAAGGTCAGGAACGCGACGATCAGAAAGACGATGTGGGCAACCGCAGCAGCGGCGATCGTGCCGACCAGCGGCATGTCCATGCCCTGGAAGCCACGTCCCGCAAGCACGGCGGGCTTGCCCATCACCTGGAAGTAAATCTCGATATTGCCGACCGCGAAGAGCCCCCAGTCGCCCTTGCGGACTTCGAGCTCGTAGAGGTCCGACGATCCGGCCCCGGTTCGCACCGATTCGACCCGGTGCGCCTTCTGGTCGATCACCTCGTCGACGGTAAACTCCTCGTCGCCGATGGTGATCGTCCCATCGAGTTCATCGGTAAACCGAAGGGTATATCCGTCGTCGGAGCGCTCGAACATCTCGATCTCGTCCGGAAGCGCTTCCGAGGGGACATTGAATGTCGTCTCTTCGCTGTCACCGACAGTGACAACATGCTCGCTGGTCTGGCCGAAGCTCTTTTCCTGGTACACGGTGCCGTTCCAGACGAGCGCAACGCGTAGACTGTGGTTCTTCAAACTCACCGGCTGGCTCCCTTTGAATCTGGCATCTGAAGTTTGACGCGCTCAACGCGTCCGCACTTCGTGTCTCGCTCGCAGATCCGGGCTGGCCATCGTCCCCGAGGACCGCTGTGCGGCGTCGGCGAGCCAGGCCCGGAAGCTGTGAAATCCGTTAGCGACAACAATACAATGGTAGGCGACACTTCTCGGTCGGTTCCACAAAGCCACCGAACGATACGGTCCGGGCCGAGATGCGTCAAGCCATCTGACACGAGAGTAACGGTTTCGAGCGGTCCCGCCTTCCCGGCGGCCCCGCAGGCTCCTACTCACCACCTTGGACAACGCCCGTCACGGAGTGTTCCAAAAAAGTTTTGTTAAAGCGCGGCTCCGGTTACGATTCAGAGTCGCGACACCGTCCCGCCCGATACCTACACGCAGATACGACCCATGGCCTTCCCCGACATCTCTTCCCGATTCTCTCTGGGGTTCGCGGTCGTTGCGGTGCTCTGCATGACGGCCTCCAGTGGATGGGCGCAGTCGCCGTTGGACGATCCGGAGATCATCGATCAAACCGGCCGCGACGCCGGTTCTGCGAGCTCGGAGACGGACTCGAAACCCAACGCCTCGGATTCACCCAAAACGTCCGAGTCGGACGACGGCATTCGACGTTTTGAAGACGTGAAGATGAAGCGCCTTCGGCCCAAACAGCTACCGCCGGCTGAATCCACGGAGATGCCGAAGGTCCTGCGCCAGGGAAAGTTGCCCAAACCACCCAGCGCCGAACAACTGCAGACAACGGCCTCGAAGGTCTCCCGACACGTCGTCGAACTCGTGGCGGTCCAACAACCGCAGACGCCGGGCCGTTCGACACCGATCGTCCACAAGGGCCATGCCGTGTGGGTCCAGACTCCCGGCGACGATTCGATTCCGGTGCTCATTACGTCTTATTTCTGGCTCTCGCAGGCCGAGAGACTCTTCATCGTGCCGCCTGAGGCGGAGGGGTCGTCAGCTCGGGAGGAGTCGGGCCCCACCCGGCGAGCCTCGGGCAACGCCCCTCGGGCCGGGCGTCGCGGACTCGATGAGATGTCCGTGGACCGTCGCCGAGAACGCTGGCTGGAGGATCCCCCCGAAGATGTCGTCGAGGCCAAGCTCTTTCGCCCCGATGAGCACCGAAACCTGGTCACCGTCGTGCCCGCAGATACCGACGCCATCAACCTTCCGGACCGCGGACTCGACCTCTTCGACCTCGAGGGGTCGTCCCCGACCCATCTCTACGGGTACAACCGAATCTCCGGCGGGCTCGTCCAGACCCAGATCGGCGGCAACATTTCGGGCGAACGTGCCCTCGTCTACTACCTGCAGACGGCCTTTCGCCCGGTCTTCGCCGCCCCCATCGTCTCGGCCGACGGCGAACTCGTCGTCCTCACCGCCTTTCGACATCCCAAGGACCGACAGACGACGCTCGTGATCCCACCGGTGCCGATCCGAAATTACCTCGAGTCCGTCCGCGAGGTTGCGCCGTGAAGATCGACCCCGATGTCGACGAGGTCGTCGCGGATCTGCGTCGACTCCTCGAGCAGACCGACGGCGTCTGCATCGCCTGGAGTGGCGGGCTCGACTCGTCGGTCCTGGTCGACCTGGCGCTCCGAGCCCGACGAACATCGTCCCGGCCCGGCGAACTCGATCTGGCGGCCATCCACGTCGACCACGGGCTACGGGAGGATTCATCTCGCGTCGCCCGGTTTTGCACACGTCGAGGACGCCAACTCGACCTCCCGTGCATCCGGACCGAGGTACGTGTGCCCGCCGAGCGGTCCACCCAGGCCGCCGCGCGCACGGCGCGATACGCGGCGCTCGCCACCCACGCTCGGCGCGTCGGGATGGGTGCGGTCTGGACTGCCCACCATGCCAACGACGCCCTGGAGACCGCCCTTTTGAGCTGGACTCAGGGGACCGGCGCCGGGGGACTGGCCAGCCTTGCGCCGAATGCGGCGGCCACATCCGGGGCTCCGGTCGCCGGGTGGGGGGATCTTGGTCTGGAGAGACCCTTGTCGAACCTCTCGAAGCATTGGATTCGGCGGTATGCTCGCGACAACGACGTCGAATACCGCGAAGACCCCTCGAACACCTCGGACGACTATCTGCGAAATCGACTTCGTCGCGGCAGCGCGGATCAGCTCGAGCGCGAGGCCGGGTCACTCGAGCCACTCCTTCAGACACTCCGGAACCTGGCCGACGACGACCGTGCTCTCCGCGAACAGGCCCGACATCTCGGCGAGCGCGCACGACTGCCGAGCCAATCGCGAGAGAGTCTGACCTGGAAGACGCAAACATTGCGCGACGCCCCGGCTGCCGTACTCAGCAGGCTCTGTCGCCAAGCCAGCCGGGAGTTACCCGGGCCCGTCCGGTGGCGCTCGGAGACGATGGATGCCCTGGTCGCCTGCCTGAACCCCGACTCCCGGGATGTCGAACCGCCGATGACATTGACGCTCCAGGGCGCAACGGTCCACATCGGCCCCGAACATCTAACCCTCGAGTTGGAACGCGGCCGGGGTGATGCCGCACGGCGCGGGCGGCGTGCCGAACCCATTACAGTCGAACTCGGCTCCAACCCGACCGGTCGCGTTCGATGGTTCGACGCGACCCTGAGCTGGCGGATCTTCGAGCGCAGCGGAGACGACCGCATCCCCGAGGCCGACGACATCGTCTGGTTCGACCGACAGCAGCTTCCGGAGCGGCTTACGCTGAGAGGCCCTCGCCGCGGCGAGACCTTTCGGCCGTTCGGCTTCGATGCCGACAGCCCGGTTCGCGATGTACTCCGTGCGGCCGAGATTCCGGAAGCCGACCGCTGGCGAGCCCCCTGTCTGGCGGCGTCCGGCGACGACGAACTGCTGTGGATCTGCGGCATGCGACGTTCCGCGGCCGCTCCCGTCTCTTCGGAAACCGATGTGATTGCCGAATGGCAAATCAGAGGGAATGAGTCGGGCGAGTCGCCCCGTTGAACTGCGTGAGCCCGTAGTGTTATAGAGTCGCTGCTTCGGGCCAATCTGCCTGCTCTCCGAGCTCCGAGGACACCCGTGTTCAAAAACGTACCGCTTCGAGCCTGGCTCTTCTGGGCCGTGCTCATCGTACTGGGGATCGTCGTCTTCAATACGTTCAACGACGGCTCCACCGACCCCTCCGCTGTTCAGTTCAGCGAGTTCCGACAGGCCGCACGTGAGGGCCATGTCGCCAGCGTTGAAGTCAAGGACCTGGAGGTCACGGGAACGTTCAAAGAGGAGTACGCCCGAAAGAACCGCGACGGGCGCCAGGAGTTTTCGACCACCGGGCCCGTCGGCGAAGATCTGCAGGACGTGCTGATGAGCCACGGCACGGAGTTCACCTTCAAGAAGGCCGAGGAGAGCGGGCTCTGGCAGCAGATCCTGGTGACATCGATCCCGTTGCTGTTGCTCGTGGGCGTCTTGATTTTCGTGATGCGCCGGTTTCAGGGAGGAGGCGGCGGCCGCGCGATGACCTTCGGCAAGTCGACGGCGACGATGCTCAACGAGTCGGGGAACACCGTCACCTTCAACGACATCGCCGGCATCGACGAAGCCAAAGAAGAGCTGCAGGAAATCGTCGAGTTTCTGAAGAACCCGAAGAAGTTCACACGACTGGGGGGCCGGATTCCCAAGGGCGTCATTCTGATGGGTCGGCCCGGCACCGGGAAGACCCTGCTGGCGCGGGGCGTCGCCGGCGAGGCCGGGGTCCCGTTCTTCTCGATCTCGGGATCCGATTTCGTCGAGATGTTCGTCGGTGTCGGTGCCTCCCGGGTTCGGGATCTCTTCGAGCAGGCCAAAAAGAAGGCCCCCTGCATCGTCTTTATCGACGAAATCGACGCCGTCGGCCGCAATCGCGGCGGCGGCGCGGCCGGCGGAAACGACGAGCGCGAACAGACCCTCAACCAACTGCTCGTCGAGATGGATGGATTCGAGGCGAACGAGGGGGTGGTGCTGATCGCGGCCACCAACCGCCCCGACGTACTCGACCCTGCCCTGATGCGGCCCGGGCGGTTTGACCGACGGATCATGGTGCCTCCACCGGACGTCCGGGGCCGACGAGAAATCCTGAAGATCCACACCCGAAAGACGCCGGTGGCACCGGATGTCAACCTGGAGCACATCGCCAGAGGCACGCCCGGGTTCTCGGGCGCCGACCTAGAGAACCTCGTCAATGAGGCCGCCTTGCTCGCCGCTCGACGCGACAAAGAGCGTGTCGAAAACGAGGACTTCGAAGCCGCCAAGGACAAAGTCCTGATGGGCGTCGAACGCAAGAGCGCGGTCGTCAACGAGGATGAACGCAGGGTCACCGCCTATCACGAGGCGGGCCACGCGCTCGTGGCTCTTCTGCAGGATGGCACCGATCCGGTCCACAAGATCACCATCATTCCGCGCGGTCGAGCCATGGGAGTCACCCAGCAACTCCCGGAGGACGACCGCAACAACATGTCGCGCACCTACGTCGAACGACGCATCTCAGTCATGATGGGCGGCCGCGCCGCCGAAGAGGTTGCCTTCGACGAGATCACCACCGGCGCGGGCAACGACATCGACGTCGCGACCGACATGGCCCGAAAGATGGTCACACAGTGGGGGATGAGCGACCGCGTCGGGCCGCTATCCTACAGCGCCGATGGGAATCCGACTCCGTTTGCCGGCCAAAGGCAACAGGGTGGCTCGAAACCCGGTCCCTTCAGCGAATCGGTCTCCAGAGAGATCGACTCCGAGGTCAAACGGATCGTGACGGAACAATACGAGCGAGCCGGCCAGATTCTGGCAAACAACTACGCGTTGCTCGAACGGCTCGCCGAGGCCCTTCTGGAATTCGAAGCCCTGGACCGCAAAGAGATCGAGGTTCTCATGGAGAGCGAATCCCTGGAGGAGGTGCGCGAATATCGTCGCCGACAGGATCAGCAACGCGAGCAGTCCGACGAGGACCGCGTCCCCAAGACCGAATATGACTCGAAACTCGACGACTCCGACACTCCCGCGTCGCTCGCCGGCACGGGATTGAATCCGTCGCCGAATTCCTGAACCGACCCTAAGACGACCGGACCGACGCACCATGGCTCCGATGCCCGACTCGTTCGTATCCGCCGACCCGAGAGCACGACGCCGCCTCGACCCAGTCGAACTCGCCGAAGGCTCCCCCGGCGGGCCCCTTCGATTCGACGGCCGCTTCCACGTGATGGGCGTCGTCAACGTCACCCCGGACTCGTTCTCCGACGGCGGGGACTTTTTCGACCATCGGGCGGCCATCGAACACGCCTCCACCCTGGTCGAACAGGGAGCCGACATCGTTGACATCGGCGGCGAATCGACCCGGCCCGGGGCCGATCCCGTCTCCCTTCAAGAAGAGATCGAGCGAGTCGTCCCGGTCGTCGAAGCCGTCGCCGATCGCCACGACATCCGAATCTCGATCGACACGACCAAAGCCGAGGTTGCTCGACGCGCCGTCGACGCCGGGGCCGGTATCGTCAACGACATCAGTGGACTCGGGTTCGACGAGGCGATGGCCGAGACCGTCGCCGACCTCGATGCGGCGCTGGTCCTGATGCACATCCAGGGCACACCGGAGACGATGCAGGCATCGATCGACTACCAGGACCTCGTCGACGACATCCGGTCATTTTTCGACGAGCGTATCGAACGCGCCGTTCGCGCCGGCATTGATACCTCGAACATCATCCTCGACCCGGGAATCGGATTCGGAAAGACCGTCGAGCAAAACTACCGGCTGATCCGCGAGCTCAATGCGTTCTTCGATTTCGATCGCCCGCTGCTTTTGGGTCCGAGCCGCAAGAGCTTCCTCGGGGCCCTTCTGGACAAACCCCCGAAACAACGAGACTGGGGGACGGCTGCAGCCGTCGCCTGCGGACTCTTCGCCGGCGCCGACATCGTACGGGTTCACGACGTCGCCGAAATGGTCGATGTCGCACGAACCACCGAAGCGATCTGCGGCGGAGTGGAGCAGATACAGGAGGCACCGTGATTTCGCCCCTTGTCATCCCCGCAAAATCCTCCATTCTTTCATACAGTTGATACCCGACCCACAGAGTCCCCCTTCAGACCCACGGTAGAGACGCTCCCTTGGACGCCCTACTCGAGATATTCCGCATCCAAGAGTGGTCCGACGCCATCCTGGTCGTCATGGATCTGGCGATCGTCTACTACGTCATCTACCGGATGCTGCTGCTCATCAAGGGGACGCGTGCCGTCCAGATGATCATCGGGCTGGTGCTGATCCTGCTGTTCTATGTCCTCTCGCAGGATGGCTACCTGAACCTGGCGACCACGCACTGGTTCATCGAACGATTCATCGCGAACTTCATCATCATCATCGTGATCATCTTCCAGCGCGACATTCGGCGAGCGCTGGCGGAGGTCGGCCGCACCTCGCTGCTGTCGGGCACGCGCGCCTTCGAGGAGACCCAGGTCATCGAAGAGGTGATCAAGGCGAGTATGATGCTGTCGTCGCGCCGGATCGGCGGCCTGATCGCCATCGAACGCGAAGCCGACCTCACCCACTACACTCAGGAGGGGATTCAGATCGGCGCGAGTGTCACCAAGGACCTCCTGTTTAGCCTCTTTTTGCCCGAGCATCAGAATCCGCTGCACGACGGCGCCGTCATCATCCAGCAGGGGCGGGTCTCGACGGCCGGCTGCTTTCTGCCGTTGACGAACAACCCGGCGGTCGAAAAGACACTGGGGACCCGTCACCGAGCCGCGATCGGCCTCTCCGAAGAGACCGACGCCGCGGTCGTCGTCATCAGCGAAGAGACCGGCACGGTCTCGATCGCATTCGACGGGGAGATGTATCGAGACCTCGACAACACCGAAATGCGCGATCTTCTCCAGAAGCTCTACAGCGGTCAGCCCTTCACGATCCGTCGCAGCGGATTTCTGGACCGCTTCCGAAATCGCGGGTCCGACAAAAATTCGTCGAGTTCCTCTAAAGAGACCTCGGAGGTACTCGACGGATGAGCGACGAGGAGCCGGACACCACGCTGGGTAAGATCCGCCAGCTCGCCTACAACGTCTTCGTACGCAACGGACACTTGAAGGCGATCGCCCTGTTGTTGACCGTCGCCCTGTACCTGTGGGTCGGCGAAGACCGAGAGACCCAGATGATCGCCGCCGCCCCCGTGCGATTCTCGATCCCCGAGAATCTGATCCTGACCCAGCCGAATATCGACCGCGTCAAACTGACACTGCGGGGCCGATGGTCGTCGCTAAATCAGTTCGACCAAAAGGACCTCGACCCCGTCACCGTTCAGATTTCGCCGGACGACGATGGACAGGTGGTGCCGATTACCCCCGACGCCGTCAAACTCCCACCGGGGGTGCGAACGGTTTCGATCGACCCGAGTGCCGTGCGCGTCGAACTGGAGGAGCGCGTCGAAAAGACCGTGAAGCTGTCTCCGCGCGTGGTCGGCCGCACTCGACCCGGATATGTCATTCAGGGCGTCGAAGTGAACCCGTCGGAACTGACGGTCAACGGCCCCAAAAGCGTCATCGATCCGCTCCAGTCGGTTCCGACCGAACGGCTCGATGTAACCGGTCGAGCACGCTCGTTTCAGAAGCAAGTTCAGTTGCGGCCGGAGAGTTCTCAGATCAGTTATGACCTGTCCAATCCCGTGACCGTGTCGGTCGAGATCGCCGCAGAGCAAGCCCAGCGGACCTTCGAAGGGCTGACCGTTCGACCGGTCAACACCTCCTACGACACGAACGTCGAGCCGGCGACCCTCGACGTGACCATCCGCGGGCCGGCCGCCACCGTCGAGAACCTGGATGCCGACCAGGTCTACGCCGTCATCGATCTCGCGGCGGAGGACGGCCAGGAGCCGGGAACCTTCGAAAAGAAACCCACGTTGCGCAATATCCCCGACACCATCGAGATCGTCCGCATGCAGCCGGAGCATTTCCTGGTCACGACACGGCCCGGGGACGACGGTACTGGGGATTCGACCGATTAGTCCTTCACCCCATCGACAGCCATGACCGAACGTCGACTCTTCGGCACCGACGGGATCCGCGGTGTCGCCAATGAATATCCGATGACCCCCGACGTGGTAGTCCGGCTGGGTCAGGCCATCGCCCACTATTTCTCCGAGCATCCCCCGGACAACGGCAGCGAACACCGAACCCGTATATTGATCGGGAAGGATACGCGCCTGTCGGGCTACATGTTCGAGTCAGGCCTCGCCAGCGGGATCACGAGCATGGGAGCCAACGTCCAGCTCGTCGGCCCGCTTCCGACCCCGGCGATCTCGTCGTTGACCACGGGCATGCGCGCCGACGCCGGGATTGTCATCTCGGCGAGCCACAACCCCTACAAGGACAACGGGATCAAGATCTTTGGCCGCGACGGCTACAAGCTCCCCGACTCCGAAGAGGCCCAGATCGAGGAGTACGTCTTCGAAGACCGGCCGCCCCGCCCCGACTCCGAGCACATCGGCAAAGCGACCCGGATCGACGACGCCGCCGGCCGCTACATCGTTTTTTTGAAGAACACGTTTCCCCGTGATTTGGCCCTCGACGGCCTCCGTGTGGTCGTCGATTGCGCCAACGGGGCGGCTTACAAGGTGGCTCCGGCGGTCCTGTCGGAGCTGGGAGCCGAGGTCTTTACGATCGGCACCAACCCCGATGGCACCAATATCAATCACGAATGTGGGTCGACCCACACGAAACGGGCCTCGGAGCGGGTCCGCGAGACGCGCGCCGACCTGGGGATTACCCTCGACGGCGACGCGGACCGGGTCATCCTTCTCGACGAGGACGGCGAGGTCATCGACGGCGACAAGATTCTCGCCCTCTGCGCCCTGCATCTCAAAGAGAGGGGCGCCCTCGCCGAGGATACGCTGGTGGCGACGGTCATGAGCAACATCGCCCTGGACCGGGCACTCGAGGACCACGGGATCGACGTCGTTCGCACGCAAGTCGGCGACCGGTACGTCGTCGAGACGATGCGCGAGCACGGCTACAACCTCGGCGGCGAACAGTCGGGGCACCTCATATTCAACGACCATACCACGACCGGCGACGGCATGATCGCAGCCCTCCAGGTCCTTGCGATCATGAAACGACGCGAAAAACCTCTCAGCGAACTCGCCGACGTACTCGAGCCGTTCCCGCAGACGCTCGTGAATGTCACGGTCAGCTCGAAGCCGCCCCTGGAAGAACTCGAGGACTTCCAGGAGGCCGTCGACGACGTCGAGCAACAACTCGGGCGCGAAGGGCGCGTACTCGTTCGTTACTCGGGCACCGAGCCCGTCGCACGGGTGATGGTCGAGGGGCCGGACCCCGACATCGTCCGCGGCCACGCCGAGTTGCTCGCCGATACGCTGCGCGATGCAATCGGTGGCACCCCCTCCTAGGTGGCCGCCGCGCACAGGGGCGTCGCGTTGTCAATCTGACGGGGATGTATAACCTCGAAGGTGAGCAACAGTCGCACCCGCCACTCCAATCGAGGCTGACCCGCAATGAAACGACCGAAACTGGGTGTCAATGTCGACCACGTCGCAACCGTCCGTCAGGCCCGCGGCGAACACTATCCCGATCCGGTCCACGCGGCCGTGCTGGCCGAGTCGGCCGGCGCCGACCAGATCACGGTGCATCTGCGCCAGGACCGCCGCCACATCCAAGACCGCGATGTGCGAGTGCTCAGAGAGACCGTCGGCACCCGGCTGAATCTGGAGATGGGGGCCACCGAGGAGATGGTCGACATCGCCACCGAGATCCAACCCGACATGGTCACTCTGGTGCCCGAGCGGCGCGAGGAGCGTACGACCGAAGGCGGACTCGACGCCGTTCGACGAGCCGATGAACTCGCACCGGTGGTCGACGCTCTCCAGGACGCCGGCTGCTGGGTCAGCTTCTTTATCGACCCCTCGGCCGCCCAGATCCGTGCGGCCTCCGAGTCAGACGCCGAACTGGTCGAATTGCATACCGGAGATTTCTGCGATGCGAGTGCGGCCTTTCACAATCGCTCCGACACCCAGTCGTCTCGACAGGCCGAGTACGACCGGCTCGTCGAAGCAGCAACCCTGGCCGACGGATATGACCTCCATGTGGCAGCCGGACACGGCCTGAATCTGGAGAATATCGCGCCGGTGGCGGCCATCCCCGAGATCGAAGAATTCAACATCGGTCACAGTATCGTCTCGCGATCCGTCTTCGTCGGCTTCAAGGAGGCGGTCCGCGAGATGAAAGAGGCCATACTCGAGTCCCGGGAGCACGGTTTTGACCAGGTCTGAGACTCTCCTGACCCGCGCCGTCGATCCGGCCGAGTGGGACCGGCCGGACTGGCTGACCCGGCGCGAACGCGACGAATGCGCCGGCCCGCGTCGCCGAGAGAAGGTTGCCGCGCGAGCCGCTGCCAAATCGCTGCTGATGGAGTCTCTGGGCCTGGATGCCGACTCGGCCGTCCCCACCGACATCGAATGGGTCGCCGGCGACCGAGGTCGGCCGGTACCGCAGTACAGCGGCCAGCTCGAGGAGCTGCTGGGCGACCAGACCCCGGTTGTAAGCGTCTCCTGGAGCCATACCGACGAACTCGTCACGTTGATGATCGCCCGAATGTCCCGTCCCTGATACCCTGCAGCTGCGATGCAACTGGTCACCCCTTCACGCATGCAACGCCTCGATGCCTATGCGATCGAGGAGCTCGGCCTCCCCGGCGCGGTCCTGATGGAGCGCGCCGCGCTGGGCGCGACAGACCATCTGTTGGAGGCCCTCGCCCCGCGCGACAGCAGTCGTATCGGATGTCTGTGCGGCGGTGGCAACAACGGCGGCGATGGCATCGCGATGGCGCGCATGCTTCACCAGCGCGGATACGATCCCTTCGTCTGCCTTGTAAGTGACCCGGAGGGTATCGAGGGAGACGCCCGGCTGAACCTGGATGCCGCCCGCCGGCTCGAACTTCCAATCTACGACCTCAGTGACCTCGACGGCCGCCAGTTGCGCAGCAAACTTGCATCGTTATCCCATGCCAGCGTCTGGATCGACGCGCTGCTGGGGACCGGCCTCTACGGCGATGTACGCGGATCATACGTCGACGCGATCGAGTTCCTGAATGACCAACCCAACGTATTCAGCGTCGATATCCCGAGCGGCGTCCACGGTGCGACGGGCCAGATCCTCGGCACCGCCGTAGACGCCGCAGCCACGGCCACGTTTGGCACCGCCAAATTCGGTCAGGCACTGTACCCGGGTCGCGGATTGTGCGGAGATCTAAAGGTCATCGACATCGGGATCCCCGACGAGGCGCATCGACAACAGCGGCTCGATACCCGGGAGGTCGAACGGGGCACGTGGCTCGATGCCCGTTGGTCCCGGCAACGGTTCAACCGACGACCCGAAGTCTACCACAAGGGGCGCGCCGGACGCGTCCTCGCCGTCGCGGGAAGCCGAGACAAGACCGGGGCCGCACTGCTGTTGGCACGCGGAGCCCTCCGGAGCGGAGCCGGGCTGCTCACCATCGGCACCAGAGAGGAAGTCGTCTCTCGAATCGCACCGTCGATCAACGAGGCAATGGCCGCCGACGTCATCGGAGACCTCGCCCGGCTGGAGTCACTGCTCGAAGAGTCCGACGTCGTCGCCTGCGGGCCGGGGCTCGAGCAGACCGAAGACTCCCGACGCGCTGTAGAGACGGTCCTCGGCAGTGAAATCGACATGGCTGTCCTCGATGCCGATGCCCTGAATCTCGTCGCCGGCCCGGTGGGTCTGTCGGCCCTCGACACCTTCAGCGCCGGGTCCACGGTCGTACTGACCCCACACCCCGGCGAGATGGCACGTCTCTGTTCGGCGCCGATCGAGGAGGTCACGAGTTCGCCGATAGACGTCTCGCTTGAGTTGGCCCGACAGACCGACTGCATCGTCGTCCTGAAATCCGCCGCGTCGACGGTGGTCTCGCCCGACGGCCGAGTCGCCGTCAACCGCTCGGGGAACCCCGGCATGGCGACGGGCGGAACCGGTGACGTCCTGACGGGCTGCATCGCGGCACGTCTCGCCGAATCGTCGACCGGGGATCCCTTTGAGGATGTCTGCGTTGCGGTGTGGGCCCACGGCGATGCCGGCGACCGAGCCGCCGATGAGATGGGCCAGCGAGGCATGGCAGCCTCGGACCTGGCAGACCGGCTGGCCGACACGTTCAAAGAACTGGAAGTTACCGACTGACGGTGTTCGATGGCCCCCTCGACGACAGACAGATCTTCCCGACTCATCTCCGTTGCCCTGCTCTGGGCCGCATGCCTCGCGGGGCTGCTCACCGGATGCGATACGACGATCGATCCCGTCACCTCCGGAACTCTCTGCGCGCCTTCGGAAACAGATTGTCCCTCTGGACGGGATATTTCACGGTCGAGCCCCGGCACCAACATCCTCGACATCGTGATTCGAAATCCCGGCCCCCGAACCGAGGTCACGTTCGATGTCAGGTTTCCCGGCCTTGAGAACCTTCAGGACGGGGGAGGTGTCGACGGCGGGGATGCCGGAGCCGACGGCGGTGGACCTCCGATCGAGAGCGATGTTTTCCCCCAGTCCTATACCCTCGGCCAGGGAGAGTCAGTCACGGATCGATTCGTTCCAGCCGAGATCTTCACGCGCAGCAGGCTGTTTCTGGAGCTCTCCTGCGAAGCGCCGAACTGCCGGGTCGAGACGGACTACGTACTGCTGACGGAGCAACTTGAATGCCAGAACGACGGAGACTGCTCGGGAGACCAGCTCTGTTCGAACCGACTCGGAGCGTGCGTAGAATGCTTGAGCAATTCAGACTGTGAGGACGGCAGAAGCTGCAATACGGACAACGGCCGATGCTTCCCGCGCCCCGAGAGTGGTTGCCAGAGTAGTGCGGCCGATCCCACCGGACCATCCCCGACCGCGTTGATTTTCGTGGCACTGCTGGGCGCGTTGCTTCTGATGCGACGGCATCTCCACAAGCTGCGGGGTATCGCCGCGGCTGTCGCGGCGGTCTCGGTGATGATCCCCGCAGTGGGCAAGACCGCTCCTCCCCTGTCGACGCTCTCGATCGGATCGGGGCCGCGATTCGTCGTCGGCGAGCTCGGCTCCGACATCCAACCCGGGGTCGGCTTCGAGATCCGTGAGACCCTCCGAAGTCGGTACGTCGGCGGGAGCGCATGGATCGAGACCAATTACTTCATGAGCCGCCAGACGCCGCCACCACTGCTGCGAGAGACGCAGATCTTCGGGTTCGGTCTGGGCCCAAGAGTCTTCATCCCGATCGGCGATTTCGAAATCGTTGCCGGCGGCGGATACAGACGAGTGGGACTGGCCCCAAACCCCTTCATCGATCGAACCGGTGACAACTCAAATTTCCACGCCGCCAGCGGCACACTGGCCTTTGCATACCAGTGGAACAGAATCCGCTTTCGCGTCTACGGATCGTACGTCCCCATCTTCGATCTCCCCGCATCGCTCGTGTCGGTGAATCTCTCGGTCGGGATCTCGAGCGGATCGACCCGCTGACCCGGCGTGCGCCGGTCGGCTACCGCGCCGATCGCTCTCCCAGGTACAACTGAACGCGACCTGCTCCGCCCGTCGCACCGGCGTCCGGATCTTCGGAGTCTGCGTCGGATCGGGTCATCGTTCGGTCCAGCGTGATCCGGCTTTCAACCACACGACCCTTCGAGGGCTCGAAGAGGGTCGTGCCGGAGCCCGTACCCTCGAGTGCGACGCGCGTCTGGGCTCCTTGTCCATCGTCAGCCCGAAAGACTCCGTCGATCGAGAATGTGCGCCGAAGCACCGCAAGCTCTCTCCCATCATCCACGGTGATATTCCCCCGGTAGACCGTCTCCACATCGACCGACCCCTTCATGCGGCCGTCCCCCGCAAGGTCCGGACGATCGGATTTCAGTTGATACACCCACGATTCTCCGGCGTTGACCCGCCCGCGGGGAAGTCGCGGCAGAAGGAGCGTCTGAGCGTGGCGGAGCAGAGCGAGCGTGTCCCGGACCTGGGGGTTGGTCACCGACGTCCAGTCCGCGGACAACGGAACCCCGATCCGGTCGAAGGTCCGGAGCTGTTTTGTGCCTGCCAGAAGTCGATCGACCTGGTCGACGATGTCGCGGCCGACTTCGCCTTCGCCCTCCCGGACGGATACGGCGACGCGGTCGAAGTCCCACTCCATCGCGACCGCGGCCTCCTCGGCTGCCGTCGACGTGGACTCGCCGCTCGCATTGGATCCGTCGTCCGGCGAGCGGAGCCGCTCCGACAAGATGAAGGCGAGCCGAGTCCGGAGGGTTCCGGCCTGGGATTCGTTGCGCTGGCGCATCTCGAATGCAAGGCGACGATCGCCGCCGGGGCCGTAGGCGAGCGACACCGGCTCTCCGGGGTCGGTCGGCGCCAGGCCTTGCTCATCGACCAAATACTGAGGCTCGATGCCGAATTCATCCTGCTGGCGCGGCGGGTCCGAGGCCGGACGGAATGCCAGATAAAACCCGACGGACGCCAGGCTCAGTCCAAACAGCAACAGCGGCCACAGGGGCTGTTCACTGCGTAGATCCTGTTCGTCACCCGAACTCACTCGCAGTCCTTCTGTTTGTTCAGCAGTCGCGCGCCCTTCGGGGGCTCGAACTCGAAGCCACTGTCGGGAAGGTTGGAGTTTACCGTCGGCTCACGAAAGTGAATCGTATTCGTGTTGCCGTATGGGTCGAAGACGGTGGTCTTGACGACCTGAAAGGAATCCGGGTCGACCTGAAAGTGCAGCTTCTTGTACTTCGACGTCGGCTCTTTGGGCTTGAGCACCAGCGTCGGCTCGCTCGCCGTAGAGCCATCGGTGTAAGAGACGTCGAACTCTTCGAGAAGATCGCCCTGCCCCATCAGAAACTTCAGGCTGGTCGGCAACAGATTATCCGACAGGCACTGTTTGAAGACCTGGTCGAACTCGAGCTCGTAGATCCAGAAGATCTTCCCGTCGCTGACCAACGTCTTGGTCCGCTGATCGAGCGATTCGGTGTCGTAGTAATCCCAGCGCATGCGGCCGGGTTTTTTGAAATAGACCCGCCCCCAGTTCTTCTTGGTCTCACCGGCAGCCACATCGGTGTAGACCTGCTTGAAATCCGCCTGAAAGTCTTCGGTCTCCCGGTAAAACTGCTGGATCCGTTCGGCGACGGCCTCGGCCGACAGCGCTGCCGTCCCGGCGGACGACTCCGTCGCCGAGGCCTCGTCACCGGGGTTGGCGCCGAGTGTCGACGCCGGCCAAAGGCACATCAACAGAACCGCAATCAGCGCAGACCAGCGGCCTGGCGCCGGATGGGTGTCGCAGTCGGAATGTTGTCCAGATCGGGCTGTCATCATGCGTCTACTCGTTGCAGATAGAGAGGAGATGTCGTGTCGACCGGTCCGTTCGGGTTGTATGACGAGCCCCGGCGACCGATTATGCAAAATCAGTCATTCAGACCACTTCCTGAACCGTCGAGGATGAATCGCCCTCGGAGTCTTCATCGGACCCCTCTTGATCCTCGCCGGTCCCCTCTTCGCTGTCGTCGACATCGGCCCCGACCGCACTGCTTGTGTCTCCGAGTCCGACGTCGGTGTCGGAGACTTCGTCGATGGTGGGCGTCGGCTCCCTGACCTTCTCGATCTCGACGGACTGGACGCTCTTGGGATCGGCCTCCAGGACGCGAAAGACGACGTGTTCCCAGTGGACTTCCGTGCCGGCCTCGGGGACCGACCCAGACTGGGCCATCAGAAACCCTCCCAGGGAATCGTAGTCCGGATGGTCGGGCAGCTCGAGCCCGCAGAATGACTCGACTTCGTCGATCGGCATGCGGGCATCGACGTGATGGATGTGCTCGTCGATGCGTTCGATTCGAGGTGGATCCTCGGTGTCGTACTCATCCTGAATGTCGCCGAAGAACTCCTCGATGATATCTTCCAGGGTGATCAACCCGGCGGTGCCGCCGAACTCATCGACGACGATCGCCATGTGCATGTGCTCGGCCTGGAACTCGGACAACAACTCGGCGATCCCCTTCTGTTCGGGCACGAAGTACGGTTCGCGGAGGTACTTCTCGATGTCGAACTCATCGACCTCTCCGGTCTTCGCCAGTCGGATCAGATCCTTGGCGTAAAACAGCCCGCGGATGTCGTCGAGATTGTCGCCGCGAACCGGGATCCGACTGTGCCCGCATTCGGTCAACACATCGACGATCGTCTGGAGATCCATGTCGACCGAGACGGTCACCATCTCCGTGCGCGGTACCATGACCTCGCGGACGATGGTGTCGGGAAACTCGAAGACCGACCGGAGCAGCCGCTCGCGATCCTCCGAAAACGACCCCTGCCGAGCTCCGAGGTCGACCAGATACTCGATCTCCTCGGCGGTCTGGGTGGCGAAGTGTTCTTCGCTCTCGTCGCCGATCCAGCGCATCAGCCGCCGGGTCATGGCCGTAAAGATCAGTGTCGCCGGTTTGAACAGCAAAAACGGAAACTGCATCAGCCACATGATCGTCGGCGACAGTCTCTTCGCCCACTGCTTGGCCACGGATTTTGGAGTAATTTCGCCGAAGGTCAGCAGCGCGAAGGTCATGGCACCGACGGCGACCGGAATGGCAAAACTGTTGTCCTGGAGCAACGTCTGCGCCAGTTCGGTCGCCAGGGCCGAGGCGGTGATGTTGAAGATGTTGTTGCCGATGAGGATGGCGGTCAGCACCTGAATGGGCCGATCGCGCCACAGCTTCAGGGCCTCGGCCCCCTCCTCATCGATGAGCTTCTGGATCTGTGGCTGACTCAGAGACGTCAGCGCGGTCTCCGACCCAGAGAAGAAGGCAGAGCCGCAGAGGCACAGAACAATACCGATGAAATCGAGAAGAGCAGGATCCAAAACGATGGGGTCCGAGTGGGTCCAGTATTACTACGAACGATCCCCCGATGGCACTGAACAGAGCCCCTGCCCCTGCCCGTCAGATGGCCGATGATGGCGATCCAATGGGCACGGGCGGAGGCACGGACCCCGCCGCGCGAATGCCGACGACGGATCTCCGTACATGCACCAACATACAGTGTGTGCGTCTGATTCCTAGTTGGCAAGAGTCCGATCGGGACGGCGACGTCATCGACACGTCACGCAACGGTGATGCGGGCTACCTGCATCTCATCCCTACAGTCAGCCCACGGGTTGGTCGTCGCCGCCGATCCTGCTACAGACCTGCTTGCCATGTTGACCCAGCCCACATTGCGCCGGTTGATCCCGGTGCTCCTGTTCAATCTCATCGCCTTCGCCGTGGCGATCCCGATCCTTCCGGCCCTGACCCTCGAGGTCGGAGGAACGGCGACCGATGTCGGCTTTTTGTTCGCCATTCAGTCGTTCGGTCAGTTTTTGATGGCACCGGTCTGGGGCGACCTCTCGGACCGCGTCGGTCGCAAGCCCGTGCTGATCGCCACGATCTTCGGGCTCGGCGTTTTTGACCTTCTGACTGCTCTGGCGACCTCTCTGTGGTGGCTGTACCCGATCCGTCTGTTGGCGGGCATGTGCGCCGGGAACGTGGCCACGGCGTCCGCGATGATCGCCGACGCCACCGACGCCGACGATCGAAGCCAGGGCATGGCGATCGTGGGCATCAGCTTCGGCATCGGCTTTACCATCGGTCCGGCCATCGGGGCCGGGGTCGCCATGCTTCCGAACGCCTATCCGGAGGTCTTCACCGCGGGCCCGGGGATTCTCGGCACGGGACTCCCCTTCGCCGTCGCCGCCGTCATGGCCTGGCTGACAGCTCTGTTCGGCGCGTGGGCGCTGGTCGAACCCCCACGGCGCTCTTCGGCCACCGAACGCACCCAGTTCGGCACGCGTCTGAACACCCTCATCGAACACACCAACGGCGGTGACCTGCTGAAGATGTGCGGCCTCTTTTTCGCCTTCACGGTGGCGGTCGCCATTTTGGAGGTGACGTTTTTGCCTTACGCGCAGGAAGTCTACGGGTACGACGAACGTCAGGTCGGGTTCCTGTTCGCCGGCATGGGTCTGTTGATGGCGGCGGTCCAGGGGACGATCGGCCGGATTTCGACCGGACTGGGCGATCGCGGAATGGTCGGCGTGGGATTGATCCTGTGTACGGGAGGGCTCCTGGGCGTCCCGTTGTACAGACCGCTCGGGGCGTTGCTGGTGTTTCTCGGCGTCGCCACCGTCGGCCGCGCGCTGGTCCATCCCGGCGTTTTGTCCCTGACGTCGGGACTCAGCGATGATCCCTCCGAGACCGGAAAGATCATGGGCGTCCTTCAATCCTCGAGCAGCCTGGGCCGCATCGTCGGCCCGGCGATCGGAGGGGTCGTCTTCGACGCCGTCGCTCCGGGCGCCCCGTTCGTGGTGGCGGCAGCGACGATCGCCGCCGCCGGCCTCCTCTGGTGGCTCGGGACCGACCGGCACCTCGCCGCCGACGGCTGAAGGACCTCCCTTTGCCAGACCCAAGCTCCCCCTGTGTCATCTACGGATCTACTTTGACCCCGACTCGATGAATTGGTATTCAGTGCGTGGCCCCGGTACAGATGAGAGCGGCCGGCGACCACGCCGCAACGCCCCTGCGAATGTCCGACAAGTTTTGTTGACAATGGGGTTGAGGGCGTGGGATAGAAACCACCGCTTTGGATGGATTCTCCCCTTTGGATATGGGCAGAATCGGACGTTAAGTTACGATAGAGTTGGCACGCTGCCATGCACACTCGATATTTGGCCACGGCTGGGATGCTGGCCCTCACATTGCTCGTCGGCTTCTCGGCCTGCATCAACCCTCGCGAGGGGTACGCACCCGAGCAACCCGTCAAGTTCAGCCACCACGTCCACGTCGGGAAAAATGAAATTCAGTGCACCTACTGTCACGTGGGTGTGACCGAGGGGCCCAAGGCCACCATCCCCGGCGCCGACACCTGCATGAACTGCCACAGCCTGATTCAGGGCAATCAAGGCCCGGACAAGCTGCCGGATCAGCAGCGCGCTCTCTACAAAAATGAGATAAGCAAGGTGCGCCAAGCGTGGAAGAACGGCGAGCCCATCAAGTGGGTCAAAGTTCACGACATGCCCGACCACGTACAATTCAGCCACCAGCCCCACATCACGGCGGGCGTCGGCTGTGAAAGCTGCCACGGAAACATTCCCAAATCGACCATGAAAGAAGGACCCGGCGTCGTCGATCGCGTCGGCCTCGAGGTCCCGTTCAACATGGGATGGTGCGTCAACTGTCACCGGCAGCCGCAGTACAACGCCCCGGTGGACTGCGCCACCTGTCACTACTGAGCCGGCGGCCGGCGGCGGACGCCAGGGTCGCAACCGACCCGCCCGTCCCGTCACCATGAGCCTCCAGGCTTCTCTCGACTTGAACCGATTGCGCTATGAGTAACGAGACGACAACCGACCTCCCCCGCCACGCCGAACACCAAGACGGTGCGGAGACCAAGATCCGCCGCACCGACGAAGGTGGTGTCCAGGTCAGTTTCTCGGACGGTTCCGACGACCTCGAGATGTCGCGCCGCGAGTTCATGCGAGTCTCCGGGGTCGCCGCCGCGTCGGCCGCGATGGCCGGTGCCAACTGCCGTTATCCCAGAGAAGAGGTCGTCCCCTACCTGGACCGTCCGGACGAGGTGCAGCAGGGAACACCCAACGAATACGCATCGGTCTGCAACGGCTGCTCCGCTCAGTGTGGAGTCCTGGTCAAGACCCGCGCCGGCCGACCGATCTCGGTCAAGGGCAATCCGGACCACCCGATCAACGAAGGGTCGATCTGCGCTCGCGGTGCGTCATCGTATCGACGACTCTACGATCCGGACCGCGCCCGCAATCCCCTGAAGCCGGCCCCCGACGCCGAGCCCAAGGACGTCGCGTGGGAGACCCTCGATAAGGACGTCAGAGCCAAAATCAGCGAAGCGGCCTCCTCCGGGACGATCCGACTGCTGTCGGACAATCAACGTGGCAGCGCCCGGTCCGCCCTGCTCGACGAAATCGAATCGGCCTCCAATGACTTCGGGGCCGTCTCCTGGGAACCACTCAACGATTCGGCGCTCGCCGAAGCCTCGGAGTTGTCCTTCGGCCGCCGACACATCCCGCGCTATCGGTTCGACCGCGCCCAGATGATCGTCTCGCTGGGCAGCGACTTTCTGGGCACCTGGCTGTCCCCGACCGAATTTACCAAGCAGTTTTCATCGACCCGCCGGCCCGAAGAAGGCGAGATGAGCCGGTTTGTGGCCTTTGAAGGGTCGATGACGGTCACCGGCTCGAACGCCGACGAACGCCACCGCATCCGACCGCGCGACCTGGCGTCCCTGGCGATGGCGCTGGCTCACGAAGTCATCGTCACCCACGGAGCCGGCCCCCTGGCCGGGAACTCGGCGGTCGAATCGGCTCTTCAGAACTTCACGCCCGAGCAGGTCGCACAGACGACCGGGCTCGATGCCGAGCTGATCGCCGACTACGGTCAGGAGCTGACTCAGCACACCGGTGAGAGTCTCATCGTCGCCGGCAGCCACTCCAGCAGCACCGAGAACGGTGTCGCCCTGGAGACGGCGGTCCACCTGCTGAATACGGCACTCGACAACAACGGCGAGACGGTCGACCACGCCCGTCCGTCGATGCAGGCCGGCGGCAGCTTCGGCGACCTCGCGGACCTGGTCGACGAGATGCAAAACGGCGACGTCGACATCCTGATTGTCGACGACGCAAACCCGGTCTACGCCGCTCCCAGTGACCTCGATGTCGTCGGGGCCATCGAAAACGTCGACCTGGTCATCAGCACTGGCGATCGCATCGACGAGACGGGGCAGCACGCCGACTATCTGGCCAGCAGTACGCACTGGATGGAGAGCTGGGGCGACGCCGAACCCTATCCCGGCACATACTCGATCCAGCAACCCACCATTCAGCCGCTCTACGACACACGACCGACCGAAGAGAGCCTGCTGACCTGGTTCAGCGATGTGGTGCCCCGCTTTCAGAGCTTCCTGGAGGCCCCGGAGAAGCCGGTCGATCCGCAACACGGCGAGAATACGCCGTGGGACGCCGGTGCCTGGTATCGATATCTTCGAGATCACTGGAAGTCGACACTGCACGCCGACGCCGAGCTCGTCGTCGATTTCGAGACCTTCTGGAAAGACGCCCTTCGAACGGGCGTCTGGGAGTCGGAGACAGCCGCCGACGCCCCGTCCTTCGACGCCTCCGGTGCCGTCGACGCCCTCCCGGCCGAACCTCAAGACTACAGCCGTGGAGCAGCCGACGACCTCAGCGACAAATCGCTGACCCTGTTTGCAACCGTCGGACTGCACGACGGCCGATGGGCCAATCAGGGCCACCTGCAGGAGATGCCCGACCCGGTCACCAAGACAACCTGGGACTCCTACGTAATGGTCAGTCCCAAAACCTACCACCAAGCCGGCCTCGAACAGGGCGACCTGCTGGAGGTCACCGTCGGCGATACGACCCAATCTCACCCGGTCATCATGCAGCCGGGATTGCACGACGACGTCGTCGCCATCCCGGTCGGCTATGGCCGCAGCGAAGCCGGTGTGGTCGGAAACGACGTCGGCGAGAATAGTTTCGCGCTGTCGACGAGCTCCGAGACCCATCAGCTTCTGTCGGGACTCGATGCCAGCCTCTCCGAGACCGACGACAGCCGTGAGCTTCCGGTCGTGCAGGGGGCGCAGGTCATCGACATGGAGCAGCGCCCGCTGATCGCAACCACTACGTTCGATCAGTATCAGGAGGATCCCGGCTCTGGAAATCTGACCTTCAGTCCGACCGACGGGCTCTGGGAAGACCACGATTACGACGATCTCAAGTGGGGCATGTCGGTCGATCTGACCAAGTGCACCGGCTGTTCGGCCTGCGTGACGGCCTGTCAGGAAGAAAACAACGTGCCCGTGGTCGGGCGCACCGGCATCCTCGAGGGCCGAGAGATGCACTGGATGCGCATCGATCGCTACTACCGGCTTCCGCTGAGCGACGAAAACCCGGAGATGCACGAGCAACGGGCCGACCTGGCCGATGACCCGATGTACGGGGACCGACCGGTCGAGGACTTCTCGGAGCAGTACCCCGAGGCGTTCAACGACCCGATGGTCGTCCAGCAGCCGATGATGTGCCAGCACTGCGAGAATGCCCCGTGCGAGACCGTCTGCCCGGTCGCCGCCACGACTCACAGCTCCGACGGCCTCAACCAGATGACCTACAACCGGTGTGTGGGCACCCGGTACTGCTCGAACAACTGCCCGTTCAAGGTCCGTCGGTACAACTGGTTCAACTACTCGCGAGACCGCTCCGACAGCGTCTTTGCCAAAATCACGCCCGAGCTCGAAGAGCACGGCCGCATGAACGCCGAAGAGCCGCTGTCGATGGGACGCAACCCCGACGTCACGGTTCGCTCCCGCGGTGTCATGGAGAAATGCACCTTCTGCGTCCAGCGCATCCGCCGGGCGAAGTGGCAGCGCACCGAAGAGGGCCGCGCCGATGAACCCTGGCGCGGCGACGACGTCAAGACGGCCTGTGAGGAGGCTTGCCCGGCCGACGCCATCACCTTCGGCTCGATTCACGACGGATCGAACCACCAGGTTCGACAGGACCACGAATCTCCGCGCGCCGTCTCGCCGCTGAACCACCTGAACCTTCGTTCCTCGGTCGCCTACCTCAGCGACATCCGCAACACCGACAAAGGTGCGGCGGCGGCCACCAAGGACCAGGACGGCCACGGCGCCGAGAGCGGCGCCCACGAAGGATCCGGTCACTGACTGAATGAATGTTCTTGCACACTTCGCCGAACCCGACGCCCGATAAGACGCAATGGATCAATCGGAACAGAAAGGACTGCCCCGGTACCACGAGGGTGACGGCCCATTAGACGGGCCGCGCGCCGAGCGCGAACCCTTGGTGACGGGCGACAAGAGCTACGCCGATGTCAACGAAGACATCGCGGGCCATACGGAGCGCTTCCCCACCAAGCTTTGGTGGATGGCGTTTCTGCCGAGCCTCGGCCTCTTCGGCGTGTTCATCGTCACCCTCACCATCATCATCGCCACAGGGATGGGCGTCACCGGAATCAATCACCCGGTCGGCTGGGGCGTCTTCATCGTCAACTTCGTCTTCTGGATCGGGATCGGCCACGCCGGCACCCTGATCTCGGCGATCCTGTATCTGTTTCGCCAGACCTGGCGGACGGCGATCAACCGATCTGCGGAGGCGATGACGATCTTCGCGGTGATGACCGCCGGGATCTTCCCGCTGATGCACACGGGTCGACCCTGGTTTGCCTACTGGTTGTTCCCGCTGCCGAACGGGCGCGGCCCTCTGTGGGTCAACTTCAACAGCCCGCTTCTGTGGGACGTCTTCGCGGTCTCGACGTATGCGACCATCTCGATCGTCTTCTGGTACATCGGATTGATCCCCGACCTGGCCAGCATTCGCGACCGAGCCAAACACCCGATTCGCCGCAAGATCTACGGCCTACTCAGCCTCGGCTGGACCGGAGGCAACCGGGCCTGGCGACACTACGAATCCGCGTATCTGATGCTGGCGGGCCTGGCGACGCCGCTGGTCCTGTCGGTCCACACGATCGTCTCCTTTGACTTCGCGGTCTCTCAGATTCCGGGCTGGCACACGACCGTCTTCCCGCCCTATTTCGTCGCCGGCGCCATCTTCTCGGGCTTCGCGATGGTCCTCTCGCTGGTCATCATCATGCGGGAGGTCTTCAATCTGAAGCACTACGTGACGATGAACCACATCGAGGTGATGTGTAAGGTGCTTTTGACCACGAGCTGCGTGGTCGGCATCGCCTACGTCACGGAGTTCTTCATCGCCTACTATTCGGGGGCGGTCGGCGAGCGATTCCACTTCTCGAACCGGATGTTCGGCCCCTACTGGTGGGCGGCCCTGTTGATGTACGGCAACAACGTCGTGCTCCCACAGCTACTGTGGTTCAAGGGCATGCGCCGCAACCTGTGGGTCGTCTTCATCCTGTCGATCACGACCAATATCGGCATGTGGTTCGAGCGCTACGTCATTGTCGTCAGCTCGCTGAACCGCGACTACCTGCCCAGCGCCTGGGGACTCTACGACTTCAAATGGGCCGACTGGGGACTGACCCTCGGCTCCTTCGGCATGTTCATGACATTGTTCCTGCTGTTCTGTCGCTTCCTCCCGACGATCTCGATCGCCGAGGTGAAAGCGACGATGGACCCCGACGAAGCTGCACGCGACACCGACACCAAGGAGGCCGCCCGTGGCTGACACAGAGAACCCTCAACCATCTCAGGCGGGTGCCGAGCCCGACGACGGGCCGATTCACGGCGTCGCCGCGTTTTTCAACCGCCCCGACGACCTGATGTCGGCAGCCCGCAAGACTCGGGACTCCGAATACGAGGCCTTCGACGCCTATTCGCCGTTTCCCATTCACGGAATGGACGAGGCGATGGGTCTGGGACGCTCCTGGATTCCATGGGTCACCTTCTTTGCCGGCCTCGCCGGTTTTCTGGCGGCCAACGCCCTTCAGTTCGGCATGATGACCTTCGACTGGCCCATGAACATCGGCGGCAAACCGTTTGCCCCGTGGCCGTCGTTCGTGCCGATCATGTTCGAGTTGACGGTCCTGATCGGCGGCTTGACGACCGCCATCGTCATGCTGGTCGCCGCCGGTTGCTTCCAGAAACCCTTCATCATCGACCGGGATATCACCAACGACCGATTCGCGCTGTGGATCTCGGCCGAAGACGCCGATTTCGAGCGCGACGAAGTCGTCGATTACCTGGAGTCGCTCCAGCCCGTCGAAATCCGCACGATCTCCGAGAGTCGTTGAAGCTATGAGACACCACGACATCATTCACAAAGCGGTCGGGACGCTGAGCATCGCCGCCCTGGCGGTGGCCTTGGGAGGCTGCGTCGAAATCGGCCTCCCCGCTCATGGTGACCAGACCCACGCCCCTCTGATTCCGATCTTCCAGATGCACGATGATCCGGCCCTGGAAGACCAGCAGGCTCAACCCTTCTGGACCGGCCAGGCCGGCTGGCAGACCAAGCGGATGCGATACCCGGCGCCCGAGACCCTGCCCCGACACCACCGCGGCAAGGTGCGCGCGCCGGCCTCCGAGCAGGCCGAGCCGCTGGAGAACCCCGTCCCGGTCACCGAGGACTCACTTCGGTACGGCAAAACGGCGTATCTCAAGACCTGCGGGACCTGCCACGGCCCCGCCGGCAAGGGAAACGCCGCCGTCGGCCGCTACATCAGCGCGATGCCCTCGCTGACATCCGACCGCGTCTCGAATTACTCCGACGGCCGCATCTATCGCGTCATCACCCATGGGTGGGCGCGCATGTGGTCCTACAAGAGCCAGTTGAAACCGATGGAGCGTTGGGCGGTCGTCAATTACGTGCGCGTGCTTCAGCGCGCCGAATCGCCCGAACCGTGGGATTACGACTACGCATCAGCACAGGATCAATGACGCCCTGCGACCCCGGTCGCCGGACCCGAGTACACTGACACGGACGCCAAAAGCGTAACGAACCATGTCCGCACACGATCAAGACATCGATATCGACGAGCCGACCGACTACGAAACGTCTTCGAAGACGTTTTTGATCGGCGGCGCCCTCGCTCTGATCGGGGCAGTGGCCTTCTTGGGTTATCTGTTCGGCACCGACGATCAGCACCGAGCCTGGCAAGCCTACCTTATCGGCTTCTGGTTCACGCTGACCCTCGGTCTCGCCGGCCCCTTCATCGTGGCGATCAACTACCTCTCGCAGGCGAGCTGGTACACCTCGATCCGGCGGATTCCCGAGGCCTTCGGATGGTACCTGCTGCCGGCGACCGGCTTCGGCGCCATCGCCCTTTTGGGGGCCGACACTCTGCTGCCCTGGATGGGCCTCGGCCACGGCGGCGGACACGGGGGCGGCCACGGTGACATCCCGCACCACGTCCTCCACGTGCTCGAGCTGAAGTCCGGATTCCTGAACTTCACCGGACTCACGCTCTCGACGCTGATCGGGCTGGCGGCTCTGGCGGGCTTCGCGTTTCTCATTCAGCGGAACTCTCGCCGTCAAGACGACTCGGGCGACCCGTCTCTGACCGAACGAAACAAGACGCTGAGCACCCTGTTTCTGTGGGTCTTCGTCTTCGCGCTGTCGTTTCTGTCCTGGTACTGGCTGATGTCGCTGGAGCCGCTCTGGTTCTCGACGATGTGGCAGGTCCACACATTTGCCGGGCTCTTTCAGGCCGGGCTGGCCCTGACCGCCGTCATCGTCGTCATGCTCAAGAAGCAGGGCGTCTTCGGCAGCTTCGTCGGCGAGAACCAGATTCTGTCGCTGGGTCAGCTCATCTTCGGGTTCACCGTCTTTTACGCCTACGTCACCTTCTGTGAATTCATGCTCATCTGGTATGCGAACATCCCGGAGGAGACGTTCTGGTTTGCCCACCGGATCATGGGCGCCGGCGGATGGCACTGGTTTACGATTCTGTTCGCGATCAAATTCGTCGTTCCGTTCTTTCTGCTGCTGCCCCGGCGAGTCAAAAAGAACGCCGGCAACATGCTGATGGTCGTCTGCGGCATTCTGCTGGGAGCCCACTTTTACGAAATCTGGTTCTGGGTCGCCTTCAGTCCCGACAGCCCCGACCCGCATGTCGCCGTCGGCACTCCGCCGCTTCCCTGGCTGGAGTTGCTGGTGACGCTCGGCTTCGTCGGTGTCTTCACACTGACGGTCGGGTGGGCGCTGAGCCGCGGAAACATCGTGCCGATCAAAGACCCGTTTTTGCACGAGTGTCTGCCCCACGGCCACGGTGACGACCACCACGAGACCCCCGAAGACGACGACGCTGAGGTTCAACACACGTGACTCGACGGCCCGACGGACGCCCCGACTGAGCCCTCTGGCCGACCTGCTGACGCAATCGACGAGACGCCATGAAGCACAAGACTGCAAAACTCACCCTCGCGGCCGCCCTCGCCGGCGGCGGCATCCTCGCCCTCTCCTCGACGGTCGACGCCCAGGGGATCGGCCTCGACGAGTTCAAGCGAATGCTCGTGCCGACCCCGCGTATGATGTCACAGGGCGAGCAGATCTATCAGAACCAGTGCTCGAGCTGTCACGGCACCGACGGGACGGGCGCGTCGGACTACCCGGATGCTCGCTTTGCCAATCCGGTTCCGAACCTGGCCGAAAACCAGTATCGATACGGCGCCGGCCCGGTGTCGGTCTACAACACGATCACGCTCGGGCTTGAGGGCCGGACCAAGACCGACGAAGGTGAATCGTCGGACAAGGCGGCCTATCACCCGACCTACACCGACACGCTCCGGTATCAGGAGCGTTGGGCCGTCACCCACTACGTGCGACGCGGCATCGGCTCGACCCCCGAGGCGACCGATTCGCCCGAGGTCTTGGCCGCCGCCAAACAACGCGCCATCAACGGTACCTGCAAACCGAGCATCAAGAAAAATTTGAGCAGCCGCGTGGAGCCGCCGGGCGAAGAGATGATGAAGAAGGCAGAACAGACCTACAAAGCCCAGTGTGCCACCTGTCACGGCGACACCGGCAAGGGCGACGGGCCCGCCGGCGGCGCATTGAACCCTCCACCGCGGAACTTTCACGCCAAAGAGGGCGAATGGGTCAACGGCACGAGTCCTTTCGGCATCTTTGATACGCTGGCCAACGGCATCGAAGGCGCCGCGATGGCCGCCTACCCGGACATCGATCCCGACGTCCGATGGGCCCTGGCTCACTACATCCGCCAGTGGGTCCCCGACAGCAAGCTCCAGGAAGTCTCCGACGAACAGATCGTCAATGTTTGCCGCACCCAGAGTGCCCCGCCGCCCCCGGAACCGATCACCGAACAGACCGCCCAGCGCGCGCTCATCGAAGCGCAGGAAGACCAGCGCATCTTTGAACTGACGATGTACGGTGAGCCCCGGGTCGACGAAGGCGCCGATCCCGCCGACGGCAAAGACGTCTTCGAAGCCCGGTGCACCAGTTGCCACACCAGCGACTCGGACGCGGAGCCGAAGATCCTCGGCCCGTACGGACTGCGTCGAGCGCCGTCTCGGAATCAAGCGCTTCCGCGACTTGTCATTCAACCCCGGCCGCTCTACCGGCAACACGCCGGAGGGTCGGTCAACGACTTCGCAAGACGCGTGGCCGGAGGCGTCCATCGGACGCTTCCCGACATGACCGCCGCCGGGACGCTGACGACCAAGGAATGGCACGACCTTCAGGCCTACGTGGCGGGCTTTGACTCGCTGGAGACGGCAGGCCCGGTGCCGACCCTGGACCTTCTCAGCAAGGCCGAACAGTCCGCCAAAACTACGGACAACGGCGACGACGCGGCCGACAAGAACGCCGAATCAAACCAAACCGACTCAACCGAGAACGCGAACTGATACAGCAGACACCGTAACCGACACATTGCCATCGCCGACCCGATGCCAGGCGGGCGCTCCATGGCCCGCTGACATCGCCTGTTTCGTTTGACAATAATTACCGCCCAGCGGTAGATCCTCACCCGCTTTGGAACGCGGCGCAGGCCTTCTATTTGGGACGCCCCACCTGCCGGATTCGGGGGCCTCGCTTTCGCGGCGGAATTCCGACGACGTGACGCCAGACACTATGAACGGTCCAGACAACCTCATTTCGCGCAACATTCGCCGCTACCTCCCGGCCGTCGCGGCCGTGCTGGCCATTATCGCTGTGCCCCTGGCCGCGTATGCGGTCCCCGGGTCGGGCCCGATGGTCTCGGTCGATTCGTACAACGGTGAGAACATCACCGAGTTGTACAACGTCATCGCCAAGATCTGTCTGGGTATCCTGATCCTGGTCGAGGGCATCCTGTTCGTGGCCATCTTCAAGTTTCGGCGCCGCTCCGACGACGAGCAGCCCGAACAGGTCCACGGCAACTTCAAACTCGAACTCGGATGGACCCTCGCAGCACTGATCATCCAGGTCTTTATCGGATTCAAGACCGTCGATGTGATGTTCGAGGTCGAACAGGAGCCCGAACAGGACCCCGAAATCGTCGTCGAGGCGATCGCATATCAGTGGAACTGGAAATTCAGGTACCCGGAACAGGAGTTTCGCGGGCAGAAGTTCGGCGGATTCACCACCAGCAACCTCGTGGTTCCGGCCAACTCGCTCGTCGAGCTCGACGTGACCTCCGAGGACGTCCTGCACGCCCTCTTCATCCCGGAGCTGGGCGTCAAGATCGACGCGGTTCCCGGTCGGTACAACTACTGGTGGTTCAACGCCGCCGGGCCGAATTCGACGGCAAATGTCGATTTCGAGCAGCGCGACACACAGCAGCAAGAACAGCTCACCACGACCCGAACCGACTACCTCTCGTTCCTGCGACCCCAGGGCACGCCCCGCAGCGTCGCCAAGGAGCGCACCAAACAGGGGGTCGACTACCTGGGCAGCAAGCCCGTGCCGGAGGTCTCCCCGTTCGCCACGTATGATGCGCGGGAATATGTCGGCATGTGCGCCGAACTTTGCGGCAGTGGCCACTGGAACATGTACTTCCGGACCGTGGCGATGACGCCGTCGAGCTTTGAACAGTGGCTCGTCGACCGGCGCAAGGCAGCCCAGTCGGCCGACGCCGACGGAGCCGCCGTCTACTCCGCCAATTGCGCCCAGTGCCACCAGGGCGACGGTCAGGGACTGGGCGCCCAGTTCCCGCCGCTCGTCGACACCCAGTGGACCAACAAAGACACCGAAGAGTCGCGACGAAAACACATCAACGTCGTACTGATGGGCTCGAACGCCGAGTCCCTTCAGGGAGACACCACCGTCAAAGGCGACACCTACAGCGGCATCAACATGGCGTCGCACTCTCAGCTCAATGACGCCGAAGTGGCCGCCGTCATCAACCATGAGCGCACCAGTTGGGGCAACAGCGGGGGCAAAATCACACCCGACGATGTCAAGAAGGTTCGAGAGGAGCTGGGCCTCGAGCCGCGGCCCGTCGTGCGGGCCGGTGAGGTGGCGCCCGCTACGCTGAAGCAAGAGGGCGAGCGCCTCTATTCGGCCTGCGTGAGCTGTCACGGCGAGAAGGGCACCGGCGTGGGTCAGGCTCCCGGCTTGATCAACAGTCCGAAGGTACTGGGCACCGTTCAGGGGTTTGCCGAGACGTTGCTGACCCGATGGGGCGTCGACAACAACGTCCCGGGTAGCCACAGCCCGATGGGCCGGCGCATGAGCAACCGGGAGCTGGCCGCACTGATGACCTACGTCCGGCAGGCCTGGGGCAACGAGGGCAGCCCGATCCAACCGCCCGAAATTCAGAAGGTTCGCAAACAGTTTCAGTCCAACGAGTAATCTAGCACATCAGCTAGAGACTCTTTTGCAGCAGAGGGACCGTCATGAGCCAATCAGATGCCATGGGCTTTCTGAGTCCACTGACCGAGAAGGCTGAAAACTCCTGGTTCTGGTACATCAAAGAGTGGGTCTGCTCGACCGATGCCAAGCGCATCGGCCTGATGTACATCATCTTCGGGATCTTGATGGGGGTTATCGGCGGCGTGCTGTCGATCCTGATCCGCATCGAGCTCTTCTCCGCCGGGGCCGACATCATGTCGGAGACGTTCTACGCGACGCTGCCCGGCATGCACGCCACCCTGATGATCTTCTTCTTTGTCATCCCGATCTTTACGGGTGTCGGGAACTTCGTGGTGCCGATCCAAATCGGGGCCCCGGATATGGCCTTCCCGCGTCTGAACCTGGCCGGCTTCTGGATCCTCCCGGCCGCCGCGGCGATGGCCCTGAGCGCGTACCTCGTGCCCAAGGGGGCGCCCGGCTTCGGATGGACTGGCTACCCACCGCTGTCCGTCCAGGCGAGCCTGGGGGCAGACCTATGGATTGCAGCGATCATTCTGGTGGGGACCAGCTCCACGATGGCGGCGGTCAACTTCCTATCGACCGTCTTCAACATGCGCTGCAAGAACATGACCCTCTTCCAGATGCCGCTGTTTACCTGGTCTCTGGTGGTCACGTCGTTTCTGATTCTGGCGTCGACTCCGGTGCTGACCAGCGCCATGATGATGCTGGAGCTGCAGCGTACATTCCCGGCCGCCTTCCACTTCTTTGACCCGCAGGGCGGCGGTGACCCGATTCTGTACCAGCACCTCTTCTGGTTTTACTCCCACCCGGCCGTCTACATCATGATCCTGCCGGGCTTCGGGCTGATCAGCGAGGTCATCCCAACGTTCTCGCGCAAACCGATCTTTGGATACGCCGTGATGGCCTGGTCGATGATCGCCATCGCCGTGCTCGGGTTCGTCGTCTGGGCGCACCACATGTTCACCACGGGCATCGCACTGCGCGTCCGCATGGCCTTCATGCTGTTGA
The DNA here is from genome assembly GCA_913057905.1 of uncultured Pseudomonadota bacterium. Lineage (GTDB taxonomy): Bacteria > Myxococcota_A > Bradymonadia > Bradymonadales > Bradymonadaceae > CAJXPB01. Next base: position 64,067 of record CAJXPB010000010.1, read on the forward strand.
CGATGCTGATCGCCGTGCCCACGGGCATCAAGATCTTTAGTTGGCTGGCCACGATGTGGGGCGGCTCGCTGAGCTTTAAGACACCGATGTTGTTTGCCGTCGGATTCATCGCCATGTTCACCATCGGCGGTCTGTCGGGCGTCGTGCTGGCGAGTGTGCCCGTCGACATCCAGTTGCACGATACGTACTACGTGGTCGCCCACATCCACTACGTGCTCGTGGCCGGCTCGGTCATGACCATCTGGGCGGGCATCTACTACTGGTGGCCCAAGATGACCGGACGCTTCTATCACGAGGGGCTCGGGAAGTTTCACTTCTGGGTCACGACCATCTTCATCAACGTCACCTTCTTCATCCAGCACTACCTCGGCATGCAGGGCATGCCGCGGCGTTACTTCGACTACGACCCTCAGTTCGAGTGGGCGAACGCGATCTCGAGCCTCGGGTCATTTGCACTGTTCAGCGTTCAATTCGTCGCACTGGGCAACCTGGTATGGAGTCTCTACGCTGGCCGGCAAGCCGAGGCCAATGCCTGGGAAGACGGCGAGACACTCGAGTGGGACATCTCTTCGCCGCCGCCGCATCACAACTTCCCGGAGCCGCCCGTCTGGGAGCCGGTCGACCGCTCGCACGACGAAGAAGAGGGCCACGAACTGCAACCCCAACCGAGCCCCGCTGAATAACGGGCCGGGATCGGGGCCGCTCGATGGCGGCCCCGACATCGATGACTGCTACTGATACTGACGCAATTACCAGGAACTGACGATGGCTGCTCAAGTCGAGGCTGGCGCCGAGAATCTCGGCGTTGAAAATGGAAAGATCGGCATGTGGACCTTTCTGGTTATGGACGCCATGACCTTCGCTGGGTTCCTCGCCGGATACGCCCGTCTGAGGTGGTCGCCCGGCAGCGGGTGGCCGATGCCGTACGAGACCTTCGGGGTCATCGGCATCCAGTTGACCGCCTTCAATACCTTCGTGTTGATCTGCAGCTCGGTCTCGATGGTCCACGTACTGGCCGAGACGATGAAGGGGAATCTGAAGCGGGCCGAAAACTGGATGCTGGCCACCATCTTCGGGGGGCTCTTCTTTCTGGGTGTGCAGGGCTACGAGTGGACGCACCTGATCATGGACAAGTGGCCCCACATGCTCAGCGCCGGCGCGGCCCCGCCAGCCTACAACAGTAACTTCGCGTCGACGTTTCTGAATCTCACCGGATTCCACGGCGCCCACGTCGCCGTCGGGGTCATGTACAACGTGATCATGTATCTGGGGCTACGTCGCGGGAAGATCGACCAGGACAATGCCTCGCTGATCGAGATCGCTGGGCTGTACTGGCACTTTGTCGATCTCATCTGGATCCTGGTCTTTACCTTCGTCTATCTGATTTAGCGACGTAGAGACCGAACGACGACACCTGCTGACGTTCAACTCCGCAGTCTGAGAGCATCGCGATGGCACACGAGCAAAAGACATTTCTGGGCATCGACTTTCTGTATTCCACCTACATGTACGTCTGGGTGGCGCTTCTGGTGCTGACGGTCGTCGAGGTCATCGTCCCCGAGCCCTCTCTGATCGGTCTGTCGGCGTTTCCCCGATGGGTCGTCGTCCTGTCACTGATCATGTTGGCGCTGGGCAAGACCTTCATGGTCGCCTGGTACTACATGCACCTCATCGACGAGCGGCCCTCGATCATCGGGATTGCCTGCGCGCCATTTATCTTCTCGGTCTTCCTGACGATCGGACTGTGGCCGCACCGCGCGCAGATGCCCGAAGAGCCGACGTCATCGAACCAGCAGCCCGCAGCCGAATCCGTCGAACGGGCAGCCGCCGACGGTGCGTCCGACGAGCCATCTTCGGCAGGAATGACGCTGGCCGCGGATTCGTTGTCCCAGTCCAAGTAATCCCCCCTTCAATCGACCCGAATCTGAGACCGACGGCTAACGATGAGCGGGAACGCAACCACAACGTCCCGAACCGATGAATGGAGCGGCTGGTTCCGCTCTGTCGGTCAGCTTTTGTTGGACTATCGAGAGTTGACCAAACCGCGGATCGTTCACCTCCTGGTCGTCACGACCTTCTGTACGATGCTCGTGGCGCAGAGAGGCGTCCCGTCGTGGAGCCTGATCTTTTGGACCATCCTCGGCACGGCGATGACCAGCGGCTCCGCCCAGGCCATCAACATGGTCTGGGATCGTGACATCGACGCCATCATGGAGCGCACCAAGACACGCCCGATCGTGCAGGGCCGGATCTCGCCGGAGGCGGCGCTCGTCTTCGCGGGCGTGCTGGGACTGCTCGGCGTCCTGACCCTGACGTGGTTCGTCAACCCACTGGCCGCGCAGATGGCGATGGCCGGTCACGCCTTCTACGTGCTCATCTACACGATGTGGCTGAAGCGATCGACGCCCCAGAATATCGTCATCGGTGGGGCCGCCGGTGCCTTTCCACCGCTGATCGGATGGGCCGCCGTCACCGGAGACTTGAGCCTTACAGCCTGGCTGATCTTCGGCGTCATCTTCCTCTGGACGCCCCCGCATTTCTGGGCACTCGCGCTCTACAAAGATACCGACTATCAAGCCGCCGGCGTCCCCATGATGCCAGTCGCACGGGGGGCGGCGACGACCAAATTCCAGATGATGGTCTACACCGCCCTGCTCATCGGCGTCACCGTCCTGCTCGGACTGGTCGGCCTGATGGGGATCGTCTATCTGGCGGCGGCGATCGTGCTGGGAGGGATCTTCGCGTACTGCAACATTCGGTGTGCATTCGAGACCGACGGCCACACCTGGGCCAAACGGACCTTCGCCTGCTCGCTCATCTATCTCGCCCTGCTCTTTGGGGCGATGTCCGCCGACGCGGTCAACACATTTCACTTCACCGAATCCCGCCGGCTGACCAGCATCGAACGCGAAGCCGACCGGATCCGCGACCAACGGTCGTTGGAAGACCTGCGGGAACTGAATGGTCAGACCCTCACGTCGAAGTCTTCTTCACAGACCAAAACCTCCCCGTAGCCCGATCCCCTGAACACCCACACACGCCATGACTCAGGACAAACCATCATCTCAGGGGGACGCTCACCACGATTCCCACGATTCTGATTCGGCCCGACAGCAAGCCGACAATGCCCGATTTTTGAAATATATCGTCGGGTTCATCCTCGCCATGTTTCTCGTCGGCTGGGGTTCGATTCCCCTCTACCGGATCGTCTGTAAGTCCCTGGATCCAGGGGGCTCTTCCTGGCAAAATGGCAGTACCGATTCCTACGAGGGGGTGACCGTCGACGAATCGCGCACCATCGAGGTTCGGTTCACGGCCAATGTTCAGAACAACCTCCCCTGGACCTTCGGGCCCGAGACTCCCTCGGTCGATGTCCATCCGGGCCAAAAGAAGCTCGTGAACTTCACCTCCACGAACCTCAATCAGAATCGGTCGATCATGGGCAAGGCGGTCTACGACATCAATCCGCCCGAAGCAGGCCAGTATTTCAAGAAGATCGAATGCTTCTGCTTTACGCAGCAGACGCTCGATCCGGGACAGACCCGGGAGATGCCGCTGTACTTCTGGTTCGACCCCGACGTTCCCAAGTCAATCGACCGCGTCACGCTCGCCTACACGTTCTTCAACGCGGAATCGTCGCGGTCTCGCCAGCACACCAAGCGCTGACTCTCCTTCACCACCGTACCCATGGCTGAATCGTCCGGTGACTCAGACGCAGACTCCCAGAGGCAAGAAGACCATCCCTACACGTCTCCGCCGCCCGAAGATGTCCGTCGGCGCAACCTGATCACCGGGGCCCTTCTTCTCCTCTTTATCCTGGTGATCGTCGGCATCTCCGTCTGGTCGCGGGTCTGACAGGCGACTAGCTTGGCCAACTCTCGAAATGTCGATGCGACCCGGGGGAGTCTCCTCGGCAAATCGATCCACATCGCCTGGCCTGCTGTCCTGCAGGCCCTGCTGGTCAACTTCTACGCCTTCAACGATTACTTCTTCGTCGGTCTGCTCGGTGACCGGGCCGCGACGGCCGCCCTTTCGGCCTGTTTTGCCCTTCTGGTCATCAATTACACCCTCTTGAGGGTCATCCCGACCGGCGCAACCACACTGATCTCGAGGGCCTTTGGCCGAGGCGAATCCAGCCGGGTGGCCGACGTACTCCGCCAGGCCCTGACCAGCGAAGGCGTCTGGTCGCTTGTCGTCGGCGCTGTCGGTCTGGCGATCCTCCCCTGGTTGGTCACCATCTCGAATGTCACCCCGGCAGTGGGTGCTCGCATCGATGCGTACCTGACCGTCGTGTATCTGGCATCGCCTTTCTTTGCGACGATGCTGGTGGTCATCGGAGCCTTCCGCGCCTGCGGAAACACTCGCATCCCGTTGATGCTCGAGATCGGCAGCCTGGTACTGAACGCCCTGCTGAACGGGGTTCTGGTCCTGGGCGTCGGGCCGATACCCTCGATGGGGATCACCGGCGCGGCGATCGCGACCGCCGCCAGCCGTGGGCTGCCGGGCGTAGTGGGACTGTGGCTCATCTGGCGAGGTCATCTCGACATAGATCTCACGGCCGCTGCAGACGGCTGGTGGCCCCGCTGGGATGACATCCGACAGATGTTTCGCATCGGCATCTTTCAGAGCGTCTCCGGATTCGTCTACGGGTCCGTCTTCTTTATCCTCAATCGGATGGCTGGCGAACTGGGTCCCGCCGCCCAGGGAGGTCTCGGAGCGGGGGTCCGCGGCATCGAATGGATCGCCTACGCGTTCGGAGACGGGTTCTCGACGGCGAGCATCGCCGTCGTCGGCCAGAACATCGGGGCCGGGAAGCTCGACCGGGCCGTCAAGGGCGCCTGGCTGAACGCCGGCCTGAGCGCCCTCTGTTGTCAGACCGTGGGACTGGCCTTCCTGATAGCCCCGAGAGCGCTCAGCACCATCGTGACCGACGACCCTGCAACCCTGGCCTACGCGGCCGAATACGTGGGGACTATCGGCTGGGTCATGTGGGCCATCGGCCTCGAGATGGCGTTGCACGGTGCGATGGTCGGCGCCGGCCGAACCCACGTGACGATGCTCGTCGCCGGTGGGCTCAATCTGATTCGGCTTCCCGCCGCAGCCGCCTTGCTCTTTGGCCTGGACGGGACCCTTCAGGGTATCGAATGGGCCGTCGTCGGGACCGCGTCCGCGCCGGCCGTTGCAGGCGGGTTTTACGCCATCGCCTGGGCCATCGGGGGAACCGGTATCTTGAAAGCGAGCCTCATGTCCGGCTACATGGCCACGGGCCGAATGGTCGACCGACAGGACGCTCAGCCGGACGCCCATTCGACGGCTCCACAGGCCGAATAACAGGAGATCACCATGCGTGCCGGTTCCTTCGAGTTCAAATTTTGGCCCACCATCGGAACGCTGGTCGGGTTGTCGCTGCTCGTGGCCCTGGGGACATGGCAGTTCAGCCGATACCAACAGAAGCTCCAGACCGAACAACTCCGCGAGGCGCGCACCCAGAAGCCCCCGGTCGATGTGCGCTCCATCGACGATCTAGACAGCCAAAAGATGCACTTTCGGACCGCGCGGCTGCACGGGTCCCCCGATGAACAGACGCGTCTGCTGGTCAAACACCGTTTCTACAATGGCGATCCCGGCATGTGGGTTCTCCAGCCGATTGAACTGAAAGCGGGCGGCGTGGTGCTGGCCAATCGAGGGTGGATTCCCTTCAAGGACGCCGAAGGTCGGGTCGACACACTGCCCTCTCTGGGCGACGGGCCCTACACCGCCCGAATGTATCGTCGAGAGCCGGTCATCGCAGACAAATCAATGCGCCGGTCCCTTGCGCAGGGAGACGTCACCATCCGGGGCAACACGACCTGGTGGGAGAGCTTCGATGTGGAGGGCTTTTATCGAGACCTGCCCGGCCCGACTCCACCCGAGAATCTGGTGGCAGTGTTGTCGAGATCTCACAGTGGCATTCCCTACCCGATTGCCTCGACAGGACACGTCGGCGAGCCGTATCTGACGTCGGGACGCCATCTCAGCTACGCGGTCTTCTGGTACGCCGTCGGCCTCGCGCTACTGGCCATGTACGTGGCCAACGGATTCGGTGCGCTCAAGAGCCCGAAGCGTCGGCAACGCCCTCGGAACCGACGGTCCACGGATTCGGACGATGAACCAGAGACGACGGGCTGATCACGAGAGCACGTCGTCGCCGAAGAGCGTCCGGATGGCGTGGGCCAGATTGCGACAGTAGTCGAGGGCATCGGCCTCCATCGCCGGTCCCTCTTCGGAGTCATCCCTGGACGACACCCCGTCGGCGTTTCCGCGGGGCAGGGTCGCCGAGTCGAATCCGAGATTGGCCGCCTCTCGGAGACGATCACCGGCCTTCGACACCGCCCGGACCTCGCCGGTCAGGCCCACCTCGCCGAAGACGACGGATTCTTTGGGGACCGGCCGGTCGATGTAGCTGGAGAGTATCGCCATCGCGATCGCCAGATCAGCGGCCGGCTCGGAGACGCGCATTCCTCCAGCGACGTTGACGAAGACATCGTGGCCGGCGACCTTCAATCCGGTGCGCTTTTCGATGATATTCAGCAGCAATACGACCCGGTTTTGGTCGACGCCCACCGCCGTTACCTGCGGTGGGCCGTATTCGGTCTGGCTGACCAGCCCCTGCACTTCCACCAACAGCGGGCGAGTTCCCTCGACCACCGGCACGACAGCACTTCCGGAGGCCCCGGCCGGGCGCTCTTCCAGAAACATCGCCGACGGATTGACGACTTCTTCGAGCCCGTCGCCGGTCATCGTGAAGACGCCGATCTCGTTTGTGGAGCCGTACCGGTTTTTGACGGCGCGAAGGACTCGATGGTCGACTCCACTCTGACCCTCGAAATAGAGAACGGTATCGACCATGTGCTCGAGCACCTTCGGGCCGGCGATCGCTCCGTCTTTAGTGACGTGACCGATCAAAAGCGTCGGAATCTCGAGCCCCTTCGCCAGTTGCGTCAACGTTCCGGTGACCTCTTTGAGCTGGGCCACGCTTCCCGGCGACGACGTCAATTCCTCGGTCGTAATAGTCTGGATGGAATCGACGATGGCGAGATCCGGCTCTTCTCGTCGGAGGAGTTGATCGACCCGCTCCATGCTCGTCTCGCAGATCACCCGGATCTCCGACGGGTCGACGGCGAGTCGCTCGGCCCGCAACTTTAGCTGTTGGAGACTCTCTTCGCCGGAGATGTAGATGATATCGCGACCCTGAGAGGCCAGGATCGCCGCGACCTGCAGCGACAGCGTCGACTTGCCGATCCCGGGGTCGCCGCCCAGGAGGACGACACCGCCCGGGACGAGTCCGCCCCCAAGGACACGGTCGAGCTCCGAGATGTCGGTCGACAACCGGTCGGCCTGGCCGCTTTCGACGTCGGCCATCTTCTGGATGTCGTCGCCGCCCTCGGCTCCGTAGCCGCCGGAGGACTTAGACGGCGACGGATTGCCGCCGCCACCCGAGTCGCCACCCCGGATCTCTTCGACGAGTTTGTTCCACTCGCCGCACCCACCGCATTTTCCCTGCCATTTGTGGTGTTCTTGGCCGCAGGATTGACAGACGTACACCGATCGCGGTTTTGCCATGCCCCGACTCGCTTACCGTCGCTGTAGGATTTTGAATTCGACGCGCCGATTCAACCGACGATTCTGTTCGGTGATGTTCGGCACGAGCGGCTGATTCGGTCCGTATCCCTTCGGCTGCAGCCGCGACGCATCGATACCTCTGTTCGTCAGGTATCCCTTGACCGTCTCGGCGCGATTCTGGGAGAGGGTCATATTCTCGGACCGCGAGCCGGAACTATCCGTGTGCCCCTGGACCTCGACCTTCTTGATCGAGGGATTGGCGAACAGAACCGCCGCCACCTGGTCGAGGATCTCGGGGGAGCCGTCCGCGAGCGTGGAACTTCCCGACTCGAAGGCGATCCGCTCCTCGAGTTCGATGGTATCGCCCTCCAGCGTAGCCAGGCGTTGGTCGGGGGCCGGGCCGAGTTCCACTCGGGCCGCCGCCTCGCCGCCTGTCTCGACCGACACATCGGCGCCACTGGCCAGATAATCCGCCTGGGTCACACCCACGGTGTAGTCGCCCGCCTTGACCTTTGCCTCGAAACTTCCGTCCTCGCCGGTCGTCGTCTCGACAGATTCCGGACCGGCGATCTTGACGGCCGCGCCGGAGACCGGTTCACCCTCCGGCCCGGTCACGACGCCACGGATGACTCCGGTGGCCGGAACGAGGGCGATTTCTCGGGACTGCTCGCCCTCCTCCTCGAAGGTCGCCTCGACCGTCTTGGTTGCGTATTCGGGATGGCTGACCTTCAACTGGACCGTGGTGCCGGTCTCGAATCCGTACGACCGAAACTGGCCATTCGCCGAGCCGGTGACCTGCGGTGAGCGAGATTCCTCCACGTATTCGATCCGGGCGCTATCGATGGGATCGCCTGTCTTGCTGTCCACAACGGTCCCGACGAGATACGACTGGGGAGGCATCTTTCGGACTTCACGAACCTCGACGGTCTCCTTGGTGACCGTCTCGACTCGACCGGTCGGATCGACCGCCCAACTGAGACCCAGTGTCACGGCGTATGGAGCCGTCACCGGGATTCCGGCTGCATCCCGCGTCGTCAGGCTGATGTCGACGCCTCCATGCATCGCAAATCCCTCGAGAGGCTCGGCCTTGAGGCCGAAGCTCAACGTGTTTGGAAAGGCGTTGAAGCCGGCTTCGGAGACGCACGGCAACGACTGGTTCGAGCACAGGCCTTCGGGTCCGGCGACCGGAACCGAGAGGTTCCATGCCACAAACGGCGTCACAAACGGGGCGGCGTACTCGACGCCGATGCCCGTCTTCACGTAGTCATAGGCGCTCAAATTGTAGGCGAACCGCTCGACCCGGGTCGGCTCGAGCCCGCTTGGAACCAGATTCGGCGTATTGTCGAGCTCGTATCCGACGTTCAGGTGCGCGGTCACCGGGACGTCCGCATCCGGAATCAGGGGATCGATATCGAGCGTCCCCAGCACGCGAGGTGTCACACCCGTGCCCGAGAAGTCCGGTCCCGCCGAGCCGAAGCCGGTGGGTACATCGATGGTGACATCTCCGGCAAAGTGGAAGAATTCCACCGGGGAGTGGTGGCCTCGAAGTCCCAGCGAGATGTCTCCCTGGGAGAGCATCGCCTCGGGGCGGCCGAATCCATTGACGTTGTTGCGGGCCCCGAGACTCAGATTGGCGGAGAAGTACTCGATGGGCTGGGCATGGATGGCGAGACGCCCGGCTACGTATCTGTTGGTGTCGCCGGCGCGAATCACATCCGACGCCTTGCTGAAATCACCGTAGAAGGCGACCGAGTAGGTGTTGGGCTTGACGGCGTCGGCGGAGGTAATGCCCTGAAATCCGGGAACGCCCTGCGCGTTGAGTCCGCGCTGGACACGATCCGGATGAGCTTCGTCGGCTGCGCCCGAGACCTCTCGTGTCGTCTCGGTCCGGGTCTCGATGACCTCGCCGGGCAGCTCGTCTTCTTCGGCGCTCTCGCTGCCTTCGGTGTCGTCCTCATTCTCGGTCGAATCGCCGTCTTCGGTCGACTCCTCAGTCGAGGTCTCCATCGACTCGGAGTCGCCGGCGGTGGAACCGTCCTCTTCGGCGGTCTCGGGCTGTGATTGCGCACCCGGGTCCTGCTGAGCGTAGAGAGACCCTGGGAGAGACAGACCGAAACACAAGACCAACCCGGCGACGGCCAAGACGGCCAAGCCGGGACGATGCCGGCCCACTTCACGGACTTCAAACATCATTCAACTCCTCCGGTACACCGCTGCCGAACGCGGTCAAAAAAACGGCTCGGCCTGAGTGCCAATGACACCCTGATTGGCGCAGACATTCGGTTCATCGAAATGCGCACTCCCCGGACACAACCGGGACTTACCGTTCCATCTTTACACCCACTGTTGCTATGAAAATCCCCGATCAGTGTCAAGAATTTGGTCTGAATTGCCGGCCTTGAATCACGCCTCGAACATTGAGGTTCGAGGCCGACTGCGCTACAGGCACTCCGTCCTCGATGCCCCAACGCCCTCGACAGATACCATGCAGACACTCGGCGCACTTCCGTTCTTCAAACTCGGCCCCTGGACGCCCATTCCGGGTGCGGACTGGCTCGAATTTCATTCCTTCGGGATGTTTGTCGCCATCGGGCTACTGGTCTGTCTTGCCATGGCCGCCCGCCGGGGCGAACGCAAGCTGGGCCTCAACGGAGAGCGCGTCCAGAACTACGGGCTGTGGCTCATCTTCATCGGCTGGGTCTTCGCCCATATTCTCAACGTTCTCTTCTACGAGCCCGGCTCAATCCTGGAGAACCCGCTCGTCCTGCTGAAAGTCTGGGGATCGATCTCCAGCTATGGAGGACTCATCGGGGGGATCATCGGGTACTGGATCTGGAAGCGCTACAATCCCGACGAAGATCACGAAATGTGGCTCGACCACTCGGTCTGGACCCTGACGTTCGCCTGGTTTTTCGGCCGGCTCGGCTGCGCCTCGGTCCACGACCACCTGGGCGTGCGGGCTCCCTCGTGGTGGCCTCTCGGCTACGAGAACATCCCATACGGAAGCGGCGAAACCCACATTCCCTGGGAGATGCTCGGCATCGAGATCTACTTCGATAAGGTCGACCCGGAGACCGGTGCCTTCATCAGCCATTCGTTCTCGCCGGAGGGACTGGTGCGACACGACCTGGGGCTCTACGAGGCGATGTGGTGGGGGCTCATCGTGTTGACGGTGCTCTGGCTCAACCGGAAACCGCGCCGAAAGGGACTCTACATCGCAATCGTCCCGCTGATGTACGCTCCCTGCCGATTCCTGTTGGACTTTTTGCGCGCCTGGCCGATTCCCGAGTCGGGACAGACCTACGACGTCCCGGCCCACACTCAGTTTTTCCTGGATCTGATGGGCGCACAGGCCGAGCCGTTCATCGCGAACAATCAGGCCCTGTTTGCCGACACCCGATACTGGGGGCTGACGCCGGCACAGTACCTCTCGGTCGTGTTGTTCGTATTCGGGCTCTACTATCTGTGGCGTATCCGCGACCGGGAGCCGATGGAGTGGAAGCAGTACAAGCGTGACTGATCCGCGCGGCGTTGATACACTGCCGGCTACGCTCCCGACGTCCGATCATCTGAACCGCCAACCCGCCCTGCCCCATGGAAACTTCTGAGGTTCGAAAGGCCATCATCCCGGTCGCCGGCTTCGGCACGCGTCTGTTGCCGGTCACCAAATCCGTCCCCAAAGAACTCCTTCCCGTCGTGGATGTGCCGGCCATCCAGGTCATCGTCGAGGAATGCGTCGAATCGGGGATCGAAGAAATCGTCTTTATCACCGGCCGGGGAAAGGAGGCGATCGAGGACCACTTCGACTACGACTACGAGCTCGAAAAGCTCCTGGAGGAGCGCGGGAAGGACCGGGAACTCGAGAAGATCCGGGAGATCAGCTCGATGATCCGGACAATCGCCGTCCGACAGAAAAAACCCCTCGGTCTGGGCCACGCAGTGTCGTGTGCCCGCGACGTCATCGGGGACGAACCCTTCATGGTCCTTCTGCCCGACGACATCATCACCGCCGATCCACACTGCACCGCCCAGATGATCGATGTGTACGAAAAGTACGGCCAGGGAGTGGTCAGCCTGATGGAAGTCCCGCAGTCGGCCGTCTCGGACTACGGGATCGTCACCGGAGAGTCGTGGGCGCCGGACCTGACGCGGGTCCGGACACTGGTCGAAAAGCCGGAACCGGACATTGCCCCGTCGAACATGGGGATCATCGGACGCTACCTGTTGCCGCCCATCGTCTTTGAATACCTCGAGGAAGCGACACCCGGCGAGAACGGCGAAATCCAGCTCACCGACGCTCTCTCCAAGTTGGCACGGGAGCGAGCCCTGGTCGGCTACGAATTCCACGGCATGCGCCACGACATCGGCGACAAACTCGGGTTCTTGACGGCAAATATCGCCCACGCCCTGAGACGCCACGATCTGGGTCCCGAGCTTCGCAAATATATGGAAACCAAACTCGAGGGCGACCTCGAGCAGTAGGGGGTTACCAGACCATGGATCATATTTTCCTGGCGTCGGGGTCCGTCGAGACCCTCAAAGCGCTGGCCGCCGAACTTCCCGACGGCTTCAAACCGTTGGCCTCGCGGCGCGGGGAGGGCATGGCTCAAAAACTACGGGAACACGACTTTTCGGTCGCTATCGTCTGCCCGCCGCTGCAAGACGGTGCCCAGGCGAGGCTTCTCGAGCAACTCCGAGCCCTCTCGAACCCTCCAGGCATTCTCTGGCTGCGGCGCGACGGCAACGCCCCGAGCCACGTCGATACCACGCTCGACTATCCGGTCCCCGGACCGGTGTTTCGCCGGGCAGTCACAACCCTTCGAGACCGCCATCGCGGCGACGCCGGCCCCGACGTCGAACGCTGGCAGGCCTTCTACCGCGAAGTCAGACAACGCCGGCAGGCACTTTCGGACCAGACCTACTGGGAGATGCTCGGCATCGAAGAGGGTGCCGACCATCAGACCGTCGTCGATGCCTTCGACCGACTGAGCCGGCGATATCACCCGGACCGCTACGCCCAACATCGCAGCGAATCGTGGGGTCGGAAGCTACACAAGGAAGTCAGCGCCCTGTATACCGCCCTGACCGAGGCCCACGAGGTCCTCAGCGACCGGCAATTGAGAAAGCGCTACCGGGACACCCGTCGGCAAGGAAAACGCCGGTTGCCGCCGGACGTACTCTCTTCGCCGACGCAACAGGTCCCGTCTTCACTCTCCGATGCTGCCCAGACTTCGAAGGGCCGACGGTTCCTTCAGATGGCCCAATCGGAACTCGCCGACGACGATTACGAGGATGCGCTTCAACATCTGAAGTTTGCACAATCGGTCGAACCGGATAACCCTCACATCGACGAAAAGGTCGAGGAGGTCCAGCGACACCTCGAGAAAGAACAGGATTGATGACGGATGGCTGATAATTCGACGTCTGAATTGACTGCACGGCTACTGACCGCCTTTATCGGTATTCCGGTGCTCCTGTATCTGCTGTTTTGGAGTCCGGAGTGGGGCTTTTTCGTCCTGGTCGGCGCCGCCGCAGCCGTGTCGACCTGGGAGTTCTGCAATATCGCCTACGATGACGATCACCGAACCCTTCGGCTCCTCGCCATCGCATCGGCCGTCGCCGTCGTCGCTGCACTCTTTTATGCGCCCTCCGGATTGATCGTCGTGCTGCTGGCGACAACCGTCGTACTGAGCCTCTGGCAACTCTTCAGCTTTCACGACCAACAACGCTCGACCCTGGAGCTGGGTACCAGTGTGACCGCAGTCCTGTACTCCGGACTGTTCCTCGGCTCTCTCGTCATCGTCCACGGCTCGCCACACGGCCCCTGGTGGGCGCTGCTGGCGATGGTCGTGGCATGGTCCAGCGACACCTCCGCGTATTTCGTGGGGCGCGCCACCGGCAACAATCCCCTGTACCCGGCGGTCAGTCCCAACAAATCGATCGAGGGCAGCATCGGAGGGCTCGCCGGCAGTCTCCTGGGCGCAGGACTCTGCAACTGGTTGATTTTTCCGGCCCTCAGCGACTGGTCGATCCTCCCGATTGGCATCTTTGCGCTGGTTGTGTTGCCAGGCAATGTGCTGGCTCAATGCGGGGATCTGGTCGAGAGCCTCTTCAAGCGGGCTCACGGGGTCAAGGATAGCGGAACGATCCTGTACGGCCACGGGGGCATTCTCGACCGGATCGACGGATTGATTTTCGCCGCCCCATGGTTCTATGTATGCACCACTCGCCTGATCCCCTGGATTCAGGGATGATTCACTCATGAGTCTCATCTACATTCTGGTCCTGCTCGGCGGGCTGATCTTTATCCACGAGCTTGGCCACTTCCTGTTCGCCAAACTCTTCGACGTCAAGGTCCTGCGCTTTTCGATCGGCATGGGACCGAAGGTCGTCGGATACACATGGGGCGAGACCGAGTATGTCGTCTGCGCGCTACCCCTGGGTGGGTACGTACAGATGATGGGACACAGCTTCGAGTCCCTCGAGGATATGGACGAACAGGAGCGCGAGCGCGCTCTGATGGGAAAGCCGATCTGGCAGCGCTCACTGGTGACCCTGGCCGGTCCCCTGTTCAACATGCTTCTGCCCGTGGCGATCTACTTCTTCGTCACCCTGGGCCAGGGGACGACTCCGCCCTCTCAGATCGGACAAGTCATGCCCGAGACCCCGGCCGCCGAAGCCGGACTCATGCCCGGTGACCGAATCGTCTCGATCGATGGAACCGAGGTCAACTACTGGTATCAAATTACCGACCTGGTGCGCGATGCCTACGATCGCACCCTCTCGGTGGTCGTCCGCCGCGACGGCCAGACGAAGACGGTTCGCGTGTCGCCGGAAAAGAAGACGCAGACCGACTTTCTGGGACTCAACCGGCGCACCTACGGGATGCTTGGCATCCATCTGGGAACCCAGGGCCCGACGGTCGCACTCGACGACCGCGACGGGCCGGCGGCCCGGGCAGGCCTCCAGCACTTCGACCGCATCGCCGCCGTCGATGGTCAGGCCGTATCGACCTTCCACGACATCCGCGACGCCGTCCGTGACAGCGGGGGAAAACCCCTGGAGTTGCTGGTCCTGCACCGATATCCGGTCGAGGTGAGTTACGCGCAATTTTTCGGACAGCGCGCCGACACGATTACCGTCGCTCCATCGAGAGAAAACGGCGAGTGGACGCTGGGGCTGGACTGGGCCGAGATGTACATCACCGAGGTCGACGAGGGGAGCCCGGCGGCCGAGGCGGGACTGCGCCGTGGCGACGAGATCCTGTCGGTCGACGAGCGCGCGTATTCGAACTGGAGTATGATGACCAGTACGGTTCAAAATGCCATCTCCAAGGAACTTCTGGAACGCAACCAGAGTGGCAGCGACGAACCGGTCGAGCCGAGCTTCAAGCTGACCTATGAGCGCGGCGGGTCGGTCCATGAGACGACCCTTCGGCCCGATGTCATCAAGTACACCGGAGAGAGCAAGCAGGAGCAGTACCGGGTCTACAACGGTTGGGGGCACATGTCGGACATGGTGATGCCCGACTCGATCGCCCATCCCCTGGGAGACCGACTCATCTACGCGGCCGAGCGCGGTGTCGGTCAGACCTGGCGAGCCACCGAGATGATGGTCACCGGATTCCTCCGCATCCTGCAGGGCCGTGTCAGTCTCAATACCCTGGGCGGCCCCATCATGATCGGGGAGCTGGCTGCCCAGGCCGGCCGAGCCGGACTGGAGTACTTCCTGCAGATGATGGCGCTGATCAGCATCAATCTGGCCATCTTCAACCTCCTGCCGATCCCGATCCTCGACGGGGGGCACCTGATGTTCTACGCCATCGAAGCCGTGCGCCGGCGCCCGCTCAGCTTTCGCACCCGACAGATCCTCACCTACATCGGCCTCGCCCTGATCATCATGCTGATGCTGCTGGCGTTCAAAAACGACATCCAGCGCAACTGGCAGGACATGGTCGACTGGCTGCAGGGATGGTGACCCATGACGTCGTATCAGACCATTCTGGGGCTCGACACGTCGACGAACGTACAGGCCATCGGCCTGCTCGACGGTGAACGTATGCTCGACGAACGCAGCCGTCGGGTCCCATTCAACCACTCGAGTTCGTTGCTGGCGAACGTCGACGAGACCCTTTCAGCCCACGAACGCGAGCCCGCCGACCTGGACGGTATCGCCGTGGGGATCGGTCCCGGCAGCTTCACGGGCACACGGATTTCACTGGCACTGGCCAAGGCCCTGGCTCGCCGGCTCGACATTCCCCTGGCAGCTATCTCGACGCTGGCCGCGGTGGCCTATCGATCGACGCGAGCCCACCCCGACGCCGTCGTGGTTCCCGCACTCAACGCCGGCCGCGATGAGGTCTACGTCGGAACCTACACCGCCCGGGACGGTTCGTTCCGTCGACTGGAAGATGATCGGCTTCAGAGTGTCAGCAACGTGGTCGATGCGCTCGAGCGGCGACGCGGCGACGGAGCGTCCATCGTCGTTCTGGGAAGCGCCGTCGAGGCATACGACGACTTTGGTGACCTGCACGACGACATCGTCGTTTTGGAGCCGAGCTTCGGTTCGCCATCCCCCCTCTCCGTGGCCCACCTCGGCCGCCGTCGACTGATCGACACCGACGGGGATGGGGACTCGATCCACGAAACCGAACCGAATTACATCCGCCCGTCGAGCGCCGAAGAAAACCTGAAGGCCGGCAACCTGAATGTCAGCGGGCTCTGATGACCCATGCCAGATTCTCGCCCCGGCTACTTCAGCCTCACCTATGACGAACCCCCGTCGCTGAGCCTCGAGGACCTGGACGGCATCGGGCCCAAACGCGCCGAACACCTGCGGTCCAGAGACATCGACACCACCGAGGATCTCCTCCTCTTTGTCCCCAGGAAGTACCGACGTGCCGCTCGATTTACGACCGGTGCACGGGCAGCCGAGGCCAATGCTGGTTACGTCGAGTTGTGCGGCCGGATCGAACGGGTCAACAATCCTCCGCGCCACAGCCGCCGGCCCCTGGAGGTGCACGTGGTCTGCGGCCAGCAATCCTTCAAACTCCTCTGGTTCAATCTGCCGTACCGGGGGTTTGCCCAGAAGCTAAAGGCCGGAGGCTGGGTCACGTTTTCCGGCGAGGTCGACTGGGATGGCGGCGTTCCCTCGGTAGCCCATCCATCGATGGAACTCTCGAAGAAGAAACCCTCGCTGCCCGATGCCCGCGTGGAACTCGAGCCGGTCTACGTCTCGATGGAGGGGATCCCCGACGCGACCCTGCGCGGGGCACTCGAGCAGGCCGCGCGGCGACTGCTCCCGGCAGTGCAAGACGCCGTGCCCGCGGGGCTGCTCGACCGACGCGACCTTCCTCGCATCCGCAAGGCCCTTCGGACTATCCACCTGTTGGACTCCAACGAGGACCGGCCCTCGTTTGAAGCTGACCTGCGGGCGGCTCGAGACCGCCTCGTCTACGAGGAATTCTACAGCCTCCAGGTGGCGCTCGCGAACGAATACGTCCAACAGCGCCGGGCCGCCCGCGCGCCGCAGTGTACCGACAGGGAGCTCGGTCGCGACCTGGTCCGACGGCTACCGTTCGAACTGACCGACGACCAAAAAAAGGCGGCTGGCCGCCTGGCCGACGATCTGGGCCGGCGGATGCCCATGCGCCGGCTTCTGCAGGGAGATGTGGGCAGCGGCAAGACCGTCGTCGCATTCCTGACCTGCGCCATCGCCATCGACAATGGCTGCCAGGCCGCGTTTATGGCCCCGACCGACATCCTGGCCCGGCAGCATCTGAAGACGGCACGGGATCTGTTCGAGGACCTCGACGTCTCGCTGGCGTGCCTGACCGGTTCGATGCCCGAACCACAGCGACGAGAAACCCTCCGGCGACTGGCCGACGGGTCCGCCGACCTGGTTATCGGCACCCACGCCCTCTTCACCGACGACGTGGCCTTCGACTCGCTGGGCATGGTCGTCGTCGACGAACAACACAAATTCGGGGTCGACCAGCGCGAAGCCCTGCTCGAAAAGGGGCGCGATCCGCACCTTCTGGCGATGACGGCCACACCGATTCCACGCTCCCTGGCCCACTCGGTCTTCGGAGACCTCGACCTCACCGTCATTCGACAAAAACCTCCGGGGCGTCTGCCGGTCCGGACCTTTTTGAGAACGCGCCAGTCGGCGCCCGACGTCTACGAATATGTCCGGGATCGGATCCGCGAGACGGGCCAGCAGGCCTTTTTCGTCTATCCGTTGGTCGAGGAATCTCAAAAGGCCCCCGGTCGCCGCTCGGCCGTCGACTCGGCCGAAACACTGGCGAACGGTCCCCTGAAGGGACTGCGGGTGGCGATCCTGCACGGGCAGATGCGCGACGAGGCCAAGTCGGAGACGATGCGCGCCTTCGCCGCCGGCGATATCGATGTGCTGTGTGCCACCACGGTCGTCGAAGTCGGCATGGACGTGCCCAACGCCACCATGATGGTCATCGAGAGCCCCGAGGTCTTCGGCCTCAGCCAGCTCCATCAGTTGCGCGGCCGTGTCGGCCGAAGCGAGATGCAGTCGATGTGTGTGCTGCTGGCCGGCTACGGGATCACCGACGATGCCGAAAAACGGCTCACCCACTTTGCCGGCACCGACGACGGATTCGAACTGGCCGAAGTCGACCTCGAGATTCGAGGACCCGGGCAATTTCTGGGAGAGCGGCAGTCGGGTCGCGCCGAATTTCGTTTCGGCGACCTCATCGACGATGCCGAACTGCTCGAGGTGGCGCGTCGAGACGCGCGCCAGAGGATTCTCGGCGACGCCGGACGGTGAGAATGGGCGTCACTCTTCGGCGTCGAAATAGATCTCGGCGCGGGCCCGAGGGTGCCGGTCGTAGGCCGGCAGAAACGTCAGCCCCGAGAGCGCCGACTCGACACACGTCTCCATGCGGTATCGGTCGGCGTATACATCGATCTCGACCGGTGACCCGTCCAGTGTAATCGTCCAGTCGACCGTCACGATTTCGCCCCGAGTGGCGTGGCGTCGATAACAGGTCTCGAAGGTGTCGCTGCGCTGCGACAGAGTCTGCTCGATGTCGTAGATCATCTCCTGTTCCAGAAACGGGTCCACCGTATTGACACCCACGACGACGATGCCGTCAGGCCAGTGCGCCTCGAGCGTCGACGTGCCCGCAGCGGTCAACGCAAGACCCGTGATGAATGCCACCAACCACGCCCCGACCCTCGATCCGAATATATCGCCTTTCATGGTTCCATCCGCATACCTCAGTCACCGATTGCCACCCATTGTACGTACCAGCCCCACCAGATATTCAAAGCAAACGTCATCCGATCGAGCACGCGTTGCACTCCAGGGATCCCTGAACTACCTTGTCGTGACCCTGGCTGAGACCCACCCCCTCTCGCTGCCCCGCCACTACCTTGTACGCTGAAGTCGCCGTCGATGTTCCGGTCTACACCTCTTTTACCTACGAGGTACCCGATGGGTTGGCCCGCCGGCTCCGGGTGGGCCATCTGGTGCACGTTCCCTTTCGGAATCGGTCCACCACCGGTCTCGTCTGCGGGCTCTCCGAAAAGCTGCCCGACCCCGACCTGGCCGGAAAGGTCAAACCGATCGTCGACGTCATCGACCCGGAACCCGTCCTCGACGAGACCGGCGTCGAATTCCTGGAGTTTATCGCCGACTATTACCTGGCGCCCATCGGACGGGTCATGCGGCTGGCGGTCCCCTCGGCGGTCAAACTCGAGGGCATCAAGCACTACACGTTGTCCGAAGACGCAGCCCCCGGGGAGGTCTTGGAGGCCACCTCCACGAGCAACGGCCCGCAGGGGGCCGATGCCGACCTCGCCAGGGCCGTCGAACTCCTTCGATCGAAGGAGACGATGTCTATCGAAGACCTCAAGGAGGCCCTCGGCTCGTCGACGACCTTCGTCCGCCTGACGGAACTCGAGAAGCGCGGGCTCGTCGATGTCGATTACCTGGACGCCGGGGGCGGAACCGGGGTCAAAGAGGAGGTCTTTTACCGCATCGTCTCCGACGACGGCGACGGCCGCCGCGTGGGCAGCAAACAGGCGCGCATCCTGGATCTCCTCGATGCCGAAACCTGGATCCCCCGCTCGGACATCACCCCGGTGATCGACAGCCCATACTCCTCGCTGGACGGACTCGAAGACCGCGGATTCATCGAATCGAAGACCGAGGAAGTCTACCGCGATCCCTTCGAATCCGAACCCGTTCCCGAGCCGGATCATCACACCCTGACCGCCCCCCAGCAGGAGGCCGTCGACGCCATCGAGGCGGCGCGCCAGGCCGGCCGCTACGAGGGATTTCTGCTGCATGGAGTCACCGGCAGCGGAAAGACCGAAGTCTATCGACGTGCCATCCAGGCGGCCATCGATGCCGGTGAATCCGCTCTGGTCCTGTTGCCCGAGATCGCGCTGACCCCGCAGTTCGTGGCGACCTTCCGCGCCCATTTCGACGACCGCATTGCAGTCCTCCACTCCGGGCTGACCCAGGCCGAGCGATTCGATCAGTGGCGGCGCATCAACCGCGACGAAGTCGACATCGTCATCGGCGCGCGCTCCGCCCTCTTCGCCCCGCTGACGAACCTGGGTGTTCTGGTGGTCGACGAAGAACACGACTCGAGCTTCAAGCAGGAGCGAGGGCCCCGATACAACGCCCGTGACATGGCGCTGGTCCGCGGCAAACTGGAGTCGGCACGGGTGATCCTCGGCTCGGCGACCCCGTCTCTGGAATCGTACCAGAACGCGCGCAGCGGCCGACTGACCTACCTGACGATGCCCGACCGGGTCGAAGAACGTCCCATGCCCGAAGTCGAGACGATCGACATGCGGGCCTACGAGGACGACGACGGGGCTTCGATCCTCTCGCCTCGGCTCTACCAGGCGCTGAAAAAGACCTTCAGCGACGACAAGCAAGCTATCCTGTTTTTGAATCGCCGCGGGTATTCCCCGTGTGTCGCTTGCGACGCATGCGGTGAATATTTCGAGTGCCCCAACTGCGACGTCTCGCTGACCTACCACCGCCGACAGGAATCACTGCGCTGTCACCACTGTGACCACAGCATCCGCATGCCCGAACGATGCCCCGCCTGCGGCGACCCCGGCCTCAGAGAGCGCGGGATCGGCACGGAACAGCTCGAAAAACACCTCGACGAGGTCTTCGACGGCCTCGACGTCGGCCGACTGGATCGCGATACATCGACGGGCAAAAAGCTTAGAGCCCTGATCCAACGATTCCGTGCCCAGAGGCTCGATGTTCTGGCGGGCACCCAGATGGTCACCAAGGGGCACGACTTTCCGAACGTGGTCACCGTCGGAGTGGTTCATGCCGATTTGAGCCTGAATTTTCCCGACTTCCGCTCGGCGGAGCGCACGTTTCAGTTGCTCACTCAGGTCTCGGGGCGGGCGGGACGCGGCGACCATTCGGGAAAAGTCTATGTTCAGACGCTCAACCCCGAGCACGAAGCGATTCGAGCTGCCGCCGAACACGACTACGATGCGTTCGCGCACCCGGAACTCGAACGGCGCAACCAACAGGCGTATCCGCCCTTCGGGTACCTGATCGCCATCAAGTTCGAAGCAAAATCCAACAACAAGGCCCGACAGGCCGCACGGCACTACGCCTCGGCGGCACGCTCCCTGCTACGCAATCGAGCCGATCTCGCCGAACACGTGATGATGTTGGGGCCTGCCATGCCGCCACTGTCGAAGATCAAGGGGAGGTCTCGCTGGCAAGTGCTGCTCAAGAGTCGAAAGCGCCCTGCACTGCGCGAGGTCACTCACCGGATGCTCGACCGGGTCGGCCACTTCGAGCCCGGCGGACCCGACAGGCACCGAAACGTCCGGATCATCGTCGACGTCGACCCACAATCGATGCTGTAAGGACCTTTACACCGACCTAAAGATTTTCTCTTGCACCCTGATAACGTATGTCTATAATCATATTGTAAGGTGAAAGCGCTGGAGACCTACCAACCGCCCTTGGAGTATTATCTCGAGGGCGGTTTCTTACGTTTAGCCACAGTTAACATGTAGGTGGCCGCGGCGTCTGCAGTCAGCTCGATGTAGTAGAGTCCGGGGGCCAGGGTCAGCTCCAGGCTCCCCGATCCCCCTGACGTATCGACATCGCCGATATCTTCACCCGTCGCTTTGGATAGGTTCATCCGCAGGGTTCCTTCGCCCTCGCGCCTGTCCAGGCCGAGCTTCAGCGTCGACTCCTCCTCCAATTCGAAATAGAACCAGTCGACCGAATCCGTCGGCGGTGCCATCGTCCCTCGCACCGACGCGCCGATCTCGATCCGATCGGCTCCCAGACGAGTGTCGTCGGTCTCCGAGGCGACGGCCGCCGGCGCAGCCGCATAGGAGATGCCGGACCACACCAGACACGCCACCACACACGAGGCCCACCATCGGGAGAGTCGGACTGATTTCAACGTATCCATCGTTGACCTCGACGCCGCAGGTTCCATGCCCTGACGATATCATCGCTCCGGCGGCATGACCACGTCATGCGTCCAGCCCGACGGCGTCTTCGATCGAATCCCAGCCATGTCGCTCGCATGCGTCTACCAATCCTCGATTGATCCGACGCACCATCCCCGGTCCCTCGTAGACGAATCCCGTCCACACCTGCACCAGCGAGGCCCCCGCCCGGATCGCCTTCAGCGCATCTTCGGCGTCGAAGATGCCGCCCACCCCGACGATCGGGATCTCGCCGGATGTCTTTCGATAGATCGTTCGAATCATCTCCCGGGAACGCTCGGTCAATGGACGACCCGAGATGCCACCGGGCCCCAGATCCTCCTGACCCTCGGTTCGGAGGCCGTCGCGCTCGACGGTCGTATTGGTGGCGATGATGCCGTCGATATCTCGTTCGCTGACAACCCGAAGAGCGGCGTCGAGCTCGTCTTCGCTCAGGTCAGGGGCGAATTTCACCAGAAGCGGGCGACGCGACACATCACGATCGTCGGCGCACTCGGCATTCAGGTTCTGCAGATGTCCAAGAAGCCGCGAGAGGGGCTTGTACTTTTGAAGATCGCGCAGGCCGGGCGTGTTCGGTGAACTGACATTGACCACGAAGTAGTCGCCGTGATCGAACAGCCGCCGAAAGCTCTTCTCGTAATCGGTGTCGGCCTCATCCAGGGACACGACCTTCGACTTTCCGATATTGACGCCCATCGGCACCGGGGCATCCACATCCTCGAGCCGTTCGGCAATGACCTCACTGCCGTGGTTGTTGAATCCCATTCGGTTCAGAAGGGCCCGGTCCTCCTTGAGTCGGAACATCCGGGGCTTTGGATTCCCCTCTTGAGGCTGACCGGTGACCGTCCCCACTTCGATGAATCCAAAACCGAATGCGCAGAGGGGGCCGACATGCTCGGCGTTTTTGTCGAATCCCGCTGCCAGACCCACCGGATTGGGAAAATCCAGTCCCCAGAGGCGTCGCTCGAGCCGAGGGGCGTCGACTCGAAAAGACCGTCGCACGGTACGCCGAATGACGTCGGGAGCCAGGGTGACGTCCAGCCCCTTCATCGTCGCCAGGTGTGTCTTCTCGGCGTCGAACTCAAAGAGGAGATCTCTCGGAATGCTGTACAACCCGCCGTCGCTCACGTCCCATCCTCGGTGCCAGTCGCATTCGTTGACGATGCTATCGGTCACGTCATCGCCGGGTTGTAGCGACCAGCCCTCACGAGATCAATTGCTCAGATCGACTCGTAGTCCCAGGACTCATGGGTGTGTTCGTCGCCGTCGAAGGACATCAACAGGCCCTCATCCTCGAATCGGGTCTCCAGATTGACCGGCCGCTTCCAGACCCGTTCGAGTGACTCGAGGACCTCTTTGGCCTGATCCATCTGAAGCGGCGTTCCCTCCCACTTGTGATGGAGCAGCAATTCGGCGCGGTTCCGAAAGTTGCCGTCCTTCACGAAGATAAACGGCTCGCCAAAATTGGTCAGTCGTCGCAGGAGCTTCTCTTTGATCTGCTCAAATTGGCGACTGGCGATCTCCCAGGTGTCCTGTTTGGGGTTGTACTCGTAGGTAAAGAGGTTTTGCTCGCGGACGAATTCCTCGGTCAAGAACTCGTCGATGAACGTGACATCGTTGTAGAGCTTGCGGACCTCGAAGATCTTGTCGCGGCCCAGACCGAGCTGCTTGTCCCAGTGGGATTTTCGCTCCATATCATCGATCTCTTCCCACTCTTTGCCGAACTTCCCCTGATTCCATCGCTCTTCGATGTGCCGATACAGCTCGATGCCCACCTTGTAGGGATTGAACCCGCCCTGGGGCGTCGCCATCACACCGGAGTGGATGTCGGCAAAGTCGACGATCTCGGAGTCGTCCAGAATCTCTTCCGTCAAGATCTTGGAGTGCCAGTACGAGGCCCATCCCTCGTTCATGATCTTCGTCTGCCGCTGCGGCGCGAAATAGTATGCCTCCTCGCGGATCATCGAGAGGATGTCGGCCTCCCAGTCCTCCAGCGGGGCCTGATCGATCAAGAACCGCAGGATGTCTCGCTGCGGCTCCGAGGGCACCTTCTTTTTGCGCTCGCGCTGCTCTTCGAGTTTCTGTTTCTGCTCCTCCAGAAACTCGTCGGGATTGATGTAGTCCTCCATGTACGACTTCGCCTCGAACTTCGGAACCTCTCCGTCGTCCTCGGAGTCGTCCTCGGCTCCGCGCCGCTCGATAAACGGCGCGTGGTAATCGATGAGGTTCTCCAACGACAGACAGGTATCGACGAAGTCTTCGACCTTTTCGATCCCGTGCTTGTCCACGTATCGACGCATCCGCGCGCCGTGATTCGCCATCTCGTCGACCATATTTCGGTTGGTCTTCGAGAAATAATAGTTGTTTTTGAAGAAGTCGACGTGGGCGTAGACGTGGGAGATGACCGTCTTCTGATCGACCAGATTGTTTCCCTCGAGCAGGTAGGCGTACGAGGGATCGTTGTTGATGACCATCTCGTAGATCTTCGAGAGCCCGTAGGTGTGGCTCTTGGAGAGCTGGTCGTACTCCATGCCGAATCGCCAATGGGGATAGCGGGTCGGAAACCCGCCAAAGGCGGCGATCTCGTTCATCGTCTTGTAGTCGACCATCTCGAAGATGGTCTCGAAGAAATCGAGGCCGTATTTGTCCTGGGCGACCGACCGGATATTGCCAATCAGATCGCGAATGTGCGGCGGAATGGACTTAATAAATCGCATGGTTAGAGCCCCTTTCCCAGGAACTCCTGGATGGAGTCGTAGATGCCATCGCGGTTCTCGATCTCCGAGAGGGTCACCCGCTCCTGGTCGGCGAAATGCTCTCCCAGGTCCTTGATAAACTGGCCGGAACCGTAGGGTGATTCGACCTGGCCGTAGGCGAACATGTTCGACCGCGGCACGATCCGTTCCTTCAAGATCTTCATACATTCCTTCGTGTCGTCGACCGACCAGTTGTCGCCGTCCGAGAAGTGGAATGGATAGACGTTCCACTCCGAGACCGGGTACTCCTCCTCGAGGATTTCACACGCCAGATTGTAGGCGCTCGAGATCATCGTCCCGCCGGACTCCCGGGTGTGAAAGAAGGTATGGCGGTCGACCTCCTTGGCCGTCGCATCGTGGATGATGTAGCGGGTCTCGATGCCGGTGTACTGATGGCGCAGCCAGGTATCGATCCAGAAGGATTCGATGCGCACGATCTCCTTTTGCTCGTCGCCCATCGATCCGGAGACATCCATCATGTACAGGATGACGGCGTTGGACTCCGGCTGCGTATCTTCCTCCGGGGCACGGTAGCGTCGATCTTCTTTAATCGGGATGACGACCGGGTCCTCCGGATCGTACTCGCCGCTGGCGATCTGGCGCTTCAACGCCTCCTTGAAGGTCCGCTTGAAGTGGCGGAGACTCTCGGGTCCGGTCTTTCGGATATCCGTATACTCGGTGTCCGTCGTCTCGATCGTCTTCTGGCCCTTCGGCTCGATGTTGGGCAACTCGAGTTCCTCGGCCATGATCTCGGCGAGCTCCTCGTAGGTGACGTCGACTTCGAGCGCCTTGTCGCCCTCCCCCTCGCCGGCTTCACCGGGCCCTCCTTCGCCGGGAGCCTCGTCGCCGCGGCCGATGATGTCGCCGACCTCCCCCTCCCCGGAGCCGACTCCCCCGGTGTTTTTGTCTCCGTATTTGAACCGCGGAAGATCGATGCGCGGGACCGGCACTTTGACGGTGTCTTTGCCCTGGCGGCCGGTCAGCTCCCCCTCGCTCATGTACTTGCGCAGATTGTCCTTGATCTTGCCGCGAACGATCTGCTTGAACCGCTGATGGTCCTGCTTGATTTTGCCCAGATCTGCCATCGGTTGGACCCGTCCCTAGTCGAGAGGAAGCGTCATTCCTGGTCCTTCGATTCGCCTCGAGCGAAGATACTCGCCACGAAATTCAACACGTCCGTGGCCGACTCTTCGTTGTAGCCGTATTTGTCGATGAGCCGTTGCTTGACGACATCGATCTTCTCCTGGGTCTCCTTGTCGACGACGTTGGAGACGACCGACGCCAGCTTGATCGAGTCCTTCTGGTCCTCGAAGAGCTTCAGCTCCAGCGCCTTCTGCAGCCGCTCGTTGGTCTCGTAGGTAAAGGACTCTCCCTCGACAGCCAGCGCCCCGATGTAGTTCATGATCTCGCGGCGGAAATCGTCCTTGCGCGACTCGGGGATATCGATCTTCTCCTCGATCGAGCGCATCAGCCGCTCGTCGGGCTCTTCGTACTGGCCGGTGTATTTGTTTCTCACCTTTTCCTTCTGGGTGTAGGCCTTCACATTGTCGACGTAGTTGGCGCACAACTTCGCGATCGCCTCCTCGTCGGCCGAAATCGCTCGCTGGACCTCGTTTTTGACGATGTCCTCGTATTCCTGTTTGACCACGGCGAGCAGCTCCTTGTAGCGGTTTCGCTCGTCCTCGCTGTTGATCAACGAGTGGTTGTCCAGCCCGCTCTCGAGTTCATTGAGGACCAGGAACGGATTGATCGAACTCTCGGTCTTCGACGAGACCAGCGCATTCGACAACTCGTCCTGGATGTAGCGAGGGCTGATGCCGTCCATCCCCTCGTTGTCGGTCTCCTTGCGCAGCTCCTTGACGTTGTCCTGCGTGTAACCCGGCAGTGTCTTGCCGTCGTACAGCTTCAGCTTCTGAAGCAGCGTCAGGTCGTGCTTTTTGGGATCCTCCAGACGGGTCAGCACGGCCCACATCGACGCCATCTCGATCGTGTGCGGCGCGATGTGTTTGCCCCGGACTTTTTCGTTGTTGAAGTCCTTCTTGTAGATCTTGATCTCTTCGTTCCACTTCGTGATGTACGGAATATCGATCTTGACCGTACGGTCACGCAGCGCCTCCATGTACTCATTGTCGAGCAACTTCCGGTACTCGGGCTCGTTAGTGTGCCCGATGATCACCTCGTCGATGTCGGTCTGAGCGAACTTTTTGGGCTTGATCTTGCGCTCCTGGGTCGCCCCGAGCAGGTCGTAGAGGAACGCCGTGTCGAGCTTGAGGAGCTCGACGAATTCGATCAGCCCACGATTGGCCACGCACATCTCACCGTCGAAGTTGAACGCCCGCGGGTCGGAGTCGGACCCGTACAGCGCGATCTTGCGGTAGTTGATGTCCCCGGTCAGCTCCGTGGAGTCCTGGTTCTTCTCGTCCTTGGGCTGAAAACTCGCCAGGCCGACCCGGTCCTTTTCGCTAAACAGCAGGCGCCGCACCTTGACGTGTTCCATCACGCGGGTCCAATCCCCGTTGTAATGCTTCATCAGCTCGCGAAAGATGAACCGACTGGCCGGGTTGAGTTCGCCGCGGACGACAACCTCATAACTCGTATCCGACAGACCCAGATCCTGGATCGCCTGTTCGCGCCATTCGACCGGGATCAGCTTGAGCGGATCCTCGTTCATCGGGTCGTGAAAGACCTCTTCGCCGCCGGTCAGATGCTGGAGATTCTCGGGCATCTCCCAGGAAAACGTGAAGACACGCCCGGCGTCGGTCCGGGTGTATTCTTCGAGCCCCTGTTTGAGCAGGCGAACGATCGTCGACTTCGAGGAGCCGACCGGACCGTGCAACAGGATAATTCGCCGTTCGGTTCCGTACTCGTTGGCCGCCGATTTGAAGACATTGACGAGCTTCATCAACGGGATGTCGAGCCCGTAGATGGCATCTTCGCCGTCGTTCATCGGGTCTTCGAAGAACTTGTATTTGACGACCTTCTTTTTGTTGTCGATGTACTCTTCGGTGCCGTACGACAGGATCATGTCGTACAGACGCTGGTACGCCGTACGCGTCACCCGCGGGTCGTCCCGCACGATATCGAGGTACTCCTGAAAGGAACCCTCCCAGTGGAGATCCTGATATCGGTCGATATCGTGGTAGCGGCCGATTTCCTGAAGTAGGCTTTGGTCACTCATGGCACTTCACTCCTGGTTGGACTGCGAACGGAAACCGACGTGGCGTGCGGCGAACCCGATCCTTCACCCTTGCTCAACAGTCGGCTCCGAATCCGGTATTCCGGCAGACTGCTCATTTCCGCTGTTTCGACAGTGCCAACGCCCTGCGGAGACGGGCCGACTTGCCTGGAGCCGCGAGGGTGATACAAACCCGACCGACCGCTGCATGGCTGCACGCCGCTGCCCCCACCAGCCCCTCGATCCATGCTGAATCCGCCGATCCGAACCGTCCTGGACCGCCTGTATGACCGCTACGGCCGCCCGGAGTATTCGGGCCCCGACGACCTACTGGGGACTCTGGTGCGCACGATCCTCAGCCAAAACACGAACCGGCAGAATACCGATCGTAGCTTCGCTCGTTTGATGGACACATTCGGCGGCGACTGGCAACGTATCGCAGAGGCGCCGACGGAGGCGGTCGTCGACGCCATCGAGATCGGCGGACTGGCTCGTCAGAAGGCCCCGCGGATCCAGTCGATCCTGCGCGACGTCCGCCGAGAACACGGACAATACTCGCTGGAGCACCTCCGCGACGAGGGTGTCGACGAAGCACAGTCGTACCTCGAATCTTTCAAGGGCGTGGGGCCCAAGACCGCCAAATTTACGCTCATGTACGCCGGAGGGATGCCGGTCTTCCCGATGGACACCCACATTCTTCGATTGTGCGAACGCCTCGGCTGGACCGACCCGAAGGCCGGCAGTCGACAGGCCCACGACTTCATGGAGCCGCGCATCCCTCAGGATGAACATTACGCCGCCCACATCGTCATGATCCGCCACGGCCGCCAGACCTGTCATGCGCGGTCACCCGATTGTTCCGACTGCACGCTGCTGGACCTCTGTCCGTACGGCCAGAATCACTCGTGAACCCTCAACCTCGCCAAGGGACCCCGATGCTCAACAAAATCGACCATCTCGGCATCGCCGTCCATTCGATCGACGACAGCATGGACCTGTACCGCGACGTCTTCGGCCTGGAGTTCGAAGGAACCGAGGAGGTACCCGACCAGGGAGTGAGGGTCGCCTTCTTTCGCCTCGGCGAATCGTCCCTGGAGCTCCTGGAGCCGCTCGACGATAAGGGACCCATCGCCCGGTTCCTGGAGAATCACGGCGAAGGCCTCCACCATGTGGCCTGCGGAACCGACGATATCGAGGACGCCCGGCGGCGCGCGACCGAGCACGACGTCCGACTGCTGAGCGACGAACCCCAGGATGGCGCCCACAACAAACTGATTTCGTTTCTGCACCCGAAAGATACCGACGGCGTTCTCTTCGAGTTCACTCAACGTCGCTCCGATGATTGACACTCTTTAAGACGCTTTGCTACCGACATCGCGTCGGGAATCACCACTATTGATTCGGATGGATCGTTGATGAAGACATCGATTCTCTCGCGAACGTTCGCAATTCTGTTTCTCTTGGGCCTCCCCTCGCTGGCCTCGGCCCAGGAGTCCCAGGACCCCGAAACGGGAACCGGCGACCAGCCGGCCACGCTCCCATCCCCCTCCGAGCGCGCCGAGGAACAGGTCGAAGACGAGGACGACTCGGAGGAGACCTCTTCGACATCGGAATCTTCCGAGTCCGAGGACTCGCAGAAGCCCTCGGAGGCGGATAAAGAGGATGCGGACAGTCCCATCTCCGATCTGGCCGACAAGACCGGCGGCGAGGATTTCGAGCCCGTCGAAGACATCGAGGAAGAGGACCTCCAGGAGTTGTCACCTGCGAAGGTCTATCCGTTCGTGACCTGGGACGGCATGTTCCGGGTACGCTCGGCGATGAACATCAACTTCGATCTCGATACCGGCGGCACCTCATCGATCCGCCCGCCGGCGGCGAGCAACTTCCCCGATCACGCGGCGGCGAACCCCGATGCCGAATTGCTCGCCGGCGCCGACATGAACTTCCGCATCGAGCCGACTATCCACATCACCGAGCGACTGGAGCTGCATGTCGAAGCGAATGTGTTGAATAATCTCGTCCTCGGCGCCCTTCCCCAGTCGCGTCTGACATCGGCCTCGTCGGTCTATCCCGACCCGAGCCGGACCGTCTCCGGTTCCAACCAGATCCCTCCCCGGGAACTCGAGTGGTTCCAGGACGCTCTGCGCATCAACGAGGCCTACGGAGTGGTCGACACCGCCCTGGGTAGCCTGAAGGCCGGCCGGATGGACTGGGACTGGGGTCTCGGCATGTACGCCAACGGCGGGGACTGCGCTGACTGCAACTTCGGCGACCACGTCGACCGCATTCGTTACCGCTCGCCGAAACTCTTCAAGATGTACGCCTCGGCGGCCGTCGACTTTCCCGACCAGGGGATCACCAGCCAGACGCCGGAACGCGCGGACGGTCAGGCCTACGACATGACCCAGATCGACGATGCCCGGCAGTTTACCTTCTCGATCTTCAACAAGCCGGTCACCGAAAAAGACAAGCAACTCCAGCAGAAACGCCTCAAGGAAGACCGCAAGCCGGTCTTCGACGGCGGAGCCCTCTTCAGCTACCGGACCCAGCAGGGATCGTTCATCCCGGGCAACGCCGCCGTCTCGGGCAACGAGGACCAGCAGGCCGGCCCGGAGAGCGGTGAACTCATCTACCGCGGCCTCAAACTCTTCGTGCCCGACGTCTGGTTCCGATTCAAATGGGAACCTGAGCCGAACCGCCTGATTCGTGTCGAACTCGAGGCCAACGGCGTCTTCGGGTCCGTCGACAATACCACCGACGAATCGGTCGGAGACGACTCCGGCACCAACAACGACGTCAACTGCTTCAACGAACAGGAACGCGCCAACTCCGACCAATGCACCACCAATAGCGAAGACATCGGACAGTTCGGCGCCGCCCTTGAATCGGAGTTCTACTTCGGCGGACCGGTTCGATTCGGACTCAATTCCGGCGTCGCAACCGGCTCCGACCAGCCCAACTGGGGCTACAACTCGTCGGCCATCGGCGCACTGGACTCCTACCGCTTCGATCCCAACTACCACGTCGACCTGATCGGTTTCCGGGAAGTCATCGGGACCGTCACCAACGCCGCCTACGCCAACCCCTACGTGCAGGCCCGGTTCTTCGAGACCACCGACCGACGCCTCGAAGTTCAGCTCGACGCCATCGCCTCGCGGGCCCTTCGCGCCGCCGGCACGCCCTCGGGCGAAGACAACTGGCTGGGCCTCGAATTCGACGGCGCCGTCCGCTACCTTCAACTCGACACGTTTCTGGTCGAGCTCGAAGGCGGCATCTTCTTCCCGTTCGGCGCACTGGACGCCAAAGAAGGACGCCCCCGGCTGACCAATCCCCCGAGTTCCGATGCCCCATTCGGATCCGATGCCGACGCCAACCTCGCCTGGACGATCCAAACAAACCTCGTCTGGCAGTTCTGAGGAGCCGACGCTCAGCCGACGGCGATTTCTGGCAGCCGGCCTGACCGCTCTGGGCAGTCTGGTCGGCTGCGCGTCTCTGACGCCTCCGCTGCGCACACGAACCGCCGAACCACGGTCTCCCCTGACCATCGCCGCCCTCGAAGGAACTCAGAGCGGATTGCTCCTTCGAATCGCCTGGCAATCGACTCCATACTCCGACCGACTGACGCCGGCCGACGCCGGGCAACTCCGATTGATCATCGAGCGCAGCGACGACGGCTCCGCCGCGCGCACGGTCCGAAACCAGCCGCTCGACGGCGACCTCATCGAACTGCTCCGAGGCGATGGAATCCGGCTTCGTGACGAGGGGCTGAAACCATCGGACGACTCCGGCCGGCCGACGGTCTACAGGGCCACGCTCGTCGAACAATCCACCGACGATAGCTCGAACCTCGCGCGCACACCGCTGCTTCGGCTCCGCTGGCCACCGGCCCCTCCCCTTCCCGATCAGCCAACGGTGGACGCCGTGACCGACTCTTCGGTCGAACTCTCATGGGCGAGCCGAGGGTACGCCACGCGTCTGTTTCGACGGAACGTCCTGCGAGAATCGGACGAATCAGTACCCGTGTCGACGTTTCCGGCCAGCGACCAGCCACAGACCCGATTTACCGACACCGACATCGAGTCCGGGGACGTCTTCGCCTACCAGATCGCCTACGGTACCCCGCTGGAGGTAGAGATCGGATCTAAAGACCGAACGCACCCGTCCCACAGACGGACGATGCGCTGGGGGCCGGTCAGCGAAGCACTCTACGTATCGGTCAAATGAAAATGGCCCTGAAGAGGTAGAAGAGAATAATTGTCAGCCCCCCGGTAAACGGAATGGTGTAGACCCATGATTTGAAGATGTCCCAGATCATCGAGAGGTTCAGGGCATCCATACCGCGGGCAAAGCCGACTCCGATGACCGAGCCGACGACCGTGTGCGTCGTCGACAGGGGAAGTCCGAGCTTGGAGCCGACGACGATGGTCGTGGCGGCACCGAATTCAGCCGCGAATCCCCGAGAGGGCGTGATCTCGGTAATCTTCGTGCCGATCGTCTCGATGACCTTTCGCCCGTAGGTGGCGAGACCGATGACGATCCCGACGCCTCCCAGCACCAGCACCCAGACGGGCACCGCGACCTCCCCTCCGATCGTGGCCCCGGAATCGAAGCTGACCGAAAACCCGTCGATGGTAAAAAAGCTGACGACGGCCGCCAGCGGCCCGATCGAGTTGGCGACGTCATTGGAGCCGTGAGCAAAGGCGACAAAGCACGCCGTGATCGTCTGCAGGTAGCGAAAGACCCGTTCGACATCGGCAAATTTCCGGGCTCTCTCCTCCGTACCATCGGTCTCCGCCGTCCGACCGGCTCGGCGCTCTTCGAGCGCGCTCTTGCCGCTGCTCAGGTCGATGTTGTGGAGCAATACCGCCAGACCGATCGAGGCGGCTACCCCGATCCCTGCCGAAATCGAAAGCTCCGTCACCAGCGTAAACTCCTGCGCCCATGCTGCGTTTTTGAGCCCCTTGAAAAAGAGGACGAGCCCCAGGACCAGAAAGACCGGAAATGCCAAAACCGGCCCCCACCGTTTGACGGCGTCGACCGGCTCATCTGCATCGAGGATTAACCTGCGTATGGCGGTAAACACCAAGAACGCCAGAACCCCGCCGACGACGGGACTGACTCCCCAGCTCGCCACGATGGTGACGAGTAGGCCCCAGTTCACCTCGCTGATGCCGACCGCCACCATGCCGAATCCGGCGATCGATCCCACGATGCTGTGAGTCGTCGAGACCGGCCAGCCCAAAAACGCGGCGATATGGATCCAGACCGCCGCCGAGACGAGGGCCGCCAGCATCCCCAGAGCAAACAATGCCGGACCGTCGGGACCCAGCGCCTGAAAGGCCTCCGGGGCGATAATCCCTTTGCGCATCGTGTTGGTGACATCGGCCCCCGCCAAGATCGCGCCGCTGAATTCAAAGACCGCCGCAATGACGATCGCCTCGGTAAACGTAATGGCCTTGGAACCGACACTGGTTCCCATGGCGTTGGCGGCATCGTTCGAGCCGATGCTCCACGCCATGTAAAACCCGAACGCGAGCGCGAGGTAGAATACGTATGTCACGTCGCTCTATCTCGGATGGAATTCACGAACCGGTCCTGTCTGACTACCCGACACACTCGGTCTCAGCTCTGTGCAAGAAAGAGCCGGATGCGATTCCCCATCTTCTCGGAGGTGTTCGCCATGTCGCCGACCTTGTTGAGAATCTTGTTCCAGATGAAGAGACTGCCCGGCTTGATGTCGTCCTCCAGTGCAAAGAGCCGCCGGGCCAGGTCGTCCTGGACGACATCCGCCTCGTGCTCGAGGCGATTGAGTTCATCGATCATCTCTTTGACGCGGGCCGCCTCCGACCCGCGGAATCCCGCCTCGACCAGCACATCGAGTTCGTCGATGATGCCCACGGCCTGGTCGACAACCTTCATGACGCGATCGAGCAGGGTTCCGAGCGGCTCCACAAGCTCTTCGTGCGGCTCCATCTTGCGCAGCGTAAACAGGATCCCGACGTCCTCGGCGCAGTCCGAGATGGCATCCAGCGTGGAGATGACATCCAAGAGATCACGTCGATCGACCGGCAAAAACAACGTGCGAGGCAATTGATCTCGGACCTTGTCTTTTGCCTTGTCCGCCTCGTGCTCCAGGTCGCTGATGACTTCGGCTTTCGCGTGGACTGCCTCGTAGTCACCTTCGAAGAACGCATCGAACAGAGCCGGGACCTCGTGGGTGCAATCGCGCACACGATGGGCGAGTTCTCGGAGCGGTCCGAATGGACTCTCTGCGAAGATGCCGAGGATTGAACGTACCATCATGTGACGTGCCTGGTGCGAGGAGCGAGGCGCTTGCTTCTGTCGCGTTGCCGCTAGTACAACCACCGTCGAGAGTGTCGACCCTGGCTGGACCCGCTCGGCCCGCGAAAATGGCGAGGCTGACGACAAGCATTCGGAGTTTCAGCCGAACCCCAATCACTGTCAACCTGTGCGCTTCAGCACGGAGGAACCGATGCGACGACCCTGGCTGGTGACGAGTCTGATCGTAGCCTCGATGGTGTGTGCAACGCCTGCCGTCGCCCAATCGGATGCCCAGACTGTCACCTCCGCCGGTGGCGTCGTCGCCGCCGATCAACCGACTGCATCACGGATCGGGGCCCGCGTGCTGGCCGATGGCGGAAACGCGGCCGATGCCGGTGTGGCCACGCTGCTCGCACTGGGTGTGGTCAACCCCTTTTCCTCGGGACTCGGAGGCGGAGGCTTCTGTCTGTATCGACCGGCATCGACCGGCGAGGTAACGGTCCTCGACTTTCGAGAAACCGCCCCGTCGGCCGCGACCGCCGACATGTACGTCGTCGACGGCGAGGTCAAAGAAGAATGGATGGTCCGCGGCGGCAAGGCCGTGGGTGTGCCCGGAGAAGCCGGCGGCCTCTGGGCGCTGTCGTACAAATTCGGCAACCAGCCCTGGGAGACGCTGGTCGACCCGGCCCACGAACTCGCCTCCGACGGCTACACGGTTCACCAGCTTTTGGTCGACCGACTGAAAAAGGGCGCCAAGAAGCTCAAGAAGCGCCCAAAACTCGCCGCGGCGTTCCAGGAGGCTGACGGCAGTTGGGTCGATACCGGCGATACCCTCCAGCGACCGGGGCTCGCGCGCACTCTCAAGAGGCTGCGCGACGACGGGCCCGCCCCCTTTTACGAGGGACAGATCGCGGACGCCATCGTTGCGGCCGTCAACGAAGCCGGGGGCATCTTCTCGAGAGATGATCTCGCCAGCTACAGCATCGAGGTCCGCGAGCCGGTTCAAGGGACGTATCGCGGGAAGACCGTCTTCAGCATGCCCCCGTCCTCGTCGGGAGGCACGGCCATCATCGAGACCCTGAATATTCTCGAGGGCTACGACATGTCGCGCTTCGGCCGGTCGCCGTTGGGCGTCCACCTGACCGTCGAAGCCCTCAAACACTCCTTTGCCGACCGCGCCGGATGGCTCGGAGACACCGATTTCGTCGATGTGCCGCTGCAACGGTTGACCTCGGAGCGCTACGCCGCCGAGCTGCGCAGCAAGATCAAACGCGACACCGTGCTCCCGCCGAAGGCCTATGGTTCCAAGGCGCCCCTCCCCGATGACCACGGGACGACCCACGTCAGCATCATCGACCGTCACGAGAACATGCTGTCGTGCACCTCGACCATCAATCTCAGCTTCGGCTCGATGGTCTTCGTTCCCAAGTGGGGGCTGATCATGAACGACGAAATGGGTGATTTCACCGCCCAGCCGGGAGTCCCGAACAACTACGGGCTGGTCGGAACCGAGCAAAATGTCGTCGCGCCGGGCAAACGCCCTCTGAGCTCCATGAGCCCCACCCTGGTTCTGAATGAGGACGAAAGCCCGTTTATGGCCGTCGGCGCCAGCGGTGGCCCCGCCATTATCACGGGAACCCTGATGGCCATGCTCAACACGATCGACTTCGACCACTCGCCGTCCCGCGCCATCGAAGCACCGCGCATTCACCACCAGTGGCTCCCGTACACACTGTTTCTCGAGGACTCGATGGGCATGCGGGACGCCCTCGAAGAAAAGGGCCACGACATCGAAGTTCGGCCGGCCTGGAGCAACGTCCAGATGGTGGTCGAATCAAAACAGTCCGACGGTACGTTCACCGGAGTCTCGGACCCCCGAAAGATGGGAGCGCCCGCAGCCGCCGATGCCGTCTCCCAAGAAGCCTCGCAATGAACACCAGGAGCCAAGGATGGACACCCTGCAGGGCGGGATGCTGTCGCTCGAACACCAGTACCGGGTTCAAACGCCCGTCGGCCGACACGCCTTTGCGCGCCGGTATCAGGCCACACTAAGCCCCTTTGACGACCCGGTCTGGCTGCACCTCTACACCCCGCTCGAGGAAGTGGGCGCCGGCCCGACGATCTACCGGCGCATCAAGCGATCCGCCCGGCGGGCTCACCGGCTGAAGCACGAGGGGGTTCTGCGGCTTCTCGACTACGGCGACATCGACAAGGGTGTCCCCTTTGTCATCACGGAACGAACCACCGGGCCGACCCTGCAGGACCTGCTGGACGACGAGGGGACCTTGACCCCTGAGCGCACGGCTCGTCTCGTGCGGCGGCTGGCCGACATCCTCGAACCGGCGCATCGCGAGGGTCTGCCCCACGGCACCCTCGACCCCGTCTGGATCCAACTGCCGGGTGGAGACATGGATCGGGCCGGCATCGACCGGTTTCAGGTCGGACTCACCCTCGACGAACTGAGACGCATCAGCGGCGCCGTTCTGACCCCGGACGCCGTGCGCGCATTTCCCCCGGAGACCTTCGCTCGCGACACCGCCCCCGCCGATGCCGAACATGAGGCCCGCGATTCAGATCCCACCGAATCGTTCTCACCCGCCGCCGACATCTACGCGCTGGGGACCATCGCCTATCGAGCGCTGACGGGGGTTCATCCGTTCTTTGACGATGAGGACCCCACCGACGCCTCTGAAGGCATCATGCGGATCCAGAACGAAGAACCTCCGAAGCTCTCCGAGTTCGGGATCGATGCCGAGATCGACGACGCCGTTCAACGAGCCTTAAACCGCAGACCCGAAAGACGCTGGGAGAGCGCCGCGGACTTTGCCGACGCCTTCGACAGAGCGGTCTCCGGCACCTCCGCCTCGGCGCCGACGTCCGAGGACGCCCCGCCGCCGGCACAACCTCCCGGGGATGCTCCGGACTCTATCGAGCCCTCGAGCGCCGATGACACGAAGCCCGGCCCGGCCTCGACCCTCGTGACGGTCGCCATTCTGGCCTTCGTGATCACCAACATCGCATGGTTCGTCTGGTATCTAACCCCTTCAACAACGACCCCCTCTCCGTCCACCGTCCAGGTGCGCAGCGAACCCACCGGCGCGACCGTGTATCGACGCGGCCGTTCCGAACCACTGGGAACCACTCCGCTCCAGTTAAAGCCCTCCAACGACCGCGCCATCCCACTGCACCTGAAATTGACAAAACCGGGATTCGCCGATTCTCAGATTACATTTGAGATCGCCGACGGCCCGCGTCTTTCGGTCGAACTGACGCCCGAGGGCAACTCTCAGGAGTAAATCAGGCCCTGCCATCCTACGAGTGGGACGGCTGAACCGGGATGCGTTGGTTGACACCATCACCGCCCGTGGATAGTCTTCGTGGCAAGCGAGCTAAAGGGCAAATTCATTTTTGTTGAAGATTTTTTCGACAAGGCCCTTGCTTCAACACACAGAAGGAGAATAATTTTATCTGCAGCGGCAAATTTCAGTCATACTGAAAGCTATTCTTCGCCAATAGACCGCAAGAAGACAATTTGACTGAATACGCCGATTGTGTAACGTAAGCGTGTCCTTTGAGAAGAATGCTGTCGTGAGAACGGCGAGACGGCCCGAGAAAAATGACATAGACGGCCGTCGATATGAGTCGGGGCATCGGTGTCCCCCCGGCGTCGGACGGACTTCAACGAGACTGACTTTTTTCACTCTCGTTGGAATATTTGAGGCCACCGCGCCGTTTTACACGGTGACAGCAATGATGAGAGCTGGGGGCGGTCTCCGATGTGCAAGGTAGGTCTCCAGCCTTCCACCTTTCTTTCCCCACTAGCCTGCCAGAGTTTCCTTTCAAGGAATCTCACCAAGCTAGCTTTCCGACTTACCTTGCACATCGGAGCCTGTCCCCGGTCCCTACAATTCGGTGCCCCCGCGTGTGCAAGGTAGGTCTCCAGCATATCACCTATCTTTTCCCACTAGCCCACCAGAGTTTCCTTTCCCGGAATCTCCTCAAGCTAGCCTTCCGACTTACCTTGCACATGCGGGGGCATTGCTATGTCGGCTGCTCTTCGACGAAGAGCTCGTGAAGGTGCTGAGCCGTCTGTTCGACATCTCCGCAGCCGACCACCCATGAGATACGCGCCGACTGGATTTCGACGCCGAACACATCGAAGCCGGCCTGGCGCAGTCTACGAGTCCCCCTGAGGGCCCATCGCGGCTGTCGGCCCACCCCCTGCCCGACAACGCTGACCAACCCCGCCCGGCGCACCGCGACATCTTCGCCGAGTCGCATCGCCTTGGCCTCCAACGCGCCCAAATCGGCGTCGTCTTCGCCCTCCACAAATATCCGCACGTTCTCGTCGATGCTCCATTCGCACACCGCGACTCTCTCTTCGCGCAACTCATCCAGGACCGCAGCGGCCGAGGCGTCTGCTTCGATCCAGAGCCCACAGTCCAGATGGCTGACAGCGACCGCCGGCTGCCCCTCTTCGGCGCGTTCGGCCTGCTCCTGAAAGCCCCCCTTCCGGATCACCGTCCCATCGCTGGAGGGGTCGTGCGACTTTCGGGCGTACAGTGCGATGTCGGAGCGTCTCGCAAATTCGACTGCCTGTTCGTTGAGGACCCGCGCGCCGGTCCGCGCCATCTCGAGCATCTCCTCGTGACTCAGTTCCATCAGTTGGGTCGCCGACAGGACGACTCCCGGATCGGCACTGTAGACGCCGTCGACGTCGCTGTAGATCTCGCAGGCTTCGGCATCGAGGGCTGCCGCAAGTGCCACCGCAGTCGTATCGCTGCCGCCGCGGCCTAACGTCGTGACTTCCCGCCGATAGCTCGTTCCCTGGTAGCCCGCCACGATGACGACTTTTCCCATCGCGAGTTCATCCTGAACCCGAAACGGTCGCACATCCATGATGCGGGCGTTGCTGTGATTGTGGGTCGTGATGATCCCGCACTGAGAGCCCGTCAGGCTGACGGCCTCGAAACCTCGCTGCTGGATCGCGATCGACAACAGAGCCATCGAGATTCGCTCCCCGACCGACAACAGCATATCGAGTTCGCGCCGGGAGGGCTCCTCGGCGATTTCGCGGGCCATATCCAGGAGCTCGTCGGTTGTATCGCCCATCGCCGAGACCACGACCACCATGTCATGGCCGGCGCGGCGAGCCTCGACGACCTGATCGGCCACAGCCTGCAGCCGCTCGAGATCCTCGAGCGACGAACCGCCGTACTTGTGCACCAATACGCTCACATCGTCATCCTGTGGAAGGGATCAGGGGGATTGTCGAGGTCAATCTTCCAGAACTCCGGCGACGATCAAGACGACCGCACCCAGAAGTCCCGCGAGGTCTCCCAACGCGAGCCCCGTGGCGGCCAGGGTGGCGGCAAAGGCCGACCCGGCGACCGATCCGATGACCACGTGGCCGTAGGCTCGCCAGCGTTCGTCGGCCAAAAAGGTGCCAAATAGACCCCAGATGCCCCCGATCATCGCGGCAGCAAACTTCGCCTGCACCGCCGCTGTATCAAAGGAAGCCGTTATCCAGATCGTATCGGCGGCGATCACCCAGAGGGCCCCTGCGACCAGGGCCACCCAGGTGGCGGCTTCGCGCTGCGTTCCCTCTGAGATCACGTCGGTCTCTCCGACCAACGAGTCCGGTGACTCCTGCTCCGAGTCGTCTTGCTCGTCAGGGCCGATCCGAGCCGTCTCGTCGGCCCTGCTCCACCCTCCGAAGTCCACCTCCGAATCCGCCACCTGTGCCGTCTGTCGCACGGCGGCATCGTCAACCGACCCGTCGTCTTCGCCCTCATCCCGGACGAAGTAGGTGTTGTCCCCCATCAGGTCCGATTCGTCGTCATCCTCATCGGCATCGTCTTGCTGGGGCGATTCCGTCTTCTTCGACGAAGCCGGCTTGATGATGCCACTGCCGCTCTGCTCGGAGGCATGCCCGGGCTTGGTATCGGTTCGCTGCCCGCGGCCGTCGTCACTCTTTCCTTTCTTTTTCGGTACCTTGAAGATGCCGCTGCCTGGCGTCTCGGAAAAATCTTCGGCTCGCGGACCCTCACGATTGTCGGAGTTTTCAGACTGCGAAGGTCGACCCTCGCTGGCCTCCTCGAATTTCTCCGCGCGCTCGGAGAGAGCCTCCTCGCCACGTCTCTGAAACGCCTCCCGAACCGAGTCGAGATCCCCGGCATCTACACGTGGGGAGGGCTCTTCGTCCGCCTCGCCGTCGGCCGTATCGTCCCCCGTGCCCTTTCCCTGCGGAACGTCCTCTCTGGAGCGGCCGCCCCCAAAGACACGCCCGGGCTCGAATTCGGGCAAACCGTCGTGGGTTCGGGTCGCCGGATTCGCCGAGATGTCGTCTCGATCTCCGGACTCCGGCTCTTCGTCGGCGTCCGTCACCTCCGATCCCGTGCCGCGCAGCGTTCCCGTCGGCGACGCATCGTCGGGCACCCGCAACGGTTGATCGTCTTCGTCCGATTCGTCGCCGACAGACTCGTTCTCGTCGTCGCGAGGCCGTCGAAAATCGAGGTTAAAGAGAAGCTCTTCCGCATCTTTATCCTCGCGGTCGGGCTCGTCGGAGTCCGTTTGGCCCATCTCCTGATCCGGCGTCCCGTCGGCCGTTGACGACGCGTCGCCGGATTCTTCGCGATCCGACGCGAACGACATCCCCAGCATTGTCTTGCGCGCATCTCCCTCGTCGTCCCCGAACTCCAGGGAACACGACGGGCAGACGTCGGCCGAATCGGGCACCGACGCGTTGCAAGACGGACATTCCTTCACCCGAAACTCCTCGATGGATGGCTGTGTTCTTGACCGATACCGCCACAGGGTGACCTATGTTGTCAGCCATACCGATTTCGTTGTCAAACTCGCCCCTCGAACGGACATCTATTTCAATCGTCATACGATTCCTAAATGCATTTGCAAAGATGGACGACACCTTGGACACTGGGACCGTACGTCGGCTTAGTCTTCGGTGATCCGCCGACCTTCAACCGGAGTGTATGATGGATCTCGATGGTGCCATCGATCGGTACCTTCAATTCCTGAAAATCGAGCGGAATCTCTCCGCCAACACGGTCGAGGCGTACGGAACCGATCTGCGTCAACTCGCCGAGTTTCTGATCGAACAGCGCGACACCAAGCGCATCGATTCGGTCGGACGCGACGACCTGAGTCGATTCATGGTTCACCTGCTCGACCGGAATCTCAGCTCCCGGACGGCCTCGCGCAAACTCTCGTCGGTCAAGGGCTTCTTCGAGCACTTTCACTCCCAGGGCGATCTTCCGGCCAACCCGAGTGAAGGGATCGAAGCTCCCCAGTTCGGCGAACGCATGCCGGAGGTTCTGGACTTCGAAGACATCGAAGCGTTGCTCGACGCGCCGGACTCCTCGACCCCGGAGGGCCGCCGCGACTCGGTCATGCTCGAGGTTCTGTACGCCACGGGCTTGCGTGTCACCGAACTCGTCGAGCTGCGCATGCGAAGCGTCGATACGAACGGCGGATACGTTCGCGTGGTCGGAAAGGGCGACAAACAACGCGTTGTGCCGCTGGGGGAATTCGCCGTCGATGCCGTGGACGAATACATCGACCAGACGCGTCCGGTCCTTCTGGAAAACAAGGGGGGCCCGGGGAGCACCCCCTATCTGTTCGTGACCCGGCGCGGCAGTTCGATGACCCGTCAGGCCTTCTGGAAGAACATCAAAAAACACGGTCGAGTCGCAGGACTCGACGAGTCGATCAGCCCGCACAAGCTGCGTCACAGCTTCGCCACCCACCTTTTGGAGCGCGGCGCCGACCTGCGAGTGGTCCAGAATCTGCTCGGCCACAGCGATGTGACAACCACCGAAATATACACGCACATCGCCAAGCAGCGACTCAAGGACATGCACCAAACTCACCATCCGCGCGGGTAGGCCTGATGAGCACCTCCCAGAAACCCTCACCTCCCCCGGACGAACGCAGCGATCCTGCCGCCCCGACCGGCCCCGACTCCGAGGAGTTGTCGGAGTCCGAGCGTATCGATCGCCGCGAAGAAGCCGACGGGATCCCGCAGGAACTGCGCGTCGAGCTCCCGCGTTACGCCGGCCCGATGGACCTGCTGGTCGACCTCGTTCGCGAGCACGAGATCGATATCTTCGAGATCCCGGTCGCCGAGGTCACCGACTCGTACCTCGCCTGCATCGAGCGCATGGAGTCACTCGACCTGGAGGTCGGCGGAGAGTGGCTCGAGATGGCGGCATGGCTGGTCCACCTGAAATCGCGGACCCTGGTCCCTGACGACGATGACGAGGCCGACGATGAGGGGCCCGATCCTCGGGAGGAATTGGTCCGTCGCCTGGTCGAGTACGAAAAGTTCAAGAAGTTCGCCCAGAAGCTCGACTCGCGACCGACCCTGGGCGACCAGGTCTTCTCGGGTCCCGGCCAACTGCAGTCGTTTCGTCAACAGACCGGCCCACCCGACCTGGAGCCGGCAGACGTCGGCGATCTGGTCGGCGCCGTCCAGCGGCTCGTCGACCGCTCCGACGAGGCCGAGGAACTCGTCTACGAGATGGACCGCGAAAAACTCAGCCTCCGAAGGGTCGTCGTCGACCTCGCACGACGCCTTCAGGATACCCCCCGAATCGCCTTCGAGGACCTCTTCGAGGCCTCTCCGACCAGAAACCGGGTCGTCACCACGTTTTTGGCCCTGCTCGAGATGACGCGGGTCGAACTGATCCGCCTGATGCAACAGGAGCTCGGCGACCAGCCGGGACAGCTCATCATCGAACGCGCGGTTATCGACATCGTCGAGGTCAGCCAGACCCTCGATCTTCCCGAAACCGAAGAGACGGAGATCGAATGAGCCATCGCGACGACGACAGCCAGCCCAGCTCAGCCCCGACCCCGGAATCCCACGGGGGCTCGGGAGGATCGCCCCGTTCCCCGTCGCCACGGCGCGCCCCGTCGGAGGGGCCCTCTCAACAGACACAATCGCCGGTCGACATCGACCGGGTTCAGGGAGCCGTCGAGGCCATCTTGCTGGCCGCCGACGAACCCCTGGATCGCGCGACGCTGGCAAAGGCATTCGACGAAGAACGTGTGGAATCGGAACACATCGATCGGGTCCTCGAACGACTTCGGCTCACCTACAGCGGCGAGGGCCGGGGCATCCACCTGGTGGAGGTGGCCGGGGGATTTCAGTTGCGGACCAACCCCGCGTTTCACACCGAGATCCGACAGCTCGTCGAAGCCAAACCCGTCGAACTCTCCAGGGCCGCCCTCGAAACCCTGGCTATCATTGCCTATCGGCAGCCTCTGACCCGAGCCGACATCGAAGAGATCCGTGGCGTCAACAGCTCCGGTGTCCTCAGAACACTCCAGGAGTGCGAACTGGTCGAAGTGGTCGGCCGTCTCGACGACATCGGACGACCTCACGTCTACGGCACGACCGACCGGTTCCTCTCGTTCTTCGGGTTCGACGACCTGACCGACCTCCCGACCCTCTCGGAGTCCGAACACGCCGAACTCGAAGACCTGTACGACCGAGAGCTCGATTCCTTCGACGACGCCTTCGGCGACGAGGATCAACCCGAGGACCACGCCGCCGACGAGGAGACTAGTTCGTGACCGACGACACCGCGATGCGCGTCCAGAAGTTTCTGTCGAAGGCCGGGTACTGCAGTCGCAGACAGGGCGAAGATTTGATGCGCCAGGGCCGCGTGCAGGTCAACGGTGAGGTCTGCCGGGAGCTCGGCTCGAAAGTGACGCCCGGCAGAGACACCGTCGAAGTCGACGGACGCCGCATCAGCCTGCCCGAATCCTTCACCTATCTGCTTCTGCACAAGCCAACCGGCTGCGTGACCACGACCGATGATCCACGGGGTCGCAAGACGGTGCTCGACTTCCTGGACGACGATGCGCCCAGGCTCTGGCCGGTCGGCCGGCTCGACATGGATTCCTCGGGCGCGCTTCTACTGACGAATGACGGGAAACTCACCCACCGACTGACGCACCCCAAATTCGAGGCCCGAAAACGATACGTCGTCGAAGTGCATGGTTCCCTGCACGCCGACGACGCCGGTCTGGCGTCGATGCGT
Source organism: uncultured Pseudomonadota bacterium (assembly GCA_913057905.1). Classification (GTDB taxonomy): domain Bacteria; phylum Myxococcota_A; class Bradymonadia; order Bradymonadales; family Bradymonadaceae; genus CAJXPB01. The sequence goes on from CAJXPB010000010.1 coordinate 108,441, forward strand.
GACGGCATGCGGCTTCCCTCCGGCGATCGACTCCAGCCCGCCCGAATCAATGTCCTCGGTCATCCTGGGGATCGCACTTGCCTGGAAGTCGTCCTCACAGAAGGTAAAAACCGACAGATCCGACGGATGTTCGAGGCCATCGACCATCCCGTAACGTCGTTGAAACGCCTGGCCATCGGCCCCGTCGAACTCGAGGACCTCGAGGCCGGCGACCTTCGTCGGCTGACGCCCCGAGAGGTCGACGCGCTGTACGATGAAGTCGGAGCCGACCCCCCGAAACGATCCTCCGCCAACTAAGCCGTCGGCGACCTTGACACCGCACCCGCAGATCCATATATTCCTGCGTCCCGGTGGCGAGGGCTCAGACTGAGTCCTGCCGATATGGACGCTTGCCGCGGGGTGGAGCAGCCGGGTAGCTCGTCGGGCTCATAACCCGAAGGTCGCAGGTTCGAATCCTGCCCCCGCTACTGCTGCCGTCCATATCGAACGCCACCTTTTCGCGGGGTGGAGCAGCCGGGTAGCTCGTCGGGCTCATAACCCGAAGGTCGCAGGTTCGAATCCTGCCCCCGCTACTTTGAAACATACAACGTCCGAAACCCCCGAAGCTCACGCTTCGGGGGTTTCGTCGTTTGAGACCTCTGGACGACGGCAGCCTGTCAGACCTTCGATTTGCCGTGGCGGTGTCGCCACTCGCTGCGGGCGATCTCGACCATCAGTTTGGTCCGTGCGTCATGATCTGGACCGGGCCGATACCAGGCGAGTGCCCGCTCGGCTCGCCATTCCGGCGACAGGGCCAGACCGACCAGCACCTCGAGCACCTCCTCGGCGCTGGCCTCTCCGAGGACGACACACGAGATCCAGTCGCTCAACTGCGATCGATCCTCCGGCGGCGTCCATTCTTCGACCATCGTGCGAAACTGACGGCACATCGCGACCACATCGCCTCCGCGCGGAATCACTTCGACCGTCGATTCGCTGTCGTCGTGCTCTATCTTGGGTTTCATCATCCTTCACTCCCGTCCCAGGAAAAGGCTCCCCCCCAAGACTGGCAATTCCCCTCCACACATATACTGTTATCGACGCGTCCGCACGATCCGTTGCAGACTTTTTTGAAAAAAGTCTATTCCCGGATGTTTTTCCCGGTTGCAAGCAGCCAGAGCGACGTCACCAGAAACAGCAGACACAGGCTGACGACCACGGTAAAACACATCTGAATCGAGACGTCGCTCACCCCGGTCATGCCGTATCGAATCCCGTTGACCATGTAGAGGACCGGATTGAACTTCGAGACCGTCGGCCAGACGCCCGGCAGCATCTCGATCGAGTAGAAGACACCGCCCAGAAAGGTCAGCGGCGTAATCAGAAAGTTCGGCAGCAAATTAATGTGGTCGAAATCCTCGGCCACGATGGCGATCGCCAGGCCCAGCGATGCAAAGGCAAAGGACGTCAACAACATGAAGGCGAGGACGATGGCCGGGTTGTGAATCGTCCCCGCGCCCATCGCCGCGGCGACTGCCCAGATGCAGCCGCCGACGATCAGACCGCGAATGATCGACGCGGCGGTATACCCCACCGTCAGTTGAATCGGGTTTAGCGGCGTCACCAAAACATCGACGATGTTCCCGTGGATCTTGGTGATAAAGAACGAGAAGGCCGAGTTGATAAACGAGTTATTGATCAGCGCCAGCATGACCAGTCCCGGCACCAGAAACTCCACGTACGGGACGCCCTGGATCTCACGCATTCGGTCCTTCAGCGAGTAGCCGAAGACCAGAAAGTACAGAAGCGTCGTGACGACCGGGCTGATAATCGTCTGCCCCGCCACATTCCAGAAACGCTCCAGCTCTTTGCGAAAGAGCATCCAGGTGCCGTACCAGCCCCCGCCCTCGGCAATCTCGACGGTCCGGGCGATCCGGCGGCGGGCGGCCGTGGCCGCTCGCTCACGGGCCGACGTCTCGTCGAACTCCGCCTCGTCGTCCGGCGATTCGACCTCCGTATCCCTTCCGTCGATGGCAACTACATCGGTGACACTCATGCTGTTCCTCTTTGAAACTCCTGCAGATCCATTACTTGCTGTATCCGCAAACGCCGGTCGTCAATAGACCAGCTTCTTGAAGATCTCTTCGAGCGACGAACGCCCCCCTTCCATCCACCGAATCGACAATCCGCGCTCGACGATCTCCGCGACGAGCTCGTCGACCGGCGTCGGCGCATCCGGATCGAGGCTATCCTCCCGATAGACCATCTCGATCTTCGCCTCGCCGACCTGGTTGATCTCCATGGCCGACAACGAACTGGTCAGGTCCGCGGGAACCGGGTCATTCAATTGCAGTGTCACCCGGCGGATGCCGTACTCGGTCAACAGCTCCTCGCGGTCGTCGACTCGCAACAATTCCCCTTCCCTGATGATGCCGATGCGGTCGGCGAGTTTTTCGGCTTCTTCCAGATAGTGCGTGGTCAGAACGACGGTCGTTCCCCGGTCGCGCATCTGGCGGACGTAATCCCAGAGTTCGTCGCGAAGCTCCACGTCGACGCCGGCGGTCGGCTCGTCCAAAAAGAGCAGCACCGGATCATGCATCAACGCCTTGCAGATCATCAGCCGCCGCTGCATGCCGCCCGAAAGCCAGCGCGTGCGCTGGTCGCGCTTGTCATACAGTGAGAAGGCACGAAGCAGCTCATCGATGCGCTCTTCATCTGGACGCACCCCGAAAAACCCACCCTGATAGCGCAGCGAATCCTTGACGCTGAAGAACGCATCGTACTTCAGCTCCTGGGGCACCAGACCCACCAGCCGGCGTGTAATCTCGGGATTGTCCCGGACGTCGTAGCCGGCGACCTCAACCGCCCCATCGAACTTCGTGATCAGACCCGCCACGCAGCTAATCAGCGTCGTCTTGCCGGCCCCGTTTGGCCCCAGCAGAGCAAAGATCTCGCCGGGCTCGATATCCAACGTCACATCGTCGACGGCCTTCAGATCGCCGTACTGCTTCGTCAGATTGCGGATCGACAGGAGGGATTCACCTTCGAAGGACGGGTTCATGGCTCGGTACTGGGGAGGCAGGAAAAAAGCGCCAGCGTGACATTAGGTCCCAGTCCCGAGAGTTCAACGTTCAGAGGGTTCTGAGCCGGCCCCGCGCCCCAGCTTCTTACACAGCCTTGAGAGCTCTTCCTGTTCGTCGGCATCGAGTGCGCTCATCCGCTCGACGATCGTCCCCACATGCTCGGGCATCAGCTCCTCGATCAACGACTCGCCCTCATCGGTGAGGTGCACGCTCACAAAACGCCGGTCGCTCTCCATGCGCTGGCGACGCACCAGCCCGCGCTCCTCGAGGTGGTCAACCACCACGCTGATATTTCCACCGCTCTTCAAAAGCTTCTGGCCGAGCTGCTTCTGGTGCATCGGTCCCAGGTGATAGATCGCCTCCAGGATGCCGAATTGACTGCTGGTCAGTCCCCAGTCGGTCAGATGCTCATCCATCTGATGACCGACCGAGTTCGACGCCCGCATCAGCTTGATAAAGCAGTCCAGCGCCCTGCGCTCCTCCTCGGTACCGTCGTAGTGCGTGCTCATCTCATCCGCGCCATGTCAAAACGTACGCCGGCGGAAGGTTGCGCACGACCAGCCGACTGCGCTCCATCTGGCCGAACCGACGCTCCATGCGCCCCCGAAACCTGCGCGCCGACTCCATCGGCCACGCGTGGGCCAGTTGCACTGTCCGAAACCACGTCCCCGGCGTCATCAGCCGGTCGATGTCCTCGTAGATCTCGTCCTGGACCGGATCCGGCAGCGTCGCGAACGGAAGCGCACTCGCGATCAACTTCACCCGTTCGGGCTCCACGTCGTGCGCGTTCAAAAACTCCAGGGTATCCGCCGCCGACCCCTGCTCAAACGTCATCTCCGGGAACCGCTCACGCAGCACATCCACATACCCGGCATCGGTCTCGATGCCGACGTACTGATCACCCGGCGAATCGAGCCAATCGTACAGATGCTCCGTAATCGGCCCGGTCCCCGGCCCGAGCTCGACGACTACATCATCCTCGTCCATCCGGACATATCGGGTAAACTCCCGAGATAAATATTTGGAGCTCGGGAAGATCGACCCAACTGCCGCCGGATTGCGCAGCGTCCCCTTGATGAATTCGAGCGGCTCCGAACTGAAAAATTCCATTTAACGACCTCCGGAAATCCTCCACAACGAACACGGATCGAAAAGGTGGGGCACGCCCCCCGGGTGGTCAAGGTTCGCCGGGACTCTTCAGGGATGATACACTCATCATACGTAGAATTTTTCAGCTCACCGACCCTCGATATGTCGACAGAGTCTGAGACAGCAGCCAGATCCTTTGTCGAACGGGTTACGAACAACTCCGCTTGGGTTCGCTTAGGACTCGTAGCCTTGGTGCTGGCCATCTATGCGCAATGCATCTCATTCTCGCTTATTCCCACTTGGGATGACTGGCACTCGCTGATTAACCGCTCCACGGTCAGTGCATGGTGGTCAGTCCCGTGGAGCCAGCGACTCCTTACCCCTGAATTGGGATATCCTGTCCCAATACCGACAGCGATATGGGCCTTTATTGGTCAGTGGGATGTAGAGACTGCCGTTCCGGTTGCACACGGTCTGAATGTTGGGATTCAGGTGGCAAACACGCTGCTCGCGTTCGAACTGACCCGGCGGTGGCAAGGTTCAGTGAGAGTGGCAGCTGCAGTTGCCGCGTTGTGGACATGTCACCCGTTACTCGTCGAGTCGGTGGCATGGATAACGAATCTAAAAACAGTTGGGCTCGGCGCGGTCTTTCTAGCAACCCTCCTGTCCTGGGATGTTCATCTGGAAAAATCGACCCTCTCGAGTTCTGTTCCACCAACGGCGCTCGCTCTCCTTTGCTTCGGATTCAGACCAGAAGCCGCCGTCCTACCCGCAATGATGCTTCTGCAAACCTGGATCCACGATTCCGCCAACCTGCGCAACGTTCGTTTCTATTTGCCGCTCGCGATCGTCACGGCGGCAACCGTCGCTTACGTGCCGGTTGCTATTCGTGGCCAGTTCGAAGTCATCGATCCGGCTCACCAGATCGACTCGCTGGACCTCAAGACGCGCCTCCACCTGGTCGGAGCATCGCTTTGGTTGCAAATAAGTCACGTTCTCTACCCGGTCGAGCTACATCCGATTTATCCAGTTTTGACAGACCGAAATTTATCCACACTGGCCTGTCGAGGATGGCTTCTCGCAGTCCCACTACCATGCGTGATCGGATAACGACCTAAGATCACGATAACCCATTGAAAAAGGCCACCTTTCGTGGTTCGATGCGTATC
>CAJXPB010000011.1 GCA_913057905.1 uncultured Pseudomonadota bacterium
CGACAGCCATCCCTTGCCCAGATGACACTTCCAGGTGACGTGGACGACCGTCCCGGTGTCCGGACGGATATGCCCGGCGTCGTCGGTCTCCAGGTCCTCGAAGAGCAACTCCACGTCGTCGGTCGATTCGTCCGTTATCTCGGCCATGCTCCCCCCGGTTATCCTGGCTTAGCCATCCACGTCTCCCCACACTCACCGTTTTCGACAAAGACGCCGGATCTGTTGCGGCCGAACGCAGTGCGGCCGCCCAATGCCCGTCCTCGAACGCGTCCTCGAACGTAAGCATCGGGAGCCCGTACGAGCGTCCCCGAACGTAAGCATCGGGGAGGGGATGAAAGACAGTGCGGGGCGCGGTTGTTACGGTAAAAGCGAACCTGTAACGAACCGGTCCCCCAGTGCATCACCTAAGGAGGGCACGGCAGGAACACCGCAGCTTAGACACCCACCAAAAACGGACTCACGGAGTAGGCACGTTGAGTAACGACGATAACGACGCACCGCCGTCCAAAGGGCGACGCTTCTACAAGCTTGCGAAGATGACCGCTTCAGTCGCGGGGAATTACACATCTTCGCGGATGAAGTCATTGTTTCAGTCCGAGGAACAGCAGCGCGCAGACGAGGCTGCGACTCAGCGCAAAAACGGCGAAATCGTGGCGGAGACTCTCGGTGACTTGAAGGGCGCCGCCATGAAGATCGGGCAGATGGCATCTGTGGCGACGGATGTTCTGCCCGATGAATTGGCCGAGCCACTGGAGGCGTTGCAGAAGGATGCTCCTCCAATGGGCTACGAAGTCGTCGCACGACAGATAGAACGGGAGCTCGGGGCAGCCCCGGATTTGCTGTTTGAGTCGTTCGACAGGAAACCGTTCGCATCGGCGTCGATCGGCCAGGTGCATCGCGCCGTCACCGACGACGGTCGAAACGTCGTTGTGAAGGTGCAGTACCCTGGAGTCGACGACTCGGTCGGCACAGACCTCTCCCAGCTCAAGATGGCGCTCCGCATGAGCGGATTCGTCGACCAGGGGCGAAGAGATTCCTTCGACCAACTCTTCGATGAGATCGAGGAACGTCTCGTAGAGGAGCTCGACTACACCAACGAAGCTGAAAACGTACGTTTGTTCCGGAAGCTCCATGCGGACGACGATTGGATTATTTTACCGGAAGTCGTCGGGGAGCGCAGCGCAAAGAGGGTGCTCACTCTGACCGAGGTTAAAGGAGACAGCCTCAACGAAGCCCGAGAATCGTACAGCTGGGAGTCAAAGGACGCCGTCGGCGAATCGGTGTTCAAAACTTTCGGGTATCAGCTGTTCCGCGAAGGAATTATCCACGCCGATCCGAACCCCGCGAACTTCGCATTCCGGCCCGACGGGCGAATCGTTCTGTACGATTTCGGGTGTGTGAAGCGCCTGAGTCCTCAGAAGGTGGAAGCGTACGCCAGGATCGTGAAGGCATCGCTGGAAAAAGACCGAGATGAAGTAGTCCGATGGATGGGTGAACTGGGGGCGCTCAACCCGGATGGACCGGAGGTGCCTGGCGAGGTCTGGGACCTGTTTCGTCACATCTTCATCGAGCCGATCCTGGAAGTCGAGCAATTCGACTACGGGACGGGCGAAATCATGTCCCGATTTCGTGATCACCAGCAGACATTTGTGGAATACAACCGCTCGTTTCAGCCGCCTCCCGGGGGCATTTACGTCGATCGGACGGTCGTGGGCATCCACAATATCCTGAGGAAGCTCGAGGCCCAGATTCCATGTGAATCCTGGACTCGCACGTTCATGGAACTCGGGATTTCAGCCCCTACCCGGCTGGCCGATCGGACATTCTAAGCACAAAATAGGACCACCTGGACGTAAGCATCGGGAAGGACGATCAAGGTGTCCGATTGTAAGCATCAAGTGGCGTCAGAAGGGTTGGCCTCGGTTTCGAGGCGCGCCATCTTCGCCGCCAGCTCGATTGCGTAGCGAAGGGAGCCGGGGTCCGCGATTCCTTGGCCGGCGATGTCGTATGCCGTCCCGTGGTCGACAGACGTCCGAATGATGGGGAGGCCCAGCGTCAGATTGGCCGATTCGCCGAAGTGGAGCAGCTTCAACGGGATCAGCCCCTGGTCGTGATACATGCTGACGACTGCGTCGAACGGGGTGGCTCCATTGCGGTATTTGGCGAATAGCGTGTCGGCGGGAAAGGGGCCCTCCATGGTCGCGAGTCCTTCAAGCTCGGCGGAAAGCTCCTCGATCGCCGGTTCAATGACTTCAGCCTCCTCGTCGCCCATGGCTCCCTGTTCACCGGCGTGCGGATTCACCCCACAGACCGCGATCCGCGGATGGTCAACGTCGAAGCGTCGCCTAAGCCCGCCGATTGTCGTTCGGATTACCGATCGCAGCCTTCCTCGCGTCAGCCGCCCTGCCACGCGCCGCAGCGGAACGTGAGTAGTGACCAGCGAGACTCGAAGCCGGGGGCCCGCGAGCATCATAACGGGCTGACTGGTCTGGAAGGTGTCAGCCAAGACTTCAGTGTGACCGACAGACGGCTCGTCGATCGTCTCGAATAGTGACTTGTTCCACGGAGCGGTCACCACGGCGTCGACCGCCCCGGCGCGAGCGGCATTCACCGCTTCTCGAAATGCTTTCATCTGTAGACGAGCACAGCGAGGATCCTCGACGCCCTTCTCCAGATTCGAGAAATCCTCCTCAGGTAGGACATCGATAACCGGAGTCGTCGATCCGTCATCAACCACATCACCGAGGCGCCGGCAATCCAGAAAGTGAGAGCGCAGCTCCGAGTCCGCCCAGCCGCCCTCTCCAAGACGGTCATTCTCGTCAATTAGAACCTGTCTGCTGCCGAAGATAACCGGGGTCACATCGTCACCGACAGAGTGACGCAGGGCTTTGAGAATCACCTCTGGTCCGATTCCGGCGGCGTCGCCAATTGTAATCGCGATCTTCATGAGAGCCCCGCCCTCAAGGGAGTCAGTCTAAGTTTGCCAACGCGTCGGACTTCACCTCGACAAAGGCATCGCGGCGCAGCTTTTTGACGTAAGAATCAAGTTGATTCTGCAGTTTCTGCTGGCGCAGTCTCTGGCGAATCTGTTGTTTCTTCTTTTTGACGTTGCCGTTGCGCACCTGATTGACCTCATCGACCTTCAAAAGGTGAAAGCCGAAATCAGTCTCCACGATGCCTGAATGTTCACCCTCCTCGAGGTTGAAAGCCGTCTCCTCGAAGGCGGGATTCAGTTCTCCTTGCTGAAACGTCCCCAGCAACCCACCGCGTTCGCCCGACGAACCGTCACTGTGTTCTTTGGCGAGCTCTTTGAACGACCCCTCTCCCTGCTCAAGTCGGGCGAGCACTTTTTCAGCGCGACTCCGGGCAGAATTCCGGGCTTGTTCGGTATCGTCCTCGGGCTTGAAGAGAATATGTCTGAGCACAACAGCCTTGGAGCTCGTCCCTTCATCGCCGAACCGCTCCCGATACCGTTCGTCGACCTCCGACTGGGAGACCGAAATTTGATTGCCCATCTTGACCTTTACGAGCCGGATCTTCAGCAAGTTCTGCCGCACGGTCTCTCGATACTCGTCATACGACATGCCGTAGCGGCTCAGAAGAGACCGAAACTGCTGCTCGCTGAGCTGCTGACGTTGGCGAGTCATCTTCAGCCACTGATCGACCTGTTGATCCGGGACCGTCAGATTCATCGCCTCCGCCTCGGCCTGGATCAGTTTTCGTTCGATCAGGTTGTCGAGGACCTTTTTGTGGATTTCGGCACGACGTTGCGGGTCCTCCATGACCGACGGGTTCATCCCTCGCTGAACGAGAAATGGGGTAGTTGCCTTCTTGACGTCGTACTCGGTGACAACCCCGTCATTCACCCGAGCCACCACCTGATCGACGATTTCAGCTCGAAGGTTCGGGAGGTCGATGACGGCGCTGCCTACAACAGCCAGAACCCCGATCACCAACGGTATAGCGGACCTTCTATTCATGCTTTCTGTCCCGGTTTGAAACGTGTGCGTTTCGCTAGTCTGGATCCACAGTCTTCAGGGGCAGTTGCTCTCGTCGTGTGTAACGAGTCTTCGGCGGTGCGGCCAGCCCCTCGACGATGGTATCCCGAATATCCACTTCAGCCCGGCGCCGCCAGTTCGACGAAAGCTCTTTCCTGCGTTTTCGACGGCGTCGGTCATAGAGGGTCCGACGAATCGTCTCGGCCGCATCCTCCAACGATGTCTCGTTGGCCTCCTTGCGTTCAAACCACATCGCGACATACCAGCCGTCGCGGTATCGGAATGGAGCCGACACCTCGTTCTGATTTTCCAAACCGAAGACGACCTCTGAGAGCTCTGTTCGCTCGTCCTCCTCGGCCGGTGGCTCAACCCACCCGGCAGCTCCCCCCTCACGGCGGAGCTCGAAAGGCTCGGGCGAGACCGAATACCGTGCAGCGAGCTGACGGAACCGATTGATTCGCTGGTCTGGATCCGTCGACTCAATCCGGGTCTTCAGCTCTTCGGCCCACTGGCGCCGATTCGTCCCAATCAGGGCAACCCGTCGTCGCTCGGGAGTCGAAAACCGATCCCGGTGAGTACGATAATACTTCTCGATGGCACCTCGGTTCACATCTTCCATCGATACGTCTTCGCCGAGGCTCTGCTCGAAGGCGTAATCGGCCAGGACACCTTTGACAGCCTGGCGGGCTCTCGGCGTCGAGCCCAGCCCTCGGCGCTCGGCCTCATCGGCCAACGCCTCAAACTGAATAACCGCATCCAGATAACTCCGCTTTCTCTGTTGAGATCGGTATCGGACTCGCGCGTATTCCGGAAGGGATTCGAGCCGATGGTCGAACTCACCGCGTGTAATGGTCTCCCCATTCACGATGGCCAGACGATCCGCCGATTCGGTTTCGCCGGTCACGGCCTCTCCTCGTGCCTCCTGCCCACGCTCTCTGGGGGGTGTCGGTGCACAACCGATACCCGCGAAAAACAGGATCACAACCGAAGCCACAACGTACCTGATGCTTACAATCGGATCCGGCAACACGTACCTGATGCTTACAATCGAGTGGGGTGGATCGAAGGGGGTTCGGTTGGTGTACGGGGCGTGCACGGGCGTTTGGGGTTCGGGGTCGCGGGCGTACAGGCTCGCCGATTCACGCCCGCAGCGTCAACAAGGTGTCCATGAGTTTGCGCGAGGTCTCAAGGGGGCGCGAAGCCTCGTCGGGCTTGAGTTTGAAGATCAGATCCATGTCGTCGGTGAGTTTGGCCCGGCCGGTCTCGCGGATGAATTCGGAGACCTGGTCGGGGGCGAGGGGCGTGTCGTCGCGCAATTCGACACGGATGGCAGCTTCGCCGGCATCGAAGCTGGGGGCGCGAATGGCGCGACAGCCGATCTTGATGCCGACGACGTCGCGCAGGTTCCGGACCGGCTGGGGAGCGTGGCCGAATCGGTCGGCCATCTCGTCGAAGATCTGAACCAACTCCTCCTGTGAGCTCGCCAGGGAGAAGCGCTTGTAGAACGTGAGCCGGAGTTTCGTCGCTTCGATGTAGTCGTCGGGGATGAAGGCCTCGACGGGGATGTTGACCTCGGGTTCCAGGTCCTCTTCGACGTCGCGGTCGCGCAGATCGTTGAGCGCCTCCTCCAGAAGTTCGGTGTACATGTCGAGTCCGACGGCGGTGACGTGTCCGGACTGGTCTTCGCCCAGCAGGTGGCCGGCCCCGCGGATCTCGAGGTCGTAGGTCGATACGTGGAACCCGCTGCCCAGGTCGGAGTGGGTCTGGATGACCTCCAGTCGCTTTTCCGCTTTTTTGCCGAGTTTTTTGTTTCGTGGCACCAGCAGATAGGCGTACGCCCGTTCGTCGCTCCGCCCGACGCGGCCGCGCAGTTGGTACAGTTGGGACAGTCCGAAGTTGTTGGCTTCATTGACGATAATCGTGTTCGCGTTCGGGATATCGAGCCCACTTTCGATGATGGTCGAACACAGCAGCACGTTGATGTTGCCCTCGACGTACGAGAGCATCACGTCCTCGAGCTGCGACTCCCCCATCTGCCCGTGTCCGATGCCAATGCGGGCTTCGGGCACGATCTCTTCGAGGTGCTGGGCCATCTCGTCGATCGTCTGGACCCGGTTGTGGACGAAAAACACCTGACCGCCACGTTCGAGCTCCCGCATGATGGCCTCGCGGATGACGCCGGCGGAGAATTTCGCCACGTGGGTGCGTACGGCCTTTCGATTGTGCGGCGGGGTGGCGATGATCGAGAGGTCCCGGATACCCAGCAGACTCATCTGCAGGGTCCTGGGGATCGGTGTGGCCGACAGGGTCAAGACATCGATGTTGGCCCGCAGCTCCTTGATCTTTTCTTTGTGCTTGACCCCGAAGCGCTGCTCCTCGTCGACCACCAGCAGGCCCAGGTCCTGAAAGTCGACGTCCTCCGACAGGAGCCGATGCGTACCGATCACGACGTCGAGGTCGCCGCTGGCTGCGTCTTCGATGATTTCGCGCTCATCAGACGGCGTTCGAAATCGGCTCAGCGCCCCGATCCGCACGCCGAAGTCCTCGAGCCGGTCGCGGAACGTCAGCCGATGTTGCTCGCACAGGATCGTCGTGGGAACCAGGACGGCGACCTGTTTGCCGTCGAGTACGGCTTTCATCGTGGCGCGCAACGCGACTTCGGTCTTTCCGAAGCCGACGTCCCCGCAGATCAGCCGGTCCATCGGCTGCGTCTTCTGCATATCCGACAGCGTATCCTGGATGGCGCGGGCCTGGTCGGGGGTCTCCTCGAAGGGAAACGCCTGTTCGAACTCCCGAAAGACCTCGCCGGGTTCAGAGAAGGCGTAGCCCTCGGCCATCTCGCGTTTTGCATACAGCTTCAGCAGGTCGCCGGCGATGCTGCGAATCTGCTGTTTGACCTCTTCTTTGGTCTCCTCCCATTTGGTGCCGCCGAGGTCATCCAGCCGGGTCTGTTCATCGGAGCCGATGTACTTCTGAACGCGGCCGAGCCGGTAGACCGGCAGGTAGAGTTTGTCGCCGTCGGCGTATTCGATGTGCAGAAAGTCGTTCTCGAGCCCGCCGACATCGAGGTGGGCGATCCCGCAGTAGCGGCCGATCCCGAAGTCGACGTGGACGATGTGGTCGCCGATTTCGAGATCTTTGAAGTGACTGATCTCGGCGTGTTCAGTAACCGATTTGTCCGACTGGGTGACGACCTTTCGGCCGAAGATCTCACCGCCGGCGATGACGGCGAGCCCGAGGACCTCGGACCGAAACCCCGCCGACAGCTCGGCATTGTAGACTTCGACGAGGCTCGCCGGCGGCGGGACCGGCTCGGTGACGTCGATGGGGGTGGGAAAATCGACGGCATCCTGACCGTAGCTCTGAAGCAGACCGATGAGACGTTCGGCCTGGCCCTGGGTTCGGCAGGCGATCGCGATCCGGCCGTAGCGTTGTTTCCAGTCGTCGATACGCGCGGCGAGCTTTCGGACGGTCTGTTCGACGCCGGCCTGTTCCTTTCGCAGGCGAACGATGTCGGTATTCGGCCGCGCTCGGAACTCAAAGCTCGCCTCCTCATCGGGCAGGGGGAAGGCGAGCTGATCGTCGGCGGGCTGCATGGCCACATGACGCAGCTCCAGGCGTCGATCCCGCCCGCAGACCGTCTCGACCACCGATTCGGGCGGCCGGAAGTAAGCATCGCGCGGAAACACGAGTTCGCCGTTTTCGACGGCCATCTCGTATTCGGACTCCCGGTTGTTCCAGAGGTCCTGGGCGGCATCGACGATGCCGTCGGGGTCGACCAGAACGATCAGGGGTTCATCGTCCAGATAGTCGAAGAGATCGGCGGTCTGGTCGTACAGCGCCGGCAGCAGGGCATCGATGCCCACGAAGTGGATGCCCGATCGCAGGTCTTCGATCATCTCGCGGACGTCCCTGGAGGGGACGTTCAGATCGTCGGCCAGATCATTGAGGCGACGATGCGCCATCTTGATGGCCGGGTCGTCGAGCACTTCCTCGCGGACCGGGAAGACGTCGCAGTAGTCGAGTTCACGGACGGTCCGCTGGTTCTCGGCGGTAAACGAACGCAGCTCGCTGATCTCGTCGCCCCACCGCTCCAGGCGCACCGGATTGTCTTCGGTGGGAGGGAAGAGGTCGACGATGTCCCCGCGGATCGCGAATGTCCCGGGATCTTCGACGACCGGGACCTCCGAGTAACCGCAGGCAGAAAAGAGCGAGCGCAGGGCATCGTTCGACACCTCGTCGCCCGCCGAGAGCCGGCGCGAATACAGGTCGAGCGCTTCGGGCGGAATCGTCTTGCGGACCGCCGCATTGATCGAGCTGACGAGGTAGCGGGGCTTGGTGGGACGGGTGAATTTGTAGAGTCCCCCGAGCCGCTCCATCGTCAGCGCGCGGTCGGTCGAAGCCTGGTGGTAGGGGCCCACATCGAAATCGGGGATGTGCACGACCTCGTCGCGCCAGGATCCCGACGTCTCCGGAGTGTCGTCGACGGGTTCCAGCCCGGCGACGGCGCTCTCGTCCATAAACGCCGCCTGCTCATCTTGCTCCTCGGAGGCAAAAAGCCGCAGGTCGCCGGCGAGTTTCTGCGCATCGTCAGGTTCGGCCGTCAGCACGACCAAGGGTCGATCGAGTCGCTGGCTCAAATCGGCGAGTACGCAGGCCCGGAACGAATCGGTGGCTCCGAGCACCTGCACGTGGGGACGGGTGCCGGAGAGGGCCTCGGTGAGCGCCTCGATATCGTAGGCGCTCTCGAAGTTGGCATCGGGGACCGATGGGCCGGCAGACTCGAAGTCCTCGATGGACTCGGCAGAACTGGAACTCATGATGCGTTCAAACCTGAGGAGGAATACGGCAGGTACAGCACGACGCTCACCGAACGATAAAGACCATCCGGATGGGCGCTACGCCCTGTCGTGTAGTGGGCGGGTTCACGGGTGTCAATTCGAAGATTGACCCCCGTCCGCGCCAACTGAACAGCTTTCGACGATGGACTATTCACAACCCGGGTCGTCTGCCCGGTTCACATTCGATGCCAGCCTGCTAATCTGTCGTCGTACACCGCCCCGTCATCCGAGCTTTCTTCCATGAATCGTGACGCCGATCCGAGACCGTCCGCCTCCGGACCGACCTGGGTGGAGATCACTCTCTCCGTACTGGTGGTCCTCTGCTACGCCATCGCGTTTGTCCGACGGACCGGCGCCGTCGAGATCGCCCTGTGACGAACGGGCATTCCCCCCTACAATAGATCGGTGCATAGAAGGGAGCATTCGTCGGGGTCTCTCCCTCGACGAGACGTTGACACATCAAACCTGATCGTTGGAGGGCTCGATGGCTGTACTGACACCGGAACTCGACGAGCATCTCACCGAAGCTGCTTCGACCTGGACTCGCCTCCAGCGGCTCAACAAACGGGGCTCGGACTCTCCGGCTGAGTACATGGACAGCTCGGAGGAGCGCCGCGAAGTCGAGTCTCAACTCGAGGAGACATTGCTGAAGCTCGGCAGTCAGATCGTCGAGGCGTACGTGTCAGGCGAACTCCAAGACACAGGCGGGACCGACGTAGAGAGCCGGCAGCATCGTGATCGCGCCTACGAGCACGACAGCGATCCGGTCGAACCGCCACGGGACGCCCCGCCGACCCCCTATGATCTTCAGTCTTTAGAGGGTGACGAGCCCAAACGCCCGGATTCTCTGCCGCCGAGAAACCGTCATTCACGCGGCGTCCGGCCGTCGGTCGATTTCCGAGACGGCACCGAATCGGACCGTCGCGCGATCGTGGACCCCTCGACGGTCCGCGTCGATTCCGGCAGCAAACGAAGCTCCAGCGACGTCGATGATCTCCCACCGGAGACGACGGTATTCCCGGATCTCAAAGAGGAATTGTCGGATCCGCCCGAGGCTCTGCACGGAGAGCGCGATCTCGAATTCGAGCTGGGGACACTGGAGACGGCCGCCGACGAGGATCATCGCGAAAAATGGCGAGCCCTGCCCGATGATGTGCACCGGGCGTTTCTGGGACACGTGGTGGCCAGGCTGCGCCGCACGCAGGTCGCCGGCCAGCGCATCCATCCCGATCAGCCCTCGTATCCTGAAAGTCGCATTGCGCCGCTGTTTCGGGCTCTGACCCGACACTCGAAGATCTATCAACCCGGGTTCGTCCACGGCCTGAGCCGGAATCACGAACCACGCTACGACAATTGGCTCCAGGAGGCGCGTCGATGGCGGACCCGCCTGGAGGATCTGGCAGTCAAGTACTACGGCGGCGACGGCACCGGCGACAGCGACGGGGCCGACAAAGCGGAGGATAGAGCGGACGACGAGAACAATTCGCTCGATGCTCTGGCTCAGGTCGACGCGATGATCGAGGCGGTCGACGAAGGCGACAGCGACGCCGAATGCCTGGTCGAGCTCGTCTACAGCTATCTGGATGCCGGCATCCTGGAACCCGATGACAGCAGACTCGCACAGCTACTGGAGGGGCATGCCGACCCCTTTGGTCCAAACCGATTCCCCCGGTTGCATGACCACCTACACGACGACTCTTCGGAAGAACCCTCGGATTCGAGGGAGGCGACGAGATTCGGGATCTCGACCTGACAGCCCGTCAGCGGCTGTCGAGCACCCTTCGCCAGACGTCGATCAGTCGGCCGACATGCTGCGGGATCTCTCGCAGGGACGGCTCGGGGAGTTCGGGAAGATCATCGGGGTCCAGCAGGTCGATCGGGCTGTCGAGCTGCGGAAGGACATACCGCATCGACAGGATCGCCCGGACCCGGTCGGGTGTCAGGGTCTCCTGCTGCTCTTCCGGGTTCTGGAGCGTGACCTCGGTCAGAAACAGCGACAGGGTATTTCGTGCGCGCTCGGGGTCGGTGAGCGCGGCTAACACCGTACACAGCGGGGCCGCCTGGCCGCCGGCGACGCTGACTCCGAGGGCGGCCGAGACCAGCGAGTCGAGGTTCATCCAGGCCATCCATCCCGCTGCCACGCGCTGCTGACGGGGCGAACCGTCGCCCAGGGCCTTTGCCAGCAGCGTTTCGTCGGGCGCATCGGACTCACGAAAGTAGCGGGCAAGCCGCTCGGCGGCCTCGTCGATGTCGGCGACGGGGCGTTCGAATGCATCGGCCACATCCTCGTCGACCTCCAGACGTCCGGAACCCGCGTCGTCCATCCGGCGACGCGCCCGTTCGACCAGCTCCGGGACCCGAGTCTCGAGTCGGGTCCGAAACATGGGCGCCGGGTCTGTCCCGAGGTACCGCGCCAGCATCGCGGCGGCCTCATCGGAGTCGAGGTCCTCGAGCCGCGAGACCACGAGGTCGAACTTTCGTTTCTCGGCGTCGAATTCCTGGCGAGCCAGCTCCACGAGCTTGTAGGTGGGGCCGTACGGGTGAATGCCCAGCAGTGGAAGGTTTGCCTCCAGGGCGTGGCCGATGGCGGCCTCGAGCCGAGCCGGGAGTTGGTGCGACTTCAGCGGCTCGGCGATCGCAGGGTGTTCGGCCAGATGAAACACAACCTGCAGGTCGGGCCACGGCTCGGAGTCGCGCGGCTGCATGAGCTCGACGAGTTTGTCGACGCGTTCGTCGGGCCACTTCCCCGACGCGTCGGGCTGCCCCTCCAGGATGTCATCGATCTGCGCTTGAGCCGTCCCGGCCATTACGCCGCCTCCTCGTCGGCGCGGCGGCGTCGGCTCAAGACGACGGCACCGAGAGCGGTCAAGATCAACACGAACCCGCCGACCGGTGAACCACCGGAGGTCGAATGGCAGCCCCCGTTTCCATTGCCGTTTCCGGCCTCCTCCTCGTCGATGCACTCACCACCGTCGCAGACGTACCCTTCGATGCACTGGTCGTCGTTGTCGCACGAACTCAGGCAGGACGACTCGTCGGCGCAGGCGGTATACGGGTCGCAGGAAGTCGTCGCCCGCATATCCTCCTGGCAGACGCCGTCGCCACTGCAGGTGGCGGGCTCGGTAATGACGCCGTCTTCGCAGATCTTGTCACGACACTGGACATCGGTGCCATATTGGGTGCATTCGCCCTCCCCGTTGCAGGTGCCCGTGGACCCACAGGTCTGTTCGGGCTGCGCGGAGCAATTCCCGGGTTCGCCTGGCGGCTCCTGGCCGGCCGGTACCGGGGCACACTTACCGTTGCGCTCTCCGGTGATGCTGTTTTCGCAGGCCTCACACGCCCCGCCGCAAGCACTTTCACAGCAATATCCATCCTCGTTGACGCCGCCGATGCATTCTCCGCCGCTCAGACAAAAATCGCTCGAGACACACGGTCCACCTCCGAAGCCCCGAGCCTGGGTCCATTGAAGGGCGGCGACATCACCGAACCCGTTGACCACAACGCCGGGCCGGATGGGCAGGGAATCGCTGCCCTGAAGCCGACGGACCATCCCGTCGTCTCCCCCGACGAGGTACTCGCTTCCGTTAAATGAGATGTCCCGGACGGGGAGGTCGTACAATACGTTTCGAATCTGGCGATTTCCGTCGATTTCGATGACGGTACCCTGGGCATCAACACGTACGACCAGCCCGCCGCTTCCGCCCATCAGCCATTCTCGGCCGTTCCATTCGACGGCGTAGAAACTCCCGTCGACATCGAAGACTTCATTGGGCTCTTCGACGACCGTGTCGTCCTCGGCGATAATCGTGAACGCGCCCTTGCCGTTTCTCGTCCCGACAATCGCCCAGTTCCCCCCATCGAAGCCGGCGGCCTCGATGGTATCCATATCGACGCTCACCGGGTTCTGGTACGGCGACACATCCCGCCGGAGCCGCTGGTACCGGGCATTGGCACTGAAAATGCCAAAGAAACTACTTGTGTACTCGATATCGACCAGTTCCTCGCCGTCCAGAAACGTCTGTACATCGCTCACGGTTCCGTCTGTCTGGAGCTCGACGACGGATCCAGCGGTCCCGGCCATGACGAATTGTGAGCCATTCCACACCACATCGTTCCAACGGGTCACGCCGCCGACCGATTGAATGTCGGCCATGGGAGTCCCATCGGGATTGAGCCGTCGGTAGCTGCCGCCCGACCCGACGACCACGATGGTTCCGCCGCCGGCCGCGGCAGCCTCGATCGACTCGCCGCCGAAGAGACCCTGATTTTGATAGAGAGGTTCGAGGTTCGAGTCGAGCTTCTGGACGGTCGAAGAATCGCCGAGCCCGACCATCCAGGCCGCGTCCCCACCGGCGCCCGACAGTGAACGTGCAGCCGTGGGGGGCTTCGAGTGCGGAAGGGTTTTGACCGAGCCCGTCGGACTGGCATTGCCGTCGAGCAGCCGCATGCTGCCGTTCTGGCCCAGCGCGAGCCATCCCGACTGGCCGCCGGTCAAATTACGGATGGCCTGGCCGTCCGAGAAGACGGTCTCCCAGGAGAGCGGACCGAGGTCGTTCGCGGCATCGTAGGTAGCCACCGAACCATCTGCGCTGCCCAGAACCACGGTCGAACCCTCAGCAGTTGCGGTCACAATCTCCTTGTTGGGCGCAACGGTCACCGCCGCCGATGCACCGGCTTCGGAGACCTTGAGAGCATCGCTCGCGTTGAAGACCACCCAATCACCGCCGGCTCGTACGATCGAAACAATCGGCGAGCCCGAACCGAGCTGACCGATGAGATTTCCCGAGGTGATCGAGTCCTCGTTCACCTCGACGAGGTCGCCCTGGGAGCTTCCGACGAGCCAACTGTCGGCTCCCCTCGCCCCGGCGGTGATCTCGGTTCCGGCGAGCTGGGAATTGACCGTTCCCGCAGTGAATGGCTGACCATCTCGATCGATCAACTGCACACGCCCGTTGGTGCCGCCGGCGAGCCAGCTATCTTCACCGAACGACAGGAAGTTGAGCTGGTCGGGGTTGTTGCTCCCACCGGCGAAGACGGGGCGGCGTGCCCCCTGATCGCGACCATCGGCATCCAGCAGTTGAATCCAACCGCTGTCGGATCCGACCAACCATCCCTCGCTGCCCAGGGTGCCGTAGGCGACACCGGCTCCGTCATTGACGGACCGGGCCGTCACCGTATCGGGTTCCCCATTATCGCCATTGACCACATCAGCGCGCCCCGATGCGCCGACAGCCACCCATTGTTCGACCTCGGCCTCCAGAGTCTGTCGGGACTGGGCCGGCGCTGCATTGTCCGTCGCCGGTCCCGTCGAATCACTCGAGTGGTTTGTCTGAGCAGGCTCACCACAGGCCGCCACCAGAAGCGCGGCCATTCCGTATCCAAGAAGCGTCCACCGTTTCATCGTAGAAATATCCTCAACGCGAGAGTGGGTCCGACCAGATTGCTCGATAGTTCAACCGTCGAGATTGTGAATCATAAGCCCATCCCGATCAACTGACCCGCAACCGCGCAACAATTTCGGGGTGGGCGTCGAAAACATGATCGAGGGGGCAACTCCGCATCAGTGGCTCCGAGGACGAAGGGGGACAGGTGGATTTGATAGCAGTGAGGCCGGGGGTGTTCAAGGACATCTGTCTGTGTAGCACGGAGCTGGACGGCGCGGACGTCCTGCGACTCAATCACATCTTCGATTGGCTGATCACGCGGGTCCGTGGCCGGCTCGACACCTCGGGGTTCGACCGTTCCGGATTGGAGCCGCCTGCGGATCAACCGACGTGGGAGGTCGCGCTGCCCTGGGGCGAGCGCGGGATCCTCGAGCTCGATCCGATGTGGCCGACGCTTCGGGTGAGCTCTATCGGGTTCGAGCCAGCCGCTCGGGCCTGGCCGGTGCCGGTAGATCTCCTCTCTGCGCGGGAGCGCCGCTATCTCGAAGTGGAGTGTCGATGGTCGAAACCGCGGTGCGTGGTACCGGAGTATCTCTCACCGAGAAGCGACCCCGACCGAGGTCTCGTCGAGGTGCTGTGTCGCGCGGCCACGTGGATGGGGCACGCTCACCACCATTCAGCCGACGTGCCACGGGTGCGGCTGGACCGGGCTGGATAAACTCTACACCTAACCTCGAATCTTTTTCATGCTTTCCGGGTCCAAAAAGACTCTCACTCATATTGGATAAGGAATCCTCCATGCTGCTGACACCGATGTCGCAGCACGGGGCGTTGCCCAAGGATCTTCGAACACCCTCCTCCCGGTGCATCCCTTCCACACAACGAAGCACGCCCAGTGTAGTAATTTGAAGTAATTGATATTTCTGAAGTTCTTCGCTCCCGGGCGCACCCGGATCCCTCTGTTCCGTCGGGACAGCCCTATCTTGTTTAACGCAAAATAAAGTTGAATCATGTCATGAATTGGAAGCGCTGGAATAGCATCTGCATGTAACTCCGAACGCCGCGGGCAAATCCCCGCTGTGACAACGACGTTCATTTGGAACGATACGGAGGTACACATGCGAAATCGCACGCTGATGACTGTATTCGGACTGAGTCTCTTTCTGGGACTGAGCGCCTGTGGAGAAGACAGACCGGGAGGGGGCGATACGGGCGTGGAAAATGATGGAGGCATGAACGACGGGAGCATGAACGACGGGGGCGACGACTTCTTCGGGACGGCCACCGGCCAACTTCAGCAATCGCAAAACGAAGGCGAAAACGGGTCGATGAACGGTGGTTCGGTCGAGGGCTTCGCGGTGACCGCTCACCGAGTCTCGGGTCAGGGACGCACCTCGATCACCGGCGAATCCGGTGAAACCGACGCCGAAGGTAATTTCTCGGTCTCGGTGGACGTTCAATCGGCCATCAAGGACTTCGTGGTGTCGGCCCAAAAGGAGAGCGCCGGCTCCGGCGAAGTCATCGTCTCGAAGACCCTCGAGCAGGATGGCAGCGTGACCGTCGAGCCGATCTCGGTCGAATCGTCTGTCGAGTCAGACGTCTACGTCGAAGCCCGCAGCTCCGGTAGCTGGTCGGACGGTGGATGCGAGGGCTGCACGACCGCGCAGCTTCGCACCATGATCGAGAGCAACACCGCCGCCCTGGTCGACGCCTCGGCCGATTACCAGTCCGACGTTCAGGCTGAAGCGAAGGCTGTTGTGGCCGGGATGAAGGCGTGGGAGCGGGGCCTTCAGGAGAACGCCGGCGCGGCTCAGGCGGATATCGACGCGGCTCTGGAAACTCAGACGACCGCCCGCGGCACCCTCTCGACGGCTCTGGCCGACGCGGAGTCGAGCTCCGAGGTTGAAGCGGCCATCGAGACCTACATCGATGCCGTGGCGACCGCCTACTCCGACAACAACATCGATGCGAAGATGCGCGGAGTCGCAGCGCAGTCGACCGCCGAAGCGATGACGGCGCTGCAGGCAGCCATGACGGCTCAAGCCAAGCAGCGTGCGCGGGTCAATGCCGAGCTTTGGCGCGCCCAGCGGGTGCACGCCGCCGTCGAGGCACACGCCGACGCGATGGCCGAATGGTCGCAATCTCGACAGGACGCCGTCGCACAGGCCTACACGGACCTGCAGGCGGACCTGGAAGCTGCCGCCTCGGCGAGCAGCGATTTCGAAACGCAGCTCGAAGATGCGTGGGCCAACTACTGTTCCGATGTCCGAGCGGAAATCTACGCCGCCCTGGAGGCCGAAGCCGACAGTGGCATCGACTTCGCCGGCTCGGTCAAAAGCGAGATCGATGCGGCCCTGTCGACGGCCCGCTCGACCTACACGAGCGCACTCGACATCACCGCCGGGGCCTCCGCCGACGCCGCGGCTCAGACGAGCGTGCAGGCCTTCGGAAGCCTCTGGTCGTCGGTCAACGCCCAGGGCAACCTCGACATCGTCACCGGTGCGTCGGCGACGGCCACCGGCATCTCCGAGGGTAGCGCCGAATCCAGCCTCAAGGCGATGGCGCACCTGACGGCTCTCGCCGAGGTCTCGGGCTCCGGCCAGTAACGACCGTACACACTCACCGACATCGAGCCGATCCCATCACGGGGTCGGCTCGCCGCAGCGCCCCTCGATTGCAGATCCCTCTCCCTGCGACGAGGGGCGCGGCTCTGTGTCGCGGTCGCGCAGCCTGCCTTGCTTTCTGGTCGCGCGGATTTATACGTTTCGTCAGCCGATAACCCTTCCCTACTGACCCTTCACGTTCAGGAGAGTACCATGGCGGAACCCCAGACACTGACAGACATCAAAGACGACATGAAGGCCGCAATGAAGGACCGCGACAAAGAGACCGTCGCGACCCTGAGGATGCTGATCTCGAGCCTCAACAACGCCACGATCGACCAGGGAGACGATCTGGATGAGGAGGCGGTCGTTCGCGTGCTCAACAAAGAGGCCAAGAAACGGCGCGAGGCGATCGAAGCCTACCGCGACGGCGGCCGCGAAGAGCAGGCCCAGAAGGAGGAGCGCGAGCTCGAGGTCATCAAAGAGTACTTGCCCGAGCAGCTCGACGACGAGGAAGTCGAGGAGATGATCGACGAGATCATCGAGAAGACCGGCGCCGAGTCGCCCGGAGACATGGGCCAGGTGATGGGCCAGATCATGCCGAAGGTGAAGGGCCGCTTCGACGGCTCAAAGGTCAAGGACATGGTGCTGGCCAAGCTGAACTGACCGACCCACTCAGTGCTGAGTGCTCGGGGAGTTTGCCACCCGGAAGGGAGCCTCTTCGAGCATCTCGAAGATCTCGGTGGTGCATTTGAGACCGCTGGTGGGGAATTCGATGGTATTTTCGTTGAATTTCCCCATGAAGAGGATCGGCTCGGCGGCGCGGTTGTATCCGAGTTCCACCAGGGTTCTCTCCGGGATGAACTCTTCCTCCGACAGATAGAGGGGTTCCTGAAGGATGTAGAACCCCTCGTCTTCCAGGGGCACCAGGGTATCGACGAAGGACTCGTCGCGTACCAGGTATCCCTTGTCGTGGAATTTCCACCGATTGTAGGCATTCGACGAGGGTAGCAGGATCAGCGGCGGCCCTTGCTGGGAGTGATTGTGGAAGTAAACCAGCAGGTTTTCACGAACCCATTCCTCCTTGCCGGGAAGGGCTTGCGTGGTTTTGTAGAGGCCGCAGGCTGGTAGATCGGACGACGTGGCCATCAGTAGAGAAATTTAGGTCTGGGGAGCGGGGAACATATCGGCATCGGTCGGATCAGCGGCCGCGGCCGCCATCGCCGCCGCCCGTACGTTTCTTGTAGAGGCGGTCGGCGGCGCGAGAGACCTGATGGGGCACCTCACGGCTGCGACTCAGTTGCTTCAAATCGTTGTTTCGGAGTCGCTTCATGAGATCCATCGAGTCGCTGACCGGAGTCTTCGGATTGAACAACAGATTTCGGACGAGCTCGTACTTCTGGGTCCATTCGCGATTGTTGGCGATGAAGCTGATCACGTCGTCGGGCATCGACTTCTTGGAGGCCATGCGAACGACGTCGGGCGTCTTCAACTGAGGGGATTCGATGGCCGCCATGTGGACCAGGCGGTTCGGATCCTGGGCGAGCTTTTTGATCGTGCTTCGGCTCCCGACGGTCGCCAGACGGATCTTTTCGGGAACGGTCATCTGAATGAGAGCCGCCGGACCGAGCTCCCGGCGCTCGGACTGTTTTTCTTCGATTTTCTCGCGGATCTCTTCCTTCTGAGACCGGGTGAGATCCTCGTCTTCGAGCTTCTCGAGCAGCTCCTGTTCCTCGGCGGATGTCTCGGCCTCGCGCTCCAGGATCTTCTGGAATTCCTCGTCAGTATCCTCTTTGTCGGCCTCGCTGCCGAAGAGTTCGGGTTTCTGTTTGAGCGCCCGTTTCAGGCCCGGGAGTCCATCGAGCGAGACATCATTTCGCTGGGCGAGCTCGATGAGCCGGTCGACGGTCGACATGCGCGTCGCCGGATTCTGGTACAACTGCTCGATGATCTGCGGGGTCCGAAGGATCCGGACCTCGTTGGTGGCGATCATCTCGGCGATACGTTGGTCGGCGTGTCCGGCCAGTCGAGCGAAGGTGAGGTCGTGGGCGGCCTCGTTGCGAAGCATCACTTCGACGAGCTCCTCCTCCTCGCCGCGGCGTTCGGCGAGCCAGTCCAATAGCCCGGTGGAGTCGGATTTCTGGGCCACGTTGACCAGCACGTTGGCCGGCATGTCGGCGATCGCGTCGTTGACCGCCTCGCGGACCTGCTCGGACTCGTCGAAGTGCAACTGATACAGGAGTCGCGCGGTCTCGGCCGGCTGCGCGGGGGCCATCCCCTGCGCCGCCATCATGCGCATCTTCTGCGGCGCATCCTCCTCGACATGTTTCTGCAACTGGTCGGAAAAGGCATCAAGCTCGAAGGGCTCGCGGTCCACGCTCGTCGCCATACTTCCTCATTCGGTGTGTCGTATTCCAGAACCGACAATCTCGTATCTTTGCCACTCACTCGTTGTACCGAGCGCTCCGTCGGCACGCAACGGCGCCGACGAGTCCGGCCCATAGCAGCCAGCTTCCGGCCGGGAGCTCTCCGTCGGCCTCGCCGGCGACGTGGCAGCCGCGCGCACCGGGATCACGGGAACCGGGGTCGCCCCCGGGTTCATTCCATCGCACGGCCCACTCCCGCATGTTTCGCTCAACGGGGTTGTATCCGAGGAACTTGACCCCACCCTGCGGCCCCGGCAATACCGCCGGTACCGTCCGAGATGTGACCGAATCGATCTCCAAGGTCCCTCGAATGTCGCCGTCGCCGCGATCGACGAACATCAGGGTGTCGCCGGATCGGCTGCGATAGTGCAGGACCAGGGACCGCTCGGAGGCAATCACGTCGCCGGGGATGCCCGCAGGGGCCGAGGCAGAGGACTCGGATCCATCGTTGCGGTATATCCGGTTCCAGACCGGCTCCAACGCGTCCCCTTCCAGTGCCGCCAGATGTGCCGGCGCCTGCGAGTCGGCGGATTCTCGCCAGAGGACATACAGCCGGCCATCTGGACCCGACTCGATCGCTTTCACAAACCGCTCGTCCCAGTTCCCCTCGAGCACCTGACGGCGCTCCAGATTCTGACGACCGTCGTAGTCGAAGAAATCCGCACCGCGAGTCGAATCGGGCCGGGTCACGTAGAACCAGAATGTCCCGTCGGAGCCGCGGACGATCGTATCGGCGAGTCGTCCGAACATCGCGTCGGTGCCGACGGTGAGGGCCTCGACTCGGTAGTTTCCGTCGCGGACCACGGAGAAGTGGGTGACGTCGCGGCGCGGCGACATCAGCGGCGCAAAGGCCGAGACCGTGGTCGACAGCAAGAGATCTGCAGATCGACTGTAGACCAGCGTATCACCGGGTCGGTCGTAGGAGCCGACGAAGGCGTCGTCGTCGGCGACCGGCGAATCGTCGACGTACCATGCCTGCTGGCCCTCGGCTGTGATCGCCGTGACGAACCCGTCGGCTCGTCCCTGGAGCATCGAGTCGCCGTGGGCGCGCAGGTAAAATCCGCCGCCGGGCCGCGATTCCACCCCGCTGCAGACGGTCGGTGTTCGTTCGCGTTCGTAGGGATAGCCCCGGACCTGCCAGCCGTCCGACCCTCTCTGAAGCCGCACCACCAGACAGCGACGCTGCGCCTCGGAGCCGGCGGTCGAGGCGAGGAGGGTGCCCCCTTCGAGTGTGCCCTCAACGATGGCGCCCTCGGCATTCCAGCCGCCGGGCAGATCGTACTCCCAGAGCGGTTCCGCTCGAGGGCTCTCCCGACTGACGCCGGCATCGCCCGCATCGACGAGATGGCCGCCGTCGGGACCTCCGGCGTCCGCTCCATTGTCTGCGACGGCGATTCCCGGCGAGCCGACCAGGGCGAACAGCCCTACAACCGCCCCCCAGACGGCGCGATCAATCGTAGTGAGCTTCCCAGCCATCCTCGCTCTGAAAGAAGCGGATGCACTGGATATTCTTGTCCTCGCAGAGGGTGAAGGCATGCTCGGTCCCGTCGGGGATCACGATGAGGTCGCCGGGGTGGAGCTCCACATCGAAACTCGTCCCTTCGTCGGGGTGGATGGTGAAGACCCCGCGACCGTCGACCACAAACCGGACCTCGTCCTCTTTGTGGTGGTGATCCCGGTCGAACTTACTGAGGAGCTCGTCGAGGTCGGGGGTGTCGGGTGTCAGCGAGACGACATCGACCAAGTTGTAGTTGCCCTGGGCCTTGAGGCTTTCGATCTCCTCATCAAAGACGTCCATGATCTCGTCTTCGTCGGCCCGACCGTCTTCGGCCTCGAGCTTGTCGATATTCCACTGTTCAAAATCGACGCCGTAGTCGGCGGTAAAGGAGGCGATTTCTTCGGGCTTGTCAGTCGTCGTACCGTCACCGTGGACTCTCAATTCAGCCATGGCATCTATCCTTGGTTTTGGGGCAAGTCTCATCGCATGGGGTTGCGCCCGAGAAGTTACCAGAGACCCCGGGCGGGCGCCAACTGCCGACAGGTTCTTGACTCCGGTGTTATAGATGACGACAATACATGGGCCGGACTCCTCGGTGGCGTACCCTTCGGCCCCCGCCGAATGATTAAGGCACAGTGTCTTCGGACACGGGTGCGTGAGGAGTGTGGACATGGTCAGCGGTTACGGCCCGCCGCGCCACTCGATGCTCGCAACCGTGCCGCGATCCCGTCGTCCGAGCGGACCTTCCGTGAGGAGCGATGGGCGAAGCGGCCACGGGTGAACCACGCGAGCGTCCTCGTGTGGTGCGGTCGGGGCAGCAAGCCCCGATCCGCATCATGTTCACCCTCTCTGATGCCGAAGGAGCGGACCATGACTACCGCGGAGCCCGTCGACGAACTCGTCAGCAACACCCCACCTGACAAACCGAAGAAGGACAAGGCCGAGCCCCCCAAGGAGCGGCGCGTACGCGACCCGATCCCGGAGGATCAACTCGAGCACCGCCAGCTTCGCGACGGCGAATGGTGGCGAGAGATCCCCGCCTTTGAAGATGTGGACGCCGAGCAGTTCAACGACCACATCTGGCAGATGCGCAACTCGGTCTACGGCGAAGACAGCCTGATCGAAAACCTGGAGGGCCTGGCCCCGCCCGGCTTCGTCGAGGACGTGCGCGAGGGCTTTCACAAGGCCCCGATGGCCGTGCGCATCACCCCGTACATCTTCAGTTTGATCGACTGGGACAATCCCTGGGAAGACCCGCTTCGGCTGCAGTTTCTGCCGATCGCCAGCCGGCTCAGCCCGGATCATCCGATGCTGACGCTGGATTCCCTGCACGAGCAGGCCGACGCGCCGGTCGACGGGCTGACCCACCGCTACCCCGACAAAGCGCTGTTTTTGGTGCTGGACACCTGTCCGGTCTACTGCCGGTTCTGCACGCGTAGCTACGCCATCGGCGTGGACACCGACACCGTCGAGAAGGTGCAACTGAAGGTCAGCCCCGAGCGCTGGGAGGAGGGGTTCGATTACATCGAGCAACACCCCGAGCTCGAAGACATCGTCATCAGCGGCGGCGACACCTACAACATGCCGGCCAAGCACCTGCGCAACATCGGCGAGCGGCTGCTGAAGATGGACAACATCCGGCGGATCCGGTTTGCCACCAAGGGCCTGGCGGTGATGCCGATGAAGGTGTTGAGTGACGACAAGTGGCTCGATGCCATGCAGGACCTCTGCGACCTGGGTCGTGAGATGCACAAAGAGGTCGCCATCCACACCCACTTCAACCACCCCAAAGAGGCGACCGCCATCAGCAAGCGGGCCATGGAGCGGCTGTTCGAGCGCGGCATCAAGGTCCGCAACCAGTGCGTGCTCCAGCGCGGGGTCAACGACTCGATCGAGACGATGAAGCTTTTGACCAAGCGGCTCAGCGAGATCAACGTCCAGCCGTACTACGTCTACCAGCACGACATGGTGAAGGGCGTCGAGGATCTGCGCACCTCGGTCCAGACCAACATCGACATCGAAAAGGCCGTGCGCGGAGTCACCGCCGGCTTCAACACCTCGACCCACGTCGTCGACGCGCCCGGAGGCGGCGGCAAGCGCGACGTGCACTCCTACGAGTACTACAACCGTGAGACCGGCGTGAGCGTCTACCAGGCGCCGTCGGTCAAGCCCGGCGAGTACTTCACCTACTTCGACCCGCTGCACAGCCTGTCGGAGTCGGTGCAACAGGACTGGCGCGACCCGGACAAACAGGAAGAGATGGTCGAGCAGGCCCTGGAGGCGGCCAAGGATCGCGACCATCAACGCATTTGACGAACGGCCCCCGCAGAATGAATATCCGGGGCGTACTTTCGTCTGATGTCCGAACGCTGCTCTTGAGATCGTGATACGCCACGTTTGAGGATGATTCTATGCGCACCTGGACCGGTAGTTTACTCGCCGCGTTGATCGCCGGATCCTTCGCTTTCGCCGTTCCCCAGCAGGCGGACGCCTTCGGACGCGTCGGAGCCGACTTCATGTGGGTGCCGGTGGCCAGCGAAGATGTTCACGTGGACCAAAACTCCGCGCAGCTCGGCGCCACCCACCGTCTGGGCAGTTTCGGCGCGTCGCTGCACGCCAACCTGGGCTTCAAGGAGTTCTCGGCCGGCCTGAAGCTCAACTATTTCAACGAGGGCCTGGAATTGGAGAGCAGCGGCAACAACGTGCGCCGCGACCAATTCGACATCAACGGGCACCTCCGCTGGGGCATCTTCGAGACGGGGCTTGGGCTCGGCGTCGAAGGGGGCGCGAGTCTGAGCACCGACTACGAGAAAGTCGGCTACAACGTGGGGCTGAGCTTCGAGTACGCCGTCGTCAACTGGCCGATCGCGCAACTGAATATCGGCATCATGGGCCAGTTTGTGACCATGTCGCCGCAGGTCGAACAGCCCCTCGAGGGCAACCAGTCCGTCAAGGGCATCCTGTACATCGGGACCGACATTGGGCCGTGACGATGCGCCCGTCAGCCTGCGGTGAGCAGGGGCCAACCGGCGACGAGAGCCCACTGAAGGGCCATCATCCCATCGAGTCCGGCGACGTAGTAGAGTTCGCCGCGACCGCGGTCGGCCGCGAGCACGACGACCCCGGTCACAACGGCAGAGACGATCAGCGGTGTCTGGGAGGCGTTGACCAACCCGAAGGCGACGATACAGCCGACGGCGATCCGCCGCGTCCAGTCGACCCCGAGCCACAGCGGAATGGTGACGATCCCGCTGCGTGCGTCCCGTTCCATATCGCGGATGTCGAAGGGGAGCGTGATCCCGACGATAAAGAGCGCGCGGGCGCCCACCATCTGCGCTACACGGGCGCTCCAAGGGTCCTGTAGGGTCTCGATCGCAGGAAGCAGCCCGGTCGCACCGGCCCAGACGACGGCGATCAAGATGACCTTCAGCCCCGGAACGTCCTTGAGGCGAAGCCATCGATCACGCGCCGGGATCACTGGAATAGAATACGCGAGCGCCAACACGCCGAGTGGGAGCAGCGCGAGCGTCACCTCGAGCGGGAGCCAGAGGGTTCCAACGGCTGACGCGACCAGCGAGATCCCCGCAGACACCTGAAGGACACGCTCGTGGCGATGGATCCATCGGTGGCGCGGAGACTCCTCGACACGGTCTTCGCCCGACCCCGACGACAGCCGATCCAGGTTGTAGACGAACAACGTGGCGAAGAACACCACCGCCAGGAGGGGACTCCACCGAGGTTCGACCTGTAAAAGGTGGTAGGTCTCTCGAGTAAAGAGAGTGGCCGCGGCCGCGATAAACAGGTTCGAGAAGATGATGGCTCGTAGGGTCATGTCACCGAGGGGTCATATCACTGATACGATAGGACAGTCGAACCCTTCTCGTTGCGTCGCTCACCGATCTTCGATAAAAGAGCATGGCATTCTCCGTTGCACTCCCCTGCACCACGTATCCAATATGACCTGCCGTTCCCTCGCCTCGGTCGCTCTATCCCTGACCATGCTTTTCGTAGCCGCCTGCGCGAACGACTCCGGGGGCAAGCAGCGTGGCCAATCCTGCCTCCAGACGTCGGAGTGCGCCAGTGGGCTCGAGTGCCGCAATCGCACCTGCGTCCCTGCGGCCGGCGATGCGGGGACCGACAGCATCACCGATCCGCCCGCGTGCAACGAACCCGGGCCGGCCGGTGAATGTGCCACCTCCGACACCTATTTCGTCTGTGAGTCGGACGGGTCGGTCACGACCGAATCGTGCGGTGAAGAGGAAATCTGCGTCTCCGGCGGCGAATGCGAGGCCATCTCGGAGGCCTGCCAGGATCTCGATGACGACGGCTTCTACACCGGCTGCCCGATCGAAGAGGACCGCGACTGTGACGATACGGATCCTCTCACCAACCCCGACGCCCGCGAGATCTGCCACAACGATTTCGATGACGATTGCGACGGCGTCATCGACGAGGGGTGCCAGCCGTGCTGTGAGGGGGGCTGCGACTCCGGGGAATTCTGCGACGACTGCTCCTGCACCTCGTACGCACAGGGCGTCTGCACGGCCCAAAACCAGCCGTGCTCGAATACCAACAACGTCCAAAACGGCTATCTTTGCACGGGCGGCTTCGCATCGAGCCCCCGCTGCTTCGGCCTGTGTGACCTGAGCAGCTCGAACCCCGACTCCTCGTGCCCGGGCTCGAATTCGGTGTGCGCCTTCGTGCTGAGCCGGCGCCAGGAGATCGGCATGTGCCTGAGCACCTGCAATCTCGATCAGGGATGCGGCCTCGAGAATCTCGGCTGTCTGCCCAGGGGCGGAAGTGGCGATGCCGACGGCGTCTGCGCCCCGGTCGACCCGCAGAACCGAATCGGCGAGAGCTGCCAGCCAAGCGAGACCTTCGACTGTCAGGCCGGTGCGATCTGCGTCTCTTCGGGCAGTGGCGGCGGTATCTGTCGTCGAGCATGCCGGCCCTTCAAGGATGGTGACTCCGACTGCACTGCCGGCAACCACTGTCGACCCATCAGCGACACGGCGGGCGTCTGCGTCCCCGATACCGACGCCTCGATCGGCGAGCGCTGCAGCGAGCCGGGCCGCACCTGCGGCGGGGATGCCATCGGTTGCTTCGGCGACAGCTCCAGCGAGGCCCGCTGTTACCGACTGTGTCGTGCGTCGGTCGGGGATTCCGACTGCATTCGCGACGGAGCCTCCTGCGAGCAGGGCGGTGGGGGCGGCGACCTCGGCTTCTGCATCGTGCGCTGACTGACCGAACACCGTGCTCCAAAACACACATCGGGCCGCCCTCCCGCCAGGGAGAGCGGCCCGATGTACGTTGCGCGAAACTAGAAGGGCGTATCAGCCGGCGAAGATGTGTTCGATCTCTTCGAGAATCTCCGCTTCGGGCACGCCTTTGGCGATGGCCAGCTCCTGAACCAGGAGGCGTTCGGCGGTATCGAGCATCTTGCGCTCGCCGAAGCTCAGCGACTTCTCGAACTCCAACAGGTGGAGGTCGCGCAATACTTCCGCGATCTCGAAGGCGCTGCCGGTCTTGATCTTTTCGACGTACGCCCGATAGCGGCGATTCCAGGTCTGAGTATTCAGGTCGACGTCGCGTTCCCGCATGATGTCGTAGACTTCTTCGACTTCCCGATCGCTGATGATCGGCCGAAGCCCGACGTTCTCGACATTCTCGACGGGAATCATGATCTTTTCTTCGGAATCGAGCACCCGCATGACGTAGAACGTCTGCGAGGCATCCATGATTTGTTTGGAATCGATCCCGACGACTTCGGCGACGCCCTGAGCCGGATAAACGGCCTTGTCGCCGACATCAAATCGTATGTCCTCTTCGGTCGCCATGGATCTCCTTGCGGTGTGTGGTTCGAGTCGGGGCACCGACAATAACTCTGTTATCGTAGGGTGGACACGGCGGGCACACAAGCCGACACCGCCGGAGTCCGCCCCGGATCACAGCACATCGTGGTCGCGCGCCAGGCCGACCAGACGCGGCAGGTTCATCGTCTCGAGTTTGGCGGCGTAATCGGGATTTCCGCCCGGAAACCGCGCCGTGGTGATCTTGTCGATCAGACCGCCTCGAGAGCCGAATTTCTCGTCGACCAGCTCGTGGTAGTCCCACAGCCGAAGAAGCTTTTTGTTCGGGGCCGTCGAGAGGCGCTCTTCGAAGTCGAGGGGATCTTCGTCCTCGGGCACTTCGAGCACGTCCAACAGGGACTCGACCAGTTCTTCTTTGGAACCGTGTTCGTCGCGCACGCGCTGTAGTGGGCTCTTCTTTTGCATGATGATCTCCTTGGGGATCCGGCCAGACACAACGGGCCGATGTTACCAGACTAAGACAGTTGTCCGTAAGCATGTATTGGGCTCGGCCGGCGGCCGACCCGAAATGACACGTGAAACGATCCACGTTATGGCTGTCAGTGTCGGCGGATGCTCGGAGAGCAGCCACCGAGGAAGACAGCGATTTTCGAGGCGGGATGGATAACAGAGAGTGACTATGAAGACAAGTGAACGTTCAGTCGGGTTGTTCTTCGTCGCAGCGGCGGTTTCGCTGGCGACGCTCGCCGGATTCGCCGGCGGCTGCGACCGTTCTGATTCGGACGAGCAGCCATCCGAGCAGAAAGGGGCGGATGACTCCAACAAAGACGGCTCGCCCATCGAATACGTCGACGGCCCGACGCCCGAGGCCGACACCGTGGTCGCCAGGGCCGGGGACGTGACCGTCAGCTTTGGTGAGTACGAGGCGTACCTGCGTCAGAGCCGGATGTTTCGACCCGGTGGCGGCAAGGAGCCGATCTCGAAGACGAGGTTGGCGCGGCCGAAGGCCCAGGTCGGCGCGGTACGCGCTCTGTTGCGAGCCGCGGTGATCGACGCGGAGGTGAAGCGACGCGATCTGACTCCCAGTCAATCCGACATCGTCACATTTGTGACGCAGAGCGAGAAATGGGCTCCCTACGCCGGCCATCTCATCGAAGGCGAAGAGGCGCAAGAGCCGCTGCCCGACGGCATCAAGCCGTCTGACCTCGAGGCGATCGCCCGACGCGCCCTCAACCGGAAGCGGCTCGAAGACGACCTGCTGGAGAACCTGAAAGGGGAGAAGATCTGGGACATCTACAAGCGGCGTCACGACCGCATCTCGCTGTTGGTGGCGGAGGTCGGAAACAGCCCGTCGCCCGACAACATCGACGCCTTCATCGAAGAACAGGGGGGCGGCGACGATTCGGCCATCCGACGCTACTTCGAGTCCAACAAACAACGCTTCGGCGCACCAAAGCAGGTGAAGCTGACGATGTTGGTGCCGAAGGGGTCCGATGGCGACGACTCGGAGTCCTCCGGCGAAGATCGGCTCGAGGAGGCCGCCCAGCGGCTCGGCGACGGCGACGATCCCGCGACGGTCGCCCAGGATCTGAACATGGAACTTCGCCGCAACCAACACCTGGTCCGCCGGGAGAATCGCGAAGCATTTCAGGCGGATTCCGGTGCAACCGGCTATCAGACCGACGGACCCCGCGGCGCCTACGCCTGGCGCGTCGAGGGATGGCGGGAGCCGAAGGCGACGAAGCTGGAAGGCGCCACCCTGCGGGAAGTCGCCTCCGAGGCGATGCAGCAGGAGATCGTGCCGTCGGCCCGCAAGGCCATCGAGCGGGCCGAATCGGCTCTTCGCGAGCTCGCGCCGCGCCCGGACGGGTCGGTCTCCGACGAGCAACTCGACACCCTGAAGGCGTCACTCGAGACCGACGAGGTCGAGTTCACCCAAACCGGCATGTTCGCGCACACCGGGGAGGGGCGGGTGCCTAAAATCGGCCTCGCGGAGCCGATCGTCGAGAAGGCTTTCGAGCTGAGCGAGGTTGGAAGCGTCGCCGACGAGCCGATCCTGTCTCGAGGCCAGGTCTACACGTTCCGGATCCTCAAGCGTGACAAACCCTCCAGGGAGGAGTTCGAGGCGAACCGCGAGGAGTTTCGCCAGAAGGTGCTGGAGGCCGAGCGCGATTCGATCGTCGCGACCTTTTTGTCCGGATGGATGGACAAGCACAATCCGGACCTGACCCTGGAGCCGATTCAGGTCAAATACGGCGTGATCCGCAAGAAGGGGAGCTGATCTACAGCCAGGGCGCCGACAGCGGCGCGCCGCCGATCTCTGGCGCTTCGCCTCGCCACGGGTGGTCGGGATAGAAGACCTCTTCGAGGGTCAGCCCCTTGGACGGGGCGGTGATGCCGCCCTCGCCGCGCTCGCCCGTCTCGAACATCCGCTCGACGGTCCCTTCGGGCAGCGACTCGGCGGCGATGTCGACGAGCGTGCCGACCATCACCCGCACCATGTACTTCAGAAAGGCGTTTCCCTCGACGACGACCGCAATCTCGGGCCCGTCGGCCTCGACGTCGACACGGTGCATGATGCGGCGGGTCGATTCGCTGTCGCAGTCGGCGGTCCGAAATGCCTCGAAATCGTGGTCGCCCTCGAGTTTCGAAGCAGCCCGTTTCATGCGGCCGATATCCAGGCTGCGTCCGACCCGCCACAGATGACGATGCCTCAGCGGGTGCTCGAACCGATGGTTCCAGATTCGATAACGGTACCGCTTGCCGGCCGACGAAAACCGTGCATCGAAGCCCTCGGGCGCCTCCTCGACGCGCTGAACCCCGATGTCGTCGGCGGTCAGTCCGTTGAGCCCGCGAACCATCTCCCAGAGGCGCCGGCCGCCCGGATCACAGTCCAGGTGGGCGACCTGCCCCTCGGCGTGGACGCCGGAGTCGGTGCGGCTCGCGCCCTGCATGCGAATGTCATCGGGAGAGGTATCGAGGATCGTAGCCGCCGCCTTCAGCAGCTCGCCCTCGACGGTCGGCTCGTCGGGCTGGATCTGCCAGCCGCAGTACTCGGTCCCCTCGTAGGCGATGTGGAGGCGCAGTCGCACGCGGACAACCTAGATGGGTGTTCGAGTTACTCCAACACTTCTCGCTTGTTCTGGCCGGCGATTTCAGCGTCGTGAAACCTCGACGATACGTTCGTATCGCCTCCGGTTTCCCTCCTTGAACTAGCCGCCCATTCCTGCGCGACCGAGTGATCGATTAACCCGAACACCCATTTAGAATTCGAAGGCCATCCCCAGCCGCCAACTCGGGCCGCCGAACTCGAAGCCCGGCTCGCCGAAGTCATCGATCTGGGCGTACTCGAATTCACCGTAGAGGTAGGTGTTGTTGACGCCCCAGGTGGTATCGAACGACGCCGCCATCTGCGGAGTGAGAACATCGAGTTGAAACTCCAGCCTGGCCGCGATGTGCCAGCCCATCTTGGCCCCGCGGCCCTTACTGCCGTTGACCGTCGACACACTGCCGCCAGCGTCGAGCGCGCGCCAGACCCAGTAGTTGTAGCCAGCCTGAACCTTGGCGGCCAGCGGGATCTCGAACTCTTCGACCAGGTAGTCCCAGCGATACGTCAACAGTGCGCGGATCGGAATGATTGAAAAACGGGTCGTCTCCTCGATGTCGAGCGTGCCGCGAGTCAGGGTGTCGCTCCCAGACAACCGGGTAAACCCGATGCTGAGCCCGGCTCCCAGGCTCCCGTGGCCGTCGTAGACGTAGTACTCGCCGGTCATCTCGCCCAGTATCCGGTTGTTCCCGCCGAAGGCTGCCTCGAAGGGAGAGCCCGTCGCATTGCCGCCGTCGATCTCGGGATAATACGGGCCAGCCTCGAACTCGAGATTACCCCATACGGGGGATTCGGCCCGGACGGCGTCGGACCCTGCCAGGAGCACGAATCCGGCACACAGCAATCCGACGAGGAGATGCCAGAAGCCATTTCGCTTCGGTCGATGGAACTGCGTCATGTCATCCCTGAAAATATGTTTGGCACGTACGTCCACTATCCATACACCTCATCACCATCGTCGTCGAAGGCCCCAGAGACCGGCCAAGACTAACAGCACACTGGGACCGATCGGCGGACCATCTACAGCGCGGCATCCAAATCCGCCCTCTTCGGCCCCGCCGTCTCCGAGATACCTCTCCCAGAAATCAATCGACTTTTGAACCGTAATGCCGTCATTATTCGGCTGAATCCGGGCGAGCGGGCTGTAATTTCGGGCCTCGTCGCGCGAGGCGATGGCCACGTAGAGTTCATTGCCCTGCTGCTTCTCGATCCCCGTGATCTCATCCTCGAGCGTCCCCGAGCGGTCATCGGCATCTCCGATCAGCAGTTCTCGGGTCACACTGCCCTCGTCGATGAGCTGTTCGGGCGATTTATCTTGAAAACTCGGGATCCGATTATCGGAGTAAAAGACGTGATAGCTCTCGATCTCCTGACGATTCGAAGGCGTGTCGAACCGAACCCGTAGCACATTCTCAGTCGCGGCGGCTCTTGCATTCTGCGGGCCGGAGGGGCGCGTCCGGTCGAGGCGAAGAGCGGCATCACCGGAACGATAGTTGTCCGTACTGCTGCTGTTGGCATCCGTCAAAAAGAGGCGGACAGCGTACACATGGTCATCGGTCTTGGGAGCCGGCACAGATGGCGCCGAACCGGCTTGGCCATCTCCACCCGCGGCGTCCGCCACATCTGTCTCCCCGGCTTCGCTGTCGGTCTCCATGCCATCGGCCATACTGGAGTCCATTCCGGTGTCACCCCCAGCATCCCCGGTATCACCGGCGTCTCCGCCATTGCCAGCATCGCCGCCCGTCTGCCCCCGGTCCGGATCGGCCGGAAAGACGCACTCCTCGTCATCCGCGACTTCGCCGTCATCTTTGTCGCGCAGTGCGTCCCACGTGAATGTTACGATCTCCCCGCCCGAGATCGTCTCGAAAATGATGTCATTCCCATCCTGAGACAATTTGGTGCACTGGCTCGTGTTGCGGTCCATACCGCTTCCCCCGGGGGTGCATTCGACGGACCCGGCCTCGTTGAAGGGTTCGTCAAACAAGAACCGGTCGTCCTCTTGAATGAGTTTCGGAGAGGCACTCGACGTATCATAGTAGAACTCGAACCTAACCTGCCGTCCGCTCGCATTCTCCAGCTCCTTGCACCGCTCGACCCCGATTGGGCCGATATTTTTCTCGGTCTCATCCGGGTCGGTCTGGTTGACCCGCTCGCCACTCACATCGACCGTCACAGAATCGAGCAAGCCGCTCCCTTCAGCGGGCGAGTAACCGTTCGACTGCCCGAGGGCCGTCGAAGGCAGAGCCAACACGGCGAAGAGTGCGACCAGCCACGCGGCGGCCCGGCCATGAGAGAGGGGAGAAGTATGGTGGGTAACGTACATCGTACCTTGCCTGTTTAGGTGAAGAGTTGCTCGGCTATCTGGATGGAGTTCCAGGCGGCTCCCTTTCGCAGGTTGTCGCTGACCACCCAGAAGTGCAGGGTCTCGGGGTTTTCAAGATCTCGGCGAATTCGCCCGACCCAGGTCTCGTTATTGCCTTCAGCGAGTCTCGAGGTCGGGTATTCGTTGTCGGCCGGGCTATCATGTACCCGCAGGCCGGGGGCACGGGCAAATGCCCTCTGTGCGCCGTCCACGTCGACCGGCTGCTGAAGATCGACGGTCAGCGACTCGGAGTGGCTTCGGACGGCCGGGACGCGCACGCAGTGCGAGGCCACCGACAGCGACGGGGCCTCCATGATCTTGCGGGTCTCGTGGACCATCTTCAGTTCCTCGGTGCTAAACCCCGAGTCGTCGGTACTGCCGATCCAGGGGAGCGCATCGAAGGCAAGGGGATGCTCGAAGGCGTCTCCTCCGCGGTCGGGGCGATCGTCGGCTCCGCCGCCGCGCTCGGCCCAGTCGCGCAGCTCGGCGACCAGTTGGTCGACGCCGGCCTGTCCGGCGCCCGACGCGGACTGATAGGTGCTGACGACCACACGCTCCAGGCCCCATTTTTGCTGGAGCGGAGCCAACGCCACGACCATCTGAATGGTCGAGCAGTTCGGATTGGCGATGATCGAACCGCCGTCGGTATCGACGTCGTCCAGCACATGGGCATTGACCTCTGGGACGACCAGCGGAACGTCGTCGTCCATCCGAAACGCGCTCGTGTTGTCGATAACAGTGGCGCCGTGTTTGGCGGCCCGGGGGGCATGAGCTTCGCTGACCGAGGATCCTGCAGAGAAGAGCGCGATGTCGACCCCGTCGAAGTCCGCTCCGCTCAGGGCTTCGACCTCCACCTCGGTGTCGCCGAAGGGGAGTGTCTTGCCGGCCGAGCGCGGCGAGGCCATCGCCCGCAGACTGGCTACTGGGAAAGACCGCTCCTGTAGAATCTGGAGCATCTCTCGGCCGACAGCCCCCGTGGCGCCGACCACCGCAACATTCCATCCCTCAGTCATTCGCTGGCTCTCGTCTCGTCGTCGTAACGTGTTTGTGAATGCGAATCGTACGTCGAATTGTTCCGACCGATCAAAACAGCGGTTCCAGGTGCGGTCCATCGAGCGGCAAGAAGCCGAGGGTGTCGCCGGGCTCCATGCGCAGCAAGTCCAGGCCCGGGGCGCGCAGCGACACACCCTGCGGGCCCTGATGGTACTCGGCAAATACGCCGCGGAACCGAACGTCGTGGTCATCGTAATCGTAGCCGACGAGTGCCTCGCCTTCGGGCTCGGCGTCGGCATCGAGCTCCCCGACAAACGTCACCTGGCGCGTCCGGTCGACCAGCGGACAGCGGTCGGTCTCGACCGAAAGCGCCGGGCCGCCGTCGAAGGGGTCGATTTGATTGAAATAGGCGAACCCGATGGACCGAAGCATCTCGGCAGCGGGTTTTGTCTTGTCGCCGACCACGCCGATCTTGTTTTGCGCCCGCTTCGGAAGCAGCGCGGTGTAGATCGGCGAGGAGGGAAACAGGCTGCGGATAAATTCGACGTTCTCTCGGCTGATCTGATCGGCGTCGCGGTAGTGCAGCCCGGTGAACTTCTTGCCCAGACAATCCCACAGATCGCTGCCCCCGTCGTCGCGCAGCGGAGGCAGCAGTTCGGCGACGATGCGATCGCGGAACCATCGGCGATGCATGCCGATATACAGAAATCGCAGATAACTGAGCTGCTTGCCCAGCTTCTGGGCGTGACCTCGATAATCGGGGTCCAGAATCAGGCCGCCGATCTCGGTGGGACCCGCGTACTCGAATTCGAGCTCCAGCGTCTCGTGGGTGAAAAATTTATCCAGGGTCTCGGAGTACTTTTGTTCCTCACCGACGTTGAAATACACGGCAGGTCGTTTGTAGGTGCCGTGCTGGGCGATAATCATCGCCGTGCCGATGAGTTTGTCCTCGGCGTGGTCGCGCAGCACGAAGACGTACTCGCGTTCCTTCAGATCCTCGTAGCGGCCGCTAAAACTCTCCCGACTCTTCTGGACGATCTTCTCGAGCCGCTCGCGATCGTTGGGCAGATTCAGCGTATTGAGCCGCGCCGACAGGGTCTCGAGCTCGTCGAGATCCTGAGGGCGCACCTCGTGAAACACGAACATCAAGTACCTCCGGGGGCCGCCGTGGTCAGATAGAGGGGCTCAAACCACCCCTTCGGCTACCATTCCGGTGGCATCTTGTTCAATGGGCGCCGAGCCGTCTATCGGGACATCAGCGCCTCGAAGCCTTCGACGACCTTGTCGGCCCGGACCCGGGCGTAGGCGGCATCGCTTCGCCCGCCGGCGTTGGTCTCGCCGAACAGGTTGCCGCGCGTCTCTCCGGCGATGTGAAGCCATCCGTTGGGCCCGAAGCTGACTTCCGTGATCCAGTCATGCTCCCGCGAGGCGACCTGGAACATCTCGATCGCACTGCGGTCCGGCGAGATGTGGGCGGCAAATCCGTCGTTGCTGAGGCTCGGCTGCTTACCGCCGACGCTGCCGGTGGCGAACCCACCTACCGCGATGGCGCCGTCATCGGCGACATCCAGGCTGGAGGGCACGACGCCCCCACCGCCTTCGAGCTGCCAGATGTCGGCCCGCGTTCCGTCTGTGTTATACCGGGCCACGAACCCGTCGCCGGGGCCCTGGATGGGATCCCAACCGGGGAAGTCCCTGTCGGTAAACCCGGCCACGTAGATGCCACCATCGGGCCCGACGTTCACGCCGGAGGCCGCACAGAAGGTCGTGCGCTCGATGATGGTCGAGGTCCAGACGTGGGCCCCCTGGGCATCGAACTTGGTCAGAAACGCCGATTGGAGGCCTTCGGGAGCGGCATCCCCGCGGTAGGTACCCGTGAAGGTGCCGGTCGCCAGGATGTTCCCCTGGGCATCGACATCGACGCCGTTGATCTCGTCGTATCCGGTGCCTGCCAGGCGCGTAGACCACTGGATAGACCCGTCATCACGGTTGAGCACGGCGACCATCCCATCGCCGCGACCGTTGATATTCGAGCTGGAGCGGCCGGCGTAGAGTCTGCTCGCCACCACGACGCCGCCGTTCGGTGCAAGCGCGACGTCGGCTCCCTCCGCGTACGAGACACCGATATCCGGGAAGCTCTGCACCCAATCGATGGTCCCATCGAAGCCCAGCCGTACGGCGATCGGCTTGGTGTCGCCGTCACTTATTTGGATGTCCGACGACATCGTGCCTTCGGCATCACCGACCAGGTAGAGGGCCTGTTCGGTGGCCTGTACGGCCTCGAAGCTGACATCCTCGCCGTCGATGGCCTGCTGCCAGTCGGCCGCAGCCTCGTCGGCAAAGCGAGTCACGAGGCCACCGAAACGGCCGGATGCAGGGTCGCCTCCTGCGATGTCACCGGTGGCATGTCCCGCCGCAAAGGGGCGACCCGAGGAATCGACCGCCAGCCCCCGGAAGGATTCGGTGCCTTCGTTGATCAAGGCGACTGGCGAGCCGGCGAAGCTGTTGCCGTCGCCCCGGTATACGTAGCTGTTCCAGTCGGCGCTGGCCCGCCCCTCCGAGAACATCTTCCCGGCGGAGTTTGCACCAGTCAGATAGCTGTTGCCCTGGGTCATGACGACCTCGACCCATTCATCGTAGCCGCTGCCCCGTTGCCAGAGGTCCGTCTGCGCTCCGTTTGTATCGAACTGTGCGACCGCGAGATCCCGGCCGCCGAAGTAGAATCCCTCCCCGCCAAGGTCGCCGCTGGCGTATCCGCCGACGGTGACAGACTGGCCGTCGAAGTGGACCGAACGAAATCCGTCGGCGCCGCTCGTGCCCACCAGATCCGACCACTGCAAGGTGCCTTCAGCGCTGTAGGCGGCGGCAAACCCGTCGGTGTCGCCGGCCGACTGTTGGCCGTCAAAGCTGCCCGAGACCTCTCCAGCCAGATAGATCGTTCCCGATTCTGCCTCGATGCCGTGCGGTACGACCGCACCGCGCTGTCCCACATCGAACTCGCTCTTCTTCGTTCCGTCGAGGCTCCATCCGCGCACAAGTGCGCTCGCCACGTCCTTTATGGCTGAGAGGTAGACGCGATCTTGAGTCGCCGCCACGTCGTAGGCACGCGCCCCGGAGATCGATTTCGTCCACTGAACGGAACCGTCCGCCTTCATCACGGAGGCCTGGGCGTCGCGACTGCCATCTTGGGCAGATCTCTCTCCAGCGATCGCGACGGCGCCGCCGGGCGTCGCGGTGACGCCGTAGACATCTGAATACCCTTCAGCAGACAGGTCCACGCGGGCCGTCTCGTTTCCACTGTCGTCGAGCTTGACCATGAAACCGCGGGTCCCCTCGCCGGAGACGCCTTCGCTGGTCGTGCCTCCAGCCCAGAGGTCGCCGTCGATGACGGCGAGGCCCGTGAGTCGATCATCGCCCGTCGAGCCGACCGACGTGACCCATGCGACCTCGTCGTAGTTGACGAGTTTCGCCACGTAGCCATCGTTGCCGCCCTGGTGCTGAAACCCCTGCTCCAGCGGTCCGTCGGTCACCCCGACGACGTATCGTTCGCCCTCGTCGGTACGCACGATGTCCTGAAGAAGGTTGGTACCCGGGTGGCCGACGAGATTCGCCTCGGCC
This sequence comes from uncultured Pseudomonadota bacterium, assembly GCA_913057905.1. Taxonomy (GTDB): domain Bacteria; phylum Myxococcota_A; class Bradymonadia; order Bradymonadales; family Bradymonadaceae; genus CAJXPB01. The sequence continues at coordinate 36,640 of CAJXPB010000011.1, forward strand.
AAGGGTCCATCATAGGTGTTCGAATCCTTGTCGGTGGTATCCGACGGTCCCGAACCGCATCCGGCGGCGAGGAGGCCGACGGCCAAGAGCGTGCTGACTGCATCGCGTAGTCTCATGATTCTCCACCCAGTGAAGAGGCGCGTGAGCAGTTTAACGCTATCACAACCCCCAGCAACACCCAAACTGGACGGGTTGGTTACTGCTCGGTCAGCTCGTTCAGCCCCTCGACGGCCCGGTCGGCCCAGACGCGAGCATACAGGGCATCGGTGTCGCCTCCATTGTAGGGAAGCCCCCAGACACTGCCGCTGACGGACCCCACGATGTGCAACCACCCCTCGGAATCGAATGCGACGTCGTCGACGAAGTCGGCTCCCGGCGAGCCAACCCGGTATAGGGAGAACGTCGAGTCATCCCGACCTTTGAATCCGACGAAGCCATCACGCCCTCCTGCGTTGGAGACTCCGGCGACCGAGCCGAAGGTCGATCCGACGACGGCGAGATCTCGATTCGAGTTTACGCTCAGGTTTTCCGGATACTCGTCGGCGGTTCCCCTTATTTGCCAGATGTCCGTGCGTCGTCCCGCCTCATCAAAACGGGCGATGTATCCATCGGAATCACCCAGGATGGAATCCCAGCCCTCTGCACGCTTCGTCGTGAGCCCTCCCACGTAGATGCCTCCATCGGGACCGGTGACGAGGCTTAACGCCGACGTGTACCAACCCGGCTCCTCGACCTGGCGGACCCACTGCCGACTGCCGGTGGAATCGTATTTTGCCACGTATCCGGAATAGAGATCGCCGTCGACCTCAAGGGGGCCAAACGAGTTGGTGAAGTACCCGGAGACGAGGAGGTTGCCGTCGGCGTCGACCTCGAGATCTGTCAGATTGTCGTCGCCGGGTCCGGCGGCCGCCTGGATCCAGTCCACGGAGCCGGCACCGGGGAAGAGCATGCCCATGAAACCATCTCTCGGGCCTGAAACGTCTCGGTGCGAATCGACGGTGTGTGTATTTCCAATGAAGGCAATCGAGCCCGACGGAGTCACGTCGAGCCCGGTGATCTGGCGGAAGGGCGCATCGCCGTCCGAGAAGTCCTGAACCCAACGCACCTCGCCGCTCTTCGAGAGGCAAACTATGATCGGATGCATCCACTCCATGTCGTTTTCATTGTCTTCGATCCCCGCGTAAGCCATCCCTCCCACGTAGATGGCGTCCTCGGTCACGGCGCCGGCCTCAAAGGACACGTTTTCTCCATCGACGGCCATCTTGTCGGTGGGGCTCAGTCCGCCGTCGAACTCGGCCACGAGTCCGCTAAACGCGCCGGCATGGGGATCGCCGCCCCCGAAGTCGCCGGACGCCCAGCCGAAGCCGTAGAGTCGCCCCTGCGGACCAAACGACATCGATGTGAACGTCTCTTCTCCTTCGTTGACAAACAAGTGATCGGAGCCAGACCGAGACGGCCCCTCGTCATAGACGTATCCGTTGGGGTCCGTGCTGTTGCGTCCGAGCATCCACCCGTCAGAATTCGCCACAACCTTGGCATGTCGACCTTCCACCGCGTTCTCCCACGGTTTGAACGAGACGGCGGCCGCGGCCCAGTCATCGCGCACCCCGCCCCGCTGCCAGACCCCGAGCCGGTCGCCATTCAGGTCGATCTGCATGGCCAATGCATCCGTCGAGCCGTAGTAACCGCCACTTCCGGCGACCTGGGCCGTCGCCCACCCGGCGACGGTGATGCGTTCGTGGTCGATCGATATGTCCGAGAAGCGGACCCGACGATCCGAGTGGACCATCTCTTTCCACGCCAGATTCCCGGTCTCCGAATAGGCCAACACGAATCCGGCAGAATCTCCCCGCGGCGCAACCCCGTCGATGGTGCCCGTCGTTTCACCGGCCACGAAGAATCGGTCGCCCTCGACGGCAACTCCCCGCACGGCCGTGTAACCGCTCGAGTCGATGTCGACATCCAACTGATTTGTGCCGTCGAGACTCCAGGCGCGAACGAAACCTCGACGACTGTCGCTGGTAAGCCGATCTCCCGCCAAATAGATGCGGCTATCGGACACCGCGACATCGAACCCCAGGTACTGCGCATCTCCGGTCACCGTGGTTTGCCACTGAAGGTTGCCGTCGGCATCGATCAGCCCGACCCGCGCCGTGTTCTTGAGCGACTCGCCGAATCCGCTCGTTCCAGCGACCGCTACCGAACCATCGGGTCCCTGCGCGAGACCGTTCACCTCGCCGAACCCCTCGCTCCCCAAGTCGATGCGCATCTGCTGTTGACCGTCGGAACTGTACTTGGCGACGAAACCGTCGGGCAGTCCGCTACTTTGATATTCGGTGCCCCCGACCCAGACCCCGTCGGTCGCGAGCGCCGCGCTGGTCAGCCGCTCGTCTCCGGATCCGCCCACCGATTTCAGCCATACACTGCCACTGGACTGTCGGCTGAGCTTTGCCACATACCCGTCCCATCCTCCATTCGTCTCCAGACCGTTGAGTAACGGCCCATCGGTCTCGCCGACGACGTAAAACTCACGGGGCCCGCTGCGGACGATGTCATATAAGTAGTTTTTGCCGGGATGGCCCAGAAGCGCCGCTTCGGAGAGGGGCCCCTCGTGGGTATCTGCCGAAACGTCACCGGCGTCGACCGAGGCATCCGGCATCGGCCCAGTGGCATCGGGATTGCATCCGGCAGACGCCATGGCGAACGCGAAGAGACAACATATTGCGACGACGGTATAGACTTTGGATCGTTGCATCGGGAGCTCCGCCCAAAAAAAAGCAGATTAGATTCTCGAGGAAAGTAACAGCTCCCCGTGCCCGAACCAAGTCTGGAACATTGTCCTCGTCGGTTCCGTTGGTTAGATTGGAGACGCTGCGTTCGACTACCGAGAGGGACAATCATGAGCACGTTTTGGACCGGAAAAATCATCGACACCCTCGGCGAATGGACCGAAGAGACGACCGGCGAGAACCATGTTCAGACGGCGGTCGATCGAGTGCATTCTTCCGGGGAGCGCGCCATTGAATCGGGCAGTCGAGCGGCGGACCAGGCCGCGACGCTCCTGCGAGATGGGGCGCTGCTGCGACAGACGGCCGACACGGCCGAGACCGTCGGCACGGTCAGCAAAGCGAGCAACGGCGTGGAGCTGGCCATGCGAGCGACCTTCGTCAAACAGGTCGCCAAGATGTGCGGGAAGGCCGGCGCCGCGGGAGCCGCAGTCGACGGAGCGATCGGCGGATTTCGAGCCGCCAAGCACCTGCAGGATGGCACCATCGACGGAGCGCAGGCCGTGCGCCACGTCGGCGCCGAGGCCGGCTGTGGATTCGTGACGTCAGCCTCCGGCACGGCCGGCACCCTGGCCGTCTTCATGGTGACGGGCTCGATGGGCCCGGCGGCACTGGCGGCGGGGATGGGCGCCTCGATGGGCTCGCGCTGGGTCTACCGAAAGGCCGTCGGCGAGACGCTGCCCTCCGAGGAGGAGGTCGACGCGATGAAACGTGACGCCGCGCGGCGGGCACGGGAGTCCTTCGACGACGACAACGGGGACACCGCCGAGGGGTTCGACGGCGGTGAGTCGTACGAGTCCAATCCCTTTGGCTCGAGCGACAGCACCGACGCCGACGCCACCGACGACGCGGACTCAGATTCTGACAACGACGGCGGGTTCGAGTCGATCGGACCCGACCAGTAACCTCTGGAGTAGACGATGGGTCATCCCCGAGACAAATCCGACGAAGAGTGGCGCGACGAGTTGACCGAAGAGCAATACCGCGTGACCCGAGAGGGAGCCACGGAACCGGCCGGCAGCGGCGAGTACCTGGAGGTCGATGACGAGGGCGTCTTCCGGTGCGTCTGCTGTGGCGCCGAACTCTTCGCCTCCGATACGAAGTACCACTCCGGCAGCGGTTGGCCGAGCTTCTGGGACGCCATCGACGAGGCGAATGTCGAACGCCGCGCCGACAACTCGATGGGCATGAAGCGCACCGAGATTCTGTGTGCCGAATGCGGCGCCCACCTGGGCCACGTCTTTCCCGACGGCCCGGAGCCGACCGGCGAGCGCTACTGCGTCAATTCCGCGGCGCTCGACTTCGAAGCCCGAGACGGCTGAGCCGGCGGTACTCCCTTGCGCATCTACTTTGCCAGCGACCTCCATTACGACGCCGAGCGCGGCCGCGACGCGGTGCACGCCATGGCGTCGTGGCTGGAGGAACACGCCACCACCGACGACATCCTGATCCTCGGGGGCGACTACGGCAACGACGACGCGATGGTGGCCGCATGCCTGAAGCTCTTTGCCGACGTCGACGCCCCGACCTTCGGCGTCGCGGGCAACCACGACATCTGGACCGAGGGCGACGACGGTCGCACCTCCCACGACCGCTGGCTCGATCTGCAGTCGATCCTGCGTGACCACGGGGTCCATCCGCTGGAGGCCGATCCGGTCTCGGTTCACGGCATCGGGATCTGTGGCGGAATCGGCTGGTACGACTACTCCTTTCGGTCGCCGGCGCTGGACGTCGACCCGGAGGTCTACCGCGACAAACGCCTCCCCCAGTACCAACAGCCGATCTGGAAGGACGCGTTTTTGGCCAAATGGGGGCTGACCGACCCGGAGGTCACCGAGTGGCAGCTTCGCCGACTGGAGGCCGACCTGGAGACCCTCGCTGAGGCTGGTTACGACCGCATCGTCGTGGCGACTCACCACGTACCGTCGCGACTGTTGCTGCGGCCCGAAAAGTTGCCCGACTACCTGCCGCGACACCACGTCATTCCCGAGAAGTGGTTGGTCCTGAATACCTACCTGGGCAGCCAGCGTTTCGCCGAGCTCATCGGCAATTTCGCGCCCCGCATCGACGTCGCCTTCTGCGGCCACATTCACCTTTCACGCCAGGTGACCGACTACGGCGTGACCTTCGCCAGCAACGGCTCGACCTACGAGGACAAGGAGCTGATGATCTGGGAAGATGCCCGACTCCGGCGCCGGACCTTCGGCTAGTCGCCCAGCATCCGTCCGCCCTGGGCGTCGTCCGAGTTCCCGGTCAACCACCCCTGCTGGAGTTGCTCGAGCCGTTTCCAATCGGCCAGCGAAAGTGCGGTGTCGTCCCATCCTGCATCGAAGAGTGACACGCCAAACCGGCCGATGATCAGCCGGGCGGCGGCCTCCAGACCGTCGGGCTCGACGCCGTAGTGGCGAACCAGATCTTCGGTGGGCGTCTGCACACGCCAGTGCAGGCGTTCGACGACGCGCTGGATCGCCGCCGCCAGCCGGAGGGGCGTCAGATGCACATCGAACCGGTCGTGGCGGGCGCGAGCCCACAGGGCCTGAGCGCTGGAGAGCAACTGGAAGTTGCGGTCGCGCTCGGCCAGCGCGGCGACCAGTTCGTACAGGCCCGTCGGCAGGTGCAGAGGAGCCAGCTCGTCCGGTCCGTCACGGGTGTCGCGCATCGCCCCGTCGACCACGCCGATCTCACCGCGCAGCCGCTCGGTGATCGTCCGGCAGCGCTCCTCGATGGCGTCGCGATCGATGTCGTATTTGACGGCAAAGGCCTGAAACAGCCGAAAAAACCGGGGATTGCGGTACGCCTCCGGCTCCAGGGGGCGGTGCAGCCCATCGGCCAGCACGTCGATGAGGGCTTCGCGCATGCCCAGAGCCTCGAGCCACATCTCCTCGTGCTCGTAGACGTAGCCGATGCTCTGGAGCACCCAGGGGTTGTCGGGATCGCGGTCCAGGGCACCAAACAGCATCGACAGCGCCGTATCCGGCATGCCCAGGGAATGGACGGCCATGCCGGCGGCGCGCAAAAACTCGGCGGCATCCTCCGAGTCGTCGGCCCACAAAAGGGCCTCCAGCCAGTCGACCGTGGCTCGCCACCAGCGACCCTCGTCGGCCGAACAGTACCCCAGCGCGTAGGCCATCCCGGGGTCGCCCGGCTCCAGGTCCATGGCCCGTTCGAACGCGCGGCGCGCTTCGTCGACGTTGCCCCGGCGAAACGCAATGATTCCCTCGGTGCGGTAGGCCCAAAGCCGCGTCGGCCGATCGATGGCCAGCTCCGACATCTGCTGCAGATACCGGCTCGCCCGGGTCAATTCACCGTCAGCGAGGCAATGTTCGATGCGGTCGCGCAACCAGGCGGCCGAGTCGACCACCCGCGTCGGCTCCGTGTTGGTCTTGTCATGCATGTCGCGGCCTCTGCGACTGAGGGACTCCCACTTAGACGAAAGCCGCAGAGGGCGTGAAATATTTCAGCCTGCTCCGTCCTCCCCGGTCTTGTGGGGATTTCGCCGATGTGGCACAACTGAATCTGGACAACCACACCGCAGTTATCTTCAACACTCCGCGACCACCTCAGGGGCGGAACGCCGAGGCTATACGACGCCACCATGCTCAGCCATCTGGTCATTCGTAATTTCGCCATCATCGAGCACCTGGAGATCCCCTTCGAGGAGGGCTACACCGTCTTCACCGGGGAGACGGGGGCCGGGAAGTCGATCATCATCGATGCCTTGAATCTGATCCTAGGGGGCCGTGCATCGACCGACGTGATCCGCACCGACGAAGACGAGGCCGCCGTCGAGGGCATCTTCGAGCCGGACGGCGCTCGGCTGGAGCGCATCAACGAGAAGCTCGAGGCCCAGGGGATCGAGCCGTCGGACCAGTTGGTGGTGCGCCGGCGCGTGCGCCACAGCGGCCGCAACAAGGTCTTCATCAATGGCAGTCTGTCGACGGTCACGGCTCTGCGCGAGATCACCCGCGGGCTGGTCGACATCAGCGGCCAACACGAACACTACTCGCTTCTGGATGCCGACGGGCACATCGACCTGGTCGACAGCATCGGCGAGTTGGACGATGAGCGCCGACGGATGAGCGAGGCCTACGGCGAGGTCAAGGAGCTACGCGACCGCCTGGAGCAGCTTCGAACCGACGTCCAGGAGCGGCTCAACCGCATCGACTTTCTGGAGTATCAGCTCCAGGAGATCGACGAGGCCGGGCTGGCCGAAGGCGAAGAAGAGGAGCTCGACGAGGAGTTCAACCGGCTGAAGTACGCCGAAAAGATCGGCGACTCGGCGCAAAAGGCCCTGCAGGTGACCTACGAGGGCAACCAGTCGGCCGCCGAACAGCTCTCGATCGCGGTCAAGGAGCTGCGCGGGGCTGCCCAGCACGATGCGGAACTCGAGGCGCTCGTCGACGAGCTGGAGGAGGCCCGCATCGAGACCGAAGAGACGGCGATGGCCCTGCAGGACTACCTGTCGGACATCGAGGTCAATCCCGCCCGGCTCGACAAGGTCGTCGAGCGGATCGACCTGATCCAGCGGCTCAAACGCAAACACGGCGTCGAGTCGGTCAACGCGCTTCTGCAGAAGGCCGACGAGATGCGCCAGGAGGTCGATACTCTGCAAAACGCCGAGCAGCGCACCAAAGAGCTGGAGACCAAACTCGAGCAGGCCGAACGCGAGGCTTTTCAGGTGGCGCGGGAGCTGAGCCAGAAGCGCCGCGAGGCCGCCGCGTCGTTGCGCGAGCGCATCGAGGCGGAGTTGGCTGACCTGAGCATGGAGGACACCCGTTTTCTGGTCGACATCCGGCCCGGAGAGATGCCCCCGGAGGATGTCGACCTGGCCGGCGACGAGGACCGTGACGAGCGGTCGCTCACGCTATCGAAGACGGGCTTCGACGATGTCGAGTTTTTGATCGCGCCCAACGTCGGCGAAGAGCCACGCCCCTTGGCCAAGATCGCCAGCGGCGGGGAGCTCTCGCGCATCATGCTCGCCATCAAATCGGTACTGATGGAGCGCGACTCCGTCGAGACCTACATCTTCGACGAGGTCGACGCCGGCATCGGCGGAAAGACGGCCGATGTCGTCGGCGAAAAGATCGCCCGGACCGCCGAGAGCCACCAGATCGTCTGCATCTCGCACCTGCCTCAAATAGCGAGTCGGGGAGACCACCACTATCACGTCGAAAAACACCAGACCGACGGGCGCACCCAGTCGACGGTCCAGCGGCTGGACGACGATGAGCGGGTCGGCGAAGTCGCCCGGATGATCGGCGGTGAGGTCTCGAACAAGACCCGCGATGCCGCACGCGAGATGCTCGAGCGCTGAACGCTCCCGAACGTGACGAAAAAAGCCCCGCCGGCCATCGCGGCCGGCGGGGCTTTGCCGTGTCAGATCGACCGAATCAGCCAATCAGTAGCGGTAGTAGTCCGGCTTGTAGGGACCGTCCTTCGGAAGGCCGAGGTATTCGGCCTGCTCGTCGGTCAGCTCGGTGAGGTTGGCGCCCAGGTGGTCCAGGTGCAGGCGGGCGACCTCTTCGTCCAGCTCCATCGGGAGCATGTGGACGTCCAGGTCGTACTCCTCGATATTGTTGTGGAGTTCCATCTGGGCGAGGACCTGGTTGGTGAACGAAGCGGACATCACGAAGCTGGGGTGCCCCGTGGCGCAGCCCAGGTTCACCAGGCGGCCTTCGGCGAGGACGATGATGCTGTGGCCATCCTCGAAGGTCCACTCGTGGACCTGCGGCTTGATCTGGGTCTTCTCGACCTCGCCGCGCTCACGCATCTCTTCGAGGCCGGCCATCTCGATCTCGGTGTCGAAGTGGCCGATGTTGCAGACGATGGCACCGTCTTTCATCCGACTCATGTGGTCGGCCGTGATGACATCGACGTTGCCGGTGGCGGTGACGTAGATGTCGAAGTTCTGCTCGATCGCCTCTTCGACGGTGATGACCTCGTGGCCGTGCATCGAGGCCTGCAGGGCGCAGATCGGGTCGATCTCGCTGATCGAGACCTTCGCCTTCTGGCCTTCCAGAGACTGGACCGAGCCCTTGCCGACGTCTCCGTAGCCGCACACGAGAGCGCGCTTGCCGGAGATCATGTTGTCGGTGGCGCGGTTCAGCGCATCGATCAACGAGTGTCGGCACCCGTAGATGTTGTCGAACTTCGACTTGGTGACCGAATCGTTGACGTTGATGGCCGGGAACTGAAGCGTGCCTTCTTCGACCCGCTCGTACAGGCGGTGGACGCCGGTGGTCGTCTCTTCGCTGACGCCCTCGATGTTCGGGACGCGGTCCGACCAGTAGTTGCCGTCGATGTCGGCCAGGTCACGCAGAAGGTGGTAGACCGTCTTCAGCTCCGGGTTCGGCGCCTCGGAGGGTTCCGGCCATTCGCCTTCCTGCTCGAATTCGTAGCCGAGGTGAGCCAGCAACGTGGCGTCGCCGCCGTCGTCGAGGATCATCGTCGGATTGCCCTCTTCCGGCCAGTTCATGGCCTGGAAGCAGCACCACCAGTACTCCTCGACACTCTCGCCCTCCCAGGCGTAGACCGGAACGCCCTGCGGGTCGTCCGGGGTGCCGTCGGGTCCGACGGCCACGGCGGCAGCCGCTTCGTCCTGAGTCGAAAAGACATTGCAAGAGGCCCAGCGCACGTCGGCGCCCAGGGCGGTCAGTGTTTCGATGAGCACCGCGGTCTGCACGGTCATGTGCAGCGAACCGCTGATGCGAGCGCCTTCGAGCGGCTTCTCGTCACGGTACTTCTCACGGGTGGCCATCAGGCCGGGCATCTCGCGCTCGGCCAGCTCGATCTGTTTGCGGCCGCGGCGGACCGTCTCTTCATCGAGGTCTTTGACCTTAAAGGGGGCATCGGAGAAGAGTTGAAGCCCCGTGTCCATGAACGTATCAGAAATATCAACGACAGACGTTGTCATCGTCGTCCTCGTTTGGTTCGAAAGTGAAATCGGAGCAAGCGTCTTAAACGCAAGCTGCGGGTTAGATGAGCGAGGCGGCAGATCGACGCGCGCCGACCTCGAATTGGATGTCTCACGCGAGGGCATAGCGATTCTCGCCCGATAGATCAATCCCCACGACGGGCCGACTTTCAAGGGTAGCATCGAGCAGACGCGACGTCCGCGGTCAGTCGCTGCCGAGGAAGTCGACCTCGAAGGACTCGCCGAGCTGTTTGAGCAGGTGTGTGCGGAAGCGTTCTCGGATCTGGACTTCGACCTGGCGGATGCGCTCCTTGGAGACGCCCCAGTCGGCGCCGAGCTCCACCAGAGCCTTGCCGTCTTCGGCGATCATACGTTCGAACCAGATCGCCCGGTCACGCTCTTCGTCGAGCTGCTCGCCGAAGGACTTGATGGCCTCGCTGAGCCGCCGGGTGGAGTCCAGGTCGATGAAGGCATCCTCGGGGTCGACCCCCTGGGCTTCCATCAGATCCCCGATCGTCGTGTCCTCGTGGCCCGGTGCCGGAGCATCCAGCGAAATCGGCGGCGCGTCGATCTGCGCGGAGACGCGCACGACCTCGTCCTCGTCGACATCCAGGTACTCGGCTACAAGATCGGGCGTCGGGTCGTGGCCCTGCCGAATCAATTCGCGCCGTGCTTTTTTGAGGTTGTAAAAGAGCTTGCGGCCGGCCCGAGAGCTGCCGATCTTGACCGGGTGCGTGTGATTCATCAGGTAATTCAGAATCATCGCCCGGACCCAGTACTGGGCGTAACTCGTGAATTTGACGCCGCGGTACGGGTCGTATCGGGTGATCGCCTCGGACAACCCGACGTTGCCCTCCTGGATCAGTTCCATCAGGTTGGTCCAGTTTCGCTGGTATTCCCGGGCGATCTTGACGACCAGCCGAAGGTTCGTCAGCACCAGCATTCTGCCGGCATTCAAGTCGTTGTTCTCGACGTACTGCTCGGCCAGCTTTTGCTGTTGGTCGGCGGGCAGCGGCTCGATGAAGTTCAGCCGCGCCAGGTATGCTGACAGCGGGTCCGAGTCGGCCGTCAGCTCGAGCTCGGGCCCCTTGCGCAAAAGCGGGAGGCTGAGGTCGCCAAACAGCGCCATCGTGGCCTCGACACCCGGTTCTTTGTGGCTGATCTGCTCTGCTTGTGCATTCATACGGCCAGGTTCCGTCGTCGAAGGTATTTTGAGGTCCTCTGCCGGCACGGTACCACGGTATCGGCGCCGGAGACATTGATACAGGAACAGAGAACGTCCCCAGAAACAGGATTGTTCCTCTCTCAGTTGAGGTAGCCTTCCAGCGACACCGCGATGGTGAAGCGACTCGTGTCGGTGACGTCCATGCGGCCGCCGACATCGACGCCGAACTTCGAGTGCTTGAAGCCGAGTCCCAGCGACACGTTGTGGGCCTCGGTCAGGGTGCGGTGCTCGTAGCCGGCTCGGATCGGGACGGGCCCGGCCAGCACCTCGCCGCCGAACTGATACTCCATGTTTACCGTATCGGGCTCGGAGGTGAAGTCGGCCTCGACGTCACCGCTGATCATGAAGTTGGTGGCATCGCCGTACGAGATCCCGCCCGCCAGCATCTGCGGGGCGATCCCGCCGCAACGCTGTGGGTTGTCGCAGACATCGATCATGTTTTTGCCCGACACGCCGATTCGAAAGTTGTCGACTGGTTCGACGATGATCCCGGCATCGAGGGTAAAGTGGTTGACAACCTGGGTATTGCCGGAATCGAGGACCAAATATCGGCCGCCCAATCCAAAGGAGATCTTGTTTTTGAGGATGGGTACGGCCAGCCCCAGGCGAATGTCGTGGCCCTGGGGGTCGGCATCCTCAAGGCCGAAGATATAGCTGTAGCCGGCGCCGGCAGCCACGTTTGGATTGGTCTTACTGTCGACGACCGAGGCGTTGATGATGTGGCCGGTGGGCGTGAACTCGTAGTTGGCCGCCAGTCCGTACATTTTCGCCAGCGCGATGCCCGATGGGTTGTGGTACAGCCCCACCGGACCGGTGCCCACCGAGGTAAAGGCGCCACCCAGGCCAGTCGGGCGCGACCCCTCGATGAAGTCGGCGGGATCCTGGTTGGTGGGATCCTGGGCGGATGCCGTCGATGCGGCCCCTATCACGAGAGCGACGACGGCGAGCACGGCGATGCGTTTGAAGTCCACGATGAGATCGACCTCCAGTCGGGTAGTGTGCGTCGGGGGACCCCGCGTGGCAGGGTCCTACAGCGAGTCCTCGTTCGGTGCAAACTTCGCGATCACGTCGGGCATCGATCCGGTCAAGATCGCCTCCGAGACGGCCCGGGCGGTGACCGGGGTCATCAGGATGCCGTTTCGCCCGTGGCCGGTGGCGATCCATAGCCCGTCGATCGAGTCGACGGGTCCTAACACCGGTCTATTGTCGAGTGTCACGGGCCGAAACCCGGTCCATGTGCGCAGAAGGTGCTCGTCGTAGATGCCCGGCACGGCGCGCCATGCCCCCCGAAGCAGCTCGTAGATGCCGCCGGCCGTCGGCGTGGTATCGAAGCCGCGCTCTTCGCTGGTGGCTCCGACGACGATGCGCCCGTCGCTCTTGGGCGCCAAGTACACGTTTGGCCGGGTCTGCTGCGGCACCCGAACCACGTGGTCGACCACCGAGGGATCGCCGCGGTCACATTCGAGCATCTCGCCGCGCACCGGTCGGACGTGGGGCAACACGCCGTCGGGGAGACCCTCGATGTCCGGAGTCCACGCCCCGGCGGCGACAACCACCTTCGATGCGGTCATCCGCTCCCCGCCGGCCAGTTCGACGCCTTCGACGCTGTCGTATTCAGTCTCGACCCGCTCGACTTCGGCCTCTTCGACCAACGTGCCGCCGGCTCGCTCAAACGCCTGCGCCATCGCGTCGACGAGCCGTCCCGGGTCGACCTGATGGTCGCCCGGACAAAAGAGTCCACCGCGGATGTTCGGCGACAGACCGGGCTCGCGCTCGCGGGCCTCATCGGGCGTCATGCCGTGAGCCTCGAGCCCGAGTTCATCGTGGTAGCGGTGGATGCGATCCAGGGCCTCGGCCTCGTCGCGGTCGATGGCCACGATGATGGTGCCGGTGGTCTGGTAGTCGACGTCGACGCCGCTCGCTTCTTCGAGCTCCGCGACAAAATCCGCGTACATTTCCAGACTGGCCAGCTCCAACTCCAGGCGGTCGTCTTCCTCGAATTCCACCTCGGAGACCGGCGCCAACATCCCAGCGGCTGCGGTGCTCGCGCCCGAACCGACGGTGTCGCGCTCGACGATGGCGACGTCCATGCCTCGCTCGGCGAGTTGCCATCCGATGCCCAGGCCGGCGACGCCGGCTCCGATGATGATCGTCTCGTGGTCCATTGGGAGTCAGACCGGGAGGAGTCCAGGAAAGAAGTAGGTCGTCGCGGCTGCGATCAGCGCACACAACCCCGCCACCATCACCAATCGCGCCACCACCGACAGAAAGCAGCCGGCGACCTTCGACAGCAGGCCCGCGCTCAGCAGCGCGGCGGCCAGAAGGACGAGTTCGATTGGACTCAAGGGGATTGGCATACACAGGCTTGCAGAGGGAACACAGCCGGGCGACCCAGCGTCGCCTGGAACAATGTAGCCCTGACCCCGGTCTATTTCCAGAAATCTCAATGAAAGTCGTGGCTGCCGCCGTGTTCTGGCTGGACAGTCATGTCGGGCCGCCACAGCGACTCGACGATCAGGTGGGTGATGCCGCGCGCCTGGTCGCCCTCGCCGGTCTGGATCTCGCCGGTGACGCCCAGGAAGTGCTGGGTCTTTGCGATCGTCTCGTAGCGGGCGTAGACGTCGGGCCACAGCACCAGATTGGCAAATCCGGTCTCGTCCTCCAGCGTCATGAAGACGACGCCCGAGCCCGTGGAGGGGCGCTGCCGGCAGATGACCAGCCCGGCGTAGTGCATGCGAATGCCGTCCTGGGCCGAGGCGACCTCCTCGGCGGTCGGCAGGCCCATCTGGTCGAGTCGCTCACGTAACGGCTCCAACGGGTGGCCGCGCGGGCTGTGCTGGGTGGTTCGGTAGTCCCAGTTAATGACCTCGAAGTCGCGCAGGCCCCTGAGCGCCGGGCGCTTTTCGTCGACGACATCGCGAAGCTCGAGCGGCAATTCCGGGGTGCGCACCAGCCCGCGGCCCAGCCAGATCGCCTCGCGGCGTGTCAGCTCGAAGCCATCGAAGGCGCCGGCCTCTGCCAGGGTGTCGACGTCGCCCTCTCCCAATCCAGTGCGGCGCAGAAAGTCCTCCAGCCCTTTGAAGGGGCGACGTTTGCGAGCCTCCTCAACGCGCTCCCAGGCATCCTCGCGCAATCCCTTCACGAATCTGGCGCCCATGCGCAGCGCGGGCATCTCGGCCCCGTCGACCGGCTCCATGGTGCAATCCCAGCGGCTCTCGGTGACGTCGACCGGGCGGACCTCCACGTCGTGGCGGCGGGCATCCTCGACGATGGTCGCCGGCGAGTAAAAGCCCATGGGCTGGGAGTTCAGGAGCCCGCAGGCAAAGACCGCCGGGTAGTGGCATTTGATGTACGAGGTGGCGTAGCTGATCAGCGCAAAGCTGGCGGCGTGGCTTTCGGGAAACCCGTAGGAGCCGAAGCCGCGGATCTGCTCGAAGACGCGCTCGGCGTACTGCTGCTCGATCCCCTTCTCCAACATCCGCTCGATCATCTGCTCGCGGTGGCGCTCCATACGGCCATCCTCGCGCCAGGCCCCCATGTCGCGGCGCAACTGGTCAGCCTCGCCGGGGGTGTAGTCGGCGGCGACGACGGCGAGTTTCATGACCTGTTCCTGAAACAGCGGGACGCCCAGGGTCTTCTTGAGCACCGGCTCCAGCGACGGGTGCGGATAGGTGACCGGCTCCTCCCCGGCGCGGCGCTTTAGATACGGGTGGACCATCTCCCCCGTAATAGGTCCAGGGCGCACGATGCTGACCTCGACGACCAGGTCGTAGTAGTGACGCGGCTTGAGCCGAGGCAGCATCGACATCTGGGCGCGACTCTCGATCTGGAAGACACCGACGGTGTCGGCCTCGCAGATCATGTCGTAGGTCGCCTCGTCGTCGGCCGGGATGGTGTCCATCGACAGCGACCGGCCGTAGTGCTCGTCGATGAGGTCGAAGCAGCGGTGCAACTGACTGAGCGCCCCCAGCCCCAGCAGGTCGACCTTGAAGAGGTTCATCTCCTCGACGTCGTATTTGTCCCACTGGATGACCGTGCGGTCCTCCATGCTGCCGTTTTCGATGGGGACGATCTCGCAGACCGGCTCGGCCCCCAGCACGAATCCGCCGGGATGGATCGACAGGTGGCGCGGAAACTCCAGGATCTGGCCGGTGAAGTAGAGCAACTGACGATGGGCGTCGGCCTGGGGATCCAGCCCCGCTTTTTCCAGAAGCTCGGTGCCCGGGCCATCCTCGTAGCTTGAGCGGCCGACCATCTTGGCCATGCGGTCCAGCGAGGTGGCCGGGATGTCCAGCGCCTTGCCGATGTCGCGGATCGCCGACTTGGGCCGATACCGAATGACGTTGGCGACCATGGCGGCGCGCTCGCGACCGTAGGATTCGTAGACCCACTGGATGACCTCCTCGCGGCGGTCGTGCTCGATGTCCAGGTCGATGTCGGGCGGTTCGTTGCGCTCCTCGGAGATAAACCGCTCGAACAGAAGGTCCATGCGCACGGGATCGACAGCGGTGATCCCCAGACAGTAGCAGACCGCCGAATTGGCGGCCGACCCGCGGCCCTGACACAGAATGTCGTGGGCGTCGCAGTAGTCGACGATCTCTTTCATGCCCAGGAAGTAGCCGCAGTATTCGAGCCGCTCGATCAGCTCGAGTTCGTCTTCGAGCTGCCGGCGCACATCGTCCGGGATGCCTCCGTCGTAGCGCTCCCGGGCGCCCTGAAGCGTCAGCGCGCGAAGCCGGTCGGCCGAGGTCTCGCCGTCGTCGAGGTCCTGGGAGGGGTAGCGGTAGTGGATGTCGCCGAGCTCAAAGCTGCATCTACCGGCAACCTCCTGGGTACGCTCCACCGCCAGCGGTAGGTCGCTGTACAGATCGGCAAAGGCGTCGGCGGCCTTCAGGTCGTGTTCGGCATTGGGATGGGTGAATTCGCTGGCCTCATGGATGGTGACCCCGTGATCGATGCAGGTCAGCAGATCCTGCAGCGGCCGGCGCGTCTGGCTGTGGTAGAGAACCTCCGGGGCGGCCACGAGCGGCAACTGACGATCCCGCGCTCGATGGCGCACCCGGGATTCGCGCTCCAGATCCTCGGGCGTACGATGCCGGCTGACCATCGCGTAGAGCCGGTCGCCGAAGGCGTCGGACAGCCGCTCGGCCACCGACGCAAAGCCCGGCCCCGGCCGGCGCGCATCGTCCTCATCTTCGGCTCGGCCGATGAGACTCCCCGGCCCGCCCCACAGGCCGATCAAACCCGCGGCGTGTTCGCAGACCTCTCCCCAGGTGACTCGGGAGCTCCCCTTCTCCAGGCGGCGCTGCCCCACGGTCAAAAGCCGACACAGATTCGCCCACCCGTCGCGGTGCATTGCGTACAGATTGATGGTGGTCGCGCGCTCCAGTGTCTGACCGACGGTGACCTGAGCGCCCAGGATCAGATCGACGTCCAGCTCCTTCGCCTCTTTGCCCGCCTGGACCACGCCGTAGACGCCGTCGCGGTCGCACAGACCCATCGCCTCGAGTCCCAGCTCATCGCAGGCGGCCACAAGTTCGCCGGGATGGCTGGCCCCCTCCAAGAACGAGAAGTTCGATTTGCAGAAAAGCGGCACGTAGGTGTCCATGGCATCACTCCACGCGGCCGTGCAAAAACCACCGCTGGCGGCGGTAGTCGTAGAAGGCCCAGACCAGCTCCCCCTGATCGCGCTCGACGAAGACGTAGTCGCGGCGCACGCGCTGGGCCCACCAGCCCCCGGAGACCACGAAGGGGCCGTTGAGGATGGTGCTGCCGCGCTGCGGACCCGAGCCGCCCGCCTCCGGTGGCCCCTGGGCACTCAGGGACCTCGGGTGTTCGAAGATCCGGCGCACCAGGGCCGGCGGGCCGGCCGACGCGCTTTTGTCTGGCGGATCCGGGCGGACGACCCGCCCCATCGGCTGCCACTCGTAGGTCGCCTCGGGCAGGTGCCCGGCGGTGGGGACGGCCCGAACGACGGCCTCGGGGCCAAACTCCGCGCGCAGCCGCTCCAGCGCCCGGTTTGCATCGGCCAAGTCCCGGCTGGGCGACTCGCCAAAGAGCTGTATCTGCCCGGCGCGGTGGCGGGCGGTCTGCACCCTGAGTTCCACGGCGCTGATGCCGGCGCCCAGATCCCGATCCTCGAGCCGCAGCCGGATCAGCTCGATCAGCCGGCCCACATCGACGGTGGGCGTGGCCGGCTGGATCGCCATCTCGTCGAGGCGATCCGGCTCGTCGGATTCGACCTGATGGTCGGGCCCGTGCAGGGCGACATCGATGCGGGCGATGCGCGTCTCGCGGTCGGCCAGCTCGGCGAGTATGGGGTTGAGGGCCCGTTTGATGGCGAAGACGAGTCGCGAGGTCACCGTGGCCGGCTCCTCGAGCTCGATGCGCCGTTCGATGGGCCCCTCGTCTGGCGAGCCCTGCAGGGGCATCTGCAGATCACCGCGGGCCCGTCGATGCAACTCCAACACCTTGGACCCAAAACGGCGCCGCAGACCGCCGGGCGGCAGTTCCAGAAACTCGCCGAGCCGCTCGACGCCGAGCTTCTCCAGATCGCGGCATACCGACGTGGAGAGATTCAACCTGTGGAGCGGTACCCTTCGGGCGGTCTCCCGCTCGTCGCCAGGGCTCTCAAAGACGGTCTGCCCGCGGCTGGCCCGCGCCGCCGCCCAGGTGCCAAACCGGGTAAATCCGACGACGACCGACACATAGAAGGATTCTTTTTCCAAAAGTGCGTCGGCCAGACCCTCTGCCCACGCCTGCATCGAGTCGTGGAGCTTCTGCATGCCGGCGGCGTCGAGCCAGAAGATGCCCGTGCGCTCGTCGGCCGGCTCCACAAAGGGCGACCAATCCCGCAGCACCTCCTCGAGATGGTCGGTCGCCTGGGCGACCTCCTCGTCTTTGACCGTGCCCGCCCGAAGCGACCGACACAGCGAAACGGCCTCGGCGTAGCGCATGCCCGGGCGCACCTGCTGGCGCCGCGCGATTTTATTGGCCCACTCGATGGTGCCGTTGGGCTCGTCGCGGTCGACCACCGCCATCGGCTCGTCCTTCCAGTCGGGATGGCGATGCCACAGAAGCTGCAGCGGCAGCGCCACCACATCGACGCAGGCAATCCGGCCATGGTTTGCGCCCCCCTGACTGGACGCGTCTGAAGTCACGATTCTGAATCTCTCCTGTCTGTGTCGTTGCCCAATCTGTCTCGTCAGCGAAGCCCCGGCGGCCCCTGGCAGACGACATCGGCCCGCCATCCCGGCCCCCAGCGCTTGTCGCCCAGCGACTCGATCCCGCACTCGAACCGATCGTCCTCGAGCCGGCGCCGGCGCGTCTGCCCGCGAAACGAGACCATCGCCCCCAGAGACGGCTGATCGGCGGACTTGCGGGTCACAAACACGACGCCGGCATCCTCGCGCTCGGCGTGATTCAAGAGCCGCTTCTGCAGAGGATCCGGCGGCGAGTCCCCGCCCTGTCCCAGATCGACGACCACCAGGCCGAACCCGCCGCTTCGGACCAGCCGGTCGGCGGCGCGGCCGGCATCCTTGACCGACTCCAGCCGCACCACCGGCAACGCCTCCAGATCGATACCGTTTCGCTGCACGTCGGGCGGATAAAACGCCTGCTGGCGACAGGAGATCCATGCCACCGGCTCGCCGTCGCGCTGACACCGGCGCACCAGCTCGAAGGCCATCGTCAGCGACGCCGCATCGGCCTCACCGGAGATCTCTGCCAGCCGCCCCGAGACGATCTCGGGCGACCAACGCTTCGTCTGCGCGTCCCCCGATCGTTCCAGGGCTGACGCCCGGACGACCCCCTCGATGTCCAAGGGTGAACTCGACATGTCGAACCGCCTCCTGCACGATGGTGGGCTGGATGCTGAACAAATATGCAGGTGGCAGTGTACTGTACGGATGTTCAGTTGTCAAAATTGGAAGGTAAAAATCGGGGTCACGTGCTCGGCTTGATTTTCGTGCTCGGGACACCCCCGGGCTCCCTTTCGGTCGCATCGGGGTGAGGAGTGCGCGCCGAGGGCGCGCGGCGACCGCCGATCTCCGTGCTTGCGGCACTTTCAACGCAGCAATCGATCTCCGTGCTTACAGGGATTTTCAAGCACGAGCTCAGTAGGCTGATACGCTGCGTGCTTGCGGAGATCGTGGATCGCTGTGTCGTGCCTGCGGGATACTCGGGTAGCTGGAGATGCCCGTGTGGGCTTTCGCGGGCATGCGTCGATGGACGCCCCGGCCTCGCGCCGCGCAGGGCGCGGCGCATCGAACCGAGGGTATGCTGCGGCTGTCGCGCCAGAGTCGCTCGGCCGCGGAATCGGAAACGGAGATTCAATGTCGGAGGTATCCGACAAATCGCGGTGCGCGGTGGGGCGCTCGGCTGCGGAATCGGAAACGGAGGACGGGGGCCGGAGATATCGGACGGGTCGCGGGCCGCGTGGAGGCGCTCGGCCGCGGAATCGGAAACGGAGGCTCACGGTTGGATGTCTCGGACGGATCGCCCTACGCGGTAGGGGCATCCCGACACGCAGCTTCCTACCGGCGCTCTCGGCCCCGCTTCCACTCTTCGTATTCGGCGCGGACGGCTCTTCGACGGTGGATCTGTTCCTGTCTACGAACGTAGTTTGTGATTTCCGGAAGGAGTCTCGGCGAGACCGTGAACGCGCCGTATCCCTGGCCCCATCGGAAGTTGCCAAACCCGTCGAATTTGGACTTGAGGGCTCCTGTGGCCTGGCTCTTTACCTTCGACATATAGGAGGCCACATCGACCGTCGCCGGGAGACTGCAGACCACGTGAACATGGTCTCGCCAACCGTTGACCTTAACAGGCTTCCCATCGACCCTCTTGGTGATCCCCCCGATCACGGAATTTAGAAACTCGAAGTGCTCGGCTTCCAGCACCGGCTGTCGGCGATGCGTCGCGAACACAATGTGATAGTTCAGCCTTGTGAATGACATCGTTTCCCCCTTGAAATTGCGATTGTGAATCGACCATCTCGCCGCCCTCTTCCGTGAGCGCGACACCGAGCCTCCGTTGCCCACCTCGCGAGCACGACACCGAGCCTCCGTCGCCCACCTCGCGAGCACGACACCGAGCCTCCGTTGCCTATTCCGCGAGGGCGCCGTCTGCCCTCGCAGAGTACCCTCGGTTCGATCTGACGCGCCCTGGATTCAGGGCGCGGAAGGAGGCCGGGGAGCACTCACCCGACACACCTCATAAAACAACGCCAACCGCGACCGGCCCTCCGGCGGCGACCACGATTCCAGAGCGGCACGGGCCATGCGTGTGCCGTGGAGGCTGAGCTCCACGAGGGCGAGTTCGCGCTGACCGGGGCGACGCGGCCGGGAACGCAGCGCTCGCAGGCAGACCCCGACCGAGCGCGGCCGATCGATGCGCCCGGCGAACCAGTCGTAGCGTTCGAGCTGAGCGTGGAGGCGCTCCACATATCGGCGGTTCGAGGCGTCCGAGGCGCTCGGCCCCGGCTCGACGACCTCGAGTGTGCCGTTGACTCGCCCCCTCCAAGGCCCGACTCCCGTCAGCGTTTCATCGTGCGATTTCTGCATGTCGTCTCCTGAACTGAAACCAACGTCCCCACGCCAAACCCCGCTCCCATTACCTGTTTTCGCCCGATCAGGCGGATCTGTTGCGCAGAAGAATGGACCGCAGTCTTGAAGCCCGGCTCCACGAAGGCGATCCTCGTGATTACGTTGTCCACAGCCCCGTTCGTTGCGCCCACCCCGAGATTCCCATGCGTAGATTGCCCCTGTTCGTCATCGGCCTATTCAGTGCGGGACTCCTCTGTGTCGGCCCCCTCATCGGCTGCGACACCCCCAGCGAACGTCCCGACGACGATGTCGGCAACTCGGATGTAGAGAATCCGCACCTGGAGAAGTATCCCAACCTCAAAAAGATCGACCTGCCCGAGGGCTTCCAGATCCGGATGTACGCCGACGACGTGCCGAATGCCCGGTCGCTGGAGCTGACACCGAACGGGACGTTGTTTGTGGGGAATCGAGCCGGCGACAAGGTCTTCGCCGTGCTCGATACCGACGACGACTACGAGGCCGACGAGGTCAACACGATTACCAGCGGCAAACGGATGCCCAACGGCGTGGCCTTTCGCAACGGGGACTTGTATGTGGCCGAGGTCAGCCGGGTGCTGAAGTTCCCGGACATCGAGTCGAATCTGGACGATCCGCCCGAGCCGGAGGTCATCAACGATAACTTTCCCTCAGATGGGCATCACGGATGGAAGTACATCGCCTTTGGGCCCGACGGGAAGTTGTACGTGCCCGTGGGCGCGCCGTGTAATATCTGCGAGCGCGACCAGCAGGTGTACTCGAATCTGCAGCGCATGGACCCCGACGGCTCCAATAAAGAGGTCTATGCGACGGGCATTCGAAACACGGTGGGATTCGACTGGCACCCAGAGACTGGCGAACTCTATTTCACGGACAACGGGGCCGACAATCTGGGCGACAACCGGCCGCCCGACGAACTCAATTACGCGCCCGAGCCGGGCATGGACTTCGGGTATCCGTACTGCCACGGCGGTGACATGCCCGACCCGGACTTGGGCGACGAGGCCGACTGTTCGGAGTTTACGCCGCCGATCCAGAAGCTGGGGCCGCATGTGGCGGCGCTGGGGATGGAGTTTTACGACGGCGAGATGTTCCCGGAGGAGTACCACAATCAGGCGTTCATCGCCGAGCACGGCTCCTGGAACCGCACCAACAAAATCGGCTACCGGGTCTCGCTGGTGACCTTCGACGAGGAGGGCAACGCCACCGACTACCGGCCCTTCGCCGACGGATGGCTTCAGGGCGAGCAGGACTGGGGCCGACCGGTGGACGTCGAGCTGATGGACGACGGCTCGATGCTCGTCTCGGACGACGCCAACGGCCAGATCTACCGGATCATTTACACCGGTGAGTAGGGTCACTCCCCCTCAAACGGATTCGACCACAGTGGGCCGGAGTAGCTGACGCCCAGCGAGGCGCTCCATCCGCGGGTGACGAACTCGCCCCAGGGAATCCAGGCGGCGGTCGCCTCGAGGGCGACTCGGTCGACGATGTCGATGATGGCGCCGCCGCTGACCTGGACGTAGCTCTTGGTGGGCATCGACGGGCTGGAGGCGAGGTTCTGGATGCCGCCGACGCGGGCTTTCAGGGCCAGGCGTTCGGGCCAGACGTAGGCGCCAAAGCTGCCGGCGTATTCGAGTCCGTCGCCGAAGCCGTCGAGTCGAAACTGCGGGCCGACGGCCACATCGAACCAGCCGGGAAATGGGTGGAGGGAACAGCCGAAGCTCGCCAGCAGGCTCAGGTCGACGCTGCCGTCACCCAGAACCGGCATGTAGCGCTCCCGGCCCGTCGACCCGCTGGAGACTGGACCGTCGTTGGGGTTGGAGCCGACACCTTCGGAGTAGAGCGGTACTTTGACGCCGGCGCGTCCTGCGGCGGCGCATTTGCCGAAGCTGGCGCCCGATTTGACGAACAGGTCCAGATTGCCGGGCCCCGTCTTGATGTATTCAGTTCTGTCGACCTGATTGCGCGCCTGCCGAAACGGGACGCTGAAGCCAAAGGAGAGGTGCGGGACGATCCCGATGTCGGAGTACAGACGGACATCCCAGTGCGAGTACTCGTAGCGCGGATCTTCATCGAGGTTGCCCTCGAGGTCGTAGACGCCGTTGGCGGCGAAGTAGCCGCCCGAGAGTTTCAGATAGGCCTCGCCGGGCTCCTGGACCCAGGGTCCGGCGGCAGCCGGTTGGGGCAACCCCAGCGCGAACAACGCCAGGGCCGCCCCGAAGACGGTGCAGATTGTCGAACGACGAGCCATGGTCAACCGCCCTCGCCGTCGGCAACCGGGGCGTCTTCCAGACGTGACCACTCGACCCAAGAGCCGTCGTAGTTGGTCGCCTCGTCGTCACCGAGCCATCGAAGGATGGCGTAGACGTACGACGAGCGCGTGCCCGTCTGGCAGTAGGGGACCACGAGTGTCCCTTCGGCGGTCAGACCCAGTGAGTTGAACTCCTGGCGAAGCGCGTCCTTTGACTGCAGGCCGCCGTCCTCGTCGACGAAGAGATCTTTCCAGTAGTAGTAGATCGCCTGCGGGATGTGGCCCTGACGCGGGTCGCCGCGGTCCTCGGTGCCCTCGAATTCGGCACGCCGACGGGTGTCGATGATGATGCCGTCGCGCTCGCCGTTGACGATGGCCAGGACCTCGTCTTTGGTGGCGCGGACCGATTCGCGCCGGGCGACGACGAAGTCGCCTTTCTCGGGTTGGAGGTCCTCGGTCGAGGGCTCGAAGTCGAGCTGGGCCTTCAGTTCGCCGTAGCCTTGTCCGTACAGCCGCACGCCGCCGTGGCCCAGGTATTCCAGGGTCCAGAAGAGACGGCCGGCGCCCTTGTCGACAGGATTGCCGTAGATGACGACGGGTCGATCCCGGTCGACACCCAGGCGTCGGGTGATCGACTGGAGCTCGACGACGTCGTTCAGCAGGATGCCGTTGTCGTCCTTGTAGGCGCTGCCGCCTGGGGCGTGGACCGCGCCGGGGACGTGGCCGGCCAGGTAGTCCTCCTCGGCGCGTGTGTCGATGATGGTAGCTCCTTCGGCTCGCAGTTCGCCGAAGCGTTGGGCGTCGACGACGACTTCGGAGTTCAGCGGCTGGGGCTCGGCGTTGCGTTCACTGGCCGGGCGAGGATCGTTTTCGATGACGGTCTCTCCACAGCCAATTCCCGCCGCCGCGACGAGGGTCGATAGGATGAACAAGGCGAATACGGACAATACTGAACGCTGCATAATTTTCTCCTGGTAGCGTCTCCTGCGGGTGAAATGAGCCTGCCCCACAAGAAAAACATATAAAGCATACCTGTCAAGTAGGCTTTATATCCTTTTGCCAGAAAAGCGACGAAAATCCGGCCCCGAAAGTCCGAAATTTTTGCAGTTTTTGCCCCTAGGAGGCTCCCTTGGAGATTCCACCTTGACAGATCGGCCGAATTGAAACTACATGCTGGGGCAGTGTTCGCGTCCCGAGCAAGCTCGTCACACATCCGCTTTCAGACTTATGTCTTCGAGCGGGTCGGACTGCTCAAGTACAGTGACGCGCGTTCGAGTATTGGTTTCGAAATGTGTCCACGGAACTCCAGGAGGAGTACAATGGCTGACGACGACAACGCCTTCAACAAGAAGCTGAACGTCTCCAACGACCTGCAAAAAGTGGTCGGCGAATCGAAGATGAGCCGCCCGCAGGTCACCAAGAAGGTCTGGGAGTACATCAAGGACAACGACCTTCAGAATCCGGACGACAAGCGCAACATCATGGCCGACAACACCCTGAAGCCGATCTTCGGCAAGGACGAGGTCACGATGTTCGAGATGACCAGCCTGATTTCGAAGCACCTGACCGACCCGGACGCCTGAGTTCGGTTCGATCGATCTCTACGCACGAACGCCGTCCTCCGGGGCCCCGGAGGGCGGCGTTCGTGTCTCAGCACCTAAAGACCGCATGCGACGATGAGTCTCTTCGACGACATTCGAGACGCCACGGCGCGCGTGTCCGACGCGGCCGACGACGTCCACATCGACGACGACGCCCTGGGCGACTACGCCGACACTCTGATCGAGGAGCACGCCGACGGAGACCCCGAGGCCTGGCCGGCCCCTCGGCTCGACCCCGACCATCATCTGCTCGATGCCGGGGACCGGACGGTGGCGTACCTGGTGCTACTGGAGACGATCAATTTCGGCTCCGGCTACTTTCCCTGGGTGCAGCCGCGCGACGGGTTGACCGGCTACTCGATGGTGGCAGACGCGCTGCGCGAGTACATCGAGACCCACGGCGTGCCCGACCCGGCCGACCTCGCGGAGCTCGACACCGACTCGGTGGCCCGGGTCTTCGACCAGGAGATCGAGCATGACAGCCGGCGTAAACTGATGACGTCGTTTGCGACGGCCTGGCGAGAGCTTGGCGAACATCTGGTCGACGAGTGGGACGGCTCGTATGTGGCGCTCGTCGAGGCCGCCGACGGATCGGCCGAGACCTTCGTCGACCTGCTGGGCGACATGTCGCTGTTTCGCGATGTCGTGATGTACCGAAACATCGAGGTCCCCTTCTACAAGCGCGCCCAACTGGCCGCTTCGGATTTTTATGCCGCCTTCGACGGCCAGGGTCCCGGCGGGTTCGATGACATCGACGAGCTGACCGCCTTCGCCGACAACCGCCTGCCCCATGTACTGCGCATGGACGGGATTCTCGACTACAGCGAGCCGTTGGCCGACCACGTCGACGGCCGCAAGTTCGTGCGGGCTGGCACGGCCCGCGAGATCGAGATCCGGGCCTCGACGATCCAGGCCGTCGAGGCGCTGGTCGACGCCCTGCGAGACCGGGGTGCCGACGTCTCGCCGCGAGAAGTCGACAACGTGTTGTGGCATCGCGGCCAGCAGGATCGCTACCGCGTACGCCCCGCCCACCTCACCCAGACCGTCTTTTACTGACGAACAT
Organism: uncultured Pseudomonadota bacterium; assembly: GCA_913057905.1. GTDB lineage: Bacteria > Myxococcota_A > Bradymonadia > Bradymonadales > Bradymonadaceae > CAJXPB01. The sequence goes on from CAJXPB010000011.1 coordinate 62,063, forward strand.
GGACGACTTGTCTTCGGCTCGGGCGCGACTGGCGGCCATCATCCTGATGGGCGCCGGCCTTCTGGTGGCGATGCCCCATATGGCGCTCTCTGCCGATCCGGGATCGAGCGAGTCGGCCTCGAAGATCGATTCGGTCCTGCGTACGAGCCTGTGCAGTGAGCGAACGCCCTGTGAGCTGGGTCTTCGGCGCCGGGCCGGCCGCGACGACGGTGGCGACCCGGCCCGGCGGCAGGTGATCCAACAGATCCGCCTGGCCGACGCATGGGATGTGCGACACCGCCAGTATGGAGAGTGCATTCCCCACGAGTGGTGGCTGGTGGAGGTCAGCGGCCTCGGTGGCCGGACATCTCCGCAGGTCGTCGATCGCCGCAAGCTCGTCGACCTCTGCGTGGGAGATGGCTCGGCGGATGGCGTGACGGCGGACTCGGTGGTGGTGCAGCCGGATCGATTCATTCAGACGAGCGCCGGCGGCTCCGCATGGAAGTGGGAGACCCGCCGCATCGTTGAGCTTCGGCCGACCCGACTTCTTCGCACCGAGCATCATACCCACTGGACGCTCGGCCCCAATCAAAGCCGGCGCAGGGTCGACTGGCAGCACCTGGCGTCGCGCACGGACTGGTTTGCGCCCGTCTGCACCGACGAGACCGCGAGCGCCGACGAGGCGCCATCCATCGGGGAATGGTACTCGTTCGAAGCGATCCCTCGCATCTCGGATGCGCCGAAGACCGCGCTCGGCTCCTGCGCGGCGGTCGTCGACAGCGCCGAGGACTCCGACGCAGTCGGCACCTCGCAAGACTACGGCACGGGCTACGTGGTCGACGGATCGCCTGCGAAGTCCGATGCCGGCGAGACCGACGCCACGTTTCGAGCTCTCTTTACGTCGGAAAACACCCTTCTAGTTGATCTGAAGGATGACGACTGGCAGCCCTCGGAGGAGGGGCGCATTCCCGGCCGGGATTCGGACCATCTGCAACTTGTCGACGGGCGCCGATATCACCACATGGACCGATGCGTGCCGCCGGCTAGACAGAACACCGCCTGGCGCGTGCGTCGCGTCGGACTAAACGGCTCCGTAGACGGGAAACAGGCGCCGGAGCCCGGCGACGCCGGCGTCGTAGAGGCCGATGCCGGCGATGCTTCGTCGGCGCCGGAAGCGGTGCGCGTCGAGACGTCACGCCACTCCGATCCCGAGTCGCCGGCCGGCATCGAGCGGATCCGCTTTGAGATCACCTTTCCGGAGCCGCCCCGCGCTTTCACGCTGGTGTACCACGACGCCGACGATGGCGAGTCGGTCCGGCGCATTGCCACCAGCCGGCTCGTGGAGGGTCAGCCGGCGTCGCTGGGCCGCATTCAGCCGCTCGATAAGCGGCGAGGACGATGTCGGGTCCGCGAGGGGCGCCTCGATTTCGTACCTTCGGAGACGACGCCGACCGTCCCGACCGATTGAGCTGTCAGATCGCCGTCAGCGGATGACCAGCACGGGACAATCGACCTCTTCGAGTACGTCCTGAACGGTGTTGTGTTCGAGCAGCCGCGATCCAGACGCGGTGATGACGATGTCGCCGTGCATCCCATCGACCATGCGTCCCAGCCAGCGGGTCTCCCGCGGCGACACCCGACGAAAATGGGTGTCGACACCCGCCGGTGCCAGCTTCTGGCGCGCCTTCTCCTGCATCTCGTCGGCTTCGTCGCGCGACTCGGTCTGCAGGAGGACGGTCATCATGGCGTTTGGCCCCGACATCAGGCCGGCGCCCGCCTCCAGGACCTTCATACTCTGTTCGGTGCCGTCGAAGACGGCGATGACCGACTGAATCGGGCGAACGCCCTTTTGCAAATACAGAACCGACGGCTGCAGGGCGTCGGCCGCGCCGCGTGCACTCGCTTCGAGCCGCATGTGCGAGCGGACCGAACGCCCCTGGCTTTCGACGACAGCCAGATCGGTGGTCCCGGCGGCTTCGTTGAGCATCTCGCGCATTTTGCCGCGCTTGACCTGAAACTCGTATTCGACCTGCATACGCTGGCTGAGCATCTGCAGGATCTGGTGGACGCGCGTGGCGTGCGCCTGCAGCTCGCGCTGGATGGATCCGCGGCGAATCTCGCTGCTTCCAAACCCCTGGGGAAGACTGATGCGTCGTGACGACGACAGCCCCTCGAGCTTCAGCAGATTCGGGTCCTCGACGAAGATCCCCTGGATGCCCACATGCAGGTGCGAGGCCAGTTGAGCGGCGGCCTCCAGCGCCCGGGTGCACTCGGCCGAGGTGTCGACCGCCACGAGCACGCGGGTGATCTGCAGACTCGTCGGCTCCTGGGCTGGCTCTGTGTCCGGCTCGTCGGACTCGCTGGTCTTGTCGGGTTCGTCAGTCATTGCTGGCAAACTCCTTTGCGCGCTGGGCCAGCTCGTCGAGTCGAGCTTCGACCATTCCGTTGAAAGTCCCCTCGGGATAGTGGCCGTCGTCGTCGGGCTCACCGGCGGTCCGGCCGGTCAGAACTTCGATCCCCTCGTCGAGGGTTTCGACGCCCCAGACGTTGAAGTCCCCGGCTTCGACGGCCTCGAGCACCGGAGTCTCGAGCATCAGGTTGTCGAGGTTTGCCTGGGGAATAACGACGCCCTGGTCGCCGGTCAGGCCCTTGCGCTTGCAGGTCTCGAAGAACCCCTCGATCTTGTGGTTGACCCCGCCGATCGGCTGGACTTGACCGTGCTGGTTGAGCGAGCCGGTGACCGCCACATTCTGGCGGATCGGCACCTCGGCCAGCTCCGACAGAAGGGCCACGGTCTCGGCCAGCGTCGCGCTGTCGCCGTCGACCCCGCCGTAAGATTGCTCGAAGACGAGGCTCGCCGACAACGAAAGCGGCCGCTCGCGGGCGTAACGCGCCCCGAGAAGTCCCTGAAGAATCAACACGCCCTTCGAGTGCAGCGGCCCGCCCAGATCGACCTCGCGCTCGATGTCGACCACCTCGCCATCACCCAACCGGGCGCGTGCGGTGATCCGGCTCGGCTTGCCGAAGGCGTAGTCATCGAGCTTGAGCACCGACAGGCCATTGATCTGTCCAACCTCTTCGCCGGCGGTGTCGATCAGGATCGTCTCGCGTTCGATCTGCTCCTGCATGCGGTCCTGGATGCGGGACTTTCGGCGCCTCTGAGCCTTAAGCGCCTGGTCGACGTCGGCGGCGGTCACGCAATCGCGGTCCTCGCGGCCGGCCCAGTAGTCGGCTTCGCGCAGCAGATCTTTGACCGATTCGCTCTCGGTCGAGACCTTCTCCTGGTCGCCGGCCAGACGAACCGCGCGTTCGACCACGCGACCGATACCCGAGGCATCGAAGGGGCGCAGCTCGTCGGCGTCGATATATGAGGAGAGCAGACTCGGATAGGCCTCCAGATTCGACGGATCGCGGTCCATCGACTCCTCGAAGTCGACGGCGACCTTGTAGAGCTCCGAGAACTCCGGATCCAGTTGGCTGAGCAGGTAGTAGAGTCGGCGTTCCCCGATGAGGACGATCTTGACGTCCAGCGGGATCGGCTCCGGTTCGACCGATACGGTGCGCGCGAGCCCCAGAATCTGGCGGGTCGACTCGATGCGGACTTCGTCGCTGAAGAGCGCACGTTTGAGCTGCTCCCAGGACAACTGGTTCATCAGCACCTTGCGGGCATCCAGTACCAGGTACCCGCCGTTGGCGCGGTGGAGCGCCCCCTCTTTGATGAGATTGAAGTCGGTCATCAGGGCGCCGAACTGCGCCATGTACTCGACGCTTCCGACCAGGTTCTCCAGCGTGGGATGGTCCTCGTAGACGACGGGCGCGCCGTCGGTATCGTCGTTATTGACCAGCACGTTGACCCGGTAGCGCCGGAACAACATGCCGTCGGGGCCGGCATCCATCGAGGCCGGCATCTGACCGCCGCCGCCCTGCTGCTGTTGCTGCATCTGCTGCATCTGTTTGGCCATCTGCGGATTCTGCTCCATCCGCGCGGCCTGGAGGATGTCGCCGGCCTTGTCGATGACGTCTTCCTCGACCCGATCAAGGTAGTCGACGGCATCTTCCTGCTCGGAGTACCGGCTGCGCAGCTCGTCGAACAGGTCCGAGACGGCGAACTCGGCGACGTCGCGGTTGAGTTCCTCGATCCGGTTTCGCCGCTCCCGCTCCCATTTGGGCACGTTGCGCAGAGCATCCTGGAACTTGTCCTGGAGCTGCTCGATCTTTTCTTCGACCTCTTTGCGCTCCTCTTCGGGCAGCTCGTCGAATTCATCGGGCGGAATGACTTCGCCGTCGCGCACGGGAGCCAGGGCGATCCCGGCGGGGGTGCGGATGACGGTGATGTCTTCGCCTTCGGCCTCCTCTTTGAGCTGCTCGAAGGCCTCTTCCTGACGCTCCTGGAACTCCTCGTCGATCGACTGACGGCGCGTCTGATAGTCGTCGGACTCGAAGGCCGCCGGAATCACGGCCTTCAACTCGTCGATCAGCGAGTCCATGTCGCTTCGAAGCTGGCAACCACGTCCCGGCGGCAGCTCGAGCATGCGCGGCTCGTTTTGGTCGTCGAAGTTGTGCACATAGCACCAATCCGAGGGCGTCTCCTCCTGGGCGGCCCGCTTTTCCAGAAAGCGCTCGACCGTCTCGTGCTTGCCCACGCCCGTGGGACCATGGGCAAAGAGGTTGTAGCCGTCCTTGTCGATGCCGATGCCGAACTCGATCGCTTCGACGGCGCGATCCTGGCCCAAAATATCGTCGTGGGGCTCCAGATCCTCGGTCGTCTCGAAGGAGAGGTCCTCGGGGTTACAACGCCAGCGGAGCTGGTCGATCGACAGCGGTTCAATGTCAGCCATGTTTACACGTGTTTTCAAGAAACGAAGACATCGGAATTCGACACAATTAACGTTAGCACACACCCGCCCATAGCAATCCCACCGGTGACCGGCCAGCGACTAAAAAAGGCCGGCCCCGACGAGAGACCGGCCATCGAACCTGGTAGGTGGGGGCGTCATTCGGGCAGATCGCGCAACAGACGTTCGACGTGGCCCTTGGCCTGGACGTTGTCCTGGATGTCGACCAAGGTGCCGCCCTCATCGATCAAGAAGGTCGAGCGGACGATGCCCTCGTAGGTGTTGCCGAAGGTCGTTTTTTCGCGCCAGACGCCGTAGCGCTGGGCGACCTCCTGGTCGGGGTCGGCCAGCAGCGTGAAATTCAGGTCGTGCTTGGCGCGAAAATCGGCGTGACTGTCGACGGAGTCGGGCGAGACGCCCAGCACCCGCCAGCCGTGCTCTTCGAACTGGCCGAGGTTGTCGCGAAAATCGCAGGCCTCGGTGGTACACCCCGGCGTGTCGTCCTGCGGGTAGAAGTACAGCACCACATTCTGGCCCTCCAAGTCGGAGAGCCTCACGGTACCTGAATCATCGGAGTCGAGCTCAAAGTCGGGGGCCGGGTCTCCGACATCCAGCTTCGGATTCTCGCCCATTGTCGTTCTCCTGTCAGCGTCGGTAGATGAAGACGTTTTCGGTGATCTGCATGCCATCGGAGTCGCGCGCCACGACCGCCACGCGGTTCATGCCCTGGTACAGCGGCACCGACTGTTCAAATTGAGCGCTCGCCCCGCCGACGCCGGTGTAGTTCAGCTTGTTGGACATCACATTCGAGGCGTCTTCGCGGTGATAGACGAAGACGTAGTAGTCCTTGACCGACGCATTGTCCGAGACCGTGCCTTTGACGGTTACCGATTCGTCGTCGGTGATCCGCGCATCGGTGGCGATCTTGACCTGAGGTGCCTGGAACCAGGACCAGGTGGCCGGCTGGGAGGGCTCGGCCGACCCGTTCGTCGAGTAGTCGACGGAATCGCGGGCGACCCATCCGGAGCGGGCGCCGAAGTCGATCTCGAGCCACTTTTCGGTCTCGGCCAGCACCGGGAACCGGGAGCCGCTCTGAAGCTGCGCGACCACATCGCTTCGACCCGAGGCCGCCACGTGTACCGGCGTCTTCTCGCCGCCGGCCGTCACCTGCCCCGAGGCCTTCGAGACCTCGAGGGTCTCGCCGCTGAACGGGACGGTCAGCTTCTTTTGCAGGTACTCGCGGAAGGTCGTGTCGTAGATGTCGACCTCCAGCTTGATGTCCTGCCCGTTTTTGGGCTTTTCCTTGACCCGGAATTTGAAGGTCGCCGTCTGTTGGCCGCCCTCGGGCACGGAGTCGAGTTTGACCCGGCCGCGCTCCAGGTAGACGGCCTCTTCGGCCAGGTTCTTCAGGTAGACCTGCGTCTCGGCGCTGTCGGCCTTGCCGACATTTCGGACGAAGACATCGAAGGTGACTTCCTCGTCGAGCTGGAAGACCCCGTCGCCGTTGGCGTCCTCGATGTCGTAGCTGAAGGCAAATTGCGGCCGCTCGAGGCCCTGAAGAAGGATCTCGTGGGTGCGCGGCTCGCCGAAGCTCTCTTTTTCGTCGCTGAGACTGAATTTCACCACGTCGTGGCGGGTCGGCAGATCCTTGGGCACGTCGACGTTGACGGTCCACGACTGCGTTTCACCGGGTTTGACCTGACCGAACAGAAACTCCCGGTCATCCAGGGCGCTCGTCGCCGACTCGGTCAGCGCCTTGGTCCGGTAGACCGGCTCGTCGCCGTTGTTGGTGATGGTGGCGGTCATCTTGAAGGTGTCGCCGGAGCGAAGCGTGGTGTCTCCCTGCACCGGCACCAGCTCGCCGGCGTCGTTTTCTTCGACCTTCTGGGTGGAGACCTCGAAGTCGAGGTTCGCCTGCTCGGGCGTCGGTCCCTGCTGCCAGTCGACGTCCTGCTTGGCCAACTTCGCCTTGATGGCCTCCATCTCGCGCTGGTGGATCTTCTGGAGCTCGGGCTGGATGCGGCTCAAAAGCTCCTTGCGGTTTTTGGTGCCACTTACACTGGCCAGAAGCTGCTGGCTCATATTGATCTGGAAGTCCCGCTCGAATGCGTTGCGGTCCTCGTATTCGTCTCGCTCTTCGATCGATTCCTTCAGGTACCGGATGAAGACGAGCCCCTCGTCTTTGGCGACCTTCTCGGCGGTATTCGACAGGTGGCTCTGCAGGTCCTCCTCGCGAACGATGTTGTCCGACAGGAACATGTTGACCTGCTCGTCGGCGATCAGCGCCGGGATGACCCGCAGGTCCGGGGTGATACCCTGGCCCTGGATCGATACGCCACCGGGCGTCAGATACTGAGCGATGGTCAGCTTCAGCGCCGACTTGTCCTGGAAGGGGTACATCACCTGGACGGTCCCCTTGCCGAAGGTCTTGTCGCCGACGACCAGCGCCCGGCCGTTGTTCTGCAGGGCGCCGCTGACGATCTCGGAGGCCGACGCACTCCCGTCGTTGACCAGCACCATCATCGGGTAGTCCGGCTCGGTGCCCGACTTGGTGGCGGTCTTCTTTTCGCGCATCTTGTTGCCCACCCCGACGGTGCTGACGATCGTGCCCTTGTCCAGAAACAGGTCACTGACTTTGACGGCCTGGTCGAGCAGCCCGCCCGGGTTGTCGCGCATGTCGAGTACCAACCCCTCCATGCCGCCCATCTTCTCTTTGAGCTTCTTGAGGTGCTCCTGCAGGTCGCTGTAGGTGTTGGCCTGGAAGTTCTTGATGCGCACGTACCCGACCTTGTCGTCGAGCGGCTCGCTGTTGATCGACTGAATCTCGATGACCGCACGCGTGATCGTAAATTTGCGCGGCTCGCTCCACCCCTTCCGTTCGACCCAGATATTGATGTCGGTCCCCGGTTCGCCGCGCATCATGTTGACGGCATCCTGCAGGTTCATGTTGATCGTCGACTCTTCGCCGATGCGCACGATCCGGTCGCGCGACTGGATGCCCTGCTTGGCCGCCGGCGTCCCGTCGATGGGACTGATCACGGTCAACCGGCCGTCGCGGATCGAGATGACGATCCCGAGCCCGCCGAACTCCCCGCCGGTCTGGGTCTGCATCTCCTCGTAATAGCGAGGTGGCAGAAGCGTGCTGTGGGGATCCAGCGTGCTCAGCATGCCGTTGATGGCAGCATACTCCACATCGCGGAAGTCTTTGTCCTCGGGCGGCTCGGTGTGCTGCTCGATGAACTGAAAGATCTCGCGGAGCCGGAAGCTCAGCTCCCACATGCTCTCGAGATTCGCGACGTTGAAGTCCTTCGAGGCGGTATTGACCTCGACGGTGATCGTCTTCGGCTTGTCGCGGTTTCCCTGATAGTCGACCACGACCGCCGGCAACATGCTCTGGACCTCGTCGAGGCCCGACACGAGCATGTCCGACGGCGAGATCCGCTCCGGTTCGACGTAATTGTCCTTGATCCGGATCAGGGCCTTGTTGATGACCTTCAGATCCGAGAGGTCCTTTTTGGCGGAGTTGGCCTCCGAGGCCGAGACCTCCGCGTTTTCGAGGTCAAACTGTACGCCGCGTTCGCCGAACTGGATGCTCAGCACGAACGCGATACTCAGGGAGAGGAAAGCGACCACGTAGCGGCCGCGAGACTTCAACATCGAAAAGAGTTTGTCGGTCATACGTTGGAATGTCCCGTATTGTATCGGGTGGGTCGACAGGTCGTGCCTATCCTAAGGACCGATACGGCTGCCGCCAAGATGTGATTCGTGGCTCCATCACGCATCGCCTTGGCACAAACGGAAGATCCCCCCGGAACATTCCCTTGTGAGCAGGACTGCCTGCTAGAAGTCCTCTCCCCTGCAATTGTCGGCGCCCTGGTCGCTCTCTTTGCACGAGTTCTCGAAGTAGTCGTACTCCACGACCACGAAGTCCTCGGCGATCCCGGAATCGGTCTCCGAGGGTTCCGGGCCATACGAGCCGTAAAACCCGATCGAGTTGAACTGAGCAAAGTAGTCGAATCCATCCTCGCGGCTGCGCGGCACGAACTCCCCGTTTACGAAGACCTGCAGCGAGGCCGAGATCGGCGTGCGCGACAACTGATAGTCGCTGGCCCGGGCGTTCGCCGCATTGATGATCGACGTCAGAATCCCGGTCAGATTGTCGGCCCCGACGCACAGCGAGGCCGAGTTTCCACTCGACAGCTTCGAAACCTCCTCGTAGACCGGGGCCGCGCGGGCGCCGCAGTTATCCTTGTCGACGATCGAGAAGGCCTGAGTGTGTTTGGGATAAAAGTTGGTGTAGTCCGACGCCGAGGCGTTTCCATCGCGGATCGAGTTCGACGAGTCGTCGGTCATGAAGATAGTGATCACGTTCGCCCCGGACCGGATCCGGCGCGTCGGTGGCGGCATGCCCTGAAGCCCCAGCATGCGCGTCAATCCGATCTTGCCGTTTTTCAGTCCGTACTCATCGCCGTTGCTGCATTGATAGGACCCCTGCTCCTGGCAGTCGGTCACACCTGTGTCGACGGCATTTGAGAACTGCGCGGGATTTTTCGTCCAACCCGGCGACCTGAGCATGCCGTCATTTCCGTCGACCATGTTGGTGACCCCCAGCCGGTAGTCGAGCTGGACGCCCTGAAGCTGCGTGACGAATTGCTGGGCGAAGGCCGAGACGGTGCTGTTAAACGAGCCCATCGACCCGGACTGGTCTAGCACCCAGTAGAACTCCGCCTTCGGGATGTCGCTGTCGGGCTTGAAGGTCGCACAACCATCCAGGGGTTGGTCGGGGATCTCGGCGATATTCGTGGTGTTGACCAGATCGCTGAGCTGAAACCGAACCTGTTCGCGGCTCTCGTACACGTCTCGCGGTGTGACGGCGACCGAATAGAGCGCCTGCTTGGGGCCGCTGACGTTCTCGCGGTAGATGATCGATACCTCCACGCGGAACCAGTTCTTTTTCTGACCCGCCGTGGTGGGCAGCGGATCCTTGACCGCTCCCTGTCCAAAGTCAGCCAACTTGAACAGCAGCTCCTGGCGCAGCTTCTTGGCAGACCACTTCGGCGAGACCTTGATGGCGTACCGGCCGATCGAGGCCTGCTGGCCGCCGTGGTTCTCGAAGTTCGACCCGGTGTAATCGGTCCCACCCTGCTCGACTCCGAGCGAAAGGACGGCGGGCCGGACCCTGTCGGCCATCGCGTCGTAGGGGCTTGGCTCCCCGGATGCGGCATTCTGAGACAGCACAAAGCCATGGACGGTGGTCAACGGATCGCCGTAGACCGCGGTGGCCATCGGATCGGAGGTGGCAGACTGCAGCAGCGTCAAGTTCCTGTAGTTGCTCAAGGCCTTGCGAAGTCCGATACGCCAGTTCCCGCGGTTGTTCGTGTAGTAATTGATGATTTCGTCTTCGGGGCCGAGCGCCTCGCTCTTCTCGCACGCATCGACTCGCCAAAGTTCCCGGTCGAGTTTGTCTTTTTCCGGAAAGGTCTGAGGGCGGTTCGGGTCCGTCCCGAGTTCGAGTTCCCTAAAGTCGTTCACCCCGTCGTTGTCCGTATCGGCCTTGCAGGGATTCGTACCCTCTTCGAGCTCCTCGAAGTCGCTGAGTTTGTCATCGTCGGTATCCGCGTTGGTCGGGCTGGTGCATAAATCCTCCTCGTCGCAGTTGTTCAGACCGTCAGCGTCGGTATCGAGGTCCTCTCGGCAAGATGGGCCCGCGTCGGCATCTGTACCGCCGTCGGGCTCGGTGTCGCCGGAATCGCCGTCCGGCTCACCCATGTCGACGTCCGGCTCCTCGCCGCCATCGGCATCGACTCCGCCGTCGTTCTCCACGTCGACATCCCCGGCGTCCATCACGTCTGTGTCACCGCCAGGCCCTCCGTCTTGCCCGTTCGGCGGAGTCGAAGAGTCACCACAGGCCGCGAAGCCGACCACGAATATTGCCAAGACAATTATTTTTCGCATTGCTGCCCTCTCCGCAGAAAAAGCTATTGTTTCCTATTCTACGGTATCGGACGCGGAAATGCGGATCAAAAACTCACTTGGCGAGGCACGATCTAGTGCAGGCTCGCGTCGGAGACGAGATTCAGCAGCACCACCCCCGCGATGATCAACACAATCCCGGCGATGGCCGGCGCATCGAGCCTGGTGCCAAAGTACAGCCACCCCACCGCCGCGATCAGCGCCACGCCCGCCCCCGCCCAGGTCGCATACGCCACGCCGATGGGAATCGACCGCAGCGTCAACGACAGAAAATAAAACGAGGCCCCGTAGCCGACGACCACTCGGATCGACGGCATCAATTGCGTAAACCCGGCGGAGCTCTTCAGCGAAGAGGTCGCGACGACCTCGCAGACGATGGCGGACAACAAATAAAAGTAGGGCATGGTGGACGGCCCGGACTTAGAGTCACAGATGCGCGCTCCCAACCACCACCTCAAACATCCGCCTGCCAGTCCGCCTTTTCAAAGACGTAGAGCCGATTTCGGGCGCGGGAGGCGGCGACGTAGCGGGCTTCTGGAGAGCAACGGGGGTGGTCGGGGTCGACGTCGGCGAAGATGACGACGTCGCGCTCCAGGCCCTTGAAGCCGCCGATGGAGTCGTGAAGGAGTTTGTGGTCGGATTCCTCGAGGGTGTCGGTGATCTCGAGGCCGCCGATGGAGTCGCAGTCGGCCAGCACGGAATTGGGTCGTGAGCGTGGGGTTAGGATCACGAGCTGTTCGGGGGAGAGTCGTTCCTCGGTGACGAGTTGGCGGACCAGTCGGCCGATGGCTTTTCGCTCGTTTTCCCTGGAGTTGTAGCACTGGATCTCGGGCGGCTCGCCGCGGGGCGCTCGAGGGTGTGACTGCGGGCTGTGGTCGGTGGAGAACGCCGAGATCGCCTCGTGGATGGCACGGGTATTTCGGAAGTTCTGGGTCAGCGGCAGGATGTGTTCGATCTGCGGCATCTCGCCGTGGCGGTCGAAGATGTCCTGGCCGGAATCGAGGAAGGCGACCAGCCGGCCGTCGGAGCCGCCGGCGAGCCCGGCTTCGAGGGCGTCCCACCAGGAGGAGTCGAAGTCCTGGGCCTCGTCGACGACGATGGCATCCCACCGGGGTTCGTCCTCGGATTCGAGGGCCTCGAAGAGCGCGATGGGCGCGTCCTCCTCCCAGAAGCGACTCTGATCTTCCTTGTCGGCGTCGTCGTCGGGGAAGTCGAACCCGTCGGAGGCCTCGATGGCCTCGCCGCACAGGCCGTGAAAGTGGGCGACCTCGGCGTCGTCGAGCTTTTCATCCAGGGATTCGGCGAGTTTTCGGTTAAAACAGGTCAGGAGTACGCGATGGCCGTCGTCGGCCAGCATGCGCGCCGCCTCCAGCGCCAACAGGGACTTGCCCGTTCCGGCACCTCCTTCGACGCGGAGGCGCTCGTGATCCTTCAGCGAGCGGATCACAGCCAACTGTTCCTGGCTGAGCCGCTCGAACTGCCGGTCCTCGGCCCGGATCTCGGCGGCCATCGTCTGCACCAGCGAGGTCGGCGGGTACAGGACCTTCTGGCAGAAGGCATCGATGAGCGCCTGACCGATGGGCGATTTGTCGCGTCGCTTGCTCCAGAACTCCATCGCCTGGCGCACCGCCGATTCGATGTCGTCGAAATCGGCGCTGGAAAAGCAGATCTTGTCGTCGGCCTCCAGCGGCAGATTCGCCTGCTGGGCGGACGCCAGGGGAAAGGCCGCCGCGGTGCCGTAGGCGTAGGGGAAGCCGCCTCCGCGTGGGATGGGCTCGAATTCAGGATCATCGACCTCGCGCAGACGGCTCTTTAACTGAGGGAGCAACTGGCGAAGTTGGCTATCGGCCTGCTCCCAGGGGCTCTCGTTCATCGGCTCGGCCGACCCATTGTACCAGCGTTGCCAGCGACCGTTGTGATCGCGCTCGACGCCGCCGCCCTTGCACTCGACGACGAGCAGCCCCAGCTCCGGGTGTACGATCAGGAAGTCGATTTCACCCTGCTGGCCATCGTCGGTCAGAAGCTCCAGGCCGTGAAAGACGCGGAAGTCGTCGGGGAGGTCTCGTTCGAAGGCCAGATACGCGTCACGTTCGGCCTTGGAGCCCTGTTCGTTCGGCGGCGGAGTCGACGGTGTCATCACGGCCATTTCGGCCCCCGTTTTGGCGAAGATTACGGTCCCCGGCTGTATATCAAAGGCTTCGACAGTAAAGCAACGGCGAGGGCGTCAAACGGCCGCCTCTCGAAGGGAGCGGATGACACTATTCCGATCATTGAAATCCGACACGAGGCGCTCCGCACCGGCGGACTCAAGCTTTCGGCCGTGCTTGCCCGAGCCGACGCCCACGAAGCCCATGTCCAGATGCCTGGCGACCTTCAGATCCCACTCGCCATCGCCCACGTAGACGGCACCACTGAGGTCGGAGGGTGCCGTGCGGGCGCCGCGCTCGTAGGCGGCCGACAGGATCTCGTGGCGGCGGTGGGAGTCGCTGGAGGTGCCCATGGGAATCGGCCCGTGGTCGACGCCGATGAGGTTCAGCTTTAGCTCGGCGGTGGGATGCCAGTTTCCGGTGGCCACACCGACCTGATGGTCCGAGGAGGCGAGGAGCCAGTCGACGAAGTCGGGGGCGCCATCGACGGGATGGACCGTCTCGGGCGCCAGGCGAGCTTCGAGCTCACGGGTGTATTCGGTACGGACCACCTTGAGGGTCTCTTCGACGTCGTCGACTCGGCCCGCCTCGGCGAGCATCTGTCTGGCGATGCCCTCGTCGGTGACGTGGTCGAAGTCGCCGATGCCCCGACCATTGGTCTCGCCGCCGGTGTGGCGCTCGAGCACCTCGAAGAAGCAATCGGCCGCGCCGTCGATGGTGTGGACGAGCGTGCCGTCTATGTCGAAGATGACCAGAAGCATGGGTCTCTTATAACACGAACTGGAGTCACAATGGCAGACATCGACGAGTTGGAAGCCTACGCCGACGAGCTGCAGGAGCGCGGCGCCGAGACGGTAGTCGTGCGTTGGATCGACGAGAAGCGGCCCGTCTCCGTGGATCCCGACGACCCGGAAGCGGCCGAGGCCGTGCCCGACGATCGGCCCACCGAAGGACGGTCGAGTTTCACGGTCAAAAAGGTGACCGAGGTGACGTTGAAGGCCGGCATCGACGGCGAGGTCGAGGAGCGAACGTTCGAAGGCCTGCCGTATCGGCAAGTGCGGGCGACGCTGGCGCCCTACGACTTCGAGACGATCTACCGGTCGAACAACTTCAATCGTTAACCTTCTAGCCTTCGGTGTTGGTCCAGTAGCCGATCGAACCGTCCTGGATGACGCCGGAGACGTGGTTCGTGCCCACGTGGTACGGGATGTACTGGTAGTGCGGCGCATTCAGCATGGTCAGGTTGGCGGGTTCACCGCGGCGGATGCGGCCGATGTCGTCGCGGTCCATCGCCTTGGCCGCGCCGATGGTGACGCCTCGGAGCGCCTCGCCGGGGGTCATCTGGTGGAGGTTGCAGGCCAGATTCATGACCATGCCCAGGTCCTGGGTCATCGCGGTGCCCGGGTTGAAGTCGGTCGAAAGGGCGACTTCGCAGCCGACTTTGAGGGCCTGGCGAGCGGGCGCGAGTTGGTCAGTGGTGCCCAGAAAGACGTTGACGGCGGGCAGGACGACGGCGGTGACGTCGCTGTTGGCCATCGCCTTGAGCGCATCCTTGGAGACGTGTTCCAGGTGGTCCGCGCTGCTTGCTCCGAGCTCCGCCGCCATCATCGCGCCGCCTGAGTCGCTGAGTTGCTCGGCGTGAATCCGGGGCGTCATGTCGTGGCCCTTGCCGGTCATCAGCACGCGCTCGGCCTCGCTGACGGTAAAGGCGCCGCGGTCGCAGAAGACGTCGCAGTAGTCGGCCAGGTCCTCTTCGGACACGGCGGGAATCATCTCGTTGCAGATCAGATCGACGTAGCCCTCGCGGTCGTCCTTGAAGTCGCGGGGCACGGTGTGGGCGCCCATGAAGCAACTGACAAGCTCGCAGGGGACGTCCTCGTCGCGGACCCGGTCGATGGCGCGCAGCATCTTGAGTTCATCTTCGAGCGTCAGCCCGTAGCCGCTTTTGACCTCCAGGGTCGTCACGCCCTTGCGCACGAATTCAAAGACGCGATTGAGGAGCGATTGCGCCAACTCGTCGACGCTCGCTTCGCGGACGGCATCGACGGTATTGAGGATGCCGCCGCCGGCCTCGAGGATGTCCGAGTAGGAGCGCCCGGCATTGCGCAGCACGAACTCATCGGCGCGGTCGCCGGCAAACACGGAGTGGGTGTGGCATTCGACCCAGCCGGGGGTAACGACGCCGGCGCGGGCCTGGGAGACGTCGTTGCCGCGGGCCTCGTCGGGCCGCTCATCCCAGGGCCCGTACCAGTTTATGACACCGTCTTTGACGAAGACGCCGGCGTCTTCGAGCAACCCGCAGATCGCCCGGTCGCGAGCCTCCAGATCACCCTGAGAATCGTAGTTTTGAAGAGCCGGTGCGTCCTCCGGCATTGTCAGGAGCTGGTCGGCGTGTATCGCGATGGTATCCAGAGACATGGAACCTCCGTGGAAAGTGAGAGCTGTCGTGGGGAAAAGATCGGTAGTCGATCGGGGAGCGCTTGCCAAGACCGGGGCGATGATCGGACACTTGCCGCGCCAATCTCAGGGAACCCGGAGTCGAGCATTGTTAAAAACCTTGGCCCAGCAGTGGATGACCGCCACGGGGTGGTCGATCCACAGCGAGATACCGCCGTCGCTGGACAAATACGTGCTGATCGGGGCGCCTCACACCAGCAACTGGGACCTCGTCTATTCGCTGGCGACGGCCTCGATTCTGGATATGGAGTTTCACTGGGTCGGCAAACGGGAGCTCTTTGACACACCCGGCCTGGGATGGCTGATGCGAACGACGGGCGGGATGCCGGTGGATCGCAACAGTCGCACCAACAGCGTCGATCAGATCGCGGCACACTTTCGCGAACACGACCGCATCGCCCTGACGATCGCTCCGGAGGGGACTCGCGGCCCCACGGATCGTTGGAAGACGGGCTTCTATCACATTGCCCGAGCGGCGAATGTGCCGATTATCGCTGGTGCACTCGACTATCGAACGCGGGAAGTCCGCCTCAGCGCACCCATCGACCCCACACAACCTCTGGAGCAACTGATGGCATCGCTGAGACGCTACTACCGAGACGTTCGTGGTCGGAATCACGAAAACTTTACTCCTCCCACTCTGTAGGAGATACGCCATGAAACGCACTGCTTTTCTGTTGTTCGGATTTCTGATCGCCGGTTCACTGGCCCTGGTCGGGTGCGAACAGCCCACCGACCAAGCGAACGACCAAGCGAGCCAGAAACAAAAGGCCGACGACGAGGCCGACGAGCAGGCCGAACAAAAGGACCGCCAGGCCGACGACGAGGCGGACGAGGGGAAAACCGAGCCCGACCCCGAGGCGATGGCCATGACCAAGGAGCGTCAGTCGGAGATGACGCCAGAGGCGGCCATCGAGCGACTGCAGGAAGGCAATGAGCGGTTTGTCGAAGACGGCAGGCTAGATCGTGACCTCAACACACAGGTCTCCGAGACCGCCGAAGGTCAGTATCCCTTCGCCGCCGTGCTGGGCTGTGTCGACTCGCGCGTGCCACCCGAGGTCATCTTCGACCAGGGCATCGGCGACATCTTCTCGGCTCGCGTCGCGGGCAACTTCGTCAACGACGACATGCTCGGCAGCCTCGAGTTCGCCACCAAGGTCGCCGGCGCCAAAGCAGTCGTGGTGCTCGGGCACACGAGCTGCGGCGCGGTGAAAGGCGCATGCGATAATGTCGAGCTGGGCCATGTCTCGTCGCTGGTCAAAAATATTCGACCGTCCGTCGACGATGTGGTCGACGAGGACGAGACGTGCTCATCGGAGGATACCGAGACGGTCAATACGATCGCCGAAGCCAACGTCGAGCGGACCGTCGAGCAGATCCGCAAGCAGAGCTCGATCCTCAAGGAGCTCGAAGACAACGGCGAGATTGCAATCGTCGGAGCGATGTACGATGTGAAGACCGGCGAGGTTGAATTCTACTGAAGGTCAGTTGTTTGAATCTTCTGAGCATCGACAATCTGGCGATGCGCTTCGGAGAGGAGCCGGTCTTCGAAGGGCTGGAGGCCGGGATCGACCAGGGCGAAAACGTCGCCCTGGTCGGGCCCAACGGCGTGGGGAAATCGACTCTCCTGAAGATCATCGCGGGGCACTTCGCGCCCGATGGGGGCTCGATCTCGCTGCGTCAGGGCGCCCGGGTGGCGTACCTGGAGCAGGAGGCGACCTTCGACGACAGCGCCCCGCCGCGCCGGCTCGCCAATGAGGCGATGACCGAGGTGCGCGAGGCGATCGCGGAGTACGAGCAGATCAGCGACAGCCTGTCGGATCCGCAGACCGCCGAGGATTCCGACCGGGTCAACGACCTGGTGGAGCGCCAGCACGAACTTCAGTCGCGCATCGAACGGCTCGGCGGCTGGGAGTGGGAACATCGCGTCGACACTATTTTGGATCAGCTCGGCATCCTCGACTTCGAAGATCGTCCGCTGGGCAGCCTCTCGGGCGGCCAGCGCCGGCGGGTGGCCCTGGCCCGGGTGTTGCTCAAACATCCCGACCTGTTGCTTCTGGACGAGCCGACCAATCATCTGGACCCGGCGACCTCCGAATGGCTGGAGGAGTGGCTCATCGAATTTCCCGGAGCCACGTTGTTTGTGTCGCACGACCGGTATTTTCTGGAGCGGGTCGCCGACCGGATCATGGAGCTCGATCCCTTCGACGGCCTCTTCGTCCACCCCGACGACTTCCAGACCTTTATCGAGCGCAAACACGAGCGCCGCCACATTCGCCAGCGCACCCAGGAGCGGCGGCGCAAAAAGATCGAGCAGGAGATGGAGTGGCTCGATTCGGGCGTCAAATCCCAGGGCCGCAACTCGAAGGACCGTCGCCGCGAGCTCGAGGAGATGGCCCGCAAAAACGACCAGGCCGACTACCAACGTGATCTCGTCGACATGGAGGTCCACAAAAATCGCGACTTCGGCGTGACGATCCTGGAGGGCCGGGGGCTGCATGTGTCGCGCGGCGACAAAACACTGCTGGAGGGCGCCCACATTCAGGTGACCCACGGCGACATGGACGAGGGCGACAAGATAGGTCTGCTGGGCCCGAACGGCTGCGGCAAGACGACGCTCTTGCACGTGTTGCGCGGCGAGAACAAGCCCGATGCCGGCCGCATCGAGCGGGGCAGCAAGACCGACACGGCCTTTATGACCCAGGACTACGCGCCGTTCGACCCCGACGCGACCGTCTACGACGCCTTCTCGCAGTCGGACTACGTCTGGCTCGGCGACACGCGCCACCACAAACGTGACTACCTGGAGCGGTTTCTGTTCGACCGAGACGACCAAAAGGACAAGGTCTCGACGTTGTCGGGCGGCCAGATCCGGCGGCTGCAGCTCGCCAAGGTGATGGCCGAGGACGCAAACCTCCTGATTCTGGACGAGCCGACCAACGACCTGGACATTCCGACGGTCCATGCGCTCGAAGAAGCGCTCCAGGAGTTCGATGGGTGCGCGATCATCGTCAGCCACGATCGGTATTTTCTGAACCGCGTCTGCAATACGATCGTGGCGTTCGAGGACCGAAAGCTGACACGCTACGAAGGAGATTACGACGACTACCGGGCCCGGCGCGACGAGCCGGAGGCGCTGACCGAAGACGCCCACGCGGCCTCCGGCGGCGAGCAACCCGATGACAGTGGAACCGACGCGCAGGAGCGGGCGTCTCAAAATCTCGACGACGACGAGCCCGAACCGCTGAACTACCGCGAGCAACAGGAACTCGATTCGATCGAGGAGCGGATCGTCGAGGCCGAACAACGCAAAGAAGATCTCGAGGACAAGCTCAACGATCCGGATCTGTACAGCGAACGGGCCGACGAGATCGAAGACCTCAACCGCGAGTTGCGCAAGGCCGAGGCAACACTCGAGGAATTGTACAGCCGGTGGACGCATCTCAGCGAGCGAGCCGAGGCCTGAAGGATCGTCCTCGGCTGGTCATCGCCGCGTCCATGCACATGTTCAGGGCGACGCGCGCAGGCTTGCACACAACCTACAACGACGGAGACAACCCGATGACGGCAGCGACGAACGACACCTTCGAGTTGGGCGGCGATATTACGGTCAACCGCATGGGATTTGGCGCCATGCGGATTACCGGCGAGGGCATCTGGGGCTGGCCCGACGATCGCGACTACGCGGTTCGGCTGCTCGAGCGCGCCGCCGAGCTGGGCGTCGATTTCATCGACACGGCCGACTCCTACGGTCCGGAGACCAGTGAATACCTCATCGCCGAGGCCTTCGCGCCCTACAGCGACGGGCCGGTGGTGGCAACCAAGGGCGGGCTGACCCGAACGGGCCCGGGCTCGTGGCCGACCGACTGCCGGCCCGAGCGGCTGACCCGGTGCATCAACAACTCGCTGAGGCGGCTCGAGACCGACACCATCGACCTCTACCAGCTCCACGCCGTCGACGACGACGTGCCGCTCGAGGAGAGCCTGGGCGCTCTGGCCCAAGCCAAGGAGGCCGGCAAAATCAGGCACGTCGGTGTGTCGAACTTCACCGTCGATCAGTTGGAGCGTGCCCGCGACGTCGTCGAGGTCGCGTCGGTGCAGAACATGTACAACCTGTTCAACCGCAAATACGACGACGTTCTGGACTACTGCACGGAACACGACATCGGGTTTATCCCGTACTTTCCGATCGGCGCGGGCGACCTTCCCGAGGACAACGCCGAGTTCGACGCCATCTGCGAGGCAAACTACGCGACCCCGTACCAGATCGCGTTGGCATGGCTGCTTCACCGTTCACCGGTGACGATCCCGATTCCGGGGACATCGTCGATCGAGCACCTCGAGCAGAACATCGAAGCCCGTGACGTGCAGCTTAACGCCGATGAGATGGAGACCCTCGACGGGCTGGCGTGATCAGTCGGGCGTCTTGACGCAGTTGCGGCCGGCATCCTTGGCGGCGTAGAGCGCGCGGTCGGCCCGGTCGAAGACGTCGTCAAACGACTCGTCGGCGGGCCGGCGCCCGGCCACCCCGAGGCTGATGGTGACGTTTATCTCGTCGTCCCCATCCAGGACCACCACATCTTCGACGGCCTCGCGGAGCCGTTCGGCGACCCCTCGGCCCTCCTCTTCCCGTGTGTCGGGCAGAATCCCGACGAATTCTTCGCCGCCATGGCGGCCAAAGACGTCGTTTAGACGGACGGCGTCGTTGCAGACCTGGGCGACCTGTTTGAGGATCTCGTCGCCAACCCCGTGACCCCAGGTGTCGTTGATCGCCTTGAAGTTGTCGAGGTCGGCCACAAACACGGTTAGCGGTCGGTTCTCGCGGGCCGCGTCCTCGTAGAGTTCCTCGGCGCGCTCCACGAATGCCCCGCGGTTGAGAACGCCGGTCAACGCATCGACGGTGGCCCGCCAGGTGCTCTCCAGAGCGACGCCGGTCTGAGACGTAAAGGCCAGCACCTGTTCGAGCGTGCCCGGGTCGATCGGGTCGCCGCCGCGGCCTTCGAGGACCACGATTCCACGCGCTTCGGCATTGGTGACGAGGGGAATGCCGATCCAGTGACATTGTTCGGCGCCAAGCAGCGGGTCGCCGTCCCAGCGAGAGCCCCCGGTCACCTCTCCTCGGC
Source organism: uncultured Pseudomonadota bacterium (assembly GCA_913057905.1). Lineage (GTDB taxonomy): Bacteria > Myxococcota_A > Bradymonadia > Bradymonadales > Bradymonadaceae > CAJXPB01. The sequence goes on from CAJXPB010000011.1 coordinate 82,577, forward strand.
TCACCTGCCGGCTAGACGCGACGGTTTGCCAGATCTCACTGTCTTCCCACCAACGCTCCCGATCGGCCAGGTCGGCCCCGAAGGTGGTGGCGTCGAAGCGGCCTAAATGGCGGTCCCACCCCAGTACGGTCGGGGGGCTTCGAAGACACGTCGCCGCGGTAATACGGTCGGCCCATCCGATCGATTCGAGCTCTTCGACGAGACCGAGGAGAATGTCCTCGGCATCCATCAGCCCGTTGATGCGCTCGATGTAGGAGCGCAATCGTTCGGCGAGCTGTCGTCGGGAGCGCTCCGACTCGACCTCGACCTCCAGCCGGGCCTTCCTGGCCGTTTCAATCGCGACGGGCACGTGGCTGGCGATGGCACGCAACACCTCCACGTCGCCGTGGGTGAACACACCGTGAGCCATCCGATTGTCCAGATAGATGACCCCGACGAGCGAATCGTCGAGCACCAGCGGCGCCGCCATGATGCTTCGAATCCCGTGGGCCAGCACGCTCTCGGACCCGAGTGCCTCGCCCTGGTCGCTGGTCGTCACAACCAGGGGGTCCCGGGAGCTCTGGACCCGCTGGACGACCGTCTTGCTGTAGGTGTCCTCCGGGGTCAGGGCATGTCCTTCGGCATCGAAGCCCATGGCCCATTCGAGGTTGCTCCCCGTATCGTCGGTCAAAAACAGCAGGCCCCGCTGGGCGCCGAAGACCTCCATCGAGGTGCGGAGCGCCTCGCGGCTGACGGAGTCGGGGTCGACAGACGACGCCGTCGCCAGACTCACGCGCAGCAGGGCATCGAGGGTCCGCTCGCGGTCGAGACTCACCCGGGAGGCCTCTCCGCCGGTCTGAAAGGATCCAGATCGATGGGAGGTGCTTCCAGCCCTTCGGCCGACGGCAAAGCGTTCTCGCATCTCTTCGGCACGATGTACCCAGCCCTCTTCGACGGCGATGTCCAGGGCCTGACGAGCGCTCCAGTTTGGCCCCTCATCCGCGTTCAGGTGTGCGCGGAGCCGTGCTGCTTCGAAGGCCACCCAACGATTGTCGATGCGCGAGGCGATCCGTTCGGCCTCCGACGCCATGATCCCGGCGGCCTCGGCCTCGCCGTTCATCCAGTCGTAGTACCCGCGAAGGACGCGAGCGTGGCTCAACAGCGAAGGATGTCCGTCGGCGGCAACTTCCAGCGCCCGGACGGCTCGGCCCAGGTCGTCGCGGCAGTCGTCGGGCGCGCGCCGGAGATCGCCGCGCCGGGCCGCCTCCCATTGCCGGACCCGAGTGTACCCGCAGTAAAAGAAGAAGGCCTTGAACCAAAAGAGAGTGTCACCGGGGTCGGCTCCCCACTCGCGGTAGGTCTCGATGAGTCGGTCTAACGGCTCGCCGATGTCCTCGTTCCATTCGAGTTTAGCGACGAGTTCACCCTGGAGAGCCGTCCGTCTCAAAAACAACGAGTCGACCTCCTCGGCCTGGCGCTTTCCCATCTCCAGACATCGTTCGGCCTCGTCGCGTTTCCCCAGAAACGATGCCGCCATCGGAACCAACCCGTAGGGTCGCCCCCATGCCCCATCCTGGTCGGTCGTGTCCGAGCGGAGTGACTCCCATTCTTCAAACACCTCCAGAACTTCCTGCATATGGCCCCGAAAGACCAGGTTTGTCATCAGCTCCTCGTAGGCCATCGACCGCTCGTGAAAAGGCAGCTCGTCGGCGCTCGTCTGAAGGAGGGCCCGCTGACGCCGCGCCGCCTTCAACGGCTCGCCAGCGATATGGGCCACCCAGTTGTGGGCCAGCTCGGCCCGTACGGTAGCGTAGCGATCGTCGATGGCCTCGGCATCTTCGATCGACTTGTCGATGTAACGCCACGCCTCGGATGTGCGGCCGGCCAGCGCGTACGTCGGCCCGATCGATGAAAAGGCCGTCGCCCGGTGGACAGAAAAGCCCAGCGAATACGCCGTCTTGACCCGGGCGAGATTGACGTAGAACCCGAGCAGAGGTCGCTCGCCGAGGACCGCCGCAAACGAATAGTGCTGGTACGCCTGAGTCAGAAGGTATTGACGCTCGGGATCGTCGGCGGACGGTTCCCGGCGATCCCACCACACCGCCCAGCGCAGCCACAACGCCATCCAGATAACGTGCACCAAAAGCTTCAGCCCGGAACTCGGCGGCTCCTCCCCGAGCAAATCCAAGACCTCGAGCGAGGACTGCGCGACTTTTTTATGGTCGGTGAGCCCCAAAAGAAGACCGTTCGAGACCACCTTGAAGCGCGCCCGGTCCATCCGGTCGTCGGCCAGCATCTCGGCCTGTCGAAACGCGTGTTGAGCCTCGTCGATGCGGCCGGTTTGAGCCTGTGCCTTCGCCAGCGTGAACCAATAGTCCGCGGGTCGACCCAGCCGGTTCGATTCTGCGATCTCGCCGGCCGTCTTCAACAACCGCAAACCCTCTCGGTAAGCACCGTCGTTGACCGCCCATCTGCCGGCGCGAAGACAGGTCCCGAAATGCCCGGCCTCGAGTCCGTCGGTCGGAGCCCGTGCCAGGTGGTAGGCCGCTTCGTATTCGAGCTTGAGAGCACCGTCCCGATCGAGCTCCCCTTTCAAAAGCCGGCCGATCTGACCGTGAAGATCGCCCAGGCGCACCCCGCCGAGTTCCTCGAGACAGATCTCGCGATAGTCAGAATGGGTAAAGGTGGCCTCGAGGCCGTTCGACAAATAGGTCACCTCGAGGATATCTGCGCGCTCGGCAACCTCTAGCGCCGCCAAGACCTCGTCTCGCTCGGCGATGCCGGCGATCTGGCCGGCCTTCATGACGGGGAACGGATCTCCCCAGACGGCGCCGACCCTGCAGAGGGCCCGCGCTCGGTCCGAGAGCTCGAAGACCCGCTCCTGCAAGAGCCCTCGGAGGTCCTCCGGCAGATCGCCAGCGTCGAGCCGATCCCAGTCGACCCGCCAGACGCCCCAGTCCGGTACGAGCGCCAGCGATTCGAGCAAAAGCTGCAGAAACTCCCGGGTCGCCACCCGATGCCCGCCACTCCAGTTGTGCAGCCGCTCGGCCAAATGCGGGTCCGCCAGCTCGCCGCCCAGGTACGACCGCACGTAGTCGGCGGTCTCTTTCTCGGACATCGGCTCGATGGCGATCTGAAGCCCGCGATCATCGGTACGGCTGAGCCGATCGATGCCAGGCATACGCTCTCGAACACGTTCGGGTCGGTGGGTCGTCCCGACGATCATGATCGGGACGGACGTCAGATGCGTGACGAGCGCTTCGAACACCTCGGCAGTCGGCTCATCGACGGAATCGATGTTCTCGACGGTCAGAAGGAGTCCCCCGGCCTCACGAGCCAGATCGACCAGCCAGTTCGACCACTGCTCCACGGGATCGGCAGCCTCGCCAGAATAGCTCCTTTCGGCCAGGCCCGTTCCGCTTTCGTCGGACAACTCGTCGAGCCCCTCTTGGAGGCCAGTGTTGCCGAGCATCTCTTCGGAGAGGTTCGCCGCGGCCCGCCGCAGCGCCGACAGGGGCGTCTTGTCGCCGCGAGTGGGGTCCACGGAGAAGATCGTATTCCGGTTGGAATCGGCGCTTTCAATGAACCTCTCCAGCAAAAGCGACGTCCCGGCCTCCTTGGGCCCTTCGATCTCGACGACCCTCCCGGCCCCGTCGCTCCGGACCTCGTCCCAGGCCGCGTGAAGCTCTCCGAGCCGGTCTTCATCCTCCTGATTCGGACGCCAACGTCGCCCCGGCTCAGACCTGGGGAGGGCGTGGACGGGCGCGCCGAGTTCCCCGAATGCGTCGACTAACGCGTCGCCCGTCGAGAACCGCTCCGAGGGCTCCTTCGACAGCAACCGGCGGATGACGGCCGCGAGTTCGGGGTTGATGTCGTCGACGAGGTCGGCCACATCGGGCGGCTCGCGAGAGACGTGGGCACGCATGAGGGCCTGGGGCTCGGTCTCCGTAAAGGGAACCTGGCCGGTGACACACTCAAAGAGGACGCATCCGAGCCCGTAGAAATCCGCCCGGCGGTCGACGGCACGGTTCAGCATGCCGGTCTGCTCGGGCGCACTGTAGGCGAGGGTGCCGACGACCTCGGCGTTCTGGCTCTCGAACCGGTCGGCCAGCCCGAAGTCGACGAGCCGAGCCCACTGGCCGTCCCAGATGATATTTTGTGGTTTGAGGTCGCGATGGATGATGCCAAAGCGGTGGATCGCGGCGAGGCCATTCGCCAGGGAAGCCCCAATGCGAAGCACGGCCGGCTCCTCGAGGGGCCCGTTCTGCAGCGCCTCGGCGAGCGACTCGCCCTCCATGTACTCCATGACCAGATACGGCCGGCCGTCGAGGTCGCCGACCTCGAAGATACGAGGGAGCATCGGGTGAGAGAGCCGGGCCAGAATCGAGGCCTCCCGACCGAACCGTCGTCGCATCGTCTGCTGGTCGACGTTGTCGGGAGGGTTCGCCACCTTGACCGCAACTCGCGTGTCCCGATCGACCCGCCGGCCCAGGTAGACGTCGCTGCAGACCCCTTCTCCTAGCTTTGCCTCGATCACGATGTGTTCGAGATCGACGGGATCCGCCACTTCGTTCACAACGGGCCTGCAAATGATATGACTACTATGATTACCACAAACCCCGCTTATTTGACCGCGCGGTTCAGTCTATTCGTACCATTTTCTGCCGGGAGATGACACCGTTAAGTAAGGTGTGACTTCTGATCACCTGTGGCGTTTCGACCCTATGACATGTCGACAAAAAAGGGCATGACTCCGGCTCCACGAGAGATGTTGACGACGCGGTCGTCGGCGAAGCGCCCCAACACACCGACGCCCCCGCTTCCCGGGAAGAGTCCCGCCACCGTATAGTGCTCGGTCATCTCGACGGCTTCGTCATCGAGTGCAGGGATGTCGACGGACTCGAACCCGCCGCTACGTTGAATGACCATGGTCTCGGGCGAATTGAGCGCCCCGTCGATGGCCCGCTCCCATTGGGGCTGGCTTGCCTCGGCCCCCAGCAGGACCCCGTCGCCCCCGTAGCCACGATCCGGTTTCAGCACCAGGCTCCGACGTTGGTGGCGAGCGTAGCGAACGAGCTCGACGGTACGTCCCCCGGGGCCGGTCGTCTCCCGATCGGCGAACGAGCGGGTCCACAGCACGTGTTTGAAGACGACCTCTCGCTGGGAGGCGGTCATCAGGCTCAGACATTCCGGCGTCTGCATCCACTCCATCAGCACCTTGTGGTCACCCTCCCAGCTAAGTGGCGGCCACACAAGTCCCCGTTTGAACGCCGTACGCAAGCCGTGGAAGCGGCCGCCGACATCCAGTTCCGCGGCCGAGAGATCCGCAAGGTCGACCATCCTGAGGATGGCGTCGACCGGTTCGTCGCCGGCCACGATGTGGTCGCCCCGCATCATCTCGATCTGATGGGGTTCCACGAAGACGGCGTCGACGTCGCGCCGACGGATCCAGTCGATGATTCGACGGATCTCCCCGTCGGAGTCGTAGGTCTCCTGCAGCTCGACAACCGCGACACTGCCGACGGGATGGTCGAAGCTGGCCAGGAATTCGTCCCAGAGGATCTGACGCGGATCGGCGACCTGAAACATCTGCCGGCCATCGATCCCATCGATGGCCTGCCCATCGACCGCGTCGAGCCAGATATGGGCCGCGTCTCGCACGTAGTTGAGACCGCCGACCCCCACGCTGTTTACCTCGATCAACTGGATGTCGGGCGCCTCTCCAGGCGCTGCGGGCCCGATGAGGACATCGAGCCGACAAAAGGGTCTGTCGGTCGTGCGCGTCGTCTCCGAGCCCGTGGTGTCGAACCACTCCTGCTCACCGGCGGCAAATTCCAGGTGAGGCAATGCGTGGGCCATCGTCGTGCCGACCGCCCCGCGAAGCTGCCAGGCGACGTAGTGAAGATAGCCCAGGGCGGCCGGATCGATGAGACCCGGCACGAATGAGATATCGACGACTCCGACATCATCGGAGGCCGCCCCCATCCACATCTGGCGGTCGCGGGCACCTGTCCGAAGACGCTCCCGTACGAATTGCGCGGCGTCGACATCGAGGTTTGAAGCCCAGGTGCGGACGCGTTGTTCCAGTGGCGATATACGAGGGGGACTCATGATGTCTCCGGGGGTTCGACGGGCCGACGTCGCTCGACCAAGTCCTGGACCAACTCGAGGGGCATCGCGGGGATGGTGCGCCCGCCGGCTCCTTCCATGGTCTCTGCCAGACAGAGGCTGTTGAGCACCGCTTCCTCGGTGCATTCGACCGTCGCCCGATAGAGGGGATCCATCCAGGCCTCCGACAATGCCTGCAGTTCGAAGGTACGCGGCTGCTTTCGCCGCGGCACCTGGTTGGCCGTCGAGAAGGCGACGATGATCTCGCCGGAGCCGTGGCTGGCCAGGGAGCCGACCCGTCCGAGCCCCAGGGCGGCTCGTTTGCAAATACGATTCAATTGATGGCTCATCAGCGGCGCGTCGGTCCCGACGACGACGATGATACTCCCGTGTAGATTCGGCCGCCGCGGGGCTTCGCGCAGCCTGTCGGCCACCGCGGGACCGACGGGGACGCCGTCGACTCTCAGGTCCTCGAGTCGCCCGCAGTTGTTCATGACGAGTATGCCCAGCGTGAAGGTCGTGCCGCCCTCGGGGACCACGCGAGACGCGGTCCCGATACCACCCTTTAGATCGAAGGAGACCATGCCCGTGCCCCCGCCGACGTTTCCCTGCTCGATGGGGCCGGTTGTCGCCGCGTCCAGCGCCTCGAAGACGTGCTGCCGGCCGACGGCCCGGGCGACGATGTCGTTGAGAAACGAATCGTCGCATTCGCCGACCAGCGGAATCATCAGATCGTCGGCCGACCCGACCTCCGGGAACCGCCGGGTCATGTACTCGACGGTCGCCGAAGAGACGGCACCGACGGCGTGGGTGTTGGTCAGCAAAATCGGGGTCTCGATGACGCCCCATTCCCGGACCTGAACCAGACCGGACAACTCCCCGGCCCCGTTCAACACGAAGGACCCTCCGATGACCCGATCGGTGAAGATGTTGCCCGAATTCGGCCAGATCGCCGTCACACCGGTGCGCACCCGCACTCCATCGGCATCCTCACCGGCGGGATGGTCTTCGATCAGGGTCGTGTGGCCGACTCGAACCCCCTCCACATCGGTCAGGCCGTTGTCCGGGCCGGGACGCATGGTGCCGAGTTCGATGCCCAGCTCCCGGAGGCTTCGGCGCGGCTTTTGCGAAGATTTATTCATTGGACGCTCCTCCCCCGTTCGACGTGGGAGTGGCGCCTGGCGAGCGCCGGAGCCAGGATCGCGCCGATGAGGCCGCGGTAGTCGAGTCCATCGGCTTCGGCGATCAACGGCAGATCCGAAAACCCGGGGACCAGCCCCGGCAACGGATTGCACTCCAGAAAGTGGACCACCCCGTGGTCGTCGAGTCGCAAATCGATTCGCGCCACATCACGGCACCCCAGGGCTTGGAACGCGTCTTGTGCGGCGCCGCGAAGCCTCGATTCCAGGTCGGCGTCGATGTCGGCGGGGACGTCGAATCGCACCGCACTCGGCGAGGTTTCCTGTTTGATCCCGTACGAGTAGATGGGCGTCGTCGATGCATCCTGATACACGATCTCCATCGGCGTCAGCGAACGGGGTTCGCTGCCATGGGACTCCGCGTCCGACAGGAGCCCGACGGTAAACTCACGCCCCGGCAAGAATGTCTCGATGAGCACACCCTCGGGAAATCGTTCCAGCAGCTCGGCCACGCGTCGCTGCAAGGCGTCGCCGTCGGCCGCCACACCGGCGGGGCCGATTCCCTTGGAGCTTCCTTCGGCCAGCGGTTTGACGAAGACGGGGTAGTCGGTCGGCGAAGGCAACCGATCCTCCGGCCCGCGAACGACCCAGTATGTCGATGTGGCCACCCCGGCGCGCTCGACGATCGACTTGGCCAATGACTTATCCAGGGTCGTCACCATCACGGCGGCGTCGGAGCCCGTGTACGGGATCTCCAGCATCTCCAGCAGCGACGGCACGTACGCCTCGCGTGCTCGGCCGCCGCGTCCCTCGGCGATGTTGAAGACGAGGTCGACAGCCTGGCGATTCAGATGAGCCGGAAGGCCCTTGGTCGCCTCCAGAAGCACGACCTGCATCCCCTGCGAAGCAATCGCCTCGGCGATCGCCTCGATGGTCGACAGACTGTCGAACTCGGCCTCCGTGTCGTCCGAGCCCCCGAGGGTGCGTTTGAGGTTGTAGGTCAACCCGACCCGCAGCGATCCCTCGAAGAGTCGTGGGCCTTGCTGGCCCTCGTAAAACTCCGGTTCGACTTCCATGCATGTGCCTCGAATCTCCGGCCGACCAAACGTCTGCCTAACTGGTCCAAACGTAGGCACTGATCGGGTTGAGGCACCCGAACTCCGGGGCTCACACGACACGACCCGGCTGCTGTCAGACAGCAGCCGGGTCGAGTGGGATGAGGCGTTACATGAAACGAGTCATTCAGCTCGACGGATCCGAGGTCATGCGCAGATAGGGGCGCAACTCGTCGACGTCGTCGCCGAACTTCTCGCGGATCTCGTCGGGATCGGTCAGCGAGGGGACGATGATGACATCGTCGCCGCGCTCCCAGTCGACCGGGGTCGCCACCTGGTGCTCATCGGTCAACTGAAGGGCGTCGATGACCCGGAGGATCTCGTCGAAGTTCCGCCCGGTCGGAGCCGGATACGTGATCGTCAGCCGGACATTCTTGTCGGGGTCGATGACAAAGACCGAGCGGACCGTATGGGTCTCGTCGGCTTCGGGATGCATCATCCCGTAGGCCTCGGCGATCGATTTGTCCGCATCGGCGATGATCGGATAATCGACCGTCACGTCCTGGGTTTCTTCGATGTCCGAGATCCATGCGTGGTGGTCGTCGATCGGATCGACCGACAGGCCGATCGTCTTGACACCGCGCTTGCCGAATTCGTCCTGGAGCGCGGCGACGCGTCCCAGTTCAGTCGTGCAGACCGGCGTGAAGTCGGCCGGGTGCGAAAACAGCACGACCCAGTCGTCGCCGGCCCACTCGTAGAAGTCGATCTCGCCCTCGGTCGTCTGGGCGTGGAAATTCGGCGCCGTCTCTTGAAGTTTCAAGCTCATTGTGCCTCCTAAGGCTCATACGTTGTGCAGGCGAAACTGACTCGGTCCCCCCGCTGCCTGCGAGAAACAAAGCGATGCACATGGGCCCGCCGGTCAAAGACGTGCCCCTTGGCTATGACTATAACCACATAAAACATACCTGCAAACTATGCTTTACGCATCGGCTCGACAATAAAAAACCCCGACACGTCGTGGGATGTCCACGACGTGTCGGGGTGGATAAAACAGCCGGCGGCGACCTACTCTCTCGACGCGTCACCACGTCAATACCATCGGCGCTGGAGGACT
>CAJXPB010000012.1 GCA_913057905.1 uncultured Pseudomonadota bacterium
CGGTGGTACTACGCGTACAAAAACGACGGGCTGGAGGGACTCAAGCCCAAGGCGCGCGCCGATCGCGGCTACGCCCAGAATCTGTCCAAACAGATGCGTAAGCTTCTGCTGACGATCCGCCGGGAGCATCCCTCGGCGTCGGTGCCGCTGATCCTGCGGACCCTGGTCGCCGAGGGCCGACTGTCGAAGGGCGCGGTCAGCGCCTCGACGATCCGACGCTTTTATCGGGCCAAGGGACTGACTCGTCGGGCCGGCCACGAGCCGGAGGATGGCCGCCAGCGTCTCAGCTGGGAGGCCGAGGCGCCGATGAGTCTGTGGCATGGCGATGTGCTGTACGGTCCAACGATTCACCCGGAAGACGGAGAGGCGTTTGAGACGCGCATCCACGGGATGCTCGACGACGCCTCCCGGGCGGTCGTCTCGCTGGAAGCCCGCCGGACCGAGCGTGAGATCGATATGCTGGTGCCACTGGCCGATGCGCTTCGCCGCTGGGGCAAGCCCGATGCGATGTACTTCGACAACGGGCCGACCTACCGGGGCACCGGGCTCCAGGAGGTCTGCACGCGCCTGGAGATCGGGCTGATCCATGCACGTCCCTACGATCCGCAGGCCCGCGGGAAGATGGAGCGCTTCTGGCGGACCCTGCGCCAGGGATGCCTCAACCATCTGGGCCGGCTGGAGAGCCTCCATGAGCTGAACGTCCGGCTGCGGGCCTTTCTGGACCAGCACTACCACCACGCCGCTCATGGCGGCCTGATGGGCAAGGCTCCCAAAAAGGTCTTCGACGAACGCGTCGAAGAGCGCGAGCCCATCGACGAAGCCGAGCTTCAGTCGGCGTTTGTCGAACGCCAGTACCGAGAGGTCCGAAGCGACTCGACGCTTGCCTTCGAGGGAGAGACCTTCGAGGTCGACCAACGCTTTCTGTGCTCTCGAACGGTGCAGGTCTGTAGGGCCCTGCTGTCGGCCGACACCGACCCCTGGATCGAGTGCGAGGGACGACGCTTCCAGATGCACCCGGTCGACCGGACGGCCAACGCCTCCCGCAAGCGTACGGCCGAACCCCAGGAAGACGAGCCAGGCGAATCGGGCTCGTCGGTCGACTTCGACCCCACCACCACGGCGCTCAACCGCGCCGCCGGCCGCACCACTTCGAACTCAACATCCAACGGAGACTGAACGATGGACACCCCTGTCGTGGACCATTTCGATTTCGACGAACATCCCTTTCGCAAGGACATCGACGATGAAGCTCTGTGGCGTCCCCCGTCCAAAAAGCAACTCGTCGGCACCATCACCCGCGGGCTTCGCCACCGCGAGAACATCCTGCTGACCGGCGAACCCGGGGTCGGCAAGACCTGTGTGCTCCGGGCCGTCCGCCAGGAGCTGTCAGAGACCGACCTCCGGCTGACGTATCTGCACAACTCCACGCTGTCGCGGCGGGACTTTTACCGTCAGCTGTGTGTGGCCCTGGATCTGGAGGCGGCCGCGACGGTCGCTTCGCTCTTTCACGCCGTGTCGACCCACGTCGAAGAGCTTGGGCGCGACCAGACGCATCCGGTGCTGCTCATCGACGAGGCGCACCTCTTGCGCCAGGAGACCCTGGAGCATCTGCACATCCTTCTGAACTACGACTGGGACCGCCAGCCGCTCCTCAGTCTGGTGCTGATCGGACTGCCGGAGCTTCGCGACCGGCTGGAGCTGAGGCGGAATCGGTCGCTGTACAGCCGCATCCGCCACCGGCTTCGGCTGGAGCCAAACGCCCCGGACGATACCCGCGACTACATCGGCTTTCGGATCGAGGCAGCCGGACTGAAAGGCGACGTCTTTACCCGGGATGCCGCCGCGCTGATCCACGAGGCCAGCCTGGGGACGCTGCGTGAGGTCGACCGGATCTGCCAGAGCGCCCTGGAGGTCGCCGCCGGGCAGGGGCGCACGCTTGTCGAGCGGGAGACCGTCACCCAGGCGCTGGACGTCGAGCCGATGCACTCAGCCGACGGAGGCTGATGGGCTCGACATCGATTTCAACCGCATCTCAGCCGGGCATCTGCCAGACAGATGTCCGGCTTTTTCCATCACGCCCGTGCCTGACGGATCAGGCCCGACAAACCATCACACCCATGCATGGCCGCAGACGCTCAACTCTCCATCAGATAACGTGCATCGTCGTCCATCAAATACCGTGACTCGCTACACACCTGTCCCGTCGAGGGGGCGACCTGCAAACGGATCGACCAGAGGGCCGTATGTGTGGTCGACGGTGCCGAGTGCGACTTTGACGTCCACGGCGCCGAGTGCCGACCGGAATGCACCGAACACGCCGATTGCGGCCAGAAGCAGTACTGCAATGTCAACGGTCGATGTTTCCCCCGCCGAAAGTGTGCAGGTCGAAACCATGCGCTCTGTCCGCCCGGCCACTGGTGTGACAGTGAGGACCGTATCTGCAAACGCAGCGGAGGAAAGCCCGTCGAGGCCACCTGTGAAGAGACTTGGCAGTGCGAATCCGGTTATTGTCATGAGGGAACGTGCATAGCTACCTGCCTATCTGAGGAGGACTGCCCGCAGAGTGAGCGAGCTTGCGATAGTTTTTACGAAAACATGGAGTTTTTGGATTGCTATACGCCCCGGGACGGCTCCACAGACTGCAAAATTTCGTGTCCTCAGGACCAACTCTGCGATTACGACGAATGTCTGCCGCATGCCTGCCGGCGAACGTCTGACTGTCAGGAAGGGGACTGTCTTCTTTATCCTGGGCAATATGGCGCCGAGGACAAATTGGGAAGGTGCTCGACAGGAGCATCCCGCTGCAAGGAATACGAGTTTCGAATATCCGAAGATGATCCGTACTGCAGGCTCAGCTTCGACGCCACGGGGCTCTACCGCGGTTCGGATCCGTGCCCCAAAGGCTACGAGTGGCAACCGGATCCAGAGGAGGTCGTAAAGGATCCGGATCGAGTTTATGGGACGTCCTACTGCTCCCGCCGCGTGACTGAGGGTGAGTGGCCGCCGGGTGGTTGAACCCTGCTAGCCCGCTGAGTTCCCGGTGCTCGGACATCTCTACGACCCAGCGCTCCTTGGTGGCGCCGTCGGGTCGGTCGTAGAAACGGTCGGGTTCAACGCGGACTGGTCGGCCGTCTGTAAAAGTGAAGACGCCCTTGGCCTCCACACCTTTGTAGCGCATCGTCGCCTCGGCATGGTGGTCGTCGACCTCCTCCCAGTCGATGTAGTCCTGTGTGGGCGCCCACGGTACCAGACCATCTCGGCCAAATACCGCACCAGTACCCCCTGGTCGATCTCGTTGCCTATCCAGTCCACTACCGGCACCAGCAAGTGCACTCTGTCCAGACTGGCCCTTGGCAATCTGTCCTCTGGCGACTCTACAATGGAGTCCTGTATTGCGTTGGCCGAAGGGTGGCAGGGTGGTGCCGATCAAATTCTGGAGACAACGGAGGACGACAAGTTGGAATCGGATGACTTCGACCTGCTACGAGCGGATACTCGCTACCACGAGAAATTCTGCTTTCACTGCGGCAAACAGTCGGATGACCTGACTCGCGACCACGTTCCACCGAGGTGCTTCTTTCCGAAGGGATTCCGGGACGGCGAGCTGATCACGGTTCCGGCCTGCGAGCGACACAATCACGGCGAATCCGAGACCGACGAGATCACGCGTGGCATCGTCGCCCTGATGACAACTCCCGAGGCCCTCGAAAGTTCGGAGGCGGCCGAGAAGGCTGCGGAAAAGACCAGCCGCGGACTGAACCGGCCGGATTCCGATGCATCGAATGTCATCCACACCATTTTCGATGACCTGCCGGCCGGCCACATCCACAGGGATGTTTTTCTCGACGGACTCGGAAAGATCGGGCGGGGGCTGTACTACCACATTTTTCGGGAGCCGTGGGGAGAGGGTGAGGTGACGTCCCATACACCGCTGCTATTCGATGCGACGAGTAGTCAACGTGATTCTGCCGGAGAGCCGTTATTCGAGGCCTTCGAACGTGTCGAGCCACCGACTTACGGAGAGAATCCGGAGGTGTTTCGATTCCAGGCCCTGAAGTTTGCCGGCCTGGTTACGGTGAGAATGGTCTTCTTCGAATGCGTTCCGGTCGTGTCGCTCAAGCGTAACATCGCTCAAAAGGACCGCTCCAAATTTGCCGTGGAACAACTCGGGCTCCCTCCCGAGACGCTGGATGTGAACCGACCGAGGCACGGACGTGCGGACAACAATCACGTCAGTCGAATCGTGCGGGACAGCGACACGAACTGGCAGCCGGTCGTTCGGAAGGATGAATGGAAGAAGGCCTCCGATCCTGAGAGAATCGCAGAGCGGACACTCGAGCTGAACGAGTGACAGGTCGTGGATTTCGAATTTGTCGACGTGTTGAGCGGGGCGCAGGCGAGCCCCGCCTGTATCGCCAGCTCCGTTTGAGATATCCCGTTCTGTGCCGTCAGCTCGCGTAGATTGCGGCGCACGATGTCAACCCCCCGGTCGGGCCGTTGGTCTCCGTCCAACATGAAACCTCCATCGATGATTCTCGCGACCATCGGGTGAAGGTACTCGGTGAGATGGCCTGGTCGTCAAGTCGGCTCATCTCTTTGATGCCCAGTGTGGCCGAGACGAGGTCCTGGAGGAACGAGGCGGGCTTTGCCAGTCCGAGCCCGGGGACTATCGGGTCATGAAGCCGCGCAGTGGGAAGAGTCACGTCGTGCCGCCGGACGTGCGGAGATGGCCGTGGCCGAAGGCTGTCACATCACGGGGTCGCGAAACGGCGAGTCGCTGCACCTGAGTTAGAATCTCCCGCGCTGATAAACCGAGTTGGTTACCCGTATGGTGACCTGGGCACGCCAAAGGCTTGCCAGAGGTAGTCCCACAGTTCAGCGAACTCGGAGTCCGCATCACCGTCGACTTCGTCGACAACTACTCCTGGCAATTCGATGCGATTACGCTGCAAATGGATGTCAAACTGGCCGAGGTGGTCAGCTTCAGATTCAACTCCAGCCCATCCTAGAAGGGAGATTGTAGCCCAAAATGGCCCTTCGATTTCAAGATGCTGAATACCTTTTAAGTAACCTTCGTCAATTCGTCCCGAAATTTGGCGTTGAATCGTTCCGGGTCGAAATGAGTCGTCGGCAAAACGATTGCCGACTGATTCAATGCTCCCATTCCGAAAGATTTGTGCATAAGCGTCTACATCGTTCGGGCCGTAGAAATTCAGCATCACTCTTCCATGTTCGTTAAAGATATCGTCCCCACCGGACCCTTTCAGAGGTCGGAGCCAAAATTTTGGCTCCGATTGCGTCTCTGATATCGCTAATTCGGCGTCACCTGCAAATTCGCGAATTGGGACGAGGTGAAATACAGCCATCGTGTCAACGTCCAGCGGGTATGCCCCTTTCTCTTTCTCAAGTCGATCAAGACGTTCCGTCCGAAACGACTCAAGACGATCCTGTAGGTTTTGCCACCCAAGGTACTGTTGTTTGATTTCCCGATTGCTCATGGGGTGCTTGCTCCGGCCTTCTCGCATGAAGAAGTATCTGGAGTGTCGTTGCGCTTCGAAATAGACACAGTGCGGCTTCTTCCAGCTGTCGGGCACACGCACAATCAACACCGGGCCCTTATCCCAATCGTTCTCCACGGTCCGAGCGCGAATCCGCAGAGACGGTTCAACACGTGATCTGCAAAGCTCCTTGAGTTCCGTGATGAGTTGATCAGGGCGTTCACAATCAATTCCAAAAATTTTCCCGGCTTGGCCGTCGCTTTCTGCCACACCATAGAGGATGTCGCCGCCTCGGCCATTTGCCATCGAAGTGACATCTTTTAGGAACTCAAGTCTTTCTTCCCAAGGAACAGCGTCTTCCTCTCCGATGTGGCTCTTCCATTTGTCCGGCCGCTTCAATTTGTAATCGAGAAACGTGTTCTCCTGCCGATCGTCATGGACGAGTTGAACTACGTCCTCGGCGCAAACTTCGTCGAGTTTCAGCCACCTCATGAGACATCCGCTTGTTGGAGTACGAGAGACTCGTCTTTGTACGAGTTGGTCACTCTTTGGTCACTGTTTGTCTCTTTGTGACACTCCCCATCCTCTCTAAACCACTGAATTCTTTGAAGTGGAGTCGACGGGACTCGAACCCGTAACCTCCTGCGTGCAAAGCAGGTGCTCTCCCAATTGAGCTACGACCCCTCTGGACCGCCGTTCCTATCATAGCCGGCGGCGAGGTCAACCGCTTCGCCGGGTTTCACCTGGAGCGCGTCAATGACCGACCACTGTCTCCGGCGGCAGGTGCGGCAGCAGGTCGATGACCCCGAACGTCTCGACACCCATCCACGCCACAAACACCAGATAGACCACCAGCAATCCCCAGGCCTCTAGCCGCGACACGAGCATGTGGGTGCGAAGCATCAAAAACAACACAATCGTCGCGAAGGTCAGGGCCCCCATCATCGGTGAGGCCACCGAGTAGTTGATCGTCGCCGCGCCCGCTACCAACACACCCGCGGGAATGCAGACCAAAAGGTCGAAGATGTTGCTGCCCAGGACGTTCGCAACGCTGGTGATCGCGTTGCCGGCTCTGGCGGCGTTGATGCTCACGATGGCATCGGGAATCGACGTGCCCGCTGCCACGACGGTAATCCCCCAGAGGAAGGGCTCGGTGTTGAAATAGTCGCCAAAATTGACCGCCGCGCGCACCAATCCCTCCACACCGACGACGATGATGACCAGCGAGCCGATCAGCCGCAGCCACTCTCGGCCCACCTGGACGGAGTGCTCATCGACCTCCGGCTCGTAGTCCATCGTATCTTGGTACTGCACGAAGACGTACAGCACGTAGAGCGCCACCGGGATGATCGCCAGCGGACGGGTGATCTCGCCTTTGATGACCGCCAGTTCCGGCGAGACGGGGTTGTAGATGGCGGCGAACGAGAAGGTCAGCATCAGGACCGCCACCGAAATCATGTAGAACTGCGCCTCCTTGTAGACGAGGTCGCGGTTTGACTCGAGGGCGTCTTCGGCCACCAGCCCGGCGATGGCGGGAATCACCAGAATATTGAACAATGCAGACCCCACGATCGCCGAGACCCCCAATTCGAACTCCCCGTGGATCAGCGTCGAAAGCACTGTCGTCGACAGTTCCGGAAAGGACGAGCCGACCGCTACCACGACCGCCCCCTGCACGATGTCCGGCAGTTCGTAGTAGACCGACAGCCGCTCGCTGGCCGTCTCCAGCATCGTGCTCCCCCGCCACACGATGGCCGTCGCCACCACCGCGACCGCCGTCCAGATCAGTATCGTCGTCATCGAATCTCACCCGTTGAAGCCACCGGACGCCGCCTTCATATCGCTTGACACCACAATGTCCAATCGCTAGACCACAGGTCGTCGGGGCCGTAGCTCAGCCGGGAGAGCGCTAGAATCGCACTCTAGAGGTCAGGGGTTCGAATCCCCTCGGCTCCATTTTTTTGAACCCCGGGATGGGGGATGTGGCAACATCTCGCTTGCTGAGGCGCGCACCTTTCGGTTCGTGAAGCCTCGACGATGCCTCCGGCATCGCCTCCGTTTCACGATTCCGAAATCTGCATCCCCTCAGCGGCGCGAGCTCCATGCCAAATCCCCCCATCCCGGGGTTCTCTGTTTCTTGTTTCTTCGGGCGAGGAAATTGACCGTCAGCTTCGGACATGGGTACCGAACGTGAAAGCCGGCCCGCGATTTCCACGCCCTGCTCATTCCGCCGTGGCGTGCCGCTGTCTAGTCGCCGCCCTCCCAAGGATCGCCGGGAAATTCGGGGATGTATTCTGAGAGGACGGCGTCCATTGCGTCGTCGAATGACCAATCGATTTCAGGTGACAACAGTGAATCGACGTCGGTCCGGAACCCCTTGTTTCGGCGCTTTTGGTGGAGGTTTTGCTCGAATTCGGCGCGCGAAATGATGAGATCTTGCTCGACCTGGTTGTCTTCCAGCCAAGGCGCGTACTGACGCCAGTGGATTATCTGTCCTTTCGGGATCATATGTCGGGGTCCACTCGATGGTTGATCGCGACAAGCCACTTCCTATCTCTTGGTTTTCCAGTACGCCCATTTCTCTCCGGTCGAAGGGGAGTGACTTCGCTGACGTGTTTGGCGACGAAATCTGCCAGCGGTCCGGTTTTCTCCTCAAATCCCAACGTATCCAACAGGTACCCGAGCCGCTGCAGCCATGCGTCCGGGGCAATTTGGGGACCGATCTCACAGAGACGGGCTGCGTCGATGTCATCGCCGAGTTCTACGAGCACCGTCGCTACCCGATCGAGACCCCCGATCTGCCCTTCAAATCCCGCTAGATCGCAGGCAGTAGCCTCCGGCGTCGAGATAGGGATTTGGCTGTAGTCTGTATTCACGCGTTGAATCGGTACTTCCGAGAGTCCACTTCGTTCGTGAAATTCGATACGGACTCGGCCGCACTCTACCTCCCGACGAATGTCATCGACCATGGTTTGAAACGTCTGTGGCTGCTGATGGGCTGCACCGTGATACGCAGCGGCAGACAGCAGTCCGACGTAGAATTCACGCTGTAGATACTCCATGAGAAACGGCACGAACTCCCTGGGTGGCAAACACCGGAGGCTTCGGTATTCCGGCGGAACCACGACATGAAATCCTCGGACGGGCGTCGCCACTCGCCCCTTCTCGCGAAGCCGTCGCACGAGGGCGTTCGCAGCTGCTCGCGTCTTCGCCAACTTTTGAACAACTTCGTCGGTCGTGAACGTGCAGCGGCCCCGTGAGCGAAGATCCTGAATGAACTCGATTCCATTCATTGCGGGGTAGGAAGCTGAGGGTTTCTGTGTACTGTTTACAAAAAATAATGTATTTAGTCATTTTACGCAACTGATCCACAGAAAACTCCTCGACCGTCGCACTCGCGACATGAGACAGTTTCTGTGGGATTTTGAGACCGGGACCGATCTCAACCAGTCTGCACCCGCACGGCGTAGGCGCCATTCTTATTTCCCACGGCGAACAGGTCGCCTGCGTCGTTTTTGTAGATGGCCAAGCCATTTGGGTTGTCCGTCGTTCGGATGAGCCTCCAGTCCGGCATCGTCACGCGCGTCGGATCATCCCGCAGGGTTGGTACATAGAATCCACCATCATTGTGTTCAGCACCCTCGAGCCATCGTTTCCAGATCTCGATCGTGCTGAGGTCGAGGTCGTTTGGCTTGTTCCCCATCGTATCCTCCATATTCAGGGGGGATTCCCTTAAATTTACGCGCAGATTGGCGTCGGGCCATCGGCGATGGGGTCGTGAGCCAAGGGCGATCGTTGACCCATAGGCCACGCCTAAGTCATCAATGTAAATTTACGAATTTGCCAATAGACGTGGCGCTGATTAGATCCATAATGGAGTCGAAGTATTTGGGGCGTATACCGGGCCGGGTTCTCACGCCCGTCCGGTTGGCAATGTCTACAAACGTCAGGAGAAATTATGGCCGATAACGAAAGTAAATGTCCGGTGATGCATACGCCGGAAGATCGCGAGCGAGCCGGTGCACGTTTTTCGAATCAGCACTGGTGGCCCGACAAGCTCAACCTAAGTATTCTGGAGCAGAATTCTCCTCATCTGAATCCGATGGATGAGGACTACGATTACGCCGAAGAGATCGAGGACCTGGACTACCAGGCCCTCAAGGAAGATTTGATCGATGTCATGAAGGATTCGAAGGACTGGTGGCCCGCCGACTATGGCCACTACGGTCCGTTCTTCATCCGCATGTCCTGGCACGCGGCCGGTACGTATCGTGTCAGCGACGGTCGCGGCGGCGCCTCTGGCGGCACCCAGCGGTTTGCGCCGCTGAACAGTTGGCCCGACAACGCCAACCTGGATAAGGCGCGGCGACTGTTGTGGCCGGTCAAGCGCAAGTACGGCAAGAAGTTGTCGTGGGCCGACCTGATCGTCCTGGCCGGAAACGTGGCCATGGAGGACATGGGCTTTGAGACCTACGGCTTTGCCTTCGGCCGCGACGACGACTGGGAGGCCGACGAGTCGACGTACTGGGGCCCTGAAGAAGAGATGATGGGTGACACTCGCCACGACGGCGAGGGTGACCTGGAGGGACCGCTCGCCGCGGATCACATGGGGCTGATTTACGTCAACCCCGAGGGCCCGAACGCCGAGCCCGACCCGGAGAAATCGGCCAAGTACATTCGCCAGACCTTCGCTCGGATGGCGATGAACGACTACGAGACGGTGGCTCTGATCGCCGGGGGCCACACCTTCGGCAAGGTCCACGGTGCGGCGCCGGAGGATCACAAGGGACCGGAGCCGGAAGGGGCCGGCATCGAAGAGCAGGGCCTCGGCTGGACCAGCGACTACGGGTCCGGCAAGGGCAGTGACACGATCACCAGTGGGCTCGAAGGGGTCTGGACCCAGGAGCCGACCGAATGGGACATGGGTTACTTCGAGAACCTCTTCGAAAACGAGTGGGAGCTGGAAAAAAGCCCCGCCGGAGCCTGGCAGTGGACGGCGGTCAACGAAGAAGCCAAAGGGACGATCCCGGACGCCCACGACCCGAACGAGTCCCACGACCCGATGATGCTGACCACCGACCTGGCGCTCATCGAGGATCCCGACTACCGGGAAATCTCGAAGCACTTCTACGAAAACCCGGAGGAATTTCGGGAAGCCTACGCCAAGGCGTGGTTCAAGCTGCTCCACCGCGACATGGGGCCGAAGGACCGCTACCTGGGCCCTGACGTCCCCGACGAGGACCTGATCTGGCAGGACCCGGTCCCCGACGTCGACCACGAGCTGGTCGGCTACGAGGAGATCGCCGAGCTCAAGCAGACGATCCTCGATTCGGACCTGACGGTCTCGGAGCTCGTCCAGACCGCGTGGGCTTCGGCGTCGACGTACCGTCACAGCGACAAGCGCGGCGGTGCCAACGGCGCTCGAATTCGGCTGGAGCCGCAGAAGAACTGGGAAGTCAACGAGCCGGAGAAGCTCTCGAGTGTGCTCGAGACGCTCGAAGGCATCAAAGATGACTTCAACAGTTCGCGCTCCGACGATGTTCGCATCTCGCTGGCCGACCTCATCGTGCTCGGCGGAGCCACCGCCATCGAACAGGCGGCCAAGGAGGCTGGCCACCACGTCGAGGTCCCCTTCGAACCGGGTCGTACCGACGCCACCGAAGAGCAGACCGAAGTCGAGTCCATCGACTGGTTGGAGCCGGATGCCGACGGCTTCCGAAATTACCTCGCCGACGACGTCGAACGACGTCCCGAGGAGCTTCTGGTCGACAAGGCCAATCTGCTGACGCTGACCGGCCCGGAGATGGCCGTCCTCGTCGGCGGCATGCGCACGTTGGGCGCCAACTACCAGGATTCCGACCTGGGTGTCCTGACCGACCAGACGGAGACGTTGAACAACGACTTCTTCGTCAATCTGCTGGATATGGACATCAAATGGGAGAAATCCCAGACGTCCGACAACGTCTTCGAAGGCCGAGACCGTGACAGCGGCGACCTGAAATACACGGGAAGCCGCGTCGATCTCATCTTCGGTTCGAACTCCGAACTTCGCGCTATCTCCGAGACGTACGCCTCGGACGATGCCGAAGAGAAGTTCGTCGAAGACTTCGTCGACGCCTGGTCGAAGGTCATGCAGCTTGACCGCTACGACCTCGACTGAACGCGTCTGACGTAATGTCCGACCGAGAAGTAAAGGCCGCCCTGAGAGGGGCGGCCTTTTTTGTTGGAGGTGTCTTCTCTACAGTCGCTGGCTCAACTGGTCTGAGATGTGATCGGCGAAGGCACGAACCGGCTCTCGGTTTCGGCTTTCCTCCTGGAAGAAGACACACAATTCCACGTGTGCGGCAAATGCGCCCTTGAAGAGACGACGAGCATCATCGGCTGCATGAAGGGTGGGAAGCGCGCCGATACCGAGTCCCCTGGAGACGGCTGAAGCGGCCACGGCGAAGTCGGTGGTCCTGAGGCGGATTCGGGCCGACTCTTCCAGACTGACACCGAAGGGCCAGATGATCTCGTCATTTTGGGTCGTGACCACGACGAACGGATGGGACCAGACTTCGGCCGGCTCATCTGGGTCGAGTGAGCGTTGGGCGAAGAGCCCCCACTCGACTTCGCCGACGCGTCGGGCGATCTCGTCGGGTTTTCCGATCCGGCCTGCCCTGAGGGCTACGTCGATGCCGTCGGCTTTGAGATCGACGTATCGATCCGTCGCCAGCACGCGAAGGTCGAGGTCCGGGTGGGCTTCGCCAAAGGACGTCACGGCATCGACGAGTGTGGCTTGGCCGGCTGTCCGCGGTATCGATATCACGAGTGTCTCGTCGGACGATTCTTCGACGCGCTTTACGGCCGCTTCACTGGCGGCGATGTCGCTCAGAAATTCGCGAGCTCGTTTGTACAACAGCTCCCCGGCGGGGGTGGGTTCGAGGCCGCGACCGCTTCGGTCGAAGAGGTCTACGCCCAGCCGTGTTTCCAGCCGCTTGACCGCGCGACTCAACGTTGAGCGCGGTAGATCCGAGGACTCGGCCGCGCCGCGGATGGAGCCGGCTTCGACGACGGCGACGAGGGCACGATACTCGTTGATACTCTTCATGTCCCATTTCCTGGACGCGTGTCCAACAACTGTACCTCCTCATACCAGATCAGGGAGCTACATTGAAGGTGAGTCGGGGGAGGGGGGCGGCCCAGAACATGGACGGATCTTCCCCCATTCTAGAACTGAACCTCGATAGGAGGGTTTGATGGACAAGAAAACGCGCATTGCCAGCCACGTTATTGCCGGTCTGCTCATGCTCGCATTTCTGGGGTCCGGAGCCACAAAGCTGATGGGCATGGAGCCGATGCCCGAGCAATTCCAGGGATGGGGCTACCCGATCTGGTTCATGTACCTCACCGGGCTCATCGAAGTGGGCTGTGCTGCGTTGGTGGCCATCCCAAAGACCCGCCTGGTCGGCGGGCTCGGGCTCTTCTTCACCATGATCGGAGCCATCGGGACACACCTCGTGTTCGCCGAATTCGGCGCACTCGTGGCGCCGGGCGTGCTTTTGGCCCTGTCGACAACCGTGTTGTGGCTGGAACAGAAGAAGTAGCAGAGAGGCCCACCCGGGGTCTAGCGCCGGGTGGGATCTGCGTTGAAGTGGCGAGTCAGTCGATGGTCAAGACCGATCGGAAGCGCACGTCGCTGGACATCATTTTGTCGTAGGCCTCATCGACCTGATCGAGGCTGAAGGTCTCGATCATCGGGGTGATGTCCGAGAGGTCACAAAACTGCAGGGTATCTTCGGAATCCGACGCATCGCCCGACGGCCAGCCGGCGACGGAACGTCGCGCGCCGATCAGTTGCATCGGGCTGACTTCGATCGGTTCCATGGTCGCGGCCAAGACCAATAGCTTGCCGCTGCGGCCGACGCCGTCGATGACCGAGGTCATCGCCTCGCTGTTGGGGGCGGTCGCCAGGATGACCCGGGCGCCGCCGAGTTGCTGGAGGCGCTCGGCCGCGTCCTCGTCGACCGTGTCGATGTAGTGATCGGCACCGAGCTGACGTGCCATCGATTCTTTGTCGGTGCCACGGGATAGCGCGGCGACCTCGAAGCCCATCTCGTCGGCACATTGGACGGCCAGGTGGCCGAGGCCACCGACGCCCTGGACGGCGACCAGATCACCCGGCCCGGCGTCGGTATTTCGAAGGGCATTAAAGACCGTGATGCCGGCGCACAGAAGCGGTGCGGCCTCGGCGGAATCGAGCCCGTCGGGTACATCGGCGAGCGCCTCTGCCGGTGCGACGGTATATTCTGCGTAGCCGCCGTCGAAGGCGATGCCCGTAATCTGGGCGTTCTCACAGGCGATGAAGTCGCCTTCGCGACACGCTTCACAGTTAAAGCAGTGGCCGCCGTGCCAGCCGACGCCGACCCGTTGACCTTCGTTCCATGCGGTCACGTTGTCGCCGACCCGATCGACTCGCCCGATAATTTCGTGTCCGGGGATCCGCGGGTATTCGATGCCAGGGTAGGTGCCCTCTTTGACGAAGGAGTCGGAGTGGCAGACGCCGCAGGCTTCGACGGCGATGCGTACCTCGTTTGGGCCGGGCTCCGGCACGTCGACGTCGACAAGTTCGAAGTCAGCGCCTGCGTCAGAGACCTGAACGGCTTTCATCGTAGTCATAGTTCCCTCGGGTTGGTTGTGCAGAGGTTCGGTGAGACTGCAGTTGCAATCTCACCACCTGAGGGGGGCTCGACAAGGGGGCGTCTCGAGATCAGTCGCGCCGCCGGATGACGGCAGCTCCAATCAAGATGAGCGCGAAGCTCAGGCCCGGGGCGGGCGCCCCGTCGCCGGAGTGCGAACAACCCCCGGACGCGAAGGCAGGCTCGGAGGGCGGACCGCCATCGGCGGTGCCGTCGGGCCACTCATCGCAGGGGTCGCCCGTCCCATCCATGTCAGTGTCGACTTGGTCGGGGTTGGACGTCTGTGGGCAGTTGTCGTCCCGGTCCGGAACTCCGTCCCCGTCGGCGTCCGGGTAGGGCGTCGGGTCGCAGGCGTTACCCTCTCCGTCCATGTCGCTGTCGGTCTGCTCCGGGTTGGCCGTTTCCGGGCAGTTGTCATTGGAGTCGGTAACCCCGTCTTGGTCCTTGTCCGGCAGCGGCGTTGGGTCACAGGCGTCGCCCTTGCCGTCGTCGTCCTGGTCGAGTTGCCCGCGGTTGGGCGTCTCCGGACAGTTGTCTTCGGAGTCCGGGATACCGTCGTCATCCGAGTCGGGTGGGTAGGGGGTTTCGTCGCACCGGTTGCCGATCCCGTCTTCGTCGGAATCGGTCTGGTTGGAGTTGTACTCGCCGGGGCAGTTGTCTTCGGCGTCGAGAAGGCCGTCGTTGTCGGAGTCTTCGCAGGCATCGCCCTTGGAGTCGTCGTCGAAGTTTGCTTGGTCAGGATTGACCGTGCGGGGGCAGTTGTCGGCTTCGTTGGCCACACCGTCCCCATCGATGTCCCCGTCGCAGGCGTTGCCCTTGCCGTCCATGTCCATGTCCTTCTGCTGCGGATTTGCAGCCGAGGGGCAGTTGTCGGCGTCGTTGGCGAGACCATCTCCATCGATGTCGTCATCGCAGGCATCGCCGGTTCCGTCTCGGTCGACGTCTCCCTGTTCGGAGTTTGCCGTCTGCGGACAGTTGTCCCAGTCGTCGGCGTAGCCGTCGCTGTCGCTATCGGGGCCGGTGTTCGCCCACACAGGCGCCGGATAGCCCCCCTTGGTGGCGGCGGTAACTGCGTGGGTCTGAATGAACGTCTCCCAGTCGGTGACGTCCGTCAGAAGCGTCCATGAACACCCGCTACCGGCGCGGCTCGTCACGCCGATGACCGTGCCGTCGTCGGCCAGGGCGCCGCTCCCGGAATCGCCAGAGCAGGCGGGTCCATCACCGACGAATTCTTTCTCGGTGATCCGCGTCACCCGGCAATTCGTTCCAATGCAGAGCACCTTGCGGTCGTCGGCCCGTCTTCGGATGCCGCTCGAGCTGGCATCGTCGCCGTCGCGCCCGTAGCCGACCGCGTCGTAGGATTCATCTCTGACGACGGGAAATTTGAGGCGCGGCGGAATCGGTTGGGCCGTCGAGGCGGGAATCGTTTCTTTGAGACGAATCAGGGCGATGTCTCGACCACAGAACGAATCTCCGGAGGGTCGGTGGACCTCGGCGGCCTGGATGTAGCTGGCGCCGCTGGTCTCCGTCTCCGTCGTCACTCGAACGTTTGAGTAATCGGCGCCGAAGTTGGCGTCCGAGCAGCTCGTGCCCGGGTCGGCGCTGACCACCGATACGCAGTGGCGTGCCGTCAGCACGAGGTTCGGCGCGATGAGAGTGCCCGAGCAGAGTCCCGAGCCGCCGTCCGGATGTTTACTTCGGATGCCGACGATCGCCTTGGTGGACGAATCTCGAGTTCCGTCCTTGATGGCCTGCGAGGTCTCTCCGACGCGCCCCTCGTCATCTGCATTCGGAGCGGTGTCGGTGTCCGCGCACCCTGCGGTCGCCACGATGAGGATCGCAGAAGAGAGGGCCGTCAGGGTTGCGATACTCCGGGCGCGCCCCGAGGGCTCTTCAGTGGAAAACCGGTTCATACAGCTCAAGTTGTCAGAGAATCGAAGGTCGGTTCGACGAGCCATCATCCTAAGAGTTGGAATCAATTGCAACTCGTGAGGAATATTTCAACATTTTCGACGGAGGCCAAGGCCTGCCAGTGCTGCGACGGCGCACCAAATCGGGGCTGCCGGTGAACCGCCGGATTGTGAACAACCTCCGGCTTCTGCGGGTGGCCCTCCGTCGGGCGTTCCCCCTGGCCCGTCGGAGTCTTCTTGAATGTCTCGCGGCATCGGATCGGTGTCCATCTCCTGCCCGGAGTCGGGGCTTGGTTCGACGTCGCCTGCGTCGGCGCCTGCATCCTGGGGCATCGTGTCAGCGTCCATGCCCACGTCGCCGCCGTCGGCCCCGGCATCCATTGGTACTCCGACATCCATCTGGCCCATCGGGGTGTCGTCGCATACGTCGCCGAGTCCGTCACCGTCGGAATCGAGCTGATCCGGATTCGGCTTTTGGGGGCAGTTGTCCCACCCGTCCGGGTATCCGTCGCCGTCGGCATCCGGGCCTGCATCGACCCAGTCCTGTGGCGGGTATCCTCCCAGCCGGGCGGCGGTCTCGGCGTGGGTACGGAGAAAGTCCGTCCACTTGGTCACATCGGTCAGCAGAGTCGAGGTGCACCCGGACCCCGCACGGCTGTTGACGCCGATGACCGTTCCGTCGGAGGCGATGGCGCCGCCGCCGGAGTCGCCCGGGCAAGCTGGAGTGTCGCCCACAAAGGTCTCGGCCGTCACGAGGTTGCCGTTGCAGTTGGTTCCCACACACAGGACCTGCAGGTTCTCCGCACGGCGTCGGATTCCGGCGGAGCTGGGATCGGAGCCGTCGAGGCCATAGCCGACAGCGGCGTAGGCTTCCCCGACTGCGACGGACCCGTTGACCCGGGGTGGGATCGGCGTGGCAGTCGACGCCGGGATGATGGTGTTCAACCGAATCAGCGCGATGTCTCGACCACAGTAGGCGGTGCCCTGGGGCCGATGGACCTCCGCGGCCGAGATGAACTGGGCGCCGGACAGCTCCGTCGCCGTGGACACACGGACGTTGGTGAAATCCGCCCCAAACTCGGCATTCGCACAGGTCGTCTGGGTCGTCGTGTTCTCGACCGAGACGCAGTGCCGGGCCGTCAATACCAGATTCGGCGCGATCAGCGTGCCGGTACAGATACCCGTGCCGCCGGAGGGCGTGTCGGCATAGATACCGACGACGGCCTTGGTGTCCGAGTCACGGGTGCCGCCTTTGATATGCTGTTTGGCACTGGCGGCGGGGTCGTCACGGCGGAGGTCTGCCGGGCGGTCAGTCTGTCCGCAGCCGGCCAGCCCCAGGGAGATGATGCAGACGAGGATCGTGTGACGTCTCCAGATTTTCATAGTCTCTAACCTTCGTCGGCTTCGAACGTGTCGACCGCGTCCCGGAGCTCGTCACTGCTCAGGGCGGCGAGTCGGTCGAACTGACGTTCGATTCCGCGCACGAGGTGAATGATTCCGCGTCCCTCGGGGTCGTCGGGGTCTTCGCCGTACAGGAGGACGTAGCGCGCGCTGTTGAGCTGACGGATGTACGACCCCTTGACGTCCCGTAGGGAATTGACCGCGAATTCTACCAGACCTCCGACCGCCAGGGAGCCTACAAGGCCGCCGGCCAGTCCGACTGCACCCACCCAGCCGGGCACCTGGTACTTTCCGATCTTCAACAGCGTTCGGTTGTAGAGGTCGAGTTTTTCGCGGTGCATCTTGCCCAGGGCTTCGCCGGCGTCGACGCCATCGAGGCCGGCGAGGTTGACCTTGCCGAAGAGGACATATCCGAGTGTGGCGGGGAGTCCGATTTTGACCCCGGACCGGATGACCTGTCCCAGAAGCGGGTCGTGTGCGATCTCCTGCTGCATCATCGCTTCGATTCGACTTCGGATGTCCTGGGTATCGACTTCGTTGTCGTGGTCGCCCAGGTCCGAGTGGACCGACGCGAGACGCTCCCACTGGGCCTGTTCGAACTCGCGAAAGAGTCGATTGATCAGCGATTCGAGTTCATCGGAGCTGACGACCTCCCGTTCGAAGGCCCGGGTCAACTCCTTGTCGGTGTAGGTGTCCCGCGAGAAATCCGGTCCGCCCACGGCGCCCGACAGCCCCGAGAGCATGTTCCCCATGCTGACCATGACGTCACCGAGGCCGGTCTTCGGCGAGACGCTCCGCTTCATGATGTTGCGGAAGCTCTTGAGATGGCGGTCCACGAAGCCGGGGACCCGAGCAATCGCCTCGTCGAAGAAGGCGTTGATCTGGTTTTCGAACCGCTCCTCCCAGGCGCTCGGATCATCCTCTTCTGTGGTGTCAACGGCCAGGTCATTCATGTTCGGGTCCTCTCTTCTCAAGTCGTGCGTCCCGCGGCGGCCCTGGTGTCGAAGAAGGCCTCGAGACGGTCGAAGGCTTCCTCTAGCACGGGAGTCGGCCGGGTGTAAGCGAGTCGAAGGAAGCCTTCCCCCCCGGGCCCGAACCCGCGGCCGGGAATCAGCACGAGATCTTGATCCTCCAGCAGGTCGGTCGCCAGTTGCAGTGACCCTCCGTCGATCTGACTATAAGCGCGAACATCGATGAATAAATAGAATGCTCCGCCGCCAGTCGAGGCGCTCAGTCCCGGTATCTCCTCGATCCGTCCCGTCGCGTAGTCTCTTCGCCGGCGGAACTCTTCGAGCGTCGGCGTAAACAACTCATCGAATCGGTCGAGTGCGGCCATGGCGACATGCTGGGTCGATGTCGGGGCGCAGGTGACCAGGTGTTGGTGGAGCGGTTTGAGCCCTTGAATCCAGGCCTGCGGCGCCGTCAGCCATCCGAGCCGCCAGCCCATGATGTGCATCGATTTCGACAATCCTCCGATTCGGATGCCCGGGATGTTCCGCCGTGCCGCACGATCGGCAACCGACACGAACGGGGAGTCGTAGACGTAGGGTCCGTAGATTTCGTCCGCGATCCAGTGGGCATCGGCGGCCTCGGTCGCCTCCAAAAGAAGATCGATCTCGTCGGCCGAGTGATGGCGTCCCGTCGGATTCGACGGATTGTTGAAGACAACTGCCGAAAACCCCGCGTCGACGGCTTGCTCGAGAGAAGCCGGATCGAGACGAAACCCATCGTCTGGATCGAGTCGGTATGGGACGGGTTCGGCGCCGACCGAGCGCACCAGATTGGGATAGGCGGGAAATCCGGGGTCGGGCACGAGGACGCGCTCGCCCGGGTCGACGAGGCCCTGAATGGCCACCGCCAGCCCCTCTTGTACGCCGCAGGTGATCATCACTTCGGCAGCGGAGCAGCCAAGGTGAGCACCCACCGACTCACGCAGGGCGGGAAGCCCGAGGTTGTCAGAGTAGGGCGCCGAGGCGGACTCGGCGTGATCGATAAGGGCTGCGCGGAGCGGAGCGGGCACCTCCAGGTCGGTCTGGCCGATCCCAAGGTCCAGAGAGTCGGCGTTCGCCCTAGCGCGAAACTCTCGGATCAGCGTCGGCTCGATCGCCTGCGCCGCTTCCGAGAGCCTCTCCTCGTCGCCACTCACCGGAGGGCCTCTTCGAGGGCCGTCTGCGTGTCGGTCTGCTCGTCGCGATACTTCGCAATAATGAGGGCGTTCATCTGCAGACCGTGCTCGTCCGCCCATTCGCCGGAGGCCGGACGGGTTCCGGGAACGACCACGGCGGACGGGGGGATCTCAAGGGGGCCGTCGTCGGCGGTGTGTTTCGTCTCGTTGACGAGGTCAAAGATCGGCGTCGAACCGGTCACGACGCACCCGGCGGCCAGGACCGCGCCCGCGCCGACGCGAACACCCTCGTAGACGCCGGTGTTTCCGCCGATGAGTGCACCGTCTTCGATGACGACTGGCTGCTGGCCGACCGGCTCGAGGACGCCGCCTATCTGGGCGCCCGCCGACAGGTGGACGCCCTCGCCGATCTGCGCGCAGCTCCCGACCAGTGCGTGGGAGTCGACCATCGTGCCGTCGCCGACGTAGGCGCCCACGTTGACGTAGGCGGGGGGCATCACGGTGACGTTGTTCCCTACATAGGCGCCGCGTCGCACGGCGCTTCCGCCGGGGACGACCCGGATGTTGCGTTGATGAACCGGTAGGTTTTGGGGAGGAAACGTATCCTTGTCACTGTAGGTCAGCGGTCCGGCTGCCTTGAACGCCTGCAACTCGCCGACGCGGAAGCCCAACAGGATGCCGCGTTTGACCGAGGGGACGGCTTCCCAGCCTCCGTCGACCGGCCGAGCTGAACGGACCTCGCCGGCCTCCAGTTGCTCCAGGAGCATCGCCACAACTTCCCGGGTCTCCTCTTCCGAAGAAGACTCGGGGTCCGACTTATACAGTCGGTCGATCGTCTCGAATAGATCGGTTGATGTCATGGTAAGGACCAGGGGTCAGAGCCGGAAGGCCACCGGCTGTGAGTGTTATCGGTGCGGCCCCGACGCTAACTTATTCGCCGGACTGATCGCCAGTGGAGGTCGATCCGCCGGACGTTCCTTCGGCGGGAGCGGCGGAGTCCGAGCCCTGGCTACCCTGCGAACCACTCGGCGAACCCTGCGGCTGGACGACTTCCCCGGAACTACGTCCGAAGTTGGCGTCCCCTTCGTTCAGATCCATCGCCGACTGGGGCTGGCTGGAGAGATAGGCGAGGCTGAGGCTGGTCCCCATAAAGATGGCGGCGACGACAACCGTCGTCTTGCCCAGGGCACTCTGCGTGTTCCCGCCACCGAACATCTTCTGTGCCGCGGCGTTGGCACCGCCGAGGCCTGCTCCGATGCCTTGGCCCTTTCCCGACTGAAGCAGGACGATGGCCAACAGCACAAAGCTGACGATGACGTGGACGATTGTAACGACGGTCGAAAGCATGCTCATGGATGTGTTCGGGAGCGGCCCGACAAAAGGGCGGGTTACCGGGGCAACGAGACAAGCTGTGTCTATAACGCAGCGATTCGGGCAGCGCAAGGTCGTTGAGACCGGGGCCAAAACGACGAGTTTCCGCTTGAGGATCCCCGCCCAGCCACGTATGCACGTCCATGATTGGAGGCTGCGGTGCAGCGCCCGCCGGCGGGTGTCTGTGCACTCCCAGATTAGATGGAAAGCGGCCCACGTTCCAGGATGCTGAGTTCTGACTTGCCCGAAGGAATTGCACCATGCCCACTTCGTTCGCCCGCCTCGTCCGTGATGGCGAGGTCGACGATTTCAACCGGCGCGTCCGCGAGTACGAAGAGGAGAACGACGAATTGCCGTCGCTCCAGATGGAGGGATTCGAGGACCTCGAGCTCTCCGGCTTCGATTTCTCGCGCATCGACTTTTCGTACGCCGAGTTCGCCGACTGCACGCTGACCGATGTTCGGTTCGACGGGGCCAATCTCGACGGAGCGTACCTACACGGCTGCACGCTGGTCGACTGCTACTTCGACGACGCCCAGGGTGGCGGGCTGGCCATCGAGAATTGCACGCTGTCTCAGTGTCTCTTCCGAGGCGGCGAGTACGCGGACGTCGAATGGACCGACACGCAGTTTACCGAATGTGACTTCCACGGATTGCGCGCAGAAGACGGTCTCTTCGAACGGATCACCGTCACGGAGGGCAACTGGACCGACGTCGAGGTCATTGACTCCGAGCTCTCGATGGTGAAGTTCAGATCCGTCGTCTTCGAAGACTGCGACTTGAGCGAAAACGACGCTCGTAGCTGTTACGTCACGGGAAGTGACGAGGCCCACGGCATCGAATTGCCAGACGGGTTTCGGGTGCGCTCCGAGACGCGGCGTCGAACGCTGGAATGAGTTACCCACACGGGACCCATCATGCCTGATTTCAACACCTCCGGGTGGAGCCCCCCGGACATCAACCTCTCCCGCCGAACGATCGCACTGATCGCCATCGGGGGTGTGGTTGTCGTGACCCTGTTTACCATGGTCTTTCAGATCCCCGCGGACAGCATCGGAGTGGTCATGCGCTTCGGTGAACCGGTCCGCGAGGTCGGGCCCGGCCTGCACGTCAAGGCGCCGGTCGGCGTCGAAGAGGTGCGGATCGTACCCACCCAGAGACAACGCAAGGTCGAATTCGGCTACCGAACACAGTCGGCGGCCGTCGACTCCAGCTACAAGCGGGAGGGATACGAGCACGAATCTCTGATGCTGACCGGCGACCTGAATGTCGTCGATGTACAGTGGGCCGTGCAGTACCGGATCGAAGATGCACAGAGATATCTCTTCGAGGTACGCGACGTGCGCGAGACATTTCGGTACATGAGCCAGGCGGTCATGCGCGAGGTGGTCGGCGACCGCACCGTCAGCGAAGTGCTGACCGTCGGCCGTGCTGAGGTCGCAGATACGGTCAAAAAGAGCCTCTCCGAGCTGTGTGATGACTACGACATCGGGCTACGGGTCGAACAGGTAAACCTCCAGGACATCACGCCGCCGGACCCCGTCAAGCCGAGCTTCAACGAAGTCAACGAGGCGCAGCAGGAAAAGTCCGAGCTCATCAACCAGGCGAAGGCCGCCTACAACAAGGCGATTCCCGCCGCCAAAGGCGAGGGCAAGCGAAAGGTCGAACAGGCCGAAGGATACGCGGTCCAGAGAGTCAACCGGGCCCAGGGTGAAGCCGCCCGATTCAACAGCCTCTACGAGGCATACCGAAAGGCGCCTGAAGTCACCCGGCGCCGCATCTACATCGAGACCCTCTCGGAGGTCCTTCCGAAGGTCGATCGCAAGATTGTCATCGACGAGGGCGCCAGCGACGTCGTTCCGCTGCTGCCACTCGGCGACATGCGAGGTATGCCCAGCCCCAATTCCAACGGAGGTTCGAAGTGAAACGAACTGTCGGAATTATTACTCTCTTCGTCATTGCCTTGCTCGTCGCCGTCGGGGCCGGTGCCACCTACGTGGTCGACGAAACTGAACAGGTTGTCATCACCCAGTTTGGCGATCCGGTCGGTGAGCCGATCTCGGAGCCCGGTCTGAAATTCAAGATCCCCTTCATTCAGACAGTGCATCGCTTTGACCAGCGGTTTCTGGAGTGGAACGGCGACGCCAACGAGGTCCCCACCAAGGACAAGCGCTTCATCGAGGTCGATACCTACGCACGTTGGCGGATCACCGATCCGCTGGTCTTCTACCAGCGTCTGCGCAACGAGTCCGGGGCTCAGTCGCGGCTCGACGATATCATCGACGGGGCCACGCGTGACGCCGTCGCCAGCCATGAACTGCTCGAGCTGGTGCGCGCGTCGAACCGCGAGCCCGTTGTAGAAACGGACATTCCCGAGGAGGATTCATCCCCCGATCTGGAGAAGATCGAGACTGGGCGCCCCTCGATCATGTCGAGCATCGAAGATGAAGCTCGGCGTCAGACCGAGGATCTCGGCATTCAGGTCCTGGACGTCCGGTTCAAGCGGATCAACTACAACGATCAGGTCCGCAAGAAGGTCTACGACCGGATGATTGCCGAGCGTGAGCGCATCGCCGAGCGGTACCGCTCGGAGGGACGCGGAGAAGCCGCCGAAATCGAGGGAACCAAGGAGCGCGAGCTCGACCGGGTCCTCTCTGAAGCCGAGCGCAAGGCTGAGGAGATTCGAGGAAAGGCCGACGCCAAAGCGACCGATATCTACGCGGAGGCCTACAATCGAGATCCGGAGTTCTTCGAGTTTCTGCGCACGACCGAATCCTATCCCGAGGCTCTGAAGGGCAAGTCGTGGCTGTTGATGTCGACCGGTGGAGACTTCATGAAGTACCTGCGTGATTCGACTCCGGAACAGTAACACCCGTGTCGCCCACGGGGTCGGTCAGGTGAGCCCGCGTTCGCGCAACTCCTTGACGAAGTAACTGGCCACGTCTCGTGCGGTCGTCTCGGGACCGAACCCGGCGTCGAATCCCAGCTCCAGGGCCAGCTCGTGGTCGATGCGCGGGCCGCCGCAGATGACGAGCATCTGGTCGCGCAATCCCTCGGCCTCGAGCATGTCGATCAGGGCCGACAGATTCTCGATATGGACGTCCTTCTGGGTGACGACCTGACTGACCAGAAGCACGTCCGCGTCGAGTTCCAGAGCCTTGGTGACCAGTTTCTCGTTCGGAACCTGCATGCCCAGATTATGGGCCTCGACCATCGGGTATCGCTCCAGCCCGTAGTCGCCGTCGTAGCCCTTCATGTTCATGATGGCGTCGATCCCGACCGAGTGAGCGTCGGTGCCGGTACAGGCTCCCAGGACGACCAGCTCGCGTCCGAATGTCTCCTCGATGAAGGCGTTGAGCTCCTTGAACCCCATCCTCTCGGAGTCGACGGTCGCGACATCGATGTCGGTGAAGTCGATGCTGGCGGCCGTCCGGCCGTAGACGATGAAGTAGGTGTATCCCTCGCCGAGATCCTCGATGTGGTAGAGCTGAGGGTCCTCGAACCCCATCTCGCGGGCCATCCGCCGGCCAGCTTCTTTGGCCTCCGGGCCGTACGGAACGGGAAGGGTAAAGGAGAGTTGAACTTGCCCGTCGTCGAGGGTGTCGCCGTAGGGGCGCACCTCGGTCAGATCCGGCGGCTCGGCCCCTTCACGTCCTTTGATAGCCATGCGATTGCCCGATTACTCTCCGGCCGGCCGTCGCTCGATATCTGCGCCGATCGAACGGAGTTTCTCGTCGATGTCTTCGTATCCACGGTCGATCTGTCCGACATTGTAGATCGTGCTCTCGCCTTTGGCAGCCAGCGAGGCGATCAACAACGCCATTCCGGCGCGGATGTCCGGTGACTCCAACGTCGAGCCGTACAGCTCCGATGGACCCACGACCACAACCCGGTGGGGATCGCAGAAGACGATTCGCGCACCCATCGAAATCAGGGAATCGACGAAGAACATCCGCCCTTCGAACATCTTCTCGAAAAACAGCACTGTCCCCTCGGCCTGGGTCGCCACGGTGATGGCGATCGACATCATGTCGCTGGGAAACTGAGGCCAGGGGGCGTCGTCGATGGTCGGGATGTTGCCGTGCAGGTCGTCCTGGATCGCCAGGTCCTGGTCGCCCGGCACAAAGAGGTCGGCTCGGCCGCCGCTTTCGTTTCGAAGCTCGGTCGTCACTCCGATCCGCTCGAAGACGAGCCGGATCATGCGCAGGTCCTTCGGTACGACGTCCCGGATCGTAAGATCACCCGGCGTGATGGCCGACAGGCCGGCGAAGCTACCGATCTCCAGGTAATCGGGCCCGATCGTGTGATCGCATCCCCACAAACCCTTGGTGCCCTCCAGCTCCAGAATATTCGTGCCGATCCCTTCGATCCGCGCGCCCATCTTGGTCAGCATCCGGCAGAGGCCCTGTACGTGAGGCTCACAGGCGGCGTTCTGAATCGTCGTCTCGCCCTTGGCTACGGCGGCGGCCATGACGGCGTTCTCGGTCGCCGTCACCGAGGCTTCGTCCATGAAGATCGACGTGCCGACCAACTCGTCGGACTGAAAGTGGTACCCCTCCTCAGAGACGTCGATCGATGCGCCGAGTTCGCGCAGTGCCAGAAAATGGGTGTCGACGCGTCGACGGCCGATGACGTCGCCGCCGGGCGGTGGAAGTTTGCAGCCCCCTTTGCGCGCCAGCATGCTCCCGGCAAACAGAATCGATGCGCGGATCTTTTTGCACAACGCGTCATCCAGGTCAGTCGTCTCCACGTCGGCCGTCTGGACGGTCAATACGTGGTCGTCCTCCCATTCGTAGGTGCCGCCGAGGTCGGCAATGACCTCCAGCATCACCTCGATGTCGTTGATGCGGGGGACGTTGCGCAGGGTGACCGGCTCATCGGTCAGCAGGGTCGCTGCCAGGCAGGGCAGCGCCTCGTTTTTGCTCCCGTTCGGCCGGATCGAGCCGCTGAGGGGTTGGCCACCTTGGATGACGAATTTTTCCATGGTCGGACTCCTTCAGTAGTTGATCGGCTCAGCCCAGTCGTCGGCGGTCGGCAACTCGACGTCGGCGTCGCGAAGTTCAGCACCCAACAGCGATTCGAGTCCCGGGTAAACCCGGCGGGCGAAGGAGAGGGGCTGGATGGAGTCCTCCTCCGCGTCGACCAGATCGGCCAGGCGCGCCATCGGTGCCTGGGGCATCCCGCAGGGCACGATCATCGAGAATGTCGAAAGGTCGTTGACGAGATTCAGCGCGGCACCATGGGTGGTCGTGCCCCGGCGTACTCGCATGCCCACGCTGGCGAGCTTATGGCTCGGCTCGCCCTGGGTCCAGATGCCGGGATGGTCCGGATCGTAGGCGGCTTCGACGCCGAAGGTCCCGAGCGCGTCGGAGAGTTCGGCTGCCAGCCCGCGAACCACGTCGACCACACCGAGGTCCAGCGCTTCGAGATCGACGACCGGATAGATGACGAGTTGACCCGGCTCGTGGGCGGTTGCCTCGCCGCCCCGGTCGATCTCGAAACACTCGACGCCCTGGGCCCGAAGCTGTTCGGGCTGGACGAGGTCGCCGGGTTCGCCGCGCTTTCCAAGGGTGACGACGGGTGGATGTTCGAGGACGAGCAACCATCCGGCGAATCCAGGCGATACGTCGCCGTCGATCAGACGGGCGCGGAGCCGATGCTGGAGTGCCAGGGCCTGGGCGTAGGGGACAGTCCCCAGCTCGAGCAGCCCTATCTCAGGTCTTGAGGGCATCGATGAAGTCCATGTCGACGGTCACGATGGGGTTTTGATAGACCTTCACCCCGATTCCGTGCTTGATCAGCAGTTCCACGAAGGTCTGCTTGTCGAGCAGCGTGATCGGAGATTTGCCCTCTCGACGGCTCGCTCCGACGGCGTCGTCGGTCACTTCGCCGAGGTGGATGATGACACCTTCGCTGGCCGAGTAGTGATTGAGGGTGTCGCGAAGGTCATTGACGGCGCTTTCTCCGAGTGACCAATCATGGTCCGACACCACGCGCACACAGACGCGAACATCGGCCAATCCCTGACGCCAGTCGGCCGTAAAGAAGACGTCGCCATCCGACGAGCGCTTCGAGACCTTGATGTTGTGGTAGCCGAGTCGCTCCAGGAGCGTCAGCGCGAGGTGTTCGAGGGCCTCGGTTTTGACGTCCATCAGGGCCGAGCCGAGTTGCTGGACCGAGTCCTGGCGGATCTCTTCGCTGAGGCTCAGTGCCGCCTGCTCCTTCTGGAAAATTTCGGGCGAGAGGCTCCACTCGGTCAGCCACCAGTATCCTTCGTCGTCCTGGGCGAACAGGGGGCGATGGCCGCGCTGCTCGCGGATCTGGTTGTCGTTAGCCAGCGCCGACTTGACCGTCGTGATGGGGTCGTGGGTGTGGAATTTGACGAGCTTGCGGTCGAAGATCTCGTCGGCGAGGTCTTCGATGTGCATCGGCTCCTGAGAGCCGTCGCTGAGGACCGTTCGGGCGGCGCGGGCGATGCCGCGCAGCTTTACCGGCCCGTCTTCGAGGTGAGCGGTCTGTGTGACCTCGAGGTCGGGTGCTTCGCCGCCGGAGGCCCCGGTGGGGCGCTGGCGCGACGGCGAGGGGGCTGCCGAGGTGTCTCGCTCGGACTGCGTCTCGGCCGGGGTGTCTTCGGACGTCGAGCCGTCGGACTTCGACGGCCGACGGCGACGCTTTGCACTCGTCTCTCCGGCCGAGGACTTCTCGCGTTTGTGCTTGGAATGGCCCGACCCGGCGCCCCGAGCACGCTGGCGACCGCTCTCCCCACCTGAATCGTCGGAGGAGTCGTCGGCCGATTGGGGCGCTTGGCCCGAAGAAGAGTCGCGATCAGACGTCTGGGCGCCGTCGGCGCTCTCCTGTGTCTGTTTGTTCTGCTGCTGCTCGCGTTCTTTGCGTTCTTTCTCTTCGCGCTCTTGTTGTTTGCGAACCTTCGCGGTCAGTTCTTTGGCGTACTCTTCGTCGAGCTTGTACACACCCGGACGGGTCTGGTCGATGGGAGACCCGTTGTTTTTGCGAACCTCCCGTTCGAGTCGGTCGCTCATGGTCGCCTGGGGCGACTTGCCGACGTGAGACAGCAGGTCCTCGTTGATCGCGACTTCGGTGATCTTTTTGTAGTGAAGAGGTCTACCACTGCGGCGAAGAACTTCTACGGCTGCTTCGAAAAACGTCATGTCATGCTCCTGGTCTGAGGTGCAGCGAGCAGCAGCCGCTTCCTGATTGTGTTGAGACCGGGTCCGTCACGGCCAACCGTCTTGCGCCATGCCGAGTTTGAATGTCGGGGTGGCGTCGGTCGGTCGAGGGTCGAGCCGGACGTCGGCGGGACGATGTCCCGGGGTATGACGTTCGGTTCGAGATGCGGTCTCGTTGGAGGAAGGGAGCTGCACGCGGCATGAATATCCAGGATTCGCTTCCCCTTCCCGCGTAACCATCTCGACACGCCGACGGCGACCGAAGTGGGCCGGCGGCGACGGGTGATTGGATGTCAGCGCGGAGGGGACACGTCCCGGATGCTCCAGCGTCATCTGCTTATTCTTCGTCTGTGTCTTCGTCGTCCGTGTCTTCGTCGTCCGACGTCTCTTCTGAGGTTGCCTCTTCGTCGTCGGCGTCCTCGTCGTCGTTCATATTGTAGCGCTTCATAAATCGGTCGACGCGGCCTTCCGTGTCGACGAGCTTTTTCTGGCCCGTGTAAAACGGATGGGAGAACGCGCTGATGTCGACGTTGACGACATAATGCTCTACACCGTCGACTTCGCGGGTCTGATCCGATGTGACCGTCGAACGCGTGCGAATCTCGTCGTCTCCGTCCTTGAAGATGACGGGGTGGTAATCCGGATGTACGTCGTTTTTCATAGTTTTATCCTTCTCTTCTCTTGAGGAACGGTTGCCACGACTAAGGACGCCTCATTAGCGAGCGTGTTGCGAAATTGCAAGGGGCGTGCTTGCATGTCATTCACCATCATTTTTCCCACCGTCCGACGACCCGTACGGCGATGGAAACCGACAGCACACCGACCGTGATCTCCGTGGGGGATCTGACCGGCGACGAAGACCTCGACTGGTGGCGCACGACGCTACGTGCGGCGCTGGATGCACTCAAAGAGGGCGGTCTCGTCGCCTTTCCTACAGAAACCGTCTACGGGCTGGGGGCCGATGCGACTCGCCCCGAATCAGTGGCCCGGATCTTCGAGGCCAAGGAGCGGCCGCCGGGTCACCCCCTCATCGTGCATGTCGCCTCGGCCCAGCACGCACGCTCGCTCGCCGCGAACTGGTCCGATCGCGAGGAGGCGTTGGCCGAGGCCTTCTGGCCGGGACCGCTCACCCTGATCGTCGAGCGTGGCCCCGCGATCCCCGATGTGGTGACCGGCGGACTCGCGACGGTCGGCCTCCGTGCGCCGGCCCATCCCGTTGCGGAGATGTTGATCCGACTGTCGAAAGTGCCCATCGCGGCTCCCAGCGCGAATCCGCATCAGGGCGTCTCTCCGACCCGTGCCGAACACGTCGCCGCCGGTCTCGGCTCGAAGGTCGATGTCATCATCGACGCCGGCCCGACTGATGTGGGGCTCGAGTCGACCGTCCTTTCGTTAACCGAAGCGGTACCGACGATCCTTCGGCCTGGCGGCGTCGCGAAATCGGAACTCGAGCAGATTCTGGGAACCGTCCGATACGGCGACGAGGTTCCCGTCAGCGACGACACCCGCCAGCGGCCGTCTCCCGGAATGGCGGACAAACACTACGCGCCCCGGGCCGAGGTCGTCGTCGGCCCGCTGGCTGAACTGCGCAAACGTGTTCCGCAATCGTGCGAGACTGGATGGATTCTGCTGGACGGCGGGACTGGATCGGAGGGGGCGTCGTGGGAGTCGGGCGCCGAGGATCCGACGTGTCGTTTGGGACCGGATCCCGAGGCCTACGCGGCCGGGCTATACGATGCCCTTCACCGGCTCGACGACGCCGGGTGCCAATGGATCGGTGTGGAGGCGCCGCCAGACGGCGAGGCGTGGCGAGCGATTTGGGATCGACTTCGGCGGGCTGCTGGTTAGCTTTCCGGTGGTCGCGTCCACGATCCGACAACGGTTCGAGTACGTGATCCTGAGCGCGACATACGAAGGTTGACGCACGCGTGTCGCGCAACTTAAGTGCGCACTGAGCCGAACGAGGCTCAGTAAACCGATACACCCGAAGCAGGAAGCGTTGATGTCGACGGGAAAAGCAGCTGAACGAGATTCACAGTGGGTCTGGAACCGGAACCTGTACATGGCCCGGTTTCTGGTATTTCACCTGATCTGCCTGGCGGCGATCTGGACGGGGGTGACCCTGGAAGCGCTCGCCATCTGCGGGATCCTCTATGCGGTTCGGATGTTTGCGGTCACGGCCGGCTACCACCGGTATTTCTCGCATCGCACCTACAAGATGAACCGCGTCATGCAGTTTCTGATGGCCGCGCTTGCCGAGACGTCGGCCCAGAAGGGTGTGTTGTGGTGGGCGTCACATCATCGACATCACCACAAGCACTCCGACGACCCCGAAGACGTCCACTCCCCGGTCCAGAAGGGGTTTTGGTACTCGCACGTCGGTTGGCTCTTCGACCCGGACTGGGCCGATACCGATGACAAGCGCGTCAAGGACCTGGCTCGATATCCCGAGCTCGTCTGGCTGGATCGCTGGCACATCCTGCCGCCGACGATCCTGGGCGTAGGGATCTGGTGGTTCTTTGGCTGGGCGGGTCTCATCGTCGGCTTCTTCTGGTCGACGGTGCTCTGCTGGCATGGGACATTCACGATCAATTCCCTGTCACACGTCATCGGGTCCAAACGCTACGAGACCGGAGACGAGAGTCGAAACAACTGGCTGCTGGCGCTGATCACGTTTGGAGAAGGGTGGCACAACAACCACCACCACTATCAGGCCTCCGCCAATCAGGGCTTCTACTGGTGGGAATACGACATCTCCTACTACGTGCTGAAGGCGATGAGCTGGGTCGGGCTGGTCAAGGATCTGCGAAACCCACCCGAGCACGTGATCGCCGACCAACGTCACCCCGCTGCTCAGGAAGACACAGATTCCGGCACCGATTCGGCATCCGACGAGGCCAGCTCCGGCGACGCCGCGGGGTGGTCGGCGGGCGCGGTCAGCGAGACGGTCCAGGAGATCGGCCTCTCCGCGACTCAGGCCTCCGAGCAGGCGTCTCGGCGTGTCAGCGAGATCAAGTTGGCGGCTACCGAGCGCTACGACGACCTGAGTGAAAAGGCCTCGCAGCACTACGCGGACTTCAGCCAGGCGGCCACCCGACGGGTCGAAGATATCCGCGAGAGTGCGCGGTCGGCCCACGAACAGGCCGGAGAGCAGGTCGAGCGGATCGTCGACTCCCTTCAAAACGACCCGAAGCCCGCCACGGATTGAGCTTCCGACCCTGCAACGAGAGGATGACGTGACCGAGCCGACGTTTGCGGATTTTCTGTCGCCGGATGCCTCTGCGGCGGACTGGAAAGAAGGATTCAATCGCGTCATCGAACAGACGGCCCTGGGACCCCACGACGTCTCTCTGGTCGCGGTAGACGATGAGAGCATCGTCCTCGAGATGCCCATCGAGGACCATGCTCGCCAGCCATTCGGCATGTTGCACGGTGGAATTAGCCTGTTGCTGGCCGAGTCCGCCGCGAGTATGCACGCCTGCTGGGGCATCGATCTCAGCGAACGTGTGCCGGTGGGTATCGACATCAACGGCTCTCACCTGAATTCCGCCACCCAGGGCACCGTTCGTTGCCGAGCGGAGGTGCTCAAACGGGGCCGAACCTTGATTCGGCATCGGGTTCGCGTCCACCACGTGGAGACCGGAAACGACCTGTGCGAGGCCCGAGTGACCAACCTGTACAAGACCCTCCCGTGAGACCGCCGAGCAGAGAACGAGTGCACCGTGTTTACCTCCGGTGACTCTCTGTTTCCCGAAGGAAACAATCCGACCCAAATACCCTAGGGCGTCCACGTAAGATAAGTAATCCGGGCGTCTGTTCAGGGGCGTGTCGGCGCTCGACTCGCTTGGCCTCGGTGCCGACCGTCCTAACCTTCCAGGTGCGACTCGCTGTGCTCACATCACCCCCTACACGAGAGGCAATATCATGGGAATGCTCATCGACGGCACATGGCACGAGAAGGGCTGGGAAACCGACGAAGAGGGCCACTTTCAGAGGTCTGAGACCGATTTCCGGGACTGGATCACTACCGACGGCTCGTCGGATTTTGCGCCCGACTCTGGGCGATACCACCTGTACGTCAGCTACGCCTGTCCCTGGGCCCATCGCACTCTGATTACCAGGGCTCTGAAAGGACTCGAGGACGATGTATCCGTCTCGGTCGTTCATCCGTTCATGGGCGACGACGGCTGGTCCTTTGAAGACGGCGACGGCACGGTCCCCGACCCGATCCACGGGGCCGATCTACTCAGGGAGGTCTACACGGCGGCCGACTCGAACTACACCGGCCGCGTCACCGTTCCCGTACTCTGGGATCGCCAAAAGGAGACGATCGTCAATAACGAATCCCTCGAGATCATGCGGATGTTCGACGTGGCATTCGACGACCTCGCGAGCCGTGACATCGACCTGTATCCGGAGGATCGCCGCGAGGAGATCGACGAAGTGATCGAGTCGATCTACCAGCCGATCAACAACGGGGTGTACCGCGCCGGATTCTCCACCACCCAGCAGGCATACGACGAGGCGATCGATGAGCTCTTCGAGGCGCTGGACCACTGGGACCGTGTGCTCGGGGAGCGGCGGTTTCTGTGCGGCGACCGGCCGACCGAAGCCGACATCTGCATGTTCACCACGCTCTTTCGGTTCGATGCCGTCTACCACACGCACTTTATGTGCAATGTGCGGCAAATCTCGGACTACGAAAACCTGTGGCCGTACGCTCGGTCGATCTATCAGCTACCGGACGTCGCCGAGACGTGCCGGCTCGACCACATCAAGCATCACTACTTCCGAAGCCACCCGAGCGTGAACCCGCACCGGATCGAGGCGCGCGGCCCGTCTCTGGATTGGAGTCTACCGCAGGATCGAACCTGAGTATGGAAAGCCGGTTAGGCCCGCTGAATCAACACCGACGTACCCTGATCGGCACCGAAGTATCGCGCGGCATCGCCCCCGTTGACCGCGATCTCAAGCTGGTTCGTGCTGCCGTAATACGCCACCGGTTCGCCGGAGGACGAATTCGAGAACGTCTTCTCCAGCGACACCTTTCGTCCGTCCAGCTCCACGCGGGGGTCCGACCCCTCGAGCCAACCTTCGAGGTCCGCTCGAGACAGGTTGGTGATGAGATTTCCGAATCGATCGCGATGGATCACATGGCACTCGACCCGATTGTCACCCAGGTAAGGGTCGTTGAAGGGAAGCTGCGTCAGATCCCCGGTATCTACCGTCGGGCCCAGGTCCTCCAGAGAAACACCCCGCGCGATGTGGGCGGCGACCGGAGCGAAGATGTCTCGGCCGTGAAACGTGGCGCTGACGTCACTTCGGAAGAACCTCGAATTCTCCAGGGCGACGACCGTGTCGGCGTCGTGGTGTTCCAACACCATCCCGAAGAGCCCGTTATCCGGGCCGACGAGATAACGACCGCCGACATCGACGGCGATGGCGCGTCGATTGCTCCCGACTCCGGGATCGACCACGCCGACCAACACGCCACCATCTGGAAGATGCGGGATGACCGTCGAGGCGAGATAGGCGCCCGACAAGATGTTCTGGGCGGCTACTTCATGGCACAGGTCGATGACCGTCGCCTCAGGAGCGAGGTCGTCGATGATGCATTTCATGATGCCGACGTAGGTGTCCTGCAGTCCAAAATCAGTCAGCAATCCGATTGTGCGGTCAGACATGATACATTTCCTGGGTCGAGGCTTGTGACTATGACCGATGAGAGGGTAACCGATCTTGTCGTGACGTAAATCCCCGTTTTACTATCCAAGACGTAATTGTTCCGCCGACTCGATGGAGCCGAACCTGCCGATGAACAACGACACCTTGTCCGATGAATTCGACGCGATTTTCGATGAATATCAGGCCCACTTCGCCGGGAAACCCCGGTCGACCCGGGACCTCGACCTCCTGGACGAGCTGATCGAACGTCTGGAGTCTGCGCTCGACCAGGCGCGCGATGCCCTCAATGGCTCCCAGGGCCGGCTCGCGGACTCGGTCGAACAGGGCGAGGAAAACCTCCGAATTTACCGAAGCGAGCGCGAGGCGATCCAACGGGTCCAGGATCAGGGCCCCGAAGTCGTCGAGGCCGGTGAGCTGGCGACCTGGGCGAATGCCGAGTTCCATCGCTACAACCGGCACTTTGCCGGGAGTCCCCGCCCGACCCGCGATGTCGAACTACTCAATGAAATGATCACCGAACTCAAGGTGATCCGGGACCGCATGCATGCGCTGCGTGACTCCGAGAACATCGAGGGACTCGACCAGGACATCCAGACCGTCGAGACGAACCTCGAGGAGTACCGCAACGAACGGGAGCGAATCGTCGAGGCGCAGCACGCAGGAGACCTCGACGACCGGGCCAGTTATCTGGCCGAAGTCGCGAACTCTCAGTTCCAGATCTATCGGACGCTGTTCGGCGGGAAGAGTCGAGTGACCCGGCGCCCCAAGCTGCTGAGGCGAATGATCCGCACGCTGGAGTCCACCAAACGACAGATGGAGAAACTCCGCGAGCGCGGTCTCGAATCCGAGGAAAATGAAGGCAATATCGAGATCGTCGAGAATACGCTTGAGACGTACCGCGACGAGTTGGATGCCATCGGGCGTGCCAAACAGGGGATCGAGCCCGATGAGCTTGTCGGACACCTGGGACGGGCGGCCAATGAGGTCTTCGAGACCTATCGCGAGGAGTTTGCAGGCGGGGATCGCCAAACCCGCGATATCGGGCAGCTCTCCTGGATGTGCGACGAACTGTATCACCTGGCGCGGGCCATGGAGGAAGCCGTCGACTCGGGCGCCGGCGAGGACGGCCGAGAAAACCTGAGCATCGTGCTGGAAAACCTGAGTCTCTACCAACGTGAGTTTGATGAGATCTATCAGTTGCAGGCCGAAGATTGAGCGGCGCCCGGCCGGGCCTCTCGGGTCGCTTTGTTGACGCTCGAGGGTCCGGTACATTAGTAGCTGCGCGCAGATGTGTGTGCTCGTTGTTGCCCCACGACTCTATTGAACCCCGGGAGCGGACCGATGGCGAAGATCGACCGAATCGT
The DNA here is from genome assembly GCA_913057905.1 of uncultured Pseudomonadota bacterium. Classification (GTDB taxonomy): domain Bacteria; phylum Myxococcota_A; class Bradymonadia; order Bradymonadales; family Bradymonadaceae; genus CAJXPB01. The sequence goes on from CAJXPB010000012.1 coordinate 35,220, forward strand.
AGACATTCTCGGCGACGAAGCCGATGAACTTCTGAATTACGAATCGGAGACGGTGCCCAAGGAGGATCTCTACCTACCGGGCCCGAACTTCCTGGACGATGTCTACGCTGAATCGGACCGGAACCAGCGGGTCCTGAACAATCTGGCCCGCATCTTCGACCACGGACGCCTCGGCGGAACCGGCTATCTTTCGATTTTGCCCGTCGACCAGGGGATCGAGCATTCCGGCGGCGCCGACTTCGCCGCGAATTACAAGATGTTCGATCCCGATCACGTATGCCGACTCGCCATCGAGGGCGGATGCAACGCCGTCGCCTCGACCTTCGGTGTGCTCGGATCCGTGGCCCGGAAATACGCCCACAAGATTCCGTTCGTCGTCAAGATCAACCACAACGAGCTGCTCAGCTATCCGAACAGCTACGATCAGCGTCTGTTCGGTACCGTCGAACGGGCCCACGACATGGGCGCTGCGGCCATCGGGGCGACCATCTACTTCGGGTCGCCGGAATCGCGCCGCCAGATCGAAGAGATCTCGAAGGCGTTCGCCAAGGCTCACGAGCTGGGTATGGCCACGATCCTCTGGTGCTATGCCCGGAACAAACAGGCCTTTATCGTCGACGGCACCGACTACCACGCTGCCGCCGATTTGACCGGCCAGGCCAACCACCTGGGTGCGACCATTCAGGCCGATATCATCAAGCAGAAACAGCCGACCCTGAACGGAGGGTTTCAGGCCATCAAGAATCCGTCGGCCGACAACCCCAACGGCGAGCGGTTCTGTCGACGCGACGACCGCATGTACGACGAGTTGGCGACCGACCACGAGATCGATCTGACGCGGTATCAGGTGCTCAACAACTACATGGGCCGCGTCGGGCTGATAAACAGCGGCGGCGCCAGCGGCGACAATGACATCCAGCAGGCCACACGGACGGCGCTGATCAACAAGCGCGCCGGTGGCACCGGACTGATCAGCGGCCGGAAGGCGTTTCAGAAGCCGCTGGATGAGGGCGTCGAGGTCCTCAACGCCATCCAGAATGTCTACCTGTGTGACGACGTCACGATCGCGTGATTTCGTTCAGCTACCGATGAGAGCCCCCGCCGGCTGCGTCGGCGGGGGTTTTCGACTTTTATGACGCTTCGCATGCCCAACCGATGGGTGGGGGCCGCAGTGGCGGTGGTCGCTCTCGTCGTCGGAGCGAGTCAGATCGACTGCGCCGGCTGTCAGGCCTCCAACCAACAGGGCTTTACCGTCCTGATCGATGCGAAGCCCAAAGGGCTCGACCCACGATTTGCCACCAGCGATGCCAGCGCGAAGCTCATCGGCCTGCTTCATTCGGGCCTCGTCTCGATCGATACCCCCGATGGTGAACCGGAACTCGACCTCGCCAAATCGATCGAGCAACCGACGCCGACACGCTACGAAGTCACCCTGCGCGACGACATCTATTTCCACGATGGGGAGCCGGTCGAAGCCGACGATGTCGAGTACACGCTGACGCGACTCGATTCCGACATCGTACAGAGTCCTTATGCGCAGACTGACCGGCTCATCGATTCATTCGAGATCGAGGATTCTCGACACTTTACGATCGAGCTGGCCGAACCCCATGCGCCATTTATGGGCAAGTTGGCGATGGGAATCGTCCCCAAACATCGGTGCGCCGGCAACAGCGAGTGTCCGAGCCCCCCGATCGGTGCCGGCCCGTTCCGGTTCGAGTCCAAGGACGGGAACCATCGATACGTCTTCCGTCCGTTCGAAGCATACCACGGCGGTAAACCGTACATCGACCGGCTGATCTTCAAGGTTGTACAGGACGACAACACACGCCTGCTCGCCTTGTTGGGCAAGTCCGCCGAACTCGTCCAAAATGCCGTCTCTCCACTGATGCTCCCGGTCGTACGTGATACGAAGGGGCTTGAGGTGCGAACGGCGCAATCCTTCAAATACACGTATCTCGGGTTCAATCTGGAACACGAGGTCCTGAAGAACCGCAAGGTGCGGGCCGCGATCGCCTACGGGATCGATCGGAAAGCAATTATAGAACACAAATTCCGGGGCCAGGCGACCCTGGCCAGCGGGATGCTCGCACCCGGTCACTGGGCATACGAGTCGGATGTTGAGCAGTACGGATACAACCCGAAAAAGGCCAGGCGGCTGCTCGACGAAGCCGGCTACAGAAAGCGTGGTGAAGCTCCGAGGTTCAAGCTGGAATTCAAGGTTTCGGCCAGCAAATTTCGCCGATCGGTCGCCGAGTTGATAGCCCATCACCTCCGCCGTGTCGGCATCGATGTCGAGGTTCGATCCTACGAATGGGGGACGTTTTTCAGCGACATCAAGAGCGGCAATTTCGAGATCACGACGCTTCAGTGGCCCTCGGTGATGGACCCGAGCCTCTACACCTGGATTTTCCACTCAAAAAACATCCCGAGTGCGGAAAATCGATCGGCCGGGGCCAACCGTGGCGCCTACAGAAATCCGGAGATCGACCGGCTTCTGGAGGCCGGTGAGCGCGAGACCGACCGACAGCAACGCAAAGAGATCTACAGCGACGTTCAGAAGATTCTGGCCCGCGACCTGCCCTATGTGTCGTTGTGGCATGAGCACAACATCGCTATTCTGCGCCAGGGCGTCGAGGACTACTACATGACGCCCAACGCCAGATTCGAGGCCCTCAAACAGACCAAGCCTCCGGGATTCTCCCATGACGCAGACCGATGATTCATCACACGAACCGTCGACGGTGGGACCGCAGCCCGAACCGGGCAACGAAGCCTCCGATGGGCTCGCTTCGAGTCGGGTCGTCAACTGGGTCATCGGAGGCCTGATCATCGGTCTCGTCGTCATCAACGTCGTCAACGCGCTTCGCCCGCGAGGAGGCGGCGAACTCGTCGGCCAGCAGGCCCCGGGGTTTACTCTGCCTGAAATCTCGACGGCCGCCAGCGAAAGCGACAACGCGATCTCTCTTTCGGATTATCGCGGCGAAGTCATCCTTCTCGATTTCTGGGCATCCTGGTGCAAACCCTGTCACGAACAGGCCAGAAACTTCGCGTCGCTGCAGGAGAACTATCCGAAGCTTCGCGACGAATTCCGGATCATCGCCGTCAATGGCGATCAACCGGGCCCGAATCGAGAAGAGAAGGTCAGACAGAGGTTGAGGACCTACGCCTACGAGGGCACTGCAGTGCTGGACGACGGGAAGGTTCAGAATACGTACGGCATATCTACGTATCCCACGCTGGTCGTAGTCGGCCCCGATGGCGTCGTCGACCGAATGTCAGCGGGCGTTCACCCTGCTGATAAGCTCGCCGAATGGATCCGCGCGGCACGGTGAGCCAGCTACGGGACCCTCGCGCTATGCACTCCGGCTGCGCCGCCGATAAACGGCAGGGTCAGGGCGGCGATGGCCAGAATGACGACCAATGCGGACGTCGGGGCCACGTCGGCCAAATACGGCAAAAAGAGGGCGGCGACCAGGCTGCCCCCGAACGCGACCCTGGCGACCCGTGCGAGCTTTGCCGAGGACGCGTGGCTCAACCATCGTATGCGGCGGAGCCCACGCAGAGCCGCTTCGGTCACGATCCACAGTAGCGTCAGTCCCGACAGCCAGGCGATGGTCTCCCACAACCACGTCGGCTCGGGGAACGTCACTGCGGTGTCGAATACCCAGCCGGGGACAAGTGAGGGCAGAGTCGTCTCCGTGAAGCTGAAGACGCCCACGATACATAGAGGTCGACTGACGGGCGAGGAATCGGTCTTGGGGCTTTTCTCAGACATCTCGACCTCCGGGCGAGAACCGTGTGCACATCAGAGGATATGCAATTTATATGCCCGGCGCGATTAACGCTTATCGGTCGTGGTGCTCCGGAGAGGCGGTTGCTCAAAGGACTCGGTCGACCTTCGTTTCTGTGCCTTGGCCTGACATCGATGTCATGGCTGGAATCAGTTGGATGAATCCTTGTCCGGATCGGGAGGCTTTTCGTCCACCTGATCCGGATCGAATTTGGCGTCCTTCAGACGCCGGTCGAGAGCTGAGAAAAACTCTCGGATATTGCGGGCATTCTGCCCGAAATCGAGTTTTCCGATCCTGGAGGCACTCCGGACTCTGACCCGAGTGACACCCTGTGTCACCGGTTCGGCCCAGACCGTGACATCGTCAATGAAGCCGAATACCTGGGTCTCGTGCGTCGCTTCGATGGAGCGGCCGCCGGCCTCCGATGAAACCAGGGTCCATCGGGGCATAGCGTCGATACTCGCCTCGGCCTTCGTCAGGACCTTGCCCGGCGAGGCTGTATAGTACTGGGGCCGAAGATTTGGATACTGCGGCGTCGCACCCGTCTCCACCTCGTTGACGGCCGGCCAGATGCTCGCGGCGATCGCCAGTGCGATGACTCCGAGCCCGACCAGCGTTCCAAGTATGGTGAGGAGACGGCGTCCCATGTAGGGTACAACTCAGGACTCTGAAGCGATCTTCATGACTTCTTCGTAGGTCGTCGTGCCTTCAGCGAGCTTTCGGATGGCGGCGTCGCGTAGCGACCGTACACCCTCGGCCCTCGCGGCTCTTCGTATCTCAGATGCATCGGCCTGTCGAGAAATCAACGAGCGAATCGTGTCGTCTACCGGCATTAGTTCAAAGACGCCGGTCCGCCCATAATACCCCGTATTTCGACATCGGGGACACCCCTCTCCGAATCTGACAGGTAAGCTTCGGGACGAGCCCGGCGGGATCTTGAGACCCAACAGTTCAGCCTGTTCTCGTGTCAGCGTCTCTTCGGCCTGACACTGGGTGCAAATCGTGCGAACCAGCCGCTGTGCGACCACACCGACGAGCACTGAACTCAACAGGAAGGGCTCGACACCCAGATCCAGCATCCGAGTGACCGTGGACGCCGCATCATTGGTGTGGACGGTGCTGAAGACCAGATGCCCGGTCAGTGCGGCCTGGATGGCCATCTTTGCGGTTTCTGCATCCCTGATTTCGCCGACCATGATGATGTCGGGATCCTGGCGAAGAATGGTGCGCAATGCGGCCGGAAAGGTCAGATCGATCTTCCGCTGCACCAGCACCTGGTTGAAATCCTCGACCACCATCTCGATCGGGTCCTCCACACTGGTGACATTGACCTCCGGACCTGATAGCGCCTTTAACGTCGAATACAGTGTGGTCGTCTTCCCGCTCCCGGTCGGCCCCGTGACCAAGACCATCCCCTCGGGCTGGTCGATAAATCGCCGCCATGTCTGTAATCCCTCCCCAGACAGGCCGATGTCATCGAGATCCTGAATCAACGCCTGAGGATCGAATACACGGATGACCACCTTCTCCCCGAACGCCACCGGGAGCGTCGCCACACGAAGTTCGATTTCTCGATTGTTCCGCTCGGTCTTGATGCGACCATCCTGAGGCCTGCGCTTCTCAGAGATGTCGATGCGTGCCATCATCTTCAGACGGCTGACGAAGGGACGGTGCACTGCCTTCGGGAAGGTGTAGATGTTGTGGAGGACCCCGTCGATCCGAAGGCGCACGACCGTGTGCTCGCGCTTGGGCTCGATGTGGATGTCGCTCGCCCTCTGATCGAAGGCATAGTGGAGCAGATACTCGACCGCCTTGACCACGGGTCGATCGTTGGCATCGAGCTCCCCGACGTCCTTCAACTCCACCAGTTGCTCGAGATTCCCGATGTCCACCCCCGTCGTCGCCTCCTGCTCAGCGGCCGACAGCGAGGAGCGAAGCCCGTAGATCTCGGTGATGAACTTGTGGATGACACTCTTCGGGCTGACGACGATCTCGATGGGCTCGTCGGTCACGTCGTGAAGCTGCCTGAGTAGCTCCCGGTCGTAAGGATCATCTACCCCGATGAGAAGCTTCCCGTCCTCCCGTTTCAGCGGCACACACGAGTGGTGGTGCGCAAACGGCTGGCTGATCTTTCCAGCGATCAGGTCCATGTCGATATCCAGCGGGTCCGGCCGGACAAACCGCTTGCCGGCATCCTCCGCGATCGTCTTCATGATCGCGTCTTCGGTCAGCGGTCGCCCGTCGGGACGCTCGAACTGAAAATGCTCGACAACCTCCGCCGGACTCACTTTGTACCGCTGAGCGCGTCGTCTGCCCCGCTTGGAGGCCTGCTCCCTCAATATTTGAGACCGGACCGTCGACTCCTGGGTCTTGACCTGCTCGGCTTGCCCCTCCGTCAACAGATCCTCGCTGACGAGGAGGTCGACGAGATATTCGACGTCGAAATCGACTGTCTTCGGTCGCATATTGGTATCGCTCATCACAAACCCTTGCTGGAAACCTCGACCCGTTGCCCACCTTAAATTCCCGCCCACCCTCTGTCACCCCACCTCCGATGCCCGCCACCGGGTACCCGATGCCCGCAACCGAGTGACCCGAAGCCGGCAGTTGATTGGGCGGATATTTGCCCGGTTTTCTGGCGCCACTAGGGCATTTCTAGGGCATTTGAAGGCCATCGACGCGGGCGTGTCGGAATACCGGCGGCAGACTGGGGCATACTCGGCGTCCGAGATGCCTATCATGACATACCCGTGCGTCGATGGAGGAAAGACGGGCAAATTGTGCGGAATCTCGGGGGGCAGTCAGATCAGACGAGCAGCGGGATCTCAAAGGCCTCCAGCCGGCCCAGGATCGGCAGTTCCTCCAGCTCGGCGCGGGTATCCTCGGCGAGCCGCTGCCATCCGCGCCAGACCGAGTCGACCAGTCC
>CAJXPB010000013.1 GCA_913057905.1 uncultured Pseudomonadota bacterium
GGACTGGTCGACTCGGTCTGGCGCGGATGGCAGCGGCTCGCCGAGGATACCCGCGCCGAGCTGGAGGAACTGCCGATTCTGGGCCGGCTGGACGCCTTTGAGATCCCGCTGCTCGTCTGACTGCCCCCGATATCCCGCACAATTTGCCCGTCTTTCCTCCATCGACGCACGGGTATGTCGTGATCGTCCACTCGATTGCCGGCCTCGGGCACGGGCATCGGATACCCGGCTGCGGGCATCGGGTGGGGGGGTTGAAGAACATATATCTAGCTGCTAGGCGGTGGGCATGGAAGGTTAGCCAAGTCAGAGAACTTCCAACGGCCATCACTAGCTCCAACGGGTGAGCCCTATGGACGATCGAAATCTCGCGCTGGACCTCGTTCGCGTGACGGAAGCTGCTTCAATTGCGTGTGCCCGGACTATGGGACAGGGGGCCCCCGAGCGGAGCGATCAGCACGCTGTGAGTGCAATGCGTGCCGCTTTTGAGCCCATTCCGATCCACGGGGAGGTCGTGATTGGAGAAGGGGAGCGTGATGAGGCGCCGATGCTCTATATCGGCGAGATGGTCGGGCGGCGTCAGGAGGGGGACCCGAGGATGGATATTGCCCTGGACCCGTTGGAGGGGACGTCGCTATGTGCCCATGGCCGGCCGGGGGCGATTTCTGTGATTGCGATGGCTCCGGAGGGTCACCTTCTGAATGCCCCTGACATCTACATGAATAAAATCGCCTGCGGTCCAGTGGGTCGCGGCGTCATCAATATCGATCGCTCTCCCACCTGGAATCTCGAGCGTCTGGCTGAAGCGAAAGGCACCAAAGTCAGCGATTTGACGGCGATTATTCTGGACCGACCCAGGCACGACGACTTGATCGAAGAAGTCCGCGAAGCGGGGGCTCGCATCAAGCTGATTTCCGATGGGGATGTTCATGCAGCGATAGCGACGGCGGATGAGGATACCGGAATCGACGTGCTGATGGGGATAGGGGGCGCGCCGGAAGGTGTGGTTTCCGCGGCGGCGCTTCGGTGTGTCGGGGGAGATATGCAGGGGCGCTTGTGGGCACAAGACGATGCTCAGGAAGCCCGCGCTCGGAAGGTGATGGGTGATGATGTAGACATCGATGCCACCCTGGAACTCCAAGAGCTTGCAGGAGAGGATCTGTTGTTTGCCGCCACCGGAGTCACCGATGGGGAGCTGCTCGACGGCGTCCGGTATTTTGCCGACGGTTGCGAGACTCACTCCATCGTGATGCGGTCCCATTCAGGGACGATTCGCTACATTCGTGCAGAGCACAATTTCGAGCGGAAGCCCCACTACACACTCGAAGGACTTCACAAGAAAATGGACGATCCCAAATTCGATTTGGAACGCTGACAACACAGCGCAGTCAGACTCAATTCAGCCGTTGGATGATATGACGATTCGAACTGATGGAAGGGCGCTAGACGAGCTTCGAGACGTAACCATCGAGACCGGTTTTACGAGGGTTCCGGATGGTTCCGTTCGAATCATGACCGGTGACACGATGGTCATGTGTACCGCGAGCGTCTCGGACTGGTTGCCGCGTTGGCGGCGCAAGCAGGTCGGCCCCGACGAAGAGCCGGACGGGTGGGTGACTGGTCAGTACTCCCTGTTGCCAGGGGCAACCAATCCCCGTGGGCGCCGCGAAGCGAAACGTGGCAAAATGAGTGGCCGCACCCATGAAATTAACCGTCTCATCGGGCGAAGCCTTCGAGGCATCGTCGACCTCGAAGCTCTGGGTCCCCGGAGCATTCAGGTCGACTGCGAGGTGTTGCAGGCCGATGGTGGGACGCGGACCGCTTCGGTCACCGGGGCCTGGGTTGCGATGGCCGTGGCCTGCGGAAAACTGATCGATTCGGATTCCCTTGAGACCATGCCGATTCGCGACTCACTCGCAGCGGTCTCGTGTGGCGTCGTCGATGGTGATGTCCGTCTCGATCTTCCGTATGTCGAGGACTCCGCGGCCGCCGTGGATATGAATATCGTCATGACGGGCTCCGGGGAGTTCATCGAGGTCCAGGGGACCGGCGAAGAGGCGACCTACAGTCGCGCGGAGCTCGACGGCCTCGTAGATCTCGCCGAAAAAGGGATAGCGGAGCTGACGGAGATGCAGGCGGCAGCCCTGCCGGATCGAAGCTATTTCAAGGACTTGTTCCAGTGAAGTGACGGCCCTGGAAATCAGACCCGCGCCACGAGTTCACCGTCTTCCATTTCCAGGGGAGCGTAGATGCGATCCCCGATGCGCGTATCTGGATCGCCGGTCAGCCCGACGCGAAGATAATCCTCGGTCATGCCGGTGTCGTCGGTCTCCACGACGATTTCGGCGGCTTGGCCCACCCGACTCGCCCGGTAGCGTTCTCCTTTGTCCATCGCCAGTTCGCGCAACTCCTTGCTTCGCCGGGCTTTGACCTCCGGGTCCACCTTGCCGTCCATCTCCTCCGCTGCTGTCCCTTCTCGGGCGGAAAACGGGAAGACATGCAGGTACGTGTAGGGGAGTTTTTCGACCAGTTCCCGGGTTTTGAGGAAATCGTCGTGGGTCTCGCCGGGAAAGCCGACCATTACGTCCGCACCGAGCCCCAGGTAGGGGAGTCGGCCGGCAATCTCGACCAGCCGATCTCGGTAGTCCTCGCGAGTATGCCACCGGCGCATCCTTCGAAGTACCTTGTTTGAACCGGCCTGCATTGGCACATGAAGGTGCGGAACGAGACGCCCGCCGGATTGCTCGAGTAGATCGATCATCAGGTCGTCGATCTCGGTGGCTTCGATACTCCCGAGTCGGAACCGTACGTCCGGAACTTCTTCGAGGAGGCGGGCGATCAGGGTCGACAGAGTATGTTCCTGCGACTCGCCTCTTGCGGAGAGATCTCGACCGTAGTGGCCGATGTGAATGCCGGTAAACACGAGTTCACAGTGCCGACGAGAAAGCCGCTTTGCCTCCTCGACGATCGCGTCTGGATCTCGAGAGCGGCTCGCCCCTCTGGCGAGTTTGGTGGCACAGAAGGCGCAGTTTCGGTCACAGCCATCCTGCACCTTGATCCAGCCGCGCGTTCGAGGCTCGTGGTGATCCAGAAGTTCCGCCCCGACGGGTTCTTCGTGTTTGTCCAGGTAGGGGGACTCGGGTGCGATCAGGTTTGCGACTTCGATCTGATCGTGCCCTTCGACAACGCCGAAGACTTCGTCCATGCCGGTGTAGTCTTCGGTGCGTTGTGCTGCCGAGCACCCTGCGACTACGACCTTGGTATTCGGGTTATCGCGTTTGACGCTGCGGATCGCCTTCCGGGCCGTCCGGTCGGCCTTGTGAGTTACCGTACACGTGTTGACTACGCAGGCGTCGGCCTCATCGGGCGAGTCGACAATATCTGCGCCGCGGGCCTCCAGTTCCTGACGAAACGTCTCCGTATCGTACTGGTTGGCCTTGCAGCCGTGGGTTATGAAATGAACCTTCATGGGATTTCTTGAGCAGGGATGCCACAATTTCCAGCAGACCGCGTCCGCGCACAGTTTTCCGTGGCTAACACCTCCCGAATTGGAAGTCTACCGGGCCTCGCACCCGGGGCACCTCGTCCCCGATGCTTACAATCGAGGGCGAATCCAATCGTCCCTGATGCTCAATCGTCCCTGATGCTTACAATCGAGGGTCAGCGGGAGGGGGCTCGATGGTCGTCAGTCTGGTGTGGGCCGGCCGGGGAGGTCGAGGCGGTATCCAGGCTTTCTCTCTCGCTGATCTTCAGTCCCAGGCAGGTTCCTCCGAAGAGGCCCAGGCCCAGGACGATGGCGGTGACGAGAATCAGCCGTCGTCGAAATTCGCCGGGTTCGAGTCCCCCTTTTTTCTCCGTGTCTTCGTTGATCGGTTTCACGTTGGCGTCTCCGTGGCGGGAAAGCGACACACCGGCCCGACCGGACTTGATTCCGGCCGGCCGGTGTGTTGCCACAAACGGCCGGTGCGTCGCAACATTCCTCGACGAGGTGTGGCCCCGGGGCTTTAGCCGGACTGAGAACCCTCGGGCGGCGCCCCTTCGAGCTGAGCGTCCTCCGGATTGGCCATATCGAAGAACTCCACCGTTCGGTGGGGGTACGGAATTTCGATATCGGCCTCGTCGAGTGCGTATTTGACGGCGGTGGCGACTTCATTTTGGGCGGCGCGCACATCAGCAGTGCGAGAGGCCGTCCAGTAGCGGCAGTCGAAATTGACGGAGCTATCGCCGTGCGAGCTCACATAGACCTGTGGGGCCGGGTCTTTGGCGACGTGTTCGCAGTTGCGAAGTGCCTCGAGGATGACCTCCCGCCCTTCTTCGATGTCTTCGTCGTAGCCAATGCCGGTGCCGAATACGGTTCGGCGTTGGTCGAAGGCGGTCCGCACCGTGATCGGCGAGTTGTAGATGGTAGAATTCGGAATCAGGACACGCTCTCCGCCGTAGGTGCGAATGAACGTCGAGCGGATTGTGATCTCTTCGACCGTCCCCTCGAAGTCGACGACTTCGATCTGGTCGTTAATCTGGAATGGGCGCTGAGCGAGAATCAGGATACCCGCAAGGAAGTTCTGGAAGATGTCCTTGAAGGCAAATCCGATGGCGACACTGGAGAGGCCGAGCACGCCGACGAGGTCACCGGCACTGAGTCCTGGAAAGAGGACCCCAGCCGACGCGAAGATACCGACGACCAAGACCAGCACCCGGGCCATCGTACCAAAGAGGCTCTGGAGGTTTTTGTCGTCGGTCACCCGCTCGGACAGTTTTTCCGTGATGTTCCGGACAATGCCGGCGGCGATAATGAATGCGGCGAGCACCGCCACTGCGATCAGAAGAGTCGGCAGCGCTTCGACGAAGTTTACACCGTAGCTGATAAAAGAATCGGTCAGTTGGCCAACAACGCCGTTCACATTGGTTTCTTCGGGCATCCTTCACCTCATCTCGAAAGTCAGTTGAACAAATACACAGATATTTACGGTCATGGTTCCGTTCGATGCGTGGCAGCCGAGGGGCCCGCCGGCTGACATTCGGTACGACCAACCAAACGATAGTGGGCACGAGGGCACGGATGCAAAGCCGCCCTCGCCGAATCGGCCGCGCGGTCGCCGATGACGTCTGCATTCGAGCGGGCACCCTTGACCCGTCGCAGATCGTCTGAGACATCCAACCCGTACCCGTTGCCGAACTGCCTACCCTCTATCGAGGAGAAACGGAATCATGAAGAATCTTCTGACCAGATACTCGAGTCGCCCCGTCAGCCTGACTGTCGCAGCCACGGGCTTGCTCTTGATGCTTGTGAGCTCGACCGGCTGTGATTCGAAGACGAGCTCGGAGCCCTCGGGTGAGGCCCAGGAATCGACTGCTGCCGAAGAATCCGCCGACAAGGAGTCCGCCGACGAAGAATCCGCCGAACACAGCGATTCCCACGAAGCGAAGGAGAAGAAGGCTGACCTTCCGGAGGACATGCCCGCCGGGGCCACCAAGCACTTCGGCGCGGAGTTTCAGACCGACGGCGACCCGATCACTCTGGCCACGGCGATGGAAAAGTACGCCGGGAAGGATGAGCAAATTAAAGTCGCTGCCGACATCAAGAAGGTCTGCAAAAAGAAGGGTTGCTGGTTCACCCTGGCGGCCGATGGCGTCGATCAAAAAGTTCGCGTTCGAATGAAAGACTACGGATTTTTCGTACCGCGAAACACGGACGGGGCGGAGGTCGTGGTCGAAGGAAAGCTTGAAAAACGCACGATGACCGAGAAAGAGGCGAAACATTACGCCAAGGACGAGGGACGGGACCCGTCATCTATCGACAAGGAGGACCTGAAGGTCTTCGAATTTACGGCGACCGGCGTGCAAATCACACGCGAATCCTGAGTTCGAGAATTGCCGGGCTGCGGGAGTCGGAGGGCCGCCGTGCGTCCGACCAAACCTTGACACTGCGCGAGACGAGCGGTTAGCTGAACGACGTGATTGGATAGCTTTGCACTGGATTGCGGCAGGGTTGAGTCATGCGGGCCGTTGAAGAGACGTGTCGCGGGTTGAGTCGCATTGGATCGTGGGTCTCGGTGGCGGCCATCTGTCTGGGCAGTGCGGCCCTGATCGGCTGTGGACCCATTCGTTCGACGACCCGGATCAGCAAGGCCGAGGTAGCCGTCGAGCGGGCCCGGGTGGCCGAGGCCTACGAGAAGGCGCCGTACGAATTCTACAAGGCGCGATACTACCTTCATAAAGCGCGTGAGGAGTGGGGCTATTCGAACTTTGAGGCGTCCTACACCTTTGCCGACGAAGCGCGGCAGAGCGCCGAATCTGCCCTCAGGGAGACCCGGGAGGACCCCTGGACGGATCCGGTCGAGGGACGCAATCGACGCTACGGATTATCGAAGAGCGAAACGATCTCGGTCGACCCCAAGAAGGTCGAGGAGGTCGAATCGATGTCCGAGCCCGACGAGTCGGAGCCGTCCGACGATGAAGGGGCGGATTCCTCGTCGAACAACGAAGATGCCCAATCGAAGTCGGGAAAGAAGGAAGGGGCCCAGTCCGACACTGAATCGAATTCCGAGGAGGGGGAGCGCCGATGATGTCGCCGAGACTCCGGAGACTTCTGTGGGCCTTCGGGATGCTTACGTACGTGGCCACTCTGGCTGGATGTGCGGCCGGGGCCCGGGTGCGGGCTCAGGCGGAAGAGGTCAAGGCGATGACCGATCGTATCCACGACCGGGCCTACCGCTGCGCGCCCAAGGAGATCGCCGTGGCCGAATCCGAGGTCGAGTTCGGTCTCTACGAGCTCCGTCAGGGTCAGCTCGCCGAGGCTCGGTCCCACGTGTTTCGCGCCGAGCGGTACGCCAAGCTGGCAGACGAGCGCTCACAGGCCGATGTTTGTCGTGCGCAGGCGGCGCCGGCGTCGGTCAAAAAGACCGAGGCTGTCGAAGTCAGCGAGGGTTCAAACGACCGCGATGGTGACGGGATCGTCGATTCGAACGACGAATGTCCCGGAGAAGCCGAGGATCCCGACGGATTCGAGGACAAGGACGGATGCCCGGATCGTGACAACGATGAGGACGGAGTCGAGGATTCTGCCGACGAATGTCCGAATGTGGCCGAGGGACCGGCGGATGGATATCGCGACGCCGACGGCTGCCCCGATCCCGACAACGACGCCGATGGCATCGTCGACGCGGAAGATGAGTGTCCCGACAACGCAGAAGACTTCGACGGGTTCGAGGATGCCGACGGATGCGCCGACCGGGACAACGACGAAGACGGGATCAACGACACCCTGGACGAGTGCCCCGACGAGGCGGAGGACTACGACGGCGACGTGGACGGAGATGGCTGTCCGGAGACCCGCCAGCGCGTCAACGTCACCAAGGAGCGCATCGAACTGAACGAAAAAGTCCACTTCGCCACCGACAAGTCCGACATCCAGGAGCGCAGCTACGCCCTGCTGGACGAGATCGCCAGTGTCCTCGAGGCGAATCCGGACATTCAGGTCCGCGTCGAGGGTCATACCGACAGCCGGGGCTCGGAGAGCTACAACATGGAGCTCAGCCAGGGGCGGGCTGAATCCGTCGTCGAGTACCTGGTCGGGGCCGGCATCGACGAATCGCGGCTGACGGCGAAGGGCTTCGGAGAGAACCGGCCCATCGAAGACAACGCCACCGCGGAGGGGCGTGCGGCGAACCGGCGCGTCGAGATCCACATCACGGACCGATAACATGAGGGGAGTCGCCGAGCCGACAGGGGCGACACCATCGGAGACGAGGACCATGAGAAAAGCGATGCGGGGTGACGAATGTTGCGGATGGCGCCGCTGGCTGGTCGTCGCGGTGCTGGCGTGCATCGGTGCAGCCACGTTGGTGCCGGCGACGGCTCGGGCGCAGGCCGCCGAGGAGCAGTATCTACGCCGGGAGATTCAGTCGGCCCGGACGCACTACGAGATGCTCGAACTCCAGGAGGCCGAAAAGGTCCTGGAAGCGGCGATTTCCTCGGCGCGATCGAGCGACGAGGCCGTCTCCGGGGCCATGCTGGCCAGGGCCTGGGTGATGCTCGGTATCGTTCGGTTCGGCGCTCGCCGGAACGCCGATGAGACGGAGTCTGCGTTCGTAAAGGCCCTCCGCGCCGACCCCGACGCGACACTCCCGGAGGTGTATGTGACCCCGCGACTCCGTTCGATCTGGGAGTCGGCTTCCGAACGGGCGAAGACGGGTCGGTCTCCGGAGGTCGAACACGTGCCGGTCGAACAGGCCCGGGCGGGGCAGTCACTGATGATCGAGGCCGCCTGGAAGGGGGACCGGCGGGCGGGCTCGGCGGTGGTTCGGATGCGCCGCGTGGGTGAGAAAGACTGGACGGAATTCCAGATGGCGCCCACCGAGCGCGACGTCTGGACCCTGTCGATCCCGGGACGATTCATCGGGGGAGAGCGGATCGAATATGTGGTCGAATTTCTGGGGACTGAGGGGGCCGCTATCGGCCGGTCGGCATCGCTGAAAAGCCCCCACGAAGTCCCGGTCATCGGGACGGCCGAAGAGTCCGACGTCGTCGAGCGAGGCGGCTACATCGACCTGCTCGTCGGCACCGGAGTGACCTACCTTACGGAGGGGGGCGAACCGACCGCGAACCCGGATCGGACGGTGAACCCGGGGCTGGCTACCTCCGTGTTTCAGGTGTGGCTCGAAGGAGGATGGCGCATCACCGACCGCGCGCACCTGGGCCTTTATCTGAGGTATCAATTCAGCCCCACCCAGGACTTCGATGCAATCCGGGAGCGCAACTCGAGGATCGAGCTTGGCGGATTCACCGATGATGCGTGTTTTGGAGTCCTGCCAGGCGACTGCCTTTTGGGGGTGAGGAGTCGGCTTCTGTTCGGTCAGCCCGATGCGAAGCTCCGCGGATTCTCGTCGGTGAACGCAGGTGTCGGCCGCATCCGGGACCTGATCCGCATGAAGGAATCAGCCAGTTCCGAGTTCTGTCAGGGCCGTCAGATTCATGGGCCTTCGGGATCGCGGTACTGTTATCGTCGAGACACCGTACGCCCCGGTTGGTTGCATCTGGGCGTCGGCGGGGGTGTGATCTGGCAGTTTTCCGACCACGTCGGGCTTCTGGCGGAGGCAACGATGATGGTCCTCTTCCCCGACCCGGGTCTCCACCTCGATGTCAACGTCGGGCCTCGGTTTCGATTCTGACGACTGCTTCGACAATCCGAGGGCGGTCCGGACCTGCGATCAAAATTATTGATCGGTCTCGTGGCGCTGGTAGTGTCGCCTTGCAGATTGGTGTGCTCCCAAGGATTCGACGCCATGTCGGAGCAGAAGACCTCAAAAGCCAGGGGATGGCTGGCTGCGGCTGTGCTCGCCGCGGCCTGTGTTGCGTTCTCGCCGGGGGCCGTATCGGCTTCTCCACCGTCGGGGGCCGCGGGATTGAACTTGCCGGTCGTACTCTCGATGTACGATCGGGTCCGCTCCCTCGCCTGGCACCTCGGGGACATGGTCGACAAAAGCGACGGCGAGCCAGAACGATCCGATGGTCTCCGGGACATCGAGACGATCGTCATCGACCCGGGGCATGGCGGCCGAAACTCGGGAGCGATCGGCATCGCAGCCGTGCAGGAGAAGTATTTAACCCTGGAGCTAGCTCTGGCGCTGCGCCGCCAACTGCAAAGCAGGTTTCCGGATCTGAGAGTCGTCTTGACCCGCTACTGGGATACGACGATGGATCTGAGCTCCCGGACTCACCTGGCCAATCGGGTCGACGCGGATCTGTTCCTATCCCTCCACTACAACGCTGCGGTGCATGACCGCGCCGTCGGTTTCGAGACCTATTATCTGGCGACTCGCCAGTCGATTCCCGGCGCGACCAAGAAGCCGGGCCGACCCATTGCCTCGGCGGACCCGAGGGTCACGGGCGTCGATCCCGAACAGAAACTCGGGTCCAGCGGCGTGCAGGGCGATGAGCTCGCGGTACTGCGACGCGATCTCATCCGCGCTCGCCAGCATCGGTTCTCCGGACTGCTCGCCGGGCTGGTTCAACAACGGCTCGTCGATGCGGTCGACTCCGCGGATCGCGGGGTCAAACAGGCCAACTTCGGTGTACTTCGGGGCGCCCTGATGCCGGCAATCGTGGTGGAGTCGGGGTTTTTGACCCACCCGAAAGAGGGAAGGCAGGTCCTCGAGGAGCGCCACCGCCAGCATCTGGTCGACGCGCTCACCGACGCGGTGGAGGCCTACGACCGAAAAAAGGCCTCGCTGGATTGAAGTGGCGGTTCGATCTGTTTTAGCCTCCGGGCACGGATCGTTCGACCTCGAATCTTATGACACCGGGAGCAGGCGGGATGGCAGACAACCCCTACGCAAACGTCGCCACGGAGCGAGTTGATGTCGCCTCCGAAGCCGAAGTCGAGGAGCGCCTCGCCTTCATTCGTCGCACATATCTGCACCTGACGGGTGCCATCGCGGCCTTTATCGCGATGCTCACCTTCTTTTTTCAGGCAGGTTTTGCGCGATCGATGACGGCTCTCATGCTCGGGGGTCAGTTCAGTTGGCTGATCACTCTGGGACTCTTTATCGGTGTCTCTTGGATGGCCAACCGGTGGGCGATGCGCGGCGGATCACAGCCGATGCAATACCTCGGGCTGGGCGTCTACGTGGTGGCCCAATCGGCGATCACGACACCGCTCGTCTACATCGCATTTCGAGCCGCGGACCCCTGGGTCGTGCCCGCGGCGGCGGGCATCACCCTGAGCATCTTCTCGGTGCTGACAGGTTACGTCTTCATTACAAAGCAGGACTTCAACTTTCTGGGGCCGATCCTGGGTATCGCCAGCCTCGTGGCCTTCGGGATCATCGGCTTCGGGATCCTGTTTGGCTTTCACCTGGGGCTTATCTTCTCGTTCGCGATGGTCGGCCTCGCCTGTGGGTACATCGTCTACGACACCTCGAACGTGCTGCATCACTACCGGACCGACCAGCACGTGGCGGCATCGCTGGCACTGTTTGCCTCAGTCGTGCTGCTCTTCTGGTACGTCCTTCAGATCCTGCTGTCGTTCAGCGACTGAGTCGTCGGGGGCGGGGCCCACTCCCAGCGTGGGGGCATGAAGGAGCCGGTCGCCGTAGACCAGATCGTCGAGGTGGCGCCGAAATTCCCGGCACCGCTCCCCGCGCCAGGGCTCGTTCATGGCGTAGACGACCGACTTGCCGTCTTTGACCCGATGGAGCATGCCCCAGTCCTCCAGCAGGCGCAGCGCGTTCTTGAAGGTCGGCTTCGACAGGCTTTCGTAATGAATGATGCGCCCGCGTAGGTAGTCCTTTTTTCCGCGCTCCAGTGCGGCTTCCACCAGGTCCTCACGGGCGTACTCACCCTCTTGCCGTTCTGTCATTTCGGCGGCGACGATCGCGTAGGATTCCAGGAAGCTCAGGATCATCCGCCTGAAGAACCGGAGTTCGACGGGAGGGGGGCGCTGGATATCGACCGTTCCACCCTCCTCCTGGCGGTCCGACAGCTCGAAGTCCGCCCACCCGGCCGCGCGGAACTTCTCGAGGGTTCGAAAGAAGACGTTTTCGAATTCCGCCCGCTCCTCGTAGATCCACTCGTATTTGAAGAGCCGGCTCAAAAACTGGGTCTCCTCCTTGAGCGCCTCCATGTCGATCGGCGAGGTCCGGAACCGATGCATCGCCATGGCGAGCAGCGCCTCGGGGACGAAGTGATGGACGATATTGTTCCGGTAGTATGCCAGCTCGAGCCGGGCTTCGTCGCTGAGGTTGTAGAACTCGTCCTCGCCGGTCTGGGTGATGTCGACCTGATCGTTTCGCTCGAACATGGACATCGCTTCGTCGAGGACCTCGGCGGAGGCCGAGCCGACCAGGATCTCGTCGGTGGGCGGCAGGGCCGACGGGCCGTCGGCGGCGGCGACCGGTCCCTGACGGCGGCTCGGATACTCCTCGATGGCATCTTGAAGCGGCCGTGACAGCCTGGCTTCTCCCTCGAGTTCGGTGAGAAATCGAATCAGGAAGCCGACCGACTGCAGGAAGCGTTCACGGTCGGTGCCGCGTTCGGCGTCGTTGAGCAACACGGTGGCGACCAGCGCCGACGCCGTGACGACCGAGACCTTGTTGATGTCGTAGTTGATCCGGTGAGCCAGTCGGACCGTCAGCGAGTCGAGGTCGGAATCCTCCGGCTCCGTCGGGTCGATGTCGTAGGTCTCGAGATAGGACTCGAGATCGATGGGATCGGCGAACTGGACGTACAGCCGTCCGTATTTGCTGGTCAGAAACTTCGGCGTCTGAAGCAACTGGCCGAGCCCCTCGGTTTGTTTCTCGGCGCCGAGTTGCTCTTCGCGATAACTTCGCTCTTCGATGATCTTCTCGTAGCCGACCGAAATCGGCACGATCTTGAGGGAATCGAGTCGCCCCGACGTCATCGCCTGGACGACCATCTCGACCATTCCGTATTTGGGTTTGACGAGTTTCCCGGTTCGGCTGCGCGTCCCCTCGATGAAGAATTCGACGGGATAGCCCTGTTCGAGCATCTGGATCAGATACTCGCGAAAGACCGACGGGTAGAGGTCTTCACCCTTGAAGCTGCGGCGCAGAAAGAAGGCCCCGGCTTTCCGAAAGAGGCCGCCGATCGGCCAGAAGTCCAGGTTTCGGCCGGCCGCAATCAGCGGAACGGTGAGGCCGTAGTTGTAAAAGATCCAGCTGATGACCAGATAGTCGATGTGGCTTTTGTGGCTCGGGACCAGGACGACCGAGCTGTCGCGGGCCGCCTTCCGGACTTTCTCGAGGCCCTCCTGATCGACTTCGAACCCCTCGTAGATGCGGTACCAGACGAAACTCAACGCCGCGGAGAAGAACTTGAGGGTCAGAAGGCTCGGATCGGCGGCGATTTCCTCGAGCTGATCCCGGGCGCGTTGTCGAATCTCCGACTCTTCGACGTCCTCGGATTGAGCCACCGACGCGATGGCCTCGCTGACCTCGGGGCGTCCGAGCATCTTCCGGTAGGTCGTCTCGAAGGAATCGCCGGTCGGCCCCAGGATAGCGTGGCGCTCTCGTCGGAGATCCTCTTCGAGCCGCTCCCGAAGCAACTGCGCGCGGTCTGACGTGCCGGCCGTGGGATACTCCGCGAGAAACTCCTCGAGGTCGACCCCGCTGGAGACCTGAACCATCGGCTCGCCGAGTTTCAGAAACGACTGCCAGAAGGTCTGGAAATAGCCGAGGATTTTGCGGAAAAATCCAGGTGACTGTGCCGTGCCGAAGAGGTCCCCCAGCAGGGTCGCCTGTTTGGGGTCGGGTCGTTTCTCCCAGACGAGAAGCATCGGCAACACCTGGATCGGCTCGTCGATCTCTGTCTGGGCCTGCACCAGCCGGTGCAGGTATTTCTGGCTGAACTCGAGGTTTTCCTCCCGCTCGCGCCGGGGTTTTTCCAGAAACAGAAACACGGCGTGGTCCTGCTCGACGAGCCCCTGCATCAGGTGCTCGGGTCGATCGGGGCGGGGGCCCCAGAGTCGGCTCCGCAACCATCCGAGCGGGCCGCGAAGCCACGCCGTCGACAGCCCGTTGGCGAAGGCGGCTCGGGGAAGGTCGTGCTCCAGAAATGCGTCGTTGAAATACAGATAATCGAGGAGGCTGCGCGACTGCATCAGGTAGACCACTTTGCCGCGCTCGGCTGCGTCGCGGATGTTGTCGCGGCTGCGTTTCTCGAAGAGCACATGGGCGAACAACAGGGCGCTGATCCAACGCAGCAGAAACCCCGCCTTCTCGAGCATCGTGGAGGCGTGCGGGGATGTGTCGATGTCCCGGGCCATCTCCCGATGCGTCTCCTCCAGCGAGCCTCCCGAACCGTGGTTGGCGGCTTCGGAGTTCTCCAGACGCGGGACGTCCCCGGGGATCAGGGAGCCGTCGTCCCCTTCCGGCGAGGTTGAGGTATCGGGTTCTGAAGCCAAGGTTCCTTCCGAGCGGGGGGGCAGTGGGCGGCGCTTTTATAGAATCGCACCCTCCGAGCCTCAACCGTAGGCCAGCCCCGCAATGGACGACAATCGATCGCCGACCGTCGGTGGGCTCGACCGACGGGTTGGGGCATATCGGATTCTTGCGGCTCTTCGGCGCGCTGTGGTATTTTCTGAGGAGAGTTGTTCACCTTTCTGTGTGGAGATCCTGTTGTGATGTGGCGTCGATATCTCGTTGTCTTCTGCGTATCGGTTTTTGCAGTCTCCGTGGCCGGGCCTGTTCAGGCGCAGGACGACGAGGAGACGATGACCTTCGGCGAGGAAGAGGCCGAAGAGGCCCAGAAGGGCGAAGGTGGCGATGACGGGACGATGGTCTTCGGTGAAGAGGCCGGCGAGGCCGACGGCCCGCCCCGCGTCAGCGTGGTTGCTGTGCCGACCGAGCCCATCAACGCCCGGGAGCGCCAGAAGATCGAATCGGAGATGATGCGCATCGCCGAGGACGTCGAGGGGATCGAAGTCGAGTCCGGGGATGCCGTGCTCGATGAACTGAAGGCCCGGACCGTCGAAACCTGCGTCACCGAACCCCTGTGTCTCGGCGAAGTCGGCGAGGCCGCGGGGGTCGATCGAATTCTGATGGCCAGGGTGACCCCGTCGACGACCGGTGGAGGGCTCGATCTGGACGTCGACTACTTCGATGTGTCGGAACGGCTCTTTCTGAAGTACGAGTCCGTCGAGAATCTCGGCGGTGTCAGTCAGGTCATCGACAATGTGAAGCCGACGCTGAATGTGCTGTTCGAGCGGCGAGCCCCCGAGCAACAGACGCAGTTTGCCGAAGAGGATCCGGGCAAGGCCCTCATGTGGGTCGGTATCGGTGGTTCGGTGGCGGCCGCCGGAGCGTTGGCCGGTGGGGTCGTGTTGGCTCTGCAGGCCAAACAGATGGACGATGATCTTCAAGGGGCTGGCCAGACCGATGGGGGAGACTACGAGACCCTCACTCAGGCCGAGGCGCGCCAGCGCGTCTCCGAGATCGACTCGAAGTACGCGGCGGCCGGCGCCTTTATCGGTGTCGGCGGCGCCTTTGCCGTCGGGAGTGCCATTCTGATCGCCGTGGGCACACAGAATACCGAGTCCGCACCGCCCCGGCGAGCAGACGCCGATGGCGAGGGCTCCGAGAAACGTCGTGGGATCTCGGACGTCACCCTGACCCCGCAGTTCAGTCGTCAGTCAGCCGGATTGACTGCCGGTTTTCAGTTTTGACTCACCGTGCACCGGACCAGAGACTCGCAATTCCAAGAAGTTCAGAGGTTGTGTGGCATGATTGAAGTCAATGGAACGCCGTTGCGTCGAAAGTGGATGGCGGCTGCGCTGATGGTCGGTCTCGCAACCCTGGCCTTCGGCTGTACGTCTTCGTTCGATCCCGAACAATCCGAGACCTTTCCGTGTGCCGCTCAGACGGACGCCTGTGGAGATGGGCCTCGGCCTCAGAGCATCTGTGATTCCGATGATTGCGTCGGCGGCATGGTCTGCGATGTCGCCCGAGAGGCGTCCCAGCGATTCCAGTCCAACCATCAAGGCGCCCAGACCGGGCTCTGTGTGGAGTTCGACCCCAATCAAGCGCCCGCCTGCGACGACGAGGACGGCGACGGGTACGGAACGAACCCCAACGATCGCACGCGGTGTCCCGCCTGCCAGCAGGGTCGTCCCCGCGGGTGTGAGATCGACTGCGATGATACCGACGCGACGGTTCACCCGGGCCGGGTCGATGTCTGCAACGGGGAAGACGACAACTGCCGCGACGGGATCGACGAGCCGATCCCGTGTGAGAGCTTCAGCGACTGCGCTGACCTGGAGGCCGCCGAGTCGATTCCGGATGGCACGCAATTCGAATGTGAAGAGGTCTCCGGTCAGGACCAGTGTGTCCTGAAGGGAAGCTTTCAGCAGACGAGTGAATGCCAGATGGCGAGGTCGGTCTGCACGAATGGAAGCTACCCGATGCTTCCTATTGACTGCACCTCGAGCGGTTGACGGGTGTTCACGACTCGGGAAGGGCCCGGATGATGCGGTCGAGTCCTTCTTCGATCTCCGATTCGCTGGTCGCGTACGAGAACCGAAGATGCCCGTCGGTACCAAAGGCCGATCCCGGCACCGTCGCCACGTGCGCTTCGTCCAGGCAGAATTCGGCCAGCGCCATGTCGTCCTCGAATGGCGCGCCGGCCCCGACGTAGTGGGAAAAGTCCGGGAAGACGTAGAAGGCGCCCTCGGGGCGCGGGCACTCGACCCCGTCGATGTCGTCGAGTTTGGATAGAATCAGATCCCGACGGTCCTGGAACCGGTCCCGACGGTTCGCCAGCAGCGATGCATCCAAGTCGAAGGCCTCGAGCGCGGCGTACTGCACGAACGTCGTGGCATTGGAGGTCGACTGGCTCTGAATCTTGCCCATCGCCCCGATGACCTCGGAGGGGCCGATGGCGTAGCCGAGCCGCCAGCCCGTCATGGCGTAGGCTTTGCTGAAGCCGTTGAAGGTGACGACCTGGTCTGCCAACTCGGGTACTTCGGCTGTGAGGTCGGCCGACAATTCTCCGCCGTAATAGATCTGGTCGTAGATGGCGTCGAAGATGACGGCCACATCTGGATAGTCCTTCAGAATGGCCCCGAGCTCCCGGAGTTCTTGGGCGGAGTACGTCGCACCGGTGGGGTTCGACGGGGTGCACAGGATCAGCCCCTTGACCGATTCATCCGCCAGGGCTCGTTCGAGCTGGTTGGGCTGGAGCTTGAACTCCGACTCGATTCCGCAGTCGAGGGTCACCGGCTCGGCGCCCGCGAGTTTCACCTGGGCGGGATAGCTCACCCAGTACGGGGCCGGAACGAGCACTCGGTCCCCCTCCTCGAACAGGACCTGCGCCGCATTGTACAGCCCCTGTTTGGCTCCCACGCTGACGACGACCTGATCGGCGTCGATCTGTCGGCCACGGCGGGCGTAGTCGTCGGCGATGGCTTCGCGCAGCGGCTCGATTCCCGCCGTCGCCACGTACCCTGTTTTCCCGTCGTCCATCGCCCGCTTGGCAGCGTCGATGATCGGGGCCGGGGTCGGGAAATCGGGTTCACCGGCACTCAGGCTGATGACGTCGATGCCGTCGGAGCGCATCGCCTGAGCACGCGCGGAGATGGCGAGGGTCGGTGACGGTGCCACCGAGTTGATACGTGCGGTCAAATCCATGATCTGAGTACCGTGGTTCCCGTTTATGATTCGAATCGCTTTCGGAGTGCTTCGCCCACATGCGCCGGGACGATGCCTTCGATGTCCCCGCCGAAGCTGGCGACTTCGCGCACCAGCGTGGAGCTGACGTAGAAATCGCTCTCCTCGGTCATCATGAAGATCGTCTCGATCGAGTCATCGAGTTTTCGATTCATGTTGGCCATCTGCAGCTCGTACTCGAAATCACTGACGGCGCGGAGGCCGCGGACGATGACAGCCACGTCGCGCGATTGGGCGTAGTTTACGAGCAAATCATCGAAGCTGTCGACCTCGACGGACTCCTGTGGAAACGCCTCTTGAACGAAGGCCACGCGCTCGTCGGCCTCGAACAGGGGGTCTTTTTTGGAGCTGTCGTTGACCCCGACGATGACCTTGTCGAAGATCCGAAGACTCCGTTCGATGATGTTGACATGCCCGTTGGTCAGCGGGTCGAAGGTGCCCGGATAAATGGCAATGCGTTCCATGGAGCTACCGTAGTGGAAGACCGGCTCGGCGCGCCGGTTGATGGGACGAGTAATGGAGAGACGTCGTCTGCGTCAGGCCCACTGTAAGTTGCACGAGGGATCTGCCCAAGTGCCCTTGCCGCGGCCGGCGTGGGTCGAGAGCTCAGTCCGCCGGGATCCGCCGGTAGTAGGTCAGCCGGGATTTTCCGTACTCGCGCCGGTCTTCGGTCCGAAAGCCGTCGACCTCGATGGGCGCCTCGTCGGTGCTGGTCTCCAGGACGATCAGAGCATCTTCGGTCACACACTCGGCCTCGCGCATCGCCTCGAGCGTCTTGACTCCCAGCCCGCTGTCGTACGGGGGATCCAGCAACCAGAGGTCCGGATCGTCGTAGATCATCGGAAGGGTCGCAATGACATCCCCCTCCATGACGATGCCTCGGTCCTGGGCTCCGATGCGTTCGAGGTTTTCTTCGATGAGCTCGATCGCCTCGGGACTCTCGTCGACGAAGTAACAGATATCGGCTCCCCGGCTCAGGGCCTCGCAGCCGAGTGCCCCCGTACCGGCGTAGACGTCGGCGACGACGGCGCCGGTGAGATTTCCAACCGTCGAGAAGAGCGCCTCGCGTGCTCGCTCGGGCGTCGGGCGAATAGAACGGTCACTCGGGCTGGCCAGTCCACGGCCGCCGGATTGTCCAGCAATGATGCGCATCGATGGTGTCAGGGGTTCGGGGAGTGGAGACATAGAATGGCCGGTTCTCTATATCGGACGTCTTCAGGCCCGTAAATGGAAAGCGATCGGGAGATGTCCGAATCGATCACCCGCCGAATGGATGCTGATGCCGGTTTGGCGCCCTTTATTGATCTCAGTTCGATCGTTTCGGCCGGTTTTGCGGCCAAATCACGGCGATTGGGCGCTGATCGAGGTATGGTGATTGACGCCGTGGCCTACAGATGACTACGATCTCGGGTCCGTCAGCGGGACGCGCTTCCGCCGACGGGCCGACTCGAGAGGTCGCTGCACGACATCGACACGCCACTTCGGCGTGACGACACGTCACAGAGAAACCTCTTGACAGGCGACGCGGCATCCAT